>NZ_JBYGYM010000001.1:0-2362498 GCF_057652055.1 Cupriavidus sp. CER-90 | reverse complement strand
AAGAAGATTGCCATTGCCTACATAGGGAGGCTTGAGCGTAGCGCCGTGTCCGACTACGTCGTGCAATTGAGCGAGCCGCCGTTTGGCGACGGGGAGAAGCGCACACTGCATGCCTATCCCCGCTACGCGGCGTCGGTCTTCGACCTGGTTGCGCGTGCGCTGGCCGTAGGACTAACAGGAGCCGAAGAGTTGCCCCAACGACCTGAGGCTGTGAGTGTTCCCATTCACCAATCGGGAGACACCAAGTACGTCCGTCTTTCGGAGATCCCTGAGCCGGCAGCGACATTCTTCCGCAAGCGCATTGAGTTTTCGGGATGTCCAGTTATCAAAGACGACCCGGAGCCAATGCAATGCGCTTATGCGTCGGATTGGCTTGCTTTCCTGGGCGGTCGGCGGTAGCGCGGCTCTGCTCGCTTGCAAGCCACCGAGGTGCCTAGGGCAACCAGGATGAGGCCCGTGTCGGCGGAGTCTGGCAATGCAGCTTCGCCGCGGGTAAACATTCCCCGCAGCCTGAGCGGAACACGCGTCCGTAGAGCAAAAAAGCGCGGCCGAAATGGCCGCGCCGTCTGGAGTTACAAACCGTATGCCCTCTTGCCCGGAGGCACCAGCGCAGACACATCGACAAGTTGCTTTTGGTTCGTTAGCAGAGCGTTCACGAAGACATGTCGCAACGGCACACCAGGGATGAGAGGCTTCGCTTGGCCATCCATCCGTCCGCTCGAGACAAGCTCAAACAACTGGGAGACCCTCTCAGACGTAGACCGTGAATCGGCTTCGCCCCGGTAAATGTCGTTTCCGAGAGCACCGGTTGGCGCCCTCAGTACCGCGCACAGCGTTTGCCAAATATTTCCCTTCTCTAGACGAAGCATCAATGGAAGCTGGCCTACCGACCGCCAGACGTCGATAGCACCCCACACAACTTCGTCGTCCATGTCGGCTGTCCAAGCGAACATTGCACGACCAATCTGAATCTGGATGGTTTGGAGTTGATGGCCGTCATCCAGTTCGAAGCGTCCATAGCCGACGCAGGTCTCCATGTTTCCCGCACCGAACAGGCGCACGTGTTCCTGGGGGACAAGGCAAGAAAGTACGGGAAGGTTCCCTTCCAGTTGGCCCGCGCCAGCGAACTCCTCGCGCAACAACTCAAGTTGGTACAGGCTGCCAATCGATACTCGATTTGTCTTGGTTGCCTTGGTGAAATTAGCCTTCATATCTGATGTCCTACTGAAGTTATGACAAGGATTGCGCGCTCAAGTTGAACGCGGCAGATGAGGTCCTCGAGGTGTCCTGCACCGTCGTGGATATCTGCGATCTGCAATCCGTATAGCGCCAAAACTCCTGCATCTGACATGACCCGGAATCACCCGGATGCAGAGTGTTTTCTGCTGCGATGGCCGCATCTTAAGGCGTGAATTTCGTGGGGGAAAGAGGCCCGATGCGCTCTTCTTGAGGCGCCTCGTCGCCAAGCGAAAAAACTGGTTTGGAACGAGCAGAGATTTCCGGATTAGAGGAAAAACTCTAACTTGTGAAGTTTCTCGGTGAAGCACCCCTCTGAGTCGTCCGGCTTCAAGAAACGCTTTGCTCAGTCAGCCATGCATCGACGTCGGCTCGCCTCCACCGAAGCGGAAAGCGCGGGCCGAGATGCGCGGGCGCTGGCAAGGAATGGGACTGGCTCCGGACACGTCGGAGGATGGTGGCCGGACTGACCTTGAAAATGGACGCAAGGTCGTGAGCATCGAGATAAATGGTCGAGGGCTGTTGCATGCCCAGTATAGGCACGCCCATCAACGCATTCGTGCCGCCTGAAGCAAGGCTAGCCAGCGGGCGAGGACCACAGCCCTCGCCTCACTTCGAGCCACTCGCTAATGCGCCAACTCAGAACCCCGCAGGCGAGAGTACGACTTTGAGCCCCTTGAAGTCGTCTGGCCGTGGCAACGGAGGCACGCGGCTAGACAGCAGTGGGTACGCATTCGGATGACTCTTGACATACTCCACCATGGTTCCCCACGGCTCGGTCTCACCCCAGACTTTTCGTGTTTCCACGAATTCGCCAGGCGTCAGCGCAATGTCAGGCATCTCAGGAAAATAGAATCGATAGACCCATTCGCTGCTTTGCTCAACGCCAAGCACGATGGGCAAAACCTTATTGTGTCTCCACATATAGATGAAGTCCCAGATGTCTGAGCACTTCGCATCGGCAAGCCAGCGAATCTCTAGGTCGCCAACGGACAATCTAATCACAATGATCGGGTGCGCACCGAGCTCCATGCTTTCGAAGGAGATGGTCGCCGGCGAGAAATCCTGCGGCAGGTTGGCCAAGTCCGAGGCGGCTACAGGGCATGTCAATGCACCAGCGTAGAGAAGCAGCCCTTCCAGCATCTCCGGCTTGCGCCAGAATCGCGCGAAAAGGTCAAATTGCCCTACGGCATTCACACCGTTATCAAAATCGTTCATTCGTTTCGCGTTGTTGGATCGCAAACCAAGCGACGTGCTGGCTCGCACAGGCGCGACGCCTGTATATGAGTGTAGGTTCGTAGCGACGTCATGATTTGACGTGCCGGTGAGGGAGATGAGCGCAGCAACTGGCTGCGCTCGAGAGGTGTTGGTAGCGCTTACGGGATTCGCCAGTCGACGTCGCGATACAGCAGTCCGTCATGCAGGACGTGCCCAAATGCGCAGCGGGCCCACCAGAATGACAAGTAGAAGAGTGGCTCGTCCTCGAACTCCCGTGCGCGGGCCTCCCAAGCGTCGAAATCCGCAATCAGCTTCTTCGCTACAGCAGGACCGACCGGAGAGCACCCAAAGCTTCGATGGAGAATCTCGTAGAACGGGCCGCCCGGAGCATTGTTGTCTTCGTTCTTCTGGTCATAGCCAACGAGGCGGGCAAGCGCGGCATCCCATTCGAGAAAATCGCCGTAGGTGAGCTTGTATTCGAAGCACTGCTCGTACGTGTACAGCGCATCGCACAGGTACTCCGGCCGAAGATTCGGGTGCGTGCCCGTGTCAGTATCAAGGCTCGTGACAAGCTCGACGTTGGACCTGTCCGTGGCCGTCACCGGGTCGACGTCGTAGGTGAACGGGTCCGGCTTTTCCTCTAGCAACTTCAGGCCTCGCAATACCTTATAAACGTACATTTCCACTCCTGCATAAAACTCAGATCGTGAGCGCTCCAGGCGAAGCGCTCACGCAGCGCCGATTGGGCTGCGGTGGGTATAGTGCGAAATGGAGTAGATAACGGACACCGAAGTGGGCCGGGAGGACGGGAAATGCTCAGCGCGGGAGAAGCTGGAAGGAAATTAGGCTGCTAGCGAGCGAGATTTGTCGACGCAATTCTTTCGACGACGTCCGCGAAATCGGTGCGATTAGCGAACAAAGGGGCCGGGCGATGGTCGCGCGGAGGAAAGACGCCGCCTACTTGGTCGACTTGGCCTTGCGGGCGAGCTTCTTCTGGACCGTCCGTGTAGTTTCCAGTGCAGCCTCGAACTCAGAAAGTTGCACTTCGACGCGAGCTAAGACGTCGACAATCGTCGTGCCCAACGCCATACACCACTTCCGGAATTCCAGCACATCGAGTCGGCGCCCTCCCCGCTCGCACTTGCTAATGAAGTTCTGATCAACTCCCATCCGGACCGCGAGCTCGACTTGCGTCACCTCTCTGGCCTCACGTTCCGCCCGAAGAGCGTTGAGCAAAAGGGCGTACTCCTCCTCAGGAATGGAAGTTCTCATTGCCGGCGTGACGGGTAGTGAACCCAGTAGCTTGCGACAAAAACCCGTATAGTGTTAAATTTGCATATCCTAAAATCGCACTATTGCGGAGTTTCGCGACGAACCGTTTTGCGCCGGCGCCGAGGCGAAACGACACCCTGGTCTGCGGAGACCTGAGATGGAAATGGAACACATACGTAAAGGCTTGGCCGCGCTGCTAGAAGAGTGGCCTGAGGGAGCGGCGACAACCCATACCCGGTACAGCTTCGGCAAAACCATCGACAACATGACCGAGCTGGAGCTGATGTACCAGCTCTGCACAACAGATGGGCTCGAAATCATCGGCGACCCCGCAAAGGCCTTCGCCGCGTACGACCCCAGCAGAGGCAGTCTCCGGGTCTACTCGATGAACAACGCCCACGTACAGCTGACGCCTTGCGACTCGACGAGCCGCTTGGCCGTCCTCGAATACGCCCAGACGCACGGCGCAAGCTTTACTGTCACCCGCGACGAAGTGACTTGCGCAATCGATGATGTCACCGCCACGGGGAAGACTTACTTCGTAGCTGCGCTCAGAGCCATGGCGAAGTACCACGCCACAAAGCCTGAATAGCGCGGACGAACATGCCGAAACGAGCCACCCTCCCCTCACGGTTCAGCCGGCAAGAAGTTGCCTGTAGTGAGTTGGAACAGGCTCGTAGCGGCAGAAATGCACCTGTAGTTGCAGCGACATATGTGCGCCCCGAGGTAATGACATGGGGCACATAGACCCGACTCGTTCGTACACGCCGGAAGAACTCGAGTTCGAGATTGGGTCCGCCCTCCGGCGACTACGCATCAACCGCAACCTGGAGCAAGCCGTCCTGGCGGAGCGCGCCGGCGTCAGCACACGCGCATTGCGGAATCTCGAGCTGGGTAACGGCTCGTCATTGCACACGCTCGTCTGCGTTGTTCGCGCGCTTGGCCGGCAGGAATGGTTCAGCACGATTGGACCCGCCGCGACAATCAATCCATTGATGATGACCAGGGATGCAGAGCTTCGCCAACGTGCGAGCAAGCCACGCCCCAAGAAGCAGGAGACCAAACATGAACCTCAGTGACGTGCCAGAGGACTTCCCGCGCATCACCGTTCCTCCGGTGGTGACAGGCGTTCAGCCGAAAATCGCGGTTCGGGAGATTGGCGGGCGATATGTCGCCGGTCAGACCGACGAAGAGCGCTGGGAGCGTTGGGATATCTGTGAGGACTTGGCGCGGCAGCTGTTGCGTGTTGCGCAGAAGGATGAGGTGGCACATCCCGAGCAGTCGAGGGAGCAGACGCTTCGCAGGGTGCAAATATCTGTGTCGCAGAAGGGATGGTGTTCGGAAGATGAGCTGGATTGGCTTATCGGGAGACTGGCTGCTCTGTTGCAGGGCTGAGCGAGCTACCAGGGAGGATGACGCGTGCCGCTACAGTTGAAAGATGCCATCGACAAGCTTTACAAGCCGCCAAGGGATGGGACGAGGCAGGTTTTGGCGGTGTCGAGGAATGTCGCTGAGAAGTTGCCGCGATTGGAATCAGTGGCGGTCATCTCAGTGACTGCGCCAGGGAGACCGCCGGCCAATCTGGATGGATTCAAGCAAGTTCTGCGGTTGAGCTTTGCGGACGTCGATTTTATGAGTACTGACCTCTCGGCTCGCGCGAAGGAGAAACTGCCGGACGCTTTTGGGTCGGAACACGCGACGTCAATCCGGGAGTTCGTTAAGGCACTGCCAAGTGGAGTCCTGACCGTTGTAGTGCATTGCGAAGGAGGCTATTCGAGGTCGTGTGCAATCGCTCTCGCGTTGCATCAACGGTACGGCTATTCCGCAGATACCCGGATGCTTTCGCAGGCAAACCCGTCAATCCTTGCTCTCATACTGCGAAACCTGAAACAGACTCCTTAACTCCCTCCTTCCATCCGCGACCGCTGTGCCGAGCGTCTGCTGACGCTCGGCCGTCGGTTCTGCTCGAGCCATTTTCGTCCTATAGTGTGCTCACCTCTTGGCATTTTCCAGGGGTCGGATACTTCCCGATGAAGTCATTTCAGGCTTATTACGCATCCGAACACTCGGATTGGGAGAGGCAATGACTGCTTCGAAACCCGCGACCGGCCAGATTCGCACATCGAAAGCAGTGCTTGCACAGTTGCGTTCAGTGAATCGGGAGATTAAGCGTCGTGACCAAGAACGAAGCTCGGTCCTTCAGACAATCCTCGGACTGATGGACGAGCACTCTCTGTCGATAGCAGACCTTCAGACCCCTGCACCTCCGAAACCTCCTCCGCCGAATTGTGTTGTAAAGTGCACTCCCGCGCAATCTAAGCGCCCGACGTTGTATATAGACCCAGTGTCTGGCAGGTTCTGGTCAGGCCTAGGTCCATGCCCAAAATGGCTTCAGGGGCGGCTAGACAGATACAGGGTCGGTGGGTTCTGAAAGGCGCACATACCGGTCTAATTTCGACCTTGTTTCCTATACTTGAGACATCCTGGAAGCGAGGCACAAACGCGCAATTGTTGCCGGAGTTAGCGACGCTCCAGACGGCGCGTTATTCGGGATTTTTCTCGACCTAGTCAGGGCAATTTGAACTGCCCGTGAAAGCGACGAGAATTTTGCAAACCCTATGCCCGGCGCGGGTCTCCGGGCGATTTTTGCCGCATTTGCAAGATTCTTTCGGCGGTTTTGCAGAATTCTATTCCTGCTGGACAACATGGCAGCGACGTCCCGGCGTCGCGCGGTTGGCAGAATTTCGACGATTATTGACCAACCTTCGCAAGTCAGCCAAGCAGCCGGGCCCTATCGTATCGCTTCATGCCTGCACGAAATTCAATCTTCGACGATGTCCATGTACGCGATGCTGGGGGTCTGTGGCGCTCTGGCCGGTGTCACAACCGTGCTGTTTGGCTTTGGCGGCGGCTTTGTGGTGGTGCCGCTGCTGTACACGCTGCTCACGATGACGCACGACGCCGGCAGCCCCGTGGCGCAGTCGGCCATGCAGATCGCCGTGGCCACCTCGTCGTGCGTCATGATCTTCGGCGCCTCGCTGGCCACCTGGCGCCACCATCGCGCCGGCAATGTGGACTGGCCGCAGGCCCGTGCGATGGGCGGCTATATCGCGGCGGGCGCTGTCGCGGGCGCGGCCGCCGCCAGCTGGCTCAGCGGCGACTGGGTGCGCTGGGCCTTTATCGCCTACCTGGCCCTGACCATCCTCGACAGTGCGCTGCGCCCCGGCTTCATGCATGCGCGCCCCCCGGCATCGGCGCCGATGCGCGCGGCCACCACGGCGGCGGTCGGCCTGGGCATTGGCACCATCGCCGCGTTCCTGGGCGTCGGCGGCAGCGTCATGACCGTACCGCTGATGCGCCGGCGCGGCGCCACCATGACGCAGGCCACGGCCATGGCCAATCCGCTGTCCTTGCCGATGGCACTGGCCGCCACCGCCACCTACGTGGCCCTGGCCTGGCGGCAGGGCGCGACGCTGGGCCCGGGCCACGCCGGCTATGTGGACCTTCTGGCCTTCGCCGTGCTGGCGACCGGTTCCTGGGCAGGCATCCGGCTGGCGGCGCGCTGGATCGGACGCATCCCCGACCGTGTGCACGCCATGACCTATCTCGCGCTGCTGGCCGTGGTGCTGGGGGTCATGCTGGCGGTCTAGCCGCGCGGCATCCCCGGTCTGGCGCCACCTCGCTCCAGCGGATCAGATTATTAATAATCTAGGTGATAACACCGACGACAGTCGGGCACGGCTCGACTATCCTTAGGCCCCACATCATCGAGGGGCGTCGCGCCCCGGCACACCGTATCCGACCATGTCCCACGACGGCCAGAACCCGAAAGGCGCCGCCCCGCGCCACGACATTGCACCGGCCGACGCCGCCGCCGGCATCTCCCAGGGCCTGACGAACTACGGAGACCGAGGCTTCTCGCTGTTCCTGCGCAAGGCGTTCATCAAGGGCGCGGGCTATACCGACGGCGCGCTGGACCGCCCCGTCATCGGCATCGTCAACACGGGCAGTGCGTACAACCCCTGCCACGGCAACGCGCCGCAGCTGATCGAAGCTGTCAAGCGCGGCATCATGCTGGCCGGCGGCCTGCCGATGGACTTTCCGACGATCTCGATCCACGAGAGCTTTTCGGCGCCCACCAGCATGTACCTGCGCAACCTCATGTCGATGGACACCGAGGAAATGATCCGCGCGCAGCCGATGGATGCTGTGGTCCTGATTGGCGGCTGCGACAAGACCGTGCCCGCGCAGTTGATGGGCGCGGCGTCGGCCGGCATCCCGGCCATCCAGCTCATCACGGGTTCGATGCTGACCGGATCGCGCCGCAGCGAGCGCGTGGGCGCCTGCACCGACTGCCGCCGCTACTGGGGCAAGTTCCGCGCGGAAGAGATCGACGCCGAGGAGATTGCCGACGTCAACAACCAGCTGGTGGCCAGCGTGGGCACCTGCTCCGTGATGGGCACGGCCAGCACCATGGCCTGTATGGCCGAGGCGCTGGGCATGACCGTGCCCGGTGGCGCCTCGCCGCCGGCCGTGACCGCCGACCGCATCCGCGTGGCCGAGCAGACCGGCACGGAGGCCGTGCGCATTGCGCGCGAGCGCCTGACCATCGACAAGATCCTGACGCCGGCTGCCTTCGAGAACGCCATGCGCGTGCTGCTGGCGATTGGCGGTTCGACGAACGGCATCGTTCACCTGGCCGCCATCGCGGGCCGCATGGGCTATGACATCGACCTGGCCGAACTGGACCGCATGGGGCGCGACACGCCCGTGCTGCTGGACCTCAAGCCGTCCGGCGACCACTACATGGAAGACTTCCACCACGCGGGCGGCATGGCCACGCTGCTGCGCGAGCTGAAGCCGCTGCTGCACCTGGACGCGCTGACCGTCACCGGCCGCACGCTGGGCGAGGAAATCGAGCGTGCCGGCCCCGGCTTCAGGCAGGACGTGGTGCGCACGCGCGACAACCCGATCTACCCGCAGGGGGGCATTGCCGTGCTGCGCGGCAACCTGGCCCCGGGCGGCGCCATCATCAAGCAGTCGGCCGCACACCCGAAGCTGATGGAGCACGAGGGACGCGCCGTGGTGTTCGAGAACGCCGCCGACCTGGCCAACCGCATCGACAGCGACGACCTGGACGTGACGGCCGACGACATCCTGGTGCTCAAGAACATCGGCCCCAAAGGCGCGCCGGGCATGCCCGAGGCGGGCTATATCCCGATTCCGCGCAAGCTGGCCCGCGCCGGCGTGAAGGACATCGTGCGTATTTCGGATGGCCGCATGAGCGGCACGGCATTCGGCACCATCGTGCTGCACGTGACGCCCGAATCGGCGATTGGCGGGCCGCTGGCCTACGTGCGCAATGGCGACCGCATCAGCCTGTCGGTGGCGCGACGCGACCTGACACTGCATGTCGGCGACGACGAACTGGCGCGCCGCGCGCAGGAAACGCCGGTGGTGGAACCCACCGCCGACCGTGGCTATCGCAAGCTGTTTCTCACCGCGGTCAACCAGGCGGACCAGGGGGTGGACTTCGACTTCCTGCGCGCGGCCGAGACCCGCGGCAAGGTGCCGGGCCACCGCGCCTGACCTGCGGCGGGACAGGCGCCATGGACAGGAAAATCGGTCAGAATGCCGGCTTTGTTCCAACTCGCCACCAAGCGCCGCGGCCCAGCCCCGGTGCGATGCCCCTGATGCCCGGTTCCAGCACGCCCAGCCCCGCCGCCGACGCCGCCTCCATCGCCCAGGACCCGCTGGAGGCGATGGTTGCCACGCTCGAGGAAGACATCGTCTTTGGCCGGCTGCATCCCCGCGAGCGCCTGGTCGAGGACGATCTGATGGCGCGCTTCGCGGCCAAGCGGCACGTGGTCAGGGATGCACTGGCCGCGCTGGACCGCCTGGGGCTCGTGGAGCGCCGCAAGAACATCGGCGCGGTGGTGCGCGCTTTCTCGGCGCAGGAAGTGACCGAACTGTACGACGTGCGCGGCATGCTGGAGACCGAAGCCGCCCGGCGCATCGACATGGAGCGCGTGCCGGCGCACCTGGACACGCTGATCGCCATCCAGCAGCAGCACGACACCGCCGTGGCAGCCGGCGACGCACGCACGGTGTTTCGCGTCAACGTGGCGTTCCACCGCGAACTGTTCAGCCTGTGCAGCAACCAGACGCTGCAAAAGGCCATTGCCGAATTCGCGCGGCAGACCCATCCCATCCGCTTTGCCTCGCTGGTCTCGCCCGAATACCGCGAACGCGCCCGCCTGGAACACTGGCGGATGATCGAGGCCCTCAAGGCCGGCGATATCGATGGGCTGGTGGCGCTGTGCGCCAGCCACCTGCTGCCGTCGCGCGATGCCTACCTGCACGCGCAGCAGTACCGGAATTGATTCCCTGGCCTATTCCGGCTGGATTCCCGCCTGTTTCACCAGTTGCCCCCAGCGGTCCACCTCGCCGCGCAGCCGGTCGCCCAGTTGCGCCGGCGTGGATGCCTTGAGGTCGATGCCCTGGCTATCCAGACGCGCCCTGGTCTGCGGATTGGCCAGCGCCGCCCGCACTGCGTCGTTCAGCCGTACCACCACCGCCGTCGGCGTGCGCGCCGGCGCCACCAACGCCCACCACTGACCCACCTGCATGCCCGGCAGTTTCGCCTCGGTCGATGTCGGCACATTCGGCAGCGCGGCGAGCCGCGATGGCCCTGTCACCATCAGTGCCGTGATCTTGCCGCCGCCAAGCAGACTGCTGCCGCTCGCCAGCGTCGCAAAATGGCCAGAAACCAGTTGGGCCGAGACATCGGTGAGCGCCGGGGCCGATCCGCGATACGGCACGGCATCGACGGGAATGGCCGCCTGTGCCTCCAGCATTTTGGCCGCCAGATGGCTGATCGTGCCGCTGCCGCTGGTGGCCAGTTGGATCGGCTTGCCGGACTGGCGGGCATCGGACAGGAATCGCTGGATGTCGCCGGGCCGGTAGCGCGTACTGTCCGCAAACAGCACCAGCGGCGATTCGCCCAGCAGCGAGACCGGCGCGAAATCGCGCAGCACATCGTAGGACATCTGGCGAAACACCGATGGCGCCACGGTATGGGCCAGCTCGATCACCCCGAGCGTGTAGCCGTCGGGCGCGGCCTTGGCCACCGCCTCGGCGCCGATGCGGCCCGATGCGCCCGCGCGGTTTTCGACCACCACCGGCTGGCCCATCGATTCGCTCATCCGTTGCGCCACGGCGCGCGCCAGCGCATCGGTGCTGCCGCCGGCCGCCCAGGGCACGATCAGGCGGACCGGCTTGTCGGGATAGCCGGCGGCATGCGCCACGGGCACTTGGGCCGCCGCCAGGCCGACGGAAAAGATGGCGGTCAGGTAACGCAATGTCATGGGTTCCTCCGAGGCGCTAGTTTGTGATTTGTGCCGGGTCGCGGTCGCCGCGCGCGGTCAGCATGAGCAGAACGGTTTCCGATGGCGCGATACGGCCATCGGCGCGCAGCATCCGGGCGGCAGCCAGCCCCGCCCCGGCGCAAAGTTCGACCCAGAATCCGGCGGCGGCCAGCTGGCCGGTGCCCGCGCGTGCGGCGTCGTCGTCCACGACCACCGCGCCGCCGCCCGATCGCGTCACCGCATGCACCTGCTGGGCGGTGACGGTGGACCCGGCCGTGGAAAACTGCCGCGTTGCGCCCGCAAAATCGGCCTGCTGCGACGCCCCGGCCAGCACGCGGGCCAGGCGAGGGAACGGCTCCACGGCCCACAGCTTTGGCACGCGGCCCAGGTGTCCCATCCGCACGAGGTCGCGCAGCGCGCTATAGAGGCCCCACAGCAGGTCGCCGCGGGCGGTGGGCACCATCACGTGGTCGGGCAGGCAACCCTGGTGAACCCATTCGAGCGCGACGGCCCGGTAGCCTTCCACGCCAAACACGGGACTGCCGACGGCCGGCAGGCTGTAGTTCGTCAGCGCGAAGGCGCCTTCGTCACGAACGCGGCGCCGCACGTGTTCCCAGCGCGCATGCCCGGTCTCGCAAATCACGCGGCGCGCGCCGTAGTGGCGCAGGGCCACGTCGAACACGGCCGGCAGGTCGCGATAGGTGGCCACCTCGCACGCCAGCCCGGCGGCGGCGCAATAGGCCGCGGCGGATACCGCCGCGTTGCCGCTGGACGCCAGCACCACATCGCGCGCGCCGGACGCCAGCGCCCGGCTCACCGCCTGGGCCGACATGCGGTCCTTGTGCGAACCGGTCGGGTTGGCGCCCTCGTTCTTGATCCACATCGCCGCCACGCCGGCCAGCGCGGCCAGCGACGGAACGGGCAGGCAGGGTGTGGCGCCCTCGCCCAGCGTCACGCCGTCCAGATACGGCATCCAGTGCCCCCAGCGATAACCCTGGCTTTTTGGTGCAAAATCGAGCGCCGGGGTGCCGTCGCCACCCGCGTAGACCGCTTCGAGGCTGCTTGGCCGGCCGTGGGCGGCGCAGGCCGGGCAGCCTTCCGGCAGGTCGGAGACCGGGTAGACCTCGGCGCAGGTCACGCATCGCAAGGCATGCAATGCGGGATTGACGGTCGGCACAACGCCGGGCGGATGGATGTGGGACATGGCGACGGACTGGAATGGCATGATGGCGAGTCTACGGGCAGACGCGCCCCCGCGACGCAAGCCATCCGGCGTTTTTGATAAGCCAAACTTATAGGATGAGGATGGACAAGATAGCCGGGGATGCCGGGGACGCCGGGCCGACCGTCAGCGCGCGGCAGATCGAGGTGTTCCGCATGGTCATGCGACTGGGTTCGGCGCGCCGGGCCGCCGAGGCGCTGCATATCAGCCAGCCAGCGGTGACCCAGATCGTGCTGCAACTGGAAAAATCGGCGCGGCTCAGGCTGTTCGACCGCAGCAAGGGACGCATGGTCCCGACCGCCGAGGCGGCCGCGCTGATGGACGAAGTCGAGCGCGTCTACGTGGGCCTGGACGCCGTGCAGCGCAAGATCGACCTGCTGCGCTCGCACGAGGACACCGTGTTGCGCGTGGGCGCCCTGCACGCGATGGCCGCCAGCGTGATGCCGCTGGCGGTGGCCAACTTCACCCACAGCTATCCGCGCAGCCATTGCCGGCTGGAGGTGGACAGCTCGCGCGGCCTGCGCGAACGGCTGCTGCAGCGCGAGCTCGACCTGGCCTTCATGGGCGATGAAGTGGACACCAGCGGACTGACCGCCTCGGAGTTCTACGCCATTCCGGCGGTCTGCATCGTGCCCGCGACGCATCCGTTTGCCGGGCGCGGCCGCATCGGGGTGGCAGACCTGGCCGATGCCCCGCTGATCGGGCTGGATGCGGCCGACCCGGCCCAGCGGCAACTGCAATCCGCCTTTGCCGAGCACGGCCACATGGCACGGTTCGTCGCCACCACGCCATACAGCCATACGCAATGCGCGCTGGTGCTGGCCGGCGTCGGGCTGGCCATCACCAACCCGCTGGTGGCGCGCACCTACACGGCGCTGGGGCTGCGCAGCGTGCCGTTTGCCGGCGCGGTGCGCTTCCGGGCCGTCCTGGCGTTTCACCCCGGCCAGGGGCAATCCACGGCGGCCCAACAGTTTGTGCGGCTGTGCCGCCAGCGCGTGGAAGACCTGCTGCGCTGAGGCGCGCCGCTCAGCCGTTGCGGAACAGGAAGCTATACGCGCTCAATGCCGGCGCGCCGCCCAGATGGGCGTAGAGCACGCGCGAACCGGCCGGGAATTCGCCCCGCCGCACCATGTCGATCATGCCGTGCATCGACTTGCCTTCGTAGACGGGATCGGTCATCACGCCCTCATACCGCGCGCAGGTGCGGATGGCCTCGAGCGTGCCTTCCGACGGCAGGCCGTATTCCGGTCCGCCGTAGCGCGTGTCGAGCACCACATCGGCATCGGCAATGTCGCGATCGAGTTCGACCAGCCCCGCCGTATGTCTGGCGATGCGCAGGATCTGCGCGCGGGTCTGCGCCGGCTTGGCCGATGCGTCGATGCCGATCACGCGGTCTGCCCGGCCATCGGCCGCAAAGCCCACCACCATGCCGGCCTGCGTACTGCCCGTGACCGAGCACACCACGATGTAGTCGAACCGGAAGCCCAGTTCGGCCTCCTGCGCGCGCACTTCCTCGGCAAACCCGACAAACCCGAGACCGCCAAGCGGATGCTCCGAACAGCCGGCGGGAATCGGATACGGCTTGCCGCCGGCCTGGCGCACGCTTTCCATCGCCTCTTCCCAGCTCTTGCGGATGCCGATGTCGAAGCCGTCGGCCACCAGCCGCACGTCGGCACCCATCATGCGCGACATCTGGATATTGCCCACGCGGTCGTAGACGGCATCGGCATAGTTGACCCAGTTTTCCTGCACCAGCACGCACTTCAGCCCCAGGTGGGCAGCCACGGCGGCTACCTGGCGGGTCTGGTTGGACTGGATGCCGCCGATCGACACCAGCGTGTCACAGCCTTGCGCAAGTGCATCAGGAATCAGGTATTCGAGCTTGCGGGTCTTGTTGCCGCCGAAGGCAAGACCACTGTTGCAGTCTTCGCGCTTGGCGTAGAGCGCCACCTTGCCGCCCAGATGCTCGGACAGGCGCTGCATGGGCTGGATGGGGGTGGGACCGAACGTCAGGGGGTGGCGGGGGAAACGCTTCAGGTTCATGGCGGCTGCTCCGGGGGTGGATGGCGATGGACTCCATCCTAGAAAAAAAGCCGCGAAACGTGCTTGCAAAGAACGAGGCTTGCGAACACTATTTATTGATCTGCAGCCGCATATCTTTACGTTTATTCCGGAAAATTACCCGTGAAAGACACAAAATTTCGCGCCCCATCCGTGCCAGCCGCAGCGCCGGCCGCGCCGGCGGCACAGCCCGCCACGGCGCACGTCGGCACGCTGGACCGCGCCGACAAGGCCATCCTCCGCGCGCTACAGCACGATGCGTCGATCTCCAACGTGGCGTTGGCGGCCAAGGTGAACCTCAGCCCGCCGGCCTGCCTGCGCCGCGTGGAGCGGCTCAAGGAGATGGGCCTGATCCGGGGCATCGTGGCGCTGCTGGACCCCAAGGCGCTCGACGCGGGCATGCTGGTGATGATCGGGGTGGTACTGGATCGATCCACGCCCGAATCGTTCGCGCAGTTTGAGTCGGCCGCACAGAAGGTGTCGGGCTGCATGGAATGCCATGTGGTCACCGGCGAATTCGACTACTTCATGCTGGTGCGCACCCGGGATAGCGAAAGCTTCAACCGGCTGCACGCCGAGCAGTTGCTCTACCTGCCCGGCGTCAGGCAAATCCGCTCGTTCATGGTGCTCAAACAGGTGCTGTCGACCACACAGTTCCCCTTTTGACAAAAGTGCCGGCGGCGATCTCGGGTAGACTCTCATGTCTTGTTTACCCACATCACGTTTTCATGCTTCCTACGGACCTGGCTGGCGCCGACGGCGACCAGAGTGCTTCGTTGCCGCGTTCCGAGCGGGCCTATCAACAACTGCGTGCCGCCATCCAGGCTGGCCAACTGCTACCGGGCACCCGTCTGCGTGAAGTCGAGCTGGCCGAAACGCTGGGCCTGTCGCGCACGCCGGTGCGCGAGGCGCTGTCCCGTCTGGAATCCGAAGGGCTGGTCGTCAACGAGCCGAACCGCGGCATGATGGTGACCCGGCTCGATGCGAGCATGGTCAGCGAGCTGTATGTGATGCGCGAGGTACTGGAATCGACCGCAGCCGCCCTGGCGGCGCGCCATGCGACCGACGTGGAGATTTCGCTGCTGCGCGATATTGTCGAACGCGACCTGTCGTTTGCGGCGGACCCCGACAAGCTGGCGATGAACAACCGCCTGTTCCACGAAACCCTGCACCGCTGCGCGCACAACCGCTACCTGCTCAAGACGCTGCGGTCGCTGCACGAGTCGATGGCGCTGCTGGGCCGGTCCACGCTGGCCGTGCCGGGCCGCGCGCGCGGGTCGTACGAGGAACACATGGCGCTGGTCGAGGCGCTGGAAGCCCGCAACCCCGAACAGGCCGAAATGATTACCCGCCGCCATATCCAGCAGGCCTACAAGGTCCGGCTGTCGCTGTGGATCGAGGAACAATCGGGAAGCTGAGCGGACCTCGCCCGACTTGCCAACCGACCATCATGGCCCCGCTCAGACGGGGCCATTGTTTTAAAACCCCGAAAAGTGTGTTCCGCCGTTGCGCTTTTTTGCAACGATGGGTCGCGTTATCGTGTGCCTCAAGGCTGCAGGCTCTCTCTCCCTTCCAGCCTTACGTCACCTCCGTGGCGGTTTTTTCATGATTGGCGCGGGCCCGTACGACTCTCAGGCGTACGGCAGGCCGGCGCGGGCGCGGCACCGTTGCCGCGCCTCATCTTTTTCCGCCGTCGCCCTCACGGCAAGGAGTCGTCATGACTGACAAGCCCGTCAAGATCCCCGGCCCGGACCACCCCATCACCATCACGCCACAGCGCGCCCGCGTGGTCGTCACGGCCGGCGGGCGCGTGATCGCCGATACCACGCGCGCCCTGAACTTGCAGGAAGCGTCGTACCCCGCCGTGCAGTACATCCCGCGCGACGATGTCGACATGTCGCAGCTGACCCGGACCACGCACGCCAGCCATTGCCCGTACAAGGGCGACGCCGCCTACTTCAGCATCGACGCAGCCGGAACCCGCGGCAACAACGCGGTCTGGACGTACGAACATCCGCACGACGCCGTGGCCCAGATCGCCGGCTATGTCGCGTTCTACCCCGATCGGGTCGACAGCATCGACTTCCGGCGCTGATTGGCGAAGCACAAATGAAAAACCGGCCCGCCGCGCACCTTGAGGGGTGCACGGCGGGCCGGTTTTTCAAGGCATGCGGCGCCGGATGCGCCGCCCTTCTCTATCTGCTGGCTTCGATCAGCCGTTCGCGTAGACCACCTTGGCCTTGCGCGCTTCCGCCTGCAGGCGGGTAAAGATGTTCTGGATAGCGGCAACTGCGCGCTTCGCATCGTTGACGAAGCCCAGGCGCTGCGTGCCCAGTTCACGGTCGATCAGTTCACGTTCCAGTTGATCGGTCAGCTTGATGTCGGATTGGGTGTTCATGGCGTCCTTCCTTTCAGGGATAACCCTTTTGGGGTTTTCCCTAATTGTAGCAGAAGGATTGTCGCAATGCAGCATTAGGTAATTGTGCGTAGTACCCAGGCGCTACATCACTGTATGAGGGGGACGATCCCGATCCGCTCCGCCAGCATGCGTTCGTACACGCCAAAATGAAGGTCGACTTCGGCCTGACTGACGACCGTGACCTCCAACCGGATCTGATCCGCCTTAAGGCCGAAGATGGTGGCCAGCGCCAACTCGAGGTCGGGCACCATATCCTTGTCCTTGGGGAACGTCGTGCCAATGCTGATCGAATACGCATTGGAGCGGTCCGCAACGACTTCAAGCAACCGCGCCGCGGCGCTCATATTGTGCTCGATCGCAATGCGAGCCAGCTCTGCAAGACTGCGCATCTTCTCGGTGGGAAACCCCCGGACGCAGCGTAGCCGTACGCGATGAGGGCCCATTGTGAGCCAGTCGGTATCGAATTCCATGACAAAAAGGGTGGGCTTGTAGTCGTTAAGCCATCGATCCAGCCTTCGTAAAGCCGGCGAAGGGGTCCTGCGAAAATGGGGGCGCCCGGAGGCGCCCCGAACGTCGAATGCTCCCGATGATGGCAAATGCCTAACCGAGGTTGATGGCAATACGCCGCGGTCTCGCTTCCTCACGTCGAGGGATCGTCAGTTTCAGCACGCCGTCCTGCAACTGGGCGCCGATCTGACCGGCATCCAGATCCGGACTCAGCGAGAACGACCTCGCAAAATGCGGCTGGCGAATTTCCGCGTGTTGCACGCGAAGCGTCGGCGGCGTCGGCACAATCGCCTGTCCTTCGATATGCAGCGTACCGTCGTTGACACTGACCTGCAGGTTTTCGCGGCTCACGCCGGGCAGGTCAGCCCACAGCGTCACACCGTTGACGTCTTCCACGATGTCCACTGCGGGGACCAGGGTGACTTGCCGCGCGCCCTTCTCTTCCGGGCGTTGGGCCACAGTGCCATCGTTGCGTTGGGCGAGTTGGGTGTTGGCGTTCATGGCAGTCTCCCTCAAATTACTGAACGGTGATTGCACGCGGCCTGGACGCCTGGCGCTTGCCCACGCTCACTGAAAGACAACCATTGGCATAGCGTGCCTGGACCTTTTCAGGATCCGCGCCCTCGGGCAGTTCAATCACCCTTCTGAAGGCGCCGACGAAGCGTTCCTGCGCGTAATGCCGTGACTCCGGCATGTCGTCCTGCCAGAGCGGTCGCCGTTCGCCGCTGATCGTCAACAGACCACGGTCGATGGTGACCTCGATATCGTCCTGCTTGAGCCCCGGAGCGAAAGCCACGATCTCTATCGAGTCGTCGGTTGCCCCGATGTTTATGGCAGGAAAGGCGCCGGAGCGCCCGGCGCGGATGCTGGAAGGAAACCCGCTGAGCAGGCTCGCCATCTGCCTTTGCAGGCGATCGAAGTCACTGAATAGGTCGGTTCCGAAGAATGCGTCAGTCATGGTCGTGTCCTCCTGTAGAGCGCAGCGAGGAATGAGGGGCATCACGCGCTCCCATTCACTCGCCGACACCCCGGCAAACAAACAGAAACACGCAGCGCGACATCGCGACTGCCTGAGCGGAAATAAAAATAGCAACGGCTAATGCCAATTTCAAGAGCCGCATACATCACTTATTGCATATCTTTCAGGGCACGATATCGCCTCTGGCGCGTGGCCCGTACGCGCCGTTATTGGCGCGTGCCCGCGGCATTGCTACGATGAAATCGCAGCCCTTCCCCGCGTTCGACTTCCGCCGCCATGGACATCGTTCTGCTACGCCGCGGTCATCGCGCACTGATCCTGCCGCGCGACAAGGACCTGATCGACTGCGCTCCGCCAGTGCGCCACTGGTTGGGCGCGCCCTATACGCACGCCACCACCGAACTCACGATCGATACGCCGCTTCCCGGGATTCCCACGCATGTGGTACTGGCGGAGATTCTCCAGAAAGGCTTCTGTGCGCTGGACCTGCATGGCGTGGTGGATGCGTTCGAGGTGCCCCCTTCGGCGGACTTCACGGAGGAGATCGCCCGGGACGCCGACAACAGTGCTACGGATTTGCTACGCGCGAACGACGAACTACACAGAAAACATCGTAGTTAGGCCAATGGCAGCCGACTTCGCAGGTGATTCAGGCATCGAGGCGCGGCCAGAAATGCGCCAACCCTGCACGCCCGGTCGGCTATCATGCCAGTCCTCTCCGAAGTGGCTCGCTATGATTTCCGTCCGTAATGTCACGCTGCGCCGTGGCGTCAATGTCGTCCTTGACCGCGCATCGGTCACCTTCAACCCTGGTGAAAAGATCGGCCTTGTGGGCCGCAATGGCGCCGGCAAGTCATCGTTCTTCGGCCTGCTCAACGGCACGCTGCACGAAGACAGCGGCGAGTTCTCGATTCCCGCGGCATGGAAGATGGGGCAGGTCGCGCAGGAGATGCCGGAGACCGAGCAAAGCGCGACCGACTTCGTCGTAGAGGGTGACACCGTGCTGCTGGCGGCACAGACCGAAGTGGCCGCCGCCGAGGCCAGCGACGACGGCATGCGGATGGCGCACGCCTACATGGCCCTGCACGACGCGGGCGCACACGATGCCCCGGCGCGTGCCCAGGCGCTGATCCTGGGCCTTGGCTTCAGTGCCGCCCAGCTTAGCCAGCCGGTCAACAGCTTCTCGGGCGGCTGGCGCATGCGACTGCAACTGGCGCGCGCGCTGATGTGCCCGTCCGACCTGCTGCTGCTCGACGAACCGACGAATCACCTCGACCTCGACGCGTTGGTCTGGCTGGAAGCCTGGCTCAAACGCTATCAGGGGACCCTGGTGGTGATCAGCCACGACCGCGAGTTTCTCGACGCGGTGACGCAAGTGACGGTGCACGTCGACAACGCCCAGCTTGTGCGCTACGGCGGCAACTACAGCAAGTTTGAAGACATGCGAGCCGAACAGCTCGTATTGCAGCAGGCCGCGATGGCCAGGCAGGCAGACAAGATCGCGCACCTGCAGAAATTCATCGACCGTTTCAAGGCCAAGGCCTCGAAGGCAAAGCAGGCGCAGAGCCGTGTCAAGGCGCTCGAACGCATGGAGAAGATCGCCCCGGTGCTGGCCGACGCCGAGTTCAGCTTCGAATTCAAGGAGCCGCTCAACGTTCCGAATCCGCTGCTGTCGATGCTGGACACGAGCTTTGGCTACCCGCCGCCCACCGGCGCGCTACCGGGCACCCCGCCCACGGTCATCGTGCGAGGCATCAACCGTTCCGTACTGGCCGGGCAGCGCATCGGTATTCTCGGTGCCAACGGCCAGGGCAAATCCACGCTGGTGAAGACGGTGGCGCATGCGCTGGCGCCGATCGCCGGTGAGATCAGCGAAGGCAAAGGCCTGAATATCGGCTACTTCGCACAGCAGGAACTCGACGTGCTGCGGCCGCTGGACACGCCGATGGAACACATGATCCGCCTGGCCAAGGACACGCCGGCTCACATGCGCGCCCCCGGCCAGAGTGGAACCGAGCAATCGCTTCGTACTTTCCTTGGCACCTTCAACTTCAGCGGCGACATGGTCCATCAGGCGGTCAGCACGATGAGCGGCGGCGAAAAGGCGCGGCTCGTGTTGTGCATGATCGTGTGGCAGCGCCCCAACCTGCTGCTGCTCGACGAGCCGACCAACCATCTCGACTTGTCCACACGCGAAGCGCTCGGCATGGCCCTCAACGAATTCGAAGGCACCGTGATGCTGGTCAGCCACGACCGCGCGCTGCTGCGTGCCGTTTGTGACGAGTTCTGGCTGGTCACCAAGGGCGGCGTCGAACCGTTCGACGGCGATCTGGACGATTACCAGCAGTTTTTGCGCGACGAAGCCCGTCGCATGCGTGAGGAAGCTGCGGCAGCGTAGCGGCATCGCCGGAAGCGGGCCAATGGAGCGCCCGCCCCTCAAAGGCGGACTTTGCATGCGGTTTGGGCCCTGGCGTATTCCTAACGCACAAACAAAAACCGGCCCGCCGCGCACCTCGATCAGGTGTGCGGCGGGCCGGTTTTTATATTCTTGCGGCGCCTCGCGCGCCGCGCTTCACGATCGGCCGGTACCGGCCGGTACCGATCAGCCGTTCGCGTAGACGACCTTGGCCTTGCGCGCTTCCGCCTGCAGGCGGGTGAAAACGTTCTGCACGGCGGCAATCACGCGCTTCACATCGTTGGCAAAGCCCAGGCTCTGGGTACCCAGTTCGCGTTCGATAAGGTCGCGTTCCAGTTGATCGGTCAGCTTGATGTCGGATTGGATGTTCATGGCGTTCTTCCTGCTAGGGGATTACCCTGATGGGGTTTTCCCGCATTGTAGCAGACCGATTGTCGCAATGCAGCATTAGGTAATCGTACGTAGTGCCAGCGCGCAACATGTGCGCGAAAGGCCTCAATTCCGCCGATCATGCGTCCATTTTCGGCGAAAATGCCGCGTTAGCCGCTTTACCTTGAGAAAGTGGCGGGATAGCCTCAGAACGTGACGCTCGACTTCAACCCGATCAGGAAGGCGTTGCCGTGGTGGGACGTCCCGCCCGGATGCAGGACGTACTGCACGTTGGGACGCAACAGCACCGATGACACCGGAGACCACGCGTAATACAGCTCGGTCACATACTCATATCCGCTGCCTGCCACGGTGTTGCTCCCGGTCCGCGCATTGTTCTGCGCCACATAGCTGGCAAACCGATCGTTGTTGTGCGTGGCACCGAAGGCCAGGCCCACGGAATCCCGCAGCCGACTCTCGAATGGCCCTGCGTACTGGACGCCAAGCGCGATCTGGTGGTCCAGCTGGGCAGTGTTGCGATCCGCCTGGGAGACGTTCAGGAACACCGTCGCGCCGCGGCCGCCCTGGGTCCCCGTGACTTGTTGCTGGATATTGATATAGACCCCAAACTGCCCGCTGCGCTGGAGCGGATCGAGGCCGGTCACGCCACGCGGGTTATGGTTGATGTCGTAGTACAGGTCGTTGCCATCGGACGTGTTGTACCAGGCCCCGAGCTTGTAAGAGCCGGGGCGCCCCGCAAAGGCCGGTAGCCAGCCCACTTCCAGCGGCAACAGCGCCCCGGTGGTGCCACTGGGATTGTTCGGTTTCCATCCGTTGTGACGCGCGTAGCTGTCGTCGACATACTTGGGATTGACCTGATAGATGCCCACCTGGGCGTAAGTCTCCTGCGAAGTCCGGTACTTGATGCGGCTGGCCCACTGGCTGGTCGGCCAGTTGACCCAGTAGCTGCCAACCAGATTGCCAGGCTGTGCGCCACAGAAGGTAAGGTTCTGGAAGTCACAGGAAAAGCTGGCAAAGTCCTCGCCAACCGTCAACCGTCCCAGCTTGATTTCGAGGCGGTCGTCCAGCAGCTTCTGATTCACCCATAGTTGCGTCAGATGCCAGGTCTGGCCGCGCCCGTAGACTTCCTGGACAAGCATGTTGTTGCCGATACCGGCGTCCGCCCCCAGATTTCGGCCATTGCGATCGGTCATCGTGAACTGAAAGGTCGCACCCCGCCACCCGGCCACCTTCTGCATATCCAGCGTCGTGCTGAACGCCCATTGATCGGCATACCGGGTCAGGTCCTCGGTGCCACCGCTCAGGTTGCGCGCCAGCTCGCTGACGTAATTCACGCCGAACGTCACGCCCTGCTCGGCCAAACGCGTGCGCTGCCCGTTCCAATCCCCGAGCAGATAGGGACTGTTGCTTACGTCGTACGCCTGCACGCCGCACGGCGCCAGACCGAGTCCGGCCCATGAAAGCAGCACCAGGCGCATGACGAGCCGGCTGCATGGATTGCCGTTCTTCCGCATGGGTTCGGTGCCCCCGTTGTCAGCCCTGTAGCGCTACTGCGGTAGCGCATAGGCAATGACGTAGTCGCCCAGCTTTGTGCCGAATGAACCGTGGCCGCCGGCAGCAATCACCACGTACTGCTTGCCGTTGACCGCATAGGTCATCGGTGTTGCCTGACCGCCGGCGGGCAGCCGCGCCTGCCAGAGCTGCCCGCCCGTGTTGACATCGAAGGCGCGCAGGTAGTTGTCCGCAGTGGCCCCGATAAACACCACGCCACCCGCCGTGACAATCGGGCCGCCCAGCATCGGCATGCCCATCTTGAAAGGCAGCGGGACGGGCGCGCTGTCACGCACCGTACCGATACGGTGCTTCCACACGATGGCATTGGTCTTCAGATCGATTGCCGCGATATAGCCCCACGCCGGCTGTTTGCACGGCAGGCCGAACGGGGACAGGAACGGATTCAGCGTCACGCCGTAAGGGACACCGTATTGCGACTGAATGCCTACCTCCGTGCCGCTGCCCCTTGCGCCTTGCACCGGCTCGACCGGATTCCCCGGGCCGCGCGGGATCAGACGCGAGACGAACGGCAGCGCGATCGGGTTGGCGATAGCAATCTGACGATCGGTGTCCACCGCGATGCCGCCCCATTCGAACATGCCAAGGTTGCCGGGGAAGACCAGCGTGCCCTGCAGCGAAGGCGGCGTAAAGGTGCCTTCGTAGCGTAGCTGGTGGAACATCACCCGGCAGACGAGCTGGTCGTACATCGTGGCGCCCCACATATCCGCGTCGGTCAGCAGTTTCTGCGGCCGAAACGTCAGCGCGGAGAACGGTTGCGTCGGCGAGACGCGATCCCCTGGCGCGGCGCCCTGCGGCACGGGCCTTTCGGGTGCGGGCACCACCAGCGCCCCGGTGCGGCGATCCAGCACGAACAGGTTCCCCGTCTTCGCGGGCGCATACACGACAGGCACCGTCTTGCCGTCCTTGTCCGTGATGTCGGCAAGCGTAGGCTGCGAAGGCAGATCCATGTCCCAGAGGTCGTGGTGAACCGTCTGATAGAACCAGGCAAGCTTGCCGGTGGACGCATGCAGCGCGAGCAGGCCCGATGCATAACGCTCCATGTCCGGCGAACGGTCGCCGCCCCAGATATCCGGCGTCTTGACGCCCATGGGCAAATACACGATGTCGAGCTTCGCGTCATAGGCGGCTGGGGCCCAGGAATTCGGCGAATTCCAGGTGTAGTGCGCGCCGGGCCCCGGAATCTTGTTCGGGTCCGGCGCGCCGGGGTCGAACGCCCACAGCAGTTCGCCCGTACGCACGTCGTACCCACGGATGACGCCCGACGGCTCGCGCGTCGAGAAGTTGTCCTCCACCGCGCCGGCCACGACAATCACCTTGCTGGTGACGACCGGTGGCGAAGTGGGCTCGTACATGCCCGGCGTGGTGACCGGCATCGCATGCTGGAGATCGAGATCGCCCTGATCCGCAAAGCCGGCGCAACGTTCACCCGTCAGCGCATCGAGCGCATAGAGGTGGCCATTGTTGACGGGCAGGATGATCCGCCGGGTGCAGGCGTCGGTGGACGGCGTTGCGGCACCGGCTGGCGCGGCGGCCGTGGCGTCGCTGGCTGTCGCAACCGGCCCGGACACCGGAGGGCTCGCCGACAGATCGACATACGATACGCCCCGGCAGGTCACGTGCTGGAATGACGGATCGGGCTGCAGCCTGGGATCGAACTTCCACTTGAGCGCGCCAGTCGCGGGGTCCAGCGCAAAAAGTTGCTGGTGGGGCGAGCAGAGATAGAGCAGGTTGCCGATCTTGATCGGCGTCACTTCGTTGGTGATTTCCACCGGATCTTTCGGCCCTTTCAGATCACCCGTACGGAATGTCCAGGCCACCTTCAGGTCCTTGGCATTCTGCGGCGTGATCTGCTGGAGCGGCGAATACCGCGTGCCTTCCTGCGTACGGCCATAGGCCGGCCAGTCGGTGCCGGCAATCCCCTCGCGATCGCTGGCCGGCGTCACCGCTGCCGTGCCGAAGGCCCCGCGGACCGTCTGTGGATCGTTGAAAGCCGCGTAGACCAGCACGCCGGCCCATATCACCAGCGCGCCGGCGAGCAGGCCAACCCCAAGCCTTGGCCTGCCCGGCAGGCGCCAGCCGACAAGCAGAAGCAGCCACACGCCGAACACGACCAGCACGCCGGCGCGCGGCGCGAGCGCCCAGAAATCGGTTCCCGATTCCCAGACGGACCAGATCGCGGTGCCGATCAGCAACAACGCATAGAGCACCAGCGCCACCGGGCTGCGCAGGTGGAGGGCCCAGGCCACCCCAAGCAGGACGATGCCGGCCACGACGTAGTAGGCTGAACCGCCGAGCGAGACCAGCCATACGCCGCCTCCCAGCAGATATAACCCTGTGAGCGCCGTGAACAGCAAGCTGACAACGCCGACGAGGCCAAGCGATCCAGGACGTGCCATTCCCTCCTCCAAGCGGTTGATCTGGGTAATCTAATCGATCCTTCAGGATAGGTCGGCCTCTTCGACTGTTCCAACATCGCGCAATCTCGACACGGAACAGCGCGCCGCTGACGCCGGGGCACCCCGGCATGTTCGTTGCTGCTTCGACGGCAGGCAGATGCGGCCCTTGCCACTTCATTCCCCTGCCTGCCAGGAGCAACCATGGAGGAAAGTCTCTTCTATCGCGGCCACCATATCGTGGTCAAAGCCGAAGAACACGTGTTTGGCAAATGGTGCTGGACGTACACCATCGACCACAAGGCAGCCTATAGCGATCACGGACCTTTTCACGGCAGCAAGCGAACGGCGATGGATGCGGCGATCAAAAGCGCGAAAGCGCGCGTTGACAGGACGTTCGATGGCGCAGCGTCTGCAAAAAAGGAGTAGGTGGGCCGCCCTTCATCGGCCGCGGGCCTCTGACTGGCAACCCTTCCGGGATGGCGCTGTACGAAACCCGTCGATTCCTGACGCAACGGCGCAAGCGGCCACGTACTACATTGATGTCGTCCGGCATCCGCCGGCAACTCGCTCAGGCCGCGCCGTAAGGTTGGCGCGGTTCTTTTTTTGCTGGGGGCGCGCCTGCCTCAGTAACTTGCGTAGTGCGATTTTTCAATGCCGACGAAACTTCTGCCGTGCCGGCCGCGCGCGGCTCAGCGTGTCGCGAAACGCTGAGGGCGAACCGGGGGTGGAAGCGGATGGTTAATGCAGGCAGTCGCAGGCAGCCGCAGACAGCCGCAGGCAGGCCGCCGCAGTCGGGCGGGTCTTGCGCCGCAAGGTGGCGGTACGACGTCTACAGGGCGCGCACCAGCAGAGACACCGCCGCGTAGACCGCGCCCACCGCCAATACGCACGCGGCGAAGACCACATAGTATTTCATGCCGTGGCGCGGCGGATCTGAATGGAAGTGATGGATGACCGGCTTCATTTATCAACCGCCGAAGCACCGGCTTTTTCGCGGCGCAACTGAGCCGCGCGCCATTCCAATGCATCGAGGGCGCCTCTCATATTCGTCAGCACCTGTGCCTCGATCGTGGCATCCCGCCCGTCCCGGGTCAGCCAGCGGACCAACCTTGTCTGGCTTGCCACATCCTTGCTGAGGTCCTTCAGATATCGCTCGACCGCCGCCAGGTCGCCCAAGTCTTCGCGTCCCATACCATTGCCCCTTACCCGGAATCGTAATTTCTACATTAATCGACGCCCGGAGGTATGGAAATCGATAACGGATTGTCCGGATATTGTCCTATCCGGACACCTCGGCATCAAAATTGTGCATGCACGCGCACACCATAAAAACGTGCGGGCCCACGATCGCGGTTGTAGCCCGGGTGCCGGATGTACTGGAAGTCCGGGCTGATGAAGAGATGCCGCTGCACGGCCAGGCTGTAGAACACCTCGCAAATCTGCTCGGGGCCATAGCGCAACGCGCCGTCGCCCAGAAAGCCGCCCAGCCCGCCCCTTGCCAGGTATTCCTGATGCTGCTTCGACAGTCCGTTGACAGCTACCGCGACCCCCAGGCTGTCCATGCCCCGATGCCAACTACCGCCCTTCAGGATCGCCCCGGCCGAAGCGCTACGCCCCACTTCGGTAAATGCATAGCTTTCGGTCTTGTCATCGGCCCAATCGGCCCTGGCATATAGCCCCAGCGATTCGCCAACCTTCTGCTCCAGGCTCACGCCTGCCCCCACCTTCGCGTGCTCGCGCCGGACCTGCGCCACATCGGGCGGGCCGCCGCTGCGGGACGCCAGATCGATGGCGTCAGAAAACGCCCCCATATGCGCGTGATTGCGCCACAGCAGCAGGCGTGCTTTCCCAGCGTTACCCAGCAGGGTATAGGCGCGCTCCACTTCCAGCATGTCGCCGTAGTGCTCGAAGATCCGGGTGTCCAGTTGCAGCCCGTTTGGCTCCAAAGGTTGCAGGAACCGGCCGATGCGCACCGCCCAGTCGCCATCGATGTACTCGACCGCCGCGCCCCAGGTATAGCCCCGCGCATCGGCGGGATAGTCGAACGAGGCGTGCGAGGCAAAAGCCGTATTGAGGTACTCGCTACGCGGATCGTGGGCGTACTCGAGGCTGTTGAAGACATCCAGCACCGACAGATTGCCAGCCGTAATGACAACGCGGCGCTTGGCCCGTGAGCCGGCAAGCTGATGAAATCCCGATTCCGCCGATTCCGTCTCGCTACCGATGGCGATCTCCTGCCTGACGAAAAGGCGAGCGCGGTAGATCGTGGGATTGGCGACGGCGGCCTTGGCCAGTTCCGCGTTGGCCAGGCCGCCCAGCCCCTGCGAATCGGAAAATGCGACACCCTGGATCAGTTCTGGGTCCAGAAAGACCGCGGCACCATGCCACAGGCGCAAACCGACGCTCAGCGTTGCCGACCATGAATAGCCGTGTTCCGCCGACGGCAGCAGGCTCTTGGTGCCTGTGTAGGCGGCCGGGAACGATGGCTTGTACTGCCAGACGTACGTCGACTGCGCATGTACCGCTATCGTCTCCTCGGGTTTCGACACCTCGCTGCCGCTGGTCGGCGCCACTTCCTCCAGACTGGCCGTGGGGTCCTCGGTGGCTGCTGCGGCGGGCGCGCCAAATACGAGGCAAGCCAGGAGAAGCGCCCAGTGCGCTGCGCGATGACCGTCAGTGAACATGGCCGCAATGTCCTCGCGCCTCCATTGATCTGAAGACAATCTAGCATTGCGCCCGGCGCCCCGATGTCAGACAGGCATCAGATCAGGTTGCGGATTTGGCTGACATGGCCAATGCATCGGCGGGCGCCATTTGCTGACGATGGGCTGGCCTCGATCCGAGGCCCCTCCTCCCTCCGATTGCGGCCGCTTCCCCAGGCGGGCGTTTTTTCGGCCTGATGCCGGCCGGTCAGCCTGCCGTGCCGGGCTCGCGCTCCGACAGCGACTCCAGCAGCTCGGCAGACGGCACGAAGAACAGGCCGCCCGTCACCGCCTGGCTGAAATCGAGCAGCCGGTCATAGTTGCCCGGCGGCTTGCCGACGACCATGTTCTCGAGCATCTGCTCGATCGGTGCCGGCGAGCGGGCGTAGCCAATGAAGTACGTGCCAAATTCGCCCTTGCCGGGCTGGCCGAACGGCATGTTGTCGCGCAGGATCTTGATCTCCTCGCCGTTTTCCTCGAGCGTCGTCAGCGTGCTGTGCGAGCAAGATGGCTTGACCGCCTCGTCAAGCGCGATGTCGTCGAGCTTGGTCCGGCCGATGATGCGCTCCTGGGCCTCCACCGTCAGGTCGTTCCAGGCATCCATGTTGTGCAGGTACTTCTGTACCAGCACATAGCTGCCGCCCGCGAACGCCGCGTCTTCGTCGCCGATGATCGTGAAACGGGCCTTGTCGTCGCCCTCGGGGTTCTCCGTGCCATCGACAAAGCCCACCATGCTGCGCATGTCGAAGTACCGGAATCCCTGCACCTCGTCGACCACGGTCACCGCGTCGCCCAGGCGCCGCATCAGCTGCATGGCCAGTTCGAAGCACAGGTCCATCTGGTCGGCGCGGATATGCAGGAGCAGATCACCCGGCGTCGCCGGGGCGCGGCGGTTGCCGGCCTCGAACTCGCGAAACGGATGCAGCGATGCCGGGCGGGGATTGCCGAAAAGCCGGCTCCAGGCATCCGATGCAAAGCCGCAAACGCAGGACAGGTTGCCCGCCGGCACACGCTTGCCCACCGAGCGCACCAGCGCGGCGATATCGCCGCAGATCGACCTGACCGTGTCGGCGTGCGCGTCGCCGTCGGAAATGGTGGCGACGATAAAGATCGCGCTGCGGGTGATGGGGCTGTAGACAGCCTGCGGAATGGGGGTGTTATCCATGTTCTTCCAGTCGCTTGACGGTGGTGGCCCAATGAGTGGTCCGATGGCTCGCCACATCGCCGCCCATGTGACAAATCCCATGGCGCGGCAAAACGGGACGCCGGCCCCGCGATGATAGGCGCCGCCCGCCCTGCGCACAATATCGCCATGGCCGCACGTCGGCAGCCCCGAGGCGACAACGGCAGCGCCTCTGGCGGCCGCGCGCCGTTCGGCGACAAGGAAGTGGCCGCCAACGGCTGGTGCAGCGGCTGGGAACAAGGCTGGTTCTTCAGCCCATCGGCGCGTCAGCCGGCACGTACCGCAGCGTGCCGGCCTGCCGCGCCGGGCCGCCGGTATCGTTCGGATGATTGACGCCATCCATGACCGGCACCTCCGCAAAATCAAACGGGCTGACGCCGTCCAGGCAAGCCACGTTGACGCCGTACAGATTCGGGTTCGAACGCCGCTGCAGATGCGTATGGATGCCGCAGCGCGAACAGAAGAAATGCCGGGCCGTTCCGGTGTTGAAGCGGTAGCTGCTCAGTAGCGCCTCGCCGCGCAGAAACCTGATGCCACCGACTTCCGCCGCGACCACGACGGCGCCTCGCATCCGGCAGTAGGAACAGTTGCAGCGGCGCACCGCGCCAAGGCCGTTGCTCAGTGTCGCCTCGAAGCGCACCGCGCCGCAGTGGCATTGACCCGTCCACCGATCCTGATTCATGTCGCTCGTCATATTGCCAATCTCTCCGCTTGTTCAACGTCCCAGGCAAATCGTGCCGGCCGTGACGACCAGGCAGGCAAGCCAGCGTGCCCGGCTGACGGTTTCGCCCAGGAACACCCGTCCGATCAGCACCGCGAACACCACGCTGGTTTCTCGCAACGCCGACACCGCGCCCATCGCACCCGACTGCAGCACCCAGATCACGATCCCATACGCGGCTAGCGACACCAGCCCGCCCGCCAGCGATACGCCGACCGACAGCGGGTCGGCGCGGACCGGCGTCCAGAGCGCCCCGGCGCCACGCATCGCAACGAACAGCACCGGCATCAGCCAGTAGAACAGGAACATCCACGCGGTGTAGGAAAGTGCCTGGCCGCCCGAAAGCCTGACGCCGATGCCGTCGATCACCGTATAGAGCGCGATCGTCGCACCGGTCGCCAGCGCAGCCAGCGCACCCGCGCGCGACACACGGCGCCCCTGCAACGCGATGGCGATGATGCCGCCCGATATCATCGCCACCCCCAGCGCGTGCAGCGGCGCGATGGCCTCCTGCGCGAACCATGCCGCCCCGAGCGTCACCAGCAGCGGCGAGGAACCGCGCGCAACCGGATAGGCCAGCGCGAGGTCGTTGCGGCGGTACGACCGCACCAGGCTCATGTTGTAGACGATATGCACCAGCCCCGATGCCACCACGTACGGCCACGCGGCGGGGGCCGGCAAGGGGCTGGCAAGGACGATGACCGTGGCCACCGCCGCGATGGCGATGCTCATCCATGTCATGGACAGGAAGCGGTCCCGATTGCCATGCAGCATCGCGTTCCAGCTTGCGTGAAGCAGGGCGGCCAATAGCACGACGCCGCCCGTCAGACTGAACATGGGGTTGCCGAATGAAAGTGAGCAGGGAACACGTCAGAACACGTCAGAACACGTCAACAGGAGGGGGAAACCATCGAGAAGCAGGATATCTATCTTGTAAGCGCGGGACAATCGAGATAAATTGGCCTGTCACGTTAGAAAATCTCCCTTCAATGAAACGCGTCTTGCCTCCGCTCAATGCCTTGCGGGCCTTCGAGGCCACTGGCCGGCTCGGCAGCATCAAGGACGCCGCCGCCGAACTGCATGTGACGCACGGCGCGGTCAGCCAGCAGGTGCGCCTGCTCGAAGAATGGCTTGGCGCCCCGTTGTTCGAACGGCATCACCGCCGGGTGGCACTGACGCCCGCGGCCAAGGCCTATCTGGACAAGGTCGGCCCCCTGTTCGAGCAGCTTTCGCTGGCCACGGCCCGATATGGCGTGACCGAGACAGTCGCCCGGACCTTGTCCGTGAACGCCTCCGCCACCTTCACCTTGCGCTGGCTGGTACCCAGGCTGGCAGCGTTTCGCGCGGCGCATCCCGACGTGGAGGTCAGCGTGGAGACGTCCAACATGCCGCTGGAAAGCCTTGGCGACGGGTATGACGTGATCATCCGGGGCGGTCCGGACACGTTCTACGGCTTTGCGACCCGCTCTTTCCTGCACGAGGAACGGGCGCCGGTCTGCAGCCGGGCGCTGCTGCAGCGCCTGCCGCTCCAGTCGCCAGGCGACTTGCGGCAACACACGTTGCTGCACACCTCGAGCCTGCCCCGTCTCTGGCCAGACTGGCTGGCCAGCGCGCAGATGCCGACGCTGATCCCGGCCGCCACCCTGCACTTCGACCACTTCTATCTGACCTTGCAGGCCGCCATCGACGGCATCGGCATCGCAATTGGGCCAATCGCGCTGGTGGCCGACGATCTGGCCACCGGGCGGCTGGTCGAGCCGTTCGCCACGCCGCGCCTGCCATCCCGCAGCTATTGCACCTACGTGCCGGATCACAAGTCTGGCGATGAACTGGTCGGGCAATTCTGCGCATGGCTGGAGCGCGAGGGCATGGCACCTCAAGGCCCCGCCCGCTAGCCCGCCGCCGCCCCGTTTCGGGCCCCGTCTCCGATTTTTTTGGGGAAATTTGCGAAAAGGTGGTCTGTTCCGGATTCTCGCGTGACATAGCAAGTAAGACCTTCCTTGCTGATGCTCCGCAGTCCGTTCTCCGTATGCCTTCTGACCGCCACGCCTTTCGTCCCGCTTTTCGCCACGCCCTGCGTCCCTCGACACTGATTCCGCGTACCCTGCTTGCCGCAGCCCTTCATGCGGCAGGACTGATCGTTGCGGCCCCCGCCACTGCGCAGAGCGTTCCCGCGCAAGCGGCCGCCGTCCACGCCTACGACATCCCTGCCGGCCCCTTGCAGGCCGCGCTGAACCGCTTCGGACGCGAGGCCGGCATCCTGCTGGCGTTCACGCCCGAGCAGACGGCCAACCTGACCACCAGCGGCCTGCGCGGCCCGTACACGGTGCAGGCCGGACTGGACCACCTCCTGGAAGGCACCGGCCTGGGGGTGACCCGGGATAACGGGAGCTATCTTCTTGTACGGCGGGAATCGGTGTCCGCGGCCGCGTACGACGCGGCCGGGACTACCCTGCCCAAGGTGACCGTCAGCGCCACGGGCCCGGCCGACAGCTATCGTCCGCAGCCCAGCCCGTCCACGCTGCGGTCCGACCTGCCGCTCCAGGACACGCCGCAGGTCGTCAACATCGTCCCGGCCCAGGTGCTGCGGGACCAGCGGCCCCGCAATCTGGACGATGCCCTGGGCAACGTCAGCGGCATCACACAGGGCAACACGCTCGCCGGCACGCAGGACACCATCATGAAGCGCGGCTTTGGCGGCAACCGCGACGGCTCGGTCATGCATAACGGCATGCCGCTGGTGCAGGGTCGCGGTTTCAACGCGGCCGCCGAAAGCGTGGAGGTGGTCAAGGGGCCGGCGTCGCTGCTGTACGGCATCATGGACCCGGGCGGCGTCATCAACATCGTCAGCAAGGTGCCGGAACGCCAGCGTCATACGGAGATTTCGTTGCGCGGCTCCACGTACGGGCACGGCAAGAACGGCGCAGGAGGCACCCTCGACACCACCGGCGCCGTTGGCGACACGCCGCTGGCCTACCGGCTCGTGGCGGACTACACCGACGAGCAGTACTGGCGCAATTTCGGGGTCCACCGCGAAACGCTGATCGCGCCATCGGTGGCCTGGTACGGCAAGGACACGCAGGCCGTGCTGTCGTACGAGTACCGAAAATTCCTGTATCCGTTCGATCGCGGCACGGCGCTGGACCCGCGCACCAACGAACCGTTGCCCATTCCGAGCCGCCGGCGGCTCGACGAGTCGTTCAACGAGATGGGCGGCGAATCGCACCTGGCGCAGCTATCGGTGGACCACCAGTTCAATGCCGACTGGAAAGGTCACTTCGGCTACAGCTACAACCGCGAGACGTACGATGCAGGCCAGTTGCGCGTGACCGGCGTGAACACCCCCAACGGCACGCTGAGCCGCAACAACGACGCCACGCATGGTGCGTTGAGCACGGACAGCTACGGCATTGCCTACGTCGACGGCAACTTCCGGCTCGGCGGCATGCGCCATAACCTGCAGCTGGGCATGGACCATGAGTACCGGCTCATCTATCGCAAGGACCTGCTGCGCCAGGCCACGCGATACACGTTCAGCTACCTGAATCCGGTCTACGGCCTGGAAAGCCCGTCCACCACGGTCTCGGCCAGCGACAGCGACCAGACCGATTCGCTGCACAACACGTCGGTCTTCCTGCAGGACAGCCTGTACCTGACCGACAAGTGGATCCTGGTCGGCGGCGTGCGCTTCATGACGTGGAGCCAGATGGCGGGGCGCGGCCGCCCCTTCACGGCCAATACCGACATCTCGGGCAACAAGTGGCTGCCGCGCGCCGGCATCGTCTACAAGGCCACGCCGGCGGTATCGCTCTATGCGAGCTATACGGAATCGCTCAAGCCGACCTCGACCATCGCGCCGCTGAGTTCGGGCGTGGTCATCGACTCCTCGGTGGCGCCCGAAGAGGCGAAATCGTGGGAACTGGGCACCAAGGTGGACCTGGCTGGCGGCCTGACCGGCACGTTCGCGCTGTTCAACATCGACAAGAAAAACGTACTGGTATCCCAGTACAACGACGTCACCAAGCTGACGGACTGGCGCACGTCGGGCAAGGCCCGCTCGCGCGGCGCCGAGCTGGACGTCTCGGGGCAGATCGGCGCCCGCTGGAACGTCATCGCCAGCTACGCCTATATCGACGCCAAGACCACCGAAGACCCGCTGTACGCCGGCAACCGGCTCTGGAACGTGGCCCAGCACACCGCATCGCTATCCGCCGTCTACGACTTCGGGCAGATCTTCGGCGGCGACCGCCTGCGGCTGGGCGGCATGGTCCACTACGTGGGCAACCGGCCCGGCGATTCGGCCAACAGCTTTTCGCTGCCGGCCTACACGCTGTTCGACGCGTTTGCCACCTACGAGACACGCATCAGCGGCCAGAAGGTGCGCTTCCAGCTGAACGCGAAGAACCTGTTCAACCGCGTGTACTACCCGTCCAGCGCCAACCGCTACTTTGTGGCCGTGGGCGACGCCCGCCAGGTTTCCCTGATCACCACCCTCGAGTTCTGACCATGCATGCATCGCCGAAAACAAGCCGATGGGTACGCTCGGCGCTCGCCGCGTTCGGCACGGCCTGGGCCCTCTGGGCAGCACCCGCTTCCGCCGCCGATCGCACCATCGCGCTCGTGACGCAGGTATCGAGCCCCAGCGCCGCGACAGACCGGATGGTGAAGACCCATCTCGAATCGCGCGGCTATCGCGTCACGATCCATGATCAGGGTGTGGCGCCCGACGCGGTTGCCAATGCCGATTGCGTGATCCTGTCGTCCACGGTCTCGGCCAAGTCGATGCAAACCGGATGGCGGCAACTGCGCACGCCGCTGGTGACGTGGGAGAACGACTATCTCGACGACCTGGCCATGACCGGCAAGCGGCACGACACCGACTTTGGCGAAGCACCGCGCGAACGCTATGTCTGGCTCGTCAACGCGCCGCATCCGGCCGCCGCCGGGCTGCCGGCGGGCGTGGTCAACGTGTACCGGAAGCAGGCCGCCATGAGCTGGGGCAAGCCGGGCCTGGGCGCCAGCACCATCGCCACGCTCTATGGCCAGCCCGACAAGGCTGCCGTCTTCACCTACGAGACAGGCGCGACGATGGATTACGAGGCCATTGCCCCGGCGCGGCGCGCCATGTTCTTCCTGGACAACGAGACGTTCCCCAACCTGTCGGCCGAAGGGCTGCGCCTGTTCGATGCCGTCGTCGACTGGGCGGCAGAGCCCGGGCGCCGGTAGCGCGATCACCCAAGCCAGGACAAGGCTTCCTCCAGCGACAGCACGGCGGTGCGCGACGCGAACGCCGTGGCGAACAGGTGATCGTGGACGACCGGGTCCGGGTCGTAGCAGCAATCCTTGACCGTCAGCAGCCGGTAGTCCGCGTCGCTGGCGTACGCAACGGACGACAGCATCACGCCGGTCGAGGCAATCCCCACCATGACCAGCGTATCGATACCCTGGGCCGACAGCCGCACCTGCAGGTCGGTGCCGAAGAACACGCTGGCCCGATGCGCGACGATGACGGGTTCGTCGGGCTGGCGGCCCAGCTCCGGCGATATCCGGTCCTCGACGAACAGGCCCAGTTGCCGGATGCCCTGCCCGTTCCGGTTCAGTGGGCTGATCTCCGGATAACCGGGCGCGAAGTGGATCTTCGCAAAATAGACGCTGACGCCCCGCGCCCGGGCCGCGTCGCAAAGCCGCCGCGTGTTGGCCAGCAAGGTGGGCGCGACGTCCGGAAACAGGTTCAGGATGTCCGTCTGATAATGCATGACCACCAGCGCCGTCTGCGCTGGCACACAGGTCGGCATTGGCATGCTCGCTCCGGGTTCCAGTTTGTTTTGAGACCTATTCGTCACCGGCGGCAATCAGCCACGCCGGGCCGCCTCGATGGCGGCAATGTCGATCTTGCGCATCGTCATCATGGCGTCGAACACGCGCTTGGCCGCCGCGCGGTCGGGGTCGGAGATCCCGGCCAGCAGCACACGCGGCGTGATCTGCCACGAAATCCCCCAGCGGTCCTTGCACCAGCCGCATTCGCTTTCCTTCCCGCCGTTGTCGACAATCGCGCTCCACAGGCGGTCGGTTTCGGCCTGGTCGTCGGTGGCGATCTGGAAAGAGAACGCTTCGCTGTGCTTGAAGTGCGGGCCGCCGTTCAGCCCGACGCAAGGAATGCCGGCCACCGTGAACTCCACGGTCAGCACGTCCCCAAGCTTGCCGTCGGGATAGTCGCCGGGCGCCCGCATCACCGCGCCGACCTTGCTGTCGGGGATGTGCTGGGCATAGAAGGTGGCCGCGTCCAGCGCGTCCCGCTCGAACCACAAACAGATCGTGTTCTTGCTGCTCATGCTGTGTCTCCTGATGGATGTCCGGCGCCGGTATCTTACCCCCGCCTTCCCGGATAGTCTGGCCCAAACGTGCTGTCCACAAATCCTACGAGAATTCGTAGGGGCGTCCGGCTGTCCCCGGCCGGGCAATTGCAGCGCGCCCGTGTAAGCGCTACACACGCGGCCTGCAGCTCCCCGCCAGCCCTGCGGCGCCTACAAGCCTGGCCCCTGGCATCGCAATTGCAGCGACGAGATGTTTCGCCAGAAAGAAAATCGCGTCATGGCGCAGGCCTTCACCCGCGCGGAAGTCCTTGTTCTCAAGCTGCTTGCCCTTGGCGTGCTGGTTCTTGTCGCCGTCGCCCTAGGGGTGGCCCGCTGGTCCATGGCCCCACAGATCGAGATGCAGGATCCCGTTGCGCAACCCATACCGTTCAGCCACAAGCATCACGTCTCGGACGATGGGATCGACTGCCGCTATTGCCATGCGTCCGTGGAGACGTCGGCTTTTGCCGGCATGCCGGCCACCAGCGTATGCCTGACCTGTCACAGCGTGCTGTTTCGCGACGCGCCGATGCTGGCGCCGCTGCATGCCAGCCTGCGCGACAACCGCCCGCTGGCGTGGACACGCGTGCATGACCTGCCCGATTTCGTGTATTTCGACCACAGCATCCACGTTGCCAAGGGTGTGGCCTGCCAGGCGTGCCACGGGCGGGTGGACCAGATGCCGCTGACGCGCCGGGTGGCACCGCTCGACATGCAGTGGTGCCTGGCATGCCACCGCGACCCTGCCCGCCACCTGCACGCGCCAACCGACATCTTTGCGATGCGCGAGCGCCCCCCGCTGGCGCCGGACGAAATGGCCCTGCTGCAGAAGATGTATCACCTGCAGGACACGCGACGCCTCACCGATTGTTCCACCTGTCATCGATGACGCACCGGCCCGTGATTCCGATCGTTCCCGCGGGCGAAGCCGCCGACGCGTCCGCGCCCACCGACGCCCCCGACAGCCGCGCCCGGCGCGACTTCCTGCGCGTGATGGCCGCCTCGGCCGCGCTGGCCGGGAGCGCCTGCAGCGGGCCGCCGAAGGAGACCATCGTCCCCTACGTCCACATGCCCGAGGGCATGGTGCCGGGCCGGCCGCTGTTCTACGCCACCGCGCTGACACGCCATGGCTATGGCACCGGCGTCCTGGTCGAAAGCAACATGGGCCGCCCGACCAAGATCGAGGGCAATCCGCGCCACCCTGCCAGCCTGGGCGCCACGCATCCATTCGACCAGGCCGCCGTGCTCCAGCTATGGGACCCCGACCGCAGCCAGACGCCCTGTCGCGGCGCCGCCATGTCGACCTGGCAGGCTTTCGACGCAGCCCTGGCCATCCAGCGCACGCAGTGGCGGGACCGCGATGGCGAGGGGCTGCGCCTGCTGACCGGCAATGTCGGCTCGCCTACGCTGGCGGCACAGATCGGGCGCTGGCTGGAACGGTATCCGAAGGCCGTCTGGCACGCCCACGATCCGGTCCAGGACGGCATCCCGGCCATCGACCTGGCCTTTGGCGATGCGGTGGACCCTGTCGTCGATATCACGCCAGCCCGGCTCGTGGTGACCTTCGATGGCGATCTGCTTGGCCATGGGCCCGGCGCCGTACGGCACGCGCACGACCTGATGGCCGACCGCCGCGGCGTGGCACCCGCGCTGGCGCGCCGCCTCTATGCGATCGAATCGTCGCCCACGCTGACCGGTGAAATCGCCGACCACCGCCTGGCACTGCCACCGCATGACATCGAACGCCTGGCGTGGTCGCTTGCGCGCAGGCTGGGCATGCCCGAAGCGGCGGCGGACACACCCGTTCCCGACAACGCCATGGCGCGCCGCTGGCTCGATGTGCTGGCCCGGCGTCTGACCGAAACCCCGCCGGGTCAGTCGTTGCTGGTTCCGGGCGACAACCTCGCGCCGCCCACGCAGGCGCTGATCTGGCGCATCAACGCCCGGCTGGGCAATCTCGGCAAGGCGGTACGCACGGTTGCCCGATCGCCGAGACGCCCCCTGGGCGACCGCCATTCGCTCGCGGCACTGACCCAGGCCATGCAGGCCGGGCAGGTATCGGCGCTGCTGGTCATCGACGCCAACCCGGCGTATGACGCGCCTTGCGACGTGGACTTCCGTGCCGCGCTGGCCCACGTGCCGTGGTCGGCCCACCTGGGGCTGTACCGCGACGAAACGGCACGCCTGACCACCTGGCATCTCCCGATGGCGCACGATCTGGAGCGGTGGAGCGACGCCCATGCGTGGGACGGCACCGCATCGATCGTGCAGCCGCTGATTGCGCCGCTCAATGGCGGCCGCTCGGCCCATGAACTGCTGTCCGCCGCCACCGACGACCTGCCGGCATCCGGTCACGCGCTGGTGCGCGCGCACTGGCAGGCGCGCCAGCCGTCCGGCTTCGATGACTTCTGGCAGCTTGCCCTGCGCACCGGCGTGATCCCAGAGACGGCCGCACCCGCCGTGCAGCCAGACTTGCACCGCCACATCGCGCCCCCGCCATTCCCCGCGCCGCCGCTGGTCGCACGCTTCACGCCCGACCCCGCCACCGATGCCGGCGAACTGGCCAACAATGCCTGGCTGCAGGAACTGCCGCGCGCGCTGACGCGGCATACCTGGGACAACGCGGCGCTAATCGGCCCGCTGACGGCCCGGTCGCACCGTCTGGCTACCGGGGACATCGTGCGGATACGCCGCGAGGACGGCCGGGGCCAGGCCGTCGAGGCGCCGGTATGGGTCATGACGCATCAGGCCGAAGGGGTCGTCACGCTGCCGCTCGGCTATGGGCGGCGCCATGCCGGGCGCGTTGGCAACGGCGTGGGCTTCGACGCCTATGCGCTGCGCACGTCCGCCGGGCCGCACGCCATCGCCGTCGAGGCGACCGGCGCTACCCATGCGTTCGCGGTGGTGCAGACGCAGACTTCGATGGCGGGCCGCGAGGTGGCCCCAGCCGCCACGGCCGCCGCGTACCGCCGCGATCCGCATTTCGCGCAGCGCCATGCACCGCAGGCCGCCCCATCGCTCTACCCGCGCTGGCCCTACCCCAACGAACGCTGGGGCATGACGGTCGACCTGAACGCCTGCATCGGCTGCAATGCGTGCACCATCGCCTGCCAGGCCGAGAACAATATTCCCGTGGTGGGCAAGGCCGAGGTGGCGCGCGGGCGCGTGATGCACTGGATACGCGTCGATCGCTACGACGACGGGCATGACACCGAAGGCCACCCGGTACGCACCGTGTTCCAGCCCGTGCCGTGCATGCATTGCGAGGACGCGCCGTGCGAGCTGGTGTGTCCGGTGGGCGCCACGGTCCACGACAGCGCCGGCCTCAACGTGCAGGTCTACAACCGCTGCGTCGGCACGCGCTTTTGCTCCAACAACTGCCCGTACAAGGTGCGGCGTTTCAACTTCCTGCAGTACAGCAACCAGGGCGACGACCGGCCGCCGCCGGCCTACAACCCCGACGTGACCGTGCGTAGCCGGGGTGTGATGGAAAAATGCACGTACTGCCTGCAGCGCATCACGCGCGCCCGGATCGAGGCGGAAAAGCTCGGCCGGCCGCTGCGCGATGGCGATGTGGTGACCGCCTGCCAGGCCAGCTGCCCGACGCAGGCCATCGCGTTCGGCAATCTCGACGATCCGCGGAGCCAGGTGAGCCAGCTCAAGCAGGCACCGCGCAACTTCGACCTGCTGGCCGAACTGAACACGCGGCCCCGCACCAGCTATGCCGCGCTGGTCACCAACCCCGACGAGGACCTTGCCTAGCCATGGCCGACCCATCGGATACGCGCCCCGTTTCCAAGGACATCGGCGTGCTGCGGCAGGGCTGGGGCTACGCCAGCGTGTCCGACAAGATCGCCGGGCTGGTACTGGAACGGCCGGTGCAAGGGCCCTGGCTGGGCGCCTTCCTGCTGACATTTGCCGGCATGCTCGTCTTCATGGGCGGCACGGCCTGGCTGTTCGCCCGGGGCGTGGGCATCTGGGGCGTCGATATACCGGTGGCGTGGGGCTTCGCCATCGGCAACTTCGTCTGGTGGATCGGGATCGGGCATGCCGGCACCTTCATCTCGGCGTTCCTGCTGCTGCTCAGGCAGCAATGGCGCACGTCGGTGAACCGGTTTGCCGAAGCCATGACCCTGTTTGCCGCTGCCATCGCCGGCCTGTTCCCGATCCTGCACCTGGGGCGTCCGTGGTTCTTCTACTGGCTGATGCCCTACCCCAACGTGATGAACGTCTGGCCGCAATGGCGCAGCCCGCTGGTGTGGGATCTGTTCGCCATCGGCACCTACCTGATCGTGTCGCTGCTGTTCTGGTATGTCGGGCTGATCCCGGACCTGGCCACGCTGCGCGACCGCGCGTGCCTGCGCGGGCGCCGCCGGGTGGCGCAGACCTATGGGCTGCTGTCGCTGGGCTGGCGTGGCGACGCGCGGCACTGGGCGCGCTACGAAAGCGCCTACAAGCTGCTGGCGGGGCTGGCTACGCCACTGGTGATCGCCGTGCATTCCATCGTGTCGCTCGACTTCGCGATCGGCAACACCCCGGGCTACCACTCCACCATCTTTCCGCCGTACTTCGTGGCCGGCGCGCTGTTCTCGGGCTTCGCCATGGTGCTGACCATCGCCATTCCGCTGCGGCACGCCTACGGCCTGCAGGACTTCATCACCGGCCGTCACCTGGCCAACGCGGCAAAGATCATGCTGACGATGAGCGTGATCGTCGCCTATGGGTACGCCACCGAGATCTTCACCGCCTTCTACAGCGGCGATCCCTACGAGATCTTCCTGGTGCGCAATCGCTGGGGCGGCCCCTACGCCGGCGTGTACTGGGCCATGATGGCCTGCAATGTGCTGGCGCCGCAGTGCCTGTGGTGGCGGCGCGTGCGGCACAGCCCGCTGGCGCTGTTCGCGCTGAGCCTGGTCATCAATACGGGCATGTGGATGGAGCGGTTCCTGATCGTCGTATCGAGCCTGCATCGGGACTTCCTGCCCTCGTCGTGGGGCATGTTCTACCCCACCGTGTGGGACTGGATCATGCTGGCCGGCTCCATCGCCATGTTCGCGTGGCTGTTCCTGGTGTTTATCCGCTGCCTGCCGGTGATTTCCATCGCCGAGATGCGCGAACTCGTGCACGCCAGCGCGAAGGGGCAGCCATGAGCCCCTATGGCGTACTGGCCGAATACCGCACCGGCGACACCTTGCTGGCCGCGGCCCGCCATGCCCGCGCCGCCGGATTTACCGATCTCGAAGCGTTCACGCCGTACCCCGTGGAAGGCCTGGCCGACGCCATCGGCATGGCCACTGACCGCATGCCGCTGCTGGCCCTCCTGGGCGGGCTGGCTGGCGGCACGGGCGGCTTCCTGCTGCAGTGGTACGCGGCGGTGATCGACTATCCCATCAACGTCGGCGGGCGGCCCGCCGGAAGCTGGCAGATGTTCGTGCCGGTGACGTTTTCCCTCACGATCCTGGGCGCGGCACTGGCCACGGTGTTCGGCATGCTGATCGCCAACCGTCTGCCGCGCCTGCGGCACCCGCTGTTCGATGCCGCCGATTTCGAGCAGGCGACGCGGCATCGGTTCTTCCTGTGCGTGCGGTCCGGCGCCGAGCACGCCGACGCCGCCCGACGCATGCTGGCCGCCACCCACGCGCTCCGGGTGACCGATGTGACCGATGTGACGGAGGTGCCGGCATGACCGCCGTGCTGCTGCGCTGTCTCTGGCTGCTGTGCGCGTCCTGCACGCTGGCGTTGCCGGCCGGGTGCGAGCGCGCACGCCAGGACATGTACGACCAGCCGAAGTACAAGCCGTATGCGCGCAGCGACCGATTCGGCGACGGTACCTCCGCCCGCCAACTGCCCGACAATACGGTGCCCGCGCCTGGCGGCCCGTTCGCCGCCACCTCCAGCGGCCGAAGCCACGACGAGGCCGCCAGCGCATCGCGCCCGCCCCTGACGCTGCAGCAGCTTCAACGCGGTCAGTCCCGCTACGCGATCTACTGCATGCCCTGCCACAGCCCCACTGGCGACGGCGACGGCATGGTGGTGCGGCGCGGTTTTCCACGTCCGCCGTCGTTCCACACCGACGCGTTGCGCGCCGCGCCCGATATGCTGCTGTACGACGTGATCAGCCACGGCAGCGGGCAGATGGCCGCCTATGCCGCGCAGTTGCCGCCGCCAGACCGCTGGGCCGTCGTGGCCTATCTGCGCGCCCTGCAGCTTGGCCAGCATGCCCCCGCCGCGCGCCTGACGGCGGACGACCTGCGGCAGCTCGACGCCAGCGCGCCGGGCGGAGGCCAGCCATGAGCACGCACGCCGTCGCCTCGCTGCTGGCCCTGTACCTGACCGCCTGGTGGTGCGGTATCGGCGTGGTGATGGGTGGCCTGGCCATTGTCTGGATCCACAACCTGACCGGCGGCGCGTGGGGCGAACCACTGCGCGCGCCGTTGCTGGGCATGGCCCGCCATACCTGGCTGCTGGCGCTGCTGTTCGTGCCGATCCTGGCCGGCGCCGGTGCGCTCTACCCCTGGGCCGCCGATGCCGCACGCGGCGCGCAACGCTGGGCGCCCGACATACCCGCGCACAGTGCCGCATTCAAGTCGCTATGGCTGAGCCGAACCGGCTTTGTCGTGCGCGGCGTGGCAGTGCTGGCCGTCTGGGTCGTCCTTGCCACGATGAGCCAGTCCGGGCGCCACGCGCGCTCGCCCCGGTTTGCGGCGGCCGCGCTGATCGTCTACGGGCTCACGGTCAGCGTGGCGGCGGTCGACTGGATCATGTCGCTGATGCCACTCTGGTACTCCAGCGTGTTCGGCCTGCTGCTGGCCACGGGCCAGGCGTGCGCCGGCCTGGCGCTCGGCACATGGCTGGCCGCGCGGCGCGGCGCCCCGCCGCCGGTGCTGCTGGACCTCGGCAACCTGCTGATGACCGCCGTCATCACCTGGGCCTATCTGGCCTTTACCCAGTACCTGATCATCTGGTCCGAAGACCTGCCGCACGAAATTGGCTGGTATCTGGTGCGCCGGACTGGCGTCTGGCCGCTGTTGGCGTGGGGGCTGGCCCTGGGCCACTTCGCGCTGCCGATGCTCGCCCTGCTGTCGCGGCGCGTGAAACGCTCGCCGCCGATGCTGGCGACGGTGGCCGCCATCGTGCTTGTCATGCATGCGGTGGAAGCCTGCTGGCTGGTGCTGCCTTCCACGGGAGGCCACACATGAGCCGCGCGCGCCAGGCCCGCAACGTCAGTCTGCGCGCCGTGGCGCTCGGCGCGGCCGCGCTTGTGGTGGTCGTCGCGCTGGCCACCACCATCGGCTGGCACTATGGACGCCGGCTCAACGCGTCCGGGTCTCTGGGCGTGGCGGCACCGGCGGCCCCCGCCTCTGCACCGGCCGCACTGCCGCTGTCGGACAGCGCGCCTCAGTCCGAACGAGCGCGTTACGAGGCCGAGAAACTGGCCGTGCTCAACGGCTGGGCGTGGGTGGACAAGCGTTCTGGCATTGCCCGCATCCCTGTGGCACGCGCCATGGCGCTGATGGCCGACGACCACAAGGAGCCCGCGCCATGACCGCCCGCGATACTGCCGTCGCGCTGGTCGCATGGCTGGCGCTGACCGCGCAAGCGGCCCCGCTGGCCCTGCCGGCACCGCCCGACATGGCGTTCGCACCCATCCCCGGCCGGCAGTTGCCTGCCGACATGATCTTCCGCGACGACGATGGGCACGCCGTGACGCTGCAGGACCTGTCGGGCGACCGGCCGCTGGTGCTGGTGCCCGGCTACTACCGCTGCCCCAACCTGTGCAGCACCGTGATGGACGGCGTGCTGGAATCCCTGGCCCAGGCGCACCTGCCGCGCGATGCCTGGCGCGTGGCCGCCGTCAGCATCGACAGCCGCGAAACCGTGGCGGTGGCGGCCGCAAAGAAACCGCACTATGCCGCCTTGCTGGCCGCCACAGGCGGCGATCTGCACATGCTGACAGGCGATGCCGGCACCGTGGCCGCCCTGATGCGGGCCATCGGCATGCGGGCGTCCCCATTGCCCGATGCAGACCAGATCGCCCATCCGGCCGGCCTGGTCGTGTTGACGCCCGATGGCCGGATCGCCCGGGCCTTCAGCGGCGTGAGGTTCGATGCGGCGGCGTTACGCACCGCGATCGAGCAAGCGGCGGCTGGCCGGGTCGGCTCGCCGGCACAGCAGCTGCTGATGCGCTGCGTTCATTTCGATCCGCAGACCGGCCGTTACACGATGACGATCCTCGATGGCATCCGGATCTTTTTCCTGTCTGCTTTCGCCGCGCTGGGCATCGGCTGGTTTTGGCGGGCGGGCCGGCGGCGGAGGCGTCCATCATGACCGGCGCCTTCCAGCTGCTGCCGGACAGCGCCTCGCTGGCGGCCAGTCGCTACGACACCCTGATGCTGTCGCTCACCGCGCTGCTCTGCGCGGTGGCGCTGGCCGTGCTGTGCGTAATGGCAGGGTTCGTGATCCGCTATCGCGAGCGCCGCCAGGCCGACCGCCACCAGCCGCCGCTGTCCAGCACGTCGCTGGAGATTGCCTGGGCGGTCACGCCACTGCTGATCTTCCTGGGCATCTTCGCCTGGGGCGCGTTTGACTACACGCTGCTGGCCCGCGAAACCGCCGGTGCGGTGCCCGTTACCGTGGTGGCGCGGCAATGGATGTGGAAGCTCGAACACGCCAACGGCAAGCGCGAGATCAACGAGCTGCACGTGCCGCTGGGCCAGGCCGTGGCACTGACGATGACCTCGCAGGACGTGATCCACAGCTTCTACGTCCCGGCGTTCCGCATCAAGCAGGACGTGGTGCCCGGCCGCTACACGACGCTGCGCTTCACGGCCACCCGGGCCGGGGAATACCGGCTGTTCTGCGCCGAGTACTGCGGCACCGACCACGCCGCCATGCAGGGCCGCATCGTCGTGATGCCGCCTGCCGCGTTTGCCCAATGGCTGGACGCCGGCACCAGCCCCGAGACCACCGCCGCCCGCGGCCGCGCACTGTTCCAGCGGCTCGGGTGTGCCGCCTGCCACGACGCGGGCAGCACGGTTCGCGCGCCGCCGCTGGACGGGCTGATCGGCCGGACAGTGACGCTGCAGGACGGCCGCACCGTCACCGCCGACGCCGCCTACGTCCGTGATGCGATGCTGGACCCGCGCAAGGACGTCGTGGCCGGCTATGCGCCGATCATGCCGACCTACCAGGGTCAGGTGGACGAGGAAGACATCCTGGCAATCATCGCCTATCTGCACGCCACCGGCACCACGACGGGAGCCCCCCATGCCACCCGAGACCGCTGAACACCCCAACCTTGCCAACGTCACCAGCGAGCCCAGCTACCTGAGCGAAGGCACCACGCTCGGTTCCTGGCTCGGATCGACCGACCACAAGCGCATCGCGTGGCTGTACATGGTGGCGATCACGCTGTTTTTCTTCGTCGGTGGCGCGGCGGCCACGCTGATCCGGCTGGAACTGGCCACGCCACAGGGCGACCTGATGGCCGCCGACACCTACAACCGGCTGTTCACCGCGCACGGCGTGATCATGGTCTGGCTGTTCCTGATCCCGTCGATTCCATCGGTGCTGGGCAACTTCCTGGTGCCGCTGATGATCGGCGCGCGCGACATGGCGTTTCCCAGGCTGAACCTGGCCAGCTGGTACCTGTACGTGGCCGGCGGCACGCTGACGCTGGGCGCGATGGTCGCGGGCGGCGTCGATACGGGCTGGACGTTCTACACGCCCTTCTCGACGATGTTCTCCAACAGCCACGTGGTGCTGACGCTGGCCGGGGTGTTCGTCACCGGCTTCTCGTCGATCCTCACCGGCCTGAACATCATCGTCACCACGCACACGCTGCGCGCGCCCGGCATGACCTGGATGCGCCTGCCGCTGTTCGTCTGGGCCAGCTACGGCACCAGCCTGATCCTCGTGCTGGCCACGCCGGTTCTGGCCATGACGCTGTGCCTGGTGGCACTGGAACGCCTGGTGCATATCGGCATCTTCGACCCGGCCCTGGGCGGCGATCCGCTGCTGTTCCAGCACCTGTTCTGGTTCTATTCGCACCCGGCCGTGTACATCATGATCCTGCCGGCGATGGGCGTGGCCAGCGAGATCATCCCGTGCTTTGCGCGCCGTCCCGTCTTCGGCTATCGCGCCATGGCGTGGGCCATTGTCGGCATCGCCCAGCCTGGGCTTTCTGGTCTGGGGCCACCACATGTTCGTCAGCGGGCAGTCGTACCGGGCCAGCGTGACGTTTTCGCTGCTGAGCTTTCTGGTGGCCGTGCCGTCGGCCATCAAGGTGTTCAACTGGACCGCCACGCTCTACAAGGGCCGCATCCGCCTGACGGCACCGATGCTGTACGCACTGGGCTTTGTCGGGCTGTTCACCATCGGCGGCCTCACCGGGCTCGTGCTGGCCGCGCTGGCGCTCGACGTGCACCTGACCGACACCTACTTCGTCATCGCCCACTTCCACTACATCATGGTGGGCGGCGCGGTCATGGCCTATCTGGGCGGGGTGCATTTCTGGTGGCCCAAGATCACCGGCCGCCTCTACCCCGAAACGTGGGCCCGCATCGCGGCCGTGGTGATCTTCGTGGGCTTCAACCTGACGTTCTTCCCGCAGTTCCTGCTGGGCTTCGAAGGCATGCCGCGCCGCTATCACGCCTATCCGCCGGAATTCCAGGTCCTGAACATCCTGTCGTCGGCGGGCGGATCGATCCTGGCCATTGGTTACCTGATGCCGTTGGTGTACCTGGTGCATTCGCTGTTCCGGGCCGGTCGCGCGCCCGCGAATCCGTGGCATGCCACGGGCCTGGAGTGGCAGACCCCCTCACCGCCGCCCACGCACAACTTTGCCCGGCCGCCACGGGTCAGGCGCGACGCCTATGCCTACGATCCCGTCACGGGGCAGGAGTCGCCGCAATGAGCACGCCCCCGTTCCCGTTCGACAGCGGCGGCCAGCAGCGCATTGCCGCGCGCCTGGGCATCTGGATCTTCCTCGGCACCGAGCTGATGTTCTTCGGCCCGCTGTTCGTCGGGTACCACTTCGTCCGCCTCACCGACACCGCAGGCCTGACGCTGGCCGCGCGCCACACCGACCTGTGGCTGGGCACGGCCAACACCGCCGTGCTGATGACCAGCAGCCTGTGCATGGCGCTGGCCGTCGCGGCGACCGAGGCCGGCAACCGGCGGGGCGCCGTGCGCCTGCTCTGGGCCGTTGCGGCACTGGGCGCGACCTTCCTGGTCATCAAGGGTGTCGAGTATGCGAAGGACATCGCCTCGGGCTTTGTCCCCGGCAACGCAGCCGGTACGGGTGGCCACGCCGGGCAGATGTTCCGGCTGCTCTACTACGCGATGACAGGGCTGCACGCCGTGCATCTCTGCGTCGGGATCGCGCTGGTGCTGGGCTTCGCCATGGCGATTCGCGCCGGGCGCCATGCATCGGCCAACCTGGGGCGCCTGGAGATCGTCGGCCTGTACTGGCACTTTGTCGACGTGATCTGGCTGTTCCTGTTTCCCATCCTCTACCTGCCGGGCAGGAGCGCGACATGACGGCCGGAACCCGGCGCCTGCTCGGCGTATGGCTGCTGCTGGTGCTGCTGCTGGCCATCACCGTGGGCACCGCCTTTCTTGCCCTGGGCCCCTGGAACGCATCCATCAACCTCGCTATCGCGGCCCTCAAGGCCCTGCTGATTGCCTGCACCTTCATGCACCTGGCACGCGCGGCGACGGTGCTGCGGCTCGCGGCAGTGCTGCCGCTGGCGATCCTGACGATACTGTTCGTCCTGACGTACGGCGACTACGCCAGCCGTCCGCACCTGCCTGCCGCGTGGCAGACGCCGCCAGCGCCAGCCGGGCGTTAGCTGCGCTGCGCCCGGGGCGGCGTGCAATCCTTACCGGCGCGCGCATTTTCTACGCGACAGCGGCCGCCGCGCTGGCCTTTCGCGGCGCGCGCCCGGGGGCCGGGGGCCATCGGCACGCCTGATGCATGGCGATGCAACATGGATGGAGCTAGCGATGTCGATGACGGCTTCTGACTTTGTACTCAAGCGCCTGCGGGAATGGGGCGTCCGGCGGGTGTTCGGCTATCCCGGAGACGGTATCAACGGGCTGATGGGCGCCTTTGGCCGCGCGGACAACGACCCCGAGTTCATCCAGGCGCGCCATGAGGAGCTGGCCGCGTTCATGGCCTGCGCCCATGCCAAGTTCACCGGCGAGCCCGGCGTGTGCCTGGCGACGTCGGGGCCTGGCGCAATTCACCTGCTCAATGGCCTGTATGACGCGCGGATGGACCACCAGCCGGTGGTAGCCATCGTGGGCCAGCAAAAGCGCGCCGCGCTGGGCGGCGACTACCAGCAGGAAGTGGATCTGACCACGCTGATGAAGGACGTGGCGCGCGACTTCGTGGCCATGGCCGTGGACCCGGCGCAGATGCGGCACCTGGTGGATCGCGCCGTGCGCATCGCCGTCGAACGCCGCACCGTGACCTGCATCATCATTCCCAATGATGTACAGAATCTGCCTGCCGTACCGGAGCCGCCGCGCGAACACGGCACGGTACACACGGGCATCGGCTACACGGCGCGGGCCCAGGCCCCGCAAGAGGCGGATCTGCGCCGCGCGGCGGACGTGCTGAACGCGGGCAGCAAGGTGGCGATGCTGGTGGGCGCGGGCGCCTTGCACGCGACCGATGAAGTCATCGACGTGGCGCGCCGGCTGGGCGCCGGTGTGGCCAAGGCACTGCTGGGCAAGGCCGCCGTGCCGGACGACCTGCCCTTTGTCACCGGCGCCATCGGCCTGCTGGGCACCAAGCCCAGCTGGGAACTGATGAACGGCTGCGATACGTTGCTGATGGTGGGCTCCGCGTTTCCTTATTCGGAATTCCTGCCAGCCGAGGGCAAGGCGCGCGGCGTGCAGATCGATATCGATGGGCGCATGCTGAACCTGCGCTATCCGATGGAAATCTGCCTCGAAGGCGACAGCGCCGCCACGCTGCGCGCGCTGCTGCCGATGCTGGAGCAGAAGCCACTCGCATGGCAGCAGGAAGTCGAGAAGAACGTGGCCGAGTGGTGGCAGGTGCTGGAACAGCGTGCCGCGGCCGAAGCCAATCCGATCAATCCGCAACGCGTGTTCATGGAGCTGTCCCGGCGATTGCCCGACAACTGCATCCTGACCTGCGACTCCGGATCGGCGGCCAACTGGTATGCCCGCGACCTGAAGATCCGGCGCGGCATGATGGCATCGCTGAGCGGCGGGCTGGCCACCATGGGCCCGGCCGTGCCATACGCCATCGCGGCGCGCTACGCGCATCCGGACCGCGCGGTGATTGCCATGGTGGGCGATGGCGCCATGCAGATGAACGGCATCAGCGCGCTCATTACGGTCTCGCGGGACTGGAAGCGGTGGACCGGCGGCTCGCTGACCATCATCGTGCTGAACAATGGCGACCTGAACCAGGTGACCTGGGAACAGCGCGTGATGGAAGGCGATCCAAAATTCGCCGTGTCGCAGGACTTGCCCGTTTTCGGCTACGCGGCCTTTGCGCAGATGCTGGGCCTGCAAGGCATCCGGGTGGACAAGCCCGACGCGATCGGCCCCGCGCTGGACCAGGCACTGGCCGCGAACGTGCCGACCGTGCTCGAAATGGTGACCGACCCGGACGTCCCGCCGCTGCCGCCGCATATCTCCGCCAAACAGGCGCGCGCCTACATCTCGGCCATGCTGCACGGCGATACCGATGCCGGCGGCACGTTGCGCGCCACGTTCCGGCAGGTGTGGGCGTCGCTGACCGCACCGTCGAAGCGCCGCACCGACAAGGACGGCGCGTCGTGACGCCGGACGCCGCGGGTCCGACCGCGGCGCCATGCCGCTCAGACGTGATTCCCTCGTCGATTCAGGACCACCCGCCGCCCAGCGCCCGGAACGCCGACACGGCCGCGCGCGCGTTATCGGCCCGCACCCTGGCCTGCTGGTCGCGGGCGGCCAGCAACTGGCGGTCTTCGTCCAGCACCTCGAACAGGCTGACCGCGCCGCCCTTGTAGGCATCCTCGGACGCATTGCGGGCGCGCTCATGGGCGGCCACTTCCTTGTCCAGTTCCAGCCGCTGGGCGTCAAGCTGGGTCAGCGACACCAGGGCGTTCTCGACATCGGCCGTAGCCTGCAGCATCGCCTGGCGATAGTTGGCCAGCGCCTCGGCATAGGCGCCCCTTGCGCCGGCCACTTCGGCATCGACACGCCCGAAATCGAACAGGCGCCAGCGCAGCCCCGCCGTGGCGGCGGGCTGGAACGCCTGCGCCGTGAACAGCTTGCTGGCCGACAGGCTTTCGAACCCGAGCAGCGCCGACAGCGACACCTTCGGGTAGTACTCGGCCGTGGCCACGCCGATGCGCGCATTCGATGCCGCCAGCCGGCGCTCGGCAGCGATCACGTCGGGGCGGCGCTGCAGCAGATTGGCCGGTCCCTGCGCCAGCGCCACCTGCGGCACCGTCAGCGCGCTCTGGGCATCGCGCAGTTCCGCCGCATACGTGCCCGGCTGCGCGCCCATCAGCACATCGAGCCGGTTCAGCTGCGTTTCCAGTTCGATACGCAGCGGCGGGATGGTGACGCGCGTCTGCGCCAGCTGCGCCTCGGCCTGCGCCTGCTCGCGCTCCGCGCCGATGCCATCGGCCAGCCGCAGCCGCACCAGGTCCAGCAGGCGCTGGTTGGTGGCGACCTGCTGCTCGGCAATGGCGATGCGGCTCTGCGCGGCGCGCACGCGGAAGTAGGCGTCGGCGGCCTCGGCCGCCACCAGGATGCGCACACCCAGGTGGTTCGCTTCGGCGGCCTGCAGTTCGGCGTTGGCCGCCTCGGCGCCGCGCCGCAGTCCGCCGGCCAGATCGATTTCCCATGTGGCCGCCGCCCCCACCGAATACAGCGTCTGCCCGCGCGTGTAGCCCGGGGACTTGCTGCCGATCTTGCCCAGCGGGCTTTCCACTGACTGGCGCTGTTTGGCGACATCGCCATAGGCGCTGCCCTGCGGCAGCAGTTCGGCCCCGGCAAAGCTGGCGGCCGCGCGGGCCTGCTCCACGCGCGCCACGGACGCCGCCATGTCCAGGTTCTGGTCCAGCACGCGCTGGACGATGGTGGTCAGCACCGGGTCATTGAAACCGTTCCACCAGGTGTCCAGCGACACCGGCTGACGCGCGTCGTTGACGGGTGCCACATCGGCCGCGTGCCGATACGTCGCCGGGGTATCCACCGCCGGGGCGCGATAGTCGGGCCCGACCGCCGCGCAGCCGGCCAACGCGAAGATCGCCGCCACCGATGCCGCCAGCGGCGCCCCCAGCGGTGCAGTCCATCGAACCCGCCCGTCCTGTGCCTGTTTGTTCATGTCGCATTCCTTTCCGTGGCTGCCATGCAAATTAACTTGCACGATGCTAGTTACTAGCCTAGACTAACTTTCATATTGATAGCAACATGTTTTTTCGGGAGGTGACCACGATGCAGAGAAAGTCACACAAGGAATCGGCCTGCCCCACGGCCCGCGCCGTGGAGCGGGTGGGCGACACGTGGTCGGTCCTGATCCTGCGCGAGGCGTTCTACGGCGCCACCCGTTTCGACGATTTCCAGAAGCGCCTGGGCATCGCGCCCAACATGCTGACGCGGCGCCTGACCAAGCTGGTTGACGAAGGCCTGCTGGCACGCCGGCCCTACAGCGCGCATCCGCCCCGTGACGACTACGTGCTGACCGCGCGCGGCCGCGACTTCCGGCCTGTGCTGCTGATGCTGATGGACTGGGGCACGCGTCACTTCGCGGACCAGGCCGACACCGTGCAATTGGTGGAGCGCCAGACCGGGCGCCCGGTGCGCCTTGCACTGGTCGACGCCGACACCGGCCAGCGCATCACCGAAACCGATCACTACATTGCCCCCGGCCCGGCGGCCAGCCCGGCCCTGCGGGCGCGCCTGGAACGTTCGGCCACGGCACAGGCCGAGGCCACGCTGGCCGATCCCATCGACACCCCCACTCTCGCGCCTGTCGCAGGCGCGCTTTCAGTACGGAGCCTTTCATGACCAGCAGCACCACAAGCGCCGACCGCGCGGCCGCCGACGCCATCCCCACCAAGGCCCGGGCTGGCAGAAAGGCCTTGCTGATCCGCACCGGCGGCGCGCTGATCGCGCTGGTGGCCGCCGGCTACGGCTATCACTGGTGGACCGACGCCCGCTTCGTGCAGGAGACCGACGATGCCTACGTGGGCGGCGACGTGACGCTGATCGCGGCCAAGGTGCCCGGGTATTTGACCGACGTGCTGGTGACCGACAACCAGGCCGTGCGCGCCGGCGACCTGCTGGCGCGCATCGACAATCGCGACTACCGGGCTGCTGTGGCCAAGGCCGAAGGTGCCGTGGCATCGGAGCAGGCCCTGATCGCCAATCTGGACGCCCGTGCCCGGCTGCAGGACGCCGTCATCGCAGAAGCCCGCGCCAACGTGGCCGCCACCGACGCCGAAACCGTGCGCGCCCGCGACGATCAGGCGCGCTACGCAAGCCTGGTAGCCAAGTCCGCCGTATCGATCCAGAGTTCCCAGAAGGCCGATGCCGATTTCAAGCAGTCGGTCGCCAACGGCCAGAAGGCAAAGGCCAGCGTGGAGGCGGCCCGCCGGCAACTCGACGTCATCGCCACGCAACGGCAACAGGCCGAGGCGGCGCTGGCGCAGGCCATTGCCGAACGCGATCTGGCGCGCCTGAACCTGGGCTACACCGAACTGCGCGCGCCGGTGGACGGCACGGTAGGGAATCGCCGTGCGCGCGTGGGCGCCTATGCGCAAAGCGGCGGGCAGTTGCTGTCGATCGTGCCCGCGCGGGGCCTGTGGATCGATGCCAATTTCAAGGAGGGACAGCTGGCGCACATGAAGCCCGGCATGCGCGCCACCATCGTGGCCGACGTGATGCCCGGCAAGGTATTCCATGGCCGCGTGGAAAGCCTGGCACCCGCCACGGGCGCCCAGTTCAGCGTACTGCCGCCTGAAAACGCCACCGGCAACTTCACCAAGATCGTGCAGCGCGTGCCGGTGCGCATCGTGCTGGACGATGCCGACGCGCGACTTGGCCTGCTGCGCCCCGGCCTGTCGGTGGTGGCCGAGATCGATACCCATGCGGAGCGGGCGCCGGCAGCGGCACAAGCCCAGGATCAGCACCAGGACCCGACACCGAGCAAGTCATGAATACAGCCGTTTCCACCAGCCCGGCGGCGCCAGCCAGCGCACCCGCCGCCTCTGGGCATGCCGTGCCCCCCGCGCTGCCATCGCCGGCCGACCTGCCGATGGCCACCCGCGTGCTGGCCTTCGGCACCATGTGCGTGGGCATGTTCATCGCGCTGCTCGACATCCAGATCGTTTCGGCGTCGCTGCGCGACATTGGCGGCGGCTTGTCGGCGGGCACCGACGAGACCGTCTGGGTGCAGACCGCCTACCTGATCGCCGAGATCATCGTCATTCCGCTGTCCGGATGGTTGTCGCGCGTCATGTCCACGCGCTGGCTGTTCGCCGCGTCGGCCGCCGGCTTCACGCTGACCAGCCTGCTGTGCGGCATCGCCTGGAACATCCAGAGCATGATCGCCTTCCGCGCCGCGCAGGGCTTCCTGGGCGGCTCGATGATCCCGATGGTCTTCACCACGGCGTTTGCGTTCTTCACCGGGCGCCAGCGTGTGGCGGCCGCCGCCATCATCGGCGGGCTGGCGTCGCTGGCGCCCACGCTGGGGCCGACGGTAGGCGGCTGGGTCACCGACCACTATTCGTGGCACTGGCTGTTCTTCATCAACCTGGTGCCCGGCATCTTCGTCACGGTGGTGGTGCCGCTGCTGGTCAGGATCGATCATCCCGACTGGTCGCTGCTCAAGGGCGCGGACTACCCCGGCATCGTGATGCTGGCGCTGTTCCTGGGCTGCCTGGAATACACGCTCGAGGAAGGGCCGCGCTGGGACTGGTTTGGCGACCCTACCATCCTGACCACGGCCTGGATCTCCGGCATCGCCGGCATCGGCTTCCTGTGGCGGTCGCTGACCTTCGCCAATCCCGTGGTGGACCTGCGCGCGCTGAAAGACCCCAACTTCGCGCTGGGCTGCTTCTTCTCGTTCGTCACGGGGATCGGCATCTTCGCCACGATCTACCTGACACCGCTGTTCCTGGGCCAGGTGCGCGGCTACAGCGCGCTGCAGACCGGCCTGGCGATCTTCTCCACGGGGCTGTTCCAGGTGATGTCGATCCCGCTCTACGCGTTCCTGGCAAACCGCGTGGACCTGCGCTGGCTGCTGATGTTCGGCCTGGCACTGTTCGCGCTGTCGATGTGGAGCTTCGCACCGATCACGCATGACTGGGGCAGTGCCGAGCTCTTGCTGCCGCAGGCCATGCGCGGCATGGGCCAGCAGTTTGCCGTGGCACCCACGGTAACGCTGACGCTGGGTGCCCTGCCGCCCGCGCGGCTCAAGCTGGCGTCGGGCCTGTTCAACCTGATGCGCAACCTGGGCGGTGCCATTGGCATTGCCGCCTGCGCGACGATCCTGAACGACCGCACCAATCTGCACTTCCTGCGGCTGGCCGAGCATCTCAACATCCGCAACGACGCCATGACCGAGTTCCTGGGCCAGTCCACGGCGCGCCTGGCCACGCTGAGCAACGAGGTGAGCGACGGCAACGCCGCCGCCATCCGGCAACTCTGGGCGCTGACCATGCGCGAGGCCCATACGCTGACGTATGCCGATGCCTTCATGGTGATCCTGGCGTGCTTTGTGGTGGCGATACCGCTGGTACCGCTGATGCGCAAGGTGATGCCGCCCAAGGCGCCGTCCGCCGATGCCCACTGACACCATGGCGTGCCCGGCGCGGTAGCACGACAACCACTACACTAGCGAGCACAACAGGAGACAACAGGAGACAGCATGACCACTACAGCCGCTGCAACAGCAACCGAGCCCGCCCAGTCCCATCCGAAGGTTGCCCTGGTGATTGGCGCGGGCGACGCCACCGGCGGTGCCATCGCCCGCCGCTTTGCGCGCGAAGGCTATATCGCCTGCGTGACCCGCCGCACGGCCGACAAGCTGCAGCCGCTGGTCGATGGCATCCGCGCCGACGGCGGCCAGGCGTTCGGCTACAGCAGCGACGCCCGCAAGGAAGACGACGTGGCGCAGCTGTTCGAGCAGATCGAATCCGAGCACGGCCCCATCGAGGTACTGGTGTTCAATATCGGCGCCAATGTCCCCAGCAGCATTCTGGAAGAAACGCCGCGCAAGTACTTCAAGATCTGGGAAATGGCGTGCTTCAGCGGCTTCCTGAACGGGCAGGCCGCCGCGCGCCGGATGGTGGCGCGCGGACGCGGAACCATCCTGTTCACCGGCGCCACGGCGGCATTGCGCGGGGCCGCCAACTTTGCGGCCTTCGCCGGCGCCAAGCACGCGCTGCGCGCGCTGGCCCAGAGCATGGCCCGCGAACTGGGCCCGCGCAACATCCACGTGGCCCATGTGGTGGTCGATGGGGCGATCGACACCGCCTTTATCCGCGATACGTTCCCGGAACGCTACGCGCTCAAGGACCAGGACGGCATCCTGAACCCCGACCATATCGCCGAAAACTACTGGTACCTGCACACCCAGCCGCGCGACGCATGGACATTCGAGCTCGATCTGCGGCCCTACATGGAGCGGTGGTAGGCAGCGGCCGCCTGGGCAACCGGCGGCGCGCTCAGGTGCGCAGGTCGGCCAGCATCTGTTCGGCCAGGAAGTCGCAGGGCGGCCGGTTCGACGCGGCGCTGCGGGCCAGCACCACGTCCAGCGCCGGCAACGGCGGCAGGCCATCGGCTTCGCCGAGCACGGCCAGATGGGCCGGGATGCTGCAGCGCGCCAGCGGCGCCACGGCCAGGCCGGCCTCGACCATGCTGATCAGGCCCAGCAGGCTCGGGCTCTCGTACGACGTGCGGTAGCGGATACTGGCCTGCTGCAGGGCGGCGATGGCATGCGCGCGGGCCGCGCTGCCCGGGGCGAACACCGCAATCGGCAGCGGCCGTTCCTTCCAAATGGGCTTGCCGCCACGCGCCGCCACCCACGCCATCGGCTCCTGCCGGATTGCCTCGCCGCTGACGCCGCGCGTCTTCGTCAGGCATGCCAGGTCGAGCGTATTGTCCTTGAGCAGCGGCACCAGCGCATTGCTGGCCATCCCGATGACACGGATTTCCACGCGCGGATGCGCAGCCGCAAACTTGCGCAACACCGTGGGCAGCAGCGACGACGCATAGTCGTCCGGCACGCCGATCGTGACCCGGCCGCGGATCTCGGGCCGTACCACGGCGGCCCAGGCCTCCTCGCGCATCGCCAGCATGCGTCGGCCATAGTCGACCAAGGTCCTGCCGTCGTCAGTCAGCGCCACGTTGCGGGTGGTCCGCACGAACAGCGGTCTGCCCAGCACGTCCTCGATGGTCTTGATCTGCATGCTGACCGCCGAGGGCGAGCGGTGCAGCGTTTCGGCCGCGCGCGCGAACGAGCCCGCTTCGGCCACGGCCACCACCATCTCCAACACGTCTAGATCGAGCTTTTTCATCGCATCAGTTAATCTGAACAATGCGATCAATATATCCCGTTTTACTTATTGATCGCCGAATTCGATACTGCGGCCATTGCGACCAATGTCGCGGATGAACGCCGCGGATGAACGCCGATGAGAACGATGTACGAATTCCTGGCCGTGGGCGGCCTGCTGGCGGTCACGCCGGGGCCCAACATGGTGTACGTGATGGCGCGTTCGGTCTCGCAGGGCACCCGCGCCGGACTGATTTCGCTGGCGGGCGTGATGCTGGGATATCTGACCTATATGCTCGGCGCCGCGTTCGGTATCAGCGCGCTGTTCCTCGCGATCCCCGGCGCGGCGCGGATGCTGGGCCTGGCGGGGGCCGTCTACCTGCTGACCATGGCCTGGCAGATGCTGCGTCCGGGCGGGCGCTCGCCGCTGCAGGTCCAGGCGGTCGCCAGCGAACCGCCGCGCCGGCTGTTTGCGATGGGCGCCATGACGAGCCTGCTCAACCCGAAGCTGGCGCTGGTCTTCCTGTCGATCCTGCCGCAGTTCATCGACTACCCCGCTGGCGGCGTGCTGGGCCAGACGCTGGTGCTTGGACTGGCACTGACCGTGGCGTTTGTCGGCGTCAACGCGCTGGTCGCCGTGTCGTCGGGCCGGGCGGCGGCGCTAATGACTGGCCGCCCGCATTGGCTGCTGGCGCAACGCTGGGTGGCAGGGGGCACCCTGAGCGTGCTCGGCGCCAGGATGGCGCTCGATGTCTGGCACTGGACGCTTTGAAGCGGCCATGCTGCCGCGCAGGCCGGCCAGCAGATAGGGCTTCCATGCCCACATCGACGACTTACCCCCCGCACAGGCGGGCCCCCTATCAGAACGGATGCGGCAATCAAGCGTCGCCGGCCCGGTCGGGCTTGACCTGTGCGATGACCACCAGGATCACCGCGGCGTTGGCCGGCTGCTGGGTCTGGGCATAGACCGCGCGGGCGTGGCCGGCCTTGTCGCCGAGCACATCGGCGAACAGGTCCGAGGCGCCGTCCACCACCGCGGGCTGGTCCAGCATGCCCGGGGCGCTGGTCACGAACCCTTCGACCCGCACGATATGGTCAAGGCGCTCGAAACCGCCCACATGGGCGTGGATCTGCGCCAGCACGTTCAGCGCCGCCAACTGGGCGGCCTGCTTGCCCTCGGCCACGGTCAGGTCACGGCCGACCTGCCCCTGCCAGACGACCTTGCCGTCATGCAGCGGCAACTGGCCGGAGATGAACAGCAGATCGCCCGCGCGGCTGACGGCGGTATAGCTGCCCAGCGGCTGCGGGGGTGGCGGCAGCGTCAGGCCGCGCGCGGCCAGTCTTGTTTCGACGGACATGGTGGCTCCTTTTTCCTTGAGTTCCTGCTGCATCGGCGCGGTGCGCCGTTCGCGTGGCACCCACTATAGGCGTCCGCCATGTGCCGATAAACGGACCCGGCAGAACAGGAATTGATACATCGGGGAACAAGTGCGCCGTCCAGCCCGGGGCGGGACGGGGTGCGGTGTCCGGGAGCCTGTCGGCCGGTCCCGGTCAGAGTTCGGCCCAGCGCCGGAGCAGGTTGTGGTAGTGGTTCACCAGCGCCAGCACGGCATCCTGGTCGTCGCCGAGCCGCTGGCGGATGTCGATGATCGCCAGGTCCAGCTCGTGGAGCATGCTGCGCTGGCCGTCGTCCTTGACCATGGACTGGGCCCAGAAGAACGAGGCCCAGCGGGCTCCGCGCGTGACCGGCGTCACCGAATGCAGCGACGAGGCCGGATAGACCACCAGATGTCCCGCGGGCAGCTTGACGGTGTGCGAACCGTACAGGTCCTTGATGACCAGTTCGCCACCGTCGTACGCGTCGGGGTCCGACAGGAACAGTGTGCTCGACACATCGGCGCGAATACGCATGCCGCCGGTGCCGGGCACCGTGCGGATGGCGTTGTCGACATGCGTGCCGAACGTCATGGCGCTGTCGTAGCGATTGAACATCGGCGGCAACACCCGCAGCGGCAGCGCCGCCGAGTGGTACGTCGGGCTGCGGCCCAGGGCGGACAGTATCAGCTCGCCGAGTTCGCGCGCCTCGGGGCTGTCCACCGGCACCTGCAGGTTGTGCTTGGCGCGGGCGGCCAGATCGCCGGCCGTGACGCGCCCGTCCACCCAGGCCGCGCCTTCCAGGCGCCGCCGGCAGTAGCGGATCTCTTCGGGTGTCAGGACATCGGGAATCTGGACGAGCATGGGATGCAATGGGATCAGCGGGATCGGCGGGATCGGCCGCGAAACCGCCATGGTAGCGGCTTCGCGGCGCGCACGACCGCAGGGTCAGAACGTCATGCCGACGTTGAGCAGGAACGTGCGGCGCGACGTGGGTACGGCGCGCACCGCACCGAACGACGACTGATAGTTCAGGTGGTTCGTCAGGTTGTAGCCGTTCAGGGAGATGCGGTACTTGCCCTGCTTGTACGCGATCATGGCGTCCAGCGCGAAGTTGTCCGGCATCTTCGTGGTATTCGCCGAATCGGCCCAGTAGCCCGTGGCGTATTGCAGGCCGCCGCCGATGGTCAGCTGCCCCGGCACCGGCAGCAGCGTGTGCGGAATGTCATAGGCCGTCCACAGCGTGACGTTGTGGCGCGAGACACCGGGCGCCGTATTGCCCACGATGGATGCGGTGGTGGCCGACGTGACCTCGCCATCGAGATAGGCATAGGCCACGTTGGCGGTCCAGCCGCCGACGATGCGGCCGCTCAGCCCCAGCTCCAGGCCACGGATGCGACGGCCTTCGCCGGAATCGGAGAAACCGTTCGTGATGTCGCCGGTGGTCGGGTCCACCGTGTAGGCGTTGGTCTTTTTGGTCTGGAACAGCGCGCCGGTCACGCCCAGGCGCTTGTCCAGGAAGTCGAGCTTGGCGCCCACTTCGATGGTATCGGCGCGCTCGGGCTCGTTGCTGAAGCCATTCTGCGGCACCTCGGACGCCACGCCGCCGACGGCCACGGCGATGTCGGTGCCCACTGGCCGGTAGGTGCGCGAGAACGATGTGTAGAACATGAAGTCCCTGGTCGGCTCCCAGATGGCGCTGATGGCCGGGCTCAGCTTCTTCGCGTCCGCCGAGCCGCCCATCGACGAGGCGCTGGTCGAATACTCACTGCGGAAGTAGTCCCAGCGCAGGCTGCCCAGCAGCGAGATCTGGTCGTTCAGGTACACGCGGTCGCTCATGAACACGCCGATATCGGTGGCATTGGCGTCGCGCGTGGCGTTATAGGCCACCGTGGCATTCGGGCTGTTGTAGAACACCGGGTTGACCACGGTCTGGTTGTTCATGCGCCCGGTCCAGGTGCCCTGGTCGCGGTGGTCGCGCTGGTAGATCGTATCCAGCCCCACCATCGCCTTGTGGCGGAGGCTGCCGGTCTGGAACTCGCCCTTGGCACTGAGCACGTTCTGCACGCCCCAGCCGCGCTGCAGGTATGTCACGCCACCGCCCGCCGCGTACGGCAGCGCCAGGTTGCGGCCCGACAGCAGCGTCTGCAGGTTGGCGTAAGTTAGCGCCGCCGGATTGGTGGACGAGAAATCGCGCTCGTAGAAGCTGAACCGCGTGTCGTTGCTGATCGTGATGCCGTTGTCGAGCCGGGTCATGAAGTTCGACGACACGATGTGGGCGTCGGTGGTGTCGCGGTCGGTATTGCGGACGTACGACGTGGACGACGACACACCCGGCACGCCGTATTCGGTCAACGGCCGGTAGAAGCCATCGGCGCCCTGCGCCACCGACACGCCGTAGTCGGGTGCGCCGCTGCGGTGCAGGTAAGCGTAGTTCAGGTGCCATTCGGTACGGGTGCCCAGGCCGGTGCCGAAGTCGATGGCCACGCCGCGGCGGTCGTCATCGACGTGGTCGCGGTCCGCCACGCGGCCATTCTGGAACATGCCGTTGATGCGCAATGCCGACGTGTCGTTGAGCTTGAAGTTGCTGTCCAGCGTGGTGCGGTACGTGGCATCCGACGCGATGCCCTGGTCGATGCTGGTACGGGTGTGCAGGTTGGCCTTCCTGGTGGTCTGGTTGATCAGCCCACCCACGTTGCCAACGCCGAAGCTCTCTCCCGACGGCCCCTTGATGACTTCGACGCTCTCGGTGTTGAACGCATCGCGCTTGTACGCGCCAAAGTCGCGCAGGCCGTCCACGTAGATATCGCCCTTGGCCGACAAACCCCGGATGCGGAACTGGTCGCCGTTCTGGCCACCGTTGCCCTCGCCCGTGGAAATCGTGATGCCGGGCACGTTCTTGAGGATCTGTTCCAGCGACGTGGCGTGCTGCTGCTCGATGACTTCCTGCGGCACCACGTTGATGGTCTTCGGCGTTTCCTTGACCGTCTCGGGCAGGCGCGAGATGCCGGTTGGCGCGTCGTTGGCGTTGCCGATGCCCCGGCCGGTGACCGTCACCTGCGGCAGCACGTTGCCGCCGCCCGCCGGGGCGGTGCTGTCCGCCGTCTGGGCGTGGACGGCGAACGGGACCATGGCCAGGCCCGCGGAAGCGCCTGAGACCAGCAGGCGGATGGCATTCGAGATTTTCTTTTGTTGCACGGAAGACTCCAGCACGATTGCGTTTCGGACCCGACGTGCTGCCGTGCCTGGCTGGACCTTCAACACTCCCCGTCAAAGAGGTTGCACAACGTCCCTGCCGGACGGCAGGCATGGCAATCACGTCAAAAGAGAATGATTGCTATTTGATGTTGTGCAGGTTTGCTCGATTGTGGCGAATTGTGGCAATCGCGTCACAGCCAGCTGTCGTCGCGTCTACCGCCGCGCCAGCTAGTTGGCTAGTTGGGCAGTTCGATCGATGCCCGGAGGCCGCCTTCCTGCCGGTTCTGCAGCGAGATATCGCCGCCATGCGCGCGGATGCACGAGCGGGCAATCGCCAGCCCCAGGCCCACGCCGCCGCTGTCCATGCTGCGTGCCGAATCCAGGCGGGTGAACGGTTCGAAGACGCGTTCGAGCTGGTCGGGGTCGATGCCGGGCCCGTCGTCCTCGATCTCGATGCGCAGGGACTTGCCCACGGTATCGGCCAGGACCCTCACGCAGACATTGCCGTGGCGCGCGGCGTTGTCGATGATGTTGCCCAGCGCGCGCTTCAGATGCACCGGCCGGCAGCGGTAGAACATGCCCGCCTCCACCTGGCTGGACCAGCTGACGCTGCGGCCCTGGAGGGTCTGGTTGTCCACCACTTCGCGTACCAGATCGCAGATCTGCACGTCCTGCGTGGGCTCGTGCAGCGCCTCGTCGCGTGCGAAGCGCAGCGTTTCTTCGACCATGACCCCCATTTCGTCGATGGTCTGCACCATGGCGTCGCGCAGTTCGTCGTCGTCGATCAGCTCGGCGCGGATGCGCAATGACGTCAGCGGCGTGCGCAGGTCATGCCCGATGGCGGCAATCATCTGCGTGCGCCCGTTGACGAAGCGCACCAGGCTTTGCTGCATGTCGTTGAACGCCTTCGTGATCTCCCGCACGCCGCTGAGCCCGTCGGGCGGGGGCAGGATCACCTGCTCCCCACGGCTGACCCGCTTCGAGGCTTCGGTGAGCCGCCGCAGCGGCCCCATGATGCGTCGGCCGAACAGCAGCGCGATCAGCGCCGTCGGCAGCATGCCGACCACCAGCGAGAAGCTCAGCACCCGCGACCAGTGGGCCGGCAGCATCGTCGGCCAATGCCGGCTGTGCAGCCACTGGCCCTGCGGCAGCCTGACATCGACATCGAGCGCCGTGGCCTGCGTACCGCGAAACGCCTTTTCGAGCCAGTTGCCGCGGTCTTCGGCGGCAGCGCCGGGCACGGGTTCCACCTGGCGCAGCCGCACATGCAGGGGGGCGCCTTCGGGCACACCAAGCAGGCGGTGCAGGCGCTGCGCCAATGCCTGCTCCTGCCCGTTCATGGTGTCCGCGGAAGCCACGGGCCGCGTCCCCAATTCGAACGTGGAATCGGGCAGGCTGATGTCGTCCAGCCATGTGCCGGGGTCATCCGCGCGCGCCGCCACCCGGTAAGCGGAGAGCACACGGGTCTCGATGGTGCGGACGGAAAGCGGGTGGATGGTGACGTTGTCCGCCCGCCACCAGGACAGCACCAGCACGGCGATCACATGCGCCGCCAGCATGGCCAGCAGCCACAGGGCCACCAGCTGGCCCGACAGGTTTCGCGGAAACAGCTTCATCGGTGTTCGAGCGTGACGCGTGTGGCCAGCAGATAGCCATCGCCCCGCACGGTCTTGAGCATGCCGGGGCGGCGTGGATCCGGTTCCAGCTTCTTGCGCAGGCGGCTCACCTGGCTGTCGACACTGCGATCGAACGCCACGGTTTCGGATCGCTGGGTCAGGTCCAGCAACTGGCTGCGACTCAGCACGCGATTGGCGTTTTCCACGAACGCCCGCAACAGATGGAATTCGGCGGTGCTCAGCGGCACCACTTCGTCACCGGGATTGCGCAGTTCGCGCGTGGCGGTATCGAACGTCCAGCCGCTGAAGATGAAGCGGCAATCGGGCTGGACCGACGGCTCGGGCACGGTGGCGGGCATCGGGGCCCGGTTGCGCCGCAGCACGCTGCGGATGCGTGCGACCAGTTCGCGCGGATCGAACGGCTTGACGACATAGTCGTCGGCGCCGATTTCCAGCCCGGCGATGCGGTCCGCCTGTTCGGTAACCGCCGTCAGCAGGATCACCGGCGTGCCTACGTGTTCGGATACATAGCGGCACAGCGACAGGCCATTTTCGCCGGGCAGCATGATGTCCAGCACGATCAGGTTGAAACGGCGCGCGTCCAGCCGCTGGCGCATGGCCTTGCCGTCCCCGACAGCCTCGACGTCGAAGTCGAAACGACGCATATAGGTTGCCAACGGATCACGAATGTTCTTGTGGTCGTCGACGACCAGTATCCGGGGGCGTATGTCCATGTCCAACTCGGTCTTTCTTTAAATAAGAATCATTATCGACATTCTACCGAACCTGGCCCGTGTGGCACCCGGCACGCCCGCTTCCGACCGCGAATTAATGTCCGGCTAACGAACGTCGGCTAGGCTGCCCGTCGTTCTGCCGCCGCCAAACGCCCCACTGGCAAGCCGGTCCGGGACCGGGACCCACGTCCGGTTCCAATGGGGCGAATGTCCCGCGCCGACCGGTTTGGCATTGTCATGCGCTTGGGGCCGCGGCTAGCCAGCTTGGCCACCCTGCCGGCACCCCCATGCAGCCGGCCAGCGGAAACCGAGCGCCCTGATATTCCGGAAATGCCTGGCGAAAAGCATCCATTGTCGATTCAGCTGCTTGAGACCCACCGTCTCACGCCCAATGCCGCGCGCGTTGCGCTGATGGAAATCCTGCTGGCATCGCCACAGCGCCATTTGAATCCCGAACAGCTTTGCGCGGCGATGCTCAGGCGCAATAACGGCCAGTCCATTTCCTCGTTCAAGAAGGCCATTTACGACCTGGCCGATCTGGGGCCGCTGGCGCGCGTGGTGGTTTCGGACAAGAAAAACCGGTCGGTGACGTTTTACGAACTGGCCGACCAGCCGGTTCACCGCCACTTGTATTGCACCCACTGCGCCAGCATGACCGAAGTGTTCGACGCCGCCCTGGAGCAGACCGTACGCCAGCACTTTCTGGCACACGGGCTGATACCCGCCAAGGCCGATCTCGCCCTGCCGGGGCTTTGCGCCGATTGCCAGCCACGTTCCCGGGCGCCCTCCCCGCCGACTAGCGCGGCGCCATGCTGACGGCCCGCCGTGGCCGCACCATGGTGGCCGCCGCACGGATGAGTGGCATCGCATACACTGCGGGCAATTGAAGCTGCCGCCGTGATGTCGATCGCCCGCAGGTGGCTCATCATTGCGTACTGCCACCTTCGACGCCGCACCGGACCATGAAGCGCCAATTCGACGATCTACAACTGGGCAGCATCGAACTGTTCTGCCTGGCGGCCGAACTCAGCAGTTTTACGGCGGCGGCCGTGGCGGCGGGCGTGACCCCGGCGGCGGTCAGCCGCAGTGTGTCGAGGCTGGAAGAGCGGCTCGGTGTCCGGCTGTTCGTGCGCACCACGCGCCAGATCCGGCTGACGGACGAAGGCCGCACCTACTTTGAGGAAACCCGCCAGGCGCTGGCCCAGCTGGTGGATGCCGAGCGGCAGATCAGCGGCCAGCACGCCACGCCCGCCGGCCGGCTGCGTATCAGCCTGCCCACCCCGTACGCGCACTATCGGGTGCTGCCGGTGCTGCCCGAATTCCGCGAACGCTATCCCGAGGTCGACATCGACGTCCATATCAGCAACCGCAATGTGGACTTTGCCGATGATACGTATGACCTGTCCGTGCGCGGCCGTGCGCCCGACGACTCCACGCTGATCGCGCGCAAACTGGAAGATGCGGAAATGGTGGTGGTGGGCACCCCCGCCTACCTGAAACGCCACGGCACCCCGAAAACGCTCGACGATCTGCTGGCGCACGAATGCATTCAGTTCGAACGGCCCAGCAGCGGTCGACGCATCCCTTGGACGTTCCGCCAGGACGGCGAGGATATCGACGTGGTGACCACCGGCGCCATAGCCACATCCGAGGACGCACTGGGCGGCGCCACGCTGGCCCGGGCCGGCGCGGGCCTGTTCCAGACCTATCGCTTTGTCGTCGAGCAGGACCTGCGTGAAGGCTCGCTGGTCCAGGTGCTGCAGGAATATGGGGGCAGCACGCGCCCCTTCGTGCTGCTGTATCCGCACGCGCGCCATGTTTCCCAACGGGTGCGCACATTGGTCGACTTCCTCGTCGACAAGTTCGCCGCATAGGGCCGGCTTCTTTTTTTGCGCGATCGGAATATCACTTGATACATGGCGGAACAAGCCAGGGGTTCGACTGGCCTTATCATTCCTTAATCAAGATTTTTATATAGTCATCCATCTCGTTTAGAGAATAACTGGATGGCGTCTTCCGATCATGCCGAACACCACGACCGCCAACCATGCCTCGCCACAAACCCGACGCGAAGCCGGCGCGGGGAAATCGCTGTACGAAGCCATTGCGGCCGCTCTGGCGCTGGCCGTGGCGATGGGCTTCGGCCGCTTTGCGTTCACCGGCATGTATCCGCTCATGGTTCGAGACGGCACGATGAGCGTGGCGACGGGGTCGCTGGCCGCATCGGCCAATTACGCCGGCTACCTGCTGGGTGCCCTGCTGGCCGCGCGTATCGCACATGCCCAGGCCGGCTTCTGGTCGCGTGTGGCGCTGGCCGGGACGGTCGTGTCGCTGGCGGCGCTGGCCTTGCCCCTGCCCGATCCGCTGCTGATCGTCGTTCGCCTTGTCGCGGGCGTGCTGAGCGCAGTGGCGCTGGTCAGTGCCGCATCGTGGCTGTTGCATGTGCGCGGCCGACACGATGGCGCGCCGCTGATGTTTTCCGGCGTAGGGATCGGCATCGTGGTTTCCGCCGAACTGATCGCCATGGGCAATCTGGCACGGTGGCACAGCCTGGCGCTATGGCTGGGGCTGGCCATCGGCGCATTGATACTGAGCGGGCTGGCATGGCGGGCGCTGGGGCTGCGGGCCCGCACCAACGATGCCCCGTCTGCCACCGCCGCACCACAGGGCACCCTCGGGCCGGCGCCGCTGATCGCCAGCTATGGCCTGGCCGGCTTTGGCTACATCATCACCGCCACCTATCTGCCACTGTTCGTGCGCGACGCGCTGGGGCCGATCGATCCCATCCACGTGTGGGCCGTCTTCGGCCTGGGCGCGGCGCCGTCCTGTTTCCTCTGGCATGCCGTGCATGCGCGGCTGGGCACCCGCCGCGCCATGCAATGGAATCTTGGCGTGCAGGCCGTTGGCGTGGTGCTGCCCGCGCTGAGCCATACGGCGCTGGCCTACCTGGCCAGTGCGGTACTGGTCGGCGGCACCTTCATGGGGACGGTTACCATCGCGGCGCCTGCCGCCCGCCGTCTGGCCCACAAGGTCAGGTTCAACCTGTTTGCCGTGATGACGGCAGCGTATGGCGTGGGCCAGATCGTTGGCCCGCTGGTGTCCTCGGCACTGATGCACGGCGGTACCAATTTCGGGGAACCGCTGGGGCTGGCCGCCACGGCACTGGTGATCGCCGCCGCGCTCTGCGTGCTTTGATCGAAGCCCCCTTGCTTACGCCGAGGCGGCGCCGTGGCAATGCGGCAGCACCGTCCGGGCCAGTTCGGGCGCGCCGCGTTCCACGGCTATGCGCCACTTCCGGTGCCGCTCGCGTTGCGTGTCGGGATCGCGATGGTCTCCGTTCCCTACTTGTTACCGCCGCGCATAACTGTTTGTGTGCCGGTGTCGTTCAATCGCGGGCTTGCCTCACCTACATTTCCAGCCATCGACCACGTCGATTCGATTGGCAGCGATGCCAAGGTCAACCCAAACAATGAGGCAAATCATGAGCACCACGCAAACCACCCCCGCCACGCAAAAGGTCGCCATCGTCACGGGCGCTTCGCAAGGTATCGGCGCCGAGCTGGTCAAGGCCTACCGCCAGCGCGGCTACCGCGTCGTGGCCACGGCGCGCAGCATCCAGCAACCCGATGACGCCAACATCCTGGCCGTGCCGGGCGACATCGCCGATCCCGACACCGCCCGCCGGGTGGTCTCGCAGGCCATCGAGACGTTCGGCCGCGTCGATGCGCTGGTCAACAACGCCGGCATCTTCATTGCCAAGCCGTTCACCAGCTATACGGCCGAAGACTACATCACCAAGACCGGCGTGAACCTGGCCGGCTTCTTCTACATCACGCAACTGGCCATCGCGCAGATGGAAAAGCAGGGCAGCGGCCACGTGGTGAGCATCACCACCAGCCTCGTCGACCATGCCATCCAGGGCGTGCCGTCGGCGCTGGCATCGCTGACCAAGGGCGGCATCAACGCCGCCACCAAGTCCCTGGCCGTGGAATACGCGCGCCGCGGCATCCGCGTGAACGCGGTATCGCCCGGCATCATCAAGTCGCCGATGCACGCACCGGAAACCCATGAAGCCCTTGGCGCGTTGCACCCGATGGGCCATATGGGCGAAATGCGCGATATCGCCGAAGCCGTGCTGTTCCTGGAATCCGCGCCGTTCATCACCGGCGAGATCCTGCACGTTGACGGCGGCCAGAGCGCCGGTCACTAAGCCGTAGCCGCGCTGCCGCCCGATCGCGGCATTCGCGGCCATTCGCGGCACCGGCCCGCCCCTCGGCGGGCCGTTCGCATTATTACAAGGGTAAACCCTGATTCGCGTATCTCATGACTGACGGCGTGCTCTCCTAGACTGGAAGCTTTCGCCACACGAGAACCCGAAGGGAAAACCATGGCCACGATTGAAGTGAAGGTGCCCCAGCTGTCCGAATCCGTCTCGGAAGCCACGCTGCTCCAGTGGAAGAAGAAGCCCGGCGAAGCCGTCCAGCGCGACGAGATCCTCGTGGAACTGGAAACCGACAAGGTCACGCTGGAAGTGCCTTGTCCGGACAACGGCGTCCTGACGCAGATCGTCAAGCCGGACGGCGCCACTGTTCACGCAGACGAAGTGATCGCCGTGGTGGACACCGATGCCAAGGCCACCGCAGCCGCCCCGGCCGCCACGCCGGCGCCGGCACCGGCCCCTGCGCCCGCCCCCGCCGCGGCACCTCCCTCCGCGCCGGCCGCTGCGGCGCCCGCCTCCGCGGCGGCAGCGGCGACAGGCGGCGGCGCCAGCCCTTCGGCCAAGGCCGACTTCGACGTGATCGTGATCGGATCGGGCCCGGGCGGCTATATCGCCGCCATCCGGGCCGCGCAACTGGGCAAGACCGTGGCCTGCATCGAGGAATGGAAGGACGATGCGGGCAAGCCACGCCTGGGCGGCACCTGCCTGAACGTGGGTTGCATCCCCAGCAAGGCGCTGCTGGCGTCGTCCGAACACTTCGAACACGCGCAGCACGGCATGGCCGACCACGGCGTGCAGATCAAGGGCGTGTCGCTGGACCTGCCACAGATGATCCGCCGCAAGGCCGCGATCGTCGACAAGTTCACCGGCGGCGTGGAATTCCTGTTTCGCAAGAACAAGGTCACCTGGATCAAGGGCCACGGCAAGTTCAAGGGCCGCGCGGCCGATGGCGTGGTCACCGTGGAAGCCAGCGACGGCGGCGAGACCAAGCCCTACACGGCCCGCAATGTCATCATCGCCACGGGCTCGAAGGCCCGCCACCTGCCCGGCGTGCCCGTCGATAACAAGATCGTGTCCGACAACGAAGGCGCCCTGTCCTTTGATTCCGTGCCGAAGAAGCTGGCCGTGATCGGCGCGGGCGTGATCGGGCTGGAACTGGGCTCGGTATGGCGTCGCCTGGGAGCCGAAGTGACCATTCTCGAAGCCTTGCCCGCCTTCCTGGGCGCCGTCGACGAGGCCATTGCCAGGGAAGCGGCGAAGGTGTTCAAGAAGCAGGGGCTGACCATCCATCTGGGCGTCAACATCGGCGAGGTGAAAGCCAAGGCCAAGGGCGTGACCATCGCCTACAAGGACCAGTCCGGCGCCGAGCAGAAACTTGAGGCCGATCGCCTGATCGTGTCGATCGGCCGCGTGCCGAACACCGACAACCTGGGCCTGGACGCCGTGGGCCTGTCCGCCGACCCACGCGGCTTCATCCCGGTCGATGACAACTGCCGCACCTCGGTGGCCGGCATCTATGCCATTGGCGACGTGGTGCGTGGCCCGATGCTGGCGCACAAGGCCGAGGACGAAGGCGTGATGGTGGCTGAAGTCATCGACGGCCAGAAGCCGCACATCGACTACAACTGCATTCCGTGGGTAATCTACACCGAGCCAGAAATTGCCTGGGTGGGCAAGACCGAGGCGCAACTGAAGGCCGAAGGCCGCGAATACCGCACCGGCCAGTTCCCGATGCAGGCCAACGGCCGCGCCATGGGCATCGGCCGCCCGGAGGGCTTCATCAAGATGATCGCCGACGCGAAGACCGATGAACTGCTGGGCGTCCACATCATCTCGGCCAATGCGTCGGACCTGATCGCCGAAGGCGTGGTCGCCATGGAGTTCAAGGCCGCCTCCGAAGACATCGGCATGATCTGCCACCCGCACCCGTCGCTGTCCGAGGTCATGCGCGAAGCCGCGCTGGCCGTGCAGAAGCGGGCGTTGAACATGTGAGCGGTGTCTGACCGGGGAAACACCTGCTTCCGCACGCCGTCCAGTGTGCGGAAGCAGCAATCGGCGAACGCCGACATCAGTCGAACTGCCGCGCGCGCTCGCGGGCCATTTCTTCGAAGATCTCCCTGCCTTCGCCCACTTGGCGCCAAAAGCACGCTTGCCAGGCGTCCGTGGCGCCCGCCAGGAACGCCTCCTGCTTGTCCTTGTCGAGCGACTCCCAGTAAGGCTCCCAGTACACGTACCACCAGTACTCGATATTGCCCTGCAAAAACCCGAAGGCCGTTTCCGCCAATTCGGGAAAGGCCACCCAGGGCTCCGGCGGCTGAAGGCCCATCGCAATCACGCGTCGGCACACCTCCACGTCGTTCGTGGAGATTTCCGCGCAAATGCCGTTGAACTCCTCATAGCTATGAAAGATCAGGCGGTTCCCGGCATCCGTGCGCCCTGCGTATGTGTTTTTCCCAATCAGTTCATAACCTTGCGTTACGACTTCACGCAATGCCGGCGCCTTCTCAGGCAGCAGATGCACGCCAGTGCTGACGGCCTCCATTGACCTGTCCCGCAAATCCAGAAACAGCGGATAGGCGCCCAGCGACTGAAAGGCCTCGTCGTCCAGTGGACGGCTGAACATGGCCTGCGCTTCTTCCAGGGAAATGCCGCATATCGCACGATAGGCACGCTGCAAGGATTTTTTCATCTCGCGTCGGGCCCGCGTCTCGGGTCGCATGGGTCTGTGATCGGCGAGCGTTTCAAGGACCTTCCCTATGATCCTGCGGATCTCGCTCATTCGAAACGCCGACATCAGTCGAACTCCCGTGCGCGCTCGCGGGCCATTTCTTCGAAGATCTCCCTGCCTTCACCCACATGGCGCCAGAAACACGCTTGCCAGGCGTCCGTGGCGCCCGCCAGGAACGCCTCCTGTTTGTCCTTGTCGAGCGACTCCCAGTAAGGCTCCCAGTACACGTACCACCAGTACTCGATATTGCCTTGCAAAAACCCGAAGGCCGTTTCCGCCAATTCGGGAAAGGCGACCCAGGGCTCCGGCGGCTGAAGGCCCATCGCAATCACGCGTCGGCACACCTCCACGTCGTTGGTCGATATCCCCGCACAGATCCCATTGAATTGCTCATAGGTATGAAAGATCAAGCGGTCCCCGGCATCCGTACGCCCTGCGTATGTGTTTTTCCCAATCAGGTCATAACCTTGCGTTACGACTTCACGCAATGCCGGCACCTTCTCAGGCAGCAGATGCACGCCCGTGCTAACAGCTTCCATTGACCTGTCCGTCAAATCCAGGAACAGCGGATAGGCGCCCAGCGACTGGAAGGCCTCGTCGTCCAGTGGACGGCTGAACATGGCCTGCGCTTCTTCCAGGGAAATACCGCAGACCGAACGATAGGCGCGCTGCAACGTTCGCTCCACGTCGCGCCGGAGCTCCCGTTGCGCCCGCTTTTCGGGATGCATGGGCAAGAGTTCGCGGAGTATTTCGAGGACCCGCTTCAGTATCTTCTGATTGCGGGTCATTCGAACGCCCTTTGGGCCAAGTGGTCGGCCCCGAAATATCCCATCGCTCCGAAGAGTACACCTCCCACCAGGCCGGTAACGATCACCCCTGGCCCGGTCACCACCCCGCAGGTCACGCCCACTGAGGCACCGAGCTTTGCGCCGGCCACGGCGCCGGCCCATCCCCCTGCCTGTCTCAGCACTTCCTGCGAGATTGGCTTGATCGATTGCAGTTTTACCGATTCCGACGCGGCAACCTTCAGGTCATAGGCGGTGAAGAATATCCCGACGACCTGAATCACCCGCCCCACCCGTACGTAGCCCCGCGCCTGAGGAAGCGTCTGCGGATTGAATATCGCGCTGGCCGGAACTGGCTTGCCGTTGAGCAGAACTTCACGGTCTATCCTCGCCCAATCCTTCGCCTCCAGCGTCTTTGTCCTCGTGTGCGGATACTTCAGGAGGTGGCGGTCCAGATCCCGTTGAATGGCGTCCTGCGAAACGATTCTTGCGCCCGCACGAAGCGCCTTTTCAATATCGACGTACGTGACCCTTCCGTCGAGTCGGGGCGAACCACTTGGGAAAAAATCGGTCGCGGACATGTACTGGGAAAACTTGTTGCCCTTGACATGCCCCGCAATAGAAATGTTCGAGTCTGGTGCCCGATAGTTGATGCCCTTGAGTTCGGGAAACATTTCATCTTCCAGGACATCCAGGGGCAACTTGGCTTGCCTCAAGGTCGTCTCATCCAGCACCTCATAAACCTTCCTGACCAGGAAGCCGTTCTCGCCGACCTCTTCCACCACCGCATAGAAAAACGCTCGCGCCGGCATCAACGGGGCTTCGAGCTCGACCCGGGACCCCTCTCGCGCGTTGGTCGCTACGTTGTACGTGGTCATGTCAGCGCCGCTCCCACTTCCAGTGCTCTAGCGCCAGCGGGCCAAAAAAGACGGACAGTGTCTGCGGCCCGTCTGTCGCGATCCTGGGGCAAAAGCCGGCCTCGTCGGTGACGCCTTGCCAGGAATTGCCTTGCGGGTCGGATATGAAGTACGGCACGCCGGGCATGGGGGCGCCATCCTCGTCGATGCAGCGGATCTGCTCGTCATGGGCGGCCGGCGGAGGATTCGATTCACTTCCGGCGTTCTCGGCAAGGGTCTCGGCAAGGCTTGCTGCAGCGCCAGCAGGCTGGGCGACGCCAGCTGCCGGTGCACTGCCCGTACTGACCTCAAGCGTGAAATCCGATTGCGATGGAATGACAAGCGGTGGCTTCGCGCAGCCGCAATAGACCCGCGCGCCGCTGACAAGCAGTTGCCTGCCCATCAGGTCGAAATTGGGTCGGCAATCGTTGAAGACCTTGCCCGTGCCCTTGCAAGCCGGACATGTCGCGATGTCGCCTTCGACCCCAACAGGCTGGCCGTGATGCGTCATCATCCCGGCCCCCGATGCACAGAGCATCCCGCCGGTAGTTGTCTTGTCGCCGTTCTTCAGTGCGTATCGGATATCTGGCATGCTGGCCCCTCATGGAAGTGAGCGGCCATTCTGTTCAGCACGGGATATGTCGGTAAATCGTCGAATCCTTGAACTACGCGCTTCGATGCAAGGCGCGGCGGCATGGAAGGGCTGAGCTCTGCCGGCGGCGTGTGCCGGTCAGGCCGACTGTCGGCTGACATCGCGGCAGACATGGCGGCCTAGCAGGTACGTCAACATCTCGCGGCTGACGGGCTTGGCCAGCACCATGTCGATGCCCGCGGCACGGCACTCGCGGCGCGTCTTGCTGTCGGCTGTCGCCGTCACCGCGATGATCGGCAGGCGACGGTCGCCCGCCCGCTCGGCACGACGAATCGCCCGCGCCAGTCCAAGGCCACTCATGCCCGGCAGGCCGACATCGGTCAACAGCAAGTCCGCGCCGCGCTGCAGCGCAGCCAAGGCATCATGGCCGTCCTCGCAGGCCACGACCTCGCATCCGCCAATGGCTCGCAACTGCCCGACAAGCACCAGCAGGCATACGGGATTGTCTTCGGCGACGACGATGCGTGGCAACGTCTGACGGGCTGCCGGGCGTGCGGCAGTCGATGCAGGAGTCGCGGTATTGGGCACGGTCGTGGCGGGTCGAAAATGCGATGACCTATTGTCAACGCGTTTGCCGCCGCGCAGGTTGCTGAAATTTCCGCAATACCATGCAGAAGCGTCTGAAATTGATCACTCCACCCGGTTTATCAGGGTCTCTTCCCAAGACCACCGTCGCAGATTGTCCAGGAAGATATCGACCACGCGCGCGGCATTGCCATCCGAAAAGCCCGCGCTGTGCGGCGTGGCAATGACGTTGGGCAGCGACCAGATTGGCGATGACGCCGCCAGCGGCTCATGGGCGAACACGTCCAGGTACGCGCCGCCCAGTCTTTCGGCGCGCAAGGCATCGATCAGTGCCAGTTCGTCGACCACCTCACCGCGCGCCACGTTCACCAGCCGCGCCCCGGCCGGCAACCGCTGCAAGGCGGCGCGATCGACCAGCCCCCGCGTGCGATCGGTCAACGGACAAGCCAGGATCAGCCAGTCGGTATCCGGCAGGACGGCGTCGAACTGCTCGAACGTGACCGCCCGGAATCCGGCCTCCATCGCCGCGGCACGCTGTCTGACCACCGTCACCGCCAGGCCCAGCACGCGCAGCACCGCGCCGATCTGCTGCCCGATCGGGCCCCACCCAACGATAGTGGCGCGCTGGCCCTGCAGGTCCCGTGGCAGCCCGCTGCCGATCAGCGGCGCCCAGCGCGACGCCCGTTGCGCGTCAATGAGTTGCGGCAGATGGCGCGCCAGCGCCAGCAGGCCGGCCAGCGCCGTCTGGGCCACGACGCCCGCGTTGGCACCCGACGACGTGGTGACCGTCACGCCGCGCTGGCGCAGCTGTCCAAAGATCGCGCGATCCGCGCCCGCCGAATGCGTATGGGTCCAGCGCAGCGACGGTGCGTCAAGCATCGCCGTATAGAACCGCTGCGTGGCGGGCAGGATCTCGTGCTTGGTCGATAGCCCGGTCACATCGCGCGACACAAAGGCCACGTCGGCGTCCACGGCGCGCGGTTCGTCCACCTCGGGCACGACCACCGCCTGCCACGGCACCCCGGCCGCCGCCATGGTCTTGTCGATGGCCGCGCGGTGCGACTGCAAGGCAGCAGCGGACAGCAGGATACGCAGGGTCTCGGCTGACATGGCGCGGCTCAATCCACCGTGGCGCCGGAGGCTTTCACCACGGCCTTCCACTTGACGTATTCCTTGCGCGTAAAGTCGCCGAACTGCTTCGGCGACCCGCCCACCGGATCTGCGCCTTCACGGACCATCTGCGCCTGCAGCGACGGCAGCGCCTCGTTGACGGCCTGGTTGACCTTGGCAATCACGTCCTGCGGCGTGCCCTTGGGCGCGAAGAAGCCGAACCAGGAACCGGCTTCGAAGCCCGGGAAGCCCTTTTCAGCGACCGTGGGCAGGTCGGGCAGCGAACGTGACCGTTTGGCGCTCGACACCGCCAGTGCGCGCAGCTTGCCGGCCTGAATATGGGGCATCACCGAAGGGATGGTCGCGAACATGAACTGCACGCGCCCCGACAGCAGGTCGTTCAGCGCATCGGCGCCCTTGTACGGAATATGCGTGGCCTGCGTGCCGATCCGCTCGGTCAGCATGAAACCCGACAGGTGCGACGACGTGCCTACGCCCGTGGAGCTGTAGTTCAGCTTGCCCGGGTTCGCCTTGGCGTACGCCACGAATTCCTCGAACGACTTCACCGGCAGCGACGGATGCACCACCAGCACATTGGGCACGTCCGCGATCTGCACAACCGGCACCAGATCGGTCAGCGGATCGTAGTTGAGCTTCTTGTACAGCGTCTGGTTGATCGAGATCGGGCCGACCGAGTTGACCAGCATCGTGTAGCCGTCGGCGGGCGACCGCACCACGAATTCGGTGCCGATGTTGCCGCCGGCGCCGGGCCGATTGTCCACCACGAACGATTGCTTGAAGCGTTGGGCCAGCTGCTGGCTGACGGCGCGTGCCAGCATGTCGGTAGTGCCGCCCGCCGTGAAGGCCACCACCACGCGCACCGGCCTGGTGGGATAGTCGTCGGCGCGGGCCGGGGCGGCCAGCACCAGGCCGGCTGTCAGGGCGCAGCCCAGCAGCCTGGCGGCGGCATTGTTCCAGCGGGTATTCCGGGGCGTTGTGCGGTGCATGCGATGTCTCCGTTCCAGTCGTTGTCGTTGTCGTTGTCGTTGTGTGTCTTGGATGCTTCGGTGTCGTTAGCCGAAGTCTTGTCGCCGGGCCGGATTCGCCGCCGGCACGCGGGGGACAGCGTGGCATCGCGGGCGCGCGGCATCACCGCCAGCGCACGCAACGCGCCCGGCTGAAGCGAAGGGTCGATGCCGTCCGCCCGTCAGTCCCGGAAACCCGGGTCCAGCCGGTCGAGCTTGCGCAGCAGCGCCGGCCATTCCATCAGGCCGTAGGGACGGCGCGTGCCGGGCTGATAGTTGTTCCAGGTCTCCTCCAGCACCTCGGGCGATACCTGCTGCAGTGGCGTATTGCACGACATGGCCGCCACCTGCGAGCGGCAGGCCAGTTCGAGCCGGTGCATCCAGTTGAAGGCCTCGCCTACCGAATTGCCCACGGTCAGCGCGCCATGGTTGCGCAGGATCAGCGCCTCGCCACGGCCCAGGTCCGCAATCAGGGATGCCTGCTCGGCGGTGTCCAGCACCACGCCCTGGTAGTCGTGATAGCCGATCTTCAGGAAGCGCATGGCGGTCTGGGTGATCGGCAGCAGCCCGCATTCCAGCGACGACACGGCCATCGATGCCCAGCTATGCGTGTGGATCACGCAGGCCACCTCGGGGCGTGCGTGGTGCACGGCGCTGTGGATCACGTAGCCGGCCTTGTTCACGCCATAGTTCAGCGGGCCGAAGTCGGGCGCCGACAGGATCTTGCCGGCGTGATCCACCTTGATCAGGCATGACGCCGTGATCTCTTCGTACATCATGCCGTACGGGTTGATCAGGAAGGCGTCTTCCTCGTCCGGCACGCGCACCGAGATATGGTTGGCCATCATGTCGGCCATGCCATACAGCTCCACCAGCCGGTAGCAGGCGGCCAGGTCCACGCGTGCCTGCCATTCGGCCTCGCTGCACTGGCCTCGCATCGACGGGATGCTCAGCACACCGGGTTTCGTCATGACGTGTCTCCTTGGTGGTTTCGGTATCTGTATGCAGTGGATGCGGTTCAGTCCGATCCCAGCGCAAGATCGCTGGGCCGGCGTCTTTCGATATGGAACTTGAGCAGCGCCGCGCTGCGGAAGATGCCGTGCGCGAACTTGCCATAGGGCAAGGTCAGGAACAGCGCCATCACAATGCCCAGGTGGACGGCCAGCAAGGCGGCCATGGCACCGGTGTCGCGGAACGCCAGCAGCGCCAGACCGCTTGCGCTGGTCAGGAACAGCAGCGCGATGAAGCCACGGTCCATCGGCTTCTGCTTCGTGTCCATCGTGCGCTCGTCGCGCTTCAGGTTCAGCCACAGCAGGCCGGCCGGCCCGACCAGCAGGCCGATGCCGCCAGCGATGCCCAGCAGCACCGGCAGGCTCGTGACCGGATACGGCGCGTGCAGGTCCAGCAGATAGTGGTACAGCGTGGCCACGGCAGTCGCCGCAAAGCACAGCATGAAGCCGTAGAACGTGAAGTGATGGAAGCGGCGGCGCAGCAGCGTGAATGCGTCGTCGTCATTGTTGCAGCCCTGCCCGTGCCCGCCATCCAGGTACTTCAGCTTCAGCGCATCGTGTACCGCGCCGCCCGTGGCGGCCCCACGCGCGTCGCCGCTGCGCGTGCCCGGCGTGACCTTGCGCCAGAACCGCGTCACGCCGATACCCAGCGCCCCGCAGGCAAACAGGAACACCACGCCGAACATGGCCGCCAGCAGGTTGTGCGGGAAGATCGCGTAGAAGTTGCCGGCCAGCGGTGCATGCCAGAGCGTGCCGCGCATCGCCAGCACCATCAGCAGGAACAGCGCCAGGCCGCCGGCCAGTGCCAGCGCCATCGTCACGCCGGCGCGCCGGTACAGGCCGCCCAGCGCGGCCGGAAACGCGTAGTCGCCATAGGTCTGCACGCGGACCTTGGCCATCGCCTGCGGAATGTTGACGGCAAACTCATGCGGCGGCGCGTACTGGCACGCGTGATAGCAGGCGCCGCAGTTGTGGCACAGGTTGGCCAGGTAGTGGATATCCGCCTTGGGAAATTCCAGCCGGCGCGTCATCGCCGGGAAGACCGCGCAGAACCCTTCGCAGTAGCGGCAGGCATTGCAGATCTGCAGGGTACGGGCCACTTCGGCCTCGTCGCCGGTCAGGGGCAGCGCACCGTTGGCCAGCGCCGCCGCCTCGCGCGTCAGCGCTTCAAGATGTTGCATGTTCCTCTTCCCGTGATGCCTGAGTTGCCGCGCCTGCGTGGCGGGCCGTGTTCGCCGCCCTGGCGGCCTGGGTGCCGGCGATACGGCCGAATGCCGTGCCGATGGCCATGCCTACGCCGGCCGTATAGCCCTTGCCCAGCACGTTGCCGGCCATCATCTCGCCCGCCACGAACAGGTTCTGGCTGGGCTTGCCGCCAAAATGCACGGCCGCTTCCTGGTTCACCTTGAGCCCCAGATAGGTGAAGGTGATGCCGGGACGCAGCGCATAGCCGAAGAATGGCGCGGTGTCGATGGGCCGGGCCCAGTGCGTCTTGGCCGGGGTCACGCCTTCGGTGTGGCAATCGTCCAGCGTCGTATGGTCGAACTTGCCTACGCGGCAAGCGGCGTTGTAGTCGTTGATGGTGCGCATGAAGGTGGCTTCGTCCAGCCCCAGCTTGCGCGCCAGTTCGGGCAGCGTATCGGCCTTCACGCCCGGGAATACCGGCGGCATGAAGCGCCCCACGGCCTTGGCGTCGATGATCGAGTAGCCGATCTGCTGCGGCTGTTGCGCCACCAGTCGGCCCCAGATCGCGTAACGCTTGGGCCAGAAGTCCTCGCCCTCGTCATAGAAGCGCTCGGCATTGGCATTCAGCACCACGCCCAGCGACACGCAGTCGATCCGCGTGCAGATGCCGCCGTCATAAAGCGGCGCGCGGGCGTCGATGGCCACGCAGTGCGACTGCGACGGATCGCCGATGGCGTCTGCGCCCTGGGCGATCATGTGCTTGAGCAACACGCCCATGTTGAAGCGGGTGCCGCGTATCAGGAAGTTGTCCGCGGGCCATTCGCCGCGCTCGTTCTGGCCCCAGGCCTCGCGCAGCCATTCGCGGTTCGATTCGAAGCCGCCGGCCGCCAGCACGCAGGCGCGGGCCTCGATACGCTCGCTGCCGATACGCGCGGCCACAAAGCGGCTACCGTCGAGTTCGATCGCATCGACCGGCGCGTTGTAGCGGATCTGCACGCCCAGCCGTTCGGCGCTGCGGTAGTACGCATTGACCAGCGCCTTGCCGCCGCCCATGAAAAACGCGTTGGTGCGCGCCACGTGCAGGGCGCCCGACAGCGGCGGCTGGAAGTGCACGCCGTGGCTGCGCATCCAGTCGCGGCAGGTCGACGACGCACGGATGGCCAGCCGGGCCAGCGTCTCGTCAGTCAGGCCACCAGTGACCTTGAGCAGGTCCTGCCAGTATTCCTCTTCGGGATAGGCGTCGACCAGCACGTCCTGCGGCGCGTCGTGCATGCAGCGCAGGTTGCGCGTGTGGGATGAATTGCCGCCGCGCCATTCGCGTGGCGCGGCTTCCAGCAGCATGACGCTGGCGCCGGCCTCGCGGGCCATCAGTGCGGCGCAGAGGGCGGCGTTGCCGCCCCCGATTACCAGGACGTCGATCATGCGCGGACGCCCTGCCTGCGGGGATTGTGAGTGGGGATGGACACGGCGATCTATGCCTTCGTGAGTCTGTTCCGCGACTCTATCCGCAGGGCGAAACGCTGCTAAGCCCTTGAGCGGCATGGGGGTATCACGATTCGTGATGGGTGTCCCGCGATACCCCCGCCGCGATGCCGGGCCCCTCCCCGGTCATCGCCCGCCGGTCAGAATCCCACCGCCTGTCCGTCGCGCCGCGAGTCCGATGCGGCGATATAGCCATGTTCCGCCTTGTAGATCAGCTGGGCGGAGCCGAATTCCAGGCTGTCGCGCGGCGCCACCTCCACCCGGTGGCCACGCTCGCGCAGCACGGCCACCACATCGGCCGGCAGGTGGTGTTCGACATTGACGACCGGCCCGTGCTCCACCCGGAAGCGCGGCGCATCGCTCATCGCCTGGGGGTTCTGTCCGAACGCGGCCAGCCGGGCCATCATCTGGACGTGGCCCTGCGCCTGCATCGACCCGCCCATCACGCCGAACGACATCACCGGCGCCCCGTTGCGGGTGACAAAGCCCGGGATGATCGTGTGCATCGGCTGTTTGCCGGGCGCCACGCAATTGGCATGGCCCGGCTTCAGGTTGAAGCCTTCGCCACGGTTGTGCAGAGAAATGCCCGTGCCCGGCACCACGACGCCCGAGCCAAACCCGCGATAGTTCGACTGGATGAACGACACCATCGAGCCCGCCGCGTCGGCCGCCGTCAGGTACACGGTGCCGCCGATCTTCGGCATGCCCGCCGACGGCGTGCCCGCGCGCTTCAGGTCGATCAGCGCTGCGCGTTCGGCCAGGTACGCCGGGTCCAGGAACGACGCCGGCGCGTGCTGCATCGTCGCCGGGTCCGACACATGCCGGTGCAGGTCGGCAAAGGCCAGCTTCATGGCTTCGATGCCGACGTGGTAGAAATCGGCGCTGTCCACGCCCATGCCTTCCAGGTCGAAGCGATCCAGAATGCCCAGGCCGATCAGCGCGGCAATGCCCTGCCCGTTCGGCGGAATCTCGTGCAGCGTGTAGCCACGGAAGTCCTGCTTCATCGGCTGGACCCAGGCGGGCTGATGCGCGGCCAGATCGCCGGCACGCAGCGCGCCGCCCGTTTGCTGGGCAAACGCCACGATGCGCTCGGCCAGTTCGCCCCGATAGAAGCTCTCGCCATCGCTCTCGGCGATCTTGCGCAGCGTGGCGGCCTGCTCCGGAAAACGCCACCGCTCGCCGGCCTGCGGCGCCCGGCCATTGGGCATGAAGGCCTTGGCAAAGCCGGGCTGGTCGCGCAGCACCGGCACCTGCGCGGCCCACTGGCGCGCGATCTGCGGCGACACCATGAAGCCCTGCTCCGCGTACTCGATGGCCGGCACGAACAGCCGCGCGAACGGCAGCTTGCCGAAGCGCGCCGACAGCGCCTTCCAGCCCGCCACCTGGCCCGGCACCGTCACCGTGTCCCAGCCGACCGACGGCATGCGGTCGCGCCCGGCGAAGTAATCGGGTGTCCAGGCCGCCGGCGCGCGGCCGCTGGAATTCAGGCCGTAAAGCTGCCCTTCATGCCAGACCAGCGTGAACATGTCGCCGCCGATGCCGTTCATGACAGGCTCCACCACGGTCAGCGCAATGGCCGTGGCAATCGCGCTGTCGATGGCGTTGCCACCTTCGTAGAGCATGCGCAAGCCAGCCTGCGCGGCCAGCGGCTGGCTGGTGCTGACGGCGTTGGCGGCCAGCAGCGGCATCTTCTGGGACGGATACGGGAAAGACCAATCGAAAGGCAACATGGGCGGAACAGGTAAGAAAGTCAGGACATGGCGCGCCGGCAGGCGGCGCCACGACGGTTGCTGCGGCAGCGTTACTGCAGGGCGACGCCGGACTGCTTCACGAGCTTCTCCGTGCGCGGGATCTCCGCGTTGATCATCGCCGTGAAGTCGTTGACACTGCCGCCACGCGGCTCGGCGCCGGTCGCGGCCAGCTTTTCGCGGAAGTCGGGCGTGGCCAGCAGCTTGTTGATCGACGTGTTGAGCTTGACCACCACATCGGCCGGCGTGCCCTTGGGGGCCACGATGCCATACCAGGGCGCGATATCGAAGCCTGCGTAGCCCTGCTCGGCAATGGTCGGGATTTCGGGCGCCTGCGGCGAACGCTTTGCCGTGGACATGCCCAGCGCGCGCAGCTTGCCCGCCTTCACGTAGGGCAAGCCGGTCATGATGGTGTCGAAGTACATCGACACTTGGCCCGACAACAGCGCCGGAATCGCCTCGCCCGCCCCCTTGTACGGCACGTGGACGATGTCGATGCCGGCAACGGCCTTGAGCATTTCACCGGCAATATGCGACGTCGTGCCGGTGCCGAACGATGCGTACGAGAGCTTGCCCGGATTGGCCTTCGCATAGGCGACCATCTCGGGCAGCGTCTTGAACGGCAGCGACGGATTCGACAGCAGGATGTTCGGGGTGATCGCCACCACGGCAACCTTCTCGAACGCGTCCGGGTCGTAGCTCAGCTTCTTGTACAGGAAGCGGTTGGTCACCATCGACGCCGGCCCCGACATCAGCAGCGTATAGCCGTCGCCCGACGCACGCGCCGCGACTTCGCTGCCGATCATGGCCGCCGCGCCCGGCCGGTTTTCCACCACGAAGCTCTGGCCGTACTCCCTGGCCAGGCCGGCGCCCAGTTGCCGCGTGATCAGGTCGGTGGCCGAGCCGGCCTGGAACGGCACCACGATGCGCACCGGCTGCGTGGGCCAGTCGCGCGCGCCTTGCGCCAGCGCCAACGACGACGCGGCGATCAGGCCGAAGGAAAGTAATGCTCGGAAAGAAGAGAAACGCATGTCTGTACCCTCATTGAATCGAACGATGGTCATCCGCGCGAACACGCCGGATGCCACCATTCCGTCCGCAATTTGCGTGCCACTGGCATCGCCGCGTCGTTGACACGAGCCCCGTCCGCCCCCTTCAGATCGATGAAGTTTGCGTATCTGGCGCACCGGTTTGGTCAGTCTTGCCGGTGCGCCCGCAGGCTGGTGTTGTCTCCCTGGTGCCAAGGCACTATTGGTGTGCCCGGCGCTCTCTCTGGATGGTGCTTGCCGCGTCTTGCCGCAGGCCCACGCCCTGTGGCCTGCGCCAGTGGCTTCAGTCGACCAGCGCCCTGGCCAGCACGGCCAGCGCCGCGTCGAACTGCGCCTGCGGAATCGTCAGCGGATACAGGAAGCGGATGACGTTGCCGTAGGTGCCGCAGGTCAGCAGGATCAGGCCCGCTTCCATCGCACGCGTCTGCACACGCTTCGCATGCTCCGCGCTGGGCGCGCCGGTGGCCGGATCGACGAACTCGGCAGCGATCATCGAACCCAGGCCGCGCACTTCGGCCATCGCCGGGCACTGCGCACGCAAGGCTTCGAGATGGACCTGCAGTTGCGCGCCCAGTTGCGCGGCGCGCTCGCACAGCTGCTCGTCGGCGATGGTGTCGATCACGGCGTGGGCGGCGGCCACGGCCAGCGGATTGCCCGCATACGTGCCACCGAGCCCGCCAGGCAGCGGCGCGTCCATGATCTGCGCGCGGCCACATACGGCCGACAGCGGCATGCCGCCGGCCAGGCTCTTGGCCATCGTGATCAGGTCCGGCTGCACGTCGTGGTGCGACATGGCAAACAGCTTGCCGGTACGCCCGAAGCCGGTCTGTACCTCGTCGGCGATCATCACGATGCCGTGGCGATCGCAGACGGCGCGCAGGCCTCGCATGAAATCGGCAGGCGCCGGCTGGAAGCCGCCTTCGCCCTGCACCGGCTCCACGATGATGGCGGCCACGCGTTGCGGATCGATATCGGTCTTGAACAGCATGTCCAGCGCCTGCAGCGCCTGTTCCGTGCTCACGCCGTTCAGCGCGCCGGGAAACGGCGCGTGATAGATGTCCGAGGGGAACGGTCCGAAGCCCACCTTGTACGGCACCACCTTGCCGGTCAGCGCCATGCCCAGCAGCGTGCGGCCGTGGAAGCCGCCAGCGAATGCGATGACGCCCGGACGGCCCGTATGGGCACGCGCGATCTTGATCGCGTTTTCCACCGCTTCCGCGCCGGTCGTGAACAGCGCGGTCTTGTTGAGGCCGGCGATCGGCACCAGCGCGTTGATGCGTTCGGCCAGCGACACGTAGCTCTGGTACGGCACGACCTGGTATGCGGTATGGGTGAAACGCTCCAGCTGGGCGGCCACGGCCTGCATCACGCGCGGATGCCGGTGCCCCGTGTTCAGCACGGCAATGCCGGCGGCGAAGTCCGTATAGGCGCGGCCTTCCACGTCCCACAGCGTCGCATTCTCGGCGCGCTCGGCATAGAAGTCGCACATCACGCCCACGCCGCGGGGCGTGGCAAGGCTGCGGCGTTGATTCAGTTCGATGTTTTTCATGGTCGGAATGCGAAGGGGGCAGGTCGGCGCCGGCAGCGGCCGCGCCGGATATCCGTCCAGCACTGCGCAGCGATTCCGCACATTTCAATCACATTTGGCCCTACAATCCAGCGCCATTTTCATAAATTCAATGGTGCCAATTGAAATCGATCTGCGGTGACCTGCTGCTCCAGCGCCTGGGGCCCGATGGCCTGGCGGCCTTTGGCAAGCCCCTGAACCGGGGCCTGTATGCGTGCATCCGCGGCGCCATCCTCGATGGCAGCCTGGCGCCGGCCACCCGGTTGCCGCCGCAGCGCGACCTGGCGGCAGAGCTGGGCCTGTCGCGCAACACGGTGATGTATGCGTACGAGCAGCTGCTGGCCGAAGGCTATTTGCGGGCCCGCACGGGCAGCGGCACGTTTGTGGCCGATACGGCGCCCGAGACCTACCTGAACGCCACGGCCGCCACGGTGCCGGAAGCGGGACCGCGCGAGATGCCGGGGCTCTCCTCCCGGGGCCGGCGGCTGATCGACAACGCCTCGGCATCGCCCACGCAGTGGGGGGCGTTCATGCCCGGCGTGCCGGATCTGCGCAGGTTTCCGCACCGGCGCTATGCCCAGATTTCGGCGCGGCTGTGGCGCAATCCCCAGCCGGAATGGCTCAGCTACAGCCACGGCGGCGGATTGCCGGCCTTGCGCGAAGCGGTGGCAACGCACCTGCGCGTGGCGCGCTCGGTGCGCTGCGACGCCGGGCAGGTGCTGATTACCGAGGGCATCCACCAGGCCATCGATCTCGTCGTGCGCCTGCTCGGGTCGCCCGGCGACCAGGCGTGGGTGGAAGAACCCGGCTACTGGGGCATTCGCAGCGTGCTGCAGGTGTGCGACATCGGCATGGTGCCAATGCCCGTGGACGACGACGGGCTGACGCTGCCCGACGCCGATACGACGGCCGGCGCGCCCCCGCCCCGCTTTGTCTTCGTGACACCGTCCCACCAGTACCCGATGGGCGCGGTCATGAGCCTGAAGCGCCGTCGCGCGCTGCTGGAATTCGCGCGCCAGCACGGCAGCTGGATCGTCGAGGACGACTACGACAGCGAATTCCGCTTCTCGGGGCAGCCCATCCCGTCACTGCAGGGGATGGAGCCAGATGCCCCGGTGATCTACATCGGCACCTTCAGCAAGACCTTGTATCCGGGGCTGCGCATGGGCTATCTGGTATTGCCGCGCGCCCTGGCCGCGTCGTTCCAGACCGCGCACGCCGATCTGTACCGCGCCGGCCACCTCATGACGCAGGCCACGGTGGCGGAATTCATGCAGGCTGGCGACTATGCCGCCCACATCCGCCGCATGCGCCCGCTCTACGCCCGGCGCCGTGCGATGCTGGCCGACCTGATCGAGCGTCACCTGGGCCCCGCCGCGCTGAACCGCCAGGGCAGCAACGCGGGGTTGCACCTGGTACTGCGGCTGCCCGACGACGCCGACGACGTGGCCATCGCCGCCACGGCGCGCGAGCGCGGCATCATCGTCCGTCCGTTGTCGCGCTACTACCTGGGGCAGACGGTCCAGAAGGGCCTGCTGCTCGGCTACGCCTGCGTGCCCGAGGAACATATCGGCCCGGCGTTCGACGTGCTGCTGGGCTGCCTGCCGGCCCGGCACCGGCTGACGGCGACGCAAGCCGGGCAGTAAGTCGCCCGCCACGGCGATTGCCTACAATCCAGTAGCAGCGACCGTGGCGGATGCCCTCCGCCCTCTGGACAACGCGGACACTGGCCGGGAGCGGAACGATGGGTCTGATCGGATGGATGCGCGAGCGAACCACGCACGCGGACGAACACGACAAGCACGCGATTGCCGAACTCGCGGAGCGCGTCACCCGGCTCAATCCCCGCCTGCGGCTGATATCGCACTATGAGCGGCAGTTGCGGCCGGCCCTGGCCCAGGCGCTGATGCACGTACGCACGCTGGTGCACGACGTTCCCGCACCGCGCGAAGCCAGCGACCATGCATGGGGCATCGATCCCTATATCCACGCCTTCTTCGGCACGCCGCACGATGTGGCGCTGACGTTCAGCCGCTCGCCCGAACTGCGGGAATTTTTCGGCACATCGCCAGCAACGCAGACGGCCACCGCCGTGCTTGGCATGACCATGACCGAGCGACGCACGCTGGGGGTGGCGCTGGAAGGCGATGTGATGCGATCCGACGTGCCGCAAACCAACATCAGCTTCAGCGAGCACCGGATCACGATCATCGCCGATTCGGACGCGGCCTTGCGCGACGAGATCGTGCGCCGGATGTTCGACCAGTTGGCTCTGGAGTCAGTGGCCCGATTCACCGCGGGCAAGTCGCGGCGCGACGAACTCGATCGCGAGCAGACCTTGCTGCTGGCGCGCCTGCACCTGTTCGAGCGCCAGGGCACAGGCATGCGGTCGGTGGTGGGCGGCGATGCGCCGGTCAGCGCCGCCGAGGCCGCGTCGCTGCGCGAACAGATCGCCAGCAACGAACAGGCACTCTCCCAGCTGAGCGCGACACCGGGCACGCTGGAACGGCAGCTCGAATGCCTGAACGAAACGCTTGCCGACGCGCCAGCCCGGTTTTCCATCGCGCATCGGCCGCTGCGCCTGAGCGCGACGAATGTGCTGCTGGCGCCGGACAGCACGACGCCGGCCAGCGACCTCGACCTGCTGACCGCCCACGTGCCGGGCGATCCGCCGCTGGTGCGCGCATTCACGCTGGTCAGCTTCGCACGTGGCGACATGGTGTCGCCCCGCGCACTGCTCGACGAGGCGGAACGCTACCTTTGAGGGTACAGGCGCCTGCCCGCTACAGGGCCACGGCGCTGGCGCCATTCACGCGCTCGGGTACGAAACGCCCGAGCACATGGCCGGACATGCCCTTGGCCAGCTCTTCCTCGCCGTAGAACACGGTGCCCAGCCCTTCCTTGCGCAGCAGCTTCGACTCGTCCTCGCTGTGGGTGCGCAGCACCACCTCGACATGCGGATTGAGCGTGCGGGCGGTCTCCACCATCTGCCGTACGTACAACGGTTCCGGCACGGCAACCACCAGCATGGCTGCATGGGCGATATGCGCCTGGATCAGCACGGCCGGGTCGGCCGCATTGCCCGACACCGCCGCAAGGCCGGCCTTGCGCAGGCTCTCCACCAGCTCGCGGTTCTCGTCGGCAATCACGAACGGGATGCCGCGCTCCTGCATCGCCCTGGCAATCCGGCGACCCACGCGGCCATAGCCGACCAGCACCACCTGGCCCTGCAGATACTTGCGTTCGGTCGTGACCGGCAGTTCGGCATACGGGTCGCCGCGCTGCTCCAGGTTGCGGGCCATCGCCGAACGCGCCAGAATCCAGCGCCGCACGGGCTCCAGCGCCGCAAACAGCAGCGGATTCAGGGCGATGGAGATCAGCGCGCCCGCCAGGATCAGGCTCATGCCTTCTTCCGGCAGCAGGCCGAGCGTCACACCAAGCCCCGCCAGGATGAACGAGAATTCGCCAATCTGGGCCAGGCTGGCGGACACCGTCAGCGCCGTATTGAGCGGGTAGCGGAACGCCAGCACCAGCGCGAACGCGGCCAGCGACTTGCCCACCACGATGACGGCCACCACGGCCAGCACGTGCAGCGGCTGCTCCACCAGGATCTCGGGCTTGAACAGCATGCCGACCGAAACGAAGAACAGCACCGAGAACGCATCGCGCAGCGGCAGCGATTCTTCGGCCGCGCGGTGACTGAACTGCGATTCGCGCATCACCATGCCGGCAAAGAACGCGCCAAGCGCGAACGACACGCTGAAGATCTCGGCCGCGCCGAACGCGATGCCGATCGCCACGGCCACCACCGCCAGCGTGAACAGCTCGCGCGAGCCGGTCTTGGCCACCTGCCACAGCAGCCATGGCAACACCCGACGCCCCGCGATCAGCATCAGCGCGATAAAGGCCACCACCTGCAGCAGCGTCTGGAACACCGTCATGCCAATCGACTGCGAGGCCTGCGCGTCGGCGTTCACCGTCCCGCCCAGCAGCCCCGCCAGCGGCGGCAGCAACACCAGCACCAGCACCGTTGCCAGATCCTCGACCACCAGCCAGCCGACCGCGATGCGGCCATTCATGGTTTCCAGCACCCCCCGGCTTTCCAGCGCCTTGAGCAGCACCACCGTACTGGCGCACGACAGCGACAGCCCGAAGATCAGCCCGGTGCCCCAATGCCAGCCCCAGCCCCATCCGATGGCCATGCCCAGCAGCGTGGCAATCCCCATCTGAACCACGGCGCCCGGTATGGCGATCCGCTTGACGGCCAGCAGGTCGCTCAACGAAAAATGCAGGCCCACGCCGAACATCAGCAGCATCACGCCAATCTCGGAAAGCTGGGCGGCCAGGTGGACATCCGCGACAAAGCCGGGCGTGCCGGGACCAATGATGATGCCCGACACGAGATAGCCAACCAGCGCCGGTATCTTCATGCGCTCCGCGAGGAATCCGAGCACAAGCGCAATACCAAAGCCTGCGGCAAGCGTGGTGATGAGGGTCAGGTTGTGATCCATGGGCAGGGGCGTCCGGGAGGTCAAGCGGCAAAGGGGCGTTCACGAATTGTAACTGCCATGCTGGCATCGCATCGCGAACGTTTTCCTGACAGGCATGACCCGGCCCGCGCGGCACGGCGAGTCTGCCGCCCGGCCGTGGCATCGATGCGCCCCGGCTACCGGGCGCCGGATTCCGGGTTCTCGATGATCGGCCGCAACAACGTGAAGTCGTTGGGATAGAAAGGCGGCACCGCCGAGGGGCTCCTCTTGCGCGCCACCTCCACGAACGGCCGGTCCGCCTCGATCGCAAGCATCAGGTCGAACCGTTTGACGCCGGCAGCCTTGGCGCGTTCCACATCGCGCTCGCTTTTGGCCCGGTAGGCGATCGTTCGCATCAGCAGGTCATAGAGCAGCCGGGGCCGGCGCTCGGCCGCCAGTGCCGCATCGTGGCGGCGCCTTGCCAGCACCGCCTGCCACAGCGCGGAGTCTTCGAGACCCGCCGTGTGCTCGGCGAGCGCAACCAGTTGCACCTTGCCGGTGCGCGGCGAGTACGCGACGCCCTGGGCATCGAGGAACGCCCGGATATCCGGCAGACGCTGGCCAAGCAGTTCCTCGGTGCGGGTCTTCGCCTTCTGCGGCTGGTCGATGTCGGTCCAGTGCGATGGGAACGCGCCCATCTCGGCGAAAATGGCCGCCCAGTCGTCGTACTCGGTCCAGGTCCAGTCCCGGCCCCTGAAATACCCCGAATAGACCTGCTCGAAATAGCCGGCCATGTTCAGGCCGTCTGACCCGCTGCGCTTGACGATGGCAAGAATCTCGGCGGCGTCGGCACGGGAGATGCCGACCACGCTCTCCATCACGCGATTGAAGACGCGCTCGTAGGAACTGGTTGTATCCTGAACATACAGCGCAGGCGGCGCGGCCATTGGCGCCGGCCTGACTTCAGCCGGCGCGCGTCTGGCCTTGCGAAAGAATTTGAAGACGCCCACTTCTCTGATGTGTGCCCCGGGCGACACTATGTATCGGTTGATCCGTGACATTTTTGCATATTTGCGGGAAAAGCGAGGGCGCGCGATGCGATCTGCCGAGAGTCATGCCGGACCAGCCGGGCTTGCGCCGTTCCTGCACGCGCTGCGGGGATTGCTGCTGCTGGGCGGCCTGTTTTCCGCCAACGCCCCGGCCATGGACTTCCGCATCTACCACCAGCCCGAACTGAACCGGCGGATGATCATTGGCCAAGGCCGCATCGACGACGGTGACGCCGACAAGTTCCGGGCCGTGGCCCGCATCGCCGACCGCGACGACGAAGGCCTGGTCACGCTGATCCTGGACAGCCCCGGCGGCAACGTGGAGGCGGCCTTCCGGCTGGTGGACGCGATGGACAAGGTGCGCGTCTACACCGCGGTGCCGGACGGTGCCCGGTGTGCGTCGGCCTGTGCGTCGATCGTTTTTGCGTCCGGAGAGCGGCGCAGCATCCTGGGTTCCGGACTGCTGGGGTTCCACAGCTGCTACAAGCGCCAGGGCGCCGCCCTGCTGTCGGACTCCCTGTGTAACGAGATCGTCGCGGCAAACGCCATGCAGCGAGGCGTGACCCATGCCGCCATCAACCGCTTCGTGGCGGACCACGGCGCGCACGAGATGGCCTGGGTTGGCCGCAACGCCGTGTGCCGGTCGCTGCAAGGGCTCTGCAAACCGGGGCCCATCGAAAAGCGGAACGACACCCACGCGGCCTTGACGCGCAGTTTCGACTGCAGCCGGCTCACCTCGATGGCATCCCAACTGGTATGCGGCGATACCGATCTGGCGCGGGCCGACAAGGAACTGGCCGACCTGTATGGCCGCAAGCTCGCGTCCGCGGCCAACAAGACGCGCGTCCGCGACGACCAGCGAACGTGGCTGCGCGACGAGCGCAACCGCTGCAGCGACAAGGCCTGCCTGCAGCGCGCCTATCGGAACCGGATCGATGTGCTGAAGCGAGCCTGATGGCGCGGGGCGCCCCCCGCCCCGCCTAGTACTTGATATCGCGCGCCGCCTCCCGGCCGCCCTGCTTGGTCTGCCGCTTGTCCTGCCGGCATGCCGAATTGCTCTTCTGGTCGGCCGCCCGACAATCCTGCTTGGTTTCGCGCGCGCCCTGACGCGTGTCCTGTCGCACGTCGCGGCCCTGGCGCCGTTGCTGGGCCTGCTCGGTGGCCCACGCTGGCGCGGCAGGCAGCGCAACCACCAGCGCCAGCCATGCCAGCACGCAGGCCTTCGCATGGCGCCTGCCCCGCCCTTTCGCCTGACAGATTCCGTTACGCATCACAGTGGCCATCACAGTTGCCTCGTCGGACATGAAAAATCGTTGCGCAGCAGGCCAGGGCTTGCGCCATGCGTGCAGCGCCTCGGGCCAGATCCGTTCCAGCCCGCGTGCCGCGTCGAACCCGTGAATCTCCCCTGACATCGCCCTGGCGTTGCTCCAGCGGGCACAGCACGACCCGCATGCCGTCATTCAAGGAATTTGGCAGCCGGCGCCCGTTTTTCCATTGGACCTTGGCCTAATCCGGCCCCCCAAATGGCCCGTAAATCCCTTCCAGTAGCCCTTTGGCCCAATTGAGCACCAACGCTGGGCAGACTACGTTGTGTATCTGGGATTAGTGCGTGGCACCGGGGATCGACTTTGCCGATTCACCAGAGTGCCCATTCGTCACGCAGCCCGCGATTATGGCCTGCCCGAGTGGCCGCTTTCGCGCTGCAACATTGGATCAAAACCGGAGATACATGATGAGCAAGCGGGATACCTCCAAGCTGGCCAGCCTTTCGCCATTCGAGCTGAAGGACGAACTGATCAAATTAGCCGGCAGCGTGTCCAACCGGCTCATGCTCAATGCCGGGCGCGGCAACCCCAACTTCCTGGCTACCGTGCCGCGTCATGGCTTCTGGCAGCTGGGGCTGTTCGCCATGCGCGAATCCGAGCGGTCGTTCTCGTATCTGACCGAAGGCGTGGGCGGCTTTCCGCGCCGCGCCGGCATCGAGGAACGCTTCGACCTCTTTGCCCGCGAGCATCGCGACGTGCCGGGCGTGCGCTTCCTGGCCGGCGCCGTGTCCTATGTGCGCGACCAGCTCGGGCTGGACGGCGGCGATTTCCTGTACGAGATGTGCGAAGGCATCCTGGCCTGCAACTACCCGGTGCCCGACCGCATGCTCAGGTTGTCGGAAAAGATCGTCAAGCAATACATTCGCCGGGAAATGATCGGCAAGCACCCGTTCCTGGGGGATTTCGATCTTTATGCCGTCGAAGGCGGAACGGCCGCCATGACCTATCTGTTCAATTCCATGCGCGTCAATCACCTGCTCAAGGCCGGCGACACGATTGCGCTGGGCATGCCGATCTTTACGCCCTATATCGAAATTCCCGAACTGGCCGAATACCACCTGACCGAATTGTCGATCGACGCCGATCCGGCCGATGGCTGGCAATACCCGAAAAAGGAACTCGACAAGCTGCGTGACCCGAAGGTCAAGGCATTCTTCCTGGTCAACCCGAGCAATCCGCCATCGGTCAAGGTTAGCGACGAGAGCCTGCAATACATCGCCGAGATCGTCAAGGAGCGTCCGGACCTGATCATCCTGACCGACGATGTCTATGGCACGTTCGCCGACAACTTCGTGTCGCTGTTCGCCATGTGCCCGCGCAACACCATCCTGGTCTATTCGTACTCGAAGTATTTCGGGGCCACGGGATGGCGGCTGGGCGTGATTGCCACGCACAAGTCGAACCTGTTCGACGAAAAGCTGGCCGACCTGCCCAAGGACGAGCGCGCCGGCCTGAACAAGCGCTACGCGTCGATCACCACCGAACCCGAGAAGCTGCAGTTCATCGACCGCATCGTGGCCGACAGCCGCACCGTCGCGCTCAATCACACGGCGGGCCTCTCCACGCCCCAGCAGGTGCAGATGGTGCTGTTCTCGCTGTTCTCGCTCATGGACACCGACGAAAGCTACAAGAAGGCCATGAAGCGACTGATCCGGAGCCGCAAGGCCGCGCTGTACCGCGGCATGGGGACGCCGCTGGGCGAGGTGGACGAGAACGTCGTGGACTACTACACCCTGCTCGACGTCGAACAGATGAGCCGCGAGGTGGGGCCGGAGTTCGTCAAGTGGCTGCTCGAATCGATCCAGCCGCACGAACTGCTGTTCAGGCTGGCCGAAGAGGCCGGCGTGGTGCTGCTGCCCGGCGGCGGCTTTGGCACCCGGCATCCGTCCGGCCGCGTGTCGCTGGCCAACCTCAACGAAGAGGACTACGTCAAGATTGGCCGCTCGGTGCGCAAGCTGCGCGATGAATATCTGGAGCGCTATCGCGAGAACGGCGGCGGCAAGGAGAACGGCTCGAAGAAGAAGTAGGCGCGGTCGCCACGCCCAGCCAGTCTCGCCGCAAACGCCGAGGTCCGACAAGGAGGCATCACCATGACGTGGTTCGTTGATACGCTCAAGGCCTATCCGGAGATCGCCATCTTCCTGGCGCTCGGTATTGGCTACTGGGTGGGCGGAAAGAGCTTCAAGGGGTTCAGCCTTGGGGCCGTGACATCGACGCTGCTGGTCGCCATCGTCATCGGCATTCTCGGCGTCAAGATCTCCGCGAACGTGAAATCGGTCTTCTTCCTGATGTTCCTGTTCGCGGTGGGCTACGGGGTGGGTCCGCAGTTCGTGCGCGGCATCGCCAAGGATGGGGTGCCGCAGGCGATCTTCGCGGCCATCCTGGCGGTGTTGTCGCTCGGTGCATCCGTGGTGGCCGCCATGGTCGCCGGGTACGACCTTGGCTCGGCGGCCGGGCTGTTCGCCGGATCGCAGACCATCTCGGCGTCGATGGGCCTTGCCACCGACGCCATCAACCGGCTCGGGCGCCCCCCGGAAGAAACCAAGATGCTGCTGGACGGCATGCCGATTGCCTATGCGGTCACGTACATCTTCGGCACCGTGGGATCGGCCATCATCCTGGCGCAGATCGGGCCCAGACTGCTGGGCATCGATCTGGTGGCCGCCTGCAAGGAGTACGAGCAGATGCTGGGGGCCGGGTCGGCCGGCGGCGCTGGCACCGAATGGCACGAGTTCGAGGTGCGCGCCTACGCCGTGGCGCCCGACAGCCCGTTCATCGGCCGGTCTGTGGGCGATCTCGAAGCCGGCACGCACGACGGTGTGCGCGCCTTCATCGAACGTATCCGGCGCGGCGGGAAGATCATCGAGGTAGACCAGCACACGCTGATCGAAGGGGGCGACGTGGTGGCCATTGGCGGCAAGCGCGACCAGCTGATTGCGCGGCTGGGCCCCAGCGGCCGCGAAGTGGAGGATGCGGAGCTGCTCAACATCCACACCGAAGGCGTCGACATCTACATCACCAACAAGGAAGTCGACGGCAAGCCGCTGCAGGAACTGGCGCGCTGGCCCGGCGCGCGCGGGGTGTTCCTCAAGAAGATCAAGCGCGGCCCGACCGAGACCGTGATTCCGGTGCTGCCCAAGACCCAGCTGTATCGCGGCGACGTGATCACGCTGGTGGGCCGCACGCAGGACATCAACGCCACGGCCAAGCAGCTGGGCTATGTGGATCGCCCCACCACGGTCACCGACGTCGCCTTCGTCTCGCTGGCCATCACGGTCGGCGCGCTGATCGGTGCCATCGTGATCCATGTGGCCGGCATTCCATTGACGATTTCCACGGCGGGCGGTTCGCTGATCGCCGGCATCATCTTCGGCTGGTTTCGCGCCATCCATCCCACGTTCGGGCGCATTCCCGAGCCGACGCTATGGTTCATGAACTCGGTCGGCCTGAACGTCTTTATCGCCGTGGTCGGCATCTCGGCCGGGCCGGGCTTTATCGCCGGGCTGCAGAAGCTCGGCGTGAGCCTGTTCCTGTGGGGCATCTTTGCCACCGCCGTGCCGCTGATCATCGGCATGTTCCTGGCAAAGTTCGTGTTCCGCTTTCACCCGGCCCTGATCCTGGGCATCTGCGCCGGTGCGCGAACCACCACGGCGGCGCTGGGGATGGTGTGCGAAGCGGCCAAGAGCCAGGTGCCCGGACTGGGCTACACCGTCACGTACGCGGTAGGCAACACACTGCTGACCATCTGGGGGATGGTGATCATCATGATCCTGTCCTGATGAACCGGCCATCCTGCCGCATGCCAGCAGGCGGCCTTCACGACGCCTGGATACCGCGCTTGCGGATGAAGTCGCCCCAGACCTTCGACTCCGACGAGGCACGCTGCTTGATCGCATCGGCACTGCCCACTACCGGGAACAGGTAGAGCGATGCCAGCCTGGCCTTGATCTGCGGGTCGGCCAGCGCCGCCTGCACGGCGCCGTTGAGCCGTGCCACGATCTTCGGATCCAGACCGGCCGGCCCCACCAGCGCGTACCAGCTAGGCATCAGCGGCACGTCGATGCCGGCCTCCTTGAGCGTCGGCACGTTGGGCAGTTCTTTCACGCGCTGCGGCCCGACAATGGCCACCGGCACCACCGTACCCCCCGTTACCTGCGGCAACGCGGCACCCAGCACGCTCACCATCGCGTCCACCTCGCCCGCCACCACGCCGGTCAGCGCCGGGCCGGAGCCCTTGTAGGCCACGTGAGTCATTTTGAGGCCCAGCTTGTCCGCCACGACTTCCATGGCCAGGTGCGTCGAATTGCCCACGCCTGCGCTGCTGAACGTCAGGCCGCCCGGCTTGTGCTTCGCCTTGTCGATGAAGCTCTGCATCGACGTGATGCCGCTGGCCTTGCTGGCCACGATCACGAACGGCGTATCGACCACAGGCGAGATGAACGTGTAGTCCTTCTGCGGGTTGTACGGCAGCGACGCGTACAGGTGCGGGTTGAAGCTGATCTGCGATACGCCCGTCAGCAGTACCGTGTAGCCATCCGGTGCCGCCTTGGCCACGGTGCTCATTGCCACGATGCCGTTCGCGCCGGGACGGTTGTCCACGACGATGGATTGCCCCAGGTCTTGCGACAGCCGGTCACCGAGCAGCCTTGCCACCACGTCGCCGCCAGAGCCCGCCGACTGCGGCACGATCATCCGGATCGGTCGGCCCGGATACGCATCCTGCGCCTGCACAGCGCCATGGCACAACACCGCCGAGGCGATGAACGCGCAAGCCATCAAACGTCGGTACATCAATACTCTCCAATGGAATCGAAGCCAGTCACGAAATTTTCATGACGATGGTAGGGATCTGCGCGATCCGAGACCAATACGGATTGTCGATGCCAACATAGGCCGGAGCTATGCCCGGGGGAAACCCTGAGGCGCCTGCCCAGCCATGGGGCCCATGCGCACTATCGCAACGCAGCATCGGCGCGGCGCGCACCGGCCTTGTGCGCGGCACGCAGGTTTTCCCGCGGATCGGGCCGTCGCAACGCGGCCGGCCATAGGGCCGACCTATGACCGGATCGGAATTTCGTCTTTCCGCAACCCCGGGACGGCTCCGTACCATGGGGCCGTTCTCCAGGCCCTTCCGCACAAATACACCCGTCATGTCCGACATCGATACCCGTGGCAACGCGTGGCTGACGCCGCCGTCCGCCTATCTGGCAAGCCGCCCGTCCACGTTCTCCGTACCGGCCCGGCCAGCGTCCTGCTATCTGCCCATGCGCGACGGCTGCCGCCTGGCCGCCGACGTCTACCTGCCGCAGCCGTTGCCCGGCACAGCCGCGCCGCAAGCCTTCCCCACCGTGGTCATCTTCACGCCGTACTACCGACGTTTCAGGCTTTCCCGCGCGGGTGCCGAGCCGAGCCCGAATGCCGCCAAGTACCGCGATGCCTTCGTGCCCAAGGGCTACGCGGTGGTCGTGGTCGATGTGCGCGGCACTGGCGCCAGCTTCGGCACGCGCGACGCGCTGCGGTCGCCCACCGAGCGCGACGACTACTACGAAGTGGCCGAATGGATCGCCAGCCAGCCGTGGTCGAACGGCAAGATCGGCGCCACCGGCATCTCGTACCTGGGCGCGGCGGCCTGCTTCCTGGCCAGCACCGGCCACCCGGCAGTGAAGGCCATTGCCCCGCTGTTCTCGGTGTCCGACATCTACAGCGAACAGCTGTACCCCGGCGGCATGCTGTCCAAGGTGTGGGTGGAAGCCTATGACGAACTGATGCTCGCGCTCGACCAGGACCGTCGCGACCTGGTGGCTGGCTTCCCCTACTTCAACGATCCCACCTTCGCAGGCCCCGAGCGTACCGACGAGGACACCGAAGGCGCACTGGTGGCCGCCGCCGTCGCCGAGCACCGCAACAACTTCACGCTGGCCGACCTGGCGCCCGAATTCGCCTACCGCGATGGCGCGGCCTTTCACGACCCCTCGCTCGATTCCGGCAGTTGCAGCCCTTACCGCTATCTGGACGGCATCGCGCCTGACGTCGCCGTGTATTCGATCTCGGGCTGGTACGACGGCGGCGGCTATGCCAACGGCGCCATCACGCGCTTCCTCTCGCTGCCGTCGCACGACAGCCGCCTGCTGCTGGGTCCGTGGGACCACGGTGCGCGCACCAACGTGTCGCCCTGGCGCGAGCGCGCCGCATCGGATTTCCCCTTGCTGGGCGAAGTGCTGCGCTTCTTCGACCATCACCTGCTTGGCCTGCCCACCGGCCTGGAACGCGAAGCCCACGTGCATTTCCACAGCATCCATGACGACCAGTGGCAGGCGGCCGATGTCTGGCCGCCCGTCCCGGTCAGCACCCGGCTGTACCTGACCGACGCTGGCGCGCTGTCGGCCGTCCGAACATGCATCTCGTACCGTTGCTGGACGAAGACCTGATGGCCGTGGGCCCTGCCTCGGCGCAGCGCGACACGGCGCTGACGCTGGCCGAGATGGCCGCGCTGCCGCTGCTGCTGCCGAGCTTTCCCAATTCGGTGCGGGTGCTGACAGACCGCGCGTTCGTCGCCGCCGGGCTTGAACTGAAGCTCGTGGCCGAAACCAGCGCGGTGTCGGTGCTGCTGTCGGCGGTCAGCGCGGGCATGGGGTGGACGATCCTACCCTGGAGCGCGCTGGCCACCGAACCGCCCCATGCGTTCGCGTGCGTGCCGATCTCCGATTCGTCGCTGGTGCGCCGCGTGTTCCTGTGCGTGGCGGGCGCCGCGCGGCTTGGCCTGGCCTGCAAGACGGTGGAAGATGCGCTGCTGCAGCTCATCCTGGACGCCATCGCCACGGGTACCTGGCAAGGCGTCAGCCCCCTGGGCAACCTGACAGGCGCCAGCGCCGACGCATTATCGGCCCAGCAACCGGGCCTCGCTGCGAAGCAGTGACACAAAGTCGAGCAGCATCTCGTCGGCACCGCCCCGGCGCCACACTGCGCCCACCGGCCCGAACGATCCCACATCGGCCAACGGCAGGATAGCGACGAGGCCGCGGCGCTGCAGATGGGCCGCCATCGCCGCGGAGCAGACGCCAACATGGTCGCTGCCGCACACCACAGATTCCAGCACCACGATCGACCCGGTTTCGATCTTTGGCTTGATGCCGGCGCCGCCGCGTTCCAGCAAGGTGTTTTCCAGCCGCACCCGCATCAGCGTGTCGCGTGGCGGCATCAGCCACGGGTAGCCGAACACGTCGGTCCAGCTGACGCTGCGCGCCGTGGCCAGCGGATGGCCAGGTCCGACCACGATGGCGATATCGTCGGCGAACAGCACCTCGTGCTCCAGATGCTGCCCGTAGGCGCGCACGTCGATCGAGCCGACCACCAGGTCGTACTCGCGCTCCTCGAGCCCGCTCAGCAGCGCGTTGAACACGCCTTCGGTCACCTGGAACGACACATCGGCGTGGCGCGCCTGGAAGGCCAGCACCGCGCGCGGAATCAGATGGGCGATACCGGCCGTCACGCTGCCGATGTGCAGGCGCGCCACGTCTCCCTTAGCCAGCGACAGCAGTTCCGCATTGGTCCGGCCCACCTCGCCCAGCACGCGCAGCGCCAGCTTGCGCACGGCCTCGCCAGCGGCAGTCAGCTTCATCTGCTTGCCGCGCAGCACCAGCTTCGTGCCGACCAGATCCTCCATCTCGCCCAGCCAGTGCGACATGGCCGACTGGGTCATATGCAGCCGCTGGGCGGCCAGCGTCAGCGTCCCCGCCTCATGGAGCACCAGGAACGATTCAAGGTGACGCATCCGCAACCGGCGCGCCCATGCCACGGTGTCCGGAGACTGCAACATGAACAAATACTCATACAAGGTTCGGAACATTTCATTGGCCGTTCCGCGCATCCCGCGCCAATATTGACGCTTCTGCGGCCGCGGAACAATCCATGGAACCACTGATCAAGAAGGACACGACATGAGAAAAATCTCCATCATGGGGAAACTGCTGGCCGCGATGCTCGCAGTGGGTGCATCGGCAACAGGCTGGGCCTGCGGCGAAGCGGGGAACACGCGACCGATCAAGCTGGTGGTGTCGCAGCAGGCCGGCGGCAGCACCGATACGCTCGCCCGCATGTGGGCCGAGACGGCCTCGAAGGAACTGGGCACCACCGTGCTCGTGGAAAACAAGGCCGGCGCCGGTGGCGTGATCGCGGCCAAGTACGTGCTGTCCCAACCTGCCGACGGATGCACGCTGTTCCTGGCCGGCGTCTCGCAGATGGTGCTGAACAAGTTCGCCTATGCCCCGCTGTCGTACAAGCCCGAAACCGACTTCACCCCCGTGGCGGTGCTGACCACGGTGCCGTTCGTGCTGGTGGCCAATCCGCAAACCGGCTTCCACTCGCTGGCCGACCTGGTCGCGGCCGCCCGCGCCAAGCCGGGCAAGATCAATTTCGCGTCGTCGGGCAACGGCAATTCCACCCACCTGGTGGTGGAGCTGTTCCAGAAGAACCAAAATATCCGCATGACGCACGTGCCGTACAAGGGCGAGCCCGATGGCGTGGTGGCCACCGTTGGCGGCCAGACGCAGGTGATGGCACCGGTGCTGAGCACGGCCATGCCGCAGATTCGCGCCGGCAAGCTGGTGCCGCTGGTGCTGTTCGCGCCAAAGCGGCTGCCCGACCTGCCGGACGTGCCGACCGCCTCCGAGCTTGGCCTGTCCGGGCTGGACGACCTGGGCTGGATGGGCGTGGCCGCCAAGGCCGGCACGTCGCCCGATGTCGTGAAGCGCCTGCACGCTGCCTCGCAGGTCTTCCTGGCGGACAAGGGCACGCTAGACAAGCTCAAGACCATGCAGGTGGTGCCCATGCCGGGCCCGTCCGGCATGCTGATGCAGATGACCGTGCGCGACACCGCCAAGGTGCAGGAAGCGCTCGGTTCCGTCGACTTCCAATCCCGGTGAGGCCCATCCCATGACAAATCCTGGAATGGTGGTCTGCCCGCAGCCGGAAGCGGCCGAGTCGGGCGTCGAGATCCTGAAGGCCGGCGGCAACGCGGTGGATGCCGCCGTGGCCTGCGCGCTGGCGCAGACCGTGGTCGATCCGCTGATGTGCGGCATCGCGGGCTTCGGAACCGGCGCGGTCTACATGCGCGATGCCGGCGCACACGAATATTTCGACTTCCACGCCACCGCCCCGGCCAGTGCGCGCCCCGACATGTGGGCCGACCTGCTCGAAGGCGAGGCACGCGACGGCTTCGGCTTCTTCATCAAGGACCGGCTCAACGACATCGGCTATCAGTCGATTGCCACGCCCGGCACGCTGCGCGGCCTGGAGGCGATGCACGCCGCCCACGGCATCCTGCCGTGGCGCGAAGTGGTGGCACCGGCCATCGCCTGGGCAGGCGACGGCTATTTCGTGCGCCCCGGCATGCATGCGTTCTGGATGGACGAAGCCACGCTGGGCCGCGCCAGCAACCGCGAGCGGCTGGCCTTCAGCGAATCGGGCCGCCGCGTCTACTGCCGCGAGGACGGCTGGCCCCGGCCCATCGGCGCGCCGATCGTCAACGCCGACATGGCCGATGTGCTTGGCGTGATTGCCCGCGATGGCGCCGATGCCTTCTACCGGGGATCGATCGCCGATGCCATCGTTGCCGACATGCAGGCCAACGGCGGCCTGCTGAGCCGTCAGGACCTGGCCGACTACCGCGTGATCCGCCAGAAGCCGCTGTTCGGCCGCTATCGCGACCGGGTCATCGCCACCAACCAGCCCCCTGGCGGCGGCGCGATGCTGCTGGAAATGCTGCACGCCCTGGAGCAGTTCGACCTGGGCGCGATGCCGCACAACTCGCCCGAATACCTGCGCATCGTCTGCGAGGTCATGAAGCAGGCCACCGTGGACAAGGACATGCATCTTGGCGACCCGGCCTTCGTCGATATTCCGCTGGAACGCCTGCTGTCCGCCGAGCGCGCCGCGCAGACCGCCGCCGCCGTGCGTGCGCACGAGAAGGTGTCCGTCACGCGCGTGAACCCGGGACACGCGGTGCCCCGCGATACCACGCACCTGTCGGTGGTGGATGGCGACGGCAACTGCGTGTCGCTGACCCATTCGCTGGCCATGCCGTCGGGCGCCATCACGCCGGGCCTGGGCTTCATGTACAACGGGTGCATGGGCGTGTTCGACCCCCGGCCCGGCCGCGCGGGCAGCATCGCACCGGGCAAGCGCCGCTTCACGTCGTCATGCCCCACCATCGTGTTCCGCGACAACCGGCCGGAAATCGTGCTCGGCGCACCGGGCGGCACGCAGATCGCCATGGGCGTGCTGCAGGTCATCCTGAACGCGGTGGACCACGGCATGCCAATCCAGGACGCCGTGTCGGCGCCGCGCTTCTCGTCGACCAGCAATGCCATCGACGTCTGCAACCGCATTCCGCGCGCAGTCTGCCGGCAGCTCGAACAGCAGGGCTACGAGGTGATCCGCAATCCGTACAACTACACGATCGGATGGGTCCATGCGGTGCATATCGACGGCACCACGCTGCGCGGCGGCGCCGATCCCGGGCGCGATGGCGTCGCCTACTCGACCGACTCGCTGATGTAGTGGCACCGTGCCGGCCGCCACTGGCGGCCGGCGCCGTACGCTCAGTCGCCGCGCCGTGCCAGCACCTCGTCGCGGGGCCCGGCGTCCACCACACGGCCGGCTTCCACCACGACAATGGTGTCGAACCGGGCCAGCAGGCTCGGCCGATGCACCGATGCGACGATGCAGGCCGACGGGAACGCCGCGAACATGCGGTCGAACACGCGGCCTTCGGCCTGCGGGTCCAGCGCGCTGGTCGGCTCGTCGAGCAGCAACAACGAACTGCCCTGCGCGGCCAGTGCGCCGCGCGCCAAGGCCAGCCGTTGCCGCTGGCCGCCGGACAGATTGGCCCCCCGCTCGCTGAGCGGACTGGCCAGCCCGTCGGGCAGGCGCTGCAGCACCTCGTCGAACACGCCCGTATGCACGGCGGCCTGCAGCGCCGCCGCATCGGCGGGCTCGCCGAAGGTCAGGTTTTCTTCCACGCTGGCCTCGAACACCTCCGCCTCCTGCGGAATCAGCGTGGCCAGCGCGCGCAGTTCGATCCAGTCCTCGGCCATGCCGTCGCGGCGCAGTTCGCCCTGCTGCGGGCGATAGAGACCCGCCAGCGCGCGCAGCAGCGTGCTCTTGCCCCCGCCGCTGGGCCCGACCAACGCAACGCGCGCACCGCGCCGCAGCTGCAGGTCGATACCGTGCAGCCCGCCGCGCGCATCGTCGGGGTAGCGCCACGTGGCGCCGCGCAGTTCCAGCGTCTGCCACGGGGCGTCGGGTATCACCGCGGGCACCGCCGCGTCCGGGTCGCCCGGTGTTGCCCAGATCGGCTCGGCGCTGCCGTAGTCCGTATGCATGCGCGCGAAGCTCTGGAAGTTGGAGGCCATCGCGCCAACCACGGTGGCGGCCTGCTGCGCATACTGGTAGATCATGAAGACCGTGCCCAACAGCACGGCCTGGCCCGGCTGCCGCGCCTGCAGCACGTACACCACCACCAGGATCCACGTCAGCCCCATGCCAAGCAGATCGACGGCAAACCATTTGCCTTCGTTGACCACCACCGCGCGGCGCAGCGGCGCCATCACTGCCGCCATGCGATGGTCGAGCAGCTTGCGCGACGCGGCCTGCAGCCGCAGGCCGATCACGGTGCCGGCATTGCCGACAAAATCGAGCAGCGCGGCGGCATAGCGGCGCTCCGCGTCATTCTCGGCACGGGCCAGCTGCATCAGCGTGCGATCGAATCGCAGGATGATCAGCGCGATGACCACGTAGCCGGTGACCGCGATCACGCCACTTGTGCGCGACAGCAGCGCCAGCGCGACGATCGGCCCCACGAAATTGAACGCGCTCTGCAGGTAGCCGAACTGGTTCTGCGCGAAGTCGGATAGCGCGCGGCTGGACTGCACCACCCGGTGCTGCAGTTCGCCCGAGTGCCGGCCATCGCGCCACGCCAGCGGCGCCGACGCAATGCGCGCGTAAAGCTGGTCGGACAGCCGTTCGCGTACCCGCACCCCCACATTGCGTTCCAGCACCCGGCCCGGGCCGTGCAACAGCCACGACAGCAGGTAGATGCCGATCAGGTAGACAATCCAGCGGCCAGCCACCTCCATCTGGCCCTGCTGCAGCGCGTTGATCGCCTGCGCGGCCAGCCAGGGCATGGTCAGCCGCAGCAGTTGCGCCGCCGACAACAGGGCGGCAGCACCAAGCATCTGGCCCCGCACGCCATGCGCATGGCGCCAGAGCGCACGATAGAGGTCGCGCGCCGCGCTGCCGAGGCCGACGGCGGGCGGACGAGCGGGCTTGCCGGAGGAATCGGGCGAAGCGGACGCATCGGACGAATCGGACGAATCGGACGGATCTGGCGAGGCGGACATATCGGGCACCGTCATGCAGTCATCTCTCCTGTGCGGGGGCGCGCGGGCCATCGCCGGTGGGCGACGGCGCGGGCGAAGCTTGCCATTGTGCCAAGCCTGGGCGCCGATGTCTGGCATCGTTGCCAGCACGGCCGGCAGGCCGCATGGCACGCATCCTGCACACCCACCCCCTGTCGGCCCATCGGGCCCCGGACTTCGAGGAGGACACCCATGCAGCAAGGCGACGTGCAGGACCGCGAAGAAAAGATGCAGAAACTGCGTGGAACCCGCCGCTATACGTGGACGCACCCGATCTTCCTGATCGCCATCGCGCTGATCGTGGTGGGCTACGCGGCCACGTTCTGGTAGCCCTGCGCCAGACCATGCCGCGCCCCGCCAGAACGTGCAAGCCGTGTAAGGATTACCGGCCAGGCGCGGGGGCGGACCATGAAAAAGTGAAAAAGCCGGAGACTGGCTCCGGCTTGCTCCGTACGGGCTACCTCGGACTGCGATCAGGCGAGTGCGGGCGCAAGCGCGCGCCGGTCAGACAGCCTGAACACCGACATCGATAGCGCCGGCCAGACCCCACCAGCATCGCCATCATCAGCAGCGCGCCATGGGATCAACCGAACGGAATTCCGGCCCTTCCAAAGTGGGGGGACGCTGGGCGGCCAGCCGCCGGCCCGCGCGAGCGGGACCCGCCGTCACATGACGGGCCTAGCCTTCCAGCAGCCGCGCTCCGCGCCATTCGCCCGAACGCACCAGGCCGCGTGCGGTATCGGCCAGCACCACGCGCAAGGCCAGCGCGGCGGGCGACAGTTCGTCGTCGGACAGGCTGCACAGCAGGTTCTGGCGTCCCGCCTGCGGGTCGTCGATCTGTGCCAGGTGGAAGCGCGTTTGCGCGTCGGGATAGCGGCCTACCGCCGCCCACGGCTGCAGCGTGGCGCCGAAGCCCATGTCCACGGCATCCATCAGCATGGCCAGCGAGTCAACCTCCTGGATCACGCGGGGCGTCACCTTGGCGCGCGCGAAGGCGGCGTCGAGCGTGCTGCGCAGGCCGTGGACGCTGCTTGGCATGATCAGCGGCACATCGGCCAGGTCGGCCATCGTGCGCTGCGTGGGGGGATCGGCCTTGCCCTGGGGCAGCGCCTGGCGCGACTGGATCAGGAACAGCGTTTCATCCAGGAGCGGCATCACGGTCCAGCGGCGGGCGGCGTGGGTGCCGAACAGCACGGCCAGGTCAAGCTGCCGCGCGTTGAGCATCGCAGTGAGGTGGCCCGACAGGCTTTCCACGATATGCAGCCGGACGTCGGGATAACGCTCGCGCATCGCGCGGATCAGCGGCACGCCGATCACCGACGCCGTGGTCGGCGCCAGGCCCACGCTCACGGCACCGGACAGCCGTGCCTGATGCGCGGCACGGCGCGCCTGCTCGGCATGGCGCAGCGTGAGCTGGGCTTCATGGAAAAACGCCAGGCCGGCTTCGGTGGGCGTCACGCCCTGCGGCGTGCGGCGCAGCAGCCGGGTGGAGAGTTCGCTCTCCAGCCGGCTGATCTGCTGGCTGACGGCCGATTGCACCATGTCGAGCTCTAGCGCGGCACGGCTCATGCTGCCGAGTTCGACCACCCGCACGAAATACTGAAGCTGGCGCAATTCCATCTGGTCTCCCTGCTGGGCCGACCTCCCCGCGCCCGCGGGGATCGGCTTCGATGTTGTGGGGGACTTATACCAGATACGCCGCCGGCGCGGTCCGGGCGACGCCTCAGGCCACCGCCGGCTTGACCAGCCCGTCGGCGCGGAACATCGCCTTGATGCCGCGCACGGCCTGGCGGATTCGCGATTCGTTCTCGATCAGGGCAAAGCGCACGTACTCGTCGCCGAAGTCGCCGAAGCCGATGCCGGGCGATACCGACACCTTGGCCTTGGCCAGCAGCTGCTTGGAGAATTCCAGCGACCCCAGCGCGCGATACGGCTCGGGGATCCGGGCCCAGATATACATCGACGCCTTCGGAATATCGACCTGCCAGCCGGCTTCGATCAGCCCACGCGCCAGCACGTCACGGCGCGCCTGGTACTGGGCCGCGATCTCCTTCACACACTGCTGGTCGCCCTCCAGCGCGGCAATGGCGGCCACCTGCAGCGGCGTGAACGTGCCGTAGTCGTGATAGCTCTTGATACGCGTCAGCGCGGCCACCAGATCCGGATTGCCCACCATGAAGCCGATGCGCCAGCCCGCCATGTTGTAGCTCTTCGACAGCGTGAAGAACTCCACGGCAATGTCCTTGGCGCCGGGTACCTGCATGATCGACGGCGCCTTCCAGCCATCGAACACGATGTCGGCATAGGCCAGGTCATGCACGACGAAGATGTCGTGCTTGCGCGCCAGCGCGATCACGCGCTCGAAGAAGTCCAGTTCCACGCAGGCCGCGGTCGGGTTCGACGGGAACCCGAGCACGATCATCTTCGGCTTCGGATAGCTGCCCCGAATCGCGCGTTCGAGTTCGGCAAAGAAGTCGATGTCCGGCGTCAGCGGCACCGAGCGGATATCGGCGCCGGCAATCACCGCGCCGTAGATATGGATCGGGTAGCTCGGATCGGGCACCAGCACGGTGTCGCCACGGTCCAGCGTGGCCAGCATCAGGTGCGCCAGCCCTTCCTTCGAGCCGATCGTGACAATGGCCTCCTTGTCCGGATCGATCTCCACGTCGTAGCGGTCGCGGTACCAGTGCGAGATCGCGCGGCGCAGGCGCGGGATGCCCTTCGACGCCGAATAGCCATGCGTATCGGGCCGCTGCGCGGCATCCACGAGCTTGGCCACGATATGCGGCGGCGTGGCGCCGTCGGGGTTGCCCATGCTCATGTCGATGATGTCCTCGCCACGGCGGCGGGCGGCCATCTTGAGCTCGGCGGTGATATTGAAGACGTAGGGGGGAAGACGATCGATGCGCGCAAAGCGGCGCTTGCCGGATTCGGCAGTCATGGAGGAGTCCTTTACGTGAGCGCCCGGAACCGTCCGAGCGACGTCGTGGCCGTTGTCTCGGCCACTGGGGACTGATATTAGCCAGCCGCGCGCATTTGCACAACGGGCTGGCGGCAAAAAATCAGAACATGCCGCCGGGCGGGCTGGTCGGCCGGTCGGGCGGCAGGTTGCGCACGATGCAGTCCAGCGCGTCGGCGTTGGGCTGGTTGCCGCCGAATGCGCCCGCGATCGAATCGCGATACTGCGGCACCGTGATCCGGTTGTAGTACAGCCGCGACGTCTGGTCGAGCCAGTACACGTAGTTGCTGTCGCTGTCGTCCGAGCCGCTGCGCAGCCATTCGCCCAGCGGCCGGCTGTTCAGCCGCGTGTTGGCGCAGACGGCCTGGACCTTGTCGAGATAGTTGTTGAGCCCCCGCGCCTCGTAGTTGCGGAACGAATCGGGGGCGCAGGCGGTGAGTCCGGCTGCGGCGGTCAGCACGGCAATCGACAACAACGGGCGAAGGCGGGGCATGGCGGGGTCCGTGGCAATGGGCGAGCCGCCAGTGTAGCCGCGCCGCATCGCCGCGGGAACCAGGCTTTGGGTCAGTCGTCCAGCGTTTCGTGAACGGCGGCATTGCCGCGCTTCCAATAGGCCGATGCCCGGATGCGCGTCTTGTGGATGCCGCGCTCGTTCACCAGGTACTGGCGCACGTCGCGCATCGCCGCAGCTTCGCCGGCGGCCCACACGTAGCCCTCGCCGGCCGGCAGGCTCAGCCAGCGCAACGTGGGCGTCAGCAGACTGCCCTCGGGCGCCGCTTCGTCGGCCTCGCCGCGATGTTCGTCGCGATGGATCCAGTGGACCTCGGCGTGCGGGCCGGTGGCCAGCGGAATGCGTGCCGATTCATCGGCCACCTCGGCCACGACGATCACGCGCGCAGGGCCCAGTTCCTCGATGCAGCGGCCAATCGCCGGCAGCGCGGTGTCGTCGCCGATCAGCAGGTGCCAGTCGAAGTCACGCGGAATCACGAACGACCCGCGCGGGCCGCCCACACCCAGGTACTGGCCCGGTTGCGCCTGGGCGGCCCACGTCGACGCGGGGCCGTCGCCATGCAGCACGAATTCGATGTCCAGCTCGCGGGCGGCCGTGTCGTAGCGGCGCGGCGTATAGTCGCGCGCCGGCGGGCGCGGCTGGTCCTCGGGAAACTGGATGCCGTCCGGGCCGACCTGCGGCAGCACCGGCTTGGCGGCACCGGCCTCCGGGAAGAAGACCTTGACGTGGTCGTCGAACGATCCGGAAACGAAATCGGCCAGGTCTTCGCCGCCCAGCGTCACGCGCAGCAGTTGCGGGGACACCTGCCGGGTGCGCAGCACCTTGAGCAGGCGCATCTTCAGCGGATGACGCACGCGTTGTACGGTCAGGTCACGGGTATCGCTCATATTCACTCCGGCTGGTTGGCGCCGCGCTCGCCGCGCTCAATCTCGTCGGCCGCGCGTTCGAGGATGGCGGCGATCCGGCGCTGCTCGTCGGCCGTGGCGCCGCTGCGCATCATCAGGGCCTGCTTCAGCCGTCCGCGCGCCTGCACCAGTTCTGGCGCCCAGCCGCCCTCCTCGACATCGCGCTGGGGCTGGCCGCTCATGGCGCGGCGCATGAAATCCATCTTGCGCGCCACGTGCTGCAGGCGCGCCACCATCTGCTCCAGCCGCGCGCGGTTCTGGTCCAGGTAGGCGCGGCCCGCCTCCGACAACTGGTAGCGCTTCTTGTTGCCTTCCAGGTCCACCGTGGCATAGCCCACGTCTTCCAGGAAAGTCAGCGCGGGGTACACCACCCCGGGGCTCGGCTTGTAGAAGCCCCCCGTGCGGGTTTCGAGCGCCTTGATCAGCTCGTAGCCGTGCGATGGCTTTTCATCGAGCAGCGAGAGCAGCAGCAACTGCAGGTCCTCGGCACTGAACTTGCGGCCACGCCGCAGGTTGTCGCCGTCAAAGCCATCGCCATCGCCTTCAAAGCCGCCGCCGCCCTGCGACCAGAAGCCGCCGCCCCGGCCACCCATCATGCCCATCAGCTTCATCGCCATCATGGCGCGCATGCCGCCGTGGTGCTTGCCGTGCGGGCCGCCATGGCCCATGTGATCGTGCATCCGATTGAAATGGTGTCGCATTGCTCACTCCGATATATCGTAAGACGTATCGTAAGATATATATCGTACGATATAAAGTCAAGGCCGACTTGCCGGGTGCCGATGCGGCGGAGTTCCTGTCACAATGCAAGCCACCTGAGCGCACAACAACCACGACGTAGCATCACCCATTCCAACGGAGACACGCGATGACCAGGCAGGTGGAATTCTTTTTTGACTTCGGCAGCCCCTATTCGTATCTGGCGTACAAGGAATTGCCACGGGTGGCGGCGCGCACCGGCGCCACCATCGTGTGGCGGCCGATGTTGCTCGGCGGCGTGTTCAAGGCCACGGGCAATCACAGCCCGATGGAGATTCCTGCCAAGCGGCAATGGTCGGACGGCGATCTGGACTGCTGGGCCCGGCGATATGACGTGCCATTCCGGCTCAATCCGCACTTTCCGATCAATACGCTGGCGCTGATGCGCGGCGCCATCGGCTACCAGCGCAAGGGCGAGGCGGCATTCCACCAGTATGTGGAAGCCATCTTCACGGCAATGTGGGAAACGGGCCGGAACCTGAACGATCCGGTCGAGATCGGCAAGGTGCTGGTGGCGGCGGGGCTGGACCCGCGCGAGGCGCTGGCGATGCTGGACGACCCCGAGGTCAAGGCCGATCTCAAGCGCGTGACCGACGAAGCCGTGGCGCGCGGCATCTTTGGCGCGCCGAGCTTTATCGTCGAAGACAAGCTGTACTGGGGCAACGACCGGCTGCTGTTCGTCGAGGAACAGCTGGCCGGCGGATAGTCGGATATCACCCCGGGGCTGGCACGCAAGCCAGCCGGCAAATCAGGCCAGCCGGAACGTGGCCACGGCGGCAGCCAGCTGATTGGCCTGCGATTCCAGCGAATCGGCGGCTGCGGCCGCCTGCTCCACCAGTGCGGCGTTCTGCTGGTTGACCTGCTCCATCTGCGACACGGCTTCGCTGACCTGCGTGATGCCGCTGGACTGCTCGATCGACGCCGCCGAGATCTCGCTGACGGTATCGGCCAGGCGCTTCACGGCCGCCACGATCTCTTCGATGGTGCTGCCGGCCTGCTCCACCTGCTGGCTGCCGGCGTCCACCTTGTCGACCGACGAATCGATCAGGCCCTTGATTTCCTTGGCCGCATTGGCGCTGCGCTGCGCCAGGCTGCGCACCTCGCCGGCCACCACGGCAAACCCGCGCCCCTGCTCGCCGGCACGCGCCGCTTCCACGGCGGCGTTGAGCGCCAGGATGTTGGTCTGGAACGCGATGCCGTCGATCACGCCAATGATGTCGACGATCTTCTGCGAGCTGGTGTTGATCTCGCTCATCGTATGCACCACGCCGCGCACCACCTCGCCGCCGCGTGCGGCCAGGTCAGCCGCGTTGCGCGCCAGGGCGCTGGCATGCGTGGCGCTTTCGGCGTTGTTGCCGACCGTCGATGTCAGCTGCTCCATGCTGGCCGCCGTTTCTTCGAGTGCCGACGACTGCTGTTCGGTACGCGAAGACAGGTCCGTATTGCCGGCGGCAATCTCGCGCGCGCCGGTGGTCACGGCATCGGAGCCCGCCCGCACCTTGGCCACGGTCTGCGTCAGGCCGGCCTGCATGCGCGACACGGCATCGAGCAGCTGGCCGATTTCGTTGCGACCCGCCTGCGGCACCTTGATGGTCAGGTCACCGTCGGCCACGCGCATGATCAGGTCGCGCGCCAGATACAGCGGCATCACCACCAGGCGGCGCAGCGCCAGGTGCACCACCAGGATCAGGCCGGAGGACATGGCCAGGCCCACGCACACCAGCAGGATCACGCGGTTCAGGCGCTGCCGGCCATCGCCGGCCGCCTCGTCGTTCAGCTTTTCGGCGAACTGCTGGAATCGCTCCACGCCGGCCGAATATTTTGCCCCCGACGACGTGATGTCCTTGTCGTTGATGGTCGCGTAGCCGTCGGGATCGCCGTTGCGCAGCGCATCGAGGCCGCGCTGCACGACGTCCATGTGGGCGCGGCCGGCGGCGACGATGTCGTCGCGCGTGGTGGCATCCTGTTCCGGGAAGGCGGCGGCCTTCTCGAACCGTGCGAGTTCGTCCTTCGACCTGGCGATGGACTTGGTGGCGCTGGCCAGCGCGTCGTCGTTGACCTGGCCGCTGGCCTTGGCCGAACTGTAGGCGCGCGTCAGCGCCGAGCGCGCGCGCGTCATGTCCTTGTAGGCGTCGTTGAGCAGGATCGCCCGCGACGAAATCAGGTGGATCCGTTCGGCGGCATCGCTGCTGGCGCTCAACTGGCTGACACCCAGCACGGCGCCAAATACGATCATCAGGCCAAAGATCACGAGCGTGGCCAGCAGGCCGTGGCGAATACTCAAGTTATTCATCGGGGGGCTCTACACGTATGGATTCAGCCCAGCCTTAACGTCCCACTGGCTTGAACCTTGAGGCCCCCGATACCCAGCATTTGCGTTACATCAAATTCGAAGCTTGACACGTGTCTCATGCGCCACTCAGCGGGGCATGCACGTTGGCTAAACGTAGGCGATCAACCGCCCCGCGCAGATCACCAGCATCCACGTCACCAGCGACAGCACGGCGCAAGTGCGGGCCACCGGGGGCGGCGCGCGCAACGTTTCCCATCCGCTGTTTCCGGTATGGAGCGCCCGGTAGGGACCGGCGTGGAACCATGCCGCATTGGCCAGTCCCAGCACGATCAGGCCCAGCTTGACCACGAACGCCCGGTTGCCGATCAGGTCGTCGGCATGGGCCACGAACAACAACGCGCCGCTCAGCAGGATCACCACGAAGCCGGCCAGGGTGGCCGGCAAGGCATGCCGCAGCAGCGGCGTCACCGGCAACTGGCGGCCCAGGCCGGCCAGGCGCATGTCCACCACCACGATGGATCCGAACAGCAGTGCCATGCCGGCCAGGTGCAGCATCTCGCAGGCCGGATAGGCCCATGCCGACGCCCGCAGCCATACCGCGAACGGCGAGGCTGCAAGCTGGGCGGCCAGGGCGCCGAGATCCGCCATCGGTCAGCGCAGTTCCACGGTCTGGCCGCCGTCGAATGTGATGCGCTCCACGCGCATCTCATCGGGCTTTTCCTTGCTGGCGTAGCCGACCATCGTCACCTGCTTGCCCACCGCCACCTTGTCGGCGGTGGCGCCGCGTGATTCCATGCGCGACACCGGCGCCAGCACGGCCAGCCAGCGTCTGCCCTGCACGTCCACGCGGATCGTGGCGTGGGGGTTCTCATAGTGCGTCTCCACGATCTTGCCGGTCACGGTGAGCGGTTTGGTTTCGTCGTAGGTGGACCATCCATGATGGGCAATCGCTGGCAGGCTGGCCAGCGCCATCGCGGCGGCCAGGCAAAGCACAGGGCGGGAAACGGCGATGCGCGGGAAGATCATGGCGAGACTCCTTTGCCCTGGGGCGGAAGTTTGGCTGAGGCAATGGCGAGAACACCCCCCCATCGTAGATGACCGACGGCCGAGCGCAAGGCGGAGCATCCCGCACGCCGTGGTACGCTGTGGGTCGCCCTTTTCACCCCCCTGCAGCGTCTCTTCCATCGCCATGTCCATCGCCTTCGATCTGCCACCGGCCGCGCGGCCGGGCCAGCCCGCCGACACCATCGACACCCCTTCCCTGGTCCTGGACCTGGATCGCTTTGCGACCAACCTCGACCGCATGCAGGCCGCCGCCGACCGGCGCGGCATCAAGCTGCGGCCCCACGCCAAGGCGCACAAGTGCCCTGATATCTCGCTGGCGCAGATCGCCCGGGGTGCGGTGGGCATCTGCTGCCAGAAGGTCAGCGAGGCGATTCCGTTCGTGCGCGCCGGCGTGCGCGACATCCACATCAGCAATGAAGTGGCCGGGCCTGCCAAGGCGGCGCTGCTGGCCGACCTGGCACGGCATGCCACGCTGAGCGTCTGCGTGGACGACATCGCGCAGGTCGATGCCCTGGCCGCCGCCACCGAAGCCGCCGGCAGCAGGCTGGGGGTCTTTGTCGAGGTCAATGTCGGGCAGGGGCGTTGCGGCGTCACCGACCCGGCCGCGATGCTGACCCTGGTGGAACGCATTGCGCGGCATGGCCAGTTGACGATGCGCGGGCTGCAGGCCTATCACGGCGGCATCCAGCATCTGCGCGGCTGGAACGAACGGCGCGATGGCGCCGCGCGTGCGGCCGATCGTACCGGCACCTTCATTGCGCGACTCGAAGCCGCCGGCGTCCGCTGCGACGTGGTGACGGGCGGCGGCAGCGGCAGCGTCGAGTTCGACCTGGGCAGCGGCGTCTATACCGAAATCCAGCCGGGCTCCTATGTCTTCATGGATGCCGACTACGGCGCCAACGACTATGCGGGCGCGCTGCGCTTCGAGCACAGCCTGTTTATCGCCACGTCGGTCATGAGCGTGGCGGCCGGCGATCGGGCGGTGGTGGACGCGGGACTGAAGTCGATGGCCGTCGACTCCGGGCTGCCGTGGATCTGGACCGATGGCAAGCAGTCGGCCACGCTGGACTACGTGGCCGCCAACGACGAGCACGGCATCGTGATGCCGAAACATGAAGACCTGGTGGGCAAGCTGCCCGCACTGGGCAGCCGGATGATGCTGGTGCCCGGCCATTGCGATCCCACGCTGAACCTCTACGACGAGATCGTGGGCATCCGGGCGGGCGTGGTGGAAAGTGTCTGGCCGGTATCGGCACGCGGCCTGAGCCGCTAGGCCCCGGCCACCGACGATCAGGCGGACTGGGCCACCAGTTCGTCCAGGTCGGCCGGTGCCCACGCGGCGCCGGTCCATTTTTCGAATCGCAGATCGTCCAGCGGCACGTCGGTCAGCGTGCCGATCCAGTCGGTGGGGGCCGCGCCGCAGCGCAGGCCGCTGGCGACCATCGTCATGGCTTCGGGCACGTCGATATCGGCCACGCGCGTGACCGTCGGCCATGGCAGCAGACGCATGTCGTGCGCGGGCAGGCCAAAGCGGTAGAGACCAAAGCGTGTGTGCAAGGCGGCACGCGACAGCGTTTGCCTGGCCTGGCTCAATCCGTCGTCGCGCGTCGCGGACGGATCCCATTGCTGGTTGCGCGAGAACCAGAGAATTCCGTCACCGGATCGGGGTGCCGACCCATGTGCGGCAGCAGGCATGAGCCGGCCCGAACGCGCAATGGCGACCAGCGGGGTGCCTACCGTGTAATGCCAGACGTAACCGGTTTCGTTTTCCATATGCAGCTCCTGCGAACGCCCTTTCCGCCTACCACTTTGGTGGCGGCATGCCCCGTTTACAAGCAAGGTCACGGCGTGTTGCAACCGCAACAAAAATCGAGCAAGAGGTCTCGGATCTCGCGTCACTTCCCTGCAGGCCAGAACTGGCGCGGCTTCCCAAAATTCCGCAAGTGTCACTGCTTTGGTGCACCTGTTCGTGGTTTGAGGGAAACGTCTAAAACCATAGCACAGCGCGTGGTGCATCGCAGCAGAAATTGCGCCCTGAAAGGTTGCCGAAAGCGTTCGCTACGCCACCTTTGTTCATCTTGCCGATGTCCGCAATGTCTGTACATGGACCGCAAAAATCACGAATAGCGGTATCGGAAATCTTGTCCTGGCTGTCACCCGGGTGACCTGCCCGCTGCTTACGCTGCGGACCGCATCGCGCGTCACGCGCTGCAACTTGCCACTCCCCGCACCCGACACAGACCATGACCGAAGCCATTCGAACCCTTGCCCGGCGGCGCCCGCTGGGCATGCTGGCCGCCCTGCTGCTCTGCGCGGCCCTGACCGCCTGCGGCGGTGACAGCGACAGCACGCCCCCGTCCCCGGGAGCCAGCACGCCCGACGCCAAGCCGCAAATGAAGTGCGCGCCCTGATTGCCGCGCCAGACCCCTACGCCAATCCACTGACCGCGCATCCGATCCCTCCGGGCAATCCGATATGACTTCCAGCAGCCGACGCAATTTTCTCAAGATGGCCGGTGGCAGCGCCGCCGCCACCGCCGCCCTTTCCGCCTTTCCGCCAGCCATCCGCCGCGCGCTGGCCATTCCGGCCAACAACGCCACCAAATCCATTCGCGACGTGGCGTACGTGGTGGTGCTGATGCAGGAAAACCGCTCGTTCGACAACTACTTCGGCACCATGAACGGTGTGCGCGGGTTCGGCGACCGCTTCACGATCCCGCTGCCGGGCGGCCGCAACGTGTTCCAGCAGACCTATGCCAGCGGCAACAAGAACCGCATCGTGCTGCCCTACCACCTGGACCAGACCGCCGGCAATGCCCAGCGCGTGAGCGGCACGCCGCACAGCCAGCCCGATGCCCAGGCCGCGTATGACCTGGGCCGCATGAGCGCCTGGCCCACATCGAAGCAGACCCAGTCGATGGGTTACTACACCGAGCAGGAACTGAAGTTCCAGTTCGCGCTGGCCAATGCGTTCACGCTGTGCGATGCGTACCACTGCAGCTTCCATGGCGGCACCAACACCAACCGCCTGTTTCACTGGACCGGCACCAACGACCCGTTCGGCACCCACGGCGGCCCGGTCATCGACAACAGCGGCGATTCGCTCGACGCCACCGGCATTAACTACACGTGGACGACATACCCCGAGCGCCTGCAGGCGGCCGGGGTGAGCTGGAAGGTCTACCAGAACATGCCGGACAACTTCACCGACAACCCGCTGGCCGGCTTCCAGAAGTACCGCGCCGCCAACGCCGCGCGCGGCAATGCCGCGAATGGCTCGCCGTATCCGCCCTACACGCCTGCGGACGACGCCACCAACCCGCTGTTCAAGGGTATCGGCAACACCATGCCCGACGGCGGCTTCCTGCAGGCGCTGCGCGACGACATCGCGGCCGGCACGCTGCCGCAGGTGTCGTGGATCGTGGCCCCGGCCACCTATTCGGAACACCCCGGGCCTTCCAGCCCGGTGCAGGGCGCGTGGTACACCCAGCAGGTGCTCGATGCGCTGACCGCCAATCCCGATGTGTGGAGCCGCACGGTCCTGCTGATCAATTTCGATGAAAACGACGGCTTCTTCGACCACGTGCCGCCGCCATGCGCCCCGGCGCTGACGGCCAAGGGCGAACCGATCGGCTACACCTCGGCGGCGCTGGACCCCAAGACCGAGTACTACAGCGTCGACAAGACGCCATTCGGCCCCGGCCCGCGCGTGCCGATGTATGTGGTATCGCCGTGGAGCCGCGGCGGCTGGGTCAATTCGCAGGTATTCGACCATACGTCGGTGCTGCGCTTCCTGGAGCAACGGTTCGGCGTGGCCGAAACCAATATCAGCGCGTACCGGCGCGCCATCATGGGCGATCTGACGTCGGCGTTCGACTTCGTCAACCCGAACGCCAACGTGACGCTGGGCATCACGCCCCTGACGCAGTCCGGCGCGGACGCCGAGCGCGCCGCCCAGGACGCCAAGGCCCAGATTCCCGCGCCGGCCGTGACCGTCCAGCAGATGCCCACGCAGAAGCGCGGCACGCGCCCGTCGCGCGCCCTGCCCTACACGCTGCATACCAGCGGACTGGAAAACCCGGTTACCAACACGTTCTCGCTGCTGTTCAAGAATGACGGCAAGCAGGCGGCCGTGTTCCACGTCTACGACCGTCTGCACCTGAGCGATGTGCCGCGCCGCATTGCCCTCGACGCCGGCGATGCCTATCAGGCCGATATCGACGTCAGCGCCGATGGCGGCCGCTACGACTTCTGGGTGCTGGGCCCGAACGGCTACCACCGCGCCTTCGTGGGCGATGTCAGCGCGCAGAAGGCCGCCGGCGGCGGTGCGGCGCCCGAGATCCGCGTCTGCTATGACGAGACCAATGCCGAAGTCTGGCTGACCCTGATCAACCGGGGCACCGCCGCCTGCACGTTCACGGTCAGGCCGAACGCCTATCGCAACGATGGCCCGACCACGTTCGAACTGCCGCCGGGCAAGGAACTGGACCAGCACTGGCCGGTCGGACCGCAGGGCAACTGGTACGACTTCACGGTGACCACCCAGCAAGGCGGATTCAGCCGACGCTTTGCCGGGCGGCTCGAGAACGGTACGCACACCACGTCCGATCCGGCCATGGGCGTTTGAGGTTACCGGCCCAGGCTCAGGTCCATGATCATGCGCGCCTCCAGGTACAGGCGGCGTGGAATGGCGTCGATCAGGATGTATTCGTCGGCATTGGTGTGATAGCCCATGCCGGGCAGGCCCATGCCCTCCAGCACGGGTTTGCCCGACAGCGCGGCGTAGGCGGCATCGCTGCCGCCGCCGGTGCGCGCGGTGGCAATGCCGATGCTGCCGCCCACCTCCTGGTAGATCGCCTGCCCTTTCGCGGCCAGCGCCTGGCCGGCGGCCGAGGCATTGAACGCCGGGCGCCCCTTCTTCATGTCGATGGTGATCTCGGCGGCCGGCAGGCGCTTGCGCCGGGCGCGCTCGTCGAGCATGGCGACGATGGCGTCATAGTCGTCGTTGCGGCCGTAGCGCATGTCGGCCGTCAGCGTGGCCGAGGCGGGAATCGCGTTCGACGCCGACCCCGCCGACGCCAGCGTCCAGTTGAAGCGGATCTCGCGCGCCTTGTCGTCGATGTCCTGCGTGCGCAGGATCAGGTCCGCCGCCTCGGTCAGCGCATTGACGCCCAGTTCGGGCGCGACGCCGGCATGCGAAGCCACGCCCTTGATGGTGACTTCCGCATGGGCAATGCCCGAGGTGGCCAGGCCAAAGCTCTCGGCCGTGGCAAAGGCCGGCTCGTGCGACAGGACATAGTCGTGCGAGGCCGCCAGGCGCTCGATCAGCGCGCGCGATCCGAACGAGCCGGTTTCCTCGTCGGTATTGAACAGCACGGTCAGCGTGCCGTAGTCGCGGAAGCCACGCGCATCGAGCAGCCCCAGCGCGTGCAGGATCACGGCGATCCCGCTCTTGTCGTCGGCGATGCCGGGCCCGTAGGCATGGTTGCCGTCGATCCGGAATGGCGCTTTGGCCAGGAATCCGCGCGGATAGACGGTATCCATATGCGCCATCAGCAGGATCTTCGCCGTGCCGGTGCCCTGGAACACGCCGACGATGTTGTCGCCGACCACGCCGGCTTCGGCCGGATAGCGCGTCACGGCGGCGCCCAGATCGGCCAGGCGCGTGGCCAGGTAGTCGCCCATCGCCTTCATGCCGGCCGCGTCGCCGGGGCCGGTTTCGATATTGACCAGCGCCTCCAGCGTGGCCAGCACCGGGGCCTGCTGGGCCCTGGCGGCCGCATCGAGCGCGCTGTCGTAGGTTGGCGGTGCGGCGGCACTGTCCGAACAGCCGTAAGACACCATCATTGCGCCAGCGATGGCCGCCGCGCCAAGCAATCTCCTGAACATCGTGTTGACTCCTGAATGAAACAACCCCCTCGGCGTCGGCGCGGTCTGGTGATCTCTGGATGGTCATTCGCGCCGTGAGGCGGCATTATTGCCAGCCGCCGCCCCATGGCGATTGACCGGGCGCATGGATTCGTCACGCTGTCATATTTCCGCCTTATAGTCGCCGGCTATCGCTATTTGCCCCCGGGAGTTCCATGCTTGGCGACCTGCTGATGACCTTCTACGAGGTGGCGCGACAGGGCAGCATCACCACGGCCGCGCGTCAGCTGCGCGTGAGCCAGCCCACGGTCACCGGGCGCATCCGGCAGCTCGAGGAGCTATACGGCGTGGAGCTGTTCCACCGCCGCGCCAGCCGCGTGGACCTCAGTGACGTTGGCGTGGCGCTGATGCCGGTGGCCGAGCAGATCATGCAGCAGGAGAGCAATGCCGACTTCCTGCTGCGCAATGCCGGCAACCTGCGATTCGGCAACCTGCGGATCGGCGCCACCGGGCCCTACTACATCCTGCGCAGCGTGGCCGCCTTCCGGCAACGCTACCCGGCGATCGAAATCAGCATCGAGATCGGCAATTCCAGGCAGATGATCGGAGCGCTGTACGAGTACCGCATCGACGCCGCCGTGTCGTCGCACGCGCTGGACGACGACCGTCTGCATCGGGTCACGCTGGCGGCCGACCCGATGGTGCTGGTGGTGCATCCCGTGCATCCACTGGCGCGCCGGCCCCGCGTGGAAGTGCCCGAGCTGTCCGCCTGCCATCTGCTGGTGCGCGAACAGGGGTCGATGACGCGCGAGGCCACCGAGGCGTCGCTGCGCGCAGCCGGCGCAGGCATGCCGCCCCATACGGTGATCGGCAGCCGCGAGGCCATCTGCGAGGCGATTCGCCACAATCTCGGCGCCAGCGTCATGCCGGCGGGCGAAGTGCCGCGCGATCCGGCGCTGGTGGTGGTGCCTTTCTCCAGCGCGGCGCCGGTCATCCACGAATACCTGTATTGCCTGAACGGCCGCCGTCACACCCGCCTGGTGGGCGCGCTGCTCGATTGCCTGGTGGCACCCGCCGGCGCGGCCGCGCCGCATTGCGAGACGCCGCCGCCAGCGCCTATATTGAACTGACCCTTCCCCGAGCCCCCGCCCCCGATGACCGGTCCGGTCCCATCCAGTTTTCCGGAGTACGACCAACTGCTGACGCTGCTGGAACTGGGCGCACCGTGGTTCGACACGCGCACCGCATGCCATGTCGACGTGCTGGGCCGCACCTTCGCCGTGCCGGTGGCCAGCCTGGGCACGCACGCGCCCGATGCGCCGGCCATCGGCATCTTCGGCGGCATCCATGGCCTGGAACGCATTGGCACGCAACTGGTGCTGGACTACATGCGCTCGCTGCTGTGCCGGCTGAGCTGGGACGACCTGCTGCACCGGCAACTGGAAAGCGTGCGGCTGGTGTTCATGCCGATCGTCAATCCCGGTGGCATGTATAGCGCCACGCGCGCCAATCCGAATGGCGTGGACCTGATGCGCAACGCGCCGCAGAATGCCGACGCCCGGGTGCCCTTCCTGGCCGGCGGCCAGCGCATCGGCAGCTGGCTGCCCTGGTATCGTGGCCGCGCGGGCTCGCCGATGGAAGCCGAAAGCATGGCGCTGCTGCGCGTGGTGGAATCCGAACTGCTGCCCCGTCCGCTAAGCTTTGCCGTGGACTGCCATTCCGGCTACGGCTGGCGTGACAGCATCTGGTTTCCGTATGCGCGCACGCATGCCCCGATGCCGCACCTGCCCGAGATGTATCTGCTCAAGACCATGTTCGAACAGGCTCACCCCCACCATGGCTATGCCTTCGAGCCGCAGAGCCACCAGTACCTGCTGCATGGCGATCTCTGGGACTACGCCTACGATCGCACGCCGCCGGCATGCCTGTTCCTGCCCATGACGCTGGAGCTCGGGTCCTGGCTCTGGATCAAGAAGAATCCGCGCCAGCTGTTTTCACGGGCCGGCATCTTCAATCCGATCAAGGCACACCGCACCGCGCGCGTGCTGCGGCGCCATGTGAGCCTGTTCGATTTCCTGGGGCGCGTGGCGGTGGCGCCCGACCGCTGGCTGCCCCAGGGCACGCACCGCCAGCAGCTGCTGGAGCAGGCCCGCGCTCACTGGCAGAACGGCAAGCCCGCGCCATGAGCGGATGGATCTTCCTGCGCGGCCTGACGCGCGAGTCGCGGCACTGGGGCGACCTGCCCGCGCGCTGGTCTGCCCACGGGCTGCCCGCGCCGCTGATGCTCGACCTGCCTGGCAACGGCGGCGCACGCCACCTGCCGATCCCCGGCCATGTGCGCGGCATGACCCATGCCGTAAGGGCCGCCGCCCAGGCCACGGGCCGCAGCGGCCCCTGGCACATCCTGGCGATGTCGCTGGGCGCCATGGTGGCCACCGACTGGGCACAAGGCTGGCCCGCCGAGGTCAGTGGCCTGGTGCTGGTCAATACGAGCATGCGTCCATTCAGCCATCCCGCCGAACGGCTGCGACCGCGCAACTGGGCAGCCCTGCTGGGCATGGCCCGCCACTGGCATGACCGCGCACGCTGCGAGCGCGTCATCCATCGGCTGACCTGCGAACGGCTCGATACCCGTGACGCCGACCTGGCGCACTGGGTGGACATCGGCCAGAGCGCCCCGGTGTCGCGCGAGGCGGCGTGGCTGCAGTTGCTGGCCGCGGCGCGCTTCCGCGCGCAAGGCACGGCGCCGGCCTGCCCCACGCTGGTGGTGTCATCCGATGCAGACCGGCTGGTCAACCCCCGCTGCTCTGCGCGTCTGGCGGCAGCCTGGGGCGTACCCCACGCACGACACCCGTGGGCCGGACACGATCTGCCCCACGACGATCCGCAATGGCTGTGCGAAACGGCTGGCGCGTCGATGCACCGGCCTTGAGCCAGCCGCCGCCCCCGGCGGAATCCGACACCTGAAAGCCCCTTTCACATTGCGAAATCCGGACGCCCCGTGCCCCGGCGTTGCGGTTTCGTTCTGAGAAAACGCGTTTCACATCCCGCAATTTGTCTTCTATCCCATTGAAACATAAGGAAAAACAAAGTCTTATGTCTTATATAAGAGTTCGTTGCTGCGCAGCAAAACCGCCATACAATGATTTCCACGCTGCTCGGCTTTGAGACCCCCGGCGGCACCCGCAACCCTTTACTCGAACACGCTCACTTCTGAGGAAATCGACATGGCCCAGTATCAAGACGACATCAAGGCAATTGCAGCGCTGAAGGAACGCCACGGCAGCGCGTGGGACGCCATCAACCCCGAGTATGCCGCCCGCATGCGCGCCCAGAACCGGTTCAAGACGGGCCTGGACATTGCGCGATACACCGCAAAGATCATGCGCGCCGACATGGCAGCGTACGACGCCGACCCGGCCAAGTACACGCAGTCGCTGGGTTGCTGGCACGGTTTCATCGGCCAGCAGAAGATGATTTCCATCAAGAAGCACTTCAAGAGCACCGAGCGCCGCTACCTGTACCTGTCGGGCTGGATGGTCGCCGCGCTGCGCTCGGAATTCGGCCCGCTGCCGGACCAGTCGATGCACGAGAAGACTTCGGTGAGCGCGCTGATCCGCGAGCTGTACACGTTCCTGCGCCAGGCCGACGCCCGTGAACTGGGCGGCCTGTTCCGCGAACTCGATGCCGCCACCGGCGCCGCCAAGGCCGCCATCCAGGAAAAGATCGACAACCACGTGACCCACGTGGTGCCCATCATCGCCGACATCGACGCCGGTTTCGGCAACGCAGAAGCCACGTACCTGCTGGCCAAGCAGTTCATCGAGGCGGGCGCCTGCTGCATCCAGATCGAAAACCAGGTGTCCGATGAAAAGCAGTGCGGCCACCAGGACGGCAAGGTCACCGTGCCGCACGAGGACTTCCTCGCCAAGGTTCGCGCCATCCGCTACGCCTTCCTGGAACTGGGCGTGGACGACGGCATCATCGTCACCCGTACCGACTCGCTGGGCGCCGGCCTGACCAAGCAGATCGCCGTGACCCATACGCCGGGCGACCTGGGCGACCAATACAACTCGTTCCTCGATTGCGAGGAAATCTCGGCCGACTCGCTCGGCAACGGCGACGTGGTGATCAAGCAGAACGGCAAGCTGATGCGCCCCAAGCGCCTGCCCAGCAACCTGTTCCAGTTCCGCGCCGGCACGGGTGAAGCGCGCTGCGTGCTGGACAGCATCACGTCGCTGCAGAACGGCGCCGACCTGCTGTGGATCGAAACCGAAAAGCCGCATATCGAGCAGATCGCCGGCATGGTCCGCGAGATCCGCAAGGTCATCCCGAACGCCAAGCTGGTGTACAACAACAGCCCGTCGTTCAACTGGACGCTGAACTTCCGCCAGCAGGCCTACGACGCGATGAAGGCTGCGGGCAAGGACGTGTCGGCCTACGAGCGCGGCCAGCTGATGAGCGCGGAGTACGACGATTCCGAACTGGCCAAGCTTGCCGACGAGAAGATCCGCACGTTCCAGGCCGATGCATCGCGTGAAGCCGGCATCTTCCACCACCTGATCACGCTGCCGACGTACCACACCGCCGCGCTGTCGACCGACAACCTGGCCAAGGAATACTTCGGCGACCAGGGCATGCTGGGCTACGTGGCTGGCGTGCAGCGCAAGGAAATCCGCCAGGGTATTGCCTGCGTCAAGCACCAGAACATGTCGGGCTCGGACATCGGCGACGATCACAAGGAGTACTTCAGCGGCGAAGCCGCCCTGAAGGCGGCCGGCAAGGACAACACCATGAACCAGTTCTGATCGACGCCTGGTGCCATGGCCAAAACGCCAACCCATCACGGGTTGGCGTTTTTTCTTTGCGCCGTAGCGATTGAGGGCCTGCCGCAAGGGCGGTAGCCATGCCCATCGCCAGCCATCGCCGTTTGTCCATTTTGTGCCACAGATTGTTGTCGTCCGATCAACATACTGAAGGCTTTCGTGACGCTACTGCCATTCGCCTGCGCTACCTAGAATCCGTCGCAACGATGGTTGCACAAGCCGTGCGACGGTCGAGGAGGATGTCCGCCCACTGAAGCGGATCGCGCCTGCCGCCCCGTGCGGCTTACTCACTCAATTGACAGGACGAATGAACATGAGCGAAACAATCCGCAACGTGCAGCCGGTGATGGCCAACCTTGGCAAGGATGGTGCTGGCGAACTCGTGCCTTCGCGCTATGCGGTGCGCGTGGGTGATGTCGATGTGGTGCTGATCAGCGACGGCATTCTGCCGCTGCCGACTTCCACCATGTCCACCAATGTGAGCGAGGCGGACCGCAACGAATGGTTTGATGGCCGCTTCCTGCAACGCGACATGTTCGACTGGGCGCTGAATATCGCGCTGGTTCGCAGCGGCGACCGCCTGATCCTGATCGACTCGGGCGTGGGCGATGGCTTCGAGTACTTCACGCGCGCCGGCCGGTCGGTCATGCGCCTGGAAACGGCCGGTATCGACCTGGCTGCGATCACCGACATCGTGATCACGCACATGCATATGGATCACGTCGGCGGCCTGAACGTCGATGGCGTCAAGGCCAAGCTGCGCCCGGACGTGCGCATTCACGTGGCCGCCGCCGAAGTCGCGTTCTGGAAGAACCCCGACTTCAGCAAGACCGTGATGCCCGAAACGGTGCCTCCCGCGCTGCGCAAGGCCGCCGCCCGGTTCGTGGAGCTCTACAGCGAGCACATCGTGCAGTTCGACCAGACCGCTCACGTTGCGGCGGGCGTATCGGCGCGCGTGACGGGCGGGCACACGCCGGGGCACTGCGTGGTGGACGTCGCATCGAATGGCGAAAAACTGACGTTTGTGGGCGACGCGATTTTCGAAGTGGGCTTCGATCACCCGGAATGGCAAAACGGCTTCGAGCACGAGCCGGAGGTGGCGGCGGACGTGCGCATCGCGCTGCTCAACGAGGCCGCCGAAACGGGCGCCATGCTGGCCGCCGCGCATATCGCCTTCCCGTCCATCGGCCATGTCGCGAAGCACGGCGACGGCTACCGGTTCGTGCCGGTGCAGTGGGATTACTGATGGATAGCGATGCCCGCCCTGCCACCCCTGGCTGCAGGGCGGGTGTCGCCGGGCCATAAAAAAACCGCCCGATGGCGTCATGCCATCGGGCGGTTTTCCATTCGGCAGTCCGGTGCAGGCGCTTACAACGATCCGCAGGTCACCTGGGCGTCGAGCAGGGCCTTGGCCCGCTGGTTGCACAGGGCGCCCAGCAGCGTCTCGGCGGCGGCATCCAGCCGTTCGTGGGTGCCAAACAGACGCGCTGCGATCAGGCCGCTTTGCAGTGAGCCATAGATCACCTGGGCGAGCATGGCGGGCGGCACCGGATACGGCGTCTCGCGCTCGCGCTGGCCGCGCTCCAGCAGCTTGGCCAGCCACCCTTCGTTGATGTGATAGAACTCCTTGAGCACATGGTGCACCGACTCGGGCAGACTCAGGATTTCGGTCGACAGCATGCCGGCCAGGCAGATCTGCCCCGAGCCGCAGGTCTGGCGCAGCGGGTCCAGATACTGACGCGCCTGTTCCAGCACCGGCAGGCTCGAATCGATGCCGGCCAGCCGCTCGGAAATGCGCCGGCTGTACTCCTTCACCGCTTCCAGGACCAGATCGTCCTTCGATGGGAAGTAGTAGTGGATGCTGGAGGTCTTGACCCCCACCAGCTCGGCCAGGTCGCGATAGCTGAATCCATTGAAACCGCGGCTGCGGATCAGGACCAGCGTATGTTCGAGCAGTTGCTCGCGGACAGGTTGCGTTTTCATGGCTGGTACTTTATCTACACGAAGATAGATACTCAACCGGGATTTTCCCGGAGTCAACCGCCAGGCGGTTCAGGCCAGCGCCTGCACCACCACTGTGATGGCCGCACCACTGACGGCGCAGAGTGCCAGCCATCCGCCCAACAACAGGGCGTCGTGTCGGATTGCTTTCATGGTAGTTCGCCTGCAAAAACGCAGACGGACACCCTTGTGGAGTGCCGTCTGCGTCGGGGTCATCGCCAGATCATGGCGAGCTTCGGGTCTTGGCCTGGATCAAGCCAGGGCGCCGTCGGTGTACACGTCAGCCGAGCGGGCACCGTCGAAGTACGGGTTGCGCGGGCCATTGCCGCGGGCGCCGTCCAGGTACGGGTCCACCTTGCGGGCCGGGCTGGCGGAAACCCCCTTCGTGTCCAGGCCGGCGACGAAGCGCGCACCGTCCAGGTACGGATCAGCCGTGCGGGCACCGTCGGTAAAGCCATCGCGGTTCGTGATGCGCGCGCCGTCGGTGTAGACATCGCGCTTGCCGATGCCGGCCACCAGGCCATCGCGGTTGGTTACGCGGGCACCGTCGGTGAAGGCATCGCGGTTGCCGATGCGGGCACCGTCGGAGAAGGCATCGCGGTTGCCGATGCGGGCACCGTCGGTGAAGGCATCGCGGTTGCCGATGCGGGCACCGTCGGTGAAGGCGCTGCGTTGGTCATTCACACGATACGTATAGCCGTAGGCTTCGCCGCTCGGTTGTGCGGCCTGGGCGGCGCCCGTCACGAAAGCAGCTGCGAGGGTGGCGGCGGTCAGGATGGTCTTGGCGTTCATGGTGCTCTCCTTGCTATGCCCGGCGATCCGGTTCGTGGGTCGATCGCGCGGCAATGGGTCTGTGCTGCAATTTCAGCGGCCTTCTTTTTGGTCCTCACTGCATCCGCTATCTACTGCTAGATAGAGGATCAGGGCTTAAAAAAAGACCGCCTCCGGTTACTGAAACTGCCTGATGTTGCCTGGACCGTTTCGCGTTGCCTTGCCGTCTTGATCTTTCGGTTCGGCGTCGCGCTGTCCATGGCCTGAATACTATCTACCTGTAGATAGATAAGCAAGAAGAAATTCGGCCCCGTGGCCAAAAAGATTTCTATCGATGTGATCAAAGACGTTAATTTGACGGATAGGCCCTTGATTTGTAAAGGCTTTTTGGATAAACACCCGGCGACGACCGGCCGACACCCGCTTCCCATTGGCATCACAAGTGCTAGGGTTATCCCACCTGACCGCCTTTTCTCATCCTCCCATGCCGCCCCTCTCCACCGCGCAATCTGCCCCGCTCACCTACCGGCGCTGGTTTGCGGGCGCACTTGGCCTGGCCGGCCTGGCCGTGATGGCCGGCGTGGGCCGCCTGTTGCTGTACCGCGCCATCGAACGCGATGCGTTCGGGCCCGGCCAGGTCCGCACACTGCAGCCCGATGACCTGGGCGTGTCGTCCCGGCAATTCCCATTCAAGAGTGGCGATCGGGCGCTGCGGGCGTCCTGGGTGGCTGCCGCCAACCCGGCCGCCCCGGCACTGGCCGTCTTCCATGGCGACGAGGAATGCCTGGCCGACTGGGCGCCCGTGCAGGCGTTGCTGCACCGGGCGGGCATCAGTTCGTTCGTGTTCGATTACAGCGGATACGGCGCCAGCACCGGCACGCCAAGCGTGAGCCACCTGCGGGAAGACGCGCTCGCCGCCTTCGCGCAGTTCCGCGCGGTCTCCCCGCTCGCGGCGCGGCACTATGTCATGGGATATTCGCTGGGCAGCGGCGTGCTGCTCGATGTACTGGACGGTCTACGACCGTTGCCCGACGGGCTGGTAATCGGTGCCGGCTTCAGTTCGGCCCGGGCGGCGGCCGTGGCCACCGGGCTGGTCCCGCGCTGGCTGGCCTGGGCGCTGCCGAACCCGTGGAACAACATCGCCCGGCTGCGGGCGTCGAAGCTGCCCGTGATGCTGATTCACAGCCGGCGCGACGAAACCATCCCGTTCCGCCAGGCCGAGCACCTGGCCCGCGCGGCGCATGGCCCGAGCCGGCTGGTGGTCTTCGAAGACCTGCCACACAACGCCGCCATCGAGACGCCGTTCATGAAGACGTTCTGGGCGCCCGTCATCGCATGGCTGCAGGGCGGCCGGCTGCAGGACGATTGAGCCGTTACAGCTTGAACTCGCCCACCACCTTCTGCAGTTCGTGGGCCTGATCGGCCAGTGCCGCCGAGGCGGCAGCGGCCTGCTCCACCAGCGCGGCGTTCTGCTGCGTCACGTCATCCATCTGCGTGACGGCCACATTCACCTGCTCGATCCCGTCGCTCTGATGCTCCGACGCCACGGCGATCTCGCTCAGGATCTGGGTCACGCGCCGCACGGCCTGGACGATCTCCTCCATGGTCTGCCCGGCCTGGCCCACCAGCGCCGAGCCGTTTTCCACCTGGCGCGCCGAATCGCTGATCAGCACGTTGATTTCCTTGGCCGCCGCCGCGCTGCGCTGCGCCAGCGTGCGCACCTCGCCCGCCACCACGGCAAAGCCACGTCCCTGCTCGCCGGCGCGCGCCGCCTCCACCGCCGCGTTCAGGGCCAGGATGTTGGTCTGGAATGCAATGCCCTCGATCACGGCGATAATGTCGGTCACTTTGCGCGAACTGACGCTGATGGCGTCCATCGTCTGCACCACGTCGCTGACGATGGAACCGCCGCGCTCGGCAATGCCCGACGCCGACGCCGCCAGCCCGTTGGCCGTGCGCGCGCGTTCGGTGTTCTGCTTCACCATGGCGGTCAGTTCGCCCATGCTCGACGCCGTTTCCTGCAGCGTGGCGGCCTGCTCCTCGGTGCGCTGCGACAGATCCGTATTGCCCACCGCGATCTGTTGCGAGGCCGACGAGATCGAATCGCTGGCGCCCTTGATGCGCGTCACCAGATCAGTGAGCATGTCCTCCATCTCGCCCAGGCCGCCCAGCAGCCGGCCGAAGTCGCCGCCGCGCTCGGTCTCGAAATCCTTGCTCAAGTCGCCCGCCGCCACGGTTTCGGCGATGAATTCGGCCTCCCTGAGCGGTTCCTCGATGGCCCGGGCCAGCCGGAACCAGCAAATCACGCTGAAGACCAGCACGGCAATGGCCAGCGTCCACAGCCAGCTGCGCGTGCTGCCATCGGCCACCTGGCCCAGCGCCAGCACCAGCATGGCTGCCACCAGCAGCACGATTACCCAAAATGCCGCACCCAACCGGGTGCGCATACTCAAGTTGTCCCAGGCCATGATCGGTTCCGCTCCTCGATATTTGCCCCAAGTTGCCCGGGGCTATCGATGGACTAACGGCTGGCCTGCGGCAAAACTTTAGGCCCGGATTTGCAGCGAACCGGGCGTCTGGAGATCGGCGCCCCAGGCTTGCGCAAGTTGCCGGCAGCGCCCCAGCGGCAGCGCCTGCCGCTCGACATCGACCACCACCACGTGGTCGGCCCAGGCGGGGCGCGCCGGCGATTCCGTGCTGCGGCCATCGGTCAGCAGCCACAGCCAGCGTTGCTGGGCAGGCCGGCGCCGGGCCTGCCACGCCAGCAACTGGTCGGCGCGCGCCGTCCCCAGCGACAGTGGCGTGCCGCCGCCGCCCGCGATGGGCCGGATCCAGTCGTCATTCCACGGCCGGGCACGTGCCGGCGCCAGGCGCACTTCGGCGTGCTGCCCCGCAAAACAGACCAGCGCCACATCGGCACGCGCCTGATAGGCGCGCTCCACCAGCCGCGCCAGCACGCCCTTGGCCACGGCCAGCGGCTCGCCGTGGGCCATGGAGCCGGAACAGTCGAGCACGAAACAGTGCAGCACCCCGGCGCGCGCATCGGCACGCCGGAAGCGCAGGTGCGCGGCATCCAGCATCGCGCGGCGCTTGGCGGCCAGCGTGCGTGGCCAGTGAATACGCGCCCCGGGCGTGCCGCCGTGCGCGGTCTGCCGTGGGGATGATGGACGGATGGGTTGCCACCGATGGCCGCCGGTCCGGTCTGGCGCGGACGGCCGCCGGTGGCTCAGGCTTTTTTTGGTGGCAGCTTCCCGAACGGCTTCAGCGGCTTGACCTCGGCCATGCCGGCCGCTTGCGGCGGCGGCAACGCGCCCCAGGGGTCGGCTTGATCCGCCTGGGGCTGAGGCTGGCCAGCCGGTGTCTGGCCCGGCTGCGGCGGCGCGCCGGCATGGCGGCGGTGATGGAGCACGAGCTCGGCCACGGCGTCCACATGGCCGATGTCGATATCCGCCGCGCCCTGCCATGCGGCCAGTGCGCGCGCCGCGCGGAGCATCACCAGGTCGGCGCGCACGCCGTCCACGGCAGCCGCCAGGCACAGCGCGCTGACGCGGTCATGCACGGCGTCGCCGAACGGCAGCGCGCCAAGCGCCGCGCGGGCACGCATCACCTGGCTGGCCAACGCCTGCTGGCGCTGCGCCACCCTGGCGCGGAAGCCATCGGGATCGGCATCGAACGCCAGCCGGGCGCGCACGATCGCCTGGCGCGCGGCCGGGTCCTCGTAGTTCGACAGGGCCAGCGCCAGCCCGAAGCGGTCCAGCAGTTGCGGCCGCAGTTCGCCTTCCTCGGGATTCATCGTGCCAACCAGCACGAAGCGCGCCGGATGCTGGTGCGAGACGCCATCGCGCTCCACCACGTTGACGCCGCTGGCCGCCACGTCGAGCAACTGGTCCACCAGCGGGTCGGGCAGCAGGTTCACCTCGTCGACGTACAGCACGCCGTCGTGCGCCCGTGCCAGCAGGCCAGGCTGGAACCGCACCTCGCCCTGCTGCAGCACGTGCCCCAGGTCCAGCGTGCCGGTCAGCTGCTCTTCGCCGGCGCCCAGCGGCAGCGTCACGAACTGGCCGTGCGGCAGCAATTCGGCCAGCGCCCGCGCCGCCGTGGACTTGGCGGTGCCGCGCGGGCCGGTGACCAGCACACCGCCAATGCCGGGGTCCACGGCGGCCAGCAGCAGTGCCTGTTGCAGGGATTCCTGCCCGACCAGGGCGCTGAACGGAAAGATCGGGCGCATGGCCGCGCCATGGGCAGTGTGGGTCATTGCATCCCTTCCAGACGCTGTTCGTTGTCGAGCAGATGATGGGCGATGCGCTCGCGCTGGTCGCCCGGTTCCTGCCACAGTCCGCGCTCCATGGCTTCCAGCAGGCGCTCGCAGATGCCCTGCAGGGCGCGCGGATTGTGCCGCGCAAGGAAATCGCGCGTGGCGTCGTCATGCACGTAGGCGTCGGCCACCAGCGCGTACTGGTGATCGCCCACCACGCGGGCGGTGGCGTCGTAGCCGAACAGGTAGTCCACCGTGGCGGCCATTTCAAACGCCCCCTTGTAGCCGTGCCGCTTCACGCCATCGATCCACTTCGGATTGACCACGCGCGAGCGGATCACCCGGGCGATCTCCTCGCCCAGCGTCCGCACGCGCGGGGCCGCCGGATTGGCGTGGTCGCCGTGATAGATGGCCGGCTGCGTGCCGCCCAGATGGCGCACGGCCGCCACCATGCCGCCCTGGAACTGGTAGTAGTCGTTGGCGTCCAGGATGTCGTGCTCGCGGTTGTCCTGGTTTTGCAGCACCACGTCGATCCCTGCCAGCCGCGCGGCAAACGTGTCGCGGGCCTCGACGCCATCGGCGCGCTGGCCGTAGGCATAACCGCCTGCGTGCAGGTAGGCGTGCGCCAGGTCGCCATCGGTCTGCCAGCGCCGGCCATCGATCAGCGCCTGCAGGCCCGTGCCATAGTCGCCAGGCCGCGCCCCGAACACGCGCCAGCTGGCGCGTTCCAGCGCGGCGTCGGCGTCCACGCCCTGCGCCGTCAGCGCATGCTGTTCGGCCAGCACGCGGGCGCGGATCGGGTTGATGTCCTCGGGCTCGTCCAGCGCCGCCACCGCCCGCACGGCGGCATCGAACATCGCCACCAGGTTGGCGAATGCATCGCGGAAGAAGCCGGACACCCGCAGCGTCACGTCCACGCGCGGCCGGTTGAAGATCGCCATCGGCAGGATCTCGAAATCGACCACGCGATGGCTGCCATGCGCCCATTTGGGCCGCACGCCCAGCAGCGCCATGGCCTGCGCGATATCGTCGCCGCCGGTGCGCATGGTGGCCGTGCCCCAGACCGACAAGCCCACCGCACGCGGATACTCGCCGTGCTCCTGCAGGTGCCGCTCGATCAGCTGATCGGCCGCGCGCAGGCCCAGCGTCCACGCGGTGCGCGTGGGCACGGCGCGCGTATCGACCGAATAGAAGTTGCGTCCGGTGGGCAGCACGTCGGGACGGCCGCGCGACGGCGCGCCGCTGGGCCCGGCGGGCACGAAGCGGCCCGCCAGCCCGCGCTCCAGTTGCAGCAATTCCTGCGGCCCGCAGGCATCCAGGCGCGGGGCCAGTTGCTCGCGCAGGCGCGCCAGCACGGCGGCCGATTGCGGCCCGACCGGCGCGTGGTCGTCCAGCAGGCGCAGTGCCAGCATTTCCAGCCGCTCACGCGTATCGCCGTGATGGCGCCACGGCGCGTCATCCACGGCGGCCAGCGCCGCGGGGCGTGGTCCGGTCCAGGGCGCGGCCCAATCGGCGTCGAGCGGATCGAAGCCGTCGCCCAGCGACAGGTCCGCCGCCAGCGCGCCCAGCAGGCTGGCGCGCCCATCGCGCCCATCCCCCACCGGAAAGCGCGCCAGCGCGGCCAGCGTATCGCGGCGCTGGCGGCCCTGCGGCGACTGCCCGAACACATGCAGGCCGTCGCGAATCTGGGACTCCTTCAGTTCGCACAGCCAGGCATCGGTACGGTTCAGCAGCGCGTCTTCCTCGTCGCCACTGGCCGGGGCGTCGATGCCCAGTTCGCGATGCAGCTGCTGGCCGACGATCGATGTCAGGATCTCGCGGCGCAGCAGCTTCGCGCGGCGCGGGTCCACGGTCAGCGCCTCGTAGTATTCGTCCACCTGGCGCTCCAGGTCCTGCAGCGGCCCGTAGTTCTCGGCGCGCGTGAGCGGCGGCATCAGGTGATCGATGATCACGGCCTGGGTGCGCCGCTTGGCCTGCGCGCCCTCGCCCGGGTCGTTGACGATAAACGGATACAGGTGCGGCAGCGGGCCCAGGATCGCGTCGGGCCAGCAGGCATTCGACAGCGCCACGCTCTTGCCGGGCAGCCACTCCAGGTTGCCATGCTTGCCGACATGCACCACGGCATCGATGCCGAAGGCGTGCCGCAGCCAGAAATAGAACGCCAGGTAGCCGTGCGGCGGCACCAGTTCGGCATCGTGATAGCTGGCGTAGTCGTCCACGCCATACGCCCGCGCGGGCTGGATGCCGACGAACACGTTGCCGGTGCGCACGCCGGCGATCATGAAGCGGCCATCGCGCACCATCGGATCGGCATCGGGGCTGCCCCAGCGGGCGGCGATGGCGTCCTGGTTGGCCTGCGGCAGCTGCGCCAGCCACGCCAGGTAGTCGGCCATCGCCACGCTCTGGAACGCGGGCCGCCACGCATGCTGCGCCAGATCGTTGGTCACGCCGCGCGTCAGGCCCTGCATCAGCGCGTCGCCGTCGGCGGGCAGCGGCCCCACGGCATAGCCGGCAGCCTTCAGCATGGCCAGGATCTGCACGACCGACGCCGGCGTGTCGAGCCCGACCCCATTGCCGATGCGCCCTTCGCTGGCCGGGTAGTTGGCCAGGATCAGCGCCAGGCGCTTTTCGGCGGCCGGCAGCGTGCGCAGCCGGCACCAGCGGCGCGCCAGTTCGGCCACGAAACGCACGCGTTCGGCGTCGGGCCGATAGCGCACCACATCGACCTCGGTATGCGGGCACCGATACGCCAGCCCCTTGAAGCTCACCGCGCGCGTGATGATGCGGCCATCCACCTCGGGCATCGCCACGTGCATGGCCACGTCGCGCGTGCCCAGTCCCTGGCTGTCGGCCAGCCAGTCCTCGCGATTGCCGCCACTCAGGATCACCTGCAGCACCGGCGCGTCGTTGGCCAGCGGACGATCGGCTTCGCCAGCCGTGTCGAGCGACGCCACCGAGAACGCCGTGGTATTGAGCACCAGCGAGACGCCGTGCGCGTCGCACAGCCGCTGCAGCACCTCGCGGCAGATCGGCTCCTTGAGCGAGCTGACGGCCAGCGGCAGCGGACACAGGCCGGCATCGAGCAACGCCTCGGCCATCGCATCGAACACGTCGGTATTGCCGGCCTGCAGGTGCGACCGGTAGAACAGCAGCGCCACCACGGGCGCGCCGTCCAGCCCGCGCGCCGCCCATTCGCGCTGCCAGTCCTGCACCGTGGCCACGCCATGATCGCGATGGTAAAGCGCCGCCTGCGGCAGCACCTGTGGCGGCAGCACCGGCGCCGTGTGCCCATAGGCATGCTGGCCCAGGCAGCGGAAGAACTGCTCGGCATTGGCCGCCCCGCCCTCGCGCAGATAGCGCCAGAGCTGGTGCGACAGCGCCGGGGGCGCGCTGCCAAGCCGCGCCAGGTTGTCGTCCTCGTCCAGGTCGCCCGAGAACATCACCAGCAACTGGCCGCGTGCGCGCGCCAGTTCGGGCAGCCGCTGCAGCCCGTAGGCCCAGTCACTGGCCCCGCCCAGGTGGTCCACCACCACCACCCGTGCGTGCTGCAGCACGTCGTCGATATAGAGATCGAGCGACGCCGGCTGGCGCAGGTACATCTGGTTGGCCAGCCGCACGCTCGGGTAGTCGGCGCCCAGCCTGGGCACGGCGGCGGCCAGCAGCGACAGCGTGGTGTCGGCCGCGCTCAGGATGACGATATCGCCCGGCGTCTGCGCGATGCGCAGCACCACGGCGCTGTCTTCGACAAAGCCGCCGGGCCGGGTGGACAGCAGGTGCATCGCTTGGGTCGCTTCGACTGCGTCGGCGGTCAGCGCGCCAGCGCGGCATCCAGCGATGCCTGCAGCACCGCGCCGTCGAGTTCCTGGCCGATCAGCACCACGCGCGTGCCCTGCGGCTCGCCGGCACGCCACGCGCGATCGAAATAGCTGTCGAAACGCTGGCCCACGCCATGCAGCACGAGTCGCATGGCCTTGCCCGGCAGCGTGGCAAAGCCCTTTACGCGATAGATCGTGTGCGCCGCCACCAGCTTCTGCAGCGCGGCCACCAGCGTATCGCGGTCCACCGTGCCGGCATGGACCACCACCGATTCGAACGCGTCGTGATGGTGATCGGCATGGTCGGGGTCGTCGGCGCTGCCATGATGGTCGGGGCGCAGGTGAATCGTGTCTTCCGACGCGCGCTGCAGGCCCAGCAGCATGCCCACGTCGAGCTTGCCGGCCTGCGCCGGCACGATCTTGACCTCGGTCGGAATCTCGGGCCGCACCAGGGCTTCGACGCTGGCGATCTGCGCGGCGTCCATCAGGTCGGTCTTGTTCAGGATCACCAGGTCGGCGCTGGCCAGCTGGTCTTCGAACAGTTCATGCAGCGGCGACTCATGGTCCAGGTTCGGATCGGCGCGGCGTTGCGCGTCCACCGCCACCGGGTTGGCGGCAAACTGGCCGGCCGCCGCGGCGGGACCATCGACCACGGTGACCACCGAATCCACCGTGAAGGCATTGCGGATGCTGGGCCAGTGGAAGGCCTGCACCAGCGGCTTGGGCAGCGCCAGGCCCGACGTTTCGATCAGCACGTGGTCGATCTGGTCGCGCCGCTCCAGCAGCTGCTCCATGACCGGGAAGAATTCCTCCTGCACGGTGCAGCACAGGCAGCCGTTGGCCAGTTCGTACAGCTGGCCCGTGGGCTCGCCCGCGTCGTCGCAGCCGATACCGCAACCTTTCAGGATTTCGCCGTCGATGCCCAGTTCGCCAAATTCGTTGACGATCACCGCGATGCGGCGGCCATTGGCGTGATCGAGGATATGGCGCAGCAGCGTGGTCTTGCCGCTGCCAAGGAAGCCCGTGACGATGGTGGCCGGAATCTTGGAGGTTTGCATGGAGGCTCGGGCGGAATTTGCGAAGGCGATCAGGATACGGAGATCGGAAGGGGCTGTCTATTTGCATGTGAGGACGGGATGTCCCCTCTGCCGCGCGGGCGATGCCATCCACGATGGATCGCGACTTGGTTTGCCGTGCCCTCTCCCCCAACCCCTCTCCCGCGCGCGGGAGAGGGGAGCGAAGCCACAGCCGTTTGAAAGCCGGCCGGTGTTCTCCCCTCTCCCGCCTGCGGGAGAGGGGCGGGGGAGAGGGCACAGCACATCGGCGGCCGCTAACGCCTGCCTCTGCGCCACGCGGCGATGGCACCGGCGCCGATCGTCAGCGCCGCCAGCATCAGCGCGAATGCCTGGTGCCGCGCGCGTTCGGCGGGCGCTGCCGACACCGCCACGGCCTGTGGCGCCAGCCGCTGGCCTGTCACGTGCTCCGTGTCCGACTGTGCGATGGCAGCCGGGGCAGTCACGGCGGGGGCCGCAGGCACCGGATGCACCGGCGCGGCCTTCGTCTCCGATGGCGAAGACCGCGCCTTGGCGCCCTGCCCGGCCGGCCCCACCATCGCATCGGCCAGTTCCCGGCCCAACGCCCTCATGTCGATCCGCGCGGCCTTGCCCTGCCGTGCGACATGCGCCATCAGCACCGGGTTGCCGCAGGTGTTGGCGGTGCACGACAGCCCGTCGCGTTGCACGCTTGCCGCGTACTGGCGCAGCAGTTCGCGGCGCTCGGCATCGGTGAAGCGGTAGCTGCCCTGGCGATCCACTTCCAGCAGGCGCGCCAGAATGCCCTGCCGCGCGTGCGGATTGGCCGCGCGGAAGAACGCGTCCATGCCCATGCCAAGCTTGTCGGCCACATAGACGTCGTAGGTCTGCTGCCAGAATGCGCCCGGCATCTGCTCGGGCACCGTCGCCTGGAAACCGTACAGGTGCTCCACTTCCTTGTACATCTCGCGGGCGCCCGCGTAGCCCGACCGCTGCATCGCGGCGATCCACTTCGGATTCCACTGCCGGGCGTTCAACTCGGTGGCCAGCCACGTGCGCGCATCGACGGTCTGCGTCTGCCCTTCCCGGCGCAGATTGTGCAGCCACAGTGGCGGCGCCGTGCCGCTGACCGCCCGCGTGGCGGCCGTGAGCCCGCCCGCGTACTGGTAGGTATCGTCGTTGTCCAGCGCCCCGTAAAGCGTGCTGGTGCGCGAGAACAGCACGGCCTGGTTCGATTTCAGATGGCTGGCCAGCGCCGCCGGTGCCGATTCGCCCCAGCCGTCGGCCGAATACGCGAAGTTCATATAGCGCAGGTACTGGCGGGCGAGGCCATCGGGCGGCCCCTGGGCGTCGCGGCTTTGCTCGACCATCTGCTGCACGCCGATCGCGTAGTTGCCCGGTTTCGCCGCGAATACGCGGGCCCGCGCCAGCCTGCCGGCCTGCTCCGGCCCGACGCCCTGCCGGGCCAACTCTGCTGCGACGTCCCGGTCATGGCGGCTAATTGCATTATTTCCGGCAGCGGCGGCCAGTCGGGCGGCCTTGTCCAGCAGCGCGATCTTGTCGCCAAACCCGTCGCGGTAAATGCCGGACGTGGTCAGCAGCACGTTCACGCGCGGCCGGCCCAGTTCGGTATCGGGAATCAGCCGCACGTCCTCGACATTGCCGCGCGCATTCCACACCGGCTCCACGCCCATCAGGTACAGCGCCTCGGCTTCCATGGCGCCCTGATGGCGCTCGGTCTCGCCATACCAGAGCACCATCGACACCGTTTCGGGCCAATTGCCGTGTTCGCGCCGGAAGCGTTCCAGCGTCTGCCCGGCCATCGTCTTGCCCAGCGCCCACGCGGCGCGCGTGGGAATCCGGGCGCCGTCGAAAGCGTGCAGGTTGCGCCCGGTTGGCAGGCTGTCGGCCACGCGCACGGGATCGCCCAATGGCCCGCTGGGCAGATAGCGGCCCGCCAGCACCGTGATCAGCCCATCCAGTTCGGCCTGCGGCGATGCACGCAAGTCCGCCAGCCATTGCCGGCCAGCCTCCAGCGCACGGCGGGCATCGTCGCCAACGTCCTCCGCCGGGGCCGGTTGGCGGCCGGCCACCAGATCGGCGGCCCAGGCGTGCAAACGCGCCGGATCGGTCCTGGTGCGGGCGCCCAGCATCATCGCCAGCGCGTCGGTCTGATCGGCGGGCGCGGGCATCTGCCCCAGCACGTGGATGCCCAGCGGCATCGGCTCGGCCTCCACCTTGTGCAGGAAGGCATGCACGACCGGCTCGATGGTGTCCCACGGTGCGTTGACGTCCAGCCCCAGTTGCCGGTCCAGCTTCAGTGTCCGGATCTGTTCCAGCGCCTGCCTGCGGTACTGCGCCGACAGATCGGGCGCGCTGTCCTGCGTGGCATCGGCCTGTTCGATGGCTTCGTCCAGCGATGCCAGCGCCGGCGGCTGTCCGGCGGCAGCCAGCAGCGGCGCCAGGTGGCTCACCAGTACCGCCGCACTGCGGCGCCTGGCCTGGATGGCCTCGCCGCCGCCATCCTGGATATAGATATAGGCATTCGGCAGGTCGCCCAGCAGGACTTCGGAAGCCTCGTCGCCAGATTGGCCCACCTGCTTGCCCGGCAGCCATTCCAGGGTGCCATGGCGCCCGACATGCACCACGGCGTCGGCGCCAAACACATGCCGGTACCACAGGTAGGCGGCCACATAGGAATGCGGCGGCGGCGTGATGGTGTCGTGCGCGGCGTCCATCGCCCTGTCGAAGGTGGAACGCAGCGGTTGCGGGCCGACGAACACATTGCCGAAGAACAGACCCGGCACCACGAAGGCCGGCGCCCCGTCGGCATCGTGCGCGCGCATCAGCGGGTTGCGTTCGGGCGGCCCCCAGGCGCGCACCACCGCATCGCGGAACGTCGCCGGCAAGGTATCGAACCAGCGGCGGTACTGCGTCAGCGGCACCAGCTTGACGTGCCCGGCGCGCACCATGCGATCGAGTTCGCCGGGCGACCACGTCTCCACGTTGCGGCCGTTGGCTTCCAGCAGCGCGGTCAGCGTGGCGGTGTCGGGCATGTCGCGCCCGGTGTCGTAGCCAGCGGCCTGCAGCCGCTGCAAGATCTGGGCGAGCGTGGGCAGCGTCGCCAGATAGCTCGCGCCAATGTTGCCGCGTCCCGGCGGATTGTTGTAGTAGAGCACGGCCACATGCTTGCGCGCAGCCGGTTTGTCCTGCAGCGCAATCCAGCGCCGCACGCGCGCGACCACCGCGTCCACGCGCTCGGGCACGGCGGCGCTGGCCTTCGCGCCGTCGTGGTCTTCCTGCGTGGCAAACAGCACCGGCTCGGTGGCGCCGCTGCGTTCGGGCGCCCCCAGCAGCAGCGGCAGCCGCTCGCCGGCAATGCCGCGCACGTCGGCGTGCCACGCAGCGGCGCTGTCGCGCGTGGCCATCAGGTTGATGGCATGCAGGCCGTGGCGCGCCAGCCAGTCCTTGTCTTCGGCGCGCGGAATCGTCAGGTTCAGGGCCAGCAGCGCCCGCAGCGGCGTCGTGCCGTCCTGCGTCAGCAAGGCATCGAGACTCGACAGCGGCCAGCCGAACGCCGGCACGGCGCCGATGCCCTGCCGTTCCAGCGCATCGACCAATGCATCGATGTGCGCCAGGTCCCGCTGGCGGTAGTTCGTGGCATAGAACGAGATGCCGACCAGCGGTGCCTCATCGCGCACACGCCCCGTCGACCGATACCAGCGCAGGTATGCGTCCAGCGACGCGAACGGCTGCGGTGCGCGCGGATGGTAGATGCCGGCCGCCGGCGCCGGCTTGACCGGCGGCACGGCGATCGGTGTCACGCCGGCGGTGCGCTGGTGCGCCGCGACAACCGCCGCCAGCGCCGCGGCCAGGTTGTCGGCACCGCCCGCGTCCCAATACGGTTGAATCGCGGCATTCAGCGCGGCGTCGGTATGGAGGCGCCAGGCAGCTTCGGCCACGTCGGCGGGCGCGGCCGATACCAGCGCACCGCGCGACTGCGCCCGCTGTACGCCGGGCGCCATCTGCCGCAGCACCGCCGCCGGCACGAACCACGCCTGGATGACGTCGGCCTGCGCCAGCGTGCCGGCATCGGGTGCGGTCGTCGTAAAGGTGAATTCCGCCACGTCGTTGCCATGCACGGCACGGAATGTCTCGGCGGCGGCCGGCAGCAGATGCGTTTGCGACGCCACCACCAGCACGCGCACCGGCCCACCCCATGCCAGCATCGGCAGGATCAGGCACAGGTGAAGAAGGGCTGGCAGCAGGCGCCGGCAGGCGGCAGGAAGCGCGGACACGTCGGAAGCGGACTGGGGCGTGGAGAGGGAGGGCGCGGCGAAAAAATGGGACGCCGGCGCGGCATTCTAACCGCCAGCCAGGCCTGCCCGTCATACGGCTGTGATGTATCCGCCCCCGGCATCGTGTCGCGTTGCACCGGTTGTTGCATCGGGCTAACAGGATGTGGTTTTTTTACCGACGACAGATTTTAGCCATGTCCGATACGGATAACGCTCCCAAACGGCAGCTTTCGCCACAATCGGCAAGTTCGCTATCAGGCCGGAGGTAAAAAAGACAAAGCCGGGACATGCCCCAAGGCGGCTCCCGGCTGATGGGCGGTAAATCTACCCCACCATCCGGGTGACGGCAATCATTCTTGTGGGGGAGCCCACATGATGCATGGTGACCCATCGTGTACGTTGCGCCGTATCGTCTATATTTGACCGCATGGCGCGCACACAACCGAAACGACTCACACGCCGTACGACAGCCCCGGGAGGTAACTGCCATGCGTTCGCTTGCAAACTTGTTCAGTCCGCCGACGCCAGAGAAGATCGCCGAAAAGGAACTGCAAGACATGAGGCTGACGCTTTTCCAGGCAGAACGTCGCCTGCTTGAAGCGCAGATGCAAGTCGATTATTACCGCAACATGATCGCCTTCCTTGAAGAGGTACACGCCACCGGCGTGGAAGGCGTGGCGGACCGGCGCTTTGCGTCGCCGCCGCAACCCGAGACGCCGCAGTTGCAGGCGGCGCCCGCCCGCAGCACCCCTGGCCTGGCCACGATTCCGATCGTTCCCACGGCCGCCTGACCCTGCCTGGAAGCCTGACAAGCCGTCGCACGGACGCTCCGGCGCCCGTGCGATACTGGCCGCTTTCCCGCATTCACAGGAACGGCCATGAGCTTGCTGCCCGCCATTGAAATCGACACCGCACCGAATCCGACCCACGCCGTGATCTGGATGCATGGGCTTGGGGCGGATGGCAGCGACTTCGTCCCCGTGGTGCCCGAGCTGGGCCTCCCCGACACGCTGGCCGTGCGTTTTGTCTTTCCGCATGCCCCGGCCATCCCCGTCACCTGCAATGGCGGCTACGTCATGCCCGCGTGGTACGACATCTATTCGCTCGACGAAGCGGGCCGCAAGGCCGACGTGGCGGGCATCGCGCAGTCGCGCGACGCCATCCGTGCCCTGATCGCCCGCGAAATCGCGCGTGGCATTCCGGCCGCGAACATCGTGCTGGCCGGATTCTCGCAAGGCGGCGCCATTGCCTATACCACGGCCCTGACGCACCCGCAGACACTGGCCGGCGTGATCGCGCTGTCCACCTACATTCCGTCGCCCGAACTGATCGCGGCGGAAGCCACCCCGGCCAACGCCAACACGCCGATCTTTGCCGCGCATGGCACGGCCGACGATGTGGTGCCCTTGACCCTGGGCACCCGCGCCCGCGATTTCCTCACGGGACGCGGCCAGCCGGTGACCTGGCATGCGTACGGCAACATGCCCCATTCGGTCTGCCTCGAAGAAATTGCCGATATCGGCACATGGCTGCAAGCGCGCCTGGGCTGACAAGCCGTTCTGGCGCTTTCGTTGCCGGGTGCGGTACCGGTTACGCTACCGGGTGCGTTACCATCACGCGCCCCGCCCTTCAGGATGTTCGCCAATGATCCCCGTCTCGCCGCCGCCCCGCATCGATTTCAACACCCGCAAGGCGCTGATGTTCGCGCTGATGGCCGAACGGCTATCCGCGTTCTACGAACACGGCCAATGGATGACCGAAGCCCAGGGCGCCACGCTGGCCGGCAACTGGCTGTCGCGCTCGAAGCTGCAGCTGGCGCTGACCGAGCGGCGCCTGCTGTCGGACCTGAGCGACCAGCTGGCCCGCCAACTGGCCGCCACGCTGTCGCGCGAAGCCGGTCTGTACGCGTCGCACGAGATGATGGAAGCCCTGGACCCGAACTACCAGTCAGCCTTCGCTCACGACATGCTGGACGAATGCGACCGGATGCTGCGGGAGAACGGGGCGGAAGATTAAAGTCGATTTAGCATCACTTTCGGCGCCGTCCGGACGCGAATTATTGACTTTTATTCCCGTTTCCATAAATTATCCAACTCAGGATAATTCAAGATAAACGGATGCGCTACTTCAGCAGACCGGAGCTTGCCTCGGAACTCGCCGCGCAGTTGCAGGGCCTTGCGGTATTTGGCGACGCGCAGAACGGGCTGTTCCTCGCGGCACCCAGACGCACCGGAAAATCGATGTTCTTGCAGTACGACTTGCGCCCGGCCCTTGAAAAGGCGGACGTACTGGTGATCTACGTCGATCTCTGGTCAGACCAGCGGAAGGACCCCGGCGCGCTGATTGCGGAAGGGATCGCGCACGCACTGGCCGAAAATCAGGGCGTGGTGGCCCGCACTGCCCGCAAGGCGCGCCTGGAAAGCGTCACCATCGCGGGCACGCTGAAGATAGACACCTCCCGGGTGGGCAGTATCGACGGCGCGACGTTGCCGCAGGCTCTCCAGGCGCTGCACAAGAAAACGGGCAAGCCCATCGCGTTGCTGATCGACGAAGCGCAGCATGCCCTGACCAGCGAATCTGGCGAAACCGCCATGGCCGCACTGAAGTCCGCGCGCGATCAGATGAACACGCCCGAGGCTATCGCGCTAATGCTTGTCATGTCCGGCTCGGACCGCGACAAACTGTTACGGCTGGTCAACGCCACCAGCGCCCCCTTCTACGGCTCATCCATCCACCAGATGCCCACCTTGGGCAAAAGCTATGTGGCGCATGTCGCGGCACTGATCGAGGAGCAACGCAGCGAGTTGCGGCCAGTCGATCAGCCCGCGCTGCTCGAAGCGTTCCAGCTTTTCGGATATCGGCCACAGTTTTTCCATGCAGCGATCGGCGAATCGTTGAATCCGCTCGAAGCCGATCACGGCGAGCGGTTCGAACTGCGCGTGCTTGCCGCCGCCCGCAGACGGCAAGCACAGGACACGGCACAGATGAAGTCCGACTACCTGGGCCTCAAGCCGCTTGAGCAGGCAGTGCTGGCACGGATGCTGTCGATCGGCAGCAAGTTTCGGCCTTACGACGCAGAATCGCTGGCGTTCTACCGCCAGCACTGCCCCGGCATGACGGTTTCGCCGCAAAAAGTCCAGGCGGCGCTGGAAAGCCTGCGGGACCGGTCGCCGGCTCTGGTATGGAAATCGGCCCGCGGCGAATATTCCGTGCAGGATTCCACCATGCACGAATGGTTCAAGGAACTCAGCCAGCGTGACGGCTGGCCGCCGTCCGAAGGCTGAGGCCCCGTCCAGTTGTCACGGCGCCTGTACCGCCGCCCGTTTCACGCTTTTCGGATTCAGTCGTTCGGCATCGAGCCGGCGGAACACCAGGGCGGAGAACAGCGTGATGACGCCCACCGACAGGAAGGCCAGCCGGTAGGCCGGCGCCGCGACGCCAAGCTTCACCGAGAACAGACTGACGAGGCCGCCGCCGATGGTGACGCCCAGGCCGATGGCCAGCATCTGGACCATCGAGAACAGGCTGTTGCCGCTGCCGGCGTCCTCGCGGGTCAGGCCCTTCAGCGTCACACTGTTCATCGCCGCGAACTGCATCGAATTGGCGGCGCCGAACGTGGCCAGCTGCACGATCGACAGGGCCAGCGGCCAGCCCGGCGAGATGGCCGAGAACGACGCGATGGATGCGCCGACGATCACCGTGTTGACAAGCAGGAACGTGTCGTAGCCAAAGCGATTCACCAGCGGCACGATCCAGCGTTTGGAGATCGTGCCGGCAATGGCCACCGGCAGCAGCATCATGCCGGAGTGCAGCGGCGAATAGCCCAGCTGCAGCTGGAACAGCAGCGGCAGCAGGAACGGCACCGCGCCCGAGCCGATCCGGCAGACCAGGTTGCCGATCAGGCCCACGCTGAAGTTGGGCTCTCGGAACAGCGCCAGCCGGAACAGCGGCGTGGCATGCCGGCGCGCATGGGGGATATAGAGCAGCGCGCTGCCGATGCTGATGGCAGCCAGCAAGGCACTCCACGGGCTATGCGCGCCGTTTTCGAGCGCCAGCGAGAACGTGACCATGCATAGCGACAGCAGACCGCAGCCAAGCCAGTCGAACGGCGGCGCCACACCGGCTTCGCCCGCCGGCAGGTAGCGGCGCACCGCGAAAAGTCCCACCAGCCCGACCGGCACGTTGATCAGGAAGATCCAGTGCCACGACGCGCTCTGGACCAGCCAGCCGCCCAGCACCGGCCCGAAGATCGGCCCGACCTGCCCGGCAATCGACACGAACGCCAGCGCGGCGATGTACTGCTCGCCAGGGATATTGCGCAGCACGGCCAGCCGGCCGACCGGCAGCAGCATCGATCCGCCCACACCCTGCAGCACCCGCGCAATCACCAGCTGCGTGAGCGTATGCGCCGTGGCGCAGAACACCGAACCCAGCACGAAGATCAGGATGGCGCTGAAGTACACGCGGCGCGTGCCGAACTTGTCGGCCAGCCAGCCCGATGCCGGGGTCAACATCGCCATGGTCAGCGTATAGGCCACCACCACGGGTTTCAGGTCGAGCGGCTTTTCGCCCAGGCTGTGCGCCATCGATGGCAGCGCGGTATTGACGATCGTGGTGTCCAGCGTCTGCATGAAAAAGCCGGCGAAGACAATCCACAGCATGGCCTGATGGGAAACGGCCTGATTGGGGGCGGGGGCGGAGGCGGTATGCATTCGGGGAGATCCTGCTGTCATGCCAGTCCGGGAAGCCCCGGACCGTGCAAGCATGGTACGCACCCGGCACCCCATCGGGAACCCCTCTGGGTTTATTGACTGCCATCGGTAAATCCGATGACAATGCGCCGATGCTCAATCCCGTCTGGATCCGCACCTTCGCCACGGTGGCCACCGCGCACAGCTTTACCGAAGCCGGCCGCCAGCTTGGCCTGTCGCAATCGTCGGTCAGCGACCACATCCGCCGGCTGGAACAGCGCGTCAACCGGCGCCTGTTCGTGCGCGATACCCATTCGCTGGCGCTGACGCCCGATGGCGAGGCGCTGCTGGTACATGCCCGCCTGATCCTGGAATCGCTGGCCCGCGCCGAGCAGCAGTTCAGCGCGCCGCGCCTGCAGGGTCGCGTCCGGCTGGGTTGTTCCGAAGACCTGGCGCAAGGGCCGCTGCCCAATGTGCTGGCGGCCTTCCGCGCCACGCACCCGGACGTGGAACTGGAAATCACGATCGGCATGACCAGCAAGCTGTACGAATGGATCGAAGCCGGCACGCTGGACCTGATCATCGGCAAACGGCGGGAAGGCGAACGGCGTGGCGTGCCGCTGTTTCGCGGCCAGCTCGAATGGCTGGCGCGGCCCGGCACCGTGGTCGATGTGGGCCAGCCGCTGCCGCTGATCCTGGTCAACGAGCCCAGCGTGACACGATCGGTGGTGCTCGACACCCTGGCCACGGCGGGCTGGCGCTGGCGCGTGGTCTGCACTAGCAGCAGTCACTCGGGCTGCATTGCCGCGGCGCGCGGCGGCCTTGGCATCACGGTACGGGCGCAGAATCTGACGGGTGGCGGACTGGTGCCGCCCGTCAATGTCGATGCCCTGCCCGCCCTGCCCGATGTCGAATTCATCACGCTGGCCGCGGGGCGCCTGTCCCGCCCGGCCGACACCCTTCTGCAGCTGATCCGCAAGAGCGACCTGCGGGCACGCGTGGACTGACGCGCCCAGCCCGGCCGCCCCGGCCAGCCGGACCAGCCGCACCAGTCGGCCGGCGGGTCAGGCCGCCGGAAGCAGCGTGCGCAGCGCCTGCCAGGCCGTCAGCAGGTGGTACGGCGTGGTGGACGGCATTTCGGCCCGGATGACGGCGCCGTCCGGCGCCAGGCACTCGTGCCAGCCGCGCGCGTGCAGGAAGCGTGCGCGGAACCGGTCGATCCAGGTTTCCAGTTCGGCCAGCGCCGCCGCGTCCTGGTCCGCCCGAGCCTTGACCATCAACGCGCGGGCGAATTCGGTCTGGGCCCAGATCCGCTCGGTGGGGTCCTGCAACGCGCCGTGGCCGTCGAGCGCGGCGCACACGCCCAATGTGGCATCCGCCACGCCATGGCGGCGGGCGAACGCAAAGGCCTGCGGCAGCGATGCGGCCAGCGGGCCATCGGCAAACAGCGCCGGGGCCGTCATGACCAGCGAATACCACTCGAACTGATGGCCGGGCTCGATCCGGTTGCCCGGCGTGCCCTGCGGCAGTTCGGCAACGCAACCGTTGGCCGGGTCGACAAACCGGACGTGGACGGCATCGGCCAGCGTCTTCAGCCGCTGGGCCATCCAGGCATCGCCGGTGATATCCAGCGCCGCCAGATAGGCCTCGGTCAGGTGCATGATCGGGTTCTGCAGCACACCGCTTTCGTTGGGCCCGAAGTTCTGCGCCAGTGCCGCGTGATAGAGACCGTTGCCGTCGGCAAAGCGCGCCTCGATCACGGCGATGGTGCGTTGCATGGTCTCCAGCGCCGCGGCGTCGCCACTGGCCCGGTGGTAATGCGCGCAGGCGAATACCACGAAGGCGTAGGTATACAGGTCGCGCGTGGCATCCAGCGGCGCACCCTGCGCGTCGATGCTGTAGATCCACCCCCCGGCGCCATCGCCAAAATGGCGAATCAGCGATTTGAACAGCGTGGCCGCGTGCGGCAGATTGCCCATCGTCGCAAAGACATAGAGCTGGCGCGCGCAGGCCATGGCGCGGTAGCGCTTGTCGGGCAACGGCTGGCCGGACACGCCGTCCAGCGCCTCGTGCGCGAGCGCCATCGACGGATTCCAGCCCGGCCCGGTCCAGGACGGCAGGACGGCGGTATCGAAATGCGCCAGCAGCGCGGCAATGCGGTCGGTAAGGGTCGTGGAAACAGGCATGGTAGAGGTCCGGTCTGCCGTCCCCGGGCGCGACATGGCCCCCGGGAACCCAAGGCCGCACACGATATCAGGACCGATGCCCCCAGCATAGGCCGCGGACGCCGCACTGCGGCATTTCCTGCTGGAAATGGCGCGGTGCGGTGCTATGTTGAAAGTCCACCGGGGCCCCTGCCTGGTGGTGAATCACCGGAGTACCGTTATGCAGACCCATCCGATGTCCCTGTCCGACCAGCGCCGCACCCTGGTCATGCATGTCATGGAAGACCCGCCGGGACGCTACACCTGGCGCATCATCGTCGAGGAAAAATGCGGCGGCGCCGACTGCGACAGCACCATCGAGGCGCAGACCGACTACCCGTCGCACGCCGAAGCCGAAGCCGCCTGCTGGGTCGCCGGCAATGGCATGCTCGACGGCCGGCGCACCACGGACGAAGTCGCCGGCACCCGACACTAGCCGAACCAAACGTGGTTGCAATGCGTGAATATGCGTGACATTACGTGACGATGCGACCCAATAGGCGCTTGAAGCGCCGCTGAGCCCCTTGAACATGGCCGGTGCCCGCCATAGGCTGGAAGCCCGTAGGGAGAAAAGCGATGGACAAGCCGACCGTTAGCCCCAACCGCTTTGTCGAAATCCTGAACGAGCGGCTGACCCAGCATCCCCTCTATCGCGAGGGGATGCATGTGTACGCCATTCCGGCCCATTCGGATACCCCGCGCAGCCTTGTCTGCGTCGGGCCACGTGGCACCGAGGGGATTTGCGCCACGATCGAGAACATCGTTCGCGGCGAGTGCGATGTCTTCCCGGATATCGCACAGGATTGGCATCGCCAACCACCGCGGCCGCAACGCGCGCACCACGCACGCTGAGCGGCGCTGCATCCAGGGCCCATGGCCGGCATTGCGCCGGCCTGGCACACAGCGCTTACCGCCCGTCAACGACCGCGCCCACTGGCTGGCCGGCTGGACTGTCTTTTTCGACACAATCCTGCACCAACCGCTTCGGCTGGATACAATGACTGCCGCTATCCCTGCCCGGAGCGCCGATGAAGAAAGCATTCGAAATCGAAGGCGCGGTAGACGGCTTGCCCGTCGCCCGTGTCCAGTCGATCCCGGAAACCAGTGAGGCCCGCGCCGCTGCCGTGGCCGCCACCGTGGCCCGCACGGCCATCGATTTGGCGGACCACGCCATGCGCAACTGGACCGACCCGCTGGACGGGCCGGTGCGCATCGGCTCGGCCGAACACCTGCGCATGTTCTGCAACATGTTGCTGCAGACCCACAACCCGTACAAGCCGTCGGTCATCGACTGGCCAACACTGCCACCCGACGCGCTCAAGCGCGTGACCTCGCTGCCGATCTGGGATATCGCCGTACAGACCGAAGGGCGCGCATCGGTACGGGTGCATAGCTTTGCCGCCCGCCAGAAGGATGCCCTGCTGCGCAGCGCGCTGGAAATGGATGCCGACGAGGAAGCGCGCCACAAGGTCGTGCTCTCGAAGCTGGTACAGGCGTACGGCATCACGCTGGCGCCCGAACCCGAATACCTGCCGCCCGCCGACGCCGAATGGGGTTGGCTGGTCACCGGCTACAGCGAGTGCATCGACAGCTTCGCCGCGTTCGGCCTGTTCGCGGCAGCCAAGGATTCGGGCTTCTTTCCGGCCGAGCTGGTGGAGACCTTCGAGCCGGTGATCCAGGAAGAAGGCCGTCATATCCTGTTTTTTGCCAACTGGGTGGCGTGGTATCGCGCGAGCCTGCCGTGGTGGCGCCGCCCGGCCTTCGCGCTCAAGGTCGCACGCGTCTGGCTGTTCCTGATCCGCGAGCGCATCGGCCTGGCAAAGGGCATCGACGTCAAGGCGGACGGCACCGCGCAGGATGCCAATTTTCCGATGAACGCCGCCGGATCGCTGGGCCAGACGCTGTCGGCGGGCGCCATGATCGATCTGTGCCTGGCCGAGAACGAACGGCGCATGGCGGGGTATGATGCGCGCCTTGTCCGGCCCACCACCGTGCCCAGGCTGGCCCGCCTGGCGCGGCGATTCATCAAATAAGACCCATGCTGCTGTTCGGATTGTCCCTGCTGACCCTGGTGGTCTGGTGCGTCCTGGTATTCGCCCGCGCCGGATTCTGGCGCGTGCGCAAACCCGCCCCCTCCCCTCAACCGGCCCACTGGCCGCCCGTGATCGGCGTGATTCCGGCCCGCAACGAAGCCGATGTGATTGCCCGCGCCGTGACCGGGGTACTGAGCCAGCAATATCCTGGCCGCCTGCAGCTCGTCGTGGTGGACGACCACAGCACCGACGGCACGGCCGATATCGCCCGGGCCGCCGCCGTTTCCATCGGCAAGGGCGAAGCGTTGACGGTGATCGGCGCGCGCGACCTGCCCGCCGGCTGGAGCGGCAAGGTCTGGGCGCAGTCCGAGGGGCTGGCCGCTGCCGACCAGCGCATGCCCGACGCCGCCTTCGTGTTCCTGACGGACGCCGACATCTGGCACGGCCCGCACACCGTGCGCGAACTGGTTGCCCGCGCCGAACACGAGCAGCGCGACCTGACATCCCTGATGGTGCGCCTGCGCTGCGAATCGTGGTGGGAACGGATGATCGTGCCGGCTTTTGTCTTCTATTTCGCCAAACTTTACCCGTTTCAGCGCGTCGCCGACCCGCGCAGCAAGGTGGCTGGCGCGGCCGGCGGCTGCATGCTGGCGCGGCGTTCGGCACTGGCCCGGATCGGCGACTTTGCAGCGATCCGCGGCGAGCTGATCGACGACTGCAGCCTGGCGGCGAAGATCAAGGCAGGCGGCTCCATCCGGCTGGACCTGGCCGACGACAGCGTGTCGCTGCGCCCGTATGACGACTGGCAAAGCCTGTGGAACATGATTGCGCGCAGTGCCTATACGCAGCTCCACTATTCGCCGCTGATGCTGGCGGGTGCCACGCTGGGCATGATCCTGACCTATCTGGCGCCGCCCGTGCTGGCGCTCGCCGGCGGCGCAGCGGCATGGCCAGCCTGGCTGGCCTGGGTCCTGATGGCGATCAGCTACCGTCCCATGCTGCGCGAGTACCGGCAGCCGGCATGGCTGGCACCGTTGCTGCCGCTGACGGCGCTGTTCTATCTGGGCGCCACGCTCGATTCGGCGCGCCGTTTCTATCTGCGCCGGGGCGGTCAGTGGAAGGGCCGCAACCAGGCGCCCGTCCGCTCCTGAGCACCCTGGCGGCTGGGCCGCGCCGGGCCGGTTACTTCAAGTAGCCGTTATCGCGGAACCAGTGCAGCGCATCGCGTAGCGCCTCCTGGTATGGGCGCGCGGTATAGCCCAGCTCGCTCTCGGCCTTGGCCGACGTGAAGAACATCCGGTATTGCGACATCTTCAGGCCGTCAACGGTCACGAACGGCTCCTTTTTCGTGAATTGCGCCACGGCTTCGGCCACCCGGGCAATCGGGTACAGCGGCCAGCGCGGCAGTTCGATGGTCGGCGCCTTGCGCCCGGCCATGCCGGCGATGTCCGCCAGCATCTGCCGCAGCAGCACGTCCTGGCCGCCAAGAATGTAGCGTTCGCCGATGCGGCCTTTGTCCAGCGCCAGGAAATGACCGTTCGCCACATCGTCGACGTGGGCCAGGTTCAGGCCGGTATCGACGAATGCCGGGATTTTTCCCGTGGCCGCCTCGACGATGATCCGGCCCGTCGGTGTGGGGCGTACGTCACGTGGGCCGATCGGCGTGGACGGATTCACGATCACGGCGGGCAGCCCCTCGGCCACCAGCCGCTCCACCTCGCGCTCGGCCAGTACCTTGCTGCGCTTGTAGGCGCCGATGGCCTCGTGGCCCGCCATGGCGGCGGTCTCGTCCACCGGACCGGTGGCGCCGGCCACCCGCAGCGTGGCGACGCTGCTGGTATAGACGATGCGCTCGACGCCAGCGTCCCGCGCCGCGTTCATCGTCGTGACCGTGCCGTCCACGTTGGAACGGACGATTTCCTCGGGATCGGGCGCCCACAGGCGGTAATCGGCCGCCACATGGAACAGATAGCGGACGCCGGCCATGGCGCGCGCCATGGACGCCGGATCGCGCATGTCGCCTTCCACGACCTCTACCGGCAGCCCGGCCAGGTTGGCGCGCGGGCTGGTGGCACGGACCAGCACCCGCACCTGGAAGCCGCGCTCCAGCGCCTGGCGCATGACCGATGAACCCAGGAAGCCCGAAGCCCCTGTCACGAGAATGCAATTGTGAATTTCAAATCCCCTATGGGCGTTGCGGACGCGTTGAACGAGAATCCGCCGTTATACCAAGACGCAGGGCGGCATTTTCACCGGAATGACCCTGTTGGCAACAGCCAACGCGGCGGCATGAAAATCCGACCCGGTATATAGTACCTACCGTGAACCGGAAAAGTGATGCCGGAATACCAAAATAACTGATGTCTTCGAATCTTCACAAGAGGGTCGGGGGGCCGTCTCCATGCAGGTGATCCTTGCCAAACCCAGGGGCTTTTGCGCGGGCGTGGTCCGTGCGATCGAGATCGTGGACCGTGCCCTGATCAAGCACGGCGCTCCCGTCTATGTTCGCCACGAAATTGTCCACAACAAGCATGTGGTGGAATCGTTGCGGAAAAAAGGCGCGCGCTTCGTCGAGGAACTCGACGAAGTGCCGGGTGACGCGGTCACCATCTTCAGCGCCCACGGCGTGGCCCGCAGTGTGATCGCCGAGGCACAGCGCCGCGATCTGCACGCGATCGACGCCACCTGCCCGCTGGTGATCAAGGTCCATAACCAGGGCCGCCAGTACGCCGCCGCCGGCCGCCATGTGATCCTGATCGGCCACGCCGGCCACCCCGAGGTGGAAGGCACGATGGGCCAGATTCCGGGCAAGGTGCTGCTGGTGCAGGACGAGGCCGAAGTGGCCGCGCTGGACCTGCCGGCCGACGCACCTGTGGCATATATCACCCAGACCACGTTGTCCGTGGACGACACCCGTAATATCATTGCGGCGCTCCACCGGCGTTTTTCCGATCTGGTGGGGCCCAGCACGCGCGATATCTGCTATGCCACGCAAAATCGGCAAAGTGCGGTACGGGAATTATCCGAGCGCGTGGATGTCATTCTCGTGATCGGGGCCACCAACAGTTCGAATTCGAACCGGCTGCGCGAAATCGGCACGGAAAGTGGCGTGCCGAGTTACCTGATTGCCGACGGCAGCGAACTGGACCCGGCCTGGGTCCGCAACGCCGACGTGGTTGGCATTACCGCGGGTGCTTCGGCACCCGAAGACATGGTGGAAGACGTCATTGCCGCCCTGCGACGCCTTGGTCCGGTCAACGTATCGGTCATGGAAGGCATCGAGGAACATGCCGAATTCCGCCTGCCGGCTGAACTAGCCGATGCAACGCTGGCCCCAGGGGCCAGAAGAACAACTGATATCAGTGACGCCCAGCTTGCCGGCCAGACGGCGGCCGGCTGAACCGACACACTGAACCTGACAGGAAGCACCCCCTTGGCCATTCCGTTTCTCCAGGTCGCCCGCGTAGGCGCCTACATCGCACGCAAGCATCTGTCCGGGCAAAAGCGTTACCCGCTGGCCCTGATGCTCGAACCCCTGTTCCGCTGCAACCTGGCCTGCTCCGGCTGCGGCAAGATCGACTATCCGGACCCCATCCTGAACCAGCGCCTGTCGGTGCAGGAATGCCTGGAAGCGGTCGACGAATGCGGCGCCCCCGTGGTGTCGATCGCCGGCGGCGAGCCGCTGCTGCACAAGGACATGCCGGAAATCGTGCGTGGCATCATCGCCCGCAAGCGTTTCGTCTACCTGTGCACCAACGCCCTGCTGCTGGAAAAGAAGATCGAGCAGTACCAGCCGAGCCCGTATTTCGTGTGGTCGATCCACCTGGACGGCGACCGCGAGATGCACGATCACTCGGTAAACCAGGAAGGCGTGTACGACCGCTGCGTCGAAGCCATCCGCATGGCCAAGGAACGTGGCTTCCGCGTCAACATCAACTGCACGCTGTTCAACGATGCCAAGCCGGACCGCGTGGCCCAGTTCTTCGACTCGGTCAAGGCGATGGGCGTCGACGGCATCACGGTGTCGCCGGGCTATGCCTACGAGCGCGCGCCGGACCAGCAGCACTTCCTGCACCGCGGCAAGACCAAGCAACTGTTCCGCGACATCCTGGCGCGCGGCAACGCCGGCAAGAAGTGGGCGTTCAGCCAGTCGACGATGTTCCTGGACTTCCTGGCCGGCAACCAGACCTACAAGTGCACGCCGTGGGGCAACCCGGCACGCACCGTGTTCGGCTGGCAGCGTCCGTGCTACCTGGTCGGCGAAGGCTATGTGAAGACCTTCAAGGAACTGATGGAAGGCACCGACTGGGACGCCTACGGCGTTGGCAACTACGAAAAGTGCGCCAACTGCATGGTGCACAGCGGTTTCGAGGCGACGGCCGTGGCCGACACGTTCTCGCACCCGCTCAAGGCGCTGGGCGTGAGCCTGCGCGGCGTGAAGACCGACGGCCCGATGGCCCCGGATATCCCGCTGGACAAGCAGCGCCCCGCCGAATACGTGTTCTCGCGCCACGTGGAGATCAAGCTGGCCGAGATCGGCAACCTGAAGAAGGCGCAGGGCAGCCGCGCCGAGGCCGTGCAGGCCGCCCAGGTTCACTGAGCACCATGAAAAACGGCCGCCCGATCTCGATCGGCGGCCGTTTGAAGAAAAACCGGGACTGGGCGACCAGGCCCGGTTTTTTTATGGCGGGTGCCCGGCGCCTGCCGGTTAGGCGCGCGCGTTGTGACTGTTCAGGTACTTGATCAGCCCGTCGATGCCGTCGCGCGCCACGATGTCCGCGAACTGCTTGCGATACACCTCGATCAGCCAGGCGCCCATCATGTTGATGTCGTAGATTTTCCAGCCGTCGGCGCCCTTCTGCAGACGGTAGTCGATCAGCATTTCGTCGCCGTTATTCATCACACGCGTCGCCACGACCGCGTCACTGGCGTTATTGCCAGACTTGGCGGGCTTGTACGAGAACTTCGGGCTCTGTTCGCGCAGTTGCGACAGCGACACCGCATAGCTGCGCACCAGCAGTGCCGTGAACTGTTCCTGGAGCGTTTTTTGCTGCTCTGGAGTGGCCTGCTTCCAGGCATTGCCGACCGCCAGCCGCGTGGTGCGGCCAAAATCGGTGTAGGGAAGGAATTCGCGCTGGACGACGGCGGTAATTTTTGCAAGATCGCCGGCGCGGGTTTCAGGATCGGACTTGATCTTCGTGATCACGCCTTCGACGGCGGACTGCACGAGCTTGTCCGGCGCGGCGCTGGTATTGACCTGCGCATGCGCGGCAGACACGACGACCACCGCGGCGATCGGCGCGATGATGGCGGCGGGAAGGATTCCGTAACGGTTCATGACTCATCGAAGCAATACGGCCGGGTTGGCCAGTCGGGCCAGTATATAGCGGATCGCGATGTTGCCTCGCTGCCAGGCGCGCGTGGCGGCGGGTGCGGAATGCCCCGCTTCAACCGCTATACTCCGGGTGCCGCCCATGCGCCCCCGCCGCATCGGGCGCTGAAGATACAGGACTCATGATCAGACCGCTGCTGGTTCGCACCGTCAAATTCGCCACCGTTCACGCCTGGCTCGTGATCGGCATCGCCCTGCTGCTCACCCTCGGCAGCGGCGTCTATGTTGCTCGCAATTTCGCCATCAACACCGACATCAGCCGCCTGCTGGAATCGGACGCCCCGTGGGCGAAGAACGACGCCGCCATCAGCGAAGCGTTCCCGCAGCGCGACAAGATGATCCTGGCCGTCGTGCAGGCCCCGGCCAAGGAACTGGCCGACGCCGCCGCCAACGAACTGGCCGACGCGCTGCGCCAGCAGCCCAACCGCTTCAAGGCCGTCGGCCAGCCCGGCTCGGGCCCGTTCTTCGAACGTAATGGCCTGCTGTTTGCCGATACCGCCAGCGTCCAGGACATGGCCGGCAAGCTCGGCCAGGCCCGGCCGCTGCTGAACAACCTGGCGCACGACCCCACGCTGCGCGGCCTGTCCGACCTGCTCACCACCACGCTGAACCTGCCGCTGCAGCTTGGCCAGATCAAGCTGTCCGACATGGACCGGCTGCTGGGCGAAAGCGCCCGCACCATCGACGGCGTGCTGGCCAACAAGCCCGTGGCGCTGTCATGGGCAGGGCTGGTCGACGACAGCCTCAAACCCAATGCCGACGGCCGCGCGTTCAGCTTCGTCACGCTGTCGCCGGTGCTGGACTTCAGCGACCTCAAGGCCGGCTCGGGCGCCAGCGATGCCATCCGCGCCGCCGCCACGCAGCTGAAGCTGACCGAACGCTACAACGCCGTGGTGCGGCTGACCGGCCCGCAGCCGCTGGCCGACGACGAATTTGCCTCGGTCAGCGAAGGCGCCGTGCTCAACGGCGTGCTGACGCTGATCGTGGTGATCGGCATCCTGTGGATGGCACTGCGCTCCGCCCGCCTGATCACGGCCGTGCTGGTGAGCCTGCTCTCGGGCCTGATCATGACCGCCGCGCTGGGCCTGATGATGGTCGGCGCGCTGAACATGATCTCGGTGGCTTTCGCGGTGCTGTTCGTGGGCCTGGGCGTGGACTTCGGCATCCAGTTCGGTGTGCGCTATCGTGCCGAACGGCACGACCACGGCGACCTGGACCAGGCCCTGACGCTGGCTGCCCGCGACGTGGCCGGCCCGTTGACGCTGGCCGCAGCCGCCACGGCGGCGGCCTTCTTCTGCTTCCTGCCCACCGATTACCGCGGCGTGGCCGAACTGGGCAAGATTGCCGGCGTGGGCATGTTCATCGCCTTCGCCACCACGTTCACGATGCTGCCGGCGCTGATCCGCGTGCTGGCGCCGCGCGCCGAGGAAGAAATGCCCGGCTTTGGCTGGCTGGCGCCCGCCGACGCGTTTTTCGAGCGCCATCGCAAGGGCACGCTGGTCGGCGTGCTGGCCGTGCTGATCGGCGGCGCCCCGCTGCTGCCGCACCTGCGCTTCGACTTCGACCCGCTGCACCTGAAGGATCCGCATTCGGAATCGATGTCCACGCTGCTGGCGCTGAAGGACGCGCCGCAGGCCGGCACCGACGACATCAAGGTGCTGGCGCCCACGCTGAAGGATGCCGAAGCCACCGCCACGAAGCTCAAGGCCCTGCCCGAGGTGGCGCGCGTGGTCACGCTGAAGACCTTCATTCCCGACGATCAGGCCCCCAAGCTGGCCATCATCGCCGGCATGGCCAAGAGCCTGATGCCGGTGCTGACGCAGCCGACCGCCACGCCGGCCACCGACGCGCTGCGCGTGGCGTCGCTGCGCAATGCGTCGCGCCAGCTGTCGCTGGCCGCGCTCGATCACCCCGGCCCGGGCGCCGAATCGGCCGAACATCTGTCGCGCGCCCTCAAGCAGCTTGCCGACGCGACGCCCGCCGTGCGCGACCGCGCCGAGCTGGCCGTGGCGCTGCCGCTGCGCCTGGCGCTGGGCTCGCTGAAGAACGCGCTGCAGCCCGAACCGGTGTCGCAACAGACGCTGCCGCCCGAACTGGCGCGCGACTGGCTCGCGCCGAATGGGCAGGCGCTGGTCAATGTGAGCCCGAAACTGCCGCCGCCCGGCGCGAAGAACGAAGCCGCCCGCGAGGCGGCGCTGAGCAAGTTCATTGCCGTGATGGCCCGCGTGCAGCCTGACGCCACGGGCGGCCCGATCGCCATCAAGGGATCGGCCGATACCATCATGAACGCCTTCATCCATGCCGGCATCTGGGCGGTGCTGTCGATCACGGTGCTGCTCTGGATCACCCTGCGCCGCGTCGGCGACGTGCTGCGGACCCTGATCCCGCTGCTGGTGTCGGGGCTGGTCACGCTGGAGCTGTGCGTCGTGCTCGGCATCTCGCTGAACTTTGCCAACATCATCGCCCTGCCGCTGCTGCTGGGCATCGGCGTGGCGTTCAAGATCTACTACGTGATCGCCTGGCGCCACGGCAAGACCAAGCTGCTGCAGTCCAGCCTCACGCACGCGGTGCTGTACAGCGCCGGCACCACGGCCACGGCCTTCGGCAGCCTCTGGCTGTCGCATCACCCCGGCACGGCCAGCATGGGCAAGCTGCTGGCGCTGGCGCTGATCTGCACCCTGGCCGGTGCCGTATTCTTCCAGCCGATCCTGATGGGCCGCCCGCGCCGCGAACTGAACGGCCGTGCGGAACCGCTGGGACCGTCGCTTCCCCCTCTCACGGTGGCTACGACCATGGCACAATCTGCCGATAAATCTTCAGGGTCGGACGCTGGCAAGTCCCGGCGGTAGCCCCGGGGCGCCCACCGGCGCAGTTCGGACGGACGTGTCCCGGCGCTGCCGGGTGCGCCGTCCCCACATCACAAGAAACGAAAAAGACTGTCTCGACATGCTCTCCCGTCTTTCGCTCCTGCGCGCCGCGGCGCCTGCATCGCCCCGGCTTGCCACCGCCCTGGCCGCCGCATCGCTGACCCTGCTGGCCACCGGCTGCGCCACAGGCCCCAATGCCAATCCGGCGGACCCGCTGGAGCCGATGAACCGGGCCGTCTTCACGGTCAACGACAAGGCCGACACCTACGTGGCCCAGCCGCTGGCCAAGGGCTACAAGGCCGTCACGCCGGAACCGGCACGGCTGGCCGTCACCAACTTCTTCAACAACTTCTCGGACGTCGGCAACTTCGCCAACAACGTGCTCCAGGGCAAGCCCGTGGAAGCGGTGGAAACGATGATGCGCGTGGCGGTCAACACGGTGCTGGGTATCGGCGGCCTGATCGACGTCGCCACGGCGGCCGGCATGCCGCGCCATTCCACGGACTTCGGCCTGACGCTGGGCACCTGGGGCGTGCCGGCCGGCCCATACCTGGTGCTGCCGCTGTTCGGCCCCAGTTCGATCCGTGACGGCGTGGGCGTGGCGGGCAGCATCTTCCTGGACCCGGCCCACTACTTCGATACGGCCTGGCGCTATTCGATGTTCGGCCTCAACGTCGTGAACACCCGCACCAACATGCTGGGCGCCACCGATCTGCTGTCGCAGGCTGCGCTGGACAAGTACGCCTTCGTGCGCGACGCCTACACGCAGCGCCGCCAGTACCTGCTGACCGGCGGCGGCGACACGCTGCCGACGTATGACGAGGACGAGGAATCTTCGCCGTCCGCACCGGGAGGCAAGGCAGCGCCCAAGACCCCGGAAGGCGAGGCCAAGCCCGACACATCGACCAAACCCGAGACCCCGGCCACGCCGGCCCCGGCACCGGGCATGGCCAAGTAAGCGCCGCCTGCAAAAAAAACGCCCACGCCGGGGCACGGCGTGGGCAGCAAGACCACGGATGCGGTGTCCGTGGCCCGACAGATCGTAGGCAATTTCTTCAAAAAGGATTGCCAACAATTGTGTCGGCAAGCATTGCGGACTTGATCGTTGGACGTTCGCGTCAGCCGGCGCGCGAGCGCAGCGGCAGCCAGATCGAGAATGTGGCACCCTCGCCCGCCGCGCTACGCAGCATCACCCGCCCGCCGTGGCGTTCCGCCACCGTTTTCACGAAGACCAGACCCAGGCCGCTGCCCGACGGGGCATCGCTGGCCGGCGCATGCACGCGGCTGAACGGCCGGAACAGGCGCGCCTGCGCCTCGGGCGCGATGCCTGGGCCCAGATCGGTCACCTCGATGGCCATGTAGGGCCCGAGCCGTCGCAGACCCACCGTGACCGGCGCGCCGTCGGGGCTGAACTTGATGGCATTGCTGACCAGATTGGCGATGGCCCGCACCAGCAGCGCTGGCGCCGCGCGCAACGTCACGCCGTCGCCATCGAGGTCGAGCCGCAGCTCGATGCCGCGGGTCCTGGCCAGCGCCCATAGCTCGTCGGTGGCGTCCAGCACCAGCGCCGTCAGGTCCACCTCGGCAAACGGCAGGCTTTGCGATTCGGCTTGCGCCAGCCGGATGAAATCGTCCGCAAGCGCCAGCGTGCGGTGGGCGTGCTCGCCGATGCGGCCCAGCAACTCTTCCTGTGTCATCGCCCGTTCGGGCCGCGACTGCAGGTCGATCAGCGCCAGGATCGACGCCTGCGGCGAGCGCATGTCGTGCGACAGGAAGTGCAGCGTCTGCTCGCGCTGGCGTTCGGCGCGGCGCACGGTCGTGATGTCGATCAGGCTGACGATGACGCCCGCCGGCCGCCCCGCCTCGCCGTGCAGCGGCGCGCCATGCAGCAGGTAGCGGCGGTCGTCCTCGGTAGCCAGTTCCACGCCGTGCGAATCGGATGAGGACATCACGGGCGCGTCGGCATCCAGCGCACCGCACAGGGCATCCCAGTACGCCAGGCCGGGGCCGGGCACCGGGAACAGCGTCTCGATGACGTCCGGCAGCCCCGGGCGGTCGAGCCCGCCGTAGGCATCGGCATAGGTATCGGCATAGGCACCGGCGGTCGGCAACTCACCCAGCCGGGCTGGCTGTGGCAGGTCGTTGATACCCTGCAGCACCACCGGCACCAGCGCCACCGCACGGCGATTGGCCACCAGGATGCCGCCGTCCAGGTTGCAGATGACGGTGGCCTCGGGCAGGCTTTCCAGCCCGTCCGACAGAAAACGCCGCATGTCGCGCAGCCGAGCGGTCATGTCGTAGACGGCCTGCATGCGGCCATCGAGCGAATGGTCAATGCGGGCCGGGGCGCCCAGCAGGCCAGGCTCGCGCATCAGGCGCGCCAGTTCCTCGGACAGGAACCGCAGCGCCGCCTCCTGGCGACGCCAGCTCCAGAGCGGGTAGACGAGCAGGCAGCCAAATACGGCCGCGGACGGCGCAAACCAGAGCTGCATGCTGCCCACGAGCATGATGCTGCCGCCGATCAGGGCGGCCACCAGCACGGCCACCGCGATCAACGCGTCACGCGGCGTCAGCATCCAGGCCGCCAGCGCGGCCAGCAGCACGGGCAGCAATGTGGCGAACCAGCCGGCCAGGTCCGGCACGCGCACGATGCCCGTGCCGTCGCGCAGCGCCTGCAGCGTGTTGGCCAGGATTTCCACGCCGCTCATGCCGCGTCGGTCGCGCGACACCGGCGTGGCGACCACGTCGCCCATGCCGGTGGCCATCGCGCCCACGATCACGTCCTTGCCGCGGAAGAAACCAGCGCCCAACTGGCCGGACAGCACGTCGAGCACCGACACGCGCCCGAAGGTGCCGGGCGGCCCCACGAATGGAATCCGCAGGCGGTCCTGGCTGACCCAACCCGCGCTGTCGATGCGCCGTGCGCGTTCGTGGCGGAACGACTCCGGCGACGGCGGCGACGGCTGCCCGTACGCGGCCATTGCGGCGGCGAAATGCCAGACCGGCGGCGAATCGCCATCGCCCTCGCGCAGATAGACAGAACGTGCCACGCCGTCGGCATCGACGCTCAGGTTGATATGGCCATTGGTGGCAGCGAACGCTTCGAGCGGATGACGCATGACGGGGCCGGCCGCACCCGCTTCCGCCACCACCGGCAGGATCACGTTGCGCGCGCGGGCAATGGCCTGCGCAAGTTCCATGTCGTCGGCCGGATAGCGGATGTCGGGCTCGGACAGCATCACGTCCAGGCCGATCACGCGCGGCTTATCGGCCGCAATATGGTCGATCAGTGACGCCAGCACCGTGCGGCGCCAGGGCCAGCGGCCGATGGCCCCGATGCTGGCATCGTCGATGGCCACCAGCACGATGTCGTTGCGCGGGGCATGGGGCTGGCTGGCGATGGCAAAGTCCAGCAGCGCCAGGTCGGCACGCTCGAACCAGTGGAAACGCGCCACCACCGCCGTGGCCACCACCACGGCGGCCAGCAGCAGCACCCACTCCACGCGGGTGCGACGATGAAAGAAGGCAGCGGCCCGGCTAGCGGACACCCGTCTCGACGCCACGATTGCAACTGCCAGGCAGAATCAGGCAGGCCATGCTGCCGCACGGCGCCGCATACCGAAGCCCGTGCCGGCTACGCATCGGCGGCGCCTCCGGCCTCGAAGCGGTAGCCGTGCGAATACACCGACGTCAGCCGTACCCCGTGCTCGGGGCGCAGCGCCAGCTTGATGCGCAGGCGCGAGACGTGGGTATCGAGCGTGCGGGAACCCGCATCCATGGCGCGGCCCCAGACCGCCTGCTCGATCACCTCGCGCGACAGCAGCCGGCCGATATTGCGGAACAGGAACAGCGCCAAGTCGAATTCGCGCGGCGAGAGGTCGGCAATCTGCCCCGCTACCGCGATGCTGCGGCGGCGCGCGTCCACCACGTAGTCGCCCTGGCGGATCAGTTCGTCGTCGTGCACGGTGTCAGGGTAGGCACGGCGCAGCAGCGCACGGACGCGCGCCACGAATTCGGACGGGCGCAGCGGCTTGGCCAGATAGTCGTCGGCGCCCGCGCCCAGGCCCGCCACGATATCGGCCTCGTCGATGCGGCTGGTCAGGAACAGGATGGGCGGCAGGCGGCCCGAATGCTGGCGCACCCAGATGACCAGTTCGTATCCGCTGGTATCGGGCAACTGCCAGTCCATCAGGATCAGGTCGAACGCCTGATCGCGCAGCGCGCGCAGGAAGGCGGAGCCGGTCGGAAAGCTGGTGCAGTTGAACCCGGCCTCTTCCAGCAGTAGCCGGATCTGTTCGGCCTGGGCGGCATCGTCCTCTACTGAGGCAATTCTCATTACATCCCTCTGATGACTGCGGCCTGTGTGTCGGGCACGGCGGCGTCATGTTACCGAAACGCGCCATGGCGCGTCGAGGCTACATTAGAGGGGAGGCACCGCCGGGGGTGTTGCAGGCGCGCCGCAGGTCGTCGCCCTGCCTTGCGGGCGTAATGAAAACGTGGCCCGCCGCGAGGCCATCGCGGCGGGAAGCATCCGGGGCACTGCCACGCGGCGCGGCGGCTCCAGTACATGCCGGCTTACTGCAGCATGTAGGTTTCGTACTCGAGCCGGTCGAGCTTGCGGTCCAGCAGGTACAGCGACAGCGCCACGACGATCAGCAGCGACACCGCGAAACCATAGCCGTACCAGGCCGGCCCCAGCGACAGTGTCAGCCGCGTCAGCACGAAGTTCAACACCACGAACGTGCCGGTCAGCATCAGCACCTCGCGGCGGCGGTCCAGGTAGAAGTAGATGTTCAGCACGCCCAGCAGCACCACCTGCAGGCTGGCGCCGATCACGTCCACGTAGAGCAGCGGCAGGTACAGCTCCGAGATGCCCAGCAGCCGCAGCAGCCAGCCCCCCACCACGAACAGCAGCAGCGACGCGATGGCCTGCACCTTGACGATCTCGTACAGGCCCAGGCGGATGGTCTGCACCATCGTATTGCGCATGTCCTCGATGTGCTCCAGCGAACTGCCGCCGCGCACCGCGTTGTAGAACGCGTCGTAGTACTCCACGAAGTCGGTCTCGATCCGCACCAGGAACACGGCCATGCCCGGGATGATGGCCAGGTAGGCCAGGAACACCGGGATGTCATAGATGATCGACGCATGCAGCGGGCCGATCACGGGCTGACCCGTGGACGGCGCGTACCAGAACATGAACTTGTCGATCCAGATGCCCAGGTTGTAGAACAGGCCGATGGCGATCAGGCTCGGGTAGGCAAAGCGGCGCTGGAAGACCTCGAACGACATGAACCGGTGGCTCGTGTAGTTGCGGTAGATCAGCGTGATCATGCCCACCAGCAGGCACAGCTGGCCAAACACGAAGCCGCCCAGCAGGCCCTCCAGCCCGTGCGAACGCAGCGCCAGCGCCGCCAGCACGGTGATCGTGTAGCCGACGAAGAACGTCCACACGATGGCCTTGTACTGCTTCATGCCCGACAGGAAGATGGCCGCGATCCAGATATTGCTCATGATCACGAAGCCGGCCATCATCTGCAGCCGGTACAGCACCGACTGTTCCGGGAACGCCCAGACCGCGCAGGCCAGGCCGATGGCGCCGGCCAGCGCCGTGCAGAGCAGCGCCACGGCGTGATAGTTCGACAGCACCAGGTCGGCACGCTTCTCGAACAGGCGGTCCGACGTGAAGCGCGTGAACGACAGCTGCATCGGCCCGGTCAGGATCAGGCTGCACGCGATCAGGTACGTCACCGACACCTGGAACTGCGTGATCAGCGCCCCGGGAATCACCCAGCCGATCGACAGCAGGCCGATCAGCAGGATGCCCAGGATCGACAGCACCCACGGGCCCGAGCTGATCACGCCCGCATACGCGTACGCGCTGAGCATGCCCGACAGGCTGTCCCGCCGTAGCATCTTGCGAAGTTCGAATCCGATACCGGCCATCTCAGCGTCCCCCTGCCTGCGCGCCGTGGTGCACCGGGCACTTCGCGGGGCTGGCGCCGCCATGCGCGCGGCGCGTGTTGTCCGGCATCGCCATCAGCTCCGTATAGAGCGTGCGATAGCTGCCCACCATCTGCTCCTGCGTGTAGTACTTTTCCACGCGCGCAATGCCCGAGGCCTGTGCCGCGTGCCAGCGGTCCGGATGCTGCAGCAGGCCCAGCGCGGCGCTGGCCAGCGCGGCCGGATCGGCAATGCGCACCACGTCGCCCGCGGCGCCCAGCGCGGCGTCGTCGCCGGGCAGGCCGAACACCAGTTCGCTGCACGATCCCACGTCGGTGGTCACGCACGGCACGCCGGCGGCGAACCCTTCGAGCACCACCAGCGGCAGCGCCTCGGAGATCGAACTCAGCACCAGCACGCCCACCTTCGGCAGCAGTTCGTCGATCTTCTGGAAGCCCAGGAACCTGACCTTGTCGCCCAGGCCCAGGCTTTCGGCCAGGCTGCGGCATTCGCGCGCGTATTCGGGGTCCTCGTCCTCGGGGCCGGCAATCCAGCCTTCGGCCTCGGGGTACTCGCGCACCACGGTCAGCATCGCCCGAATAAAGGTCTTGATGTCCTTGATCGGCACGACGCGACCGATCAGGCACAGCACCGGCGGCACGCCCGGCGCACGCTTCTCGCGCAGCGCGGACAGGCGCGGCAGGTTGATGCCGTTCGGGATATTGCGCGTGCGCTCGGCCATCGCGCCGTCCAGCACCTGGCGACGGCGGTTGCCCTCGTAGAGCGCCGTGATCTCGTCGCCGGCCTCGTAGCAGACGCGCCCCAGCGTTTCAAAGAAGCGCACCCAGAGTTCGCGGAAATAGCTGATCTGGGAAATGTCGCGTTCGAAGATGTTGCGGTTGTCGCGGATCCACTGGCTCTGGAACAGGTCGATCTTGCGTTCCTTCGTGTAGATGCCGTGTTCGGACACCAGCAGCGGACGCCCGTTGCGGTGGCGCAGCATCGCGCCCAGGAAGCCGGCGTAGCCGGTGGACACCGTGTGGTAGACCCTGGCCGGAATCAGGCCGTCGGCAATCCGCACCAGCTGCCACAGCGGCTTGTGCATGATGCGGATGGTCCAGAAGTAGTCCGTGAACGACGGGTCCGTGCAGAACTGGCGGTACTGGCTCGTGATCGTGTCCCAGGCCCGCTTGCTGTACAGGAACGCATCCTCGGACAGCGCCCCGCCCTCGCGCAGCTGCGGCATCAGTTCGCGGATCAGCGCGCCGGCCTCGGCTTCCTTGCCCGGCTCGCGCAGCAGTTCGTGCAGCGTGTCCGACTTGTCGAACGCGCGCGCGTCGCCCGCCGTGCCATGCACCAGCGGGGGCGGCGGAAAGTCGTACAGGAAATGGGTCTCCAGATGCACGACGTTTCCGGGCAGCGGGTAGGCCATGTCGCCATAGTCCTCGCGGCGGCTGCCAATGAAGACGATGCCGAACCGGATATCGGGAAACGCGCGGATCATCTGGTTGACCCAGCTCGACACGCCACCGCTTACATAGGGGAACGTGCCTTCGAGCAGCAGCATGACGTCGGCGGACGTTCCCTTGACCAGAATTTCGCTCATGATTGCCAGTACCGCAGCAGAGGCCGCACCAGCGGGAGCGGCGAAGGACTGTCGAAAGCCGCCATCAGGCGGCGCACCGCGGCGTAGTCGCGTTCCTGATAGGCCGCTTCCGCCAGCAGCGGCAGCACGCGCTCGCGCGCAAAGCCCAGCGTCTCGGCGCGGCCCAGGAAGTCGCGCGCCTCGCCTGGCGCGTGGCGAGTCAGCGCCAGGCGGCCACGCATGTACCACAGGGCCGCATTGCTGTCGTCGATCTCCAGCGCGGCGCTGGCGTAGCGTTCCACCTGGCTGGCCGTGTAGCGATACACATCGCCCTGCACCAGGTTCTGGTAGATCAGTTCCCAGTACAGGTCGGCCAGGCGCTTGTTGATTTCCAGCCGGGCCTGCGGCGTATCGGCCGATTCCAGGCGCGGCAGTTCGGCCAGGATCTGCTGCGTCAACTGCTTTTCCGCGCCGTCCAGCATGCCGTAGGCCAGCAGGCGGATGTCGTCGGTGCTGTCGGCCAGCAGTTCGCGCAGCACGGGGCTGGCCGTGCGCGTGGGCATCGACTGCATCGCCACGAGCGCCGTCATGCGCTCCGGCAGCGGCGCACGCGTGTTGCCCAGCTGGGCGCGCAGGCGCGCACCGCCGCCATGCGTCACGCGCTGGATCAGGTGCGTCACGAATTCGGGCAGCGCCACCGAGGCAATGCCGGCGCTGTCGCGCCGATGCGGGAACAGCTTCGAGAACAGCAGGCTGCCCAGGCAAACCAGCGTGCCGCCAAGCGGCACGAAGAAGCAGAACGCCGCCATGTACGCGTAGCTCCACCCGAACGGCGTACGAAAGCGCCGCGGCAGCAGACGCCACACCGCCAGGCCGAGCAGCCCGGCGGCGACGGCCTGCAGGCCCAGGAACGACAGCAGCAGCGGCAGCCCCGTGCCGCCGTGAAACAGCAGGTACAGTGCCGCGATCTGCGAGGCGGTGCCGCCGATGGTCAGCTTGCCCATGCGTCAGCCCGCCTGCGTCTGTCCGGCGGACGCGGCCACGCCCGGTCGGGGGGTGACAGCGGCACTGACCGCCGGCTTGACGGTGCCATCGGTGCCATCCTTGCCGTCCTTGCCGTCCTTGCCATCCTTGCCGTCCAGATGGCAGCGGTGCAGCAGGCGCACCAGCGCCTCTTCGGCACCGGCGGCCGGCACCGGCAGCGTGTAGACACCGATGTGCGCGCTGGCGAAATCGGTACCGAACTGTGCGCGCAGCATGTCTTCGATGCGCACCAGGTAAGCCGACACCGCCTGGCTGTCCGACAACGGCATCAGCGTCAGCATGGCACGCTGATGCACCCCGCGCGCCGGCCAGGCCACGTCCAGCGCCCGGCGGCTGCGCACCACCTGCTCGAACAGCGCGTCGCGCGCTTCGTCCAGGTCGAACACCAGCGCCACCACCGAACTCTGGATGCCGGTCTCGCGGCGCAGACGCGACAGGCGCGCATAGTCCAGCGCGAACGCGTACGGAATGGCCGGGGCCAGCTCCTGGATGCCGTGCGTGGCCTGGGCATGCTCCACGCCGTCGGCGTAGTAGCCCATCAGCACCATCAGCAGCTGCAGGTTTTCATAGGTCAGCGACAGGAACGGCATGCGCTCCACGACCAGCACGCCGATCAGGCGGTCCGATCCGGCCAGCACGGGCGCCACGGCCACGTAGCGCGTCTCGGCGTCCTGCTGCAGGCCCGTGGTGCGCAGATGCGCGAGTTCGCGCGTGTCCAGGCAGTGGCGCACCAGCGGATCGTTGACGTCCAGTGCGAAGTCGGGACCGATGGCGGCAACCGCCCCGGGCACGACGCGCTCGCCCGTGCACGCGAACAGCGCGGCCCCTTCGATCTGGCAGGCCTGTGCCACCACTTGCAGCATCGGCTGTGCGCCGGCCAGCAGCTCCACCTTGCTGCCGCGCGCGGCGTCCTGCATGGCCACGGCACGCAGCTGCGACAGCGTGTCGCGCAGCGTGGTCGGGCGGGCCAGCAGGTCGTTTTCCAGCCGGGCGTGCGAAATGCGCAGCAGGTAGTGGTTCTTGGTCAGCGCGGAGAGCCGCTCGTCCAGGTAGCGGTTCACGGCGCGTGCGCGCGCCAGGCGTGTGTTCCACACATCGCCGAACTGGCCGGCCACCAGCACCAGCAGCAGGCCGCCCAGGAAGAACATGCGCGGGAACGCTTCGCCATGGCTGCCCATGGTGTCGAAGAAGAACCAGCCGCCCAGCAGCATCAGCACCGCCCCCACGCCCACCAGCGTGCCATAGCGCAGCGCCAGGATCACCGGCAGCAGCCAGGCCCACGGAAAGCCCAGACCCAGCAGCAGCGGGTTTTGCGGCAGGATCGCCCAGGCGATGGCCATGGCCACCGCCATCACGACGATCATCTCCAGCACGGCGGCCGCGCCGCCTCCCGCGGGCGCCAGCCAGCGCGCATAGCGCCCGCCCAGGCCAATGCCCTGGCCCTGGCGGGTCGCCTGACGCTTGTTATCGGCGGTGTTAGCCACGCTTGTCACCCGTCCTTTTGTCTACCCGGTTCAACTCAACCCTGCATCAGCGGTGCCAGCAGGCGGCGCAGCAGCTTCTGGGCGACGCCCGACAGCGACTCGCGGCTCCAGCCCGCGTTGCTGCCCGTGGCCGACCACACCACCTGGCCGCTCGACACGTCGATCAGTTGCAGCGAGATGCCCACAGCCGGTTCGCCATCGACACCCACCTTGTAGCGCCATTCCTGCACGGCGCCCGTCAGCGCGTAGCGCGCCCGTTCGCCGCGCGCCCATTCCAGCGCCTTGTTCACCGACTCGCGCTCGGCCGGTTCGAACAGCGTTTCGGGGTTCAGCGCCGCCGGATAACGCTTCAGGTTGGCCACGCCGCCCGTCTTCAGCAGCGACTCGGCGATGGCTTCGGCGCGCAGGCCCGCCTGCGGCGTTTCGGTGTAGTTCACGATCGGCAGCACGGCCACGGTGTCGCCGGCGGCCATCTGCGGCGCGCGACCCACGTCGGTCACGGCGCAGCCGGCCAGCCACAGTGCCGCGCCGATTGCCGCCACCCATGCCATCAGGCGACCCGTGCGGGTATTGGTCTTGTTCATCTTCGATCCCCCTCGTTACCTTGAAATCCAGTCAAATGTTCATCAATAGAGCCAGCGATAGCGCAGGCCAACTTCGGTCAGCGGCGTTCCCGTGGTGCGGGCCGCGGTGTCGTGCGAGACATACAGCGACAGATGGTCGTTGCCGAACACCGATCCCGCCACGCCCACCTGCCCGCGGAAGTTGTGCCCCGCGCGCGTGTCGTACAGCGCACCGGCTTCCATGAAGGGCCGCCACTTGCGCGTGTAGTCGTCGATCAGATCGGTGCCGAACCCGAACAGCACGCCGGCCTGCGTGAAGCTCTGCGGCATGTAGAACGCCGGCGTGGCCTCGTCGTCCCCGGCCGGCAGCAGCCGCTGCATGGTCGACGACAGCGTGCCGCCATTGGCACTGTAGATGCCGCGCGTGCCGACGATGCGCACCGTGTAGTCCGGATACTGCGTGCGGATGCGATAGCCGGCCTCGACGTCGAAGACCATGCCATGGCCCAGCGCGGTACGGTCCTGGCCGTGGAAGTGGTTGTACTGGGCGCGGCCGCTGATGAACTCCCGCAGGCCCAGGCGCCACGTGGCACCCAGTTCCACCACATCCTTCATGCCGCCCACGCGCAGCTGGGCCGATTCGTCGGCCGGCTGGTTGTAGCCCACCGTGCCCGTGTACTGGATGCGCCCTTCCTGGTTCCAGTTGCCGGTCAGGCGTGCCGTGGTGAAGCTTTCCAGGCCGTCACGGCGGCCAATCCCGAGCAGCCAGTTCTTCTGGCTGTCGCGATAGCTCAGCGCCAGTTCGGCACGGCGGTCCGATGCCGGCACGTTGTCCAGCTGGGTGCGATCGGCGCTGCGCTGGTCGCGGAACACGCCGCGCAGGTTCACCGCATAGCCGTCCCACAGGCGCGCGCCGCCCGCCAGGCTGTACTCGTAGTACTCGAGCGGCTTCTGGCGCTGGAACGTGACACGCGGCTCGATGGCCTGCGCATTGAACAGCAGCGCATCTTCCAGCGTCTGCTGGAGCGTGTCGTCGGTACGGGCCAGCTCCTGCGTTTCAAACGCCTGGGTCTGGGCGGTGGACAGGCGGTCCAGCTGGCGATTGGCCTCGATCTGGTTCGCCACCGGCACGCGGCCCGCCTGGCGCTCCATGATCCGGTCGAGCTGGTCCATGTCGTTGCTGTCCAGCGCGATGGAAATCTCGGCATACGCGGGCCGCTGCATGCGGTCGGCATACTGCCGGGCCAGCCACGCACGGGCCAGATCGTTCGATTCGGACGACATCGCCCAGGCCAGCGCCACCTCGCGGCTGGCTGCCGAGATCTGGCCCTGGCGACGGCGCTGCGCCTCGGTCAGCGAGGCCGGCGGCACCGCGTCCAGCGACGGCAGCCCCGGCACATTGCCCAGTTGCGACGGCGACTTGGCATCGCCCGGCGCGGCGCGGCGCGCGGCCACTTCGGCACGGTCGCGGCGCAGCATCTCGATGACGAGGCTGCGCGACACATCGCCGGACGCAAAGATCTGGCCCAGCGCCACCGTCTGGCGGCGCAGGTCGCCCCGTGCCGGACCATCCTGTGCGTCGTCTTCCGCGTCGCCGTCTTCCTCGTCGCTGGCCGATGCATTGGCCCAGTGCTGCCCCCCCGCAGCCCACGCGTGGTGCAGGTCGACCCACGCCTGCCTGCGGATGCGCCAGGCCGTCGATGTCTGCCCGATGGCTTCGTACGCGTCGGCGGTCAGGCCCAGCCAGAGCGGATCGGCGTTCTTGCCCTGCTGCATCTTGCGCAGGTAGTGGAGCGCGGTATAGCCGTCCTGGAAGCGCATGGCGCCCGCGGCATACGCGCCCCACAGGCCCGGGTCCTGCTCGGCGCTGGGCTTCAGTCGCTGCATGACGGCGCGCACTTCGCTGTCGGTGCCACTGTCGACGAGCGCCCACAGCAGCGCGCCGAAGGTTTCGCTGTCCGCATCGGGCTGCGCGGCGGCACGGCGCAGATCGGCCAGCGCGCGGTCGCGGTTGCCGGTCAGGCGCCAGTATTCGGCGCGGCGCATCAGGAACACCGCCGACGATTCGGCTTCGCTGCGCTGCTCGGGAGGCAGGTCCGCCAGCAGCTGGTCGATCCGGCGCCAGGCATGCGCGCGGGTGTAGTAGTACACCGCGAGCTGGAACTGGTCGAACTTGCCGTTCTTGCGCCAGCTGGCTTCGGCGATCCGGCCCGCGTCGATGGGCGAGCGGTCGTAGTACGCAATCAGGTTGGAATAATCGGCCTCCACCGTGTCGCGCACCTCGGCAATGCAGTCGTTGCGGGCGGCACCCGGCGGAAACTGCATGCAGTGGTCGTCACGGGTCTCGGCCATGGCGAACATCATCTGGCGATAGCCGTCCTTGAGCAGATCGTCGCGTTGCGTCAGACGGGCCAGCTCGGTGTACGTGCGCCAGTACAGCAGGTCCTGCGTGCCCGCCTGCTTGCGCGCCGGCAGCAGCGCATCCATCGCCTCGTTCAGGCGGCCCCGCACAAACAGGATGTTGGCGCGCTTGACCGCGTATCGCGGCCGGGCGCCAAAGCGTTTTTCGAGCTGACCGTAGAGTTCGAAGGCGCGATCGTCCTTGCCCGCGCGCTCGGCCAGATCGGCATTGCGCTCCATCGCCTGGCGGCCGTGCGGGCCGTTTGCCAGCGTGTCCAGGAAGGCCATGCCGGCCTCCGGCTCGCCCAGCCGCTCGTAGGCAGCCACCACCTCGTCGATGGTCTTCAGGTCGCCGCCCGCGGCACGGTGACGCAACGCAGCCAGGTAGGCGCGATCGTCGTTGAGGCCCGGCGCCAGGCGCATCACGTTGTTCCAGGCGCGCTCGTCGTGGGTCGCCTGCGCGTATTCGAGCCAGCTCTGCAGCGCGATCATCGGCTGGCGGTTCCATTCGGCAACCTGCGCCAGCCGCTCGCGCCAGACCGGTTCGTTCGGCAGCTTGCGCACTGCCGTCCGCGCCACGTCCTGGGCCTGGTCGAGCTTGCCCGCCGCCAGGAACACGCGGTAGGCCAGGTCGTAGTCGTCGGCGTTGAACGCCTTGCCGGCCGCCACGGCTGCAGCCACTTCATCCTTGGCGGCGGCCTGGGCCTCGGCCTGCGTCGGATTGCCCGGACCCGGTTTGGGTGTGGCCTGGGCCAGCATCGGTGCCGGCGCAGCCTGTGCGTGAACGCGGCGCAGGCCGAAATCGCCCATCCGGTCGCGCATGGCGACGCCGCGCGGGCCATCCAGGAAAACATCGCCACGGGCCAGCCACGGCTCGGTGTCGGACACGCGCCGCACTGCCGCATGCGCGGCATCGCGGCGCAGCGCCGCCAGCGCGATCTGCGCGGCGCCCGACGGTTTGCCGGCCGACAGTTTCAGCAGCCGCTCGACGTACTTCGCCGCCACGTCCGGCTTGTTGGCGGCCAGCGCCAGCCTGGTCAGGTAGCGCAGTACGTCGGGATCTTCGAGCAGCCTGGCGCCGCGACGCTCGGCTTCCACCAGCGCCTCATCCAGCAGGTTGCCCGCTTGCAGCGTCTGCAGCGCCTGCAGGAACAGCGTGCGCTGTTCGTACAGGTTCTTGCTGCGCGCCTGCGCGTCGAACAACGCCTGCGCGGAATCGCGATAGTTGCCGCCGGCCAGCGCGATGCTGGCCAGTTGCCGGTTGTAGAAATCGAGATTGGCCGGATCGCGCTTGCCTAGCGTGCGGAACAGCACGCTGGCCGCGTCGGCATCGCCGATCTGGCGCGATTGCGTGGCCAGCGTCTGCAGGTCGGCCAGCGACCAGCGGCGCATCGCGCCGTCGGCGGTGGCCTGCTTGAGCAGGTCCTTCATCAGCGCCAGGCGCTCGGCACGCTCGGGCGATTCGGGTTGCGCCGCATAGGCGCGCTGCTGCGTGATCTCGATGCGCGTGCGCAGGATATGGCCGGTCATGTCCTGCCCCTGCACGGCCATCATGCGTTCGAGCATTGTCTCGGCGTCGTCCAGGCGGCCGCTGCGCGCGTACTGCTCGGCCAGCACGCTCATGAAGCTCGTGTCGTTGGGGGCCACGCGCGACCACGCCTCGAGATAGGCGACGGTCAGGCCGTCAACCGTACGGCCCTGGCCTAGCAGGCGTTCGCGCAGCGTTTCGCGCGGAAACATCAGCGCCAGGCCCACCCCCACCATCGCGGTAAAGGTCAGAACCAGCGCCGGCGGCAACAGCCGCTCGCGCTCAGGCGCCGCAGCGGACTTCGACTTGTTGCTGGACATGGATCGGATCATTCACCGCAGGGGTATCGAAACGCAGCGTATTGTTCTCGCGCACGCCGCGAGCGGGCTTGCCATCGACGGTGACGCTGCACTGGCCGGCATTGGCAAGCCGGAAGAACGGCTTGTAGTAGCCGGAGAAAGCAAAGCGGGTGGTGCCCCCATCGCGGTGCCAGTCGCGCACCAGCCCGTTGGCCTCGGGCAGTTCGGGCACCGCCTGCGTGGCGGCCGGCACAAGGCTGAAGCGCGCATGGCCGCCGTCCAGGTGCACATACACGCCGCCGCCCGGGGCCGGCGACGAGCCGGTCACGCCTTGTGCCGTGGCCACGTCGGGCACGCCGGCGCCGACCCAGCGCAGGTTGCGCAGGTTGCCGTCGCCACGCACCACCCATGCGCCGCTGGCAGGGGCGCCATCGGCGCCGTCACCCAGTTCGCGTGCCACGGCCATGTCCTGCCAGTCGAGCACCTTGCGCACGTAGTCCGTGGAGTGCATCGGCAACACATTCTGCGTCAGCACGTAGTCGTACACCTTGCGCAGCGCCTTCAGCGATGCCGCCTTGGTGCCCGCGTAGCTGTGGTAGTAGATGTTCACGGCCTTGAAGCGATATGGCCTGTCGGTCATCTCGTAGGTCTCGATCACGCGCTCGAACCCGTAGTACGGGCCGCGCCACAGGTTCGTGTAGACGTTCTCGTTCTGGTTGGTCGCGAATACCTGGAACGTGTTGTCGGCCTTGTGGATGCCCAGCGGCGCGATGGCGGTCCAGGTGGGATTGCTGCGCGTGATCAGCGTGTCGCCGCCGTTCATGTTCAGCACGCCGGCGGCATCGGTCAGCTTGATGGCTTCCGGCGGCGCCTGGCAGTCGCCGGGCCACAGCAGCATCTTCACCGGCTTGTTCGGCGACAGCACCTTGTTGATGTAGTCGATGGAGCCGCCGATCTCGCGGTTCAGGTCCAGCTTGTAACCGGGGATGGCCAGGTGGAACTCCTCGTCGCCCTCGGTGACGCGCGCGTCGCTCTGTTGACCGGGCACCGTGCGGCCCCACTCGAACGGGTGCGAATAGGTATGGCTGGCCACCTCGACATACGGCTGCGCGAAGATCTTGCGGGCGATCGGCTCCAGCTCGGCGGTCAGCTTCGGGTACATGCCCGACTTGCCGACCTCGCCCTCGATCACCGACATCGTCATCGGCAGGCGATAGCGATCGAAGATTTCCCGGAACAGCACCTCGCCGGCGAAACCGCCGCCCGGAATCTCGGCCTTCGAGGCAAACCCGTCGCCGTCGATATGGATCGTCAGCAGGCGGCGCCCGCTTTCGGTGGTGGTGTCGGGCACCGGCATCGGACGCAGGCGCAGGGCCTCGCGCAGGAAATCGAGCGGCTGCACGATCCAGCGGTCCTGGTCGCTGGAGGAATTCTGGCGGATCGCGTAGTTCTGGCGAACGGCATAGGGGCCGGTCACATAACCGCCCCACTTGGTGATGGCCGCGGCGTCGTAGGTCAGCGTACCCGCGCGCAGGCGCAGCAGCGAGCGCGTGCTGGCAGCGCCATCCTGCACCTGCACGGCAACCGCCTCGGTGGCATCGGGCGCCACGGGCTGTTCGAAGCCCATCATCTTGTCCTGCGACACGATCTGCACCGGGCTCGATACGCGCCCCTTCACCGCCTTCAAGCCAAGGCTGCGCAGCAGCGGGCTGTTTGCCGGCATGCCGAAGCCGTTCATGAATGCCACCGGCACGCCCTGCCCGCTCAGCTTTTCGAGCCAGGCCTGGTAGCGGGCTGCGTTGCGCGTGAAATAGCCGTTGGACCAGACCACCACGCCCGCATAGCGGTCGGGCGTGATCTCCGGCAGCGGATCGCGCGTCTCGGCAAACTCGACGCGATAGCCAAGGTAGTTCAGCGGCATCGACACGAAGCGCACGCCTTCGCTGTTGTCGATCGACACGCCCGGCTGGCTTTCCTGCAGCACCAGCACGCGGCGCGGCAGCACCTCGATCTGGCCGACGCCCACCGTCTGCAGGCCGGAATCGGTCACGTACGGCGTGATGCCGAGTGCGCGGATACGGCGCGCGGTATCGCGCTGGCACGTGCGGTCGGCCGGTGCGCAATAGTCGATCGAGATGACCGGCAGCTTGTACTGCTCACGAATAATGCGGGCCTGGTTCAGCAGCCAGTCGCGATCCTGCTGGCTGACCTCGGTATAGGCGCCCTGCGCCTGGTTCCAGCCGCGGAACAGCGATTCGAATACCACGCCATAGGCCAGCGCATGCACCTGCGGCAGGATTTCGAAGCCGCGGTTGAACAGAAGCTTCGCATCCGGATAGCGGGCCTTGATGGCCTGGATCACCCGCACCATGCCGGCTTCCTGCCTGGCGCGCTCGGCATCGGTCGGGGCCACCAGGTGGTACGAGTCCATCGTGTCGATGAAGAAGCCGCGGTAGCCGCGATCCCACAGCGGTGCGATCACCTTGTCGACGTAAAAGGCGGGCCAGCCTTCGGCGGCCTGGTCAACCACCCGGGCATTCCAGGCGTCATTGCTGCCGGTGAGCCATGACTTGGGGATGTCCTTGAAGTACGCGCGGCTGGGCAGCACCTCGCCCAGGCTCACGTAGGAAAACCATGCCGTGTTCGGGGTCTTCGCCTGGCGCGGATCGAAACCGCTGTCGGGCTCGACCACGGCCACGTCGAATGCCTGCAGTAGATCGACGGGCGGCTTGCTGCCGTAGTGGAAGGCGACGTTGGGCGCGGCGGGCGTGCTGGCTGCCCGGGCCGCCTGGCGCGTCACAGGAGCCTGGGCCGGCTCGGCTGCCTGGGCCAGCGCATCGGCCGACGGGGTCAGCGCGCCCAGCATCACGGCACCCGCCGATGCCACGACGGCCACGGCCAGCATCGCATGCCGGCAAACGCGCCCCACGGCGCGGCGTGGCGCATCGCTGCCAACTTCATGGAAAAGTCCCCGGATTAAACGCTGCAATGGCTTCACTCGTTGTTGTCCGCTTTTTCTTTGTTGGTATGGCGCGCGGTACGTCGCCGCGCGTCCGCCGCATCCGCTTCCTGGCGTCGCGGGCCCCGCATTATGCCGTCGCCCCGTCGGAACTAGTGTTTTTACTAATTCACGGGCAGGTCGGATGCTAGGCCATTCGCCGGACCGAGATTGTCAAAAATTGTGCCGACGCCGTCCTGTCATGCGGCCGACACAGGCGCGTGCCATCCTGCCCGGTTTTGGCATGGCATGGGCCTGCTTGAACGAACGACGCGGCAGGAAAATGCGGCAGGAAGACGGCCGGCATGATGCCGGCAGCGGGCACGGCAAGGCCCGCGCGCCAAGGACTGGCTAACTATGTGGTGACATCTGATTCCCCGTTCACGGATCCGGTGCCTGGTGCCCCGGGATTTTTCCGGCTCGCGCGCATCGCTGCGGCGACCGGTTTTTGGTATGACGCGCATTGTCACGGCATCATCCATTGGTAGCCATAGTCCATATGGAGTAGCGTTGGCGGAACGGTTTTGTGGCATATATGGCAGCGTGGTGCCGCCGGGGGTTACGGCTGCGTACCAACTGTCGATACCACAGATACGGAAATGCGTGTCATACCGCCAGGCGATTCAGTCTGATGTCAGACAAACCCCCAAATGATCTAGAAATCTCTAATATCTGCTGTTCGCATGCCGAAATACCGTTAGGGGGATAGTCTGATTGACACGCGAAAAAAAACCGTCAGAATGGCTGCTCGCATGTGCACCGGCCTGTAGCGTTATTGCTCCGGTTCGTTGTGGGCAACATGCTTGGTCGGGCAATCACGCTCATTTGAAATTCAAGGTTGGATAGATATATGGAAACCGGTACCGTTAAGTGGTTCAACGACGCCAAGGGCTTTGGCTTCATCACCCCGGACGCAGGCGGCAACGACCTGTTCGCGCATTTCTCGGCGATTGAAGGCAATGGCTTCAAGTCGCTGAAGGAAGGCCAGAAGGTCCGCTACGTGAAGGCCATGGGCCAGAAGGGCGAGCAGGCCACGAAGATCCAGGCCATCTAAGCCTGAATCGCCGGGCCAATTATCTGGCCTGGGAAGCCCCGCTTCGGCGGGGCTTTCTGCTTTTATGCCGCCGATAATGTATTGCCTTGCTGACGTTTCGACCGGCTGGTCGATTAATAGGCGAATGGTATGGATTGTCGCGATTGCGTTTGCCGCGCTATTTATCGTCGCGACAAAAATCGTGCATGCTCAGTCGCTGCGCAACTATGGCAATGACCCGTTCGTGCGTGTTTCCAGTGCCGTTTCGGGTTGTCCCGAACCAGCCGGGCCACGGATTTCCGAGGACGACTGGAAACGCGAGGCACACCACCGCATCGAGGAAGGCAACCACTGCTATGCGGAAGGCCGCTGCCGGCTGGCCAACGCGTACCAGTACGACGCGGAAATCGCCGAATCGCTGCAACGGCGGCTGCAGGACTTGCGCCGCACGCTGCCTGCCTGGCAAAACAGTTCGCTCTGGATCATGGTGCGCGGCCGTTGGCTGACGGTGCAAGGCTGCGTGGGAAAGGATTTCAACCGGCCGGCCTTCGTGGCCGCGATGCGTGAAATTCCCGACGTGGAAAAGGTGATCGACCAGACCACGGCCACGCCGTCACGTGGCGTTCCCTACGCGCGATACCCCGCATCGGGCGCCTCAACCGTCACAAATACTCCGAATCGGTGATGTTGCTATAATCGCCCGACCCTGAAAACCCCTAACCGGGCGGCTTCCCATAGACCGCCTGATATCTAGCGTGCCGAGGAAATCCGTGGCCGGTTCTGAAATCGCAACGCCTGGCGCTCCGCTCGCCGGACCCGCCGTGTCTTCCGGTAGCTCGTTCCATACCGCCATGCGGATCCTGCCGCCGTCGCAGCGTCAGGCCATGTTCGAGATCTACGCGTTCTGCCGCGCCGTGGACGACATCGCCGACGGCGACACCCAGCACGCGGACCGCCTGGCAGCCCTGGAAGACTGGCGCGCAGACATCGCAGCCTGCTACGCGGGCAACGCGCCCGCCGCGCTGCGCTCGCTCGACGCGCAGATCAAGGAATTCAACCTGCAACAGCAGGACTTCCACGCCGTCATCGACGGCATGATCATGGACGTCGTCAGCACGATCGTGGCGCCCGATGCGGCCACGCTCGACCTGTATTGCGACCGCGTGGCCAGCGCGGTTGGCCGCCTGGCGGTGCGCGTGTTCGGCCTGGAGGAACAGCCGGGCATCGAACTGGCCCACCACCTGGGCCGCGCGCTGCAACTGACCAACATCCTGCGCGACCTGGACGAAGACGCGGAAATCGGCCGGCTCTACCTGCCCGCCGAGGCGCTGGCCGCCGCCGGCATTCCGGCCGGCACCCCGCGCGCCGTGATCGATCATCCGTCGATCGATACGGTCTGCCGCGGCATTGCCCGCGACGCCCAGGCACATTACGACGCATCGGCCGCCATCATGGCGCGCTGCCCGTCGCGCGTGGTGCGCTCGCCGCGCATCATGTACGAGGTCTATCACGAGATCCTGACGCGCCTGCTGACCCGTGGCTGGCTGGCCCCGCGCACGCGCGTGCGCGTCAACAAGGCCAAGCTTGCCTGGATCGTGTTGCGGCATGCCATTGCGTGACCCCCTGTTTTCTGCCGATGTGATGCACGCGGCCGTGGCCGCCGCATTGCCATGAGAGAAGTGCCCCCGAATTGATGAACCAGGCTGCAACCATCACCCGTCCTCATGACGACGCGCTGAACCGGCGCTCCACCGAGGCGTCCCTGCCCGACCCGCTCGACGACGGCATCGCGCACGCCGTGGATGCGCTGCTGGCGCAGCAGCAGGCCGACGGCCACTGGGTCTACGAACTCGAAGCCGATGCCACCATCCCGGCCGAGTACATCCTGATGGTGCACTACCTGGGCGAGACGCCCGACCTGGCACTGGAAGGCAAGATCGCCAACTATCTGCGCCGCATTCAGAATGCCGACGGCGGCTGGCCGCTGTTCCACGCGGGCGGCTCCGACGTCAGCGCCAGCGTCAAGGCGTACTTCGCCCTGAAGATGGCGGGCGACGATCCCCAGGCCGAGCATATGCGCCGGGCACGCGGCCGCATCCACGCCATGGGCGGCGCCGAGGAAAGCAATGTCTTCACGCGCACGCTGCTGGCGCTGTACGGCGTGATGCCGTGGCAGGCCGTGCCGATGATGCCCGTGGAAATCATGCTGCTGCCCGAATGGTTTCCGTTCCATCTGTCGAAGGTCTCGTACTGGGCGCGCACGGTCATCGTGCCGCTGCTGGTGCTGAACAGCCTGCGGCCGCAGGCGCGCAACCCGCGCAATATCGGCATCGACGAACTGTTTCTGCGGCCCTGCCAGGCCGCCCGCCTGCCGCGCCGGGCGCCGCACCAGAGCCCGATGTGGGTGGGCGTGTTCCGCGCGCTGGACGCCGTGGTACGCATGGTCGAACCGCTATTTCCGCGCAGCATGCGCCAGCGCGCCGTCGCGCGCGCGCGCGCCTTCACGGTCGAGCGCCTGAACGGCGAGGACGGCCTGGGCGCGATCTTCCCGGCGATGGTCAACTCGGTGCTGATGTTCGACGTGCTGGGCGTGCCGCCCGACGACCCCGACCGCGCCATTGCCCGCAAGTCCATCGACAAGCTGCTGGTGGTGCGTGATGACGAAGCCTACTGCCAGCCGTGCCTGTCACCGGTGTGGGACACCTCGCTGGCGGCCCATGCCCTGCTGGAAGTGGGCGAGCCGCGCGCGATAGCCGCGGCATCGCGCGGGCTGGACTGGCTGGTGCCCTTGCAGGAACTGGAACTGCGGGGCGACTGGACCGTGCGGCGCCCGAACGTGCGGCCCGGCGGCTGGGCCTTCCAGTACAACAATGCGCATTACCCCGACGTGGACGACACGGCCGTGGTGGCCGCGGCGATGGACCGCGCCGAGCGCGGCGACTGCTCGAACCGGTACACGCCCGCCATCGCGCGTGCCTGCGAGTGGGTCATCGGCATGCAGAGCAGCAACGGCGGTTGGGGCGCGTTCGAGCCCGAGAACACGCATCTGTACCTGAACAATATCCCGTTCGCCGATCACGGCGCGCTGCTGGACCCGCCCACCACCGATGTATCGGCGCGATGCCTGGCCATGCTGTGCCAGCTTGGCCAGATGCCGGCCAATAGCGAACCGGCGGCGCGCGCGCTGCGCTACGTGCTCGACGAGCAGGAGGCCGACGGCAGCTGGTTTGGCCGCTGGGGCACCAACTATATCTATGGGACGTGGAGCGCGCTGTGCGGCCTGAACGCGGCCGGCATCGGCGCCGACGCGCCCGAGATGCAGCGCGCCGCGCAGTGGCTGGCGTCGATCCAGAACGCCGATGGCGGCTGGGGCGAATCGGGGGACAGCTACAAGCTCGAATACCGCGGCTACGAGAAGGCCCCGAGCACCGCATCGCAAACGGCCTGGGCCATGCTGGGCATGATGGCCGCCGGCGCCGGCGATCACCCGGCCGTGGCGCGCGGCGTGGAATACCTGCTGCGCACCCAGGCCAGCCATGGCTTGTGGGACGAGCCGTACTTCACGGCGGTAGGCTTCCCGCGCGTGTTCTATCTGCGTTACCACGGCTATTCGCGCTTCTTCCCGCTCTGGGCGCTGGCGCGCTTCCGCAACCTGCTACGTGACGGCAACCACGCCGTGGCCTGGGGGCTGTGAGCGCCGTGGCATCCCCGCAATCGCCGGTCCTGGTGGTCTGCGGCATGGATTTCGAAGCCCGCATCGCGGCCAGCCCCGATGTGCAGACGCTGTACGGCCAGCGCGGCGTGATGCTGGCGCGTGCGCTGGACATCCGCCTGATGCAGGGCTGCGCCGGCGTCATCAGCTTTGGCGTGGCTGGCGGCCTCGATCCCACGCTGCCGCCCGGCGCCGTCATCGTCGCCACGGCCGTGCGCAGCGGTCAGACGTCGTACAGCACGGCGCCCTACTGGACTGCCGCATTGCGACGTGCCCTGCCCCACGCCGAAAGCGGCCTGCTGGCCGGCTCCGACACACCGGTGCTGACCGTAGCCGACAAGACGGCGCTCCATGATTCGCACGGCGCCCTGGCCGTCGACATGGAATCGCATATCGCCGCACGCGCCGCCCAGACGCTGGGCATCCCGTTCGCCGCGCTGCGCGTGGTGATCGACCCGGCCGACCGCGCCGTGCCGCCGCTGGCATTCGCCGGCATGGCCGAAGACGGCAGTACCGACGTTGGCGCGGTCATCCTCGGACTGCTCAAGGCGCCGCACCAGCTCGGCGGCTTGCTGCGGCTGGGCCGCGACGCTTCGATTGCGAAGAAGGCGTTGGCGGGGGCGCGTCGTGCTGTTGGCGCTGGCTTTGCGCTGCCGGCTCCCGTGGCTGTTTGAGGCGGCGTTTCGAGCCTGTTCCCATAAGTCGGCGAGCCAAGCGGTAACATCGTTAGGCGGCGCACAAAAGGCCGCCGTGGGCGCTACTCACATGATTCTCATCTTCGCGCCCGAGAAATACCACAGTAACCCTAGCGGAACCGCGGCCAGGAGAATGACACCGTCAGCTGCCACGGTCAGCGGCGTCAGAAGAATCTTTGCCTGCTTGACCCCTCGGGACCATTCCACAACCGTGATTTCGTAGGATCGGTTCAGCTGCTTGAGATTGGCCGGCAATTTGAAGTCGCGGCGAGATAACGTTCGCCCGAAATTTCGTAACGCTTGCGGGCCTCCGTCTTTGGCCCCTTGAATCCAAGCGATAGCGCCTTGGCATACTCCTGATCGTCAGGATCGTCCAGCGTCAGCCAAACGGTGCCGGACGCGATGCCGCCTGGATGAATATCGAACGTAGAGAACCGAGCACTGAGCTTCCGGTGCAGTGGCAAACGCAGAAGGTCGGAGAATTCCTGCTGCACGTCGAAGATGTAGTGGTATGTGGGGGCGATCACTACGAGCTTCTTGCCATCTACGGTCAACATGACCTGGTCGATAACCTCCTTGTACTCGCCACTGCGTTCCAGTCGGACCGCATCGGACAACATTGCACCGGTACAGCCCGACACGCCAGGCAAAGACAGCATGGAGAGCATCAGGATGCGTCGGCTTCTGGAGACTTCAAGACGGTTCGGTGACGGCGGGATCGGACGTTGCATGATTGGATAGCCCCTTCAAGGTGAGCGCCGTGATGAACTCGGCAAAAGGATCGAAAGGCTATCGAGACTCCGGCCAAAGTTCGATCGGCAAACAACGAAATCCACGCACTTCGCATTCAGGCCGACTGCAGCAGCTACGGCCAAGCCCCGCTTGACAGCCCTCCCCATCGCTCCTATCCTCACGATCATTCCTTCTTTAAGATCGTTGTTCTGTACTATAGAACATAAAAACGGAGACAAGCATGACCCGTCTGCCCTTGCGCCGCAAGTTTGCGTACACGTTGCTGGCCCTCGCCGCCGCCCCGGCGCTGCTGTCCGCGCCCGTCATCGCCGCCGACGCCTACCCCGCGCAGCCCATCCGCCTGGTGGTGCCGTTCCCGCCTGCGGGCGGCACCGACGTGCTGTCGCGCCTGGTGTTCAACAAGGTGGGCGTCGCCACCAAGTGGACCGTGGTGGTAGAAAACCGTGCCGGCGCGGGCGGCAATATTGGCCTGGACCTCGTGGCCAAGGCGAAGAACGATGGCTACACCATCGGCATGGGCCAGACCGCCAACCTGGCGATCAACCCGACGCTGTACCCCAAGATGCCCTATGACGCGGTGAAGGACTTCACGCCCGTGGCGCTGGTTGCCGCGCAGCCGGTGGTGCTGATCGTGCGCCAGGACGCGCCGTACAAGACGCTGGCCGATCTGGTGAACGCCGGCAAGGCCAAGCCGCTGTCGATGGCATCGGCCGGCACCGGCACCGTGGGCCACCTGACCGGCGAGATGTTCCAGCGCCGCGCCGGCATCAAGGCACTGCATGTGCCGTACAAGGGTGCATCGCCCGCGCTGACCGACCTGATGGGCGGCCAGACCGATTTCTACTTCGCCACGCCGCCCATCGCCATGCCGATGATCAAGGCCGGCAAGCTGCGCGCGCTGGCGGTCACGTCGGCCAAGCGCGTGGCGCTGCTGCCCAACGTGCCGACCGTGGCGGAACAGGGGTATGCTGGTTTCCAGGCCGAGGACTGGAAGGCACTGGTGGCACCGGCCGGCACGCCGGCCGACGTGGTGGCCAAGCTCAACGCCGAAGTCAACAAGGCGCTGAAGGACAAGGACACGATCGCCAAGCTGCATGACGAAGGCAGCGAGCCGCGCGGCGGCACGCCAGCGGAACTGGCCACCTTCATCAAGAGCGAGAACACGCGCTGGGGCGCGATCGTCAAGGAATCGGGCGCTCGCGTCGATTGATCCGCGCCGACTAACCATTTCCTGGCAGAACCGTATGTACAAGCCGCTTCGCAATATCCGCGTGCTCGACCTCACCAACGTGCTGGCCGGGCCCTTCTGCTGCCACCAGCTGGCCCATATGGGCGCCGAGGTCATCAAGGTGGAAACGCCGGGCACCGGCGACCTGGCCCGCCAGCTGGGCGCCGACGCCGAACTGAACCGCAACCTGATGGGCGTGTCGTTCCTGGCACAGAACCCCGGCAAGCGATCGATCACGATCAACCTCAAGCACGCGCGCGGCAAGGAAGTGTTCCGCAAGCTGGTGCAGAGCGCCGACGTGGTCGTGGAGAACTTCCGCCCCGGCGTGATGACCCGGCTTGGCCTGGGCTACGACGACCTGAAACCGGTGAATCCGCGCCTGATCTACTGCGCGATTTCCGGCTTCGGCCAGGACGGCCCGCTGTCCGACCTGCCGGCCTACGACCAGATCATCCAGGGCATGTCGGGCGTGATGAGCATCACCGGCGACAAGGACAGCGCGCCGCTGCGCGTGGGCTATCCGGTTTCCGACACCATCGGCGGCATGACGGCCGCGTTCGCGATTGCGGCGTCGCTGGCCGACCGCGACCGCACCGAGGGCTATTTCCTCGATGTGTCGATGCTCGAAGCGACCATGGCCACCATGGGCTGGGTGGTGTCGAACCACCTGGTTGCCGGCAAGGACCCCGTGCCGATGGGCAACGAGAACATGACGGCCAGCCCTTCGGGCACGTTCCGTACCGGCGACGGCCCGCTCAATATCGCGGCCAACAAGCAGGAACAGTTCGAGGCCGTGTGCCGCGTGGTGGGCCGTCCCGAGCTGGCCAGCGACCCGCGCTTTGCCGAGCGCCAGTCGCGCCTGGCCAATCGCGCCGCGTTGACCGCCCAACTCGAAGCCGAGCTCGCGAAGAAGCCGGCCACCGAATGGTGGCAGTTGCTGAACGAAGCCGGCGTGCCCGCCGGCCCGGTGCTGAAGGTGCCCGACGTGCTCGCGCATCCGCAGGTACGCGATCGCGGCATGATTGGCGACTTTGCCAACGTGCCCGGCGTGGGCCGCGACATCCGCCTGATCCGCACGGGCTTCAAGGTCAATGGCACGGCACCGTCGGTGGATACCCCGCCGCCGCAGCTGGGCCAGCATACCGACGACATTCTTGGTGAACTCGGCTACGCGGCCGACGACATTGCCACCCTGAAACAGGAGCGCGCACTATGAGCGAAGCATTTCCGATGGACGCGGGCCGGCAGGCCTCGCAGGACTGGTGGCGCACGAAGATCATCGACATGAAGCCCGGCGAGATCCGCTACAGTGGCTACCCGATCGAGCAGCTGATCGGGAACGTGTCGTTCGCCCAGATGATCTGGCTGATGCTGCGTGGCGAATTGCCCGAGAAGCGCCAGGGGGAATTGCTTGACGCAGCCCTGATGGCCGCCGTCGACCACGGTCCGCAGGCACCCAGCATCGCCATCGCCCGCATGGCCGCCACCTGCGGCGTAGGGCTGAACAACGCGATGGCTTCGGCCGTCAATGTCCTGGGCGACGTGCACGGCGGCGCCGGCGAGCAGGCCGTGGAGCTGTATCAGGACATCGCGCGGCGCTTCGACGAAGGCGTGCCGTTCGACGACGCCGTGGCCGCTGGTCTGGCAAACTACCGCGACCTGCACGGCAAGTTCGTGTCAGGCTTCGGTCACCGCTTCCACCCGCTGGACCCGCGCGCCCCGCGCCTGCTGGCGCTGGTGGACCAGGCCGCCGACGCGGGCGTGGTCTCGGGCCGCTATGCCGCCATCGCGCGGGCCGTGGAAAAGAAGCTCGGCGAAGGCCGCGAGAAGCCGATCCCGATGAACATCGACGGCGCCACCGCCGTCATCTACGCGGAACTGGGCTTCCCGGCACCGCTGGCGCGCGGCCTGTTCTGCCTGTCGCGCTCGGTGGGCATCCTGTCGCACGCCTGGGAGCAGACCCAGCAGGGCGGCCGCAACAAGGGCCCGATCCCCCGGCAGTTCCTGTGGACGTACGACGGCCACCCACAGCGGGACGTGCCGACGGGAGACCCTGCGGCCTGATGGCTGCATGATGGCCGCCTGACGGCCACTACGCGCGCGACGCCGGTGTGCCTCCCGACGCCGGCACCTGATCCGTGAAAATGCGCGAAGGCAATACGAAGTTGCGCAGCCATAGCATTTCCAGCGGTCCATGGCCGACTTCCGAGCGCAGCAGGTAGCGAATCGGATAGGTCATTTCCGCCGGCGCCGCCACACGCGGCAGGCGGGCGTTCAGGCTTTCATTGTCACCGCCCCCGTCGCTGCGTACGCCGGTGTCGGCAATCGCCTGCCAGCTCAACTGGAACGTTGCGCTATCGACGGGCGTAACGCTCGCCCGCTCCAGCATCCGCACGAACCCCCAGGCGCCGGCAAACTCATGATTCTTGCTCGTTCCGGCCGTCTCGGTCTGCCACTGCAGGCGGGTGCCAGGGTCCTGCAGATTGTCGGATGGCCAGCGCATGGACATCCAGGCTTCCTTCTGATTGAAGTAATGCAGCGCCCGGTTGTCGACGCTCAGTAGCGTATCGGTCAGGCCCGGTGTCGGGATCGGCTTGAGATGGAAGCGGTAGCGCGGTTCCCCTTGTGCAAGCATGTGCGTGGCGATGCGCTGCAACGTGTTGATACGCCGCAGAAACTCGGGATCGAATGCGAGCGACTGCCCGCCTGTCGTGGTAGGCACCCATTCATCGCCCCGCAGTTCCAGCACCCCGGCAAGCTGGGTCGACAAGAATGCGGGGATCAGCCCACCCTGCGGCCGCAGAAAACGCGCCAGTTCCGGTAGCGACGCGTCGTTTTCCGTGTCGAAGAACGGATAGCGTCCCGCGAACGCGCGTGTCCATGCCGCGGCGACACCCAACCGCCAGCTTTCATTCAGGCTCGCCTGCGCCGGCTGGACGATAGCCTGGCTGGCCTGGGCAACCGGCCGCACAAACAGCGCGTTGCCCATGCCAGCCCATTGGGCGCCGAGACTGGCCGCCATCCGCTGCGCATAGGCTTGCGTATCGGCCAGTTCCGAGGTCTTGCCTTGAAACAAGGCCTGTGCCATCTGGCGCGCCTGCGCTTCGGCATCGCTGGCCATGGCAATCTGCTGCAAATGGAGTCGAACCGCCGTCACGCGGTCCATGAACCGCTGCAGGCTCAACTCACCGCTACCGGCATTGCGGGACGGGTCCACAAGGCGCATCACCGGGCCGAATGCGGCGTGCAAGGGACCGTCCGGATCGGCCCTCGATTTCACGGGAGCCGGATCGTTGCCGCTCAGGATTTCCCGGGTCTTGGTGACCAGCGTGTCCGACAGTGACGCGCTTCGCGTACCGGCCCCGCCCTGGTACTCCAGCGCACGCATCAACGCCATGACCGGCGACTGGCGCGCGTCTGCCATCAGTTTCAGCTGATCGGCCACGCCGGGCAGCGTTCGGGCCGGCTCCCATTGCAGCCCGTTCATGAACTGCTGCCAATGTTCGGCATAGTCGGCAAAATAGCGGTCCGCCAGCGCCTTGCGGATCTCTGCGGGCGCCCCAGCCGGGCTCTCGCCAATGGGCAACTGCTGCCCCACCGCGAGCGTCCAATCGCCCGCCACGTCCTGTTCGGTGGCGGCCATCTCCATGGCGCCGGCCACGTAGCCCTCGAAGGCCTGCCGCGTAAAGACGCCAGGCACCACGGCGTCGCTTCGCAGCAGCCCGCGCGTGTCGGTTCCCGCGGCGAGCGACGCCAGCGTCTGATCCGGATACTTGTTGCCAACGCCCTCGATCATGTTCCGATAGATGGTATCGACGGCGTTGCGCTCGCCCATCACGGCCAACAGCGTCTGCCGTGCGCCATGGATCAGTTCGGCGCTTGCGGCGATACGCCACTCCGGATTCGCCTTCAGGTGCTCGACGAAGAATCTGGAAAATCGTTCGCCATAGTCTTGTTTGAGCGCCGGGCCGATACGCGCGTCCGTGGACCAGTGTCGCGCCAGTTGTCCCGCAAGAAACGCCGGATCGGTGCGTTCGGGGTGCGCCAGCATCAGGTAGGCCTTGAGCGTGTCATGCCCCGCCAGTGCCCACTTGCTCGTTTCATCGCTCAGGCCAGCCGTCGGCAAGCGGGACAAGTCGGCCAGCGACGCTTCGAGATCCCGCACCACAGGCCGGATCAGGATTTCACGGCTGGCCTTGGCATACGGCTGCATCAGGGCGGCCAGGACATCGGCGTCGCGGTTCATGCCGAAGCGCATCAAGACAGGCGCATGGCGGCTGGCGCGGTACGCGTATCGCGCGATCTGTTGCTGCATGACATCCAGCGCGTTCAGTCGCGTGGCCGCATCGGACGCGGATTCCATGTCACGCACCGCCTGACGCGCAACCCGGATATCGATGTCTGTCTGCAGGCTTGAGAACATCATGCCGGCCGTCCATATGCCGATGCCTGCCAATACGAGACCGGCTCCGACCGTCAAGGGATGCCAGACGGCGCGGCGCCCCGGCCTGCGTTGCGCCACGTCCGCAATGTGTTGCCACACCGGCAAATCCGCCGCCGTGCCGATGCTGCGGCTTTTGTCGGGCACAGGCACGAACACGATGCCACGCAAGCCCATCCGCCGCCGGGCATGGCCTGCCACAGCGGCTGACATGGCGATCAGCTTGCCGACCTGGCCACCCAGGTCCTGGGACAATCGGCCCAGATGGCGCGTGCGCACATCCATCGGCCATCCATTCAGACTCCAGCACGCCAGTCGATGCCGCAGCGCATGCAACGCGACATCGACATCCGAAGCGTTGGCGCGCTCGGGAATCTCGCAACCGACAAGCGGCACGTCGGCCGCAGGCAGCGCAATCGTCTGCCCAACCTGCATCGCGAATGTCGGCGCGGACCAGCGCAGGACATCGGCAATACGTAGCCGCCAGGTAGCCACCATTTGCGCCTGCCTGCCCTGCAGTGCCTCTGCGGCATGCCCGTCGAATAGCACGACGAAGGCATCGAGCGGCCGCCAACGCCGCAGTCGGCGAAATTGCGTGAGCCACGCGATATCTGGCTGACCATCCTTGTCGTACTGAGCCAGCACCAGCACCGCGTCGGGCGTGATAAGCCAACCCTGTGCCTTCAGTTCCGGCAGCAGCGCGGCGACAGTCGCGTGAGCACCCGCATCGGCATCCACCAGCAGCAACCAAGGCTGGCGATAACGCCAGCGCAGCCCGTACTTGTGGCGCAGCGCATCGCGCAACGTGGCCAGCGACGGCGCAAGCCTTGGCGGCGCGGGACGCTTCGGCGCCAGGGCCGCCTGGGTGGTATCCGCCATACTGACTTGGCGGGTGTTCAGCCAATCCCGGACATGGCGAATCGCTTCAGTCCAGCGTACCCCATATTGGAATGTCACGACGATTGCCAGCAACAACGCCGCCAATGCCACGCCGGATAGCCATTCACTCCGGCGCTCGGCCGTTTCAATGCCAAGATACTTGCCCCAGACAAGGATCGCACCAGCGACAAGCAGTGCGATCAGGAGAATGGACAGGACATCAATTCGCAGCTTCTTCATCGATGGAAAGTCAAAGGCGAGAAGGGGCGGCTTGTGGAAGATTCTGGAAGCACTACGATCACTCGTCTGTCATACATCCGTGTATGAGCCATATTGGGACGGAATAAGCAGAGGACTCGGCGAACAGCCACACGCGCAAATATCGTCGCTCAATGCTGCCTCCCTACCGTTCTCGTCCCGCATCGAATGGCGCGGCCCCTGACATGCGATGCGCCCGACCGTCTTGCATTGCGGACACCAGACCGCATCGCCTTCGTAGGCTTGTTCGCGGCCACCCAGCGTATCGCTGGCGTCTCCGCCCAGCACGGTTCCACCGGACGACGTGGCGTCACCCCGCAAAATGTCATAGCGTCTGGTCATTGCAATCGTTTCGTGAAGGTTCTGTGTCCGGCCCACCATGGGCCGGGTTATCGCGCCTGATCACGGCGCAGTCAACGCTGGTGCCCTGACCCGCCATGACGACTTGCCTTGCAGTCGCGTCGGTCAGTGTCGCAGCAGCACAAGACAGGGCAAGCCATCCGGCAGCGACCCCTGCATGACCCACGGTTTGGTCAAGATCCGTGGCATGGAGGGCCATACCGAGCTTCATCGTCGCCTGTCGCAGCACCCCCGCCTGCGTGGCATCGAGCCCCGCTTGCCATGCGCCGGCCAACTCTCCGGCCCCTATTCCGGCCCAACGCAGTGCGTGGGAATACGCTTCCTGAGGTTCCATCGCCAAACCGCGCACCGGGCGGTGCAGACTCGCAGCACGATGAATGCCATGCTTGTGTGCCAGCGCATCGGGCATCAACAACACGGCAACGCCTGCCTCTGCCGATCCATCGGGGAGCGACGCATGCAGTACGGGACGAAGCTGAACGCTGACGAACAACGTCGCACGCGGCTCCCCGCCGGCGAGTAATCTGTCCAGCCATCGGTCGAGCGCCATCAGGTCATCTGGCAACGCCGGGGTTTCCAGCGACGCAGCTCGCGCGAACCTTGCGCCCCAGCATTCGTCCCACAGCCGCCTGTTCTGCTCGAGCGGCAACGCGTTGACCACGTGCAAGCGCACGTCGAGTGGGACTGCCAACGGCAACGCCTCGATACGGGGAGCCAGTTCGGCCAGCAGTTGGTCCAATAGCCACGGCGTCAACAGACTTGCACGCTTGAAGTCCGCATTGATGGTTCCCGGCTCCATCGGCACGCCGGCCACATCGAACCATCGCGCCTTGACCGGCACGGTGTCGAAGGCGGCAGGCTCTTGTGTCTTGAGGCGCAACGTACCCTCCCGTACGCCATCGGCGGCATTCTGACTGGAATCGGCAGAAAACCTGTGCGCGGCGCCGATCAACGCCAGCGGGATGCTTGCGGCACTGAACACCTGTTCTTTGAAAGCGACGACGGCGGCGTTTCGCATCTCGGCATCGAGCCTGTTCGATTCATGGCGCGCAAACCGGCGCAGGACGACAAATGCCGGCATGGCAACCGGGAAGAGGATCAACGTCGCCCAGAATCGCCAGGTGTCCGTAGGCATGCCATCCGGCCAAAGCAGCAGGACGGCGGCCACGCCCACCAAGACCGCGGCAACAAACAGTACACCCCAGAGCCGCCAGGATGGGGGCTTTCCGTCAAACGTCTCTTCTGAAGGCAGCAAGGAGAAATCGACGGCCATGTCAACTATCCGGTGCGTTGCCGGTATGACTGGCAACGTTTGTGTCGAACGAAAACGTCTGCCGTGTTCGTCCGCTGTCCTGGTTGCTCCGTCCAACCGAATTGCGGTGCATCAAAGTGCTCCAGGCCGCAGGCGGAAACTGTCGAGCAATGTGTCCCAGGCCTGAAGGGCGCCGGCTTCGTCTACGGGGGAAGTGGCCAGTTCTACCGGAAAGTCCTCGCTGGGCTCGGCACCCAGGTCCAACTGGATTTCCGTGTATGGCCGGCCATGGTCATCCTCGGTGCCCGGTGCCATCAGATAGAAGCGAAAAACCTCAACACCATCCTCCTTCATCGACAGCAACACTTCCTCGGCCTGCATCCCGGCGAACTCCCGTTTGCGCTCGCGCAGCACTTTCACTTTGCTGAGCAGCAGGCGGCCATCCAACTCCCGGCGCAGGTCAGGGACGGCCTTGAGCAGGGAGGCTTGCTGATCGATGTCGAGCGAACTGCGCATACTGATGATGAACGTTGCAGGGCGGCCCGGCATCAGCAGGATGGTCTGATCGACAGATTCCGTGCTGCGGGGCACGCCACCAATTAGCGCGCCTTTGATACAGAAGCCTCGTTCGGTTGGTACGAACCAATCGTCGCGATATTTGGTTTGACGGTACCAATCACTGTCGAGCCGGTGAAATTTCTCTACATCCTTGCTGCCAAGCAGGCCAGTTAGCTTCAGTTGCGTTGTGCCCACGAGGATGTATCCTTCTCGATCGAACATGGCATCCTGACGGTCCGCATCATCTTTGTAGATAAACAGTCTTGAATCAGAAGACGGGGATGTCATCTTCTCCAGCAACGGAACACTGGTTTCTACGAACATTGATTTAAGCCCTCTTGCTTCCTTCTCTTTGAATGGAATGAGTCGGGTTCTTTTTAAGGTTCGCAGCTCTAGTTCTCGCTTCTCCAGAGTTTTCTGGAAAGAATGTGAAGTAACATTCGACTGGAAAGCAATGCCATTGCCGGCATACTCGTACCTTTCATATGACATGCTGCTGCCTGTCGGTCGTCCAAACAGCATCCGTCCGATGCACCAAGGCTGCATATCTGCGATAACGGGATTTTCTTTCATATCAGGCTCGGTCGATCGGTAAGGGGTACAAGCGTGCAATCCCACTGCGAAAATAGCCAAGAGGAGGCGGAACATGCACGCTGCAGCGAATGAGTGTTTCATGTGCGACCCTCCTTCTTCGCTTTATGGACTGCCAGTGCCACGCTATAGAGCGTGGCCCACCGCGTCCGACCCAAAACCCAGCGCATCAAAGTGCTCCAGGCCGCAGGCGGAAACTGTCGAGCAATGTGTCCCAGGCCTGAAGGGCGCCGGCTTCGTCTACGGGGGAAGTGGCCTGCTCCGGAGGAAATCCTTCGCGAGGCATCCCTCCCAGATTCAATCGAATCGTCGTGTATGGCCTTCCACGGTTATCCTCGGTGCCCGGCGCCATCAGATAGAAGCGAAAAACCTCGACACCATCCTCCTTCATCGATAGCAGCACTTCTTCAGCCTGCATCCCGGCGAACTCGCGTTTGCGCTCGCGCAGCACTTTCACTTTGCTGAGCAGCAGGCGGCCATCCAATTGACGGCGCAGGTCGGGGACGGTTTTGAGCAGGGAGGCTTGCTGATCGATGTCAAACGAGTTACGCATTGTGATGATGAACGTTGCAGGACGGCCAGGCATCAACAGGATAGTCTGATCGACAGATTCCGTGCTGCGGGGCACGCCACCAATTAGCGCGCCTTTGATACAGAAGCCTCGTTCGGTTGGAACAGACCAGTCTTCGCGATAGCTTGTTTGGCGGTACCAGTCACTATCGTTGCGAAGCACTCGCTGAATAGCAGTTCTTCCCAGCAGACCGGATAACGTCAATTGCGTCGTAGCAGCAAGAATGTACCCTTCACCCTGAAAAACGTCTTTCGGAACGTCTTCATCCTTCTTGAAGACAAACAACCGCGACTGGGGAGATGGTGACGCCATTGTTTCCAACCATGGAGCGCTAGTCTCGATGTCCATGGATTTCAACCCCTTCGCCAGCATTTCCTTGTATGGGATGGTGTACGTTCGTTTTCTGCTTCTTAACTCTGCCTCTTTCGCTTCGACCATACGCATAAACGTGTGCTGACTTACGTTTTGCCTTATTGCGATGTCGTTGCCGGCATACGTGTACTTCTCATACGACATGCTGCTCTCTGCCGGCCTGTCGAAAATCATTCGTCCAATACACCACGGTTTCAGGTTGGCAATTACTGGATTCTCTTTCATATTTGGCTCGATGGATCGGTAAGGGGCACAAGCGTTCAATCCCACCGCAAGGATCGCCATGATGAGGCGGAGTATGTATGCTGCCGCGCATGAATTTCTCATGAGCGGCCTTCCGTCTTCGCTTTATGGACTGCCTGTGCGACGCTATAGAGCGTGGCCCACCGCGTCCAAGGATGCCTGAAGCTGAACTGGTGTTCGTAACCCTTTTGCCTGAATGCCATTTGCACGCCTTGAGCCGTCTGGCCCGCTACGCCCGGAATAAGCCCCCGCGCTTGCGCTTCTGAAGACCACGCGGGCACAGTGCCATCGCCGGGTATGACACCGCTGTCCTTGACGCCGTCGTTCCGCAGATCCGCCTGACGCATCTCCTTCCACACGGTCAAGACGACAAGCTGTCCACGCACACGCAGCTTCAGTTCGCCTTTGTGATCGTCTTCCTCTAACTCCGCACGCTTCAGTTCTTCCGGCGAGATGTCGTCGGGAATATCGCCTCGCCAGATCACTTTTCCGAAGGTCAATAACTCAGATTCCAGTCGACTGATTTCCCGCTTGGTAGCTATCTCCGCGACTTCGCTAGATGCTGCTTCAAGTGCACCGCTTCCGTACATTGCAAAGGTATTAGGGTGATACGTATCACTAATGGCTTTTTGCCTGTTCACCACGAGCTTCATTATCGTCTTGTAGTTCTCATGAATCTTGATGCCACGACGTTCCGTATTCAGACGTTTCGCCACCACCCCCGCCGGATCCAGCAGCTTCGGATCTGGCAACAACCCATACCACGCATCGCTGATATATAGATCCTCCAACGCGCTTGTTTCCGGAAACCGCAATCGCTCACGCCCCTTGGCATCCACCACGATCCACCACGGCTCTCCGTTGTTGTAATCGGGCATTGGTGCCAACTCCATCGGTCCTTGCGCATAGCTGGCCACCGCGACGAACTCCCGTGCATTGGCACCGAACAGACTCTGATTGATGAACGTCTCCAGGCCGCTTCTCCCTTCGCCGCCAGCACGAAATCGTCTGGCAAACACTGGGGCACCCGTGGCCGGCTGGGCGCCGTGCAGCACGGCAAGCATGTCGTCGGCGCCGCCGCATAGCACGGCAGCCATGCGCGCCACCAAACCACCCATCGAATGGGTAACGATGATGGCCTTGTCCGTATGGTTTTCTCTGCAGATCTCGCGGATACCCATGATGCGGGTCACCGTCTGGGTTTCTTCGTCCTTGAAATCAACCCCATCAAGTACGTCCCTGCCCGAAAGTTCGTTCGATTGCAGAAAGTTGTAGCCGATGGCATAGACCGGATATCGATAGCTGACAAAGGTCTTGAATACTTCGGAATCCAGTGTCAGGGCTTCACCGGCGCCGTACCCACCGTATTCCGACGGGTGGGTACCCAGTACGGGCTTCAGGGCCGACTTCTCGCCGTCTTCGCTTCCATTCGCCCACTCGCCAATGGGCTCGCCATACTGCATCGGCTTATTCAGCGTCACCTGCAACCATTCCAACGTCGATTGGTAGCTCCAGCGATGCAGGGTGCTCCAGCCACGCCGGCGTGCTTCGGCGGCGTCGATGCCGAGCTTGGCTTCGTCGATGGAAATCAAGGGACCACGAGGGTCCACTACCGCGGGCTCCGGGTCGAAGCGGGCAGCGCGCGAGGCGGCACCCTGTAACCACCCGGCCAGGACAGAGAAGAAGCCCGCTAAGCCAGAGAAGACACCATCCATGTTGGCCGGATACCAGACCGATTCACCGGTCTGACTATTCGCCAACAAACTCCCCATCACCCCCGGCAGAAAAATGACCGGTATGGGCGTTCGCGGATCGCAGTGAATCTCCTTGACGCACCGATCGCTGTCAGGCGTCAGCACGGCGGACGCCATTGGCGTGCCGTCGAAGTCAAGGCCGGTGGGGAGCCGGACGGTCTGGCCGGCGCCGTCGTGCGACACATCGGCTGGCGCTTGCGGATCGGTTCTTTGCGGACTATCCATCGTTCAAATAGAAGAAGGGTGACAGTCGGGCAGGCGGTTCACGCCTTGCCCGCCTTAGGAAGAATCCGAATCCTGATGCGCTCGACATCCTGGTTCTTCTGGACGGAAGTCCTGCCGGATGCATCGGTCACGCCCGCGATTCTCGACCCGTCGTCGCGCAGGATCTCGTAAGGGTGGTCCCGCAACGGATCCCCGGTGATCTCGTTACGGAGCACGTAGGCGTCGTTGAAGGCCGTCCTGGGCATTTCGTTCATCGACTGCGCCAGCGAGGCCGGCCCCTGCCGCGCCATGCCATTGGACCGGATCGTGCGTTCCCCGCGCGTTCCGTCTTCAATGCCGGTCGCAGACATGCGGAGATACGAGCCCCCGCACTTGAGCAGCAACTCATCCTTGGCCTCGATCACGACCCGCCCGTTGGCGCTGGTGACGGTGATGTTCTGGTCCGCCATCAGTCGCATTTCGTCGCGCTGCGCCTGTATCTCCACCTTGCCCCGGGCAGCGAACAGCTTGATGCCCAGTCGTTGGGCGAACATGGAGATACGCTCTCCCGCCGCCACCGTGAATCGCTTGATCGCACTCACGTCGACATGGTTCGTGGCCGTCGCAATCAAATTCTCGCTGGCCGAAAGTTGAAGATCGGCGCCCGACGCCAGCGCCATGCCGGCTGGCGCGGTGGCCAGCAGCCCGGCGCGTTTGAGCTGGTCCAGCGTATCGTCCAGCAGGGCCCTCTGGCGGGCGCAGTCCGCTGCCTCCGCTTGCGCCGTCCTGGCCGCTTCCGCCAGCGCTTCGCTCGACTGCAGCGCCTGCTGCAGCAGGCTCCGGACGCGCTCCATCTCCAGTTGCTGCCCGCTCGCCGCGGGCTGATCGTCCGCCGAGATCAGCACACCCTTGCCTGCACGGATGGCACCCCACCCCGACGTCCTCAGTTCAAAGCCATCCCCGCGTTGCTTGCTGTCCGCATCGACGAGGTACCCAAGGTTGAGCTGGCTCTTGCCGCCGTATTCCGTCGACAGCTTGATGCCCTCATGGCCCTCCCAATCGTCCATGCGCAGCTTGTTGTTGCGCTGGGTACGGATGACATTGCGCGATGGCCAGCGGCCTTCATGGGTAATGAGGTCCGGTTGCACGCTGTTGTGCAGGGCGTGCGCGATGTAAGGACGGTTCGGATTGCCGTCGTGGAAGGCAATGGCGACCTCGGTACCATCGAGCAGCGGAAAGTGAAAGCCGGTCTGCAGACCGCCGGCAAAAGGCTTGGCCAGTCGCAGCGGCACGCTTTCGCCGCCTTTGCGCCACGCGTCGAAATCGAAGTCGAAGCGGACAACGTAGCGCCCCTCCCCGGTCAGATAGGCGTACTTGTACCGGTCTGGCGCGCTGATCCTGCCGCTCAGCGTACCGGCGATGCGCGGCCACTTTCTTTCGTCGATCGGCAGACGATAGCGCCGCCCCGACGGAATGGCCTTGTACGTGTTGCGATAAGCCTGGTCTCGCCCACCCTTGTGAATGACCTCGGTAACAACCTGTCCGTGCGGCGCGTCGGGTAGCACCGCATCCAGGCGCAGGATGCGGGCGGGGCAGAGTTCCAGGACATTGCTCTCCCCCTCGTAGACGATCTGGCCGGCCAGTGCCGCCTCATGACGAAGCTGCGCCTCCCATTTGGCACCTTTCCAGTCCAGGTGATGGGTGCCAAAGACATAGGGCTGGCCGTAGTTTCCCTTGTCATGGAAGGCGAGATTGGCCTCGTCCCTTAACCGCTCGTAGGCATGGTCCGGGTTGTAGTCGGCGGTCACGAATGACGCCGCCACGGTCCGCGCATGGGTCTGCAGCGAAAACACGGTCTCGGCGCCAGATTCCAGACCGGCCGTCTCGCGATACGGCACATGCAGCGCCGGCTGGTAGATGTAGTGGTCGATATCATCGGCGACGGTAAAGACCTCGCCGAGATGGGTACCGAACCGGCTCGGCACGAAGTAGCTGTACAGCCCCTCCTGCTCCATGAGCAGCCGGACGAAATCCCAGTCCGTCATCTGGTACTGAAGCCGGAACTTGTGCTCGGGATATTCGCGGCGCGTCCGGAACGCGAACTGGTGGCCTTCCAGGCCGTGGCCACGCAGGATGGACTCGATGATCTGCAGTGCCGTCTTCTGCTGGTAGATGCGACTGGCCGTGGTCAATTCAAGCAAGGCCACGGTGGGCCGCAGCTCCATTTCGTAGGCACAGAAATCGCGGGTGGTCCGGGTTCGCGAGAATTGCGAGATCCAGCCGGAGAACAGGCGCGGCACCGATCCGTCCGCTGGCGTCACCCTGAACGTGGCCGGCTTGCGCAGGTAATTCTCGCGCACCAGTTCCAGCGGATGTGTCAGCACCGCCTTGAGGCGATATGGCTCGCCCAGGCGTTCAGTGGCTTCGAATGACACCACCGACAATGCCGCGGCATCCGGTGCGGCGGGGACGTCGAGATGATAGGACTGCCGCCCCGTCAACGCGCCTTGCAGCGCCCTGCCAACCGTACTGAGCGTATCCACGACACCAGCCATGTTCCCTGCTCCGTGATTTGAGACGAACCCTGCGAACGGGGGGCGGCACACAAGCCACGCACCTCGCGGCGCACGTTATCCGGTTTCAAACCAGCGGGGAATATTGGTTTCGCGTTCTCTACAACTAACTCAAACGAAATCCTGAAATCAATTTTTGCCGATATACGGAGCCGAAATTCACCGGTAGCGGGCTGTCCCCGCCATCGCCACTCGGAACATTCCGATGTCAATGAAAATCCCGGCTCCCCACCATCAGCCTGCCCAGCAGCGGGCTCAGGTCCACCAGCTCCTGGGCCACCAGGTGCTTCACGTCGCCCTGCCGCTGCCAGGTGCCGATCACGCCCAGCAGCGTGGCGCCCAGGACCTCCTTGCGCTGGCGTTCGACCAGGTCGGGCCAGATGATCACGTTGATCGATCCGGTTTCATCCTCGATGGACGTGAAGATCGTGCCGCTGGCCGTGGAGGGGCGCTGGCGCACCGTCACGATGCCGCAGGCCCGCACGCGGCGGCCGTTGCCCAGGCGTGACAGCTGCTGTGCGGTGATGTACTTGAGCGCGGTCAGTCGGCGTCGCAGCAGTGTCAGCGGGTGGCATTTCAGTGACAGGCCCAGGCTCGCATAGTCGGCCGCCACGTCCTCGCCGATCTTCGGTTCGGGCAGCGCCAGCGCCAGTTCCTGGGGCGGCGCCTCGTGCAGCAGGTCGCGATGCGCGGTCTGCACCGCGGCGCCACGCGCATGCCAGCGTGCCTGGCGCCGATGGCCGGCCAGCGACACCAGCGCGTCGGCCGCGGCCAGCACGTCGATATCGTGGGCATCGAGCCGCGCGCGGCGCGCCAGGTCTTCCACGCTCTCGAAGGGCCGTTCGGCACGCGCGGCCTCGATGCGCAGCGCGGCGGCCTCGCGCATGCCCTTCACGCGATTCATGCCCAGCCGTACGTCGCGATGCGGCCGCCCCGGCCGCTGCGGTTCCAGCGCGCTTTCCCAGCCGCTGACCGTCACGTCCACGGGCAGCGCTTCCACCTTGTGGCGGCGCGCGTCCTGCACCAGTTGCGATGCCGAATAGAATCCCATCGGCAGGCTGTTGAGCAGCGCGCACAGGAACGCGTCGGGGTGGTGGCACTTGATCCAGGCGCTCACGTAGACCAGCTTGGCGAAGCTGGCCGCATGGCTTTCCGGGAACCCGTATTCGCCAAACCCCTCGATCTGCTTGCAGATGGCCAGCGCGAAGGCCTCCGGGTAGCCGCGCGACGTCAGTGCACGCACCAGCGCGTCCTGGTGTTTCTTCAGGTCGCCCCGGCGGCGCCACGCGGCCATCGAGCGGCGCAGCTGGTCGGCCTGGCCCGGCGTGAAGCCGGCCGCCTCGATGGCCAGCTGCATGACCTGTTCCTGGAAGATCGGAATACCCAGCGTGCGGCCCAGCACACGACGGATCACGTCGTTGAAGTAGGTGGGCAGCTTGCCCGTGCGGCGCAGGTCCTCGCGCCGCTTCAGGTAGGGATGCACCATGCCGCCCTGGATCGGCCCCGGCCGCACGATCGCCACTTCCACCACCAGGTCGTAGTACTGGCGCGGCTGCAGGCGCGGCAGCATCGACTGCTGCGCGCGCGATTCGATCTGGAACACGCCAATGGTGTCGGCCTTGCAGATCATCGCGTAGGTGGCATCGTCGGTCTCGGGCAGGTCTTCCATGCGCGTGGGCAGACCCGCGCGATCGGGCTCGGGATTCGGGATCATCGCCAGCGCACGCCGGATGGCGGTCAGCATGCCCAGCGCCAGCACATCCACCTTGAGCAGGCCCAGCGATTCCAGATCGTCCTTGTCCCACTGGATCACGCTGCGATCCTTCATGGCGGCGTTCTCGATCGGCACCAGCCGCGACAGCTTGTGCCGGGCGATCACAAAGCCGCCCACGTGCTGCGACAGGTGGCGCGGGAAGCCGCGCAACTGCTCGGTCAGGCTGGCCCATTGCCGCACGGCCGGCGAATCGGGGTCCAGCCCGTAGCGGGATATCCGCTCGATGAATTCGGTGCCGCCGTCCCACCACGCCTGGCCCTTGACCACCTGCTCCACCACGCTCGGGTCGATGCCGAGCGCGCGCCCCACGTCGCGCAACGCGCTGCGCGACCGATAGGTGATCAGCGACGCCGCCAGCGCGGCACGGTGGCGGCCGTACTTGTCGTAGATGTACTGGATGACTTCCTCGCGCCGCTGGTGCTCGAAGTCGACGTCGATATCGGGCGGCTCGTCGCGCTCGCGCGACAGGAAGCGCCCGAACAGCAGGTTGGCCTGCTCGGGGCTGACCTCGGTGATATGCAGGCAGTAGCAGACCAGTGAATTGGCCGCCGAGCCGCGTCCCTGGCACAGGATGCCCAGCTTGCGCGCATGGCTGACGATGTCGTAGACGGTCAGGAAGAATGGCTCGTAGCGCTTCTCTTCGATCAGTTCCAGCTCGCCTTCGAGCTGCTTTTCCCATTCGGGCTCCATGCCGTGCGGGAATCGTTCGTCGATGCCCTTACTGACCGCCTGCCGCAGATAGCCGATCGGCGTCAGCCCGTCGGGCACCAGTTCCTCGGGATATTCGTAGCGCAATGTGTCGAGCGAAAACCGGCACTGGTCGGCGATCTGCAGCGTGCGCGCCAGCGCCTCGCGCGGATAGAGCCGCGACAGCACCTGCCGCATGCGCAGGTGGGCTTCGGCATTGGGCGCCAGTGCCATGCCGCAGGCCGGCAGCGGCTGGCCCAACCGGATGGCGGTCAGCACATCGGACAGCGGCTTGCGCGACCGCACATGCATGTTGACCGCCCCGGTGGCCACCAGCGGCACGCCGGTATCGCGCGACACCTGCTGCAGGCGTTCGCGGTGCAACGCTTCGGCATGGCCCTGCAGCAGTTCCAGCGCGATCGATACGCGGTCGCCGAACACGTCGCGGCACCATCGCGCCTGTGCGCGCAACACCTCGGCATCGGCGCAGTAGTCGGGCAGCAGGATCGCCAGGCAATCGGGCATGCCGCGCAGGTGATGCACGTCGGGCTGTGGATCGGCGATATCGGACGGATACAGCACGTAGCTGCCCTTGTCGGCGCGCCGGCGCCCGAGCGTGATGAACTCGCTGAGATTGCCAAAGCCCTCGCGGTTCTGCGCCAGCAGCACCAGGCGGGGCGGCGGCATGGTGTCGCCCGGTGCCGCCGTCAGCGTGAAGCGGCTGCCGATGATCAGGTTGAACGCGTCGGCCGCGGCGGCCAGCGTTTCAAGCATCGCGTGCCGGCGTGCCGCGGCATCGGGGTCTTCGCCGAAGTCGACCGGCGTCCCTTCCTCCTCGCCACCCTCGCCGCCCTCCTCGTCGTCTTCCTCGACGAAGGCCACGATGTCCTCCACATCGTCCACGTCGCCCGCCCCCTGCCCCGCCGCCAGGCGCCGCGCGCTGCGGGCCACGGCTTCCCACATGTCCTCGCGCAAGACCTTGATGGCGTGGTGCGCGCGGGCGGTGCCGGCCACCGAACACTCGTCGGTCAGCGCCAGGCCGCTGTAGCCCAGCTGGAACGCGCGGGAAATCAGTTCCTGCGGATGCGACGCGCCAGTCAGGAACGTGAAGTTGGAAATGCAGTGCAGCTCGACATAGTCGGGCAACGACGGCAACAGGGAAGACAATCCGGGCAACATCGCCAAGCTCCGGGGCACTCAGGCAAACAGGCCGTGCAGGAACCAGCGGTATTCGCCGCCGTCTTCCTGCCCGTCGCGCATGGGGCGGCCGGGGCGTTCGCGATAGACCCAGCAGCGCAGCCCGTCGGCGCGTTCGGCAATGAAATAGTCGCGCGTGGCCAGGCCGCCATCCCACCAGCCGGCCTCGATGCGCTCGGGGCGCGTCAGCATGACCAATGGCCCCTGGTACACGGGACGGTGCTTTTCCACACGCAGCGGCTGCGGCGCTTCCAGCAGCCAGAGCGGCCGCTCCGGCGGCAAGGCGCCCGTGGCCGGTGCGCGCGCGGGCGTCTCGCCCACCGGGCACCACTGGTTGGCGCGCTCGGGACGATGGTCGGCCAGCGGCTGTGGCTGCAGCACGTTGTCGCGGCCCAGCCGGGCGACCAGCGTATCGATCAGCCGGCCCAGCTCGGCCGGTTCGGCGCCGGGCTCCGGAAACAGCGAATCGCTCTGCGGCACGCAGGTTTCCATCGTCTCCACGCGCAGCCCCAGGCCGCCTACCGGCGCATGAAAACGCACCTTGTCGAGCTTCTCGCGCAGCAGCTTCGACAGATGCACGGGGTCGCGGCTCGGCTGCGCCAGCGCCAGCGGCACCGGCGTGCTGTCGGTGTCCTCGCCCAGCCGGTAGCGTTCGTGTTCCAGCACCAGCACGCAACGCGTCACGCCGGCCTGCTGCGCCGCCAACCAGCCCGACAGCGCCAGCAGCAGCCGCTGCGCCCCGGCCAGCACGCCTTCGGCCGATTCGATGCGGCCCGGCAGCTCCATGCGTTGTGCAAACGCGGGCGGCGCTTCGAACCATGCAAAGCCCGACGGAACCTTGCCATAGGCCTGGTCCAGCCGCGCCAGCAGTTCGGTGCCGATACGGCGCGACAAACCCGCGCGCGGCAGCTGCCGCACCTGCCCAAGCGTATGGCAGCCAACGCCTTCGAGCCAGTCCGGATCGGTGTACGCCTGCAGGCAGGTCACGGGCAGGCGGTCCAGCAGGCGCATCATGCGCGGCGCCTGCACCGCGCGCCGGGCCGGCCGGACGATGCCGCGCGGCGTCTTGCGCAGCGGCTGGCGCGCCAGCCATGCCGCGCCCTGCGCCGTGGTGCCGCTGCCAACCTGCACGAACGTGCCCAGTTGCCGCACGCGGGTGCGGATCGCCCGGCACAGCGCGCGATGCCCGCCGAACAGCCGCAGGCTGGCCGTGACGTCGAGCATCACCGTGGCCGATTCGGGTTCCGGGTCGATCGTCACGGCCGGCGTGAAATGCAACAGCGTCAGCGCCACGGATGTCACCAGACCGGTCTCGGCGGCCGGATCGCGTTCAAGCTGCACCACATCGGCCGACAACGCCTGCACGCCGCCGCGCCGCATGCCGTAGCACACGCCCAGCGCCGCGGCCGGGCCATTGGCCAGCACCACGCGCTCGTGCGCCATCACGGCCACCGGCAGTTGCTGCAGCGTACCGTTGCCATGCGCGGCGGGGGTGTCGGCGGGCTCAGGCCAGCTCGGCTGCAGCGCGTCCAGCGGCAGGCGCGGCAGATGCACCGCGATCCAGTACGTCATGGGCAATCGGATCGAGACCCGCCGCGACGGCGGGCGTGGGAACGGCAGGCATGCCCGTGCGCCGGGGCACATGGGCCATGCCTTCGAGTGGCAACAGCAACGGCGTATCGCGCACCGGGCCGCGCCGCTTGTGGAAGGTGATCGACATCAGGTTGCCGGGCTGCGGCGACAGCGCCAGCCGCAGCACCGCCGGCGACGAATCGTGCAGCACCCGCATGGGCCGCAACACCCACACCACGGTATCGCCGGCCTGCGCCAGCACCTGCAGGCGCCGCAGCGCCTCGGGGCGCGCGCCGGCCAGCCACACCAGCACCGCGCCGAACGCCTGGCTGCGCAGCATCTGCTCGGCCGCCCAGAGCATGTCCGTGCGCTGCGAGGCCATCGTGGCGGCCACCGGCGGCCGCACCCAGTAGAGCTGCCGTGCGGGCAGGCGGTCATCGTCCAATCCGCCCGCCAGTCCGCCAGCATTCGGCAGGTAAGGCGGATTGACCAGCGCGATGCGCCGCCCGCCGGCCGCCAGCATGCGCAGCGCCGGCATCAGCAGGCGCAATTCGCCCGCGCCATCCTGCGTCAGCAGCAGTTCCGTCACCGCACCGGCCGGCCAGCCGCCGCCCGGCAACTCGGCGGTCAGCGCGTCATAGCCGGTCGGACAGACGGGCAGCCGGCCGGCACGGCCCAGCTGGCCCGCGCGCCACAGGCCGGGATACCGCTGTTCGAGTTCGCGCACCGATTCGCGGGGCGGCTCGGCCAGCGGGGAGGATGGGGGCGCATGGTCCTCCGCCAGAAGCGAAGGCTGCCCATGCGGGACGGGGGTCATGATCGGGTGGTCGGCCCACGCGCAGTCGGCGCGGACATAGGAATTCGTCGAATACTGTATGTTTATACAGTATCGGGGCCGGCGCAAGGGGTACGCTATTCAAGTGCCTGAATCGACGCTTGCGAAGTGATTTTTGCGTCCTTGCCACACTTCCGGGCGGACGATTGCAAACAAGTGTCAAGTGTCATTGTGAAGTGTCAGGCAGTGCGGAAAAATGCGCGGCATGAAAAGGAATACGCGCGAATGCGTGCATCTGCTGATCGAAGGTTTGCAGCGTCAGGGCCCGGTGCGCCGTGACGGGCTGGCCGACGCCTGCGGCCTGTCCGCCGAGGAGACCACGCGCGCCCTGAAAGCCGCGCGGCAGATGAGCGTGATCGACCATGTGCCCTACGGCCCCGGCACGCCGCCCGCTGCCGTCTTCTATCAGCTGACCGGACGCCAGTTGCCGCCGGCACGCAAGAGCACGCGAACTCCGCCAGCCCCCGACGACCGCTTCCAGCCGCTGCTGGAGGCCTGGTGGAACAGCAACGAGCTGGACCGGGCCTGATGCAGGCCGGCCGCCGGAGGACCGGCGGCGGCGCCACGACGGGGTGCACCGGCTACCTGTCCCGCCGGTAGCGGGCCTGCATGATCTGGATCCACTCGCCGTTGTCGGTCTGCATGAATGACGTCAGCGTGCGGTTGTCGTCGTCCTGAAACGCCATCACATCGCGATACTTCGCCATCTTGCCCGGCACCACGGTGCCATCCGGGCCGAACGCCGGACCATCGGCGCGCAGGGTCAGCGTGTTGCCGTCGGCTTCCAGGTCGCCCTCGTAGACCCACATGTGGGTCATCATCGAACCGATGAAGGTACCCACGAAGTGCTGGCGGGCGGGGTCGTAGCCCAGCGTCATGACCGTTACGGCCGGCCCGCAGCCGGGGAATTCGCCTTCGGAGCGGGTCTGCACCCAGCTGTCGCCAACCTTGCTGACCTGCTCGGGAATCTTCCACTTCTCGGCCGGGCCTTCGGGGCCCATCTGGGCTTCGCCTTCGGCTGTCCAGTTGCCAACCAGCCGGTGTAGCCAGCGGTGTTCCTTGGTGATTTCGACTTGCATGCTTAAGTCTCCGGTGGATGAGTTCGGATCGATCTCGCCGTCTTGTGTACAGCGTACACAAATCCTAGGAGATGATCGGAACGATGTCCACATCGGTGTGGCAGCATGACAAAAACTTAATCTTGAGGCGCTCGCATCACTTGGGATGATGGAGGGCGCTTGAGACGGAGTTCAGCTTCGCCCGAAACGGGCTGACCGCCCGCTGCCAGCCGATTACTGCGGCAGGCGAACCTTCGGCACGATGAACTGGTTGCCCGGTGCGCGCATCACGTCGCACTGGGCTTCGCCCTTGCGCGCCTCGCCGGCCTGGTTCACGAATTCGATGCTGCCCACCACGCTGTAGACATCCTCCGCCACGCGGCGCGAGGTGCCTTGCACCCAGCGGAACTTGTCGGGGTTCGGCAGCCTGGCCTTGACGGCCTCCATGCAGGCCACTGGCGCCTCGGGCGCTTCCGGCCTGCCGCCACGCTGACCCATTTCGATATTGACCGGTGCATCGGCGGCGGCTGCCACCATCGGCAGTCCGATGGCCACGCAAGCCAGGGCCCGCACGAGATTGCGGCGCAGGTGTGTTGTCACAGGTGTGTACTCCAGAACGAAAACGGCCGGCACGCGCGCTGCATGCCGGCCGGTTGCCATTGTACTGCGGCGAAAATCCCTTACGGGCTCACGCCATTACACGGACATGTCGCGCGATTCGGGCTTGCGGTCGTCGAACCAGCGATACAGCGTGGGCACCATCACCAGCGTCAGCAATGTCGACGTAATCAGCCCGCCGATCACCACCACGGCCAGCGGCCGCTGCACCTCCGAGCCCGGGCCGTCCGAGAACAGGAACGGCACCAGGCCCAGCATGGCGATGGTGGCGGTCATCATCACCGGCCGGAATCGCTGGGTGGCGCCGCGCACCACCGCATTGCGCAGCGACATGCCCGACTCGCGCAGCGTGCGGATGTACGACACCAGCACCACCCCGTTCAGCACCGCCATGCCCCACAGCGCGATAAAGCCCACCGAAGCCGGCACCGACAGGTATTCGCCGGTGACGAACAGCCCGATGATGCCGCCGATCGATGCAAACGGCAGCACCGTGATGATCAGCGTGGCAAAACGCAGCGAGTTGAACAGCAGGAACAGCAGGAAGAAGATCGCGGCGATGGTGATCGGCACGATCAGCTTCAGGTGGCCCATGGCGCGCTCCATGTTCTGGAACTGGCCGCCCCACTCGTAGTAGTAGCCCTCGGGCAGCTTGACCCTGGCCTCCGTGGCGGACTGCAGTTCGGCCACGAAGCCGCCCAGATCGCGGTCCTTCACGTTGATCATCACCACCACGCGGCGCTTGGCCATTTCGCGGCTGATCTGCGCCGGGCCATCGCTGACCTCGATCTTCGCCACGCTCTGCAGCGGCACCTGGACGCCATCGGGCGCCTGCACCAGCAACTGGCGGATGGCCTGCACGTTGCCGCGGAACTCCTCCGGCAGGCGCACCGCCGCCGCAAAGCGGCGCTCGCCCTCGAAGATGTCCGTGGCGCGCTTGCCGCCGATGGCGATCTCGATGATGTCGTGGATGTCCGACACGTTCAGCCCGTAGCGCGCAATCGCCTGGCGATCGATCTCGATCGACAGGTACTGCTGGCCCGAAATCCGCTCGATACGTACATCCTCTGCGCCCTTGATGCCGCCCGCCACGCGCGCGATCTCGCCGGCCAGGCCGCGAAGGCGGTCGAGATCATCGCCAAAGATCTTCACGGCGATATCGGAACGCACGCCGCTGACCATCTCGTCCACGCGGTCCGAGATCGGCTGCGCCATCACGATCTGCACGCCCGGTATGGCCTTGAGCTTTTCGCGGATGGCGCTGGCGATGTCGTCCTGCGTCCAGCCCTCCGGCCACTCGTCGCGGTCCTTGAGGCTGGCGATCGGCGTCGACTCGTTCTGGCCCTGCGGATCGGCCGGGCTTTCGCCACGGCCCACGCCGGACACCACCGACTTCACGCCCGGCACCTCCAGCACCAGCTTGTTGGCCTGCCGTTCCAGCTTGATCGACTCTTCGAGCGAGATGTTCGGCACGCGGTCCAGCGCCGGCACGATCGACCCTTCCTTCATCTCCGGAATGAACGACGTCCCGAGCATCGGTACGATCATCACCGTGGCCGCGAACAGGCCCACCGCCGACAGCACCGTCTTCCTGCTGTTGCGCAGCGCCCAGTGCAGCATGCGCAGGTAGTGCCGCTTCATGAACGCGATCACGCGCGTGTCATGCTCGGCACCGCCCTTGAGCAGGTACGACGACAGCACCGGCGACAGCGTCAGCGACAGGAACAGCGAGATGGCCAGCGCAATCGAGATCGTGATGGCCAGCGGCGCGAACATCTTGCCTTCCATGCCCTGCAGCGTCATCAGCGGCAGGAACACCAGGATGATGATGCCCACACCGACAATCACCGGCGTGGCCACTTCCTGCACCGCCTTGACCAGGATCTGGTTGCGGGTCAGCCCCGACTTGTCCGCATGGCCCAGCCGCTCGAACGCGTTCTCGACGACCACCACCGAGCCATCCACCATCAGGCCGATGGCGATGGCCAGCCCGCCCAGCGACATCAGGTTGGCCGACAGCCCGATCCGGTTCATCACCATGAACGTCAGCAACGGCGTCAGCACCAGCGTGGCCAGCACGATGACCGACGAGCGCACGTCCCCCAGGAACAGGAACAGCACGATCACCACCAGCACCACGCCTTCGAGCAGCACCTTGGTGACCGTCCACAGCGCGGCGTCCACCAGCTCGCTGCGGTCGTAGTACGGCACGATCTGGAGGCCGCCGGGGATCATGCCCTTCTCGTTGATCTCCGCCACACGCGTCTTGACGCGGCTCACCACCTCCTTGGCGTTGCCGGCGCGCATCATCATCACGATGCCGCCCACGGCTTCGGTCTGGCCGTTCTTGACCACGGCCCCCTGGCGCACCTCGTGGCCGATCGTCACCTGCGCCACGTCGCGCAGGTAGACCGGCGTGCCATTGATCTCCTTGAGCACGATGCTGCCGATATCGTCCACGCCCTTGGCCAGCCCCACGCCGCGAATCAGGTACTGCTCCGCGTAGTGCGGCAGCACGCCGCCGCCCGAGTTGGCGTTATTGCGCGCCAGCGCCTGGTACACCTGCTGCAGGCTGACCTCGTAATGCCGCATGCGCTCCGGGTTGACCAGTGCCTGGTACTGCCGCACGTAGCCGCCCTGCGAGTTGATTTCGGCCACGCCCGGGATCGATCGCAGCAGCGGGCGCACCACCCAGTCCTGCGCGATGCGGCGCTCGGCCAGCTCTTCCTGCGTCAGTTCGCGGTCACCGTCGTCGGGGCGGTCCAGCGTGTACTGGTAGACCTCGCCCAGCCCGGTGGACACCGGACCCAGCACCGGCGTCACGCCTTCCGGCATGCGGCCGGACACCTCGATCAGCCGCTCCATGACGAGCTGCCGCGCGAAGTAGACGTCGGTCTTGTCCGTGAACACGAGCGTGATCAGCGACAGGCCGGCCTTGTTCAGCGACCGCATCTCCTCGAGTCCGGGCAGGCCGGTCATCGACATTTCGATGGGCACGGTGACAAAGCGCTCCACCTCCTCGGGCGAGCGGCCGGTGGCTTCGGTGGCGATCTGCACCTGGACGTTGGTCACGTCCGGGAAGGCATCGACCGACAGCTTGCCGGCCGCGCGCAGGCCAAAGAAGAACAGCACCACCGCCACCACGCACACCACCAGCCGCTGCTTGATCGCGGCCTCCACAAGCGATGTCATCATGGCGGCTTACCCCTGTTCCAGGCGCTTGCGTTCGTTGTCGAGGTGGAACGCACCCTCCACGACCACGCGATCGCCCGCCTTGATACCGCTCTGCACCACGCGCATGCCGTCGCTTTCCGAACCCAGCTTCACCTTGGTCAGGCGATACTGGCCGGGCGCCGTTTCCACGTAGACCTGCTCGTCGTTGCCGTCGCGCACCACGGCGGAACCGGGCACCACCAGCGTATCCACGGGCTTGCCCGCGATCAGCATGCTGGCCAGCATGGCCGGCTTCAGGCGCCCTTCCTTGTTCTCCAGCTCGGTACGGACCAGCACCGTGCGCGATTGCGGATTCACGGTACGGCCCACGTAGATCAGCTTGCCCGTGATGCGGCCGTTGGTATTGGCCAGGGACGGCACCTCGATGTCGACAGCCTGGCCTTCGGCCACCTGGGCCGCCTGCTGCTCGGGCACCTCGGCCACCACCCAGACCCGCGACAGGTCGGCCACGGTGTACAGCGCGTCGGCCGGCTGCACCACCTGGCCCTGGGCCACGTTGCGCTCCACCACGGTGCCGCTGATGCTGGAAAACACCGGCGAATACGACTCGATGCTGCCGTTCTTCGCCAGCGTGGCAATGGCCTGCGCGGACATGCCCAGCACGCGCAGCTGGTCGCGATAGGCGCGCATCTCCGCGGCGGCAATCGCATATTCGCTCTGGCGGCGCTGCAGTTCGGCGCGGCCGATCACGTCGGCGTCGAACAGCTGCCGCGCACGCTCGGCATTGCGGGCCTGCAGGTCGTTCTGGGCCTCGGCCTTCAGGAAGGCCATCTGCGCGGCGCCAAGTTCGCTGCTGTGCAGCCGGGCCAGCACCTGGCCGGCCTTCACTTCATCGCCCAGGATGGCGTAGAGATCGGTCACACGGCCGGTGACGGTGGCGCCGATGCGCGACACACGCTGTTCGTCGAAGTCGATACGGCCCGCCACGCGCAGCATCTCGCTGAACGGGGACGATGCCACGGGTGCCACCTTGAGGGTCTTCTGCAGGTTGTCTTCGGCCTTGACGATGCCGGGCGGCAGCTTGGGCGCCTCGGCAACGGCTTCGGGTTCCTTGGAGCAGCCGGCCAGCGACATCACCATCACGACGGCGGCGGCAATGGAAAGCAGGGAATGAGAGGGACGCATGTTCAGTTCAGATTCTGGGAGACGGGCCGGGAGGGCACGACGGCAGCGGCGCCAGGCGTGGCCGACATGAGCTTTTCGATCTGGATGGCGGCGATCTGCAGTTCGTACTGCGCGTTGATCAGTTCGCTGCGCGCATTGCGCAGCACGCGCTGGGCGTCGAGATAGTCGAGAATGCCGCGCTCGCCAAAGCGGTAGGCGGCTTCCGCCACGCCCAGCGCCGATTCGGCTTCGCGCACGATGCCCGATTCCAGCGCGGTGACCTGCGCCTGCGTGATCTCATACTGCTGGTAGGCGGTGTCCAGCTCCTGCGCGAGTTCGAACTCGCGCGCCTCCAGCGCGGTACGCGCCTGCGTGGCCTGCGCCGTGGCTTCGCCCACCGGGCCGCTGCGGCGGTCCCACAACGGAATCGTCATCACCAGGCCGATCTGCGAGACGTTGTTGTCCGGCTGGCGATCGGTACTGGCGCGCAGCGACACCTCGGGCCAGCGCAGCGAACGCTGGTAGTCCACGCCCAGGCGGGCGCGTTCCAGTTCGCTGCGGCGCTGGTTCAGTTCGGCGTTGTTGGCCTGCATGCTGTCGCGCAGCAGGGCCAGGTTCGGCACGTCGGGCGTATTGGCCAGGCTGCCCACCAGCCCGAAGCGCACCGGCATGGCGCCGCCCACCTGCTGGCGCAGCGTGGCCTTGGACTGATCGACGCGCAATTCGGCCGTCTGCAGCGTCTTCTGCGCCGCCAGCAGTTCGGTATCGGCCTTGATCAGCTCGTAGCGTGGCGCTTCGCCCACATCCACGCGCACCTTGGCGCGCTCCTGGATCTGGCGCATCAGGTTCAGGTCCTCGCGCGCGGCGGCCAGTTCGGTCTCGCGCCGCAACACCTGGAAGTACGCCGTCTTGACCCGCGCGGCCAGTTCGGCACGGAAGGTCTGGCGCTGGGCCTCGGATGCCTCGAGCCCACGGCCGGCCATCTGCTGGCGCAGGTTGCGCTGGTTCGGATAGTCGAACTTCTGGACGACGGCATACGACGGCGCATTGCCGCTGGCCACGCCCGGCTGCTTGCCGGACAGCCGCCCGTACATCACTTCCACCTGCGGGTTCGGATACGCACGGGCGCTACTGATGGCGGCAGTCGCAGCATCCACATTGGCCTGCGCGGCCTCCGCGCCCTTGTTGGTCGATTGCGCGAGTTCCAGCAACTGCGGCAACCCGAAGGATTCCGCCTCGGGCGTGGTGGCACGCGGCATGGCCTTGGCCGCCAGCTTCATGCCAGGCGCCGTGGTGCCGGTGGCGGGTGTCGCAGCCGGCAACTGGCCAGCGCCGGCCTGCGTGCCGGTATGGGCCATTTTTGCGGGTGCGTTGGCAGGCGCGTTGGCAGGCGCAGGGGCTGGCACGGGCGGAACGGCCCAGGCCGGCGCCGCCACGAACGACAGCGACGCGACCCAGGTCAACGATGTCTTGGTCTTCATGTCGGAATGGTTCAAACGGTACGGCTTGCCCGGCCACCCACGACAGGCGCGCCGCGTGCCGGCCGGCATCGGGACACCGGGCGGCAAACGGCAAACGCTTTCAGCCGCGACGCAGGGCGGTCGCGGGCATCAGGGGGCGCAAAGGCAAGGACGAGCGCACCGTCCGGCATCAGCCGGGACGGTGGCCGGGAGACTCAGGCGCGGAGATTGGGCGGCCGGAACAGGCCTTCGGATTCGAACGTGGTACGCGCGGTGGGCGCCTGGAAGCGGTCGCTCACGGATTCGGCGGGTTCGAAATTGGGGAGGACAAAGAGTGCGCTGGTTTCGTCGACCGCATCGAACAGATCGAGCGGGTCGAGCAGGTCAGCCGACCAGATATTGCAGTAGCCCGGCGGCGGGCCATCATCGACGACCTCGTCGTCGGCACCGAAATCGGGGTCGCCCGGCAGCACCAGTTGGGCCAGGTCGTCGCCGGTTGCCAGCGACGCATAGTCGGGCCCCTCGGCCGGTGCCGCCTTGACCGCATGGATCGCTGGCTCGACTTGCGGCGCAGCCGCGCGCACGTTCGCCGCTGCCGCAAAGGACAGCGCGGACAGGCACATGGCAGTCAGCAGGAAGAGAACGAAACGTAACAAGATGGGGGCGCGATTGCAGACATTGGGCAGACAATGCCGACAGCATTGGTGCGGCACAGCATTGTAACCGAACGCAACAATTGACTAGGAAAACGGCTATGAGTTCCTTTTCGAGCGCGCCCGGGCGCCGCCGTCTTGCATGGCTCTATATATCAGGCGGCCCTGGCGGACAGCGCGGGATAGTCGGTCAGCCCCTCTGCCCCGCCGCCGAACAGCGTGTTGCGGTCGTGTGGATTCAGCGCGGCGCCGGTGCGCAGGCGCTCGGGCAGGTCGGGGTTGGCCACGAACGGACGGCCGAAGGCGATCAGGTCGGCCCAGCCTTCGCGCAGCGCGGCATTGGCGCGCTCGGCGGTGTACTTGCCGGCGTAGATCAGCGCGCCCCGGAATACCTCGCGCAGGCGCTGCTTGAACGCCAGCGGCATATGCGGGGCATCGTCCCAGTCGGCCTCCGCAATGTGGATGTAGCCAACGCCCAGCTCGCCCAGCCGCTTTGCCGCGGCCGTATAGGTGGTTTCCGGGTCCGCATCGACGCAGCCGTTCAGCGTGGTCAGTGGCGCCAGGCGGATGCCCACCCGATCCTTGCCGCCCGTGCCCTCGATCAGCGCCTGGGCCACCTCGCCCAGGAAGCGCAGGCGGTTGTCCAGCGATCCGCCGTATTCGTCGGTGCGGTGGTTGGCCCCGGAGTCGATGAACTGGTTGACCAGGTATCCATTGGCGGCGTGCAGCTCCACGCCGTCGAAACCGGCCGCCATCGCGTTGCGCGCGGCCTGGCGGTATTCGTCGACGATGGCGTGGATCTCGTCCACGCTCAGCGCACGCGGCTGCGATGCCTGCACGAAGCCCGGCGTGCCGTCGCGCTCTGCCACGAAGACGTTGACGCCCTGTGCCTGGATCGCCGACGACGAGACCGGACACTGGCCGTCCAGCAGGCTGATATGGCTGAGCCGGCCCACGTGCCACAGTTGCGCGAAGATGCGGCCGCCGGCGGCATGCACGGCGCGCGTGACCTTGCGCCAGCCGGCCACCTGCTCGGGCGTATGGATGCCGGGCGTCCACGCATAGCCCTTGCCCAGCGGCGAAATCCACGTGCCTTCGCTGACGATCAGGCCGGCGCCGGCGCGCTGCGCGTAGTAGTTGGCCATCAGGTCATTGGGCACATCGCCGGGCTGGCTGGCGCGCGAACGCGTCATTGGCGGCATGACGATGCGGTTGGGCAGGGTCAGGCGGCCCAGCGACAGGGGCTGGAACAGCGGTGCCTGCGAAGCGGGTTCGATCGAAGGTTGGCGCATCGGGAAACTCCTGTGTGGATCGATTGGATCAGTCCCACGCCGGCGCCAGGCCCGCGGGGCTGACCTCGCGGCCGTTGCGCTCCAGCGCGGCGATGGCCGCCATGTCGTCGGCATCGAGCGTCAGGTCACGCGCCAGCAGGTTGCTGGCCAGGTTCTCGCGCTTGGTCGACGACGGAATCACCGCATAGCCAAGCTGCAGCGCCCACGCCAGCGCCACCTGGGCCACCGTGGCGTTGTGCTTCGCGGCGATGCGCGCCAGCACCGGGTCCTTCAGCACCTTGCCGTAGGCCAGCGTCATGTACGACGTCACGGCAACGCCCTGTTCCTTCAGGTATGCGGTGAGCTTGCGGTTCTGCAGGTACGGGCTCAGTTCGATCTGGTTGGTCGCGATCTCGCCCCGGCCCACCACGTCGATGGCCTGCTGCGTCAGCGCGATATTGAAATTCGACACGCCGATCTGGCGGGTCAGGCCGCGCGCCTTGGCCTCGGCCAGCGCGCCCATGAACTCGGGCAGCGACACGCCATTGCCCGGCGCCGGCCAGTGGATCAGCGTCAGGTCCACGTAGTCGGTGCGCAGCTTGTCCAGGCTCTCGCGCAGGCTTGGCACGAGCTTGTCGGCGGCGTAGTTCTCGGTCCAGATCTTGGTGGTCACGAACAGCGCGTCGCGCTTGATGCCGCTTTCGTCGATGGCCTGGCCCACGTCGGCCTCGTTGCCATAGATCTGCGCGGTATCGACCGCCCGGTAGCCCAGATCCAGCGCGTTACGCACCGAATCCACGGCGGCCTGGCCGGTCAGACGGAACGTGCCAACACCAAAAGACGGGATGCTCATCGGGTAACTCCTGTGACATTGCGGATTCAGCTGGAATGACCGCAGTATGCCGAAGCTACCTTTGCAGATTAAGCCGCGTATTGGCGAATAAATGTTGATCTGAAATCAACAATGGACCGCGTCAGTCTTCCATCTCCTGCAGGACGCGCCACTGAATCTTGCCCGTTCCGGACTTGGGCAACGCCTCCACGAAGCGGACGATGCGCGGCGCCTTGTAGGTCGCCATGTGCTCTTTACACCACGCGATGATCGACGCCTCGTCGGTGCCCGGCGCCCCATGGTGTCCTGGCTTCAGCACCACCACGGCCTTTACCGTTTCGCCGCGGCGGGCATCCCGCGCGGCGACCACGCAGGCCTCGTGGATGGCCGGATGGCCGTACAGCAGACTCTCCACCTCCGCGGGCCACACCTTGTAGCCGTTGGCGTTGATCATGCGCTTGAGCCGGTCGCGCATGAAAAAGTAGCCCTCGTCGTCCACGTAGCCCAGGTCGCCCGTGCGCAGGAAACGCTTGCCGTCGATCTCGATGAAGGTTTCGGCGTCGGCCTCGGCATTGCGCCAGTAGCCGGCCATGATCTGACCGCCGTGCAGCACGATCTCGCCGGTTTCGCCGGGCGGCAGCTCGGCAAGCGTGGCCGGGTCCACCACGCGCGCGTCCACGCCGAACGTGGCCACGCCCAGGCACTCGCGCTTGGCGCGATGGCGCGGATTCGACAGGATGAACGCCGCCGTCTCGGTCATGCCATACGCTTCCACATAGGGCAGGCCGAAGCGCGTTTGCAGCGTGGTGGCAACCGCTTCGGGCATGGCCGCGCCACCGCCGCCCAGGAACGCCAGGCTGGACAGGTCGCGGGCATCGATGCCGGGCTGCGCAAAGAAGTCCACCAGCATCGCCGGGGGTGCATTCCAGTTGGTGACCCGGAAACGCTCGATCAGCGCCGCCGCCAGCGCCGCATCCCAGCGCGGCATCAGCACGATGGTCGCGCCCAGGTACAGCGGCGCGTGCATGCCGTTCTGCAGGCCGAGCATGTGGAACAGCGGCGCCACGGCCAGGAACACACTCTCGGGCCCGTTTGCGCGCCAGACCTGCGAACCGGCCGCCGCGCACATCAGCGAGCGATGCGTGTGCATGCATCCCTTCGGCCGTCCGGTGGTGCCCGATGTGTAGGCCAGCAGCGCCAGGGTGTCCGGGCCGGCCTGGTGCGGCCACGGCACGCGCTTTGCCGCAATCGCCGCCAGCCACGTCGTGGCCGGCCCGGCCGTGCCGGACGCGGGCGGCGGGTTGCGATCCCGTACCCACCCGGGCACCGGCAGGCCGCCGTCGTCGGCAAGCGCATCGGCATAGGCAAAGGTGATGACGCGTTCGATGGCCTGCCCGTGCAGCGGCGCCACCTGCGCATAGAGGTCTTCGGCAACGATGGCCACGCGTGCGCCGCTGTCGGCCGCCACATGTTCGATCTCGCCGGTCAGCCACATCGGGTTGGCCGGCACCAGCACGGCCTCGGCCCGCAGAATTGCGTAACTGGCAATGATGTATTGCGGGCAATTCTGCGCGCACAGCATCACGCGGTCACCGGGCTGGACGCCGCAGTCCTGCTGCAGGTAGCCGGCCAGCCGCTCGATCTCTTCCAGCAGCTGCGTGTACGGAATGGCGGTGCCAAAGTACTGGATCGCCGTCTTGCCGGGATAGCGGCGCGCCGCGTGTTCGACGTTGTAGACCAGGCTGGTGGCCGGTACGTGGATCGTGCGCGGTAGCCCTGACGGCCAGTGCGCAGCGCGGCAGGCGGTCGATGCGGGCACCATGGATGGGAGGGTCATCGTGGAGTCTGGAAGTCATCGGGGAGGCAGGCCGCCCAACGATAGTACGGGGCGCCGCCTTGCGTATTTGCGATTTGCGAATCGGGCCTTCGCCTGCCGCAAACCGGGGCGGCCCCGGGTATCCATGCGCGCAAAACCCATGTAACAATCGCGGCCACAAGAACATCGATCCAGGAGACCCTCCGCCATGCAGCCCAGCCCGCCGGGTGCGCGGCGGCACGACGCCGACGGCACCGCGAGGCCGCAGGCGATGCCGACGATGCCGACGATTGTTGCGTCGAAACTGGTGCCACCGGCCTGTGCCGAGTCCCATCTGGCACGTCCGCACCTGGTGGACAGCATGCTGACCGCCCACAGCGCGCGGCTGGTGCTGATCCGTGCGCCGGCCGGCTTCGGCAAGACCACGCTGATGCAGCAGTACCTGGCCGCGCGGCAGTCGCTGGGGCACACCACGGCGTGGCTGCGGCTGGATGCCGCCGACAACGACCTGCCGCGCTTCCTGGGGCACCTGGGCGCGGGGCTGCGCGCACTCGCGCCCGACACGCCGCAGGCATCGGCCTCCGCCGAACGGCTGGCGGCCAGCGTGATTGCCGCCGTAGCCTCGCAGAAGGCACCGTTCGCGATCCTGCTCGACGACTTCGAAACGATCCAGAGCGAATCCGTGCTGAACTTCGTGCAGCTGCTGCTGGAATCGCTGCCGCCCGTCGGCACGCTGGTGGTGGCCTCGCGCACCATGCCTGCGCTCGGCCTGGGCCGCCTCCGCGCCCGGGGCAATCTGCTGGAACTGCAACCTGGCGCACTGCGGTTCACCCTGCCCGAAGCCACGGTGTTCATCCGCGACAAATGCGGCCTTCCGCTCGGCGATGCGGAGATATCGAGGCTGCACCGCTATACCGAGGGCTGGGCGACCGCCATCTTCCTCGCCACGTTGTCGCTGCGGCAGCGCACCGATTACGGCCGCTTTGTCTCGTCGTTTTCGGGCTCGAACACCGAACTGGCCGAGTATCTTGCCGAGGACATCCTCGGCGGGCAGACCGACGCCGTGCGCAGCTTCCTGCTCGAAACCAGCATCCTGTCGCAACTGTCGGCGCCGCTGTGCGATGCCATCCTGGGCCGCACCGATAGCCAGGCCATGCTGGCCACGCTGGAGCGCAACAACCTGTTCCTGTTCCCGCTCAACGGCGAACACGACGAGTACCGCTACCACAGCCTGTTCGCCAGCTTCCTGCAGCATCGGCTGCACGCGCTCGACCCGGCACGCGAAGCCGCGCTGCACGCAGCGGCAGCGCGCTGGTATCTGGCGGCCGACCGGCCCGTCCCTGCCATCGATCATCTGCTGCGCGCGGGCCTGCACCACGAAGCCATCGCACTGATGGCACAGCACGCCGACGCCCTGCTCAACAACGGGCGCGTCAGGCTGCTGTCCCGCTGGTTCGATCTGGTCCGCGACAAGCTGCGTACCGCCGACCCGCGCGTGCGCATCAGCGCCGCATGGACCTTGCTGCTGAACCGCCGCTTCGACGAAGCCATGGCCACGGTGCAGCAGATTGCAGACGACACGACCGCCGACGCGGCACGCGAAGCGGTGCAGCTGCAGGCCGAAACGCTCCGTTGCGTGCTGTTCGCGATGACGGACCAGATCGATGCCTGCCGCCGCACCGGCCTGCCGCTGCTCGACCGCCTGCCACCCGACGACTCGTTCCAGTACTGGATGCTGGCCAATTCGGTGGCATATGGCCTGGTGTCGGGGCGCCGGCACGACGAAGCGCGCCAGGTGCTGGCCCATGCCGGTGCCAGCGGTCGGCTCGGGGCCGCGCCCGGGGCCGCATTGCTGCGCAGCGTGGCCGACTGCCTGGAGAGCATCATCGACCTGATCCACGGCAGGCTGGGACGTTCGATGGCCCGGCTGCGCACGGCACAGCAGGCGTGGCAGGAGCGTCCGGACGCGGTCACCGGCGGCCGCGCCGCGGCGGGCGTGATCCTGGGGCTGCTGGTCTATGAATCGGACCAGATCGATGAAGCGGCGCGCTTTGTCAACGACACGCTGCCGTTTGCCAAGATGACCGGCCCGGTCGATTCGATGACGACCTGCCATATCCTCAGCGCCCGGATTGCGCTGGCGCGCGGCGATCGCGACCTCTGGCACCGCCGCCTGCACGAACTCGATGAACTGGGCCGCCAGGTGCAATCGCAGCGGGCAATCTGCTCGGCGTGGCTCGAGCGCGCACGTGTGGCCACGCTCGACGGCGCACTCGATGCCGCCGCGCAGTCGCTGGATGCCGCGCAGGCGCACGGCGCGTGGGAAGCCCTCGACGACGCCGGCTACGGCAATGAGGTGGACACCCCGACGATAGCGCGCTGGCGGCTCGACATTGCCCGCGGCCCCAGTCGCGCGGTGTGCGATGCACTGGCTGCCGCCATCGCCACGGCTGCCGCGCAGCAGCGCCACTGGCGCCTGCTCAAGCTGCGGTTGCTGCATGCGATGGCGCTCGATTCGGTGGGCGAGGAACGGGCCGCCTTCGACGCGCTGACCGCCGCCCTGCGCGTGGCCAGCCACGAGGGACTGATCCGCACCTTCGCCGACGAAGGCGACCGCCTGGCCGGCCTGCTGCGGCGGTGGCTGGTCACGCAACGCGGCGGCACGGTGTCCGGCGTGGCCGCGACCTTCGTGCCGGCGCTGCTGGCGCGCATGGGCATGTCGGAAAACACTGGCACGGCCGCCCCGTCGCCATTCCAGAGCCCGCCCGCACCGGACGCGGGCCTCGACGCGCTGACGGCCCGCGAACTCGACGTCCTGCGGATGCTGTCGCTGGGCCACCGCAATCGCGCGATTGCCGAGAAGCTCTTCGTCTCCGAACTGACCGTGAAATCGCACCTGCGCCGCATCAGCGCCAAGCTTGGCGCGCAAAGCCGCACCGAGGTGGTGGCGATTGCGCGCGCGAGGGGGTTGCTGGACTGACTGGCTGAAAGGCTCCCCTCCCCGCAGGCGGGAGAGGGGAGAAAAGCCCAGCCCGCCTACAACGTCCGCGCGATCAGTTCCTTCATGATCTCGTTCGACCCGCCGTAGATCTTGCCCACGCGCGCGTTGACGTAGAGCCGCGCGATCGGATACTCGGCCATGTAGCCGTAGCCACCGTGCAACTGCAGGCATTCGTCGATGATCTCGCAGCTCTTCTGCGTGCACCACCACTTCGCCATGGCCGCGGTCTCGGCGGTCAGCTCGCCGCGCAGCACCTTGCCCATGCAGTCATCGACAAAGGCACGCGCCACGGTGGCGTGCGTCTTGCATTCGGCCAGCTTGAAACGCGTGTTTTGCATCGCCAGCAACGGCGCGCCGAAGACCTGCCGGTCGCGCACGTAGGCCACAGTCGTCTCCAGCGCACGCTCCATCGACCCCAGTGCGCCCAGCGCGATCACCATGCGTTCCTGCGGCAGCTGCTGCATCAGCTGGTAGAAGCCACGCCCTTCCTCGGCGCCAAGCAGGTTTTCGCGGGGCACGCGCACGTTGTCGAAGAACAGCTCGGCGGTGTCCTGCCCCTTCTGCCCGATCTTCTCCAGCACGCGGCCGCGCCGGAAGCCTTCCAGCCCGGCCGTCTCCACCACCACGATCGACACGCCCTTCGCACCCTTGTCCGGGTCCGTCTTGACCACCACCAGGACCAGGTCGGCCAGCAGGCCGTTCGAGATAAAGGTCTTCGAGCCGTTGATGACATAGTGCGCGCCGTCGTGCACCGCGCGCGTCTTGACGCTCTTCAGGTCCGATCCGGCGCCGGGCTCCGACATCGCAATCGCGCCGACCATCTCGCCGGTGGCCATCTTCGGCAGCCACCGCTGCTTCTGCGCCTCGGAGCCATAGCGCAGGATGTAGTGCGCCACGATGGCGCTGTGCACGTTGGTACCCAGGCTGGTCGCCATGGCGCGCGCCTGCTCGTAGGCGATGATCGCTTCATGCGCGAACGACCCGCCCCCGCCGCCATAGGCTTCGGGAATGCTGGCGCAGAGCATGCCGACCTCGCCGGCCTTGCGCCAGGTCTCGCGGTCCACATGCTGCTGCTTCCCCCAGCGTTCCTCGTGCGGCACGAGTTCGCGCTCGATGAACTTGCGGATCGCGTCCTGGAATATCGACAGATCCTCGGTCATCCACGGGCTCTGGCTTGTCGGCATGGCTGTGCTCCTTTGCGTTGCGCGTGGTTCATGGACGTCCGCCGCCCACCACCAGCACCTGGCCGCTGATGTAGTTCGACTCCGGAATGCACAGCAGGTAGACCGCCCCGGCGGCCTCGGCCGGCGTGCCACCGCGCCCCACCGGGATCATGGCCTCGACGTTCTTCATCAACTGCGCATTGACGCCCACCTTGATCTCCTTGCCGGCGATGTCGATGGTCGAGTTGTTGCCGTCTCCGGCCACGGCTTCGGTCAGGCGTGTCTTGATCAGGCCGAAGGCCACGCTGTTGACGTTGACCTTGTAGCGGCCCCACTCCTTGGCCAGCGCGCGGGTCAGCCCGTTGATGGCGGCCTTGGCGGCCGAATAGTTGGCCTGGCCCGCATTGCCCATCACGCCCGACACCGAAGAGATGTTGACCACCTTGCGGAAGATCTCCTGGCCGGCCTCGGCCTCCGCCTTGGCGGTCTCCCTGAAATGGTCCGCCGCCGCGCGCAGGATGCGGAACGGTGCCGTCACGTGCACGTCCATGATCGACGACCATTGTTCGTCGGTCATCTTCTGGATCACGTTGTCCCACGTATAGCCGGCGTTGTTGACGATGATGTCGAGCGCGCCGAACGACTGCAGCGCGGTCTGTACGAAACGCTGGCCGAAGTCCGCTTCGGTGACGCTGCCCGTGCAGGCCACGGCCCGCCCGCCTGCCGCCACGATCTCGCGCACCACGGCATTCGCCGGCTCGGCGTCCAGGTCGTTGACCACCACGGCGGCGCCCTCGCCGGCCAGCTTCAGCGCAATCTCGCGGCCAATACCACGGCCCGAACCCGATACGATGGCAACCTTGCCATTGAGCTTGCTCATTTGTGTTGTCTCCCTTGATGTTCAGCGGCCGGGCACGATCAGCGCCTCGCCCGTCAATTTGATGTCGCCCTGCTGGTTGCGCGTGGTCAGTGCGATGCGCACCGTCCCCGCCGCCTCGTCCTTCTGCGTGACCACGCCCGTGCACGAGACCACATCGCCCACATGGGTGATGGCCGCGAAACGCACCGAGAACTCGCGGATCGCGTGCTGTGGGGCCCAGTTTGTCAACAGGCGGCCAAGATAGGCCATCGACAGCATGCCGTGCGCAAACACATCGGGCATGCCGGCGCGTCTGGCGAAGTCGGTGTCGACGTGGATCGGGTTGTGATCGCCGGATGCCCCGGCGTAGAGCGCCAGCGTGAGCCGGCTCAGCGGCTCGGCGGTGAACGGCGGCAGCGTGCTGCCCACCTCCAGTGCTTCGAATCGAACCGGATTCATGCGGCCTCCTGGCTGTTGCGCACCACGACCACGCTGCGCAGGTCCGCCACGGCGGCGCCGTCGGCATCGGTGACGCGCGTGTCGCGCACCACGAAGCCCAGGGCCCCGCCTTTCTTTTCGTAGATGTCCGCGATGCGCGTCTCGAAGTGCAGCCGCTCGCCGGCGAACGCCATGCGGTGGTAGCGGAACGCCTGTTCGCCATGCAGGACGCGGCCAATATCGATGCCCAGCAGGTCCAGCGTGGCGCGCGGATTCGGCGCCTCCATTTCCAGGCAGAAGAGGAATGTCGGCGGCACCGGCAGCCCCGGATACCCTGCGGCTTTGGCGGCTTCGGCATCGGTGTAGCGGGCGTCCGCCTGGCCCGTGGCCTTGGCGAAGAAGCGCAGGCGTCCGGCTTCCACCTCGGCCACGTGGCGCGACACCACCGTGCCGATATGTTTCTTGTCCAGCATCTGGGACTCCTTACTGACGCTCGTACAGCGTCACCACGCAGGCGCCGCCCAGGCCAAGGTTGTGCTGCAGCGCCAGTCGCGCGCCCGCCACCTGCCGGTCCTGCGCCTGGCCACGCAGTTGCCATACCAGTTCGGCGCATTGCGCCAGGCCCGTTGCGCCAAGCGGATGCCCCTTCGACAGCAGGCCGCCGGACGGATTGGTCACCACGCGGCCGCCATAGGTGTTGTCGCCGTCGAGGATGAATTTCTCGGCGGTGCCTTCGGGCGTCAGGCCAAGCCCTTCATACGTGATCAGCTCGTTGGCGGTAAAGCAGTCGTGCAGCTCCACCACGTCGATGTCGGTGGGCGCCACGCCCGATGCCTCGTACACGGCCTGCGCGGCGGCCCGGGTCATGTCGTAGCCCACCACCTTGCGCATGTCGCCTTCGTCGAACGTGCTGTTCCGGTCGGTGGTCATCGACTGGGCGCGAATCGCCACGCGCGTATCCAGGCCGTGCCGCTTCGCGAAGTCTTCGGAGCACACGATGGCCGCCGCCGCGCCACAGGTGGGCGGGCAGCATTGCAGGCGGGTCAGCGGCTCGAACACGGCGGGCGACGCCATCACCTCTTCCAGCGTGACCGTATTGCGGAACACCGCGAACGGATTGCGCGCAGCGTGCTGGCGCGCCTTGACCGAGATGCGGCCGAACGTATCGGGCCGGATGTCGTATTCCTTGATGTAGTCGCGGCCTGCGCCGCCGAAGAACTGGGCGGCACGTGGCGCGGTTTCATCAAACCCCTGGATGGCCTGCATGGCATCGACAAAGCGGGCCATCGGCGACGGACGGTCGGTATAGGCGCCCTTCAAGGCACCGGGCACCATCTGCTCGAAACCCACCGCGATGGCACACTCGATGGCGCCGCTGGCCACCGCCTGGCGCGCTAGGAACAACGCCGTCGATCCGGTGGCGCAGTTGTTGTTGACGTTGATGACCGGGATGCCGGTCAGCCCCACGCCGTAGATGGCGGCCTGGCCGGCCGTGGAGTCGCCGTACACATAGCCCACGTAGGCCTGCTCCACCAGCGCGTAATCGACGCGGGCATCGGCCAGCGCCGCGCGAGCCGCGTTGGCACCCATGACCGGGTAGTCATCGCTGGCACCGGCCTTGGTGAACGGAATCATGCCGACGCCTGCAACCAACACTTTCCTGCTCATGTTCGTTTCCTTGAAGATTGGGGAATGCGTGAAACCGGGGGAATCGGGGAAATCGGGTAAAGCGGTTCAGCTCACCTGGCGCGTCTGGCCGCGCCAGTACTGCTCGCGCAGATCGCGCTTGAGGATCTTTCCGGCGGCCGACAGCGGCAGCGCCGGCCGGAACTCGAAACTCTTGGGGCACTTGTAGCTGGCCAGCGCCGCGCGACAATGCTCGCGCAACGCCACGTCGGTCGGCGACATTCCGGCGCGCGGCACCACCACCGCATGCACGGCCTCGCCCCAGCGTTCGTCGGGAATGCCGATCACCGCGCAGCTGGCCACCTCCGGATGCAGCGACAGCACGCTCTCCACTTCCGCCGAATAGACGTTCTCGCCGCCGGTGACGATCATGTCCTTGAGCCGGTCCACGATGAACAGGTAGCCGTCGTCGTCCATGTAGCCGCCATCGCCGGTGTAGAGCCAACCGTCGCGCAGCGCCTGCGCGGTCTCCTGCGGCCGGTTCCAGTAGCCGCGCGTGATATTGGCGCCGCGCACGATGATCTCGCCCACGCGATTGCGCGGCAGTTCGTTGCCCTGCGGATCGACGATGCGCATCGTCACGCCGAAGCCGGCGCGCCCCGCCGAGCGATACAGGCCGCTGGCGCGACCCGCCGGGCCATGGTTGTCGGGCGGATTGACGCTGATGACCGGCGACGCCTCGGTCATGCCATAGGCGTGATAGAACGCGACGTCCGGCATGGCCGCCAGCGCGCGGTCCAGCACCCCGGCCGCAATCGGCGAGGCGCCGTAGTAGATGCGCTGCAGGCTCGACAGGTCGTGATCGCCAAAGGACGGATCGTCCAGCACGGCCTGCAGCATCGTCGGCACCATCATCAGTTCCTCGATGCGCTCGCGCTCGATGGTCTGCAGCACCGCCGCCGGGGCAAACCCCGGATGGATCACCTGCACGTCGCCGGCCACGATATGCCCGACGGCCCGCGCCATCGCAGCGGTGTGGAACAGCGGCGCCACGTGCAGCGACACGAAGGTGCCATGCCCGGTGCGAAACTCGGCCATGCGCGAGACCGCCGATGCCCAGAGATTCAGGTGCGACTGCATCACGCCCTTGGGCTTGCCGGTGGTGCCGCCCGTGTACATGATCGAGGCCAGGTCCTCGCCGCCACGGAACACGTCGGCCACCGGCCCGGCCTCGGCGATCAGCGCCTCGTAGTCGAGCATGCCGTCAGGCACTTCGCGCTCCCCAGCGTAGATCACGCGCGGCGGCCGCCTGGCCGTGGCCACGATGCCGGCCACCATCGGCACGAACTGGTCGTCGACGATCAGGATGCCGGTATCGCAATCGTCCAGCGAATACACGATCTCGGGCACGCTCCAGCGGATATTGACCGGATTCAGCACGCCGCCGCCCCACCACACCGCGAGCATGTATTCGATATAGCGGTCCGAGTTCAGCGCCAGCATGCCCACGCGGTCGTCGGGCGCCATGCCCAGCGCCCGCAGCGCACCGGCCAGCCGCGCCACGCGGTCATGCAATGCCCGGAACGTACGGGTGCGGCCGCCAAAGACGCTGGCACGGCTCTCGGGCGTCTGCTGCATGCAGCGATGCAGCCCCTGCGTCAGATACATGTGTCGCCTCCTTGATGTGATGCGAACGCCAGGTGCATGGCCTGGCGGTGAATGTCATGTCCTGGGCACCGACTGTACGGACGCCCCGGCGCCGTGTCGTGCTCCGAACGAACCAATTTGCATGCTGCGGTGCGATTGGTCCGAACGGACCAAGACAGGCCTTGCCCCCGGTGAAAGAATCGGCCGGACTTCAACACACGGGTGACACGGGCATGAGCGGACCGCTGGCAGGGCTGAGGGTTCTGGACTTTTCGACGCTGCTGCCGGGGCCGTTCGCGACCCTGGCGCTGGCGGACCTGGGCGCCGACGTGATCCGGATCGAGGCACCCACGCGTGCCGATCCCGTGCGGCGGCTGGCACCGCAACGGCATGGCGTATCGGCCGTCCACGCCTGGCTCAACCGGAACAAGCGTTCGCTGGCACTGGATCTCAAGCAGCCCGAGGCCATCGGGATCGTGCAGCGGCTGCTGCGCACGCATGACATCGTGGTCGAGCAGTTCCGGCCCGGCGTCATGACCCGTCTGGGCCTGGGTTACGAGCAGCTGCGCGCCATCCAGCCGGCGCTGATCTACTGCTCGATCACCGGCTACGGGCAGGACGGCCCCTACCGCAACCGCGCCGGCCACGACATCAACTACCTGGCCATTGCCGGCGCGGCCAGCTACAACGGCCACGACCATCCCGCCCCGCTGGGCATCCAGGTGGCCGATATCGCGGGCGGCAGCCTGCACGCCAGCGTGGCCATCCTGGCGGCACTGGCGCACCGGCACCGCACCGGCGAGGGCCAGCACGTGGATGTCAGCATGACCGATGCCGCGTTCAGCCTGAACGCCATGTCGGGTGCGGCCCACCTGGCCGGCAGCCCTGCCCCGCGCCCGGGGTCGGAGCGCCTGAACGGCGGCGCCTTCTATGACTACTACGCCACGGCCGACGGCCGGCATTTCTCGGTCGGCAGCCTGGAACCGCAATTTCTCGAACGTTTCTGCGATGCGATGGGGCGTCCGGAATGGTTCGCGCTGGCGCAAGCCGACATGCCGCGCCTGAAGCGCGAGATCGCCCACGTGTTCCGCAGCCAGCCATATACGCACTGGTGCGCGGTGTTTGCCAACGTGGACTGCTGCGTGGAACCCGTGCTCACGCTGGAGGAGTCGGCCTGCCATCCGCAGTTGCGCGCGCGCCGCATGGTGGTCGATGTGCCCGTCACTGACCCGGGCGATGCGGACACGCTGCCGCAGATTGCCCATCCCGTGCGCTATTCGGCAACGCCGCCGGCCTATCGCCATGCCGGCGAGACGCTTGGCCGGCAGAGCCGGGCCATCCTGGCCGAGCTGGGCTATGGCGACGACGAAGTCACGGCCCTGGCCCGCGCAGGCGTCATCGCGCCGGGCGACGCGACATAAAAGACCAGACCTGGGAGACTGACATGCAGCACAGCAGGAGACATTGGATGGGCCAGGCCGCGGCATTGGGCGGCGCGGCGGCATTGGCAAGCTGGCCCGTCCGGGCCGACAGCACCTATCCAGGCCGGCCGCTACGGCTGGTCGTACCGTATCCGGCGGGTGGCGGTGCCGATACCATCGCGCGGCTGATCGGGCAGCAGCTGGCGCAGGCCTGGAAGCAACCGGTGGTGGTCGACAACAAGCCCGGCGCCAGCGGCATCCTGGGCAACGACATCGTCGCCAAGGCCGCGCCCGACGGGTACACGCTGCTGCTGGCCATCACCGCGATGATCCAGTCGCCCAGCCTGTACCGGAAGATGCCATACAACGTGGAGCGGGATTTCCTGCCCGTGTCGCTGGTAGCGCGTTCGTCCGACCTGTTCGTGGTGCCGTCGCGCGTGCCGGCGCGCACGCTGGCCGAGTTCATCGCGCTGGCCAAGGCCAGCCCCGGCAAGCTCAGCTACGGCTCGTACGGCAACGGCACGTCGTCGCACCTGCATGGCGAGCAGTTCAAGATCCAGGCCGGCATCGACATCGTCCATATTCCGTACAAGGGCGCGGCGCCGCTGGTCAGCGACATCCTTGGCGGTCAGGTGGATGCCGCGTTTGTCGATGTCACGTCGGCCAACAGTTACCTGGCCGGCGGCAAGTTTCGCGTGCTGGGCATCACGGGCACGCAGCGGCACGCGGCGCTGCCAGCCGTCCCCACGTTTTCGGAGGCCGGCCTGCGCGGATTCGAGCCCAATGGCTGGTTCGGCATGTTCCTGCCCGCCGGTACGCCGCAGCCGATTGCCGACCGGCTGGCGGCCGAAATCGGCCGTATCGTGAAGCAGCCCGACGTGTCGCAGCGGCTTGCCGCCATGGGCCTGCAACCGGTGGCCTCCAGCCCGGCCGAACTGGCCACGGTGGTCAGCAACGACACCCCGAAATGGGCGGAAATCGTGCGCACGGCACGCATCCAGCTCGACTGAAGCCTGGCGGGCAAGGCGGGAAGCGGGCCGGCGTGCCCGCTATCGCTTCAACAAAGCCCACCTTCAACAAATGCAAATTGCCTGACCGGCGGGCGTGCCGCAAAGTCTCCCCAACAACAGCCTGATACAGAAACAGGAGGAGACCATGCTGCGAATCATGCTTGCCGGCGCCGTGCTGGCGCTGGCCCACGGAGCGGCCCTGGCCGACACCTATCCCTCGCGCCCGGTGCGGCTGCTGGTGGGCTATGCGCCGGGCGGCCCCGTTGACACCGCCGCGCGCATCTACGCGGACTACATGGGCCGCGTGCTCAAGCAGCCGGTCATCGTCGATAACCGCGCCGGTGCCAGCGGCGCCATCGCGGCCGGCATGACCACCAGCGCCAAGCCCGACGGCTACACGCTCTACTTCGTGGCCAGCCCCACGATGACGATGACGCCGCTGATCCAGAAATCGGTCAGCTTCAAGCCGGCGCAGGACTTCACCTACGTGGGTCTGATTACCGACTACACCAACGTCCTGCTCATCAACAAGGACTTCCCGGCGAAGAACGTCGACGAACTTGTGTCGTATGCGCGCAAGCATCCGGGCGATGTGAGCTTCGGGTCGGCCGGCATCGGCGCCTCGAACCACCTGTCCGCCGAACTGCTGGCGCAGATGACCGGCGTGAAGATGCTGCATGTGCCGTACAAGGGCAACGCACCGGCCATGGCCGACGTCATCAGCGGCAAGGTGACGTTCATGTTCGACATCACCGGCACCGCCATCGGCCATATCCAGGGCGGCAAGGTGCGCGCGCTGGCCGTGACGTCGAAGACCCGCAACGCCGCGCTGCCAACGGTGCCCACGCTGGTCGAGTCGGGGCTCAAGCAATATGACCTGACCGGCTGGTACGGGCTGGTCGGCCCGCTCGGCATGCCTGCCGACGTGACCGACCGGCTGGTCAAGGCCCAGCAGACCGTGGGCCAGGACCCGGCGTTCCGCGCCCGCATGGCCGACGGCGGCTACGACCTGAACATCACCGGCCCGGCGCCGCTGCAGGACCGTATCAAGAAGGAACTGGCCCTGTGGGGCAACGTGGTCAAGACAGCCAGGATCGAGGTGGAATAGCTTGCCACCCCCCGGGGCGCGCCGTTCCGCCCCGGCGAAGTACCGCTTTCCCGATGACGAATTGCGCGGCCCCCTGGCTGCCCATACACTGCGACGAGCCGGCATCCGTGTGACTGCGGGGGCCGGCGCCACTCCGAAATCCACTCTGCAAAGGACTTGAGCGAGATGCCGCAGGACCGAGCCATCGCGAATCGCATCAGCGACATTCCCCGCCATTGGGCGGCCCATGCGCCCGACCACGTGGCCGTGCATGAAGGCGAGCGCACGGTGAGCTTTGCGCAGCTCTGGGAAGGCGTCGGGCTGGCGCGGCAGTATCTGGAGGGCCAGGGCGTCGGCACCGGCGACCGGGTCATGATCACCGGCGAAAATTGCCTGGCGGTCATCACGCTGGTCTTTGCGCTATCCGAACTGGGCGCCTGGCCGGTGGTGACCAACGCCCGGCTGACGGCGCGCGAGATCGAGGAAATCCGCGCACACTGCACGCCGCGGTTGATGCTGTTCACGCACGCCGCATCCCCCGATGCGCTGCGCCACGGCCTGCGCTACCGCGCCCGCGAGATCGCCCCGCCCGGACTGGGGCCGCTGATGGCTGCCGATGTGGACGCGCGCAGCGAGCGCGAGCCACAGGCGCTGGCGCACGAGGTGGCCGCGCTGATCTACACGTCGGGCACCACGGGCCAGCCCAAGGGCGTGATGGTCACGCATCGCGGCCTGCTGCACTATGCGCGCGTCACGGCCGACACCCGCAGGATCGGGCCGGGCGACTGCGCCTACGCGGTGATGCCGATGTCCCATATCTTCGGGCTCGCCACGCTGCTGCTGGCCACCTTCCAGGGCGGCGGCAGCCTGTACCTGGTGGCCCGGTTCAATGTCACCGACGCCTGCGCCGCGCTGCAACGCGACGCGATCTCCATCCTGCAGGGCGTGCCGGCCATGTTCAGCCGCATCCTGGTGCACCTGCAGAAACAGGGCATCGCGACGCTGCACCCCAAACGCCTGCGCTATCTCTATACCGGCGGCGGCCCGCTGGAGCCCACGCTCAAGCGCAACGTCGAAGCCGTCTTCGGCCAGCCGCTGCACCATGGCTATGGCATGACCGAATACGCGGGTTCGCTGTTCATTACCCGCATGGACCGCCCGCGCAGCGACTGCTCGGCCGGCGAGATTGTCGAAGGGGCCGAACTGCGCATCGTCGATGCCCACGGCGAAACGGTGCCACCGGGCACGGCTGGCGAGCTATGGGTGAAAGGCCCTGGCGTCATGCGCGGCTACTATCGGGACCCCATCCAGACGGCGGAGGCCCTGCGCCCCGACGGCTGGCTCAACACGGGCGATATCGGCCGGCTGGGGCCGGATGGCGCGCTGTATATCGTCGGGCGCACGCGCGACCTGATCATCCGCTCGGGTTTCAGCGTCTATCCGATCGAGGTGGAATCGGTCATCAACACGCACCCGTCGGTGCGGATGTCCGCCGTGGTTGGCCGACCCGCGGCCGATGGCAACGAGGAGATCGTGGCATTCGTGGAATTGCGCGAGGGCGAGACCTTCGATGCCGCCGAACTGCACGCCTATCTTGCCGAGCGGCTGTCGCCGTACAAGCGCCCCGCGCAGATCGTGCGCGTACCGGCCATTCCCACTACCGCCAGCGGCAAGCTGCACAAGCACCAGTTGCGCGGCATCGTCGCCGAAATGGCCTAGCTTTCCGCGCCCAGGCACCCGCGCGCTCGGCCGTCAGGCCGGGTTGCCGGTGCCGTCTTCCACCAGCAGGTCCACCAGCTTGCGCGCGAAGACCGGCAGCGCGTCCAGGTCCGCCACGCAGATCTGCAGCTTGCGTTCGGCCCAGTCGTCCTCGATCTGCACGATATTCAGCGCCATGGTCTGCGCATGGCGGCGCGCGGTGCTCTCCGGCAGCACGCCGATGCCGACATTGGCCTCGATCATCCGGCCCGCCGTCTCGAAATTGCTGACCTGGATGCGCCAGTGCAACTGGCGCTGCAGGTCGGAGGCGGCGCGTTTCAGGAAGTTGTGGATCGCGCTTTCCTCGGGCAGGCCGATGAAGTCGTAGTCCAGCGTCTCGACAAACCGCACCCGCTTGCGCTGGGCCAGCGGGTGGCTCAGCGCCGTGGCCAGCACCAGGCGGTCTAGCCGGTACGGCATCACCTCCAGCCCGTCCATGTTGACGCCGCTGGCGGCGATGCCGATATCGACCATGCCTTCCTGCACGGCCCGCACGATGTCGGGGCTGAGCCGCTCGCGGATATCGACGGTGACGTCGGGATGATTGACCAGGTACGTACGCAGCACCCCGGGCAGGAACTCGCTCATGGCCGTGGTGTTGGCGAACACCCGCACATGGCCCTTGATGCCGGACGCGTACTCCTGCAGGTCGCCGCTGAGCTGCTCGATCTGCCGCAGCACCCGGCGCGCGTGGGCCAGCAGTGTCTCGCCGGCGGGCGTGACCTTCACGCCCTGGCTGCTGCGGCTCAGCAGCTTGACCCCCACCTGCTCTTCCAGGTTCTTGATGCGCGTGCTGGCCGCCGGCAGCGACAGGTGGCAACGTTCTGCACCGCGGGTCAGGCTGCTGGCTTCCGCAATATGCGTGAAGAGATTCAGATCGACCAGATCGAAGCGCATGTCGTTGTCTCCAGGGTAACCAGCGATTATCCCCCGAACGCCGGCACTTTTTCCATTCTCGCAATTACCGAGACGCCTTCACTGCCGGCGAATGCCGGATTCAAAACATGCAAATAGCCGCGCGGCCGCGCATCGGTCAAGCTGTGCCATCGAACCCTCATGGAGACACCCGATGGCAGAAGAACAGACCTTGCTGGTGGACATCGCCGACGGCATTGCCACGCTGACGCTGAACCGCCCCCAGAACAAGAACGCACTGAACGGCCCGATGCGCGATGCCCTGCGCGACGCCGTGCAGCAGATCCGCGCCGACCGTACGGTGCGTGCCGTGGTGCTGCGCGGCGCCGGCACCGACTTCTGCTCCGGCGGCGATATCCGCGCGATGAACGTCACCGCCGCCGACGCCGGGCGCAATCGCATGGACGACCTGCACGGCTGGATCGCCCTGCTTGTCGATCTGGACCGCCCGGTCGTGGCCGCCGTGGATGGCGTGGCGTATGGCGCCGGCTTCAGCCTGGCATTGCTGGCCGATTTCATCGTGGCCACGCCGCGCGCGCGCTTTTGCATGCCGTTCATGAAGGTCGGCCTGGTGCCCGATTGCGGCGCACTGTACACGCTGCCGCGCGTGGTGGGCATGGCACGCGCCCGGGACCTGGTCTTCAGCGCCCGAGAAGTCGGCGCTGAAGAAGCCCGGCAGATGGGCGCCGTGTTCGAGATCGTCGAACAGGACCAGCTTCACGCACGCGCCGCGCAGCTGGCACGCGGACTGGCCGGGGCGTCGCCGACGGCCTTCGCGCTGACCAAGCGGGCGCTGAATCTGTCGAACGGTGCCGACGTGCGCACCATGCTGGAACTGGAATCGCTCGGCCAGGGCATCGCCTTTACCACCGACTACCACCACGAGGCCGTGCGCCGCTTCAAGGAAAAAGAGCCGCCGCTGTTCCAGTGGCCGGCTGTAGCAGGCTGACGGTTTGCTCCCATCTCCCGCCGGTTTGCTCCCATCTCCCGCTGGTTTGCTCCCCTCTCCCGCATTGCGGGAGAGGGGCCGGGGGAGAGGGCTTGGCGGCTCTATCATCGACATATCGGCAAGCAGAGCCTCAACGCCCTCACCCCCAACGCCTCCCCCACGGCGTGCGAGAGGGGAGCGCATAACGGCGGAAATCGCATTGGCTTGACGCTCACCCCGCCGTAATCCCCGCCGTCTGGATCACCTTGCGCCACTTCTCGATTTCGCTGTGCAGGCGCTGGCGCATCTGGTCCTGCGTGCCGGCGTCCGCTTCGGCGCCAGCCTGCAGCAGCCGCTGCTTGACGCCGGCGTCCTTCATGGCGACGTTGAAATCGGCATTGATCTTGTCGAGGATCGGCTTCGGCGTCTGGGCCGGCGCGAACAGTGCGGCCCAGGAATAGGCCTCGTAGCCGGGCAGCCCCGATTCGGCAACGGTCGGCACGTCGGGCAACATGCCCGAACGCTTGCGGCTGGCCACGCCCAGCACCTTGATGCGTCCCGACTTGATATGTTGCAGCGCGGTAGGCGCGTCGCTGAACATCAGCTGCACCTGGCCACCCAGCAGATCGTTCATGGCTGGCCCGCTGCCCTTGTACGGTACGTGCTGCAGCTTGGTGCCCGCTTCGATGTTGAACAGCTCGCCCGCCAGATGCGTGCCGCCACCATTGCCGGACGACCCGTAGGCCAGCGTGTGGCCGCTTTTGGCGTAGGCGATCAGATCCTTGATGTTGCTGGCGGGCACCGACGGATGCGCAACGACGAACACCGGGAACATCGCGGCAAAGCTGACTGGCGCAAAGTCCTTCTCGATATCGTACGGCAGCTTGCCCATCAGCGACGGGTTGACCGCGTGATGGATCGATCCCAGGAACAGCGTGTAGCCATCGGGGGCTTCCTTGGCGGCGATGGTGGCGCCGATGGTGCCGCCCGCGCCGGCGCGGTTGTCGATGACGATCGGTTGCTTCCAGATCTCGCCCAGCTTCTGGCTGAAGATGCGCGCGGTGCTGTCCACCGGACCGCCAGGCGGAAATGGCACGATCACGCGCACGGGCTTGGCCGGCCACGTTTCCGTGGCGAACGACGCAAACGGGTGCGCTGCGGCGCCGAACAGGCCGGCGGCCAACAGGCGCCTGCGCATGGCGGACGATGGGTTCATGCTGGGTCTCCTTGGGTCGACATCGAACCGGCCTGCTCCTGCAGCACGCGCTTGAGGATCTTGCCGTTGATATTGGTGGGCAGTTCGGGCAGCGCCACGATGCGCGCCGGCCGCTTGTACGGCGCCAGGCGGCCGTGCAGGTGGCTGCGCAACGCCTCCGGTTCCAGCGCCGCGCCGGGGCGCAGTTCCACGAAGGCGACGATCTCCTCGTTGCCGTCGCCCTCGGCCACGCCGACTACCGCGGACCGCTGGATGCTCGGATGGGTGTTGAGCGCGGACTCCACCTCGGCCGGGTAGACGTTGAAGCCCGAGCGGATGATCATCTCCTTGAGGCGACCGACCACGAACAGCGCGCCATCGGCATGCATCTCGCCGAGGTCGCCGCTGGCGTACCAGCCGCCCTCGCGCATCACCGCCGCCGTCGCCGCCGCATCGCGGAAGTAGCCCGGCATCAGCCCCCTGCCCCGCAGCCAGAGTTCGCCGCGCTGGCCCAGCGGCAATGGCAGGCCGGTGACGGGATCTGTCACTTGCACCTCGGCCTCGGCCACGGCGTAGCCCGCGCTGGTATCGGCGCGCTGTTCGCCCAGGCGCGTCACATGGACCGATCCCGCATATTCGGACAGGCCATAGCCATGGTGCAGCGTCAGGCCGAACGTCGCTTCCACGCGCGTCTTCAGCGACAGGTCGAGCGGACCCGCGCCGGTGTAGAGGTAGCGCAGCGCCGGCGCCACCGGCTGCGCGATGCCCTGTTCCTGCAGGTAAGCCAGCAGCCGCGAGAACAGCGTGGGCGGCCCCTGCAACTGCGACACGCCGTGACGGGCCAGCGCGTCGAGCAGGTCGGCGGGATCGAACTGCGGCCGCATCACCAGCTGCGCGCCGGCCAGCAGCGAACTGAGCAGCACGGTGCCCAGGCCGAAGATATGGGTCATCGGCACGAAGGCATAGCTGCGGTCGGCCGGACCTAGCGCACGGGCATCGCGCGTCACTCGGGCGAAATGGATCAGGGCGTCATGCGTCAGCATCACGCCCTTGGGCTCGCCCGTGGTGCCCGATGTGAAGATCAGGGCGGCCACGTCGTCGCGCAGCGGCGCCGGCTCCTGCAGGGCATCGGCACGCACCGCCGACCGATGCATGCCCGGCAGCCCCGACGGTGCGGCCCCGAAACGTTGCGCGTGCGCGGCGGCGGCGCGCGACGCCGCGGCGGTGAAGTACACCAGCCGGGCATCGGCACGGGCGGCGAAGGCATCGATCTCGCCGTCGGCCATGCGGGCATTGACGCCGCACGACCACGCGCCCACGCGGCTGCAGCCCAGGATCAGCGCGGCGTGCTCGGGACAGTTCTCGGCCACCACCATCACGCGGTCACCGGGCCGCACGTCGAGTTCGCGCAGTTCCGCCTCGGCCGTGTCCGTCAGCGCGCCCAGATCGGCAAAGCTGAGGCTGCGGCCGTCCGGCAGGTGGAGAAACGGTTGATCGGGGGCCTCGGCCAACCAATGGTCAAGCAGCTCATGAATCCGGGTGGTCACGCTAGCCGTCCTTGCTGAATGCGATGAAGAGGTTCGCGCAGCATGGCGCCAAAGCCTGGCAGGCGCCATTCGTAAATCACAAGGGCCGGCTTCGCTGGCCTGAAACCGCGCTGCGGAACGCGGCGGCCATGCATTTCGGTATCCGGAAGGCTGGATTCGGCAATCTCGAACCAGCGTGGCGTACACGCCCATAGAATCGTTTTCACTGACCGGAGACAGTTCATGGACCTGCGTTTCACAAGAGAAGAAGAAGCCTTTCGCGAGGAAGTCGGCGCCTTTGTGCGGGCCAGCCTGCCCGCCGACATCCGCGACAAGGTGCTGGGCCATCGCCGTGTGGAGAAGGACGACTATGTGCGCTGGCACCGCATCCTGCACGCCCAGGGCTGGGGGGCGCCGACGTGGCCCACCGAGTGGGGCGGCACGGGCTGGAACGCGCTGCAGCGCCTGATCTTCGAGATCGAGACCTTCCGCGCCGGCGCGCCGCGCATGCTGCCGTTCGGGCTGACGATGATCGGCCCGGTGCTGATGAAGTACGCCAGCGCCGAGCACAAGGCGCGCTTCCTGCCGCGCATCCCGACCGTGGAAGACTTCTGGTGTCAGGGCTATTCCGAGCCGGGCGCCGGCTCCGACCTGGCATCGCTGCGGACCCGCGCGGTGCGCAAGGGCGACAAGTACATCGTCAACGGTCAGAAGACCTGGACGACGATGGCCCACTTTGCCGACTGGATCTTCTGCCTCGTGCGCACGGACGCCGAGGCCAAGCCGCAGGAAGGCATCTCGATGCTGCTGATCGACATGAAGTCGCCCGGCGTGACGGTGCGGCCGATCAAGACGCTGGACGGCGGCCATGACGTGAACGAAACCTGGTTCGAGGACGTCGAGGTGCCGGTGGAAAACCTGCTGGGCGAAGAAAACAAGGGCTGGACCTACGCCAAGTACCTGCTGGGGCACGAACGCACCGGTATTGCCGGCATCGGCCACTGCTATCGCGAATTGCGCCAGTTGCGGCACTACGCGGCCGAGACCACCGACGGCCGGGGCCGCCCGCTGATCGAAGACGTGCGCATGCGCGACAAGATCGCCCGCGTGGAGATGGATCTGCTGGCGCTTGAAATGCTGCTGCTGCGCGTTGCCACCCAGGCCGCCGGCACGCCCGGTCCCGAGGCGTCGATCGTCAAGATTCGCGGCTCCGAACTGCAGCAGGACATTGCGATGCTGCAGATGGAAGTGGCTGGCCCGAACGGCTGGCCGTATTCGCCGGACTGGATGGAGCCCGGCGCGCCGCAGCCCGTGAGCGGCCCGGACTGGGCCGCGCCCGCCGCATCCACCTATTACGACATGCGCAAGACCACGATCTACGGCGGCTCGACCGAAGTCCAGAAAAACATCATCTCGAAGATGATCATCGGTTTCTAACGCAGGGGACGACAGGCATGGATTTCACCTACAGCGAAGAACAGCAGATGCTGGCCGACAGCCTGCGCCGCTTTGTCGCATCCGAGTATTCGTTCGAGCATCGCCGCCGCAATGCGCGCGAGCACGGCGGCTTCGACCGCGCCACGTGGCGGCAACTGGCCGACATGGGCGTGCTGGGCCTGACCGTTCCGACGGACCATGGCGGCTTTGGCGAGGGCCCGGCCAGCCAGGTGGTGGTGCAACGCGAACTGGGCCGCGGGCTGGTGCAGGAGCCGGTGATTCCGGCGGCCATTGCCACGGCCATCCTGGCGCACCATGCGCCGGCCGCGCAGCAGGCCGAATGGCTGCCCGCCATCGCCGATGGCAGCAAGGTGCTGGCGCTGGCCTATCTGGAACCCACCACGCGCTATCGGCTGGACGCCGCCCAGACCGAAGCGCGCCAGCGCGAACCGAACGGCTACGTGCTGAGCGGCGCAAAGTCGGTGGTGTGGCATGGCGGTGCGGCCGATACCTACCTGGTCTCGGCAAAGCTCGATGGCACGCTGGCGCTGTTCCTGGTCAGCCGCGATGCGACGGGGCTCACCGTGACCGCCTACCCGACCATCGACCGCCTGACCGGCGCGGACCTGAAGCTGACCGATGTGCCGGCCACGCTGGTCACCGTCAACGGACTGCAGGCGCTGGAACTCGGCATCGACCACGGCATTGCCGCGCAGTGCGCGGCGGCGGCCGGCGCGATGGAGCGGCTGATCGAGATCACCGCCGAATACCTGGGCGCGCGCAAGCAGTTCGGCAAGCCGCTGGCATCGTTCCAGGCGTTGCAGCACCGCATGGCCGACATGCTGCTGCAGAAGGAACTGGCGCTGTCGATGGCCTACGTGGCCGCCCAGGGGCTGGATGCCACCGACGCCGACGAACGCCGCCGCAAGGTATCGGCCGCCAAGGTGGTCACGGCACGCGCGGCACGCTTTGTCGGCCAGCAGGCCGTGCAGCTGCATGGCGGCATGGGCATGACCGACGAGCTCGAAGTTGGCGACTATTTCAAGGCGCTGGCCATGACCGATGTGCTGCTCGGCGACACCGACCTGCATAGCGAACGCTACAGCGCCTCCATGGCCCCCATCGCGGCCTGATCCGCACACCAGAAATCAGAAGGAAGACACATCCATGAGCATCCATGGCAAGGCATACATCGTCGGCGCCTACGAGCACCCGACCCGCAAGGCACCGGACAAGACCGTGCCGCAACTGCACGCCGAAAGCGCCCGGGGCGCGCTGGAAGACGCCGGCCTGACGCTGGCCGACGTGGACGGCTACTTCTGCGCCGGCGACGCGCCCGGCCTGGGCATGGTCAACATGGTCGACTACCTCGGGCTGAACGCGCGCCATGTGGATTCGAGCGAAATGGGCGGGTCGTCCTATATCGCGCACGTCTCGCACGCGGCCCAGGCGATTGCCGCCGGCAAGTGCAACGTGGCGCTGATCACGCTGGCCGGGCGTCCACGCTCGGAGGGCTCCAGCGGCACGCAGGCCCGCAATTGGGGCGCGAACCTGCCCGACCAGCCGTTCGAGGCGCCGTTCAGCCCCGTCACCGTCAACCTGTACGCGATGGTGGCGCAGCGCCACATGTACGAGTTCGGCACCACGCCCGAGCAGCTTGCGTGGATCAAGGTGGCCGCCTCGCATCACGCGCAGCACAACCCCAACGCGATGTTGCGTGAACGGGTGACGGTCGAGGACGTGCTGAACTCGCCGATGATCTCCGATCCGCTGCATCGTCTGGACTGCTGCGTGGTATCCGATGGCGGCGGTGCGCTGGTGGTGGCGCGGCCCGAGATCGCGGCGAAGCTGAACCGGCCGAAGATCAAGGTGCTGGGCGCGGGCGAACACGTCAAGGGCCTGCTCGGCGGGCAGGTGGACCTGTCATGGTCGGCCGCCCGCGTGTCCGGCGCGGCCGCCTTTGCCGAGGCGGGCGTCACCCCGTCCGATATCCAGTACGCATCGATCTACGACAGCTTCACCATCACCGTGCTGATGCAGCTGGAAGACCTGGGCTTCTGCAAGAAAGGCGAAGGCGGCAAGTTCGTGATGGACGGCAACCTGATCTCGGGCGTGGGCAAGCTGCCGGTCAACACCGATGGCGGCGGGCTGTGCAACAACCACCCGGCCAACCGCGGCGGCATCACCAAGGTGATCGAGGCCGTACGCCAGCTGCGCGGCGAGGCCCATCCGGCCGTGCAGGTCAAGAACTGCCAGCTTGCGCTGGCCCAGGGGACCGGCGGCTACATGGGATCGCGCCATGGCTCGGCCACCCTGATCCTGGAACGCGAATAAGCGCGAGGCTAACCATGACCACTCCCTACGTTCCCACCGTTCTCAAGTCCCCGGACGAACTGCCCGACAACGCGCCGTTCTGGCAAGCCGCCCGCGAAGGCCGCCTGCTGGTGCGCCACTGCAAGGCGTGCGGCAAGCCCCACTGGTATCCGCGTGCGCTGTGCCCGTTCTGCATGGGCGACACCGACTGGAAGGACGCCAGCGGCCTAGGCGAGATCTACTCGTTCAGCATCACCCGCCGCGCGGGCCCCCATCCGTTCTGCATCGCCTATGTGAAGCTCGATGAAGGCGTGACCATGCTCACCCATATCGTCGATACGGACCTGGACAGCGTGCGCATCGGCCAGCGCGTGAAGGTGCGCTTTGCCGAGACCGAAGGCGGCGCACCCATGCCCGTCTTCGCGCCGGCCGAAGCGTCCTGAGCGGAGCAGCCGATGGCCATCCGCTACCAGCACCTGCGCAACCGCGCCTTTCCCCCGGTGCGCCAGCACTACACGATGCGCGACACCATGCTGTACGCGCTGAGCCTTGGCCTGGGCAACGACCCGATGAACGCGTCGGCCCTGCCCTTCGTCTACGAAGGCACGCCAGGCGGGCTGCGCGCGCTGCCGTCGCAGGCCGTGGTGCTGGGCTATCCCGGCTTCTGGGCCCGCGAGCCCGATACCGGCATCGACTGGGTCAAGCTGTTGCACGGCGAGCAGCGGCTGCGGCTGCATCGCCCGCTGCCCGCGGATGCCGAGGTGGTCGGTCATAACCGCATCACCCACCTGACCGACAAGGGCGCAGGCAAAGGCGCCATCATGGTCACCGAGCGCCGGCTGGAAACCGTGCAAGGCGAGTTGCTGGCCACCATCCAGCAAGTGTCGTTCCTGCGCGGCGACGGCGGCTACAGCACGCTCGATGGCGGCCAACCCAGCGACGAACCGCTGCCGGCACTGCGCCCGGTGCCCGAAGACCGTCCGCCCGATTTCGTCGATACCCAGCCCACGCGGCCCGAGGCGGCGCTGCTGTACCGCCTGCTGGGCGACTTCAATCCGCTGCACGCCGATCCTGCCGTGGCCGGCGCCGCCGGATTCGAGCGGCCGATCCTGCATGGCCTGGCCAGCTACGGGCTGGTGGCCCACGCGTTGCTGCGGCAATGTCCCGGCCATGACCCGGCACGGTTGCGCGCGTTCGATATCCGCTTTGCCGCGCCGGTGTTCCCCGGTGAGACGCTGGTGACGGAGATCTGGCGCGACCCGCAGCATGCCGGCCAGTTCCAGCTGCGCGCCAGGGTGCTGGAGCGCGACAAGGTCGTGCTCAGCCATGGCTGGGCCGAGATTGCCTGATGGCCCGCCCCGCCCAATTCGCCTGATTCCTTTTGCCATGACCGATTCCAACGAACCTACCTCCGGCCTGCCGCCGCCGTCGCGGCAGACCGGCGCCCTCAGCCATCTGCGCGTACTGGACCTGTCGCGCGTGCTGGCGGGTCCCTGGTGTACGCAGAACCTGGCCGACATGGGCGCCGACGTCATCAAGATCGAAAAGCCCGGCGCCGGCGACGACACCCGGCATTGGGGGCCGCCGTACCTGGATGGCGATGACGGTCCCACGCGCCAGGCCAGCTACTTCGCGGCGTGCAACCGCAACAAGCGCTCGGTGACCGTGGACATCGGCACGGCCGAGGGCCAGAAGCTGGTGCGCGAACTGGCGCAGCAGAGCGACGTGGTCATCGAGAACTACAAGACCGGCAGCCTCAAACGCTACGGGCTCGACTACGAGACGCTCAGCGCGCTGAACCCGCGCCTGGTCTACTGCTCGATTACCGGGTTCGGCCAGACCGGGCCCTATGCCGCACGGCCCGGTTACGACCTGCTGGTGCAGGCCATGAGCGGGCTGATGAGCATCACGGGCCAGCCCGATGGCGAACCGGGCGGCGGCCCGTTGCGCGTAGGCGTGGCGGTGATCGACGTGTTCACGGGCATGTATGCCACCACGGCCATCCTTGGCGCGATCGAGGCCCGCCACCACACCGGGCGCGGCCAGCAGATCGACATCGCACTGCTCGACGTGGCCATGGCGGTACTGGCCAACCAGGGCGCCGGGTACCTGAACGCCGGCGTCGTGCCGACGCGGCAGGGCAATGTGCATCCGAGCGTGGTGCCCTACCAGGACTTTCCGACCCGGGACGGCAACATGCTGCTGGCCATCGGCAATGACGGCCAGTTCGCGCGTTTCTGCGAAGTGGCCGATGTCGACTGGGCACGCGACGAGCGTTACGCCACCAACAGCGCCCGCGTCACCCATCGCGACACGCTGATTCCGATGATGTGCGAGGTCACGCGCGCCAGGCCGACCCACGAATGGATCGGCCTGCTCGAGGCGGCGTCGGTGCCCTGCGGCCCGATCAACGACATCGGGCAGGCGTTCGCCGACGCGCACGTGCAGCATCGCGGGCTGCGCGTGGAGCAGTATCGCTATGCGACGGCCGCCCGCCCGGAGGCCGACACCGTGAACCGGATCTGCTCCACCGCCAGTCCGCTACGGTTGTCCGACACGCCGCCCACGCTGCGCCACGCGCCGCCCGCGCTGGGCCAGCACACGGAAGAAGTGCTGCGCGAATGCCTGGGGCTGGGGCCGCAGGCCGTGGCGGACCTGCGCGCCAAGGGCGTGCTCTAGCCGGCTGCCGACATGCGGCTCAGCATCGAGTCGGCGTCGCACCTGCGCCTGGCGCGGCTGGCGCCGGCGTTTCCGGTCACGGTCACGGCCACGCGTGGCACGGCCGTTTTACGGCGCGACGGATTCGATCGCATGCTGGTACCGGGCCTGCCGTGCAGGGTAGAACCGTTCCAGGGCTTCGACCTGCTGGTGGCCGGCAGCCTGGCGCAGCCGGCCGGCTGCCGGATCGACATCGCGCCGGCAACTGACCTTGCCGATCCCCCGCTGCTGCATCGCGTGCTGTCGCGGCGCATCTTTCTGCAACCCGATCTGCCATGGCGTGCCGAATTCGCTGCCGGCTTGCTGGGTGTGCCGCCCGAACGTATCCGGCGCGCACTGTTTGCGGAAGGTGCCGCCTTCGGAGACCTGTGCCGGACGCAGCGGCTGATGCGGCTGCTGTTCGAGGCACCGCACGGGCGCGCCGGCCTGCCGTCGCTGAAACGCAGTGTGGGCTGGCCGCCGGGCCACGACGTGGAATCATCATTCCATGACAGATTCGGCATCCCGCTCGATCTGCTGCGGCGCGCCACGGCCACCCACGATGCGCGACGCCATGCGGGCCAGCCCGTACGGGTTGCGCAGCCTGCGGCGCACTATTGGCCCAGCCTATCCCCCGCATAACAAACCGGTCTTGGACGCTATACCCGGAAAGGCGGATCATCGCAGCCAACGGTTTCCCCACCCCCCGGAGTCTTTGATGAAGTCGGCCCTGCTCGCCCTGTGTGGCGCAGCCTCCCTCCTTGCCTCGCTGTCCGCCGTTGCCGGTCCCGACTTTGCCGTGATCGAGCGCGCGCGTGCCAACGCCCATCAGCGTCAGCAGGTCAGGCCCGCCGCATGCCATTGCGATACCGCGACCGGCCCAGGCACCGCCGCAGCCACCACCCCCGCCATCCCCTCGGCCAGCGCGCCGAAGGCAGCGCTCGCGCCGATCCATACCAGCTGACACCGCCGGCAGGCAAGTTCCTGCGCAGGCTCCTGTCAGCGCGCCGCACGCCCGCTTTGGCCACGAAGTCGATGAACCGACGCACACGCTGAATCTCCTAAGTCGCTTTTCGAAAACATTCACTTCGGCGCTGGCGGGCAATCGGGGAATATCGGTGCCATTCGCATCGATCCCCAGGAATCCAGCCATCCATGTCCGCCTGCGGCAGCCAGCGCGGCGCCACCGTCCGAGTGTCCCTGCGCCCCAGGCTGGCCAGCCTGACGGCGGCGGCGGCGCTCGCCCTGCCGGGCCTTGCCTGGGCGTGGACGACGGGCGGCAGCGGCGGCGCCGCGGCCGCCACGGCGTCGCCCGATACGCATTCGGGTCCGTATCGCGGCATCGTGGGCCCGGTGGGAACACCGGAACCCGCGCCGGCCGAACCGCCGCTATGGGACCGCGCGCTGCCCTTCTTCGCCCAGCGCGTGATCGACAAGGGCTACAACCTGCCCAATCCGTACGACATCGGCTATTCGTACTTCGACGGCTACCAGCGTTACCAGCTTAGCGACCTGCAGGTCTCCGCCGGCAGCAATCCGCTGCGTGCGGCCGATTTCGTCCAGTTCCAGCAATCGCGCATCCACAACACGTCGAACCAGGTGCAGGTGGGGGCCTGGCTGTTTCCGTTCATGAATGTGTACGGCATCGTCGGCAACGTGCAGGGCAGCGGATCGATCGACATCGGTTTTTCGTCGCTGACCGATCTGGAACGCTTCTTCGGCATCAACGTCGGCTGTGGCGGGCGCCGGCCGCGGGCGGCTTGCGGCCAGCCGATCAAGCTGCCCACCCAGCACGCCAACTACAGCGGGCACACCTATGGCGGCGGATTCACGCTGGTAGGCACTTACAGGCAGCTGTTCTTTTCGCTGCCGGTGACGTACACGGTGGCGGACATCACCATGTCCGAGACGCCCATCAAGTCGATCAACATCGGGCCGCGCGTGGGCTGGAATATCCGGCTGGGCCATGGGCTGGGCCTGCTGACCCCGTATGTCGGCGCCACGTACTTTCGCACGCGCGCCACCATCACCGGGCATTTCGACGTGCCGCTGCCCGACACCGACGGCCAGACCGCGCGGCTGAACTACCGGATCGGCGAGCATGTGACGGGGTACTGGAGCGGCTCTGTCGGCGCCAGCTGGACGATCAACCGCAGCTTTGGCCTGCTGATGGAGGTCGGCTATGGCTACAACCGCAACAACATCATCGCCACCGGGTTCTTCCGGTTCTGACGACCATGCGCGCCGCCCCGCTTCCGGCCACTCTGTGCACGATGCTGCTGGCAGTCTGCGCCGGCAGCGCGGGGGCACAGATCTCCACCGCCGACGCGGCGCCGGCGCCCCGGCCCGAGCCCGAGCACGTAAGCTGGATCGACAAGGTGCTGAACAAGCTCGGCGCGTCGAAGGAAGTGGACCTGAGCCATGGCATCGACTGGGGCGTGCTGCCCGGACCGTTCTACAACCCCGAGATGGGACTGGGCGTGGGGGCCGCCGCGGTGGGCTTGTACAAGCCGAAGAACGCCGAGAAGGACACGCAGCTGTCGACGCTGAACCTGCACGGCTTTCTGACCACCTCGGGCGCCGTGGGTATCGGCGTGGACAACAACACGTTCTTCGCCGATGACAGCTATCGCTTTGTCTTCAGCGGCGCCCTGATCAACATGCCCACCTCGTACTGGGGCATCGGCTACGACAACGCCATCAACGACGCCAACAAGGAAGGCTACACGCGGCGCGGCATCGTGGTGCAGCCCCGCGTCATGGTGCGGGTGCGCCCCAATACCTACGTGGGCGGCGGCTACGATTTCGAGTACGACAATGCCGCCCAGCTGGAGCGCGGCGCCAGCAGCGCGCTGGCCACCGACCCGCACGGCACGCGGGTGCTCAGCAGCGGGCTGACCGCGCATTTCTCGTACGACACGCGCGACTTCCTGCCCAACCCCTACAAGGGCCAGGCGCTGCTGGTCAATGGCACGGTCTACCGGCGCGCCATCGGCAGCGACAACGACTTCGAATCGCTGGAAATCATCTACGACCACTACTTCCGGATGCGCGATCGCGATGTGCTGGCCTTCGACGTCTACGGCAAGTTCAACTGGGGCGATGTGCCCTGGAGCATGATGTCCAAGCTTGGCGACAACCGGCGCATGCGCGGCTATTTCATGGGCCAGTATCGCGACAAGGCCATGCTGACCGCGCAGGTGGAATACCGCTGGCATATCGCCGGGCGCCAGGGCATGGTGTTCTGGGCGGGCACCGGCGCCATCGCCGGCAACCCCGGCGCCCTGACGTCGGCCCACTGGCTGCCGAACGCGGGCGTGGGCTACCGCTTCGAGTTCAAGCCACGCGTCAACGTGCGGTTCGACGTCGGCGTCGGCCGCAGCACCAAGGGCGTCTACTTCCAGATCAACGAGGCGTTCTGAACGCCCCGGGATCTTCGAGGCAAAGGAAAACGCCGCGGACCCTTCGGCCCGCGGCGCCCTGATGCCTGACGGCAGCCGGAATTACTTGCCCAGCTTCATGCTCGTGGCGTCGGCCGTCAGGTAACCGACCGAGGCCCCCAGGCCGTTCTTGTAGTTGGCGAACACCAGCGGCTCCACCTGCGCCTTGACCTGCGCCTTGATGCCGTCGCCAGCGTGCTGGAAGTTGCTCATGATGTAGGTCCAGCCGTTGATCTCGTCCACGGCGTGCAGGCCCGTCGATTCCGCACCGGCCGGCACCGACATCAGGCGCGACAGCTTCTTTGTGTCGACGTTGTACGCCCACAGGAAATTGTTGGTGTGGCGGCTGCTGTCCTCGCCGATGAACAGCGTGCGCAGCTTTTCCGAGAACTTCAGGTTGTCCGGGTTGCCGATGGTTTCCGGGTCCGCCGTGTTGCCCAGCGCGTCAGCCGTGATGTCCTTGCCGACGATCAGCGCCTGGGTATGCACCGGCATCCATTCGCTGTTGATGGGGGCGCCGGCCGTGTCCTTCTGGCCGCCGGCCAGCTTGTGCTGCAGTACGCCGCCGGAGTTGATGGCAGCCGGCACGCTGATGCCGCTCTCGGCGTACCAGCCCTTGGCCGTGTTGTTGACCACCATCGAATCGACGATGTTCTGCAGCGCCGAGTAGGCGATCTTGTCCTTGATGTTGACCGTGGTGCCTTCCATCTTGGTGAAGCCCATGCTGCCGCCCTTCAGCGCTGCGTAGCGGTGGGTTTCCAGGAACGCGGCGACCAGATCCTTGCCCGGCTTGACGCGGACCCACTGCGCCGCACCGCCGAGCATGATCTTCGTGTACGTGCTGTCCGACGGATCGGTAGCCGAGTAATCCATGATGTCGGCGAACGTGTGCGACTTGGCCCAGGCTTCCACCTGCGCGCTCGTGGCATGGCCCAGCCTGATCCAGGTGAGGTCGGCGCCGGGTGCGGCGGGGTCCACCGAGAAGCCCGAACCCACCTTGGCCACGTACAGCGTACCGGCGGACAGGTCCTTTTCCTGGTCGGCGACGAACACGAACAGGCCGCTGTTGGTGGCGTCGTCGCCCATCAGCACGGTGCGGTTGTCAGGCATCACCTGCACCAGCTCGTGCGAGATACGGCCCACGCAGTAGTGTTTCTTGATCGAGCCCGTGCCGTCGGGGTTGACCGTGACTTCCGGCAGGTGGCCGTACAGGTAGGGGTTGAACTTGATCGTCGAGGTGCCGTACAGGTTCAGCGCATAGTCGATGCACTGCTGGTTCGTGTCGGCGGTGCGCGCGTCCGGTTCGTACTCCTCGCTCGACAGATGGGTGTTCCACGGCGACAGGCTGGCGCCGCAGGTAATCCACAGGCCGTTGGCGCCCGACGTGTCCACGTTGTGGTACTTCACCAGCGTCAGCTTGCCGGTGGCGGGGTCCTGGTCCAGCGTCAGCACGGCGATCGGGGACGGCAGGCGGCCGTACATGTCCTTGGCCTTGGCCTGGTCCCACGTCGTGTATTCGAACTGCACCACGGCGAAGACCGTGTTGCCCTTCACGCCGGCCACCTTGGCGCCGTCGATCTTCAGCAGCGACGTGCCATCCGGCGAATCGGAGAAGAACTGCCTGGTGCCGCTCACCGACGGATCGATGATCGGGCTGTTGTTGATGTTGAAGTAGCCGCCGGCCAGGATCTGGCCGCCGTTGCCGTCCGGCACCATGTCGCCCGTCATGAAGAACGGCTGGTACGCCAGCTTGTAGGTCTGCGTGCTGCCGTCGCTCAGCTTCACCGACAGGCTGGAGCCGACCGTGGTCGTGGCCATGGCGGCCGGGTTGCTCAGCGAAGGCGCGGCCATGCCCGTGAACTCTGCCGAAACGAAGCTCGGCGTGACCGTGCCCGGGGGCGTGGTGGCGCCCGGGGTCACGGCAGGCGCATCGTCGCCGCCGCCGCAACCCGCCAGCAGCGAGGTGGAAGCCAGGCCCAGCGGCAGCATCGGCGCGCCGGCCAGGAATTTCAGGGCCTTGCGGCGCGAAGCGTCAGGTTTTTCGAACATCTGTATGGTTCCCGTCTGGTTGTTATCGAACGCGCCATGCCCATGGCCGGCCATTCGCGGTTGTGAGGTCGGCGGCACAAGACCGCGCCGGAACGCATCCTATGGACCGTTTATGACAACAAGTTGAACCCGACGTGAATGACTCATACATCCAACACCTGTTGCCTGTCCCACAGAGGGGGCGGTACAAATCGCAGGCAAAAAAAACGCCGCGGCCAGGATCTGGCCGCAGCGTGTCAATTCGCCGGTCCGCACGACACCCACTATGTCGCCCGTTGCACCCCATTTCTGGTTCGACCGGCTTGTTCTTTCATGGCAGAGGAAAACCGCCACCGGGACGGATCGTAGTGGCCGCCCATGTCAGCCGCATGACAACGTGTCCTGACATATGACCAGGCCAATCCATGGCGGATGTTTGCCCGGCAAAGGGGTAAGCGGGGCCGTCGAATGGCGGCCAGAGTGTTGTGAAAATCAAACGGATACAGGAAACCACTGCCGATTTTTTCTCATGAGCACCAGAAATTCAGGTATTCGCGGAATATGTCATCTTTAGCCTATTGAAGTGATCAATCCGGGGGGATATGGTTCTGCGCATAATATTTTCCACGGCAATATATGCAACTGCGTGCATATATTGTTCGCCCCAGCCGGAAAAACAATGATCCATTCCATGACGGGACGCACCCAGCGTCTCCAGCCGCCCTCATTCCCGGCCCTTTCGGGCCATGCCGGCGCGCGTTCGCGTGCCCGGTTCCGTTTATCCGTTTTGTAGCAACCCGTAGCAACCGTCGCCATTTCCGGGCCAAAACGTCTCTGAAAGCCCGGTACGGCGACAACCTCTGGAGGTCATCCGCACCGAGGGTGTGACGGGGTCAACCGACGGGCCAGCCAGACCCGGCGGACGCGCCAGACTGCACGGACGGATTACCGAGGATCCACGACTGGAGAACATCCAATGAGCAGTGTTATGAATGAAGGCGGCATGGCGTCCCAAGGGCCGGCGCCGTTCTTCTCGAAGGAAGCAACCTACGCCAAGCCGGGATTTTCCCGCTGGATGGTGCCGCCCGCCGCGCTGGCGGTACATCTCTGTATCGGCCAGGCCTATGCATTCTCGGTATTCAATGCCCCCCTTTCCAAGGTGATCGGCATTACCGAATCCGCAGCTGACGACTGGAAGCTGACCACGCTGGGCTGGATTTTCTCGCTGGCGATTTTCTTCCTGGGCATTTCGGCCGCATTTGCCGGCAAATGGCTGGAGCGCGTCGGCCCCCGCCGCACGATGTTCACGGCGGCCTGCTGCTTTGGCGGCGGTTTCCTGATTTCGGCGCTGGGCGTCTATACCCACCAGATCGTCCTGCTTTACCTGGGCTACGGCGTGCTGGGCGGCATCGGGCTGGGCCTCGGCTATGTGTCGCCGGTGTCCACGCTGATCCGCTGGTTCCCGGACCGTCGCGGCATGGCAACCGGCATGGCCATCATGGGCTTCGGCGGCGGCGCGATGATTGCCGCGCCGCTGTCCGTGGCGCTGATGAACTACTTCAAGAGCGCCACCTCGGTGGGCGTGACCCAGACCTTCCTGGTCATGGGCGTGGGCTACTTCATCTCGATGACCATCGGCTCGCTGGCAATCCGCGTCCCGCCGCCGGGCTGGAAGCCGGAAGGCTGGACCCCGCCCGTGGTCGAGAACAAGATGATCACGCGTAACCACGTGCATATCGACGAGGCACTGAAGACGCCGCAGTTCTACCTGCTGTGGCTGGTGCTGTTCCTGAACGTGACGGCCGGTATCGGCGTGCTCGGCCAGGCGTCGCTTCTGATCCAGGAAAGCTTCAAGGGCAGCGTGACCGCCGCGGCCGCCGCCGGCTTTGTGGGCCTGCTGTCGCTGTTCAACATGGGTGGCCGCTTCTTCTGGGCCTCGTCGTCGGACTGGATCGGCCGCAAGAACACCTACTTCGTGTTCTTCGCGCTGGGCGCCGTGCTGTACTGGCTGGTGCCGCAACTGGGCGCCAGCGGCAATATCGCGCTGTTCGTGCTGGGCTACTGCGTGATCATGTCGATGTACGGCGGCGGTTTCGCCACCATCCCGGCCTACCTGGCCGACATGTTCGGTACCGCCTTCGTGGGCGGCATCCACGGCCGTCTGCTGACCGCCTGGGCGGCCGCGGGCATCGCCGGCCCGGTGCTGGTGAACTACATCCGCGAATACCAGGTGGCGCACGGCGTGACCGGCGCCCAGGCCTATGCCATGACGCTGCACATCATGGCCGGCCTGCTGGTCGTGGGTTTCATCTGCAACCTGCTGGTGTCGCGCGTCAACGCGAAGCACCACATGAGCGATGCCGACGTGGCCCGGCTGGGCGCCAGTGCCGGCGCGGCCCACTGATCAGGAGTCATGCAAATGGAAAACCAGAACCTCAGCGCACGACCGACCAACAAGGCCCTGCTGGCCGCCTTCTGGCTCTACGTGCTGGTCCCGCTGGTGTGGGGTGTGTCGAACACCATCACCCAGGCGATGAAGCTGTTCCAGTAAGCGCCTGCCCGCCCTGGGCAAGCAGCAAAGGCCGCAAGCGATTGCGGCCTTTTTTGTTTTTTGCGGCATCGCACGGCGGGAATGCTGCATTCCGCACGCCAGCCTTGCACATTGCCGCCGGCTTCATACACTTGACGGGCCTACCTACCCTTGGAGTTCACATGAAGATCGACCTGTCGGGCAAGACCGCCCTGGTAACCGGATCCACCGCCGGCATCGGCTTTGCCACGGCGCGCGGGCTGGCCGGCTCGGGCGCACGCGTGATTCTCAACGGCCGCAGCCAGGCCAGTGTCGACAAGGCCATTGCCGCGCTGAACGCCGCCGTGCCCGGTGCCGACGTGGCCGGCTTTGCCGGCGACCTGGTCGATGCCGCCGTCTGCGACACGCTCGTCAAGGCCCATCCCGACATCGACATCCTGGTGAACAACCTTGGCATCTTCCAGCCGCAGGACTTCTTCGAGATCCCGGACAGCGAATGGTCGCGCTTCTTCGAAGTCAACGTGCTGACCGGGGTGCGGCTGTCGCGCGCCTATGCGCCGGGCATGGTCCAGCGCAAGTGGGGCCGCATCGTGTTCGTGGCCTCGGAGTCGGGCGTCAATATCCCGGTGGAGATGATCCACTACGGGTTCACCAAGACCGCCCAGCTGGCGGTGTCGCGCGTACTGGCCAAGCGGCTGGCCGGCACCGGCGTGACGGTCAATTCGGTGCTGCCCGGCCCCACGCTGTCCGAGGGCGTCGAAGCCATGCTCAAGGATGACATCGCGAAGACCGGCAAATCGGCCGAAGAGGTGGCCGCCGATTTCGTCAAGGCGCACCGCAGCACGTCGCTGATCCAGCGTGCGGCCACGGTCGACGAGGTGGCCAACATGATCGTCTACGCGTGCTCCAGGCAGGCGTCGGCCACCACGGGCGCCGCGCTGCGCGTGGATGGCGGCGTGGTCGATACGATCCTCTGAACGGCAGACCTGCCGGCTGCCTACCCGCGCCGGTGGCGTACCAGCGCGGCCATGGCGGCCGAGGCGCCCACCACCAGCGCCGTCGTCAGGATCGGATGGCGGGTGGAGGCCGTATAGGGACACGATTTCATGGTCCGGCGGTCTCCGGTCCGCTCTATCAGACTGTTGCCGGCGGCGTGCAACGCGTTGTCGTCGCGCGGCCCCGCCGGCATGGCGGTCTGCTGGGCGCGACCCATGAAGCGCCGCATGAAGCGGTCGAACGCGTGCGGCGCGTAGTACGCCGCTGCCGAATACGCCTTGGCCGATGCCCCCACGAACATGTCGCGGCGCGGGTGTTCCGCGGCAAACAGGATCGCCTCGGCGGCCATCGATGGGTCGTAGAGCGGCGACGCCTGCCTCGGCTCCACGTGGAGGAAGTTTTTTGCGTGGGTGACGATGGGCGTATCCATCCCCGCCGCCTTGATCAGCGTGACCGACACCGGCGCCTTTTCCTGCTCGAGCTCCAGCCGTAGCGTGTCGGTAAAGCCCTTGATCGCATGCTGCGACGCCACATAGGCGCTTTGCAGCGGCAGCGGACAGTCGCACGACTCGCTTCCCATGTTGATGATGGCCCCGCCGTTCTGGCGCAGGTGCGCCACGGCGGCCAGCGATCCGTGCACGACGCCCCAGTAATTGGTTTCGAACAGCCGCCGGTGATCTTCGAGCGGCACATCGTCGTGGCGGCCGAAGATCGTCACGCCGGCGTTGTTGATCCAGGTATCGAAGCCGCCAAAGCGGTCAATGGCCGCCTGCGCGACCGCGGCCACGTCCTCGTGCTTGCCGACATCGGCGGCGACGGTAATGACTTCGGTGCCGTGTTCGCGAAGTTCCTCGGCCAGTTTGTGCAAGGCGTCCTCGCCGCGCGCCACCAGCACCAGCCTGGCGCCCAGCGCGGCAGCCTTGCGCGCGGTGATAAGTCCCACGCCGCTCGTGGCGCCCGTCAGCACGATGACCTGCGAGCCAATCTTCTTCAGCGTCTTCATGTTGCCTCTCTAGCTGGGGATGGAAAGGATTGGGCCAAGCCCGTTGCTGCCAATCGCACATCCCGTGCCCGCACAGGCGAGCCGCGTGCGCCGATGTGCACCGCAGCAAGTCCGGTCAGGAATTACAAACCCGGAAACAAACCCGGGAAAAATCCGCCCCCCGTTGTAGGACGGCTCCCGCTTTCGCACGTCGGGTGCGCTGCATAAGCTGAAATGACTCCACCGCCTCAGATCCGTCCCATGGCCAAGTCCGCTGCAGCCTCCGCCTCTACAGACGCCCCGCTGGGCAAATACCAGCGCAAGCGCGACTTCGCGGCCACGCCGGAACCGAGCGGCAAGCAGGCCCCTCGGACCGCGAAGGCCGGCAAGGGCAAGGCCGCCGCCGGCAACGGCGCCCACGCGTTCGTCATCCAGAAGCACGCGGCGCGCCGGCTGCACTACGACTTCCGGCTGGAACTGGACGGCACGCTCAAGAGCTGGGCCGTGCCGAAGGGGCCCAGCTACGATCCGGCAGACAAGCGCATGGCCGTGCACGTGGAAGACCATCCGCTCGATTACGCCGATTTCGAGGGGGTCATCCCCGCCGGCCACTACGGCGCGGGCACGGTGATCGTCTGGGATCGCGGCGAATGGATCCCCGATACGGACCCCGAGGCCGGCTATCGGGACGGCAAGCTCAAGTTCGAACTGCGCGGTGAAAAGCTGCAGGGCCACTGGACGCTGGTGCGCATGGGCGGCAAGAAGGCGCGCGACGACAACGCGTGGCTGCTGATCAAGGAGCGCGACGAATTCGCGCGGCCCGCGTCGGAGTTCGACGTGGTGGAGGCCATGCCCGACAGCGTGCTGGCCGGCACGGCCAAGGCGCCGACGAAAACGGCCGCGACCGGGAAGGACAAGCCAGCCTCGAAAAAGACGTCGAAGACGGGCGGCCAAGGCGGCAAGGCCGCCAGCAAGATGCCCGCGCTGCCTGTCGGCGCCAAAAAGGCCGCCCTGCCCCTGGCGCTGGCGCCGCAACTGGCCACGCTGGTCGACAAGCCGCCCGCCGACCCCAGCCAATGGCAATACGAGATCAAGTTCGACGGCTACCGCATCGTGGCGCGCATCGATGGCGCCGATGTACGGCTGTTCACCCGCAATGGCAACGACTGGACCGCGAAGCTGCGCGCGCTCGCGGCCGAGATCGCCGCACTGGGCTGGCCCGACGGCTGGCTCGACGGCGAAATCGTCGTGGTGGACAAGGACGGCATCACCGACTTCCAGGCGCTGCAGAATGCCTTCGAAACCGCGCATGCCGAATCGATCCAGTTCTACGTGTTCGACCTGCCGTGGTTTGCCGGGCATGACCTGCGCGCGGTGCCGCTGGCCGAGCGACGGGCCCTGCTGCGCGGGCTGCTGGCCAGTCACACGTCGGGCCGCGTGCGCTTCAGCGACAACTTCGAAGGCGCCCCGGCCGACATGCTCGATGCAGCGTGCCGCATGAAACTCGAAGGCATCATCGGCAAGCGGGTGGATGCGCCCTACGTCAGTTCACGCGCGCCATCATGGATCAAGCTCAAGTGCCAGAACCGGCAGGAATTCGTGATCGGCGGCTACACCGACCCCAAGGGCAGCCGCAGCGGGCTCGGATCGCTGCTGCTGGGCGTGCATGATGCCGACGGCAAACTGCGCTATGTCGGCAATGTCGGCACCGGCTTCGACACGGCCATGCTCGATGCGCTGCGCAAGCAGCTCGAACCGCTGCGCACCGACGACACGCCGTTCGACCCGCTGCCGCGCGGCATCAAGGGCCATTGGGTCAAGCCCAGGCTGGTGGCCGAGGTGACCTTCGGCGCCTGGACCCGCGAAGGCCGCATCCGCCATTCCGTGTTCCACGCCCTGCGCACCGACAAGCCGGCGGCCTCGGTCACGCTGGAGGTGCCCGCCAAGGCGGACGCGCCGGGCCGCACGCCCTCGGGGAAGACCGCCATGAAAGCCGCCACGAAGACTGCTACGAAGACTGCCGCCAAGGCCGCCACCAGCGCCACCACCAGCGCCGCCACCAAGACCACCGCCGGTGCGCCCCCGCGAAAAGGCACCAAGGCTGCCATCGGCAATGTCGTGGTCAGCCATGCCGACCGCGTGATCGACAAATCCACCGGACTGACCAAGGGCGATCTGGTCGGCTACTACGCCCACGCCTCCGGCCTGATGCTGCCGTTCCTGCGCGGGCGCCCGCTGGCGCTGGTTCGCGCGCCCTCCGGCATCGACGGCGAGCAGTTCTTCCAGCGCCATGGCGACACGCTGCACCTGAAGGGCGTCAACGCCCTGGACCCCGAACTCTGGCCCGGCCATCCGCCCCTGCTGGAGATCACCTCGGCCGCCGCCATCGTGGAAGCGGCGCAGCTGAACGTCGTGGAATTCCACACCTGGAATGCCAGGGCGCGCAACATCGACAAGCCCGACCAGATCGTCTTCGACATCGACCCGGGCGAAGGCGTCAGCTGGCGCGAGATCCAGGAGGCGGCCAGCCTGGTCAAGGCGCTGCTCGACGCACTGTCGCTGCAGAGCTTCCTCAAAACCAGCGGCGGCAAGGGGCTGCATGTGGTGGTGCCGCTGGCCGCGCGCGCGGGCTGGGATGCCGTGCGCGACTTCGCGCAGGACGCGGTGACGCACATGGCCCGGACGATCCCCGAACGCTTTGTATCGAAGAGCGGTCCGCGCAACCGGGTTGGCAAGATTTTCATTGATTACCTGCGCAATGGTGTCGGCGCTACCACGGCGGCCGCCTTCTCGGCCCGGGCGCGTCCCGGCCTCGGCGTGTCGATTCCGGTCAGCTGGGATGAACTGGATGACCTGACGGGCGCCGCGCAATGGACGATCGCCAACGTGGCCACCCGCCTGGACGAACTGGCGCGCCACGACCCGTGGGCTGGCCACGACAAGGTTCGCCAGACGCTGACCCAGGCCCGCAGGCAGCTCGACGCCGCCTGAAGCGCGGCACACGCCTCCCCCACGCCACAACGCCCGTCCCCTGTCGGCGTCCGTCTGTCAGCCATCGCGCCATGTGCGGCACGGTTCTTGCCACACTGCACCCAGAACCTGGGCCTGTCGCCGCCCCGGTTGGACTGGAAACGATGAAACAAGACCCCGATCCCTGGTACTCGAGCGAATTCTGGCAGCGCGCCCTGATCGGCGTGCTGATGCTCGCACTGGCTTATCTGCTGGCTTCCCCGGCGGACGCACGCGCCGCGGGTACGCGGCTGCACGTCTACGCGCCGGGCGGCTGACATCTGCCGGCCGCGCAACGCACCAATGTCATAAATACAATCGATATGGGCGGAATGAAGGTAAAAACTACAATTCAAGATAGGTCGGCGCCACCTCGGGACGCCGCTTGGGGCCGCGTCGCGCCGGTTCGTGCCCTGCGCTCACCCGACTTTGCCATTACCAAAGCCAAAGCGGCGTTGTCTGCCGCCCGTCAGCCATGAATGCCACGCCTGCCCACCACCCGACGCGTCGACCGCTCGTCCTCAATGTCGAGGGCCGCGAGGGGCCGCGCTACGTCAAGAGCCGCATCCTGAACCGTGCAGACTTCGCCGTGCTGGAGGCATCCGACGGCCAGGCCGCGCTGTCACTGGTTCGCCAGCACGCGCCAGACCTGGTGCTGCTCGCGGGCCCGCTGTCCGACATCGATGGCCTGGACGTTTGCCGCCTGATCAAGAGCGATCCGCAGACCGCCCGGACCATGGTGCTGCTGACCTCGCCCGGCGTGACGGACTCGCATCGCCGCGTGCAGGCGCTGGACGGCGGCGCGGACAGCTTTCTGGTCGAGCCGGTGGAGCCCGAGGAACTGGTGTCGAACATCAACGCGCTGCTGCGCATGCGGGGCGCCGAGGACGCCTACCGGCGCACCTCGCAGGCGCTGCACGAGAACGAAGACCTGTTCCGCCAACTGGCCGAGGCCTTCGCCGATGTGGTCTGGATCATCGATCCAGCGGCCCACCGCTTCCTGTTCATGAGCCCGTCCTTCGAGGCCTTGTGGGGCCGCCCGGCCGATTCGGTCAAGCAAGACCCCACCTGCTGGCTGAAGTGGGTGACATCCGACGATCGCGCGCGCCTGGAAGCCGAATGGCAAAGCATGCTGCGCGACGGCCGTCTGGATTCGGAATTCCAGCTCGAACGCCCGAACGGCGAGATCCGCGAAGTGCATATGCGGGCGTTCCCGGTACGCGGTGCCGATGGGCGATGCCTGCGCGTGGCCGGTATCTGCCAGGACGTGACGCGCCACAACCGCGCCGAGCGCACCCTGCATAACGAAGAGCGCCGCAAGGACGAATTCCTGGCCATGCTGGCGCACGAACTGCGCAATCCGCTGGCGCCGATGCGCAGCGCCGTGGACCTGCTTCAGCAGTTTTCGCCAAGCCGCGAAGACATGTTCCGGGCGCGCGACATCATCAGCCGCCAGCTGCATCACCTCACCCGCCTGGTGGACGAACTGCTCGATGTGTCGCGCTTCAACCAGGGCAAGATCACCCTGCGCCGCGACTTGGTGGAACTGCGCGGCGCCCTGAACACGGCGGTGGAAACCGTACGTCCGCTGCTGGAATCTCGCCGCCACACGCTGCGCCTGGCGCTGCCGGAGCAGCCGCTGCCGGTGCGGGGCGATATGGTGCGGCTCACGCAGATCTTTGCCAACCTGCTGCATAACGCCGCCAAGTTCACGCCCGAAGGCGGCCAGATCGCCGTCGAGGCCACGGCCTCCGATGGCAAGGTCGTGGTGCGCGTGCGCGACAACGGCAACGGGCTGTCGACAGACATGCAGCGGCAACTCTTCGACCCGCTGGCGCCTGCAGCGGGCGGCGGCGACGCGGACGCACACGGCGCCGGCGAACACGATGACCGGCCGGCTGCCGAACGCGCGGCGCAGCAGCCCGCCCAGCCAACGCAGCAGGCCCAGGCCGAAGACCCGCAGGCGGGCATCACGGACCCCGATGCCTTTGCCGCGCGCGAAGGCGCCGGCATCGGCCTGACGCTGGTCCAGAAGCTGGTGACCCTGCACGGCGGCCGCATCAGCGCCGAAAGCCCGGGCCGGAACCTTGGCAGCACCTTCATCGTCGAACTGCCAGTGGAGCCCTGGCAGACCTGGCATCCGACGAGCGGCAAGACCCGCGTGGCCTCCACGGCCGCGCACACGATCATGCTCGTGGATGACAACATCGACGCCCTGGAGGCCATGACGATGACGCTGGAGACGCTGGGCCACACCGTGGTGACCGCGCCCGATGGCCAGAGCGCCATCGCGTGCGCCGCCAGCGTGCGACCGGACGTCGTCCTGCTGGATCTGGGCATGCCGACCATGGACGGCTTCGAAACCGCCCGGCGGCTGCGCGAGATTCCCGAACTGCGCAATGCCCGGCTGGTGGCGCTGACCGGATTCGGCCAGCCCGACGACCGGCGCCGTACCCGCGCCGCGGGCTTCGACATGCATCTGGTGAAGCCAGCGGATCTCAACGCACTGACGCGCCTGCTCGAGGAACTGGACGCCTGAGGGGCAAGCGCCCGCACAAGGAACGCAATGCATATCACACCCGAACCGGATATCACGCCACCGAAGCCGGAAACGCCGCCGCCGGAGCCGCCTGACACGACGCCGGAACCGGTCAACGATCCGCCTCCCGGCGACCTGCCCCCACCGCCGCCGCAGCGCGCGGACCGCCCGGCCCCACGCGGCCTGATCGGCTGACCGGCCATGTCGCGCGCAATCTGGAAAGGCGCCATCAGCTTCGGGCTGGTGAACATCCCCATATCGGTCAAGCCTGCGTCACGCACGCAGTCGCTCGATCTCGACTTGCTGGACAAGCGCGACATGGCGCCGGTGGGCTATCAGCGCATCAACAAGCACACCGGCAAGCCGGTGGAGCGCGACGATATCGTCAAGGGCTACGAGTACGAAAAGGACGAGTACGTCGTCCTGACTGACGAGGACTTCCGGCAGGCCAACGTCGAAGCCACCCAGACCGTGGATATCGTCAGCTTCGTCGACGCCGCCGCGATTCCGCCCTATTTCTTCGACACCCCCTATTACCTGGAGCCGGACAAGCGCGGCGAACGCGGCTATGCACTGCTGCACGAAACCATGCGCAAGACCGGACGCGCCGCCCTGGCGCTGGTGGTGCTGCGCAACCGCCAGCATCTGGCGGCGTTGCTGGTCGCCGGCAAGGCGCTGGTACTCAACACGATGCGCTTCGCGGACGAAGTGGTGCCGGTGGCCGACCTGAGCCTGCCGGGCGGCAAGAAGCACGCCGCCAGCGCCCGCGAGGTACAGATGGCCACCAGGCTCGTGGAAGACATGAGCGAGGACTTCAACCCCGAGCAATACCACGACACCTATCGCGAGGACTTGCTGGCCCGCATTCACGCCCGGGTCAAGGCCGGCAAGACGCATCTGCTGACGCCTGCCGCCGACGAGACCGCCGCGCCCGCCCGCAAGGGTGCCAAGGTGATCGACATGATGGCGCTGCTCAAGCAGAGCCTGGGACAACGGGACAAGGGCGGCGCAGCCGCTGGCGAGACGTCAGCCAGCGATGGCGAGCCCTCGAAAGCAGCCACCACAGCGCGCAAGAAAACCGTCCCACGCGGTGCGGCGGGCAACCGCAAACCGGGCACCAGCGAGCGGCCAGCACGCGCGAAGGCCTCACCGAAGTCGACTGGCACCGCGTCTGGCACCGCGTCTGCCACCGCCGAGCGCAACGCCAGGAGCGCCGCGAGCACTGCAAAGAAAGCCCCCGCGCGCAAGGCGACCGCGAAGAAAACAGTCAAGGCCGAAACAGTCAAGGCCGCACGCACCACCGCCCGCAAGGCCGCCTGATCCCGGGCGTCCGTGATGCAGGTCGCCACCACGGCCCCACCCTGCCCGACGCACACGAAAAAGAGCCGCGACACGTGGGAGAGTCGCGGCTCAGCGCAGTGGCGACCTGGGTCGCCGCGCATCATCAACCGTTACTAACAATCTCGGACGGCAACACCTTCCTGCCTCAGCGTGACGACACCTTCAGGTTGTCCTTCACGGAATCCACCCCTTCCACCGACTTCACCGTGTCCACGGCCATCTGCTTCTGTTCGGCGCTCGGCACCGAACCGCTCAGGTCCACCACCCGATCCTTGGTCTTGACGTGGATGCCAGTGGACTTCAGATCCTTGGTCGCCAGCAGCTTGGTCTTGATCTTGGTTGTGAGGGCCCCGTCCGTCACGGCCTGCTTGGCGTTGTCCGCGCCAGCATCCGTCCTGGATTCCGTGGTGGCCCCGGTCGTGCGGTCACCGTCGGTACGGCCGGACGTGCCGGACGTGCCCGACGCATTGTTCGCCGGGGCGGGATGCATTGCCGATCCGCTGGTCGTGCTCTTATCGGCAATCTTCATGAAGCCGCCATTGTCGAGTGCGTGGGCGCCGCCGGCGGCAGCCAGCGCGGCAACCGTCAGGGCAATGCGAAGCTTGGGTACGATTTTCATGTGCGCTCTCCTTGTTTGCGTTGGCATCGCAGATGGATGATTGCCGGAACCATGGGCAACGCGCCTGGCGCTTGTACGGCTCGTACGGCCCGTACGGCTCGTACGGCGCGTACGGCTTGCACGGTCACCGGCAGCTTGCCCATGACGCTGCAAATAGCGTTCCAAAGCCCCTTCAAGGACGACGCGTGGTGTGCCGAGGTCCGTACGGCAGGCCGATGCCGGAGAGCATGCGCCCACGTCGGCACGCGGCCTCGCGGGCCGTGCGGCCCTTCCCGCGTGAAAAGCATGCATGCGTTGTAAATCGGGGCAAAGCGCATGTCTCGCATGGGTTACCTGCCTGTCTGCCAGATGCCATACCCCCGACTTTGGCGTTTGGCACGCGGATTGCTGCATTATTCAATGCGGCAGCCCGCCGCGACTTGGACTTGGAGACAGCAATGGGACAGCAGCAAGGTAGCCAATCCGGACAGCAAGGTGGCCAATCCCAATCGGGACAAAGGCAGCAGGAGCAGCAAGGCGGCCAGCGCGGCAACCAGCAGCAAGGTAGCCAGGATCAGCAACGCCAGCAAGGTGGTGGTCAGATGGGCAACCAGGACAAGAGCTCCGGCCAGCACCAGCAGCAAAGCGGCACAGGCAGCCAGCAGGGATCGCAGCAAGGCTCCCAGCAGCAGAAGAACCGTCAGCAGTAATCCTGCCGACTTCCTCTCCTTTCCGGGTCCCGCAGTGACATCTCCACGGTTGTCACACCACGTCTGAAGTCAGGACGCGGCCTCATGGAAGCGGGACCCCGCGCCGGAACATCCGCCATGGATGTTCCGGCGTCTTTCGTTCTAGTTGGGCAGGCGTATCTCGCTTATTTGCTCGGGATTGCAATCCCCTGCTCAGCCCAGCCGGCCCGACACCACCGCCAACGCCTGCCGCCACACTTCACGCTGCTGTTCGAGATAGTCGATGGCCTGCCGGCCGGTCAGGCTCAGCGGCTCGGCGCCGTCCTGCGCCAGGCGCTGCCGCAGCGATGGCTCGCGCAGTAGCCGGGCCAGTCGCGCGGACAACGCGGTGCGGCGTACCTCTGGCACGCCAGGGGACGCCAGCACGCCATACCAGGCGTCCTGCTGCATGCCGGCAATGCCCGCTTCGGCGAATGTCGGCACCGCGGGCGCCAGCGGACTACGCAACCTTCCCGTCACCGCCAGGGCACGCACGCGGCCTTGCCGCATCAATGGCAACGCGGCCTGCAAGGTACTGACGAGCACTGCCACGTGCCCGCCCTGCAAGTCCACCAGCGCACGCGCGCTGCCGGGATACGGAACATGGGCCATGGAAACGCCGGCCTGCCGGCACATCAGTTCACCCACCAGATGGGCGCTGGAATGCATGCCAAGCGAGGCATAGGCGATTTCGCCGGGACGTTGCCGGGCGTTGTCGAGCAGGCGTTGCAGCGTGGCGCGAGCCTGCTCCGGCTGCGAGCGCGTACCGTCCCCAGCCATCAGCAGCACGTGGGGCGTGCTGGCAACGATCGCCAGCGGTTGCAGCTGGCGCGCCGGCGCCTCGGGGCTGCTGGCCAGCAGCGGCCCGATGCTGACCGAGCCGACCGTGCCCAGCAGCAGCGTCTGGCGGTCGGCGCCAGCGCGTGCGGCTTCATGCATCGCAATCTGACCAGAGGCACCCGGTCGATTGTCGACGACCGTGGGCTCGCCGTCGGCGCCAAGACCGTCCGCCACGATGCGCGCGACATGGTCCGCGCCGCCACCGGCGGCGTAGCCCACCAATAGATGCAGGGGCGGAACGTGAGACGGAAACGGGGCAGCGGCGGCAGGCCGCCAGGGACGCGCGAACGGCATGGCCAGCAATGCCGCAGTGACGCGCCGGCGAGCACGAACTGACATGAAGGCGGCGGCAGGTGTCGGGGAAAACTGCGGCATCGTAGCACCGCGCGCCAACGTCTGCCGCCCGGACAAACCCGCCGGACGATATCAACGTGTCCAGACGCCCGTCATCTCACTGCTGCGGCGCGCGACAGGCCGCCCCATTGCCGTTGGCGGCGGGGTCCATGCCGAAGACCGCCTGCGCGCCGCACTGCGAACCGAACATGCGGGCCTGGTCATGCCCCACGCCCACCACCTCGAACGACCGGTGCGCGCTGGCCTGCCCCGGCGTGGCCAGGGCCTGCTCATAGCGCCAGTAAGCGCGTGCCCGCTGCAGGCGCGTGGGACCTTCGGCTTCGGCGCCGCAAGCCTTGTCCAGAACCCGATGGTTCGGATCGTTGTCTTCGCTACCCACCATGTAGGTGACCTGGCGCTGCATGTAGCGCCGATAGAGCGTCATGCCATCGGCGCCGCGCGCGTAAGCCACCATGTCGCGCATGCCATAGCGGTACTTGTCGTAATCGGCACAGGTACTGGTGCTGTAGGGCGCGAAGCGGCGGTAATCCGGCGCCACCGGACGATCCGGCGTGAAGTACAGGTAGGACGACGGATTGGCCACCACGTAGCGCAGGTCGATGCCGGACGCCCGCACCGTCTCGTCCACGTTGTTCAGCACGGCGTACCGATGCACGATCTGCGCCCCGCCCGAATGGCCGGCCACGGTGACCTTGCGCACCATCGGCAGGCGCTGCCTGTCGGTGACGTAGGCCAGCAGATCGTCGATCACCTGCAGCGAACTGACGCCGGCGCCGGGGCCGGACACCGCGTCCTCGCCGCCGATCCAGCCCTGCACGGTCCACACCGGCATGTTGTCGAAATGCTTGGCGGCGTCGGGCGTGCCCGGGAAATTGGGCGCCACCAGCAGCACCTCGCCGGGGTTCCGGCCGCTGGCCTTCAACAAGGCCGCGCCCGCGTCGTAGTAGTCGTCGCCATTGCGCTGCAAGCCATGCTGGACGAACACCACTTCACGGATACCGCGCAGGTCGCCGTTCAGCGCGTGATTGGCATAGACCGGGAAGTCATAGCCGGCCCCCTTGCCCAGGTGCACGCGCTGCCACTGAGGCTTGACGCCGGTTGCGCCGGGCGCGCCGGGTGTGACAGCCATGGCAGCCGTTGTGCCGGTCTGGCCGGCGCAACCGGCCAGCACCGAAACCGCCGCGACCACGGCGGTGACGGCCAAGTATTGCGTAATGCGGCGCATGAAGCTGTCTCCTTTGATGTTCTGGCCGCCCGCGCGCATCGGGCGAAACGCCAATACTACGGCCACGCCGGCCGCACGTAAAATATATGTCTCACAAGACTTCCATATGTGTTGGATATAGATCCATGGAGCTGAGACACCTGCGCTACTTCCTGGCCGTGGCGGAAACCCGGTCCGTCACGCGCGCCGCCGAACAGCTTGGCATTCAGCAACCCCCGCTTTCGCAGCAACTCAAGGTGCTGGAAGCCGAGCTTGGCGTGACCCTGTTCGAACGGCTGCCGCGCGGCGTGGCGCTCACGCCTGCCGGCACGGCGCTGCATGCCGATGCGGTGGATCTGTTCGCCCGGATCGAGCAGATGCGCGCACGCATGCAGCGCATGGCGCGGGGCGACGAAGGGGCGCTGGCCATCGGCTTCACCAGTTCCGCGGCCGCCCACAAGCTCACGCCCGAGGTACTGCGCGCCTGCCGCCGGCATTTTCCGCGCGTGGCGCTGTCCCTGACCGAATGCAACGCCGCGGAAGCGATCGAACGGCTGGCCGACGGCACGCTGAACGCCGCCCTGCTGCGCGCACCGGTATCGCATCCCGAGGGCGTGCGCTTCGACCTGCTGCTGGAAGAGGAAATGGTGATTGCCTTGCCGCTCGATCATGCCCTGCTGCGGCGCCGTGCCTTGCGCGGTCAGAACGCTGGGGCGCCCGTGTCGCTGAGCGAGCTGGCATCCGACCCGTTCATCCTGGTACGGCGACCGGGCGCGCCGGGCATGTACGGCGACCTGCTGCGCGAATGCGAGGCGCTGGGCTTCACGCCACGCATCGGCGCCGAAGTCGAACGGATGCTGACCAACCTGAATCTCGTCGCGGCCGGCGCCGGTGTGAGTGTGGTGCCGGCATCGATGGCCGGCCTGAACCGTCACGGCGTGGCCTACTGCCGGATGGTCGAGGCCGACCGGCTGCGCGCACCGCTGACGCTCGGTTACCGCGAGGGCCAGGATGACGCCGCACTGACGGCACTGGTGGCCCTGACCCACCGCATCGCCACACGCCACCGCAAGACAGCGCAGGAAGAAGCATAGCTGCCAGCCGGGATCGCCCCAACGCTCCCGCGAGCACGGGGGCGATCCCCTGGCAGCGCGGCGGGCGTCAGTGCAGCAACCCGACCTCGAAGCGCCCGGCGGCCGTGCCGATCAGCAGGCCGCTGTTGTACAGGTAGGACGCGACCACCCCACCCGTTGCACCGATCACGCCCGGCACCGGACTGTTGTAGGCCAGCGTGCCCGACGCCCCGTTACGCACGATGCGCGTGCCGTTCAGGTCGGCATTGACCTGCTCGCCTGTGGTGGCCATCACGCGATAGGCGCCATCTGCGGCGCCGGCCGCCAGGCCTGCTGTCGATTGCTGCGCGTAGATGTTCATGCCGTACGCGGTGGCCGAACGCGTCAGGACCACCGGTACCGGCGCACCATTGACCATGCCGCTGATCAGCGACCCGCTCAGCACGCCATCACCCGCCGCGATGGTGCCGCCCACGAAGTAATCGAACGCGTTGCGGGCAGCGTTCCAGACGATGTAGCCCTTGGCCGTGTTCGTGCACGCGGCGTCATAGACGATATAGCCGCCGCTGGCCGTGGCCGCGCACGTCTGCCACGTGGCCGCCGACGACCGCAGCCGCGCCGAGCCGTTGCGTACCGTGACCGATCCGTCGGCGACGGCGGTCTGGATGCCGTTGACGTTGTAGATATCGGCCACCGCCTTGTAGTCGGCAGAGACGTTCTGGAACGCCACCAGCGGCAGGAACCCGCCCCCCGATACCGGCTTGACGCCGCCCGCCAGCACACCGCCGCCGGTCAACGAGAACTGCGCGCCGTTTTCATCGCTGGCGTACGTGCAGCCACCCAGCGAGACGAGCTGTCCGTTCAGCACGGTGTTGGCCGCACGCTGGGCGCTCGCATCGATCGTCACGGTGTACTTGAGCGTGGCGGGGTCGATGCGGACCGACAGTTCCTCGCCATGGGTGTTGCCGCCCTTCCAGGTGGTGGCCACCGACGGCAGGTTCAGGCAGGACTGCACGATGCCCGAAGCCCCTTCGCACGTGTAGTTGATGGCGGCGTCCACGCTGCCGGTGCCCTTGTACCTGGGCCACGACGGGTACTGGCACAGCGGCCGGGTGCGGCCGTAGGTGCCCGCGTTGGTGTCCATCACTTCACGGGTGCCCGGCGCCACGCCCATCTCGACCCAGTTTTCGAGTGCGGTCAGCGAATTCCACGCCGGCAGGAAGCTGCCCGTACCGTGGCCCATGCCGGGCACGGTATAGAACCGGATGCCCTGGTCCACCGCCGCCTGCCCCACCTGCGAAATGACGGCCTTGTACCACGCGATGGTGGAATTGGGGCTGATGACTTCGTCGGCCAGACCGTGCAGCATGATCAGGCGGCCACCCTTGGCCAGAAAGGCGGACAGGTCGGGGTTGGTGGCGTCGGTCAGGGCCGACACGGCCTGCACGCGCGACGTCCAGCTCCCAGGGCTGGCCGGATCGAAGGTCAGCGCATCGAACGTGGCATTGCGGGTGACGAAATACTTCACCCACTGGTCGCCGGTCACGTACATGTTGGCGTCTGCCGTGGTGGCCGGATTGCCCGGCACCGCGCGCGTACCGAGGTCGCGCGTGGTGAATGGCCCCGCCACCAGCGCGCCTTCCATGAGGTTGTAGCCGCCGGCAACCGTCACGCCATTGGCCAGCGGATAGCCGAGCTGCAGCGGCTGCTCGATGGTCTTGACCGTGGCGATCTGCGCATCGGACAGGCAGGTGTCGCCGGTATCGGCGCCCCCCGCGCAACGCAGGCTGGCCAGCACCTGCATGGCGCCCACGCGGCAGCCCTCCACGTTACTGACCACCTTGTCGGCCACGCCGTCGAGCGTGTCGCACGCGTCCATGGCCGCCTTCTGCACCATCAGCGTCTTGTTGATATTGAGCCAGCCTGCGCCGCCGTTGAGGTACAGCGCCCGGCCCACGGCCACGTTCGACAGCCGCGTGCCCGTGTAGTTGAGCGCGGGCTCGTTGGCGATCACGCCGGCGTAGTCCGCCGGCCATCGCTGGATATAGCGCAGCGCATCGCGGCCGCCCGTCGAGGTGCCGAGGAAATACGCGCGCGCCGGCGCCTTGCCATAGCGTTGCGTGATCAGCGCGATCGCCACATCGTGCGTTTTCTTGAGCGTGTCGCCGCCATAGTTGGCCAGTTGCTCGTCATTGGTGGCAAAGCGGCCATCGGTGATGCTGGAACTCTGGTGACCCGAGTCGTCGCCCCACGTGGCGTAGCCACGCGACAGCGGTGCGGGGTCGCCGGGCAACGCAAATCGCACGGTCTCGGTGCCGTCGATCAGCGTGCCGTCAAAACCGCCACCGCCGAACTGGATGCCCTTGCCATTCCACTGCGTGGGCAGATTGACGGCGAACTGGATGCTGGACGCCGACGCATCGACCGGGGCAATCGCGCCGCGCACCTGGCAGTACTCGCCCAGCCTGTTGCCGGGGGCATCGGCCGCGATCAGCGTGGCCTTGCTGACGGTGGCGCCGCCCGAAGCCAAGGCCAGGCTCGATGCCGGCAGGCTCGCGCTATTGAGCGCGTTGCAGGCCTCCAGCGCACTGAGCGCCGGCGCGGCCGGTGCCGGTCCCGCATCACCGCCGGCCCCGGTGTTGCCCGTGTCGCCCGTGTTGCCTTGGCTGGCCGTGGCGGGTGCATCCTCGCCGCCGCCGCAGGCGGACACCAGCAGTGCCACTGACAATGCAGCGGCCAGCCGCCACGCAGGGTGGCTGCCCATGTATCCGATTCTCATCGTTCGTCTCCTCCAGTCCAGCCGGTACTTGTGCCGGCATGCTGGAGCGAGACGGTATCACCGGGGTGATGCCACGTAAAATATATGCCAACCTATCCATTCATATTCATGGCATATGGATACGTTGCCTTCAGCGTGGCAACCCGACATAGTTTTCCGCCAGTGACCGGCATGCCGCCTCCGAGCTGACCAGATACTCAAGCTCGGCCTGCTGGATGCGGTGCGCAAAGTCGTCGGCATCCGGAAAGCGGTGCAGCAGCGATGTCATCCACCACGAGAACCGCTCGGCCTTCCACACCCGGCCCAGGCACTTCGCGGAATAGCGATCCAGCTCGTGCGAATCATCGTGCAGGTAGTGCGCGATAAAGCCGTCAGCCAGGTAGAGCACGTCGCTGGCGGCCAGGTTCAAGCCCTTGGCCCCGGTGGGCGGCACGATATGCGCGGCGTCTCCGGCCAGGAACAACCGTCCGTAACGCATCGGCTCGCATACAAAGCTGCGCAGCGGCGCAATGCTCTTTTCGATGCTCGGGCCCGTGACCAGCGATTCTGCCGCCTGCGGGTCGAGCCGGCTGCGCAGTTCATCCCAGAAACGCGCATCGGACCAGTCCTGGGCCTTCTCGGTCGACGGCACTTGCACGTAATACCGGCTGCGCGTCTTCGAGCGCATGCTGCACAGCGCAAACCCTCGTTCGTGACTGGCGTAGATCAGCTCGTCGGCCACGGGCGGCGTGTCCGAAAGGATGCCCAGCCAGCCAAACGGATACACCCGTTCGAAGATCCGCTTCGATGGCGCGGGCACGCTGGCCCGGCTGACACCGTGGAACCCGTCGCAGCCAGCGATGAAGTCGCAGACCACCTCGTGCTCGACGCCGTCCTTGCGATACGACACGCGCGGGCGTCCGCCATCGAAATCGTGCAGTGCAACGTCCTGCGCCTCGTAGACGGTCGGCACGCCGGCCGCCTGGCGCGCCGCCATCAGATCGCGCGTGACCTCTGTCTGGCCGTACACGGTCACGTCGCGGCCGATCAGCGCGTGGAAGTCGATCCGGTGCCGCGCGCCACCGAACGACAGTTCGATGCCGTGATGCACCAATCCTTCCTCGCGCAGGCGCCCATCGACGCCCGCACGCCGCAGCGCCTCCACGGTCACGCATTCGAGAATGCCCGCGCGAATGCGGCCCTGCACATACTCGGGGCTGCGCTGTTCGATGACGATATTGTCGATGCCGGCCACGGTCAGCAACTGGCCGAGCAGCAGGCCGGCAGGGCCGGCGCCGACGATGGCGACGCGGGTGGAACGGGAATGCGGCGAGCCATTGGGGGCCATGGCGTGTCTCCTGATCTGGAATGTGGTTATTGGGCTCAACGATAGAGCGTCGCGCGCCCGGCCGGAATGGACAGATCGAACCAAGAACGTGAAAATTCGAACATTCCCGGAACCATGCAGCGCGCCCCCATGAGAACCGTCCCCACCTATTCGCTCTACGGCGTCAATTCGGCCGAGCCGTTGCTGGACCAGCTCCATTTCGAATCGATCGCGTCGCGCAGCCAGCTTTACGCGTGGGAGATCAAACCTCACCGGCACGAGCGATTCCTTCAAATTCTGTACATCCACAGCGGCAGCGGCGAGGCGCTGCTCGACGGCCGGCGCGAGCGCCTGGCCGGCGGATCGCTGATCTGCGTGCCGCCCCACCATGTGCATGGGTTCGTGTTTTCGCCCGACGTGGACGGCATTATCGTGACGATGACCGACAGCTACCTGCGCACGCTGCTGGCCGGCGTGCCGGGCACGCTGCCGCTGTTCGAGCATCCGCGCCACGAGCGCGTGGCGCGCAAGCACCCGCTGGCCAGCGCGCTGGCGATGTTCAGGATGGAGATGGCCTCGGTGGCCCCTTGGCGCGGCGCCGCGCTGTCGGCGCTACTCACGCTGGTGCTGGTGGGCATCGCACGCATTGCCGAGGCATCGGCGCCTGCCGCCACGCGTGCCAGCAGCCGGCCCGCCCGCCATTTCCAGCAGTTCCAGCAGCTGCTGGAGACCGACTATCGCGAGCAGAAGGAAATGGCGTACTACGCCGACACGATCGGCATCACGCCCACCCAGCTCAACCGCATCTGCCGCCAGCTGGCCGGACAGAGCGCGCTGCAGCTGATTCACGCCCGCGTGCTGGCGGAAGCCCAGCGCGACCTGCTGTTCAGCGATCTCGATATCAAGCAGATCGCCATGACGCTGGGGTTTTCGGATGCCGGCTACTTCTCGCGCTTCTTTGCGCGGCTGGCGGGCCAGACGCCCACCGCGTTCCGCGAATCGGGGCGTGCGCGCCTTCCCGCATTCGCCACGCGGGAAGGCTGAGCGCCGATGCGGCTGCGGCGCGCGTCAGGCGCGCGCCTTGTCAGCTTCCGCGAAGATTTCCTCGGCCATATGGAAGGCCGAATTGGCGGCCGGCACGCCGCAGTAGATGGCGGTCTGCAGCAGTACCTCCTTGATCTCGTCGCGCGTCACCCCGTTGTTGGCCGCCGCGCGCAGATGCAGCTTCAGCTCCTCCGAACGGTTCAGCGCCACCATCATCGCGATGGTCACCAGGCTGCGCGTATGGCGCGGCAAGCCTTCGCGCGTCCAGATCTCGCCCCACGCATAGCGCGTGATCAGGTTCTGGAACTCTTCGTTCAGCGGCGTCAGCTTCTGCAGCGAACGATCCACGTGGGCGCTGCCCAGCACCGCGCGGCGCACCGACAGCCCCGCCTCGTAGCGCGCGTGGTCGTCGGTCACGGGCAAGCGGCCATGGATGAAGTCCAGCAGTGCCGCCGTGAACCGCCCGGGCTGCTCGCGGTTGGAAAGATGCGCGGCCGGCAGCTCGACATAGCGTGCGCCGGGGATGGCATCGGCCAGCGCCCTGCCCTCGGCGGCGGTGGTCGATGGATCGTCGCTGCCGGCAATCACCAGCACCGGCACCGCGATCGTCTTCACGGCCTCGCGCAGGTCGGCATCGCGCAGCGCCGTGCAGCCCAGCGCGTAGCCGCGCGGGTCCAGACCCTGCAGCACCGCGCGCAGGTCGTCCAGCGCGCCGCCCGCGGTACTGCGGAAATTCTCGGTGAACCAGCGGCCGAGCGAGGCATCGACCAGCGGCGCCATGCCGTCGCGCAACACCCCGTCGATGCGCGCGCGCCATGCATCCGCCGTGCCGATCTTCGGCGCCGTATTCGCGACGATGACCTTCGAGAACCGCCCGGGGGCATTCACGGCCAGCCATTGGCCAATCAGGCCTCCGATCGACAGGCCGCAGAACACGGCCTGGTCCACCTGCAGCGCGTCCAGGATCGCCAGGACGTCACGCCCCAGCACGTCGATGGTTGCCTCGGACGCATCGGTCGATGACCGGCCGTGTCCGCGCATGTCGTGGCGCACCACGCGGAAGCGGCCGGCCAGCGCATCGGCCTGCGGCTTCCACATCGTGTGGTCGGTACCCATCGAGTTCGAGAAGATGATGACGGGCGCGGTGTCGGGGCCGTCTACGGTATAGAACAGCCGGGCACCGGCGTGATCGAGGTAAGGCAAGGTCGTCTCCAGTCAGGCGTGGTTGCGGTGCGCCCGCGCGTGCCGCCAGGCTTGCACGGCGGCATCGGCGAAGCTTGTGGATTGGCCCGCGTACTGCGCGGAGTCGCCGAGCCGGTCGAGCGTGGCGTCGTCGAGCAGGCCCTGGTGCGATGGATCGTCGGCCAGCGTGCGCGCCAGCGCGTCGCGCAGCGTCGTACCGTCGGCCACGGCGCGGCGCGACGCCTGCTCCACCAGATGATGGGCGGGCAGCCGGCCGATGCGCCGGCCGAGTTCGAGCATGGCCGCTTCGCCAAGGATCAGGCCATGCGTGATATCGAGGTTCTGGCGCATGCGGGCAGCGTCAACCTGCAGGCCGGCCACCACGTCGGTCATCTGGCGCAGCGCGCCGGCGGCCAGCGTGACGATCTGCGGCAAGGTGTCCCACTCGGCCTGCCAGCCGCCCAGCGCGCGCTCGTGCTCCTGCGTCATGCCGGCCAGCATCGTGGCAACCAGGGGCGGCATCCGCACGGCCGCGGTCAGCACCGCCGCGCAGCCCACGGGGTTGCGCTTGTGCGGCATCGTGCTGGAGCCGCCCCGGCCCGGCCCCGATGGTTCCGCCACCTCGGCCACTTCGGTCTGCATCAGCAGCGAGATATCGCGCGCCATCTTTCCCAGCGTGCCGGTCAGCATGCCAAGCGTGGTGGCCACTTCGACCATGCGGTCGCGGTGCGCATGCCACGGCAGCGCGGGAAGATCGAGTTGCAGCCCCTGCGCAAGCTGCGCGGCAACCGCCGGCGCGGCGTCGCCCAGGCTGGCCAGCGTGCCGGCCGCACCGCCGAACTGCACCGCCCGCCCGTGCGTGCGCGCCAGGTCAAGTCGGGCCAGATCGCGGCGCAAGGCATCGAGCCAGCCGGCGGCCTTCAGGCCAAACGTGGTGGGCAGCGCGTGCTGCAGCCAGGTGCGCGCCACCATCGGCGTGGCGCGATGGGCGACGGCCTGCGCCGCACAGGCATCGCCAAGAGCCAGCAGGCCGGCATCGATGTCCTGCAAGGCGTCGGCAAGCTGCAGCACCAATGCCGTATCGATGATGTCCTGGCTCGTGGCGCCCCAGTGCACGTAGCGGCCGGCCTCGGCATCGCGCTGGGTGACGGCGGCCGTCAATTGCTTGACGAACGGAATTGCCAGGTTGCCGGCCGAGGCGGCGGCCTGCGCAAGCGCGTCGAAGTCGATCACCTTGGCCGGGTCGCCGGCACAGACCTGTTCGATGATCTGGGCGGCCGCTTCGGGAATGACGCCGCAGCGTGCCTCGGCGCGCGCCAGCGCGGCTTCCACATCGAGCATGCGGCGCACCGTGCCGGTGTCGGAAAAGATATCGAGCACGGCGGGGCTGCCGAACATCGGATCGGTCAGGCGGGAAAACGTTGGCATGGTCGGTTGGGGGCGAACCGTTTGAGTTGCCGGCAAGGAATGCGCCGATTGTGATGCAAAACGCGGCACCGGTGTGAGCCGGCGCCGCGTTCATGCCAGGCGGGCAACGATGGCGACGTATCAGATATCGAAGAACACCGTTTCGCCCGGGCCCTGCAGCACGACGTCCCAGCGGTAGCGGTTCTGGCCTTCGGCCCTGGCGATCAGCGTGTCGCGCCGGTCGGCGGGCACCCGCGACAGCACCGCATCGGCGCCGTGCGCGGCCGTGTCCTCGGGAAAGTACAGGCGCGTGGCCACATGCTTGACCAGTCCCCGCGTGAAGACCGACACCATGATGTGCGGCGCCTGCGGACGCCCATTGCCATCGGGCACGGTGCCGGGCTTGACCGTGGTGAAGCGGAACGAGCCATCGGCCTCGGTGGGCACACGGCCAAAGCCGGTGAAGCCCGGCACCAGCGGCAGTTCGCGGGCATCTTCGGGATGACGGTAGCGGCCGGCAGGGTTGGCCTGCCAGATCTCGGCCATGCCGTCGGGCACGGGTTCGCCGCGACCATCGACCACGCGGCCTTCGATCACGATGCGTTGCGCGGCCAGGTCGGGCGCGTCGGCGGTCAGGTCGGCGCAGTTCAGGCCGGTCAGGCCGATATGCAGGTACGGACCTACGGTCTGGGATGCGGTGGCGTACAGCATGGCCTTACTCCATCGGCGTGGCATCGCGGCCACGCAGCACGATATCGAAACGGTAGCCGAGCGCGTACTCGGGTGCCGTGGTTTCCCAGTCGAACGTGGCGATCAGGCGATTGCGCGCCTTCTCGTCGGGCACGCACTGGAAGATCGGGTCGTACGCCAGCAGCGGATCGCCCGGGAAATACATCTGCGTGACCAGCCGCGTGGCGTAGGCGTTGCCGAACAGCGAAAAATGGATGTGCTGCGGCCGCCAGGCGTTGTGATGGTTACGCCAGGGGTAGGCGCCCGGCTTGATCGTCTTGAACTGGTACTGGCCGTTGGCGTCGGTGATGGTGCGGCCTTCGCCGGAAAAGTGCGGGTCCAGCGGCGCGTCGTGCTGGTCGCGCTTGTGCGTGTAGCGGCCCGCGGCGTTGGCCTGCCAGACCTCGATCAGCGCGTTGGGCACCGGACGCCCGTTCTCGTCCAGCACGCGGCCCGTGACCAGCATGCGTTCGCCAATCGGCGCGCCGCCGTTGCCGACGGTCAGGTCGTTGTCGCCCTCGCGGACGAACTCGGGACCAAACGTCGGCCCCGTGACTTCGGACAGCGACTGCGGCAGCGCGATCAGCGGCTGGGCCGGCGAGCGCAGTTGCGTCGAGGCATAGGGGTCGAAACGGTATTCGGGCTGGGTGTCCCAGTACGGCCGGCGGTACTGGGCGGGGCGATCGGAGCGGTGGGGCATCGCGCTGTCTCCGTTGTTGGTGTGAATCGATGGGGTGGACTGTATGCAACGTCAGAAGTCATGTAAATTGAGATTTGGCGTAATTACGATGAATTTTTATAATGGAACGCCCTCCCGCGCCCCACTCCGCCGTTGATGCCTTTCGCAGCCGCATCCGGCTGCGGCACCTGCACTGCTTCGTAGCCGTGGCCCAGGCGCAGCATCTGGGGCGGGCCGGCGAGCAGCTCGGCCTGACGCAGCCGGCGGTGTCGAAGACGCTGACCGAACTGGAGGAACTGGTCGGCGCCCGGCTGCTGGTGCGCCAGCGGGCCGGCACCAACCTGACCGCGGCCGGCATGCGCTTCCTGCGCCATGCGCTGCGGATCCTCGAGGACATCGACGCCGCCGCCGACAGCCTCGCGGCCAGCGACGCCACGCGCCACGAGCGCATCCGCGTGGGCGCCCTGCCCAGCATCGTGCCCGCGCTGCTGCTCGATGCCGTGACCGCCTTCCGCACCACGCATCCCGAGGTGGCGCTGGCCGTGCAGAGCGGCATGAACCGCACATTAATCGACCTGCTCAAGGCCGATGTGCTGGACGTCGTGATCGGCCGCATGGACGACCCGGCGGCCATGGAAGGGCTGTGGTTCGAATCGCTGGCGGCGGAGCCGCTGGTGCTGGCCGTGCGTGCCGGACACCCGCTGGCGGCGCAGCCCCGCCCGAGCCTGCGCGACGTGGTGGCGTGGCCGATGGTGGTGCCGGCCGTCGGTTCCATCCCGCGCCACAGCACCGAAAGCCTGCTGGCCCGCCACGGCTTCGCGTTGCCGGAAGGCTGCCTGGAAACCGCCGACGCCTACCTGGGGCGCCTGCTCACGCAGCAGGGCGACAGCGTGTGGGCCGCGCCGTTGTCGGCCACGCGCCGGGCGGTGGCGGCCGGCGAAATGGTGCTGCTGCCGGTCGATACGCAAGGCACCGAGGAACCGATCGGCCTGCTGCGCCGAAGCGACCGCACGCTGGGGCCGGTAGCCGAGGCGTTTGCGGAAACCATCCGGCGCATCGCGGCCCAGCCCGGCTGAGCCGATCCCGGCCGCCGTTCAGCCGTCATTGAGCCGGGGGCCTGATCGCTGCGCGGCACTTTTGCCATTCGTCCCGCCCGCGCCGAAAAAAATCTTGCGACCCCTTCCATCCCGCCGCCAGCCCTTTAGCCACGCGGGCCAGCGCGCTTTGGCCCCCGTCGGCCGTCGCCCCGCTTGCGGGTTAACGCCGATATTTCGCCGCGAAAAACGCTGCGTATGATCCGTTCCTATCGAGAACATGAGTTCGCCTTTAGAACAAACAAGGCGAATCACGAACAAGAAGCGCCCGACAGACCGCCTGATCGGGCCTGAAACGATCCGAAGAACGGAGACCCCATGTCCCAGCCCCCGCGCCCCGCGACTGGCACGCTCGACGTGCAGTCATTTATCGACAGCCACCGCTTCTCCGCGTATCAGTGGCTCATCCTGATTCTATGTTTCCTCATCGTCGCGATTGACGGCTTCGATACGGCGGCCATGGGGTATATCGCCCCGGCCCTTGTCCAGGAGTGGGGCATCGAGAAATCGTCGCTCGGGCCGGTCATGAGCGCCGCGCTGTTCGGGCTGGCGTTTGGCGCGATCTTCGCCGGGCCGATGGCCGACCGCGTGGGCCGCAAGCGCGTGCTGGTGCTGTCGGTGTTCTTCTTCGGCGCATGCAGCCTGGCCACGGCCTTCGCACCGTCGGTGACGTGGCTGACCGTGCTGCGATTCCTGACGGGCGTCGGGCTTGGCGCCGCGATGCCCAATGCGGTGACGCTGATGTCCGAGTACGCACCGGCCCGCCGCCGCGCAATCCTGGTGAACACGATGTTCTGCGGCTTCCCGCTAGGGTCGGCTGGCGGCGGCTTCTTCGCGGCAGCCATCATTCCGCATTTCGGCTGGCACAGCGTGCTGGTCTTCGGCGGCATCGTGCCGCTGGTGCTGGCCGTGGTGCTGGTGGCCGCCCTGCCGGAGTCGATCCGCTACATGGTGGTGCGCCAGTACCCCGCCGACCAGATCCGCAAGGTGCTGGCACGCGTGACCGGCGCCGCGCTAGGCGCCGCACAGGTGTTCACGATTAACGAGGCGGCGCCCGCAGCCAGGTCAGCCGTGGGCACGGTACTGGCGCCGCGCTATCGCGTGGGATCGGCCATGCTCTGGCTCACGTACTTCATGGGCCTGGTGATCTTCTACCTGCTGACCAGCTGGATGCCGACGCTGATGAAGGACGCCGGATTCACGCTGCAGCGCGCCTCGCTGCTGACCGCGCTGTTCCCGCTGGGCGGTGGCATCGGCACGATTGCCGCCGGCTGGTTCATGGACCGCTTCAACCCGAACAAGGTGATTGCGTTCACCTATGCGCTGACCGGCGTCCTGATCTACACCGTGGGCCATGGCGCGGGCGGCGACCAGTTCGTACTCGGCCTGCTGATCTTCCTGGCCGGCACGGCCATGAATGGCGCGCAGTCGTCGATGCCCACGCTGGCAGCGAGCTTCTACCCCACGCAGGGCCGTGCCACCGGCGTGGCCTGGATGCTCGGCATCGGCCGCTTTGGCGGCATTGCCGGTGCGCTGCTGGGCGCCGAACTGCTGCGCATGCACCTTGGTTTCGACGCCATCTTCACGCTGCTGACGGTGCCGGCGTTCATCGCCGCCGGGGCACTGGTGGTCAAGCAGTTCTCCGGGGCAGGCGCCGCAGCGGACGGCGGCGAACCGGCCGGCCAGACCGTGGCCGGGCACTGAGAGACGGCCGCGGCACCGCGAGGCGAAGTGCGCCGATCCCGCTTCGTCCCGCCAATCGGCTGCGCTATGGCGAAAACGCCATTACGTGCTACCGTTGCGAAGAATGGGACGGCACGCTACGGCGCACACTTTTGGAACCCCGATCCGCGTCAGACAACCTCTTTTTCATCGGCTTCATGGGGGCCGGCAAGACGACGATCGGGCGAACCGTCGCGCGTCGGCTTGGCCGTCCGTTCTTCGATACCGACCACGAGATCGAATCGCGCTGCGGGGTGCGCATCACCACCATCTTCGAGCTGGAAGGCGAGGAAGGTTTCCGCCGCCGTGAAACGCGCATCCTCGACGAACTGACGCAGCGCAGCGGCATCGTGCTGGCCACCGGCGGCGGCATCGTGCTGCGGCCCGAAAACCGCGAAATGCTGCGCGCCCGTGGCCACGTGATCTATCTGGACGCGGCGCTGCCCGAACTGTGGCGCCGCGTTCGCCGCAACCGCAACCGCCCGTTGCTGCAAGTGGACAACCCGCGCGCCCGGCTCGAAGCCCTGTTCTGCGAGCGCGATCCGCTCTACCGCGAAATCGCCCACCTGATCATGCCGGCCCATGCGGGCACCGTGGCACAGGCGGCCGCCAGCGTGCTGGCCCAGCTGGGCCTGGCGACCGACCCCTCCGACCCTTCCGAAGCTGGCGACCCGCCCGAACCGGGCGACCCTTCCGAGCCTGGCGGCCAGACCGCCGCCCCTGACCCCGCCACGCACGATTGAGCCCCCGGCCGACACCGGATTCGGACTGCGCCGACACCGGGCCGCCATCGGGCGTGGCAAGGTCGGAACAAGTCGTGGCGACGTTTGAACTTCGCGCCCGGCGCGTGGCTCTGACGGTGACACCACCCTGAATGCAGGAGGTTCCCCATGCGGCTGCAAGGCAAGACGGCTCTGGTCACCGGTGGCGCGGGTGGCATCGGCCGCGCCATCGCGTTGCGCCTGGCCCAGGAAGGCGCCGATATCGTTGTTGCGGTGCACAAGCTCGACGCCGAGTCTGCGGAGACGGCCGATGGCGTGCGCGCCGCGGGCCGCCGCGCCCATGTGGTGGCGGGCGATATCGGCAACGTGGCGCAGGCCTTTGCCATCGTCGACCAGGCCGTGGCGGCGGTCGCACCGTCCGGCAGCCTCGACATCCTGGTCAACAACGCCGGCGTCGAAGTGCGGGCACCGTTTGCCGAGGTGTCCGAGGCCGACTACGACCGCGTGCTCTATACCAATCTTAAGGGGCCGTTCTTTCTCACGCCGCAGTTCGTGAAGCACCGGCTGGCGCGCAAGCTGGGGGGCAAGGTCATCAACATCAGCTCCGTGCACGAAGACCTGCCTTTTCCCCATTTCACGAGCTACTGCGCCAGCAAGGGCGGCCTGCGCATGATGATGCGCAACCTGGCCATCGAACTGGCACCGGCCGGCATCACGGTCAACAACATCGCACCGGGTGCCATCCAGACACCGATCAACCGCAAGCTGATGGCCGACCGCGCCGAACTGCAGGCGTTGCTGGCCAGCATCCCGCTGGGGCGGCTGGGCAAGCCCGACGAAGTGGCCGGACTGGTGGCCTACCTGGCAAGCGCCGATGCCGACTACATCACCGGCGCCACGCTCGTGATCGATGGCGGACTCCTCTGGAACTATGCGGAACAATAACGTCGAGTCGGCCGGCGGCACGCCGCATGTCCCCGCCCGAACGGAGCCCGCCAAGGCGGATGCCGACCCGCATCCCGCAGCCCCGGTTTCCGCGCCGGCCGCCACGGCTGGGGCCTCGGGCCCGGGGCCGGTGCCGGGCCTGCCCCCGTTGCCGCCGCATTGCCACGGGCACGCGCCCGCGATCACCCATTTGCCCACCCCCGCCCCGTGCACGCTGCCGGGATGCGCGGACGCCGACACCATGTCGCCAGCGGAACGCTATGCCGAGCTGTTCGTCGCCGTGCAGGCCAGCGGCATGTTTGCGGACAGCAAGACCTTTCCCGACTGCATTCCGCTCGATGCGCCCGAGGCCATCCTGTCGCGCTACCGCGCCGAGCGCGACGCGCCCGACTTTTCGCTCGAAGCCTTCGTGCGCAACTATTTCGCCCGCGAGACGGTTCCGGACGATCACTACCAGTCCGATCCGGACAATTCGCTGCGCGAGCACATCGACGGGCTGTGGCCCGTCCTCACGCGCGAACCGGCCGAACATCCGCCGCGATGCTCGCTGCTGCCGCTGCCCCAACCCTATGTCGTGCCTGGCGGGCGCTTCCGAGAGCTGTACTACTGGGATTCGTACTTCACCATGCTGGGCCTGTCGGCCAGCGGCCGGCACGACCTGCTGCGCGCCATGGCCGACAACTTCGCCTACCTGCTGGACACCTACGGGCTGGTGCCCAACGGCACGCGATCTTATTACCTGAGCCGTTCGCAGCCGCCCGTATTCGCGCTGATGACCGACCTGTTCGAAGACCAGGGCGTCGATGCGGCGGTACGCTACCTGCCCCAGCTCGAGCGCGAATATGCGTTCTGGATGGACGGCGCCGCCCACCTGGCCCCCGGCACCGCCTACCGGCGCCTGGTGCGCCTGCCCGGCGGCGCATTGCTCAACCGTTACTGGGACGACCGCGCCCATCCGCGCGAGGAAGCGTACCTGGAAGACGTGGCCACGGCCCGGCGCGCCGACCGGCCCGCGCACCTGGTATTCCGCGACCTGCGCGCCGCGGCCGAATCGGGCTGGGACTTCAGTTCGCGCTGGTGCGACCCGGCGCCGGCTGGCAGTCAGCCAACCTGCGACCTGGCCACCATCCGCACCACGGCGATCCTGCCCATCGACCTGAACGCCCTGCTCTGGCATACCGAGTGCCGCCTGGGCGAACTGTGCGAGCGCGCCGGCGACATCGACCGCGCCACGCGCTATCGCGAAGCAGCGGACCATCGCCGGCTGGCCATCGCCACGATCATGTGGGACGCCGGCACGGGCGCGTTCGTCGACTTCGACTGGCATCGCGGCACGCCACGTCCCTGCCTGAGCGCAGCCACCCTGATGCCGCTGTTCCTGGGCCTGGCCACCGCGGAACAAGCGGCGCAGGTGGCGGGCGTGGTGGCCGCCCGGCTGGTCGAGGAAGGCGGCCTGGCCACCACGGAGATCGATTCCGGCGAGCAATGGGACCGGCCCAACGGCTGGGCGCCGCTGCAGTGGATCGGCATCATGGGCCTGCGGCGCTATGGCTGCGACGCGCTGGCCGACGACATTGCGCACCGCTGGCTCCAGACGGTGGCCAGCCTCTATGTCTCGGAATACAAGCTGGTGGAGAAATACCGGCTGCAGCGCCGCCGCACCGGAGGCGCCGAGGGCGGCGGCGGGGGCGAGTACCCGCTCCAGGACGGCTTCGGCTGGACCAACGGCGTGGTCAGCGCCCTATTGGCACTGTATCCATGGCACCCGGCGCAACGCAGCAAGGCGGGCCGGCCGGACACTGGCGAATGATGGCTTGACCCCGCGCGGGTCGCGATGAAACAACGGCTGGCGGGGCGTGCCACGGCCCCCAATCGGAATTTCATTCCTTTGTTCAGAATTCCGCGACGCAATAGGGCGTTTCCCCGGGATTGTTCCGCATACGCCAATAACTCATGTGAGTTATTGGCGTAGCTGGCAGGGAACGTCACACTGATGCGGGGTCATTTCGACACGACTCCAAACGACTTGGCAACTCTTACTACCCCGACGATCCCGCGCGTCGGGGTATTTTCTTTTGGGAGCCCGACCTGGCCTCCCCGCCCACGCCGGGCACCACATTGCGCTGGATCAACAGTCGCTCACCCGTCACATCCGGACACAAATTTCGGGCCTTTCCGGATGCAAGATGGCGCCTCGCTCATTCACTCATGACGGAGGTCCAGCATGAAACAGCACGACAAATCCAATGCCGGTGGTCTCGATGAAGGCACGGCCGGCCCCGACGCGGGCGATCGGTCACGCAGCGGCGGCAAACCGCGTACGAGCCGCGCCAGATCCGCCCGCAAGCCGACGTTCGCGGCGTTCCTCAAGACGATTCCGCCTGGCGACGCGTACGACGACCAGGACTTCGCACGGATTCACTGACGGGGGGGCCGGCACATGTACCTGATCGATACCGATGTCATCAGCGAAAGCCGCAAGGGGCGCCGGGCCGATCCCGGCGTGCGGGCCTTCTTCGACGATGCCGAGGCCGATGGCCACGCCCTGTTCGTGTCGGTGGTCACGATGGGAGAACTGCGGCGCGGCGTGGAACTGAAACGCTTCCGGGGCGACCGGCAGCAATGCCAGGCGCTCGATGAATGGCTGCTGGCGGTCCAACGTCGCTACGCACACAACATCCTTGGCGTGGACGGCCGCGTGGTCGAGCTATGGGGCCACCTGCGGGTGCCCCATCCGGAGAACCCGCTGGACAAGATGATCGCGGCCACCGCCATGATTCACGGGCTGGCCGTCGTCACGCGCAACGTGCGGGACTTCGCCCAGACCGGCGTGCGGCTGATCGATCCTTTCGGCAGGGGGCCGCCGGGGCCACGCATGCCGGCCCCCGTGCCGCATTCACGTGCCGGACGACGGCCGGCGGCGACCCGCCTCAGCTCGCACTGATGCCCTTTGCCTTGACGATGGCGCTCCAGCGGTCGTAGTCCTTGTTGAGCCGCGCCTGCATCTGCCTGCCGTCCTGGAACGACGCGATGGCGCCGGCGCTGACCAGCTTCTGCTGCAGTTCCGTGTCCTTGCCGAGGATGTCGCGCGTTTCGCTGGCGATGCGATCGACGACAGGCTGCGGGGTGGCCAACGGCGCAATAAGGCCGCCCCAGGAATCGAAGTCAAAGCCCGGGAAGCCCTGCTCCGAGACGGTCTTCACGCCCGGCAGCAGCACCCGGGCGTTGGGTGAGCTCAGCGCGATGGCCTTGAGCTTGCCGGCGCGGATATGGGGCAACGCGGCGACCACGTCGGCAAACATGATGCCCACCTGGCCGCCCAGCAGGTCGGCCACGGCCGGGGCGCTGCCACGGTAGGGCACGTGCAGCACGTCGAAGCCGCCCAGGTCCTTGAGCTGTTCCATGGCCAGGTGACCAAAGCTGCCGGTGCCCGAACTGGTATAGCTCAACGGGGCCTTGCTGGCCTTGGCAAAGCGGATCAGGTCGGCCAGCGTCTCGACATGCGGCACCACGGCCGGGTTGATGACGATGGCCATCGGCAGCACATAGACCGTGGCCACGGACAGGAAGTCCTTCTTGACGTCGTAGGCGTTGGTCTTGTACATCAGCGGCGCCAGCAGGGCCGGCATGCCGAACATCGACAGGTTGTAGCCATCGGCCGGGCTGCGGAGGAAGCTGGCCGTGCCGATCGACCCCGAGGCACCGGGCTTGTTCTCGATGATGACCTGCTGCCCGAGCCGTTCCGACAGCTTCTGCGCCACGATGCGCGCGGCGGTATCGGTGGGGCCGCCGGCGGGGAAGGCCACCACCATCTTGATGAACTTGTCGGGCCAGCCGGTCTTGGCCAGCACCGAGGGCATCACGGCGGCCATCGACGCGGCGGCACCCGCCTTCAGTACCTGGCGGCGGCCCAGTAGCAGCTTGGTCATTGTCTTGTCTCCTGTCGATCGAAAATTCGGGGTGTCAGATCACGCCCCGGGATTGCAGATCCGCGATGGCGTTGTCGTCGAGCTTCAGCAATTCCTTGAACACCTCGTGCGTGTGCTGGCCCATGTGGGGAGGCGGCATGCGCACCGGCAGACGCTGGCCATCGAACGCATAAGGCGGGGCCAGCACGGCCTGTGTGCCGGCCTCGCTGTCTTCGAAGCGATGCAGCAGGCCCGCCTGCGCGGTACGTTCGGATTGCAGGGCGTCGAGCATGCCCAGCACCTCGCCGCACGGGATCTGGGCAGCCGTCAGGCGCTGCAGCAGGTCGGCACGCGTGAAGCGTTGGAGCCGTTCGCGTACCTGCGCAAGCAGCACGTCGCGATGCGCCGAGCGGGCCGTGTTGGTGGCAAAGCGTTCATCGTCCGCCCATTCCGGGCAGCCGATGACGTCGCGGCAGAATCGCTGGAACTGTCCGTTGTTGCCCACCGTGATGACCAGCGGCCCGTCGGCCGCCTCGAACACGCCATAGGGGACGATGGACGGATGCGCATTGCCGAACTTGGGCGTATCGCCGGCCTTGAGCAAGGCCTCCATGCCGTAGTAGGACGTGATCATTACGCCGCAGTCGTAGAGCGCCATTTGCACGTGGCGGCCGCGGCCGCTAGCCTGGCGCGCGAACAGCGCGGCCAGGATGGCCTGGGCGGAATACATGCCCGTGAACATGTCCACGGCCGCCACGCCGAACTTCAGCGGGCCTTGGCCGGCCTCGCCGTTGGTCGCCATCACGCCGGACTCGCCCTGCACCACCAGGTCGTAGCCAGGGCGTTCGGCTTCCGGGGTGAACCGGGCATAGCCGGAAATCGAGCAGTAGACCAGGCGCGGATTGATTTCGCTGAGCTGTTCGTAGCCGAGGCCGAGTTTCTCGGCGCCGCCCACCTTGAAGTTCTGGATCACCACGTCGCACTGCGCGGCGAGTTGTCGCGCCAGCGCCAGGCCCGCTTCGCTTTGCAGGTCCAGCGTCACCGACCGCTTGTTGCGGTTGGCGCTATTGAAGTAGGAGGTATTGCGCGTGCCGATGCGCACGCCCCAGTCGCGGGTATCGTCACCCCGGGCGGGATGTTCCACCTTGATGACGTCCGCGCCAAGGTCACCCAGCGCCATCGCGCACATCGGGCCTGCCAGTACACGTGACAGGTCCAGCACCCGCACGCCGGCCAGCGGCAGCGATGCCATGTTTTCTTGCTTCATTTTGATGCGTCTCCCCGCGTCCGGATCGGTTCCTGCCAAGGAGGTCCGGTTGTCTTTACGAGCAAGCATTGTCCATATGTTCCCAATCCTTGACAATTGCAACCGGATTTCAACATATCTGCATACTCAAGGTTGACAATGGACCTGAACGCGCTCGCATTGCTGGTCGATATCATCGACGCCGGAAACCTGAGCCGCGCCGCGAGCCAGCTGGGCATGAGCCGCGCCAATGTGAGCAAGCGGCTCAATCATTTCGAGCGGCAACTGGGCGCCGAACTGCTCAGGCGGAGCACCCGGCAGCTCGAACCCACCGAACTGGGATGGCAACTCTACGAACATGGCCGCGCCATCCGCCAGGAACTGATGGCCGCCCAGGAATCGGTGCAGAGCCTGGGCAAGCGCCTGAGCGGCACGGTGCGGCTCAGCGTGCCGAGCGGGTTCGGCCAGCACACCATGTCGGCGTGGTTCATCGAATTCATGACGATGTACCCGGCCATTACGCTCAACGTCATCTTCGATAACGACATCGAGGACCTGATCAAGGGGGCGGTGGACTTCTCCATCCGCGTCATGGCAGAAGCGCCAACCAATGCGGTGGCCCACAGCCTGGGCGATGTCGAATATGTCGCCTGCGCCACCCCGCAGCTCGTACGTCAATACGGCATGCCGCGCACGCTCGACCAGTTTCGGGACCTGCCGCTGATCACGTCCGAACTGACCGGCCAGAAACTGCATGCGGCCGGCCGGGCGGGCGCGGCGGGCGGGGTGCCCAATATCCGCCCCCGGCTGATGTCGGCAAACTTTTTCTTCCTGCGCGACGCCATCCTGAAAGGGCTGGGCGTGGGACTGGTGCCCCACTACATGGTCGATGGGGACCTGGCCGCCGGCACCTTGCTGCAATTGCCGCTGCCGCCCCAGGATCTGGCGTTCCTGCGCACCACCATGTACCTGTTGTACATGCCGGCCCGCTACCAGACGCGTGCCGTCACGACGCTGGTTGCCTTCCTGCGCGACAAGGCGGCCGGCCGCTGACCGATGCCCGCTCAAGCCCGCTCAAGCCCGGCCGGCGACCGGGCAGGCCTGCCATCGGCGGCTACACTTACGGCTTTACACCCTGCCTGGCCCGGCTCTCGCCGGGTTGCCATCGATGTCGCATCCCACGTCCCCCGCACCCGTCTCCCTGGTCGATTTCCGTGCCGAACCGGCGCCTGCCCACGACAACCCACGTCCCGACCGCCTGGTGGCGGGCAATCCGGATCGCACCACGTGGACGCACTACAGCGCCGAGCAGGGCGATTTCGACTGTGGCATCTGGGCGTGCCAGCCGGGCGCGTGGCGCATCGCCTTTCCGGCCGGCAAGGAAGAATTCTTCTGCGTGATCAGTGGCCGGCTGCGCATCACCAGCCATACTGGTAGCGCACGGGAGTTCGGCCCGGGCGATGCCTGCGTGATCCCCGCGGGCTTCGAAGGCGTCTTCGAAGTCATCGAACCGGTGCGCAAGCATTTCGTCGTGATCGATCGCAACGCGGGCTGAGCGGCCCGCAGGAGTTCCTGCCATGCCCAGCCACCGCGCCCTGCCGACCGTCCCGACCCTGCTCCTGGCCATTCTGGTTCTCGCCAGCCCGGCACACGCCGCGCAGCCCACGGCCACGCCGAGCTTCGACTGCAAGAAGGCAGAGGGCCAGATCGAACAGCTGGTGTGCAAGGACGCCGCCCTGGCGCGGCTGGATCGCGAAACCACCCGGCTCTACGGCCTGGCGCTCGATGCCCGGTCGCTGCCGACAGCGCAGAAGAAATCGCTGATCGCCGAGCAACGGGGCTGGATCAAGGGCCGCAACGACTGCTGGAAGGCCGACGACGCGCACGCCTGCACCACCACCACCTACCTGCAGCGCATCTTCGACCTGCGTCACGGCTACGCAGGCGCCCGCACCCAGGACGACCGGGGCATCAGCCGGGGCCCGTTCAATATCCGTTGCCCCGGCGTGGAGGCGGTGATCGCCGGCACCTTCGTGCAGACCGACCCCGGCTACGCCTATCTGCGATGGCTCGATCAGCAAATCGTGCTTCAGCAAGCCCCCGCGGCCTCGGGCGCGCGCTATGCCGCCACGCTCAAGGACGGCGAGGCCCAGTTCTGGGACAAAGGCCCGAATGCCCGGCTCGTCTTGCCCGGCAAACCGGAAATGGACTGCCGCGTGGAAATGACCGCCCACTGACCGCCCACTGAGGACGGCCTCACGCCCCAAGCGTGGCACCGGCACGACGTTCGCCACGTGCCCCCAAAGTTCCATTTGCCCGCTGCCGCATGCCTCCATATAATAACGATTCTCATTTCCACGGTATTCGTACCTCAGCAGGCCCGCCGCGGCGACAAGGAAAGGACAATGGCCGCCGACGCCGGTCCACATCAGGACATTCACGCGCTATACAGCAACCACCACCGCTGGCTGCTGGGCTGGCTGCACCGCAAGGTGGGCTGCTGGCACCGTTCGGCGGACCTGGCGCAGGACACGTTCATGCGCCTGCTGGCCCGCGAGGAATCCCCTTCCATCCTTGAGCCGCGCGCCTTTCTGACTACCGTCGCACAACGCGTGATGGCCAATCAGTGGCGCCGCGACAAGCTCGAACAGGCGTACCTGGAAGCACTGGCGCACCAGCCGCCGTCGCTGGTGCCCTCGGTCGAGGAACGCGCCATCCTGCTCGAAACCCTGCAGGAAATCGCCGAACTGCTGGATGGCTTGCCCGTGCCGGTGCAGCGCGCCTTCCTGATGGCGCAACTGGATGGCCTGAGCCAGTCCGACATCGCCGCTGCGCTGAGGATCTCCGTCACCACCGTCAAACGCTATCTGATCCGCGCCGGCACGCAGTGCTATTTCGCGATGGCCGCGTCATGACCCGCGCAACCGCCCCGACCGTTGCCGTCAGGTCCGAAGTGGCGCATGCCGCCGTGGAATGGCTGGTCACGCTGCAAGGCAGCGATGCCGATGACGCCACCCGTGCGGCATGGCGCCGCTGGCTCGATCAGCATCCGGAACACGCCCGCGCATGGGCGCATATCGAAGCCGTCAATGCCCGGCTGGCGCGGCTGCGCGGCGTGGCATCGCCGCTGGCCAGCACCGTGACCAGTGCCGCGCTGACGCCACCCCGGTCGGCCGGGCGCCGCCAGGCCGTGCGCGCGCTCGCCACATTGTTCGTGGGCGGCGGGGTGGCGTGGATAACGCGCGAACACACGCCGCTGCAGGGATGGCTCGCCGATGCCGCCACCGCCGTGGGCGAGCAGCGCCGGCTCACGCTCGACGACGGCACGCACCTGCGGCTCAATACCGATACCGCCATCGACATCGCGTTCTCGGCAACCGAGCGCCGCGTGGTCCTGAAGCGTGGCGAAATCGACATCGAAACCGCGCGCGATACCGCGCCCGCGCCGCGCCCGTTCGTCGTCGCCACGCAAGCCGCCACGCTGCGGCCGCTGGGTACGCGCTTCGCGGTACGGCATCTCACCGATGCGGGCTGGATTGGTGTGACCGAAGGCGCCGTATCTGTGAGACCCGCCGAGGCCGCCGCCGCCGAACGCATCGTCATGGCCGGCCAGGCCGCGCAGTTCACGGCGCAGGGCGTGGAGGCACCCGCGCCGCTGTTCGACGCCGCCACCGCCTGGACCGACGGCATGCTGGTGGCGGCCGACATGCGGCTCGATGCGTTCCTGGCCGATGTCGACCGCTACCGCCCGGGCCATCTGCGCTGCGATCCGGCCATCGCGGATTTGCGCGTGTCGGGCACGTTCCCCCTTGCCGACACAGACCGCATCCTCGACGCACTGCGCGGCATGCTGCCCGTACGTATCCATTTCCTGACCCGCTACTGGACCACGGTACTGCCGGCCTGATCGTCGTTCCCCGTCGCGCTACGCGGCCTCGCCGCTCCAGGCACGGATGATGTCCACCGCACCACCGTTCGCCTGGCAGGCCGCCTGGCCGATCTCGCGGGCCCAGTATCGTTCCGACCCGTCGGCCACGCGCCAGGCGTGCAGCCGTCGCGTGTAAAGCTGCAGGTCGTATTCGGCGGTCACGCCGATGGCCCCGTGCACGGCGTGCGCCATCGACGTGACCGGCGCAACCGCTTCGCTGGCCACGAACTTGGCGATGGCCGCGTGCATGCGATGCGGGGTCGCCCCATCGCCGGAGAATGCGATCTGCGCGGCCATGCGGGTGGCCGCCACGTGCTCGGCCATCACGCTGATCTGGTGCTGGATCGCCTGGAACTTGCCCACGGGCCGGCCAAACTGCACGCGGTCGTTGGCGTACTGCAGGGTCAGATCGAACACACGGGCGATGGCCCCGGCCATCTGCGCGGCATGCAGTGCGGCGCCTATCGTGCGCAGCGTGCCCGACGGCAAGGCAAAGGCTGACGCCGGCGTGCCGGCGATGCTGACGGCGAGGTCGCCGTGCACCCCGGTCGGCGCCACATCGGCGGCGTCGCGCGGCAGCAGCCAGGCGCGATCCGCGTGCTGCGCCAGGAACCAGCTTGCCGTGGCGCCGTCGGCAACCAGGGTCCGCGCTGGCACGCCGAAACTGGCCAGTGCGATGGGGCCGTCCGGTATCGCCACGCCGCCCGCGTGCAGCAGCGCGCGCGCAAACATCGTCTGGCCCAGCGGCAGCGGGGTCGCGTAGCGGCCGGTGACCCACAGCATCGGCAACAGGTTGCGCAGCGCGAGTCCGGCGTCGGGCAGCAGGCTGTCCGCGAAGCCGCTGGCATCGAGCTGCGTCCAGAGCGCGGATGCCGCGGACCCGGAACCCGCCTCGATGGCCCGCACCACGGCTGGCGTGCAGTGATCGCGCAGCACCGTTTCCAGCGCATTGGCGTAGATGTCGTCCATGCCCTCTCTCCGTGTCAGCGTAGGCCCAGGCCGCGCGCGATCATCCCGCGCAGGATCTCGCGCGTGCCGCCGCGCAGCGAATAGGTCGGCGAGATCTGGCTCACATAGGCCGCCGTGCGATACAGGTCGGCATCGGCGGCCAGGTCGGCATCGTCGCCCAATGCCGCCTCGGCCAGCGCGCCGATCGACTGTTCCAGCCCGGTGCCCAGGTCCTTGACCAGCGCGGCCTCGACCAGCGGGCTTTCTCCGGCTGCCAGCCTTGCGGTCACGGCCAGGGACATGGCGCGCAGCGTGGCCAGTTGCCCCATGATCCGCCCGACAGTCACCAGATCGCGCTGCACCGCCGGCTGCCGACGCAGGGCGGCCATCCATGCATCGAGCAGCACCACGCTCGAATACAGCCGTTCGGGGCCGCTGCGCTCGAAAGCCAGTTCCGCGTTGACCTGCTCCCAGCCGGCGCCCTCCTGCCCGACCAGCGCGTCGGCGGGCAACTGCACGTCTTCAAAGCTGACTTCCGAGAAATGCGCGTCGCCGGCCAGGTCGTGGATCGGCCGCACGGTCACGCCCGGCAGCGACAGGTCGACGATCACCTGCGACAACCCCTTCTGCCGGTCTGCGGTCTCGCCCGACGTCCGCACCAGCGCCAGCATGAAGTGGCAGCGGTCGGCATTGGTCGTCCAGATCTTGCGGCCGTTCAGGCGCCACCCGCCATCGGGCAGCGGCACCGCACGCGTGGCCACGCTGGCCAGGTCGGAGCCCGAATTGGGCTCGCTCATGCCGATGCAGAAGAACGCCTCGCCGCGGCAGATGCGCGGCAGGTAGAACGCCCGTTGTGCGTCGCTGCCATAGCGCAGGATCAGCGGGCCGCTCTGACGGTCGGCAATCCAGTGCGCTGAAACCGGCGCGCCGCAGGCCAGCAATTCCTCCACCAGCACGAAGCGCGAGAACGCGTCCAGACCGGCCCCGCCGTACTGCGCGGGCAGCGTGATACCGACCCATCCGCGCCGGGCCAGCGCGCGGCTGAAGCCGGCATCGAAACCCATCCACGAGCGTGCCCGTACATCGGGCGGCAGCGCGGGCAGGTGATCCCGCAGGAAGGCCTTCACTTCCTGCCGGAACGCGGCGGCCCCGGCAGGCAACGCGGTCAGCGCGAACGTGCCAAACAACGGATGCAATGTCGACTCCTTTACCGATCCATTTACCGGTTGCCGGTCAGTCCAGCGTGACGCCGGTGTCCTTGACCACCTTCTGCCAGCGGTCGATTTCCTGCGTCAGGTATTTCGCGTAGGCATCGGGGCTGGAGCCGCGCGCTTCGGCGCCCTGCGCGGCCAGGCTGGCCCGCACGTCGGCCGAGCCCAGCGCCTTCAGCGCGGCGGCGTTGAGCTTGCGCACGATGTCGGGCGGCGTTTTCGCCGGCACCATCATGCCCTGCCAGGCACCCACCTCGAACCCCTGCATGCCCGATTCCGCCAGCGTCGGCACATCCGGCAACTGCGCACTGCGCGCGGCACTGGTGACGGCCAGCGCCTTCATGCGCTTGTCGCGGATAAACGGCAGCGACGAATTGATCGTATCGGTCATGAACTGCACCTGGCCGCTGGCCAGATCGGTCAGCGCGGGCGCGCTGCCCTTGTACGGCGCATGCACCGCGTCCAGTCCGTTGGCCTGCAGGAACAGGAACGCGGCCAGATGCGTGACATTGCCGTTGCCGGCCGACCCGTACGTCATCTTGCCGGGATGCGACTTGAGCCACGCCACGAATTCAGGCACCGTGTTCGCCGGCACCTGCGCGTTGACTTCGAGCACCAGCGGCACATTGGCCGTCATGGCCACGGGCAGCAGGTCGCGCTTCACGTCGTAGGGCAGCTTCTTGTACAGCGCCTGGCTCAGGGCAATCGACGACGTGTTGTACAGCACCGTGTAGCCATCGGCGGGCGCCTTGGCGACGATCTCGTTGCCGATATTGCCGTTGGCGCCCGGCCGGTTGTCGACCAGCACCTGCTGGCCCAGTTCGTCCGACATCTTTCGTGCGATCACGCGCGACACCAGGTCGGTGGGCCCGCCGGGCGGGAACGGCACCACCAGCCGGATCGGCCGGTCGGGATAGGTGGCGGCCAGCACCGGGCGAGGCAGCGCGGCGACGGCCAGCGCGCACCCCGTCAGTGCCAGCAGCCATGCGCGGCGCGTGGAAATGTTGAAGCAATGCCTGGCAATTCTGCTCTGTGTGGGCATGGTTGTCTCCTCCGGTAAAAACCGTGTCCTGCCCCGGCGCGACGGGCGTGACTTGCCGTCACGCCGTCACGCCGTCGGGCCGTCGGACCGTGTCAGGCCTCGCGTCCGGCCAGCAGCCGCCGCGCGGTATAGGTCATGACCAGCGCCTGGCGCTGGTTGAACACCTCGATCGACGAATCCACCACGGCGCGGCCGCTCTTCGACGTCGGCCGCACGCCGGTCACGGTGATGCGCGCGTGGATCGTGTCGCCCACCAGCACCGGGCCGTGAATCTTCTGGGTCAGCTCCAGCATGGCCAGGCCCGTGCCCTGGATCATCGTCTGCAGGATGAAGCCCTCGATCAGCGCATAGGTCAGCGCGGCCGGCACGGGACGGCCCTGGATCGCGCCGGCCTCGTAGCCTTCCTCGATAAAAATGGCCTCCAGCATGCCGGTGACCGAAATGAAGTTGACCAGGTCGGTCTCGGTCACGGTGCGGCGGAAGGTCTCGAATACCTGCCCTTCCCGGATGTCCTGCCAGTAGAAGCCCTGTCCCAGGCGTTGCGGCTGTGCTGCGGTCATGTGGTCTCCGTGTCGTGTGTCGATGGGGGTGTTCGCGGCTCAATCGCCCAGCGCGGCAATCTCGGCGTCGCTCAGGCCCAGACTGCCCAGCACTTCGCGCGTGTGCTCGCCCAGGCGCGGCGGTACGGCGGCATGCGCGCGCTCGCCGTCGAAGCGCACCGGCGCGCCCGGAAAGCGCAGCGTGCCCATGGCCGGGTCGTCCACCTGGTCGAAGAAGCCCGTGGCCCGCAGGTGCGGGTCATCCACCAGCTCGTCCAGGTCATTCACGCGCGCCACCGGAATCTGCAGCGTTTCGCACAGCGCCAGCCAGTCGTCGGTGCTGCGCTCGCGCACCAGTTCGCCGGTCATTTCGTAAAGCGTCTCGATATGGCGCGTGCGCGCGGCGATGTCGGTGAAGCGTGCATCGGCGGCCAGGTCGTCGCGGCCGGCCGCCCGGAAGAAGTCGCGCCAGTGGGCATCGGTGTACGGCATCATGCAGACGTAGCCGTCGGCCGTCTGGTAAGGCCTGCGCAACGGCGCCAGCACGCGCGGATAGCCGGCCGTGGCGCGCGGCGGCTCGAAATGCTGGCCGTACAGATGCTCGACCAGGTTGAACGCCACCATGGACTCGAACATCGGCACTTCGACCAGGCCACCCTTGCCGCCGTTACGCGCACGGCCGGCCAGCGCGGCGGAAATCGACAGCGCGGCCACCAGGCCGCTGGTCTTGTCCGCCGAGATGGTCGGGAAGTAGCGCACGGTGCCGGTCTGCGCGGCCATCAGCGCGGCATTGCCGCACAGCCCCTGGATGATGTCGTCGTAGGCCGGGCGGCCGCCATAGGGGCCATCCTCGGCGAAACCCAGCAGGCTCACGTAGACCAGCTGCGGATGGCGCGCCATGACGCTGGCCGGGTCCAGGTCCAGCTTGCCCAGCTTCTGCGGGCGCATGCTGTGCACGAACACATCGGCCGTGTCCAGCAGCCTGTGCAGTGCCGCCTGCGCGGCCGGCTGCTTCAGGTTCAGCACCACGCTCTTCTTGCTGCGGTTCACGCCCAGAAAAATGGCGGACATGCCATCTTCAGTGGCCGGGCCGGTGCGGCGCGTGGAATCGCCGTCCGGCGTTTCCACCTTGATCACTTCGGCACCCAGGTCGGCCAGCCACTGGCTGGCGTAGGGGCCCATCACGACTGTCGACAGGTCGACGACACGGATACCTGACAAGGGCAGCATCGCGGTGTCTCCTTATGGCTTTTATGGATCTGATGGGGGCCTAGCGTAGTCCAGTCGGCCGCTTGCGTCTAATATTAGATATTTAGGAACTGATATCTGCTGTATATCGCCCGTATATCGCCATGGACCTGCGCCAGCTTCAGCAGTTTGTCGTGCTTGCCGAGACCGGCAACTTCCACCGTGCCGCCGAGCGCCTGCATATGGCGCAGCCGCCGCTGTCCATCTCGATCCGCAAGCTGGAGGCGTCGCTAGGCACGCCGCTATTCGTGCGCACGACCCGTGGCGTGCGCCTGACCCAGGCCGGCGAGGCCGCGCTGAACGATGCGCGTCGTGCGCTGTTCCATGCGGAGCAGGCCCGCGCCGCCGCCCAATCGGCCGCCCATGGCGAGCGCGGCGCGCTGCGCGTGGGTTTTGTCGGATCGGCCACCTATGCGCTGCTACCCCGGCTGATCCCTGCTTTTCGCGGCGAACACCCCGGCATCGAGCTGATCCTGCATGAATCGACCTCGGCGGCGATCCTGGACCGCATCGAGCGCGGCCAGCTCGACGCCGGCCTCGTGCGTTTTCCGATCCTGAACAGCGGGCCGTTTCAGCTGCTGCCGCTGGAGTCAGATTCGTTCATGGCCGCCGTCCCCGCCGACAGCCGCTTCGCCAGCCAGGACAGTATCGCGCTGAAGGCGCTGGCCGACGAGCCGTTCATCATGCATCCCAGTGCCGACGTGCCGAACCTGCAAGCCGTGGCGATGCTGCTATGCCAGCAGGCCGGCTTCGTGCCGCGCATCACGCAGGAAGCCGTGCAGGTGCAGACCATCGTCAGCCTGGTGGAAAGCGGATTGGGCGTGGCGCTGGTGCCGGGCGTGACCGCGCGCTACACCAACCGGCGTGTGCGCTTTCTGCGCCTGTCCAGCCCGCGCCCGACCAACCGCATCGGCATCGCACTGGCCACGCAGCAGGACACCGACGACCGGCATGTGCAACGGTTTGTGTCAGTGGCGCAAAGGATTGCGGAGGGAGAGCCATGGCAGGAGTCAGGCAGGGATTAGAGTATGCGAAGTATTGAGGGCTCTCTGCTCGAGGGTCGGTGCCCCATTGAGATTCCCGTACTCTCCATAATCCCTTCGCTCCGTATCAGTGGCGCCGAACAACGCCCCGCCATTGCGGGAAATATACTCTGTGGCAACCGAATCCGCGCCTGGGGCGTTCTTGGCGGCAGAGTCAACGAGTCGGTATCCACCGGCGAGGAGCAGGTTTTCCGCATCAGCAACGGAAATGGCGTCACCCGTCTTATCTTTGTAATACTCCGCAAATTTCTGAGCATTATTCTTCGCCCACTTCCGTTCATCCGGATGCAACTGCCGATTAAATCGGTCAGTCCCTGTCCCAATATCCTTTTCTTGGCGGAGGTTCGGGCTTGCCACGTTCATCTCGGCGTAATTTCCGCCAATCCTTTATAAATTGATAGGTTAACGCAATGATGAATGTCAAATAAATCGGGGCACCGGAGATAACAGGCCTCCAACTTGCTCCTTGCGCAAGACTAAATACCAGTGCGAATAGGGGAAGTGAAAGACAGCCTAGATATCCCATCAGCATTCTGCGAAGGAAGCTTCTTCGTTCGGGAGTCATGGGGATTATCTCTTACTGATATCACTTTCGATTGCAGTCTGCATCGGCCCCGGAATAATCTGTATCATTTGATTCATAACAGTGCCAACTGGCTTGGGAACACCTGCTCCAAACTGGGTCATTGGCAACCCGAGCGGCACGAACGCCCCCGCAATCGCACCCACACCAATAGACTTTCCGACGTTCGGCGCATCCTTGCTCAGGCCGTACACAAGATTGACAGTGTCGCCCGCGTAATCATAAGCGCTACCAAGTGCCCATCCGGTTGCGATGGCCGGAGCAACTGTTCCTAGCGCCACGAGACCAAGGCCAGCGCCTGCCGCCATGCCCAGTTGTGGGTTCGGCGTATTCGCGGGCATAGCCTTCTGTTCCGGCGTGAGCGGCCCGCCCAGCGGACCTGGGTTGGCGCGTTCGGGCGAAGTCGCGGAGAACAAATTGCCACAGGGCGCGATCGGTTGTCCACCTTCATGCCATACAGTAACAACAAGCGCATTGCCGCCGGGTCCCCGTACTCCTCGACGGGCGACTGTGTGAACGACAACGTCTGTTTGCTGGTGTCCAGGTTCGTCACCGTCGCCTTGTCCACCGTCACGGTGACAGGCGCAAGCAGCGCGTCGGTCTGCGGTGTACTGACCTGCGCACGCCGAGTGCTCCAGCGCCAGCCGGGGAACGTAATGCTGTGATGTTGGTTGAGCTCCCCATCGCTTAACCCCGCCTGCCACAATCGGAGCGTCTTGACCGCCGTCTGCACCGGCGTGCCAGTCGTCGTCACAATGCTCGTGCGGGTGTTGCTGACCTGGTTGGCCGCGATGTCGATGTCGCCGTCCGCCTCGATCGTGGCCGAGCGATTGATCAGCGTGTTGGTCTGGTTGGCCAGCAGGCCGGTATTCGGGTCTCGCGTGCCATCGCGGGCGATCTGCAGGTTGCCCGCGCTATAGAGCGTGGCCCCATCAAGGTTTTGCACCGCGTTGCCGGCGTACAGGTTCAGGTTCTGGACGGCAGCCATCAGCGCCGAGGGTCCGTTGTTGACGATATCGGACCCTTGCACCTGGACGTTGTTGCCGATCACTGTACCCGTGTTGATCACCGACGGGCCGTGGAGCTGGACCGTATCCCCCTCGATGCGTCCGGCGTTCGATACCTGGTTGCCCGCGGTGACGGTGGTGTTCGCCGAATTGATATCCGCCGATGCGCCGTTCACCACATTTGCGCCCGACACCGTCAGCGTTCCCGCCGAGGCGAGCGTCCCGGTGTTGGTCAGCGTCCCGCTGGCTGACACCCGCATCGCGTCGTTGGCACGCAGCAGGTTGGACGCGTCGTTGACGTAATCCCCTGCCACGTCGAAGAAAATCGTCGAATTGCGATCCGCGTCATCGCGTCGATTCGGAGAATTCCGATGTCGATACGCGGTGCCGCGCGGGCCTGCGTGGCCTCTTTGCCGTCGCACGCTGCGCAACTTGTCGGGGGACAAGTGCCTGCGCAGCGAATCGCTGCACAATCCGGCCTCATTGCAATACCGCCTTGGGCAGCACGAGAATGTGGGACATTGACAAAGCAAAGCCGGACTCCGCACTTCTCGGCAGCGCGCCGCGCCGCCCGCGTCTGGCGCGCTCCCTGCCGGTCCGCCCGCCGGACAGCCTGCATGCGCCCCTGCCCGTCCGACACATCAACACGACCCAATTGCGCCGCTTTGTCATGCTGATGCAGCACGAATCGGCCATCGCGGCGGAGCGCCACACCGGCATCCGCGCCGCCTGCATCCACTATGCGATCCGCCGGCTGGAGGATCGGCTCGGCACCACGCTGTTCTCCCGCGAGGCTGCGTCGATGCACCCCACGGCCGCCGCGCGCCGGCTCTATCCGTGCGCCGTCCGGCTGCTGTCGATGTGGGACAGCCTGGTGGCGGAATCCACGGGTGCCGGCGACCCGCCCACCACCGGCGGCCCCGGCGCCGACTGAACGCCCGGCAGGCCGACCGCCACGGCGCCATTCGGCAAACATCGTAGAATGGCCACTGGCTCGCAATCTGAGGCTCGACCCATGGCCGACCCCGACGGTCTGCATCACAAGACGTTCCTGCTGTTGCTGGCACTAGTCACCATCGCATTTTTCTGGATTCTTCTGCCCTTCTACGGCGCGGTGTTCTGGGGCGCGGTGCTGGCCATCATCTTTGCGCCGCTGCAGCGGCGGCTGGTGGCGGCGCTGCGTGGCCGCAACAACATCGCGGCGTTGCTGACGCTGCTGCTGGTGCTGCTGCTGGTAATCCTGCCGATGATCGTGATCACGATGTCGCTGATCCAGGAGGGCGTGAACCTCTACGACAACATCCGGTCCGGCCGGATCAACTTCGGCCACTACTTCCAGTCCGCCGCCGATGCGCTGCCGCCTTTCGTGCGCGACATGCTGGCGCGCGCCGACCTGGCCAGCATTTCCGACCTCAAGGACAAGCTCAGCGCCAGCGCGCTGTCCGCCAGCCAGATGCTGGCCACGCGCGCACTGAGCATCGGCCAGAACACGGCGCAGTTCGTGATCGGCTTCGGCATCATGCTGTACCTGCTGTTCTTCCTGCTGCGCGATGGCCCGCAGCTGTCGCGCCGGATACGGCTGGCCGTGCCGCTGAGCGCGGCCCACAAGCAGCACCTGATCCAGAAGTTCACCACGGTCGTGCGCGCGACGGTCAAGGGCAATATCGCCGTGGCGGCGGTGCAAGGCGTGCTGGGCGGTGGCATCTTCGCGGTGCTGGGCATCCAGGGGTCGCTGCTGTGGGGCGTGGTGATGGCGTTCCTGTCGCTGCTGCCGGCCGTCGGTGCGGGCCTGATCTGGGCGCCGGTGGCGGTCTACTTCCTGCTGACCGGCTCGGTGCTCAAGGGCTGCGTGCTGATCGGCTTTGGCCTGGTGGTCATCGGCCTGGTCGACAACGTGCTGCGCCCGATCCTGGTGGGCAAGGACACCCAGATGCCGGACTACGTGGTGCTGATCTCCACGCTGGGCGGCATGGCGCTGTTCGGGCTGAACGGCTTTGTGATCGGGCCGCTGATCGCCGCGCTGTTCATCGCCTGCTGGGACCTGAACAACGCCGAAGACCCGGCGGCTCACTGACGCCAATCGCGAAAGACGCCGTGGACCGACTGCAAGCAATGAAGACCTACGTGGCCGTCGTGGAATGCGGCGGCTTCACGCCCGCGGCGCGCAAGCTCGATGCGTCGCTGAGCGTGGTCAGCCGCATCGTGACCGACCTGGAAACGCATCTGGGCGTACGCCTGCTGACGCGCACCACGCGCGTGGTGCGCCCCACCCCCACCGGCACCGCCTACTACGAGAACTGCCGCCGCATCCTGGCAGAGATCGACGACGCCGAACTGGCCGCCGCCGGCGCGCACGAGGCGCCGCGCGGCCGGCTGTCGATCACCGCGTCGGTGCTGTTTGGCCGGCGCTTTGTCACGCCGGTGGTGGTCGAGTACCTGCGCCGCTATCCGGAGGTCGATGTCGATTGCATGTTCGTCGACCGCGTGGTGAATTTCATCGACGAGGGCATCGACGTTGGCGTTCGCATCGGCCCGCTGCCCAGTTCTTCGCTGCAGGCCATCCCGGTGGGCCACGTGCGGCGGGTGGTCTGTGCCGCGCCGGACTACCTGGCGCAACACGGCACACCGGCCACGCCCGACGACCTGGCGCGCCATGCGGTGATCCAGACCACGGGCATCTCCACCGCGCCCGAATGGCGCTTCATGCGCAATGCCGAGCCGCTGCCCGTGCGGCTGACCCCACGCCTGGCCACCACCACCAACGATTCCGCGATTGCCGCCGCCGTGGCCGGCTTCGGGCTGACGCGCGTGCTGTCTTACCAGATTGCCGACGAACTGCGCGACGGCAGGCTGCGGATCGTGCTGGAAGACTACGAACCCGACCCCTTGCCGATCCACGTCATCCACCGCGAGGGCCGGCACGCCATGCACAAGGTGCGCGCCTTTATCGACCTGGCCGTGGCGCTACTGCGCGCCCAGGCTTCGCTGAAGATCCCCGACACCACCCAAAACCGCTGATTCTTCTGGATTTCGCAAGAGTCCCTTCGGGCACCACCGGTTTTTCCCGCTTTGCCGGGTGTCTATAGTCGATCCGTACGCAGCGTTTGCGTCCGACACCACAATAATCGACCAAGGACATCCATCATGAAACTGTACGGCCACCCGCTTTCCGGACATTCGCACCGCGCCTGGCTCTTTCTGTCGCTGCTGGGCCAGCCTGCCGAGTGGATCGATGTGGACCTGCTGGCACGCGCCCACAGGACGCCGGAGTTCCTGGCCATGAATCCGTTCGGCCAGGTGCCCGTGCTGGTCGATGGCGATACGGTGGTCAGCGATTCGAACGCGATCCTGGTCTACCTGAGCAAGAAGCTGGGCCGCACCGACTGGCTGCCCGAAGCCCCCGCCGAGGCCGCCGCCGTGCAACGCTGGCTGTCTGTGGCGGCGGGCGACATCGCATTTGGCCCGGCCCGCGCCCGCATCATCACTGTCTTCCAGGCCCCGTACGACAGCAAGGATGCGATCGAACGCGCACATGTAGTGCTCAAGCGCGTGGACGACGCGCTGGCTGGCCGCGCCTGGCTTGCCGCCGATCATCCGACCATTGCCGACGTGGCGCTGTACAGCTACACGGCGCGCGCGCCCGAGGGCTTTGTCGATCTGAAGGACTACGCGAATGTGCGCCAGTGGCTGGCGCGCGTGGAAGCGTTGCCCGGCTTTGTTCCGTTCCAGACCACGCCGGTCGGCCTGGCCGCCTGAACCCGCCCGGCGCTTCCCGCCATTCCGGCATCCCGCATAACTTCAGGAGTCCGTCATGACCCCGCATCCGGTTCCGCACGTGGAAATCCTGCCCGGTTCGCCCTGGCATACCGGCGAGCGCCTGCTGCAAGCCAGCATCGGCGCCGAGGAACGCCTGGCCGAAGTGGGCTCGCGCGTGGTGCGCGACTACATGCCGGACCAGCATCGCGACTTCTTCGCCATGTTGCCGTCGATCGTGATTGGCGCGGTGGCGCCGGATGGACGGCCCTGGGCGACGGTGCGCGGCGGTCATCCGGGCTTCCTCCATTCGCCCGATCCGCGCCAGCTCGACGTGGCGATGGTGCGCGACGCCGCTGATCCGGCCGACGCGGGCATGGAGGACGGCAACGCCATCGGGCTGCTGGGCATCCAGCCGCATACCCGGCGCCGCAACCGGATGAACGGCACGATCCATCGCGATGCCACAACGGGCGCCCAGGGCTTTCAGGTGGCGGTGGGCCAGAGTTTCGGCAACTGCCCGCAGTACATCCAAAAGCGCGCGCCCGTGATGACCCGCGACCCGGCCACGCCGGCCAGCGAGCCGCCCGAGATGCTCGATGCGCTGGATGCCCGCGCGCGGACGCTGATCCGCCATGCCGATTCGTTTTTCGTGGCCACCTATGTGGACCTGCCCGGCAGGCTGCGCCAGGTGGATGTCTCGCATCGCGGCGGCAAGCCCGGCTTTGTGCGCGTCGATGACGATGGCACCCTGACGATTCCAGACTTCCAGGGCAACACGTTCTTCAACACGCTCGGCAACATGATGGCCAATCCGGTGGCCGGCCTGGTGTTCGTGAGCTATGCCACCGGCGACCTGCTGCAACTGAGCGGCCGCACCGAAGTCATCATCGATTCGCCAGAAATTGCCACCTTCGACGGTGCGCAACGGCTGTGGCGATTCACGCCGGAGCAGATCGTGCGGCGCGACCGCGCCCTGCCGCTGCGCTGGGACATCGATCCCGATGGCGCGTCGCCGCAGGCCCTGGCCACCGGCAGCTGGCGCTGAACAGGAAGTTTCAGGGAACGGGGGCAGCTGTGCCACAATCGCGCCAGTTTTTGGCCCGACCGGATGCCGCCCATGTCCCTGGAAGCCCTGCAGAACATCAATCCGCAATCGCTGCTCGATACCGCCATCAGCCTGGCCGCCGCCTTCATCCTGGGCGGCATGATCGGCTTCGAGCGACAGTACCGCCAGCGCACGGCCGGCCTGCGCACCAATGTGCTGGTGGCGGTGGGCGCGGCCATCTTCGTCGACCTGGCCAACCATATCGCTGGGCATGACGGCGCGGTGCGCGTGATTGCGTACGTGGTCTCGGGCATCGGCTTCCTCGGCGCGGGCGTGATCATGCGCGAGGAAGGCAACGTGCGCGGGCTCAATACCGCCGCCACGCTGTGGTGCTCGGCGGCGGTGGGCGCCTGCGCCGGCGCCGACATGATCGCCGAAGCCGCCATTGCCGCGCTGTTCATCCTGGCCGCCAACACGCTGCTGCGCCCGGTGGTTGACCGGATCAACCGCCAGCCGCTGGACACCACGGCCGTGGAGGTCACGCACACCGTGCACGTGATCGCGGCCCGCGACTACCAGAAAACGGCGATGCGCCTGCTGGAAGAGGCGCTGGAGGCGGCCCAGTATCCGACGCGCGACCTCGAAGTGCGCGCGTTCGGCGAACAGGATGTGGAAATCGAAGCGGCGCTGGCAGCCACATCGGTCGATGGCGATGTGCTCGACCAGATCGTGACCCGCCTGGGCGGCACCAGCGTGGTCAGCCAGGCGTTCTGGAGCGCGAGTACGACGGAGTAGTCGACCGCCTGCCGCGCTCTTTGCTCCCCTCTCCCGCAGGGCGGGAGAGGGGTTGGGGGAGAGGGCAACGGTGGCTCTGCTTGCCGACTTGTCGCAGATTGAACGGCCCGCCCTCTCCCCCGCCCCTCTCCCGCAAGCGGGAGAGGGGAGTGTAGTGGTCAAGTTTTTTCAGACAGGTGTTAGGGTGGTCTGTTGGAACTTGTCCTCGTAGTCTGTTGGCGACGCGTAGCCCAGTGTCGAATGCAAGCGCACCGGGTTGTAGAAGCCCACGATGTACTGCGTGATGTCGCGCCGGGCTTCGGCCCGGTCGGCGTACCGCCTCTGCCAGACCCGCTCCATCTTCAGGTTCAGGAAGAAGCGTTCGGCTACGGCGTTATCCCAGCAATCGCCCGACCGGCTCATGCTGCAAACCAGGCCGTGGCGCGCTAGCAACCCCTGGTACTCCTCGCTTGCATACTGGCTGCCCCGGTCCGAATGCACGATCAGTCCGGGCGCCGGATTGCGCTGCAGGATGGCCATCTTCAAGGCCGACGCCACCAGCGCGGCCGGCATGGCCGCTGCGCTGGCCCAGCCCACGACCTTGCGCGAATACAGGTCCAACACCACCGCCAGATACAACCAGCCTTCCCCCGTGCGCACATACGTGATGTCCGACACCCAGGCCCGGTTGGGCTGTGCGGGCCTGAACTGCCTGCTCAGCACGTTCGGCGCCATCGGCCTGCCATGCCGGCTGTCAGTCGTCGCCACGAACTTGCGCTTCCACACCGGGCGCAGATTCTCCTGGCGCATCAGCGTGCGGGCTCGATAGCGCCCGATCTTCATCCCCTGTTTGTCCAGATCCTGCGCCACGCGCCGGCTGCCGTAGGTACGTCCGCTGGCCTCGAACGCCGCCCGCACATACACCGCCTGCCGCAAGGCCTTCTCCTTGGCGGCAGGCGCGCGCCCGGCCGCGTAATAACCCGCCCGGCTCACGCCCAGCACCCGGCATGCCCGACTGATGGAGATCGCCTCCTTCTGCAATCCGCTAACCACTCGATAGATCACTTGAGTTCGCGGGCGAAGAAGGCCGATGCCTTTTTTAGGATCAGATTGTCCTCCTTCAGGCGGCGGTTTTCCTCTTCGAGCTGGCGAATGCGCTGCTGCTCAGGCGTCAGCGGCTTGCCCACTCCCTTGCCGCCAGCCACTTCAAGGTCGTACTGGACCAGCCACCGGCGTAAGGCGGTCTCGCCAATCGCCATCGTGTGGCAAACCTCGGCGACCGATAGGCCCTGATCCCGGACCATCCGGACTACCTCCAGCTTGAAGGCGGCGTCAAACTTGCGGCGTTGCTTTGTCATGTCGTCTTTCCTCGTCGATCGTGATTTTCCACCTATCGACCTGTCTGAGGAAATTGGACCACTACAGAGAAAACCACCCGCCATTCAACCTCCGTCGGCTTGCGCCCTCTGTCGCACGGCGCCGCCATTCAACCTCCGTCGGCTTCTCCCCTCTCCCGCAAGGCGGGAGAGGGGTTGGGGGAGAGGGCATCGGTGGCTCTGCTTGCCGACTTGTCGCGGATTGAACGGCCCGCCCTCTACCGCAAGCGGGAGAGCGGAGAAAACCACCCGCCATTCAATCTCCGTCGGCTTGCTCCCTCTCCCGCACGGCGGGAGCCGGAGAACACCACCCGCCATTCAACCTCCGTCGGCTTCTCCCCTCTCCCGCAAGGCGGGAGAGGGGTTGGGGGAGAGGGCATCGGTGGCTCTGCTTGCCGACTTGTCGCAGATTGAACGGCCCGCCCTCTCCCCCGCCCCTCTCCCGCAAGCGGGAGAGGGGAGTGTAGTGGTCCAATTTCCTCAGACAGGTCGATAGGTGGAAAATCACGATCGACGAGGAAAGACGACATGACAAAGCAACGCCGCAAGTTTGACGCTGCCTTCAAGCTGGAGGTAGTCCGGATGGTCCGGGATCAGGGCCTATCGGTCGCCGAGGTTTGCCACACGATGGCCATTGGCGAGACCGCCTTACGCCGGTGGCTGGTCCAGTACGACCTTGAAGTGGCTGGCGGCAAGGGAGTGGGCAAGCCGCTGACGCCTGAGCAGCAGCGCATTCGCCAGCTCGAAGAGGAAAACCGCCGCCTGAAGGAGGACAATCTGATCCTAAAAAAGGCATCGGCCTTCTTCGCCCGCGAACTCAAGTGATCTATCGAGTGGTTAGCGGATTGCAGAAGGAGGCGATCTCCATCAGTCGGGCATGCCGGGTGCTGGGCGTGAGCCGGGCGGGGTATTACGCGGCCGGGCGAGCGCCTGCCGCCAAGGAGAAGGCCTTGCGGCAGGCGGTGTATGTGCGGGCGGCGTTCGAGGCCAGCGGACGTACCTACGGCAGCCGGCGCGTGGCGCAGGATCTGGACAAACAGGGGATGAAGATCGGGCGCTATCGAGCCCGCACGCTGATGCGCCAGGAGAATCTGCGCCCGGTGTGGAAGCGCAAGTTCGTGGCGACGACTGACAGTCGGCATGGCAAACCGATGGCGCCGAACGTGCTGAGCAGGCAGTTCAGGCCCGCACAGCCCAACCGGGCCTGGGTGTCGGACATCACGTATGTGCGCACGGGGGAAGGTTGGTTGTATCTGGCGGTGGTGTTGGACCTGTATTCGCGCAAGGTCGTGGGCTGGGCCAGCGCAGCGGCCATGCCCGCCGCGCTGGTGGCGTCGGCCCTCAAGATGGCCATCGTGCAGCGCAATCCGGCGCCCGGACTGATCGTGCATTCGGACCGGGGCAGCCAGTATGCAAGCGAGGAGTACCAGGGATTGCTGGCGCGCCACGGCCTGGTTTGCAGCATGAGCCGGTCGGGCGATTGCTGGGATAACGCCGTAGCCGAACGCTTCTTCCTGAACCTGAAGATGGAGCGGGTCTGGCAGAGGCGGTACGCCGACCGGGCCGAAGCCCGGCGTGACATCACGCAGTACATCGTGGGCTTCTACAACCCGGTGCGCTTGCATTCGACACTGGGCTACGCGTCGCCAACAGACTACGAGGACAAGTTCCAACAGACCACCCTAACACCTGTCTGAAAAAACTTGACCACTACAGAGAAAACCACCCGCCATTCAACCTTCGTCAGCTTGCTCCCCTCTCCCGCACTGCTGAAGAGGGAGACAACAATCAGTCCGCGCTGGCCTCGTGGACAGCCCCCGCCGCAAACTGCCCCAATATCCGCAGCGCCGTGATGTCCTCGGCCGTCCACGATTCCACGCCGGACAGGTAGTTGAACGTGCCGATTACCCGGCCACCGTGGCACAGCGGCACGTTGACCACGCCGTTCAGGCCCAGCGCGCGGATCGTGGCGATGTCGTCGAACACGGCGGCCAGCGCCGCGTCGCCTTCGCCCATGAAGACTTCGCCACGGTCCAGCAGCTGGCGTGTCCAGCCCGTATCGCCCTTGACCTTCTTGCCGCCGGGCGGATAGGACGCCGGGTCCGACGACCAGAGCCGGCGGATTTCGCGGCTTTCCACGTGCCAGGCGTTGATCGTCAGCAAACCCGGCCCGACGATATCGAGCGTGGCTGCGCCAACGGCGTCCATGACGGCCTGCGGCGTGGCGGCGGCGCGCAGGCGGTCGAACAGCGGATGCAGGTGCGTTTGCCAGTGGCCCAGCGTATCGACGCTTGCCATCGTCACTCTCCGTGGATGCCCAGGTCCTTGATCAGCTTGCCGTAGCGGTCGGCATCGCGGCGCAGGATCTTGCCAAACTCCTGCGGCGTCGAGGTAGCCGTTTCCACGCCGATCGCATCCATCTTGGCCTTGACCTCCGGCAGCGACATCACGCGGTTGATTTCGGTGTTCAGCCTGGCCACCAGCGCGGGCGGCATGTTTTTCGGACCGAACGCGCCGTACCACACCGACAGTTCATACCCGGGGATGGTCTCGCCCACGGTGGGCACATTGGGCAGCAGCGGCGACCGCCTGGCCTCGGTCACGGCCAGCAGCTTCAGCTTGCCGGCCTTCACGTGCGGCAGCGTCTGCGTGCCGGCCGAGAACAGCAGCTGGGTCTGGCCCGCCACGGTATCCACCACGGCCGGCGCACCGCCCTTGTAGGGCACGTGCAGCATCTGGATGCCCGCCATCTTCTCGAACAGCACGGCGCTCAGGTGGTTGGTCGAGCCGGGCCCGGCGCTGGCGTAGGCCAGCTTGCCCGGATTGGCGCGGGCGTACGCGACCAGTTCCTTGACGTTATTGGCCGGCACCGACGGATGCACCACCATCGTGTTGGTCACGTAGGCCAGCAGGCCCAGCGGCGTGAAATCCTCCACGCCCTTGAACGGCATGTTGGCCATCAGCGCCGGGTTCATGGCGTGCGTGCTCATCGAGCCGATCAGCAGCGTGTAGCCGTCGGGCTGGGCACGCGCCACCATCGCCGAGCCGATGTTGCCCGACGCACCGGGCTTGTTGTCGACGATCACCGGCTGGCCCAGCGACTTTGTCAGGTGCTCGGACAGCACGCGCGCCAGGATGTCGGTGGAACCGCCGGCGGCCCAGGGCACGATCAGCGTGACCGGCTTGGCGGGATAGGCGTCGGCGGCCCCGGCGTGGCCGGCGAACGACATGGCCAGCGCGGCGGCGCCGCACAGCAGGCTTTTCAATACGGACCTCATGATGCAACTCCCCTTCTGTCTTCGGACTGTCTAATGTGATGCGATTCAGCGGCCCACGGCATAACCCTGCATGCCGCGCGCATTGGCGCCCGCGCGCAGCACCAGGCGACCCTTGCCGTCGCGCTCGCGCATGCACGCCGACATGCGGCCTTCGGACCAGTCTTCCCCTACGCGAACTTCGTGCCCGCGGGCGCGCAGGGCTTCGATGGTGGCGGCCGGGAAGCGCGACTCGACGGTGATGCGGTTCAGCGTGGTCTGGCGCGGCCAGAACGATTGCGGGAAATGGTCGATATGCCAGGCCGGCGCGTCGATGGCTTCCTGCAGGTTCATGCCGTGTACCGCATGGCGCATGAAGAAGGCCAGCGACCATTGGTCCTGCTGGTCGCCGCCGGGCGTGCCGAAGACCATGTACGGTTCCCCATCGCGCAGGCACAGCGACGGCGACAACGTGGTGCATGGGCGCTTGCCCGGTGCCAGCGTGTTGGGCAGGCCCGGCTCCAGCCACGTCATCTGCAGGCGCGTGTTCAGCGCAAAGCCCAGCGCCGGAATGGTGGGGCTCGACGACAGCCAGCCGCCCGACGGCGTGGCCGCCACCATGTTGCCGTGGCGGTCGATCACGTCGATATGGCAGGTATCGCCGACGAACACTTCGCGCTCGGCCCATTCGCTGACCGGCGGCAGCGCCGCGAACGTGGGCTCGCCGATGCCGAAGCGCGTATCGGCCGCGGCCAGCGTACGGTCGGCCACGGTCAGGTCCGGCATGCGCGGCGCGCGGCCCTTGAGCGCGCCCGGCTGCATCGTCAGCGACGCGCGGTCGCCAATCAGCGTGGCCCGCGCGGCCAGGTAATGCGGATTGAGCAGCGCGCAGAGCGGACTGTCCTCGAACAACGGATCGCCGTACCAGGCCGTGCGGTCGGCCATCGCCAGCTTGGCGGCCTCGGCAATGGTGTGGACGAATTCGGGCGAGGTCGGCGCGTGCGCATCCAGATTGGCGTGGCGCAGCATGCCAAGCTGCTGCAGGAACATCGGGCCCTGGCTCCAGATATCGCACTTGGCCACCGCATAGCGGCCAAAGTCGAGCGAGACCGGCGCCTCCACGGTGGGCTTCCAGCCGGCCAGATCGTCGTAGCGCAGCAAGCCGGTGTGCTTTTCGCCGGTGGTGTCGCGCACGGGGGTGGTGCGGCAGTATGCGTCGATGGCCTCGGCCACGAAGCCGCGATACCAGCAGTGCATCGCCGCGTCGATCTGGCCTTCGCGGCTGTCGCTCCGGCTCACGGCCGTCTCGACGATGCGCGTGTAGGTATCGGCCAGCACGGGCAGCGTATGCAGCGCGCCGGGGCGCGGCACGCGGCCATCGGGCAGCCAGGTTTCGGCCGAGCTGTGCCATTCGTCACGGAACAATTGCTGCACGGCCAGGATGGCCTGCGAGATGCGCGGCACCAGCGGGAAGCCATTGCGCGCATAGCCGATGGCCGGGGCCAGCACGTCGGCCAGCGACCACGTGCCGTGGTCGCGCAGCATGGTCAGCCAGGCGCCAAACGCGCCGGGCACCGTGGCGGGCATCAGGCCGATACCGGGCATCAGTTCCATGCCCTGCTTGCGCAGCGCCTCGGGGTCGGCCAGCGCCGGGGCCGGGCCCTGGCCGCAGACCGAGCGCACCGCGCGGTCCTTTTCGCTCCAGAACAGGATCGGCACCTCGCCGCCGGGGCCGTTCAGGTGCGGTTCCACCACCTGCAGCACGAAGCCCGCCGCCACGGCCGCGTCGAATGCGTTGCCGCCGCGCTCCAGCACGCCCATGGCCGTCTGGGTGGCCAGCCAGTGGGTGGAAGCAGCGACGCCGAACGTGCCGACGATCTCGGGGCGTGTCGTGAACATGTGCAAATGACTCCTGTTTGATGCATTTGATTTGTGATTCGAGTATAGGCAGCCAAAATAACTGCCAACGTCGAATTACTTATCGTTGCATTACCATTCGGTTATACCCATTGCCGCCTTCTCGCCCCGCCCCATGCCGATTGCCACCGACAAGCTGCTGCATCAGATCGTGTCGCGCCTGCGTTTGCGCCATTTGCCGCTGCTGCTGGCGCTGGAGCGGCAGCGATCCGTGTCGCGCGTGGCGGCCGAGATGAACCTGTCCCAGCCGGCCGTGACCAAGGCGCTGCGCGAGATCGAGGACATCTTCATGACGCCGCTGTTCACGCGCACGCGCAACGGCCTGGAGCCCACGGCCACCGGCGCGGCCGTGCTGAGCCACGCGCGCATGACGCTGGCCGATGCCGAGGCGCTGGGCCGGCAACTGGCGGTGATCGAGGCCGGCCGGCGTGGCCGGCTGCGGCTGGGCGTGATCCCGTACACGGCCCGCGCGGTGCTGGACGCCGCGCTGGCGTACGGGCTCAACCAGCAGCCGCGCCTCTCGGTGGTCGTGCGCGAGGGCACCACCGACGAACTGGTCGGCGCGCTGCGCCAGCACGAACTGGACTGCGCGATTGCGCGCTCGTTCTATCTGGCAGGGGAAGACATCGTGCAGGAGCCGCTGTACCGGGAAGAGCCCGTGCTCGTGGTACCTTCGCGGGCCAGGGCGCGGCTGTCGCGCGGCGACCTCGACTGGAAGCGGCTGGCCGAACTCGACTGGATCCTGCCGCCGCCGCATACGCCGGTACGCCGCACCATCAATACGATGTTCGCGGTGGCCGGCGTGGCGCCGCCGCTGCCGATCGTCGAAACCTACTCGATCAAGCCGATGGCCACGCTGCTGCGCAGCCAGCCCGACGCCATCACCATCGTGCCGCGTGCCGTGGCCGCCGAACTGATCGAACTGGGCGACGCGGCGACGCTGCCGTTTTCGCTTAGTTGGGACTTGCCGCCCGTGGGCCTGATGTGGCGGCGCGAGTCGGAGGAGAACGATCTGGTGAAGCCGCTGGTGGCGGCGTTGAAGGCGGCGGTGGCGTAGTGGGATTTGGGGGCGGTGGATGGGGATGGGCTTGCCCTCTCCCCCGACCCCTCTCCCGCCGTGCGGGAGAGGGGAGCGAACCGCCAGCCTTCGAAGCCCTCGGGTGTTCTCCCCTCTCCCATGCAATGGGAGAGGGGCCGGGGGAAAGGGCATCGAGGTTCTGCTTGCCGGCATGTGGCAATTTGAACCGCCGGCACCTTCCATCAACCAAGACAAACAATCCAATGAAGACCGTAGCACTCTACTTCCTGACCGCGCTGGCCGAGATCCTCGGCTGCTACCTGCCCTACCTCTGGCTGCGTCAGAACGCCAGCTCCTGGGTGCTGCTGCCCGGCGCGGCGTCGCTGGCGGTCTTTGCCTGGCTGCTGACCTTGCACCCCGACGCCTCGGGCCGGGTCTATGCCGCCTACGGCGGTATCTATATAGCAGTAGCTATCGTCTGGCTCTGGCTGGTGGACGGCGTGCGGCCCAGCGTCTGGGATATGACAGGTGTCACAATCGCCGTCGCTGGCATGGCCGTGATCGTGTTTCAACCGCGCTGACCTCACATTAAGGGCGAATTAAGCGCCACTTTCTCTGACAAAAACCGTCACTTTATGCATCTTTAGCCACACCCTACCAGAGTAGGGTGACAAGATTTGGCAGACACATTTGGTTACAGGTGACAAGAAATCTCACATTTCAACGATTTCTAGTCGGAATCTGGCCTGGCACACCTGTTGCTCTATAGGACCCTGACAGCAACTGCTGTTCTCAACTAATTCAAAGGGGTCAATTCCATGAAAAAAGCACGGATGGGAATCCACCAACGGGTCCAGAAGGGTTTCACGCTGATCGAACTGATGATCGTGGTCGCGATCATCGGTATCCTGGCTGCTATTGCGATTCCGCAATATCAGGATTACGTGGCGAAGTCGCAAGTTGCGCGTGCTGTTAGCGAATTGTCGGCATACAAGACGGCAATCGAAGACCGCCTGAACCAGGGCGACACGACCATCACCGCCGACAAGGTCGGTTACGTTACCTCGGATCTTCTGAAGGCCGACGCGCTTCCGTTCGCAGCAAACATTGCTGCTGGCGCAGACGGCACTCTGAACTACGTGGGTACGCTGGGCAACAAGGCTCAAACGGCTATCGCAGGCGCAACGATCACCATCACTCGCGCAGCTAACGGAAGCTGGTCGTGCGCCAGTGCAAAGGCGAACGCAAGCACCTTCAAAGATTCTTATGCTCCGGCCGGTTGCCCGGTTGCTGCTGCTGCAGGCGGCAACAACGGCGGCCAGCAGCCCGCTGCTGGAGGCTGATCGGCATACCGTCTGAGCACTCAAAAAAACCCCTGGCCTTTCCCCAGGGGTTTTTTCTTTTCCAACAGTCAACGCTTCCGCCGCCTCACCCCGCCTCCCCCCGCATCCCAATCTCCCCAATCAGCTTCCCATACCGCGCATTATCCGCCGCCACCATCCGCGTGAACTGATCCGGTGAATCGCTTTTCCGAATCTCCCCCGCATTGGCCTTCATCGTCGCGTCGAGCTTGCCGCTCGCCTGCAGCGCCGCCACCGCATCGAATAGCCGTTTCGCCATGGGCGCCGGCAAGCCTGCCGGGGCGAACAGGCCGCTCCAGTTATCGAGCACGAAGCCGGGCGGCAGCGATTCGGCCAGCGTCGGCACGTTCGGGAAGTAGCTGGTCCGCGCAGCCGATGACACCGCCAGCGCACGGATCTGGCCGTTGCGCAGGAACGGCGCCGCCGTGGACATCACCGGCATGCCGAACTGCGTCTGGCCGCTCAGCATCGACGTGAGGATTTCGCTGGCGCCCTTGTACGGGATATGCACGGCTTCGACATGGTGCTGGTGCAGCAGCGATTCCACGGCCAGATGCGAGACGCTGCCCTTGCCGCCAGAGCCGTAGTTCAGCGCGCCGGGCTTCTGTTTCATCGCGTCGATCAGCTCGCGCGCCGTCCTGAATGGCGACGACGCCGGCACGGCCAGGATCACCGGGCCGCCCGACAGCGCCGAGATCGCCGTGAAGTCGCGGGGGGCGTCGTAGGGCTGGTCCTTGTACAGATGCACGTTGATCACATGCTGGTTGGCCAGGATGCCTAGCGTGTAGCCATCGGGCTCGGCGCGCTTCAGCGCCCGGGCGCCGATGATGCCGCCGGCCCCGCCGATGTTTTCCACCACCAGCGGCTGCCCCAGCACCGGCGACAGTTCCGCCGAGAGGGTGCGGGCGATGGAATCGGGCGCGGTGCCCGCGATAAACGGCACGATCAGCCGGATCGGGCGCGACGGATACGGCGCGGCGGCCACGGCCACGCGGCTCATCACGCCGCCCAGTGCGGCGGAACCGGCTGCGGCGCCTGCCGTAGCCAGCCATTGACGACGATTCATGTTGTCTCCTGCGTTTTTTTGATGTGCGGCGTGTGTGTGGCGCGCAGTCAGGCCCCAGCCGGGTCCAGGATGGCCTTGGCGATGGTGTTGCGCTGGATCTCGCTGGTGCCGGTGAAAATGCGGAACATGCGCAGCTTGCGCCAGGTCTGCTCGACTGGATGCCCGCGCGTGACGCCCAGGTTGCCGTGGATCTGCACGGCCTTGTCGGCCACCTCGAAGCAGCGTTCCGACACGAACAGCTTGCACGCGGCCGCCTTCATGCGCAGGTCGGCACCGGCATCGGCCAGCAGCGCGGTCTGGGCGATCATGCTCTCGCACGCCCACAGCGCCGCCGCCATGTCGGCCAGCATATGCTGGATGGCCTGGAAGCGCGCAATCGGCCCGCCAAACTGGCGGCGCTGGCCCGCGTATGCCACCGATGCCTCGTAGGCGCGCGTGGCCAGCCCCAGCATCGACGGGCAATGCAGCAGCCGGTTCACGTTGATGCGTGACATACCCAGCTTGAACCCCCGGCCTTCGCCGCCAAAGATGTTGGCGCGCGGCACGCGCACGTTCTCGAAGCGGATGTCGGCGTCGATATGCTGGCCCGACATCGGCACGTACTCGGTGCTGACGGTCACGCCGGGCAGGTCCAGATCGACCAGCACGGCCGTGATCGACGGCGGCGTGGTGGTGGTATCGGTCACGCACATCACGATGGCGAAGTCCGCAAACGGCGCGCCGCTGATGTAGTGCTTCTCGCCGTTGATGACCAGCTCGTCGCCCTCCACCACCGCGCTGGTGCGGATGCTCTGCGCATCGGAGCCCGAATGCGGCTCGGTCAGCGCGAAGCAGGTGGATTTCTGGCCCCGGATCACCGGCCGGAAATAGCGCGCCACCTGGTCCGGCGTGGCGTACTTGAGCATATTGCCCACGCGCGGCGGCCCGCCCAGGTCGCCCAGCACGTGCGGCGCCAGCACCGCGCCGCTGGCGGCCAGATCGGCCTTCAGCGCGCACTGTTCCGAGATATTGAGGCCCTTGCCGCCCAGCTCCACCGGCAGGCAGGCCGCGTACAGCCCCAGTTCGCTGGAGCGGCGCCAGACGTTGCGCAGCACATCACGCGGCCACGGGTCTTCGGTGCCCAGGCCCAGTTCGCGTTCCAGCGGCAGCAGTTCCTCGTCGATGAATCGCTGCACCGCCGCGCGCGTTTCGATCAGCACGGGATTGGTCAGATGGTCGAACATGTGTCTCTTCTCCGTGGATCAGTTCACGCGGCGGCTGGCGCCGAGCCAGTACTGCTCGCGCACCAGCTTGCGTGCCAGCTTGCCGCTGGCGTTCTTGGGCAGTTCGGCGACGAAATCCACCGAACGCGGCGACTTGTAGTCGGCAATGCGCGCGCGGCAGTGCCCGATCAGCTCGGCGGCGCTGGCCTGCCGGCCCGGCCATAGCGCCACCACAGCCTTGACGCTTTCGCCCCAGGTGTCGTCGGGCACGCTGATCACGCAGGCTTCCATCACGTCGGGATGCTGGTACAGCGTGGCTTCGACCTCGGTCGGATACACGTTGAAGCCGCCCGAGATGATCATGTCCTTCTTGCGGTCCACCAGGTACAGGTAGCCATCGGCATCCACGCGCGCCAGGTCGCCGGTATGCAGCCAGCCGTCGATCAGCACTTCGCGCGTCAGATCGGGCTCGCCCCAGTAGCCCTGGAACACGTCCTCGCCCCGGATCACCAGTTCGCCAATTTCATCGCCGCTGACTTCCTCCCCACGTTCGTTGACCACGCGCACTTCGGTTTCGCCCAGCGCACGGCCGCACGATGCCAGCCGCTCGGGCTTGCTTTCGATCGCCAGCGCGTGGTCGGCCGTGGACAGGCGCGTCACGCCCGAGGTCGATTCACTGGCGCCGTAGCCTTGCGACAGCACCGGGCCGATGCGTTCCCAGGCCTCGCGGATGCGCGCCGGCGCCATCGGCGCGGCGCCGTAGGCCAGCGTCTTGAGGCTGCTCAGGTCGGCCGTGGCCAGGGTCGGCTCGGCCAGCAGCATGTTGATCATGGCCGGCACCATAAAGACGTGGGTCAGCTTCAGGCGCGCCACATCGGCCAGAAAGCCGGCGGGCTCGAACTTCTCGAACAGCACCAGCGTGGCGCCCAGGAACAGATAGGGCTGCACCAGCATGCCCGACGCATGCGTGACCGGGCCGATCAGCGCCAGCCGGTCGCCGGGGCGCGCCGGGCGGTCCATGGTCAGGATCATCTTGCGCATCGACGCCAGCCGGTTGCCGTAGCTCTGCATGGCCGCCTTGATCTTGCCCGTCGAACCGGACGAAAAATGCAGCACGGCCAGGTCGTCGGGCCGCGGAACATAGTCGATTGCCGAATTCGCGCCGCGCTCGATGAGGGATTCGTAGGCTGCATAGGCACCTTCGTCCGCGCCCGCAATGGCAATGAAATGCTCGACGCAGCCAAACCCGCGTGTGTCACGGGTATAGCCGGTATAGCCGGGCCCCGCGATCATCACGCGCGGGGTGCAGTTCTCGACCACGTCCGATGCCTCGTTAGCGGTGAAGCGCGGATTCAGCGCCGCCTTGACCAGCCCTGCCTTGTACAGCGCACATTCGATCTCGACGATCTGCGGGCAGTTGCGCGACTGGATCGCCACGCGGTCGCCCTTCCGCAGGCCCAGCGCCAGCAGCGCATTGGCCAGCCGGGTCGAGCGTTCGTCCAGCTGGCGGTAGGTCAGCACGCGGTCGCGGTACAGCACGGCGGGGTTGTCGCCCCAGTAGCGCGCCGCACGCCGGAGGAAGTAGGCGAACGTCATCGTGGTCTCCCATTGGAATGTTGTGGTGTGAGCCAAGTCTGTAAGATGGCGGGCATCACCACAATGTCGCGACTGGCATCAAGTCATAACCAACAGGAATGAGGAACACAAGACACGATGGAAACGCGTGATCTGGACTATGTGCTGGCGGTGGGCGCCCACGGCGGCATTGGGCGCGCGGCGGAGGCCCTTGGGATGACCCAGCCCGCGCTGACCAAGGCGATCCAGCGGGTCGAGGCGCAACTTGGCGTACCGCTGTTCGAGCGCACCACGCTGGGCATGCGCGTGACCCAGGCCGGCACGGTATTCCTGGAGCGGGCACGGCGCATACGGCTCGAATACGACGATGCCATCAAGGAGATGCGCGGCATCCAGACCGGCGAACAGGGCCTGCTGCGGCTGGGCTATTCGCCTTCGATGCCCAACGCGCTGGTGCTGGGCGCCTGCCAGCAGTTGCTGCGCGAACGGCCCGTGGCGCGGCTGCGCCTGAGCATGCGCGTGGCGCGCGAGCTGATGGACCAGGTGCAGGCCGGCGATCTGGACCTGGCCGTGGCCCCGCTGCCGCGCCAGGCCAACCCGGCGCTGGCCACGCGAGAACTGTTTACCGACCGCCTGGCCGTGGTGGCCGATGAAAACCATCCGCTGCAGCGCCGGCGCGACCTGACGCTGGCCGATCTGGTGGGCCAGCACTGGCTGCTGCCGACCGGGCACGTACTGATCCGCCAGCAGATCGACAGCGCCTTTGCCAGCATCGGCCTGCCGGCGCCCCTGCTGCGCGTGGAGACCGATTTCGGCAGCGCCACGCTGTTCGACCTGGTGCGCGGCACCGAGATGCTGTGCATTGCCGGATCGACCACCAACAGCAAGCGCCTGGGCCTGCGGCCCATTGCCTTGCGCGCCGATGCGCTGGACCTGGGGCGCCGCGTGGGCGTGATCACTCGCGCAGGGGCCTACCTGTCCCCGCTGGCGCAGCGGATGATCGACATCCTCGAAGCCCACGTGGCATAACGGCTGCCGCTATGGCTGCGGCGGGAACGTGCGCAGGTAGGCCAGCAGGTCGTCCAGCTGGCGCGCGTTGCTCATGCCCCAGAAGCGCATCTTCGTACCAGGCACGACCTTGGCCGGCGATTGCAGGAACGCGCGCAGCGTGTCGTCGCCCCAGACCACGGGGGACGCCTTCATCGCATCGGAATAACGGTAGTCATCGGTCCCGCCAGCCTTGCGGCCGAACACGCCGTTCAGCTGCGGCCCGAAGGCCGCCCGGGCCGACGGACCCACGTGGTGGCACGACGCACAGCGCGTGGCGAAGATGTCCTTGCCCTTGTCGATGTCGCCGGCGGCATGGGCGGCGGTGACGGCAAACAGCGTGAATGCAAGCGGTGCAGCGGACTTCATGATGCGCAAGGGGAAGTCAGCGGGCGGCATGTCGCACGCTGCCGGGTGGCTCCCCTCTCCCGCGCGCGGGAGAGGGGTTGGGGGAGAGGGCAGGCACTCGCCGCACGAGGCGTATTGCTACACCGGATAACTCGCCACTTCGATCAGGTTGCCGTCGGGATCGCGGCAATACACGGACGTCATCGGCCCCAGCGCGCCGGTGCGCTGCACCGGTCCCACTTCCACGGCCACCTTGTGTGCCAGGAAATGGGCGACCACCTCCTGCGGCGGCATCTTCGTGATAAAGCACAGATCGTCGCTGCCCGATGTCGGGTGGACGCCGGTGAACCACGCCACCGTGTCTTCGTCCACCGGGCGCAGGTTGATTTTCTGCTGACCGAACTTGACGGACACGCGCTGGCCCGTGCGGGACGCGAAGTCTTCGCGCTGCATGCCCAGCACCTGTTCGTACCAGGCCACGCTGGCCTCCACGTCCTTCACATTGAGCACGATATGGTCAAGGCGTTCGATCGCTAGCGTCATGGCGGGGGCGTCCTTTCGTGGTCCCCGAGGTGGCCCCGGGAGCGGCGATTATGTAACAGCATGTGTAGCTGTGCAGTGCAAGGCGTAATGTACACCGGGCCAGCGGAGCGCGGCTTTTATACTGCCGGGCCGGTCAACCACCGCGCCCCAAGTCATGCGCCGAATCTCCTGGCTCATCATGAGCCTTGTCATCGCGGCACTGATTCAAGTGCCCGCAGGTTTCGCGGCCGAACCCGCCTCCGAGGCGGAAGCGCAGCAAATTCCCACGCTGACGCACGCCGAAGCCATCTCCGAACTGAAACGCCTGCAGTCCGAGCAGGATCGCGTGAAACAGCAGGCGTCCAGTGCGTCCGGCATCATCAAGCTGGGCGATCTCAACGACACACTGAAGCAGCTCGACGACGATGTCGACAAGCTCACGGCGGCGCTGACGCCGCAGCGCGCCCAGTTGCAGGCACAGGTAGACCTGCTCGGGCCGCCGCCCGAAGCCAGCCCTGACAGCAAGGCCAAGGACGCCGCCAAGGAAGCGCCCGCCGTCATCAGGCAGCGGGCGGAGCTGAACGCGCGCAAGAGCCAGCTCGACGACGAACTGAAGCAGGCCGCCGACAGCAAGGACAACATCGCCCACCTGCGCGACCAGCTGGCCAAGCTGCAGCGCAGCCGCCTGAAGGACCAGCTCGCGCTGCGCTCGGACAGCATCCTGAACCCCGCCTTCTGGACGCCGCTGTTCAAGGTGTCCGAGGAAGACCGCGAGCGCCTGGGCAACTTTACCGACGACATCGGGCCCCGCATCCGGCTGGCCTGGGATGCATCGCAGCGCGGCAAGACCATCATCCTGCTGGCCCTGGCGCTGGCGGTCTGGTCGCTGGGCCGGCGCCTGCTGGAACGCGGGCTGGCATGGTTCTGCCTGACCCAGCTGCCTGAAACGCGCCTGCGCCGCAGCGCGCTGGCCCTGGCCACGGCGCTGACCACCGTGGCCACCACGGCGCTGGCCGTGCGCATCGTCTATGCGGCCTTTACGGGCGGCGACGAGATATCGCCCGCGCTGCAGGACCTGATGAACGAGATCGCCAAGCTGACCATGACCAGCGCGCTGATCGCCGGCCTGGGGCGCGCGCTGCTCTGCACGCGGCATCCGAGCTGGCGGCTGCCCGCGCTGGCGGACCCGGTGGCGCTGGCGATGCGGCCGTTTCCCACGGTGCTGGCGGGCCTGCTGCTGCTCGCGGGCACGGTGGAACAACTGAACCGCATGGCCGATACCACGGTGCAGGTCACGCTGCTCGGACGCGGCCTGGTCTCGCTGGTGGTGGTGCTGACCATCGGTGCGGCGCTGCTGCGCGCCAACCGCGTGCGCAGCGAACTGGTGGCCGCCGGCGAGCGGCCTGAAGAGCGCGCCACGCTGGCCGGGCTGATCCACGCGGCCGTCACCCTGATCGTGGCGGTGTCGTTCGGTGCGCTGCTGATCGGCTACATCAGCTTCGCGCGCTTCCTGACCTACGAACTGGTCTGGTTCGACATCGTGCTGTGCAGCCTGTACCTGCTGACCCAGCTGACGCGCGACATCTGCGAGGCGCTGTTCTCGGCCAGCCATCGCAGCGGCCGGATCATCAAGCAGTTGTTCGGGGTGGGCGATTCGCACCTGGAACAGGTGTCGACGGTGCTGTCCGGCATCGGTGCCAGCGTGCTGCTGTTGCTGGCGGTGCTGGCCCTGCTGACGGGCGGCTTCGGCACCACGCCGGTAGACCTGCTCAACAGCCTGCTGATCGTGCTGGGCGGCGAACGGCTGCGCAGCATGAACATCATGCCGGACCGCATCCTCAATGCGGTGATCGCGCTGACCGTGGGCATCTGGCTGCTGCGCTCGGTGCGCCGCTGGCTCGACGCCGAACTGCTGCCCAAGCTCTGCGCCGAGCCGGGCCTGCGCGCATCGCTGATCACGCTGTTCAGCAATGTCGGCTACGTGTTGCTGGTGCTGCTGACGCTGTCGCTGCTGGGCGTGAAATGGGAAAACCTGGCGTGGATCGTCAGCGCGCTGTCAGTGGGTATCGGCTTTGGCCTGCAGGAGATCGTGAAGAACTTCGTGTCGGGCCTGATCCTGCTGACCGAGCGCCCGGTGAAAGTGGGCGACATGGTCAGCCTGGCCGGCGTGGAAGGCGATATCCGCCGCATCAACGTGCGCGCCACGGAAATCCAGCTGGGAGACCGCTCGACGGTGATCGTGCCGAACTCGCAGCTGATCTCGCAGAATGTTCGCAACGTCACGATGAGCAACAGCACGCAGGGCGTGGCCACGCTGCAGCTCACGTTCCCGCTCAACACCGACCCCGAAGCGGTGCGCGACCTGCTGCTGGAGGTCTACCGCGAGAACGACAGCATCCTGGACATTCCCGCGCCATCGGTCACGTTCAGCCAGCTGGCGCCCAATGGCATCACGCTGAGCGTCACGGGCTATGTGAGCAGTCCGCGCATTGCGGCGGGCACCAAGAGCGACCTGCTGTTCGAGATCCTCAAGCGGCTGCGGGCGGCCAATATCTCGCTGTCCGAACCCCAGACGCTGCGCGTGGAAAACATGGCGGCGGCGCTGGGCACCTGACGGCCGCTACGGGCGCGGCCCCGGCGGGCCTAGGGTCCGCCGGGCTCGTGCCCGGTCCAGTAATCGGCGCCATCATCGTGCGTGGACAGCACGATCCTCTGATGGCAATGCTGGCATGTGTAGACAAAGACCTGCCTGCCGGCGTGCATCGTCGCATCACCGGACCGCGCCAGGCGCGGATGGGGCGGAACATGACCGGGACGACCCAGCAGGTTCTTGCAAAGTTCGCAAGGAACCATCGTGCTCTCCAGACTCTGACTTCGGACCCTGCAACAACCATGTCCGCCCGTCCGGCAGACATTGCTGCAACGCAACAGAGGCCAGTATAGGCGCACGATCGTTCGATCGCCACGCGCTTTGCGGCGGGTAGATCCTTTCCTCGATTTGCCGCGAATCTACGCCGCAAAGCGGTCGGTGGCGGCCAGGAGCTGGTCCATGATGCCGGGCTCTGTCCATGCATGGCCCGCGCCTTCGATCAGGTGGAAGTCGGCGTCGGGCCATGCCTGATGCAGCGCCCAGGCATAGCGTGCCGGGCACGGCATGTCGTAGCGGCCATGCACGATCACGCCGGGAATGCCGGCCAGCTTGTGGGCATCGCGCAGCAGCTGGCCGTCGTCGAGCCAGCCGCGATGGGTGAAGTAGTGGTTCTCGATGCGCGCGAAGGCCAGCGCGAAGTGCCCTTCGTCGTGCTTGGCCGCAATGTCCGGGTTGGGCAGCAGCGTGATGGTCTCGGCTTCCCAGACGCTCCAGGCGCGCGCGGCTTCCAGTTGCTTCTGCCGGTCATCGCCGGTCAGCAGCTTTCGATAGGCCGCCATCATGTTGCCGCGCTCGGCGGCAGGCACCGGGGCCTGGAAGCGCGCCCAGCTGTCGGGAAACATCTCCGACACGCCGAACTGGTAGTACCAGTCGAGCTCGGCCTGCGAGACCGTGTAGACGCCGCGCAGCACCAGTTCGCTGACACGCGCCGGATGGGTCTGCGCGTAGGCCAGCGCCAGCGTGGAGCCCCAGGAGCCGCCGAACACCAGCCATTGTTCCACGCCGATCAACTGGCGCAGCTTCTCGATGTCGTCCACCAGATGCCAGGTGGTATTGGCCTCCAGCGACGCATGCGGCGTGGATTGCCCGCAGCCGCGCTGGTCGAACAGCAGCACGTCGTAGCGCGCCGGATCGAACAGGCGGCGATGGTCCGGCGAAATGCCGCCGCCGGGCCCGCCATGCAAGAAGACGGCCGGCTTGGCGCCGCGCGTGCCGACGCGTTCGAAATACAGGACATGACCGTCGCCCACGTCGAGCGTGCCGGTCTCGTAGGGTTCGATTTCGGGATAGAGCGTGCGCAGGGCGGACATGAATTGTTTCGCGTGAAGATCATTCGAAACAAAAGTGTAGCCCCCGGCCCCGCCGGTTGCTTTAAGTTTCGTTTAAGTCTGCGGCCCTAGATTTGAGCCGTACCGCAACTGAACCCCAAGAGGTGAAGCCATGACTCCCCAAGACGTGCAAGCACTGGAAGCCTTCCTGAACCAGCTGACCCAGGCGCGCGTGGACAACAAGGACGCCCAGGCGGCGGCAATGATTGCCGATGCCGCCGCCCGCCAGCCTGATACCGCCTATCTGCTGGTGCAGCGGTCGATGCTGCTCGACCGCGCGCTGCAACAGGCGCAGGCGCAGATCCATTCGCTCCAGGCGCAGCTGCAGGCGGCGCAGGCCGCCAATGGCACCGGCGGACGCGGCTTCCTGGACAACGACGCCACCTGGGGCAACAGCGCCGGCCGCGCGCCGCAGGCTGCCCCGGCGCCGCAGTACCCGCCGCACTACCCGCCGCAGTACGCGCCGCAGCAGCCCTATCCTTCCGCGCCCCCTGCCGCACCGCAGTACCAGGCCGCGCCGGCACAATCGGCACAATCGGCCCCGGCGGCCCGTCCGGGCTTCCTGGGCGGCGGGCTGGGCGGCACGCTCGGCACCATCGCCACCACGGCTGCCGGTGTGGCGGGCGGCGCGATGCTGTTCCAGGGGATCGAAAACCTGTTCCATCGCGGCAACAGCGGCGGTGGGTTTTTTGGCGGCCAGCCGGCGGCAGGTTCCGAGACCGTGGTGAACAACTTCTACGGCGACGATAACGGTGGCGGCAGCCAGCGCGACAACGCGCTGCTGGCCGACAACGGCAACCTGGACAACGGGCTGGACGACTACGTCGACGCCAGCCAGGACGACGACTCGTCGTTCTTCTGACCTGGCGGCGGCCCAGGCCGCCTTTGTAGGACAGCCTCCGGTTGCCGGCCCGCTCCGTTGCGGGCACGATCAGGGCAACCGGGCGCCGCCTGCCCGGCAAGGGGAGCCGGCGCCATGAAGACGTTCCACTGCAATCGCTGCGACAACCTGGTGTTCTTCGAGAACATCGCCTGCGAACGCTGCCAGGCCACGCTTGGCTTCATTCCTGCGATATCGCAGCTGGCAGCCTTCGAGGGCGACGATGCTGCCGGCTGGCGCAGCCTGCATCCCGATGCCCACGGCGTCATGTTTCGCCGCTGTCACAACTACCAGGTGGAAGCCGTCTGCAACTGGATGGTGCCCGCGGACGATCCCGGCACGCTGTGCGAGGCGTGCAAGCTGACCCACACCATCCCCAACCTCGACGCACCCGAGAACCGCCTGTACTGGTACCGGCTGGAATCCGCCAAGCGGCGCCTGCTCTATACGCTGCTGTCGCTGGGGTTGCCGGTCATCTCGCGCGACGACGACCCCGTATCGGGCCTGCAGTTCGACTTCCTGGCCAACACCGGCCCGCACGACCCGGCGATGACCGGGCACGACAACGGCCGCATCACCATCAACATCGCCGAAGCCGACGACGCGTACCGCGAGCGCACCCGCACCGAGATGGGCGAATCCTATCGCACCCTGCTGGGGCACTTCCGGCACGAGGTGGGACATTTCTACTTCAACCGGCTGGTTGCCGGCACGCGGCGCATCGAACCGTTCCGCAAGCTGTTCGGCGACGAACGCGCCGACTACGCGGCGGCGTTGCAACGGCACTACGACCATGGGGCGCCGCCCGACTGGCAGGCGTCGTTCGTCAGCGCCTACGCGACGATGCACCCGTGGGAAGACTGGGCCGAAACCTGGGCCCACTACCTGCATATGGTGGATACGCTTGACACAGCCCAGTCGTGCGGGCTGGTGCTCAAGCCGGAAAGCCCGCGCGAGCCGACGCTGACCGACCGGACGCCCGTGGAGGACGCCAGCTTCCGCAGCCTGATGCAACGCTGGTTTCCGCTGACCTACGTACTGAACAGCCTGAACCGCAGCCTGGGCGTGCCGGATGGCTACCCGTTCACACTGTCGCCGGCCGTGGTGGCCAAGCTGGAGTTCGTGCATCGCGTGATCGATGCGGCGGCGCGCGAGCATGCCAGCCCCGCGCCGCAGCCGGCCGGCGAGCCCGCGGCCAAGCCAGCCGGCGCGCCTGCCGCCAACCCCGACATCAAGCCGTCACGGTAACGTCGCGGCGCGGCGCGCTGGACAGTGACCACGCGAACACCACCAGGCCGCCCAGCGCCAGCAGCGCGCCCACCCAGCCCGTGGATGTCCAGCCCATGCCGGCGGCGATGGTCACGCCGCCCAGCCACGCGCCCAGCGCGTTGGCCATGTTGAAGGCCGAATGATTGAGCGCGGCGGCCAGCGTCTGTGCATCGCCGGCCACGTCCATCAGCCGGATCTGCAGCGGCGGGCCCAACGCCACCGCCGTCCCCACCAGCATCACGTTCAGCGACGCCAGCCAGGCGTGGTGCGCCGTGAACACGAACGCGCCGAGCACCAGCGCCGACCACACCAGCACACCGCCCACGGTCGGCATCAATGCGCGGTCGGCCAGTTTGGCGCCCGCCAGGTTGCCGGCCACCATGCCGACGCCGAACAGCGCCAGCACGATCGGAATGCCGCTGGCCGGCATGTGCGCCACTTCGAGCATGGTCGGCTTGACATAGCTGAACACGGCGAACATGCCGCCAAAGCCGATCGCGCCGATGGCCAGCGTGAACCACACCTGCTTGCGCGCCAGCGCCGACAGTTCGCGCAGCGGGCTGGCATGGCGGTCGGCCGGGACGAACGGCACCCAGCGCCAGACCAGCAGCACCGTCAGCGCGCCAATCGCGCCCACGATCATGAACGCGGCGCGCCAGCCCAGCCACGTGCCGATGCCGGCCGCGATGGGCACGCCCACCAGCGTCGCCACGGTCAGGCCCAGCATGACCAGGCCCACGGCCTGGGCGCGGCGCTCGCGCGGCACCAGCCCGGCCGCCACCAGCGCCGCCACCCCAAAGTAGGTGCCATGCGGAAAGCCGGTCAGCAACCGCAGGACCAGCATCGACAGATAGGTTGGCGCCAGCGCGCTGGCCACGTTGCCGACGGCAAAGAACGCCATCAGCGCGATCAGCAGGTTGCGGCGCGGCCAGCGCGCGCCCAGCACCGCCAGCAGCGGCGCGCCGATCACCACGCCCAGCGCGTAGGCGCTGATCAGGTGGCCGGCCTCGGGGATGCTGATGGCCAGGTCGCGTGCGGCATCGGGCAACAGGCCCATGATGACGAACTCGCCCGTGCCGATGCCGAAGCTGCCCACGCCCAGCGCCAGCAGCGCGCGGCGGTCGGCGGCACGGTCGCGGGGCGTATCGGCGAGCGCATGCGAGGCAGGATCGGGGACGTTACTGAAATTTCCGGAAGGAACAGTCATGAGGAGAGATCGCGAGACACTTGTTATGGCTTTGCGCCGCGGACTGGCGGGCAGGATCTTGCGTCCTGCCTCGGGGGCTCCAGCGTGCTCCGGTGCGGCGTCGTAGTAGGTAATACGGGGTAATACGGGGTGATGCGGGTGATACCGGTGATACGGGGTAAAAAACGGGGTGATGCTGCTACGTAGTACTACGCTGTGCCGCCGGGGACGGCACCGACTACGCGAGGGCGCTATTGTGAAGCAAAACCGTTTTCGCTGCCGGAGCCCGGCGCAATGCCCCTTCGCCGAAGTCCTGTATCCGCCGGTATCCAGGTGCGGGTCCGCCACTGTGGGATAGGGCACAAGAGCATGGCGGGGCATGCACGCGTCGCCCTATGCTGGATACATGCGACGCCGGGGCACCGTACCCACGAAGCATGGCGCCGGGTGCCGCGCGTTTTATCGGGTGGGAGGGGATATGTCCCTGCGTAAAGCTCTGTTTCTTTCGGCCATCGGCCTGGCCTGGACCCTGCCCGCCCTTGGGCAGGGATGCCAGCACGACATGCAGTGCAAGGGCGACCGGATCTGCAACATGGGCAGCTGCATGGCGCCCGATGCCGATGGCCCCGACGCCTCGGGGCCGGCATCCTCGTCAAGCAAGTCGATGCCGACGATCAAGCTGTCACCGCAGCCATCGAACCCGCCCTCGGCGCAGCCGTCCTCGCAGCCGCTGCCGCCTTTGCAACCCTCGCCGCAACAGTCGCCACCCTCGCAGGGACAACCGCAGTCGCAACACGTCAGCGTGCCGCGCAACTGCTGTACCGTGGCGGGCAAGTTGCGCCTGGCACCGCCGCAGTCCGGCGACGCACCGCTGGTGGCCGGCGATGCCTGCCAGGGGCTGACCACCACCGGCAAGCCCGTGCCGGGCACGGCCTGCAACTGAATCGGGGGTCGCCCGCTCAGGCGGCGGGCAGCGATGCGACGATGGCCTGCCGCAGCCACTGGTGCGCGGGGTCGCGATGCACGCGCTCGTGCCAGAGCATCGACATCTCGTAGCCGGGGACTTCGACGGGTGCCTCCACCACCTGCAGCGCAGGGTTATCGGCCACCAGCCGCGCGGGCAGCATCGCCACCAGATCGGTGCTGCCCACCACCGCCGCCACGTACAGGAAATGCGGCACGGACAACGCCACGCGGCGCGACAGCCCCGCCGCCGCCAGTGCCTCGTCCGTGACGCCGAAGAAGCCGCCGCCGTCGGGCGACACGATCACGTGCTCCAGCGCGCAGAACTGCGCCAGCGTGGGCTTGCGCTTCAGGCGCGGATGCCCGGCGCGCCCCACCAGCACGTAACGCTCCGTGAACAGCGGCAGCCGATGCAGCGATGCCGGCGAGCCTTCGGTGGTGTGGAATGCCAGGTCGATATCGCCACGTTCGGCCAGACGCACGAGGCTGGCCGGCACCATCTCCACCACGGCCACCCGTGTGCCGGGCGCGGCTTGCCGCAGGCCGGCCAGCGCCGGCAACAACACCGTCGATTCGCTGTAGTCGGTGGCCGCGATCCGCCAGGTGTTTGTGGCCACGGCCGGATCGAACGGGCGTTCAGGTGACACGGCAAGCTCCAGCGCGGCCAGCGCCTCGCGCAGCGGCGTCCGCAGCGATTCGGCACGCGCCGTGGGCCGCATGCCGCGCGGCCCCGGCAACAGCAGGGGATCGTCGAAGATCTCCCGCAGCCGGGCCAGATGCACGCTGACCGATGGCTGCGAATAGTGCAGGCGCTCCGCGGCGCGGGTGACGTTGTGCTCCGACAGCAGCACATCCAGCGTGACCAGCAGGTTCAGGTCGAGGCGGCGCAGGTTCGTCATGGCGGGTGGCATAGCAAAGGTTAATGGCTGGAATTCCGGATATTCATTTCTAATATACCGAAGCCACGCCTATCCTGCCTTCACCGAATGATCAATGGAAGGCTGTCATGAACGTACTGATTGTTTACGCCCACCCCGAGCCCACCTCGCTGAACGGGTCGCTGCGGGATTTCGCGGTGCAACGGCTCGAAGCCGCCGGGCACCGGGTGCAGGTTTCGGATCTCTATGCGATGCAGTGGAAGGCACCGCTCGATGCCGGGGATACGCTGGAGCGGCGTCCCGGCGGCGCGCCCTTCCATCCATCGCTCGATTCGCGCCACGCCTTCGAGAACGGCGTGCAGAGCCCCGATATCGCCGCGGAACAGGAAAAGCTGCGCTGGGCGGATGCCGTGATCCTGCAGTTCCCGCTCTGGTGGTTCTCGATGCCGGCCATCCTCAAGGGCTGGGTCGAGCGGGTGTACGCCTACGGTTTCGCATACGGCGTGGGCGAGCACTCCGACGAGCGCTGGGGCGACCGCTACGGCGAAGGCAATCTGGCCGGCAAGCGGGCAATGCTGGTGGTGACCACGGGCGGCTGGGAATCGCACTATGGGCCGCGCGGCATCAATGGGCCGATGGACGACATCCTGTTCCCGATCCAGCACGGCATCCTGTACTACCCGGGCTTCGACGTGCTGCCGCCGTTCGTGGTCTATCGCACCAGCCGCATGGACGCGGCGCGCTTCCAGGCCACGACCGATGCACTGGGCGAGCGCCTGGACCAACTGTTCACGGCCGCGCCCATCGCGTTTCGGCCGCAGAACAGCGGCGCCTACGAGATACCGGCGCTGACGCTACGGCCCGATATCGCCCCGGGACAGACCGGCTATGCCGTACATGTGTCCGAAGCGGCCTGAGATGAGGAAATCGAGAGAGCCCGGCGGCGGCCATTGGCCTCAGCGGTCCCGCGTGACGCTGACGCCGGCATCGACGGTGCCGTAGGCGGTCACGCTCGATTGCCGCTCTCCGGTATCGGAAACGGTCGTACACCCCTGGGCCGCAGCCAGCAGAAACCATATGCCGAGGGTGGTGAAAATGACGCGCATGGGCCGAGCCTGAATCGTTGCAATGCAGGCTTCGACGTCAGGGTGGGCCGGGAAGTTTCACGCTTCCCGGCCGGCCAGCCAGTCCTGACCGTTCAGGCCGCCTGCGCGCCGCGTGCCTCACGCGCCACCTGGCGGTAGTGGCGTGTGTGACGGTACAGCCCGTACAGGCTCGTCGCCGTAAAGCCAAGCTGCTGGACAAACAGGCCATAGGTACCGGTGACCAGCGCAAAGGCGCTCCACACCAGGTTCGAGCACAGGTAGGCAATCCATCCCCAGCGCGATGCACGGTTGTGCAGCGCCACCAGGAACGATCCACTCATGGCCAGGGCGCACCCCGACCATTCGAGTCCAGTCAGCAATTGAGGAAGTTGAGCGGCAAGCTCCATGGGGGTTGTCTCCGGTTTGCGTTCATTTTTTGTATGCAAAACGGAGACTACCGGAAATGGGCGGGATCACGCAAGCGGTATGTCCGCATGTCGGCGGGCGTGCTACGCGGCGGCCGCCCGATGCGGCGCTACAATGCCCGCTCTTCACCACGGGAACCCGATCCATGCTGCCGGACAGCGAATCGCTACTCCTGCTCGTCACGCGCGAGATGCCCTTCGGCAAGCACAAGGGCACGCTGATCGCCGACCTGCCGGGCAACTACCTGAACTGGTTTGCGCGCGAGGGCTTTCCGCCCGGCGAGATCGGCCGGCTGCTGGCGCTGATGCACGAGCTTGACCACAACGGCCTGTCCGACCTGCTGAAGCCGCTGCGCGAGCGCGCGTCCGGCCGCGCGCGGAAATAACAGGGGCCAGCCGCGTGGCTGGCCCTTTGCCTTCGATCGTGCCGGCAGCCGTTACTTGACGGCCTGGGCCGGCGTCGGCTGGTTGGCGGTACCCGGGGGGATCTGGTAGCTCCAGGTCTCGCTGAGCGGTTTGCCGTTGGCCACCAGGGCCTCGCGCATTTCCACCACCTTGTTCGGATCCTTGACCTTGATGCGCAGCGTCACCCGATAGCCCTTGGTCACCGGATTCGGCTGCAGCACGTTTTCGATGACCTCGGCGTTGTCGCCCACGCTGAACTGCGCCTGCACCGGCGTATTTGCCGGCAGCGAGGCCAGCGGGCCGCCCTCGAAGTCGATCACGAAGCCCAGGCTCCCGTCCAGATGACGGATCAGGTTCTTCTGCGTGATCTCGCCGGCCGTGCGCAGCGTCTGTTTGGCCCACGCCAGGTCCTTGGCGAACATGCCGCGCTCGTCCATGGTCCAGTGGATCGTGTAGTCGGCCTTGATCGGCGTGCCCTTGGGCGGCAGCTGGTCGGGCGTCCAGAACGACACGATGTTGTCGTTGGTTTCGTCCGGGGTGGGAATTTCCACCAGTTCGACCTTGCCGCGCCCCCAGTCGCCCTGCGGCTCGATCCACGCGCTGGGGCGCAGGTCGTAGCGGTCCTTCAGATCCTCATACGACGCGAAGTCGCGGCCGCGCTGCATCAGGCCGAAGCCGCGCGGATTGTTCACCTGGAACATGCTCAGCGCGACGTACTTCGGGTTGTTCAGCGGGCGCCAGAGCCATTCGCCGTCGCCGGTATGGATCGCCAGGCCGTTCGAGTCATGCAGCGCCGGGCGGAAATTGTTGGCATCGCGCATCTGCTGCGGGCCGAACAGGAACATGCTGGTCAGCGGCGCAATGCCCACCTTCTTGACCGCGCCGCGCATGAACACGCGCGCCTGCACCTTCAGCACCGCATCGGCATCGGGCTGCAGCTCGAACCGATAGGCGCCCGTGGCGTTCTGCGAATCGAGCAGCGCGTAGAACACCAGGCGCTTGTCCTCGGGCTTCGGGCGCTCGATCCAGAACTCGCGGAAGGCCGGGAATTCCTCGGGCTCCGACAGGCCGGTGTTGATCGCCAGGCCACGCGCGGACAGCCCATAGACCTGCCCCTTGCCGATCACGCGGAAATAGCTGGCCCCCAGCACGCTCATCACTTCGTCGAGCTTGTCGGCTCGGTTGATCGGGTACAGCACGCGAAAGCCCGCGTACCCCAGCTTGTTGGTGGCGGCCTTGTCCAGCTTCAGATCGCCGAAGTCAAAGCGGCTGGGTTCGTACTTGATTTCGTGGATGCGGCTGTCGACGATCTCGTTGATCCGCACCGGCGTGCTGAAATGCATGCCCTGGTGGTAGAAGCCGAGCTTGAACGGCGTGCCCTGCCCCTTCCATTCCACGTTGTCCATCTTCGGCTGGATCTTGATGTAGTCGCCGAACTGCATCTGCGCGAACACGGGCGGCAGGTTGCTGGCCGGCGCCGCATAGGGCCGGTCGGCCAGGGTCTTCGCGCGGGCGGTCACGTCGTCGAGCGAAAAGGCGTGAGCCGGCGCGGCGCCGAGCAGGCACGCAGCAACCGCGACGCCCGGCAAGGCAAGTTGCAACCTGTTACGAAACGACGCGACGGGGCGGGCGACGAAAGCGGCAAACACCAATCAACCTCCTGGATTTACATCGGAAAAAAGCCACACAGCGGCCACAAACCGGCCATTTTAGGCACAGTAAGGCTGTAAACTTGCGGCGCAGTTCAGAAAAATAACCGATTTCTCCTGACGTGCCTGTCAGACACGTGGCGACAGCCGGCGAAGCGTGCTTCCCGCATCATGCGGGGCGATGATCCCGGCAGTGCGTCCGCCAGTCCGCCCATCAGAGACAACGAATAATGCGAATGCTTTCCACGCTGGCCGTTGCCGCCAGCCTTGCCTGCGCGCCCATGTTTGCCGGCGCCGCTGCCGCCGAAACCGCCGCCCCGGCATCGGCCGGCACCCCGCCTGCCACCGACCGGCAGGCGTTCGTCGATGGCCTGATCGGCCGGATGACGCTCGACGAGAAAATCGGCCAGTTGCGGCTGATCAGCATCGGGCCAGAGATGCCCGCACCGAAGCTGATGGAGGAAATCACGGCCGGCCGCGTGGGCGCCACGTTCAACTCCGTCACGCGCAAGGACAACCGCCCGCTGCAGGAAGCGGCCATGCGCAGCCGCATGAAGATTCCGATCTTCTTTGCCTATGACGTGGTGCACGGCCACCGCACCGTCTTCCCGATCAGCCTGGGCCTGGCGTCGAGCTGGGACATGGCCGTGGTGGAAAAGGCCGCGCGGATTTCGGGCCTGGAGGCCGCATCGGACAGCCTGGACGCCACCTTCGCGCCGATGGTCGACATCTCGCGCGACCCGCGCTGGGGCCGCACGTCGGAAGGCTTCGGCGAAGATCCGTTCCTGGTATCCCAATGCGCGCGCGCCAGCGTGAAGGGTTTCCAGGGGACATCGCCGGCCAATCCGGACAGCGTGATGGCATTCGTCAAGCATTTCGCGCTGTACGGCGCCGTGGAAGGCGGCCGCGACTACAACACCGTCGACATGAGCCCGCAGCGCATGTACAACGACTATCTGCCGCCCTACCGTGCCGGCCTGGACGCGGGCGCCGGCGGCGTGATGATCGCGCTGAACTCGGTCAACGGCCAGCCGGCCACGTCCAACAAATGGCTGCTGCGTGACCTGCTGCGCAAGGAATGGGGCTTCAAGGGCGTGACCGTCAGCGACCACGGCGCCATCGACGAACTGCTGCGCCATGGCGTGGCCACCACGGGCCGCGACGCCGCCAGGCTGGCCATCGAGGCCGGCGTGGACATGAGCATGGCCGATACGCGCTACCTGGAGCAGCTGCCCACGCTGGTCAAGTCCGGCGCGGTGCCGATATCGCTGATCGATGAAGCCGTCCGCGAAGTGCTGACCGCCAAGTACGACATGGGCCTGTTCCAGGACCCGTTCCGCCGTATCGGACGCGCTGCCGACGATCCGCCCGATGTCAATGCCGAAAGCCGCCTGCACCGCGCCGAGGCGCGCGAGGCGGCCCGCAAGTCGATGGTGCTGCTGGAAAACCGCAATCGCACGCTGCCGCTGAAGAAGGCCGGCACGGTGGCGGTGATCGGCCCGCTGGCCGATTCGCAGATCGACATGATGGGCAGCTGGTCGGCCGCCGGCGTGGACAAGCAATCGGTCACGCTGCTGCAGGGCATGCGCGACGCGCTGGCCGGCAAGGGCCAGGTCACGTACGCGCGCGGCGCCAATATCACCGACGACCCGCGCGTGGTTGGCTACCTGAACTTCCTGAACTGGGACAACCCCGAGGTGGTGCAGGACAAGCGCCAGGACGGCGACATGATCGAGGAAGCCGTGCGCGTGGCGCGCGGCGCCGACACGGTGGTGGTAGCCGTGGGCGAGACGCGGGGCATGTCGCACGAGGCATCGAGCCGGTCGAGCCTGGGCCTGCCCGGCAGCCAGCTGGCGCTGCTCAAGGCGCTCAAGCGCACCGGCAAGCCGCTGGTGCTGGTGCTGATGAACGGCCGGCCGCTGACGATCCAATGGGAAAAGGAGAACGCCGACGCCATTCTCGAGGCCTGGTATCCCGGCACCGAAGGCGGCCATGCCATCGCCGACCTGCTGTTCGGCGATGCCAATCCGTCGGGCAAGCTGCCGGTCACGTTCCCGCGCTCGCTGGGCCAGATTCCCACCTACTACAACGCGCTGCGGATCGGCCGGCCATTCACGCCCGGCAAGGCGCCGAACTACACCTCGCAGTACTTCGAGGAGGAATACGGCCCGCTCTACCCGTTCGGCTACGGCCTGAGCTACACCACGTTCAGCATGTCCGACGTGCGGCTGTCGGGCACCAGGTTGGCGCGCAACGGCCAGCTCACGGCCAGCGTGACCGTGAAGAACACCGGCGACCGTGCCGGCGAAGCCGTCGCGCAGCTGTATCTGCAGGACGTGATGGCATCGACCGTGCGGCCGGTCAAGGAGTTGAAGGACTTCCGCAAAGTGATGCTGGCACCGGGCGAATCGCGCGTGATCGATTTCCCGATCGGCGAAGACAAGCTCAAGTTCTACAACGCCAGGCTCGAATATGTGGCCGAACCGGGCGAGTTCAGCGTGCAGGTGGGCTTTGACTCGGCTGCCGTCAAGGAAGCGAAGTTCACGCTCGAATGATCGATATCCGCGCCCCGGCCCCGTACGGAATGGGGCCGGATATCCTCGGCAGGAAGCGCTTATCGGTTGCCGTCCAGCAGGTCGTTGAGCACGGCGTCGAACGCCGCCTGGGCGTCTTCCAGCGCCTGCAGCGCGGCATCGAAGGTCTGCAAGGCGATCTTCGACGGCTTGCCGCCACCTTCGGGCGGATACTGGCTTTGCAGCGCGGTGAAAGCCACCTGCACCTGGCGCGTGGCATTGACCACGCGCTCCATTGCCTGCGCCTCCTCGGCGCGCTTCTGTTCGTCACTCATGCAACAGCCCCTGGTGGCCTTGATGTCGATATGCGACATATCGTACAAGAACTTGCGGGCATCCTGCCGGGTCCAACGCCGCATTGCCAGAAATTCGGGTAGGCTGGACGGGACATTACTGTCCGTGACCCCATCCGTCACCGCCCGACGTCACCGTTCAACGCCCCCATGTCATCGTCGTTATTGCGCAGGACACTGGCCGCCACCCTTGTGACGGCCGGCGGCTTTGCCTGCTATTGGACCTACCTCACCGTCAACCAGGAGCGCCTGCTGTTCGACGCGCGCCGGCGCCCGCCGCGCGACCTGCCCGACGGCATCGACGCCTATTCGCATCCGGTGCCGGGCGGCCTGTTCCGGGGCTATACCTACCACGCCGACCACGAAGGCGTGCGCGACCTGCTGTTCTACCTGCCGGGCCGCGGCGAGGACGTCCTGGAAACGCTGCAGTTCATGAAATGGCTGCCCGCCGGCATGGGCTTCGCCACCTTCGACTACCGTGGGCTGGGCCACTCTGACGGCATGCCCTCCGAGGCCGCCGCCGTGGCCGATGCGAGCCAGTTCCTGCTGCATATCCGCCGCGCCTTTCCGGGTGTGCGCGTGCATGTGGTAGGCCGCTCGCTGGGTACCGGGGTGGCCATCCAGCTGGCCGACCTGCAGGATTTCGAGAGCCTGCAGCTGATCACCCCCTACGATTCGCTGCTGGAGATCGTGCGCAAACGCTTTCCGCTGGTGCCGCTGCGCCAGCTGATGCGCCATCACTTCGATTCCATCTCCCACTGCAAGAAGGTCGTGCAGAGCACCAAGGTGCTGCTTGCCGAACGCGACGACGTGGTGCCGCACGCGTGCTCCGAACGGCTGATGGCCGCGTGGCCCGGCCCGGTGGCGGTGCAGACCATTGCCGGGGCGGACCACTACACGATCGTCGAATTGCCCGAAACCTGGCTCGCGCTGTGCGAATTTGCCCGCCAGGTGCCGCATCAACCACCTCCGCCGGTCGAAGCGCCCCGGCGCGCGGCCAAAGCGCCGCCTGCCGACATGACCGATTCCGGTGTGCCGTTGCCGCTTTCCGCAGCACGGTAGAATGCGCGCCATGAAAAGAATCGTAGTCAAGGCCGCGGCCGTGACCGCTGGCCTGGCCGCCGCTGGTGTGCTGCTGGCCGGTTTTGCCGCCGTGGTCAGCTTCCGGCAGTTGCCGTCCGTCGACGCACTGCGCGACTATCGCCCCCAGGTGCCGCTGCGTGTCTTCACCCGTGACAACGTGCAGATTGGCGAATTCGGCACCGAGCATCGCGCGTTCATCCCGATCGACCGCATGCCGAAGCTGATGTCCGATGCGCTGCTGGCCGCCGAGGACGACCAGTTCTACAGCCATGTCGGCGTGGACGTACCAGGCCTGCTACGCGCCGCGCTGGCCAATATTGGCGAAGGCTACGCCCAGGGCGCTTCCACCATCACGATGCAGGTGGCCCGCAATTTCTACCTGTCGCGCGAGAAAACGCTGTCGCGCAAGTGGTATGAAATCCTGCTGGCCTTCGAGATCGACCGATCGCTGCCCAAGGAGCGCATCCTCGAACTCTATATGAACCAGGTCTACCTGGGCGAGCACGCCTACGGCTTCGGCAGCGCGGCGCAGACCTACTTCGGCAAGCCGCTGGCGCAACTGTCGCTGGCCGAGACAGCCATGCTGGCGGGCCTGCCCAAGGCCCCCTCGACAATGAATCCGGTGGTCAACCTGCCCCGCGCCAAGCGTCGCCAGGAGTACGTGCTCGGCCGCATGCTGGCGCTGGGCATGATCACGCAGGACCAGTATCGCGCGGCGCGCAATACGCAGATCGTGGTCAATCACGATGCCAATGGCCGCTTCGACGGGCACGCCGAATACGTGGCCGAACTGGCGCGCCAGCTGGCGCATGACCGTTTTGGCGACGAGGCCTATACGCGCGGCATCAACGTCTACACCACGGTGTCGTCGATGCACCAGACGCTGGCGTATGACGCCGTGCAGGCCGGCATCGAGCGTTACGGCAAGCGGCATGGCGCGGAAAAGACCGCCACGGCGCTGCCCCAGGCGGCGCTGATCTCGCTGGACGCCCGCACCGGCGCCATCGAGGCCATGGTCGGCGGCAGCGACTTCAACGCGAACCGCTACAACCACGCCACGCAGGCGCAGCGCCAGCCGGGCTCGACGTTCAAGCCGTTTATCTATTCGGCGGCGCTGGAGCGCGGCATCTCGCCGGGCACGCTGATCAACGACGCACCGCTCGACAACTCGCCGCGCTGGCAGCCGGGCAACGACGACGGCCGCTTTGTCGGCCCGATCACGGTCCGCCAGGCGCTGGCCGAGTCGCGCAACCTGCCGGCCATCCGCACGCTGCAGGCCATCGGCATTCCGTATGCGATCGACTTCGCCGGCAAGTTCGGCTTTGCCACCAAGCGCCTGCCGCCGTATCTGCCGATGGCGCTGGGCACGGGCACCACGTCGCCGCTGCGGCTGGCGGCCGCCTACGGCGTGTTCGCCAACCAGGGCCACCGCGTCGAGCCGTACCTGATCGAGAAGATCACCGACGGAGACGGCCGTGTCCTGTTTGCCGCCGACACGAGCGAGCCGCCGCGCGTCATCTCGGAGCGCAATGCCTTTGTCATGAACAGCCTGCTGCAAAGCGTGGTGGACGAAGGCACGGGTGCCGGCGTCAAACGCTACCTGCGCCGCGACGACGTCGCCGGCAAGACCGGCACCACGAACGATTCGGTGGACGGCTGGTTCGCGGGCTACGGCGGGCAGGTGGTCACCGTGGCCTGGATGGGCTTCGACGACAACCGCACGCTGGGCCGCCACGAGTTCGGCGCAACCACGGCACTGCCGATCTGGGCCGCCTATATGGAAGGCCGCCTGGCGGGCGTGCCCGACGCCAGCTTCGCGACGCCGCCGCAGCTGGCCCAGTTCAACAACGACTGGGCCTACGCGGAGAACGCCGACGGCACGCACGGCCTGGCGTCGTTGGGCTTCCCGCCGCCACCGGCCGGGCCGGACCTGCCCGCCGATGGCAGCGGACCCGGCGCGCCGGGTGCCCCCATGGCCCCGTCCCCGACGCCCGCCGCGCTGGACATGCCGGCATCGGCCAGCGCGCCGCGCGCCAGCGGCGCCGCCCTTTGATCGTCGGCGTCATCCCTTTGACGCCACCTTTTTGACACCCCCCTTTTGACTCCGCCCTTCCGATGCCGACCATGCCCGCCTACGCCACGCCGCTGATCTGGGCCGTTGCCATGCTGGCCACCCTGGGGGTGCTGTTCCGCCCGTTCCGGCTGCCGGAGCCGTTCTGGGCCATGGCCGGCGCGCTGCTGCTTTGCGTGGCGGGCCTGCTGCCCTGGCGCGACGCGCTCGACGCGGTGGCACGCGGCAACGACGTCTACCTGTTCCTGGCGGGGATGATGCTGATCTCCGAACTGGCGCGCAAGACCGGGCTGTTCGACCATGTGGCGGCCCTGGCCGTGCGCAGCGCCCGCGGGTCGGCGCGGCGCCTGTTCGTGCTGGTCTATGGCTTTGGCATCGCCGTGACGGCCTTCATGTCGAACGATGCCACGGCGGTGGTGCTGACACCCGCCGTGCTGGCCGCCACGCGCGCGGCACGTGTACGGCATCCCCTGCCCTACCTCTACGCCTGCGCGTTCATCGCCAACGCGGCAAGCTTCGTGCTGCCGATCTCGAACCCGGCCAACCTCGTGCTGTTCGGCGAACGCATGCCGCCGCTGCTGGGCTGGCTGGCACGATTCGCCCTGCCGTCAGCCGTGGCCATCGTCATGACGTTCGTGGCCCTGTACTGGACCCAGCGTGACGCGCTGGCCGAGCGCATTGCCGACGACGTGGAAACGCCGCCGCTGACCCTGCAGGCATGGCTGACCACGGCAGGCATCATCCTGACCGGCGCGGCGCTGCTGACGGCGTCGCTGCGTGGCATGGACCTGGGCTGGCCCACGTTCATCGGCGGTGCCGCCACGCTGCTGGCCGTCTGCGCCACGCAGCCGCGCCTGCTGCGCCCGTCGCTGGCCGAAGTATCCTGGGGCGTGCTGCCGATGGTGGCGGGGCTGTTCGTGCTGGTGGCCGGCCTGTCGCAGACCGGCCTCACCGCGCAGTTGGCCGACTGGGTGCGCGAACTGTCCATGCGCCAGGGCACCGATGCCGTGGTCGGCGCCGGCATGGCGGGGGCGGCGGTAGGCATCGTCAGCAATATCGTCAACAACCTGCCGGCCGGGCTGTTTGCCGCGTCGGCGCTGGCCGCCGGCCACGCCTCGGAAACCGTGACGGCGGCCGTGCTGATTGGCGTCGACCTGGGGCCGAACCTGTCGGTCACCGGATCGCTGGCCACGCTGCTGTGGCTCACCGCCCTGCGCCGCGAGGGCCACGCCGTCAGTGCTGGCACATTCCTTAAAACGGGCGCGATCGTGATGCCGCTGGCCCTGCTGCCGGCGCTTGCCGTCCTGCGCTGAATCCGCCTCGGCCGTTTTCGCTTATAGTGAAGCACCGCGCACCGCGCCCCTTTTCCGCCGATCTCCAGCGGCCGCACATGTCACACAAGGATCACCCCGTGGGGGACAGGCACCCTGCCAATACACCGGTTTCCGACCGGATCCGGGCCCGTATTACCGAGGCCGGCGAGCGTTTTCATGCCAATGACAACATCGCGCGCTTTCTCGAGCATGGCGAACTCGATGCCCTGCAGGCCGAGGTCGAGGCGCGCATGGAAGACGTGCTGCGCACGCTGGTGATCGACGTCGACCAGGATCACAACACCCGCGAGACGGCCCGACGCGTCGCCAAGATGTACCTCAAGGAGATCTTTGCCGGACGGTACGCCAAGGCGCCGGAAGTCACGGAATTCCCGAACGTCGAGCAGCTGAACGAGCTGATGATCGTGGGTCCGATCCGGGTGCGAAGCGCCTGCTCACATCATCTGTGCCCGATTATCGGCAGCCTGTGGGTGGGGGTCATGCCGAACCGGCACTCGAACCTGATCGGCCTGTCCAAGTACGCCCGACTGGCCGAATGGATCATGTGCCGCCCGCAGATCCAGGAAGAGGCGGTGGCGCAGGTGGCGGACCTGCTCCAGGAAAAGATGAATCCCGATGGCCTGGCCATTGTGATGGAAGCCGAGCATTTCTGCATGCACTGGCGCGGGGTGCGCGACACCGACGCCAAGATGACCAATAGCGTGATGCGCGGCTCGTTCCTGAAGGACGACAAGCTGCGCCGCGAATTCCTGACGCTGCTGAACCTGAACCGCCGCTGATCCGCCCCGCCACCGCAGGAGGCCACCATGCTAGTTCGTCTGCTCTACGCCAGCCGCGCCAGGGAACCACTGGCCGCCGATGTGCTGGATGCCATCCTCGAAACCAGCCTGGCGCACAACCCCCGCCACGGCATTACCGGCGTGCTGTGCCACAGCAACAGCATTTTCCTGCAGGCGCTGGAAGGCAGCCGCGAGGCGGTATCCCGGCTGTACCTCAATATCGGCCAGGACAAGCGCCATCACGACGTGGTCCTGCTGCACTACGAGGAGATCGCCGAGCGGGCATTTTCCGGCTGGTCGATGGGGCGCGTGAATGCCGGAAAGATCAACGCCGCGACGCTGCTCAAGTATTCGGCACAGGGCGAACTCGACCCATACCGCATGCCTGGCGCCGCCTCGCTGGCCTTGCTCAGGGAACTTATTGCCGGCGCCTCCATCGTCGGACGCAGTCCGGATCGCGGACGAAGCTGAGCCTCTGGCGCCTGCTGGTGAATGTGCGTCGCCGTGGGCAGATGGGCTCAGGCCGACAATTGCCCGAACAGCCCGCACTCCAGGTCGCTCTCCAGTTCTTCCACCCATGACGTGCCCGGCCCGGCGTCGTAGACGCTTTCGGCGCCGGTCGCCTGCCTTCGCACCGTCACCTGGCGGGCCGCCGTGCCATTGACATCGGAAATGTCGAATTCCTGCATGGCGAGACCGACCTGTCTGAACACCGCCTCGACCTCCTGCCGTTCCTGAGGGGGAAACTCGTCGAATTGACGCATCGTCATGGCACACCTCCACGCGGGTATTTGCGCGCGGACATAGCATGCCACTTTTCAATGCTGTACGTGATGCAGTGCGAAAGACCACGCCCACTGCGAATGTATTGAATCGTCAGCGTCACATGAGCCGATTACATCTGACGACGTGCAACGTGACGACGTCTCCAGCGCACCGGAGGACTCAGCCTGCGTCCCACATGCAATTTAATGGTCCAAGATAAATAGTAATTCGATTAAAAAACTGAATCCTGTTTTTGACATCTGCATCGTTCGTACGTCACCTGTATTTCTGCGCAACCGTCTTGAACAATTGCCTGATTTTTCAATGAAAAGTGATGGACTGTAATCGCAGGGACTCGTAGTGTCGATCTTCTTATCTCCATCCCTATGGAAACGACAATGCGGAAGAAGATCACACACGAGACGGAAGACGAGCAACGGCGTCAGACCATCTTCCATACTGCGCAGGCGCAAGCGAACGCCCTGCATGGCATGTACCGGGACACGCTTTCCACCTTCACCGCCACACCTTCGGCCGTTCCCGTCCCGCGGGCCGCGCGTGCGATATTCTGGCTGGGTCGGCTCAGGCAATGGCGCGCGATCGACCTGGACAATGGCGACACCTGCGCCACGCCGAACTGGCTGTCACTGCAGCTGGGCGTTGTGGAATCGCTGTCCGGCACGCATGCGCTGGCCCTGCACAAGGAGCAATGGAGCGGCCCGACCCGCCGACAGACCTACGAGCGCGACATGTCCCAGCAGATCGCCATGCTGCTGGCGCTCGACTGGAAGGAACTCGGCACCTTCTGCCTGGACGCCTGGTTCGGCATCGACAGCGACCTGGCGGCACTGCACCCGATGAATGGCATGACCGGGATGATCGTGAACATCGCCGGGCAGGCGCTAGGCGTCAGCGTTCCGCAAACCGTCTTCCACAAGAGCGACGCGCTGCTGGCCCGCATCGTCGAACGCTGGCAGGCCGACGACGAAACCTTCATGCCCCTGGCGTTCGAACTGGCCGACCGTCACCTCATGCAATGCCGGCTGGATACCGATCACTCGCTATTTGATTTCGATCATCCAGTCGAGCAGACGATTCCAGTCGAGCTTCTTATGCTGATGCGCTTGCGCGGATCGAACCACCTTCCCGAATACCTGACGAAACATGCGGCGCTGTCGCACCCCGCGGCCATGCTGTTGAAAGGGGGGCCACCGGTCCAGTCCCAACGCTGCGCGGGCTTCGTCGAACGCGTGAGCAGGCTGCTGCCGCAGTACCGGGCATTTACCGACGCCATCGACAGGCAGGTAAAAATCCTGTCAGAGACGCGTTCGTAATGGTCATCCAACAATCTAGTTGAATGGCTATTTCTCGATCGATCCGCAAGCGCCAAAATGCGACCGATCCGATGCATGGTTCGACGGACTGGCACATCGTCCATGCATGGCCAACGCGGCCTGAAAATGCCGCGTTATTGCCCTCCATCCTGTCATCCCATGTCGAAATACGGCGAGAATTTTCTATGTAATTGAAATCTGACAATGCGCAATTCGTCTTGTCATAGAAATGTGATTTTCGGGAACGGATGGAGTATTTTTCCTATGCTTGAAAAAGCACCAAAACGAGTCGCGATTCCTACTGGACGCGTCATCTGTCTGCGAAAAGGACTTTGAGGCATGCCTGCAAAAACCATTCGGGTCGCTCTGGCTGACGACCATCCCCTTGTCGTCACGGCCCTGCGCGACTGCCTGCAGCGCACACCGGGCTTCCAGGTGAAATGTGAATGCACGAACGGCAGCGAGCTGGTCGGCGCCCTGGCCCAGAACCCGGTGGACGTCGCCGTCACCGACTTCAGCATGGGGCATGGCGATACGTCACTGGACGGCTTCAACCTGCTGCGCAGGCTGGGGCGCCTCTATCCGGAAACGCGCATTGTCATCGTCAGTGCGCAAACCAACCCGGGGGTTGTCATCCGCGCCATGAAACTCGGCGCCCGCGCGTTCGTCAGCAAGGAAGACGAACTCGACGAGATCGTCCGGGCCTGCATCCATGTGACCGTCAGCAACGGCAATTTCTATTCGCCTTCCATCCGCGCCGTGCTGGACAGCGTTGCCTCCGCCGCGCCGGCCACAGAACTGACGCTGCGCGAACTCGAGGTGGTGCGGCTGTATGCCCAGGGCTTCCAGTTGAACGAGATCGCCAGCAAGCTGGGCCGGTCGGTCAGTACGATTTCCAGCCAGAAGACCGTGGCCATGCGCAAGCTCAACGTCCAGACCAATACGGATCTGATTCGCTACGCCTACGAGAACGGGCTGATCTGAGCTTTCGTCATGCAGCAGATACTGGATCGTACCCAGGAGTCCCTGGCGCAGTCGTTTGCCGCGCTCGCGCATAACGCGCGGCGCCAGCAACAACTCTATTACGCCACCGTCGGGCTGCTGATCGCCATCGTCATCGTGTCCGGGCTGTTGCTGGCCGGGCTGGCGGCCGCGCGCCATCTCGATGTTCGCCGCAGCCATGTCGCGCAATATGTCAGCGGCATCTCCGTGACGCTGCAGAGCCAGACGTCGTTCCTGCGCCGTACGGCGCTGACTGTCGACTACTATCTCGCCGCATCCAGCGATGCGCCGCCCGACCCCGAACTGCTTGCACAGGTTCGCCGTACCGGTGCGGCGCGGTCGTCCGATGGGAAGTATGTGCTGCTGGTGACCGACGCCGCGCGCGAGGCCTGGGCAAACACGCTACCGCACAGGATCTGGCAACTGCAGCAGATCGCCACGGCCACGCTGACCACCAGCATGGCATTCGGGCTCGACATGCAGGCGTACGTGGTCGCGCCCGATGCGTCGTTCGCCATCCTGGTGTCTCCGGGGGGGATTCCCCCCCACACGCAAATCGATGCCGGGCTGGTGACCCGCCTGCGAGACGACCTTGCGCGCGGCGTCGCGAGCCATGGCGCGGGTCCGGACCTGACGGCGCCGCATTGGGTCGGACCCGTCAGCGACCCGATTCTTCGCACGCGCGCCATGATTGCGACCCTGGACGCGCGGGCCACGGACGGGAGCGGGCGCGCCATCCTTGTTGCAGCGAGCATTCCGGCCCGGTCATTTCTCGCCGGGCTTGCACGTCCCCCCGATCCTGCCACGCTCTGGCTGGTGAATCGCGACAACGCCAGCATCGACGTATCTCCGGATGCCGGTGCCTCGCCGTCCGACGACATCCTGCGGCATGCCAGAAGCCTTCCCCTCGACACCCCCACCCCGACACGCTACGGGCTGCTGCTGGTGCAGCCGCTGGACCCCGCATTTGGCACACTGATCTACCAGCTCTCGTACGGCACGCTGCTGAATGCGATCGCGACCGAACTGTTCGCCATGCTCGGCGCCGGGCTGCTGCTGATCCTTGGCATCGTGCTGACCGCGCGCTACTGGGACATCCATCTTCTGCGCCGCAGCCACGCCGAAGCGGCCCGTTCGCTCGAGAACGAGACCATCAACCATATTCTGGTCAGTGCCACGCCGATCGGGCTGTGCATCGTGCGCCAGCATGACGAGTCGATCCTGACGTCGAACGCCGTCGCCGACTCGCTACTCGGCTGCACCCAGGGCGCTCGCATGCCGGCGTCCATCATGGATGCGCTGCGCAATCAGGCCGCCTCGTCCGGCCAGACCCGGCTCGCCTCGATCGTCCAGGTGACAGTGCCCGCCGCGGCGGCGGCGGTGGCGGGGGCAGGCACGCCGGCATCGCCGGTTCAGGAAGCCTCCGCGGGGGCCCCTCGGCAGTTTCTGCAGGTGACCTGCGCGCCGGCCAGATATCGCGACGAATCGGTACTGTTCTGCGCGGTCCAGGACATCACGGCGCAGCACCAGCTTGAACTGCAGTTGCGAGAGGCGCGCGAGACGGCCGAAGCCATGATGCGCGCGCGGTCGAACTTCTTTGCCTCGATGAGCCACGAGATCCGGACGCCATTGAACGCATTGCTCGGCAATCTGGAGCTTTTGGCACGTACGGACGGGCTGGAAGCGCAGGCGCCACGGCTTCGGGCGCTACAACTGGCATCGGAAGGCCTTCAGCGGATCGTCAACGACATTCTGGACTTTTCGAAGATCGACGCCGGCGAAATGAAACTGGTCGCCGAACCGTTCCGGCCGATTGACGATCTCGAAAGCCTGTCGATGTCCTATGCGCCGATGGCGCAGGGCAAGCCGATCCGCTTTTACGTGCATCTCTCCCCAACGCTGGACACTGTGCTGACCGGCGACCGGACCCGCATTGCCCAGGTCATCAACAACCTGCTCAGCAACGCCTTCAAGTTCACCCTGTGCGGCAAAGTGACGCTCAGCGCTGAGGTCACCACCGACACCCAGGACCGCAGCCTGCTGGTCTGCCGCGTGCGAGACTCGGGCATCGGCATGCCGCCCGCGCTGGTCGCGCGCATCTTCCACCCGTTCGTCCAGGGGGAAGCCAGTACATCGGCCCGATATGGCGGTACCGGATTGGGGCTGTCGATCTGCGCACGGCTGACCGAGCTGATGAACGGCCATATCACGGTGGAAAGCGTCGAAGGTGTCGGCAGCGCGTTCACCGTGGTGGTGCCACTGGGCGCCGCGGCTACAAAGACCGCGCCGCCCGACCCGGTGACGCGCGGCACGCGGGCGATGATTCTTTGCCAGGAATCGGATTCGGGTGCCATGCTGCAGGCCTGGCTGGAGCGCGCGGGCTGGCGGTGCGACGTGTTCCGTCAACTCGGCGCGGCGCAGGCGTGGCTGCGGGCCAATCGACCCCATATTTTCGTGGTGACCGGCGAATACGGGCTCGATACCGTGGCCGATCTTCGGCAATTGCACCCGGCCAACGTGGTGTGGGTGACGCGGGACGGCCCGGAGCACCCTGCCGACCGTGGTCACGGGGTATTCGAGGTTTCGACGTTCAGCCACAATGCCATTCTGGCTGGCACACTGGCCGCTCTGGACGCCGAACCGGCTGACGCCGCCGACGCCACGGCCACCGCCGCCCTCGCAGACGACAGCCTGGACAACGCGCACCACGACGGGGACACTGGCCCGACTCGCCCCGATACGGCGTCCGCCGGTGGCGACTTGCCACGCCCCACGATTCTGGTTGCCGAGGACAACGCGCTGAACCAGGCGCTGATCGCCGAACAACTGGTTGCCCTCGGCTGGGACCCGATTGTGGTGGGCGACGGGCGTCAGGCACTGTCCGCCTTCGAGCATGGCCACTTCGATGCCGTCCTGACCGACGTCCATATGCCGGTCATGGACGGCTATGAACTACTTGCCGCGATCCGCGCCATCGATCCAGTCGTACCGGTCCTGGCGTTCAGCGCGGTCACGCACACGGAACAGGCGGGCGCGTGGAGGAACCGGGGATTCACCGGCCATATCGCCAAGCCGGCGTCGTTGAAGGCGCTCGAACAGGCGCTGCAAGCCATCCCGGGCAAGCAGGCAGCAGACCATCCCGACGCGCACGACGCCCTGCCGGCAAGCGGCCAGCAGGACAACCCGCCAATTCCATCCACCGAAATTGCGCGCTACAGGAGCATGCTGCTTGAACACTTGAAGGACGACGGCCCGGAGTTGGCAGCCATCCTGCTGCGTCATGACCCGGTGGCGCTCCGCCATTGGGCGCATCGGTCGGCCGGTGCCTTTCTGGTGATCGACGCGCAGGACATGGTGCAACTGTGCCGCCAGGTGGAATCGCTTTGCAGCAAGGCCAGCGGGTGGACACCGGCCATCGCCGCCGCCGGCACTGCGCTGCATGAAGCCGTGCGCACGTTCCGCGACGAGACCGCCGGGCTGGATGCCTGACCTGTCGGCACAAGGCGGCGCGGCCGTGCGAACACACCACACATGGATCGGGAAAGGATTGCCGTCGTTGCATGGCCTGTCCGGGCGGACCATAATGGCGCGTCCGAGCGCGCCTTCGCGGTATTCCACTGCGTGTTCAGGGCTTTCCAAGAACAGCGCAAGCCGTCCGTCCTCTCCCGATGCAGTCCCATCAAGGTCTCCCGCGCCCCCAGCGTACCTGGGCAATCCTGACAGTGTTTTGCGGCCTGGTCATGGCCGTTCTCGATGGATCGATCGCCAATATCGCGCTTCCGTCCATTTCGCGGGATCTACAGAGCGACCCGGCACGAACCATCTGGGTCGTGAATGCCTATCAGCTTTCGGTCACGATCTTCCTGCTGCCACTGTCGTCACTCGGCGAAATCCTCGGGTACAAGCGCGTCTACCGGGTCGGGCTGGCCACGTTCCTGGTGGGGTCACTGCTCTGCGCGCTGTCACCCAACCTGCCGGTGCTGGTGGCGGCGCGTGTCATCCAGGGCATCGGCGGCGCGGGCATCATGAGTGTCAATACGGCACTGGTCCGCTATATCTACCCGCCGACCCGGCTGGGCCGCGGCATCGGTCTCAACGCGCTCGTGGTCGGGGTGACTATTGCCGTGGGGCCGTCGCTGGGCGCCCTGATCCTCGGATTCGGCAGTTGGCCCTGGCTTTTTGCGGTCAACGTGCCAGTCGCCATTTTTGCGCTTGCGCTATCGCGCCGCGCGCTGCCCGAAACGCCGCCGCAGCCGCGCGCCTTTGACTATCCCAGCGCGGTGCTGTCCGCCGTGGTGATCGGGCTGTTCGTGCTGGGTGTGGATGGGCTGGGCCACGACACGTTGCGGATTGCAGGGGTGACCGGCCTGCTGCTGTCCATCCTGCTCGGCTGGCTGCTCGTACGCCGGCAGCAGGGCCAGCCGGCGCCGCTTGTGCCGGTAGACCTGTTTGCCAGCCGCGCCTTCACGCTGGCCGTTGGCACCTCGTTCTGTTCCTTCATGACGCAGATGCTGGCGTTTGTGGCGCTGCCGTTCTACCTCGAATACCAGCTTGGGCGCAGCCTGGCCGAGACCGGCCTGCTGATCACGCCGTGGCCGCTGATGGTGGCCCTCATGGCCGCCCTGTCGGGCCGGTTGTCGGACCGGTATCCCGCCAGCGTGCTGGCCGGTGCGGGGCTGATGATGCTGGCTGCCGGGCTGGTCGGCCTGGCCGTACTGAGCCCCGATGCCGGCAGCCTGGACATCGCCTGGCGCACCGCGCTATGCGGCATCGGCTTCGGGTTCTTCCAGTCGCCCAACAACCGTGCCATGATCAGCGCCACGCCGCACGAGCGCAGCGGTGGCGCAAGCGGTGCACAGGCCACGACACGCCTGCTTGGGCAAACGACAGGCACCGCCGTCGTTGCCCTGCTATTCAGCCTGGATGGCGGCGACGCCGCGCGGACCGCGCTGTATGTGGCCGCCCTGGTGGCCACGCTCGGCGCCATTGTCAGCCTGAGCCGGTTGCGCGATCGCCAGGTTGCGGATACAACGGGCCCCTCAGCGTAGCCCGTCCCGATGGGCCATGCCGAGCGCGCGCTCGATCCGCTCCAGGCGCTCGTGCCACGTGGACGCCTCATCCGGTGCCGGGACCGCCAGGCCGCCATGGCCGCCGGCATCGCGAATCCGGTTGTGATCGCCTTCCACCGAAATCACGGTACAACCCGCCAGCAGCAGCACCAGCGCCGCCGTGCCCAACACGCCGCCCATGCCGCGCCCCTTCCGCACGTATCGATTCGCCATGATTTCCTCGTGACATCGGCCAGCCAACAAAAAAACCGGGCAATGCACCGTCCTGCCTGACAGCGCGTTGCCCGGAACCGCTACCGGCTTACCCGCCGGCTGGGTACTTCCTGGTCAGTTCAGGCCGGGCCCAGGTCGAGCCACGGCTTGGAGTCGCCACCTTCGACCGTCGACGTGTAGTTCGGATCGCCCGGCTCCTGGTCGGCGCCCACCCACCACTTGGCGCGGTACTTGCGCAGCCCCTGGCCCTCGTAGTTGTTGGTCACCTCGGCGCCCGACTCGTACGATTGCGGACGCCACGTGCCGGAGGTGTCCGAACTGCCGCCTGCCAGCACGCGCAGTTGTACCGACGTGGTGTCCTTGTCGCCCGTGCCTGCCGAGCCCGTGGCGGTCAGCTTCACCTCGATGATCGTGTCGCGGTCCACGAGCGGCGCGTTGGCGTTGACCGTGACCGAATCCGCCCCATCGAACGACAGACCCGGCGCCGACCACGAGAACAGCAGCGGCGGCGGACCGCTGGAGTCGCCGGCGGACAACTGGATCGGGGCGCCGCTTTCGACCTGCGTCCGTCCGGTGATAACGGCCACCACATCGCCTTCCGAGGCCTCGCCCGGCACGATGGTCAGGAAGATCGCGCTCTGGTCCGTTTCGGTGCCGTCGTTCACGGTCAGCTTGACCCAATAGTCGGTCGGTGCCGTCACCGACGGCGCGGTGCTCTCCACCGTTTCGGCGGTGCTGCCGTCGAACGGCAGGTCCGGCGCATCCCAGACATAGGTCAGGGGATTGTCATCGGGGTCAAACGACGCTTCGGCCGACAGCGCATACGGCGTGCCCGATTCCAGCAGCACGGTGATCCGGGACGTGGGCGGCTCCTGGGTCTTCTTCTTGACCACCAGGTTCTGGGTGTCGGTGGCCGTCTTGCCGCTGGCATCGGTCACCGTCAGCGTCACCGTGTAGGTACGGGTGACCAGCGGCAGCGCGCCCTCCACCACTGCGGCGGTCTTGCCGTCCAGGAACGTCAGGCCGGGCGCGCTCCACTTGTAGGTGAGCGGCTCCGCGCCATGCGAGCGCAGCCCCGAGAACGACACCTCGTCACCCTCGAACGCCTCGGTCGGCCCTTCGATCACGGCCACCGTGGCGCCCACATTGCCGGTGTTGATCCCTTCGAAGTAGAACGGCTCCATGTCGACGACTTCGGTCTTCGCCGTCGCCCCCAGGCCTTCACGTGCGGCGTTCAGCAGCACGCCGTTGTCCATGTCGATGGTCCAGGTGAACAGGCCGCCCAGGTTGTGCTGGAGCACGTACTCGCCCTTTGCCTTCACCGAGCGCGGCGTGTCGATCGACAGGAACAGGCCGGTTTCCGGATTGAACAGGTAATCGGCGTCGGCCTCCTGGTCCGTGTACACGTTGAACCCGTTGATGCCCGTGCGGTTTTCGAGGTCGAGGTAGTTGTACAGGATGTCGTAGAACTCGCTCGCACCCGACTCGTAGGTGCCGGTGGTCGTGCCGGTGCCCGGGCTGTACGTCCCCACCAGCGGCGACCAGCTTTCGATCACCGCATTGCGCGCGCTGCGGCTGTAGGCCGCGTAGCCGACGAAGATGTTCTTCGAGGGCACGCCCACGCTCAGCAGGTACTTCACCGACTTGTCGATGCTGAACTGGCTGCCCTCGTAGTCGTACAGGTTCGTGTGGTGCGCCAGTTTCTCGGCCCATGGCGTGCCGAAGAAGTCGTAGGTCATCAGGTTGATGCCCTCCACACCGGCGGCCAGCATGCCCGGGATGTCGGCGGCAAGCATCGTATCCATGGCCGCGCCCGCCGCGATACTCACCCGCACGTGGGGCAGGCGCTGCTTGATGCCACGCACCAGCGCCTGGAAGTTGGCCGCGTCCTCGGGGCCATGCGGATTGCCCGCGCCTGGCATGCCCGGATATTCCCAGTCCAGGTCGACCTCGGTGAACATCGGGAAGCGGTCGAAGATATAGGCGATGCTCTCGATCAGCGTCTGGCGCCGCGTGGCATCGGCCGTTGCGGCGTGGAAGGCGCCGCTCATCGTCCAGCCGCCCAGGCTGAACGACAGCTTCAGGTTCGGATTCTGCTGCTTGAGCTTGGCCAGGCCGCCCAGTACGCCCTGGGCCTTGCTCTGGTCGAACAGCTCGCGGTAGTCGTTGCTGACCCAGCCGCTGAAGCCCACGTTGCGGTACGACGCCACATCGCCCCACGGGTCGGTGAAGGTGGCTTCGTTGAGCTTCTTGCCAAAATCCACCGCCGCCTGGTCGATCGTGTACTGCTTTTCGCCCGTGTCGCCCACGATGCCGGCGAAGCCGATGATCAGACGATCGTAAGCCGATGCATTGAGCAGCATCAGGTCGGTGCCACGGCCTGCGGCGCTATTGGCGTAATTGCCATCCAGCCGGCCGTCGTACTGCGACCAGTCGGTGTAGTAGCCGAAAACCTGCGTACCTTTCTGCGTCGCACCGTAGGTGTTGTACACGCGCTTGGCAACACGGGTCGAGGTGTACGAGTACTTCTCGACCTCGGTGGCCGGATCGTAGTTGTTTTGCTTGTAGGTGCGGTCCGACGCGCCCTTCGAATCCGGAATATTGGGATCGCCCGGATCTTGCGCGTAGACCAGCTTGCTGTTGTTGCGCCCGCTGCCCAGCACATTGCGCACGCCGGCAAAGCGGCGCAGCGGCACACGCGGCGGTTCCGTATCCGATGGGTCCCCGCTGCGATACGTGCGCGAATTCCAGCCGGCGCGCCCCTGGGTTGCCTGGCCGGCCGGTTGGTCGTTGCTGTCACACGATTTCTTTGTCATGACATCTGTCCTTGCAGAATGGTTTGAATGCCGCCGGCGTGTTGCGCCTTTTTGATTCCGGCCCGTGATACCGGCGGCCAGACGCATCTTTCTCTTCCGGCCACTGCAATGACATGGATCCGGCGTGGAATATAAACGGTGATATCCGTTTCAACCCGGATTCTCCGATTTGCCCGCGTGCATATACGCAATCGGGTTTCCGCGCCAATACCGCAAATCCCCGGACATGGATCGGCAATGACCCATCGCGGCTAATGGATGACGTGGATTCGCGCAAATCCATCGGTCGCGCAATGCCTGACTGCGGCAATAACTTAATACCCGAATGGGTTATGATGCCGGCGGTATCCCGCGTCCGCGGACTTTAATATCGTCAGGTCATCTTGTCCTGACAATCGATCAGCACGCACGGATATTCCTTATCCAGACGAAGATGGTGAGCCCACAGCACCGTCCATTGTTTCCGTAATTGGCGATATACGGCAGAGAACGGCGTTGAGCCGTCACCCGTGCGGGTCAGATTCCGAAGAAATATCTTCCATGGGAGCTATTTCTGCGTGTCGATACGCTTGTCGTCCATCGCAGACGACATGGGGTAATCGAAATGATCCGGAATAGCGATTCGGTATTCTTTGATTGGGACACCGACCGCGTATTACGCGGCGGCGTGGTAGCCAAGATAACCGGCCAGCAAAAGAAACTGCTGCGCCTGCTGGTGGAAGGCAAGGCCGCCGTCAAATCCCGCGATTCCCTGTTGAAGGGTGTCTGGGGAAAACGCGCCGCACTGGTGGACGAACTCTACCTGGTCCAACTGGTGTACCGCCTGCGCAAGGCGCTGAGCCCGGTCAGCCTGGACGCCCATATCGTGACCGTGCCGCGCCAGGGCTACCGGTTCATTCCGGTGCCGTACACCACCACGGTCCCGCCCGCGCCGGAAGCGGTGCCGCCGGTGGATTCCGCGCTGGAGCAGGCGCGGGGCCTGGCCCATGTGCTGGCGCGTCTGGGCATGCCGATCTCCACATCGTCAGTCTCGGCGTTTTCGGATATCGACGATGCGCTGCATATCGACGAGTCGCAGGGCATCATCTCGTGCAACGGCGTCATCGCCAAGCTCACGCGCTTCGAGTTGCGGTTGCTGATCGTGCTGAGGGATCACGGCGAGAAAGTCATGTCGCGGCAGCAGATCATTGCCGCGGTCTGGGGGCCGGGTGCGATGGTGGATGAAAACTGCCTGACGCAGCTGGTGTCGCGGCTGCGGCGCGCGCTGCATCCGCTGGGCCTGGACAGTTGCGTGTCGGCGGTGCCCAAGGTGGGCTACCGCTTTCGTCCGCAGACTGGCGCGGCGGCGCGTGTCCTCTGACCGCTAGACGCCGCCCGGGGTCCATGTCGCTACTCGGCCTTCGCGCCGGAATCCTTGACGACCTTGGCCCATTTGGCAATCTCGCCGCGTTGGTAGTCGGCGAGCTTGTCAGGCGTGCCCAGCACGGGGTCCAGGCCCAGCGTCTTCAGCTTGGCCTGGACGTCGGGCTGCGTGAAGATGCGGTTCAGTTCGGTGTTGAGCCTGGCCACCACGTCCTTCGGCGTGTGGGCCGGCGCGAAGATCGCGAACCAGGAGGTGGCCTCGTAACCGGGCAGCCCCTGTTCCGCGATGGTCGGAATGTCCGGCGCCGACGCCGATCGCTGCGCACTGGTCACACCCAGCGCCCGCAGCTTACCCTCCTTCACAACCGGCAATGCCGAGGGCAGGTTGTCGAACATCATCGTAATATGGCCACCCAGCAGGTCTGGAATGGCCATGGCCCGGCCCTTGTACGGCACGTGAACGATCTTGGTGCCGGCCATGGTGTTGAACAGTTCGCCCGCCACATGCAGCGACGTCCCCACGCCCGGCGTGCCGAACGTCAGCTGGCCCGGCTTCGACTTGGCCAGTGCGATCAGTTCCTGGACGTTTTTCGCCGGCACCGACGGGTGCACGACGAGCACGTTGGGGGTCGATGCCACCAGGATCACCGGCGTGAAGTCCTTCACCATGTCATACGGCATCTTGCTGTAGAGCGCGCCGTTGATCGAATGCGTGCCCACCGTGCCCATGGCCAGCGTGTAGCCGTCCGGCGCGGCATGGGCCACCGCCTCGCCGCCGATATTGCCGCCGGCACCGGGCTTGTTGTCGACCACCACCGGCTGACCCAGCGAAAATTTCTCGGAAACGATGCGTGCCAGGATATCGGGCGCCCCGCCACTCGGAAAACCCACCACGATGCGGACGGGCTTGGTCGGGTAGGCGTCGGCGGCCAGCACGGCAGGGGCGGCGGACACGGCGGCGAGAGCGGCCGTGGCGGCCAGCATCCCCAGCACCTGGCGGCGCCGGATCATTCGAGCACGCATGATTCTGTCTCCTGAATCGTTCTTTATTTAGATACTGGCATTGCCATTGCCTTGCGACTACACGGCAATATTGCCAAATTCCTTTGATACCTGATCGTGCAGGCGACGCATGCCGCGCAACCAGCGATCATAGTCCTGGCCCTTGCGGCGATAGTATTCCAGCACCTCCGGATGCGGCAGCACCAGGAAGCTCTCGGCGGCCATGCCCTCCAGCGTCTTCTCGGCCACGTGCTCCGGCGTGACCGAGCCCGCCTGCAGGAACCCCTTGCGCTCGCCGTCCTCGCCGAACAGCATTTTCGTCTGCACGCCCTGCGGGCAGATGCAGCTCACCTTGATGCCACGGTCGCCATATGTAATCGATAGCCATTCGGCAAAGCCGATGGCCGCGTGCTTGGTCACGGCATACGGCGCCGAGCCGATCTGCGACAACAGGCCGGCGGCGGAGACCGTATTGACCAGATAGCCGTCGCCGCGCTCCAGCATCTGCGGCAGCACGGCCTTGGCGGCATGGATATGGGCCATGACGTTGATGTCCCAGATCCGCTGCCATTCTTCGGCGGATGCCTCCAGCCCCTTGCGCAGGATGATGCCGGCGTTCGAGCAGAAAACGTCGACCTGGCCAAAGCGTTGCGTGGCGGTATCGACCAGGCCCTGCACCGCGGCGGCATCGGCCACATCCACCCGCTGCGAGAACACCTGGCACTGCGGCGCGGCGGCCGCCGCTTCGGCAGCCACCTGCGCGGCGCCGGCGGCATCGATGTCGGCCACGGCCACACCGCGGGCGCCCGCCCTGGCAAACGCCAGCACCAGCGCGCGTCCGATGCCCGTACCGCCACCCGTCACGATCACCGTCTTGTTACGAATCTCCATCGATATCTCCTTCTCGTTTTCAGAATCCGGTCACGCGGACTGCCACAGCCGCGTTGCAAGTGTGTCGGCCAGCTCACGAATGCGCGGCCCAAGGTTGCCTTCGAGAACTTCCGGAGACAGCCGTGTCGACGCGCCGCCGATATTGATCGACAGCACTTCGGAGCCATCGGCCAGCCGGACGGGCGCCGCCGCGCCGCTGACCGACCTGTCCCACTCGGCATGGGCCACGCAGAAGCCCCGGCGCGCGTGCTCGCGCATGGCGCGTTCGAGCCGCGTCCGCACGCCGGGCCAGCGCGTGCCGTGCTGGCGTTCCAGTTCGGTCATCACGGCCGTACGCCGCGCCACGGGCAGCCCCGCCAGCCAGGCGCGGCCAATGGCCGACGTCGCCATCGGCAAGCGCGATCCCGGCGTCAGCCGCATGACCAGCGCGCCGCGCGGCTGGCAGACTTCCAGGTAGAGCATGTCATGCCGATCGGGCGCCGCCAGCGCCACGGTACATCCCGTCGCAAATGCAAGAGACTGCATCAGCGGCTGGGCGATATTGCGGATGCCGGCGCCGGACAGATACCGCTGCCCGGGCAGCATCGCGCCCTGGCCGATGCGGTACTTTTCCTGCTCTTCCACATAGACGAGATAGCCGACGCTGGCCAGTGTGTAGGTGAGCCGCGACACCGTGGGTCGGGGAATACCCGTACGCCGGGACAGTTCGGCGTTGCCCAGGAAGTCGTCGTCCGGGCCAAAGGCGCGCAGCAGTTCCAGCCCGCGCGCCAGCGCCGTGACGAAGTTGCGGTCCTCGCCATCCATCGCGTGCGCGGCCTCGCTCGACACAAGGGCGGAATCGGGCGGCTGCGGAATCGAGGTCGTGCGCTTCATGGTGCGATTGATATCAGTTTCCGTGCCCGATGCACGTCGCTATGTAGCGAAAACATGTCCGTCAGAAGTACGGTTCATGGACCGAAGGACGCAGTCGCCATTCCGGGACGGTTCAACCCGGCGCGTGGGCAAAATTCGGACGGCTACGATTCCACCCCCGGAGTGACCTTGCCACACTGGCTCGCCAACACTAACTGGGAGGCTATCAACATGTGGCTGGATGAACGCGGCATTTGCCGAGCCATCGACGCCGGCCAGTTCCTGCAGGCCGAGCTTCGCTCGGTTGCGCAGATCCGGCTCTGGTGACCCTTGAAGTCAGCCATCAGGTGGCTTGCGACCTGCCTCGCAGTGCTACTACTGCTAGCCGTCGGGATTGATGCACTCAACGCATGGCGGGATTCGGCGCCGTATCACTTCGGCGGCGACGGCGGCGCCATGGCGAACCGCTGGGCATATCGGTCGCTGGCAGCTTACCTGCTCACTGCCACGCTCATTGCATGTGCATGTGTGCTTGCCCTGCTTGGCATGTGGGCGCGCTCGATGGCTTTGCCTTGGCGCAGGGCCTGCGTCATGCCATTGCTCGTGCTGATCGGGGTCATCGCCACGGACTGGATATCAGAAATCCTTTAAGGCGCGGCGCGTCCTGACCCCGGGGTTTTCCCGGCCCTGCCATGCAGTGAAGACATACGCGTCATAGGCGGCGTAAATAAGGCCCACGCCTCCCCGCCCCGAGCCACTTGCACGCTGAAATCAGGGAATTCACCGACGCAGCACGGCGGGATGCGGACTCCCTATTTCGCGTATCGGAATACTACGTCCGATTGCTTGACGCTCGCTGAAACGCTATGCAAAGTCGCCGAAAACGAACGACCGTGCGAGAACGCGACACGGCGTCGGAGACAGCGCGGGTGCCGTCACGGCACACCAACGCAAGGAGACAACGCATGGCATTGTTTTTCCAGCAGTTCCTTAACGGTCTCACACTGGGCGGCGTCTACAGCCTGGTGGCATTGGGACTCACCCTTGTCTACGGCATCCTGCATGTGCCCAACTTCGCGCATGGCGCGTTGTACATGGCCGGCGCCTATGTGTCGTACTACGCGATGACCACGCTCGGGCTGAACTACTGGCTGGCCATGCTGGCCGCCGCGGCGGTCGTGGCCGTGCTGTCGATGCTGGCGGACCGGCTGGTCTTTCATCCGCTGCGCAATGCGCCCGAGATCCACGACATGATCGCCGCCATCGGCATCCTGCTGTTTCTGGAAGCCGGGGCGCAGGCGCTGTGGGGGGCCGATTTCCACCGCATGCCCACGCCCTACGGCCAGATGGTGGACATTTTCGGCCTCACCGCGCCGCTGCAGCGCGTGCTGATCATCGTCGCCGCGTTCGGGCTCATGGTGCTGCTGCATCTGTTCCTGACGCGGACGGTCACCGGCTCGACGATCGTTGCCATGGCGCAGAACCGCGAAGGCGCGGCGCTGGTCGGCATCGACGCCACGCGCGTGACGCTGCTGGTGTTTGCCATCTCCGGGGCACTGGCCGCGATTGCCGCCACGCTCTACGCGCCGATCAACCTGGTGTACCCAAGCATGGGCAACCTGGTCATCACCAAGGCGTTCGTGATCATCATCCTGGGCGGCATGGGCAGCATTCCGGGCGCCATCGTCGGCGGGCTGATCATCGGCATGGCCGAGAGCTTCGGCGGCTTCTACATCTCCACCGACTACAAGGACATCATCGCGTTCCTGCTGCTTGTGATCATCCTGTCGGTGCGTCCGCAGGGCCTGTTCGCCGGCCGCGCCGCCTGAGGAGGACACCGACATGAAAGCACTGCAAGGCAAGACGGGCTGGGCGCTGCTGCTGGCGGCCGCCATCGCGTTCCCGCTGGTGGTCCCGAACAGCTACTTCCTGACCGTGATGACGCTGGCGTTCATCACCGCCATCGCCACGCTCGGGCTGAACCTGCTGACCGGCTACACGGGCCAGCTCAACCTGGCGCACGGCGGCTTCATGGCCATCGGCGCCTATACGCTGGGCATCCTGACCGTTGACCACCAGCTGCCGTTCTGGCTGGCCTTCGCCCTGTCGGGCGTGGTCTGCATGGTGCTGGGTTACGGCGTGGGCGTGGTGTCGCTGCGCCTGAAGGGCCACTACTTCTCGATCTTCACGCTCTGCGTGGGCTACATCATCTACCTGATCATCGAGAAGTGGGAAGGGCTGACCCACGGCGCTGTGGGCCTGATCGGCATTCCGGTGCCGGCCGCGATCGGACCGATCGCGTTCGACAGCGTGCAGGCGCAGTACTACCTGGTGCTGTGCTTCCTGGCGATCGGCACGTTCGTGATGCACCGGATCGTGGGCTCGCTGCTGGGCCGCAGCTTCATGGCCGTGCGCAACAGCGACGCGCTGGCCGAGGCGCTGGGCATCAACCTGATGCGCACCAAGGTGCTGTCGTTTGTGCTGTCGGTGGCCTACGCCGGATTCGCCGGCGCGCTCTATGCCGGCCAGGTGCGCTTTCTGGGGCCGGACATCGCCCGCACCGACATCACCTTCGACATGGTGATGTCGATGCTGGTCGGCGGCACCGGCACGCTGCTCGGGCCGCTGCTGGGCGCCGTGCTGGTGCCGTGGGTCACGCAGACCCTGCAATTCCTGCAAGACTACCGCATGCTGGTATTCGGCCCGGTGCTGATCCTGCTGATCATCTTCGTGCCCGATGGCATCGTGGGATCGTTCCTCAAGCGCCAGGCCCGTCGCGCCGCCGCGCAGCGCCGTGGCCAGCTGGCCGCCGCACGGGCGGCACAGCCCGCCCCCGTCCCCACCACCCGCCCGGGAGCCGAGAATGCTTGAGATCCGCAACCTGACGAAGAAATTCGGCGGCCTGACCGCGGTGCACGATGTTTCCGTGACGTTCGAGACCGGCCATATCAATGCGATCATCGGCCCCAACGGCGCCGGCAAGACCACGTTTTTCAACCTGATCGCGGGCACGCATGCGCCGTCGTCGGGCCAGATCCTCATCCGGGGCCAGGACGTGGCCGGCCAGCGCGCCGACCAGATCGCCCGGCTGGGCGTGGCGCGGACGTTCCAGGCGACGTCGCTGTTCGATCGCGCCACGGTGCTGGACAACCTGATCGTCGGCCACCGCCTGCGCACGAAGTCGGGCCTGGCTGACGTGCTGCTGAACTCGCGCCGCCTGCGCGACGAAGAAAAGCTGTGCCGCGAGAAGGCGGAGGCGGCGCTCGACTTTGTCGGCTTGTCGCACCTGGCACACGAAGTGGCCGCCGATATCACGCAGGAAGCCCGCAAGCGCGTGGCCTTTGCCCTGGCGCTGGCCACCGACCCCGACCTGCTGCTGCTCGACGAACCGGCCGGCGGCGTGAACCCCGAGGAAACCGTCGGCCTGGCGGAGCTGATCCACAAGATGGTGCGCCATGGCAAGACGGTCTGCCTGATCGAACACAAGATGGACATGATCATGCGGCTGGCCGACAAGATCATGGTGCTCAACTATGGCGAAAAGATCGCCGAGGGCACGCCCGCGCAGATCCAGCAGGACCCGCGCGTCATCGAAGCCTATCTGGGAGCCGACCATGTTGCAGCTTGAACGTGTCTCGCTGTCGTACGGCAGCTTCCGCGCGCTGGACAACATCACGCTGCACGCCAGGGCAGGCGAGCTGGTGGTGCTGCTGGGCGCCAACGGCGCCGGCAAGAGCTCGATCTTCCTGGCGATGAGCGGCATCCACCGTACCAGCGGCGGCAGCATGCGCTTCGACGGACGCGAGCTGGGCGGCATGAAGCCGTCGCAGATCGTGCAGGCCGGGCTGGTGCATTGCCCCGAGGGCCGCAAGCTGTTCCCGGCCATGAGCGTCGAGAAGAACCTGACGCTGGGCGCCTACGTGCATCGGCGCGACCGCAGCGGCATCCGCACCACGCTGGAAGAGGTCTACGAGATGTTCCCGATCCTGCGCCAGAAGAAGGACGACCCGGCCGGCTCGCTGTCCGGGGGACAGCAGCAGATGGTGGCACTGGGCCGCGCGCTGATGGGCCGCCCCCGCGCGCTGCTGCTCGACGAACCGTCGCTGGGGCTGGCGCCGCTGGTGGTCAAGCAGATGTTCGAAGTGATCCAGCGCATCAACCGGGCCGGCACGACGGTGCTGCTGGCGGAACAGAACGCCTACGCGGCGCTTGGCATCGCCCATCGCGCCTATGTCATCGAAAGCGGCCGCATCGTGATGGAAGGCGACCGCGACGCGCTGCTGAAGGACGAAGGGATACGCAAGGCGTATATCAGCGGGTAGGGTTGATGTTCTCCCCTCTCCCGCCTGCGGGAGAGGGGCGGGGGAGAGGGCGAGCGTTTCGCCACAGGATGCGCCTCGACATTCCACAGGCCTGCCCTCTCCCCCAACCCCTCTCCCGCGCGCGGGAGAGGGGAGCGAAAGGCGTAAACGAAAAGCGTAAACAATAGAATCCAAAGGAGACAACACATGCAACAGAAGACATTGGGTCGTTTCTTCGCGCTGGCCACCTGCGCAGCCGCCGCCATCGTCGCCGCGTCGCCCGCTCAGGCGCAGGAAGTGGTCAAGATCGGCTACACGGGTCCGCTGTCCGGTGGCGCCGCGCTCTATGGCAAGAACGTGCTGTCCGGCATCCAGATGGCCGTGGATGAAATCAACGCGGCCGGCCTGCAGGTGGCCGGCAAGAAGGTGAAGCTCGAAGTGGTGGCGCTGGACGACAAGTACGCGCCGGCGGAAGCCGCCATCAACGCGCGCCGGCTGGTGCAGCAGCACAAGACGCCGGCGGTGTTCGTGCCGCACTCGGGCGGCATCTTCGCGCTGCAGGCATTCAACGAGCAGGAGAAATTCCTGGTCATGGCCTATTCGAGCGTGCCGCGCATCACCGACGCCGGCAACAAGCTCACGATCCGCATCCCCCCGGCCTACACCGGCTATATCGAGCCGTTCGTGAAGGCCCAGATGAAACGCTACGGCAAGAATGTGGCCATGGTGCCGGCCGATCACGACTACGCCAAGGCCTGGGTGCAGGCATTCGTACCGGCCTGGGAAGGTGCCGGCGGCAAGGTGGTGGGCAACAATCCGATGTCGTACACCAAGGCCACGGACTTCTACACCGGCGTGTCGCGCGCCATCGCCGACAAACCCGACGTGATGTTCGTGGGCGGCCCGTCCGAGCCTACCGCGCTGGTGGTCAAGCAGGCCCGCGAACTGGGCTTCAAGGGCGGCTTCATCATCATGGACCAGGCCAAGATGGACGAGATGGCCAAGGTCACGAACGGCCTGGCCATGCTGGAAGGCTCGATCGGCGTGATGCCGCTGGTCAACGACGCCCGTCCGGCCGCGCAGGCCTACAACGCCCGGTACAAGAAGCTGCACGACGGCCGCGATGCCACCACGGAGATGTCGCTGAACTACACGATGACCTGGGCGCTGGCCAACGCGATGAAGCTGGCCGGCACCACCACCGACGCCGCGGCAATCCGCGCCAAGATGCCCGACGCGGTGAAGGCGCTGCCCAAGGAAGTGAATCCGAACGAGGTGGATGGCATCGACGCCAAGGGCGGCTCGGTGGCCGATACCGTGGTGGGCTGGGTCCAGAAGGGCAAGATCGAGCCGGTGCGCCTGTCGGAACTGGCCAAGTAAGGACGCAGCAGCACCAGAAGGAAGAGAGAGAGAGAGAGAGGCGGAGGGCGCTGTACCCCGCTGGCGGGCATGCCAGCACTGATGTAGCAGTCTAAAAAAGAAAGCGTAAGTGGAGAGAAACGAAGGGCGTCCGGCACAACCGGACGCCCTTTGTCTTTGCCGCACCCGGCGATCAGCGCCGCTCGTCGTTACGCGCCTGCTGCTGCGCATGGCGGGCTTGTTCCTGCTGGGCCCGCTGTTGCTGCTGTTGCTGTTGCTGTTGCTGGCGTTGCTGTTCCTGGAACTGCCGCTGCCGTTCCTGCTGCTGGCGCTGCTGCTCCTGCGCCTGGCGCTGTTGCTCCTGTGCCTGGCGCTGTTGCTGCTGCATCTGTTGCTGCTGCTCCTGCGCGCGCCGCTGCTGCTCCTGCGCCTGGCGCTGCTGCTCCATCTGCTGGCGCTGCATGGCCTGTTGCCGCTGCTGCTCGAACTGCTGACGCTGCTGTTCCTGGAACTGACGCGCCTGGTCCAGCTGCTGGCGCTGCGCGGCCTGCTGACGTTGCTGCTCCATCTGCTGGCGCTGCTGTTCCTGGATCTGCCGCTGCTGCTGATCGCGCATCTGCGCCTGCCGCTGCATGTCCTGCTGCTGGCGTTCCTGTTGCGCCCGCTGCTGGTCGAACTGCCGCTGGCGCTCCTGCGCCTGCCGCTGGACGTCCTGCTGCTGACGCTCCTGTTGCGCGCGCTGCTGGTCGAACTGCTGCTGGCGCTCCTGCGCCTGCCGCTGGACGTCCTGCTGCTGGCGCTCCTGTTGCGCGCGCTGCTGGTCGAACTGCCGCTGGCGTTCCTGCGTCTGGCGCTGCATGTCCTGCTGCTGACGCTCCTGTTGCGCGCGCTGCTGGTCGAACTGCCGCTGGCGTTCCTGCGTCTGGCGTTGCATGTCCTGCTGCTGACGCTCCTGTTGCGCGCGCTGCTGGTCAAACTGCCGCTGGCGTTCCTGCGCCTGGCGCTGGACGTCCTGCTGCTGGCGCTCCTGCTGCCCGCGCTGCTGGTCGAATTGCTGCCGGCGCTGCGCATCCTGCGATTGCCGCTGCTGGTCCTGCATCTGCCGCTGTTGATCCTGCATCTGCCGCTGCAGCGCCTGTTGTTGCTGCCGCTGGTTGTCCGTGGACAGCCGCTGCTGGTCTTGCATCTGCCGTTGCTGGTCGTGCAACTGGCGCTGCTGGTCACGCTGCTGCTCGAACTGCTGGCGCTGGGCATCCGACACCCCGCTGCGCAGCCCGTCGGGTCGCTGCCCCGGCCCACGGCCTGCCTGCGCGGCCTGGCTCATGCGCACGTCCGGCTGCCAGGCCGGCCCCGGTTGCGGGCCGCGTCGCGCGTCGTCGCGACCCGGCTGAGCGGGCTGACCCTGACGGCGGTTATCTGCGCCGGCTGTCGGCCCGTGCCACGCCGGCCCGGCGCCGCCCGTCCCGCCCTCGCGGGCAAAACGGCGGGCCAGGTCGTCCACGCCGACGCGCCCAGGCGGGTGCGCGGCGATGGCTTGCCGTTCAAATCCCTGTCGCGCCATCGGCGGCAGACCCTGCGGCCGCGCGCCGCCGATCAGGCTGGCCTTCACCGGCGCCATGATCGGCCCGCCGCGCACTTCGCCCGCCGGCAGCTGGCGCCATTCGTCGCGATGGCTGCCGCGCGGTACGGGCCGACCCTCCACGAAATTGCGCGACGGCATACCCGTGATCGCGCCCGGCACATTGCGGTTTACCCAGCGGTCACGGTCGCCGCCGCGCATCCACGTGTCGTTCACCGGAAAATTGTTGATACGCGTGACATAGCGCGGACTGGCCCGGTACACGGGCCGGTAGACGTCGCGCGGCCCCAGCGGATACCAGGCCACGCCCGGACCGCCGCCGATGCGGACGCTGGTGCCGATGAAACCGACCACGGCCGGCGCGTAGCAGGGGCGCACCGCCACCGGCCCCGGCACCCAGCCCCAACGGCTGCCGAAGTGGGCCCAACGCCCGTAGTGCGACGGCGCAAAGCCCCACGGCGCGTCGTCGATCCAGGTCCAGCCCCACGGCGCCACCCATGCCCAGCGGCCCGTGCTGTAAGGCGCCCAGCCCGGCGCCACCTCGCGCGGAAACCACACGGCGCCATAGCCGGGGTCCTGCTGCCAGTCGCCGTAATCGTCCAGCGCGGTGTAGCCGGTCATGTCGGGCGGCACATAGCGCGCCGACGGCGACGCGTCTGCGCGGGCATCGCGCGCGGCGGTCCACTGGTCGAAGCTGTCGGGCGGCGGATAGTTGCCCGCGCCCGCGTCCGCCAGGTCGGTGCCGGCAAACCGCATGCGTTGCCCGCGACCGAGTTCGATCGATCGGGTGTCTCCATACAGCACGGCGCTCCCATGGCGCATCGACACAAGCGTGGACGTCCCGTCGGGCGACACGTCGATCCGGTAGTCGCCCGGCTCGCGCGGTACAAATGCCAGATTTGGCGTATCGACTTCCACCTGCTGGTCTGCCGGCAGCGCCCGCACGCGCAGTTGCAGCGTGCCCTGGGTCAGCTTTACCTGGGTGGCGCGGTCGTCGAGGTTCAGGATCGTCGCGGCAGTGCCCCCGCCCAGCCGCACCGCCGTGGTGCCGGCGTGCAGTTCGGCGCGGCCGCCCGGGTCCACCCAGAGCCGGTCGCCCGTCGTGATCGGCCGGTTCAACCCCACGGCCGCCCAATCGTCCGAGCCGGCTGGCGCGAAACTCAGCCCGCCGGCCATGTCGGTGACCGTGGCAATGCGCGATGGCGGGTCGGCCACCATCGCGGACGGATCGCCCAGTACGTTGGCATCGTTGGGGTCCTGCTGGATATAGCCGGGCGGCACACCCGGCGCGCCGGGGCTGTAGTCCTGTGCCCGGGCGTTCACCTGGACCAGGACGGCGGCGGCCAGACCGATGGCGGCTGGCACGAGCGTGAAGCGATGACGGGATTGCATATCGATTACCTGATTCCGGTGGGCCGTGCCGGCGACCTTGGCGGCAAGCACCCGCTGCCACCGTATATCGGATAACGGCGGAGCGTCGGGCCTGTGCACCGGACTTTGTAAGCACATATTTCCCCGCCGCCGCGCGCTGGCATGCGGGACAAAGGCGGATACAAGTCTTGCAGATGCAGGAAATAGGGGCCGGTCGGCGTGGCCCCCGGGGGACTAAGGCGACCGACAGGCGACCGACGCTGCATCGCAGCATCGGCGTGCGACGGCGCCACTCAGCGCGGCTGGTTGCGCAGGAAGTCGGTCAGGCGGTCGGCCGGCATCGGCCTGCCGTACAGATAACCCTGGGCTTCGATGCAGCCGTTGCGCAGCAGGAAGTCGCGCTGCTCGGCCGTTTCCACGCCCTCGGCCACCACGCCGATCCGCAGGCTCTGGCCGACATTGATGACCGAGCGCACGATGGCGGCGTCCACATTGTCGTGGGTGACGTTGCGGATGAAGGACTGGTCGATCTTGAGCCGATCCACCGGAAACGACTTCAGGAAGCTCAGCGACGCGTAGCCAGTGCCGAAATCGTCGCAGGTCAGCGTTACCCCGTCGCGGCGCAACGCCTGGAGCTGGTCGGACACCTCGTCGCCCTGTTGCAGCGCGATGGTCTCGGTAATCTCGATCTCCAGCCGGTCGGGCGGCAGTTCCAGCGCGCGCAGCACGTGGCGTACCTCGGTCAGCAGCCGGCTTTCGGCCAGCTGCGCCGCAAACAGGTTGATGGCGACGCGCGGCGCGTCGGGGAAGGTCAGCGACCACGCCCGTGCCTGCGCGCAGGCCGTGTGCAGCAGCCACATGCCCACGTCGGCGGCCACGCTGCTGGCGGCCAGCGCGTCGATGAACGCCGCCGGGGTCAGCAGGCCCAGCGTGGGATGACGCCAGCGCATCAGCGCCTCGGCGCCCACCACGCGGCCATCGCGCAAATCCACCTGCGGCTGGTAAAGCAATTCGAACTGGCGTTGGGCGTAGGCTTCGCGCAGGGCCTGGACGAGCGACAGGCGCGTCGTCACGTCGGCGCGCATCTGCGGCTTGAAGAAGCGGATGGTGCGGCCGCCGTCGTGCTTGGCCCGTGCCAGCGCCAGGCTGGCTGCCGCCAGCACGTCGGCCGTGGAATCGCCGCCGGCCGGCATCACGCAGGCGCCCAGGCTGGCCAGCACATGGTGGCGGTTGCCGCCCAGCTCATAGGGGGCGGACAGCATCGACAGGATGGCCGCGCTGACGTGGCGCACCAGCGTGGGATCGGAAATGGAGGTCAGCAGCACGCCAAACTCGTCGCCGCCCACCCGGCCGACCACGGCATCGCGCGGCGAGGCGTCGCGCAGGCGGCGGGCCACATGCTGAAGGATCGCGTCGCCTTCCAGGTGGCCGTGCATGTCATTGAAGGCGCGGAAATCGTCGACGCCCACCAGCAACAGGGCAAAGCGGGGCGTCGTCTCGCCATGCAGACGTGCTTCCACCCGCTTCAAGAATGCCTGGCGGACGACCACGCCGGTCAGCGGATCCAGATCCGCCGGCGGCAAGGCGCCAGTCACCTGTGCCTCCGACTTGGCCACCATCCCTGCCCTATCAGTTGTGATGAACATTTTCCCCGCTCAAGCTATCTGGCAAGTGTGACGAAAACTTTGAAAAAAGCAAGGGCTACAAATTGGCGCCGCCGCCGCGCAACGGCGCCGGCTGGCCGATAGCGGTCGGCGTTGAAATGACCCGGACGTTACAGTACCCTACGCCGCAAACGCCTACCACCCATTCGAGGGATACCCCTTATCCGAGTGTGGGCCCTGGCAGACCGCCCCCGCCAGTCCCGCCGGCCGCGGCCGTCCGCCCAACGAGAAATTCCATCGACCGTGAACCACTGGACCATCCGTACGCGCATCCTGGCAAGCTTCACCTTCATCCTGCTGGTCATGACCCTGATGAGCGTGACAGCCTACAACCGCCTGTCCGCCATCGAGCATGAAACCACGGTCATGCGCACGGACGCACTGCCCGGCCTGAACTACAGCGCCGGCATGCGCGGCGTCTGGGGCGAAATCTACGTGCTGGCCTGGCAGACCGTCACGGCGTCCGACCCAGCTCAGCGCGCCAGGCTGCTGTCCCAGACCGAGGACGCCACGCGCCGGCTGGACAAGCTGCAGAAGCTGTATGCCGATTCGATCCAGCGCGAAGAGGATAGAGCCCGTTTCAAGGCGTTCCTCGACGTTCGCGCAAGATACGAGCAGGCTGCCCAGCCTTATCTCGATCCCACGCGCTGGCGCGATACGGCGGCCGCCGAAGCCGCGCTGCGCGGCGGCGCCCATGACGTCTGGGCCGAAGGCCGCAAGACGCTGCAGGATCTGGTGGACGACAACGGCGCCGTCAGCGACCGGGCCGCCGCCGGCATCGTCGATTCGGTCAGCGCCGCCAAGACCAGCATCGAGGTGGCGCTGGCCATCGCCGTGCTGGCGGCCCTGGTCTGCGGCTATCTGCTGCTGCGGGCGATCACCGCCCCGATGCGTTCGATCGTGTCGCTGCTGGGCGCCATGCGTGGCGGCGACCTGCGCCAGCGCATGACACTGAACCGCCGCGACGAATTCCAGGCCGTGGAGGCCGGCTTCAACCAGATGGCCGGCGAGCTGACCTCGCTGGTCGGCCAGGCCCAGCGATCGGCCATCCAGGTCACGACCTCCGTCAACGAGATCGCCGCCACGGCCCGCCAGCAGCAGGCCACAGCCACCGAAACGGCCGCCACCACCACGCAGATCGGCGCCACGTCGCGCGAGATCGCGGCCACGTCGCGCGACCTGGTCCGCACCATGAACGAGGTGTCGCACGCGGCGGAACAGACCGCCGGACTGGCCGGTACCGGCCAGGTGGGGCTGTCGCGCATGGAAACCACCATGCACCACGTGATGGACGCCGCCGGATCGGTCAACGCCCGGCTGGCCACGCTCAACGAGAAGGCCGGCAATATCAACCAGGTGGTGACCACCATCGCCCGGGTCGCCGACCAGACCAACCTGCTGTCGCTGAACGCCGCGATCGAGGCCGAAAAAGCCGGCGAATACGGCCGCGGCTTCTCGGTGGTGGCCACCGAGATCCGCCGCCTGGCCGATCAGACCGCCGTGGCCACCTACGACATCGAGCAGATCGTGCGCGAGATCCAGTCGGCCGTGTCGGCCGGCGTGATGGGCATGGACAAGTTCTCCGAGGAAGTGCGGCGCGGCATGTCGGAGGTGACACAGGTGGGCGACCAGCTGTCGCAGATCATCGGCCAGGTGCAGTCGCTGGCCCCGCGCGTGCAGATGGTCAACGAAGGCATGCAGGCCCAGGCCGGCGGTGCCGAGCAGATCAACCAGGCGCTGATGCAGCTGTCCGAGGCGGCGCAGCAGACCGTGGAATCGCTGCGCCAGTCGAGCCAGGCCATCGACGAACTGACGCTGGTTGCCAACGAACTGCGCAGCGGCGTGTCGCGTTTCAAGGTCTGAGCGGCCCAGCCGCCCGCTCCCATGGCGCTCTTCCTGCTGTTTCGCATCGGCCCCGACTACTACGCGCTGGATAGCGCCGAAGTGGCCGAGGTCTTGCCGCTGACCGCCACCAAGCAGATTCCCGGGTCGCCCACGTGGGTCAGCGGGCTGATGACGCGGCGCGGGCAGACCGTGCCCGTGATCGACGTGACCGCGCTGGCGACCGGCGTGACAGCCGGCGCGCGCACCAGCACGCGCACCGTGCTGGTCCACTACCGGCGCCCCGGCGCGGCTGGCGACGCCACGCATCTGCTGGGGCTGCGGCTCGAATACGCCACCGATACCCTGCGCTGCGACCCGGCGTCGTTCGTCGACAGCGGCATCGACCCGGGCCCGGCGCGTTATCTTGGCCCCGTACGCCAGGACGCGCGCGGGCTCGTGCAATGGATTCGCGTGGCCAACCTGCTGCCCGACGCGGTACACACGCTGCTGTTTCCGGAGGCAAACCCCGCATGACGGATCTGCCGCATCCCCCCACGCAGATCGAAGCCCTGCTCAAGGAGCGCATCGGGCTGGACGCCGCCGCGATCGGGTCGGCCGTGATCGCCCGCGCGGTCGACGAGCGCCGGCAGGCCGTTGGCGCCGCGGACCCCGCCGCCTACTGGAACCTGCTGCACGCGGTGCCTGACGAACTGCAGGCGCTGATCGAAGCCGTAGTGGTCCCCGAAACCTGGTTCTTTCGCCATCGCGAAGCCCTGCTGGCGCTGGGCCGCTTTGCCGCGCACCGTGCGTTCGGCGACGGCGAGCGCCTGCTTCGCGTGCTGAGCCTGCCGTGCTCGACCGGGGAGGAACCGTACTCGATCGCCATGGCGCTGTTCGATGCGGGACTGCCGGCCGACCGCTTCCGTGTGGATGCGGTGGACGTCAGCGCCCGCGCCCTGGAACGCGCCCGCGCCGGCCTGTACGGCAGCAACGCCTTTCGCGGCGCGCCGCTCGATTTCCGCGACCGCTATTTCGCGCCCACGCCCACCGGCTACCAGTTGTCGGAAAAGGTCCGGGCGCAGGTGCGGCTGCTGCAGGGCAACCTGATGTCGCCCGGCCTGCTGGCCGACGAACCGCCTTACGACTTCGTGTTCTGCCGCAACCTGCTGATCTATTTCGATCTGGCCACGCAGCAGCAGACGGTGCAGACACTGCGGCGCCTGACCGCCACGCGCGGACTGATCTTCGTGGGGCCGGCCGAAGCCAGCCTGCTGACGCGCGATGGGCTGCCCGGCGCCGGCGTACCGCTTGCCTTCGCGTTCCATCCCGCGCCTGCTGCCACAGCCCCGGCTGCAAGGCCACAGTTGCCACGGCCACCGGCCTGGAAGCCTGCGGCCTCCATCCGGCACCCGGCGCTGGCTTCCGCCATGCCAGCGCCCCGGACCGCGCAAATGCCGACGACAGGCGTCACCGCCACAGCGCCGGCCGGCAACCCGCTGGCGGCGATCTCGGCCATGGCCGACCGGGGCGAACTCGATGCCGCCACGGCCGCGTGCCAGCAGTATCTGACCGGGCATGGATCGTCGCCAGACGGCTGGTGCCTGCTGGGCGTGCTGCACGACGCGGCCGGCCGGATCGCCGATGCGCATGCCGCCTATCGCAAGGCGGTGTATCTTGACCCGGCCCACGAAGAGGCGCTCTATCATCTGGCCGCCCTGCTCGACAGCGAGGGCGATGCCTCGGGCGCCCACCGGCTGCGCGAGCGCGCCCAGCGACATGCCCGACTGAGCCATGGCTGATTCGATCGTCCAACACGCCCCCCACACGCTGCCCGGCCTGGCTGCCGGCACCGTGGACGACTGCTGGCGCCGCATCGGCACCGGCGGCGACCGTTCCTGCCCGAAGCTCGACGTCCACCTGCGCTGCCGCAACTGCCCGGTCTATGCGCAGGCCGCCGTGACCGTGCTCGATTCGCTTTCGGCCGGCAGCCTGTGGGACAGCACCATCGACAATGCCGGCGCCCACGCCGCCACCGGCATCGATCGCGCCGCCGGCCAGTCGCTGCTGATCTTTCGCGTCGGTGACGAATGGCTGGCGCTGCCCACGGCCGCGCTCGGAGAGATCACGGCGCCCGTTCCCGTGCATTCGCTGCCGCACCGGCGCCATGCCGCCCTGATCGGCGTGGCCGCGGTACGCGGGGTGCTGCTGACCTGCGTATCGCTGGCGCTGCTGTTCGGCGCCCCCGAAGGCGCTGACCGGCAGGCCGCGCGCTGCCTGATCCTGGGCCAGGGCCGCAATGCCATCGCGCTGCCGGTGGCCGAGGTGGCGGGTGTCGAGCACGTGCCGCGTCACGTGCTGCTGCCGCTGCCCGCCACGCTGACGCGCGCTTCGTCGCGCTATACGCAGGCGCTGTTCGAACACGCCGGCCATAGCGTGGGGCTGCTCGATGCCGACCTGCTGCGCCAGGCCCTGTCGCGGAGCCTGGCATGAATCCCGAGCAATTGCGCGATGCCTCGATGCTGGACCTGTTCGCGCTCGAAGCAGACGCGCAGGCCGAGGTACTGAACACCGGCCTGCTGGCGCTCGAACGCGATCCCGCCGCCGCCTCGCATCTGGAAGCCTGCATGCGTGCCGCCCATTCGCTCAAGGGCGCGGCGCGGATCGTCGGGCTCGATGGCGGCGTGCGTGTGGCGCATGTCATGGAAGACTGCCTGGTCGCGGCCCAGCGCGGCGGCATCGTGCTGGCGCCCGCCCATATCGACGCCCTGCTGCAAGGCACCGACCTGCTTCAGCGCATTGGCCACCCGCACGGCGGCGACCTCGACTGGCCCGAAGGCGAGGGCCGGGCCGAGATCGACGCCTGGATCGCGCGGATGAGCCAGCTGCTTGACGGCGACGAAGCCCTGCCGCCCCCCGGCGCCACGTTGGTGCCGCCACCGCTGGCAGCACCTCCGCAAGACGCCGGACACACCGCCGCGCCGGCGGCCGACCCGGATCTTGCGTTGTCTCACGAAAGCGCGCAGGAACCGGCGGCCGGCGGCGGCACGCACGAGCGGATGCTGCGCGTCAATGCCGATCGCCTGGATCGACTGCTGGCGATGGCCGGCGAAGCCATGGTCGAATCGCACTGGCTGCGGCCGTTCGGCGGCTCCCTGCAGCAGGCGCGCCGCCAGCAGATGCGCGCGCTGCAGGCGCTCGATGGCGTGCAGGCGCTGCTGGACGCGCCCGAAGGCTCGGTGCCGCGCATGCGTGCCGCGCTGGCCGAGGTGCGCCAGCTGCTCGAAGACGGCCACGCCCAGTTGTCGCAGCGCGTGGACGAGTTCGACCAGTACGATCATCGCGCCAGCCGCCTGTCGCGCCGGATCTATGACACGGCGCTGTCGTGCCGCATGCGTCCGCTGTCGGACGGCATGACCGGATTTTCACGCATGGTCCGCGACCTGGGCCGTGCGCTGGGCAAGCATGTGCACCTGGAGCTGTCCGGCGAGCAGACACAGGTCGATCGCGACATCCTGGAACAGCTCGATGCGCCGCTGGCCCACCTGCTGCGCAATGCCGTGGACCATGGCATCGAGTCTCCCGACGCGCGGCGTGCCGCCGGCAAGCCCGAGGAAGGACGCATCACGCTGATGGCGCGCCACAACGCCGGCCGCCTGGTGATCGAGATCTTCGACGATGGCGCCGGCGTCGATCTCGATGCGCTGCGCGCGGCCATCGTGCGCCGTGGCCTGGCCCAGGCCGACACCGCCGCACGGCTGTCGCAGGCCGAGATGCTCGAATTCCTGCTGCTGCCCGGCTTCAGCCTGCGCGAGACGGTGTCCGAAGTGTCGGGCCGGGGCGTCGGGCTCGACGCTGTGCAAGACATGGTCCGCGGGGTGCGGGGCAGCCTGAAGCTGTCGCAGCAGCCCGGCAGCGGCCTGCACTTCCATCTGGAACTGCCGCTCACGCTGTCCGTCGTGCGCGCGCTGCTGGTGGAAATCTCCGGCGAGGCCTATGCCTTTCCGCTCGGGCTCGTGCATCGCGCCGTGGCCGTGCCGCGCGACGCCATCGAGCAGACCGAGCGGCATCAGCACTTTCGCCACGAAGGCCGTCCGGTGGGCCTGGTCAGCGCCGCGCAGATCCTGCAGCGCCCGGAGGCGCCGCGCGAGGGCGACACCACGCCCGTGGTGGTGATTGGCGAACAGGAGCGCGTCTACGGCATTGCCGTGGATCGCCTGCTGGGCGAACGTATGCTGGTGGTGCAGCCGCTGGCGCAGGCGCTGGGCAAGATCAAGGATATCGCGGCGGGCAGCCTGACCGACGACGGCACGCCGGTGCTGATCTTCGACGTCGAGGACATGCTGCGTTCGGTGGAAAAGCTCGTGTCCGAAGGCCGCATCGAGCGCGTACGCCAGTCGGCCGCCGACAAGGCCGTCGTGCGCAGCAAGCGCGTGCTGGTGATCGACGACTCGCTGACCGTACGCGAACTGGAGCGCAAGCTGCTGGCCGGGCGGGGCTACGACGTGAGCGTGGCTGTCGACGGCATGGATGGCTGGAATGTGCTGCGCGCCGAGGCGTTCGACCTGGTCATCACCGACGTCGACATGCCGCGCCTGGACGGCATCGAACTGGTGACGCGGATCCGCAGCGACCCGCGGCTGGCGCAGTTGCCGGTGATGATCGTGTCGTACAAGGACCGCGAGCAGGACCGCGAACGCGGCATGCAGGCCGGGGCGGACTATTATCTGGCCAAGGGCAGTTTCCATGACACCGCGCTGCTGGATGCCGTGCGGGACCTGATCGGCGAGGCACGCGCATGAAGATCGGCATTGTCAACGACTCCGCACTGGCCGTGGCCGCACTACGCCGCGCGCTGGCACTCGACCCATCGCTCGACATCGTCTGGGTCGCCGGCAACGGCGAGCAGGGCGTGCAGATGGCCGCCAGCCAGACGCCCGACCTGATCCTGATGGATCTGCTGATGCCGGTGATGGACGGCGTGGAAGCCACACGCCGCATCATGGCGGCCACGCCGTGCGCGATCGTGGTGGTGACGATGGACCTGGGGCGCAATGCCAACCAGGTGTTCGACGCCATGGGTCACGGCGCGATCGACGCCGTCGACACGCCAACGCTGACGCAGTCGGACGCCACGCTCGCCGCGGGCCCGCTGCTGCGCAAGATCCGCAATATCGGCCGCCTGCTGGCGGGCCGCACCCAGACGCCGCCGCCGCGGGCGGCAGCCGCATCGGCACCGGCCGCGCCACGGCTGGTGGCGATCGGGGCGTCGGCTGGCGGCCCGGCCGCGTTGGCCACGCTGCTGGGTGCCCTGCCCGCCGGGTTCGGCGCGGCGGTGGTGGCCGTGCAGCACGTGGACGAGGCCTTTGCGCAGGGCATGGCCGAATGGCTCGACGCGCAAAGCCCGCTGCCGGTGCGCATTGCGCGCGCCGGCGAAACGCCGCAGCCCGGCACCGTGCTGCTGGCCGGCACCAACGATCATCTGCGGCTGGTGGGCGGCACGCGGATGGCCTACACGCCCGAACCGGGCGACTATCTGTACCGCCCGTCGATCGACGTGTTCTTCGAAAGCGTGGTGGAGCACTGGCGCGGCGAGGCCGTGGGCGTGCTGCTGACCGGCATGGGGCGTGACGGCGCGCAGGGCCTGAAGGCCATGCGCGAGCGCGGCTTCCTGACCATCGCGCAGGACAAGGCCACCAGTGCCGTCTATGGCATGCCAAAGGCCGCCGCCACGCTGGGGGCGGCCAGCGAGATCCTGCCGTTGCCACGCATCGCACCCCGGCTGATCCGGGCCTTCGGCGGGCAGGAGACAACAAGAAACAAGGGGTAATGGAAATGCCTAGACTTGGGAATCCGGCCGATCCGTCGGCCGCCGGCAACGAATACCTGGCCATGGTGCTGCTGGTCGATGACCAGGCCATCATCGGCGAAGCCATCCGCCGCGCGCTGGCCGGCGAGACCGATATCGACTTCCACTATTGCGCCAACCCGGAGGAAGCGGTGGCCGTGGCCGAGCGCACGCAGCCGACCGTGATCCTGCAGGATCTGGTCATGCCCGGCACTGACGGGCTGACGCTGGTGCGCCGCTATCGCCAGAACGCCGGTACGCGCGATATTCCGATCATCGTGCTGTCCACCAAGGAAGAGCCCACGATGAAGAGCGCGGCGTTTGCCGCCGGGGCCAACGACTACCTGGTCAAGCTCCCCGACACCATCGAACTGGTGGCACGCATCCGCTATCACTCGCGCTCGTACCTGAACCTGCTGCAGCGCGACGAGGCCTACCGCGCGCTGCGCCAGAGTCAGCAGCAACTGCTGGAGACCAACCTGGAGCTGCAGCGCCTGACCAATTCCGACGGCCTGACCGGGCTGTCCAACCGGCGTTATTTCGATGAATACCTGGGCGCCGAGTGGAAGCGCGCCCAGCGCGAACAGACGCAGCTGGCGCTGCTGATGATCGACGTCGATGCCTTCAAGGCCTACAACGACACCTACGGGCACGTGGCGGGCGACGAAGTGCTGCGCCGCGTGGCCACCGTGATCCGCGACAACTGCGCCCGGCCGGCGGATCTGCCCGCGCGCTTTGGCGGCGAGGAGTTCTCGATGATCCTGCCGGCCACATCGCCCGGCGGCGCACGCCTGCTGGCCGAGAAGGTGCGCCGGTCGATCGAGACGCTGCGCATCGCGCACAGCGGATCTCCCACCAGCGGCTTCGTGACGGTCAGCATCGGCGGTGCGGTGATCGTGCCCGACAGCGACGGCAACTTCAGCCGGCTGGTCGAGGCGGCCGATACCGGTCTGTACCAGGCCAAGCGCAATGGCCGCAACCAGGTGGTGATGGTGTAGCGACCCGGCGCGGCGGCGGGCAAGGGGCGCGCGTGCGGGCATGGCACGCATTCTGCAGAACAAACGGTTTCCCCATACGTCATGGAACGCAAAGGAGGCGCCGTCATGCCCGATCAGTCCCCACCAAAGCCAACATCAGCGACGACCGTGCCTACGGGCCAGACCACGCCCCAGCACTCCGGCGACAATCCCAGCCAGGACCGCGCATCCGGCAGCAATCAGGACGGCACCTACGAGAAAGCCGTGGCTGACCGGCTTTCCGGCCGCCCCGAGCGGCTGGGATCGCCCAGCGTCGGCAACGTCGTATCGAATGCCGGCAAGACGCTGACCACCAACCAGGGCCTGCAGATTCCCGAGGATGACGACTCGCTGAAGCTCGGTTTGCGGGGCCCCACGCTGCTGGAAGATTTCCACCTGCGTGAAAAGATTACGCACTTCGACCACGAACGCATCCCCGAGCGGGTGGTCCATGCGCGCGGTGCGGCAGCGCACGGCTATTTCGAGCTGACCGAGTCCATCGAGGACTACACGACGGCCGAACTGTTCACCCGCGTCGGAGAAAAGACGCCGGTCTTCGTGCGGTTCTCGACGGTGGCTGGCTCGCGCGGCTCCGCCGACCTGGCGCGCGACGTGCGCGGCTTTGCCACCAAGTTCTATACACGCCAGGGCAACTTCGACCTGGTGGGCAACAACATCCCCGTATTCTTCATCCAGGACGGCATCAAGTTTCCGGACTTCGTGCATTCGGTGAAGCCGGAGCCGCATAACGAGATTCCGCAGGCGGCGTCGGCCCATGACACGTTCTGGGATTTTGTCTCGCTGCAGCCCGAATCGATGCACATGGTGCTATGGACGATGTCGGGCCGCGCCATTCCGCGCAGCTTCCGCACCATGGAGGGCTTTGGCGTCCACACGTTCCGGCTCATCAATGCCCGGGGCGACGCCACGCTGGTCAAGTATCACTGGAAACCCGTGTGCGGCGCCCATTCGCTGATCTGGGACGAGGCGCTGAAGATCAATGGCAAGGACCCCGACTTCCACCGGCGCGACCTCTGGGAATCGATCGAGATGGGCCAGTACCCCGAATACGAGTTCGGCGTGCAGCTGGTGCCCGAGACCGACATGCTCAAGCTGGGCTTCGACCTGCAGGACCCGACCAAGATCATCCCCGAGGAACTGGTGCCCGTGAAGCGCATCGGGCGGATGGTGCTGAACCGCAACCCGGACAACTTCTTCGCCGAGACCGAACAGGTGGCGTTTCACCCGGGGCATCTGCTGCCCGGCATGGACTTCACCAACGATCCGCTGCTGCAGGCGCGCCTGTTTTCGTACATCGACACGCAGATCACCCGGCTGGGCGGTCCCAACTTCCACGAGCTGCCGATCAATCGCCCGCTATGCCCGGTCCACAACAACCAGCGCGACGGGTTCATGCGGCAGACGGTGGTGCAGGGCAAGGAAAGCTATCAGCCAAACTCGGTCAGCGGCGGCTGCCCGTTCCTGGCCGGCGACAAGGACGCGTACCGCCACTATCCGGCGCCGGCCGAAGATGGCGCGGTCAAGGCGCGCGTGCGCAGCAATACGTTTGCCGATCACTTCTCGCAGGCCAACCTGTTCTGGCGCAGCCAGTCCGACGTGGAAAAGCAGCAGATCATTGACGCCTACAGCTTCGAGCTGTCCAAGGTGCAGGACCCGGCCATCCGCTCGCGCGTGGTGGGGCAGATCGTGCATATCGCGCAGGAGCTGGCGGACGGCGTGGCGCTGCAGCTGGGCATCGCCGTGGAGCCGGTCGGGCCGGCGGTGCAGATCAACGACTATGGCGTGCAGACATCGCCTGCGCTGAGCCTCGACGCGCAACCCAAGGGCGACATCACCGGCCGCAAGATCGCGGTGCTGGTCAACGACGGCGTGGACGATGCCGCGATCCAGTCGCTGCAATCGCTGGCCGAAGGGCTGCGCGCCAGCGCGAAGATCGTCGGCCCGCGCGCCAGCAGCGTGACCACGGCAGGCGGCGCCGCGCTGCCGGTGGACTATGCACTGGCGTCCGTCGGCTCGGTGCTGTTCGATGCGGTCTACGTGCCAGACGGCAAGAACCCGCCGGCCGATCCCGATCCGCGCGCGCTGCTGTTCGTCAGCGAGGCCTACAAGCACTTCAAAGCGGTGGGTGCCGGCGGTAGCGGCGCAATGCTGGTGGCCGAAGCCGCGCGGCGCGCCGGCATACAGGGCGGCTTTGCGGGGCCTGGCCTGGTGATCGGCAAAAGCGAGGATGCCAAGACCCATCAGGCGTTTCTCGACGCGGTGGGCCAGCACCGCTGGTGGCAACGGCCCGATGCGATGAAGATTCCGGCGTAGGCGGTGCGGCTGACCGGCCGGCGCTGCATCCGGCCTGGTCAGCCTCTATGCGCGGCGTCCAGATGGGCCAGGCGAGCGGCTTGGCGCAGGCTCGCCACAATCTTGTCGAGCGCCGCGTCGCGCGCCTCTGACGATCGCTGGCGCAAGGCGAACGAGGGGTGGTACGTCACGACCACCAGCATGTCGTCGCACGCAACAGGCGCGCGCATCAGTTCCGACAGCGTCACGCGCTTCCGGTGCAATACCGACCCGGCGGCGGTAGCGCCCAGCGCCACGATGGTCTTGGGGCGCACCTGCGCGATTTCCCGTTCCAGCCACAGGTGGCAGGCCTCGACTTCAAGCTGCCCAGGCGTCTTGTGCATGCGGCGCTTGCCGCGCAGTTCGAACTTGAAATGCTTGACGGCATTGGTCACGTAGACGGCGCTGCGCAGCACGCCGGCCCGCGCCAACGCCTCGTCCAGCAGGCGCCCCGCGGGCCCGACAAAGGCTTCGCCCTGGAGGTCCTCGTCGTTGCCGGGCTGCTCGCCGACCAGCATCAGCGGCGCGTGCGCAGGACCCTTGCCCGGCACGGCCTGGGTGGCGTCGTGCCAGAGGTCGCAGCGCCGACAGGCATTCAGGTGCGCCGCATCGGCAATCGGGATGTCTCGCTTCGCCGCCATGCGCAGGCCCGTATCGTCAGCTCAGGTTCAGGGTTCGCTCCGAGGGCTCCGTGGATGCCGATGGCCCGGACGCGGCACCGTTATCGACCCCGCCGTCGCGGCGGTCGTGGAGATCGTCGCGACGCTGCACGCGGATGCGGTTTTCGACGTCCTGCACCCCGAACACATCATCGGCGATATCCTCGATCAGGCGCTTTTCATAGCGGTCCTCGACCATGCCCGACAGGGTCACGACGCCGGCCGCCACCTCGACCGACACCTCTGACACGTCGACGCCATCGTGCAGGGTCAGCCGCTCGCAGATTTCGTCACGGATCAGGTCGTCGGCGCGCTGGTAGTTTTTCGGGCCGGCATGGCGCGCCGCGCCGATACGCGCGGAATTGACCGGTTGCGTGGGATGCGCGCGGTAGCCGGGATCGCCGGGATACACGCGCTGGGCACCGTTGAATGACTGGCCACCGCTGTCGCTGTTGCCAAAGTAGCCGGCACCGCCATAGCCGGGTTCGTCCTGGCGCTGGTCGCGGTCGCGGTGCGCCTTCGCACGCCAGCTCTCGGCGCCGGACGACGCACGGGACTCGCGGCGCTGCGGGCCGGTATCGCGTGCCGCATCGCGCGTGGCTTCGTCACCGGCAGGGTCATGCCTGTGTCGGCGCAAAAAGTCGAACATGATCCGCTCCTCATGGTTGCCGATATCGTGGCTGGCGCAAGAAGCGTGCCGTGGGCCCTGGAGCCTGGCCGATTACTTCGGACGCGGTGGCTTCAGGTCTTCGCCCACGGCGGGCAACCTGCCCTGCCGGCGCAATGTGACCGCCTGCGCCACGGCAGCGGCGGCATTCTCGACTTCCTTCTGCACGCCAATATCCGCGTCGAGCGCCCGGTGCGACGTGGCATAGGGCGCGTAGTACCCGATAAAGCGGTCCAGTTGTGCCTGGGGGCCCGCTTCGAGCAGTCCCATCCAATTCAGCCAGTCGGACAGCGACCGGCGCACGCCTTCGATGCCCGCCACGTCACCGTGCACCACCACGCCGAAGACGCGGCCCGCGAGGTGCTTGGGATAGTCCCAGCCCTGCAGTTCCAGCGCCTTGGCTTCGGGCACCTTCTTGCCATGCGTGCTGCTGGGATCGGGGTTGCCGCCATCGGCGCAGACCAGCCGGTCCATCATCAGCTTCAGCGGACTTGCTACCTGATACCAGTAGGTCGGCGTCACGATCAGCACGCCATGCGCGCGGGCCCAGCGCGGATAGATCTCTGCCATCCAGTCATTGACCTGGCCCAGCGAGTGGTTCGGATAGCAACTGCATGGCCAGTGACAAAGCGGCATCGACGTGGAGACACACCCCTTGCAGGGGTGGATATGCCGGTCCGGATCGGACGTCAGCAGGCTCAGGTCCAGCGTGTCGACGGTCATCCGCAGGGCTTCCATCCTTGCCCGGGCGATGCCGGCCAGGCGCCACGATTTGGAGATCTCGCCGGGACAGGTGTAGTCATTCCTGGCCGCGCCAACCACCAGCAGCACACGCGAGGGGCTGGCAGGATCGTCATGCTCGCGCTGCGCATCGCGCACGGCATCGCGCGACTGGCGCCATTCGACGGACAGGTCGTAGTCCGGATCGGCCGCACCGGGGCCTGCCTTCGCGGTCACGGGTGCCTTGCGCCCCTCGCGGTAGGCATCCCAGGCGATGGCTTCCAGCCGGTCGATCGCGGCGTCCTCGGTCCGGAAGGCCGGGTCATAGAACCGGGCGCGAAAGCGTTCGCGGAACACCTCGCGCGGCATCGGTGCCGTGACCTGCCCCTTGCGCACGTCCTGCGCGGCCTCTGCGTGGGGGTCCGGCCGTTGCTTGTCCGCCATCGCGCCGGTTACTGCGGCGGCTGGCCGTTCGACGCGCTCAGGCCGCCATCCACGGGCAGGTTCACGCCCGTGATGTAGCGCGCATCGTCGCTGGCCAGAAAGGCAATCGCCCCGGCAATATCGTCCGGCTCCGCCGTGCGTCCCAGCGCGATGCGCTCGCGAAACTTGTCGAGCAGCGCCTCGTCCTTGAACATGTCGACGGTCAGGTCGGTGCGCGTCAGCGTGGGGCACACCGCGTTGATGCGCACGCCATCGCGGCCATAGTCCAGCGCCAGCGCGCGCGTCAGATTGACCACGCCGCCCTTGGCCGCGTTGTAGAAGCAGAGCTTCCAGTCGGCGCCAAGCCCCGACACCGAGGCGGTATTGACGATGCAGCCCTTGGTGCGGATCAGATGCGGCAATGCGGCCCGTGCGCCGAAGAACACCCCGTCGAGGTCGGTCGCCATGACCGCGCGCCAATCCTCCACACTGGCTTCGGTCGCACGGCCTTCAGGCGCCACACCGGCGTTGTTGACCATGACATCGAGTTTGCCGAAGCGATCCACTGCGGCGCGGACCAGGGCTTCCACCTGGTCGAGCTGGCTCACATCAGTCACCTGTACGAGGCGTTGCGCGTTCGGCAAATCGCTGGCCACCCGTTCGAGCTTGTCGCGTGTGCGCCCTGCCAGCACCACGGCCGCACCCTCCGATGCAAACCTGCGCGCGGCCGCTGCGCCGATGCCCGAGCCCGCACCTGTCACGATCACAACCTTGTCCTGGAACCGGTTCATGGTTTGCCTCCCCGGTGCCGATTACCGCGCGCCACCGCCGGCGCCGCCCGCCGCGCCGCCACCCGCGGTGCCGCCCATCCCGCCGCCCGAGGTGCCGCCACCCATGGTGCCGGTGCCCGTGGCGCCACCCGTCGTGCCACTTCCCGCGCTGCCGCCCGGCACGCGTCCGCCCGGCGCCACGCCGGTTCCCGGTGGCAGGCCAGTCGGCGTATCGGTCCTGCCGTCGCCAGGGTTCACGCTGGAAGTACCGGGCCTGCCGGGAGTGCCCGGCGTGCCGGGCGTTCCCGGTGTGCCGGGCCTGCCCACGGTACCTGGTGTCCCCGGCGTCCCAGGCATGCCCGGGGACGGCGTCGCGCTGCCATAGTTGCTGCTGTCAGTGGGCCCCGTACCCGGGCGCGTATTCGGCGCGCCATATGGATTGCCCGAGTTCGACGGATTGGCGCGGCCGCGCTGGCCCGCCTGGTTTCCAGCAGCGTTGGAGCCGGTACCGCCCGGCACGGTCGTCGCGCCGGGCGACGTCGAACCGGCGCCGCCACTGGTGCCCCCTGCACCCACGCCGGTGCCTGTCTGCGCATATGCGGCGCCCGTGCACAGCACGACTGCTGTCATCGCGATCAGCTTGCCTGGTTTCATGCCTGTTCTCCCAATCGGTGGACGAAAGATCTGCACGATCCTCGCAACGGCCATGCCGGGTGACGGGCCGCTCCGGCACGCCGTGCCTTCAAGCGGCAGATCCCGCGTTTGCGCCACCTGCCTTCACCCGCCGGGGCCGGGAACGCAGCGTCCCGGCATGTGGCGCGTGCGGTGCCGCAATAGTCCGACGGGTAGTCACCGACGGATAGTAAAAATCTCCGCCCGGTCGTCAGATGTACGTGCAACGGCTGCATCCGTGCGCTGCGTCGCGCCTTTGGGGGCTGGCACGGTCGATGCGTCGACTAAAGCTTTTCGCAACCCATGCACGAGGAGCGCAACCATGAGCGACACGACACCGGAAGGCGTGCAGCTGGAGAACCCGGCCAGCCCCGAAACCAGCGCGCCGCTGACGAACCATCGCTATGGCGGCCACAGCGGCGTAAGCGACGACCATCGAAAGCGCCAGTACGAGCAGGCCATGCCCGCGCATCTGGACAACGCTCCCACGCCCCGCTATTCGCCGTGCGGCACGACGGAACCGGCCGGCATCGAACAGCACGGCATGTATGGCACCGCGCCGCGCCAGGCCGCGCCGCCCACGATGGCCGAATCCACCCGACCGTTGCCCGGGCCCGCTTCGCTCGGCCAGTACGACAATGTCGACATGCAGGCCATCGCACCCCGCAGCGCCATCCAGCAGCGCGAGGTGCTGGACGAGCGCCTGGCCCAGTGGGTCGATCCCGGCACCGTCAAGGCAACGATCTCGGACGGCGTCTGCGTGTTGACCGGCCACGTGCACGACGCGCAAACGAAAGCCCGGATCGGACACGTGGCGCAGGAATGCCTGCCGTCCCATGAGATCCGCAACCAGCTGGAACTGGCCGTCAGCGGATAAGCAGTCGCCGGGCGACGCAAGCGGCAGTCGGCGCCAGCGACATCGACGGGCACGCTTGTTGCGCCACGGTGATTTCCGATGGCACATCACAGGAGACTGCAATGGCATCCAATCTCTCATCCTCCCAGGGCGCCGGCATTGTCGGTTCGGGCGTGGGCGAAGGCCCCGGCCCCGAAGTCATGGCCGCGTCGAGCCTCGACGACACCAAGGTCTACGCGTCCGATGGTGAGCACGTGGGCGAGATCAAGGAGATCATGATCGACGTTCAAAGCGGGCGCGTCGCATACGCCGTGCTGACGACTGGCGGTTTTCTCGGCATTGGCGATACGCTGCATGCGATTCCGTGGAGCGCGCTGGTCATGGACACCGACGCAAAGTGCTTCCGGCTTGGAATGACCGCCGACCGCATCAAGAACGCCCCCGGCTTCAACAAGGACAGCTGGCCGAGAATGGCCGATCCGCAGTGGGCCACCACCGTCCACCAGTATTACGGCCGCGACCCGTACTGGACCAATGTGGGCGGCCCCGTCTGACCTTCGCCACCGGATGACGCGTCGCGCCGACTGCCATCGCGCACTCGTACCGCACGGGTGCGCGGCGTCGGCGGCGGCGCGTATCTACCCGCGACTGCACGCCTTACAAGCCGGTGATTCAAAAGCCGGCGCGGCAGCCGCCGCATTGTCCGCAGCACCGAATGGATACCCCCGCTGATCGCCGCCAAAACATGGTGGCGCTGCAGCTACGCCGGCGCGGCATCGTGGATGCCCGTGTGCTGCAAGCCATGGGCGACGTACCGCGCGAGCAGTTCGTGCCCGAGGCGGCCACGCCGAGCGCCTATGACGATGCGCCGCTTGGCATCGGACAGGGCCAGACGATCTCCCAGCCCTATATCGTCGCCCGCATGATTGAAGCAGCGCGCTTGTCGCCCACTGCGCGCGTGCTGGAGATCGGCACAGGGTCGGGCTATTCGGCCGCTGTGACCGCGCGCGTCGCGGCCCACGTTATCTCTGTGGAACGGCACGGTGCGCTGGCGAACGCCGCGGCCGAAAGGCTCGCGGCGCTGGGCATATCGAACGTGGAGATTCACATTGCGGACGGCACGCGCGGCTGGCCCGCGGGCGCACCGTATGACGCCATCATCGCCACGGCCGGAGGCCCCCGCATCCCGGACGCATGGATCGAGCAGCTGGCACCGGGCGGCACGTTGATCATGCCGCTGGGCGCCCTGCATTCGCAGCAAACGCTGGTGCGGATCGTTCGCGAGACCGATGGACGCCTTACGCGCGACGAGCTCGCGCAGGTCATGTTCGTGCCGCTGATCGGCGAGCAAGGATGGGAGGACCCTCGCGCGGGCAACATGCGCCCCGCTGCGCGGGCGTTCGCCGATGCGGCGATCCCGCTTCCCGATATCGACGCCCCCGACTTTGCCGATTGGATCGACCGTTTCCGCGATTGCCGGGTGGTGTTGCTGGGCGAGTCATCGCACGGCACGTCGGAGTTCTATCGCGCCCGCGCCCGCGCCACGCAGCGGCTCATCGAACGACACGGCTTCACGATCGTCGCCGTGGAAGCGGACTGGCCCGACGCCGCTGCCATCGACCGCCATGTGCGCCAGCGGCCGCCTCCGTCGGACAACCAGGCCGGCAGCGGCATCGAAGCGTTCGCGCCGTTCTCGCGCTTTCCCACATGGATGTGGCGCAACCAGGAGGTGGCAGCGTTCGTGCAATGGCTGCGCGGCTACAACGCGCAGCGCCCCGCGCCAGACCAGGCGGGCTTTTTCGGGCTGGACCTGTACAGCATGAAGGCGTCGATGGCGTCGGTGCTGGCCTACCTCGACAGGATCGACCCCGCAGCGGCGGCCGAGGCGCGGCAACGCTACGCCTGCCTGGACCCCTGGCGGCAGCAGCCCGCCGTCTACGGTCGCGCGGTCCTGTCAGGCGCATACTCGGCATGCGAAGACGCCGTGATCGCGCAATTGCAGTCGCTGCTGGCCCAACGCATCGACTACGGCTCCCACGGCTTCGAGGACTACTTCGACGCGGCCCAGAACGCGCGGCTCGTTGCGTCGGCCGAACAGTACTATCGGCTGATGTACTACGGTGCCGCCGCCAGCTGGAACCTGCGTGACACCCACATGTTCGATGCCCTCACCCGCCTGCTCGACGCCCACGGCCAGCACGCCAAGGCGGTGGTCTGGGCTCACAACTCGCATATTGGCAATGCGGCAGCCACCGCCATGGGCATCGACCGCCAGGAACTGAACATCGGGCAACTGTGCCGCGAGCGTTTTGGAACCCGCGCAGCGTTGATCGGCCAGGACACCTATACCGGCACTGTGGCGGCGGCCTCCGATTGGGACGGCCCGATGGAGGTCAAGCGCGTGCTGCCAGCCCGGACCGACAGCTACGGCTTCGTCGCCCATGAAGCCGGGGTGCCGCGCGCTTTCGTGGATTTGCGCGCCAACGTGGCGTCCGCCAGCGCGGCGTTGCGCGCGGCATTGATGACGCCGCAGCAGGAGCGGTTTATCGGCGTCATCTACCGTCCCGAAACCGAACTGGTCAGCCACTATGCACGGGCGGTGCTGCCAGAACAGTTCGACGGGTGGGTCTGGTTCGAGGAGACCTCGGCCGTCACGCCCTTGCCTGTGGCCCAGACACTGGCTATGGGCATGCCCGAGACGTGGCCGTTCGGCCTCTAGCGCGTCCCCCGCACACCGGCGGATGCATGGATCGGGCGCGACATCGCCCAGCGTTTGAAACGTACGTGCTTGTGTCAGCTTTGCAACCAAATTGTCGGATTCCTCCGACAGCCATTTCGGAGCCCCGCGTCTGTTTCGCCTGTGGCCGGATGCCTATCGTGTCATCACGGCAAGCGCAATGACACAAGGCTGCCAGCTGCAACCCGCATCAACGATTGCCGAGCGCGGCGCGCATCGCCCGCAACGACGGATCTTACTTGGTACGCACCGCTATATCGGTGCCGCGGATTCTGTCGTTGCAGGCATGTCTGGCTCGCTCCCTGAACTTCAAACGGAAACGAGGTGAAAGCATGACGCAATTCAGGAAAAGGATCATTTTGGGACTGGCGCTGGCAACGACCGCCGTACTGGCGGCTTGCGGCGGTGGCGACGACGGCATCGATGACCGTATCGGCGTCAGCAAGCCGGCGGTGCGCGTGATCCATGCAGTCACGGCAGGTCCCAATGTCGACGTGCTGCAGAATGGCGCGAAGACATCGTTGACGAACATCCCGTACAAGACAGTGTCGGGCTACTTCGACGTCTCCACCGGCAACAATCTGTTCGCGTTCAATCTGACGGGCACGTCGACGCAGATCGGCTCGGCCACCGTGGATGCTCACACAGGGCACAAGTACACCGTGATCGCGCTGCCCGGCACCACGACCGCCGACGTGGCGCAGATCGACGATCCGTATGGCAAGGGGCTGCTTGATACATCGGCGCGCGTGCGGACCTTCAATGCGTCGATCAACGCGCAGAACATCGACGTGTACCTGACCACGCCCGCTGTGGATCTGAACTCGGTGTCGCCGAACATGGCATCGGTGCAGTACAAGGCCGCCGTACCGGCATCGGGCCAGGATTCGCAATATGTGGACGGCGGCACCTATCGCCTGCGCATCACCACCGCGGGCACCAAGAACGTGATCTTCGACTCGGGCGCGCTGACCATCAGCAAGAACGCCGACTGGCTGATTACCACGATCCCGGCCGATGGCTTTGGCGCCGTGGTGCCGAACAAGATCAAGGTGCTGGTGGCCCAAAGCAACACCAACAATGCGACTGCCCAGGAACTTGTGACACAGACTTCGTCGCAGTAACGCCAAGCCTGCGCCAGCGCTTCCGGTAGCGACGCCCCGATGCCCTTGCGGCATCGGGGCGTTTTTTCATGGGGCAGCGAGGTTCAATCTACCCGCCCGTGTCACGCGATATCGACGGCTGCTTAAAGCGAGTACAAGATGGCGGATGCGCTGAAACTGCTCGACGTCCACGCGGTGAATGGCGCTGGCACGCGGGTGGTGGACAGGGTGATGCTGAACGCCGCCTTCAAGAAGAACTAGCGCGCATGTGGCGCCCCGCGCGGGCGCCGCGCAGGCGGCCCGGGATGGTCGGTGTGACGCGCCGTCTATCCCGGCGGGTCCGTCCCGATCAGTCCTTGCCGATGCCGGCCTCGTCCTTGAGCACCGCAAGGTGCGACAGGTAGCTGTCCAGCTCGGCGCGGCCCTGGTCGGTGATCGTGTACACGCGACCGTTGCCCTCCACCAGCTCGGCGGTAATCGCGCGGGCCATCATCAGGCTGCGCAGCACGGGCCGCAAGGCACGAATGTTCTTGTCGATGCCACGTTCGCGAAGGCGCTCCATCAGGTTGAACACCGTGGATGGGCTGGCCTGCACCAGCTTGAGGATGTACAGCCGGGAAACGATCCGGTCGAGCGAAGGCGGTTTCATAGGCGCAGGTGACGCAGCCAGAGGTGCGGTAAGTCTAATCATCATGCGCAGCCCGAGACTGCTTGCGCAGCCAGGCCCTCATCGTCTTGAATGCCAAAAAAACGGGGTGCACGCAGTGGCACCCCGAAAGCTTGCTAGTGTCGCGCCGCCTGGGCGGCGCGATCGTTCAGGAACGCCACGGAGCGTTATTCTTCCTGGAACGCTTCTTCGCGCTTCGCCTTGATCGACGGCAGCGCCACCACGGCCACCAGGGCGGCTGCGGCAATCAGCAGGCCCACGGACAGCGGACGGGTGAAGAACACCGTGAACTCGCCACGCGACAGCAGCAGCGTACGGCGGAAGTTTTCCTCCATCATCGGTCCCAGCACGAAGCCCAGCAGCAGCGGCGCCGGTTCGCACTTGAGCTTCAGGAACAGGTAGCCGATCACACCGAAGGCGGCTGCCATGAACACGTCGAAGGTCTGGTTGTTGACCGAGTACACGCCGATGCAGCAGAACGTCAGGATGGCCGGGTACAGGAAGCGATACGGCACGGTCAGCAGCTTCACCCAGATACCGATCATCGGCAGGTTCAGGATGATCAGCATCAGGTTGCCGATCCACATCGAGGCGATCAGGCCCCAGAACAGCGACGGGTTGCTGGTCATCACCTGCGGGCCCGGCTGGATGTTGTGGATGGTCATCGCACCGACCATCAGCGCCATCACGGCGTTCGGCGGGATACCCAGCGTCAGCAGCGGGATGAACGACGTCTGTGCCGCGGCATTGTTGGCCGATTCCGGACCTGCCACGCCTTCGATGGCGCCCTTGCCGAACTCGTGTGCGTACTTCGAGGTCTTCTTTTCCAGCGAGTAGGCTGCAAACGAAGCCAGTGCCGCACCGCCGCCCGGCAGGATACCCAGCGCCGAACCCAGCATCGTGCCACGCAGCACGGCGGGAATCATGCGTTTGAAGTCTTCCCTGGTCGGGAACAGGTTCGTCACCTTGTTCGTGAACGTCTCGCGGGCTTCCTTCTGTTCCAGGTTCGCGATGATTTCCGCAAAGCCGAACATACCCATGGCCAGCGCCACGAAGTCGATGCCGTCGGTCAGTTCAGGCACGTCGAACGAGAAGCGCGCAGCGCCCGAGTTCACGTCGGTACCGATCAGACCCATCAGCAGACCCAGCACGATCATCGCCACAGCTTTCGGCAGCGAACCCGACGCCAGCACCACGGCACCGATCAGGCCCAGCACCATCAGCGAGAAGTACTCGGCCGGGCCGAATTTGAACGCCAGTTCCGACAGCGGGGTGGCGAAGGCCGCCAGGATCAGCGTGGCCACGCAACCGGCGAAGAACGAACCGAGACCGGCAGTGGCCAGCGCCACACCGGCGCGCCCGCGCCGTGCCATCTGGTAGCCATCGATGGTGGTCACCACGGACGACGATTCACCGGGCAGGTTCACCAGGATGGCGGTGGTGGAACCACCGTACTGCGCGCCGTAGTAGATACCGGCCAGCATGATCAGTGCAGCGACCGGCGGCAGCGAGTACGTCACCGGCAGCAGCATGGCGATGGTGGCCAGGGGCCCAAGGCCCGGCAGCACGCCGATCAGCGTACCCAGCACGCAGCCCAGAAACGCGTACGCCAGGTTTTGCAGCGTCAGTGCCGTGGAAAAGCCCAAGGCAAGGTGTTCAAACAATTCCATTTGAGGCGACTCCTTAGCCGGTGATGAAGGCAGGCCACACCGGCATCTGCAGGTTGATGCCGTACACGAACGCGCCCATGCTGATCAGCACGAGCACGACGCTGTTGAGCAGCGCGCCCTTCCAGCTGAACTCATGGCTGGCCATCGACGACACGATCACCAGCACGAACACCGACAACACCATGCCGAGCGGCTTGAGCAGCAGGCCGAACAGCACGACGGAACCGAGAATCCACAACAGGATCTTCAGGTCCCAGCGGGCGAGCTGGTCTTGCTCACCCTTGGACGACAGGGCCCCGATCGTCACGACCGCGCCCAGCAGTGCAAGCACGAGCCCGAGCAGGAACGGAAAATATCCGGGGCCCATCTTGGCGGCAGTTCCCATGGAATAGCCGCGAGCGACGAAGGAAAAGCCCAGGCCGACCAGAACGAACATCAGGCCGGAGGCAAAGTCCTTTTGGCTGCGTATGCGCAAAACGATTCTCCTCAAAGTTGTGAAAGCGGTACGCGTGGTTCACCGGCTCTGGCACGCCACGCTGCGAACGCGCGAGTGTGGACACGTTCGACGCGATGGGGCGAACGATAAAAATAGGAACTTTCAGCCGCCTTTCATTTGTCTGGGGTTTAGGGTATTTCCCGATCCCCACTTCAGCGGGCACCCTGCCGCAATACATCACATCGTGATGTAAAAGGCCTGCAACGACGGCATCGATGCAAGCCAACTGAAAGGCAGCGTGGTAAGACGAATGAAAGGAAAGATTGCGCAGTGAAGCGGCCGCGCGGCGTCCGGGTGCCGCGCAGCTTTCGACTGGCTTACAGATGCATCGGGCCGCGGGCCGTGGAAATCCTATGTGTGGTCATGCGGACGGCCTGCTGCATGTGTGCATGCGTCTTTTTCTTCAGCGGACCGCTTCGGCACCCGCGTCGACGTCCTCGCACGGACATCCCATGCTCGTGTCGGGCGCTTGCCCCACCGCTTCGGGTTGCGGCGTAGCGGGCAGGATATGGCTGCGCTTCCAGTTGCCGAAACGGTAGTACGGGAAGGCCAGCGCCACCGACACCACCGAACCGAGCGGAAAGCTCCACCAGATCGATTCGGCCCCGATATGACCGGCCAGCCCCCAGGCGAACGGCAGCCGGATCACCCACATCGAGATGAACAGGATGACCAGCGGCGCCATCACCGCACCGGTTGCCCGCACCGTGCCGAACACCACGATCGTGAAGCCGAACAGGATGAACGACCAGAGCACCACGCGGTTGATGTGTTGGGCGATCTCGATGGCCACGCTGTCGTCGCCCAGAAAGAGGCCGAGCGAATGGCGGTTGAACAGGTAGACCAGCGCCACGAGCGCGCCCGTCATCAGCACGTTGAACAGCAGGCCCACCTGCGTGATGCGCGACACGCGCGCCCACAGGCCCGCGCCCACGTTCTGCGCCACCATCGACGACACACTGGCGCCCACCGCGAGCGCCGGCATCTGCACGTAGGTCCACAACTGCGACGCCACGCCGTAGGCGGCAGTGGTCTGTGACCCGTAGCCGTTGACCAGCGACATCATCACGATGGCCGACGACGAGATCACCACCATCTGCAGGCCCATCGGCAGGCCCTTGGCCACCAGCGCCCTGAGGATGGCCGTATCGGGCTTCAGCAGCGCCAGTTGCGTCCGGTGCAGCAGCAGGAAATGCTTGCGCCGGTAGAGCAGCACGATCATCGCCACCAGGCTGGTCAGCTGGGCGATCAGCGTGGCCAGCGCCGATCCGGCAATGCCCAGCGCGGGCAGCGGCCCGACGCCGAAGATCAGCACCGGATTCAGCACCACGTCGAGCACCGCCGACAGCAGCATGAAATAGAACGGCGTGCGCGAGTCGCCGGCGCCGCGCAGCGTCATCATCACGAAGTTGTAGAAGTACATGAACGGCAGCGCGACAAAGATGATGCGCAGGTAGATGACGGCCAGTGGCGCGGCATCGTGCGGCGTCTGCATCGCCGCCAGGATCTGCGGAGTGAACACGAACCCCAGCGCGGCTGCCAGCACGGACATGCCCACGAAGAACGTGGTGCTGGTGCCCACCACCCGGCGCGCCTCGTCGATATCCCGTGCCCCGATGGCCTGGCCGATCATGATCGTATTGGCCATGCTGATGCCGAACACCACGCCCAGCAGAAAGAACAAGATGATGTTGGCGTTGGACGTGGCGGTCAGTGCCGCCTCGCCCAGATAGCGGCCCACCCACACGGAATTGATCGAGGCGTTCAGCGACTGGAGGATGTTGCTGCCCAGCACAGGCAGCGAAAACATCAGCAGCGTCCGGCCAATCGGGCCGGTGGTCAGTCTGGCATCGGGCTTCATAGGGGAATCTGTTTTTTCCGCACTGCAGCAAAAAAAGGACCAGCGCGGCGGGGTTGGATGAGTCGGGAGCGGGCGACGGACCCGCCAGTCTAGATCGCGGCCCGCCGCCCTGCCACCGGCATTGCGCTGACACGCACCGGGCGATTATCGACCACCCATGATCTCTATGCGCATTTAGCCGCGACGCGTTAAGCTTGCGGCTTTCCGACCGATCGTTCGCGGCCGCCGGCCGGCCGTCCCAACCCGTACAGGAGACACGCATGGCGTACCAGGATCTCGCCCTCTACATCGATGGAGAATTTGTCAAGGGAGGCGACCGGCGCGAGCAGGACGTCATCAACCCGGCCACCCAGGAACTGCTGGGCAAGCTGCCCCACGCCAGCAAGGCCGACCTGGACCGCGCGCTGGCCGCCGCGCAGCGTGCTTTCGAGACGTGGAAGAAAACGTCACCGCTGGAACGCTCGGCCATTCTGCGCCGCGTGGCCGAACTGACCCGCACCCGCGCCAAGGAAATCGGCCGCGATATCACGCTGGACCAGGGCAAGCCGCTGGCCGAAGCCGTGGCCGAAGTCACCATCTGCGCCGAACACGCGGAATGGCACGCCGAGGAATGCCGCCGCATCTACGGCCGCGTGATTCCGCCGCGCAACCCCAATGTGCGTCAGATCGTAGTGCGCGAGCCGATCGGCGTCTGCGCCGCGTTCACGCCGTGGAATTTCCCGTTCAACCAGGCCATCCGCAAGATCGTGGCAGCCATCGGCGCCGGTTGCACGCTGATCCTGAAGGGCCCCGAGGATTCGCCCAGCGCCGTGGTGGCGCTGGCGCGCCTGTTCCACGATGCAGGCCTGCCCCCGGGCGTGCTGAACATCGTCTGGGGCGTGCCGAGCGAAGTGTCCACTTACCTGATCGAGTCGCCGATCGTGCGCAAGATCTCGTTCACGGGCTCGGTGCCGGTGGGCAAGCAGCTGGCGGCCATGGCCGGCGCCCACATGAAGCGCGTGACGATGGAACTGGGCGGCCATTCGCCGGTTCTGGTGTTCGATGACGCCGACATCGAGCCGGCCGCCGAGATGCTGGCCCGCTTCAAGCTGCGCAACGCCGGCCAGGTGTGCGTGTCCCCGACGCGCTTCTACGTCCAGGAAAAGGCATATGACCGCTTCCTGGCGCGCTTTACCGAGGTGATCGGATCGATCAAGGTCGGCAACGGCCTGGACGACGGTACGCAAATGGGCCCGCTGGCGCACGAGCGCCGCATCGCCTCGATGGAACAGTTCCTGGACGATGCCGGCCATCGTGGCGGCAAGATCGTGGCCGGCGGCTCGCGCATCGGCGACAAGGGCTTCTTCTTCGCCCCCACCGTGGTGACCGATCTGCCCGACGACGCCAAGCTGATGGTGGACGAGCCGTTCGGCCCGGTCGCGCCGGTGACCCGCTTCAAGGACACCGAGGAAGTACTGCGCCGCGCCAACAGCCTGCCGTTTGGCCTGGCCTCGTACGTGTTCACGAACTCGCTGAAGACGGCCCACCAGGTATCGAACGGCCTGGAAGCCGGCATGGTCAATATCAACCACTTCGGCATGGCGCTGTCTGAAACGCCGTTCGGCGGCATCAAGGATTCCGGCATCGGCAGCGAAGGCGGCCAGGAGACCTTCGACGGCTACCTCGTGACGAAGTTTATTACGCAGGTCTAAGCGCTGGTCCGGCCCCTCTCCACCGGGAGAGGGGCGCCTCCCGCCTTGCCCTTGCTGTTCTCCCCTGTTGTTCACAGCCCCCGGGCCCTACTTTCCGCCCCTGGCCTTCCGGTAGTCCTCCGCATACGTCTTCCACTGCGCCAGCGACACGTCGCGGCCGTGCCGGGCCAGCCGTAGCGCCATCGACTGCCAGCGCCCGCCCGCGGCGAAATCCTGCAGTTTCTCGATCCGGTCCGCCGCCTGATGGCCGCAGCCACGCAGATGGGCCCAGGCAGCCGCGCGTGCCATGCAGGCCAGCACATCGACCAATGCCGCCTTGTCACGGCAATGCGCCAGGTCCACGCGATCGGTGGTCGGCTGCAGGCTCTTGACGACAAACGACTCGCGCCTGCCTAGCGCGACATATGACAGCAGCGCCGGCGAGGCCGCCTGCATGATCTGCTGGGTCGTCACCACGCGCTGCGCGTCGTTGCTCCAGTGCGGCTGGTGGCGCTGCAAATCCAGCCAGGCGCTGGGCGCTGCGCGCTTGATATCGATAAGTCGTTGCGACGTCGGGAATTGCGTGTCGTGCGCCAGCACGACGTAGCGTTCCAGCCCCAGGCTGCCCACGCCGGCCACGCGGCGGGCGGCATCTTCGGCAACAAAGCGATGACCGTGATGCTCCTGCTGCGAGTAGAGGGTCAGGATATGCGCCGCCCGTTCGCGCGCACCACGTTCGGCCCGCAGCGCCCGCCGGTCAAGATTGAGCCGCCTGCGCCCGCCACGCAGCGTGGTGCGCGCCGCCAGCAGCGCCCCGCGGCGGCGGCGTTTCACCTGGCGCAGCAGCGTGGCCACCAGCCCGGTTGCCGTCGCCCGTTCGATCCAGCGCGGCTTGCCGGTGCGCAGCGTATGGGTGTATTCGCCGAGCATGTTGGCGCAGGCCACGTGGGCGTCCGCTTCGGACAGCCCGTACTGGTGTGCGGCCACCAGCACGCTCGACAGCATGCGCACGGCGTCCACGGTAAATGGTGCCACCAGCGCGTCGTCGAAATCGTTCAGGTCGAAGTACACCAGCCCGTTGTCGCCCTTGAACGATCCGAAATTCTCCACGTGCAGGTCGCCGCAGACATAGGTGCGTGGCGCATCCAGCCCGATCTCGGCCCGCAGCGACGCCGCGTAGAGATGGTTGGTGCCCCGGAAGAAGGCGAACGGCTCCGCCGCGATGGCGGCCAGCTTCATGGTGAGCCGGTCCGGGTCGCGGCCATGGTTGTAGAGCAGGATGCTTTCGGTGACGGCGTGCATGTGCGAGGTCCCTGGGAAACGTCGCGGCGCCCGCCGCCAGCATGGGGACGCTAGCGGAAGAACACGCCGCGGGTCAGGAAAGTGTAATCCGCTTCCGCAGCCATGAGCCATACCAGCACCAGCAGGCACAGCGGCGGCAACAGGATCGCGCAGATCAGCGCCAGCCGTTCCCACGCCATGTGCATGAACACGGCGACGATCAGCCCCGCCTTGAGCAACATGAACAGCAGAAGCAGGAACCAGCGCAGGTACCCGGTCAGGTTGAAGTAGTCCACCATGTACGACATGGTGGACAGCACGAACAGCAGCAGCCACACCTTCAGGTACAGCTTGATCGAATGCGATTGCCCCCCGTGCTCCTGGGCCGGTTCGCCGTGCGGCGCCGCTTGGGTTGGTGTCGATGCCATGATGCGCCTCACCACAGGTAGAACAGCGCGAAGATGAAGACCCAGACCAGGTCCACGAAGTGCCAGTACAGGCCGGCGATCTCCACGGGCTGGTAGTTCCCGCCGATGTCGTAATGGCCGCGCAGCACCTTGCTGGCGATCACCAGCAGGTAGATCACGCCACACGTCACGTGAAAGCCATGGAACCCCGTGATCATGAAGAACACGGAACCGAACTGCGCAGCGCCATGCGGGTTGCCCCACGGCCGCACGCCTTCCAGGACGATGAGTTTGGTCCATTCGTATGCCTGCATGCAGACGAAGACTTCGCCCAGCCACGCCGTCACGAATATCAGCTTGGCGCAGTTCAGGCGGTCGCGCCGGTAGGCGCAGTTGACCGCCATGGCCATCGTGCCGCTGCTGGTGATCAGCGTGAACGTCATGATCGCAATCAGCAGCATGGGCACCTGCCGGCCGCCAATGTTCATGCCGAAAAGCTCGGCCACGTTCGGCCACGGCACCGTGGTGGCGATCCGCACGGTCATATAACCGGTCAGGAAGCAGCTGAAGACGAAGGTGTCGGACAGCAGGAAGATCCACATCATCGCCTTGCCCCACGACACCTTGAACGCGCGCTGGTCCGAAGACCAGTCGGCGACCAGGCCGCGCAGGCCGCCCGGCGGATGATCGTGCGGCGACGCCGCCGGGGTGGAGAGTTGCGAACTCATCGGTGTACCTCCCTCATCCCCGGCCGCAGATGTAGTTGACGAGCTCGGGCGTCAACCACGCCAGCGCGGCCAGCAGTACGATCCATACGCCCAGCAGAAAATGCCAGTACCGGGCGCAAAGACCGATGCGCACCTGCGTGCGCATGCCGCTGCCGCGATCGAAGGCCACGAATGCAAAGGCGACGAGCCCGCCGATCATGTGAAGACCGTGCATGGCCGTCAGCAGGTAGAAAAAGCTGCCGGCCGGATTGCTGGCCGGCACGACATGCGCCGCATACAGCGCCGCCCACCCCCAAAGCTGCGATCCCACGAACGCCAGCGCGCCGAGCCCGCCCAGCCGCAGCGCCCCGCGCGCGCGCGCCATCCGCCCTGCCCTGGCCGCACGCGAGGCCACCGCCATCGCCACGCTGGCCATCGCAAGCAGGCCCGTTGACAGCCAGACCTGCCACGGCAAGGCAATCCGATGCCAGTCGGGGCTGTCCATGCGCATGACGTAGGCCGCCAGGAACAGCGTGAACAACGCGGCCACCACGCCCATGAATACCCACAGCCCCGTGCTGCCCGGTGCACGCTGGCCGTGGCCGTGCATGGCGTCGCCGCCCGCGCCGCTGCCGGGGGAATCGGGCGATACACGGAAAACGCCGGCTCCCGAACCGGCCGCCATCGGATCGGCATTCATGCCACGGCTCCCCGGCTGGGATACGGCTCGGGCTCGCCACCCCCGGCATCGGGCGGCGCGTTCTGCGCGATAAAGTCTTCGCTGGCGCCCGGCTCGCTGTACGCATAGGCCCAGCGGTACACCACGGGCAGGTGCGGCCCCCAGTTGCCATGCACGGGAGGCGTCTGCGGCGTTTGCCATTCCAGTGACGCCGCGCGCCAGGGATTGGGGCCGGACACCCGTCCGCGGCGCAGGCTCCAGAACAGGTTGAAGACGAACAGGAGCTGGGCCGCCGCCACCACGAAGGCCGCGATGGAGATGTACATGTTCATCGTATGCGCCGATTCCGGAATGAAGCTGTAGTTGTCCCAGGCGTAGTAGCGGCGCGGCATGCCCATGATGCCCAGGTAGTGCATCGGGAAGAAGATCGCATAGGTGCCCACGAACGTCACCCAGAAATGGATGCGGCCCATGGTGTCGTTGAGCATGCGCCCGGTCACCTTCGGATACCAGTGGTAGATGCCGCCGAACACCACCAGGATCGGCGACACGCCCATCACCATATGGAAGTGCGCCACCACGAAATAGGTGTTGGACAGCGGTATGTCGACGCTGACGTTGCCAAGGAACAGCCCCGTCAGGCCGCCGATCACGAAGGTGCTGATGAACGCGATGGCGAACAGCATCGGCACCGAGAAATGAATGTCGCCCCGCCACAGCGTGATGACCCAGTTGTACACCTTGATGGCCGTCGGCACGGCGATGATCAGCGTGGTCGTGGCGAAGAAGAAGCCGAAGTACGGATTCATGCCGCTCACGAACATGTGGTGCGCCCAGACCACCACGGACAGCAGGCCGATCGCCAGGATGGCCCAGACCATCGTCCGGTAGCCGAAGATGCTCTTGCGCGAATGCACGCTGACCAGGTCGGACACGATGCCGAACGCCGGCAGCGCCACGATATACACCTCGGGATGCCCGAAAAACCAGAACAGGTGCTGGAACAGCAACGGGCTGCCGCCCTTGTAGTTGAGCTGCTGGCCCATCGACACCATGGCCGGCATGAAAAAACTGGTGCCCAGCGTCTTGTCGAGCAGCATCATCACGCCGGAGACGAACAGCGCGGGGAATGCCAGCAGCGCCAGGATGGTGGCCATGAAGATGCCCCACACGGCCAACGGCATGCGCAACATCGTCATGCCCTCGGTACGCGCCTGCAGCACGGTGGTCACGTAGTTCAGCCCGCCCATGGTGGCGGCGACGATGAAGATCAGCAGCGACACCAGCATCAGGATGATGCCCCAGTCATGCCCCGGCGTGCCCGGCAGGATCGCCTGCGGCGGATACAGCGTCCAGCCCGCGCCCGTGGGCCCGCCGGGCACGAAGAAGCTGGCCAGCAGCACGATCACGGACAGGAAGTAGACCCAGAAACTGAGCATGTTCAGGAACGGGAACACCATGTCGCGCGCGCCCACCATCAGCGGGATCAGGTAATTGCCGAAGCCGCCCAGGAACAGTGCCGTCAGCAGGTAGATCACCATGATCATGCCGTGCATGGTGACGAACTGGTAATAGCGGTTGGCGTCGATAAACTCGAACTTCCCCGGAAACCCCAGCTGCATGCGCATCAGGTTCGACAGCGCCACGCCAACCAGCCCCACGAAGATGGCCACCAGCGTGTACTGCACGGCAATCACCTTGTGGTCCTGGCTCCAGACGTAGCGCGTCCAGAAGCTCTGCGGACCGTGATGGGTGGCGTCGTCGGCATAGGCCATTGCGTCCTCCTTGCCTACTTCCCGGCCTGGGGCGCCGCACCGGCGCCGGAGCCCAGCGAATGGATATAGGCGGACAGCGCCGCCACCTCCGCATCGGTCACGGGCACCTTCGGCATGACCGGCCCAAAGCCCTTGACCACACGCGCCTGCGGATCCTCGATTTCCTTCTTCAGGAAGGCGTCGTCGACGGTGGCACTGCTGCCATCGGCAAACGTCTGCGTGCTGCCGTACAAGCCCTTCCACGACGGGCCCACGCCCTGCGTCCCGTCGATGCTGTGGCATGCCACGCAACCCTTGCTCTGCGCCAGCGCCCGGCCCTGCTCGACGTTGCCACTGGCGCCCGCGCCGGGGGCCACGCCGGTACCCGGCAGCGCGGCCGGCTGCGGCGCCTTGGCCTGGGTCATCGCGAAGGTCTGCTGCTTGGCCAGCCAGGCCTCGAATGCCGCGGGTTCCTCCACCACCACATGGCCGCGCATGTTGTAGTGCCCCACGCCGCAAAGCTGCGCGCACAGGATGTCGTACTTGCCCGCCTGTGTGGGCGTGAACCAGAACGAGGTCACCATGCCCGGCACCATGTTCATGCGGGCCCGGAACGGCGGCACATAGAAATCGTGCAGCACGTCCTTCGATCTCAGCAGCACCTTGACCGGGCGGTTCAACGGCAGGTGCACTTCCGGTCCCAGTATGATCACATCGTCCTGGCTGTTCGGGTCGTCCGGATTCAGGCCCATCGGATTGGTGGCGCTGGTGAAGCGCGGGTCCGTCGTGCCCAGCGTGCCGCCCCGGCCGGGAAAGCGGAAGGCCCATTGCCATTGCTGGCCCACCACCTCCATCGCCATGGCCTCGTGCGGCGGCCTGACATAGTCGGCGTAGACAATCAGCCCCGGCGCCAGCAGTGCCATGATGCCCACCGCGCTGAGGCCGATCAGCCAATGCTCGAGCCGGCGGTTCTCGGGTTCGTAGGCGGCCCGATGCCCCGCGCGATGCCGGAAGCGCCAGACGATATACCCCAGCAGCACATTGATGCCGACGAAGAACGCGCCGGTGATGACGAGGGTAATGGTAAGCGTGTCGTCCATCTGTTTCCAGTTGGACGCCAGCGGTGTCAGCCACCACGGGCTCAGGAAATGAAAGAGCACCGAAGCAGCGACCATGATGACGAGCACGACCGCGATCGCCATGTCCCCCTCCTCTTACGCACGCAAGGGAACGGGCCGGAAGGCAGGGGCAGGCAGGTGCGCCCGTTCACGCACGTGGAATAAGACTAGTGCATCGGTTCAGGCCACTGCAAGGCGACATGTGCCGCATATCGTTCGGAGCCACTCGCGCGGCCGCACCCGGCATGTCACGCGTGCGGCACAGCAAAAATGGCAGTGGGAACATGACGGTCCCAACTGCCATCCGTGGGCGCACGCGGGCCGTGGCTCACAGCCATGCCATGCGCACAACACCTTGCATCACAAGACGATGTATCTAGTGCACGACATCGCGCGATTCCAGCTTCCAGTAGCACAGCGCGATGCACATGCCGAAGATCAGGTGGCCCACCAGCGTATGCCAGCCCCGCGCGTCGATGAACCACGGGAACGCGGCCGTCATCACATGGAAGTTGAACAGGTAGACCACCAGCCCGAATCCCGCGCCCACCAGCATCGACATGCCGACGCTCGAATCTAGCTGGAACGGCGCGATGATGGCGCAAAGCACACAGCCCAGCACAATGCCGATCACGAAGTGAATGATCAGCGCCACGGCCACCGTGCTGACACTGAACATCGACGTCTGCAGCACGTCAGGGCCCATCACGATGGCAGCGATCAGGCGCGTGGTGCCCCACGGATGCACGCCGGCCACCATGCTCGACCAGAACATCTCCACGACGATCAGCAACGCCCCTGCGGCCAGGCCCGATACCGCGGCGGCAGACCAGTCGGGCAGGCGGCGCACGTAGTGGTGCGAATGCATGTGAAGTTCCATAGCTTCCTCCCATTGGTGGCGACGATAGCCATCATGCGTCCAGCATAGGACACCGGCCGCGGCAGATGCAGACGGCCCACCCGCCTGGCACGTTGTGCAGCGCGGCGTAGCGCACGAACGGTCCCATCAGAGCCGCCGGGGCGCGACATGCGCCGCAGCAGAGAAACTCTGCAAGCGTTTCAAACATTGCGGGACAACCCTGACGCTTCCGGCCTTGTATTCGCCACCCACGGCCTATACTGGAAACAGAACGAAACAAGACAGGAGACCGCCATGATTCACGTACAGGCGCACGATCTTGTGTTTTTGATCCCCATGGCGCTCGTCGGGCTGTTGGCGATGGGTGCGATCCCGGTGGCCGCCAAGGCGCTGCGTATCAGCTGCCGGTGCGCGGGCGCAATCATCGGGGTGCTGCTAGGGGTGCTCGTGCTGGAGGCGTTGCCGCTGCTGATATAGCTGCGCGACCGCTGGAAGTGAAGCGCCTGTGAGAGAGAAGGAGGCGCGATGTCATTGACACTGCTCGCTGCCTTGATGGCGGCGCTGCTGGTCCTGACCGTGGCGTCCGCGCTATGGCGATGCAGCCATCCCTTCCGGATGCGCTACACGCGATGCGCGCGCCGGCGCGCCCGCGCCGGCCTGTGCAGGGAGTTGCGACAGAGGCACTCCCACATCCCCTGAATTCCCGCCGGAACTCAGATCTCGATCATCGAGAAGTCGCCCTTGCTGACGTCGCACTCGGGGCAACGCCAGTCCTCGGGAATCGCTTCCCAGCGCGTGCCAGGCGCGATGCCGTCCTCGGGCCAGCCCTGTTCCTCGTCGTACACCCACCCGCAAATCAGGCAAACCCAGGTCTTGTAGGCAATCGCTTCCTGCTCCAACACTCGCTCCTTTTGATCGTCAATCGGTCAGTCCGGGGCGAATGATACGCGGTTTCGGTGCGGGCACCCGGGCTGCGGCGTTGAAGCTTTCGTTCAAACGCCGCACCGGGCCCGCATGCCGGGCGACGGCTATTGCCGGATCGAAAAGTCGACGCGGTTGGGCGTGCCCTTGTCCTTGATGCCCTCGGCGGTCAGCTTCGGCGCCGTCAGGAACAGCTTCGAATCGGGCACCTTGCCGTCGCGTTCCAGCGACTGCTTGACCGCCAGCGCGCGCTGGTCCGCCAGCGCCCGCAGCTCGGCATCGGTGACGGGGGCGTTTTCCAGCAGCAGTTTTTCCATCTCGGCCGGCGGCAGCGACTTGTTCAGGCCGATGAAATTCTTCGGCTTCTTGAACGACTCGCGCTTGTACACCGCTTCCAGGTACTTTGGATACTCCTGCTTCGACACGGTCACCTTGGCACCCTGGTCCCCGCCCTCGCCTTCCTCGGCCTGCGCGCCAGCCTGGGCCGACCGGCGCAGGTCGCGCTGCTTGGCTTCGGCCACGCGCTGGTCCAGCCAGACGCGGCGCGCGCCATCGGCATCGGTGGCCGGGTCGATACGCCCGCTGATTTCCAGCCGCAGCGACGGGCGGTCGTTCAGCGCCTTGCCCACCGTCTCGATTTTCTTGCGCCCCTCATCGGTCAGCGTCGACGATCCGGGCGCGAACTCGATATAGCCAAGCTCCTCGCCGCTGCCGCCGAACGCCGAGGCGATCAGCGAGAACGGTGACGTGATCGCCTTGGTCAGCAGGTTCACGATCACGCGCATGATCACGCCGCCAATGCTGAACTCGGGGTCCGACAGCGAGCCCGACACCGGCAGGTTGATGTCGATCACGCCATTGCGGTCCTTGAGCAGCGACACGGCCAGCAGCACCGGCAGCTTCACGGCATCGGGGCTGTCCACCTTGTCGCCGAACGTGAGCTGGTCCAGGTACAGGTGGTTCCGCGCGTCCAGCTTGCCGTTCTCGATCTTGTACGCCACATCGACAGTCAGCTTGCCCTTGGTGATGGGGTAGCCGGCGTACTTGGCCGCGTACGGCGTCAGGCGTGTCAGTTCCACGCCGGCCGCCTTGGCCGCGATGTCCAGATACAGCTGCTCGCCCAGCGGATTGAGCTTGCCGCTGATGCTGACCGGCGCGTCGTCGTCGAGCCGGCCGTCGAGCACCAGGTCCGCCGGCGTGGGATCGGCCGACGACACCTTCGACACCGAACCTTTCATGTCGGTCAGGTTGGCCGAGTAGTTCGGCTTGACGAAGAAGTCCGAGAAGTTGATGTTGCCCTTGTTGATCGTCACGCCGCCCAGGCGAATCTGGGGTTTCGGGCCGGCCGCTTGCCTGGCGGGTGCGGCCTGCGGTGCGGGCCTGGCCTCCGGGACCGACGCCGGGCTGGCCTGCGTCAGGCTCGTGGATGGCGCCGCCTCGCCCTTCTCGGCACCGCCGGCCACCACGTCCTGCAGGTTCAGCCGGCCGTTGGCATTGAGAATCACGCGCGCATAGAAGTCGTTCAGCGCCACGTTGCTCACGCCGACCTGCATCGGCCCCTTGGCATCGTCCATGCTGAAGTCGATGCCATTGACCGCCAGCGCACGCCAGCGCAGGAAGTCATCCCCGGAAATGCGATCGACGGTACGCACGTTGCCCGCAAAGGCGTTGCCGCTGAAGCGCACGGCGATCGGCTTGCCGGCCGGCGCGTCGTACGCCACCTTGCCCTTGACCGTCATCGTGCCGCTGCGCAGCGCGGCGTTGAAGCGATCGGCCAGATAAGGCTGCAGCGGCGCCATGTCGAGATCGCGCAGGTCCAGCTGCAATTGCGCGGCGGGCCCGGTCGGCACGACCTGCCCGTCGATGTTCATCACGCCCTTGCGGCCGCTTTCGGCATGCAGCTTCATCGGCAACGCGCCCGGCGACAGCGGCCACGTGATGGTGCCGGTGCTCAGTCCGATATTGCGGAACTGGTGGATCACCGGACGGCCGCGATTGACTTCGGCAGGCGCGTAGTCCGCCAGCCGTGCCTCGCCACCGTCCACGGCCACCTTGCCCACGCGCACCTTCCAGCCCGGTGCCGCCGCACCGCCATTGGCCTGCGGTGCCGGCTTCGCAGCGGCCTTCTGGTCCGCCGCCTTCTGTTCGGCCGATTCGGTGGCCCAGATCTGCGCCGATTCCAGCAACTCGCCGCGACGATCGCGCGTGGCCGCGATGCGCGGCTTCACCAGCGCCACTTGTCCGGCTTCGAACGTCTGTTTGGCCAGGTCGAGCTGGATATCGTCCAGGATCAGCTTGTCGGCATGGATCAGCGGCAGGTTGGCGCCTGCGGTATCCGCCACGCGCGCCGTACGTGCCGCCCGGGCCCCGCGCCGGGCCGGTGCGGCCTTGGCATCGTCATCGCTGTCATTGGCGGCGGCCGATGCGCCCGACGCGGCCGGCACCTTGACCGGATCGCGCGTGGCCACATAGACCGGCGACAGCTCGACACGCGATTTTTGCAGCGTGAACTGGAACACTGGCTGCGTCCACGCCATCGAGTAATGCAGCGCGGCGTTGATGGCCGTTTCGCCCAGCTGGCTGTGCAGCGCGCGCGGCCACCACGCCGAGAAGCCTTGCGGACGCAGGCCCGCCGTTTCCAGCGTACCCGTCAGCGTGCCCTGCTTCAGGCCCAGTTCGCCGGTGTGCTTGACGGTCTGCCCGTTGGCGATCGTGATATTGGCGTCAAGCTTCGCGGGCTTGTCGCCGGTACTGGCGAGATTGGCGATATCGACGTTGACCGGGCCGATGTCGAGCTTGCCGGGGCCCGATGGCGCCAGTTCGTCGACAAACCCCAGTCTGGCTTCCTTGACCGTCACGCGGTCCACGGCATACGACCACGGCACCTCCTCGGCCTTCGGCGGCGCCTGCACCCCGGCGGCCGCAGGCGCGGATGCCGATGCCGCCGATGCCGCTGATGCCGGCGCCGCGGCCTTGGCCGGGGCCTGCGCCGCGGCCTTCGGTGCCGGGGCCGCCGCCGGCAGGAACGCGGTGGCCAGGTTCAGCGTGCCATCCCGGCGACGCAGCGCCTGCAGATCGAATCCCTCCAGTTCGATGCTTTTCACATGCGCCGTGTGCGCCAGCGGCTGCACGCGGTCCAGATCGACGGCCAGACGTCCGGCCTTGACGATCGGCGCCCCGGCGTGCGTCTGCACATCGGCATCGCGTAGCGCGATCGTGCCGGACACATACAGGTCCTGCTTGTCCTTTTCCTGCCGGAAGCCCACCTTCAGCCGGGTATCGACGAGACCGCCCTTGACCTCCGCATCCTTCAGTTTTGGCGCGAATGCCATGTACTTCGCCAACTCCAGACCGTCCAGATTCACATTGAGGTCGGTCTGGTGACTGTCGGAAAACGGTTGCGATGTACCGTCCAGCGCCAGCGGCGTGCCATTGATCTTGGCAAACAAGGACGGCCGCGTATTGATGGCCACATCGTGCGGCAGGTTCGACAGGAACGGCAGGGTCAGCGTGAAGTTCTCCACGCGCTGCACGGTATCGAGCAGCTTGTCGTCATAGACGAAGCTGCTGTTGGACACGGCGATATTGCTGACCGAGAACCGCGCCGGCTTGCTGTCGGCCGGCTTGGGCGGCTGGGCGGCAAAGCGTTCCTGGATGTCGGCAAAGCTCATGCGGCCGTCGGCATTGCGCACCACATGCACGCTGAGCCGGTCCACATGGAGGAAATCGACCACCGGCGCCAGATGCCAGATCGACGCGGCCGCGGTATTGGCCTCGACCTCGCCCAGCGTCAGCATGGGCGTCTTGCCATCGGGCTCGAAAATGGTCAGGTCATTCAGCGTCGCGCCCAGTTCGAATGGCCGCACCTGCGCGCCACCCAGCGTGACCTTGCGGCCCAGCGCCTCGGTCGCGTTCTTTTCTACCAGATATTTGATCAGCGGCGGCCCGCCAACATAGCCGGCCAGTCCGAAAACAGCCAGCGCGGCCACCACGCCGCCCGCGACGCGCACGGCCACGCGCCGGCGCGGCGTTGCCATGGCCGCCCCTGTCGCAGCCTGGATGGAATCCTTGAAAGCCATGTCACCCCAGAATATATGACCCCGCGCATTTCGCGCTTTGTGCCCCGGATTTCACTTGCTTTTGTATTATGGAGACGGATTATGGCAGCGCGACGGCCGATTTAGTATTCAATCTGATCAAAATCGCAGATGAAACACATCGATCTGGTATCTTTATGCCTTTGCGAAGCGTCCCGTCGTGCCCGCCGGCTTACCCGCCGGCCCCGGTTCGCCAAGTTCGTGTCGTCATCCCTCGGCCGTCTTCCTCCACGTCATCCGTGTTGCGCGCTTCGCATGTGAATGTATCCATGCGAGTCTTTTCATGTCCACGTCCAGCAGTACTGCCGGGGAACTGGGCGCGCAAGGCGGCCACGCCGCCCGCCCGCTGACCGGCCAGGACTACAAGACGCTTGCCCTTGCAGCATTGGGCGGCGCGCTTGAGTTCTACGATTTTATTATTTTTGTCTTTTTCGCCAAGGTCATTGGCCAGCTGTTCTTCCCGGCTTCGGTGCCGGACTGGCTGCGCCTGCTGCAGACCTTCGGCATTTTCGCGGCCGGCTACCTGGCGCGCCCGCTGGGCGGCATCATCATGGCGCACTTCGGCGACCTGCTGGGCCGCAAGAAGATGTTTACGCTGTCGATCCTGCTGATGTCGGTGCCGACGCTGCTGATGGGCCTGCTGCCCACCTACGCGACCATCGGCCTGCTGGCCCCGGTGCTGCTGCTGGTGCTGCGCATCCTGCAGGGTGCCGCCGTGGGCGGCGAAGTGCCGGGTGCCTGGGTATTCGTGTCCGAACACGTGCCCAAGCGCCACATCGGCTATGCCTGCGGCACGCTGACGGCGGGCCTGACGGCCGGCATCCTGCTGGGCTCGCTGGTGGCCACCGGCATCAATGCGATCTTCGACCCGCAGGAACTGCTGGCCCACGGCTGGCGCGTGCCGTTCGTGCTGGGCGGCATCTTTGGCGTGGGTTCGATGTACCTGCGCCGCTGGCTGCACGAAACGCCGGTGTTCGCCGAACTGCAGCAGCGCAAGGCGCTGGCCGCCGAAATGCCGCTGAAGGCCGTGGTGCGCGACCATCGCGGCGCCGTGCTGATCTCGGTGCTGCTGACCTGGATGCTGTCGGCCGGCATCGTGGTGGTGATCCTGCTGACGCCCACCTACCTGCAGACGCTGTTCGGCTTCGACGCCCGCACGGCGCTGGTTGCCAACAGTGCGGCCACGCTGTTCCTGTCGATTGGCTGCGTGGTGGCCGGCGTGCTGGCCGACCGCATCGGCGCCCGCCTGACGCTGTCCATCGGCGGCGCGCTGCTGGCGGCGACGGCCTACCTGCTGTACACGACCATTGGCACGCGCCCAGACCTGCTGCTGCCGCTGTACGCGCTGGCCGGCTTCTTCGTCGGCACGATCGGCGCCGTGCCGTATGTGCTGGTGCATGCCTTCCCGGCGCAGGTGCGTTTCTCGGGCCTGTCCTTCTCGTACAACGTCTCGTACGCGATCTTCGGCGGGCTGACGCCGGTCATCGTCTCGCTGATGCTGAAGACCGACAAGCTGGCCCCGGCGCACTACGTGGTCGGTGTCTGCGTCATGGGCATCATCACCGCGCTGTTCGTGCGCAAGCGGGAAGCCTGATCCAGGGCGCATTCACCGGCACGTGCGGACAAAAAAGGGGAAGGCCAGAAGCCTTCCCCTTTTTCCATTCCGCGGCGGCCGCGTCACGCCGGGCGGCGATGCTGCCGGAAGAACTGCCACATCATCCAGCTTGCGTCCGGCCCAACGTCGCTGTGGTACTGCACGCTGGCGTCGCCGCCGCTCCACGCGTGATCGAGGCCAGCCACCTCCACCAGCCGCACGACGTCGCGATTCCACCGGCCAAAGCGGGCTTCCCGATAGTCGCCCGCTTCCAGCGGCGGCGCGTCGTTGGCGCAGTCCAGACGCGCGCCGGTGCGTTCGCTCAGCCCGTTGTAGGTCAGAAACTGGCGGGCCAGCAGGCGGCCATTGATGGGATTCACGGCGTCATCGGTCATGCCATGCACGACGATCGCGGGCATCTCCGGGCCGCCCGGCGTCACGCCGGCGGCATCGAGCAGCAAGGCCGGTTCCAGCTCGGTGCCATGGCGCATTGCCTTCAGGCCCGCGCCCGGATTGCCGGCCGCGCCGATCACGACGCCCGAGTGCAAACCCACCGCCGCGACTTTTTCCGGATAACGCAGCGCCACCACGGCAGCCATGGCCGCCCCGGCGGACAAACCCGCCAGATAAATCTCGCCCGTGCGCACGTCAGGCCGGCTGGACAGTTCGTCGATCAGCATCGCCACGGCCTGCGCCTCGCGACCGCCCACGCCGTCACCCAGGTCGAACCATTGCCAGCAGCGGTGTACGGAGCGGCGCAACGGCTGCTGCGGATAAGCCACCATGAATCCCTCGCGCTCGGCCAGCGCGTTCATGCGCGTGCCGGCAGCCAGGTCTTCGGGCGTCTGTTGGCAGCCGTGCAGCATCACCACCAGCGGCAACGCGCCCTTGGCGCCAGACGGAATATAAAGACGATACGACAGCTGCGGCACCAGCTCGCCCGGCAGCGGTTCCAGGCCCAGCTTGTGGGATTGCCACGATCCGGGCAGTTCGGCTGGCGCGGGCTCACCCGCGGGGTGTCGCAGCCGCCGTGCAGCCGGCTGCGCCGGATCAAGGCGCCCCAGCCAGGAACGAATTTGCTTCGCGGCCTGGGAATGCGGGCGACCGAATTGTCGCCACTGTGCATCCCAGGTCGGAGACAGGCTTTTGGCCATATGAAGACTCCTGCTCATCTAGGAACGGGTCTCCTCCTCTATTTGTGCGACGCAGCATAACACAGCCGACGTGACGAACTGCCGTCATTGTCTGCAAGATGCAACATGAATTTTGGAAACAAAGATTTCCTTGTGACGCGCCGTTCTGCCCCGAACGGGGGAGTACTTTCGAAAAAACTTACGTCATGGCGACGAAAGAATGCAGAACGATGGGAAATCCATGCCATTTACGGCCATTTATACTGAAACGCATAAACACCCCATGGACCGATCGGCGCGACGATGTCCTTCGAACATCCCGGCGCAAGCGCCCCATCCTGCACAATTTGTCCGTTCCGCCAGGCATGTCGCCATGCCTGCGGCGATAGCGCATTGCGGGCGCCTGTGCCGCTTGCGCCCGGTCGGGTGCGCTTACGGGCCGGCGACGTGCTTTATGCGCAGGGCCGGCCCACGCTGGCGGTCTTCCCCCTGCGCACGGGCGGACTGAAGCAGGTCTACGAATCCCGTCTGGGATGGCGGCAGGTCAGCGGCTTTTTTCAGTGCGGCGATGTATGCGGCCTGGAGCCGAACGAATCCGCCGCCCATGGGGCCAGCGCCGTTGCGCTCCAGGACACCGAGTGCTGCACCATCCCCATCGAGACTTTGCACGAGAGCCTTGCCGATCCGGCATTGCGCGCCGCCATTCTGGCCAACCTGCGGCGGCAGGCCGGGCGTCAAGCCGAACTGATGGTCGCCATTGGGTCGATGAAGGCGTCGCAACGGCTGGCCATGCTGCTGCTCGACCTGGCCGCCGAACAGGCGCGTCGCGGCATTTCCGACGGCGGATTGACGCTGGCGATGACGCGTAACGACATCGCCAGCTACCTTGGCCTGACTCTGGAAACGGTGTCCCGGCTGCTATCGCGCTTCCGGTCGGTGGGACTGATCACGGTACGGCACCGCATGCTGCGGATCGTCGATCCGGACGGACTGGCAGACGTCTACGCGGACCCCGACCGCGTGGCGCTGCGGGGCCCGGGCGACTGAAGATCCCCTACTCCTTTGCCACCGGCTTCCACCCTTGCGGCGCGAACGTCCGGATGGCCGCAGCGCGCGACGCCGTCGCCTTGCCCAGGTCGCGCTCGTAGAAACGGCGCTCGCTGTCCAGCATGAACGAATGCACGCCGGAATCGCCATAGCGCGCCGGCCATGCGATGAACGCGAATTTTGCGTCGCTGCCCTTCGGCGGCGCAATGACGCGGTAGCGATAGCCGAAGAACGCCTCGTCGGGCGGCGTCTCCGGGCCCATGGCCAGGGCATCCGGCCCCAGCGGACTATCGTTTTCCTTCGATGCCGACGGCCAGTACAGGCCATTGGTCTTGCCCGGCGTGCTGACCAGTTGCCCGGCGAATGCGCCCTTGCCCACCTGCTCGGCATAGCGTTGCTGGGCATCGGCCAGCTGCAGCAGCGTGTCCATGGCCACGATCTCGTTGCGGCCGATCCGGCGAACCCTGACCTCGCGCTCGCCTGCCGTCAGGTCGAACTGCCATCCGGCCTTGCGTTTCACGATCGGCACCGGAAACGTCCAGCCGCTGCTGCCCACTTCCACGCTGGCGGTATTCTCGCCGTCCTTGCGGACGGCATGGTGATTGGCCCAGGCGCCAAGAAAATCGTAGATGTCCTGCTGGTCCAGATGCGGCGGCACGATCCGGCGATACTGCGCGCCCAGCACGCGCTTGAGCGCGTCGGTGTCGCTGCGTGCCACGCCATCGCCCAGCGCGTCCATGGCCGCCTCGGGCGACGGGAATACCTGCTGCGCCAACGCCACGGCCGGCGCAGATATCGACGCGCCGACCAGCACGGCCATGGCCAGCGCGCGCAACGACTTCCAACCGCGTGCGTTTCCGCGAGTTCCCTGGTTGTGCTTCATCGTTATCTCCGACCGTGACCGAAATGACCGCCGCCAGCACCGCCTCCGCCGCCGAAATGGCCGCCGCCTCCGCCGCCACCCTGGAATCCGCCGTGGTCCGGCATGGTCCGCTGGCCACCGAAGCTCTGCAGTCCTGTGCCGCCACGCTCGGCCTGCTGGCGCATGCGGTCGCCATTGCCGGCATCGTGGAAGGCGTTGGCATGATTGGTGTCGCGAGCCCGGTTGCGCGCGTCCATCTGATCGGCGTGCTGGCGATCTGCGCCGGCCGGGCGAGGATTCTGCCCGCCGCCCGGGCGATTGACGCCGGGCGAGCCGTGTCCCGCAATCGACTGGCCGGTCCGTCCCTGGAACGACTGTGCGGCGCGGTCGCGCGCGGCGTCACGCTGGCTTTGGGCGCCGCCGGCCTGTCCTGGCCGCTGCGGGTTCTGGACGCCGCCACCGCCCTGCCCCAGCCGCTGACCACCGGCTTGTCCCGGCGGGGGTCGATTGGCCAGGGCCTGCTGGCGCTGCGCATCGAAACGGTTGGCGACGTTGGGGTTGTTGTACGGCACGTTGCCGCGGTTGGCCGGGTTGTGCTGCCAGTTCACGTTGGCGCGGTTGACGTCGAGCCGCTGGTTCACGTTGATATTGTTGTAGCGGTTGACGTTGATGTTGACGTCATGCGCGCCCCAGTTGAATCCGCCCCACATCGAATTCACCGCCGCCACACCCAGCCCGAAGCCGATGCCGGCCACCAGCGACGTCGCGAACACGGAGCCCGGCGGCGGCGGATAGTAGGCGGGCGGATAGGCGGGATAGGGCCACGTGCCATAGACCACGGTGGGGTTGTAGGCGGGCACATACACGACCTGCGGATTGGCCGGCTCGATCTGGACGATCGTTGTACTGCCACTTTGCTGCGTCACCACCTTCTGCTGCTCGGTGGTCTTCAGCGTGCCGGCCTTCTGCGCCTGCACGCGCAGCCGCTGCACCGAATCCATGACGTCGTCGGGCTGCGCCAGGAACGCATCGCCCACCGACTGCACCCATTGCGGCTGGCGCCCCATCATGTCCATGACCGACGGGAAGGCCACCAGCGACTGCACGCTAGGGTCCCATGGCTCATTGGCCACGGCCTTGGTGGCGGCATCGCCCGACAGGCTCGCATTCGATTTCGACCACTGCGCGGCAGCCGCCACGTCGGCGGGATAGGTCGAAGCCATCAGCACCTGCGACAGCAGCGCATCGGGATAAAGCGCCACGGGCGCCAGCAACTGGTCAAGATGAGGCTTGTCCAGCTTGGCCTGGGCCAACGCACTGCCGGCCGTGGCGAGCAGGGTCAGCCCAAGCAGCCAGGCCACGATTCGTCGCACGCGCAACATGATCACTCCCTCAATGACGAAAAAGGACCGCTACACCTGCCTGCCAATGCTGGCCCAGGCCCGTTGCCCCAACTGACTGGCTGACTGATTGGCTTACTTGCGGGCCTGCGCGCACTCCTGCCGGTAGGCTTCTTCCAGGCGCTTGCGTTCCGGCGCGCGTTCGAGCGTGGAATAGCTGCGCCCATCGGCGGTGGTGACATTCGACTGGCCCTGCGACCACTGCGGCCCGGCGGGCAATGCATTGATCTTGTCGAGCAGCTGGCGGCAATGCTCCCGCTGCGATGTGCCTGACGCGCCGCCCGGATCATCTACCGTGGACGTGGCGGGATCGAGCATGCGCGGGGGCGGCGGGGCGATCATCGGCGTGGACGGATCCGTCGATGGCGCCTGCCCGTAGGCAACGAATGGGACCACGCATACGGCTGCAGCCATGGCTGCCAAAACCTTTCTCACCAGAAAAACTCCAGAATTCATTGGCAACACGGCGGTTGCCTTGCGACGGCTTCCGGCAGGCAGGATGGTCGGGCACGATGTCATGCATCCGTCTTGCCGTGGCTCCGCCTGCCGGTTCGGTTGCGCAGCAGCTCAAGTTGCAGCAGCGCATCCGCAAGCATACTCTTCAGGCGCACATTTTCTTCCTCGAGCTGACGCACGCGCCGCGTGTCGGCGCCGTCGCCATGCCGTGTCGGACCATACCTGGCACGCCAGCCGTAGAACGAGGCATCGCTGAAACCATAGCGCGCGCACAGTTCCCGCACGGGCACGCCGTTCGCGGCCTCGGCGAGGTACATGCGGATCTGCTCCTCCGAATAGCGTCTGTTCACCGATGCCTCCGCTCGTGGCTCCCCCCGCGCGGCGGGCGCAACGGCCTGCCGTTCATGCCGGTAAGGTAGCCCAGCCCTTGCGCAAAAGGAATTCAGTGTCTTCGCCGCACGAGTTAAGCAAATTGAATGAGAGCATCGGCATGGTCAACGACGCTGGCGGCGGCAATCCCTTGCGGACTCCTTCCTATGGCGCACGCATTGCCAGCGCAACCAAATTTTGTTTTTCCATCTTGGAATATTCCGATTCCGAATTCATGCCAGAACATCGGGTTGAAACACTTTTCTGGCACACCGTGCAATCGCCTCGGGGTCAATGCCGCACAGGGTGCATCGCCCTGCGACGTACGTGCCATGCGGGTTTTCGCTTTGTATGGATGTGCGAACAAAGGGGCCTTTGCCAGTCAGATGACAAACATGACATCACACGCCGTTCTAGTAGTTTCCAAAATGTTGTATTAAGATTTCTTCGCATCAACTAAATTTCAAACGCCTGCAGGGCACGCCTCCCCGGCGCACGCAGACAGGCGTCCGGCAGCCCCTTCACCGCCATGGTGATGATGGCGATTGCCGGGTCCGGGCCTGAAGAAGAGGAGCCACTGCCGTACCGCACATGCCTTCGATGCTCTGTCGAAGAAGCGCGGCAATCGTGGATATACCCGCGTGCAAAGACGCGGGTTGCATTGCCCGGGCGCACATGTTTTTCGTTCCCGCCCCCCGTAGTTTCATGCTGTACAGGTCGCAGGCGTTGCGTGATGGCAGGACCGGCAACGGCAGGTCTCGCAGTCACGAAGTTGCAACGCTTCGCCACAACAAGAAAAACAGAAGTTCGGATCGGGAGAAGTCAGTATGCGGCACGTCAGTACCAAGCTATTGCATGTGTTCGTCCTGCTCATGGAGTACCGCGACCTCGGCGCGGTGGCGGCTTGCACACAGGGACGCATTCCAACCGTGGCCTACAGCCTGGCCCGCCTGCGAGAAATCACCGGCGATGCGCTGTTCGTCAAGCGCAATGGCACGCTGGAGCCTACGCCCCACGCGCTGCGGCTCGAACAGACGGCCCGGCAAATCCTTGCGCGCTGGAACCATCTGGTCCAGCCGCAGGACCATTCAGCCCATGCCACCGGCAACCGCCGGCGCATTTCGATCGGGTTCTCATCGTCGATCGGCGATCCGGTCATCACGGAAATCCTCACCACGCTGTGCGAACGCTTTCCACATGACAGCTTCGTCACGCGGCCTGTCATTGCCGATGCGTCGCTGGGCGACAGCCTCGACGCCGGCCATCTCGATTGCGCGTTCGTGGTGGATGGCGCCAACGTGCCCGACAGCGTGCTGCCGCATAGCATCCTGGCCACGCCGCGGCGCCTGGTGAGCGCCGCGCGTGGGGGCACGAACGACGAAGCGGAGACCGACTGGATCCTGCTGCAGGAGGACTGCGAAAGCGGCAGCCCGTTGCATGCCTTCCTGGCGCGGCGCGCCAATACGCCAGGCCATCGCGAGACCGTGGTGCCGTCATGGCATACGCAGATCACGCTGCTGCATTCCGCCGGCGGCATCTGCCCGGTCCTGGATTTCAACGTGCCGCTGGTCACCCGCGACCGCAAGACCCGGCTGCTGGCACCGCCTGCCGCGTTTCCGGCCTGGGCGGCGCTGCATTTCTGGACGCCGCAGCGGGCACAGGACCCGGCCGCGCTGCGCGACATCATGGACGTGGGCGCGTCGATCCTGCGCGACCCGCTCAAGGCCATCGACGGGCGCCGCCACGCACAGCACCGCACCCCGGCGCTGGCGGCGATCGCCTGAAACTGGCGAACTGGCGAGCGCCGGCCCAAACACGGCCCAAACACGGCCCAAACACGGCCCCGACCCGCTGACACGGCCCCGCGATGGCGACATCGCGGGGCCGTCTGCATATCCCCTGCGCAATCGCAGGAGTCTTTCGTGCATTTTGCGAATCCTCTTACTCCCATCCGCGCCTGCGGGCATTAACCTCGCCGGGCATCGCAGTGTTGCGGGCTGTCTCCCATGCAGTCCGCCACACGCGTGCACGCAGTCGATGCGTGTTGGCGCCGCACGCCACTCCCGCGTGCGGCGCATTTTTTGACGCCAGCGCGAAGCCGACGCTGAAGAGCCATGTGAACAGGACAGGAGTCGATGGATGACGTTGAGGATTTTGCTGGCCGACGACCACCCCGTCATTACGGCGGCGATCCGGGCCAGGTTGCAGACGCAGACCGGCTGGGAGGTCTGCGGGGAAGTGATCAGTGCCACCGACCTGCTGCAGCAGGCCGACAACTTGCGGCCCGATGTCGTGGTCACCGACTATCACATGCCCGGGCCGGCCGAGCTCGATGGCGTACGCCTGATCACGGCCTTGCGCCGCCGCTACCCGGCCATGTCGGTCGTGGTGCTGACGATGATCACGAATCCGCTGGTGCTGCGCACGATACTCGATGTCCGCGTGCAGGGCCTGCTGCTCAAGGACAGCCAGCTTTCCGAAATCGTGACGGCGATTGCCCGTGCCCAGCGCGGCTTCACCTATATCGGCAAGTCGGCGCTACGGGCGTTGGCGCCGACCGAAGTGCGCCCCATGATGCCGATCGGGCGCGAAGGCATGCAGCGGCTGTCGGCGCGCGAAACGGAAGTGCTGCGCCTGTACCTGACCGGTCGCTCGGTGACCGAGATTGCCGCCACGCTGTGCCGCAGCGTCAAGACCATCAGCCGGCAGAAGAACTGCGCCATGCACAAGCTCGGGGTCACCAACGACCGCGAGCTGTTCGAATGCGCGGCCCTGCAGGGCATGGTGCTGCCACAAGGCGGATGACCATGGACGCCGCTCGCTATAATCGGCCACGCCAACCGGCCCCTCCGAAGCCATCACCGTGCGGGGGCCGGCCCGCCGCCTCCGCTACGTTCATGTTGCCGACATCGCCACCGCCTTCGCTACTTCCCGACGCGCCCCCTGCCCGCGCGGTGCCCGCCTTGATGATCGCCGCGCCGGCGTCAGGCCAGGGCAAGACCACCGTCACCGCGGCGCTGGCGCGGCTGCACGCACGCCAGGGCCGCCGCGTGCGGGTCTTCAAGACGGGGCCCGACTTCCTGGACCCGACGCTGCTGGCCGCGGCAAGTGGCGCGCCAGTGCAGTCGATCGATCTCTGGATGACGGGCGAAGCCGATGCCAGGGCGCGCCTGGCCGACGCCGCGGCCGACGCAGACCTGATCCTGGTGGAAGGCGTGATGGGCCTGCACGACGGCACGCCGAGCAGCGCCGATGTGGCACGCCTGTTCGGCCTGCCGGTGCTGGCGGTGATCCAGGCCGGCGCGATGGCCCAGACGTTCGGTGCGCTGGCTTACGGGCTGGCGCACTACGGCGAGCCGTTCCGGGCGATGCATGTGCTGGCCAATGGCGTTGCCACGGCCCGTCATGCCGAGATGCTGCGCGAAAGCGTGCCGCCGGGCATTGCGTGGGCCGGCGCGCTGGCCCGCGACGCATCGGCCAGCCTGCCCGAGCGGCATCTTGGACTGTTCAGCGCCGACGAACTGCCGGACCTGATGACGCGGCTCGACAGGCTGGCCGATGCACTGGCCGCCCTGCCGCTGTCGCACCTGCCCGCGCCCGTGGCGTTTGCGCCGGCCCACACTGCGGCGCCGCCACGGCTGCTGGCGGGCAAGCGCATCGCCATTGCGCGTGACGACGCCTTCCGCTTCATCTATCCGGCCAACCTCGATACGCTGACGGCGCTGGGCGCGCATGTCGCATGGTTTTCGCCGCTGCGCGACCACGCCCTGCCACCTTGCGACGCCGTGTGGCTACCGGGTGGATACCCCGAGCTGCACGGCGCCACACTGGCAGCCAACTCGGCGATGCGCGATGCACTGCGCGACGCGCATGCGCGCGGCGTGCCGATACTGGCGGAGTGCGGCGGAATGATGGCGTTGTTCGAGCGCCTCGTCGACAAGGACGGTGTGAGCCATGCCATGGCCGGTCTGCTGCCGGGAACGGTGACGATGCAGCGCAGGCTGGCCGCGATTGGCCACCAGGCGGTCACACTACCCGGCACCGGCGAAGTGCTGCGCGGCCATACGTTCCACTATTCGAGCGCAGCAACGCCGCTGACGCCAGCAGTCAGGGCCGTGTCGCCACGCGATGGCGGCACGGGGGAAGCGGTCTATCAGGCCGGCAGCCTCACCGCGTCGTACGTCCATTTCTATTTTCCGTCGAATCCCGCCGCGATTGCGGCGGTGCTGGGCGCATGCTGACGGAAGCGCGATAGCGGGCGGCCTGTCAGGCGGCGTCGCGTTCGGTGCGTGCCACGGCGTCGGCGATGCCGGCTTCCAGCTGGGCCAGCCCCTTCGACAGGTTGTGCATCGTCGTTTCCGACACGCCCGTCAGTACGTCCTGCAGGAATGCCGACCGGCGCGGCATGGCCTGGTCAACGATGTCGCGGCCCAACTGGGTGAGCGTGACGTTGGTCATGCGGTTGTCGCGCTCGCTGGTGGAACGCTCGATCCAGCCCAGTTCCTGGAGCGCCTTGAGTTGGCGCGTGAGGGCGCCCGGGTCCATGCCCACGCGGTCAGCCAGCGGCTTTTGCGCAATCGGGCCTTCGTGCCCGTACAGGGCAAACAGAATGCGCCAGCGCGGCAACGGATGCCCGATGCGCTGTTCGAACGCGGCGGCGTATGCGCGGTAAGTGCGTCCGAACTGTTGCAGCACGGCCAGGCTTTGTCGCTCCAGTTCCAAAATCGAGTCTCCAGTTGGCAGATATCAGTCCGCGGCCATCGCGGGCTCATGCACCCGCGCCAGCCTGATCGGCGGTACGCGGCGCACCCGCCATATGCCGATCAGCGCCGCGACGGCCGCCAGCAACAGGCCAAGATGGATGGCGCTTACCAGCGACACCCGCGCCTGCTCCAGCAGCAGGGCTCCATTGTGCCCTGCCTTTTGCAGATGGGTCAGCAATTCCGCCTGGGCGGCCTTGTCGATCAGGATCTGGGGATCAGTCAGCCGGGAGGCCCAGTCCGATGCATTGGCCGCTGCCAGCGACGCCGTCACCCCTGTGGTGTAGCTGCGCGTCACCAGCGTCCCCACCAGCGCCGTGCCCACCATGCCGCCCACCATGCGCAGCGACTGCAACATGGCGGTGGCAATGCCCAGGTGCGCGCGTCCGGCCGTCTGTTGTGCGAATACGGTCAGGTTAGGCAGGACGAAGCCCAGCCCCAAGCCGGCGCACAGCATGATGGCCAGCAACACATTGTGATGCATGCTGCGCGTCGCCTGCGACAAACCGAGCAGCGCCAGCGCCAGCATGGCGAACCCTGCATACAGCATGCTGTTGGGCTGCGGAATGCGCGTAATGATACGGCCATTGACGATGCTGCCGACGGTAATGCAGACCACCAGCGGCGTGACCAGCAGGCCGGCCTCCTTCGGCGAATAGCCAAATCCGCCCTGGAACAGCAGCGGCGCGTACAGCAGCAGCGCGAACATCGCAAAACCGCCCAGGACGCCCAGCAGGAACAGCGGCGCCAGCGCCGGATTGCGGAACATGTCGAGCGGCAGGATCGGCGCCTCGCACCGGCGCGACCATTGCCACAGCGCGACGAACGACGCGCAGGACAGCACCATCAGACCGATGGTCACGATGTCGAAGCCGCGCTCCGGCAACCATTCCACCGACAGCTGCAGGCTGCCCAGCCCGGCCGCAATCAGCAGCGCCCCCAGCCAGTCGATGCGAATCGGCCCCTCATGCCGCGACTGGCGTAGATGGGGCAGGTAGCGCCAGGCGATCACCAGCCCCAGCAGACCCACCGGCACATTGATATAGAACACCGCGCGCCAGCCATACCATTCGGTCAGCAGCCCGCCCAGCGACGGGCCGAGCGCGTTGGCCAGCCCGAATGCCGTGCTCAGGATGACCTGCCAGCGCAGACGCACATGCGAATCGGGAAACAGGTCGGGAACACAGGCGAACGCCGTGCCGACCAGCATGCCGCCGCCAATCCCCTGCAGCGCACGCGCCGCCACCAGGTACGGCATGCTCGAAGCCATGCCGCATAACACCGAAGCCACCAGAAAGACGACGATCGACGCCAGCACAAACGGCTTGCGCCCGTAGTAATCTCCGAGCCGGCCGAAGATCGGCACCGTGACCACGGACGTGAGCAGATATGCCGTGGCCACCCACGCGTAGTACTCGAACCCCTGCAGCTCGGCCACCACGGTCGGCAGCGCCGTGGACACCACGGTCTGGTCCAGTGCGACCAGCATCACGACAAAGGCAATGCCGAGCATCGCCAGCAGCGACTCGCGAAATGGCAAGACCTGCCCTTGGCTGCCCGACTGTGCCTTGCCCTGCATGTGCCCCGAATCCGATGCCATATCTATTGCCCGATCAATAATTGTGCGATCAATGATCTTCAGATTATAGGGGCGGCAATTTGTTCCGGCAGAAGATTTTTGGCGTTCCTACGATGGGTTTCAGGATCGGTGCGATGATGGGTATCAGCACATTCATTGACGCCGGGCCACGGGTGCATCACAGGAGACATTCGATGCACCGGGCCCCTGACACATTCGTCCAGCTCCGGAGAGATTGCATGAAGTCAGTCACATTGATTGGCGCGCCCACCGATGTCGGCGCCAGCATTCGCGGCGCTTCGATGGGCCCGGACGCGCTACGCGTGGCCGACATCGCCAGTGCGCTGGCCCGCAACGGGCTGCAGGTCCGCGACCTGGGCAACCTGAGCGGGCCGGGCAACCCGTGGCAGGCGCCAGTCGACGGCATGCGGCATCTGCAGAGGTGCTGACCTGGAACGAGCAGGTTTTCGAGACCGCCTATGCGACGCTGGCGGCCGGCCACATGCCGCTGCTGATGGGGGGCGATCATTGCCTGGCCATCGGGTCGGTCAGCGCAGCCGCCCGCCACTGCCGCGAGCAGGGCAAGCGCCTGATGGTGCTCTGGCTCGACGCCCACGCCGATGCCAATACCGGCAGCACCAGCCCTACCGGCAACATTCACGGCATGCCGGTGGCCTGCCTTTGCGGCGACGGGCCGGCACCGCTGACTGCGCTCAGCGGCGTCACCCCGGCTGTGACGGCGCGGCAGATCCGCCAGATCGGCATCCGCAGCGTCGATGCCGAAGAGAAGATGCGGCTGCGCGAACTGGGCCTGACGGTCTATGACATGCGCTATATCGACGAGAACGGCATGCGCCTGACCATGGAGCACGCCCTGGCGGGCATCGACGGCAATACGCACCTGCACGTCAGCTTCGATGTCGATTTCCTGGACAGCCAGATCGCGCCTGGCGTGGGCACGCCCGTGCGCGGCGGCCCGACTTACCGCGAAGCCCACCTTGCCCTGGAGATGATCGAGGATACCGGCGCGCTCGGCTCGCTGGACGTGCTCGAACTGAATCCTGCGCGCGACGTGCACAACCAGACGGCCGAACTGGTGGTGGAGCTGCTCGAAAGCCTGTTCGGCAAATCGACGTTGTAGGCGGCTACGGCGCCACGCCTGCCGCTGGCGGCGCATGGCACCGGCACGCATCGTCGGCCAAAAAAAAAGGAGGCAGCCTGAAGCTGCCTCCTTCATTGCCTGCGGACCATGCCGCAGTGCCGGTCAGGACGCCGACTTGCTGCCGTTCGACGTGCTGCCCGTGGTGGTGCCGGCGTCGGGCGCCGGTGCGCCGGTGGCCTCGTTCAGGCCGCCGCCCAGCGCCTTGTAGAGGTTGACCTCGCTGGTCAGCTGGTTCAGGCGGGCCTCGATAAGCGCCTGGCGCGCCGTGAACAGCTGGCGCTGCGCATCGAGCACGGTCAGGTAGCTGTCCACGCCGGTACGGTAGCGCCCTTCCGCCAGCCGGTAGTAGTCCGAACTGGCCTCTACCAGCCGGGTCTGTGCCGCCACCTGATCGGTGAACGTGCCGCGCGCGGCCAGGCCATCGGACACCTCGCGGAACGCGGACTGCACGGTGCGCTCGTACGTGGCGACGTTGATGTCCTTCTGGATCTTCGCGTAATCCAGGCTGGCGCGCAGGCTGCCGGCCGTGAAGATCGGCAGCGTGATCTGTGGCGAGAACAGCCACGTGCCCGATCCCGCATCGAACAGGCCGGACAGCTGGCGGCTGGCCGTGCCGCCCGAGGCGGTCAGCGTGATACGCGGGAAGAACGCCGCGCGCGCCGCGCCGATATCGGCGTTGGCCGATTTCAGGCGGTGCTCGGCCGACAGGATGTCGGGGCGGAACTGCAGCAGGTCCGACGGCATGCCGGCTGGCACTTCTGCCACGAGCTTCTGGTCCAGCGTCAGGCCGGCTGGCAGGTCGGCCGGGATGCCGGCGCCCAGCAGCAGCGTGAGCGCGTTGACATCCTGCGCCACCAGGCGCGTATAGCGCGACAGCTGCGCCCGCGCGTTCTCGACCTGCGTCTGCGACTGGCGCAGGTCCAGCCGCGATGCAATGCCTTCCTCGAAGCTGCGCCGCGTGAGGTTGTACGTGCGCTCGTACGCACCGAGCGTGTCACGCGTGACCTGCAGGTTCGCTTCGTCGGCCAATTGCGTCAGATAGGCATTGGCCACGCTGGCCACCAGCGCGATCTGCGTGCTGCGGCGCGCTTCCTCGCTGGCGAAATACTGCTCCAGCGCCGCTTCGCTGAGACTGCGCAGGCGCCCGAACAGGTCGAGCTCCCATGCCGTGGTACCCAGCGACACGCCGTACTGGCTGCTGATCACACTCCGGCCGGTAGAGGAAAGATCCGCCGGCACGCGCTGGCGGGTGCCCTGGCCGGTCGCCCCCACCTCGGGAAACAGGTCGGCACGCTGGATGCGGTACTGCGCGCGATAGGCGTCGACGTTAAGCGCCGCCACGCGCAGGTCGCGGTTGTTGTCCAGCGCGACCTGGATCAGCCGGTGCAGGCGCGGATCGGCAAAGTAATCGCGCCAGCCAAGCTCCGCCGCGGCGGCCACCTGCGCATCGCCGGCAGAAGCGGCGTAAGCGTCTCCTTGCGGATACGCGGCATCGACCGGCGCGGCCGGGCGTTCATACGACGGGATCAGGCTGCAGCCGGCAAGGGCCGCCGCTGCGGCCAGGCAAAGTAGCGTCTTTCTCATGCTTGGGCTCCCGTTTCCTGGGAGGACGGTCCGGACTTGCGGCGCCGCTCCTTGATCGACGTCACCACGACGAAGAACAGCGGCACCCAGAAGATGGCGAGCACGGTGGCGGTGATCATGCCGCCGATCACGCCAGTACCGATGGCGTGCTGGCTGCCCGCGCCGGCGCCTTGCGACACCGCCAGCGGGAACACGCCAAGCATGAACGCCAGCGAGGTCATGATGATCGGACGCAGACGCATGCGGCAGGCCTCGACCGCCGCCTCGATCACGCCCTTGCCCTGGTCATGCAGATCCTTGGCGAATTCGACGATCAGGATCGCGTTCTTGGCCGACAGGCCCACCGTGGTGAGCAGGCCCACCTGGAAGAACACGTCGTTCGACAGGCCGCGTGCCAGCGTCGCCAGCAGCGCGCCGATCACGCCCAGCGGCACCACCAGCATCACCGAGAACGGAATCGCCCAGCTTTCATACAAGGCCGCCAGACACAGGAACACCACCAGCAGCGACAGCGCGTAGAGCGCCGGCGCCTGCGCACCCGACAGGCGCTCTTCGTACGACAGGCCGGTCCACGAATACGCGATACCCTGCGGCATCTGCTTCATGATTTCCTCGACAGCGGCCATGGCCTCGCCCGAACTCTTGCCGGCAGCCGGCTCGCCCAGGATTTCCACGGCCGGTACGCCGTTGTAGCGTTGCAGCTTCGGCGAGCCATACCCCCACTTGCCGGTGGCAAACGCGGAGAACGGCACCATGTCGCCCTTGTCGTTGCGCACGAACCACTTGTTCAGGTCCTCGGGGTTCATCCGCGCGTTGGGACGGCCCTGCAGGTACACGCGCTTGACGCGGCCACGGTCGATGAAGTCGTTCACGTAGCTGGAACCCCACGCGATCGACACCGTGCTGTTGATGTCGCTCAGCGAGATGCCCAGCGCGCGCGCGCGTTCGTCATCGATCTCGAGCACGTACTGCGGCTCGTCGTTCAGGCCGTTCGGCCGCACGCGTTGCAGCGCGGGGTTCTTGGCGGCCAGCGCCAGGAACTTGTTGCGTGCTTCCATCAGCGCCTCGTGGCCCAGGCCGGCCTGGTCCTGCATGTAGAAGTCGAAGCCAGTGGCGTTGCCAAGCTCCTGCACCGCGGGCGGCGCAAAGGCAAAGGCCAACGAGTCGCGGAACGTGCCGAACTTGGCTTGCGCACGCTTGGCCAGGTCGAACACGCTCGTGGCATCGCCTTCCCGATCCTTGAACGGCTTGAGCAGGATGAACGCGAGACCCGAGCTCTGGCCACGACCGGCAAAGTTGAAGCCGTTGACCGTGAACAGCGATTCCACGATCTTGCCTTCGTCATTGAGCAGGTAGTTGCGCATCTGGTCCAGCACGGCCTGGGTCCGCTCGGCCGACGAACCCGGCGGCGTCTGCACCTGGGCATACAGCACGCCCTGGTCTTCTTCCGGCAGGAACGACGTCGGGATCCGCGTGAACAGGAAGGCCATGACCAGCAGGATCAGCACGTAGACCAGCAGGAACGGGGCGCGGCGCTTGAGGATGCCCACCACGCCACGCTCGTACTTCTGCGTGGACCGGATGAAACCGCGGTTGAACCAGCCGAAGAAGCCGGCCTTGTGCTCGCCGTGGTCGCCCTTTTCGATCGGCTTGAGCATCGTCGCGCACAGCGCCGGCGTCAGGATCAGCGCCACCAGCACAGACAGCACCATCGCGGAGACGATCGTGATCGAGAACTGGCGATAGATCACGCCGGTGGAGCCGCCAAAGAACGCCATCGGCAGGAACACGGCGGACAGCACCAGCGCGATACCCACCAGGGCGCCCTGGATCTGGCCCATCGATTTCCGGGCGGCCTCCTTCGGCCCCAGCCCCTCCTCGGACATCACCCGCTCGACGTTTTCCACCACCACGATGGCATCGTCCACCAGCAGGCCGATCGCCAGCACCATCCCGAACATGGTCAGGGTGTTGATCGAATAGCCAAAGGCGGCCAGCACGCCGAACGTGCCCAGCAGCACCACCGGCACCGCGATCGTCGGGATCAGCGTGGCGCGGAAGTTCTGCAGGAACAGGTACATCACCAGGAACACCAGCACAATGGCTTCGAGCAGCGTCTTGACCACTTCCTGGATGGAGTCGGCGATCACCGGCGTCGTGTCATACGGGAACACCGCCTTGATGCCCGGCGGGAACGACGGCTCCAGCTGGTTCAGCGTGTTGTGGATGTTCTTGACCGTTTCGAGCGCGTTGGCACCCGATGCCAGACGAATGGCGATACCGGAAGCGGGCCTGCCGTTGTACTGCGCGTTGATCGAGTAATCCTGGCCACCCAGCCCGACTTCGGCCACGTCGCGCAGGCGCACCTGCGAGCCATCGGGGTTCACCTTCAGCAGGATGTCGCCGAACTGCTCGGCGGTCTGCAGACGGGTCTTGCCGATCACCGTGGCGTTGAGCTGCTGCCCGCGCACCGCCGGCAGGCCGCCCAGCTGGCCCGATGCCACCTGGACGTTCTGCGCCTTGATGGCGTTGCTGACATCGAGCGGCGCCAGCTGGAAGCTGTTGAGCTTGGCCGGGTCGAGCCAGATCCGCATGGCGTACTGCGAACCGAACACCTGGAAGTCACCCACGCCCGAAGTCCGCGAGATCGGGTCCTGCAGGTTCGAGACGATGTAGTTCGACAGGTCTTCCCGCGTGGTCGCCGGATCGGTCGAGATCAGGCCGACGATGATCAGGAAGTTACGCACCGACTTGGTCACGCGGATGCCCTGCTGCTGCACTTCCTGCGGCAACAAAGGTTGGGCCAGGGCCAGCTTGTTCTGGACCTGCACCTGCGCGATATCGGGGTTGGTGCCCTGCTCGAACGTCGCCGTGATGGTCATGCTGCCGTCGGAGTTCGACTCCGACGAGATGTAGCGCAACCGGTCCAGGCCGTTCAGCTGCTGCTCGATCACCTGCACCACCGTGTCCTGCACGGTCTGTGCCGATGCGCCCGGATAGTTCACCGAGATGGCGATGGTGGGCGGCGCGATGGCGGGGTATTGCGTGACCGGCAGCGAGCGTATCGACAGCACGCCCGCCAGCATGATCACGAGCGCGATCACCCACGCAAAGATCGGCCGCTCGATAAAGAAATTAGACATGGCAAATCCTTAATGCGTCGGTCCCGGTCAGGACTTGGCGGCCGGCGCCGAAGCGGCGGCCGGTGCGGAGGCAGGTCCTGCACCCGCCTGGGCCGCAGTGGCTTCGGTAGCCTTCACCTTGGCGCCGGGGCGCACGAACTGCAGGCCTTCGACGATGACACGGTCGCCGGCCTTGAGGCCGTCGGTCACCAGCCAGTTGGTGCCGATGGTGCGGTCGGTCTTGAGCACGCGCAGTTCCACTTCGTTGTTGGCGTTGACCACCAGCGACGTGGGCTGGCCCTTCAGGTCACGCGTCACGGCGCGTTGCGGCGCCAGGATGGCCGATTGCCGCACGCCTTCGGCCAGGCGCGCGTGCACGAACATGCCGGGCAGCAGTTCATTGCGCGGGTTCGGGAACACCGCGCGCAGCGTCACCGAGCCGGTGCTCTGGTCCACGGCCACTTCGGAAAATTCCAGCCGGCCGGCCTGGGAATAGGTGCTGCCATCCTCGAGCTGCAGCGTCACCTTGGCGGCATTGGCGCCGGCGCCCTGCAACTTGCCATCGGACAGTTCCTTGCGCAGGCGCAGGATCGCCGCCGACGGTTGGGTCACATCCACATAGATGGGGTCGAGCTGCTGGATCGTGGCCAGCGCGTTGGCCTGCCCATTGGTGACCAGCGCGCCTTCGGTCACCAGCGAACGGCTGATGCGGCCAGAAATCGGTGCCAGCACACGGGTGTAACGCAGGTTGATGTGGGCCTGGTCCACGGCGGCCTTTGACTGCAGGTACGACGCCTGGGCTTCGGCGTACTGCTGCTTGCTGACCGCTTCGTCACCGACCAGACGGCCGTAGCGTTCGGCGAGCAGCTTCGACGACGCGAGCGTGGCCTCGGCGCTCTTCGCCGTGGCTTCGTAGGTGGATGGATCGATCTGATAAAGCTGCTGGCCCTGCTTGACGTCCGTGCCTTCCACAAACAGACGTTTCTGAATGATGCCGTTGACCTGCGGGCGAACTTCGGCGATCCGGTAAGGCAGGGTGCGACCGGGAAGGGACGTATCCAGCGTGACGGTTTCGTCCTTCAGCGTGACAACTTTCACTTCAGGCGTCTGGGCCGCGGGGGCTTCATTCTTCTTGCCGCAGGCGGTCAGAGCCGTCACGGCAAGAGCCAGCATGCCTGGAATCAAAGCACGCCTGGCGCGCATTGCTTGCATAGCGATTTCCTCGAGGATGAAACGGAATTGGTCTTCTTGTTCCCGGCCGGGGCCGGGTGGGCGCCACGGCGCGCGTGGACGCAATTGGCGTACCTGTCACCAGGCACGTATCGGATTACGGCTCAACGGATTGTCACCATGGGCCCCTGCTTTCGCCGGCTTCGCCGGCCTGGAGGAAAATCTGAACACCGGCCACGCCGCGCGCGCGTCCGGCACAGGGCCGCCCGTCAGGACGATCCTGCTCCCCGTACTCTCAAATGTCCTGCCCGATCTTCGATTATCGGGATTACCGTTGCATGCGTATGGCCGTGCGCCGATCTGTGCGGGCATCGTCCTGCCGACCGACAACAATAATCGTTTTCACCGATATCTGCAGACGCTCATGTCTGTTGTGGCGCCTTTCACACAATCTGTACCGAAACTGCCGGCTTTGACCGCTCCCTCCTCCAAGGTGAGCCGTCGATACCGCAATGCAGCATTGGAGCCGCCTGCCTGGCAAACAGTTCAATAAGCATGCTGCCTATTTCGGGCGTCGGCCGATATGCTACCAGTTCGGAGATAAATCAGGATGACAGAAAATTGGCTGTAATGAAGCGAAATACCCGCTCTGATCGGGGGAATTCGAAACGATTACCGCCGGATCGGAGGGATCGGGGCACCGGCTTGCCGATCCGCGAAACAGTGTGTTGCATGGACGGGACAGTGCATGGAGCGAGTGAATGCCACCCGCGCGCCAATGAAAATCCCCGCCAGCAGGCGGGGACGTCGTATCTCGATGATGGGTTAGTGAGTTATGCGCCGTCGAGGAAACGATTGCGAGGACCCAGCCGGCTACCGAGCATCGGCCCGCTCCAGCGCATGTCGCCCCGATAGCCGGGCGCGCCCGAGCTGTCAGGCGCCATCCCGGCCGTGGGCGCCGGTTGGTACGACGGTGCAGGCGACTGATAGGTCTGCGGTTGCGGGGCCAGGTTTTGCCTTGTCGAACTGTCCGCACCCTGGGAGTACGGATCGAACTTGTCTCCGGCGCGGGCACCACTGGTGTTGGGATCGTAAGTCCCGCTAGCGGTCGCACCACCTTGGGTATACGGATCGCGCGGGCCCGGCGTCGTCTGCGCAAAAGCCGAGATCGAAAGCAGCGCAAGGGCGCCTGCGGCGATAACACTTCGGGGTCGAATCATTGGCATGGTCAGCTCCGGAAAGCGGTGGAACAACGGAGGTGCTGTCCCTGTAAGCCACTACGGAGCGAAAGCCGTGCCGGTTATATTTGCGCCCTTTTAGGCACAATATAAGCGAAATATCGGAGATTGACGCGGTGTCCGCATGCGCTTTTACAAGACGCCGGTAACGGCTGCACCGCTGCCCCCCGGCTTTCGGGGCGCCTGGAAAGCGTGGCACAGGAGGTTGGGCGGTTGTGCGGCACTCGAATGCGCTCGCACGTTTCGCCCGCGCAAAAGCAAAACCCCCAAGCTTTTAGGGCTTGGGGGTTCTGGGTATAAGAGCCTGGCGATGACCTACTTTCACACGGGTAGTCCGCACTATCATCGGCGCAAAGTCGTTTCACGGTCCTGTTCGGGATGGGAAGGGGTGGTTCCAACTCGCTATGGTCACCAGGCATGAGGGGTTGCCGCACTGACATGCATCAGCGCAGCGAATCTGGGGTGTAGTAAAGGGGTTGTGTTGTATGCCTGTGGCACACGCGGACTCTGGTCCAACCAGGTCAAACACACTGGTTATAGGATCAAGCCTTACGGGCAATTAGTACTGGTTAGCTTAACGCATTACTGCGCTTCCACACCCAGCCTATCAACGTCCTGGTCTCGAACGACCCTTCAAGGAGGTCAAGCCTCCAGGGAATCCTCATCTTCAGGCGAGTTTCCCGCTTAGATGCTTTCAGCGGTTATCTCTTCCGTACATAGCTACCCTGCGATGCCTCTGGCGAGACAACAGGTACACCAGCGGTACGTCCACTCCGGTCCTCTCGTACTAGGAGCAGCCCCCGTCAAGATTCCAACGCCCACGGCAGATAGGGACCAAACTGTCTCACGACGTTTTAAACCCAGCTCACGTACCTCTTTAAATGGCGAACAGCCATACCCTTGGGACCGGCTACAGCCCCAGGATGAGATGAGCCGACATCGAGGTGCCAAACACCGCCGTCGATATGAACTCTTGGGCGGTATCAGCCTGTTATCCCCAGAGTACCTTTTATCCGTTGAGCGATGGCCCTTCCATTCAGAACCACCGGATCACTATGTCCTGCTTTCGCACCTGCTCGACTTGTCGGTCTCGCAGTTAAGCACGCTTTTGCCATTGCACTTTAGGTACGATGTCCGACCGTACCAAGCGTACCTTCGAACTCCTCCGTTACACTTTGGGAGGAGACCGCCCCAGTCAAACTGCCTACCATGCACTGTCCCCGACCCGGATTCACGGGCCAAGGTTAGAACCTCAAACAAACCAGGGTGGTATTTCAAGGACGGCTCCACGTGAACTGGCGTCCACGCTTCAAAGCCTCCCACCTATCCTACACAGATCGGTTCAAAGTCCAATGCAAAGCTACAGTAAAGGTTCATGGGGTCTTTCCGTCTAGCCGCGGGGAGATTGCATCATCACAAACACTTCAACTTCGCTGAGTCTCGGGAGGAGACAGTGTGGCCATCGTTACGCCATTCGTGCAGGTCGGAACTTACCCGACAAGGAATTTCGCTACCTTAGGACCGTTATAGTTACGGCCGCCGTTTACCGGGACTTCAATCAAGAGCTTGCACCCCATCATTTAATCTTCCGGCACCGGGCAGGCGTCACACCCTATACGTCCACTTTCGTGTTTGCAGAGTGCTGTGTTTTTATTAAACAGTCGCAGCCACCATTTTATTGCAACCCCTTCACCCTTCTGGCGCAGGCCAGTCAAGCTACCAGGGCGTACCTTATCCCGAAGTTACGGTACCAATTTGCCGAGTTCCTTCTCCCGAGTTCTCTCAAGCGCCTTAGAATACTCATCTCGCCCACCTGTGTCGGTTTGCGGTACGGTCTCGTATGACTGAAGCTTAGAGGCTTTTCTTGGAACCACTTCCGATTGCTTCGCAGCACTAGGCCGCTCGCCCCACATCCTTGAATTCCGCGCCCGGATTTGCCTAAGCGCCTTCTCCAATGCAGGGACCGGGACTTCCAACACCCGGACAACCTTCCGCGATCCGTCCCCCCATCGCATCATACGACGGTGCAGGAATATTAACCTGCTTCCCATCAGCTACGCATCTCTGCCTCGCCTTAGGGGCCGACTCACCCTACGCCGATGAACGTTGCGTAGGAAACCTTGGGCTTACGGCGAGGGGGCCTTTCACCCCCTTTATCGCTACTCATGTCAGCATTCGCACTTCTGATACCTCCAGCATCCTTTACAAGACACCTTCACAGGCTTACAGAACGCTCTCCTACCACGCACATTGCTGTGCGTCCGCAGCTTCGGTATATAGCTTAGCCCCGTTACATCTTCCGCGCAGGACGACTCGATCAGTGAGCTATTACGCTTTCTTTAAAGGGTGGCTGCTTCTAAGCCAACCTCCTGACTGTTTTAGCCTTCCCACTTCGTTTCCCACTTAGCTATATTTGGGGACCTTAGCTGGCGGTCTGGGTTGTTTCCCTCTTGACACCGGACGTTAGCACCCGATGTCTGTCTCCCGTGATTGCACTCTTCGGTATTCGGAGTTTGCTATGGCGGGGTAATCAGCAATAGACCCCCCAACCATGACAGTGCTCTACCCCCGAAGGTGAGACACGAGGCACTACCTAAATAGTTTTCGGAGAGAACCAGCTATTTCCAGATTTGTTTAGCCTTTCACCCCTATCCACAGCTCATCCCCTAACTTTTCAACGTTAGTGGGTTCGGTCCTCCAGTACGTGTTACCGCACCTTCAACCTGGCCATGGATAGATCATCTGGTTTCGGGTCTACACCCAGCGACTCAACGCCCTGTTCGGACTCGCTTTCGCTACGCCTTCCCTAACCGGTTAAGCTTGCCACTGAATGTAAGTCGCTGACCCATTATACAAAAGGTACGCCGTCACCCGTTGCCAGGCTCCGACTGTTTGTATGCATGCGGTTTCAGGATCTATTTCACTCCCCTCCCGGGGTTCTTTTCGCCTTTCCCTCACGGTACTGGTTCACTATCGGTCGATCACGAGTATTTAGCCTTGGAGGATGGTCCCCCCATCTTCAGACAGGATTTCACGTGTCCCGCCCTACTTGTCGCACACCTAGTTCCACAAATCTGTTTTCGCATACAGGGCTATCACCTGCTATGGCCGGGCTTTCCATCCCGTTTTGCTAACAGTTCTGCTAAAGAGTGCAAGGCTCTTCCCATTTCGTTCGCCACTACTCTGGGAATTTCGGTTGATTTCTGTTCCTGCAGCTACTTAGATGTTTCAGTTCGCCGCGTTCGCTTCCCTTGCCTATGTATTCAGTAAGGGATGACCCATTCGGGCCGGGTTTCCCCATTCGGACATCTCCGGATCAAAGCTTGTTTGCCAGCTCCCCGAAGCTTTTCGCAGGCTACCGCGTCCTTCATCGCCTGTGATCGCCAAGGCATCCACCACATGCACTTGTTCGCTTGACCCTATAACGAGTGTGTCTAACGTCTCCGCTATCCACGCTGGCTACAGGTCTGAGTTCTCGCGTTTGTGCCGTATTCCAAGTCATCTTTCGATCACTTAAATACATTTTGGTTGATACAATCACAACCCGGTATCGCGTTTGTACTGCAGCGTCTCATCAACGCTTCGCGACACCTTTACTACATCCCATATTGTTAAAGAACAGCCGACTTATCGTCGCTTGGCAATAGCCAAAGACAAACACTCAGAACCGCGTCCTGAATTCTTGTCTTTGACGACAACCCCAAGGTAAGTGGTGGAGGATGACGGGATCGAACCGACGACCCCCTGCTTGCAAAGCAGGTGCTCTCCCAGCTGAGCTAATCCCCCGCGTAGATAACTTGGTGGGTCTGGTAGGACTTGAACCTACGACCCCCGCCTTATCAAGACGGTGCTCTAACCACCTGAGCTACAGACCCTTGGCTGTAACAGCAAACAAACCGATAAGTGTGAACGCTTGACTTGTGAACACAAGCCTCTGGAAAGGAGGTGATCCAGCCGCACCTTCCGATACGGCTACCTTGTTACGACTTCACCCCAGTCATGAACCCTGCCGTGGTAATCGCCCTCCTTGCGGTTAGGCTAACTACTTCTGGCAAAACCCACTCCCATGGTGTGACGGGCGGTGTGTACAAGACCCGGGAACGTATTCACCGCGGCATGCTGATCCGCGATTACTAGCGATTCCAGCTTCACGTAGTCGAGTTGCAGACTACGATCCGGACTACGATGCGTTTTCTGGGATTAGCTCCCCCTCGCGGGTTGGCAACCCTCTGTACGCACCATTGTATGACGTGTGAAGCCCTACCCATAAGGGCCATGAGGACTTGACGTCATCCCCACCTTCCTCCGGTTTGTCACCGGCAGTCTCTCTAGAGTGCCCTTGCGTAGCAACTAAAGATAAGGGTTGCGCTCGTTGCGGGACTTAACCCAACATCTCACGACACGAGCTGACGACAGCCATGCAGCACCTGTGTCCACTTTCCCTTTCGGGCACCTGATGCATCTCTGCTTCGTTAGTGGCATGTCAAGGGTAGGTAAGGTTTTTCGCGTTGCATCGAATTAATCCACATCATCCACCGCTTGTGCGGGTCCCCGTCAATTCCTTTGAGTTTTAATCTTGCGACCGTACTCCCCAGGCGGTCAACTTCACGCGTTAGCTACGTTACTGAAGAAATGAATCCCCAACAACTAGTTGACATCGTTTAGGGCGTGGACTACCAGGGTATCTAATCCTGTTTGCTCCCCACGCTTTCGTGCATGAGCGTCAGTGACGTCCCAGGGGGCTGCCTTCGCCATCGGTATTCCTCCACATCTCTACGCATTTCACTGCTACACGTGGAATTCTACCCCCCTCTGACATACTCTAGCCTTGCAGTCACAAGCGCAATTCCCAAGTTGAGCTCGGGGATTTCACGCCTGTCTTACAAAACCGCCTGCGCACGCTTTACGCCCAGTAATTCCGATTAACGCTCGCACCCTACGTATTACCGCGGCTGCTGGCACGTAGTTAGCCGGTGCTTATTCTTCCGGTACCGTCATCCGCCCCAGGTATTAACCAGAGCGTTTTCTTTCCGGACAAAAGTGCTTTACAACCCGAAGGCCTTCTTCACACACGCGGCATTGCTGGATCAGGGTTGCCCCCATTGTCCAAAATTCCCCACTGCTGCCTCCCGTAGGAGTCTGGGCCGTGTCTCAGTCCCAGTGTGGCTGATCGTCCTCTCAGACCAGCTACTGATCGTCGCCTTGGTGGGCCTTTACCCCACCAACTAGCTAATCAGACATCGGCCGCTCCTGCTGCGCGAGGCCTTGCGGTCCCCCGCTTTCACCCTCAGGTCGTATGCGGTATTAGCTAATCTTTCGACTAGTTATCCCCCACAACAGGGTACGTTCCGATGTATTACTCACCCGTTCGCCACTCGCCGCCAGACCGAAGTCCGCGCTGCCGTTCGACTTGCATGTGTAAGGCATGCCGCCAGCGTTCAATCTGAGCCAGGATCAAACTCTTCAGTTCAATCTCTGTGTGGTGCCGAAGCACCTCGCTCTTTCGAGCGGTCGCTCACTCTCAGAAAACTGACTGGCTCGCGTCTCGCGACGCAAACCAACATGTTTTACTGTGCGAGCACTGATAACTTTTGAAGCATCACGAAGCCAAAGCTCCGTGGCGTTCGCCATCAAGCGCCCACACTTATCGGTTGTTTGTTTGTTAAAGAACTCGAGCGACCGGCTTTGCCGTTCGCTGTCGCTGCGTCTTTCGTCGCAGCGGAGAAACGAGATTATGCAGAGCATTCAACGTTTCGTCAACAGTTTTTGCAGAACTTTTTTCTGCCGGCCGGTGCCGCGAACCTCGCAGCGCCAACCCTCTGCCAACCCCGCAACCCTTGTCGCTGCTGCGTTTGCAGCGCGCTTTGTGTTGCGAGGGGGCGAATATTAGATGGGATTGGCGACCTGCGCAAGGGGTTTCGCAAAAGAATTTTCCGATCCCGTAGAATCGCCGGATGACGACGCTGCCGGAACCGCCCACCTATCTCCCCGAACGCCTGGCCAGCCGGGACGCGGGGGCGCTCGATGCCCTTGCACTGGCCACCGCCTTGGCCCGCCCGATTGCGTTTGTCGATCTGGAGACCACGGGGCCAGACGCCCAGCGCGACCGGATCACCGAGATCGGCGTCGTGGAAGTGGGGCCCGACGGCATTCACGAGTGGGACACCCTCGTCGACCCACAGGCCAGCATCCCGCCGTTTATTCAGGGGATGACCGGGATCACCGACGACATGGTGCGCGGCCAACCCACCTTCGCGTCGATAGCCGAACTATTGGCGGAACGGCTACAGGGCCGGCTGTTTGTCGCGCACAATGCCCGCTTCGACTACGGCTTCCTGAAGAATGAATTTCGCCGGGCCGGCGTGACGTTTCGTGCAGATGTCCTTTGCACGCTGCGGTTGTCCCGCTCGCTGTTCCCCTCGGTGGAGCGCCATGGGCTCGACGCGCTGATCGCCCGCTTCAACCTGATACCGAAGGGTCGCCACCGCGCGCTGGCCGACGCCGAGCTGCTGTGGCAGTTCTGGCAGAAGATCCACGATCTGTATTCGGTCGATCTGGTGGAGTCGGCCGTCAAGACGCTGGTCAAGCATGCCAGCCTGCCCGCCGGCCTGAGCGAGACCGCGCTGGACGACGTGCCGGACCGTCCCGGCGCCTACCTGTTTTACGGTGACGACGACGCGTTGCTATATGTCGGCAAGAGCATCCACCTGCGGCAGCGCATCCGCGCCCATTTTTCCGGCGACCATACCAACCCGAAGGAAATGCGCATCGCTCGCGCCGTGCGGCGCGTGGATTGGCGTGAGACCGGCGGAGAGATCGGCGCGCTCCTGCTGGAAGCCCAGCTCGTCAAGACGCTGCGACCGCTGCACAACCATCAGCTGCGGCACAACGACGAGCTGTTCGCCTGGGAAATGGTCGACGGCCTGCCCGCGCCGCGCCTGCGCTCGGACCGTCAGGTCGACTTCAGCCGCCATACCCGGCTATATGGTGTGTTTCCGAGCCGCGCCGCGGCACGTGCACGCCTGGTGGCGCTGGCCGACGAACATCAGCTATGCCTGGTCACGCTGATGCTCGAAGCGACGGCCGGCCGTGGCCACCCCTGTTTTGCGCGGCAAGTCCACCGCTGCGCGGGGGCCTGCACCGGCCATGAATCACGCGCCGCGCATCGTTTGCGCACGCTGGCCGCACTCGAAGCATTGACGGTGGCCCCGTGGCCGTTCGACGGGGCGATTGCCTGGCGCGAAGGCGAGCAACCCGACCAGCCCTGGCATGTGATCGAGGACTGGTGCTACCTGGGCACCGCGCCGACGCTGGCCGACGCCGAAGGGCTGACCGCCCTGCCAGCGCGCTTCGATATGGATACCTACCTGATCCTGGCGCCGCACGTGGCCAGCCTCAGGGCGACGGCCGTGCCGCTGGCCTCGGCGCGCCCGTTCGTGCTGACAGCACCGGTCGCGCCGGCCACGGCGCCGAGCGTTACCGGGCTCGATACCGGGCTGGCGACAAAGCCACGCGCCACGCCCAGGCGCACGGCAGCCATGACGGACGCCCAGTCATCCCTGTTTGGCTAGACAGGAATCGGCGAGGCCAGCACCGCCCGCAAGGCCCCCTGCTGATTGCCGGCGTCGATCAATCGATCTTCGCGCCCGACACCTTGACGGCCTGTCCCCAGCGTTTCTGCTCGTTGACGATGGTTGCCGCAAACGCCTCCGGCGACTGCCAGGCCGGCTCGGCGCCCTGCGCCTCAAGCTTGGCCTTCGTGTCCGGGTCCGCCAGCACGGTGCGCAGCGCGCCCGACAGCTTGTCGACGATTTCCTTCGGCGTGCCGGCCGGCGCCAGCACACCGTAGAAGCCCACCACCTCGAAACCCTTCAGGCCCGACTCCTCCATGGTCGGCACATCGGGCAGCGCCGGCGACCGCTTGCCCGACGTCACAGCCAGCGCGCGCACCTTGCCGGCCTTGATGTGCTGGGTGAACAGCGGAATCGAGTCGGCCATCATCTGGGCCTGGCCGCCCATCACGTCGGTCAGTGCCGGCGCGCTGCCCTTGTACGGGATATGGACAATGAACGTGCCCGACGCCTGCTTGAACATCTCGGGCATCAGGTGCGAAATGCCGCCATTGCCGCCCGACGCAAAATTGAGTTTGCCCGGGTTGGCCTTGGCATAGGCGATGAATTCCTTCAGGTTCCTGGCCGGCACGTTGTTGTTGACGACCATCACCAGCGGAATCAGCGCGGTACGTGCCACGGGCGCAAAGTCCTTCGGCATGCTGTACGGCAGCTTGGGATAGAGCGATCCGTTGATCGCCATCTGGCCGGTATTGGCGATCAGCAGCGTATAGCCGTCGGGCGCGGCCTTGGCCACGTTGTCCGACCCGATATTGCCGGCGGCGCCAGCCTTGTAGTCGAGCACGACGGGCTGGCCCAGGATTGGCTGCAGCTTCTCGGACAGGATGCGCGCATGCGTATCGACCGGCCCGCCAGGCGGAAAGCCCACCACCATGCGGATCGGCTTGTCCGGCCACGCGGCCTGCGCGGCGCCGGCGGCCAGTGCCAGCGGGGAAAGGACCAGGGCAGCCAGGACATGCCGGGCGCGGCGGGAAGCGAACAACGTCATTTCTCTCTCCGGATGCGGCCCCGCTCTACATGGCGGGGATCGGACCGGTATTGTGACGTTTTTGTGACAGTATTGGGAAGGGCTTTGGTCACCGGCCTGACCGGCAGCCCTCCGCCATCCTCCCCTCACTCCAGTACGATGCCGCGCGCCTTGATCAGCGCGCCCCATTTCCTTACCTCCGCGTCGATGAACGCGGCAAAGTCCGCGCTGCTGCCCGGCGACGGCTGCAGGCCCAGCGCCAGCAGCTTCTGGCTGATCTGCGGATCGGCCAGCGCCTGGCTGGCATCGCGATTGATCTGCTGCACGATGGCGGGCGGCGTGCCGGCCGGCGCCACGATGCCGAACCAGCCGTAGCCGACCACGCCGGGCACGCCCTGCTCGGCAAAGGTCGGGGCATCGGGATAGACCGGCGTGCGCGCATCGGCGGCGGCCGCGATCACGCGCAGCTTGCCGGCCTGGATAAAGGGCAGCGCGGTGGTGATTGCCGTCAGCGTGGCATCGACACGTCCGGCCAGCAGTTCGGTATAGGCCGTGGCGTCGCCGCGGTAATGAACGTTGAGCGCCTTGAACCCCGACTGCGCGGCAAACAGCTCGGCCGTCAGGTGCGGGCCCGAGCCGATGCCCGGCGACGCGAACGTGACGCCCTCGGACTTCTGCTTCGCCATCTTCACGAAGTCCGCCACGGTCTTGACCGGCGAACTGGCGTTGACGATCAGGAACACCGGGCCCAGCACGCGGGGCCCCACGGCGATGAAATCCTTGTGGATATCGAACCGCTGCGACAGGCCGGCTGCCGTGTTGATGGCGAACGGCGCAGCGGCCCACAGCAGCGTGTAGCCGTCGGCGGGTGCATGCGCCACCGTTTCGCTGGCCACGCGCGTACCGGCGCCCGGCTTGTTCTCGACCACCACCTGCTGGCCGTATTTGCGGCTCAGCGCCTCGGCCAGCACGCGCGCCGACGTATCGTTCGAACCGCCTGGCCCGTAGGGCGACACCAGCCGCACCGGCTTGCCGGGCCAGCTATTGCCGAAGGCATGCGGCACGACGCCGGCCAGGGCCATCGCGCCCAGCAGACGGCGGCGGGTCAGTTGCGATGGGGTCATGATGCCTCCCTGATCCGCTCGATGGCGGGATAGCGATAGGTGCGGTCAAGGTGATCCGGTTGGGGCACGTACAGGCGCAGCGCCACATAGAATGCCCCGGCCGGCGCCGGCAGCCAGTTGCCGAGCAGCGCGCGGTCCTGCGGCGGCTGCGCCGACAGGTACACCGTCAGGCTGCCATCGGCGGCGCGCTTCAGGGACGGAGACCGATCGCCCAGCGAATAGCGAGCCAGGTCGTTCGGCACCAGCATGCAGTCGGCCTTGTCGTACATGGTCAGCGACCAGAACGCGCCCACGCGCGGCAGGTTGTCGGCCGCGAAGTGCAGCCGGTAGGCGTGACCGCCGTCGAGCGGCGCGCCGTCGGCACAGCGGTCGGCCATCACGTACATGGCCTCCTGCACGCCCAGCGCACCAATATAGTTGCGCGCCACCAGCGCACGTTGCAGGTAGTCCGTGCCATACGACTCGCGCACGTCCACCGACATCGCCCAGCCACCGCCCATGTCCGACGCCTGCGGCTCGGCCAGGTCGGCCAGCACGCCCTGCAATGCGGCGCCCAGCGTCTCGACCTGCGCCGGCGTGGGCGTGAGCCCCTGGCCGATGCCGGCTTCGGCGAAGCGGGCCACCATGTCGGCTTCCGCCGGCGGCGGCGGGTTGTCGGCCAGCATCTGGTTGACCACGGCGGCAAAGCGCCGCGGATCGCCCAGATGTTCGCGCGGGTGCATGCCCACATCGAACGCGAACGCGGCCGGTTCCCCGTCGAGCCGCTTCAGCGCAATGGCGTCCTGCAGCGCATGGCCGGCGGCCAGATCGGCATCGCCGTCCACCAGCAGCCGGCCGATCATCCACACCGCGTTGGTCGGACACGGCACGGCCCGCATGCCGGCAGGCACTTCGCCATGCCAGTCGGGCCCGTGCAGCAGGAAGCGGCCCGCGCCGGTGCCGGTCGTGCGGCTGCCCAGATAGCCAAACGGATTGGTATAGAAATCGAGCAGCCCCAGCACGTAGTAGCGGCCGGCGAAGTCGGGCACTTCGAGCACCACGGGCTCGCGCGACAGGTCGAGCCAGGCATTGGTGTACAGCGTGTCGTTGTTCGGCGTGACCACCTGGCGATGCTGGGGGCCCAGCAGTTCGCGCGTGTGGATCAGGTGGTTGACCCAGCGCAGCGACGATTCGGGGCCGTCGCCAGCGAACCGCCCGGCCCGGTCGCGGCGCGGGCAGGTGGCCGCGCGCATGCGCGCCATCTCGTAGAGCGGCAGCGTGTAGATCACGGCTTCGCGGGCAAGCGGCAGGCCGGGGCTGGCGGTGGTGGTGGCGGGGGTGCTGATGGTTTGCGGCATGGGCTGGTGTCTCCTTTCTCTTATAGATATGGCGATGCGTGTTCCGCGCCGGGCTCAGCCGATCCGGCGCACGGCGGGAATCGTGTACTGGCCGGCAATAAAGCTGGCGGACGGGTGGTAGAGCCGCAGGATCAGGTAGAACGGGCCATCGGGTGCGGGCAGCCAGTTGGCATCGTCGGCCGGCCGGGCATGGCCGATGGGAATCACCAGCGTGCCGTCCGGCTCCATGCGCAGTCCCGGGGTGCGGTCGCCCACCGCATAGCGGCCGATCTCGTTGGCCGAGAAGTAGCGATCCTCCCCGTAGAGCGATACCGACCAGAACGCTTCGGCCGGCGGCAGCATGCCGGGCGCAAAACGCAGTTCATATCGATGCCGGCCGTGCAGCGGCTCGCCGTCCGCGTCGAAGTCGGCCATCGCGTAGACCGCTTCGTCCGCGCGCAGCGCGCCCAGCCCCTTCATCGCCGTGCAGGCGCGCAGCACCCAGTCGTCGCCATAGAGACCCAGCCGCATGCTGTAGCCCCACGCCTTGTGCCCCTGGCTGCGGGTATGGGCTTCGATCAGCGCCATCCCCTGGGCGTATGCGCTGCGCAGGCCGTTGACGATGGACGGCCGCAGCGCGGCGATCTCCACATCGTCCTCCAGCCGCAGGCCCACCTTGCGGAGCAGCGTGAACAGGCCTTGCTCCTGCGCGCCGGGCGGGAAGTCGCGCATCGCACGGAACAGGTTCTGGAAGAAATCCACGCCGGCATCGCCGGTGTCCTGCCACTGCGCCACGCTGGCCGGCCGGGCCGGTCCGGCGCTTCGCACCACCTGGAAGCCCTGCTCGAAGGCGTTGGCACGCGCCAGGTCATCAGGACCGGTCACGAGCACGCGGCCAATGATCCAGACCAGCGTGGTGGGCGCCTCCACCACGTGCACGCCGCTGCCGCGCTGGCCGGGTCCGACGATCTCCACATTGGCGCCTTCGCGCGGCACGTTGCGCGGACCCAGGTTGGCAAAGTTGTTGGTATGGGCATCCAGCAGTTCGACCACGTAGTAGCGGTCGGCATCGGGCAGCGCGGGCACGCGGATCGTGGCCGGGCCGTCGGCCAGGTTGAGCCAGCCGCAGAAATAGAGCAGGTCGTTGGCGGGGGTGACGATGTCGCGGTCTTCGTGCGTCCACTGGCGCGCGCTGGCCGACAGCATGTTCATCGGTGCGCGGCCGTAGCGCGTGGGGGCGTCCACCGATGTCTGCAGCCGGCAGGTACGCAGGGTTTCGATCAACGGGTAGCCGTAGATCACCAGCGGCAGCGCGGCGGCGGCCACCAGGGCCTCTTGCGGGCTGGCGTGCACCGGCGCAGCCAGGGCGGAAGGGGTGGCGGCTGGGGTGCCCGCTGGGTGGGGAAAGGCAGGATGATTCATGGCGATGGTCCGGGTGGATGGGAAGGTCGGGTTCATTCCAGCGTGGCGCCGCTCGACTTGACCAGCGCGGCCCAGGCCCGCGCGTCGTCGCGCATCTGGTTGGTGAACTGCGTACGCGACACGGGCTGGTAGCGCATGCCCATGGCCGCGATCTGCGCCTGCAGCGCGCTGTCCTGCATGGCTTCCTGCATCGCGCTTTCCAGCCGGTCGACGATGGCCGGCGGCGTCCTGGCCGGCGCGAACAGCGCGTACCAGCTATCCACGCGGAACCCGATGCCGGACTCGGCGAACGTCGGCACATCGGGCAGCGCGGCCGACCGCTCCGAGCCCGACACCGCCAGCGCACGCACCTTGCCGCTGCGGATCAGCGGCAACGTGCCGGCCAGGTCGGACATGGCGATGGGCACCGTGCCGCCCATCACGTCGTTCAGCATCGGCGCCACGCCCTTGTACGGCACATGCCGCAGGTGGATGCCGGCGGACACGTTCAGGCTCTCGCCGGCCAGATGGCCGCCCGATCCCTGGCCCCAGGAGCCATAGGCCAGGTCCGCGCCCGGCTGCTTCGCCATGGCGATCAGCGCGCGCACGTCCTGGGCCGGAAAGGCTGGATTGGCCACCAGCACATTGCCGCCGTAGGCAATGCGGCCGATGGGCACGAAGTCGCGCAGCGGGTCGTAAGTCAGCTTCGGAAAGATCGCCGGCGCAATCGCGTGCGTGGCCGAGATGCCCAGCAGAAGCGTGTAGCCGTCAGGCGCGGCACGCGCCACCTGTGCCGCGCCGATGGTGCCGGTGGCGCCCGCCACGTTCTCGACGACCACCGTGCCTTTGAGCACCGTCGACAGGCGGGCGGCCACCATGCGCCCCACCACATCGGTGCCGCCGCCTGGCGGAAACGGCACCACCAGCCGGATCGGCTTGCTGGGGTACGCGTCCGCGGCCACCGCCGCGGGCAACATCATCCCTGCCGTCACACCTGCCGCCAGGCACAAGGCCAGGGCGTGCCGCATCCTGCGAATTGCTGATCGCATGGTCTGTCTCCGTATTGTCCAGGATGGGTCGCTGCGTCAGCGCAGCGTGATCACGGCATCCGCCGCCACCAGCCCTTTGGGGCCGACGATGAACGGGTTGATTTCGAGCGTGTCGAGCCGGTCGCCAAGCGCGGCGGCCGCGCGCGATACGTTGACCAGCACGTCGGCCACCGCATCGAGGTCGATGGCGGGATGGCCACGGTGCCCGCTGCACAGCGCGGCGGCGCGGCTCTGCGTCAGCATGGCGCGAGCGCGCTGGCGCGACAGCGGCGCGAGCCCGAACGCCATCTGCCGGAAGATCTCCACGGCCGTGCCGCCGATACCCGCCAGCGCCACCAGGCCGAACACCGGATCGCGCCGCACGCCCACCATGATCTCGCCCCAGCCGCGCGCCATCCCCGCGACGATGGCGCCTTCGAACGGCACCGCATTGCCGCCGGCATCGCGTGCCTGCGCTGCGGCGTGGCGCACCTGGGCGAACGCGGCGCGCACGGCGTCGGCATCGCGCAGGTTCAGCGCCACGCCGCCGATATCGCTCTTGTGCAGGATATGGCGAGAGCAGATCTTGACGGCCACCGGATAGCCGATCGATTCGGCATGGTCCACCGCCGCTTCGGCATGCTGGGCCACGCCGTGCGGCACCACCGGCACGCCGGCAGCGGCCAGCCATGCCATGGCCTCGGCTTCCGACAGCGCGGTGGCGTCAGGCGGCAGGGCCGGGGGATGAACAGGCGCGCTGTTGTCGCCGCCAACAGGCGCGTCTGGGGCCGCTTCCATCGCGGCCGCCTTCGCCAGCGCAGCCACGGCTTCCATGGTATGCGCGGGTTCGCGGAACACCAGGCAGCCACGCGCCTCGAGCCAGGCGCGCTTGTCGTCGTCCATCACGCCCGAGATCAGCAACGGTGCGGCGTGGCGGTCGGCTTCGAGCGCCGACACGGTGTCCTGGAGCACGGGCCAGAGGCGCGGCGCATTGACGCCGCCGGCCAGAAATGCCGCCACCGCGCCGTACTGGCCGCAGCGCGCCACGTTGGCCAGCGCATCGACGAACACCTGCGGCTGCGCCACCACCTGGCCGGTGACGTCGATCGGGTTGGCGGTACTGGCAAACGGGATGGCCGCGCGCAGCGCCTGCGCGGCGGTATCCGGCATGGGCGGCATGGGCAGGCCCAGCGTCTCGGCGCTGTCGGCCATCATGATGCCGACGCCGCCCGATACCGTGACGATGGCCACGGGCGCCACCGCATCGGCGGCCAGGCCCGTTGGCGATTGCCATTGCGCCGGTCGCCGGCCGCGCGCCAGCGTATAGCCGAGCCGGAAGAAGGCTTCGAGCGTATGCGCGCGATGCACGCCGTATTCGTCGAACACCGCCTGGTACACGGCGTCCTCGCCGGCCAGGCTGGCGGTATGCGATTGCGCGGCGCTGGCGCCCGCCGCCGTGGTGCCCACCTTGGCGATCACCACGGGCTTGCCCGCAGCGCGGGCGGCGGCAAGCGCGCGGCGCAAGCGCATGCCATCGCGCGCGCCTTCGACATAGGCCAGGATCACTTGCGTCTGCGGATCGTTGGCCAGCCATTCGATCACGTCGGCCACCTGCAGCCCGGCCTCGTTGCCCGTGGTGACCCAATGGCTCAGGCCCAGCCCCGCTTCGCGCGCCAGCGCAAACGCGTACGCGCCAAACGCGCCGCTCTGGCTGACCAGTCCCACGTGGCCGACCGGCGGCACGCCGCTGAGCGGAATCGGCGAGAACGTGGCGAACATGCGCTCGCGCAAGTTCATCGCCCCCAGGCAGTTGGGGCCCAGCAACTGCACGCCGTGCGCATGGGCCTGCGTGGCCAGCGCGTGCTGCAGGGGATCGCCGCCGCTGACTTCGGCAAAGCCGGACGTGAACACCACGGCCGCGCGCGTGCCGGCCTGGCCCAGCTGCGCCATCACGTCGGGCGCGGCAGGTGCCGGCACGGCCACGATGGCCAGATCGACAGGCTCGCCGATGTCGGCCACGGACGCATAGGCGCGCAGCCCCTGCACGGTATCGGCGCCCGGGTTGACCGGGAACACGCGGCCGCCGTAGCCGAGTTCGCCAAGCAGGCGAATCGGCACGCCGCCCACCTTTTCGGGCTGCGTCGATGCGCCGATCACCGCGATCGATCGCGGGCACAACAAGGGCTGCAGGTCCAGCATGGTGTCTCCGTTGATGACACCGCGGTACATGCCACGGCGTTCTGTCGTGCGGGCGATCCGGGCCCGCATCCGGCGGCTAGCGTCCCACGCCGGCCATGTTCTCGATGGCGCGCACCATCTCGCGCAGCAGCGGCGCCACGCGCTTTTCCATCATGCCGCGCCTGACGCGCAGACCCGGCAGCGCGCAGTTGAACAGCAGCGGCCGGTTCAGGTACGTGATGCGCGAATACACGCCCACGCCGTGGATGTCCTCGCCGGCATCGCCTTCATTGAGTGTGAAGCCGCGCTTGGGGTAGTGCGCCACGTTGTGGCAGACGGTCTCGTAGCAGACGCCGAATTCCTCCGGACGCTCGGTGCGCGCCAGCATCATCAGCTTCTCGAACTCGCCCTTCGACAGCGTGCAGAGGAAGGCCCGCCCCATTGCCGTGGTCAGTACCGAACGTACCGCGCCTACGGCCGGCCGCGCCGACGTGCCTTCCATGTGCGTGCACGACTCCAAGTACGTCACGTCCAGCCGGTGCGCCACGCCCATCGACACCGCGCCCTCCACCTGGTTGGCCAGCGCCTGCATCAGCGGGCGTGCCAGGTGGCGCACCTGCAGGCCGGCCAGGTAGGGATAGCCCAGCGCCAGCACCTGCGCACCGACGAAATACTTGTCGAGCTTGGGGTCCCAGTCGAGATAGCCCAGTTCGAACAGCGTGCGGCAGATGCGCGACACCGTGGCGCGGGGCAGTTGCAGCCGCTGCGACAGTTCGCCATTGCCCAGCGGGCGCGGATCGTCGATGAAGCAGCGCAGCAGCGCAAACCCCTTGGCCAGCAGCCCGCCGAACGAAGGGTCTTCGCGGCGGCGTTCGGCAATGAATTGTTCGACCGGGGTGTTCATGGGCATGTCGTCTCCTGGATTCCAGTGTGGGCGTCGATTCGGCATCGTGTCAAAAAGCGGAACGTATTTCCATATATTGGAAATCAGGAGCGTAAACCCCGACTTGACGGTGCGCGCGGCCGAAACGTAAGGTGCAAAACCGAATTCGAATTCGCATACGGAAAATCGTCATGCAAGCTACTTCCCCAGGTAACGAAACCGCCACTTCCGTATCGGCCTTTCCCCGGGTCGATACGTCGTCGATCCTGCAACCGCCGCGCCAGCGCCGGGCGCGGGAAACCGAGCAGGCCCTGCTGACAGCGGGGCGCCAGTTGCTGGCCGAACGCGATTTCGCGGCCGTGTCGGTCGCACAGATCGCAGCCGCCTGTCAGGTGTCGGTGGGTGCGTTCTACGGCCGGTTCCGCGACAAGATGGCGTTCTTCGATGCGCTGCGCGCGTCGGTGATGGAGGAATCCGATGCGTCGGTGGCGCGCTACATGGCCGAGCATCGCTGGCAGGAAGCCCCGGCGGCCCAGATCCTCGACAAGACCATGCGCTTCATGGTCAACGGCTGCCGCAATAACCGTGGCGTGATTCGCGCATCACTCAAACACGCCACCACGCATCCGGAGCAGTGGCTGCCGCACCAGAAGAACGGGCAGGCGCTGATCGAGCGGCTCGTGATCCTGCTGGTGCCGCGCCTGTCCGGGCCGGCCGACGAAGCCGAGCTGCGCGTGCGGTTTGCCATGCAGATGGTGTTCGGGATGCTCGTCAACGCCGTGCTGAACAATCCGGGGCCGCTGCAACTCGATGACGAGCGCCTGCCCGGCGAAATGGCGCGCATGGTGGGCCGCTACCTGGGCATCGAAGCCTGACGGGCCGGGCCGCCCCCGCACCGCTTTCCCTCGCTTCATCCGTCCAACCGCCCGCAGCAGCCGCAACCATAGCGGCATGTCTGGGAAGCAGACCGGGCACAAAAAGAGGAGACACACCATGAAGCAAACCACGCTGCCGCGCCGGTGGTGGGCGGCTCGCGTCGCCTGCGCGGCGATGTCGCTGTTGCCGCTGGCCGCACTTGCGCAGGGCGACTATCCGACCAAGCCGGTCCGCCTGGTGGTGCCCTACCCGGCCGGCGGCCTGACCGACACGCTGGCGCGCCAGGTGGCCGACGGGCTGTCAAAGCGGCTCGGCCAGCCGGTGGTGGTGGAAAACAAGGGCGGCGCGGGCGGCATTATCGGCACCGATTTCGTCGCCAAGGCGGCGCCCGACGGCTACACGCTGCTGATGACGATTCCGGGGCCGATCACCGCCAACCTGGCGCTCTACAAGAAGCTGCCCTACGACCCGCGCACCGACCTGCGCCCGGTCTCGGACGTGGCGATGGCCCGCACGGTGCTGGCCGTCAACAGCGGCGTGCCGGTCAAGACCGTCAACGAGCTGATCGCCTACGCGAAGAAAGAGCCGGGCAAGCTGCGCATGGGATCGTGGGGGCCGGGCACGCAGCCACACACCATCCAGGCCTACATGGACAAGACCTACGGCGTTGACATCCTGCATGTGCCGTATCGCGGCGAAGGGCCGATGGTGACCGACCTGCTGGCCGGCCAGGTCAACGTGACGATCGGTTCGGTCACCACGCTGCGCCAGCACATCGCCACCGGCAAGCTGCGGCCGCTGGCCGTGGCCGGCACCACGCGCGCCCGGGCCTTGCCCGACGTGCCGACGTTCGCCGAGGCCGGCTATGGCGATGCGGCCTACAAGATCGTCGGCCCGACAACACTGCTGGCGCCGGCGAAGACGCCTGAGGCCATCGTCGAGCGGCTGGGCCGCGAAGTGGCGTCGCTGGTCAAGACGCCCGAGATGCAGGCAAAGATCGACGAAATGGGCGCCGAGCCGATTGGCAACACGCCGGGCGAGGCCGAACGCGCCTACAAGGCCTATCTGCCGGTGGTGCTGAAGCTGACCGCCGATACCGGCGTGACGCTCGACTGACTTCGCGCCTTTGCCTGCTGCATGCCGCCGTGTGCGCGGCATGCAGCGAAACCATGGCCGTCATGAATTCCGGCGGGTCATGCTGGGCCCGCCGGCATCGCCCGACTAGAATCGCGCCATATCCTCTTTGCAGATGCCCACATCATGGCCACGCTCTTCCTGGTCCGTCACGGCCAAGCCTCGTTTGGCGCCGCCAACTACGATTGCCTGTCGGACGTCGGCCGCCAGCAGGCCCGCTGGCTTGGCGAATATTTCAAGGGGCGGGATATCACGTTCAAGCGCGTGGTGGCCGGATCGCTGGTGCGCCAGCAGGACACCGCCACCGAAATCCTGCACGGCATGGGCGCCGCCGGGACCGCCGTGGACACGCACACGGGCCTGAACGAATACGACGGCGAATCGCTCTACCGCAGCTTCACCAAGGGCGCCGATCACCGGGCCCACCAGAACGGCGACTACCAGGATTACTGGCGCACGTTCCGCGCGGCATTCGCGGCCTGGACGCAGGACCAGCTGGCCGGCATGCCCGAAAGCTGGGAAGCGTTCGGGGCGCGCATGCAGGCCGCGCTGTCGACGGCCACGGAAGGCGCGGCGCGCGAGGATGCGCTACTGGTGGTCAGCTCCGGGGGCGCCATTGGCCGGGCCATCGCCGACCTGCTTGGCGCACCCGCCCAGACCGCCATCGAGCTGAACCTGCAGTTCCGCAACACCGGCTTCTGCGAACTGATCGTCGGGCGCGGCACGCAGCGCCTGCTGAGCTTCAACAACGTGCCGCATCTGGAACACCCCGAGCGGCGCCGCGCCATCACGTTCGCCTGACCGGCACCGCGTCAGCGTTGCGACAGCGCCAGCTTGCCAGCCAGCGCCAGGAATACCGTTCCCGCAAACCAGTTGACGGCGCGCTGCACCCGCGCCGAACGCATCAGCACGCGACCGAACAGGCCCGAGAACCACGCGATGGATCCAAACACCAGCAGCGTGGCCACGATGAAGGCAAAGCCCAGCACCATGATCTGCAGGGCCACGTGCCCCTGACTTGCGTTGACGAACTGCGGCAGGAACGCCAGGAAAAAGATCACCACCTTGGGATTGGTCAGATTCATGACCACGCCGCGCAGATACATGTTCCTGACCGGGCGCGCCGCGGCGGCGTCCTTGCCGATGTCGCCCACCGGCGCACGAAACGCCTGCCACGCCAGATGCACCAGGTAGAGCGCGCCAACGATCTTCAGCACGGTGAACGCCACCACCGATGCCGCCAGCAGCGCGGCCAGGCCCACGGCCACCACGGCCGTATGCACCAGCAACCCCGTACACAGACCCAGCACCACGGTCAGCCCGGCGCGCGTGCCGTGCATCGCCGATTGCAACAGGACGAAGATATTGTCGGGGCCGGGGGCCAGGCTCAGCAGCACGGCGATCCCCAGGAAAGGCAGCAGCGTTTCTAACGGTGGCATGCGGGCGCTCCGCGAAATGTGAGACGCCATGGTAGCCCATGGCCGCACGGCGGGCGAGCCGCCGCTTTTCGACTGGATCGATCAATCCATTCAAACAATCAATTTATCAGCACAATGCTGTCGGCCTATATTCGAGTCGCCCTCCCGCGCATGACGGGACGGCCATTCGAAAACAAAGACGAGGAGACATCGATGGATGCACGTGCACATGGGCGGCACGCGGCGGCGCTCGCCCTTGCGGCAACGGTAACGCTGCTGGCGGGCTGCGGCGGCAGCGACGACAGTGGCAATGGCGGCAATGGCGGCACCAGTACCCCGGCCGCCCGCACGCCGGGCGTGACGCTGAAGATCACCGGCACGCAGGATTTTGCCGGCACCTACGGCAGCGTGGGGCAGTACGAGCAGGTCACCGGCACCGTGAGCGGCGAAGTCGATCCGAAGGACCCCCGGAACGCGGTCATCCAGGACCTGGCGCTGGCACCGGTCAACGCCAACGGCATGGTCGAATACTCGGCTGACTTCGTCATGCTCAAGCCGAAGGACATGAGCAAGGCCAGCGGCGTGCTGCGTTACGACGCGCCGAACCGCGGCAACATCCTGACGATGCCCAACCCGACCGCCTCGCCCAGCGACGCGGTGTACCTGGAACGCGGCTACGTGCTGCTCTATTCGGCCTGGCAGGGCGACGTGCCCAAGTCCACCGCGGCGCGCCTGACCGTGACGGTACCCGTGGCGAAGAATGCCGACGGCACGTCGATCACCGGCACCTATCGCTCGGAACTGGTCCCCACCGCAGCCACGCCGATGATGTCGCTGCCGGGCGGCGTGTTCAACGGCACGATGCTGCCCTACGCGCCCGCCAGCCTCGACAACACGCAGCCCGGCTATTCGCTGACCCGGCGCATCAACGAGACGGATCCACGCGTGGCCATTCCGGCCAGTGACTGGAAATTCGCCAAATGCGATGCGGGCAACCCGTTCCCGGGCACCGCCGACCCCGCCAACATCTGCCTGCGCGGCGGCTTCGATCCGCAATACCTGTACGAACTGGTCTACGTGGCCAAGGACCCCAAGGTCATGGGCGTGGGCCTGGCCGCGCTGCGCGATACGGTCAGCTTCTTCCGCACCAGGACCGTGGATAGCGCCGGCACGCCGAATCCGCTGGCCGGCCGCATCCGGTACGCCATCGGACAAGGCACGTCGCAGTCGGGCAATGCCATGAAGACGTTCCTGCACCTGGGCTTCAACCGGGCGCTGGACGGCTCGAAGGTGTTCGACGGCATCTACGCCCATGTGGCCGCGCGGCAGACCAACATCAACACGCGCTTTGCGGTGCCGGGCGGCGGCGGCGGCCTGCGCACCGACCACACGGCGTTCGGCCAGACCGCGCCGCGCGGGCTCGATGCCAACTACGTGGACGACGTCTCCGGCAAGACCGGCGGTGTGATGGCGCGATGCTCGGCCAGCAACACCTGCCCGAAGTTCTTCCTCGGCTTGTCGGGCACGGAGTTCTGGCAGTTGCAGGGCTCGCCGGTGCTGACCGATGCCAACGGTTTCCGTGACCTGAAGCAGCCCGACAACGTCCGCATCTATTACTACACGGGCACCCAGCACGGCGGCGCGGGGGGCGCCAGCAGCATCGCGTTCGCCCCCACGCGCAATGTCTATCCGGCTGGCACGGTGATCCACCACAACGACACGTTCCGTGCGCTGTTCATCGACCTGGAGGACTGGGTGGTCAAGGGCACGACGCCGCCTGCAAGCCAGGTGCCGGCACTGGCCGACGGCACGCTGGTACGTCCCGCCAGCCTGACGCTGCCGGCAATGAAGGGCACAAGCTGGCCGGTGTCTGGCGTATCGACGACGATTCCGGACTTCCAGTACCTGGCGCGCTACAACGGCTATCCGCTGCTGGACTTCGGGCCGCAGTACCGGCGCGAGGATGAATCGGGCATCGCCACGATCCTGCCGCCCGCCTACCTGAACCGCGACTACGCGATCCTGGTGCCGCAGACCGACCCGTCCACCGGCATTCCGCGTGCAGGCATCCATAGCGTGGAAGCCCGCGCACCGGTCGGCACCAGCCTGGAGTTCAACTACGTGGCCACGGCGGGCATTGTCGACCTGTCCAACCTGACCGGATCGTTCATTCCGTTCCACAAGACCGAAGCCGCACGCATCGCCGCCGGCGATGGGCGCCCGTCGCTGGAGTCGCTCTATACCAACCAGGCCGGCTATGTGGCCGCGGTGACCGCTGCGGCCAACGATCTGGTGGGGCAACGCTTCCTGCTGCAACGCGATGCCGACGCGATCATCGCCCGCGCGGTGGCGAACCCGGTGTTGCCGTAAGGCGGATCGGGCGGCGGTGGCGGCGCCTACATCAGGCGCGCGATCGCCTCCGCCCGGATCGACTCCGCCTTGGCCTTCAGGCGCAGTGCCACGTCGGCGCCGCGCTCGTTGGCCACGCGTTCGATAAAGGCGGAACGCAGCACGTCGTTCAGCGTGGCCACGTGCGAGGCCTCGCAGAACATCTTCCATGCCATCGGCTGACCGCTGTATTCGTCGCGGCGGCTCAGCATGGCGGCATCGATGGCGGCGACGATGGCGGCATCGCGCACGATCACGGCATTGGGGTGGGCGGCAACGGTCTGGAACATGATGGTCTCCCGGTCGGCAAGTCTGGCGCTGCGTTTCAAATCGTGTTGTCCGGTCAGGATCTGCAAACGACATGCCAATCTTGCGGGGCCGGCGCGGTTTCCATACCCGCGTTTCAATCGGCGCCCCGCCAGGCCGCGCCGCACGGGCGTTCCTGGAATCGTTACCCCACTTCAGACGGGCGTTTGCGGCCCCTGGCCACGGCCGCCGGCGGACGTTCCACAAACAAAAAAGGCGTTACGGGTTACGTAACGCCTTGCTCGTTTCGGGTAACAGCCATCATGCACGCGCGCCGTCGAGGTACGGATCGAAGGTGCGGGCCGGGGCAGCGGAGACCCCCACGTTATCCAGGCCGGCGACGAAGCGCGCGCCGTCGGTGTACGGGTCGGCATTGCGGGCGCCGTCCAGGTACGGGTCGGCGGTGCGTCCGGGGGCTGCCGAAACGCCTGCCTTGTCCAGACCGGCTACCGTGCGGGCGCCGTCGGTGAACGTATCGGGCTTGCCGACGCGGGCGCCGTCGGTGAAGACGTCGTGCGTGCGGAATTCATACCCGTACTTGTCGGCCGAAACCGTCGTGCGGAACGTGTAGCCATACTTGTCTGCCGATACCGTTTCTGCCTGAGCGGCGCCAAGGGCGGCCAGCGACAGAACCAGGGTCGATGCGATCTTGAGGGCGGTGGTCTTGGTCATGATTTCTCTCCGTAAAGGATTTTGCAGATTTATTCAGTTTGTATGAATGGTCCCGGTGCGCGATGCCGTCGTGGCTTTCTGCCTGCGTTGCGTTGCGCGCCGTCCATGAACAGAACTATAGGCCTGCGGCTTCCGCCAAAAGTGATGCATTCGCGGACAAGTTATTCAGTTTTTTTGAATTCAGGAAACCTGCCATCGAGCGCCGCCGGGCCGACGCGCGGCCGGCGGCCTGCTGCGATGCGCTACAGTGACGCGCATGCTGGCCATCTGACGGCGACCCTTTCCGCCCGCGTCCCTTACATGCACAGCTCGCGCCCCCTTTTGACCGCCCTGACCCGGGCCATGGCCTGGTTCCGCGCCCTTCTGCTGATGCTGCTTCTGAGCAGCCCAGCCTTCGGCGCCGGTTCGCCGCTGCTCAATGCCATCAAGGCCCCCGCCGACAAGCCCGCGTCGGCGCCGGCCGCCAGCGCGGCGCTGGCCAGGTCGCTCGACGAGGTCATCGACACGCTGCAGAACGATGCCGAACGGCGCGCACTGGTCACGCAGCTGCAGACCTTGCGCCAGGGCCTGGATGCCTCTGCCCCGGCCGCGGCCGCCAGCGCCCCGGCTCCCGGACTGATTGGCGCGGTGGCGCAAGCGTTGCAGGACATCGACAGCACCCCGCACCGCGATCGTGGCCCCTGGCAATACTGGCGCTGGCGTTTCCGCTTTGCCGGCGAGGAAATGCGCGAGGCGATCACGATCGGCCATACGCGGGCGGCCCTGGAATCGTGGCGCGAATTCGGCATCGTGCTGGCTGGCTGGGCGCTGACGGGCTGGCTGCTGTTCGAGCTGTCGCGCCGGCTGCACCGCAACAGGCTGCGTCCGGCACGCCCCACCCAGTTGCCGGTCGTGCCATCGTGGGTCGATGTCGGCATCTATTTCCTGCGCCGGATCGGGCCATGGATCGTGGCCTTCGCGCTGACGGTGCTGCTGGCCTACAAGGTCTTCGGCCGGACGCCCGCCAGCATGGGGGCGGTGCTGGTGGCCTATGCCATCGTGGCCGGCGCGCTGATGTCGGCGGTCTGCCAGGTCATCTTCGCGCTGTTCCAGTCGGGCCACCGCTCCCACGCCGTGCGCGACCTGCTCAGGCATTCGCCGATCTTGCTGTTCGTCACGGGCGCCCTGGCCGCGCTGGGCGAAGCCAACACCGACGCCCGGGTCATTGCCGCGCTGGGCGTGAACCTGTCCGCGCTGGTTAGCACCTTCGCCAATATCCTGGCTGCCGTGCTGATTGGTGTCTTCACGCTGCGGTTTCGCCGGGCCATCGGGCAACTGATCGCGTTCCGCCCGTTTGCATTCCGCCAGGACCATCCGGCCCTGATGGAGTTGTTGCGCATGGCCGGCCAGGCGTGGTACCTGCCCATGCTGGCGGTGGTGGCGGCGTCGGTCATTGGCACCATCATGGCCACCGGACGTGCCGACGAATTCCTGCGCCGGGCCGTGATCACGGTGGCGCTGTTCGTCGGCGCCATGCTGCTCACGCTGGTGGCGGGCCGGTCGCCCAAGGCGTCGGTACGGGCGCCGCGGCTGCGCGACCGCCGGCGCTCGGCCTACCTGCGGCGCTTTGGCCGCTTCGGGGTGGCGCTGGTGCGCGTGATCATCTGGCTGGCATTCCTGGAGCTCAATGCGCGCATCTGGGGGACGTCGCTGATGATGCTGGCCGACTCCACCGTGCTGGGGCGCCATATCACGCGGTCCGTGCTCAGCGTGATCGGCGTGGTGCTGCTGGCCTGGCTGGTCTGGCTGCTGATCGATACGGCAATCACCCAGTCGCTGTCTCCCACCAACAATCGCGCCGCCCAGCCCAGCCTGCGCGCGAAGACCATCCTGCCGCTCGTGCGTAACGCGTCTTTCGTGGCCCTGCTGGTGGTCGCGATGATTGCGGTGCTGGCCAACCTGGGCGTCAACGTCACGCCGCTGCTGGCCGGTGCCGGCGTGGTGGGCCTGGCCATCGGCTTTGGCGCCCAAAGTCTGGTGCAGGATCTGATCACCGGGCTCTTTATCGTCATTGAGGATTCGATCGCCATTGGCGATTCCATCGAGCTGCCCGACCACGCCGGGGTTGTGGAAGGCATGACGATCCGCACGCTGCGGCTGCGTGATGGCAAGGGTGCGCTACATACGCTGCCTTATAGCCAGATCAAGGCAGTCAAGAACCTGTCGCGCGACTACGCGTTCGCGGTATTCAGCGTTTCCATCGCCTACCAGAGCGACTTCGACCGCGCGCTGGAGATCATTCGCGAGACCGGCGCCGAGGTGGCCCGTGACCACCGCTACTCCCGCAACCTGTTGTCCGGCCTGGATATCCTGGGCCTGGACCGCTTCGATCCGAACGGCCAGGTGGTGCTTGCGCAATTCAAGACGCGCCCGCTGACCCAGGCCGAAATCTCGCGCGCCTTCAACGTGCGCCTCAAGCGCAACTTCGACGCCGAGGGCATTCGCATGGCCGCGCCCTACGTGACCGTGCAGGTCGACGGCGGCGGCAACGGCGCCACCGGCAAAGCGGCCTTGACGGCCGCAGCGGGCGCAGGCGCTGAATTAGTCACCTCCGCCAAAGGCAAAGCCTGAGTTGCGCGCCCCAAATGTGAAGACCCGGGCGCCTTGACAGGACGTTGTCGCATTTGCGCCATGGCGGCGCGCGAACTTCGCCGTGAATCGTTTGAAATACGCGTGTCACCGCATTACTATCTCGCGAACTTCAGCAATCCGCCGCGGCCACTGCCGCGTGCCCGGATGCCGGAAACGCAGGCGTGGCGCCGGAAAACGGCAAGCACACCCCTCCCTTGGCGGGATATTCCGGCACCGTGTTTTTGCAGGATCATCGCCGTACACATTGCCGAGTTCACGCGCTCCCAGTCAATCCGGCCCGGCACTGTGATGACATACAAAAGAATGACCGCGCCTCGACGCAGCGGTCTTGAGGAAAAAGGCGTTTGCCACCGGGGAAAAAAGAAATGGGCGAACACTTGTCTGCCGACGACGTCTTCTATCGTCTGGTCGATTGCATCTATGAATCTGCCATGGACGTGGCGGCCATGCCCGCGGCGCTCGACCTGTTTTCCGACTACACCTGTTCCGCCAGCCCTAGCTACCTGATATGGGACAAGCTTGCCGGCAAGGCGCGTCTGGGGGTCACCCCACACGGCTGCTTTACCAGCACCAGCACCATGCCCGAAAGCATGCGGGCGCTGCCGTCGCATGCCGCGTTGGCGGGCGCGAGCGCCGACGCCGGCATGCTGCCGGGCCCGGATGCGGAAGGCCCGACGCCGTTCGATTGCAACGGCCTGGCCAATGGCATCCGCCTCTTCGACACGCACGATGTCTGCGTCTGGATGAGCGCAACCCCCGGCTGCGACAGCTGCCGTGCGGTCGATTGCAACCAGCGCGTGGCGCAGGTCATGCCGCACTGGGCACGGGCGGCCCGCATGCAGCACCGCAATTTCGAGCTGAGCGGGCTGGCGTCGATGGGGCTCGCGGGGCTGGACACGCTGGATTTCGGCGTGATGGTGCTGCAGGCCGACATGCGGGTGCGCTACGCCAACAGTTGGGCCGAGGCCCTGGTGCAGGCGGATTCCAACCTGGCGCTCGACAACGGCGTGCTGAGCGCGCATCCCGAATCGCTGCAATCGGTACTGACCAGGCTGCTTGACGGCGCCGTGCACGGCGGCCGCCATGGCGATGCCGCGGCGGGCTCGTGGATGCATATCACCTCGGGCGGCCAGCCCGTGCCGATCATCGTCATGCCGCTGGTGTCGCGCCAGCCGGTCGAAGGCCCGTGGCAGCTGCCGATGGCCATGATGCTGCTGGGCAACTCCGAATCGCGCTCGGTGCTGGACGCCGGCGTGCTGACGTCGCTGTTCGGCCTGTCGCGCAAGGAGAGCATCATCGCCATCCGCCTGGCGGCCGGCGAAACGCTCAACGAGATTGCCGAACGCGAATTCCTGTCACCGCACACGGTGCGCGTACACATCCGCGATACGCTGCGCAAGACCGGCACGCACCGCCAGTCGGAACTGGTGCGCTTGCTGCACCTGCTGCCTGGCGTGGACCTGGAGCGCGCGGGCGCCTGCTCGCCGGCCCGGCCGCGTGGCCAGGCTCGGTCCCGATAACCTTTTCCCGGATAGTCCCCGCCCTTCCGGCGGGGACCCAGCCATGAGCGCTAGGCTGCCTTGCGATGCTGCTGGTGGCGGCGCTCCGGCTTGCACTCGTACTTGAGCTCGCGCCGGCCGTCCTCGTAGACCACTTCCAGCCGCACCGTAAAGCCCCATAGCCGTGTGACGTGGCGGATCACCTCGTCGAAGTTCTGCGCCAGCGGACGGCGATCCTGCTGCAGATGGCGCAGCGTCAGAGAGCGGTCGCCGCCGATATCGACATTGGTCACCTGGATATTCGGCTCCATGTTCGACAGGTCGTACTGGGTCGCCAGCAGCCGGCGGATCTCGCGATAGCCTTCGTCGTCGTGGATGGCCGTCACGCGCAGCTTGCCCTCGCGGTCGTCGTCCAGCACCGAAAACAGCTTCAGCTCGCGAATCACGCGCGGCGACAGGAACTGCAGCAAGAAGCTCTCGTCCTTGAAGTTGCGCATCGCAAAGTCGAGCGTCTGGCGCCAGTCGCTGCCGGCAATCTCGGGCGCCCAGCGGCGGTCTTCCTCCGTCGGGTTCTCGCACATGCGTCGCAGGTCCTGGAACATCAGGAACCCCACCGTGTACGGATTCAGGCCGCTGTAGTACGGGCTGTGGTACGGCGGCTGGTAGATGACGTTGGTATGCGCCTGGAGCAGTTCGAGCATGAACGCATCGTTGACCAGCTTTTCCTCGTACAGCTGGTTGATGATGGTGTAGTGCCAGAACGTGGCCCAGCCTTCGTTCATGACCTTGGTCTGCCGCTGCGGATAGAAATACTGGGCGACCTTGCGCACGATGCGCACGATCTCGCGCTGCCACGGCTGCAGCTTCGGCGCGTTCTTCTCGATGAAGTAGAGCAGGTTCTCCTGCGGCTCCGGCGGGAAGGTAACCTCGAACTCGGCAGCCTCCTCTTCCTCTCGCAGGGCGTGGGGCCGGTGCTTGGGCAGCGTACGCCACAGGTCGTTGACCTGCATCTGCAGATAGTTTTCGCGTTCCGTCTGCCGCGCCTGCTCTTCGGTGATCGACAGCTTCTTGGGCCGCTTGTAGCGGTCCACTCCGTAGTTCTGCAGCGCGTGGCAGGAATCGAGCAGCATTTCGACTTCCTGCTCGCCGTATCGCTGCTCGCACTCGGCCACGTAGTTCTTGGCAAACAGCAGGTAGTCGATGATCGCGTCCGCGTTGGTCCAGGTGCGGAACAGGTAGTTGCCCTTGAAGAACGAGTTATGGCCATAGCAGGCGTGCGCGATGGTCAGCGCCTGCATCGGCATCGTGTTCTCTTCCATCAGGTACGCGATGCAAGGATTGGAATTGATCACGATCTCGTAGGCCAGCCCCATGTAGCCGCGCTGGTAGCCGCGTTCGGACGCCAGGAAGTGCTTGCCGTACGACCAGTGGCTGTAGCCGACCGGCAGCCCCGCCGATGCATAGGCGTCAAGCATCTGCTCGGCCGTGATGATCTCGATCTGGTTGGGATAGGTGTCCAGCCCGAACTCGCCGGCGATGCGGGCGATTTCGCGGTCATAACGCTGAATCAGCTCGAAGGTCCACTCCGAGCCCGTAGAAAGATAGGCCATAGACTTCCCCAGTGACATGCCGGCCCGCGCCGCGCGCAGCGCCGGTTTGCTGCCGAATGCCCTGCTATCTGGCGGCCGGCCAGGCCGCGCGTTTCTGGAACAGGTCGTGCAACACGGGGTAGATCTCGTCCGCACCGATGATGCGCTGCATCGCAAAGTGCTCGAACTGGTTCTTTACCGTGAGGTACTCTTCCCAGAGATTCTGCGGCTCTTCCGAAGCCACCTCCACATATGCGTAGTACTGCACCAGCGGCAGGATCGACTCGCGCAGCAGGCGGCCGCACAGTTCGGAATCGCCTGCCCAGTTGTCGCCATCCGACGCCTGGGCGCAATAGATGTTCCACTGGCTGGGCGGATAGCGGTCATGAATCACATCCACCATCAGCTTCAGCGCGCTCGAAACCACGGTACCACCGGATTCCCGGGAATGGAAGAAATCCTCCTCCTCCACCTCCTTGGCCACCGTGTGATGGCGGATGAACACCACGTCGATGCGCTCGTAGTTCCGCTTCAGGAACAGGTACAGCAGCATGAAAAAGCGTTTGGCCAGGTCCTTGCGGCTTTCGTCCATCGAGCCCGACACGTCCATCAGGCAGAACATCACCGCCTGCGCCTGGGGCCGCTTCTTGAGCACGCGGTTGTTGTAGCGCAGGTCGAGCTTTTCGATGAACGGCACGCGGTCCACCTGGGCACGCAGGTGGCGCATCTTCTCCATCAGCGCCTCGGCCTGTTCGGAGTATGGCCCTTCCTTCTCGAGCACCTCGTTGTACTCGATCTCCAGTTCGTGCAACCGCTTCATGTAGGGGCTGGACAGCGCAATGCGCCGCCCGAGCGAACTGCGCATGGTGCGCAGGATCGACAGGTTCGATGGCGTGCCGTCGATCGAGAAGCCGGCGCGCACCTTGCGCACCTCGGCAATCTTGGCAAGGTGGCGCTTGGCCAGGTCTGGCAGCGCCATGTCCTCGAAGAAGAAATTGAGAAAGTCCTCGCGCGACAGCGTGAAGACGAAATCGTCCTCGCCTTCGCCGCTGTCGCTGGCACGCGACCCCGTGCCGCCACTGCCCTGCTGCTGGCGGTCGAAGCTGTCACCCCGGACGAACTTCTTGTTGCCGGGATGAATCCACTCCCGCTTGCCGCCCTGGCCGTGGTGGAAGATCGGCTCGGAGATGTCCTTGACCGGAATGGACACCTGCCCGCTCTGCTCGATGTCCATGATCTTCCGGCCGGACACCGCCTTCGCCACCGCCTGCCGGATCTGCTCGCGGTAACGCTTGATGAAGCGTTGCTTGTTGACGGCGCTCTTGTTGCCGCCGTTCTCGCGCCGATCGATGACCGTACCCATATGCCGTCTGTCCGCCGTGGTAAGAGACGCCAGGAAAAGCGCGCCGTGGATAAAGACCGCGTCCGGAACCGGTTACGATGATTTCCTGACGCGCAGATACCACTCCACCAAAAGCCGAACCTGCTTGGGTGTATAGCCTTTCTCAACCATGCGGTTGATGAAGTTCTCGTGCTTTTCCTGATCCTCGCGCGACGACTTGGCATTGAACGAGATGACGGGCAGCAGGTCTTCCGTGGTGGAGAACATGCGCTTTTCGATCACCATCCGCAGCTTCTCGTAGCTGGTCCAGACCGGGTTCTTGCCTCCGTTGTTGGCACGGGCCCGCAGCACGAAGTTGACGATCTCGTTGCGGAAGTCCTTCGGGTTCGAGATACCGGCCGGCTTTTCCACCTTCTCCAGTTCGTCGTTCAGCGCATTGCGGTCCAGGATCTCGCCGGTATTCGGATCGCGATACTCCTGGTCCTGGATCCACAGGTCCGCAAACACCACGTAACGGTCGAAGATGTTCTGGCCGTATTCGGAATACGACTCCAGGTACGCGGTCTGGATCTCCTTGCCGATAAACTCCACGTACGGGGTGGTCAGGTACTCCTTGATGTACGACATCAACTTGGCTTCCTGCTCCGGCGGGAACTGCTCGCGTTCGATCTGCTGTTCGAGCACGTACAGCAGATGCACCGGATTGGCCGCCACCTCGGTATTGTCGAAGTTGAATACCTTCGACAGCACCTTGAACGCGAAGCGGGTGGACAAGCCGTTCATGCCTTCGTCGATGCCGGCGTAGTCGCGATACTCCTGATACGACTTTGCCTTCGGATCCACGTCCTTGAGGCTTTCGCCGTCATAGACGCGCATCTTCGAGAAGACGTTCGAGTTCTCCGGCTCCTTGATCCGCGTGAGCACGGCGAACTGCGCCATCATCTTCAGCGTGTTGGGCGCGTTGGGCGCCGCCGACAGCGAACTGCTGCGCAGCAGCTTGTCGTAGATCTTCACCTCGTCGGACACGCGCAGGCAGTAGGGCACCTTGACGATATAGATCCGGTCAAGGAAAGCCTCGTTGTTCTTGTCGGCCTTGAACGTCTGCCACTCGGCCTCGTTCGAGTGCGCGAGGATGACGCCATCGAACGGAATCGCGCCAAAGCCTTCCGTGCCCTTGTAGTTGCCTTCCTGCGTGGCGGTCAGCAGCGGGTGCAGCACCTTGATCGGCGCCTTGAACATTTCCACGAACTCGAGCAGGCCGCGATTGGCCAGGCACAGGCCGCCGGAATACGAATAGGCATCCGGATCGTCCTGCGGGAAGTCTTCGAGCTTGCGGATGTCGACCTTGCCCACCAGCGACGAAATGTCCTGGTTGTTCTCGTCGCCCGGCTCCGTCTTCGAGATGGCAATCTGCGCCAGCACCGACGGGCGCAGCTTCACCACACGGAACTTGGTGATGTCCCCGTTGAACTCGTGCAGCCGCTTGACGGCCCATGGCGACGGAATGGTATTCAGGTAGCGCACCGGAATGCCATAGTCTTCCTCCATGATCTTGCCGTCCTCTTCTGGCGAGAAGAGCCCGAGCGGCGATTCATGGATGGGCGAACCCTTGAGCGCGTAGATCGGAATCTCTTCCATCAGCGCCTTGAGCTTCTCGGCCAGCGACGACTTGCCGCCTCCGGGAGGCCCAAGCAGGTACAGGATCTGTTTGCGCTCTTCCAGGCCCTGCGCCGCGTGCTTGAAGAAGGAGACGATCTGTTCGATCGTGTCTTCCATCCCGTAGAAGTCGCGGAACGCCGGGTAGACCCGGATAACCTTGTTGAAAAACAGTCGGGACAGGCGCGGATCGTGGTGGGTATCCACCAGTTCAGGCTGTCCGATAGCGGCGAGCATGCGTTCGGCGGCAGTCGCGTAGGCAGAAGGATCCTTCTTGCAGATCTCCAGGTATTCCTGGATGCTGTATTCCTCTTCCTTGCGAGCTTCGAAGCGCGTGGCGTAGTGGCCAAAAATGTCCATACCTCACTCCCGTCAGAGTCCCACGTCCGAGGCGAAGGTAGTTCTACTCCCTTAAGACTTCGCGGCAACTTTGCTTTCCGCCACCCCGGCTTGGTGGAGTTGCCAAGTTGCGAAGTCTTTACTTCATCATAGTCAAATAACGGTGAACGTGAATCCCGAGTTGACTTCAGTTGCCTGTCGGTTCAGTCGCTCCGATGCACGCTCATGCCATGCACGCATTGCGACTGCACACTCGTTTCATCACCCCGCCGCGACGGGCCATCGACCATGCTTGTGACACACATTACACCTTTCGAGTGCGTCCTGCACAGCGTGTTGTGTAACGACAAATCAAATCCAGAAACATCTGACAGGCGCTGTCGGCAATGGTCCTACACCCACGTCGCGGCTGTGGATGGATGACCTTTCCGCCCGTCTCGTCCAAATGCACGATATGCACCGCTTTTCGCATATCGACCTGCGCAATACCCGCTTCATGGTGCCGTGCATTGGCCCACGCCGCTCACTGCTGACGGGTGTCTTCCTCAAGCTTCCTGTGCCATATGCCCCTGAGCGCGTCGTGGCTACCCGTGCGTCATTCGCTGCGACCACGCGTCGCACCCATCAGCACTGTCCGACCGGGAGTGCCAGTTGGCAGACGCGCATGCACCGATTTAGCGTTGGAGCCCGGCCCGCATCGCACAGTCCGAGTGCGTGAGGCCCCCATGAACGGGGGATGAGCAGAATGCGTGCCACGCGCGGGCGAATTGCTGCACCGCAGCGCGTGGCGAAGAGGGCGGCGACGTCGAGAGACGTCCTGCGGAAGGCCGACAGCAGGGGGGCGGATCAGATCGGGTCCCAGTTGATGACGTCGGGTGACCGATCCAGCTTGAAGAAGCTCGAACGCATTGCCGGCATGGCGATCTCGGCGACGGTCTCAGGGGTCCAGCCCTCGCTGGTATGCACCGAGCGCACCGGCCGCGGCTGGCTCATCAGCATGATCTCGTTGGCGCGTACGGCAAAGATCTGGCCATTGACCTCGCCGGCCGCATCGCTGGCCAGGAACACCGCCACCGGGGCGATCTTGCCGGCCTCCATCTTCTGCAGGCGCTGCACGCGGGCCTTTTCCTCGGGGGTCTCGGCCGGGATCGAGCTGGTCATGCGGCTCCAGGCAAACGGGGCGATGCAGTTCGAACGCACATTGAAGCGCGCCATGTCCAGCGCAATGGATTTGGACAGCGCGGCAATGCCAAGCTTGGCGGCCGAGTAGTTGGCCTGGCCCAGGTTGCCGATCAGGCCCGACGTCGACGTCATGTGGACGAAGGCGCCGCTTTCCTGATCCTTGAAATAGTTGGCCGCGGCGCGGCTCACGAAGAACGTGCCGTGCAGATGCACGTCGATCACCGAGCGCCATTCCTCCTCGTTCATCTTGAAGAACATGCGGTCGCGCAGGTTGCCGGCGTTGTTGACCACGGCGTCGATGCGGCCGAAATTGTCGAGCGCGCACTGGACGATGGCGTTGGCGCCCGCCCACAAGGACACGCTGTCGGTATTGGCCACGGCCTCGCCGCCGGCCGCGCGGATTTCCTCCACCACGCGCTGCGCCGGCCCGGCATCGCCGCCTTCCCCGCTCATCGACACACCCAGGTCGTTCGCCACCACGCGCGCACCGGCCGCGGCCATGCCCAGCGCGATGCCCCGGCCGATGCCGCCACCTGCGCCCGTCACCACCACGACCTTGCCTGCCATCATTCCACTCATCTTCGACTCCTTGCGTGCGAGATTGCCGGGTTCCGGAACGTCACCCGTTCTATTGCCAACGCGGATACGATAAATTGTCGGCGGAGTTTCTGGAATTCACGAATGACAAAAGTGGGCTTCACGCTCGCTGAACCCATGCACTACGACCTGACCGACCTGCGCCTCTTCCTCAACGTCGGCGAAACCGAGAACCTGACCCGCGCTGCAGAACGCAGCTTCCTGTCGCTGCCGGCCGCCAGCTCGCGCATCAAGCAACTGGAAGAGGCCTTCCAGACCCAGCTGCTGATCCGCCAGGTCAAGGGCGTGCGCCTGACGCCGGCCGGCGACGAACTGCTGCGCCACGCCCGCGAGGTGTTCCGCCAGCTGGAATGCCTGCATGCGGACCTGCGGCCCTACGCCAAGGGCGTCAAGGGCCGCGTACGGCTGCTGGCCAACACCACGGCCACCAATTCTTTCCTGGCCAATGGCCTGTCGCACTTCCTGTCCGAGAACCCCGATGTCGACGTCGAACTGGAGGAACACCTGTCCGCCGATATCGTCTCGGCGGTCGGCAACGGCGCGGCGGACCTGGGCATCGTGGCGGGGGAAGTCGCCACGGCCGACCTGGACACCATGCAGCTCTGCAGCGACGAGCTGATCGTGATCGCCCCGGTCAACCATCCGCTGCCGGCCTTCAAGGCGCTGCATTTCGCCGATCTGCTCGACACGTGCCGCTTTGTGGGGCTGAACCAGTCGTCGGCCATCCAGACCTTCCTGGACCGTATTGCCAGCGGCATGGGCAAGCGCATCAGCCTGCGCATCCAGGTGGGCAGTTTCGATGCGGTGTGCCGCATGGTCGAGGCCGGCGCGGGTATCGCCATCGTGCCCAACAGCTGCGCACGGCGCTACGCCAGTCGCAAGGTGCTGCGCTTTATCCGGCTGGAAGACGACTGGGCCCGGCGCGAACTGCGCCTGGTGCGCCGGCCCGGCCGCGAGCTGCCGCAGTTCGCGGAAACCCTGATCCGCTATCTGGCCGACGCGGCGCGAGAGCCGGTGTAGGCGGTTTTTGTGGGGGCCCCTCCTCGGGACGGCTTAATCCGCGCGCACGCCCGCTGCCTTGATGATCGGCGACCATTTGTCGATTTCCGACGCCAGCCAGCTATGCAGGCCTTCCGGCGTCTGCTTGTCCGCCGGCACGATCACCGCGCCCAGATCCTTCATGCGGGCCACCACGGCCGGGTCCTTGAGCGCCGTGCGCAGCGCGCCATTGAGCTTGTCGATCACGGCCGGCGGGGTGTTCTTCGGCGCATAGACGCCATGCCAGACCTTGACTTCGAAGCCCTTCAGCCCGCCCTCGCGCAGCGTGGGCGTATCGGGCAGCGCCGGAATGCGTTCGGCCGTGGTTACGCCGTACAGCTTGACCTTGCCCGACTTGATATGGGGCAGCGTCTGCGTGGTCTGGTCGCAGAGGATGTCCACCTGGCCACCCAGCAGCGCGGTCAGCGCCGGTGCCGTGCCCTGGTACGGAATCGTCTGCAGGTCCACGCCGATCGCCTTCTGGAACAGCATGCCGCACAGCTGCGACACGGCGCCCAGGCCCGCGTTGGCCAGATTCACCTTGCTCTGGTTCTGCTTGATGTAGCTGACCAGCTCCGGCAGCGTATTGGCCGGCAGGTCGTGCCGGCCCAGCAGCGTCATCGGCACATCGGCCACCTGCCCCACGAACGAGAAATCGGTCAGGGGCTTGTACGGCAGCTTCGAGTACAGCGCCGGGGCCGTGGCCATGCCGTTGTGGTGGATCAGGATCGTATAGCCATCCGGTGCGGACTTGGCCACGTAGGCGGCCGATACCGTGCCGCCGGCGCCAAGCCGGTTTTCCACCACCACGCTCTGGCCCAGTGATTTCGACATGGCCGCCGCCACCGAGCGCGCCACCACATCGGTCGGCCCGCCCGCCGCGAACGGCACGACCATCGTGATCGGCCGCGACGGATAGGCGTCCGCCGCCCGTGCGATGCCTGGCGCCGCAACGGCCGCGGCGGCTACCGCCAGTGCGGCCCAGGTCACGGATGCTGAAAGTTGCCGGTAGAACGTCATTCACTGTCTCCTGTCTGGTCTGCGCGTATGGCACGCGTCTGGTTGTTCTGGAATCGTGAGCCGCAGGGTGCAAGCAATGGGCGCGGCACACAATTCCGATTTGCCGAAGGGAGGACACGGCCCCGGAAAAGCCACGGGATTACCCTGAGCCGGTCCCTGCCCCCATCCCTAAGCCGGACAGAAGCCGCGCTTCAGCAAATGCGAATGTTGCTGCCACGGCAGCTCGGGAATAATGGCCCCACCCCCGACATAGACCGGACATTGCCATGCATGCTGCACAGGACCAAGACCAGATTTACCCCGAAATCCGCGAGGCCGTACGCGACCTCTGCCAGCAGTTCGACTCCGCGTACTGGCAGCGCATCGAGGAACACAACGGCTTTCCGGAGGAATTCGTCCAGGCGCTGACCCAGGCGGGCTGGCTGTCCGCGTTGATCCCCGAGGCCTATGGCGGCTCGGGCCTGCCGCTGACCGCCGCGTCGGTCATCATGGAAGAGATCAACCGCAACGGCGGCAATTCGGGCGCCTGCCACGGCCAGATGTATGTGATGGGCTGCCTGCTCCGCCACGGCTCCGACGCGCAGAAGCAACGCTGGCTGCCCGGCATCGCCTCGGGCGAACTGCGCATGCAGTCGATGGCCGTGACCGAGCCCACCACCGGTACCGACACCACCAAGCTCAAGACCACCGCCGTGCGCCGCGGCGACAAGTACGTGATCAACGGCCAGAAGGTGTGGATCTCGCGCGTGCAGCACTCCGACCTGATGCTGCTGCTGGCCCGCACCACGCCGCTGGACCAGGTGAAAAAGAAGTCCGAAGGCCTGTCGGTGTTCGTGGTGGACCTGCGCGAGGCCATCGGCAACGGCCTGACCGTCCAGCCGATCCGCAACATGGTCAACCACGAGACCAACGAGCTGTTCTTCGACAACCTGGAAATCCCCGCGGGGAACCTGATCGGCGAGGAAGGCCGCGGCCTCAAGTACATCCTCGACGGCCTGAATGCCGAGCGCATCCTGATTGCCGCCGAATGCATCGGCGACGGCTACTGGTTCGTCGAACGCGCCAGCGGCTATGCACGCGAGCGCATCGTGTTCGACCGGCCCATCGGCCAGAACCAGGGCGTGCAGTTCCCGATCGCGCGCGCCTACGTCAACGTGGAAGCGGCCAGCCTGATGCGCTACAAGGCGGCGCAGCTGTTCGACGCCGGCAAGCCGTGCGGCAAGGAAGCCAACATGGCCAAGCTGCTGGCGGCCGACGCGTCGTGGGAGGCCGCCAACGTGTGCCTGCAGACGCACGGCGGCTTCGGCTTCGCCGCCGAATACGACATCGAGCGCAAGTTCCGCGAAACGCGCCTGTACCAGGTGGCGCCGATCTCCACGAACCTGATCCTGTCCTACGTGGCCGAGCACGTGCTCGAACTGCCGCGTTCGTTCTGACCGCCCGACGCCAACGCCGAACATGCCCAACGACACCTATCCGACGCGCCAGCTCTGCGAGTTCCTGGCGCAACTGAAGCTCTCCGACGTGCCCGCTCCGGTGGTCGAACGGACCAAGGACCTGTTTCTCGACTGGATCGCTTCCGCCATCGCCGGCAAGGACGCGCCGGCCATCCGCCGCATCCAGGAATTCGCCGCGGCCATGGGGCCGCAGTCGGGCGATGCGGAGGTCTTTGTCGACCGCCGCCGCACGTCGCCCTACTTCGCCACGCTGATCAACGGCGCGTCGTCGCACGTGGTGGAGCAGGATGACGTCCACAACGGCTCGGTGCTGCACCCGGCCGCCGTGGTCTTCCCGGCCGTGGTGGCCGCCGCGCAGGCCGAGGGCAAGACCGGCGCCGAGGTGCTGCTGGCATCGATCGCCGGCTACGAGGCGGGCATCCGCATCGGCGAATTCATGGGCCGCTCGCACTACCGGGTGTTCCACACCACCGGCACGGTTGGCACGCTGGCCGCCGCCGCCGGCGTTGCCAAGCTGTACGGGCTGGACGCCGAAGGCATCAACCAGGCGCTGGGCTCCGCCGGCACGCAGGCCGCCGGGCTGTGGGAATTCCTGCGCGATGCGGCGGACTCCAAGCAACTGCATACCGCCAAGGCCGCCGCCGATGGCCTGCAGTCGGCGTGGCTGGCCCGCGCGGGCTTTACCGGCGCAAAGCAGATTCTGGAAGGCGCGCAGGGCATGGCGGCCGGCATGTCGAGCGACGCCAACCCCGCCGCGCTGACCGACGGGCTCGGCACGCGCTGGGCCACGGCCGAGACGTCGTTCAAGTTCTTTGCCTCGTGCCGCCACACGCACCCGGCGGCCGATGCGCTGAAGGCATTGATGCAGCGCGAAGGCCTGCAGGCCGAACAGATCGACGCCGTGACCGCGCACGTGCACCAGGGCGCCATCGACGTGCTGGGCCCGGTGGTCAATCCGGTGACGATCCATCAGGCCAAGTTCTCGATGGGCACCGTGCTGGGCCTGGTGGCCGTGCACACGCATGCCGGCCTGGGCGAGTTCGAGCAGCACGCGCTGCAGGACCCGCGCATCGCGGCGTTCTGCAACAAGGTGACGATGGCGCTGGACGACGAGATCAACGCGGCCTACCCGCGCCAGTGGATCGGCCGGGTGACGGTGCGCACCACCGACGGCCGCGCGCTGGAGGCTAGGGTCGATGTGCCCAAGGGCGATCCGGACAATACGCTGTCGCGCCCCGAACTCGAAGCCAAGGCCGTCCAGCTGGGCGCGTTCCGCCACGGGGCCAGCGAGGCCGAAATGCGCACCATCATCGACCGTGTCTGGCGCCTGGACCAGCAGGCCAACGTCAACGACTGGCTGCCCGCCAGCCGCTAACCGCCCACTGACTACCCCTTGCCATGACCACCCTTACGCTCGAACAACTGCGCGAATGGATCGGCCGTTCGGAGTCGCGCACCGAGACCCTGGCGGCCGAGCCGGTCCACGCGCTCGCGGCCACCTTCGATCTCGATGGCCCAGCCATCGCCAGCCAGCCGCTGCCGCCGCTGTGGCACTGGCTGTACTTCCTGCCCCGCGCGCCGCAGCACACGCTCGGGCAGGATGGCCATCCCACGTTGGGCGGATTCCTGCCGCCCGTGCCGTTGCCGCGCCGCATGTGGGCCGGCAGCGAGCTGTCCTTCCACCGTGGCCTGCGGGTCGGTGAGACGGTCACCCGTACGTCGACCATCACCGACGTGCAGCACAAGGCCGGCCGCACCGGCGAACTGTATTTCGTGTCCGTCGATCACGTCTTCACGGTTGGCGGCGAAACCGCGCTGACCGAGCGGCACGACATCGTCTACCGTGCCATGCCACCGAAGGGGCAGCCCCAGCTGCCGCGCCCGGCACTGGCGCAGACCGCGCAGTTCGGCCGCACGCTGCAGGCCGACCCCACGCTGCTGTTCCGCTTCTCGGCGCTGACGTTCAACGCCCACCGCATCCACTACGACCTGGACTACGTGCGCGACGTGGAAGGCTATCCCGGCCTGATCGTGCATGGCCCGCTGCAGGCCATGCTGATGCTGGAACTGCTGCGCCACGAGCGTCCCGACGCGCGCGTGACGCGCTTCGGCTTCCGCGGCCTGGCGCCGTTGTTCCACCAGGACACCGTGGCCGTGGGCGGTGCCGACGATGCCGGCACGCCGGGCCGCGTGCTGCTGTGGACCGGCGACAACGCCGGCGGGCAGGCCATGTCGGGCTGGGCCGAGACCGAAAGCCGCGCTTAGTGATTGATCGGATTGAGAGTCATCATTAGCTGCAGCGGCGGGTTGTCGGTGTCCCGGCTGCCGAACGTGTAGATGCGATCGCCGTTGCCGCGCAGGCAGAACGCGATGGTGTCCTTGCCTTCCGCAATGGCTTCGTTGATGGCCTTGCTGACCTTGAACGTGCGGTACTGGATCACGTTGTCCAGGTACATGTCCGCCATGGTGCCCTCGCAGGGCGGCGCATTGTTGGCCGTGATGGTGTCTTCCGTCCAGTCCGTCGACACGCGGTACAGGCGGATGATGGCGGCCGTCTTGTCGGTCGTGTTGCCGCCGTAGATCCGCAGCTGATAGTCGGGCGTGAAGCGTGACGGCACGTTGGCCGCACCCTGCGGGATGCGGAACTTCATGTAGATCATCGACTCCGGCGTGGTGCCGCTGGCCCGCTGGGCGTACAGCGACAGGTCGTTCCCATAGTTCTTGTCCGCCGTGTCGCCGCCGCGTACCGTCGCATCGCCAAGCGCTTCGCTGTACGCGTAGGGCACCTGCTTGTTGCAGAGCCGGCCCGCGTTCAGGCAATAGTCGGCCATGTAGCGCAGCGATTCGTCGCGCCATCCGTTGAAGAAGTCGGCGTGCGCGGTGTAGAGCGTGCCCCAGTTCTGCGCCACCACCCTGCCAAACGCGTCCAGCGTGGGATCCATCGACAACCGGGCCTCGGTCAGGTCGGTCACCTGCCCGATCATGTAGGCCAGGTTGAAGTTCACCTCCGGGATGTGGAGCGGATGGGTCACCGGGCAGACGCCCTGGTTGTCCGGATACACCACGTTTTCGATCACGCCCTTGATGGGCGCCAGGTTCCGGCCGTCCCAGCACGTCGGGAAATTCACGCCGATATTGAACTGGGTGCCTTTCTCGGGATCGGGCACGCAGTCGGTGGGAATCGTGTTGGTATAGCCGCGTCCGTTACACAGGAAGGAGATCCGCGGATTGGGCAGCGCGCCGTTGTGGTCGCCGGCCAGCATCCGTAATCCCGCCGGCAGCGGCTCCACGCGCACGCGGCGCCCCGACGGCACCGCCACGTTCGAGTAGTAGGTCTTCTGGTACGTGGGCGGCACGATTCTGCCATCGGGCAACTTCAGGGCAGGCGCCCAGTACGCCGTGGTGTCGGCCGCGTTCTCGCAGGTCGTGCCATGTTCGGCGCGCAGCGTCTCCGGCGTCGACAAGGCGTTGGCCGTCGTGTTGCCGAGGAAGTCGTGGGTCATGGCGATACCGGGCTTGCCCGGGTAGACGATCGGGTCGTCCGCCAGCGTGTGCGAATAATCACAGATGACCGTGGCATCGGCGTTGGCCACCGTTTGCGCGGAGACGCCGCCCGCCATCGCCAGGCCGCAGCACAGCGCGGCCCACTGCATTCCCGATTTCTTCATGATGTGCCCCCTTGGACGAAGTACGCAGGGTCATGCTGCTGCGCGGCCATCCACGGGGCAATGGAACATCATGGAACATCATGGGTCAGCCCCGGCCCATGCCGGGGCCGGGCCGGGGGTGACGGGCCCTCTTAGATCACCAGTTCGATCAGGAACGGTCCCTTGCGCTGGTTGGCGTGCTGGAACAGGTCGTTGAACGCGTCCATGCTGTCGGCGCGTGCCGCTTCGACGCCCATGCCGTTGGCCATCTTGACCCAGTCGAGGTCCGGATTGCCGATATCCAGCATGTCCATCGCCGTCTTGCCCGGGTTGGCGCCCACGCCAGCCAGTTCGCCCAGCAGGATGGCGTACTTGCGGTTGGCCAGCAGCACGACGGTCACATCGAGCTTTTCGCGCGCCATGGTCCACAGCGATTGCAGCGTGTACATGCCCGAGCCATCGGCCTGCAGCGCCACCACGCGGCGATCCGGCGCGGCGATGGCGGCGCCCGTGGCCAGCGGCAGGCCGGCACCGATCGCGCCACCGGTCAGTTGCAGCCAGTCATGCGGCGCGGCGTGGACGGTGCCCGGATAGAACGCACGGCCGAAGCTCACGCTTTCTTCCACCACCACGGACTGCTCGGGCAGCAGCGCGGTCAGCGACTGGGCCACCGCTTCGGACGTGATCGCGCCCTTTGCGGCCGCCACTGGCATCGCGGCCGACGCAGGCAGCTGTGCCTGGCGCGCACCGAGTTCGTCGGCCAGGCGCGCCAGGGCCTCGCCCAGGTCTTCCTCGGCGCGGGCCAGCACATGGATCGTCGCGTCTTCCGGATACGGGCGCGGCGACTTGCCGGGATAGGCGAAGAACGTGACCGGAGGCGGCGCACCCACCAGGATCACGTTGCGGATGCCGGCCAGCTTCTGGCGCGCGGCGTCGCCCGAGTACGGAATCCGGTCGACGGCCAGCCGGCCGCGACCGCGCGTCACGCGCGCGTTCGACATCGGCGTGATCAGGCGGGCATCGGTGGCAGCGGCGATGCGGTGGGCGTCGGCCAGCGCACCTTCGCGCAGCGCGCTGCCGGCCAGCACGATCAGCGTCGGCTGCCCGCTGCGCAGGATGCGCGCTGCATGCTGCACGGCGTCGGGCGACACCTTCGGCACGGCCAGCGGGGGCAGCGGCGCGGCCACCTGGCCGCCCTCATCCCAGCACACGTCGGACGGCAGGATCAGGCTGGCCACGCCACCGGGCGCGCTGCGCGCGGCCTGCACGGCCGCCGCGGCATCGGCACCCACCGACGCGGCATGCGTGGCGGTGCGCGTCCACACCGATACGGGCCGTGCCCAGCCTTCGGTATCGGCGGTCAGCGGCGCATCGAGCGGGCGATGGTAAGTGGCCTGGTCCCCAATGATGTTGACGATCGGCGTCTGTGCGCGGCGGGCGTTGTGCAGGTTCGCCAGGCCGTTGGCCAGGCCGGGACCGCAATGCAGCAGCGTGGCGGCGGGCTTGTCGGCCATCCGCGCGTAGCCGTCGGCGGCGCCAGTCACCACGCCCTCGAACAGGCCCAGCACGCAGCGCATGCCCGGGATGCGGTCCAGGGCGGCCACGAAATGCATCTCGCTCGTGCCGGGGTTGGCAAAGCAGGTATCCACGCCGCAGGCCAGCAGCGTCTTCACCAGGCTCTCTGCGCCGTTCATCTTGTCTTGTGTCTCCATCTTGGGTTCCATGCGGTTGGCGGTGGTCAGCAACGATTGGCGAGCAGGTCGAAATCCAGGCAGACGTACTCGGTGGGAAATTCGATACGCGCGTAATAGACGATCACATCGTCGACGCAGGCAAAGCGGCGCAGTTCGGCCACGGGCGCGCCGACGGCCAGCTCCAGCGCCCCGGCGCATTCCGCGCCAGCCGGCACGATGGACAGGCGCTGCCGGGCGGCATTGACCTTGAGGCCGGGAAAGCGGTCGAGCACGGGCACCGACGCGCCCTGGCGGAACGCCTCGGGCTCGCGCGCAAACACATCGGCGGCGATATAGACCTCGCCCACGGCGAACGGCCGGCCTTCCAGGCGATGCGCGCGGCGCAGGAAATGGTAGGCGTCGGCGCGCCGGGCGTCGCAAGGCATGCCGAGATCGTCGGGCAGGTGCACATCGGCGGTGGATTCCACCATGGCCTCGGTGGATAGCTGGTCACCCACCGCCACCGCCTGGTCCCAGCTGATCGGCAGCGCCAGCGGGCGGCGCGCACGGCCGGCCGTCTTGACGAAGGTGCCGCGGCCGCGCGAGCGCGCCACGAGCCCTTCAGCATCGAGCTGGGAAATGGCGTGATGCATTGTCATGCGCGCCACGCCGTACTGGCGGCACAGGGCATCGAGCGATGGCAACTGCTCGCCCTGACGCCACGCGCCGCTCTCGATCTGGCGGCGGAATATCGTGGCGAGCTGCAGGTAGACGGGCTCGCGGCTGCGGGAAAGAAGGTCGGTGGCGTCCGGCATCGGGGTACATGGCGCGGCCGGCCGGCGCATGACTGCACCGGCGCTTCCGGCCGATACCGGACTCTATTAAAAGTCTAGCTGGCTAGACTACTAGGGTTTACGCCCGCCGGTTCTGCCATGCGGGCCGCCGCGCACCCAGATTGGCGGCCGGCGTTCAGGCTGCCGGAATGACCGCCAGCGCAAACCCATCGTTGCTGGCCGCATCGGCCTGCGGACGCAGGCCCAGCGCCACCGCGTGGCGGATCGATGCCGCCAGCGCCTGCTTGCGCCGCCACGCCGAACGCTTCTTCGACGCCACTTCCGTAATGTCGCGCTCGGGTTGCTGCACGGGCAGTTCGAAGTTGCCGCTCGACAGCGCCGTGCCGTGGTATTCGGCCCAGAAGCTTTCGTAGTCCGCCTGGATTTCGCGGGGACGGTGGCGCTGGCGTCCGACGTGATTGGCGCGCGACACCGCCACGATCCGGCGCGCGCCAATCTGGTCAGCCAGTGCCAGCAGCGCCTGCATGAGCGCGTCCTTCGGCCGAAGGCCTTCGCACGCCTTGGTGGCGGCGCGGATCCAGTCCCGGCTGGCGTCGTTCATCGGGCCCTGCAGCCCGCCTATATAGAGTTCCACGCCATCGGCGGCGCGTCGCAGGTAAAAGCTCAGTTGGGCCAGGCTGGCCCCCGTTTCGTTGTCGATCCAGTAAAGCCCGAGTTCGCCTTCCCGGGGATTCGGCCCGGAGTCGGTCAGCCGCAGCGTGTACCGGCCATCGCCGAAGGCCCAGTCCAGTCCGCCGCCCAGGTAGATACGATCGCAGACGCAAGCCGGTAGCGCATCGTGCATCAGCGAAAAATGCTCAAGCACCAGCCGCGCGCGCTCTCCAAAGCACAGGCCGTAGGCCCCAAGCGGCCGAAACGGCTTTTCCAGCACCACCGGCCGTGCGGCAATCACGCGCTCCAGCAGCGCGCACGAAGACGCCTCGCGCAGCCAGGACTGTGCCGTACTGCGACGGATGGCCGACAGCGCGACAAGCTTGATGCGCCGCGACAGCCATTTGCGGCTGCCGGTCGGATAACAGAACGTTGAAACCGACGCGACCGTGCCGAGATAGCGCAAATAATCGGCCGGCAATAGATGAAGAAATCCCCCTGCGTGGCTCTGAAGGCTCTGCAGACATGAAACTGGTCCATGCACGACTAACTGCTCCCCTGGTTGGCATGCCGATCTTTCTTCGAGACCTGATCACGCAGTGACGACCCTTGCCGTCGCGGCCGGCATCCGGCGCAACGCGAACGACCCGCCTGGATTGGATTTGTTCGTGGGGAAGGCGGCCCATCTCGTAATATGCCGTAACGCCTTGAAATATTGTAGGTTGACATTGTTACAAATTATCGACACGCCCGTAACAATGCCGGAGCAGGCACCCTGGCCTCATCCATAAAAAAAGCGGAGCCCGAAGGCCCCGCCTGTTGATCGTCACACGTGTCCGCGCATGACGCGTGGTCCGGCCTTGTGGGCCGGGACGTGCTGGCTTACCAGCGAACGTCCCGCTCCCAGGCCTTCATTTCCTCTTCCGCCCGTTCCTTCGTATAGCCGTAGCGTTCCTGGATCCGGCCGGCCAGCTGGTCACGCTTGCCGTTGATGACGGTGATGTCGTCGTCGGTCAGCTTGCCCCACTTTTCCTTGATCTTGCCCTTGGCCTGATCCCATTTGCCTTCGATCTGGTCCCAGTTCATATCTGGCTCCTTCGTGTGTCAGTGGACTGTGGATCATTGCGTTGCGGCGTCATATACGTGCCGGTTCGCGCGTCTGCCCGTAGCGGGCTGGCTTGCGTTGTTACTTGGCGTACTTGGCCTTCACATTGGCCTGGCACTTGTCCTTGGCGTCGCCGGACATCGCATCGCACTTTTCCTTGTCGGCCTTGTAGGCGGCGTTGGTCGTGTCCTTGCGTGCATCGGCGCGGGCCTCGGCCACGTCAGTGCTGGTACCGGTGGCGGCAGCCTTGTCGACCTTGGCTTCACCCAGGGCGCGTTCGTGCGATGCCTTGGCTTCCTTCACGCACACGTCCTTGTCGTTGCCCTTCTTGTCGTCGCACATTTCCTTGGCCACGTCATAGTCGCGGTCGGCCTTGGTCTTCAACGCCTTGGCGTGCGCCTTCTCGGTGCCGTCGCGCTTGGCTTCGGCGTTGGCCTTGGCCACGTCGTGGTCGCGCTTGGCTTCGGCCTTGCAGACGTCCTTGGCATTGCCGGACATCCCGTCACATTTGCTCTTGGCCGTCTTGTAGTCGGCATCGGCCTGCTTCACGGCGGCGTCATAGTCCGCCTTCGAACCCGCCTGCGCATAGGCCATGCCCATCGGCGCGGCCACCATCAACGAACATACTGCTGCACTCAGCCACTTCTTTGCGATCATGTCGTGCTCCTTTCTCGAGGTGGATACTTATCGGGCCCGGCAATCTCCGCGTTGCAAGCTGCTGGATTGCGTTGTGGCCCCGCTGTAGTTGCAGGTTATGTTTTGCCACCCCGTCGAAGCAGAAGGCCGCTGCTGAAACACTCGTAAGACAATTCCCACAGCATCACATTTGCTTAATGCAAGTGTCACAGCGGGACGGCCAGCACGCGATGCGGCATGAGGTGGCGGCCAATGAAAAAGGGCCGGCATGAGCCGGCCCCGGGCAATGACTGCAGCCCTTTAAAAACGGCGTCGCGTTCAGTGGGGCACCGAGTCGAGACCTGTTTCCTTCACCACGGCCTGCGCGGCAGGCGCCGCCAGGAATTCCAGCAAGGCCTTCGCCTCGGTGGGGTGCTCTGCCTTGACCGGCACGCCGCCCGCGAAACGCGTGACGGACTGCACTTCCTCGGGAATGCGGCCCACAAACGTCACACCGGGTACGGGCAGCAGTTCGGCCACCTGCTGGAAGCCGATCTCGTACTGGCCATTGGCCACCGTCGACGCCACCGGAATCTTTTCCACCTTCTTCGCCTTGGCGGCCAGCGCCGGAACGCCAAGCTTCGTGAACAGCTCGCGCTCCACATAGACCCCGCTCGCGCTGTCCGAATAGGCGATCGACTTCGCCTGCGTCAGTGTCTGGCGCAATGCGTCCACGGTGCGGATATCGGGCACGGTCGCACCCTGGCGCACCACCATGCCGATGCGCGAGTCCGCCAGCTCCACGCGCGACTGCGGATCGACCACGCCCTTCTTGATCAGGTCGTCCAGCGCATAGCCCACCATGATGACCACGTCGGCATGCTCGCCGCGCGCCAGACGGTTCGGAATGGCCTCGGGCGACTTGCCCATCGACGGACCGTGCTCGGTGTTTAGCCGGGCACCGTGCTGCGCAGTGAAGCCGGGCGCCAGCTTCTGGTAGGCGGCCGTAAATCCTCCAGAAATCATCACGTGCAGATCGGGCGCCTGCGTCGGGGCCTGCGCGGGTGGCTGGGCAGTGGACTGCGCATGGACGCCCGGCGCCAGCAGCATTGCCGCAGCAGCGCCCGCCGCCATCCAGTTGGTCTTGCTCATGTTCTTTTCTCTCCTTATCGGTCAGGCGGTACCCGCAGACTATAAGGGATGGCGGGGCGGCGCCGCAAAGTCACATTTCAAGAAGACCCCTTCACGGATATTGAAGGCGGCCGGCCCGGAACGACCTTGCGTTTTGTATCGATCGCTCTATAATCAGCCCTACGTTTCATACAGATCGATACAAAACGAGATCCACCATGGCACGACCCCGACAATTCGATGCGAACGCGGCGCTGTCCGCGGCCCAGGCCACGTTCTGGGCCAAGGGCTATCACGCCACGTCCACGCGTGAGCTGACCCAGGCCATGGGGCTGACCCAGCCAAGCCTGTACAACGCCTTCGGCGACAAGCGGCAGCTGTTCATGCAGGCACTGGACGACTACCTGAACCGCACGCTGCGCGAACGCATCGACCGCATCGAGGCCAGCTATCCGCCGGCGCAGGCGCTGGTGCAGTTCTTTGCCGAAAGCGTCGAACGCGGCGCCACCGAGCTGCCGCACCGTGGCTGCATGCTGATCAACACGGCGCTGGAGGCCTCGAACGAAGACCCCGAACTGAAGGCCGCCGTGGCGCTGGAACTGTCGCTGCTGCGCGCCTTCTTCGGGCGGATGATCCGCGCGGCGCAGGCCGAAGGCACCATCGCCGCGGTCCATGACCCCGACGACGCCGCGGCCATGCTGCTGTCACTGCAGGTCGGCATGCGCGTGCTGTCGCGCGTCATGCCGGAGCGCGCGCTGCTGGAGGCCTCGGTGCGCCCCGCACTGGCGTCGCTGGGCCTGCAGGCGGCAGACGGCCCGCCGGCCTAGAACCGCCCCACTCCCCCGATTTTCGACACGCTCCCACGCGGCCCGGCGCCGCGTGGCGGAGACGTTCGCCCCGACATTCGTGAAGGAAAACCATGTCACAAGATGCCCCCGCCGCCGTTCCCGTTCCGGGCGCCCCATCCGACAGCCGATCGCTCGACACGCGCGCCCTCCATGCCGCGTTTGCCGGCCTGTCCGCCAGCCTCGTGGCCATCGGCCTGGCCCGCTTTGCCTACACGCCGCTGATTCCGGCGCTGATCCAGGCCCACTGGTTCAGCGCAGCCGATACGGTCACGCTGGGCGCCGCCAACTTTGCCGGCTACCTGGCCGGCGCGCTGCTGGGGCGGCCGCTGGCCGCGCGGATGTCGAACCGTCATGCACTGCGCTGGCTGATGGTGGCCGTCACGGCAGCGTTCTTTGCGTGCGCGTTTCCGCTATCGGTCGGCTGGTTCTTTGTCTGGCGCTTCCTGTCCGGCCTGTCGGGCGGCGCAATCATGGTGCTGGTGGCCACGGCCATCCTGCCGCATATCGCGCCGGCCCGGCGCGCCTTTGTCAGCGGCATGATCTTCCTCGGGCTCGGTATCGGCATTGCCGCATCGGGCACGCTGGTGCCGGAACTGCTCAAGCTCGGCCTGCGGACGACGTGGTTCGGCCTTGGCGCCGTGTCGCTGCTGCTGACCGCGCTGAGCTGGGCGGGCTGGCCTGCCACCGACACGCCGCCGGGCATGCCGATGGCCACCCCGGCCGGCCAGCATGCGGCCGACGGCGCGCTGGGGTCGCATCGGCGCGCGTTGCGCGTGATCTATATCCAGTACGCGGCCAATGCCCTGGGACTTGTGCCGGCGATGGTGCTGCTGGTGGATTACGTGGCACGCGGCCTGGGCCAGGGCGCGTCGGTGGGCGCGGGATACTGGGTGCTGTACGGCATCGCCGCGATTGCGGGTCCGGTGGTCAGCAGCTGGCTGGGCGGCCGGCTGGGCTTCGGCAACGGCTACCGCATTGCCATGGTGCTGCAGGGGCTGGCGGTGAGCCTGCTGGCGCTGTCGCACCATACGGCGGCGCTGTGGGCGGCCACCATCGTACTCGGCGCCTTCACCCCCGGCATCGTGCCGATGGTGCTGGGCCGCGTGCAGGAACTGCTGCCGCATGACCCCACGGCCCAGCGCGCCGCTTGGAGCCGTGCCACGGCATCGTTCGCGCTGTTCCAGGCGCTGGGCGGCTACGGCTACGCCTGGCTGTTCTCGCATACCCACGAGAACTACACGCTGATCTTCGCGTGCGGCGCGGTGGCCATGGCCGTCGCGTTCGCGGCGGACTTCACCGTGCGGCGGACGGCCCCGGAGCGTGCCCAGCCATGAATCCGGACGGCGGCCTCAGCTGCCGTCCGCGAACTTCTGCAGCAGGCGCATGAACTCGCCAAATTCGGCCTCGGAGAAATTGCGCAGCCGATGATTGAGCACTTCGGGCGCGATATGGGGCAGTTGCGCCGCCACGTCCCTGCCCTTGTCGGTCAGGATCAGGTGGATGACGCGACGGTCCTCGTCGCTGCGCTGGCGCTGCAGCAGGCCCTTGTTTTCGAGCTTGTCCAACATGCGCGTCATCAGGCCGGTGTCGATGCCCAGCAGCCGGCTGACCTCCAGCGGCGTGCTGGCCATCCCGCGCATCAGCGACAGCAGGATGCCCATCTGCTGGGCGGTAATGTCCAGCGGGCGCAGCGCGGCATCCATCTCCATGAGCAGGCTGTTGCGTGCCCGGTTCAGGTGAAAGCCGACACTTTGCGTTAGCTGGAAGTTTTCGCGTGTGTAGTGTTTCACGGCATTTCAGGCAAATCAGGAAATGCCAATGTATCTGAGGCGTCAGAAAAAGAAAAGGACGCCACAGGGGCGCCCATCGTTTCGATCGGTTTCGAACGGACGATTCAGATACGTGCGGCCCCGCCCGGCTGGCCCAGCACGGCCATCACCTGCCTGACCACGGCATCGCCCACGCGCTGCGCTTCGCCGGCAACGCTGTCGCGCCGGGCTCCGGTCGCCCCGTGCAAGCCGGCGCTGGCCGCCGCCGACGTGGCCACGTGGCTGGCCGCCGCGCCCACGCCGGCCATCTCGGCCACGCCGGGCAGATGGCCGCTGTCGGCGCTGGTATCGAACAGCGCCAGCGGAATCGGCTGGGCATGTGCTGGCTGGTACAGCACCTGGACCGATGCCGACACATCGCTCTTGCCCGCGCCCAGACCGATCATCGTGCGACGGCGCTGATTGCCTTCGTCGATCCTGTCGAAGCGGCCTTCCACGATCAGGGCGTTGGCATCGGCGGGCACAGGGCCATCAAGACGCACGGCATGCAGCCCCTTGGCCTGAAGCTGGCGGACGATCTCGTCGGCCGTGGCATTGCGCGCGGCCAGCGCGGCCGGGTCCTGGGCGCTGCCGCCAGCGTCGCCAGACGCCATCGCCTTGATCCGGTGCATCATCGTGTTGTCGACCTTGACCTGGCTGGCGCTCACGTCGAAGCCACGCACATAGACCACGTCGGCCTGCACGTGCGACAGCGACGCCGGCACCGACGCTTCGGAGATCATCGTCGTGGCCGACGCGCCGCCAGCCATCATCATCGATGCCGCAGCCACGGCGGCGATGGTCAGTTGCCTGGCGGTGCGCGAGAGCGCCTGGAAAGTGTTCGTCATGATAGGGGTCCTTGCTGGGGGTTGCGGTTGGCACCGGACATCGGCGCCGGCAGACCCAGTATTGGACGAAGCCGCGCAACAGGCCAGGCGATAACTATTTCATCCCATGTCACGCGGGCAGCGACACCACCACCTCGAGCCCACCGCCTTCGCGCTCGCGGAACGACAGCGCGCCGCCGTGCAGCCGCGCGATGCGTTCGACGATGGCCAGCCCCAGGCCCGTGCCGCCCTCGCCATGCGTATTGCTGCCCCGGCTGAACGGTGCGCGCAACGGCTCCAGATCCGCCGCGCCCAGGCCCGTGCCGCGATCGCAGATCGCCACATGGGCCTGCCGGCCGTCCTGCCACGTGCGCACGAAAAGGCCCGTCTTGCCGTACTTGATCGCGTTCTGCATCAGGTTCATCAGCAGGCGCAGCATGCTGGTGGGCCGATACACCACCGGGGGCAGCGGCCCCAGGTCGAGTTCGAATTCGTGCCCCAGCCCCGCGAAATCGGCTGCCAGCTGACGCACCAGCGCATTGAGGTCACCTGGCTGCGGCGCCTCTTTCTCGCCGCTGCCGGCGTAGTCCATGAACTGCTGAAGGATCATGTCGATGTGATCGAGATACCCTTCCACCGACGCCACGAAGGCGTCGTCGGTGCCGCGCGGCAGCGTCATCGCCATGGCCAGGCGCAGCTTGGTCAGCGGCGTGCGGATGTCGTGCGAAACGCCCGCCAGCATCAGCGCGCGCGTTTTCTCGGCCTGGCGCAATGCCTCGGTCATGTCGTTGAAGGCACGGCTGACCTCGGCGATTTCGGTGGGGCCGTTGGTCGGCAAGGCCTCGGGCATCTCGCCCGCATGGATGCGGTTGGCCGCCTGCGCCAGGTCCTGCAGCGGCCGGTTGAAATGGCGCTGCAGCAGGTAGCCGGTCAACGCCGCCAGCAGCGCGAGCGCCGCCGACAGCGCAATGGCGGCCGTGATGCCGCTGGCCTGTGCGTCGGCCGTCATCGGCAGCGCAATCCACGTGGGCGATCCGGCGGCATGCACCTGGATCCAGAGCTTTTCGTCGTCGTCGCCGCCCTGCCAGCGCACATCGGTATGGCGCGCCAGGTCGTGCCGCAGCGCGCGCATGAACACGTCGCGCTGCCAGGTACGGAACGGGTGGGCCGTGTCGGCGCCGGGTGGATCGTCGGGCGGCGGATCGGTCTGCCCGCCCATGCGCGCCACGGCCGCGCGGGCCTCGCCGGCTGGCATGGTGGCGAGCGCGCGGTCCATCAGCATGACGTAGTGCGAGAACACGGCGGCGGCCCGCTCCACGCGCGGACGCTGCACGTAGTGCAGCAGCACGAACAGCGAACAGGCCTGCGTCAGGAAGACCAGGATCACCAGCAGGACGATGTTGCGCGCCAGCAGCGATCGCGGCAGCATGCGACGCATCATGCGTCCACGCCCGCCACCAGCATGTAGCCGACGCCCCAGACGGTCTTGATGAAGCGGGGCCGGGACGGATCTTCCTCGACGATCTGGCGCAGCCGCAGGATCTGCACGTCGATGCTGCGGTCCAGCGCGTCGTGGTCGCGGCCCCGGGCGCGCGCCAGCAGGTTTTCGCGGCTGACCCCGCGGTTGGGCGACGACCCCAGCGCGTGCAGCAACAGCATCTGGGCCGAGTGAACTTCCACGGGCGCCCCGCCGCGCGTCAGCGTCTGCTTGCCGACATCGAAGCGGAATTCCCCGAAGCTCAGGGTCTGGCTGGTCACCGTCGGGTCGCCCGCGGCAATCTTCTGGCGCCGCAGCAGCGCGCGGATACGCGCCACCAGTTCATCGGGCAGGAAGGGCTTGGCCAGGTAGTCGTCGGCGCCGGTATCCAGGCCGACCACGCGGTCAGCCGGGTCGCCCTTGGCCGTCAGCATCAGGATGGGCAGCGTCTGGCCTTCGGCGCGCAGCCGGCGGCAGATCGACAGCCCGTCCTCGGGCTCCATCATCAGGTCCAGCACCAGCAGGTCGTAGGGCTCGCGCTGCAGGTAGCGGTTGAGTTGCTTGCCATCGGCAACGGCCCGCACCTGGAAGCCATGGCCGGTCAGAAAACGCTGGAGCATGTTGCGCAGCTCGGCCTCGTCGTCGAGCACGATGATGCGGTGTCCCTGGTCCATGCCGCCCCTCCGGTTCTTGTGCTTCTGATCCTGGACTGACCTGCTGGCCCCGCCCCCCCTCAACGCGACCGCATGCGCTGGGCCATGAACGCCTCGATCTGCGGCAGCGTCAGATAGCCCGCGTGGTGCGTGTCCATCTCGTCGAAGTGCCGCGCCACCATCGGCATCCCCGCCTGCGCCTGTGCGCGCGTCAGCTTGCCGTCCCGCGTGGTGTTGGCGTTGGCAAAGCGGGTCTGCAGTTCGGACAGCACCTGCTCGGTACGTGCCATGCGGTTTTCACCGCCGCCGCCCGCCAGGCCTTGCGCACCGGCCCCTGCAGAAACAATACACAAGATCGTTACCGTGATCATCTTCTTCATGATGCAACTCCGTTGGTTTGCCGGCATCTGGCGTGCTTGCCCTGGCCGGCGAGGTTGAAATCGTTGCGGCGAACGTCGCCGCTCAGGCGTAGTGCGCGGGTACCCAGACGCCGCCCACCCAGTGCCCCGGCACCAGCACGGCCACCCGGGCCGGCGCCACATAGACCGGCGGCGGCGCCACCAAGACGGGCGCCACGCGCACCGGCGGGGGCGGTGTGACGACCACGGGCGCAGGCATCACCACGGGCGGCGGAGGGGGCGGCAGGACGGGAGCGGCCGGGGCCACCACTGCCACGGGTGCGGGCGGCGGCACTATCACCGGCACCGGCACCGGCGCCACGACCACCGGCGCAGGCGGCGGCACATAGATCGGGGCAGCGCCCACCACGACCGTGCTGCCGGTGCTGACCGTCGCCCCGTGGTAGACGGTGCTGCCGCCGCCGGTCGTCACCACGCCCGGCGCCACGCGGGTGGCGCTGCCGGCATGGGTGACGCTGCCGCCAGCGCTGTTGCTGACGGTGCCGGACCGATCGCACGTGTTCCCGGCGCAGTTCGTCCCGGCCGAATGGTTCCAGCTGTTGCCATTGCCGCCCGTCACGGTGCCCGACGAGCGGTACTGCCCCGGGCCGTCGCGCGTGACGCTGCCGCTGGTGCTGGCCGTGCGGCCGTTCGAACCGGTCATGTCGCCCGTATGGTCACAGGTGCCGCCCGCGCAGCTGGTGCTGCCGTCGTGCTGCACCGAACGACCGTTCGGCCCGACCGCCGTGCCGGCATTCGAGAACTGGCCCGGTGCGTTGCGCGTCACCGTGCCGGTGTTGGTGGCCGTCCGCCCCCAGGGGCCCACGGCGCCGCCGGCATGCGAGCAACTGCCGCCGCCGCAGGACATCGCATGGCCGCCGCTGAACTCGCCGCGCGGCGTATAGGCATGGAAGTGACCGCCGCTCCAGGCGAAGGCCGAAGCATTGGCAAGCAGCATCAGCGATCCGGCTGCGGCAATCAGGAGGCGGTTGGCCATGGTGTGTCCTCTCGGTTCGATTGACGCGTGGTGTTGCGTCGACGGGCTGAACTCTAGGAGGCGGATCGCTGGCTGTCGCCCTGGCATTCATGTCGGGATATGTCACGCCGGCCCGGTGTAACCGGGCGACATGATTGGCCGCGGGAAGGTGTCCCGCCGCGTGCGCCATGCACATCGCCGGCCCGGTGTGCGATCATCTGGGCCTGTCCCGACTTCCGTCCCGCCGCCCCCAGACCATGCCCGAACGCATCAGCGAAGACATCACGTTCCGCAAGCTCGAAGCGTTGCTCGCGTTCATGGACACCGGCAACCTGGCCAAGGCCGCCGAGGTGCTGGAGGTCAGCACCGTCAGCGTGCACCGGGCCCTGCATTCGCTGGAGGAAGGGTTGCGCTGCGCACTGTTCCGCCACGAGGGCCGCAACCTGCTGCCCACCGAAGCGGCCCACGTGCTGGCCGACGTGGCGCGCGACGTGCTCAAGACCATGGCCGATGGCGTACGTGTGACGCGCGAGGCCGCCGGCTATTCGGCCGACCAGCTCAAGATCGGCTCGCTCTATTCGCTGACGATCCGCACGGTGCCGCAGGTGGTGATCGGCATCAAGATGCGCCGCCCCGAACTGCAGACCGAGCTGGTGCTGGGCTCCAACGCCGACCTGCTCGACAAGCTGCGCCAGGGCACCATCGACGCCACGTTGATGGGGCTGCCCGAGCCGAGCGCCGAGATCGAGTCGATCCCGATGTTCGAGGACGACATCTTCTTTGCCGCGCCGGCCGACTCCCACTACGCGAAGCTGCCCGCCGTGGACCTGCGCCTGTGCCGCGACGAGCCGTTCGTGTCGCTCGGTGACGGGTTCGTGACATCGAGCGGCTTTGCCGAGGCCTTCCGCATTGCCGACTTCACGCCCAACGTGGTGATGAAGGTGGGCGACATTTTCTCGCTGATGAACCTCGTGGGCGGCGGCATCGGCTACTCGCTGCTGCCGGGCCGCGTGCGCGACGTGTTCGCGCGCAACGTGGCCTTCGTGCCGCTGACGGCCGACTACGGCATGAAGCAGACCATCGGGCTCAGCTTCCTGCGCCGCCGCGAGCGCGATCCGAACCTGCTGGCGCTGGCCGCCGTCTGCCGCATGCTGACGCAGTCCGGCGGCCGCCCGCCCTGCTGATCCAGCCCCGGGATCAGCCTCCCACGATCGCCTTGGTGGCCAGGTACAGCACCGACGGCCCCAGCAGGCAGCCCAGCCCGGTGTGGAACGTGGCCACCAGCGCGCCATAGGGCACCAGCCGGCGGTCCGTGGCGGCCAGTCCGGCCGAGACCCCGCTGACCGTGCCGGCCAGCCCGCCGAACACCATGGCGGCGCGCGGGTTGTTCAGGCCCAGGAAGCCCGCGGCGAACGGCGTGCCGACCATCACGATGATGGCCTTGATCAGCCCGGTGGCGATCGACAGCGCCATCACGTCCGAACTGGCGCCAAGCGCCGCGCCGGTGACGGGGCCCACGATGTAGGTCACCGCGCCCGCGCCGATGGTCGTCATGCTGACGGCGTCGCTGTAGCCGAACGCCCGCGCCACCAGCGCGCCGACGATGAATGGCACCACGGTACCCAGCAGCAGCGACACGGCGCCCACCATCCCCGCCTTGCGCGCCTCGCGCACCTGCACCTCGAAGGCCGTGGCAACGATGGCGAAGTCGCGCAGCATGGCGCCGCCCATCAGGCCGATGCCCGAGAACAGCGCGAAATCGGCCAGGCCTTTTTCCTTGCCGGTGACCACGCCACCGTAATAGGCCAGCCCCAGGCCGATCATGATGGCGATGGCCGACGCATGCAGGCGCCCTTTCGTCAGCCGCCTTGAAATCTGTGAAGACACCCACATCACGATGCCGACCGTGGCAAAGGCGGTCACCAGGCCGTTGTGGAGCAGGACGTTGTCGAACATCATGGCCGGCGCAGCGATAGTCATGGCGATCTCCCGGCTTATTGCGAAACGGCTTCGGCCGGCAGCGGCGGCAGCGGCTCGTGATCGCCGGTGCGGCTGAGCAGCGCGATCAGGCAGGCGCAGGCCGCCACGGCCAGGATGGCCGCCAGCACGGCCACCGGGCCGCCGCGCAGCGCGGCCACCACGTTCTGCTGGGCCGCCATGGCCACCACCACGGGGATGTACATCGCCCCCCAGAAGCCCACGCCGGCCTCGGTCTCCCTGGGCATCAGCCCCCGGTCGTGCAGGTAGAGCCGGATGAATATCAGCAGCAGCATGGCAATGCCCACCCCGCCCACATTGGACTTGACGCCGATGGCTGCGCCGAGCAAATCGCCCAGGTACAGGCCCACCAGGTGGCAGATGGCCAGTAAAGCGGTTCCGTAGATGATCATGGTTGTCTCCAGTTGGTATGGTTGGTATGGCGGGCGCCGCATCCCCGGTGGGGCGGACATTTGCAGACAACTCTAGGAACGGCGGCGCGCCGCATCAATCAACCAGCGGCGCTCGATCGTTACGGTCCGGTTAATCGTCCCGTTACCGTGGGGTGAAGGGTTTAGTTACGCCCGCCGTAACGGTCCGTCGCCGACGTTGATTGTTCGCCCGCCGCCGCGTGGCCTATCTTTGCCGTAACGACCGCAGCACACCGGAGACGTCATGCTGAATCCGATACCGGAACGACAATGGGACACGCGCCGCACCGAGAAGCGGCGCCGCCAGGACCTGGGCGCGAAGATCGCCACGGGCAAGGTGGTGCCCACCGGCGACATCGTGCGCTTTCTCGAAACCATCACGGCCCCCGGCGACCGCGTGGTGCTGGAGGGCAACAACCAGAAGCAGGCCGATTTCCTGTCGCGCGCGCTCGCCGAGGCCGATCCGTCGCGCGTGCATGACCTGCACATGATCATCCCGAGCGTGAGCCGGGTGGAACACCTGGACCTGTTCGAGCGCGGCATCGCCCGCAAGCTCGACTTCGCCTACGCGGGCGCCCAGAGCGTGCGGATCTCGCAGTTCCTGGAAGACGGCCTGCTCGAAGTGGGCGCCATCCACACCTATATCGAGCTGTATTCGCGGCTCTATGTCGACCTGACGCCGCAGATCGTGCTCACGGCCGGCTACAAGGCCGACCGCGAGGGCAACCTGTACACCGGCCCCAGCACCGAGGATTCGCCAGCCCTGGTGGAAGCCGCGGCGTTCCGTGACGGCATCGTGATCGCCCAGGTCAACGAGATCGTCGATGATCCGGCCGGCCTGCCGCGCGTGGACATCCCGGGCTCCTGGATCGACTACGTGGTGCAGTCCGACAAGCCGTTCTTCTGCGAGCCGCTGTTCACGCGCGATCCGCGGCTGATCAAGCCGGTGCACATCCTGATGGCGATGATGGCGATTCGCGGCATCTACGAGCGCCACAACGTCCAGTCGCTGAACCACGGCATCGGCTTCAACACCGCCGCCATCGAACTGATCCTGCCCACCTACGGCGAGCAGCTGGGCCTGAAGGGCAAGATCTGCAAGTACTGGACGCTGAACCCGCACCCGACGCTGATCCCGGCCATAGAATCGGGCTGGGTGGAAAGCGTGCACAGCTTCGGCAGCGAACTGGGCATGGAAGACTACGTGGCCGCGCGCCCCGACGTGTTCTTCACCGGCCGCGACGGCAGCATGCGCTCGAACCGCGCGCTGTGCCAGCTGGCCGGCCAGTACGCGGTGGACCTGTTCATCGGCTCCACGCTGCAGATCGACGGCGACGGCCATTCCTCGACGGTCACGCGCGGCCGGCTGTCCGGCTTTGGCGGCGCGCCGAACATGGGCCACAACCCGGGCGGCCGCCGCCACGCCACGCCCGCCTGGCTGGACCTGATCGAAACCGACGACCCGCTGGCCCGGGGCCGCAAGCTCGTGGTGCAGATGGTGGAAACGTTCCAGGCCGGCGGCAAGCCGACCTTCGTGGAATCGATGGATGCCGTGCAGGTGGCCAAGGACAGCGGCATGCCGCTGGCGCCGGTCATGATCTACGGCGACGACGTCACGCACGTGCTGACCGAGGAGGGCATCGCTTACCTGTACAAGGCGCGGTCGCTGGAAGAGCGGCGCCGCATGATCGCCGCCGTGGCCGGCGTCACGCCGATCGGCATGCGGCACGATCCGGCCACCACGCGCCAGATGCGCAGCGACGGCCTGATCGCGCTGCCCGAAGACCTGGGTGTGCATCGCGCGCAGGCCACGCGCTCGCTGCTGGCCGCGCGCAGCATGGCCGACCTGGTGGAATGGTCGGGCGGCCTCTACAACCCGCCGGCCCGCTTCAGGAGCTGGTGATGACTGCTGCGCTTGCCCCTCTCCCACCGGCCGCCCATGGCGATGTCGCGCCGTCCGGCCTGGCCGGCGCCATTGGCGGCCTGGCCGTCGCCGTGCTGGTCGACGAAGCCCGGCTGGCGCCCAAGCCCGGCCTGGTGGACGCGCGCGGCAACGGCACCCATGCCGACATGTCGCTGACGCTGATGATCGCTTCGGCGCACAGTCTGGGCGACAGCTTCTCGGCCATGGCCGTGGCCGGGCAGCAGGCGCGCCGCATCGACGTGGCGCTGCGCGAGCGGCTGGGCGCGCTGGGCCGCGAGGCCGAAACCGCCATGCTGCGCGCCACAGGCGGCGTGAACACGCATCGCGGCGCCATCTGGGCACTGGGCCTGCTGGCCGGTGCGGCGGGCTGGCTTGGCAAGACGCGCGGTGCCCTGCCCAACGCGAAGGCCATTGCCCAGATGGCCGCGGTCATCGCCCGCATGCCCGATCGCCATCGTCCGGCCCACACCGGCAACAAGGGCGAGCTGGCACGTGCCGCCTACGGCGTGGGCGGCGCGCGCGAACAGGCCGAGGCCGGCTTTCCGCACGTGATGGGCATCGGCCTGCCGATGTTGCGCGAGGCCCGCGCGCGTGGCGACGCCGAGCCCACGGCGCAGGTCAACGCGCTGCTGGCCATCATGGCGCGGCTCGACGACACCTGCGTGCTGGCGCGTGCCGGCCGTGCCGGGCTGGCCGACGTACAGGCCGGCGCCGACGCCGTGCTCGACGCCGGCGGCATCGGCACGCTGGCCGGACGCCGACGCCTGCACGACCTCGAAGCCACGATGCACGCGCGCCGTGCATCGCCGGGCGGCAGCGCCGACCTGCTGGCCGCCACCCTTTTTCTTGATCGGCTTGGCGGGCTCTCGGGCGCGCCATCTGGAGAACACTGATGGAACAGCTCCGTTTCGAATACGCCGCAGGCGCCCCGGCCGCGCACCGCGTGCTGGTGGGCGTGGTCGGCTCTGGCGACCTGGAAGTCATCATCGAGCCCTGTGAAGCCGGCAAGACCCTGATCGATGTGACCACGTCGATCAACGGATACGGCCGCGTCTGGGATGCCCAGCTCAACCGCGTGTTCGGCGCCGGACCGCGCGCCGCGATGAAGATCCGCATCCACGACTTCGGCGCCACGCCCGGCGTGGTGGGCATGCGCCTGGCCGAGGCGTTCGAAGCCCTCGACGGCAAGGAGCCGACATGACCCGCGCCGCCCTGCTGTCCCGCGAGAGCTTTGTCGAACTCGGCGCACGCGAACGCGCCCGCGCCCTGCTGGACCCCGGCACCTTCCGCGAACTGGCCGGGCCGTTCGATGGCCTGACCTCGCCGTGGCTGGAACGCCAGGGCGTCGTGCCGCAAGGCGACGACGGTGTGATCGTCGCCAAGGGCCGGATCGACGGGCAGCCCGCCGTGGTGCTGGCCATCGAAGGTTCGTTCCAGGGCGGCAGCCTGGGCGAAGTGGGTGGCGCCAAGATTGCCGGCGCGCTGGAGCTGGCCGCCGACGACAACCGCCGCGGCGTGCCCACGCGTGCCGTCATCCTGTTCGAAACCGGCGGCGTGCGCCTGCAGGAGGCCAACCTGGGGCTGGCCGCGATTGCCGAGATCCATGCCGGCATCGTCGACCTGCGCCGCTACCAGCCGGTGATCGGCGTGATCGCCGGCCAGGTGGGGTGCTTCGGGGGCATGTCGATTGCCGCCGGCCTGTGCAGCGCGCTGGTGGTCACGCGCGAGGCGCGCCTGGGCCTGAACGGGCCGGCCGTGATCGAACAGGAGGCCGGCGTGGGCGAATACGATTCGCGCGACCGCCCGTTCATCTGGGGCCTGACCGGCGGCGAACAACGCCATGCCACGGGCCTGGCCGACCGCTATGTCGACGACGACGCCGCCGCAATCCGCGACGTGGTGGCCGAACTGGCATCCGCGCCCGTGCAGGACACCGCGCGCAGCGAACGCTACGCCGACTATCTGCAACGCATCGCCGCCTATGTCGCTGGCGATACCGTCCATCAACCGGACCCGGCCACCGTGCGCCGCCTCTATGGAGACCGTCAATGAGCGCCACGCCCACACAATCGGCACCCCGCGCCACGAGCCGGGGCGACACCTGGCTGGCCGCCCTGAGCGGCAACGCCGCGCGACTGCCCGGCTATCCGGCATCGGTCCAGGTGGCCGACGTGGAGACCGCCGGCCGCGCCGCGCGCCTGATCGCCGTGGTGCCCGATGCCGCCAGCCCGTTCCCGCGTGCGCGCCAGGGCGAGGCAGGACTGCTCGAAGGCTGGTCGCTGGCGCGCGCCGTCTATGACGCCGTGGCCGCCGACCGCGATCTCCCGGTCAAGCGCGCCATCGTCGCCATTGTCGATACCCCCAGCCAGGCCTATGGCCGGCGCGAGGAAGCGTTCGGCATCCATCAGGCCCTGGCCAGCGCGGCCGCTGCCTATGCCACGGCGCGGCTGCAGGGGCATCCCGTGATTGCGCTGCTGGTGGGCAAGGCGATGTCGGGGGCGTTCCTGGCGCACGGCTACCAGGCCAACCGCATCCTGGCACTGCGCGACCCGGGCGTACAGGTCCACGCAATGGGCAAGGAAGCCGCCGCGCGCATCACGCTGCGCAGTGTCGAAGACCTGGAGGCGTTTGCCGCCACCGTGCCGCCGATGGCCTACGACCTCGACAACTACGCCACGCTGGGCCTGCTGTGGCGCACCGTCGCCGTGCAGGACGCCGCCGCCCCCACCGCGCAGGACCTGGCCGCCGTGCAGGGCCAGCTGGCCGCGGCACTGGCCGACATCGACGCCGATCCGCAGCGCAACCTGCGCAGTCGCCTTCACGGCGAAAACCGCAGCGCCACGCGTCAGGCCCGCGCATTGCTGGCCAGCCAGTGGCAGGACCGGGACTGACATGCACTTCCAGCCGCACGACCTGATCTGGCTGCGCGATCCCGCGGCGTTCATCGCCGAGGGATCGCTGCCGGACTGGGCCGATGCGGACTGGCTGGCGCAGGCGCCGCTGGTGGTGCGGCGCGACCGCGACACGGCCGGGCGCCTCCCGGCCCGTATCCCGGTAGGGGTCCGGGGCCGCACCCGCGCGCAGCGGCACGCCGGCTGGATCGACGCCAACCAGTGCGCGACAGTGGTCTCGCCATTCGACATCGCCCGTGAAGGCTTCTGGCGCCTGCATCCGCGCCGTGACGAGATTCCGGCGCTGCACGCGCTGGATGCGCTCGCCCGGCAGCTGGGCGCATTGCCGCAACCGTGGGGCGTGACGGGCGCCGTCGGCTTTTCGCTGGCTTCCGGCATCGACGTGCTGCACCCCGGAAGCGATATCGACTTGCTGCTGGACGCCTCCGCGCCGCTATCGCCCGCCACGCTGGCCACACTGCAATCGCTGATCGATGCCGATACCGATGCCGTGCGGCTCGACATCCAGGTGGCCACCCCGTATGGCGCCTTTGCGCTGCGCGAGCGGCTGCGTACCGGGGGCCGCGTGCTGCTGAAGACCGACACCGGCCCCGTGCTCTGCGAAGACCCCTGGCGCGCGCCATGCCCACCCTGCTGACCTTTCCCGGCCAGGGCGCCCAGCGCCCCGGCATGCTCCATGCGCTGCCCGATCATCCTGCCGCGGCGCGTACGCTGGCCGAAGCCAGCGACGTGCTGCGCGCGGACATCCTGCTGCACGACGATGCCGCGCATCTGGCGTCCACGGTATCGGTACAGCTCTGCCTGCTGGTGGCGGGCGTGGCCAGCGCCCGCGCCCTGCTCGACGATGGCGCCGAGGCCCATGCCGTGGCCGGATTGTCGATTGGCGCCTACGCGGCAGCGGTCACGGCCGGCGTGCTGCCGTTTACCGATGCCGTACGGCTGGTTGCACAGCGCGGCAGGCTGATGGAGGCCGCCTATCCGTCGGGCTTTGGCATGACCGCGATCCTGGGGCTGGAACAAGGGCCGCTGGAGGCCGTGGTCGCCGATGTGCATCGGCCCGGCATGCCGGTCTATATCGCCAACTACAACGCCGACACCCAGATGGTCGTCGCCGGATCGGACGCGGCCATGGCGCGCGTGGCGGCGCTGGCATTGGCGGCAGGCGCGCGCACGGCGCAGCGGGTGGCGATTGCGGTGCCGTCGCATTGCGCGTTGCTCGACGATGCCGCCGCGACGCTGCGGCGGGCCTTTGCGGACATCGCGTGCCGCCGCCCGACGCTGCGCTACTTCAGCACCAGCGCGGCGCGCGAACTGCGCGACCCGGCGCGCATTGCCGAAGACCTGGCGCGCAACATGGCGCTGCCGGTGCGCTGGCATGAAACGATGCTGCTGGCACGCGCCTGCGACATGCGGCTGGCGGTGGAAATGCCGCCCGGCAATGTGCTGACCCGCCTGTGCCAGCCGCTGTTTCCGCAAGCGGTGGCACTGGCGGACACCCGCGCGGACAGCGTGCGGCTGCTGATGGCGCGCGAGGCAGCGGCCTGATCGCGGCTTTCCTCTACCCCCCGTGGCCGGGTGATAACGGTACTCCCCTCTCCCGCAACGCGGGAGAGGGGTCGGGGGAGAGGGCACCGAGGCTCTGCTTGCCGACATATCGCCTGGCGACGCGCAACGCCCCCTTCCCTCTTCCGCCCCACCAACAGGCCAAAAAACCACAGCATCTAGTCGCGCGGCGTTTTCAACGTGGCCTCCACCGCCTCGCGCAGCGCCTGCAACAGCCGGCTGTCCTCGTCCGCCTTGCGCAGCACCAGCGACATCTGCAGCACCGGCGCGTCCGGCCCCAGGCGGATGCGGCGCACCGGGTAGCGGTCCACGACGGTGGGGTCCATCAGTTGCACCACCGACACCCCCAGGCCCGCGCTGACCATCGCCACGATGGCCGTCACGCTGTCGAACTCCATCGCGCTGCGCTTGTCCGGCAGCAGTCCGTGGACGTGGCGCGCCGCCATCGCGCCCGACACGGTGGCCCGGTCATAACGGATCCAGTCGTAGCGGGCCAGCAGATCGGCCGGCGATTCGTTGCGGCTGCCGGCATCGGGCGGCGCAATCAGCATCAGTTCGCGCGTCGCCACCGGATACCAGCGCAGGCTGGCCACGCGGCCCGATTCGGGGCGCGCCACCACCGCCGCGTCAAGCTGGCCGGCCTTGACCATCTCCATCAGGCCCGTGCTGCGGCCCCGCAGCGGCTTGACCGTCAGGCGCGGATAGCGTTCGCGCAGGTAGCGCAACGTACCCGGCAGCAGCACCGGCTGCATCGATTCGATCACGCCGAACCGCACCGCGCCTTCCACCGCCACGCTGGCCCGCCGGCGCAGCGTGTTCAGGTGCCGCAGCCCCCCTTCCATCGACGCCGACACCTCGCGCGCCAGCGCATTGGGCCGCACCTGCAGCCCGGAGCGATCGAACAGCGGCTGTCCCAGGTATTGCTCCAGCTGCTTCATCTGCATGCTGACCGCACTTGGCGTCAGGTGCATGGTGGCCGCCGCTGCCGCGAACGACCCTTCCTCGATCACGGCCGCCAGCGTGGCGAAGGTCTCCAGCTTCATCAACATTCCTTATCAAGGACGTCAAACAACATCACTTTTTCTTGGTGCCAGCCAAGCATAGACTGGCTTCACGATGTGGCGCAAGGCTGTCACGGCCCCACTCAAACCCCGGCCTGAACCGATAAAGAAGACGATACCGATGCCTGCACAACGCCCCCAAGCCTGGCGCGCCGCCGATGCCCAGCGCGACACTTCCTGGGTCCTGCGCCTGACGGCCGCCGACGTGGCCAGCTTCGATCACGCCCTGGCCCACGCCAAGGCCGTCGGCAAGGCGCCGCTGGACATGACCCGTGACGACTTCCCGCTCGACGACGGCGCCCGCCAGGCGCTGGCGCGCGCGGTGGACATGACCCAGGGCCGCTGGGGCATGTGCCTGGTCAAGGGCTTTCCGGTGGACCGATGGAGCGAGGACGACACCCGCCTGGCCTACTGGGGCATGGGCCTGCATATGGGCGTGGCCCGCACGCAGAACCGGGCCAGCGATTTCATGAACGATGTGCGCGACGTGGGTGCGGCCTACAAGACCACCAACGGCCGCGGCTACAACACCAACGCGGGGCTCGACTTCCATACCGATTCGGGCGATATCGTGGGCCTGATCTGCCGCCGCGCCGCCAAATCGGGCGGCGAGAGCAAGGTGGTCAGCTCGATCGCCCTGCGCGACGCGGTGGCCCAGCGCCGCCCCGACCTGATCTCGGTACTGCAGCAGCCGTTCTACTACAGCTACCAGGGCGCGCAGGACCCGTCCCAGCCGCCCTACTACCCGTTGCCGATCCTGGGCAGCCACCCGACCGCCTTCGCGTTGCGCATCAACCGCAAGAACGTGGTGGCCGCGCAGCGCGACTTCGACGACGTGCCGCGCCTGACCCCGGCGCAGATCGAGGCTCTCGACCTGCTCGACACCTTGCTGACCGATCCCGAGCTCTGCTTTGCCATGCAGCTCGAACAGGGTGACATGCAGCTGCTGAACAACTACGTGACCGTGCATTCGCGCACCAATTTCGAGGACTACGAGGAATTCGACCGCAAGCGTCACCTGCTGCGCCTGTGGCTGGCCGTGCCCGGTTCGCAGCCGCTACCTGACGACTGGGCCGTCTACTTCACCGACGTGCGCGCCGGCGCCGTGCGTGGCGGCCTGCGTGGTAGCGCCCGCACCGCGGCATTCGATGCCTTCGAGCAACGCCAGGCCGCCACGATGGGCATGCCGTTGATGCCCTGGCCGGCAAGCCCCGCAGACCTCGCCGCCGCCAGCACGGCGGCGACCCCCGCCTGATATCGCAAAGAAGGCGGCCGGCCGCCGTGACGTACCCTCACGGCGCCCACCTGACGAGGCGCCGGCTTCATAAAAGAGAAACGGAGACAACCCATGCAACGACGCGACTTTCTGGCGCTGCTCTCGGCGGCGCTGGTGTTGCCCCCCGACCTTCACGCCGCCCCCTCCGTGACCAGGCTGCTGGTCGGGGCCACGCCGGGCGGCGGCACCGACATCGTCGCCCGCTCGCTGGCGGCCGACCTGGAACAGCGCCTCAAGCATCCATTTATCGTCGAGAACCGTGGCGGCGCGGCCGGCAATATCGCCGCCGTGGCGGTGGCCAAGGCCGAGCCCGATGGCGGCACGCTGCTGCTGAGCTTCACCAGCCATGCCATCAACCCGGCCCTGTTCGAGAAGAAGCCGTTCGATCCGATCAAGGACTTCACGCCGATTTCGCTGATTGCCAGCTCCCCGCTGATCCTGGTGGCCCGCCCCGGCCTGGAGGCAAACAATGTGCGCGAGCTGATCGCGCTGGCCAAGGCCAGGCCCGGCAAGATCAGCCTGGCCGTGGCCGGCGTGGGCAGCGCCAACCACCTGGCCGGCGAAATGCTCAAGCACGAGGCCGGCGTCGATATCGTCAGCGTCCCGTACAAGGGTGCCGGCCCGGCCGTGGCCGACGTCGTGGGCAGCCAGGCAGACCTGCTGCTGGGCAATGTGGCCACCGTGCAGCCGCTGCTGCAGGCCGGCAAGATCAAGGGGCTGGGGGTCAGCTGCCCGCAGCGGCTGCCGGCGTTTCCGAACCTGCCGCCGATTGCCGATGTGATCCCGAATTTCGATTATCGGTCGTGGTACGGCCTGCTCGGGCCGGCCGGCATGGCGCCCGAAACGGTCAAGGAACTGGAAGCCGCCGCCGCAGCGGCCGTGGCATCGCCGGCCATGCGCAAGCGGCTGACCGGCGAGGGGCTCGACCCGGTTGGCAACAGCGCCGCACAGTTCACGCAGTTCCTGCAGGGCGAGATCACGCGATGGGCCAAGGTGGTGGCGGTGACACACACGCGGCTGACCTGAAGCACTCCGCTGGCCGCAGCGCCTGTATGCGGCGCGCAACTGCCCGTGCTCGAGCGGGATGCACGCGCTGCCCGCGCGGTCGTATGATGGGGGCTTCCGTCGCCCCGCCCTTGCCGCCATGCCACTCGGGTATCTGCGCAGTCTGACCGCCCACCGCCGCAACCCGGTGTCAAACCGCCGGCTGGCCAGGGTGCTGTGTTTCGTGGCCGGCGCCGCCAACGCGGGCGGCTTCCTGGCGGTCCATCAATACACCTCGCACATGTCAGGGGTGGTGTCCTCCATTGCCGACGAGCTGGTGCTCCATCGCTATGGCATGGTGCTCAACGGCATCGGCGCGCTGGCGTCGTTCATCGGCGGCGCGGCCTGTTCCGCCATGCTGATCCACTGGGCCCGCCGTGCGCGGCTGCGCAGCGAATACGCCATTCCGCTGCTGTTCGAAGCCGTGCTGCTGGTGGGCTTCGGCCTGCTCGGCACGCACCTGGACGACATGGAATGGCTGTTCGTGCCCGCCACCGTGATGCTGCTGTGCTTCATGATGGGGCTGCAGAATGCGCTGATCACCAAGCTGTCGAATGCGGAAATCCGCACCACCCATGTGACCGGCATGGTCACCGACATCGGCATCGAACTCGGCAAGCTGTGCTACTGGAATGGCCTGGCGCGATCCGGCGCGCCCGCTGGATCGCGCTCGGGACCGCAGCCGGTGATGGCCGACCGGCAGAAGCTGCGGCTGCTGGCCGTGCTGGTGGGTCTGTTCTTCCTGGGGGGATTGGCCGGCGCGCAGGCTTTCAGCGCCATCGGCTATTCGGCCACCTTGCCGCTGGCGGCATTGCTGCTGGTCGTCGCCATCATGCCGGTGGCCGACGACGTGCTGACGCGTGCCCTGCTGCGCGCCCACCGGCACCACCTGGTCAGGCGCGCGCGCCGCTGGGGCGCGCGACGCCAGTTCATCGGACCGCCGCCCCCACCTCGAGACTGACCGGGCTCGGCAAGGTCGCGCAGGTTGGCCGGACGGCCCCGCGCCCGGCGCTGCGCATCGGTGGCGTCCACGGGATCAGGCCGCCGGGCGTGCCAGCCAGTCCAGCAGCAAGGTGTTGATCGCGTCGTGGGCCTCGTACTGGACCCAGTGGCCGGCGCCATCGATCACCACGCCCTGCCGGTGTGGCCGGCCATCGACCAATGCCGCCAGCACGGCCGACGGGTCGGCCGTCACATCGTGTTCGCCGTAGGCGATCAGTACGCGGCCACCGGCCTGGGTCTGGGCCTGAAAGCGGTCCAGCGCGGCGGCCAGGCCGCCCGCACGGGAAATCTGCTTGCTGCGAAAACGCGTGTGCCGGCACGACTCGGTATAGGCCAGCAGCGCCAGCGCATCGATCTTGTCGGGGTCCGCGATCATGAACGCCGCCACGTTGTGACGCATCGCCCCGGTCAGCGCGGCGGCATCGCCGGCACGCCGCCAGTCCACCAGGTCGATGGTCTGGCGCCGCACGCCGCCGTGGCCGCCGGGCCCCATCAGCGCGAGGCCACGCACGTTGGGCAGTGCGCTGGCCAGGTAGGACGCCGTCAACCCGCCAAACGAAAAGCCCACCAGATCCACCGGCCCTTCCACCGGCAGTTGCGCGAAGCCGGCCGCTACGGTAGCCACCAGCGTCGCCATCTCGCCATCGGCCGGATCGCCCGAGGCGCCAAAGCCGGGCAGGTCGGGCACCCAGACCGTATGCCGCGCGGCCAGCGCCTCGATATTGCGCGCCCAGTGCAGCCAGCTGCCGTGGCCGCCGTGCACCAGCAGCACCTGCCGCCCCGCGCCAAAGCGGCGCCAGACGATGCGGCAGCCGCCAACATCGGTGGAATGAATATGCCCGGACTGCGTCAGCCGGTGCACGAACCCGGCTGCCTCGCGCACATCCGGCGCGCCTGCGGCTGCAATGGTGTCGATCGATTCCGCTTCACTGGCGGCCATATCCGTCATCCTGCGCTCTCCTGTCCGTTACGCGCCGAGCACCGCCACGGCGTCCGCCGCGCGAACGCCCTGGCCCGCCGGCAGCACAAACACCGGGTGGATCTCGGCTTCCACCGGACGTGGCCCCAAGGCGGCCGCCATCCGCGAAAACGCCACGATAGCATCGACCCGCGTATCGGCGTCGGCTGTTGGCCGTCCACGACAGCCATCGCGCAGCGGGCCTAGACCGCCGACGCTTCCTTGCCCTGCTTCACCTTGGCGTCGAGCACCGGCGGCGCGGTAACGATCGACGTCAGCGCGGGCTCGGCCGGCTTGAGGGCGGCCAGGTCCGGCAGCGGGCGGCGCAGCGACGGCATGGCGGCGAATGCCTGCTCCATCGCGTGGGACACGCCCAGCGTCTCGTGGTCCTTGCGGAAACCGCCCACGATCTGCAGGCCAAACGGCATGCCCGCGTGATCGCGGCCACACGGCAGCGACAGCGCCGGATGCGTGGTCAGCGTGACCACGTACGTCAGCGACAGCCAGCGGTAATAGTTCTCCTGGCGCACGCCATTGATCGATTCGGCGTAGAGCGACGTCCACGGGAACGGCGACACCGGCGTGGTCGGCGACAGGATCACGTCGTAGTCGCGATACAACTGCTGGAACCGCTGCAGGATGCGCGTCTGTTCGGCTTGCGCCCAGGCGCTGTCCAGCAGCGACATGCGCGCGCCCATCTCGTAGTTGGCCCGCGTGTTCGGGCCCAGCTTCGACGGGTCGCGCGCGTAGGCGTCGCGCATGCCGGCCACGAAGCTTTCCGCGCGCAGCACGTCGAAGCAGCGGTGCGCTTCGCCCAGGTCGATATCGATGGCGTCGCAACGGCGGAACAGGTGACGCATCGCGGCGATCTTCTCGCGGAACGTGCGGCGGATGCCGTCATCGACATCGCAGCAGCCAAAGTCTTCGGTGTACGCCACGCGCAGGCTGCCCAGGTCCACCGGCATCGGCGCCAGGAACGACTGCGGATCGAGCGGGTAGGTCAGCGGATCGCTGGCCGATACCCCGGCGGAGGCCGCCAGCTGCAGGCAGGCATCGGCCACGGTGCGGCCCATCGGCCCCACCACCGAGATCGGCGTCCAGCCCAGCAGCTTGCGCGAACTCGGCACCACGCCCGGCGACGGACGGAAGCCCACCACCCCGCACTTCGCGGCCGGGATGCGCAGCGACCCCCCGGTGTCCGAGCCCGTGCAGACCGGCAGCAGGTCTGCCGCCAGCGCGGCGGCCGAGCCGCCCGACGATCCGCCCGCGTTGAGGTTCGGATTGAACGGATTGCCCGTGGCGCCCCAGACGTCGTTGCGCGAATTGGCACCGGCGCCCATTTCCGGGATATTGGTCTTGCCGGCCACGATGGCCCCCGCAGCGCGCAGGCGCGCCACCAGCACATTGTCTTCGGCCGGCACGTTGTCGCGGTACAGCGGCGAGCCGTACGTCGTCAGCAGGCCGGCCGTGGCCTCCAGGTCCTTCACGCCAAGCGGCAGGCCGTGCAGCAGGCCCAGCGGCTTGCCATCGAGCACCGCCCGTTCGGCGGCGCGGGCTTCTTCGCGGGCGCGGTCGAAGCAGGTGGCGGTCACCGCGTTGAGGAACGGGTTCACCTGTCCGATCTGCGTGATGCAGGCGTCCAGCAGCTCGACCGGCGAAATTTCCTTGCTGCCGATCATGCGCCGCAGCTCGGTGGCCGGGCGCGCCACCAGCGTCTTCTGTGCTTCGTTCACGACTGTCTCCAGAGGCCGTCTCAATCGGCCGTAATGTTCGCACGCTGTGCCGTGGCGCGCATCAGCGGCAGTTCCTTCGCAATCAATGCGGACACCGCCGCGCCGTTGCCATCCAGCGGTTCGAAGCCCGCCTGGGTCAGCGCCTTGCGCGTTTCCGGGTCGGCCATCACGTCGGCCAGTGCCTTTTCCAGCTTCAGCTTCACGTCGGCCGGCAGGCCGCGCGGCGCCACCAGCGCCAGCCAGGTGTCGGCGTCGATGCCGGGATAGCCCGCTTCGGCGGCCGTCGGCACGTCAGGCAGCAGCGCGGACCGCCTGGCGGTGGTCACGGCAATGGCCTTGACCTTGCCCGACTTCACCTGCGGGATCGCGGCGGCCACGGTATCCACCGTGAACGGGATCTGCCCGCCGATCAGGTCGGTCATGGCCGGCGCGCTGCCCTTGTACGGCACGTGCAGCAGCTTCACGCCGGCCAGGTTGAACAGCATCTCGCCGGCGAACTGGGCCGTGGTGCCGCTGCCGAACGACCCGTACGTCAGCTTGCCCGGTTGCGCCTTGGCGGCGGCCACCAGCTGCTTCAGGTTGCTGACGGGCTGGTCCTTGTTGGCCAGCAGGATCAGACCGGTGCGGCCCATAAACCCGATCGGCTCGAAGCTCTTCACGGGGTCGTACGGCAGCTTGGCGTGGATGGGCGGGTTCACCGTGAACGTGGTGCCCGAGCTGGCCAGCAGCGTATAGCCGTCCGGCGCGGCCTTGGCGACGTAGCTGGCGCCGACGATGGTGCCTGCGCCGGGGCGGTTGTCGACCACCACGGTCTGGCCAAGCTTGTCGCCAAGCTTCTTGCCGACCAGGCGCCCGATCACGTCGGTGGCGCCACCGGGCGGGAACGGAATCACAAGCTGGATCGGCTTGGACGGAAACGTGTCCGCAAACGCCAGCGAGGCACCGGCTGCGAGGCTGCACGCAACGACGGCGTGGGCAATTTGGGAAGGCAAACGGGTCATGATCAAGCTCCGCAACGATGCAATCGACAGATCGGGATTCGGTTCAGGGGACTATCAGGCGGCCAGCGCCGCGCCACGCTCGGCAAAGCGCGCGTATTCCTCGGGCGGCACGAACAGGCCGCCGGTCGTCCACACCAGATGGGTGGCATGGGCCATCGCGCCGTCCAGATGATGCTGTGACAGGTAGGCGCGCCCGGCTTCGGTGCCGGTCAGCATGCCCGGGCCGCTGAAGCCGGCCGCGGCGGACGGCTCGATGCGCAAGCCTTCGGCTTCGCGCACGCGATGGAGGTCGGCAAACAGGGTGTCGTCGGCCACGGTGCAAACCCCGGCCAGCAGCGCACGCATGGCCTCCGCGGCCAGCGCCGACGCCTGCGGCACGGCCAGCCCGTCGGCCTCGGTGCGGTTGGTCAGGCCCACGTCGTACACCGTGGCGCCGGGCGTCAGCATTTCCACCAGGAAGCACGGCGACTGCGTGGGCTCGACAAAGACCGGATGCACATTCGGGCCATAAAGCTGGCGCAATCCGAAGGCGATGCCGGCTGGCGCGCCGCCCACGCCGCATGGCAGGTAGACGAACAGCGGGTGCGCGGCATCGACCTTCACGTCTGCCCCGGCTAGTTGGTCATGCAGATGCAGGGCGGCGGCACTGTAGCCCAGCATCAGCGACAGCGACCGTTCATCGTCGACGAAATAGCTGTACGGGTCGGCATCGGCCTCGCGGCGCCCGGCCGCGACGGCGGCGGCATAGTCGCCCGTGTGTTCCACCACGGCCACGCCACGCGCCCGCAGGCGCGCCTTCTTCCATTCCTTGGCGTCGGCCGACATGTGGACGGCCGCACGGAAGCCCAGCGCCGAGGCCATCACGCCGATACTCAGCCCGAGGTTGCCCGTGGAGCCCACCGCCACCTGGTAGCGGCCGAACAGCGCGCGTGCCGGGGCTTCGGCCAGCACGCCGTAGTCAGCGTCACGCGTCACCAGGCCGTGTTCGAGCGCCAGCGACTCGGCAAACTCCAGCACTTCATGAATGCCGCCGCGCGCCTTGATCGACCCGGCCACGGGCAGGCTGTGATCGGCCTTGATCCACAGCGCGCCGGCCGACGCGGGCAGACGGAGCGCACGCTGCATGGCCGGCGCGGGCAGCAGGTCCGATTCGATCCGTCCTGCGCTGCCCTGCAGTTCGGGAAACAGCCGCGCCAGCAGCGGCGCAAATCTGTCGAAGCGTGCCCGGGCCGCTTTCACATCAGCTAGACTAATGCCGCGCCCTTCCACGACGGTGGGTACGGCCGCAGCGTCGCTACGGTGGGGGTTGCCCCAGAAGACCGGGCGGGCGGCCTGCAGATCGGCGAGCAGTTGTTGCGGGAGTATGGAAAAATCGGTCGGCATGAAGCAAGGAAAAGCGGATGGGGTGACTTCATTCTTGTCCCATTACACCGTCGTGACAAACCATTTGTACTGATCCGAGCATTAGCCTGACTAATGGCCAATACGCTTTCTGCATCATTATTGGGCTGGCTGCGCTGTTTTGAGGCGGCGGCCCGACATTGCAACTTCACCCAGGCGGCCGCCGAGCTGTGCGTGACCCAGGGCGCGGTCAGCCAGCAGGTCAAGCAACTGGAGCAATGGCTGGACCGGCCGCTGTTCCTGCGCACGCCGCGCGCGCTGGTGCTGACGCCGGAAGGCGAGCGCCTGCGCTTTGTGCTGCGCGAGTCGTTCCAGGCCATCGAAGGCACGCTGACGCAGTTGCGCAGGCCGCGCGACAAGCAGCCCATCGCGCTGTCGTGCTCGCCGTCATTCGCGATGGTGTGGCTCACGCCCCGGCTGGGCAGCTTCTTCCGCCAGCATCCGGACATCGGCTTGCGCGTCTATGGCGAATTCCACGCGCTCGACCGCTCGCGCATGCTGCGCGACGGCACCGAGGCCGCCGTGCGCTTCGATCCCGGCGGCTATCCGGACCTCAAGGCGCATCAGTTTCTGGAGGAATGGCTGATCCCGGTGGCCAGCCCCGCCTATCTCGACGCGCACCCCGAACTGCGATCGCCCGAAGGCCTGCGCGCCGGCATGCTGCTGCACGACGTAACCCCGTGGGATGGCGCCGGCGAGTTCGAGGAATGGCAATGCTGGCTGCGCCACGCCGGCCTGACCCTGCCCGACGCATCGGACGGCCAGCGATTCAACCTGTCGCAACTGGCCATCAATGCCGCGCTGGCCGGGCAAGGCGTCGCCATGGGACGTTCCGCGCTGGTGCTGGAAGACCTGGAATCGGGCCGCCTGGTGGACCTCTGGGGCATCCACGCGCGCAGCCACGCGTCGTACCACTTTGTCTGCGCGCACGGGCAGACCGCCCAGGTGGCCGAAGTGGAAGCCTGGCTAGTGGCCGAGGGCGCGGCATTCGACGCCGCGCGCCGGCGTGTGCTGGGAATCGGCTAGGGCGCCTGGCTAGCGCGGGTGGCTAGGCCTGCATCGTATCAATGTGGACTTCGGACTCCAGCGTGCGATGCACCGGGCATTTGTCGGCAATGGCCATCAGCGAGGCGCGCTGCTCCGTGGTCAGCTCGCCACTGATCGCGATGCGCCGCTCGATCCGGTCCACCATGCCCACGGTGGTCTCGCAGCTGGCGCAGTCCTTCGCGTGGATCTTTTCGTGCCGCAACTGCACGGCCACGTGCTCCAGCGGCAACGCCTTGCGTTCGGCGTACATGCGCATCGTCATCGACGTACAGGCACCCAGCGCCGACAAGAGCAGCTCATAGGGATTCGGACCGGCATCGTCGCCGCCCAGCGCAGCGGGCTCGTCCGCAACGAACGCATGGCCGCCCACGCGTACGGTCTGCTGGTATCGGCCCCGATGGCGCTCGGCCACCACCACCACGCCCGGCTCGGGAATTTCGGCCTGGACGTCCTCGGTCAGCGTGGGCAGGTAATGCTGGGCCCACGCCGCGATCATGCTGGCCGCATATGCCGCGCCGGCGCGGTTCTGCAGCAGGTGGTCGGCGCCGTCCAGCGCCACGTAGCTCTTGGGCTGCGCGGCGGCCTCGAAGATCGCCAGGCCGTTCTGCACTTCCACCGTGTCGTCGGTCGGCGACTGCAGGACCAGTAGCGGCTTGCCAAGGTGGGCCACCTCGTCGAGCAGCGTGTGACGGGAAACATCGTCGATGAACTGCCGCGCGATGCGGAACGGACGCCCCGCCAGCCTGACCTCCAGCTCGCCTTCGGCGCGAATGCGCTCGACGTTGTCGCCCAGCAGCCCCAGCACATGGCGCGGATCGCTGGGCGCGGCGATCGTGACCACGGCGCGCAGTTCGGGCAGGCGACGGGCCATGCCCAGCACGGCGGCACCGCCCAGGCTATGGCCGATCAGCAGCGTGGGCGCCTGGCCGCGCGCACGCATATACATGGCCACGGCCTCCAGGTCGGCCAGGTTCGACGAGAAATTGGTGCTGGCGAAATCGCCCTCGCTGGCCCCGATGCCCGTGAAATCGAAGCGCAATACGGCAATGCCCTGGGCCGTCAGTGCCCGCGCGATGCGCGTGGCCGCCAGGCTGTCCTTGCCACAGGTAAAGCAGTGCGCAAACAGCGCATGCGCGCGCACCGGGCCATCGGGCCACTCCATCCGGCCGGACAGCGTACCGCCCTGACTGCCGGGAATCTCGATTTTCTCGACGCTCATCACTGCCCCCTCGACACGCGTTGCCCGAACTCCCGAAGCATAGTCCACGCACCGGCTTCGCGTGAGGGCGCGCCATCGGCGCGGTCGCCTGGCGCCTGGCGCCTGGCTCAGGCCATATCGATCAGCGCGGGGTCCATGTAGCGTTCGGCGTAGGCGCGATGGATGCCCGCCGCGATGAACAGGTCGAACAGCTCGGCGTCGATATGCTGCTGGTCGCGCAGCCGGGTCATGATGCCCACGGCTTCGGACAGCGTCTTGGCCTTCTTGTATGGGCGGTCGGCAGCCGTCAGCGCCTCGAAGATATCGGCGATCCCCATCATCCTGGCCAACGGGCTCATCTGGTCGCGTTTGAGACCACGCGGATAGCCGGTGCCATCCATCTTTTCGTGATGCCCGCCCGCAATCTCCGGCACGTCGCGCAGATGCTTCGGAAACGGCAGGCGCGACAGCATGATCTGCGTCTGCACGATATGGTCCTCGATCTTGAATCGCTCCTCGGCGGTCAGCGTACCGCGCGATATCGTCAGGTTGTGCAGTTCGCCACGGTCGTAGAGATACTCGGGGGTGCGAAGCCGGAACCCCCACGGATTGATGTCGGCGATCTGGTCCCTTGCGGCACGTTCGATCCGATGATCCGGACGGTCGGCCAGCAGCGGCTCCATGACCGGCAGCGGCGCGGCCGGCATGCTGTGCCGGCGGGTCAATTCCTCGTGCGAGACGCCGAGCCGGTCGTCCAGCGTGCGCCGCCAGGTCCGCGTGGCGATCTGCCGCAGGCGGGCCTGGTCCCCGGCCTCCATCTGCTCGCCGCCCACATTGCACGCCGCCACGAACGCGAATTCCTCGTCGAGCTGGCGCAGCAGCCCATCGCGCCGCTCGCGCGCGGCCTGCGGATCTTCGCCATCGGCCACGGCCTGCAGGCAGGCGATTTCCGCGTCGCGCTTCAGCACCTCGAAGCGCATGCGCACTTCGTGAATACGGTCATACAGCGTTTCGAGCTTGGTGGCCTTGTCGATCACGTAGTCGGGCGTGGTGACCTTGCCGCAGTCATGCAGCCAGGCGGCCACGTGCAGCGCCTCCCATTCCGTTTCGGTCAGGTGGAAGGACTGGTAGGGCCCTTCGGTGGCATCGCAGGCGGCCCGGGCCAGCAGCTTGGCCAGTTCCGGCACGCGCGCGCAGTGGCCGCCGGTGTGCGGGCTCCTGGCATCGATGGCGCCGGCCAGCAGGCGGATGAACGCATCGAACAGGTCGCGCTGCGCCGTGGTGAGCTCGCCCACCTCCAGCGCGCCGGCCGACAGGCTGGCCATGGTGCTGGCAAATGCCAGCTGCGCAGCTTCGATCGGCGTATCGCGCAGCACCAGCACGACGCCCAGCAGCGCCTGCTGGCGGTTGATCAGCGGAATGACGGCGGCGTGTACCGGCGCGGCACCCGCCAGCACATCGAGCCGCGCGGCGGCCACGTCGGCCGATGTCAGATGGCCGGCGCGCGCCGCGCCTTCGCGCACGGCCGCGCGCACCAGCGCCAGGGTGTCCTGCGCCAGCGTCTCGCTCATCGTGGTCACTTCGGTGCCACTGCGGTCGAAGCCCACGGCGGGGCGCAGGCCTTCGTCCTCATTGGCGGCCAGGTACAGCGCCCCCGCCTGTCCGCCTGCGGCGCTCAGCGTCTCCTGCAGCAGCAGCGGCAGCAGCCGGTCGAGGCGGTGCTCGGCCGATACGGCCCCCATGACGTGCAGCATGCGCTGGATGGTGCCGCGCATCTGGTCCATCGTCATGGCCAGATCGTTCACTTCATCAATTTGCGAGCGGACCGACACGGGACGCACGAAATCGAAGCGGCGGATGGCGTCGGCCTCGGCGGCCAGCGATTGCAGCGGCCGCGCCACGCTGCGCGCGACCAGCCAGGTGACCGGCAATGCCAGCAGCAGCACCAGCCCGGTCATGACCATGCCCCACGCGGCGTGTTGCCGGGCATCGTGCAATAGCTCGGCCTGCGGAATGGCGGACACCAGCAGCAGCGAATTGGGGTCCTTGGGGTCCAGCCAGTCCACCGACGTGTACCAGTCTTCGCCATCGGCACGTTCCAGCTGCATGGGGTGGGCAACGGCCTGCGGGTCGCCGGGCGCCGCCACCCTGGCGGCAAGGCCGGTCAGTACGGCCAGGCCGTAGTCCTCGGGACGACCCGCCGGGTCCATGATCACCGTATCGGGCGCGGCCACGGAATCGGGCGTCGTACGGTTGATCGCGACGAGTTTGCCCTTGCGGTCCAGCAGCGCCAGCACCGCGCGCGGCGTCAGCGTTTCGTGGTTCAACAGCTGGCCCAGCGCGTCCAGCCGGAAGTCCCCGCCAACCACGGCCCGCCCGTCAGCGGTGCGCAAGGCCAGCGTGGCACCCGATTCGCGGTCGGAATAGAACATGTACGGATCGGTGCGCACCAGCGTTCCGGACGCCATGGCCGAGGCGTACCAGGGCCGCGTGCGCGGGTCGTAGCGCCCGGCAAAGTCGGCGGCATCGGCCTCGCCGATCGGATCCAGGTCAGGCGCCAGGTAATAGTACCGACCCACTGCGCGACCGCTGTCGCGGTCCACGCTTTGCACCAGGAATGCCGCGCGCGGCGGCGCCTTGTAGGCGGCGCGCTCGCCCTCGTCGCGCAGCGGGCGCATATAGAAGAAACTGCCGTCCGCGTAGCCGATATACAGCGCCTGCAGGATCGGCGAGCTTTCCAGCGCGTCGCGCATCAGCGCCATGCGCTGCTTGCGCTGCGCCAACAACCTGGCATCGGCCAGCGAACTGTGGGTGAGCAGCCGGACCGCCATCTGGGCGGGCTGCAACAGGTTCTCGACTTCCTCCAGGCTCTCGCGGCTGACGCGCTGGGTGGTGTCCGTGACCGACCGCTCTAGCGCGTCCTTGGTCATCACGTAGTTGATGCTGCAAATCAGCGCCCCCACCAGCAGCACCAGCGAGCCGAACCACGTCCAGAGATGGAAATGGAGCCGCACGCTCCGTCGCACTGCCGTTGCCATACAGCCCCTCCCGATGTGGGGTGCTTCGTGAAATGACAGTTCAGCGTCCGTCGAATCTGCGCGCCAGGCCCTTGCGCTGGAAGGCATCGACGACGAATTCGATGAACACGCGCGTCTTGGGCGGCAGCAGCTTGCGGTTGGGATAGTAAAGCGCCAGAGGGCCGTTGTCAGCACACCAGCCAGGCACCAGGCGCACCAGGTCGCCGCGTTCCAGCCACGGCGCGGCATGCGGCATCGGCAGCAGCGCCACGCCCAGCCCCTGCATCGCGGCGTGGGCCATGGCTTCGGGGTCGTCGAAGATCAGCCGGGTACGCGGCTCGGCCAGGGCTTCCTCGCCAATCTGGTTGCGCAGGTTCCACAGCCGCAGACGGCCGGTGGAGGCAGACCGGCGCACGATGCCGTCGAACGCGGACAGGTCCGACGGATGCTTCGGAAGGGTCTTGCCTGCCAGGTAGGCGGGAGAGGCTACCGCCACCACGTAGGTCCGCGCCAGTTCGCGCGCCACCACGCCCTCGGTCAGTTCGATGCCGCCGCCAATGGCCGCGTCGAAGCCGCCGGCAATCAGGTCCACGCTCCGGTTCTCGAAATGCCAGTCCGGAACGATGGCCGGATACATCGCCAGGAATTCGCCAAGCAATGGCACCAGGTATTCGCGCCCAAACGCCACGCCCATGCTGACTTTCAGCACCCCGGCCGGCTTGCCGTCTTCCTGCGCGGCGCTGGCAAACGCATCGCGCAACGAGGAATAGGGGTCGGATACCTGCCGGAAGAACTGCTCCCCGCCCATGGTCAGCGTGAGCTTGCGCGTGCTGCGCTGGAACAGCCGCAGCCCGAGGTGGTCCTCAAGCCGGGCGACGTTCTTGCTGACGGCGGCGGGCGTCAGGCCGAGCCGGCGGGCTGCAGCCGAAAAGCTGCCCGTTTCGGCACTCTGGATAAACGATTCGAGCAGGTTCAAGGCTTCCATGGCGGCAAGCTTATACCAACGGTTGAAAAAGTTGATCCGGATTTATGACTACCGGTAGGGGATACCACCAACCATACTCCGTTCACCAACTCTCACTGAACAAGGAAACGATCATGACCTCGCTCTCGAACAAAGTTGCCTTCGTCACCGGCGGTGCACGCGGCATCGGCGCTGCCGTGGTACGCCGCCTGGCCCGGGACGGCGCCGCCGTTGCCTTTACCTACCAGAGCTCCGGCGCCGCCGCGCAGGCGCTGGTGGAGTCGATCCAGGCAGCCGGCGGCCGCGCCAGGGCCTATCGCGCCGATGCAGCCGACGCCGCCGCGCTTACCGACGCCATCAACGATGCCGCCGTGCATTTCGGCAAGATCGACATCCTGGTCAACAACGCCGGCGTGCTGTTCCTGGGCGCGGTCGAGGATTTCTCGCTGGAAGACTTCGACAAGACGCTGGCCGTCAACGTCCGCGCCGTGTTCGTGGCCAGCAAGGCCGTGCTGTCCCACATGGGCGAAGGTGGCCGCATCATCAACATCGGCAGCACCAACGCCGACCGCATGCCGTTCGCCGGCGGCGCCGCCTACGCCATGAGCAAGTCCGCCCTGAAGGGCCTGGTGCAAGGCCTGTCGCGCGATCTGGGCCCGAAGGGCATCACGGTCAACAACGTGCAGCCCGGCCCGGTCAACACCGACATGAACCCCGAGAACTCCGACTTCGCCGCATCGCTGCATGGTCTGATGGCCCTGCCGCGCCACGGCCACCCGGATGAAATCGCAAGCATGGTCGCCTATCTGGCGGGCCCGGAAGCCAGCTTCGTCACCGGCGCCAGCCTGAACGTGGACGGCGGCTTCGCGGCGTAACGCCTAACTTCGGTCGCTCGGCGCGCAAGCGCCGACATCGATGCTCCGCTAGGCATGGCCCCTCCTCCGCATGACGGTCGGGGGGCCATTGACCGTCATGCCCGCACGCATGCGGGACCGTTGCAACACGTACGGCGCCATAAAGTTGCGAACAACAAGCGGTGTGAGACAATCGCAGGCGTTTTCCGGGCAATTGCCCGGCATACCTTTTTAGCGCCCCGTACATGTCCAGCACTACCCAGCACATTCCGGCTACCACCGAGGGCATCGATCCCTGGTCGCACCTCGACGAAGCCGGCACCGGGCTGAACGTCAACGACTTCCTGACCACCATGCTGAGCCAGCTGGTGACCGCCCTGCGCAGCAGCGTCACCGAGCCGTATGCGACGCAATTCGACCTGACCGTGCCGGAATGGCGCATTCTGGCGCTATTGGCCCACGGCGAGCCGATGTCCTTCGCGGAACTGGTCAAGCAATCGACGTCGGACAAGGCCCTGGTCAGCCGCACGCTGCGATTGCTCGAAGACCGTGGCCTCGTCACGCTGGAATCGGAGGGCACGACGCCGCGCAAGCGCCTGTCCTGCAAGATCAGCGAAGCCGGGGCGGCCCTTCATGCACAGGTCATTCCACTGGCGCGGCGCGGCCAGGCTTCCGTGATCCGGCTGCTGACGCCCGAGGAGCGGCAGGGCCTCTATGCTGGCCTGCGCAAGCTGCACGGGATCTGCACGGGCCCCGGCAAGGCATAGCAGCACCGTTGCCAGCCACGGCGGCACCGGCGTAGTTAGCGGCGCCTAGAGACGTGTTCCAGGACGCGATCCAGCTTCGTGTCCATCGTTGTCCTTTGTGCCTCCACCCTGGTCAGCCGCTCGTCGGTCCGATCGGCTCGCACTTCCAGGCGTTCCAGCCGTTTGTCCATGGCAGCGAACCTGCCGTCATCACGCTGGTCCATGGCTGCCAGCTGACCGTTGAACCGCTTGTCCATCTCGTCGAAACGCACATGGATGCGCTCGATGCTTCGCGTCACGGCAACCAGCTTGTCTGCCATCGACGCGTTGATCGTGGTCATGATGTAGAGCACGAACGTCACGCCTGCGCCGACCATCGCCAGAACGGGCGCCCACTCCGCCACGCCGTAGCGGCCCGGTGGCGGCCCGCCCGCATCGCCCGGTGCCCGCGACCTGCCCCGGTGCGGCTTCGCATCGATTGCGTCATTGGCGCAGTGTTCTGCCATTGCGGCAGTTCGAAGAATCCTCATGATTGACCCCTGAACAAAGGTTGCCCGTCGTGGCCCGCTCCGTTTTGGGCGGACTTCATCACACGGGACCACCATACCGCAGCGACAAGAAAGCCGAAATCGTATTTGTCTCATCGCGGCCAGATTCAGATTGCTCTCATACACCGCGGGGCACAGGACGCGCCGATATTCGCAGCGCACCAGCGCACCCAGCGCGCCATGGCGCAAATTACAAACGTCGGTAAGTCGGCGCTGCCGGTTGCCGGGTCAAAGGGCCGCGAGCCGCGCTGCGCCCGTGCATTGGCCGCTGGTATGAAACCTGCGCCAGCAGATTTCCGCATACGCACCCAGCGAGGAGACGCCATGGCCGCCTTTGACCCCAACGACACCAATGTATCCAGCACCCAGCAGAAGCTCCAGGCCGATACCCGGCAGCTGGCCAAGGATCTCGATGACCTTCTGGCCCAGCTGCCGAACCTGACCGGCGAGGCAATCGAAACCGCCAAGCAGACCTTCCTGGCGAAGGCCGCGCAGGGAACGGACAAGCTGGCGTCGATCAAGGCATCGGTCAGCGACAGCGTGTCGCGCGGCCAGGAATGCGTGACCGACTATACGCACCGGGAGCCGATCAAGGCGCTGGGCATGGCGCTGGGAATTGGCGTCCTGCTGGGCGCGTTGCTATGCCGGCCGGCCCGGCATGGCGACCGCTACGATGACTGACGCGCAGGCCCTGGCGGCTGGCTGAATCAGGCGGCCAGGGCGTCCGGCACCGGCGTGCCGGGCAGCGCCGCGCGCAGGATGTCGGCAAGCCGCTCCACCTCGGGCGGCATCGTGGCCGACGCGCGCACCATCGCGAGCGACATCGACGGCAGCGCAGGCAGGCCATGCTCCCCGGCCTGCAGCGCCCGCACGCCCGTGGGCAGTCCGTAGCGCGAGCGCACCGTCAAGCCCAGCCCCGCAGCGGCGGCGGCCCACAGCCCGCCAAGATTCGGGCTCGAAAACGTGATGCGCCACGGAATGCCTGCACGGTCCAGCGCGGCCACCGCCGCCGAATGAAACTGGCACGGGCGGTCGAAGGCCACCAGCGGCAACGGCTCGCCATCGCCCAGCTGCCAAGGCATCGTCGCCGCGCCGGTTGCGGCGCCGACCCAGCACATCGGCACGTCGTCGATCCGTTCCACGTACCGGTGCCCCATCGCGTACCCGGCCACATCGTCCGATACGGCGGGATGCATGTCGGCCCACACCAGCGCCAGATCGCACCGTCCGCTGTCGATCCGCTCCAGCAAGTCGGCATTGCGGGACACCACCGCCTCGATGCGCACCCGTGGGTGGGCGCGGGCGAAGCGGCCCAGCACTTCGGGCAGCAGGCCTTCGCCAAATTCCTCCTGCAGCCCCAGGCGGATGCCGCCCGACAGATCCACCCCGCGTACCGCACTGACCGCTTCGTCGTTGAGCTCCACCAGACGGCGCGCGTAACCCAGCATCGCCTCGCCAGCGGCCGTCAGCGCCAATCCGCGCCCGGCCTTGCGGAACAGCGGCGTGCCAGCCTGTTCCTCGAGCTTGCGGATCTGGGCGCTGATGGCCGACGTGGATCGGCCCACGCGATCCGCCGCGCGGGCAAAGCTGCCCAGTTCCATGCCGGCCAGCAGGCTGCGCAACGCAGCCAGATCGAGATTGGTTCGGGACATCGCAACCATCCTGTTTTATCGAACGAACTGTGAAGAATTTTCCGATTTTCAGGATGAATTCTCGGTGACAGACTGGATCACGTCAAACAGCTTCGGAGTCCCCTGTCACCTATGTCCTCGCACACCGTTCCGCTTCCCGTCCCGCCAGCCCGGCGCCTGACACCTTCCCATCGCTGGAAGGTACTGGGCGTCGGCGTGGCGGCCAACGCCAGCGTACTGGCCGCCGTCAGCGGCATTCCGACCACCGCCGTCTGGATGCGCACGGGCTACCACCTGGACACCGCGCAAGTCGGCCTGGCCGTCGGCGCGATCGGCCTGGGCACCGCGCTGTCCGAACTACCGTGGGGCGTGGCCGCCGACCGCTGGGGCGACCGCCCGGTGCTGCTGGGCGGACTGGCCGCCACCAGCGCGGCGCTGCTGGCGATGGCCCTATGGCTGTCGCCCATGACGGCGACCGCCGCGCATATCCCCTCGCTGTTATGGCTGGTGGTGGCCATGACGCTGGTCGGGCTGGTGGGCGGTAGCGTCAACGGTGCCAGTGGGCGCGCGGTCATGCGCTGGTTTCACGAAGGCGAACGCGGGCTTGCCATGAGCATCCGCCAGACTGCCGTGCCGATGGGCGGCGGCATCGGGGCGCTGACCCTGCCATGGCTGGCGTCAACCGTTGGCTTTACCTGGGCTTATGGGTGGCTCGCGCTGTTGTGCGGCGTCTCCGCCCTCCTGACCTGGTGCTGGCTCCATGAACCGCCCGACTTCCAGGCCACCTCCGCGGCGCAGCTGCGCAGCCCGAACCCGCTCGGCCGGGCAGGCGTCTGGCGCATCGTGCTGGCCATCGGTCTGCTTTGCGTGCCGCAATTCGCAGTGCTGACCTTCACCTCGATCTTTCTGCATGACTACGCACAGGCCGGGCTGGGTGCGATCACGACCACGCTGGTCACGATCCAGGCCGGCGCAATGCTCACGCGCATCTGGAGCGGCCGCTGGACCGACCGGCACGGCAATCGCCGGACCTATTTGCGTGCCTGCACGCTGATCGCCGCGATGGCCTTCCTGCTGCTGGCCGGCTGCGTGCACGGCAGTGCGGCGGACAGCCGGTGGATGGCGCTGCTGCCGGTGGTGCTGGCGCTGGCCGGCATCGCGGTATCCGCCTGGCACGGCGTCGGCTACACCGAACTGGCGGCCATGGCCGGCGCCGACCGGGCGGGCACCGCGCTGGGCATGGCCAACACGGTGGTGTTCTTCGGCTTCTTCCTCACGCCCCTTGCGCTGCCGCACTGGCTGGCGATGACCTCATGGCCAGTCGTCTGGGCAACGACGGCCGTGGTGGCGCTCGGCGCCTGGCCGCTCTTTCCGCGGCCAGCCAGCCGCTGAAGCCAGGCCGGTCATCCGCGCCGCACGGACGAAAAAAAACCGGGGCGCGTTGCCCCGGTCTTGGTTACGGCTTCACGAGCCCTGCTCAATGCGCCATCGAGTCGTTCAGGCGGTTCTCGTTGTTCGACTGGCCTTCCTCGTCCGGCCAGTTGCGCCCCACCATCCACTCGTAGAGCGTCGGCAGCACGATCAGCGTCAGCAGCGTGGCCGTAATCAGGCCGCCGATGATGACGATGGCCAGCGGACGCTGCGTTTCCGAGCCGATGGCGCGCGAGACGGCCATCGGGAACAGGCCCAGCATGGCCAGCATGGCCGTCATCAGCACCGTGCGCAGACGGTCCATGGAACCGGTCAGCACGGCCTGGCGCACCGGCATGCCTTCCTGGCGCAGCTGGTTGAAGTACGTCACCATCACCACGCCGTTCAGCACGGCCTGGCCAAACAGCGCGATAAAGCCGATGGCCGCCGACACCGACAGCGGAATGCCGGTCAGGAACAGCGCGAACACCCCGCCAATCAGCGCGAACGGGATGTTCGAGATGATCAGCGCCGCGCTCTTGAACGACTGGAACGCATTGAACAGCAGCAGGAAGATCAGCAGCACCGACAGCGGCACCACGATCGACAGCCGCGCCATCGCACGTTCCTGGTTCTCGAATTCGCCCGACCAGCTGATCTTGACGTCCTCGGCGTTCACGTTCTTCTTCACCAGCTCCTGCATGTCTTTCACCACGCTGCCCATGTCGCGGTCGTGGATGAAGATGCCGATCGACGTGGTGCGCTGGCCGTTCTCGCGGCTGATGTTCATCGCACCGGACGCCGCCCGGAACGTCACCAGCTGCGACAGCGGCACCTGCGCCCCGTCGGCGGTCTGCATGAAGATGTTCGGCAGGTTCGGCAGTTCGCGCTCGCCCGGCTTCAGGCGCACCACCACGCTGAAGTGCTTTTCGCCCTCCCACAGTTCGGTGGCGGCCTTGCCGGCCAACGCGCTTTCCATCAGGTCCTGCACATCGGCCACGTTGATGCCGTAGCGGGCCGCCTGGGCGCGATCGAATTCCAGCACGTACTGCGGCAGTTCACCGTCGCGGTCGATGAACGCGCGCATCACGCCCTTGACCGACTGCACGTTCGCCAGGATCTGGTCGGCCACCTTCTTGTTGTGCTCGAGGCTGTCGCTCTGCACCTTGATCACGATCTGGCCCTTGATCTGCGAGATGCTTTCCAGGATGTTGTCGCGCACCGGCTGCGAGAAATTCGGCTCGATGCCCGGCAGCTGACGCAGGTTGTGGTTGATCTCGTTGATGATCTTGCGCTTGTCGAAGCCCGCGCGCCACTGCTTGTCGGCCTTCAGGTCGACCAGGATCTCGACCGTGTTGATCAGCTTGGGATCGGTACCGTCGTCGGGGCGGCCCACCTTGGAAATCGTGGTGTTCACCTCGGGCGTCTTGCGGATCACGTTGCGCAGGATGCGGGCCTGGTCGCGTGCCTCGACCAGCGACACCGACGCCGGCAGGTCGAAGCTGACCCACATCGAACCTTCGTCCAGCTCGGGCAGGAATTCGCTGCCCAGGAACTTGCCCACGCCCACGGTCGCCACCAGCAGGCCCAGTGCAATGCCTACCACCTTCTTCTTGTTGTCCAGCGCCCAGGCCAGCATCGGCTCGTAGATGCGTTTGCAGTACCGCACCACGAAGTTGTCGTCGTGGGCGATGTTCTTGGTCAGCAGCAGGTGGCACAGCAGCGGCACCACGGTCAGCGACAGGATCAGCGAGCCGATCAGCGCGCCGGTCACCGTGTACGCCATCGGCGCGAAGATCTTGCCCTCGTGGCGCTGCAGCGTGAAGATCGGGATGTGCGCCGCGATGATGATGATCATCGAGAACACGGTCGGCCGGCCCACCTCGGTGGTGGCCTGCAGGATCGCGTAAAGCCGCGCGCGGCTGTCCTTGATCTGCTGCTCCTTGAGCTCGCCCAGCCGCTTGAAGATGTTCTCGACGACGATCACCGCGCCGTCGACGATGATCCCGAAGTCCATCGCGCCCAGCGACAGCAGGTTGGCCGGAATGCCGACCCACGTCAGGCCGATGAACGTCGACAGCAGCGACAGCGGAATCACCAGCGCCACGATCGCCGCCGCGCGCACATTGGCCAGGAACAGGTAGAGCACGGCCAGCACCAGCAGCGCGCCTTCCACCAGGTTGCCGAACACCGTGTGCAGCGTCTTGTCGATCAGCGTGGAGCGATCGTAGTACGGCACGATCTTCACGCCCTTGGGCAGGATCTGCGAGTCCAGCAGTTCGATCTTCTGCTTCAGTGCCTCAAGCACCACCGACGGGTTCTCGCCCTTGCGCATCACCACGATGCCCGAGACGATGTCGTCCTCGTTGTCCTGGCCCATCAGGCCCTGCGGCGGCGCCGAGCCGATCTTTACCTCGGCAATGTCCTTGACCAGGATCGGCGTGCCGTTGTTCTCGGCCACGACCACGTTGGCGATGTCCGCCGACGAGCGGAAGCTGCCCAGCGAACGCAGCAGATACTGCTGGCGGCCATGGGCCACCGCGCCGCCACCGGCGTTCGAGTTGCCGCGCTGCAGCGCCGTGAACAGTTGCGACAGCGAGATCTTGGCGTCGCGCATGCGGCCCAGATTGGGGTTCACCTCGTACTGCTTGATCGAACCGCCAATGGTCACCACGTCGGCCACGCCCGGCACCTGGCGCATGTTCTTTTCGACCACCCAGTCCTGCAGCGTGCGCAATTCCTGCGCCGTATAGCCCTTGCCGGTCAGGCGGAAACGGAAGATTTCGCCGATGGCGGTGGACAGCGGCGCCAGCTCCGGCTGCACGCCGTCGGGCAGGTCCACGCTGCGCAGCCGCTCGATGATCTGCTGGCGCGCGGTGACGTCGGTGGCCTTGTCGTTGAAGGTCACCATCATGAACGACAGGCCGAACTGGGTGTGCGAGAACACCCGCACCGAATTCGGCGTGCCGGCCAGTGCCGTTTCGATCGGAATCGTGACCTGACGCTCCACCTCCTCGGCGGCACGGCCCGGGTACAGCGTGATGATGTTGACCTGGATGTCCGAGACGTCCGGGAAGGCCTCGATCGGCAGGTTCTTGAAGGCGGCCAGGCCGCCCGCGACGAAGATGATCAGGCCGAGCCAGACGAACAGCTTCTGGTGCAGCGCAAAGCTAACGATACGTTGGATCATCGGGCCGCCTTTATTGCTTGGCGGCCGCACGCGCGGCATTCACCGCGGTGGCATCGCGCAGGATGTCCTGCAGATAGAGGTTGCCATCCGTGATGACAACGTCACCGTCCTTCAGGCCCGCCACCACTTCGGTCGTGCCCGGCAGCGACACGCCCAGCTTGACCTCGCGGCGCTCGAACACGAACGGCGTGGCCGACGTGCGCACGAACACGTAGTTCTTGTTGTCGGCCAGGAACACGGCCTTGGACGGTACCGCAATCCCCTGGAACGACGCGGCCTGGAGCTTGGCCGTCACGAACATCTCGGCCTTCAGGCGGCGGTCGGCGTTGGGCACCACCAGGCGCACCTTCACGCTGCGCGAGGCCGGATCGACATAGTCGGCGATCTTGACCACGGTGCCCGTGAAGGTCTCGCCGGGATAGGCGGCGCTGACCAGCTGGACGTTGATGCCGGGCTTGAACAGGCCAAGGTCGGCCTCGGCGGCGTCGAGCTGGGCCCACAGCGTGCTGGGATCGGTGATCAGGAACAGCGGCGCATTGGGCTGCTGGTCCGGGCGCACTTCCATGCCGGGATTGATATTGCGTTCCACCACCAGACCGTCGATCGGGCTGCGCAGCGCGAAACGCTGGTTCACGGCGTCGCCGCTGCCCGCGCCATACATGCGCAGCGCGGCCTGCGTGCGGGCCAGGTCGGCGGCGGCACGGGCGTTGTCGGCCTGCGACTGCTCCAGGTCCTTCTGGGCGATCACGCCGGCCTGGTACAGCTCGCGCTGGCGGGCCAGTGACTTGGCGGCCACGGCGCTGTCGGCCGCAGCCTTGCGGGCGTCGGCCTGGGCCACGCCGAAGTCGGGCGATGTCAGCATGGCCAACGCCTGGCCGGCCTTCACCGTGGCACCCGGCTGCACCATGATCTCCATCACGCGGCCCACGAACGGCGTGGCCACGCGCACGGTCTTGTCCTCGTTCCAGACCAGGCGGCCGGGCATGCTCAGCATGCGGTCGCCGCCGCTTTGCACGGGCTGGCCAACCACCCCGGAAAGCGCCTTCACGCTGGCCGGATACGTGATGGTCTGGCCGGAGATCTTCGGCTCGTCATCGTTTTCCGGGACTTCCTTCTTGCCACAGCCGGCCAACGCCAGCGCGCACAGAGACACCACGGCGGCCATGCGGAAACGGCCGGAGAGAGACGGGAAATTATGGGCGCGACGCATCGGTACGAACCTGGGGAAGCTTGTTGATATCGGATTGGGTGGATTGCAGCGCGGTCAGGTAGGCCGACAGGGCCTTGGCATAGTTGCCCTGCGCTTCCACGGCATCCACACGGGTCTGGCGCAGCGCGCGGCGTGCGTCCAGCAGGTCCAGCACGCCGCTGGCCCCCTTGGAATAGGCGAATTCGGCACTGTTGGCCACGCTTTCGGCGGCCGGCAGCACCGATTCACGCATCTGCTGCAACGACGCCCGGGCGGCGTCCAGCTGCGCACGCAGCCGGCCGATCTCGTTCTGGGCCTCGAGCAGGATGCGGTTGCGGTCGTCCAGCGCCGCGTAGTAGTCGACCTCGGCCCGGCGCGCCTCGCCGCCGAAACTGTGGCGCACGAACAGCGGGATCGACACGAACGCGCCGTAGCTGTTGCCGCTGCCGGTGGTGTTGGTTTCCGAAACAGGATAGTGCTCGTACTGCACACCCACGGTCACGTCGGGCACGCGGCCGGCACGGGCCAGGTCGCGCTGCGACGACGCAGCGGCCAGCCGCGCTTCGGCGGCGGTCACGTCGGGGCGGCGCTGCAGCACTTCGGGATCGAACGGCGGCACCGGCGCATCGGGGGCCGGCCAGTCCGCCACGAGGCGGTTGTCCATCAGCGTGCCGGGCACGCCCATGGCGGCGGCCAGCGCGGCCTTGTCGCTGCTGTGGTCGGCCATGGCGGCGCGCAGGTCGTTCTGGGCGCGCAGCGTTTCGAGCTGGAGCTTGGTCACGTCCGCGCGCGACACATCGCCCGCCTTGAGCCGCGCCTCGTTGGCCTGCTGGGTCCGGCCGTAGAGCCCGACGGTTTCGGTCAGCACCTCCACGCGGGTCTGGCTGACCACGGCTTCGTACCAGGCCTGGTCCACGGCGCCCAGCTGCTGGGCCACCACCGCCTGGGTCTGCTCGCCGGCGGCGGCGCTGGCCTTGCGGGCGACCTCGGTACGCAGGTTGCCCTTGTTGGCCGTCTCGATGACCTGGTCCACGCGAACGGTCGAATCCACCGTCTTGCTGCGCAGGTTGCCAGCGCCCACGCCAAGGTGCGGGTTGATATTGGCCACGCCCAGGCTCAGCACCGGGTTGGGCCGCTGGGAAGCAATCTGGATGTCGGCCTGGCTGGCCTCTTCGTTACGGCGGGCGGCGATGATGTCCCGGTTGCAGCGCAACGCGTCAAGCCGGGCCTGCGCCAGCGTGAGGGCAGCCTTCGGTGGGGGTGGCACACAGGGGCCGTCGGGCGGCATTGGCGCGCTGGCGGCGTGACCAGCGCTGGCCACCAGGGCAAGCAGCGTTGCCGCGGCGGCACGGAAAACAGCAGGAAAATGCACGATCGGTCTGGCTCAATTCGACTTGCGGTCTGGAGTAAACGACCGTGCCAGCCGAATGGTGGACCGGGTAAGTGACTTTTATCGTTCTGTTTTACCCGGCGTCCAGTCCATTAATACCGCATGCATGGCAGCGCACGATCTCCCATGCGCATTTGACAGCAACCCCATTACAAATTGCTTTCATCCTGTCGATAAATTTCGACATTTGCATCGAACCCACCGGTCAGGGAAAACACCGATTGGCGCCGTACGGCCGTAAATGGCTGCCCCGGAGCTTTATTAGCGAAACATTAACGGCTTGCCGCCGCGACAATACGTTGCGCGCGATCAAGAACCGGCCGGTCGACCATTTTCCCGTCCACCGCAATGGCGGCGCCCTGCGCCGCTGCAGCCTGCTCCACCACGCGGCGCGCCCACGCCACTTCGGCATCGGCGGGCGCCAGCGCCGCGTGCACGCCGGCTACCTGGCTTGGATGAATCAGCAGCTTCGCGCCGAACCCAAAGCGACGCCCACGCAACGTATCGGCAGCCAGCGCCTGGGCGTCGCCGATGGCGGTGCAGACGCCGTCCACCGGCGCCGGCAGGCCGGCGGCCCGGGAATGGAGCACCAGGGCACTGCGGAAGAAGTGCAGCGGAAGGTCGTCGTCGCCCACGTCGAGGTCGAACATCAGGTCGATGCTGCCGAACAGCAGACGCGTGACACCTGACGCCCGCGCCACATCCGGTAAATCGGCAAACCCGGCGGCGGTTTCGAGCAAGGCATGGCAAGGAGTATCCGGCAACTCTGCACGAAGTGCCGCCAGCGACGCTTTGTCGGCCTTGGGCAACACGATGGCCTGGACCGCCTGCGTGCAGCAGAAAGCCAGATCGTCGCCAAAATACGGCGTATCGGCGCCGTTCGTGCGCAGCAGCAGCGCCACGCCCGCCGCGTCGGCCTGCTGTTGAAGTGTGCGCCATGCTGCACACAAGCCGTCGCGCGCCGAGGCCTTGGCATCGGGTGCGACGGCATCTTCCAGATCGACAATCACCGCATCGGCACCGGCCGCGATGGCTTTCCCGATGCGATCCGGCCGCGAGGCCGGCACAAACAGATAGCTGCGCGGGACACGCGCCTGGGCAGGAGTTGCGCTCATGCCGCCTCCTCAGACCACGCCGTCGGCGTGCAGGCTGGCGATCTGCGCCGCGCTGCAGCCCACTTCGGCCAGGATGGCATCGGTGTGCTGGCCGACGCCCGGCACGGCATCCATCCGCGCATCGGTCATGCCTGGCGGCAGCAGCGCCGGAATCGGTCCGGCCGGCGTGTCCACCTGGCGCCACCGCGCGCGGGCGGCCAGTTGCGGGTGGTGCCACACATCGGCCATGGTATTGACGCTGGCATTGGCGATCCTGGCCTCTTCCAGGCGGTGCACCACCTCGGCGGCACTGAGCCGGCTGAAGGCCTCGACGATGCGGGCGCGCAGCTGCGCGCGGTTGGCGCTGCGCAGGCTGTTCGTGGCAAAGTCAGCCTGCGTGGCCAGATCGGGCTCCTGCAGCACCACCTTGCAGAACACCGCCCATTCGCGCTCGTTCTGCAGGCCCAGCATGACGGTCTTGCCGTCGCCGGTCGGGAACGGCCCGTACGGATAGATCGTGGCGTGGGCGGCGCCCGCGCGCGGCGGCGGCTCGGCGCCTTCGAATGCGTAATACATCGGAAAGCTCATCCACTCGACCATCGATTCGAGCATCGACACGTCGATGCGCTTGCCGCGCCCGGTCTGGCCCCGTTCGATCAGCGCCGCCAGCACGTTGCTGTAGGCGTACATGCCGGCCGCGATATCGGCCACCGATGCGCCCGCCTTGACGCCCTCTTCCGGCGTGCCGGTCACGGACACGAAGCCCGACTCGCTCTGCACCAGCAGGTCGTACGCCTTCTTGTCCCGATAGGGGCCATCGCCGCCGTAGCCCGAAATATCGCAGACGATCAGGCGCGGATAGCGTTTCGACAGCGTTTCATAGTCGAGCCCCAGCCGCGCGGAAGCGCCGGGCGCCAGGTTCTGCACCAGCACGTCGGTCTTTTCCAGCAACGCCTCCAGCACCGGCCCCGCGCCGGGCGCCTTGACGTCCAGCGTCAGGCTTTCCTTCGAACGGTTGGTCCAGACGAAGTGCGACGACAGCCCCCGCACCCGGCCGTCATAGGCACGCGCGAAATCCCCGGGGCCGGGACGTTCGATCTTGATGACGCGCGCGCCCAGGTCAGCCAGCTGGCGGGTGCAGAACGGCGCCGCGATGGCCTGTTCGAGCGAGACTACGGTGATGCCTTCAAGCGGTCTGGACATGGCAGTGTCGGGGGCGAAAGATGCGCATGGCGCGATGCCGACAATCTACCTGCCGGCGCCGGCCGTGTGAAATAGGGAATGCGGAAGGCACCATAAGTAGAATCAATACCCTGGCGTTTTCATATCTGATAAGTCGAAGGGGAGAGACCCACCATCATGGACATCCGCGCCATGCGCTATTTCGTGGCCATCGTCGACCACGGCAGCCTCACGCGGGCCGCCGAGGTGGTGTGCGTGGCACAGCCCGCGCTGTCGCAGCAGCTGGCCGCGCTGGAGGACGAGTTCGGCGTGCCGCTGGTGCATCGCGGCGCCAAGGGCGTGCGGCCCACCGAGGCCGGCAAGACGCTCTACCGGCATGTGCGCAATATCCTGCGCCAGATCGAGATTGCCGGGGCCGATGTACGCGTGGCCGGCACCGAGGTCTCGGGCACCGTGGCCATCGGGCTGCCCACCACCGCTGCCGCCGCCTTCGGCATGGCCCTGGTGCGGGCCGTACGCCAACGCTATCCGCAGGTGCGGCTGCAGCTCTTCGAAAGCATGAGCGGCTATATCTCCGAACTGCTGAACCAGAACCGGCTCGACTTTGCCATCCTGTTCCGCGACACCCCGTCGCGCGCGGTGGAGCCCGAGCCGCTGGCCAGCGAACCGCTCTACCTGATTGGCACACCACCCGGCCCGGCGCCGCGCGGCAAGGCCACCGAGACGGTGGCGCTCAAGGCGCTCGACGCGTTGCCACTGGTACTGCCTAGCGGATCGCAGGGTCTGCGCGAGGTGGTGGAGCGGCGCTTCGCCCAGGCCGGCATCGCCCTGAACGTGGTAGCCGACCTTGATTCGCTGCCGTTCCTGCTGGCCGCCGCCCGCGAAGGGCTGGCCTGTACGATCCTGCCGGCCTCGTCGCTGGACGAAAACGATGCCGCCGTGCCGCGCCGGCGTATCGTGCCCGAACTGCGCCGCACGCTGTCGCTGTGCTGGCCGCGCGCGCTGCCGCGTTCGAACGCGGCGGAAGCCGTTGCCGACATCCTGCGCGACATCGTCAAGGAGAGAATTGCACAAGGCGGTTCGTTGGCGCCGCCGGCATTGCAAGCATTGCAAAAGGGCTGACCCCGGACAACCGCCCGGCAGGGCGCCCCGGGCCGCGCTTGCCACGCGCCGGTTCCTCCCGCATCATCGCCACATCCCACGTCGTTCGTCGCCTACCAGTCAGCCATGGCAACTGCCAGCTACGAGTTCAAGCCGCATGAACGGCCGTCGATGCCGGGGTCGCCCGCCACGCCGGACCACCCCACGCCACGGCGCGTCGCCTACTTCTGCGTGGGCGTGCTGATCGGGCTGACCGGCGCCTTCGGCAACGCGCTGGTGGTGGCCAACCTCAACAACATCCAGGGGGTGTTCGGCCTGTACAGCGACGAGGCCGCGTGGTTGTCCACGGTCTATGTCATGACCAATGTCTGCATGTCGATGCTGGTGATCAAGTTCCGCCAGCAGTACGGCCTGCAGCGGTTCACCAAGGTCTTCCTGCTGTCCTACGCGCTGATCACGGGCGCCCACCTGCTGACCCACACCTTCGGCACCGCCCTGCTGGCGCGCGCCGCCAACGGCATCGCCGCCAGTGGCATGTCCACGCTGGCGCTCTACTACATCATCCAGTCGCTGCCGGCGCGGCATCGCATGCGCGCGGTGGTGATCGGTTTCGGCGTGCCGCAGCTGGCCACGCCGCTGGCGCGGACGTTTTCCACGGGCATGCTCGAAGCCGGCAACTGGCAAACGCTGTACCAGTTCGAATTCGGCCTGTCGCTGCTGTCGCTGGTCACGGTGGCCCTGCTGCCGCTGCCGCCCAGCGAGCGGATCAAGGCCTTCGAGCCGCTCGACTTCGTCACCTTCGCGCTGTTCGCGCCGGGCATGGCGCTGCTGTGCGCGGTGCTGGGCCAGGGCCGCATCCTGTGGTGGACCGAGGCGCCGTGGCTGGGCTACGCGCTGTGCGGCGCGGTGATCCTGATCGCGGCGGCGCTGTGGATCGAGCACAACCGCGTGAATCCGCTACTCAATACGCGGTGGCTGGGCAGCATGGCGATCATCCGCTTTGCCGTGGTGGCCACGTCGGTGCGCATCCTGCTGTCCGAACAGCCGTATGGCGCGGTGGGCCTGCTGACGGCGCTGGGCATGGGCAACGACCAGCTGATCTCGCTGTATATCGTCGTGTCGATGGCCACGGTGGCCGGCATCGCGGCCAGCGCCCTGACCCTGAATCCGCAGAACCTCGGGCGGCCGATCCGCATTTCGCTGATCCTGATCGCGATCGGCGCGTTCGTCGATGCCGGCTCGACGAACCTGACGCGGCCGCAGAACATGTACTTCACGCAGTCGCTGATCGCCTTTGCGGCGGTCTATTTCCTGGGGCCGACGCTGCTGATCGGCATGGGCAGCGCGCTGCAGCGCGGCATGAGCCATTTCGTCAGCTTTTCGGCGCTGTTCAGCATCACGCAGTCGCTGGGCGGGCTGGCGGGGTCGGCGCTGCTGGGGACGTTCCAGACCTGGCGCGAGAAATTCCATTCGCATGCGCTGGTGCAAGGCATCAGCCTGTCCGACCCGCTCGACGCCGCGCGCCTGCAACTGCTGTCCAACGTCTACAGCCGCGTGCTGGCCGACCCGGTGCTGCGCCAGACCGAAGGCACCATGGCGCTGGCGCAGCAGGTCACGCGCGAAGCCAACGTGCTGGCGTTCAACGACGTCTTCCTGGTGATCGGCATCCTGTCCACCGTCACCTTTGTCTGGCTGCTGGCGCTGTACCTGAACCGGGTGGTGCCGGGACATATTCCAGAGAAGAAGCCATCGCCAACCCCGCCCTCCACGGAGACAGGCACTTGACCCCACCGCCCGACCCGCCAGAACCGCCCGACTCGTCCGGATCGCCAGCGCAGCCCGATCGCTCCCCTGCCCCGTCCCCGGCCGGCAAACCCGAACGGCTCGAAGACCCGGTGGAGGTCGATGCTTCGCCCAAGGGCTGGGCGCCGCCCCGCGGATCGCGTCGGCTGACGGCACTGATCGTCGTCGTGGCGCTGGTCAGCGTGCTGATCATCTTGTACGCCTGGGGCCTGCCGCCGTTCTCGCCGTCGATCCAGAGCACCGACAACGCCTATGTGCGCGGCCAGACCACCATCATCAGCCCGCAGGTGAGCGGCTATGTGACCGAGGTGCCGGTGCATGACTTCGACCTGGTCAAGACGGGCCAGGTGCTGCTGCGCATCGACGACCGCATCTATCGCCAACGCGTGGCACAGGCGCGCGCATCGCTGAACACGCAGATTGCCAATCTGGCGAACGCCGACCAGACCCAGCGCGCCCGCGAGGCCACCGTGAAGTCGCAGCTGGCCAATGCCGACAACGCCCGCGCCCAGCTGCTGCGCGCCCAGGCCGACATGAAGCGGGTGGACGAACTGGTGGCCGACGGCTCGGTGTCGCTGCGCGAACGCGATCAGACCCGGGCGGCGCTGCGCCAGGCCGAGGCTGCCGTCGAGCAGTCGCGCGCCGCGGTGGAGATCGCCCGGCAGGACGTGGAAGCCATCATCGTGGGCCGCGAGGGCCTCAAGGCTGCCGTCGAACAGGCGCGGGCCGCCCTGCAGCTGGCCGACATCGACCTGTCGAACACCGTTGTCATCGCGCCGCAGGACGGCCGGCTCAGCCAGATCGGCGCGCGGCTGGGGCAGTACGTGACATCGGGCTCGCAGCTGATGTTTCTGGTGCCGCCGCAACGCTGGGTCATCGCCAACTACAAGGAAGCCCAGACCGCCCACATGGCGCCGGGCCAGCGGGCCACGTTCCGCGTCGATGCGCTGGACAACGCGCGCCTGACCGGCCGCGTGGAGCGCCTGTCGCCGGCGGCCGGTTCCGAGTTCGCGGTGATCGTCGCCGATAACGCCACCGGCAATTTCGTCAAGGTGGCGCAGCGCATCTCGGTGCGCATTGCCATCGACCCCGATCAGCCGATGGCGGATCGCCTGCGTCCGGGCATGTCGGTGCAGGCCGAAGTCGACACCCGCACCCATCCGCCACCCACGCCATGACGCAAACGCCTGGTCCTTCCGCCTGCATCGCGCTGCGCCTGACGCGCCGCGCCGTGCTGCCCGCCATCGGCCTGCTGCTGGCCGGCTGCATGGGACCGCGCCCGCCCGTGCCGGAGCCCGTCGCGCCGCCGGTCGCCTGGCGCGTGGACCCCGGCCCCACCGTCGCCATCGAGCGCGAATGGTGGCAGACCTACGGCGACCCGGCGCTGACCGCGCTGGTGGCCCAGGCGCTGGGCCAGAACGACGACGTCGCCATCGCCGTGACACGCGTGCGCCAGGCCGATGCCCAGGCACGCATCGCCCGCGCCGCGCTGTTCCCGACGCTGGACTTCACGGCCAGCGGCACACGCGGCCGCGCCATCAACGCATTCGGCACGGCCCGCACCGCCAACACCGGCCAGTTGGCGCTGGATGCTTCCTACGAGGTCGATCTGTTCGGCCGTATCGGCGATTCGGTGGGGGCCGCGCGCAACAGCCTGCTGGCCAGCGAGGCGGCGCGCGACACCACCATCCTGTCCGTCTCGGCCGCCGCCGCGCGCGGCTATATCACGCTGCGGGCGCTCGATGCCCAGCTCGATGTGGTGCGCCAGACGCTGACGTCGCGCGCCGACGCGCTGCGGCTGGCGCGCGACCGGGCGCGGGCCGGGTACACGTCCCAGCTCGAATACGAACAGGCGCGGGCGGAATATGAATCGACCGCCCAGGCCGTGCCCCAGGCCGAACTGGCCGTGGCAAGGCAGGAAAACGCGCTGGGCGTACTGGTGGGCAATCCCGATGCGGGCGCCATCGCCCGTGGCCTGCCGCTGCAGGCGCTGCAGCAGCCGCCCGTGCCGGCGGGCCTGCCGTCCGAACTGCTGCGGCGGCGGCCCGACATTGCCCAGGCCGAATACACGCTGGCCGCCACCGATGCCAGCCTGTCCGCCGCCCGCAAGGCCTACTTGCCCCGCATTCCGCTGACCGCCTCGGCCGGACTGGTCTATGCAACGGGGCTGGCCAATCCGGTCCGGATCTGGACGCTCGGCGGCAGCGTGCTGGCACCGTTGTTCGAGGGCGGCCGCATCGTGGCCGGCGCCGATGCCGCCGCCGCGCAGCGCGACGAGGCCGCCTATGCCTACCGCCGCGTGGCGCTGACCGCCTTCCGCGAAGTCAACGACAACCTGGCCGCGGTGCAGAAGCTGGGCGAACAGGAAGCGCGGCTGCGCGAGCAGCGCGACGCACTGGCGGCGGCCCTGCGCCATGCCACCAACCGCTATCGTGCCGGGTACTCGCCCTATCTGGAGCAGCTGGACGCCCAGCGCCAGCTGTTCAGTGCCGAACTGAACCTGATCCAGACTCACGCGGACCGCCTCAATGCCAGCGTGGCCCTGTACCAGGCGATGGGCGGCGGCTGGCAGCCGGCTGGCGGCACCGGCCAATAAGAAAAGCTTATGGCGCCAGTCGCCGATTGAATTTCTCCTGCGTGCGGGGCTGGGCTAGAGTGGGCCCCACAACACCCGGCAAGACCCCAGAACACCGGCCGGGCCGCTTTCATCAGGAGACAGCATGACCCGTACCCTTCGCGCCCTGGCCGGCGTGGCACTGGCGGCAGCCGCCATCGGCCACGCCCAGGCAGACACCTACCCCTCGAAGCCGATCCAGATGATCGTGCCGCAGGCGCCGGGTGGATCCAACGACATCGTCGCGCGGCTGGTGGCGGCCGACCTGTCGCAGCGGATCGGCCAGCAGGTGGTAGTGGAAAACCGCCCCGGTGCCGGCGGCAACATCGGCACGCAGACCGCCGCGCGTGCCACGCCCGACGGCTATACGCTGCTGATGACCATCAGCAGTACGCAGGCCATCAATCCGTCGCTGTACCGCAGCGTGCCGTTCGACCCGGTCAAGGATTTCGAGCCGATTTCGCTGGTGGCCACGGTGCCCAACGTGCTGGTGGTGAATCCGGCCTTCCCAGCCAAGTCGATGTCGGAACTGATCGCGATGGCCAAGGCCAAGCCCGACTTCTATCGCTATGGATCGGCGGGCAATGGCACGCTGAACCACCTGCTGGGCGAGATGCTGAACACGATGGCCGGCATCAAACTGGAGCATGTGCCCTACAAGGGCGTGGCGCCGGCGCTGAACGACGTGCTGGGCAACCAGGTGCCGATGGCGTTTGCCAGCCTGCCTTCGGTGCTTTCGCACATCAAGGCCGGCAAGGTGCGCGCACTGGGCGTCAGCTCGGCCAAACGGTCGCCGTTCGCGCCCGACATCCCGGCCATCGGCGAGACCGTGCCCGGCTATAGCGGCGATCTGTGGGTCGGCCTGTTCGCGGTGCGCGGCACGCCGAAGGAAGTCGTCCAGAAGCTGTCCACGGCCATGCAGGCCGCACTGGCCGACAAATCGCTGCGCGACAAGCTGGCCGCACAGGGCGCCGAAACGCTCGGCGGCACGCCGCAGCAGCTGGCCACCACGCTGCGCGCCGATATCGACAAGTGGGCGAAGATCGTCAAGCAGTCGGGGGCCCAGGTGGACTGAGCCGCCCGGCACGGCTCGCCCGGACCGCTTCCATCGGCTTCAGCCGGCTTCAACGGGCTTCAGCCAGCTTTAACCGTAGTACGGCGCTCTGCCCTCCTGCCGCGGGAGTGGAGCGTCGGCCGCCGATCCGGGCCCTGCGCGACCGGCATCGTGTCGGTGATTTCCCGAATGTCTGCGCCATGTCCGCGTATCATCGTGCGCTTGCCTGCTCCGTACCGTGCCCCTGATTCGCCATGCCTGACCATTCGTTGCTGTCCGCCCTGCTCATCTTCGGACTTGGAGGGCTGCTCGGTGGGGTGGGCGGCCTGTTCGGCATCGGCGGCGGCCTGATCGCCATTCCGGCGCTGGGCCTCCTCTACGGCATGGACCAGCAACTGGCGCAAGGCACCTCGCTGGTCATGATCGCCCCCAACGTGGTGATCGGCTTCTGGCAATACCGCAAGCGTGCCGACATCGACCTCAAGACGGCAATCGTCCTGGGGCTGTCCGCCATGCTGTCCACCTATCTGTCCGCAAGGCTCGCCACGTCGATCGACGCTGCACTGCTGCGCCGCATCTTCGCCGTGTTCATGATCGGCCTGGCCCTCTATTTTCTCTGGCGGCTATTGCCCGGCCGCGCCGCGACGCACCAGCAGGCACGGGTATCGGCATCCTGGATTCCGGCCGTCGGCGTGGTCGGCGGCGCGTTCTCCGGATTCTTCAGCGTAGGCGGCGGCGTGGTCGCCGCCCCTGCCCTGGTCGGCCTGTTTGGCATGCGCCAGGCCGCCGCCCAGGGACTGGCCCTGGCCCTGGTCACACCCGGCGCGATAGTGGCGCTGCTGACCTATGCACACGCCGGCCATGTGGATTGGACCAGCGGCATCCCGCTGTCGCTGGGCGGCATGCTGACGATCTCCTGGGGGGTGGCACTGGCCCACCGCATGCCGGAACGGCGCCTGCGCGCAGCATTCGCGATATGCCTGATTGCAACGGCGTTGGTCATGCTGGTGCGGGGGTAGGCAGCCTGCCACGCAACACGGCTATCGGCGGTCCTGCGGGAGATAGCACGGATCGCGGCACAGTTGCCGGTGAATTGGCATATCCTCGAATCTGACCGTGCGTATCGTGATCGCACGCCGCCACACGCTCATGTATTCGGAATGAATGGCAATGGCCGAGCGATTGCGTAGCTTCCGTGAGGGATAGCGTATGCCGATGGCGCCGGTGTCTGCATGGAGCTCGGCAAGGACGTGGTGCAGTTCGATGCCGAAGTGCTGGCACCAGGTGTGGTTGGGCTCGGATATTTGGTCGTATATGCCGAGCCGGGCCGCTGTTGGCCCGCCAAGTTCCAGTAGCCGAAAATCGGCCTCGAGCCGGAAAAGCGCGATAATCCCTCGCTCCACCGCATCCGGTTGCACATGAAAGAACCCTGGACGTTCTTCACTGCGCTCACAGAAGCGTCCTTCCCAGATCGCGGTATTCGAATCTTCAGCAACGTATAACCAGTGGAAGGGCAAGCGCGCATCATTGTCTCGGGCTGAATCCGGAGGTCCCCACCGGTATGCTGTCTTGACCGTGTCCGGCAACACGGATGCCTGCGCTCGGGCTGCCCTGACAAGCCACGTGCCGCGACGCAGTACACACACACCGGCAGCAAGGACTTCCTTCAGATGCGCGCGAGCTGGCATCTCGATACCGAGGCTTGCGGAATGGGTGACATTCATGCGTGAGGCCCCTCCCGCTCCGCCAGCAGTGCCTCATGATGTGCCACCACGATCCGTTGGCGTTCTTTATCAGATCTGGCGAGATAGTCGGCCTGTTCCATGGAGACGGAGCGGCGGGTCACAAAGAGCTTTCCGCAAAGGAGCTCCGCCGGCGTCAAGTCGAAGAGTCCCTCGTACCGGATAGTCCAGAAGTATCGCGGATCCACGGCGCCCGCCTCGTGTACCGCGCGCATGACGGGCGGCAACAGTTGCGGAGCCGGCTTGACGAACTGCCATGCAGGAAATTCCAGGTCGTTCGCCTCCCTGCCCCGCCCTCCACAGAGCCGCCCCGCCGCCAACTCGCGCACCAGATCGTCCATCGACATGCCGGCGAAGTGGCTTTCGATAACTTCCGCAGGTGTCAGCGTTGTCAGCGGCAGTACGGACAATTCCCGCATTGCTTTCAAAAGATCGCCAGCCAGATTGGTGGCGTGGCTGTTTCGCGAAACGCTGCGAACCTCCTGGGCTTGGATTACCGCTACGGCTTCGGCAAACATACTGAGACCTCCTGGTTGTCACCACGAGACCAAGGCTACGCATGCCGTGGGGGCCGCTCAAGCACCGCAACAGGATTATGGCAATCCTTAACGCTTCCGCAACATTCCGTTGCGCGCCGCCCTCAACCGGCCTGATGGAACACCAGGCTGAAGTTGTTGGCCGGCATGGGAATCGGTTCCGCACAGGTCAAGCCGTGCGCCGCACCCAGGGCGATGACGGCTTCCATGTCGCGTACGCCCCAATCGGCATCGGCCACGCGCAGCTGCCGGTCGAACGCTTCGTTGCTGGGTGCGGTATGCGCGCCGTTGCGGCGGTAGGGGCCGTAGAGATACAGCACGCCACCGGGGGACAGGCGCCGGCCGGCGCCGGCGAACAGCGCCTCGGCGGCGGCCCAGGGCGCGATGTGGATCATGTTGATGCAGACGATGGCATCCACCGCGTCGATGCCCCAGGGCTCCTGCCTCACGTCAATGGGCAGCGGCGGCCGCACGTTCGTGGCCTTGTCGTGGGCCGTCCAGGCCGCGATCGATTCGCGGTGCGTGGCATCGGGATCGCTGGGCTGCCAGGTCAGCCCGGGCAGCGCGGCCGCGAAGTACACCGCATGCTGGCCGGTGCCGCTGGCGATCTCGAGCACCGTGCCGGTTTTCGGCAGGGCGTCGCGCAAGACGGCCAGGATAGGCGCGCGGTTGCGGTCGGTTGCGGGCGCCATGCGGCGCGCGGTCAGGTCTGCGGCGGGCTGTGTCATGGGGATTCCTGTGGACGTGCGCCGACGATGTGCCGGGCGCCAGCCCACAGGGTAGCAGGCCCGCCGTACCTGCGTGGTCAGACAGCGCAAGACGCCTCTGATGCGCGTCTTGTGCCGCGCTTAGGCGCGGCGGTTCAGCCGCAGCGCCGACGGCGTTGCCGTCAGGTAGCCGACCGCCGCGCCAAAGCGGTCCTTGTAGTTGGCGCGCACTAGCGGGTCCAGCGTGCCCTTCACCTTGTCGTGCAGCCCCTTTTCCCAGTCGCCGGCATGCTGGAAGTTGGTCATGATGTAGGTCCAGCCGTGGATCTCGTCCACCGCGTGCAGCCCCGTGGATTCCGCGCCCGCCGGACACGACAGGACGCGCGACAGCTGCTTCGTGTCCACGTTGTAGGCCCACAGGAAGTTGTTCACATGCGTGTTGCTGTCCTCGCCGACAAACAGCGTGCGAAGTGTCTCCGAGAACTTGAGGTTGTCCGGCGTGGCCACCTTGTCCGGATTGGCGTAGTTGCCCAGCGCGTCCTGCGCCTTCTTCGGGCCGCCGCCCAGGTCTTCCGACACCAGCGCCGGCACGGCCGCCATGTCGACCGGCACCCATTCGCTGTCCATGCGCGCGCCCGCCCGGTCCGACTGCGCCCCGCGCAGATTGAGTTCGTAGACGGCGCCCGAGTAGGGGCCTTCCACGCGGATATCGCCGGCATTGGCGGCGTGGCCGGCCAGCATGCTGGTATCGATGCGCGAGACGGCCGAGTACGCCTTCTTGTCCGCGATATTGACGGTCGTGCCTTCCATCTTGGTGAAGCCCAGGCTGCCGCCCACCAGTGCGGCGTAGCGGTGCGTTTCCAGGAATGCGGCGGCCTTCTCCTGCCCCGGCTTGAGCCTCACCCAGTTCGGCTTGCCGTCCAACAGGATGCGCGTGAAGCTCGCATCCTCCGGGTCCTTGAACTTCACGTCCATGATGTCGGTGACCTGGATGCCGCCGTCCGCGAGCCTGCGGATCTCGTCGCTGCTGGCACTGCCCAGCGGAATCCACGACAGTGTGGCCGCGCCCGGGCCGGTGCCCGATGTCTGGTGCCACTTGGCCACATACAGCTTGCCCGCCGACAGGTCGCGCGGACGGTCGGCGATGAACAGGAACAACCCGCCATTGGTGGCGTCGTCGCCCATCAGCACGGTGCGCTCGTCGGGCATCACCTGCACCAGTTCGTGCGAGATGCGGCCCAGGCAATAGTGCTTGCGGATCGATCCGGTGCCGTCGGGGTGCACGGTCACCTCCGGCAGGTGGCCGTAGTGGTACGGATTGGCGCGGCCCGCATCGCCATACAGGTGCCGGCTGAAGCCGCGCAGCTTCTTGTCGGTGGCGGCCCTGGCCGCGTCGGGCTCGTACTCCTCGCTCGACAGGTGCGTGTTCCAAGGCGACAGGCTTGCGCCGCAGGTGATCCACAGGCCGTTCACGCCTGACGTGTCCACATTGTGATACTGCACCAGGCTCAGCTTGCCGGTCTTGGGGTCTTGGTCCAGCGTCAGCACGGCGATGGGCGACGGCAGCATGCCGTGCATTTCGGCATCGGCCTGGTCGCGGGTGGTGTACTCGAACTGCACCACCGCGAATACCGCGTTGCCCTTGACACCGCGCACCCGGGCGTTGCGCAGCGTCAGCACCGAACTGCCGTCGGGGGCATCGGAATAGAACTGACGCGCCTTGCCCGGCACCGAGCCGTCCATGATCGGACGGTTCTGGATGTCGTAATACCCGCCGGCCAGCACCTTGCCGCCCTTGCCGTCCGGCACCAGGTCGCCGGTGACGAAGAACGGCTGGTAGGCCAGCGTGTAGTCCTGCCAGGTGCCGTCGGTGTACGACACCTTCAGCGACGACCCCACCGTCGTGGTGGCCATGGCCGCGGCGTTGTCCAGCGTGGGCGCGGCCATGCCGGTGAACGTGGCGGAGGCGAAGGCAGCGGCCTTGCGGCGGGGCGCGGCGGCAAAGGCGGCCTCCATCGCGGACATGCCGCCGGCCAGGCTGGCGGCAGCGGCACCAAGAGGCAGCATCGGGGCGCCGCCCAGGATTTTCAGGGCGCGGCGACGGGCATTGACGGTCTGGTCGGACATGGGGTGGAAGTGGGCTCTGGTGGGTGTCTGGCCGTTCTTCTGAAGCGATGCGCTGTGGCAGGAACGACATCTGCCCGTCCGGATGGTAAGGCCCTTTCATGACAGATGTTTGATGGTCAGCAAACTGTCACGCATTTGGTGCCCCGGCCGGCTGCGCTACACTCGCCCTCCTGCCTGTCGACTTCCCTGCCCTGTCTTGCCGACCTTCACGCTAGCCGCCCCGGTACACGCCGACATCGAGATACGCAAGAGCCGCTTTATCGCGCTGGCCGTGCCGGTGCCCGATCGCGAGACGGCCATGGGCGTGATCGCGGACCTGCGCGCCCGGCATCCCACGGCCACGCACGTGTGCTGGGCCTTGCTGGCGGGCGGCCAGTCGGGCATGTCCGATGACGGCGAGCCGTCCGGCACGGCCGGCCGGCCCATCCTGGAGGTCCTGCGCCATCACGACCTGGACGGCGTGCTGGCCGCCGTGGTGCGCTATTACGGCGGCGTCAAGCTGGGCGCCGGGGGGCTGGTGCGGGCCTATACCGACGCCATCGCGGGCGCGCTCAAGGATGCGGAGCGGATCGAACGCATCGCCTACGCCACGCTGACCGTGCTGGTCGATTACCCCGACGAACCGCGCGTGCGCCGCTGGATCGATCAATCGGCCGATACGGGCTGCACGCTGGCCGAGACCCGCTATGGCGCGCTGGCCACGCTGGTCATCCGCCTGCCGGCCGCGCTACGTGAGCAGGCGCAGGCAGCCCTGCGCGATGCCACCCACGGGCGAGCCGGGTTTCCGGCCGATGAGGACTAGCGCCATGGCCGAATCGCAATCCGGCATGCCAGCCGACATCCTGGACGACAACCGGGAATTCACGGCGCAGGTGCTGCCCGGCCCGGTGCGCTTTGCCGCGCCGGCGTCGCTGAGCCTGCTCGAAAGCGCCCTGCTCGATGGCGTGAGCCTGCCCAGTTCCTGCCGCAACGGCACCTGCCGCGCCTGCATAAGCAAGCTGCACGCGGGCAGCGTGCGGTATCGGATCGAATGGCCGGGGCTGAGTCCGGACGAGAAGGACGACGGCTACATCCTGCCCTGCGTGGCCTGCCCGACCGGCGACGTGGTGTTCGAGCCGGTCGGCGCGGGGTGATCGCGCCAGCGCAGGTCTGGCACCTTCCTATAGGCTTCAGTGGGTGACGCGATAGTCGCCGACGGCGTTTCCCGCGAACCTGTCGCCCACGCTCAGCCCACGGTATCGCGCGTGTAGGTACGCATCTTTTCGCTCATCTCCAGCAATCGCTCGCGCAGCATGGCGTGCAGGTACCGCACGGCAGGCGAAAACTGCCGGCGGTGCGGGCATACCAGATTGAGCGGCACCGGCTCGCCAGGCTGCTCGGGCAGCAGCAGTTCCAGCCGGCCCTGCTCGACGTCGGCACAGACATCTATCCACGACTTGTACGCGATGCCGCGTCCGTCGATGGCCCAGCGCCGCGCGATCTCCGCGTCATCGCATAGCAGCGTGCCCTTGATCGTGATCTGTCGCCGCATGCCGGCCGCAGGAAAGTGCCAGCGATCGTACAGGCGGCCCCCCAGCACAAACGGCAGGCATTGGTGCATGAGCAGGTCATCCAGCGATGCCGGACGTCCATGGCGTTGCAGGTAGTCCGGCGAAGCGACCAGGACGCGCCGATTGTGCTCGGCCAACGGCAGCGCCACGTAACTGGCGCCTTCGTTCGCGCCGTAGCGGATGGCGATATCCACCGGGTCCCGGAATACATCGGTGACCTGGTCGGACAACGACAGCCGGAGCACCAGCTTGGGGTGCGATGCCTGAAACGCCGTCAGCAGTGGCAACAGGACATTGCGCCCCAGGTCGGAAGGCGCGGCAATCTTCAGGGTGCCCTGCAGCGTCGTCTGCTCGCCATGCATGCGCTCCCGGCCTTCCTTGAGCATCGCCAGCACTTCGTCGGCATAGGGCAGGTATTGCTCGCCCTCCGCAGTCAGCCGGAGGCTGCGCGTCGACCGGGCGAACAGTCGGATATCCAGTTCCTTTTCCAGCCGCAGGATGGCTGCGCTGACCTGGCCGGGCAGCAGATCGGCCTCGCGGGCAGCGTTCGAAAAGCTGCCGAGCGCCGCGGTTCGTACAAAAAGATGAAGGTCGTCGAGTCTGATCATTTTCACTGCATAAGTGAAAGTCGTACCCGATTATCACAGCTGGCTCGACCTGTCCTCGAAAGACCGCATTCACCGCCCGTTTATCGGGCTCAATCCCGCTGGCGCCCGTTGACCGAAAAGAAGCGCAGCGCGATCTTGAGCGCGTCGGGCCCGCTGGGGTCCGAGAACGCCTGTCCGGGCGCGCCGCCGCTCCACGCGTGGCGCAGCCCTTCCACCTTTACCACGCGCAGATAGGGACGCGGCCCGGCCTGCCAGTCGAACACGTCCACCGCGCGCCGCGTGCCGCGCCGTACGCGCCTGGCCGGCAGTGCCCTGGGGGCCGGGGCGCCCGGTGGCAACAGTTCCAGCCACATCGCCGCCGTGGACGTGGCGTTGTCGTAGGACACCACGCTGTCTTCGTCGCCGTGCAGCAACAGCAGCGGGGGTGGGGAACGCCCGGCCAGCGCCAGGCGGGCCGCCACGGCGTCGGGCGCCCGATCGCCGCGCATGGCCTTTGGCGCCTGCGTGGCATTGGTGGCGCTAAAGGGCGCGGCGCCCGAATGGGAACCGATGGCGGCAAAGCGATCCGGATAACGCAGGCCCAGCATCATCGCCATGGCGCCGCCGGCCGACAGGCCGAAGGCGCAGACGCGATGGGCCAGGATGGCGTAGCGTTGGCTGACATGGTCGATCATCGACATCAGCAGCGCGGTTTCCGATGCACCGCGCGCCGCGGGACGGAACCAGTTCCAGCAACGCTGGGCATTGGCGTGTACCGACTGCTCGGGCATCAGCACGACCCAGCGCGCGTCGCGCGCCACCGTGGCCACACGGGCGCACGCGGCAAAACTGGCGGCATCCTGCCCGCAGCCGTGCAGCAGGACCAGCAACGGCGCGGGCCGGGCCGCGCTGACGCCGGGCGGAACGAACACCCGGTAGCGGCGCTGCCCCACGCTGCCGATGCCCAGGCTGAAGCCCCACAGGCCTTCTTCCCAGGATCCGCCGCGCTTGCTGACCGGCGCGCGCGCCGGTGTCACCACGCCGGTCAGGGCCTGGCGCGCCACCTTGCCCACGGCGCGGCCCATGGCCTTGCTGACGGCCTGGCTCTGCTGCCGGGCCGCGCGCACCATCGGATCGGTCACGGTCCGGGTGACCGTGCGGCTGAACTGGCGTGCGCTGCGCGTCGCCTGCTTGCTCAGCGTTGCCCATAATTTGGTGCCGCTCGTGCGCCGTTTCATGCCGCATCGCCCTTTCGTTTCCGCTGCTGCGTGGCCAGACCTCCGCTGCGATGATGCACGAGTCTACGGGACGAATATGTCAGATTGTCATGAACCGGCGCGTCGGAGACCGCCCGGATGCGGTCAATCCGTCAAGCAGGACGCTCAACGGCCGCCCGCGTCATGCACGGCGCGGCTATCGGCCGGCGCTTCGTCGCGTTCTCGCAGACCGTAGTCGCGCAGCACCTGCGCCACGCGCAGCCGGTAGTTGGCGAACACGCCGCCGCGCCCGGCCGCCTGCGCCTGCCGGTGGTCGAGGGTATTGCGCCAGGCCAGTACGGCCGCCTCATCGCGGAAGAACGACAGCGACAGCAGCTTGCCCAGGTTTGTCAGGCTCTGGAAGCGTTCCACCGAGATGAAGCCGTCGATGGCCTCCAGCGTCGGTTTCAGGTGGGCGGCAATGTCCAGGTAGGTGTCCTGGCGTCCGGGCGCAGGCTCGACTTCGAAGATCACGGCAATCATCGGGGGCTCCTTCTTATGGTTCAGGGTTGTACGTGAAACTGCGGAATCCGGGCGTTGACCGATGGCCGATAGCGTACGCGATCCACCAGTCGCGCCGGTTGTATCCCGCGCGACAGCAGCGCCTGCACGGTACAGGCGGCCAGCACCTGGGCCAGCGCATCGCCGGGGCAGCCGTGACGCCCGGCACCGAATGTCCAGGGGCGGGCCGCCGCTGGTGGGGCCGCCCCTGGGGCCACTTCCGGGGCAGCGTCATGCGCGGCGGCCGCCAGCAGCACCAGCACCGCATCGCCGGCACGAACGGGCTGGCCGCACACCATGGCGTCGGCGACCATGAAGCGTCGCGTGTTCTGCACGGGCGGGTCCACGCGGGCCACGTGTGCCACCAGCCCATCGGTGCAACTGTCCGGGCCCGCGGGCTGGCCGGTCCGCCCCAGATGGACCAGCGTGTTGCCGATCAGGCCGGCGGTGGCCTCGCACGCCTGGATCATCAGCCCCACGGCGTTGGCGACCATCGTTGGGGTGTCGATGCCCGCCAGCGCGGTGTCCTGCGACAGCGCGTGCAGCAGGCTTCCCGCAGGCGCCGACGGCGTACCGTCGCGCGTCCATTGCGTGAGCCATTGCGCGGCCGCCGCGCCCGCTTCCACTTCGGCCGGCGTGGCCAGCGGCGACATCGCCATCGCAAAGGTGGAAACGAAGCCGGCCACCCGCGTGGAAACATGGCCATCGGCGTCGCGTTCGAGCGGCAGGCCCAGCAGGTCCGCGACGGTCAGCACGGGCAAGGTGAACATCCAGCGCGTGGCTTCGTGCGCATCGTCGTCGGTCATGCGCGGCAGCGCCGCTGCCAGCGCATGGGCGCGCACGCGCACCAGGCCCAGGTCTAGCCCGGCCAGATGGCGCAGCACGATGGCCTTCAGGGCAGCGTGGGCGGGGCCGTCGGTCATGCGAACCAGGCGGCCGAACAGGTCGCCCGCCGGGCCACCGGCCAACGCGGGCGGCACCGGCTGCCCAGGCGGACGCACGCGGGCATCGGGATAGCCCAGCACTTCCGCCACGGCGGCGGCGCTGGCGGCCACCCACAGCTTCAGCGACGCGTCGTAATGGAACGCATGCGTGCGCGCCAGCCGGCGATACCAGGGATAGGGGTCTGGATGGGTGACCGCCGCAATGGGGTCTGCGGGGCTGGCATGGGCGGCGCGCGCCACGCCAGGAGAGCACAGCGTGTGCAAGGCATCAAGGGACGAATCCATCACGGTTTCCGGCTGAATGGGCGATACGGCCATATTCGCAGCGCGCGGACCGGAAAAGGTTCGTCCTGTCGTGAAATATCGAATGCGCGGCCCGCGCCGCGCGTGACCCCGGTCAAGCTGCCGCCAGAGGCGGACGCGCCGCAGCCCGACAGCCGTTCGCTGCATGCGCAATATCAGATATGTCATGGAGACCGTTCTGCTATGCTGCCTCGCACTCCAACCACCCTGACCCCATGACCCGGCGCCTCTGGCTCTTCATGTTCTGCGCGATCGCGCTGGGCGTCTGCGGCCCGGTGGCGCTCACCACATGGGTATCGCGCGAGCTGGCCGAGCAGTTGTTCCGCCAGCGTGTGGACGCCTTCACCGAACGTGCGCTGCTGCGTGTGGAAGTGGTGGCGCGCGATGCCGTCGAAGCCGCCCGCCAGGCCGACCAGTTCGGCGGCACGCCATGCACCCAGGCCCATCTGGACGCCATGCGCGAGGCCGACCTCCATCACCGCTACGCACGGCAGATCGTCTTCCTCGATGGCGAGCAGCTGCTGTGCGCGTCGTCATCGGTGCCGGGGGCGCTGCGCAGCATCGAAGGCCAGAACCCGCGCTGGACCGCGCTGCCGGCGCTGCGGGCCGTGTATCGCATCGATGCCGCCGGGGAGCCGCCGCCGGCCGTCCAGTTTCGCGTGGGCCGGCACGTCGCCGTGGTCGACGCGCAGTTCTTTATTGATATCGTGCCGCTCGACGCGCAGATTCGCCTTGGGATGATCGACACGCAATCGGGCAAGGCCGTGGCGATCTGGGGCGACACCGATACGGCCACGCTGCAGCGCGCATGGGCCGAGAACCTCGACGGCAAGGTGCGGCGGGACCGCTATCTGGACGTCAAGCCGTCGCAACACCTGCCATTCGCCGTGGTGGCCTACGAGCCGCTCGACGCGATGACCGGCACCTGGCGGCAACTGCTGGTCGTCGGCCTGCCCGTGGCGCTGCTGGTCAGCGCGCTGGCCGCCTGGCTGATGCTGCGCTGGGGCCGGCGCCTGCGCAGTCCCGCGTACCTGCTGCAGGACGCCATCCGCCGCAAGGCGTTCTTCGCGGTCTACCAGCCCGTGATGGCGCTCGACGACGGGCACTGCGTCGGCGCCGAGGCGCTGGTGCGCTGGCGCATGCCGGACGGCTCGGTGTCGCTGCCCGACCGCTTCATCCCGATGGCCGAATCGGTGGGTGCCATCCATGCCATCACCAAGTGCGTGATCGAGGCCGTGCTGGCAGACCTGGGACCGCACCTGGCCGCCGATCCGGCCATGCATGTATCGATCAACCTTTCGCCGGACGACTTCCGCGCACAGGACACGCTGCCCGCCATCAGCGCGGCACTGGCGCGCGCCGGCGTGCGCGCCGGGCAGATCTGGATCGAAGTCACCGAGCGCGGCTTTGCCAATGACACCGCCTGCCGCGAGATGATCGCGGCCTTCCGCAAGGTCGGCCACCCGATCCTGATCGACGACTTCGGCACCGGCTATTCGAGCCTGGCCTATCTGCATGACCTGGACGTGGACGGTATCAAGATCGACAAGGCCTTTGTCGGTTCGATGACGACCGATGCCCCGTCGAAGTCGGTCGGGCCCCATATCATCGGGATGGCCCGTGCGCTGGACATCGATATGGTGGCCGAGGGCATCGAAACCGAAGCCCAGCGCGTGGCGCTACGGCAACGCGGCGTGCAGTACGGCCAGGGCTGGCTGTTCGGCAAGGCCATGCCGGTGGCCGAATTCCTGGCGTTCTGGCAACAGCACGCGGGCACCGCCGTCGAAGCCTGAGCGCCGATGCCGGCGTCCGCGCGCCAGTTTGCACCTATACTCGCCGTTTCCTTCCGCGCGAGCGCGTGCGATCCACCATCGACGAGCACACCACCATGCCTTGAGCCATCAACACCTGACGGAACGAAGGTTCCGCATTGCCGGCATCGGGGACAGGGCCGGCATGGCGGAGTTTGACGGGCACCACGGTTCATGAACCTGTCGTCGACGATGGCAACCGTCGCGGCGCAGGGCACACATCAGAAAAACAGCAACCGGGTAGTCAGGACGCGGAAGACCGCCATCCAGCCTTGAGGCGCACAACGCCCGGGGCACGCGATCGGCGGCGGGCATGAATCGATGACACAAACAGATCGTGCGCAGGGCGCCGCGCTGGCCGGCCTGCGCGCCGCCGACGGGGCGAACGGCGGAAGCCTCGGCGGGAGCCTCGGCAGACATACCGGCGGCGGCGGTGCGGCCAGCGGGCCGGTCAATCCCGTGGAGGCGGCCCTGCCCTGGCAGACGCGCCACGACCAGCTGCTGGCCGTGCGCCGCACGGTCCGGCTGTCGATTCCGATCAACATCATCCTGGGCCTGAGCGTGCTGGCCGTGGCCTGGCACGCCGGGCGCGGCGCCACGGCGGCGGTGTGGTTCGTGATGTCGCTGCTCTGGAATGTGCTGCGCATCTGGATGTGCCAGGTGCCCGTGGGCCCGGCGCCCGGCATCACACGGCCGGACGATGGCCGGCTGGCACGCACGGTGGCACGCCACTTGCGCATCCACTGCACGCTGGCGCTGCTGTCGGGCCTGACATGGGCGGCCATTCCGGTGCTGTGCGACGGCTACACGTCGCCGCAGACGCTGTTCTACCTGACCGTGGTCTGCGGCATCACGGCCGGTGCGGTGACCCACGGCTTTGCGTACGCGCCCATTCCGCTCTGTTTCATCACACCACCGCTGCTGTCGGCGGCCGCCAGCCTGGTCTTGTTTGGCGATTTCGACAGGTACTGGCTGGCCGCCACCACCCTGCTCTACCTGGCCGCGCTCATCCGGGGCACGCTGGAAAGCGAACGGCAGATCCGGCATTCGATCCGGCTCAAGAACGAGGCCACTGCCATCCAGGATTCCCTGCGTATCGCGCATGACCATGCGGTGAATCGTGCCGACGAAATGTGGACGCTCGCCAGCCTGGACCCGCTGACCGGCCTGCTGAGCCGCAGCGGCTTCTTCGCACGGGCCAACAAGCGTTTTGCCAACGGGTTGAGCGGCCGGCACTGCCTGTTGCTGCTGGACCTGGACGGCTTCAAGCTCATCAACGACGCGTTCGGCCACAAGGCCGGCGACGGCGTGCTGCGCGAGGTGGCGCGGCGCCTGGAGGCGGTGGCCGGCCCCGCCATGCTGGTGGGCCGCATGGGCGGCGACGAGTTCATGCTGCTCTACGACCCGATCGACAACGCGGATTGCCCCTCGACGCTGGCCGCCCGGCTGATCGAGGCCGTGCGCCAGCCGCTGGACGGCTACGAATTCTGTGCGGTGGGCATCAGCATCGGCATCTGCCGCGGGCCGGACATCTGCCTGGACGACATGCTGCTGTTCGCCGACGCGGCACTCTACGCGGCCAAGCGGGCGGGCCGCAACAGCGTGTACGTGTTCGACGACGACCTGCACCGGCACCTGCAGATGCAGCGCGACATCGAACGCGACCTGCCGCGAGCGCTGGCCGACGACACGCTGGAGGTGTGGTTCCAGCCGATCTTTGCCGAAGGCGGCACGCGGGTGCGCAGCCTGGAGGCGCTGATCCGCTGGAAACATGCGCGCCATGGCTGGGTGCCGCCGCCGGAACTGGTGTCGGTGGCCGCGGCGTCCGGCCTGTCCGAGACCTTGCTGCGCGCCACGCTGTCAAAGGTCTGCCGCCTTTCCCAGGCCATCGGGGCCCAGGGCGGGCCACGCATTCCCATTGCCATCAACCTGTCGCCACGCGAAATGGCGCAGGTCGAGATCGACCAGCTGCTGCTGTCGACGCTGGAGGCCTGCCGGATCGAACCGGGCCTGCTGACCGTGGAAATCACCGAGGAAGTGGCGCTCGACGTGGTGGCCGTGCAAGGCAAGCTGGCCAACATGGCCAAGGCCGGCGTGGCGATTGCGCTCGACGACTTCGGCGTGGGCTATTCCGGCCTGGGGGCGCTGCGCCAGCTCGGCGCGGCATGCGTGAAGGTGGATCGCAGCTTCATCACCGATATCGCGCAGTCGCCCCGCAACCAGGATCTGATGCGTGCGGTGCTCAATCTCGGGCGCTCGTTCGGCTTCGAGGTCGTGGCCGAGGGCGTGGAGCACGAAGCCGACCGGCAGACGCTGATCGGCATCGGCTGCGATGCCATGCAAGGCTACCTGCTGGCGCGTCCGATGCCCGAAGCCGAGCTGCTGGCCTGGTTGCGCGCGCGCACGGCCACGGCCACCGCGAACAGCGAAGCCAGCATCGACGGCGGCGGGGCCTGACGTCAGCCGCCGCGCGCCCGGCGGGCCTCGTACGCCTTCAGATGGGTCAGTGCCATGGCGAGCGTGGGCGCGTCGGTGCTGCCCCGGCGTGCAAGCAGGTCGCCGACGATCTGGTCCGATTCGATGGCGGCGCCGCGCTCCACGTCGCGCAGCATCGATGCCGTGATCGGCGAGCCTTCCGTGAACAGCGTGGTCCTGGCTTGCTGCATCGCCGGCTCGCGCACCGGATAGCCGTTGGCCGCCGCGATGGCGGCGCATTCGTCCAGCAGGGCCGCGATGGTCTCGCGGCCACGCGGCGCGGCAAGGATGTCGCCGATGGTGGCCCGCATCAGGCAGGTGGAAGCCGCCAGCGTGGCCAGGAAAAACCACTTTTCCCACATGTCCTGCAGCATCGCGTCGCTGCGTTGCACGTCGAAGCCCGCGTTGCCGAACACTTCGGCCAGCGCCTGCGCGCGCGGGCTATTGCCCGACGGGCGCTCGCCGAACGACAGGATGTGGAATGTCGACAGATGCAGGATGGTGCCCTGGTCGTCGAGCGTGCTCGAAATCATGCAGCGGCCGCCCATCACGCGGGCCGCGCCAAAGCGGGCATCGAGCTGGTCCAGGTGGCGCATGCCGTTGAGCAGGGGCACGATCACGGTGTCCGGGCCCACGGCCGGGGTGATCGAATCCATGGCGCCGGCCAGGTCATAGGCCTTGCAGCTCAGCAGTACCACGTCGTACGGCGCGGCGATCTGCTCCGGCAGAACGACAGGGGGCTTGGCGATATGCAAATCGCCGTGCGGGCTCTTGACGCGCAGCCCATGCTCGGCAAGTTGCCCAGCCCGCCGTGCGCGCACCAGAAAGGTCACGTCACGCCCGGCCTGCAACAGCCGTGCTCCGAAATAGCCGCCCGTCGCGCCGGCACCGACCACCAGAATACGCATCCTAGACTCCCAGGTCTGGCCCGGCACCTTGCCGGGCGATGCGCCATTCTAGTGGGGTTCCGGCAAGGCTGCCGGGAGGCTCACCGATCCTGCCGGTCAGGCCGCCCAGGGGCCGAACACGGCCGGAAACGGACAAGGGGCCGTCAGTGGCGGCCCCCTTCGTCGCGTCGCGTCATGTGAGCAGATTGAACACGAAGCCTAGTGCAATGGCGCCGCCCAGTGCCTCCAGCGTGGCCAGCGCCACCAGTTCGCGGAAAATGCGTGATTCGTCCTGCTTGGTCACCATGGTATTGTCTCCAGTCGGTTTTCCAAACGGCTGGCCGGTGGTGTCGAACCGGTCAGTCACACTGCAACCTGCGACTTCAGTAGACTGCAACGCCGGTGTGCAGAACAGTTGGCACAAACCCGTATGGGGTGATCCCCGATGGCATGCCGCGCTGTGGGTTTCCACCCCATGCCAGGAAAACCCCTACAATAGCGCCCCACGCAACGGCACCCGGTCCGCCCCCCCAAATGGCTGCGGACAAGCGTGCCGCCTGCATCCTGCTGTACCTGAACTCCTGCATTCCCATGATCTCAAACGCTTGCGGCGTCGACTTCGGCACGTCCAATTCCACCGTCGGCTGGTTGCGTCCCGGCGCGCCCATGCTGCTGCCGCTGGAAGACGACAAGTCCACGCTGCCATCGGTGATCTTCTTCCACGCCGAGGATCCGCTCGTCAGCTACGGCCGCGCCGCGCTGGCCGACTACCTGGCCGGCTACGAGGGCCGCATGATGCGGTCGCTCAAGAGCCTGCTGGGCACGTCGATGATGGACGACAGCACCGAGGTCATGGGCCAGGCCATGCCGTTCCGCAAGCTGCTGGCGCACTTCATCGGCGAACTGAAGGGCCGCGCCGAGCGCGCTGCCGGCCGCCAGTTCAGCGCGGCGGTGCTGGGGCGCCCCGTTCACTTCATCGACGAGGACGCCGCCGCCGACCAGCTTGCCGAAGACACGCTGGCGGAGATTGCCCGCGACGCGGGCTTCAAGGACATCGCCTTCCAGTACGAGCCGATTGCGGCCGCCTTCGACTACGAGGCCAGCATCGGCAGCGAGGAACTGGTGCTGGTGGCCGACATCGGCGGCGGTACGTCCGACTTCTCGCTGGTGCGCCTGTCGCCCGAGCGCGCGAAGAAGGCCGACCGCCGCGAGGACATCCTGGCCAATGGCGGCGTGCATATCGGCGGCACCGACTTCGACCGCGCACTGAGCCTGGCCAGCGTCATGCCGATGCTGGGCCTGAACAGCCAGTTGCGCAACGGCAAGGCGATGCCGTCGGGCCAGTATTTCGACCTGGCCAGCTGGCACACGATCAACCTGGTCTATACGCGCCGCGCCTGGGCCATCGTGATGGACAACTATCGCGATGCCGCCGAAACCGAGAAGCTGGACCGCCTGATCCGCCTGATCAAGGACCGCGCGGGACACTGGCTGGCGATCCAGGTGGAGGCCGCCAAGATTGCGCTGTCCGAGGCGCCGCTCACCACCATGGACCTCGCGCGCATCGCGCCCGATACCACGCTGGAAGTCACGCGCGACGATTTCGACCAATCGATCTCGAAACTGGTCGACAAGACGGCCAGCACCGTAAAGGGCATGCTGAAAACGGCCGGCGTTCCGGCCGATGCGGTGGATACCATCCTGTTCACCGGGGGCTCCAGCAGCGTACCGATGCTGCGCGAGCAACTGGCGCGGCTGCTGCCCGGTGCGCGGCGCGTGGAAGGCGACCTGTTTGGCGGTATCGGTTCAGGCCTGGCGCTGGACGCGGCCCGCAAGTTCGGCTGAGCCCGATCCCTGGCGCGCGCCGGGGACGCTGGCAGACCGGCCTGCCGGCCCGCCGACCGATGGAGACCTACTGCTCGGCCTTGCAGAGGCCGATCTGCTGGGCCATCAGCACCAGATCGGCAAAGGTGCGGGCGCGCATCTTGCGCATGGCCTGGCCACGGTGGATCTTCACCGTCACCTCGCTGATGCCGATTTCCCCGGCGATCTGCTTGTTCAGCAGGCCCGAGACGGCCATGCCCATGACTTCCGCCTCGCGCGGCGTCAGCGTGGCGTAATTGCCGCGAATCTCCTCCACCTTGCGCAGGCCCCGGCGACGCAGCCGGTCCTTCTCGATGGCCGCCGACACGGCGTCGAGCAGGTCCTGGTCGCGGAACGGCTTGGCCATGAAATCCTCGGCGCCCGCCTTCATGGCGGTCACCGTCATGGCGATATCGCCGTAGCCGGTCATGAAGATGATCGGGATATGCACCCCCATCTGCGCCAGGCGGGTCTGCAGGTCGAGCCCGCTCGGGCCGCGCAGGCGCACGTCGAGCACCAGGCAGCACGGCACATCAGGCAAGCGGTATTCCAGCAGCTCGGCTGCCGAGCCGAACAGCGCCGCCTGCATCCCCACCGAACGGAACAGATTGCCCAGGCCGGCGCGCAGCATGGCGTCGTCATCGACGATCAGCACCATCGCGTCGTCGTCGGCGCCCGTACCGGCAGGGTCCCCGCTCTGGGATGTCACGGCTCTGTTCTCCAAGGTCCTTGAGGGCATGTTGCGGTGCCGCCCGACGGGCGGCAAGTCAGGCGAAATCCGCGCGCACGGGGGCGACATGGGCCGGGGCGCGCCCAGCATTTCAGCACAGCGGGCGCCGCTTCGCCACCCATACCATTGGCTGAGTGGACAGCGCCGCCAAAACGGCCCGCAAAACCCTGCTTGTCGGCGGCCCCGCCAAGACCTATACCAAGTGGGTATGGCCAGGCCGCACGCGCCCGCCTACCCTGCGCGTGCCTTGTTATCCCGTCGCCCCCCCCGTTGCCCATGTCCAGTCCTGTCCACTGGCGTGATCGCACGCCTGCCGGTCGCCGCCTGCCCGGCGCCTGCCCGGCGCCTGCAAGTTCGCTCGCGGACGCCGCGGCGGACCGCTAATCCGTAGACACGATCGCCTAATACGATGGGCCAATGGCTGCAGACGCATGTGCCGTCTAGTCTTGCGTCGGGTCGCATCTTGCCTGTGCCCAGGCATGACGACTTCGATGCAACCCCGGTGCCGGACGGGCCAGCGCACGCTGCGCCGTCCGCGCCCAGCCCCAACCTTCGTTTCAAGGAATTTTCATCATGTCGAACCCGAAGCTCGAAGTACTGACCCCGCAGAACAGCCAGCTGATCATCATCGACCACCAGCCGCAGATGGCCTTCGGCGTGCAATCGATGGACCGCCAGGCGCTGAAGAACAACGTGGTGGGCCTGGCCAAGGCCGCGAAGATCTTCAACGTGCCGACCACCATCACCACCGTCGAAAGCGAATCGTTCTCGGGCTACACGTACCCGGAAATCCTCGACGTGTTTCCGAATGCCAAGACGCTGGAACGCACGTCGATGAATTCCTGGGACGACCAGAAGGTGCGTGACGCCCTGAAGGCCAACGGCCGCAAGAAGGTGGTGGTGGCGGGTCTGTGGACCGAAGTCTGCAACACCACCTTCGCCCTGTGCGCCATGCTGGAAGGCGACTACGAGATCTACATGGTGGCCGACGCCTCGGGCGGCACCACCAAGGAAGCCCACGACTACGCCATGCAGCGCATGGTGCAGGCCGGCGCCGTGCCCGTGACCTGGCAGCAGGTGCTGCTGGAATGGCAGCGCGACTGGGCGCACCGCGACACCTACGACGCCGTGATGAAGCTCGTCAAGGAACACTCGGGCGCCTACGGCATGGGCGTGGACTACGCCTACACGATGGTCCACAAGGCCGCCCAGCGCACCGGCACGCCGCATGAATCCATCGCGCCGGTGCCGGCCCGCTAACCGCGCGCCATCAGCATTCAATTTATTTGAATGAAATGTACAGCGCGAGTGCGGCAGTCACCGCATTCGCGCCGCTAAAGTTCACTCCATCGCAGCACGGCCGGCGAAAAACCAGGAAGCGCGCCGGGCCGATAACTCAAACAATCTGAACTCATTCTCGCAGGGAAATCTCATGTCCAACGTCGCCCCCCAATCCCAGGCCGAACAACACGACGCGTCGCGTCGCAAGCTGCTGGTTGGCAGCACCATGGGCGCAGCCGCTGCCACCGTGGCATCGATGGCCGCGCTGACGCCGGCCGCCGCGGAAGCCGCACCGGCCGCAGGCCGCCAGTCGAAGCAGGGTCACTACGTGACCACCAAGGACGGCACGCGCATCTTCTACAAGGACTGGGGCTCGGGCCGTCCGGTGGTGTTCTCGCACGGCTGGCCGCTCGACGCCGACGCGTGGGACGCCCAGATGCTGTTCCTGGTGCAGAAGGGCTTCCGCGTGATCGCCCACGACCGTCGCGGCCATGGCCGCTCGGACCAGCCGGCCCAGGGCAACGACATGAATACGTACGCCGATGACCTGGCCGCCGTGCTCGACGCGCTGGACATCAAGGGTGCCACGCTGGTTGGCCACTCCACCGGCGGCGGCGAAGTGGCCCGCTACATCGGCCGCCACGGCACGAAGCGCGTGGCCAAGGCCGTGCTGATCGGCGCCGTGCCCCCGACCATGGCCAAGAGCGCCGCCTACCCGAACGGCCTGCCGCTGGAAGTGTTCGACAACATCCGCAAGGGCGTTGCCGAGAACCGCTCGCAGTTCTACAAGGACCTGGCCACGCCGTTCTTCGGCTTCAACCGCCCCAACGCCAAGGTATCGCAGGGCACCATCGACGCCTTCTGGGCGCAGGGCATGGCCGGCGGCATCCTGGGCCAGTACCTGTGCATCAAGGAGTTCTCGGAAGTGGACTACACCGAGGACCTGAAGAAGATCGACGTGCCCACGCTGATCCTGCACGGCGACGACGACCAGATCGTGCCGATCGACAACGCGGCCAAGCTGTCGGCCAAGATCGTCAAGAACGCCACGCTGAAGGTCTACCCCGGCGCTTCGCACGGCATGTGCGTGATCAACGCCAACCAGGTCAATGCCGACCTGCTGGCCTTCCTGAACGCCTGAGCCGCCTGAAACCATGTCAGTCACCCGCCGGCAATTCATCGCCTCGGCCGCCGCGCTCGGCGCGGCAGCCTCTTCGGAGCTTTTCGCCATGTCACCGAACCCGACTCCCGATCTCATCCTGGTCAACGGCAAGTTCACCACCCTTGACAAGTCCAACCCGCAAGCCGACGCCGTGGCCATCCAGGACGGCCGCTTCCTCAGCGTCGGCACGCGCGACGAGATCATGAAGCTCGCGGCTGCCAGGACGAAAGTGATCGACCTGAATGGCCGGCGGGCCATTCCCGGGCTGATCGACAGCCATATGCACATCATTCGTGGCGGCCTGAACTACAACATGGAACTGCGCTGGGACGGCGTGCGGTCGCTGGCCGACGCCATGCGCATGCTCAAGAACCAGGTCGCCCGCACGCCCGCGCCGCAATGGGTGCGCGTGGTCGGCGGCTTCACCGAGCACCAGTTCGTCGAAAAGCGCCTGCCGACCATCGAGGAACTGAACGCCGCGGCGCCCGATACGCCGGTGTTCATCCTGCACCTGTACGACCGCGCCATCCTGAACGGCGCCGCGCTGCGCGCCGTGGGCTACAACAAGGACACCCCGAACCCGCCGGGCGGCGAGATCATCCGCGACAAGGGCGGCAATCCCACCGGCCTGCTGCTGGCCAAGCCCAACGCGACCATCCTGTACGCCACGCTGGCCAAGGGTCCGAAGCTGCCGCCCGAGTACCAGAAGAACTCCACGCGCCATTTCATGCGCGAAGTGAACCGCCTGGGCGTGACCGGCGTGATCGATGCCGGCGGCGGCTACCAGAACTACCCCGAGGACTACAACGTCATCGAAGAGCTCCACAAGGAGGGCAACCTCACGGTACGTCTGGCCTACAACCTGTTCACGCAGAAGCCCAAGGAAGAACTGAGCGACTTCAAGACCTGGACTTCCACGGTGAAGCCGGGCCAGGGCGACGACCTGTACCGCCACAACGGCGCCGGCGAAATGCTGGTCTACACGGCCGCCGACTTCGAGGACTTCCGCGTCGAGCGCCCTGACATGCCGCCGTCGATGGAAGCCGACCTGGAGCCGGTGATCCGCCTGCTGGCGGAAAAACGCTGGCCTTGGCGCCTGCACGCCACGTACGACCAGACCATCGACCGCGCGCTGGATGTCTACGAGAAGGTGGCCAAGGACGTGCCGTTCAACGGCCTGAACTGGTTCTTCGACCACGCCGAAACGATCTCCGACCGCAACATCGACCGCATCGCGGCACTGGGCGGCGGCATTGCGGTGCAGCACCGCATGGCCTACCAGGGCGAGTATTTCGTCGAACGCTACGGCGCGAAGGCTGCCGAAGCCACGCCGCCGATCAAGAAGATGCTGGAAAAGGGCGTCAAGGTTGGCGCCGGCACCGATGCCACGCGCGTCGCGTCGTACAACCCGTGGGTGTCGCTGTACTGGCTGACCACCGGCAAGACCGTGGGCGGCATGTCGATGTATCCGCAAGCCAACCTGCTCGACCGCGAGACGGCGCTGCGCCTGTGGACCGAAGCCAACACGTGGTTCTCGTCCGAAGAAGGCAAGAAGGGCCAGATCAAGGCTGGCCAGCTGGCCGACCTGGCCGTGCTGTCGGCCGACTACTTCGCCGTGCCGGGCGACGACATCCAGGACATCACGTCCGTGATGACGGTGCTGGGCGGCAAGGTGGTCTACGGCGACAACGAGTTCGGCACCCATTCGCCCGACATTCCGCCGGCCATGCCGGACTGGTCGCCAGCCCGCCATGGCAGCCAGTACCAGCCGCGCCCGACGGCCAAGGCCAAGCAGCTGGCGATGAACACCGCCTGCGGCTGCGCCAGTTCGTGCGGCGTGCACGGCCACGCGCATGCCAAAGCGTGGACGTCCAGCGTGCCGACATCGGACGAAAGCAGCTTCTGGGGCGCCCTGGGCTGCTCCTGCTGGGCGTTCTGACGCCGGCTGCATCCCGCCATCCGCATCGCATCGAACCGGAGACCCGTCATGCCCTATCCCTCTTCCCCGCTGGCGGCGGCTGGCGACACCACGCACCGGCTGCCACGCTGGATGCACTGGATCGCCCTGCTGCTGCTGTGCGCGGCGTACCTGCAAGGCGGGCTCGTCAAGCTGTTCGACTTCTCGGGCGCGGTGGCCGAGATGCAGCACTTTGGCCTGAGCCCCGCCGTGCCGATGGCGGCGGCCACGATCGCACTGGAACTGGCTGCGCCGGCCATGATCCTGCTCGGCGTGTACCGCTGGGTTGGCGCGCTGGCGCTGGCCGCCTTCACGCTGGCCGCCACCTTCATGGCCAACCGCTTCTGGAGCGCCCCGCCCGATGCCTACTTCATGCTGATGAATGCGTTCTTCGAGCACCTGGGCCTGGTGGGCGGCTTCCTGCTGGTCGCCTGGCACGACCTGCGCACGCGGGGCCGCGCATGACACAGGCTGCCGCACCCTCCACGGCCAGGTCGTCCGGCTCGTTCGCGCCGCTGGCCCAGTCGACGTTCGCCGTCCTCTGGGTGGCCACGATCCTCGGCAACATCGGCAGCTTCATGCGCGATGTGGCCAGTGCGTGGCTGGCCACCGACCTGTCGTCGTCGCCGGCCGCAGTTGCCACCATCCAGGCGGCGGCCACGCTGCCGGTCTTCCTGCTCGCCATTCCGGCGGGCGTGCTGTCCGATATCCTGGACCGCCGCCGCTTCCTGATCGTGATCCAGATCGCACTGGCAGCGGTCAGCGGTTCGCTGGCCTTCCTGTCGTGGCAGAACGGGTTGACGATCGAGATCCTGATTGCGCTGGCGTTTGCCGGCGGCATCGGCGCGGCGATGATGGGGCCCACCTGGCAGTCCATCGTGCCCGAACTGGTGCCGGCGAATACGCTGCGCCAGGCCGTGGCCCTGAACGGCCTGGGCGTCAATATCGCGCGCGCCATCGGCCCGGCCATGGGCGGCCTGCTGCTGGCCGGGTTCGGCGCGGCCGCCACCTACTGTGCCGATCTGATCAGCTATGTGTTCGTGATCGGCGCGCTGATCTGGTGGAAGCGCCCCGTGCAGCCGAGCGATCCGCTGCGCGAGCATTTCTTCAGCGCGTTCCGCGCCGGGCTGCGCTTCACGCGGGCCCATAGCAAGCTTCATATCGTACTGCTGCGTGCCGCCGTGCATTTCGCGTTTGGCAGCAGCGTCTGGGCGCTGCTGCCGCTGGTGGCCAAACAACTGCTGCACGGCGGTGCCGGGCTGTACGGTGTGCTGCTGGGCGCGGTGGGCGCAGGCGCCATCCTGGGCGCGCTGTCGATGCCCACGCTGCAGAAGCGCCTGGATGGCGATGGCGTGATCCTGGTGTCCGCCATCGCCACCGCCGTGGTCATGGCCGGGCTGTCGTTCGCCCCGCCGGTCTGGCTGGCGCTGCCACTGCTGCTGGTACTGGGCGCGGCGTGGATCCTGGCGCTGACCACGCTGGGCGGCGCGGCACAGGCCATCCTGCCGAACTGGGTGCGCGGCCGTGCGCTGGCCGTCTACCAGATGGTATTCAACGGCGCGCTGGCCGGCGGCAGCCTGCTGTGGGGCTTTGTGGCCCAGGCACTGGGCACACCGCACGCGCTGCTGATTGCCGGCGCGGGCCTGGTCGTGGCGGCACTGCTGCTGAACCGCATCCGCCTGCCGCGCGGCGAGGAAGACCTCGGGCCGGCGCATCACTGGCCCGAACCCGAGATGGCCGACGACATCGCCCACGATCGCGGGCCGGTGATGATCCTGATCGAATACTGCATTCCGGCGGCCAACCGCGATGCGTTCCTGCGCGCTGTCCATCACCTGTCCGAGGAACGCCTGCGCGACGGCGCCTTCAACTGGGGCGTCATGGAGGACCCGGCCAACCCGGAACTGCTGACCGAATGGTTCCTGGTCGAGTCGTGGGCCGAACACCTGCGCCAGCATCGGCGCGTGCCGAATGCCGATGCCGACCTGCAGCGCGACGTGGCCCGGTTCCATGTGGCCAGCGAGCCGCCGCGCGTGCGGCACCTGCTGGGCGTGGGGCTGCCGGGCGCCACGCGCTGATCCCGGCATCTGCCGTTCTATCTTGTTGTTGTGTTGTTGTGTTGTTGTATTGCGAGACCATCATGAAGATCTATCTTGTCTCTCTTGGCGCCGGCATCCTGGTCGGCATCATCTATGCCCTGATGCAGGTGCGCTCGCCCGCGCCGCCGGCCGTGGCGCTGATCGGCCTGCTGGGCATGCTGATCGGCGAACAGGTGGTGCCGCCGATCAAGCGCATGATCGCCGGCGAGCCCGTGACCCTCTCGTGGTTCCATTCCGAGTGCGTGCCGAAGATCACCGGCACACCCGGACCGGCCACGCTGACGGCAAAGACCGATGAAAAGACCGATGCGGCGCACTGACGGGCTGGCGTTGCTGGCGGCGCTGGCGGCGCCCGCCTCGGCGCTGGCGGCCGACTCCGTGACGATCTACGGCCGGCTCAACACCGCCATCGAATACGCGCGCGCCAGCACGGCCACCGATGGCACGTCGCTGGGCAGCGTGGTCCGCCAGACCAACTACCGCTCGGTATGGGGCCTGCGCGGCGAGGAAGGGCTGGGCGGTTCCCTCAAGGCCGTCTGGCAGATCGAAAGCAACCTGTCGATCGACAACGGCCAGGGCGGCATTGCCACGCGCAATTCGCGCATCGGCCTGCAGGGCGACTACGGCCTGCTGTTCATGGGGCACTGGCATACGCCCTATACCGAGTCGACCATGGCGTACGACCCGTACTATCCGACCACGGCCGGCTACATGGCGCTGATCGGCAACGGTTCGACGTCCAGCTCCGACAACGTGCAGGACACCAGCTCGTTCGACCGGCGCCAGAAGAACATCCTGCAGTACCGCACGCCGCAGCTGGCCGGCGTCAGCCTCTGGCTGGGCTGGGGCCTGCCGGAGGAGAAAAACACGGTCGCGCGCAACCCGGCGCTGTATTCGGCCGCCGTGGTCTACGACCAGGGGCCGCTGAACGCCACGCTGGCCTACGAGATCCACCAGCATTACCAGGCCGCCGGGCGCAACGACGATGCGCTGAAGGTCGGCGTGGCCTACCAGCTGTTCAAGGGCACGCGCATTTCGGCGCTCTACGAACATCTGCACTACCGCACCGACACCGGCGACCTGCAGCGCAACGGCTACTATGCGTCGCTGGTGCAGCAGCTGGGCCCGGGCAGCGTGCGGCTGGGCGTTGCGCTGGCCGCCAACGGCACGGGGTCGTCCACCGATACGATCGGCTTTTTCCGCAGCGGCCCGGAGACCGGCGCCACGCAGTTCACGGTCGGCTACGACTATCCGCTGTCCAAACGCACGGCGCTGTTCGTCTTCTACAGCCGCATCAACAACAAGAAGAATGCGGTCTACGACTTCGCGATCAACGAACTGGGCGTCAGTGCCGGGGCCGACCCGCAGACGTTCGCCCTGGGCATGCGGCACAACTTCTGAGGCGGATGCCACGCACGGGGCGTCACTCATACCTTGGTATGGGTTCGCTCCGATTCGTGGCGGAGCGGGGCCGAAGCGAATATCCTTGTGGGTTTCCGCGCGGATCATGGTTGCTGCGCCGGCTTCCGCTGTCGGCGGCACACCGGCAATACCACCGTATGATGTCGAGCATGGCCCGGCGGGATTATGCTGTGCGCGAGCGGTGGCCCCTGTCACCGCTCCAGACTTCTCAAGGATTCCGTGTGACTGCCACCCCCGTGATTGCCATTGTCGACGACGACGCCTCCGTCCGGCATGCCATGGGCAGACTGGTGCGCTCGCTGGACATGACCGCGGAACTCTATGGCGGCGGCCCGGAACTGCTGGCATCCGCATCGATCGCCGGCATCGACTGCGTCATCACCGACGTGCAGATGCCCGGCATGAACGGCTTCGCCCTGTGCGAGGCGCTGCGCGCCCGCGGGCACAGGATGCCCGTCATCTTCATGACCGCCTTCGCACAGGAAGGCTACGAACAGCGTGCCCGCGACGCCGGCGCGGCCTGTTTCCTGAACAAGCCCTTTCAGGATACGGATATCATCGGCTGCATCGAGGACGCCTTGCAGATCCGCCCCGGAAACTAGGTTCGCTCCCAGGTCTCCTTTTTTCTCCGGCGCCGCCCCATGACGACCGACGCATCCCGCCCGCCGACTCACCTTCGGAACGGCCCGCAAGACACGCTCCCCCTGTCGGAATACCGCTTCGAGGCCTGCGTGCAGGATGGCATCGTGGCGCTCTCGCGCGGCGTGCATGCCCGCACCGGCAGCACGCTGATGCTGGCACACGCGGCGTCCCCGCGCGCGGAGCCCGATGCCGCGCGGCGCATCGAGACCGAATTCGCACTGCGCGGACTGCTGCGCGCGGAATGGGCGCTGGTGCCGCGCACGCTCACGCGCTACCGCCAGGGCGTGGCGGCCGTCTACGACGACCACGCCGGCACGCCGGTATCCGCCCTGGCAGGCCGGCGTCTGCCCGTGGCGCAGGTGCTGTCGATCGCGCTGGGTGCCAGCGCGGCGCTGAAGGCCGTACACGAGTGCGGTCTCGTGCATCGGGCCATCACACCGTGCAGCCTGTTCGTCGATGACGCGGGACGCTGCCGGATCGGCCGCTTCGGCTTTGCCATCCACGCCTCGCAGCCCGACGCCGACCGCCCCGTCCTGACCATGCTGGCAGGCGAAGCCCCGGCGTACATGTCGCCCGAGCATACGGGGCGCACCCGGCATGCCATCGACGCACGCAGCGATCTCTACGCGCTGGGTGTCATCGTCTACCAGTTGCTGACCGGGCAATTGCCGTTTGGCGTCAGGAACCCGGACGACCTTGGCGAATGGATTCACGGCCACGTCGCCGGCACGGCGCTGCCGCCGGATGCCATCGCACCCGGCGTGCCGTCCATGCTCTCGCGAATCGTGCTCAAGCTGCTCGAAAAGAGCCCGTCGCGCCGCTACCAGACCGCCGCAGGACTGCACGCCGACCTGACCCGGTGCGTCGACGCATGGCATTCGCATGGCCATATCGAACCGTTCGAAACCGGCGAGCGCGACATCTCCGCCGATCTGGCGCTGCCGGACAGCCTTTACGAGCGCAATGGCGAACTTGCCGCCCTGACCGACGCGTTCGCCAGCGTGCAGGCCAGTGGAATACCGGCCGTGGCGGTGCTGACCGGGCCATCGGGGGCGGGCAAGAGCACGCTGACGCAGGCCTTCCTCCAGACCATGCAGGCTCGGCGCGCGTGCTGCGCGATTGGCAAGGCGGACCCGTCACGCCAGGCCGTGCCCTACGCCGTCCTGGCCGATGCCTTCCGCATGCTGGTTCATCAGATCCTCGGCCTGCCTGAAGAGGCGGTGCGGATGTGGCAACTGCGGCTGGCGCAGGGCCTGGGCAGCTACGGGCAGGTTGCGGCGCGCATCGCGCCGGCCTTGCGACTGCTGGTGGACGATTTTCCGGCGCCGCCCGCCGCGCAAGGCGCCGATGCCGATGTGCACGTCGGCATCGCCATGCGCCAGCTGGTGCAGGCGCTTGCGCAGGCAGACCTGCCCTTCGTGCTGCTGATCGACGATATCCAGTGGCTCGACCAGCCGTCGCTGCAGCTTCTGGCACGCCTGGCCGATGCCTCGACGCCGCTGCCCCTGCTGCTGGTCTGCAGCGCGCGCACCGCTGACGCGTCGCCGCTGGCCGCACTGCGCCAGCAGGCCGCCGTGCGGGACATCGCCGTGCCCAACCTGTCGGTGGCATCGGTCGCCACGTTGCTCGCCGAGGCCCTGCGCATGCCCGAGCCGGCCGTGCAGACCCTGGCGCAGCGCGTCCACGCCAAGACGCTGGGCAACCCGTTCTTCGTCAGGCAGTTCCTGCGCACGCTGGCCGACGAACGGCTGATCCACTGCTCGCCCCAGGGCGACAGCTGGCATTTCGACCTGGTGGCCATCGAGCAGCGCAGCTACACCGACAACGTGGCCGAACTGTGCCTCCAGCGGCTGCACCGGCTGCCGGCGGAAACCCGCGACTGCCTGCGCGGCATGGCGTGCCTAGGCAGCCATACTCCGGTCGCGCTGCTGTGCGACATCTTCGACCTGTCCGAACGCGCACTGCATGCCCGGCTGGCGCCGGCGCGCGCCGCAGGGCTGCTGATGCTGGCCGAGCAGGCGTACTTCTTCACGCACGACCGCATCCAGGAAGCCGCACACGACGGCCTCGACGCGACCGCTCGCGCGCGGCTCAGCCTGCGTGCAGGACGCCTGCTCGCGCAATCGACCCGGCACGGTGGGGCCGACGACCTGATGTTCCGTGCCGCAGACCTGCTGATGCACGGCGAGACGCAGCAGACGTCGATCGACGACGCCCGTGCGATCGCCACGCTGTTTCTGGACGCCGCGCGGCGCGCTCGCAGCACGGCCGCCTACGCCGCGGCGCTGCAGTACATCGACAGCGGCCTGCGCCGCGCGTGCGGGCCGGGCATGCCATCCGCTGCCGCCGACGGGCTGGTGTTCTCGCTGCGCGAGGAACAGGCCCACTGCTGGTTCCTGCAAGGCCGGCTCGACGAGGCGCTGGCGCTGGCCGCCGAACTGCTCCAACGGCCGACCGGCCCCTTGCGGCAGACCGGCGTATACCGGCTGAAGATCGAAATTCACATGCGACGGTCCGAGAATGCACTGGCGGTACAGCAGGCCCTCGAGGGGCTGCATGGCTTCGGCATCGACCTGCCGCCGCATCCCTCCGATGCGCTGTGCGATGCGCTGTATGCCGAGATCCGGCCGCAGCTCGACGCCACGCGCCTCGACGCCCTGCTTGCCCTGCCGGATGTGGCCGACGCCCGCATCGACGCCGCCATGGGCCTGCTGTCGGCGCTGCAGATCCCGGCCAGCTTCACGGACCCGAACCTGGCGTTCGCCACGCTGTGCCAGATGATGCGGCTCACGCTGGCGCATGGCATGAGCGCATCGGCCACCGCGTCGCTGGGCTGGCTCGGCGTGCTGGTGTGCCACCGCTATGGCGCATACCACGACGGCTTTCGCTACGGCGAACTGGCGCGGCGGCTGACCACGCGTCACGGCTACGCCGCGCACGAAGCGCGTACCCTGTTGCCGCTGGACCAGCTCAGCGTGTGGACCCAGCCGCTGTCCTATTCGATCGAGTGCGCACGGGCCGGCTTTGCCGCGGGCGTGGCGCACGGCGACATCACCACGGCCTGCTATGCGTGCTGTCATGTCGTGGCCGTCATGCTGGCGCGGAGCGATCCGCTCGACGATGTCGAGGCCGAAATCGCGCGCGGCCTGCAGTTCGTACGCGCCGCCCGGTTCGGCGACGTGGAGGCCATCCTGCGGCTGCAACAACGGTTTGTCGACGGGCTGCGGACGCTCGCGTGGCAGGCCGCCGGCGTGCCGACGGATCAGGCGCCCGCCGAGGAACGCCTCAGCACGTTCGAGTTCTGGCAGGCCGTGTATCGGTCGAACGTGCTGCTGCTGGCCGGCCACGTCGATGCGGCCGCGCGGTGTCTCGACCACGCGGCCACGTTCGCATGGTCGGCGCCGGCCCATATCCATCAGCGCGACTTCCACCTGATGCGTGCGCTGACGCTTGCCGCCCGGCTCGACGCATCGCCGGCCGCGCCCGAGGCGGCAGCCTGGCAGATGCTGCGTGCCGACGCCCGCAAGCTGCGCGACTGGGCCCAGGCCAACCCATTGACGTTCGCCGACAAGGCGCTGCTGGTGGAAGCCGAGCTGGCCCGGCTGGAAGGCGACGCATTGACGGCCATGTCGCGCTACGAACAGTCCATCGCCCATGCCACCGCGCACGGCTTCGTGCAGGTCGCGGCCATGGCGCACGAGCGCGCGGCGCGGCTCGGCGACGCGCATGGGCTGGCATCGGCGGCCGCCGCGCATCGCCGCCATGCGCGCGACGCGTACCTGCGCTGGGGCGCCGTCGGGAAGGCACGGCAACTGGAATCCGACCATCCGGAGATCGTGGAGGCCACGCCGCTGCGTACCTGGCATCTGGGCACTAGCGCGCAGACGCTCGATGCCGAGAGCGTGATCAAGGCATCCCGGGCACTGAGCGAGGAAATCCGTCTCGACCGCCTGATCGACAAGCTGATGACGATCGTGCTCGAATACGCCGGCGCCCAACGCGGCCTGCTGATCCGCATGCGCCCCGAAGGGCCGGTCGTCGAGGCCAGCGCGGACACCACGGCCGATGGCATTCATGTGCGCGTCACGCAAGACCCGGTCACCGCCAGCGCACTGGCCGTGACCATGCTCCATACGGCGGTGCGCACGGGACAGGCCGCCATGGCCGGCACGTCGGTCGGCGCCAACCCGTTTGCGACCGACCCGTATTTCGGGCGGGCCGGCAACCCGGCGGAGCCGGCGGAACTGGCGGAACTGGCGGGCATGGCGGATATCTCCGCGCTGTGCATTCCGATGCTGCGCCACAACGAGGCCATCGGCGCGCTCTACCTGGAAAACCGTCTGGTGCGCGACGCCTTCACGCTGGACCGCACGCGCGTGCTGGAGCTGATCGCCTCGCAGGCGGCCATCTCGCTGCGCACGGCACGGCTTTACGACGACCTGCTGGCCGAAAACGAACGCCGCCAGCAGGTGGAGCGCGAGCTGCGCGCCAGCGAGGCGTCGCTGGCCATGGGCGAAAGTGTCAGCCACACGGGCAGCTGGCGCTGGGACCTGAAGCGCGACCGCTTCACGGGCTCGGACGAACTGCGCCGCATCTACGAACTCGACCCCGACCAGCACGACCTGCCGTTCGCGGTCTTCCTGTCGCACATGCATCCCGAGGACCGCGAGATGGTACGGCACGTCACCGAGACCCATGTCGCGCGGCAGGCCACCGTCCGCGTGGAGCACCGCATCGTGCGGGCCGACGGATCGATCCGCTACCTGGCCGCCATCGGCAAGCCGTTGCCCGGCGACGATGGCGAACTCGACTATGTGGGCACGGTGACGGACATCACCGCGCGCCGCCAGGCCGAAGACGCGCTGCGCAGCGCCCAGGCCGACCTGGCCCGCGTGGCGCGCGCCACCACGGTGGGCCAGCTGACCGCGTCGATCGCGCACGAGGTGAACCAGCCGCTGATGTCGATCGTGTCGAATGCCGGCGCCAGCCTGCGCTGGCTGGCGCGGCCCACGCCCGACATCGCCAATGCGCGCGAAGGGCTGGAGGCGATCCGCAGCGAAGGCCAGCGGGCCGGCGACATGATCCGGAGCTTGCAGGCGCTGACGCGCAACGCCGCGCCGGTGCTGGCCCAGGTGGACATGCACCAGGCCATCCGCCATATCCTGGCGATCTCGCGCAACGAGATCGAGCGCCGGCAGATTGCGCTGAAACTGTCGCTCGATGCCGAACCCGCGCATGCCTTTGGCGACGACATCCAGTTGCAGCAGGTGATCCTGAACCTGGTGGTCAACGCCATCGATGCCATGGGCGAGATCCACGACAGGCCACGCTTGCTGCACCTGGCCACGCGCCTGGTCGATGACCAGTGGCTGGAAGTCAGCGTGGCCGACACCGGCACCGGCATCGGGCCGGACCTTGCCGAGCAGGTGTTCGAGCCGTTCTACACCACCAAGGTCAACGGCATGGGCATGGGGCTGGCCATCTGCAAGTCGATTGTCGAAGCGCATCGCGGCCAGTTGCGCGCCGAGGCGCTGGCGCCGCACGGCAGCCGCTTTGCCTTCTCGATTCCGCGCCAGCAGTAGCCCCCGGCGCACCGTGCGAATCCAAAAGTGCGGCCACTGGAATACAAGGCTGGCGGATCGGCCCGACGTAGGCTAGGTTGAATCTTTCGCTGCCTGGCTTATCTGACAGGCATCCCTTCCGGACAAGGAGCACAGCATGGCCACGGAAAATGCCGCCGATCTGATCACCTCGGTGCTGCACGGCGCCGGCGTTCGCCGCATCTTCGGCGTCGTTGGCGACAGCCTCAACGGACTGACCGAATCGCTGCGCCAGCGCGGCGACATCGACTGGATTCACACCCGGCACGAGGAAACCGCCGCCTTCGCGGCCGGCGCGGAGGCGCACCTGACCGGCAACCTTGCCGTGTGCGCCGGCAGCTGCGGGCCGGGCAACCTGCACCTGATCAACGGGCTGTTCGATTGCCATCGCTCACGCGTGCCGGTGCTGGCCATTGCCGCACATATTCCAAGCGCCGAGATCGGCCGCAACTATTTCCAGGAAACGCATCCCGAGCAGCTGTTCCGCGAATGCAGCCACTATTGCGAACTGGTGTCCAGCGTGGAGCAGCTGCCCGGCGTGCTGGAGACCGCGATTCGCGCGGCCGTGGGGCGTCGAGGCGTGGCGGTCATCGTCATTCCCGGTGACGTGGCGCTGCGGGCCGTTGCGACGGCAGGGATCTCCGCACCGGCGTCGATGACACTGCCGGCGCCCGTGGTGGTGCCCGACGCCGCGTCGCTGGACGCACTGGCCGCGCTGCTGCATGGCGGCCAGCGCACCACGCTGCTGTGCGGGCGCGGTTGCGCCGGCGCGCATGACCAGGTGGTGCGGCTGGCCGAGACACTGAAGGCGCCGGTGGTGCACGCGCTGGGCGGCAAGGAGTTCATCGAATACGACAACCCCTACGACGTCGGCATGACGGGGCTGATCGGCTTCAGTTCGGGCTACCACGCCATGCAGAACTGCGACACGCTGGTCATGCTGGGCACCGACTTCCCGTATCGCCAGTTCTATCCCGAAGGGGCGCGCGTGGTGCAGATCGACGTACGGCCCGAGAATCTGGGGCGCCGCACGCGGCTGGATCTCGGGCTCGTGGGCGATGTCGCCGCCACGCTCGACGCGCTGCAGCCGCGCCTGACCCCGCAGGCCGACACCGCCTTCCTCGATGCGAGCGTGCGCCACTACCGCGACGCCCGCAAGCAGCTGGACGACCTGGCCACCGGCGACAGCGGCCGGCGCCCGATCCATCCGCAATACCTGGCCCGGCTGATCAGCGAGCAGGCCGCCGACGACGCGATCTTCACGTTCGACGTGGGCACGCCGACCATCTGGGCGGCACGCTACCTGCACATGAATGGCCGGCGCAGGCTGATCGGATCGCTGGCGCACGGGTCGATGGCCAACGCACTGCCGCAGGCCATCGGCGCGCAGGCCGCCTTTCCGGGCAGGCAGGTGGTGAGCCTGTCCGGCGACGGTGGCTTTGCCATGCTGATGGGCGACTTCCTCACGCTCGTGCAGCAAGGGCTGTCGGTCAAGGTGGTGATCTTCAACAACAGCGTGCTGGGCTTCGTGGCGCTGGAGATGAAGGCGTCGGGCTTTCTGGAGAGCGGCACCTCGCTGCAGAACCCGGATTTCGCCGCCATGGCTCGCGCGGTGGGCGTGCACGCGCAGCGCGTGGAAGACCCCCGGCTATTGCCGGACGCCATTGCGTCGATGCTGGCGCACGATGGGCCGGCCCTGCTCGACGTCGTGACCAACACCCAGGAGCTGGCCATGCCGCCCGCGCTCAAGGCGGAACAGGTCAAGGGTTTCAGCCTGTGGGCCCTGAAAGCCGTCATGAACGGCCGCGCCGACGAACTGGTCGAACTGGCGAAAACCAACCTGCTGCGCTAGGCGCCCGCTGCCGCGCCTGGCCCTGGCTGACTCCCCTCGCCCACACGGCCGAGGGGAGCCAGCCATTGCGCCCTCCACAACGGCCAGAACGCTTCGAGAACTCATACCTTCGTTTAGCCGGTCAACGACCACGCGGCAATTGAAGCCAACCTGCCTTGACTTCTACGATGCCTGTCAACCAGACACAGGAATCCACGGGAGCCCCCAAGATGCAGTTGCGACGCCGTTGGTTGTTCGTCCTCCTTATTGCCGCCCTGCCGGCCATTGCATTGGCCGCGTACCTGATGTGGGAGCCGGCCATCGCACCGGTGGCCCCACCGGCTCCAACATCGTTCGACCGGCAACGCGTGCTGCGCGGTGCCCAGGTGGTGGCGCAGGGTGATTGCGCGGTATGCCACACCGCCAGGGGCGGCAAGCCGTTTGCAGGCGGCCTGCCGCTGGCCACGCCGTTTGGCACGATCTACTCCACCAACATCACGCCGGACCCGGAAACGGGCATCGGCAACTGGTCGCCCGAGGCATTCACGCGCGCCATGCGCCGTGGTATCGCCCGCGATGGGCATCAGCTGTACCCGGCCTTTCCGTATATCCACTTCACGCGCATGTCGGACGACGACATCGCGGCGGCCTACGCGTACCTGATGCGGCGCGATCCGGTACAGGCCCGCACGCCGGCCAACGCGCTGGTGTTCCCGCTGAGCTTCCGCCCGCTTGTGGCGTTCTGGAACGTGCTGTTCCTGCGGCCCGGCCCGCAGGCGCCCGATACCTCGCGCAGCGCCCAATGGAACCGCGGCCGATACCTGGTTGACGGCGCCGGCCACTGTGCTGCGTGCCACACGCCGCTGAACCTGATCGGCGGGGAAAAATGGAGCCAGGCGTTCGAAGGCGGGGTGATCGACGGCTGGGAGGCGCCGTCGCTGGCCGCACTGGCGCGCGGCGCCGTGCCGTGGACAGCGCCGGAACTGGTGACCTACCTGCGCACCGGTGTCTCGTCGGCACATGGCGCCGCGGCCGGGCCGATGCTGCCCCTGACCCGCGAACTGGGCACCGTGCCGCAGGCCGATGCCGAAGCCATCGCCGCCTATCTGCTGGGCCTGCGCAAACCCGCGCCCAGGCAGGCCGGCCCCGGCAGCGCACCCGTCGATACGCAGGCCGTCCAGCGTGGCCAGGTGCTGTTTGCCGGCGCGTGTGCGTCGTGCCATGGCGATCGGTCGCCCATGCAGCAATTCGGCGACCGGCCCGGCCTGGCCACCAGCAGTGCCATCCATGCCGCCACGCCGCGCAACGCCATCCAGATGATCCTGCAAGGCGTGCCATGGGAAGGCGAGGACGCCCTGCACTTCATGCCCGCGTTCCACCAGGCCCTGGACGATCGCCAGATCGCCGACCTGACCGTCTATCTGCGAGCCACCTATTCCCGCCTGCCGCCGTGGAACGACGTTGCGCAGGCCGTTACCGACATCCGCAAGGGAGATGCCCCGCAATGATCCAGCTCACCGTCAACGGCACCACCCATTCCCTCGACATCGATCCCGCCACGCCGCTGCTCTATGCCTTGCGCGAAGACCTGGGGCTCAACGGCGCGAAGTTTGGCTGCGGCCTGGGCCAGTGCGGCGCCTGTACCGTGATCGTCGATGGCCAGCCGACGTTTTCGTGCCTGCTGCCGGTGTCGGCCGTAGGCAAGCGCCCGGTGCGTACCATCGAGGGTCTTGGCACCGCGCGCAAGCCCGGCGCGCTGCAGCAGGCCTTCATCGATCACCAGGCGGCGCAATGCGGCTACTGCATCGCCGGCATGATCATGCGCGCCCAGGCGCTGCTCGATCGCCACCCGCATCCGGACGATGCCGAGATCCGCGCGCACATGGAGCCCAACCTGTGCCGTTGCGGCACGCATATGCGCATCCTCGCAGCCATCCGCGCAGTGGCGGATGCCGGCAAGACCGGCATCCAACCCGCCACGGAGGCCGCGTGATGGACCCCGTAGACGACATCGCGAACGTGGCCAATCCCGGCCGGCGCGCCTTCATGGTGTCCGGCTCGCTGCTGGTGGGCTTCTCGCTGCTGCCGGGCAGGCAGGCGCTGGCGCAGATGGTGCTGGCCGACGAAGGCGCGGCCATTCACGTGGGCAAGGGGCTCGAAAAGCTGCCCGGCAGCCTGAAGACCAATCCATATCTGGACGCCTGGATCCGCGTGGCGCCCGACAACACCGTCACCGTCCATACGGGCAAGGTCGAACTCGGTACCGGCATTCGCACGGCGCTGCTGCAGGTGGCCGCCGAGGAACTGCAGATCGATCCGCGCCGCATCACGTTCCTGACGGCCGACACCGTGCGGCTGCCCGACGAAGGACTGACCGCCGGCAGCCACACGATGGCCGACAGCGGCAGCGCGCTGCTGCATGCCGCCGCCCAGGTACGCGGCCTGATGACCGATGCCGCCGCGCGCGTGCTGCGCGCGGACCCGGCCACGCTGACCGCGCGCGACGCGTGCATCGCGGCCCGCGATGGCCGTTCGGTCACGTTTGCCGAAATGCTGCCGCATGTGAACCTGCACACGATGGCCACGCCGACGTCGCCGCTGCGCGATCCGGCATCGTTCACGGTGATCGGCACCGCCATGCCGCGCCTGGATATCCCCGGCAAGGTAACCGGTGGACCCAGCTACGTTCAGGACCTGAAGATGCCCGGCATGGTGCATGCCCGCGTGGTCCTGCCGCCGGCCTACGATGCGCCGCTGCTGTCCGTGGACGAAGCCGGCGCGCGTGCGACGCCCGGCTTTATCGCCATCGTGCGCGACGGCAGCATGCTGGCCGTGGTGGCCCGGCGCGAATGGCAGGCGGTGCAGGCCCAGCGCGCGCTGTCGGCCGGTTGCCGCTGGGGCAAGGGCCGCGCCCTGCCCCAGCCAGACCAGGTGGCGGCGCAGTTGCGCCAGATCGCCACGGAGCGCATCGTGATTGCGGACACCAGGGCGCCGATGCCGCCGGCGGCGAAGACACTGGAGGCCACCTGCACGAAACGCTACCTGATGCACGGATCGATTGGCCCGTCGTGCGCGGTGGGGCATCTGCAGGACGGCAAGCTGACCGTCTGGACCCATTCGCAAGGGGTCTACCCGCTGCGCGACGGCCTGGCCGAGATGCTCTCGCTGCCCAAGGATGCCGTCCGCTGCGTGCATGTGGAAGGCTCGGGCTGCTACGGCCACAACGGCGCCGACGACGTGGCCGCGCACGCCGCGCTGCTGGCCCGCGCCCTGCCGGGGCGCCCGGTGCGTGTGCAATGGATGCGCGACCAGGAACACATGTGGGACCACTTCACGCCGGCCATGGTCACGCACGTCAAGGCATCGCTGTCGGCCGACGGCACGATTGTCGCTTGGGACTATGCGCTGTGGAGCAGTTCCCACAACGAACGGGTGGTCAACGCCGGCCGGCTGCTGCCTGCCACGCAGCTGGCGCGGCCGTTCAAGCCGGCGCCGTCCACGCCGATGCTGCAACCCGAGGGCGGCGGCGACCGCAACGCGATTCCGCTCTACCGGCTGCCCACCAGCCATATCGTCAACAACTTCTCGCCGACCATGCCGCTACGCACGTCGGCCATGCGGTCGCTGGGCGCGCACATGAACGTGTTCACCATCGAGACCTTCATGGACGACCTGGCACGTGCGGCGGACACCGACCCGGTGGCATTCCGCATCCGCCACATGGACGACCCCCGCGCGCTAGACGTGATCCGTCTGGCGGCACAGCGGTTCGGTTGGCCGCGCCGGCAGCGCAAGCCCGGACACGGCGTGGGGTTCGCCTTCGGCAAGTACAAGAACCTGATGGCCTACGTGGCGATGGCGGTCGAGGTAGCCGTGGAGCGCGATACGGGCCAGGTTCGGCTGACACGTGCCGACGTGGCGGTGGACTGCGGGCAGATCGTCAATCCCGATGGCGTGCGCAACCAGATCGAGGGCGGCATCCTGCAATCGGCCAGCTGGACGCTCTACGAGCAACTGCGCTTCGACGCCAATGGCGTGCGCAGCTTCGACTGGGGCAGCTATCCGATCCTGCGCTTTTCCGCGGTACCCGCGCAGGTGCGCGTGCATCTGGTGGATCGCCCCGGCGCCCCGTTCCTGGGCGTGGCCGAAGCGGCCATGGGCCCGACCGCCGGTGCCATCGGCAATGCGCTGTTCGATGCCACGGGCCAGCGCCTGCGCGACATGCCGCTGGCCGGCGAGCGGCTGCGCCACCTGATTGCGCCCTGAGCCGCCTTCCGGTCCCCCATCCCCCATCCCCCATTCCCCATTTCCCATGTCTCGTTTCCACCCGGAGTCAACCATGCGCACACCACCACGCCCCCGCGCCATCGTCATCGGCGGCTCGCTTGGCGGCCTGTTCAGCGCCGTCTGCCTGCGGGCAGCCGGCTGGGACGTCGTCGTCTTCGAACGTTCTCCCCAGGAGCTGGACAGCCGTGGCGGCGGCCTGGTGCTGCAGCCGGCGGTCATCGACGCGCTCGACTTCGCCGGCATCGACCCGGGCGCCGATTTCGGCGTGCCGTCGCGCGACCGCGTGTTCGTGGACCGAAACGGCGCCGAGCGACGCGCGTACATGCCGCAGACCCAGATCGCCTGGAACGGCCTCTACCTGCGCTTGCGCCGCGCCGTGGACCCGGCCACGCTGCGTGCCGGCGAAACCTTCACGGCATTCGAACAGCATGGCAGCCGGGTAACGGCGCGCTTTGCGTCGGGCCACGCCGAAGAAGGCGACCTGCTGATAGGCGCCGACGGCCCGCTGTCGGCGGTGCGCGCGCAGCTGCTGCCCGGTGCCCGGCCCACCTACGCCGGATATGCGGCGTGGCGCGGCGTTCTGCCCGAAACGGCGCTCCCGAGCGTCAGCGAGCCGTTGCTGCGCAACAGCTTCGTGTTCCAGGACGGCCGGGCGCACCAGTTCCTGTCGTACCGGATTCCGGGCGAAGACGGCAGCGTGCGGCCCGGCGAGCGCCGGCAGAACTGGGTCTGGTATCGCAAGATCGCGCAGGGGCCGGAACTCGATGCGCTGCTGCAAGACCGCGTGGGCCACCGCCACCACTATTCCCTGCCGCCCGGCGCCATGCGCGACGCCGAGATACGCAACCTCCAGATGGGCGCGCTCGATGTGCTGGCGCCCGCGCTGGCGGGGCTGGTCACCGCCACGCCCGATCCGTTCCTGCAGCTGATTCACGACTACGAGGCCCCGCGCATGGTGTTTGGGCGCGTGGTGCTGCTGGGCGACGCGGCGTTCGTGGCGCGCCCGCACACCGGCGCCGGGGCCGGCAAGGCCGCCGCCAACGCCGTGGCGCTGGCGCGGGCGCTGCGGGGGCGCGCCGTTGACAAGGCGGACGGTGCGGGCGGTATCGACCCGGCGCTGGCTGCGTGGGAACAGGACCAGCTGCCGGCCGACCGGCGCCTGGTCAAGTGGGGGATCGCACTGGGTCAGCGCATCATGGGCGCGGCGCAGCCTGCCTGAACGGTGCCGGCCGCCATGGCTCGCGCGTCAGTCCGCGTCGGCGTCCGGGCCGCCGTCGCCGCCGGGGCCTGTGCCCGGCGTCACCATGCCCAGTGCCTGGGCCATGAGAATCAGTTCGGCAAAGGTTCGCGCCTGCATCTTGCGCATGGCCTGCCCGCGGTAGATCTTGACGGTGGCCTGGCTGATGCCGAGTTCGTCCGCCACTTCCTTGTTCATCAGCCCGTGGACCAGCAGCTTCATGACTTCGCGCTCGCGGCCGGTCAGGGTATCGAGGCGCTCGCGCAGCAACTGGGTCTGCGAGCTGGCCTGGCGGCGGTCGCGGTCGCGCTGCAATGCCTCGTTGACGGCATCGAGCAGATCCTGTTCGCGGAACGGCTTGGCAATGAAATTGACGGCGCCCGCCTTCATGGCGGCCACGGTCATCGGCACGTCGCCGTAGCCCGAGATGAACACGATCGACGCGCTCTTGCCGGCGCGGTTGAGATGACCCTGCAGGTCCAGCCCGCTGGCGCCGCGCAGGCGCACATCGAGCACGATGCAGGTGGGCTGGTCCGGAAATTCGTGGGCCAGCAGTTCCTCGCCCGAGCTAAAGGACTCGCTGGCGAGCCCGACCGAGCGGAACAGCCCCGACAGGGCGCGCCGCACGTCGAGGTCGTCATCGACGACCAGTACGACACCGTCGTCGGTCGATTCCCGCAACAAGGCGGCAATGCTGTTCATCGTGGTTCTCACTATGCATGGACGTTCTGCCCGGGGCTTGCGGGGGCGGCCCCAGGCGCTGCGCCTGACGCAGCATAGCGGACCGCGCCTCAGCCGGATGACCGAAGATGCACAAGGATTCGATGAAATTGCCGGAAAACGGCGCGATATCGACGTCGGCCCGCCCAACGCGAAGCGGAATTATCGACGCTTTCGATGAAATTGCAAACGACTGTGTGGTGCTGGCGCCGCAGAGGAGCCCCATGGCGCCTCTGCCACGACGGCTACACGGCTTCCAGCGCGCGGCTCAGCGCGTAGGCCGCGCGCACGGCGACATCGAAGGATCGGTCGCAGGCCAGTTCACGCCCGGCAACGGTGATATGCCACCAGTCCCGGTTGCGCTCGCAAATGAGCCGGTGCTCTTCCATCTGGTCGGAAAACCAGCGCCACAGCCGCGCGTCCTGGCTCAGTGCGGACGCCGCCGCGCGCACCCGGACCAGTTCGAGCCCATTGGCTTGATCCATGATGTTTCTCCCCTGGGCCAACACCGCGTGCCCCGTGCGCACATGGTAGGCATGCCCGGCCCCGGTGTGCATTGCCCGTTGGTCCGACAGCCGTAGCGCATCGGCATGCCGGGGTCATACCAAAGACGTATGGGCGCGGAATTGGGCGGCGGATTTGGGCGGCGGATTTGTATCCGTATATCGGGCCGCCCGGGTCTGCATACACAGCGATACAAAACCGGGGCAGACCCACACACGGGGCTTGCGGCGGCTCCCTAGACTCGTGCCAACCCTCCAGCCCGGGCCGTGCGTCGAAGGCCCTACCGAGCCCTTCGGCAACGGGCTGTGGGAGGGCACTTCGGCCCGATAGAAGCGAAATACAAGCCACCTTCGAAGTAGAACACTCGCGTCAGACGCAAAGGAGAAAACATGAGCAAGACCATCGATTTGCCGCGCCGCAACTTTCTTGGCACCGCCGGCCTGGCGCTGGCTGCCGCCCAGCTTGGCGTGATCGGTTCCGCGCACGCGCAGTCGGGCGTGTCGAAGGCCGCGCCCCTGGCGCCGGTCACGCCCGGCACGCATACGTCGTTCGCCACCATCAAGCAGGTCAACGCCGGCGTGCTCGACGTCGGCTATGCCGAACTGGGCCCGGCCGACGGCCCGGTGGCCCTGCTCCTGCACGGCTGGCCGTACGACATTCACGCCTTCGTCGATGTCGCGCCCCTGCTGGCACAGCGTGGCTACCGCGTGATCATCCCGCACCTGCGCGGCTACGGCACGACCACGTTCCTGTCGCCGGAGACCAAGCGCAACGGCCAGCCGTCCGCCATCGCCGTCGACATGATCGCGCTGATGGACGCGCTCAAGATCCGCACCGCGGTCGTGGCCGGCTTCGACTGGGGCGCCCGCACCGCCGACATCATGGCCGCGCTGTGGCCCGACCGCTGCCGGGGCCTGGTCTCGGTCAGCGGCTACCTGATCGGCAGCCAGGCGGCCGGCAAGCTGCCACTGCCGCCCGAGGCCGAACTGCAATGGTGGTATCAGTTCTACTTCGCCACGGACCGCGGCGCGGCGGGCTACACGAAGAACACGCATGACTTTGCCAGGCTGATCTGGAAGCTCGCCTCGCCGCAGTGGAAGTTCGACGACGCCACGTTCGCGCGCAGCGCCGTGTCGCTGGACAACGCCGACCACGTGGCCATCACGATCCACAACTACCGCTGGCGCATGGGCCTGGTCGAGGGCGAGTCGAAGTTCGACGACATCGAGAAGAAGCTGGCCACGGGGCCCACCATCAGCGTGCCCACCATCACGATGGAAGGCGACGCCAACGGTGCGCCGCACCCGACGCCCAGCGCCTACAAGAGCAAGTTCACGGGCCGCTACGAGCATCGCGACATCACGGGCGGCATCGGCCACAACCTGCCGCAGGAAGCGCCCACGGCGTTTGCGCAGGCCGTGCTCGACATCGACCGCAAGTAACCGGGCCCGACCACCATGCTGCATCGATTGCTGATACTGGCCACCATGATGCTGTCGGCGCTGGCGTGCGAGCTGGGCGGCGGTGGCGACCGCTGCGCCTGGAAGGGCATGCCCGGCCAGTATCGCGTGGATGCGCCAGGCCGCCGGCGCAAGGGCTAGCGCGGCATGCCGCCGATCGACGGAATACGCATGGCCTTATGCGCTCCGGTCGCGTTTGGATAGAAAAAACGCGTCGTTCGTGTACCGGACCCGCCGCAGTATGGTGTCGGAACCATGCCGCGCCGGGGCCTTGGCTGATGACACCGCACAGGGCGGGCGGTCCGCCAGCCCACGCCGCGCAATCCATCGATACGCCATGACCGACCTTTCCGACATTCACGCGGCGGCGCCCGCCACCACAGGCCGGCGCGAGCCGCGGCTGCCCGACCCGTCCCGCGTGCGCCGCATCCGCACCGACGCCGAAGCCATCGACGCCGCGCATACGCTGGCCGGCATCTATCGCCAGGGCGCATCGGCCCGCGATCGCGAACGTGTGCTGCCGTGGGACGAGCTGGATCTGTGGTCCGAAAGCGGTCTGGGCGGCATCACGGTGCCCAAGGCCCATGGCGGCGCCGACGTGTCGTTCGCGACGCTGGCCGAGGTCTTCGCAATCCTCAGCGCCGCCGACGCGTCGCTGGGCCAGATTCCGCAAAACCACTTTGGCCTGCTTGGCGTACTGCGCGAAGCCGGGACCGATGCACAGCAGCGACGCTTTTATGCCGAAGTACTGGCCGGCCAGCGGCTTGGCAATGCCGGCCCCGAGCGGCGTTCGGCGGGCAGCCTCACGATCCTCGACGGCACCACGCGCCTGCAGCGGACGGCCCAGGGGTTGCGGCTCAGCGGCAAGCGTTACTACTCGACGGGGGCGTTGTACGCGCATCGCGTGCCGACGCGCGCGCTGGACGACGATGATCGCCCCGTGCAGGTCTGGGTGCCGCGCGACGCCGCCGGCCTGACCGTGATCGACGACTGGTCATCCTTCGGCCAGCGCACCACCGCCAGCGGCACCGTGGTTTTCGACCAGGTATCCATCGCGCCCGATGACGTGATCCCGCTCTGGCAGCTTGCCGGCAAGCCCGGGCTCTATGGCCCCAACTCGCAACTGATCCAGGCCGCCATCGATCTGGGTATCGCCCAGGCCGCATTTGACGATGCGGTGGCCTTCGTGCGCGAACACGCCCGCCCCTGGGTCGATGCCGGCGTGGCACGCGCCAGCGATGATCCCCATCTGATCGCAGACGTCGGCCGGCTGGCCATCGACATCGAAGCCGCCCGCGCCGTGCTGCGCGAAGCCGGGCTGACGCTGGACGAGATCGCCGCACAGCCGCTCACCGACGCATCGAGCGCCCGCGCGTCGGTTGCCGTGGCCGAAGCCAAGGTTCTGACCACCGAGGCCGCACTGCATGCGAGCGAGAAGCTGTTCGAGCTGGCCGGTTCGTCGGCCACGCGGGCCAGGCATAACCTCGACCGCCACTGGCGCAATGCCCGCACTCACACGCTGCACGACCCGGTGCGCTGGAAGCTGCATCTGATCGGCAACTATCTCCTGAACAACGCGCTGCCCAAGCGGCATTCCTGGAACTGACATGTCGTTGCTACTGACGCCGCCCCCTGCCGATGGCCGGGTGGAACCCGCCGCCGCGCCCACTGCCGCGCCCCATGTCGTCGCGGACGATGCCGAGGCCATTGCGATCGCGCACCGGCTGGCCGCGCAATTCGCGCCCGGCGCCGCCAGACGGGACCGCGAGCGCCTGTTGCCGTGGGATGAACTGGACGCCTTCAGCGCCAGCGGCCTGTGGGGCATCACCGTGCCCCGCGAGCACGGCGGCGCAGGGGTTTCCAGTGTGACGCTGGCGGAGGTCATTGCCATCATCGCCGCGGCGGACGGATCGCTCGGGCAGATCCCGCAGAACCATTTCTACGCGCTGGAGGTATTGCGTGTAGGCGGCACGCCTGCCCAGCAGGCCTTCTTTTACCAGCGCGCGCTGGCGGGCGACCGTTTCGGCAACGCACTGGCCGAGATCGGCCACAAGGATTTCAGGCGACGCACCCGGCTGACGCGCGATGGCGACGGCTTCCGGGTGGACGGCCAGAAGTTCTACTGCACCGGCGCACTGTATGCGCACTGGATTCCCACGCTGGTGGTGACCCAGGAAGACGGCCGCGACGTGACATGGCTGGCCTTCGTTCCCCGCACGGCCGAGGGCGTCAGCATCACCGACGATTGGGACGGCTTCGGCCAGCGCGTGACCGGCAGCGGCTCGGTCACCTTCGACAATGTGCGGATCGACGGCGACTGGGTGGTGCCCTTTCTCGCCTCGTTCGAGCGGCCCACGACGATTGGCCCGTTCGCCCAGCTGCTGCATGCGGCCATCGATCTCGGTATCGGACGGGGCGCGTTTGCTGCCACGCTGCCGTATGTGCGCGACCACGCGCGGCCGTGGATCGATGCGGCCGTGGCGAGTGCATCGCAGGACCCGCTGACCATCCATCATGTTGGCGACGTCCACGTCAGGCTGCGGGCCGCCGAAGCCCTGGTGCGCCGGGCCGGCCGCGCGACCGATGCCGCCCAGGCGGCGCCCGGCGAGCAAAGCGTGGCGCAGGCATCGCTGGCGGTGGCTGCCGCCCGCGCATCGACCACCACCGCGTCGCTGCTGGCGGGCACGCGGCTGTTCGAGCTCGGCGGCACATCGGCCACCCTCGACAACCAGGGGCTGGACCGCTTCTGGCGCAACGCCCGCACGCATACGCTGCACGACCCGGTACGCTGGAAGTACCACGCCATCGGCAACTTCCACCTGAACGACACGTTGCCGCCCCGGCATGGAGCCATCTGATGGTGATGGACGATGGTGCGCAACGGCGGCACATCCTGCTCAATGCCTTCGACATGAACTGTGTCGGGCATATCAACCATGGCCTGTGGACGCATCCGCGGGACCGGTCCACCGACTACAACACGCTCGAATACTGGATCGACCACGCGCGTACGCTGGAGCGTGGCCTGTTCGACGGCCTGTTTATCGCCGATATCGTTGGCGTGTATGACGTTTATCGCAACAACGTCGATGTGACGCTGCAGGAATCGGTGCAGCTGCCCGTGAACGACCCGCTGCTGATCGTGCCGGCCATGGCCGCGGCCACGCGGCATCTTGGCTTTGGGGTCACGGTGAACCTGACATACGAGCAGCCGTACCTGCTGGCGCGCCGGTTCTCGACGCTGGATCACCTCACGCGTGGCCGCGTGGGCTGGAATATCGTGACGGGCTACCTCGACAGCGCCGCGCGCGCGATGGGTCTGGACGCGCAGCTTGCCCATGACGAACGCTACGACCGCGCCGACGAATATCTGGAGGTGCTCTACAAGCTCTGGGAAGGCAGCTGGCAGGACGACGCCGTGCGGCGCGACAAGGCCGCACGCGTCTTCGCCGATCCGGCCAGGGTGCGCAAGGTGAGCCACCACGGCCGGTACTACAAGGTGGACGGCTACCACCTGTCCGAGCCGTCGCCACAGCGCACGCCGGTACTGTTCCAGGCCGGCAGCTCGGGCCGGGGGCAGCGATTTGCGGCACGCCATGCGGAATGCGTCTTCATCTCGCCGCCCAGCAAGGACGCCGCGCGCAAGACGGTGACCGCGTTGCGCGAGCAGCTTGTAGCTGCCGGGCGCCATCCGGACGACGTGAAGGTATTCATGGGCGCGGCCGTGGTCACCGGCCGCACCGAGGCGGAAGCCCGCGAAAAACATGCCGAATACCGCGACTACGCCAGCCGCGAAGCCGGGCTCGCCCACTTTGCCGCCAGCACCGGCGTGGACTTTGGCCGCTATGGCCTCGACGATCCGGTTGACTACGGCGGCGGCAACGCCATCGAATCGGCCACCCGCACCGCCGCGCAGCACGGCTGGACGCGCCGCAAGCTGCTTGACCTGTTCACGCTGGGCGGACGTTATCCGGCCATCGTCGGTGACGCGTCGCAGGTAGCGGACACGCTTGCCGAATGGGTCGACGAGACCGGCATCGACGGCTTCAATCTAAGCCGCACGGTGGCGCCCGAAAGCCACGAGGACTTTGTGGACCTGGTCGTTCCCGCGCTGCAGGATCGGGGCCGTTACAAGACCGCGTATGCCGAGGGTTCGCTACGGCACAAGCTGTTTTCCAGCGGCGACCGGCTGCCCCAACGGCATGCCGCCGCCGCGTTCCGCCAGTTCTGATATCACAAGAGAAAAGGAGCCACATGTTCATCAAGACCGGGGTCAAGCTGGTCGCCGCGTTGCTGGCGTTCGGTATCGTGCAGGGATCGCAGGCCGCAGACGCCGACAGGAAGGAAATCCGCTTCGGCGCCACCGCAGGGCCTTACGCGGACCAGGTACGCTACGGCATCAAGCCGATTCTGGAAAAGCGCGGCTACAAGGTGACGATTGTCGAGTTCAGCGACTACGTGCAGCCGAATCTCGCGCTGGCCGACGGCGCCATCGACGCCAACGCCTTCCAGCACGTGGTGTATCTGAAGAAGTTCTCGGCGGACCGTAAGCTGCAACTGTCGGCGCTGATCCAGGTGCCCACGGCGCCGATCGGCATTTACAGCCACAAGCACAAGACGCTGGGCGACGTGAAGCCCGGCGCCACCGTATCGCTGCCCAACGATCCGACCAATCTGGCGCGCGCCATTGCCATCCTTCAGCAGATCGGCTGGGTCACGCTCAAGCCCGGCACCGATGCCGTGCGGGCAAGCGAGCGCGACATCGACGGCAATCCGCACAGGCTCAAGCTGATCCAGCTGGAGGCCGCGCAGTTGCCCCGCTCGCTGGATGACGTGGACTATGCCTTCGTGAATGGCAATTTCGCGCTCGCGGCCGGGCTCAAGCTGACGTCGTCACTGGCGCTGGAGAAGATTCCCGACTACTACATGAACCTGGTGGCTGTCAGGACCGAGGACCTGAACAAGCCGTTCGTGTCCGACATTCGCGATGCCTACCGGTCCGCCGACTTCAAGGCCGTGACGCAGCAGCGTTTTGCGGGATTCGTCGCGCCGTCCTATCAGCAATAGCGCAGCGTGTGTGCGCCGGGACGCCGGCCCCATGCCGCTGACGCGTGACGCGTGACGCGTGTCGCGTGTCGCGTTCAGCGCATGGGCGTGCCCGTGGCCGCGCGCAACAGGTCGGCGAGTTTCTCGTTCTCGTCTATGCGTGACTGTTCGATCGCCACGTCGGTGTGGTTGCCGACGCGCCTGGCCCATTGCTGCCGCTCCTGGGCGAATATGATCCGTTCGTGGACGGCACGAAGCGCCCCCCAGATGGCATCGGCAGTCTCCTGGGCATTCGCGGCGTCGAGCGACAGCGCGGAGAAGGCGTGGCCCGTGTGACAGCGGTATCGCAATGGCCGATCGTCCCGCAGCCGCCACAGCACACCGTGACACGTCGGGCAAGTCAGTGCCGAGCGATCCGCGATAGCGTCCAGTTGCCGGGGTTCCGCAACGCCGCTGTCCCCAATCCGCTCCTCGCGATCCAGGTCTGTCAGGTTGCTCATGATTGACTCCTTTTGCCGTGCGGCCCCGTTGACGGCAGCCCGCAGCGCATCGGCGAGCCCATCCTGCCCGACAATGGCATCGGCCCCCGCCGCGGCGATTGCGCTGCGAGGCATGGAGGGCGCCTCGCAATCGTCCGGGCCCTGGACGATTCGATAGCCGCCGCGTGCCGCGACCGCCGCAAGGCCCGCCGCACCGTCGTCGAGTTCGCCGCTCATCACAATGCCGACCACACGCTCCTTGTACTGTGCGCTGGCCGACCGGAACAGCGGATCGGCGGCAGGCCGGCAGAAATTCTCCGGTGCCGTCTCCAGCAGGCACACGGTGTCGCCACGCACGACCATGTGTCGATCCGGCGGCGCCACGTAAATTCTGCCGTGTTGAATTGCTTCGCCGTGCCTGGGGTGGTGCGCCGGGAAGCAGCCCCACTTCGACAGCAGTTCCGGCAGGATGCTGCGGTGCCGTCCAATGTGCAGCACCACAAGCATGACAAGCTCCAGGTCCCTGGCCAAGCCTTCGACGAGCGTCTTGAGGACCGGAAGTGCGCCCCGGGATGCAGCTACAACGACAATATCTCTGCGCATGGCTTTTCCTTTTTATGGGAAAAGCAAGTTCCGCACCCGTGGCACAACAGGCGCGGAAGTCTTGCGCAGGCCGTCTTAATCGGGCTTGGCGCCGTCCTGCCGGGGCACCAGATCGCTCAGCGCGCCGAGCAATTCCTGGAAGTCGAGCGGCTTGGCAAGATGCTTGTTGTATCCGGCTTCCCGGGCGGCTTTGGCATCCTCCTTGTGATCGCGTCCGGTCAGGGCCACTGACCAGATATTCGCCCATCGGGCGTCCTGGCGGATATTGCGCATGAGCGCGTAGCCGTCCATATCGGCCAGCCCGATATCCGAGACGATGGCGTCGATGGGAACATCGGCCAGAATCTCCAGCGCTTCGGCACCGGACGTTGCCACGCTCACGGTGGCCCCTTCCAGTTCCAGGAGCTCGGCGAGTGCGGCGGACGTGTCCCGGTCGCCTTCCACCAGGAGAATCCGCAGGCCGGCAATGCTCTGCATACCGTCCGCGGCATCCGGGTCCGACGCGTTGTCGACAGGCGCGGCGGGCAGCCATACCGTCATGGTCGTACCATGGCCGGGGCCTTCCGATCTGGCGGTCACCCTGCCGCCGTGCATCCGGGCAAGCTGCTTCACCAGCGCCAGACCAATGCCGAGCCCGCCCTTCGCCCTGTCGCGGCCGCCTTGCCGGTACATGTCGAACACGTACGGCAGCAGGGCGGCATCGATGCCCTGACCGTTGTCGCTCACCTCGATACGCAGCATCCCGCCTTCCCGCGACAGCCGCAGATCGATCTGCCCATTCGCCTCCGAGAACTTCAGTGCATTGGAGACAAGGTTCCAGATGATCTGCTCGCAGCGCACGCGGTCCACCAGGGCGATGGCCGGACGATCCGGCAGCGCCAGCCGCATGGTGATGCCGCGGTCGCCGACATCCTGCTCGCAGGTCCGCGCAATGTCCGCCAGCATCGCCGACAGATCGACGCGCGACACGTCCAGGGCCAGCTTGCCGGTCTGCACGCGCGAAAGATCCAGCAGATCGTCGATGATCTGCGCCTGGCTGCGCACGGCCTGGCGGATGGCGCCGGCCGCTTCGCGGACCGCGGCGACATTGCGCACCTCCGGAAGGCGCGGGAGCATTTCCGCCTTGACGCCGATCAGGTTGAGCGGGTGCTTCAGTTCATGCGAAAGCACGGCAATGAACTCGTCCTTGAGCTGGCTGGCATTGAGCGCCTGCTCGCGCGCGGCCTGCTCCTTGGCCAGCGCGTCGCGGCTCGCGTCCTCATGGAGCTTGCGCGTCGTGAGGTCGCGCACAATCTTGGCGAAGCCGCTGAACGATGTGTCCGTGATGGGGGTGACCACGCCGCTGCAGTAAATCCGCCGGCCATCTTTCGTGCGATACCACCGCTCGTCGTCCGCACGGCCCTCCTTCATGGCCGTGTCCCGCTCATGGGCTGGCACCGATGTCTGCCGATCGTTGACCTCGTATATCGCCTCCACGCTCTTGCCGATGAGCTCGTCTTCCGTATAGCCGAAGATCCGCTCCGCACCGGCGTTCCAGCTGACGATCAGCCCTTCGCGGTCCTGGATGATGATGGCGTAGTCCTTGGTGGACTGCGCCACCAGCCGCAGTCGCTGCGCCCCCGCGCGGGCGGCTTCCTCGGCCTGATGGCGATCCGTCACATCGATCAGCGTGATCACCGCCCCGTCGATATGGTCGTCCGCCGTGCGATAGGGCAGGAGCCGCATCAGATACCACCGCCCCGCCTCGCTCTGGATCTCCCGCTCGGTCAGCCTCAGCGACTGGAACGACTGCCTCACGTCGTCGACCAGGGTCGGGTAGCGCAGCGTATGCGTGATGTGGAACAGCGAGCGGCCAAGATCGGAGTCGATCAGGTTGAAAATGGCGGTCGCGTTCGGCGTAAACCGCTTGATCCGGATTTCCTTGTCGACAAAGACCGTGGCGATCTCGCTGGAGGCAATGATGTTATGCAGGTCATCGTTGGCCTTGGCCGTATCCTCGATCCGCGCCTGCATCTCGGCATTCGCCGTGGTCAGCTCTTCATTGACCGACTGCAGTTCTTCCTTGCTGCTTTCGAGCTCCTCGCTGGTCGAACGCAGTTCCTCGTTGATTGCCTGCAACTCCTCGTTGGACGCCTTCAGCTCCTCCACCGACGTCTCGTACTGCTCGATGATCGTCGCCAGCTGCTCCCTGCTGTGCTGCAGTTCCAGCTCGAGCTGCGCCAGGACCGGGTCCTGCCCCGAAGCGGCGGCCAGTTCCTCTTCGGTCATGTGACCGGCCACTTCATCGAAGACGACCAGCAGGAAGTCGGCATTGGCAACCTTGTCGTGAAACGGCCGCACCGTCATGCTGATCCACGACACTTCGGGGTCATGATCCCACTTGACCTTGCGCGCCTCCACGCTGGTGCCGGTCTGCAACGCCCGGAAGATCGCCGTGCGCAAATCGAGCCGCAACTCGGGCAGCACCAGCGTCATGATGTTCGTGGTCAGTTCGCCGCCCACATGCCGCAGGAACCGGCCCGCATTGTCGGACAGGTGAACGACGTTCGACTCGCGGTCGATGATGACGCTTGGCGGGGAATACGTCTCCAGCGCGCGCTGGTGCAGTTCCGTCAGCGAAAAACTGCGCTGGGGCGAACTGGTCGTGGTACGCAGCGGCATGGTAACGGCCGGCCGGTCGTCGGCCATGCTGGTGTCGGCCGGCGTCAGCACCGGGAAGCCAATCGGCGGCTTGGCGCGCTGCGACACCGCGCGGGCGCGATAGACCCGCCACTTCTTGTCCACCACCGCAAACAGGTCATCCGCCGCGTCGGCCGATTCCGCCGTCCCAAGGAACAGCAGCCCGTTGGGCCGCAGGGCGAAGTGGAAGAGCTCCAGGATCTGCCGCTGGACCGCACGTTCCAGATAGATGAGCACGTTTCGGCACGAGATCAGATCCAGGTGCGAGAACGGCGGATCGCGCAGCAGACTGTGCGGCGCGAACAGGATGCGCTCGCGCACCGCCTTGCTGATGGCGTAGTGCGCGCCCTCGCGGGTGAAATAACGCTGCAGGAGAGCCGGCGGCACATCGTTGGCGATGGACAGCGGATACGACCCCGTGCGCGCCCGGCCGATGGCCGCCACGTCGATATCGGTCGCAAACACCTGGATGGGCCGGGCCGAGGCCGCCGTCTCGCGCGCCTGGGCCAGCAAGATCGAAATGGAATACGCTTCCTCGCCGGTGGCGCAGCCGGCCACCCACACCCGCACCTGGTCGTCGTCGCCGAGCTTGCCGTCGAACAGCGTCGGGATCATTTCCTGTTCGAGAAACTCGAAGGCCTCGCCATCCCGGAAGAACTGCGTCACGCCGATCAGCATGTCGCCCAGCAGCGCGCTGGCCTCGTCCGGCGTCGACCGGAGGAAATCCCGATAGGCCGCCAGGTCGCTCTGGCCATTGAACTGCATGCGCCGCTCGATGCGACGGAGCACCGTGGCGCGCTTGTAGAAGCGGAAGTCATGCCCCGTGCGCACACGCAGATGCATCAGGATTTCGGACAGCGCCCGTTCCCCGCTCGTCTTGGGCGACTGCCCCGATTCCTGCAAGTCGTCGTCTTCAAGCACCGCATCCTGCGGCTCGATGCGCTGGATGTTCTCCCACAGCTCCATGAGCCGCTGCGGCATCTCGGCCGCAGGCAATACGATATCGACCCAGCCCGCGTGGATGGCCGCGCGCGGCATCTCCGGATGTTCGGCGTCGTCCGGCGACTGGGCCAGCGTCAGGCCGCCGACCTCGCGAATCCGGCCCATTCCGATCGTGCCATCGGATCCGGAGCCGGACAGCACGATGCCGATGGCCCGCCGCTCGTGGGCATCGGCGAGCGTGCGGAAGAAATGATCGATCGCAAAGGGCCGCCCAAAGGTATTCGGCTGTTCCGCGACCCGGAGACAGCCATCGGACATCTCGAGATGGGTGCCCGGCGCCACCACATAGATGTGGTTCTCCTGGATCGGCGTCGTGGTACGGACTTCGCTGACTGGCATGGTCGTGACACGCTGAATCAGGGCCGCGACCTGGCTTTCGAGGTCCGGCGCCAGGTGCAGCACCACGACGAAGGCCATGTCCATCTGTTCCGGCGCATGCTGGAACAGCGCCTGCAGGGCCCTCAGGCCGCCCGCGGAAGCGCCGATGCCAACGACAGGGAAACGCAACGTACTCTTTACCGCGCCCGCCGGATTTCCCACCTTCTTCTCCTTGAGTTTTTTCCGCGCCATGATTCCTCCCATCCCACACTCGTCGCAGCGGCTGGACGAGGCATCCGAAGGCACAATCGGGGCTCATTGTAGCGTCCCGGGCGCGCCGGTATCTGGCGATCATGAGCACTTGCCGATGCAGCGCAGCAGGCCTACCCTTAGGAATGCAGAGGCCATCATGCAGCATCCCTCATCCATCCTCAAAGAGCTTGCTACCGCTCGTCAACACGTCACCCGCTGCCGGCAACTGGTGCGGCGGCAGATCGAGATTGTCCGGCTCTGCCAGCACCGTCACCGGGACGAACTGAATTCCGTGAATCTGCTACGGGAATTGCGCGAAGCACTCGCCATCGGACGCCACCACATGCATGTGGTGGAACAGGAACTGGGACGTAACAACTGGTTCGGCAGACGAAGGCGATAGCCGTCGCCTGCCGGACCGGGGCACCCGCGGCTACCGGCGTGTGCCGCCAGAGGGCCTGGCCGCGCGGGCATCGACCGGCTCGGGGACGATGTGCCGGTCCACGATCAGCCGCTTCCACCGTGCCAGTTCCTGTTCGATAAACGCCTGGAAGTCCGCCGGGCCGGCATGCAGCACCTTGAAACCGTAGCCGGCCAGCATCTCGTTGAGCGTCAGTTCCGAGAGCGCCTGGCGGATGGCAAGGTCAAGGGTGTCGATCCTGTCCCCGGGGGTGCCTTTCGGCGCCAGAACGCCATACCAGCCGGTGACGAACATATTGCGCACGCCGGCCTCGACAAAGGTGGGCGTTTCAGGAGCAATGGGCAGCCGGACATCGGCGGCCACGGCCAGCGCGCGCAATTTGCCCGAACTGACGTATCTCAGGCTATCCGCACCGGCGAACACGGCATCCACATCGCCACTCATGGCGGCCGCCACGGACTGGACGCCGCCGTGATACGGGACATGCATCACCCGGATGCCGGCCGCCTGCGAAAGCAGTTCGATGGCCAGGTGGCTGGTATTGCCATATCCCGACGACGCCACGGTCACCCTGTCGGGATTCGACTTTGCACGCTGGATCAGGTCGGCGACCGAATGAAACCGGGAATTCGGCCCGACATAGAGCACCAGCGGCTGCTTTGCCACGAGCGAGACCGGCTGGAAATCCTTGATGGGATCGTAGCCGGCCGATGGGCTGACGAGCGGCCCGATGGCGTAGGCTGCAAGGGCAAGCACCAGGGTATGGCCGTCTTTCCTGGCCCGCTGCACATATCGCAGCGCAATCTGTCCGCCTGCCCCCGGCTTGTATTCCAGCAATACTGGCGTCCCAAGGCGCTTCTGCAATGCGGCGCCCAGCGGACGCGCGACCAGGTCCGCCGGCCCGCCCGGCGGGTACGGCACGATGATCGTGACCGGCTGTTCGGGGTAGGCGGCCCATGCCGGATGAACCGTGACGAATGCCGCAGCCAGCAGCACCCCGGCTCGGCCGGTGATCGTGCGACGCCATATCTGCAGCCCGGCCGGCGCTGCCCGCCTGATCCGGGTGAGGATGCGTCCGGTGGCCGCGGGAAGTTCAAATCGCATGCTTTTCTGGGAAGGGCTGGAACGCGCGATGCGCCGGGGTCAAGGTCAGGTGACCGGGTGGTTTTCCGGACGAGATCATACCCCTGGCCGCCCACGGCTATTTGATAATATCTGGCCTGCCTGCAGCGCCCCCCTTGAATCCTCGGGTGTTCCCTCCGCCCCTTCGTCAGCATAGCGATGTCTTCCATGTACTTCCCCCGGGCTGGTGTCGGCCTCGGTTTCGATTCCACGTGGGATGCAGGCGACCGCCGGTTCGGACGCGGCTGGCTATTGCGGGAGGACGGCGGCAAGACACCCGCGCTCGGCGTCTGGGCCGCCGACGGGCATCGCACACCCGCCACCCTCGACCGCCTGGTTCATGAATACGCGCTGCGCGACGACATCGACGCGGACTGGGCCGCCCGCCCGCTGACCTTGCTGCGCGAGCGCGATGCCGCCGTGCTGCTGCTCGACGACCCGGGCGGCGAGCCCCTCGCCCCGCTGCTGGGCGCGCCGATGGCCGCGGCGGCGTTCCTTGATATCGCCATCGCCATGGCCAGCGCCGTCGGCAAGCTCCATCAGCGCGGCCTGATTCACAAGGATCTGAAGCCGGCCCACTTCCTGGTGGCGGCGGACCGCGCCCGCGCCTGGCTGATCGGCTTTGGCATCGCGTCGCGGGCGTCACGCGGTGTCGAGCCGCTGCCTGAGGCCAGCGAAATCGCCGGCACGCTGGCCTATATGGCGCCCGAGCAAACGGGCCGGATGAACCGGGCCATCGACGCGCGCAGCGACCTGTATTCGCTCGGCATCACTTTCTACCAGATGCTGACCGGGGCGCTTCCCTTCGCCGGCTCGGACCCCATCGACTGGGTCCACGCCCACCTGGCGCGCTTGCCGGCGCCACCGGCCAGCCGCGTGGCCACGGTGCCCGCGATCCTGTCGGATCTGGTCATGAAGCTTCTGGCAAAGGCGCCCGGGGAACGCTACCAGACAGCGGCCGGCCTGCTGCGCGACCTGCGGCACTGTCGCCAGACACTGCAGGCGCACGGCGACATCGTGCCGTTCGGGCTTGGCCAGGGCGACCATTCGGACGTCTTCGCGCTGCGCGAACACCTCTATGGCCGCGAGCAGACCGTGGCAACGCTGGTGGATACCTTCGACCGCGTTGCCGCCACGGGCTGCAGCGAAATCGTGATGGTGTCCGGGCATTCGGGCGTCGGCAAGACGTCGGTCATGCAGGCGTTCGCGCGAACCGTCGCCGGGCGTGGCGGCCTTTGCGCCACCGGCAAGTCGGATGCCCCGGCCGATGCCTCGACCGAAGGCCCGGCCGATGCCGGCGCGCGGCTGCCCTATGCCACGCTGGCGCAGGCGCTGCGGGGCCTGCTCCGGGAACGGCTGGCCCGCGACCCGGCCGACGTGGCGTCATGGCGCACCGTCATTACCGAAGCCCTCGGGCCGAACGCCGGGCTGCTGGTATCGCTGCTGCCCGAACTCGCAACCATGCTGGGTCCGGTGCCTTGGGTGCCCGACACCCAGTCGCGTGAGGCTGGGCCACGGCTCCAGCTCGCCTTGCACTGCCTCACGGCGGCCCTGGCACGTGCCGCCGGGCCGCTGACGCTGTGCTTCGACGACATCCAGTGGCTCGACAATGAAACCACGGCACTGCTGCACCGGTTACTGGCCGATCCGGCCACGTCGCACCTGCTGGTGGTCTGCGCCTATCGCAGCCAGGAAGTGGACGATGGCCATACGGTCACGCACTGCGTCGCGGCGTTGCGCGCGGATGGTGCCAGCGTGGCCCATATCGAACTGGGCTGTCTCGATGCGTCGGACCTGCATCGGCTCGTCGCCGAAACACTCCATTGCGACGCCACGGCCAGTGCGCCGCTGGCACGCCTGGTGATGGAGAAGACGGCTGGCAACCCGTTCTTCGCCACGCAGTTCCTGAGCGAACTGGCCACCGAAGGCCTGCTGCGCTTCGACCACAGCGCAGCGCGCTGGACCTGGGACCTTGACCAGATCGCGGCAAAGGGTTTTACCGACAATGTCGTGGCACTGATGGTCGGGCGGATTGGCCGGCTATCCGCCCGGACCCGTGCGGCGCTGAAGCTGCTCGCCTGCCTGGGCAACGACACCCCGGTCGAAACACTGGCGCGCGCCTGGACGCGCGAGCCCGGCGAACTGGACCCGGCGATCCGCGAAGCCGTGCATGCGGGCCTGGTTTCGCGCAAGGATCACGTGCTGCGCTTCCGCCACGACCGCATCCTCGAAGCCGCCTATGCCCGCATTCCCGAGCCGGAGCGGCAGGCGTTCCATCTGCACCTTGGCCGCCTGCTGCTGGACCGCACGCCAACGGAAGAGGTCGATGCCAACGTCTTTACGATCGTCGGGCAGTGGAACCGGGCGGCCAGCCAGATCGACACGCAGGACGAACGCGACAGGCTCGCGGAACTGAACCTGGCCGCCGGGCTGCGCGCCAAGTCCACCTGTGCCAACACCGCCGCGCTTCACTATCTTTCAACCGGTCTCGCCTTGCTTGGCGACGACGCCTTTGCGCGATGCGAGGCCCTCGCGTTCTCGCTGACGCGGCATATGGCCGAATGCGAATTCCTGACCGGGGATTCCGCGCGTGCCGAACCCCGGCTGGCGGCGCTGGCGGCACGCACATCGTCACTGACCGCGCTAGGGGTTGTCACGCAACTCCAGCTTGGCTTGCTGCTGACGGGCGGGCGGCGCGTGGAAGCCGTGACGATTGGCCTGGCCTACCTGCGCCGCGCCGGTATCGACTGGACCGCCCAGCCCGCTGCGTCGGTCGTGGCGCAGGAAGAGGCGCTGCTGACCGGCCTGCTCGATGGCCGGGACATCGCCAGCCTCAGCACATTGCCGCCCATGACGGACGCGGGCGGACTTGCCACGATGCGCGTGCTCACGGCGCTGTTGCAGCCGGCCTGGTACACCGACGATCACCTGCGCACGCTGGTCATCCTGCGCATGGTCAACCTAAGCATCTCGCTGGGGAACAGCGAGGAATCGTGTCTGGCCTATGCATGGCTGGCGATGCTGCGCACGGCGGCGGCACCGGACGAGTCGGCCGGCATCGCGTTTCAGCGCCTGGCACTGACCGTGGCCGAGCAGCAAGGCGTCGAGCGGGTGCGCGCCCGCGTGTACCAGGTTGCGGGCGGCAACCTGCTGCACTGGACGCAACCGCTGCGCGTGGCACGCGCCCTGTTGCGCCAGGCGCTGGCGCTGACCGCGCAGATCGGCGACCTCACCTACGCCGCCTACATTCGCAGCAACCTGATGACCCACGCGCTGGCCGTTGGCGACCCGCTGGGGCGCGTGCAGCACGATGCGGATACGGGCAGCGTGTTCGCGTGGGGACCGCGCTTCGCGCTGGTGGCGGACCGCCTTGCCGCGCAGCGCCAGCTCGTGCGGACCTTGCGCGGGCTGACCCCCGTGTTCGGACGCTTCGATACGAGGGATTTCAGCGAGGCAGCGTTCGAGGCGCGGCTCGACAGCGACGTGGGGCTGCGCCTTGCGTCGTGCTGGTACTGGATCCGCAAGCTGCAGGCGCGCTATCTGGCGGGCGAAGCCACGCAGGCGCTGGATGCGGCCGAACGGGCCCGCGCGCTGCTGTGGACGTCTCCCGCCTATTTCGAGCAGGCCGAGTATCACTTCTACGCGGCGCTGGCGCGTGCGGCATGCTGCAATCCCGCCGTCGCGGACGATCTGGCCACGCACCTTCCCTTGCTGGCCAGCCACCATCGGCAGCTGGCCCAGTGGGCCCGGCGCTGTCCGGCCACGTTCGCGCACCGGGCCCTGCTGGTCGAGGCGGAAATCGCCAGGCTGGAGGGGCGCGACATCGACGCGATGCGTGGCTTCGAAGCGGCCATCGGCGCCGCCCGGGACAGCGACCTCATCCACATGCAGGCGCTGGCCAACGAGCTTGCGGCACGTTTCTACCTCAGCAGGCGGCTCGACAACGTGGCGCTGGTCTATCTGCGACAGGCTCGCCATGGCTACCTGCACTGGGGCGCCGACGCCAAGGTCTGGCAGCTCGACCGGCAGCATCCCGCCCTGGCTGCCGACGCCAGTGCCGTTCCCGCTTCGACGCCGTTGATGGGCACCATCGGTGCGCCGCTTCAACACCTGGACCTGGCCACGGTCATGGCGATCTCCGAGGCGGTGTCCGGCGAGACCCGCCTCGATCGGTTGCTGGCCACGCTGATGCGCACGGCCATCGCGCACGCGGGGGCATCACGCGGGCTGCTGATCCTGCCGCACGGCACGGCGCATCGCGTGGCAGCCGAAGCTGCCGTTCGCGACGACACCACCGCCGTGGCGCTGACCGACTTGCCGCTCGAGGCCGCGGAGATACCGCTGTCCATCGTCCGGCATGTGCTGGAGTGCCACGAGCATGTGGTGATCGACGATGCCGCGGCCCAGCCCTCCTTTTCGGCCGACCCTTACATACGCCAGCGCCGGACGCGCTCCATGCTGTGCCTGCCGCTGCTGAACCAGGGCAAGCTGACTGGCGTGCTGTATCTGGAAAACGGGCTGGCGCCGGGCGCGTTCGTGCCGGCACGGATCGAGGTGATCAAGCTGCTGGCGTTCCAGGCGGCCAGCGCCATCGAGAACAGCCGGCTTGGCGAGCAGCGCCGGGAAGCCGACGAAGCGTTGCACCGGGCCCAGGCGGAGCTGGCGCACGTCAGCCGCGTCATGACGCTCAGCGCGTTGACGGCGTCCATCGCACACGAGGTGAGCCAGCCTGTGGCCGCGCTGACGATCGAAGCCAATGTCGCCCTGCGCTGGCTCAAACGCGAGACCCCCAACGTCGCCGAGGCCGTGGAATCGCTCCACAGCATCGTCCAGCAGGGTCAGCGCGCGCGCGATGTCATCGTCGGCATGCGGGCCATGTTGCGCAAGGCCGGCCCACAGGCGCAACGGATCGACCTCAATGCGATGATCGCCGAGACACTGCCGCTTCTGGCCGGCGAGCTGACGCGTCACAGGGTCATGCTCAGGACCGAACTGCTGCCGGCGCTGCCAATGGTGTCCGCCGACAACGTTCAGCTTCAGCAGGTGTTCCTGAACCTGGCCGTCAATGCCATCGAGGCCATGCGCGGCATCGATGCGCATGCGCGCGAGCTGACGGTACGTTCGTCGGTCAACCCGGCGGGTGAGGTGCTGGTGACCGTGCATGACGTCGGCGTGGGCCTGCCGGCCGATCCCGACGAACTGTTCGAGGCGTTTTACACGACCAAGCCCGAAGGCATGGGCATGGGCCTGTCGATCTGCCGCACGATCCTGGAAGCCCACGGCGGCAAATTGCAGGCATGGCCGAACCGTCCGAAGGGAGCGGTATTCGGATTCAGTCTGCCGGCCGACGGCACGGCGGGGACAGGCGCGGCACCACGCCAATGACCATTTTTTGATCCGGGCGGGTGCTAGCCGTTGTCGCCGCCTGCCACCGGCAGCACGGCACCGGTGATGTAGCCGGCTTCGTCGGACGCGAGGAAGAGAATCGGCGCGATCTGTTCGTCGAGCGTTGCGTATCGCCGGAAGAACGTCGACTCGGTAACCTGCTTGACCGCCTCGCCCATCCAGCGCCGCTCTTGCTCGGTGTCTCCTGCCGCATTGCGGGGGACGCGTCGCGGCGGGGCCTGGGTGCCCCCCGGCGCTGCCGCGACCACGCGAATATTGTGTTCGCCATACTCCATGGCCAGTGACTGTGTCAGGGCATTCACCCCACCCTTCGCCGCCGAGTACGGCACGCGGCGGATACCACGGGTGGCGTTCGACGAGACGTTCACGATCGTGCCGCCGCCTTGCGCGAGCATATGCGGCAGGACTGCGTGGCAGCCGTACAGGGTGGGCATGAGCGAACGGCGAATCTCCGCATCGATCTGTGCGGGCTCGAATTGCGCGAACGGCCGCATCCGGATCGCCCCGCCCACGCCGTTGACCAGGATGTCGATGCGACCGAATACCTTTATCGCGAACTCCATCGCAGCGGCTGCCCCCTCGTAGGTCTCCAGGTCGGCCATGAAGGCGGCCGTGTCAGCCCCCGCCGCCTCGGCCGCGACCTCCGGGACGAAGTCGGCGCGGTCAACCAGCAGGACCTTCGCACCTTCCGCCGCGGCGCGCAGTGCCACGCCCCGCCCGATGCCCTGGGCAGCCCCGGTGACCACCATCACCTTGCCTTCGAATCGACGGGCGCTCATGGCGTCACCGGCGCCGCGTTGGGCGTGAATTTCTCGTAATGGAAGCTGGCGGGCTTCACGCCGTTGTCGTCGAAGAACTTGCGCACGGCATCGACCATCGGCGGGGGGCCGCACAGGTACACGTCAACGTCGCCGCCGTTCAGGCATTCCGCCGGCATATGCTGCGTCACCCAGCCCTTGCGCGGGTGGTTCGATTGGCCATCCGCAACCACGGTGCTGAACGTGAAATTGGGCAACCTGGCGATGTAGGATTCGATCGCCTCCACCTGCACCAGATCGAGATCTCGCGTCACGCCGTAGATCAGATGCACCTTCTGCTGCGAGTTCGCGCGAACCAGCACTTCGAGCATCGACAGGAAAGGGGCCAGGCCCGTGCCGCCCGCCAGAAACAGCAAGGGACGTTCCACGGCCCGGAGATAGAAACTGCCAAGGGGGCCGGTCAGTTGCACCTTGTGCCCGGGGCGGGCCGATTCCAGCCAGGTGCTCATCACGCCGCCGGGTATCTTCTTGATCAGGAAGCTGACCTTCGATGCGCCTGGTGGGGACGAGAACGAATACGACCGATGCTGGCCGCTACCGGGTACATCGATGTTGACGTACTGGCCAGCCAGGAAGACCGGGGGAATGCTGTCCACGTCCAGTTCCAGCACCACGGCTGCGTCGTTGTGCTGTTCGAGCTTCGTGACCGTCGCGGCGAATTTGCTTTGCCCGGTCTTGCACATCGCCGACGATGCCGGGACGGCGATGACGCAGTCGCTCTGCGGCACCATCTGGCATGTCAGGACCAGCCCGCCCGCCTTCTCGTCGTCGCTCAGCGCATCTTCGATGTATTCGTCGCCCAGGTCGTAGCTGCCGCTTTCTGCGCGGCACTTGCAGGTGCCACACACGCCGTCGGAGCAATCCATCGGCAGATTGATCCTGGCGCGAAATGCGGCATCGAGGACCTTTTCGCCGGCCTTGCATTCGACGAAGCGGGTGACACCGTCTTCAAAATTCAGTGCAATGTTGTAGCTGGACATGTTGCCTCCTGCGTCCTGTCTCGATCCGATCCACGCGCTCAGACGTGGTAGACGTCGAGCACCTGGCGGATATAGTCATTCTTGAGCGCGATCTTCTTGCTGGAAATCAGCAGGCGATCGCCCACCTTGCGGAAGGTGAGGTAGACCGTGCCGAAATACTGGTTCGTCACCTTGTAGCGGTGGCTCAGCGTGTGGAAGTTGTAGCGAACGTCGATTTCGCCATCGCGTTCGGCCAGCACTTCGACGTTGGTGACGTTGTGGCTGGTGCGCGGCTCCGGCATCGATGCGCTGCTGCGCTCGGTCCGGATACGGAACACCCGGTCTTCCAGGCCGCCACGGTCCGCGTAGTACATGAGGGAAATCTCGCGCTGGGGGTCTTCGGTGAGCTTGTCATCGTCATCCCAGGCGGGCATCCAGTACGTGACGTCGTCCGCGTAGCACGCCAGCCATTCATCCCACTGACGGTCATCCAGAAAGCGCGCCTCCTGGTACAGGGCATTGCAGATGGTTTGATGGTCGATGGTCATACCGCTGCCTCTGCCTGTTCCTTGCGCAGGGCTTCGCGCATCACCCGCATCCAGTATTCATGCTGCACCACGAAGAGACCTTCGTCCTCGCTTCGCTCGCCCGAGATGAGCGGATTCAGCCCCATGCCCTTCGCGTTCGCGTCCGGTCCGTTGACCCACAACGGCGCACCACGCGACATGTCGTTCCACATCGACGTCGTGCCAGCGTAACCGGCCTGGCAGGCGCGGAACTCTTCGAGGTCATCGCTGGTGCCCATGCCCGACACGTTGAAGAAGTCCTCGTACTGGCGAATGCGGATGGCGCGGCTTTCGGCGCTCTCGCCCTTCGGCGCGAAGCAGAAAATGCTGACTTCGGTCTTGTCGACGCCAAGCGGACGGACGACGCGAATCTGGGTGCTGAACTGATCCATCAGGAACACGTTCGGATACAGGCACAGGTTCCGCGTCTGGTTGACGATGTAGTGCGCCTTGTCCTCGCCAACGCGCGCCGCAATCTCTTCGCGATGCTGATGGACCGGCCGGACTTCCGGGTTCATCGTGTTGGTCCACAGCAGGATGTGGCCATGTTCGAAGCCATACACGCCCGCGACCGATTTGCTCCAGCCGTTCGCATCCACGGCCTTGGTGCCCTCGACCCTGCGCCGGCCCATCGTTGCGGCGTAGTTCCAGTGCACGGTGCTGACGTGATAGCCGTCGCAACCGTTCTCCATCTGCATCTTCCAGTTGCCGTCGTAGATGTAGGAGGAATTGCCGCGCAGCACTTCCAGCCCTTCTGGTGCCTGCGAGACGATCTGGTCGATGATGACCCTGGTCTCGCCAAGGTAATCCTCCAGCGGCATCACGTCGGCGCTGAGGCTGCCGAACAGGAAGCCACGATAGTTCTGGAAGCGCGCAACCTTCCGCAGGTCGTGCGAGCCGTCCTTGTTGAACTGCACCGGATACTCGGTGGTTTTCTCGTCCTTCACTTTCAGCAGCTTGCCCGCGTTGGAAAATGTCCACCCGTGAAACGGACACGTGAAGCTGCCCTTGTTGCCGTGCTTGCGCCGGCAGAGCATGGCGCCCTTGTGCGCGCAGGCATTGATGACCGCGTGCAGTTCCCCAGCCTTGTCGCGCGTGATGACGATGGGCTGGCGGCCGATCCAGGTGGTGTAGTAGTCGTTGATATTGGGGATCTGGCTTTCGTGGGCCAGGTACACCCAGTTGCCCTCGAAGATGTGCTTCATCTCGAGTACGTACAGATCAGCGTTGGTGAAGATGTCGCGGCGGCAGCGGAACACGCCGTTTTCCTTGTCATCCTGGACGGCGTTGCTCAGCAGATCGTCCAGTTGTCGGGTCTTGTCGAGGGTTGCGGACATGCGTTGTCTCCCTATGCCGGCTTCGTGGCGAAGCCGTGGCATTGGTGCAGAGGATTCGTGCGGAAGGGGGAGCGGCCTGGTTCAGCCAGGCCGCAGCGCGGGGTTACGCCGTGGCGGCGGCACGCAGGCGGTTGACGAGCTGGTTGTCCTTGCCTTGCACCAGCGGCGTCAGCGCAATGTCGAACGCGATTTCCTTGTACGCGTCGGCCTTGAGGCCCAGCGCAACGCCGCCGGTCTTTTCGACGCCGTGCGGCACTAGCTCTTCACGTGTTGCATACGCAAAATCGTCCCAGATCAGCGGATCGCCTTCGATGTTGATCTGCGTCGTCAGCTTGCGCGACTTGTCGCTGGTCACGAAGAAGTGCACGTGTGCCGGGCGGTTGCCGTGGCGGCCCAGCGCATCAAGCAGTTGCTGCGTCGCGCCTTGCGGCGGACAGCCGTAGCCGACAGGCATCAGCGTGCGGAATTCGTACTTGCCGTCAACGCCCGTTCTCACTGCGCCGCGAAGGTTGAAGTCGTCCTGGGCGCCGGTCGGATCGAAGTGCGAATAGAAGCCCTTGGAGTTGGCGTGCCAGCATTCGACCACGGCATTGGCCACGGGCTTGCCGTCCGGGCCGGATACCGTGCCCCGGATGACGAGCGGCCCCGCCGCTTCATCGGCATTGATGTCGATCCGCGAGACGCCGTCGCGCACCGGGGCACCGGCGACATACAGCGGGCCTTCGATGGTGCGCGGCGTGCCGCCATGGATGTCGGCCGCGCGGTCCGCTGCATCCATGCGGATGTCGAGATACTTTTCGAGACCAAGCCCGGCAGCCAGGAGCGCCGCCTCGCCGTCCTTGCCAAGCTTGTTGAAGTAGTTCACGCCGGCCCAGATCTCGTCGGGCGTCATGTCGAGGTCGTCGATGGCCTTGAAAAGGTCGCTCAGCAGACGGTGCGTGATCTGCCTGGCGCGCGCATTGCCCGCGTCGCTTCCCAGATTGGCAGCGGCCTTCAGCAGGTCCTGCACTTCCTTGGTGTCGAATACTTTGGGACTCATGTCTGCTCCTGACTTTTGTCTTTTCTGGTGGGGTTAACCCTCGTTTCAAGCCGATCCAAAGCTACTCGAAAGGTATAATCTGGCGGCGAAACCGAGCGTAAAAGCAGAATAGAGGCGCGAAACGGGGGAGTCCAACACCGTTTTAGTATCGGGCTATATCCTGGAGGTATTGTATGGAGCTACGGCATCTTCGCTATTTCGTAGCGGTGGCCGAAGAACGGAACTTCACGCGCGCGGCACGCCGGCTCCATATTGCGCAGCCGCCGCTCAGCCGCCAGATCCAGCAGCTCGAAGAAGCCCTGGGCGTGCAGTTGTTCGAGCGGAACTCCCGGCCGCTCAAGCTCACCGAGACGGGCAAGTTCTTCTACTCCCACGCGGTGCATCTGATTGCCCAGACGAACGAGCTGGAATCGATGACACGGCGCGTGGGAAACATCGAGCGCAGCCTTTCGGTCGGCTTTGTGGGCTCCACGCTCTACGGCATGCTGCCGAAGATCATCCGGCGGTTCCGGGACGAGAACAAGTCGGTCGAACTGAGCCTGCACGAGATGTCCACCATGGATCAGCTTCGCGCGCTGAAGGACGGCCGCATCGATGTCGGATTCGGCCGGATCCGGCATGAAGATCCCAACATCCGCCGCGTCGTGCTTCGCGAAGAGAAGATGATTGTCGCGCTGCCAGTCGGCCATTCGCTATCGGTATCGAAACCGGTGCTTTCGCTGCGGGACCTGATCTACGAAACGCTGATCGTCTTCCCCAAAGCGCCCCGACCCAGCTATGCCGACCAGGTGCTATCGGCGTTTCAGGAACGCGCCCTCACGCCGCGCCGTATCTACGAGGTGCGCGAGTTGCAGATCGCCTTGGGACTCGTGGCCGCCGGAGAAGGCATCTCGGTCGTGCCGAGCAGCGTCTATGGGCTGAAGCGCGATGACGTGAGCTATATGGCGCTGGATGACACGACGCTAACGTCGCCCATCATCATGAGCATGCGCGCCATGGACGAATCCCGGGACATCAAGGAAATGCTCGAAATGATTTATCGGCTTTACGAGGAAGAGCGGATTGCCTACGTCGCGCCCATGGACAAGGGCCAGTAACATGGTCGTTTCTCACCACAAAACACCGCGCATGGCGCAAAATTCGGGGTCTGGGCGCGTGGCGCCCCCCCTGCACCCCTAGGAGACTGTATGAATACCGCTGTCGGATCCAACCTGTCGATTGCGCCGAGCGCGAGCCCCCTGCCGGCGGCCGAGCGCGAGCGCCTGCTGGAGAGCCCGGCGTTTGGCCGCGTCTTCACCGACCACATGGCCACCATCCGCTACACCGAGGGCAAGGGCTGGCACGACGCGAAGATCGGACCGCACGGCCCCATCCAGTTCGATCCGTCCACCCTGGTGTTCCATTACGCGCAGGAGATCTTTGAAGGGCTGAAGGCGTACCGGCTGCCGGACGGCGGCGGCGCGCTGTTCCGTCCCGATGCGAATGCACGCCGGTTCCAGAACTCGGCCCGCCGCCTGGCCATGCCTGCGCTGCCCGAAGAGTTGTTCCTGGAATCGGTGCGGGAACTGGTCCGCCTGGACCGTGCGTGGATTCCCTCCGGGCAAGGCTCGGCGCTGTACCTGCGCCCGTTCATGATCGCCACCGAAGTGGTGCTGGGCGTCAAGCCTGCCGCCGAATACCTGTATTGCGTGGTCGCCTGCCCGGTGGGCGCGTACTTCAAGGGCGGCGCCTCGGCGGCGGTCACCTTGTGGGTGTCGGACACCTACACGCGCGCCGCGCCCGGTGGCACCGGCGAGGCCAAGTGTGGCGGCAACTATGCCGCGAGCCTTCTCGCCCAGGCGGAAGCCACCCGCGAGGGCTGCGACCAGGTGGTATTCCTCGACGCCGTGGAGCGGCGCTGGATCGAGGAACTGGGCGGCATGAACGTCTTTTTCGTCTTCGACGACGGCACCCTGCAGACGCCACCGTTGACCGGCACGATCCTGCCCGGCATCACGCGCGATTCGCTCATCACCCTGGCACGCGACCTTGGCCTGACCGTGCGCGAAGAGCCGTACGCGATCGACCAGTGGCATGCCGATGCACAGAGCGGGCGCCTGCGCGAAGCGTTTGCGTGCGGCACCGCGGCGGTGGTGACGCCCATTGGCAAGGTGAAGGGGCGCGCGTACAACTTCACCATTGGCGACGGCGGGGCGGGCGAGATCACGACGCGCCTGAAGGGCGCACTGGTCGACCTGCAGCAAGGCCGCGCGGCGGACCCGCACGGCTGGCTGGACCGCCTGTTCTGACCGGCGGCCACGGCGCACGGTTGCGCCACGAATTGCCTATACTTGCATCAGTCCCTTCACCCATGCATGAACTATGGAATACGCTCCAGGCATCAGCCAGCTGGCCGGCCTGCTTGCCGATCCCGGGCGCGCGGCGATGCTGTGGGCGCTGATGGATGGCAGTGCCCGGCCCGCGGGCGAGCTGGCGCTGATCGCCGGGCTGTCGGCGTCGTCCACCAGCGGCCATCTGGCACGGCTGTCCGAAGGCGGCCTGCTGGCCGTGGAATCGCGCGGGCGCAACCGCTACTACCGTCTTGCCGCGCCGGAAATCGGTGTGGCCATCGAGGCGCTGGCCACGGCGTCGCTGGTCAGCCAGCCGCCGCGCATGCGGACCGTGCCCGTTTCGCGCGGGACGCCGCCGGCGCTCAGGCAGGCCCGGACCTGTTATGACCACCTGGCCGGGGAACTTGCGGTGGGTCTGTTCGAACGAATGTCGCAGGCGGGATGGCTGGCCGTGGATGGCACGCGGATCGACCTGACCGGCGACGGCTCGCAGGCCATGGCGCAGTTGGGTATTGATCTCGTTGCCACGCGGCGCAAGCGCCGCCAGTTCGCCTGCACCTGTCCCGACTGGAGCGAGCGCAAGCCCCATCTGGGCGGCGCGCTCGGTGCCGCCTTGCTGGAAACCATGCTGGAGAAAGGCTGGATCGAGCCTACCCAGGCGTCACGGGCATTGCGCGTGACGCCGCGGGGGCATCGCGAGATCGGGAAAGTGGCCGCATGACAGGCGCAGCCGGACCACAAAGGAGCCACAGATGGCAATAGAACTGGACGACGACGCGCAGGACGCGGTAAGCCGCCTGTTTGCGCTGATCAATCTGGGAGACACCCAGCAGACCACGCGGCATCTGGCGCTGTTCGAGGAAGCCCTGGACGACGCAGAGGAAGACGAGGCCGACGCCGAGATGCTGCTCTTCCAGATCAAGGAGATCATCGACTGGGAGGCGGGTTTCCATGTCGACTGGAAGGATGTCGAATCCTTCATCGGCTGTCTCAACCAGCTTTGCGAGCGCATCGACCTGGAGATCAACTGGGGCACCGACGACCCCGAGGACGAGGATTTCCTGGAGGGCACCAGCGTGCCCGAGCTGATGGAGCTGGCCACCGACCAGCTGCGCGTGGCCGGCTACACGCTGTGGAACTGGGATACCGGCGGCGACGCCTACGCGGGCTGGATCACGCGCAGCGAGGACGACGACGAAATGCTCGAGATTGCCGACACGCTCGGCTTCGACCTGCGCAGCGGCGACCAGCCTTACTGAATCGGGCGCCGGCCGGTCACTCCAGCGTCAGGATCGTGGGCGCGGCGTCGTCCGCGTCCGGCGCCTCGGCGGTGTCCGGCAGCAAGGTGGCGCCCAGGCGCGAAGTGGGACGGCGCGCGTTCTCCGGCACCCCCAGCGTTTCTTCCAGCGCGTTCAGGAAGGCGCGCACGCTGGCCGGCATCAGCTTGCGCGCCGGCATCAGCACATACACCTTGAGCGGCGACGACGAATAGCCGGGCAGCACGCGCACCAGCTGGCCCTGCACCAGTTGCTCGTGGACAAAGCGCGGCGACAGGCGCGTGACGCCCAGGCCATCGACCGCCGCCTTCAGCCGCACCTCGGCGTTGTGCGTGCAGATGCGCGGCGCCACATCGAGCGAGAACGTCTCCACGCCATCGCGCAGGAATTCCCAGTTCGAATCGTCCAGGTTGCCCACGGTCGGCCAGCCCTGCAGGTCTTGCGGCGCGCGCGGCAGGCCGCGCTCACGAATCAGCGAGGGCGCCGCATAGAACGCGCGCTCGATCAGCACGACGCGCTTGCTGGCGAACGAGCTGTCATGCAGGCTCGTATCGGTCATCACGAAGGCCAGGTCGTAGCCGTGGCGGATCAGGTCGGGCTGGTCCCAGTTCATGTCCAGTTGCACGCGCAGCGACGGGTGCTGCTTGAGCAACCGGTTCACTGTCGGCGACAGATGCTGCGAACCCACCTCGTAGGGCGTGGCGATCCGGATCGAGCCGCTCACTTCGGCGCTGACCGAGGCCGCCTCGGCGCTGATCTCGCGCAGTGCGCCGAACAATGGCGCCACGCGGTCATAGAGCTGCTGGCCGCGCTGGGTGACACGTACACGGCGCGTGGTGCGCTCGAACAGTCGCACGCCAAGCTGGCCTTCCAGCCGCGCCACGGCGGCGCTCGCCGATGACTTCGGAACTTCGGCCAGTTCGGCCCCTTGCGTGAAGCCGCCCCCTTCCACCACGCGGCAGAAGATTTCCCAGTCCTTCCAGTCAATCGTTTTCATGCGAAACCTTTCGAAGCTCGGCACCGGGAAAACCCTTACCCGATGGGCCGCGATTGTCCCACAAGACGAACAATGATGAAGTCCACGTTCAATGTAGGGATATTACGAGAACGTGACACCGACGTGACGTTACTGGCGACTGTGCGATGGCAGCCACGCGGCATCGGGAAAACCTATATTGAGAATCGATCTCATTAGGCTCTACGATGCCTGCACCCGCCCAGATGGGCTTATTTGTCCGAGGAGTTGAGCCATGCACAAGATCGTCGCCGCAGCCTTTGTCGGCCTGTTTTCCACTGCCGCGTTCGCAGGCGCCAAATGCGAGAAGCATCCGAAGTCCGAATGGATGCCCGAGGCCGACGCGAAAGCCAGGATCGAGGCCCAGGGCTACAACATCAAGAAATTCAAGGTCGACGGCAACTGCTACGAGATCTACGGCACCACGAAGGACGGCAAGAAGGCCGAAATCTACTTCGATACCAAGACGCTGGACGTCGTCAAATCGGAAATCGGGAAGTAAGCATGGCAACCCCGGCGGATCGCGTTTATCCGCGCGACACGATTCGCGTCTGGGACGTGGCCGTCCGCTTCACGCACTGGAGCGTGGCGGCCATCGTCTGCTATGACCTGATCGACGACTCCGGCGACCCGTTGCACCGCATCCTGGGCTACGTGGCCGCCGGGCTGGTGCTGTTCCGCATCGTTTGGGGCTTCGTCGGCACCGAGCATGCGCGCTTCCGGGCCTGGTTGCCGCGTCCCGCCGGCGTACTCGCCTATGGCCGTGCACTGATGCGCGGCCGCGCGCCGCGCTTCGTCAGCCATACCCCGCTGGGCGCCGTGACGATGCTGGCCATGTGGGCGCTGATCCTGGCGCTGGCCGTCACCGGCTGGATGTCGCGGCTCGACCCGTTCTGGGGCGAGGACTGGCCCATCGACATTCATCGCTGGCTGTCGAATACGCTGCTCGGCCTGATTGCGCTGCATGTGGCGGCGGCCATCGCGATGAGCCTCAAGGGCCGCGAGAACCTGATCGCCGCGATGCTTACCGGACGCAAGCCGCGCGACGCCGACCCCTCGCCCTGAAAACCGGAAACGTCGGGCTTTCGGAATTGCCACGCGCTGCCTACGATGGTTGCCAACGCCGCTGCGCGTGCGTGGCCGCGGCGCCAACCAACCCGGAGAACGACAATGAAGATCCTGATGGTGCTCACCTCGCATGACCAGCTTGGCAACACGGGCAAGAAGACCGGCTTCTGGCTCGAGGAATTCGCGGCGCCGTACTACGTGTTCAAGGATGCCGGCGTCGACGTCACGCTGGCGACACCCAAGGGCGGCCAGCCGCCGATCGATCCCAAGAGCGACGAACCCGACTTCAAGACCGACGCCACGCGCCGGTTCCAGGGCGACCCGGCCGCCCAGCAGCAACTTGCAGCCACGCTGACGCTGGACCAGGTCAAGGCCGACGACTTCGACGCGGTCTTCTATCCCGGCGGCCACGGCCCGCTGTGGGACCTGACCGAAGACAAGCGGTCGATCGCGCTGATCGAAGCCTTCGACCGCGCCGGCAAACCCATGGCCCTGGTGTGCCACGCACCGGGGGTGCTGCGCCACGTGAAGCGGGCCGACGGCGAGCCGCTGGTCAAGGGCCGCAAGGTCACCGGCTTCACCAATACCGAAGAAGAGGCCGTGCAGCTGACCAGTGTGGTGCCGTATCTGGTGGAAGACGTACTGAAGGCAAACGGCGGGCAGTTCTCGCGCACCGATGACTGGGGCAGCTACGCCGTGGTCGATGGTCAACTGGTCACGGGCCAGAACCCCGCGTCGTCCGAGGCCGGGGCCCACGAACTGCTGAAACTGCTGAAGAAGTAGCCGCCGGCCGCCACGTCCGCGCGAGCCGGCCTGACTCAGCGTGCGCGGCGCGGCTTGGCCGCATGCCGCACCTCGCGCGTGAATTGCGCGCAGGCGTGCGTCATCAGGTCCTCGGAGCGATAGACCAGAAAAAGCTGGAAGTCGGGCAGCTCGTCGGCGATCGGCAAGCGCACCAGGGCCGCGGGGTCCAGCTTCAGCGGCCCCGTGCCATCGAACACGTAGTTCGACCATACGCTGATCAGGTCGGTCCGCGTTGCCAGCTGCAGCCCCAGCAGGTTCGACGCGCTCTGCACGATGCGCCGGGGCATGTCCAGGCGGTGCAGGCGCATCAGGCTTGCCAGGGGGCTGCCGGGATCGTCCAGCGGATCGAGCGTCAGCCAGTCCGCATCGAGCAGCGCACGCAGGCGTCGCGCACGGCGCAGCGGATGCCCGGGCCGCACGGCCAGGCCCATGCCGACCGAAAACAGCGGCTCCCACTGCATGCCGCCGCCACCGGGGCCGCTGTTGGTCGAGATCAGGCCAAGATCGAGCCGCCCCTCGCGCAACCCTTCCAGGATCTGCTGCGGTCGCAACTCCAGCGCGCGCAGCGTCACATTCGGATAGCTCTGCCGGTACGCCGCCATCGCATCGGGCAGCGCGCCGCTCGACGCCACGGCGGTAAAGCCGATATGCAGCTGCGCCTCGGCGTGCCCGCGAATCGACTCGATATCTTCCAGCGCGTGCCGCAGTTCCTGCTCCACCACCGTGGCGCGCCGTACCAGCGCCAGCCCATAGGCCGTCAGGCTCACCCCCCGCACCGAGCGCGACATCAGCGTCACGCCCAGTTCGCGCTCCAGCTCCGCAATGGCCTTCGACAGCGCCGGCTGCGACGTATGCAGGCTACGCGCGGCCTCGTGGATGCTGCCGTGCTGGGCCACCGCCAGCAGCACGCGCAGTTGTTGCAGCTTCATCAGGGTTTCTCCCCACCGGCTTGCCGCCGATGCCTTGCGATGGTGCGCGCCTGCGCAATTGCCGTGCATGGCACACCGGAATGCGCCGCGTAGGTACTAGTCCTGATGGTACGTGGCCAGTGATGGTGCCGGTGATGCCATTTCGTTATCACGATGACAATAAATGATTTTCGGGGCGGCGTGTTTGCCGGAATACTGCATCGCCAAGGACGTACAACTTCAGCGATGGATGCCCGCCAGGGCGCCACGATTTCCGCAACCCAGTTCGTGGAGCCCCCACATGAACGACGCCACCTTGCCCGCCGGCACGCCGCTCTCCGCTGCCAGCGTCGCCGCCCCCGCCACTTCCGCCACCCCGGCCAGGGCTAAGCAAAGCCAGTTCCGCCTGATCGCCGCATGCTCCATCGGCAATGCGCTGGAGATGTTCGACTTCACGGTCTACAGCTTCTTCTCGCTGCTGATCGGCAAGCTGTTCTTTCCGTCGGATAGCCCGTACGGGTCGCTGCTGCTGGCCGTGGCCACGTTCGGCATCGGCTTTGTCATGCGGCCGCTGGGCGGCGTGCTGATCGGCAACTATGCCGACCGCCATGGCCGCAAGGCCGCCATGACGCTGACCATCGGCCTGATGGTGCTGGGCACGCTGTGCATCGCGCTGGCCCCCACCTACGCCACGGCTGGCGTGTTCGGGTCGCTGACCATCCTGGCGGGGCGGCTGCTGCAGGGCTTTTCGCTGGGCGGCGAGATTGGCGCCTCCACCGCGATGCTGATGGAAGGCGGCGACGTAAAGGGCCGCGGCTGGCGCGTGAGCTGGCAGATCGGCAGCCAGGGCATTTCCGCGCTGGCGGGCGCCGCCACGGGCGCCACGCTCTATGCCTTGCTGCCCACCGCCGCGCTGGAAAGCTGGGGCTGGCGCGTGCCGTTCCTGCTCGGGCTGCTGATCGCGCCGGTAGGTCTCTATATCCGCGCCAATCTCGACGAGACGCACGAGGCCGACGCCCATGCCCCGAGCCCGGTCGGCGAACTGTTCCGCCGTCACGCCGGCAAGGTGGTGCTGGGCATCCTGGCGGGCACCGCCGGTACGGCCACGATGTACCTGGTGGTGTTCTTCATGCCGACGTACATGATCCGCGTGCTGCATATGCCGGCGTCGCTGTCGTTCCTGTCGGGCTGTGTCACGGGCGTCACGCTGCTGGTGGTGTCGCTGATTGCCGGCACGCTGGCGGACCGCCTTGACCGCCGCAAGCCGCTGGTGGCCGGGTCGCTGCTGTTCAGCCTGATGGCCGTCTATCCCGCGTTCTGGCTGATGAACCACTACCCGAGCGTCCCGCTGGTGCTGGGCCTGTCCGCGCTGCTGACCGCCAGCATCAACCTGGGCACCACGCCGCTGTTCCTGATGCTGCTGGAAATGCTGCCCGCCGGCGTGCGCGCCACGGGCCTGGCCGTGATCTACAGCGTGGGCGTGACGGTGTTCGGCGGGTCGTCGCAGTTCGTCGTCACATGGTTGCTCGCGAAGACCGGCAACCCGATGGCCCCCGCCTTCTACATGATGGCGTGCGGCGTGCTGGCCCTGGTGGCCGTGCTGCGCATCGCCGAGACACGCGAACACTGATCCCTGTCGATATCCGTCGCGACGCCGCGAGCCTGACTTTCCGAGACCACCATGACCCGAGAACCGACCCTGACCCCGTTTCAGCTGCTGCCGCACCTGTTGCCTGCCATCGACACCGAGACCTTCGTCAATATCCGCCGCCAGATCCATGCGCAGCCCGAACTGGGCTTCGAAGTTGGCGCCACCAGCCGGCTGGTGGCCACGCTGCTGGAAAGCTGGGGCTACGACGTGCACACCGGCATTGGCAAGAGCGGCGTGGTGGGCCAGTTGAAGGTCGGCAACGGCACACGACGGCTGGGCATCCGGGCCGACATGGACGCCCTGCCGATCGTCGAGGCCACCGGCCTGCCCTACGCCAGCAAGACGCCCGGCCGCATGCACGCCTGCGGGCACGATGGCCATACCGCCATCCTGCTGGCCGCCGCCCACGCGCTGGCCAGGTCGCGCAGCTTCGACGGCACGCTGAACCTGATCTTCCAGCCCGACGAAGAGAACCTGTGCGGCGCGCGCGCGATGATGGAAGACGGCCTGTTCGAGCGCTTTCCGTGCGATGCGGTCTTCGCGCTGCACAACATGCCCGGCGTGCCGGCCGGGTCGTTCCGGGTGCTGGAGGGGCCGGTCAGCCTGTCGTCGGACGTGGCCGATGTCACGATCCGCGGCGTCGGCGGCCATGGTGCGATGCCCCATCGTTCGAAGGACCCCATTGCCGCGTCGGCCGCCATCATCACCGCGCTGCAAACGGTGGTGGCGCGCAACGTGGCGCCCGACGACACCGCCGTGGTATCGGTCGGCTTCATCCACGCCGGTGCCACGCACAACGTGATTCCGGAGGAGGTCAAGCTCGGCCTCAATGTGCGCGCGGCGCGGCCCGAAACGCGCGCGCTGGTGGAAGCCCGCATCCACGAGATTGTCAGCCTGACCGCACAGGCCCACGGCGTGACGGCCCAGATCGACTATCGCCAGCTGACGCCGCCGATGGTCAACGCGGCCGGCCCCACCGCGCTGGCCGCCGAGGTCTGCCAGGAGCTGGTGGGCGCCGAGCACGTGGTCACGCAGGCGCCCAAGGGCCTCAATGGCAGCGAGGACTTCGCCTGGATGCTCGATGCGGTGCCCGGCTGCTATCTGATCCTGGGCAACGGCGAAGGCGAATTCGGCGGCTGCATGGTCCACAACCCCGGCTACGACTTCAACGACCAGGTGCTGCCGCTGGGCGCCGCAGCCTGGGTGCGGCTGGCGCAACGCTTCCTGGTGCCTTCGGCCTGACGGCAACAAACCTGATAGCCGAATCTTTAATTTCTATGGCATAGTGGCCACCGTTGTACCCCGCGATATCGGGAGAGCCCGTTGCTGCCGCCAGGCAGTACGGCGCCGAAGGAGCAACCGCCCCGGAAACTCTCAGGCAAAAGGACCGGTATCGCCATGGAACTCTGAAGAACCCCGGCTTGTACGTCGGCCGGCGGTACCGAAGGAGCAAGCGAGCCCCGGCTCGCGAATCTCTCAGGTCAAGGACAGAGGGGGCGTCCGCGAGAAGCGCATGGTGCGCCGCGGACTGCCACCCCATGACGTCCTGAAAGACCTTCCACATGAAATCCATTGCAGTGATCGGCGGCGGTATTACCGGCGTCACGACCGCGTACGCGCTGGCCAGGCGCGGGTTCTCCGTCACGCTGTTCGAGCGGCATCGCTATGCGGCCATGGAAACGTCGTTCGCCAACGGCGGCCAGTTGTCGGCCTCGAACGCCGAGGTCTGGACGCACTGGTCCACACTGGCCAAGGGCATCAAATGGATGCTGCGCGCCGATGCGCCGCTGCTGGTGAATCCGCGCCCCACCTGGCACAAGCTGAGCTGGTTCGCCGAGTTCATGGCGTCGATCCCGCATTACCGCGCCAACACGGTCGAGACCGCGCGCCTGGCCATCGCCGCGCGCCAGCACCTGTTTGCCTGGGCCGACGCCGAAGGCATCGACTTCGACCTGAAGCGGCGCGGCATTCTGCATATCTATCGCAACAAGGCGGGCTTCGAGCATGCCGGCCGGGTGTCGAAGCTGCTGGCCGAAGGCGGGCTGGAGCGCCACGCGGTCACGCCGGCCGAGATGCGCGACATCGAGCCCACGCTGGCCGGCGACTACTACGGCGGCTACTACACCGAGAGCGACGCCACGGGGGACATCCACAAGTTCACCAGCGGCCTGGCCGCGGCGATCCGGCGCCTGGGCGTGCATACGCTGTACAACCAGGATGTGCGGTCGGTGGCCACCACGGGCCGGCGCGCGACCGTGGTGTCGGCGGAAGACAACCTGCCCACATCGCGCGAATTCGATGGCGTGGTGGTGTGCGCGGGCGTGGCCAGCCGCGCCTTTGCCCGGCAGCTGGGCGACCGCGTCAACATCTATCCGGTGAAGGGCTATTCGATCACGGTGAACCTGAACGACGCGCAAAGCCAGGCCAGCGCGCCGACGGTCAGCCTGCTCGACGACGAAACCAAGCTCGTGACCAGCCGCCTGGGCACAGACCGCTTCCGCGTGGCCGGCACGGCCGAGTTCAACGGCATCAACCGCGACATTCGCGCCGACCGCATCCGTCCGCTGGTCGACTGGGTGCATGCCTGCTTCCCCGGCGTCAGCACGCGCAGCGTCGTGCCCTGGGCCGGCCTGCGTCCGATGATGCCAAACATGATGCCGCGCGTAGGCCGTGGCCACGCCGCCAACGTGTTCTACAACACCGGGCACGGACATCTGGGCTGGACGCTATCGGCAGTGACGGCCGAGATGGTGGGGGACGTGGTCCGGCAGGCCGCGACGCAGCACGCGCGCGTTGCGGTGGGCCAAGGTGTGGGCGGCGTGGCAGCTTGATACGCCCGCCCTCTCCCCCGCCCCTCTCCCGCCGTGCGGGAGAGGGGAGCAAACCGCCGCCGTCGACATGCCTTGGGTGTTCTCCCCTCTCCCGCGATGCGGGAGAGGGGTCGGGGGAGAGGGCCAGCCCGGCGAAAGCCCAAACGCTTCGCCAAAATGAAAAAGCCCTGCTCGTTGAGCAGGGCTTTCGAATTGGTGCCCAGAAGAGGACTCGGTCACCCAGGCGCGACCCCGGCTTGCGCTGGCAAGCGCAAGCTTTTCGAGTCCCCGCGGGCAGTCCGCAGGGACTGCCCTTTCTGGGCCGGAAATGAAAAAGCCCTGCTCGTTGAGCAGGGCTTTCGAATTGGTGCCCAGAAGAGGACTCGAACCTCCACAGTGTTGCCACCGCTAGGACCTGAACCTAGTGCGTCTACCAATTCCGCCATCTGGGCTTCGTTTCGCTGCATTGCTGCGTTGAAGCGAGACGCGAATTCTACATAAGCTCTGGCGATTTGCAAGCCCTTTTTCACGCGATCGTCAAAATCAGCTGTTCTGCACCCCAAGGTACAGGCTGCCGTCGACCACGTAGCGGTTGCGCCCCGCCCGCTTGGCGCGGTACATCGCGCTGTCGGCACGGTGCAGCAGCGGCTCCAGGCGCGGGGCTTCGGGCACCGCGCATACCGCGCCCACGCTGATCGTCACGTATGGCTGCACGGGCGTGCCGTTGTGCGGAATGGCCAGGTCCCGCACCACCGCCACCATGCTGCGGGCGATGGCGCGCGTTTCGTCCGCCGACGAATCCGGCAGCACCACCGCGAATTCCTCGCCGCCCAGCCGGGCGCAGAACTGCGGGCCCCGCAGCACGCCGGTCAGGGCTTCGGCCACCTGGCGCAGGCAGTCGTCGCCGCAGGGGTGCCCGTACAGGTCGTTGAATTGCTTGAACAGGTCGACGTCCAGGATCAGCAGGCCGATTTCCTTGTCGCGCTCATGCGCGCGCGCCACGGCGGCCAGCGATTCGCGCTGGAAGTAACGCCGGTTTGGAATGCCGGTCAGCGCGTCGATATCGAGGTCGGCCTGCACGCGCGACAGCTGCTCCGCCGTTTCGCCAAGCTGCGTGGCCAGCGCCTGTTCGCGCGACTGGTAGCGGCTGATGTCGCGCATGAACACCAGCAGGCCGATCTGCTTGCCGTCCATCCGGCACACGGGCTCCACCGTCAGTTCGTAGCCCAGGCCATCGGGAATGAAGGGCGCCAGCTCGTCGGGGTCGCTCAGCGCGTGGTGCCACGCCGGCGGCGGCATCTGGCCACGGCGCAGGTCGGGCACCAGCCGGGCAGCGGCGGGATTGAACTCGACGATGCGTCCGTCCGCGCCCAGGATCGCGCAGCCCTCGCGGATCGTGTCGAACACGCGCAGCCGCGCGTAGTGGCCGGTATCGTCCAGGTGCTTGCGCAGCGCGCAGACCCACACCAGCAGGGTCATCAGCGAAAAGGTGGCCGGCGTCAGGTCGCCGCCCAGCGGGCCGGTCCAGCGGTACAGGTAGGCGATGTGCGTCACCAGCGGCAGGAGCAGCCCCGCCATCAGCACGTTGCGGCCGCGCACCGACAGCGCCGCGTTCGGCACCTCGGCGGTGGCCAGGAAATACATGCTGAGGCCCAGCATCGCGTAGGTCCAGGCGGCCACCGCGGTGTAGCCGATGCCGTGGCGAAACACCGCGCCCGGCGACACGCCCGGCGGCATCAGTTCGATCGACGTCCAGATCAGGTGGTGGCGTTCGTTGGTGAATACCAGCGCCAGCGTCAGCACCGCGAAGAACACCGGCACCCAGAGCATCGACCACGGCACGACAAAGCGTGGCCGGCTCAGGTGAACCATCGCCACCAGCCAGCCGATCGGCACCGCCACGATGCCCGCATACTGGAACTTGGCCCAGAAGATCCGGCCTGGCAGCGCCGTCTCGCTGATTTCCAGCAACCGGCCGCCGCTCCAGATCGTGACGCCCGCCGCCAGCACCAGGAATGCACGGACGGTGGGGTCATCGCGGCGCGGCCAGGCCGCGACGGCCATGCCCACACTGCACACCACGGCAATGGTCAGGCAAAGGACGAGAGGATACGATGGCATTGACGATGGGCCGAACCGGATGGCAAACCCCGTCCGGCGATGCGGGGCGAACCATTATAGGCCCGCACGGTCCGACACTGGCGCCGGGGCATACCCCGACGCTGCCCGCATACACCCTACCCGCCACCCTTCAGGAATCACGACGTGCCCTTCATCCTCCTAGGCATCGCGATCCTCGTTGCCTTCGTTTATGGCCTGGTCCGGCTCTACCAGCTCGTGACGGCCGCTTCCGGCATGCTGGCCGGCGCCGCCGCCGACATTCTGATACTGGCGATACTGGCGGCGCTGTGCGTGGCGGCGCTGCGCCGCTACCGGGCCATCCATGGCCGGCGCGTCAAGGGCGAACGCATCCTGGCCCTGCGCGGCGAATGGGGGGCGCTCAAGGTCGACGCCGAACGCAAGAACTGCGTGCTGGAGATGAACGGCCAGCGCCAGGTGCTGATCTTCGCGGACATCGAGGCCGCCCGGCCCGAGGCGCGCCAGGGCCGCTGGTATGTGGTCGTCGGCGTGCGCCACGGCAAGCAGGGCGAATGGGTGATACCGGTAGCCGACCGGGACGCCGCCAACCTGTGGGCGAAGATCTTCCGGCTGGCCGCATTGCAGAAGCTCTGAGCGCCGGCGCGTGATCGCCCGGCGTCAGGCTTCCGGCTTCAGGCGCGGAACGGGCTTCAGGCGCGGAACGGCTCGCCCATCGGCTTCAGGCGGATGCCGGGCGCCAGGCGCGTCCACGGCAGGTCGGCCGGGTCGGCCGTCATCGGCCCCGGCGCCTTGGCCACCAGCACGGCGTGGGCGATGCCCTGGAAGTCCGCGCGAAAATGCACCGAGCTCTTGTTCACCAGGATCTTCATCGCCTCGGGCTCGACCCCGCCCACGCGATACAGGTTGCGATCCAGCATCTGCGCCTTGCCGCCGCTGACCACCACCTGCACGCCGCCGATACCCAGCAGCGCCACGGGCCCCACATCGGCCAGCATGCCGTGCATCATCGGGCCGCCAAAGCGGCAGACGCCGTCCGATAGCCTGAGCACCTCGAAGCGCCCCTGCAGCGGCTCGTCGCCGGGCACGCCCGACACGCCGCCCAGCGCCACGTCGATCACCGCGCCCACCCCGGCGCGATGCGCGGCGGCCGCCACGGCCGGGTCCCAGATCAGGCCGATGGCCGCGCCCTGCGCGCCGTTGCGCAGCAGCGCGCGCAGCATGCCCATCGTGTTCGAGTCGCCGCCGGCACCGGGGTTGTCCTGCGTATCCGCGATGACCACCGGACGCGTGGCGCCTTCGGCCATCCGCATGGCTTGGCGCACCGCGTCATCGGGGGACAGGAACGGCACCTCCCACGCGGCCTCCTCGGCCAGCATCCGGTCGTAGAGTGCCTGCACGGCGGCTTCGGCGGCGGCGTCATCGTCGCCATAGCCCCAGATCACCGGCCCGCACTCGGGAAAGTCGGCGGCCGGGAAGCCCGGCGCGAATGACAGCGACACCACCCCGCCCGCCTCCAGCTCGGCCAGCGCCGCGTACTGGCCGCGCGCGGGCTCCAGCATCGTGCACATGCCGTTGATCGGAATCAGGAACGGCAGGCGGCGGGCCGCGGCACGCCAGCGGCGCGGGCCGGCCAGCAGCGGCTGCAGCAGTTCGGCGGCGCGCACGCCGGTTTCGGCCATGTCGACGTGCGGATAGGTGCGATACGCCACCAGCGCATCGGCAGCGTCGAGCATGCGCTGCGTGACATTGGCGTGGAGGTCCAGCGACGCCACCAGCGGCACCGCCGGGCCGATCACCTCGCGCAGGCGGGCCAGCAATTCGCCCTCGCCATCGTCTGCATGCTCGGCCACCATCGCGCCGTGCAGGTCCAGGTAGATGGCATCGAACCCACCCGCGCGTGCCGCCGCGACGATTTCGCCGGCGATGCGCTCGAACGCATCCTCGGTCACATGCGCCGACGGGCTGGCGCCGGCCCAGATCACCGGGCGCAGGGCCCAGCCGTTGCGCTGCGCGGCCTGGATGAATCCGCCCACGGGGATATTCACATCGCGCAGCGCCAGCACATCGTCGCCGCGCGCCATGGCCGGGAAGCCCTCGCCGCGTTCGAAACTGGCGTAGGTGGCCTTGGATGGCGCAAACGTATTGGTTTCGTGCTGGAAACCGGCGATCAGGATTCGGGGTGCCAAAGGGTTCTCCATGTTCATGTTGTCGTCAAACCGTGGCCGGACTGCCTTGCGGCGCGGGCATGCGGTTGGCCACCAGCGTCACCGCGCCGGCCACCAGCAGCGCCACCATCACCAGCAGGCCGGCCTGCATGCTGCCGGTGGCCGTGCGCACCCAGCCGATGATGGTCGGGCTCAGGAAGCCGCCGACCAGGCCGATCGTGTTGATCAGCGCGATACCGCCCGCGGCGGCATCGCCCTTCAGGTATTGCGACGGTATGGCCCAGAACACCGTGTAGGCCGTCCACATCATCGCCGTGGCGATCGTCATGCACAACAGCGACACCGCCAGGTTGCCGCTGGACAGCGTGGCCACCGCCAGCGCCACGGCCCCGATGAAGGCGGGCACGGCGCTATGCAGGCGCCGCTCGCCGCGCCGGTCCGAGCGCCGGCCGATCACGACCATCGCAATGGCGGCCGCGATATACGGGATCATCGAATACAGGCCGATCTGCATGGTGTCGGTCACGCCATCGGCCTTGATGATCGACGGCAGCCAGAAGCTGACCGCATAGATGCCGCAGATCATCGTGAAGTAGGCGAAGGCCAGCAGGTACACGCGCGGATCGCGCGCCACCTGGCCGAACGAATGGTGGCCCGCGCCGGGCGTGTGCAGTTCGGCGGCAATCATGCGCTTTTCGGTATCGGTCAGCCACGTTGCATCGGCCGGCCGGTCCGCCAGCACACGCAGCGCCAGCACGCCCAGCAGCACGCACGGCAGGCCTTCCACCAGGAACATCCACTGCCAGCCTGCCAGGCCATGCGTGCCCGACAGGCCAGTCATCAGCCACGTGGACAGCGGCGAGCCGAAGATGCCGCCGAGCGGGCCCGCCAGCATCACCACGGCCATCACGCGCGCCATGCGCTGCTGGCCGTACCAGTACGTCAGGTAGAAGATCATGCCCGGCGCAAAACCCGCCTCGAACACGCCGAGCAGGAAGCGCATCACATAGAACGTGGTTTCGTCGCGCACGAACATCATGCCGGCCGACGTCAGGCCCCACAGCACCAGAATGCGGCTGATGGTCTTGCGTGCCCCGATGCGGGGCAGCAGCAGGTTGCTGGGGATCTCGAACAGCACATAGCCGAAGAAGAAGATGCCGGCACCCAGGCCGTACACAGCGTCGGAGAAGCCCAGGTCGCTCTGCATCTGCAGCTTGGCGAAGCCGATATTGACGCGGTCCAGGTAGGCGAACGTATAGCAGAGCAGCAGGAAGGGCAGCAGGCGCCAGTTCAGTTTGCGGTACAGCGCCTGTTGCGCGGCGCGGTCGTGCGCCGGCGTGGTGCGTGGGGGCAGTGTGGTGGACATGCGGTCTCTCCCGTGGTCGTCCTTTGGATGCGATGAACGTTGTGCTGTCGCTTTTTCTTGTTGTCGAAGGATCGTCGGTCAGATGAAAAAGCAGAGCAAGAGCAACTTAAGTCGGCTATCGTTGCCCAATCGGCAACAGCTCGGCTTTCGACATGCGAGAACTGAACCAGCGCAGGCTGCGCTATTTCCACGAGGTGCTCACGCACGGATCGATCCGGGGCGCGGCCGACAGCATCAACACATCGCCATCGGTCATCACGCGCCAGATCCGCCTGCTGGAGGACGAAGTCGGCGCGCCGCTGTTCGACCGCCACGCGCGCGGCGTGCAGCCCACCGAAGTGGCGCTGCACCTGCTGGAATACTGGCAGGGCTGCCGGGCGCAGCAGGAGCTGTTCGAAGACCGCCTGCAGGCGCTGCGTGGCTTGCAGCACGGCCAGATCCGCATTGCCACCAGCGAGGGCTATGTCGATGGCCTGATGGACGAGGTGCTCACCGACTTCTGCGCGCAATACCCCCGGCTCGACGTCACGGTGGACATCCTGCCCGTCAACAACGTGCTGCAGGAGGTGGCCGAAAGCCGCGCCCATATCGGCCTGGCCTACAACCCGCCGTCGCATGCCGATGTGCGCTGGGTGGCCACGTCGTCCCAGCCGGTGGTGCTGCTGGTGCATGCCGGGCACCCCCTGGCGCTGCGCGGCACCACCGTGGATGTGCGCGAGCTTGCCGACTACCCGCTGGCGATGATGCCGCCGGCGTTCGGGCTCGGGCAGATCGTGCAGATGCTGGCGTACGCCGAGAACATCCAGATCCGTCCCACGCTGACCACCAATTCGCTGGCCGTGCTGCGGCACTTCGTCAAGCGCCACCACGGCATCACGCTGATCGGCGCGTTTGCGGCCTATCGGGAACTGGGTTCGGGCGAACTGGTGACCCTGCCGATCGCCCACCCGCTGTTCGAGGCGGCCAAGGCGCGGTTGCTGGTCAAGGCGGGCCGGCCGCTGGGCGTGGCCGCCGACACGCTGCTGGGCTGCATCGTGCGCGACATGTCGATGTTCGCGGCCCCCGCACCGCGCGGGCGCGGACGCGCCACGGCGCGCAAGTCGCCCTGAACGCAGGGTCCGCTAGAATCGGGGCTCCCTCATACGGCCAAGGAGCCTCTGCATGACTGCACCGAACTGGAAAGGGATGGCCCTCACGGGCGCCATGGCAATGGCCACGATGATGGCGGGCTGCGCCGCGCAGCCGCAGCCGCCGCAGCTGCCAATTGCCGGCGTGGCCAATCCGGGGCCCCAAGGCGGCCGTGGCACGCCCGAGGGCTGCCAGGCCGACAAGCTCGGCGACAACGCGCTGATCGGCAAGACCGAAGCCGAAGCGGCCAAACTGCTCGAAGGCTGCGCATGGCGCTTCGGCAATCGCGAAGGCCAGCATATGCCGGGCACGATGGACTACAACCCGCAGCGGCGCACCCTCGACGTGATGGGCGGCAAGGTCACGGCGGTGCGCCGGGGCTGAGAACGGCGGCCCCTGCCGGCCGCCTGCATTTCAATCCATCAGAACTGCAGCGAGGCGTTCATCAGGAACGTGCGCGTGGCCGCCGGCAGCACGAAGCCGTCATAGGTGGTGGTCCAGTAGCGGCGGTTGAACACGTTGTTCAGCACGGCGCGCACGGTCACCGGCTTGCCGGCCATACGGGTGGTGTAGCGCGCGCCGATGTCGGCCGTGGTGTACGACGGAATCTGCTGCGTATTGGCCGAGTTCACGTACATCGAGCCGGTCACCTTGGCGCCGGTCCACAGCGTCAGGCCGGGGACGAACGGCGTGTCGTACTCGACGCGGCCGGTCACGATGTAGTTCGGCGTGGCGAAGACCCGGTTGCCGTTGACCTGCGGATCGTCGACGTCCGTGGTCTTGGTGTGCAGCCACAGCACGCCGCCCATCAGGCGCACGTCACGCGCCACGCGCCACCAGCCGCTGGTATCCACGCCCGTGAACTGCTGCTTGCCGTTCTGCACGAAGACGTTCGACGTGTTGGTGTACTCGTAGCCCTTGTCCACGCGGAACAGGGCCAGGTTGGCGCCCCACTTGTCGCGGTCGGTCTTGAAGCCCACCTCGTACTGGCGGCTCTTGAGCGGGCCGAAGGTTTCGCCAAAGTTCGCGGCGGTCGGGCCGGCCGATCCGCCCGGTTCCAGCGACTCCACGTAGCTCACGTAGGCGGTCGAAAAATCGTCCGTCTTGAACATCACCGCCGCGGTGGGCGTGATCGGGTTGGCGCTGTAGCGCGACGTCCGGACCGCTTCGGGGCTGTAGTTGTCTTGCGAGAACATGTTGTAGCGCAGGCCGGCCAGGACCGACAGGCGCGGCGTGATCTGCACCGTGTCGCTCAGGTAGACCGATTTCTGCTGGATCTTGTAGTCGCGGTACGGAATGTAGTCCTTGCCCACGCCGGCCTGCTCGTCCAGCGCGATGGGGTTGTACAGGTTGTTCATCCCCATGAAGATGCCGTTGCCGCCCAGCCCGCTGTCCAGCTCGCGCACCTGCGAGAGGTAGCCCAGGCCCGCCACGATCTCGTGCTTGAGGCCCCCCGTGTCGAACTTGCCCTGCACCATCGCGTCGTACGCCTGATAGTAGTAGGCGGTTTTCCAGCGGTAGTTGGTGTCCGAGTAGTTCCCTGCGTCGTCGGTGACAAACAGGAAGCTGTCGGCATTCAGGCGGTTCTGGCGCGCGAAGCGGTACTTGAAGCTGGTCTTCCAGTCGCTGTTGATGCGGTAGTCCACGCCGGTGCCCACGGTCAGCGTGTCGGTCTCGTGCGACGACCACGGCTGGGCCAGGTTGCGCGCCACGCTGCTGGCGGCGGGGATGGTGTCCGTGCCGAACGACAGCCCGAAGATCGTGCCCTGCGACTTGCGCTTCCAGTACATGATGTCGGCATTCCACGTCAGGTCCGGCGTGATGCGGAAGTCGGTGGCCAGCGAAAACGTCTGGCGGCGCACGTGCACGCCCTGTTCGCTGGTGTTGCCGTCCTCGTTCACGGCGTTGATGCGGTAGCCGAAGCGGTCGTCGTTGCCGAAGCGGCCGCCCACGTCGACCTTCTCGCTCCAGACGTTGTTGGTCTGGTAGCCGAGGGTCACCTCGCGCAGCGGCGTGTTGGTGGGCCGCTTGGCCACGTAGTTGATGATGCCGCCCGGCGAGCCAAAGCCGTACATGAAGCCAGACAGGCCCTTGAGCAGCTCCACCTGCTCGAACGGCTCCAGCGGGATGTCGGCGTCCCACGTGACGAAGTTCTGGCCATCCACCTTCGTGCCGTTGAGCATGTCCACGCGAATGCCGCGCACGGAGAAGTACGAGTTCTCGGTGCGTGCGTTGTCGCCCAGCACCTGCACGGCGGGGTCGTACCTGAACACATCGTTGGCGGTCTGTGCCATGCGCTGCTGGATCTCGTCACTGGACACCGCGTTGACCGAGAACGGCGTATCCACGGCCTTGCGGTCGCCCAGCGCACCGCTGCTCACGCGCTCGACCTTGACCGCCTCGCCGGACCGGTCGGCCACCACGGTGGCCGTGGGCAGCGTGGCGGTGGCGCCCTGCTCGGCCGGCTGGGCCGGGACCTGCGCATGGGCGGGCGCGGACAGCGACAACGACAGGCCCAGCACTGCGGCGGCAACAGGCGACAGCGCGGTGGCTGGCAGCGGAGAACGGACAGAAACGCGCAAGCGCAGGCTGGCGCGCCCGTTGGACGGACGGTGCAAGAGCATCGGAATTCCCGGGACTGTTATGGGCGGTGTGCTGGCTCGACGTGCACGAGGCGGCGTGGGCCGCACATCAACACGAATAGTAATGCGAATAATTCGTGTTTATACAACGGACGAGCGATTCACCCGGGAATTCGTTGCGTCTTCAATGTGGATTGTTGCAATGGCGCCACTCGGGGCGCCCCGCGGGGCGCCATGCGGAGGGCCGGGCGCCCCACCCGGCCCGCCGTTAATAGCCGTTCGGCTATCTCCGGCTGCGTTCGCCGCCGCGCGAGTCCTGAATGATCATCGTCCGGTCCAGCACGCCGTTGTCGTCAAAGTAGGCGCTGAAGTGCGCCGGCAGGTAGCCGGGCAGGTACATCCGGTACGACCACGCCTCGCGCTTCATCAGCGCGTAGTACTGGATCGGCTCCTTGGGCTTGCCCCAGCGTTCCAGCACATCCTGCTTGGTCCACTGGCCGGGCCGGGCGGTGTAGATCTCGTTTTCGGTCAGCGTCTGGCGGAAATTCGTCAGCTTGCCGCTGGCATCGAAGTCGGCCGCGTAGATTTCGTAGCCGTACGGCTGTTTGGAATAGATCCACCTCTGGGTGCCGTTGGCCATCTGGAACGTATCGGTGGGGGCGCCGAACGCCTGTTGCACGGCGGCCTGCGGGCTGCCGATCAGCTTTTGGCCGGTCTCCACCGGCTGCAGCGATGCGCATGCGCTCAGCACAAGGGCTGCCGCGACGGCACCCGTCCAAAGGGAAAAACGAAACGGCATGGCGGCCTCCGGATACGGGAATGACAGGACGTGCGTGCCAAGCATACTCCACCTCCCGCGCCCGGCACGCAGCCTGCCTGATGCGTAAACACGCCAGGCCAGCCCTTTATTCCATGCAGGGCGCTCAAGGCCGCAGCCCCTGCCATGGCGCGCGCACGATCTCGCGGTCGTCGATGGGCCAATGCAACGCCGCCGCGATCACGCCCAGCGCCATCGCACCCATCCACACCAGATCATAGGAATGCGTCAGTTCGAACACCAGCCCGCCCAGCCACACCCCCAGGAAAGACCCCAGCTGGTGACCAAGGAACACAAAGCCAAACAGCGTGGTGATGTACCGCACGCCAAACACCTGCGAGACGATGCCGCTGGTCAGTGGCACCGTGCCCAGCCACAGGAAGCCCATCACGGCCGCAAACCCGTATAGCGTCAGCGGGCTGAGCGGCAGCAGCAGGAACAGCGCCATCGCCGACGTGCGCGTCAGGTAGATGCCGGCCAGCAGGTACTTCTTCACGTGCCGCCCGCCCAGCCAGCCGAAGGCGTAGGTGCCCGCGATATTTGCCAGTGCGATCAGGGCCAGCGCAATCATCGCGCTGGCCGGCTGCATGCCCTGGTCGCGCAGGTAGGCCGGCAGATGGTTGGCGATGAACGCCAGCTGGAAGCCGCATGCCAGAAAGCCCAGGTTGAGCAGCCAGAACCCCCGATGCCCAAAGGCCTCGCCGATGGCGGCCCGCATCGAAGGCTGGTCGCCCCTGGCATCGCCGCCCGTCGCACGATCCTGGAACGGCAGCGCCAACGGCACCAGCAGCAGGGCCGCCCCGGCAAAGATCATCAACGTCAGCTGCCACCCCGCCACCGACAGCAGCGCCTGCGCCGACGGCACCATCAGGAACTGCCCGATGCCCCCGCACGCCCCGGCAATGCCCAGCGTGCGGCTGCGCTGCGCCGGCGGCACCATGCGGCTCAGCGCGCCATAGACCACGCCGAACGTCGTCCCGGACTGCGCGATGCCGATACAGATGCCGCCCGCCAGCGCGAATGCCATCGACGACGGCGCCAGCGCCATGCCCCACAGTCCGGCCGCGTACAGCAACAGCCCGGCCAGCATCACCTTCCACGACCCGAAGCGGTCGGCCACCATGCCGGTCAGCGGCTGGGCGATGCCCCACACCAGGTTCTGCACGGCCATCGCAAAGCCGAAAGTCTCGCGGGTCCAGCCCCGTTCGGCGATCACCGGCAGCAGGAACAGGCCCTGCACGTGGCGCACCCCCAGCGCCAGGCCCATCACGAGCCCGGCCGCCAGCAGCAGAAAGGCGGTGCCGCGCCACCAGGGCGGCGCCGCGTCCGGTTGCAATGCACGGACATCATGCGAAGACTGGCGAAGCGACATGGCGGGCTCCAGTGGCGGCGGTTCGGATCGGCTTTATTTCAAGCGATTCCGGGCGCCGGTTCAAACGAGATTTCAGGCGTTCTGCCATGCCATCCGCGCATGGCAGCAGGGCGGATTTCCGTGCTGTAATGGGGCTCGCCAGCGCCCCCGTGAGGCTTTGCCATGTCCGTCCCGCTCGTCCGCCTGTTTCCGCTCGATCTGCTCAAGGGCTTCGTGGCCGTGGGCCGGCGCATGAGCATCACCCAGGCCGCCGACGACCTGTGCCTGACCCAGTCGGCCGTCAGCCGCCAGATCCGCGCGCTGGAAGACCAGCTCCAGGTACGCCTGTTCGTGCGCCAGCATCGCGGCGTGGCGTTCACGCCCGAAGGCGAACGCCTGTTCCGCAGCGCCGACGGCGCGGTGCAGCAGTTGCAGGACGTGGCCGCGGAACTGCGCAAGCGCGATGGGAGCCAGCCCGTCACGGTCACGGCCAGCATCGGCGTGGCCGGCCTGTGGCTGCTGCCACGGCTGGGCAGCCTGCAGCGCCGGTATCCGAAGCTCGACGTGCGGCTGTCCGCCAGCAACCAGATCAGCGACCTGCGCGCCGACGGCATCGACCTGGCCATCCGCTATTGCCCGGCATCGGCCGCGCCGCCCCACGCCGTGCGGCTGTTCGACGAAACCATCGCACCCGTGGCCAATCCGGCGCTGGGCGCCACGCGCGTGACCTCGGCCGAAGCCCTGGCGGCACTGCCATTGCTCGAATTCGACGATCCGCGCCCATGGCTGCACTGGCGCAACTGGCTTGGCGCGCAAGGCTATCGGCAGGCCGCCCGGCGCGGCATCCTGCGCTTCAATCAGTATGACCAGGTGATTCATGCGGCACTGGCGGGACAAGGCGTGGCGCTCGGACGCCTGGAACTGATCCAGTCGCTGATCGAAGGCGGCCAGTTGAACGTGGTCACCACGGCAGGCGCGATCATGCCCAGCCCCAACGCGTTCTGGCTGATCCATGCCACCGAGACCCCGCGCGACGACGTGCGCCACGTGGCCGACTGGATTGCCGAGGAAGCGGCGCGCGTCAGGCCGGGCGCAGCGCCAGCTGCTGGCTGGCGGCCGGCGTGATGTGGCATTGCACCGCGCCCAGCGCACGCAGTGCGCTCAGGAAATAGACGCCGTCTTCCTCCACGCGGCATTGCTGGCCGGCCGACAGCACGATATCCGCCGACGGCCGGGCGCGCCGGTGCTCGACGGTAATCCACAACTGGCCGGCGCGGCAGGTCACACGGGCGCCCGCGCGCAGTGGCACGGGTACGCAGTCCGATTCGATCAGCAAATCCCAGGTCATGGCAGGCTCCGGTTCATGCCTGCAGTGTGGCAAACGGGCGTTTGCCTGCCATGAGACATCGGGCAGCCTGCCATGAGATCCGCGCCCGCGCGGGGCCGGGGCCCGGGTCGTACCTTGCCGCTAACGAAACGCTTCACCGATCCGTTAACATGGGCGGCAGCACGAAATCTGACCCGAACGGGTGGATGCCCGCGCGCCCTGCCCACATCGAGCCACCCATCATGGATCCCCTGTCATTCGAATTCGTCACGGTCGAAGAAGCCAGGAAGGTACTGGACGGCGACCCGCCCGCCTCGGTGCACGTCGACTGGAGCGAACTGCGCCAGGCGCCGGACCCGATCAACCTGTCGCTGACGCCAGTGGCGCTCAGGTGGCTGGCCCAGTTGCCGCGCGAAGTCCGTCCGCTGGAGCTGTTCTACGCGTATCCGCGCATTGGCAACCAGCTGGCCGCGCTGGGCAATGCCGCCGCCGTATCCGCCTTCGTCGCCGAACTGCTGATCGACAAGCGCGGCGACCGGCAGGGTTTCCCGGGGGGCATCGCCGGCGAACTGTCGCGCCTGCAGGCCTACCTGCTGCAACTGCTGCAGCCGGACGGCGGCGAGACCGCCACGCCCTAGCCGGCGCAGGCCCGCCACGTGGCGGCTTGACTACAGTTGATCCTCCACGGGCAGCATCTGCAGGACGTCGATGCCCATGTGCTGCCAGATGCTCATGTCCGGCTCCTGATCGTAGGTGGTTTCCTTGCCGTTGTCGCGCGTGGTCCACGACAGCGATTGCGCACCGCTGTCGCTGGTTTTCAGGCCCACGCGGTAGGCGATATCGAGCAGCCGGCGGTCCATGTCCTCCACCAGCAGCCTGGCCAGCGCCGGACTGTCCAGCACCACCCCCATTTCGGTATTGAGCTTGATCGAGCGCGGGTCCAGATTCATCGACCCGATGAACAGCGTCTGGCGATCCACCACATAGGCCTTGGCATGCAGGCTGGCGCGGCTCGACGCGAACATGCGCGACTTGCCCGCCCGGCTGCGCACCAGTTCGGCATTGGCCGTGGGTTTCAGCTCGTAGAGTTCCACGCCGGCCTCCAGCAGCCGCTTGCGCGTGGGCGCGTACCCGGCATGCACCGCCGCAACGTCGGTGGCGGCGAAGGAATTGGTCAGCACACGCACCTTGACGCCCCGTTTGACCATGGCGGCCAGCCACGCCTCGCCCTTCTTGTTGGGCACGAAGTACGGGGAAACCAGCACCAGCTCGGTCCGGGCCTTTTCCATCATCGCGCGCAGCTGCGGAATGGCGTGGGTGGAGGGGTCGTCGGCGGATTCCTCGATCTTGTCGGCCTTGTCGGCAATCACGCGCGCCGCGCCCATGTAGCCGGGCAGGCGGCCCGACTCGATGCCGCGCGCCAGGCCCGAATCCAGCAGTTCCTGCACGAACGGGCTGGCGCGGGCCGTGTCGCCCTTGGCCTCGATCTGCTTGCGGAAGGCGCGCAGTTCGTCGGGAGCCTCCTTGCCTTCCGGGGTCAGGGTGGCCACGGGATAGGCGTTCTCGCTGTTCCAGTATTCGTCGAACACCTTGCTGGCGGCCGGCACCACTGGGCCGGCCACCATCACGTCGAGGTCGCTGAACGCCATGTCGGACTTGGCCGAAAAGTACGCGTCGCCGATATTGCGGCCGCCCATGATCGACACCAGGTTGTCCACCGTCATCTGCTTGTTGTGCATGCGGCGGTTCAGGCGGCCGAAATCGAACAGCAGCTCCAGCCACCGGGCGTTGCGGTTGGCAAACGGATTGAAGATGCGCACCTCGATGTTCGGATGCGAATCCACCGCCGCCCAGAGCTTGTCCTGCTTGCCGGTATGGATGTCGTCCAGCAGCACGCGCACGCGCACGCCGCGATCGGCGGCGTCGATCACCTCGCCCAGCAGCGCACTGCCGGTGGTATCGACGTCGTAGATGTAGTACTGCAGGTCGAGCGTCTTCTGCGCGGCCCGCGCCAGTGCCATGCGCGCCGTCAGCGCATCGGGCCCCGCGCCCAGCGGATAGAAGATCGACTGCCCGGGATTCTGCCCCAGCCGTGGCGCCAGCGACCTTGCCAGCAGCGTCGTGCCGGTATCGGTCGCGGCGTAGCTGGGCGTGCGCCCGGCATTGGCGGGCAGGCTCGCACAGCCGCCTGCCAGCGCCAGCCAGACCGAGATGGCGACCACCCACGCCAGCGACCGCACATGCCGCCACCCTGGCACGGGCGCCGGGCCGGGCGTCGCGCCATCTCCATGCCATCGAATCAGGGCCTGCGCCATGGTCTTCTCCTCGACGGTCCTGCCGCCCGCGGCCTGCCGGATGCCAGGGACCCGGTGGCCGACCCGCCCCGCGCTACGGTTGCGCCGCGGGCGTTTCCGGTGCGGGCGCCGTTCCGGAATCGGCTGGCCGCCCTTGCGCCCGTTCGCGGTAATAGCCGCGCACGATCTGCTGCGCCACCGCCAGCCGTGCGCTGACCGGCACCGGAAAGCGCACCACGGCGTCGAAGCGGGTCACGTCGAACGGTTCGAATATCACCCGTGGCTCGAACTGCGACAGGTCCACGAAGCGCATGTCCCCATAGCGCCGCAGCGTGCGGCCCGCTTCTTCCATGAAGCCTTCGCACGCGCGGCGCGCCACCTGCACCAGCAGCGCCTCCACCGCTTCGGGATCGTCGCCCACGGCCAGCGGAATCCGCACCATGTCCAGCGTATAGGCGCCGGCCTGCGAATGGTTGCGCACGGCCGTGGTCAGCAGCATGCTGTTGGGCACCTGCACGGTAAAGCCCGTGTACTGGCGCGCGGCGGCCACTTCCACCAGCGTGGTGGACATCACGTCCATGTCGATGACTTCGCCGCCGAACGGGCCGATCTCCACCAGGTCGCCCAGCTGGAAGGGGCGCGTGATCATGCGCATGAACGCACCCAGGAAGCACATCACCAGTTCCTTGCCGACCAGCAGCAAGGCCGCCGCGAACGCCGCCAGCGAGATCGCCACGCTTTTCAGCTCGGACACCCAGATGCCCAGCAGCAGCAGGAACACCACCGCCGCCACCAGATTGCGCGACGCCACGGTCCAGGCGCGATAGCTGCCCCGGTTGTCGGCCTGCAGCCGCGCCGAGAAGAAACGGTTGATCAGCTTGACCACCAGCGTGCCGGCAAGAATCACCACCACGCTGGTGACGATGTTGACCAGGATGCTGTCGTTGGCGTTGAAGTGCATGGGCGATTTGTCTGTTGTTCTGCATCCCGTCCTCCGCCGCCCGTAACACATTGTTGCAATCGGCGCCGCAGGGAGAATGCCCACGGCGATTCTATCCACTTGGCAGTGTGCGGTGCTGGCTGTTTGTCCAAAAGTCGGCGTCGTCCGGTTCCGCTGTCGGCGTTTCTCTTGCAATTGCTGCACCCGCACTTTCCATGCGAAAGCCAAAACCGAATTGCAAAGCCGGCGCAGAATCGGCCCGCCGCGCCGGGACATCCCGCCATGCGGCCCAGCCGACAGAACAAGACCTAGGAGAACGATGATGATGTGGAAGACCAGCCGCCGCTGGCTGATGGCCGGCGCCGGGGCCGCCGTGCTGGCGTTGCCGTGCGGCGCAGCAAATGCGGCCGTCACAGCCGCGCCCGAGTCCGCAAGGGCGCTGGCCCGCGAAGCCTGGATTTACGGCTATCCCGTGGTGGAGTCGTACAAGACGCTGTACGCGCAGGCGGTGGACCGCGACGATCCCAACTTCAAGGCGCCGTTCAACCAGATCGGCCACAGCGTCGGCACGTTCTCGCCGAAGGACACGGCCATCATCACGCCCAATGCCGACACCCCCTACTCGTTCGCCTGGCTGGACCTGCGTGCCGAGCCGGTGGTGCTGACCCTGCCCGCCGTGGAGCCTGACCGGTATTATTCGGTGCAACTGCTGGACCTCTACACCCAGATCTTCGGCTACCTGGGGACGCGCGAGACCGGCAACGGCGGCGGCAGGTTTCTGGTAGCCGGGCCCGACTGGCACGGCACACCGCCGCCAGGCATCGACCGGGTGCTGCGCAGCGAGTCGCGCATCGCCTACGCGCTGTATCGTACGCAACTGTTCGACGACGCCGATCTGGCGCGCGTCGGCAAGATCCAGCAAGGCTACGGCGTGCAACCGCTGTCGGGATTTTTGAAGCAGCCGGCACCGCCCGCGGCACCGGCCATCGCGTGGCCCCGGCCCCAGCCGGGCATGACCGAAGGACTGGCGCTGTTCCGCTATCTGGACTTTTTACTAGGACTGGCACCGACCGATCCGAGCGAGACCGGCCTGATGCAGCGGCTGGCCGCGATCGACGTGGGGCCAGGCAAGACCTTTGACGAAGCCACGCTGGCACCCGACATCCGCCAGGCCATGGAGGCCGGGATTGCCGATGCCAAGCAGGAATTCCAGCAATTCCAGGCCACGCAGCTGCGTCCGCGCAAGGTCAGCAGCGGCGACCTGTTCGGCTCGCGCACCTTCCTGAAGAACAACTATCTGTACCGCTACGCCGGTGCGGCGCTGGGCATCTACGGCAACACGGCGGCCGAGGCGCTGTACCCGGGCTATTTCACCGATGCGGATAACAGGCCGCTCAATGGCGCCGACGGGGCGCGCTATACGCTGCGCTTCGGCAAGGATGCCCTGCCGCCGGCCAAGGCGTTCTGGTCGATCACGATGTACGACGGCAAGTCGAAGCTGCTGGTCGACAACCCGATACACCGCTACCTGGTCAACTCGCGCATGCTGCCCGCGCTGCGGCACGACGCCGATGGCGGTGTCACGCTGCATATCCAGCACGATGCGCCGGCCGGCGACGCGCGCCAGAACTGGCTGCCCGCGCCCGACGGCCCGTTCTTCGTGATCCTGCGCATGTACATGCCCGGGCCCGAAGCGGCCAACGGCAGCTGGAAGCAGCCGCCGCTGGTCAAGGTCGCCCAGTAACGCGCGTTCCGGGTCAGGAAGCCGGTGTGGCCGCTGCGGCCGCTGTGGCCGCTGTGGCCGCTGTGGCCGCTGTGCCCGGTGTGGCCGTTGGCGCAGACGCGGCGGCGGCACCCTCGGCGCCGGCCGCCGTCTGCCATCCCAGCCCCAGCGACTTCTGCAGCGACACGTAGTCCTTGAGCAGGTCCGCGTCGCCCGAGATGCGGTTCTGCTGCGCCACCACGCGCGTGCGCTCCACATCGAGCCATTCGAGCATGCTGGCCGTGCCGGCACGGTAACGCTGCTGCTGCAGCGTCGATGCCCGTTCGGACGACGCCTCGACGCGGCGCAGCACCACCACGTGTTCGCGCTGATGGCCGTAGCGCGAGAGCGCCACATCGGCATCGCGCAGGGCCTTCAGCACCGTGCTGCGATAGTTGGCGTCGGCCTCGTCGCGTCCGCCCTCCGCGCTGTCCACCCCGGCGGCCACACGGCCGAAATCGAGGATATTCCATTGCAGGCGCGGCAGCGTCAGCCACGTGCCGTTGTCCTTGCGCGCCAGGTGGCCGGGGTCCATCGCGCTGAACCCGAGCGAGCCCAGCAGCGACAACTTGGGGAACCAGTCGGCCTTGCGCACGCCGATCTGCGCCGTGCTCGACGCCAGCCGGCGTTCGGCCGCGCGGATATCGGGCCGGGCCTTCAGCAGCGCCGCCGGATCGCCCACCGCCACGGTCTCGGGCACGCGGGGCAACGGCCGGGCGGCCGACAGCGCCGCATCGAGCGTCCCCGGGGCACGGCCCGTCAGCAGCGCCAGCTGGTCGAACTGTTCGGCGATGCTGGCCTGCACCGGCGACATCTGCGCCCGCGTGTTGTCGAGCTGCGTCAGCAGGCGCTCCACTTCGAGCTGCGACGCCACGCCGCGTGCGCGCCGCTGCTGCGTCAGGTCGAGCATGTCGGCCTCCAGCTTCTCGGAATCCTGCAGGTGCGCCAGGCTGGCCTGCTGCTCGCGCAGCGTGATATAGGCCTGCGCCACCTCGGCGGCCAGCTGCACATGCGCGTCCGCCAACTGCGCCGAGGCCGCATCGGCTTCGGCCGAAGCTGCCTCGATAGACCGGCGCGTGCCGCCGAACAGATCGATCTCCCAGCTGGCATCGAAGCTGGCGATGTACAGCGACAGCGGCCCGCGCCCGCCACCCGACGATCCATTGCCGGACAGCGCCGACAGGTCGGGCGAGCGGGTGCGCAGCATCGCCGCATCGACACCCACCTTCGGCAGCAGATTGGCCTTGTTGCTATCCAGCCCGGCCCGGGCTTGGCGCACGCGGGCGCGCGCCACGTCGATATCGGGGCTATCCGCGAGCGCGGTCTCGATCAGCGTATCGAGCTGGGCATCACCCAAGGCATGCCACCAGTCGGCGGCGCGCGGCGCTACGGGCTGGGCCTGGGCCGGCGCGTGCGGGAAGCGTCCCGCGTCGATGACGTTGCCGGCCACTTCGGGCGCGCTGCGGTAGTCGGGGCCCACCGTGCAGCCAGCCACCAGCCATCCGGCAGCGAGCGAGGCGGCGGTAAGGGTCAGCAGGCGTGGCCGCCTGGCAGGTGAAAAGACAGACATGATCAATGACCGGAGGAAACAGGCGCGCCCGGGCGGGGCGGCTTGAGCAGCAGGGCCAGCGGCACGCAGCACAGCAGCGCGATGCCAAGGGCAAAGAAGGTTTCGGAGAACGTCATCACGGCGGCCTGCCGCGCGATCTCGCCGCTCAGCTGGGCCACGGCCTGGAGTTGCGCATGGGCGAAGTCGCCGCCCTGGGCCACGAACCCGGCGATGGTCGACGTCATATGGTCCTGGCCGATGCTGCTGTTGGCCGTGACCGATTCGCGGATGACCGCGTCGTGATAGGCATTGCGGCGGTCGATCAGCGTGCCCAGCAGGGCCAGGCCAATCGACCCGCCCAGGTTGCGCGCCATGTTGTAGAGCCCGGCGGCGTCGCCGGCCTCGTGGGTGGCCACCGCCGCCATCGACGCCTGGTTCAGCGGCATCATCGCCAGGATCTGGCCAAAGCCGCGCAGGATCTGCGAAATGGTGAAGTCGTGGCCGACGCTGTCCACGGTCAGGCCGATATCGAGCATGCAGCTGGCAAAGAAGCACACCAGCCCGCCGATGACCAGCCAGCGGCTGTCGAACTTGCCCAGGATGCGCGGCAGCACCGGCATCAGCAGGAACGCCGGCAGCCCCGACAGCAGCATGATGCCGCCCGCCTGCTCGGCGTTGTAGCCGGCAATCAGCGACAGGAACTGCGGCAACAGGTAGGACACGCCGTACAGGCCCGCGCCCACCGTGGTCACGATCAGGATCACGCTGGCGTAGTTCTTGTTCAGCAGCAGCCGCAGCCGCACGATGGGCTGCTTCGCCGTGAACTGGCTGACCAGCATCATCGTCAGCCCGACGGCCGACAGCATCGACAGGTAGACGATGAACTGCGACTCGAACCACTGCTCGCGCTGGCCCTCTTCCAGCACCACGGTCAGCGAACTGAGCCCGATGGTCAGGCCGACGATGCCCAGCCAGTCGGCCTTGAAGAACGCCTCCACGTTGGCGCGCTCGGCCTTCAGGCCGAAATACAGCAGCGGCACCAGCACGGCCGTGATCGGCACGTTCAGGAAGAAGCACCAGCGCCAGTTGATGTTCTCGGCCAGCCAGCCGCCCACCACCGGGCCCAGCAACGGCCCGAGCAGCACGATCAGGCCGAACATCGACATGCCGATGGGCATCTGGTGGCGCGGCAGGCGGGTGCGCACGATGGTCTGCGCGGTCGGGATCATCGCGCCGCCGGCCAGGCCCTGCCCGATGCGGCCGATGACCATCTGCGGCAGGCTGTGCGACATGCCGCACACCATCGAAAACGCCGTGAACAGCAGCGCATTCCACATCAGGAAGCGGCGCAGGCCGAATACCCGCGTGAGCCATGCCGTCAGCGGGATGATCACGATCTCGGCCATCAGATAGCCGGTGGACACCCACGTGCCCTCGGTGCCGGCCGCGCCGATCTGCCCCTGGATCTGCGGCAGCGCCGAGTTGGTGATCGAGATGTCCAGCGTGGCCAGCAGCGCGCCGAGCGACCCGGCGGCCACGGCGACCCAGTCGGCCGCCGTGGCGTTCGGCTGCGGCGCCGCCACAGGTGCCGGGGATGCCTGGCCCGGCGCCACGGCCTCAGCCATGGCTGGCGCCCGCGGCCGGCGCCCGCACCTGCGCGGGATTCAGCTCGCGGGTATCGACATCGACCGTCACCGACAGACCCGGCACCAGCACCGGCCGCGCCGCGTTTGGCACGTCCACGTGAATGCGCACCGGCACGCGCTGGACGATCTTGGTGAAGTTGCCGGTGGCGTTCTGCGCCGGCAGCAGCGCGAACTGCGAGCCGGTGCCCGGCGACAGGCTGTCGATCACGCCATGCAGGGCTTCGCCCGACAACGCATCGACATGCAGCGACACGGGCTGGCCCGCGCGCATGCGGCCGACCTGCGTTTCCTTGAAGTTGGCGGTCAGATAGAGGTCCTGCACCGGCACCACGGTCAGCAGCCGCGTGCCGGGCTGGGCGAGCTGGCCCACGCGCACGCCCTTGTCGGCCACGCGTCCGGCCGTGGTGGCGCGCACCGTGGTGTCTTCCAGATCGAGCTTCGACTTGCGCGCACTGGCCTCGGCCACTTCCAGCTGGGCGCGCGCCTGCTGCAGGCGGGTCTGCAGCGTCACGATCTGGCGCTGCTCCACCTTCAGCGCGGCCTCATTGGCGGCCAGCGTGGTCGATGCGCGCGTCTGCGCGTTGCGCAGTTCGGCGGTGCGCTCCTCGGTTTCGGCCCCGGTCCTGACCAGCGGCGCGTAGCGTTCGACCTGCGATGCCGCGTAACGCGCGTTGGCGCGGGCGCCATCCACTTCGGCGGCGGCCTGGGCGATGCGGGCCTTCTGCTGTTGCAGGTCGGCATCGGCGCGCGCCACATCGGCCTCGCGCGACGCCACGTTGGCCTGCGCCTCGTCGAACGCCGCCTGGTACTGGCGGTTGTCGAGCCGCACCAGCGCCTGCCCGGCCACCACCTGCTGGTTGTCACGGACATAGACTTCGGCCACGTAGCCGCTGACCTTGGGCGCCACGGTCACGCTGTCGGCCTCGATATAGGCGTCGTCGGTACTTTCAATGAAACGGCCATAGAGCCACCAGCGTACGCCGATGACCAGGGCGATCAGCACCAGCGCGGCGCCAAGGCCAATCAGCACGGTGCGACGGCGGCTGGCGCGCGAGCCTGGGTTATGCTGCGATGCAACATCCACCGGCATTGCCGGCGCATTGGGAGGGGGGACTGACATGGGGCGGAATGCGGCGGGGGCGGCAAGAGTGGGGAATGCTGCGCAATTATTCCACTCGGAATAAATCTGTCAACTGATATATTTCAGCCTGTTCACTCGGGGAGACATGTCCACATGGCGCGACACAGGCCAGCGGCCGAAGGCGGCTACCAGCGCGGGGAAGAAACCCGGGCGCGGATCATTGAAGCGGCGATGCGGCTGTTCGCCGCGCACGGCTTCGACGGCGCGTCGACGCGCGATATTGCGCGCGAGGCCAACGTCAACGCGCCAGCCCTGCAGTACTACTTCGACAACAAGGAAGGCGTGTACCTGGCCTGCATCGAGTATTTTGTCGAGCGCGCCTGGGCCATGCTGCAGGACGTGGTGGCAGCGGCCGAAGGCTTGCTTGCCCGCCCCGACGTGACCGATGCCGATCTGATCGACGCCTACCTGGCGCTCCAGTCGCGCTTTGCGAACTTCCTGTATGAATGCCCCGAGACCGATCACTGGCGCCAGTTCATGGCCCGTGAGCGAGCCGGGATGGGGCCGCCGACGGCCTTCGAACGCATCGACGCCGGGATCAACCGGCGGATCTTTGCCCTGACCTCCGCGCTGATCGGCCGATTGACCGGCCAGCCGGCCACCGACGAGACCACGCGCATCCGCACCGTCGCGATCGATAGCCAGATTGCCGCCTTCAAGATCATGCGGCGTCACGTGCTGCGTGCGCTGGAATGGGACGGCTTTGGCGAGCCCGAAACCCGCCAGGTGCACGATGTGTTGCAGGAACACACCCGCATCCTGCTCCTGGGGCTGGTCGCGTTGCGGGATCAGACCCCTTCGAGAAAATAGAGCAAACACTCTAATCAGGAAGAGAGGATCGATGGAGTTCGATCTTTCCTCTTGAAATTCAAAGGCTTAGTCCGCCACCACGCGCCGCCCCTCACGGTACAGCGCTCCATATTTCGGGCTTCTACGATTGTGCTTTGCAAAAACCCCTTGCTTATCTATCTAGTAGTAGATAATATTCAAGCCATGGACGACGCCTGACAGCAAGCAGCAGACAGCCAGGCACCTTCCAAGCAACACCAGGCAGTGAATCAGTACCGGAGACGGTTCTTTTTTTAGCCGATCAAATCTACCTACCAGTAGATAGCAAAAAGAAGACACCGCCGACATCGCCACAGTTATCCGGCCTGCGCGAACCCACGACGTGATCGCCCGGCCACCCAGCAAGGAGAGCCACCATGAATGCCAAGACCATCGTTACCGCCGCCGCCCTCGCAGCCGCTTTCGTGACCGGTGCCGTGCAAGCCGCCCCCGCCGCCCAGAAGGCCGGCGAAGTCTACGGCTACACCTACCGCGTGCAGGATCAACGCAGCGCATTCACCGACGGCGCCCGCCAGGGCAAGTTCGACCCGTTCACCGAAGGCGCACGCGTTGGCAAGGCTGACCCGTTCACCGACGGTGCCAAGGTTGGCAAGGCCGATCCGTACACCGACGGCGCGCGCATCGTGGCAGGTCTGGACCGCGTTGGCGTGTCGGCCAGCCCGGCCCGCAAGGTTGACCCGTACTACGACGGCGCCCGCAGCGTGAACCAGCCGCGCAACCCGTTCTATGACGGTGCCCGCGCCCGCGACATCTACACCGACGGCGCCAACGCCTGATCCCCGCCCGATGCAGGCGGTCCACCAGCTGTAGCCGGAGCCCCGATGGGTTCCGGCACACTCTCCACGGAGCCCATCATGTCTTTCCGCAACAGCGCCCTGATCCTGGGCGGATGGCTGGCACTGAGTGCCGCCAGCGGTGCCGCGGCGGCACTCGTCGCCTCGGCCCTCTGAACCGCCCCAGGTAGTCTTACCCGCCCTCCGGGCGGGCTTGCAGTACGTTGATGAAATCGGTCAACGCATACGGCTTGCGCAGCATGACCGCGTTCGGCAACGCGTCGCGCTGCGCGGGCGTCAACACCACTTCGTAGCCGCTCACGAAGATCACCCGCAGCGCCGGCAGCAGCCGGCAGGCATGGATCGCCAGGTCCACGCCCGACACGCCGCCCAGCCCCACATCCGTCAGCAGGACATCGATATCGTCGCCGCCCAGCGCGACCATGGCCTCGGCGTCGTTGCGCGCCTCGATCACGTCGATGCCCAGCGTGCGCATCAGTTCGGCCGTACTGGCCCGCAGCAGATCGTCATCCTCGACAAAGACCACGCGCTGGGGGCGCGGCATTTCGATGCCCACGCCGTCCGGCACGGCCGCCGCCTGCGTCGGCGCGCCATCCACCAGCAATGCTGGCGCCGCGTCCACTGGCGCCAGCTTCGCGCCGCCGCTCACCAGCATCTGCCGCACCTTGCGGGCCAAGGCTTCGTGCGTGTACGGCTTGCTCAGCAGTTCGATGCCGGCATCGAGCCGGCCGGTATGCACGATGGCGTTGTCCGTATAGCCGGACGTGAACAGTACCGCGATGCCCGGCAGCCGCTCGCGCACCTTGCGCGCCATCTCCGGGCTGCGCAGCGGCCCCGGCATGACCACGTCGCTGAACAGCAGGTCGATCGGCACGCCGCTTTCGACGATGGCCAGCGCGCTCATCGCGTCGCGCGCCTTCAGCACCCGATAGCCGAGCCCTGAGAGCATCTCGACCACCGTCGCCCGCACATCCTCGTCGTCTTCCACCACCAGCACGGTTTCGGTGCCCCCGCCGGCCGGCCCGCTGTCGATCTCGACTTCCAGGTCCTCCGGCTCGTCGGCGCGCGGCAGGTAGAGCCGTACCGTGGTGCCCACGCCCACCTCGCTATAGATCTTCACGTGGCCGCCCGACTGCCGCACGAAGCCGTACACCATGCTCAGGCCCAGGCCCGTGCCCTGGCCTTCGGGCTTGGTCGTGAAAAACGGCTCGAACACCTGCTCCTGGATCTCGGGCGGCATGCCCGCGCCGGTATCGGTCACGGCCAGCATCACGTACTGGCCCGGCGCCACGTCGGCATTGCGGCGGGCGTAGGCGTCATCGATCGACGCATTGCCGGCTTCCACCGTCAGGCAGCCATGGCCATTCATGGCGTCACGCGCGTTGATCGCCAGGTTCAGCAGCGCGTTTTCCACCTGGAACGGATCGATCAGTGTATTCCACAAACCCGCGCCGATCACCGTTTCGATCTCGACGCCATCGCCCAGCGCCCGCCGCAGCATATCGTCCAGGCCGCGCACGAAGCGCCCCAGGTTGACCACCTTCGGCGCCAGCGGCTGGCGGCGGCCGAATGCCAGCAGTTGCGACGCCAGCTTGGCGCCGCGCGCCACGCCGGCCAGCGCATTGCGTACGCGCGCCTCCGAGCGATCATCGCCCGCCACGTCGCGCGACAGCAGGTGCAGGTTGCCGCCGATCACCTGCAGCAGGTTGTTGAAGTCGTGGGCCACGCCGCCGGTCAGCTTGCCGATGGCCTCCATCTTCTGCGCCATGCGCAGCGCCTCGTCGGCATGCCGCAGCGCCTGCGCCGCCGCCTTGTCGCCGGTCACGTCGCGGCCCACGCCATGGATGCGGCCGTTCGCGGGATCGATCGACAGCCTCCAGGCCATCCACCGCTCGGCCCCATCGGCCCCGAGCATCCGGCATTCGTAGCGCACCGGCACGCCTTCCCGCCGCAGGGCGAGCATCTGTTCGGTCACCGGCACCAGGTCTTCGGGATGCACCAGCACCATGCACGAACGGCCGATCACCACGCTCGCCGCATGGCCCAGCACCCGCTCCCATGACGGACTGACGCGCTCCAGCATGCCGTCGGCGCCAATCACCATCAGCAGGTCTTCGCTCAGCTCCCAGAGCCGATCGCGGTCGGCCACGGTCTCGCCCACGCGCCGTTCGAGCGACGCGTTCATGTCCTGCAATTCGCGCTGGGCCTGCCGGCGCAGTTGCGACAGCCGCAGGTTGCTGGCCACGCGCGCCAGCAGTTCGCGCGCGTTGAACGGCTTGATCAGGTAGTCGTCCGCGCCCGACGCCAGGCCGCCGACACGCGCCTCCTCGCCCGCGCGGGCCGACAGCAGCAGTACCGGCGTCTGGCGCAGCGCCGCGTCATCGCGCACGCCGCGCAACAGCCCGAAACCATCGAGCCGGGGCATCATCACGTCGGAGACGATCAGGTCCGGCGCGATGCGCCGCGCCATGTCCAGCGCCGCCTGGCCGTCCGCCGCCACATGTACCTGGTGCCCCGCCGACTGCAGGATGCGATGCATGTAGTGCCGCAGGTCGGCATTGTCGTCGGCCACCAGCAACCGGCCGCGCACCTCGGCGCCTTGCGGGCCCGGCCCGGACATGTCCTCGATCGCCAGCGGCGCCGGCACATCGTCGGCCCCCGGCACCCAGCGCCGGGCGGCATCGACGTATGCCAGCGCCCGCGCGCTGGTGGCCGCCGGAATGGGCGCCGGCTCCGCCACCACGGCCTCGCGCGGCAGCGTCACGCAGAAGCGCGAGCCCTTGCCAGGGGTACTCTGCACATCGATCCGTCCGCCGTGCAGCCGCACCAGTTCCTGGACCATGGCCAGGCCGATGCCGCTGCCTTCGATCGACCGCCCGACCGCGCCCGCCACCCTGTGGAACCGCTCGAACAGACGCGGCAGCTCTTCGGCGGCAATGCCGATCCCGGTGTCGCTGACGCACAGCGCCACCTCGCCGGTACCGAGCCGCCCCAGCTTCACCGCGATCTCGCCCGTGTAGGTGTACTTGAACGCGTTCGACAGCAGGTTGAGCACCACCGATTCCCACATCTCGCGATCCACCGCCACGGCCGCGGGCAGCGGCGGGCAATCGACCTCCAGCCGCATGCCGGCCGATTCCACGGCCGAACGGAACAGCGATGCCAGGTCGGCCGTGAAGGCGGGCAGGTCGGTCGGCTGCGCAGACATCTGCACGCGCCCGGCCTCGATCCTGGAAAAATCCAGCAGCGCGTTCACCAGCTTCAGCAGCCGCTGGCCATTGCGATGGGCGACCTCCGCCAGCGCGCGATCCCCATCGGCCACGTCGTCGCGATGGAGCATTTCTTCCAGCGGCCCCAGCATCAGCGTCAGCGGCGTACGGAACTCGTGGCTGATATTGGAAAAGAACGTGGTCTTGGCGCGGTCGATTTCGGCCAGCGCCTCGGCCCGTTGCCGTTCTTCCTCATAGGCATTCGCATAGCTGATGGCCTGGCTGATCTGTCCGACCACCAGGTCCAGGAACGCCCGATAACGCTCACCGAACAGTCGGCAAGGGTTAAGCCCGACCACCAGCACGCCGCTGGGCACGCTTTCGCCCGACAGCTGCACCGGCAGCACCACGGCCGCGCGCGGCGCCATGTGCCAGGCGCCGCCGGGCAAGGGCGCGGCAAAGCGGCTGGCAAGGTCGTCAACGTGTACCGCCACGCCGGCGCTTATCGCCTCGCCGGCAGGCCAGGCTGCCAGCGGATCGGCGGCGTCCAGGGTCTGCGGCGCGGCCGGATGATCCGCGGCGATGCCGGCGCTGGCCGCGAGCGCCAGCGTCTGCTCCCCGCGCCCGCCCATGTACAGCAGCGCGAACGGAATGTCCCAGCGGTTGACGTGTAGCGCCGCGACGGCCCGCCGGCTGGCGTCGATGCCGCTGCGGGCGTTGGTGGCCGACGCCGCCAGCTCGCGCAGCAGTTTCAATTGCCGCTCGGCCACCACGCGCTCGGTGTCCTCGCTGTTGGCGCAGATGATGCCCCCGGTGCCGCCGTGGTCGTCTGGCACCGGGCTGTACGAGAACGTGTAGTACGTTTCCTCGGGATACCCGTTGCGCTCCATGATCAGCAGCTTCTGCTCGACGAAGGTGCCTTCCGTGCCCGCCATGGCCGTCGCCAGTAGCGGGCCGATTTCCGGCCAGATCTCATGCCAGACCTCGGCCGTCGGCCGGCCCAGCGCCACCGGGTGCCTGCCGCCGATGATCGCCTTGTACGGGTCGTTGTAGAAGAAGAGGAGATCCGCGCCCCAGCCAATCCAGATGGGCTGGCGCGACGTCAGCATGATGCGGATGGCGGTCTTCAGGCTCTGCGGCCATTGTGCGGGCGGCCCCAGCGGCGTGGTGTTCCAGTGGAACTGGCGGATCAGCGCCGCCATCTCGCCGGCACCGGCCAGGAACCCAGGCCCGCCTCCATCGGCATTTGTCGACGGCACGCTGCCGTCCGCTTTGGTCATTCCAGTTTCTCCCCCGTTCCCACCGGTCCGTGCCCGCCAGCCACCCGAACTTCTCCGGCGCCTCTGGCAGCCGGAAACCCGCCCTGTATCCGTTCGCCTGCGCCCGGCATCGCCGCCGATCCATTTACACGGGGCGAGCCGCCGTATAGTCTGGCCTTCTCAAACGCGCCATGTCAGCCATGGATGACACGCCACTCCAGTTCCTGATTGCCATCGCGCTCACCGGTGCCCTGACCGTGCTGAGCGTGGGCATCCACTACGAGGCGCTGCGGCTGATCTCGGAATTCCATCCGAAACGGCTCAGCGGCAAGCTCAATATCGGCGCGGTGATCGTGCTCATCATCGTGACGCATTGCATCGAAGCCATGGTGTTCAGCGCCGGCTACTGGCTCGGCACCGACGTGCTGAACATCGGCAAATTGACCGGCATGCGCCAACATGGTGCCATCGCCTATATCTATTTCTCGCTGGAAACGTTCACGACGCAGAGTATTGGCGATATCTTCCCGGTTGGGCCCTTGCGGCTTCTGGCTTCGGTGCAGCCGCTGGTGGGCCTGATCCTGATCGGATGGTCGACTTCGTTCACGTTTCTGATCATGCGGCGCGACTGGCGCGGCGACGAGCTGGACGTCAACGATTAGGCGTGCGCATTGCCCCTGCTGCATGGTAGGCGCCATCGGCTGACGCCGAAATCGGCGTCCTTCCTACACGGTTGTGGGATTGCGGGAAGTTACCGGCGGCAGTGTCCGGTGAAAAGATAAGTTGCCGTCATCCAGATGGCCCGTTGTCCCGTTAGATGTCGATTCCGCCCCGGCCCCGGGGTAACAAGAAGACCGGAGAATCAAGTGTCGATCATCCCGGATAGCCAGCCGTCGTGGCGCGTCCCGTTTCCCCCCCTGCCGTCCATGGCTGTCCGCCACCCCCTGCGCCATTGGCCGATGCTGGCGCTGCTGGCCGTCCTGGCCCTGCTGTGGATGCCGCGCGCCCAGGCCCAGACGCCGGCGCCGCTGGCCGAATGGCAGTATTCCGTGGGGGTTCCGCTGGAAAAGCTGTTCGAGGGCGAGCCCGAGAAATGGGAAGTGCGCGTAGGCGCCGCCGCCAGCATCCGGCCGTATTACGAGGGCACCACCAACTACTTCGTGCTGGCCGGCCCGGTCATTGACATCCGCTACCGCGACCAGGCCTTCCTGTCCACCGGCGAAGGCCTGGGCTGGAACATCATCCACACCAACAATCTGCGCGCCGGCATCGCCTTGACCTACGATTTCGGGCGCCGCGAGAAGCACGACCACGACCATCTGGGCGGGCTGGGCAATATCGGCATGGCGGCGGAGACGAAGCTGTTTGCCGAATACGTGGTGTCGAAGGAATTCCCGCTGGTGATCCGCGCCAACGTGCGGCGCCAGTTCGGCGGCGCCAACGGCGTGATCGGTGACATCGGCGCCTACATGCCGCTGCCGGGCAGCAACGAGAACTTCTTCTGGTTCGCGGGCCCCACCATGACGTTTGCCGACTCCGCCTACATGAGCCGCTGGTACGGCGTCACGGCCGAGCAGTCGGCGCGATCGGGCCTGCCGCAGCACCACGCCGGCGCGGGCATCAAGTCTTACGGCGGGGGCATCTCGGCCATGTGGTTCTTCAACAAGCACTGGTTCACCACGGCCGACGTGGGCGTGTCCGCGCTGGTGGGCGATGCCCGCAACAGCCCGGTGACGTCGCGCTCCACCAGCTGGACTGGCGATATTTCGATCAATTACCAGTTCTGACCCGCCGGCCGTGAGCGTCAGGCTTGCGGCCGGCTCAGGTATTCGTCCACCACCTGGCGCAGCCCCGGCAGCTTGCCGGTAAAGAAATGGCCTGCCCCCGGCAGCACCACCACCGGCAGTTCCTGAGGCCGCGCCCAGTTGAAGACATTGGCCAGCGGCACGCGCTCGTCGCGCTCGCCGTGCACGATCAGTGCGTGGGCCGCCACGGCGGGCGTGTCATAGGACAGCGTTTCAGACAGCGCGCCCGCCGGCATGCCGGTCAGGATCAGGTGGGCAACCGGCTCGCCGTCCCCCGCCAGCTGCGCGGCGGCGCGGGCCTGGATAAAGCCGCCGAACGAGAAACCGGCCAGCGCGAGCGGCAGGTCCCGATGTTCGGCCCGCAAGTGGCGGATCACGGCCAGCACATCGTCGGTTTCGCCATTGCCATCGTCGTACTGGCCCTCGCTTTGCCCCACCCCACGGTAGTTCGGCCGCAGCGTCAGGAAGCCATGCGCCTGCAGCACGCGGGCCAGCAGTTGCGGAATCTTGTGCTCGGCGGTTCCGCCCTGGCTGGGGTGCGGATGCGCGACCACGGCAATCCCCCGTGGCGCGCCGTCGGGGGTATCGGCCAGGACTTCAAGTTGCCCGGCAGGGCCGGCGATGAACAGGCGGGAAGAGGCGGCGGTCGTGAATGACGATGACATGAAAGACGATGAGGCTGGATGTGGGCATGCCCGCGATGCAAGCGGACGCTTGTGCAGGCGCAGCATACCCGCGGCCAGACCTGGCCGGCAACGTCCGGCGCCGGTGGGCTGCCCAGGCCAGCCCCGTGGCCAGCCTCAATGCGGATGATCCGCCCGGATGACCGACGCGATTTCCTGGCGCCGCACGCTGACCACATCGTCCAGTTCCAGCCCCTCGGCCACCACCAGCATTTCGGCGCCGCGATTGATGGCATAGATCACGCCGTACCAGAGGTCGGGCCCCGCCACGGCGTTCAGGCGGACATTGAACTCGGTCTCCAGGTCCTGGCTAAAGACGGTCACCAGATCGCCGACCTCGGGCATGGCGGCCTCCTCCGCCAGCGGATATTCCCGGGCCGCCACGGTCAGTGGCGTCTGCGCAATGCCGCGCGCAAACCTCGCTTGCATCGTTGTCTCCTGCACGTTGTTTTCCCTGTAAGGATATAAGCGCGGTCCGAAAAGGCACGGTAAACCTGCCAAGGGGCGGTCAATAAGAGCCTTATGAAACACTTTCCGCCTACGCGGCCACATCGTCACATTGCCATGCAACATCGGACTTCGCACGCTCCGGCAGCGGCAGGTCCGCGGCCGTCATCGCCTCGCCCACGGACGCACAACCCCGCGCAAGTACCCCCTGCCCGGTGCATGCGGCGTAACGTCGGTCTGGCAGAATGCACGGGCAATGACCCAACGCTATTCCCCAATGTTCCTGTCGGGCCAGGTCTACAGCGCGCCGCGCTGGGGATTCACGCGCTGGCTGGCGGAGCCGGGCCGGGACGTGCCAGCCGAAATCCGCGACGCGCTGGTCGGCAGCCTGTTCGGCACGCTGTCGATCTTTTTCGGCGGCATCCTCAATACGCTGATGGTGGCCACGGTCATCACGCTCCATCTGCGCCGCCCCGAATTTCTGGTCTGGCTCGGGCTTGAAATCGCCATCTGCCTGTCGCGCGTGACCGTGCTGTGGCTGGCGCGCCGCGCCTCGCGCGCAGGGCGCCCGACCCCTACGGACTGGCACATGTGCCTGACGCTGGCCTGGGCCGCCAGCGTCGGCCTGGGCGCGTACCTGAGCGTCGTCAGCGGCGACTGGCTCAGCGCGGCCATGGCGTGCCTGTCGGCGGCGGCGATGTGTGGCGGCATCTGCTTCCGCAACTACGGCACGCCGCGCATGACCGCCCTGATGATCCTGCTGAGCCTGGGCCCGATCTGCGCGGGTGCGCTGGTGGCCCGCGAACCGCTGTTCCTGCTGACCCTGCTGCAACTGCCCGTCTATGTCGTCAGCATGACCAGCGCATCGTTTCGCATGAATGCGATGGTGGTGGCCACCATGCGGTCCGAGCGCGAAAACGCCCACCGGGCCCGCCACGATTCCCTGACCGGGCTGCTGAACCGGTCCAGCCTGCTTGCCGAAATCCGCGAGGCCAGCGCGCATCGCATGGCCGCGGGCCGCTATCTGACGCTGCTCTATATGGATCTGGACGGCTTCAAGCCGGTCAATGACTCGTTCGGCCACGGCAGCGGCGACGAATTGCTGGTCCGTGTCGGCGAGCGCCTGCGTGGCGCGGTGCCGGGCCGGGGCCTGGTCTACCGCATTGGCGGCGACGAATTCGTCATCGTGCTACGCAACGAAAGCACGCAGAGCGTGCAGACGCTGGCGCAGGACCTGCTGCGTGAAGTGAGCGCGCCCTATCTGCTTTCCACAGGCCACCAGGCCCGGCTCGGCGTCAGCATCGGCATTGCCCACGTTCGCCCCGAAGGGCTGACCGCCGACGACATCCTGCATCTGGCCGACCGTGCGCTGTACCGGGCCAAGGCCCAGGGCAAGGGTCAGTTCCAGTTCGCCACCTCCGACGACTGAAGGGCATCGTCCTCGCGGCTGCCGCGCGCGGGCCATCGGCGCGATACGCGGGACGACAGCCGGTACTGGCATGCGAACAGCGCGATCAACGCCACCAGCGCGATCACCGCGATCCCGATCCGATAGGCCATCCACATCGTCATGGCAAGCTCCCTGGCTGTCTGATAACGCCTTCAGCCTAAGGATTTCGCTGTCCAGTTACTGAAAAGATCCAACTCGGCGATATCAAATTCGCGTCAAAAGGGCGGGCCGTGCTTGAACACAAGCATGCCGTCCATAGCAAAACTCTTAATTCAGTAACCCAAAAGTCTGATGGCCTATCGCAGTCATTGATCAATACGATATGACTTGTCGTAGCCCATCTGCGATAGTTAAATCGACTTCCGCCGGTGCTTCGCGCCATCGGTGTCAGCCTGCTAGTCAGACCCACAAACGTCCAGGCCAGGCCCACGAGGCCCGGCCGTCTGCATCAAGGAATCCCATGAACAAGCTCACGACCGCTTTCGGCGCGCCCGTCGTCGACAACAACAACATCCAGACTGCCGGCCCGCGTGGCCCCGCCCTGCTCCAGGATGTCTGGTTCCTGGAAAAGCTCGCCCACTTCGACCGTGAAGTCATCCCCGAGCGTCGCATGCACGCCAAGGGCTCGGGCGCCTACGGCACCTTCACCGTCACGCACGACATCACCCAGTACACGCGCGCCAACCTGTTTTCGGAGATCGGCAAGAAGACCGAACTCTTCATGCGTTTCTCGTCGGTGGCCGGCGAGCGCGGCGCGGCCGATGCCGAGCGCGACATTCGCGGCTTCGCCATCAAGTTCTATACCGAGGAAGGCAACTGGGATCTGGTGGGCAACAACACGCCGGTCTTCTTCCTGCGCGATCCGCTCAAGTTCCCCGACCTGAACCACGCCGTGAAGCGCGATCCGCGCACGGGCATGCGCAGCGCCGAGAACAACTGGGATTTCTGGACCAGCCTGCCCGAGTCGTTCCACCAGGTCACCATCACCATGAGCGACCGGGGCATTCCGCGTAGCTGGCGCCATATGCACGGCTTTGGCAGCCATACGTACAGCTTCATCAGCCGCGACATGCAGCGCCACTGGGTGAAGTTCCACTTCGTGACCCAGCAGGGCATCCAGAACCTGACCGACGCCGAAGCCGCCGAGGTCACCGGCCGCGACCGCGAATACCATCAGCGCGACCTGTACGAAGCCATCGAGCGCGGCGACTTCCCGCGCTGGAAGCTGTTCGTGCAGATCATGCCCGAGGCCGACGCCAGCAAGTATCGCCACAACCCGTTCGACCTGACCAAGATCTGGTCCAAGAAGGACTATCCGCTGATCGAAGTGGGCGTGCTGGAGCTGAACCGCAATCCGGAGAACCATTTCGCCGAGGTGGAACAGGCCGCGTTCGCGCCGTCGACGATCGTCCCGGGCATCGGCTTCTCGCCGGACAAGATGCTGCATGGCCGCCTGTTCTCGTACGGCGATGCCGAGCGTTACCGCCTGGGCGTGAACCACCACCTGATTCCGGTGAACGCGCCGAAGGCCGCGCGGTACGTCAACAGCTATCACCGCGACGGCCGTGGCCGCACCGACGGCAACGCGGGCGGCACCATTGCCTACGAGCCGAACACCCGTGGCGAGTGGACCGAGCAGCCCGACTTCCGTGAGCCGCCGCTGTCGGTGGAAGGCGCCGCCGACCACTGGAATCACCGCGTGGACGACGACTACTTCTCGCAGGCGGGCGACCTGTTCCGCCTGATGTCGCCGGCGCAGCAGCAGGCGCTGTTCGACAATACCGCCCGCGCCATCCAGGGCGTGTCCAAGCCGGTGCAGCAGCGCCATATCCTGCACTGCACGCAGGCCGATCCGGCCTACGGTGCCGGTGTCGCGGCGGCGATCGAGAAGATCGAAGCGAAGTAAGCCCCCTGGGCGTTTGCCTCTCCCGCCCGCGGGAGAGGCCCGGGGCAGAGGGCGGGCGCGTCCCGCCCTCATGACGAAAGCAAGACGAGGCAACAGATGGATCCGACCCAAGCCCCCACCATGACCGCCGATGAAGAAGCCCGCATGATCGCTGCGCTGGGCCAGGTGTTCGACCTGGCACGCAATGGCGAGGCGGCCGCGCTGGCGGCGCTGATCGAACGCGGCATGCCGCCGAACCTGCGCAACGAGAAGGGCGACAGCCTGGTGATGCTGGCCGCCTATCACGGTCATGCCGATGCACTCCGCACGCTGCTGGCCGCCGGCGCGTCGCCGGATACGCGCAATGCGATGGGGCAGACGCCGATTGCCGGTGCCGCGTACAAGGGCTACCGGGAGATCATCGGCATCCTGCTGGAACACGGCGCGGACGTCGAAGGCGCGTCGCCCGACGGCCGCACGGCGCTGATGGTTGCGGCGATGTTCCAGCGTACGGAAATCGTCGAACTGCTAACGCAACACGGCGCCAATCCCGAAGCGCGCGACGCGCGCGGCATGACGGCGGCCGACGCCGCCGCGTTCATGGCCGGCCGCACGGGCCGGCCGGCACACTGATCGGCCGATCCGCGCTCAGCCGCGCCCGACGAACGGCATCTTCGTCGCCATCACGGTCATGAATTGCACGTTGGCGTCGAGCGGCAGGTTGGCCATGTGCAGCACCGAACTGGCAATATGGGCCACGTCCATCAGCGGTTCCGGACGAATCTCGCCATTGGCCTGCGGCACGCCGCGCGCCATACGGTTGGCCATGTCGGTGCCGGCGTTGCCGATGTCGATCTGGCCGCAGGCAATGTCATAGGCACGGCCATCGAGCGACAGGCTCCTGGTCAGGCCCGTGATGGCGTGCTTGGTGGCGGTATAGGGCACCGTGTTCGGACGCGGCGCGTGGGCCGAGATCGACCCGTTGTTGATGATCCGGCCGCCGCGCGGGTCCTGCGCCTTCATCAGCGCGAACGCGCCGCGCGCGCACAGGAAGGCGCCGGTCAGGTTGGTATCGAGCACCGCCTTCCACTGTTCGAATGACAGCTCGTCGATGCTGATTGCCGGCGCATTGACGCCCGCGTTGTTGAACAGCACATCCAGACGACCGAAGCGTTCGCTCACTTTCTTGTACAACGCATCGACCGAAGCCGGGTTGCTGACATCGCACTGCACGGCCAGCGCCGTCTGCCCGGCCGCCGCGGCCTGTTCGGCCAGGGCTTCCAGCGTTTCGGCGGTGCGTCCCGCCAGCACTACCTGATAGCCGTCGGCCAGCATGGCCTGCGCCACCGCCTTGCCGATGCCGCGCGCGGCGCCCGTGACCAATGCGACCTTTGCCTGCTGTGTCATACCCGGAGTCTCCGTTTCTGAGTGGTGGGGGTGCAAGTCCTGACGAGGCGGTCATCGTACAACACAGGCTGCTGCACCGGGGCGTTCCGCCGAGGATTTCACTGGCCAAGGCAGGCGAAGTTCTAAAGATATAACAACAATGCATTTGGGCCGGCCCGGCGGTTGTCGTACGATTCGCGCTGACTGGGCGGGTGCCGGAAGGCGCTCGCCTTCCTTTTCCAGCGCCCTCGTACCCCTACAAATGTCAGTCGATCTCGCCCTGTCGCCCGCCGGCGCCCAGGCTTCCGCCCAGACGGCCGCGCCGTCCCGGGCCGTTATCCGTTCCGCCGCCGATGTGGCACGGCTCGTCAACGATGGCGGCGCCGCCGTCAGCAACGCCCGCATCGTGGTAGCCATCGCGCTGGGCGGCATCTTCCTGGACGCCTATGACCTGGGCGCCCTGGCCTTCGGCCTGAAGGACGTCACCCGGGAATTCGGGCTGACGCCAGCCGGCACCGGCATGGTGGCGTCCGCCATCACGTTTGGTGCGATTGTCGGCGCGTTCCTGGGCGGCTATCTCACCGACCGTATCGGCCGCTACCGGGTGTTCATGGCCGACATGCTCTGCTTCGTGATCGCCGCCATCGCCTGCGCGCTGGCACCGAACGAATACGTGCTGGCCGGTGCCCGCTTCGTGATGGGCCTTGGCGTCGGTATCGACCTGCCCGTGGCCATGGCTTTCCTGGCCGAATTCTCCAGGCTCAAGGGACACGGCAACAAGGCCGCGCGGGTGGCGATGTGGTGCCCCACCTGGTATGCGGCGATCTGCGTCTCGTACCTGCTGGTGCTGGGCTGCTACGCGATCCTGCCGGCATCGCACAGCGGCCTGCTGTGGCGCATCATCCTTGGCTTCGGCGCCGTGCCCGCGCTGATCATCATCGCCGTGCGCAGCCGCTACATGAGCGAATCGCCGGTGTGGGCCGCCAACCAGGGCGACCTGGAAGGCGCCGCCAGGATCCTGCGGAAATCGTACGGCATTGACGCCGAGGTGGCGCCCGACGCCGTGGTGGAGCCGCCCAAGCGTCCGGCGTCGTGGCGCAACTACGGCCTGCTGCTCAAGGGCGTCTATGCACGCCGCACCGTGCTGGCCACGATCATGTCGATTGCATCGTCGTTTGCCTATAACGCGGTCGCCTTCGGCCTGCCGGTGATCATCGCCAGCTTCCTGGCGCAGACCATGCTGACCACCATCCTGGTGTCGCTGGCGCTGAACCTGCTGTTTGCCTTCGTCGGCGGTCTGATCGGTGTGCATCTGGTGCCGCGGACCGGCGCCTGGAAGCTGACCGTCACCGGCTACGCGTTCCAGCTGGCCGCACTGGTGGGCCTGGCACTGGTGGGCAAACCCGCCGGGGGCGCGGAAGTGGTCATCGCCATTGCGTTCCTGGCGCTATTCCTGCTGGGCCAGGGCTTTGGCCCGGGCGCGCATACCATGACCTATGCGTCGCTGAGCTACCCGACGTCGCTGCGTGGCGTGGGCGTGGGCTTCAACCAGACGCTGATGCGCGCCAGCTCCACCGCGTCGCTGTTCCTGTTCCCGGTGCTGGCCGCCGCCTTGTCCACCAAGGTGTTCTGGGTCATCGCCCTGGCGCCGCTGGCCGGCCTGCTGGCCCTGCTGGCGATCCGCTGGGAACCGGCCAACTACGACGTGGATGCCGAGGACTTCCAGTCCTGAGCGGGTCGCCAGCCGGCTCCCGGGCAACCCGGGCCGCCGGCTGGCGTGTACCGTTAGCGGGCAGCGGCCTCCACGGCCTCGGCCCGCTCCGCCACGATGCGCAGGCGGTCGAAATTCATGTTCGCCCCGGACGTGATGGCCACCAGTGCCTGCCGCGCATCCTGCGGCAGACCCGCGGCATACTGCTTCAGCCCCGCCAGTGCCAGCGCACCGGCCGGTTCCACCAGGCTCCGGGTGTCCTGGAAGATGTCCTTGATGGCCGCGCACAGCGCGTCCGTATCCACCGTGAGCACGCCGTCGAGCAGATGCCGGCATAGCCGGAAGGTCTCCTCCCCCACGCGCTTGACCGCCGTGCCATCGGAAAACAGCCCCACCGAATCCAGCGTCACGCGCTCGCCGGCCGCCAACGAACGGGCCATCGCGCACGAATCCTCGGTCTGCACGCCGATGACCTGTACCTCGGGGCGCACCGCCTTGACATAGGCCGCCACGCCAGCCGCCAGGCTGCCCCCGCCAATCGGCACGAACACGGCATCGAGCGCCCCGCGATGCTGGCGCAGGATCTCCATGCCCACCGTGCCCTGGCCGGCGATCACCTCAGGATCGTCAAAGGCCGGGATGAAAGTCAGCGCCTGCTCACGCTGCAGGGCCATCGCATGGTCATAGGCATCGGAATAGGATTCGCCCGCCTGCACCACCTCGACCATCTCGCCGCCATGGGCGCGTACGGCATCGACCTTGACCTGGGGCGCGGTCTGCGGCACCACGATGACCGCCCGCACGCCGAGCCGCGCCGCCGACAGCGCCACGCCCTGGGCATGGTTGCCGGCCGACGCCGTGATCACGCCGCGCGCCAGCGCCTCGGCCGGCAGGCCGGCCATCTTGTTGTAGGCGCCACGCACCTTGAACGAGAACACGGGCTGATGATCCTCGCGCTTGAGCCAGACCTGGTGGCCCAGGCGCGCCGACAGTGCCGGCGCCAGGTCGAGCGGCGTTTCGCGCGCCACGTCGTACACGCGCGCGGTCAGGATCCGTCTCAGGTAGTCATCTGCATCGAACGCATCGGCATCTGCGTGCACAAGCCCGCAAGCTGCGCCGGGGGCGGCGTGCCGGGTGGTGGCGGGGACGGCGGAAACCGGGGATTGCGGCATGGAACGCTCCTGTCTGGATAGGGGGAGTCCCCAGGAGGCGGCCACAAAAAACCCGCCTCGTTGGGCGGGTTGTTGTGGTCTGTTCCGGACGCGCGCTAACCCACCATTCGAGGAATGGTGCGAATCATCGCGATGAGGTTCAGGCCGAAACAGGTCATGGCGTCGAGTGTCACGGATTTATGCACATTGTGTCAATCCCGGCGATGTTCGGCTGCGCGGCGCCCCCGGCCGCCTGTTGCGGCCGCGCCGATTCCCGCAATCCGTTTCCCCATGCGGGGTTCAGGCGGACGCAAGCTCGTATTAGAATCGCCGTTGTCGTCACGTCCGGCCCCGTTGAAGCCAGAGGTCATGTTCCGGGTTGGATATCCGCCCCGGACTGGTTTTGTCCCACGGGCAGCCGGCGCTTCAGTTCCATAAGAATCCATCCGATATCTGTCCTGCGTCCACGGGACTTCGGGCATAAGATACATGACCGCGCTTGCATACGATGTCGCCCTGGCACCCGAGCCTGCCGATCGCCGGCTGGCCGCTGCCACCCCTGCCGGGGACGAGGCCTGGGCGTTGCTGGAAGCTTCCGGCGCGCTGGCCATGCGGGTCGACATCCAGGGCCGCATCCTGGAAGCCACCGAAACCACGGCCGACCTGCTGGTCTATCCGCTGGATTACCTGCTGCACACCTCCGTACTCGACCTGATCGCGCTGGAATCGCGCGAGCGTGTGGCGCGCATGCTGCAGGGCTGCGCCCAGGACCACGCCGCCCGGCGCGAGCGCGTGCGCGTGGTGGGCGGTGGCCGCCCGGGGTGGATCGACCTGCGCGTGAGCCATCACCGTGCCGCCGCCGGCACGGCCAGCCTGCTGCTGTTCGGTCACGACGTCACGGACTGGGTGGAATCCGAGCGCCAGCTGACCGAGCGTGCCTTCCTGGATCCGTTGACGGGCGTGGGCAACCGCGCCTTCATCCGCAAGCGGATCGAGGAATACACGTCCGGCCCGGTGTCGCGCCAGTCGTTCGCGCTGGCGCTGATGGACCTGGACGGCTTCAAGAACATCAACGATTCGCTGGGGCACGAGTACGGCGATGCGCTGCTCAAGGAAGTGGGCGCGCGGCTGCAGGACACCGTGCGCGCGCACCACAGCGTGGCCCGCCTGGGCGGCGACGAGTTCGTGCTGATGATGGACGGCCTGGAGTCCGAGGCCGAGGCCGTGCGCATCCTGGAGCGCGTGATCCACGTGTGCCGGCAGCCGTTCCTGCTGGGCGGCTGCCATGTGCGCATCACCACCAGCATCGGCCTGGCCTTTTCGACCGAAGCCCCGCAGAGCGAATCGCAATGGCTGCGCCGTGCCGACCTGGCCATGTACGAGGCCAAGGCGCTGGGCAAGAACCGCTACTGCGTCTATTCGCCCGAACTCGACCGCCGGCTCGACGAGCAGTTCCGGATCGAGCAGAGCATGTTCGAAGCGGTGCAGAGCGGCGAATTCCTGCTGCACTACCAGCCGATCGTATGGCCGGGCTCCGGCGAGATCTGCGCGGTGGAGGCGCTGATGCGCTGGGAGCACGCCGGCGAGTACGTGCGTCCCGACGTGTTCATCCCCGTGGCCGAGAAGAACGGCCTGATCAAGCATCTGGGTGCCTGGGCGCTGCGCTGCGCCTGCGCGCAGCTGGCCGCCTGGGATGCGCAGGGCATCCGCGTGGGCCACATGTCGGTCAACGTGTCGGCCGTGCAGTTCCTGCATCCGAACTTCTACGACAGCGTGCGCGGCGCGATCCAGGACGCCGGCATCGGCGCCGACCGCCTGGTGCTGGAAATCACCGAAAGCGCGCTGATGACCGACCCGCAGGCCGCGGAGCGGCTGCTGCTGTCGCTGCGCGCGCTGGGCATCCGCTTTGCCGTCGATGACTTCGGCACCGGCTATTCGAGCCTGTCGTACCTGCGGCGCTTCCCGCTGTCCGCGCTAAAGGTGGATCGCAGCTTCGTGGCCGACATGATCGATTCCCCGCACGCGCGCACCATCGTGTCCGCCGTGCTGTCGCTGGCGCGCGAGCTGGGCCTGGTGGCCATCGCCGAGGGCGTCGAGACCGACGCGCAGGGCGCGCTGCTGGCCGCGCAGGGCTGCGACCTGGTGCAGGGCTGGCGCTATGCGCGCGCCCTGAGCCCGTCCGACTTCGAAAACGCCGTGCTGGACGGCAAGCTCATCATGGGCCTTGGCGAAGTGTTCGCGCAGCGGGTGGTGTCCTGATGTCCAAGACGGAGTTCTTCGAGACCCTGTGGGCACGCATGGCGCAGCAGGGAGACTTCCCCACGCTGCAGTACTGTGTCGACAACATCTTCAAGACGCTCAACGCCGACCTGACCGTTGGCGAGATGGCCACGAGCGTGCTGTCGGACTTCAGCCTGTCGCAGAAGGTGATCCGGCTGGCCAACTCGGCGATGTACCGGTCTTTCGGCGGCGAAGTCACCACGGTGTCGCGCGCCATCCTGGTACTGGGCGTGGAGGCCATCAGCCACCTGACCCTCGGCATCCAGCTGCTCGACTACTTCCACGGCGTGGCGCCCAAGCGCCCCCAGGCGCTGAAGGCGCTGCAACGTGCGCTGGTGGCCGGCGAGATCACGCGCGCGCTGACCCAGGCGCGCGGCATCAACGAGGGCGAGGAAGCGGTGGTCTGCACGCTGATGCACCACATGAGCCGCCTGCTGCTGGTGTTCTACTACCCGGACGAATGGGAACGCGTGGAGGCCATGTGCGCCGCGCATCCGATGACCGAGAACGAGGCCGCGCTGGAGGTTCTGGGGGTGTCACTGGAAGACATCGCCGAGGCCGCCGCGCGCAAATGGCGGCTGCCGGGCCTGATCGCCCATGCCATGAAGCCACGCACGCTGTCCGCCGACACCGTGCTCGAAACCCATTCGGACTGGCTGTCGGCCATCGCCCACGTGTCTGCCGAAGCCGCCGTCACGATGGTGCGCGAGGGCGACGAGGCGTCCGTGGAGACCCTGCTCAACTCGCATGCCAAGATGCTGGGCCTCAATCCCGGCGATGTCAGCGTGGCCGTGCGCCAGGCCGAGGCACTCAGCACGTCGATCGCCGCATCGGAAGCCGCCGCGCCGGCCGACGGCGGCGCCCCCCACGGCCCACAGCCGGTGAACGTGCTCGAACGCCTGCGGGCGGGTCTGGCCGAAGTGCAACGCGAAGGCGCCAACCTGACCGTTTCGCAACTGGCACCGATGGTGCTGGAAACCAGCATGCGGGCGCTCGATTTCTCGCGCTGCTTCCTGATGATGCTGAACCCCACCACGCGCCGCTTCCATGCGCGCCTGGGCTTTGGCGAGGGCATGCGCGAGGCGCTGCCCGCGCTGTCGTACGAGGAAGGCTTCGTGCCCGATGTGTTCCACTTTGCCGGGCTGTCGCCCCGGCCGCTGCTGATCGAGGATACGTTCGACGCGGAGATGGCGCAGCGCATGCCGCGCTGGTATCGCGATGCGCTGCCCGATGCGCGCACAGTGCTGCTGGCGCCGGTAAAGATCCGCAACCGCTGCATCGCCATGATCTATGGCGACTGGGGCAGCACCCGCATGCCGGTGGTCATCGGCGAGGCCGAGCTCGAAGCGATCGACGCGCTGACCGGCGAGATCGCCGCCGGCGTCTTGCGGGCCGCGCCCGACCGCACCCCGCCACGCCCGCGCTGATCCCTTGGGCCGCGCGGCGCCCCTTCAGTGGCGCTGTGCCTTGCGTGCGGCCTTGTTGGCGTACATCGCCGCATCCGCTTCGGCCAGCAGGTCGTGGACATTGCCGTGGCGCAGCGGGTCGAAGGCGATGGCCCCCGCGCTGAACTGCAACGCGTACCCCAGCGGGTTGCGCGCATTCCAGGCATCGAGCTGCACCTGAAGCCGCGCCAGGGCGTCATGGCAGCCGGCGGCATCGGTATTGGCCAGCAGCACGGCGAACTCGTCGCCGCCAATCCGCCCCACCACATCCGATTCACGAAACGCGGCCCGCAGCTCCGCGCCAAACGCGGTCAGCGCGCGGTCGCCCTCGGCATGGCCAAAGCGGTCGTTGATCGGCTTGAAGCCATCCATGTCGAAGAACACCAGCGTGGCGGGCCGGTCCAGCCGCCGGCACAGTTCGACCGCATGCTGACCCAGCACGCTGAAGCCGCGCCGGTTCGACAGCAGCGTCAGTTCGTCCATGGTGGCCATGTGCACGGCCGCCAGCTCCTGCTCGGCCATCTGCGCCAGATCGTGCAGCAACGCGCGGTCTTCGGCGTCGAAAGCGCGCGGCTTGCGGTCGATCAGGCAGAGCGTGCCGATCTTGGCGCCGTTGGGCGCGGACAGCGGGCGGCCGGCATAGAAGCGGATATGGGGCGCGCCAGTGACCAGCGGGTTGTCGTGGAAGCGCAGGTCCTGCGTGGCATCGGGAATCAGCAGGATGTCGTCGCCACAGATGGCGTGGCCACAGAACGATGTGTCGCGCGACGCCTCCGAATCGTCGAGCCCCTCGCAGGCCTTGAACCACTGGCGATTGGCATCGACCAGGCTGACCACGGCGATGGGCACGCCAAACAGGCGTTTGGCCAGCCGCGTCAGGCGGTCGAAGCGTTCCTCCGGCGGCGTGTCGAGAACGTTGAGCGACCGCAGCGTGGCCAGGCGGACGGCTTCGTTGGCGGGAATCGGGGGCAACTGCATAAGCTTGTCGGCCGTTTCTTGTCGTCGTGGATGACAACATTAACGGCAAATCTTCGCATTGGTATACCGTGTACGGATTGTTTCACTTTCCAAGGCGCCGCCGTGTGCGTCAAGCATGCACCAGCACGTTGACCAGCCTGCCGAACGGGTCTCGCACAAAGAAGCGCCGCACGCCCCAGGGTTCGTCGGCCGGGCCGTAGGCAATCGGCAGGCCGGCAGCCTGTACGCGGGCCAGCGCGGCGTCGAGGTCGTCCACTTCGATCGACAGGTCCGGCACCGGCGTACCGGAGCCGCCCTCGGCCAGAAAGCTGACCTGCACGGTCTGCGTGGCGACAGACCCGTAGGTGGCGATCCAGCCATGGTCCATCAGCAGGTCCAGCCCGAAGATGTCGTGGTAGAAGCGGCGCGCGGCGGCCGGGTCGGCGGCCGCGACATTGGCGACGATGCGCTTCACCTTCATGCGGCCATCTCCGTCGCGTTGACGTCCGGATGCTCGGCCAGCGGTAGGAACCGGCCGGACTTGCCGTCCAGCGCATCGATCGCGCCGGTGCCAATGTCGTAGTACCAGCCGTGCAGCGCAATGCGCCGCTCGGCCAGCGCCTGGGCCACGCACGGGTGGGTGCGCAGGTGGGCCAGCTGCTCGATCACGTTCTGGCGCACCATGTCCGCCACACGCTCGGCGTCCGACGCATGTGGCCGTGCCAGGCTGATCTTTCTGGCCCCTGCGGCATGTTCGAGCCATTCGGCCACGGACGGCATATGGTCCAGGCATTGGCACATGGCCACCGCCGTCATCGCGCCGCAGTTCGAATGGCCGCAGATCACGATATCGCGCACCTTGAGACCCGCCACCGCGTATTCCACGCTGGCCGATACGCCACCGGGCTGCACCGCATAGGCGGGCACGATATTGCCCGCGTTGCGGATCACGAACAGCTTGCCGGGCTCGCTCTGCGTCAGCAGCGCCGGCTCCACGCGGCTGTCCGAACAGGCGATGAACAGCGTACTGGGACTCTGCTGCGTAGCCAGCTCCTGGAACAGCGCGGAGCGCTTCGGAAACTCTTCGCGCTGGAATTTGAGAATGCCTTGAATCAGGTCTTTCACGATAATCCCCCCATTTGAGCCGCTAGCATGTCGAATCTCGTGCCATTGGTCAAAGACGGGATTATTATGCCTACCATTGGCATTACCAATAGCTGACCCTCTCCATGCTGCTGCGCCACGTTCGCTACTTCCTGGCTGTTGCCGACGCCGGCAACTTCACGCGCGCCGCCGAGACGCTGCACGTCTCGCAGCCCACGCTCTCGCAACAGATCCGCCAGCTCGAAGACACCCTGGGCGCGCCGCTGTTCGACCGCAGCGGCCGGGCCGTACGGCTGACCGACGCGGGGCAGGCCTACTACGTGCACGCGCGGCGGGCGCTGCAGGACCTGGAAGCCGGGCAGCGCGCCATCCACGACGTGGGCGAACTCACGCGGGGCAACCTGCGCCTGGCCATGACGCCGACGTTCACGCCCTACCTCGTGGTGCCGCTGATCGTGGCGTTCAATGGGAAGTATCCAAACATCACGCTCAGCCTGCGCGAAATGCCGCAGGAACGCGTGGAACCGCTGCTGGCCGATGACGATATCGACATCGGCATCGCCTTCGACGACATCCACCTGCCGGATCTGGAAGCCACGCCGCTGATCGAGGAACCGCTCGCCTACATGGTGGGCGCGTCGCACCCGCTGGCACGGCGCCGCGCCGCGCTGGATGCAGAGGCGCTGGCCGGCGAATCGATGGCCATGCTGACGCGGGAATTTGCCACGCGCGGCTATATCGCGCGCTACTTTGGCGGCCTGGGTATCGAGCCGCGCATCACGTTCGAAGCCAACTCGGTGAGCGCCGTGCTGGATGCGGTACGCAGCGGCCGCCACGCCACGGTGCTGCCGGCCGCCATCGCCGCCGGCCATGCGGACCTGCGCATCCTGAAGCTGGAACGCCCGCTGCCGCCACGGCACGCGGCGCTGCTGCAAAGAAAAGGCGCGTACCGCACAGCCGCGGCACGCGCCTTCGTCGATTTTGCGTTGAGCGAATTCAAGCGTCGTCGGGCGTCCCCAGCGCGCGATTGATGCGCAGCGCGATCAGCGTAGCCACCACCCCTGACAGCAGATAGAGCGTCACGGCCACCAGGCCGAACAGCGAGGACAGCCCCAGTGCCACCAGTGGTGCAAACGCGGCCCCGAACAGCCAGCCGAAGTCCGTGGTCAGCGCGGCCCCGGTATAGCGGAACTTGGTGTCGAAGTTGGACGTGACCACGCCGGCCGCCTGCCCATACGACAGCCCGAGCAGACCGAATCCGACCAGAATGAAGGTGTCCTGGCCCGATGCGCCGCCATCCAGCAGCCATGGCGCCGCCAGGCTGAAAATGCCGATCAGCACCGCCATCGTCGCCAGCGTGGTGCGCCGGCCGATGCGGTCGGCCAGCCAGCCCGAAATCAGCGTGCCAATGAACGCAATGGCCGCGCCGACGATCTGGATCGCCAGCACGTCGCTGATCGCCTGCGTCTTGTGCAGGCTGACCCAGGACAGCGGAAACACCGTGACCAGGTGGAACAGTGCATAGCTGGCCAGCGACGCAAACGCACCGAGAAAGATGTTGAAGCCCTGCGCGTTCACCATCTGCAGCGTGCTGATGGGCTCCAGTTCGTCTTCCTCCAGCAGCCGCGTGTACTCGTGCGTGACCACCAGGCGCAGCCGCGCGAACAGCGCCACCACGTTGATGGCGAATGCCACGTAGAACGGATAGCGCCAGCCCCAGTCGATGAATTCGGGCGGGGTCAGGCTGACATAGAGGAACAGGAACAGCCCGCCCGCCACCAGGAATCCGGTCGGCGCGCCGAGTTGCCCCACCATCGCATACCAGCCCCGCTTGTTTTCGGGCGCGTTGAGCGCCAGCAGCGAGGGCAGCCCGTCCCACGAACCACCGAATGCAATGCCCTGCAGGAAGCGGAACAGCGCCAGCAGATAGATGGCCGTACTGCCAATCGACGCGTACGCCGGCAGGAAGGCGATGCCCACCGTGGCCGTGCCCAGCAGGAACAGCGACGCCGTCAGCTTGACGCCGCGCCCCCAGCGCCGCTGCACGCGCATGAACAGCGCCGTTCCAAACGGGCGTCCGACAAATGCGAACGAGAAGATGGCAAAGCTGTAGAGCAGCCCGGCCAGTTCGCTGGCAAACGGAAAGTAGACCGTGGGAAAAACCAGGACCGAGGCGATGCCGTAGGTGAAGAAATCGAAGTACTCGGAAGCCCGGCCAATCACCACGCCTGTGGCGATTTCGGCAGGTGCCACGTCATGGTGGCCGGGCGCCGGAGGTGCAGTCGGCGACGCGCGGTGCTGGTGGGACAGACTGGCCATCGTGGAGTCTCCATCGAGTGCGGAAGGAATGTCGTACTGCACTTAAAGTCCCGCAGTAACAAGAATAGCGCCTAAACTGCCATTGGAAATCGAAAGATTGCGGCGTCTGTCAGCCGTCGACGTTAATCAAACGCCACTTCCAACACCATGCCACGCTTCGAAGCTGCAGTGCCGACGTTTCGTGTGACGGGAAAGATGCTTTTGCGAAGTGCCGCAATCGCCATGCTGCTGGGCCTTGCGGGATGTAGCAACGCCGTGCTGTTGTCGCCCTCCGGCGACATGGCGGTGCGGCAGCGTGACCTGATCATCATCGCCACCTGCCTGATGCTGCTGATCATCGTGCCGGTGATATGCCTGACCTTGCTGTTTGCGTGGCGCTATCGCGAAAGCGCCAGGGATGCGCCCTACAACCCCGAGTGGGATCATTCCACCGTGCTGGAACTGGCCATCTGGGCCGCGCCGCTGCTGATCATCATCGCGCTGGGCGCGGTCACGTGGGTCAGCACCCACCAGCTCGATCCCTACCGCCCCCTGACCCGCATCGACGATCGCCGCCCGGTGGCCGCCGACGTCAAGCCGCTCACCGTGGAAGTGGTGGCGATGGACTGGAAATGGCTGTTCCTGTATCCCGAGCAAGGCATTGCCACGGTCAACGAACTGGCCGCGCCGGTTGACCGGCCCATTGCGTTCCGGATCACCGCCACGTCGGTCATGAACACGTTCTTCGTGCCATCGCTGGCCGGCATGGTCTACGCGATGCCGGGCATGCAGACCCAGCTGCACGCGGTGATCAACAAGGCCGGCGTCTACGAAGGCATGTCGGCCAACTACAGCGGCGCGGGCTTCTCGCACATGCGCTTCAAGTTCCACGGCATGTCCAACGAGGATTTCGACCGCTGGGTGCAGCAGGCCAAATCGTCGGGCACACCGCTGTCGAAGGACACCTACCTGAAGCTGGCCAAGCCCAGCGAGAGCGACCCGGTGCAACGCTATGCCAGTGTCGACCCCAACCTCTACAAGCTGATCCTGAACCGCTGCGTGGAGGGCGGGACATGCATGGCGGACACCATGGCACAGAACCAGAACCGCAACCGTGCCAGGTTCGATCCGACCGCGGAAATCTGCACCGCGAGCAACACACCGGCCGTGGCGCCGGTGTTCGCGCCAGATGCCGCGCTCAATGACGGCAGGCAGGTGTTGCGCTGAGGCGCAACCCGGTTCCACCCCTTCACGCATCAGATTTCGCCAATCATCATTGGCCAGCATTGGTCAATACAGGCCCAGGTGACAACCATGCCCGAGCGTTCAGAACTCGCCAACATGATCTTTGGCCGCCTGTCGTGGGAATCCATCCCGCTGCACGAGCCCATCCTCATCGGCACCTTTGCCGTCGTCGTCCTGGGCGGCATCGCCCTGGTGGCACTGCTGACCTACTACCGCGTGTGGGGCTACCTCTGGCACGAATGGTTCACCAGCATCGACCACAAGAAAATCGGCATCATGTACATCGTGCTGGGCATCGTGATGCTGCTGCGCGGCTTTGCCGATGCGGTGATGATGCGGTTGCAGCAGGCCGTGGCGTTTGGCGACAACCTCGGCTACCTGCCGCCGCACCACTATGACCAGATCTTCACGGCACACGGCGTGATCATGATCTTCTTCGTGGCCATGCCGCTGGTCACGGGGCTGATGAACTTCGTGGTGCCGCTGCAGATCGGCGCGCGCGACGTGGCCTTTCCGTTCCTGAACAACTTCAGCTTCTGGATGACCACCGGCGGCGCCATCCTGGTGATGATGTCGCTGTTCGTCGGCGAGTTCGCGCGCACGGGCTGGCTCGCGTATCCGCCGCTGTCCGGCATTCTGCACAGTCCGGACGTGGGCGTCGACTACTACATATGGGCGTTGCAGGTGGCGGGGGTCGGGACGTTGTTATCCGGGATCAACCTGCTCGTCACCATCGTCAAGATGCGCGCGCCGGGCATGACGCTGATGCGCATGCCGATCTTCACCTGGACGTCGCTGTGCACCAACGTGCTGATCATCGCCGCGTTCCCGGTGCTGACCGCCGCCCTGGCGCTGCTGTCGATGGACCGCTACGTCGGCACCAACTTCTTCACCGCGGACCAGGGCGGCAGCGCCATGCTGTACGTGAACCTGATCTGGATCTGGGGCCACCCCGAGGTCTACATCCTGGTGCTGCCGGTGTTCGGCATCTACTCGGAGGTCACGGCCACGTTCTGCCGCAAGCGCCTGTTCGGCTACGCGTCGATGGTGTACGCCACCGTGGTGATTACCGTGCTGTCGTACCTGGTGTGGCTGCACCACTTCTTCACCATGGGGTCGGGCGCCAGCGTGAACTCGTTCTTCGGGATCACGACGATGATCATTTCGATTCCCACCGGGGCGAAGATCTTCAACTGGCTGTTCACGATGTACCACGGCAAGATCAAGTTCGAGGCGCCGATGCTGTGGACGGTGGGCTTCATGGTCACGTTCGTGATCGGCGGCATGACAGGCGTGCTGCTGGCGGTGCCGCCGGCCGACTTCGTGCTGCACAACAGCCTGTTCCTGATCGCCCACTTCCACAACGTGATCATCGGCGGCGTGCTGTTCGGGCTGATGGCCGGCATCTACTACTGGTTCCCGAAGGCGTTCGGCTACCGGCTGGTGGCGTCGTGGGGCAAGGCATCGTTCTGGTTCTGGCTCACCGGCTTCTACTTCGCGTTCATGCCGCTGTACTGGCTGGGCCTGCTCGGTGTGACGCGCCGGGTGAACCATTTCGAGGATCCGTCGCTGCAGATCTGGTTCCTGATTGCCGCGTTCGGCGCGTTCCTGATCGCCTGCGGCATTGCCTGCTTCATCATTCAGCTGGTGGTCAGCTTCATGCGCCGCGAGGAACTGCGCGACACCACCGGCGACCCCTGGGACGGCCGCACGCTGGAATGGTCCACCTCGTCGCCGCCGCCGCAGTACAACTTCGCGTTCACGCCGGTGGTGCATGACACCGATGCCTGGTGGCAGATGAAGCAGTACGGCTACAAGCGGCCGATGGAGGGCTTCATCCCGATCCACATGCCCAAGAACACCGCGGCGGGGATCGTGCTGGCCGCCCTGTGCACGCTGATGGGCTTTGCGCTGATCTGGCACATCTGGTGGCTGGCGGCCGTGTCGTTCGCGGCCACGATCATCGCGGCAATCATCCATACCTTCAACTACAAGCGCGACTACTACATCCCGACCGAAGACGTGGTCCGGACCGAAGCGGCACGCACCCAACTGATGACTGGCCATGGCTGATACGACCCTTCCCCTGCACGCGCACAGCACCTCGGCGGCGGATGACGCACCGCCGGGCGGCTACCAGTTCTATCTGACCGAGGAGCACCACCCGCAAAACGGCACGCTGCTGGGGTTCTGGCTCTATCTGATGAGCGACTGCCTGATTTTCGCCTGCCTGTTCGCCGCCTATGGCGTGCTGGGCCGCGAGTACGCGGGCGGGCCCACCGGCGCCGAGCTGTTCGAGCTGCCGCTGGTGGCGCTGAACACGTCGTTCCTGCTGCTGTCGTCGATCACATATGGCTTTGCCATGCTGCAGATGCAGCAGAACCGTGTGGCGGGGACGCAGATCTGGCTGGCCATCACGGGCGTGTTCGGCGCGGCGTTCCTGTTCGTCGAACTGTACGAGTTCGCGCACCTGATCCACGAGGGCGCCGGCCCCACGCGCAGCGCGTTCCTGACGTCGTTCTTCTCGCTGGTCGGCACGCACGGGCTGCACGTGACGTTCGGCATGGTGTGGCTGATCGTGCTGATGCTGCAGGTGGGCCGCCATGGCCTGATCACGGCCAACAAGCGGCGGCTGATGTGCCTGTCGATGTTCTGGCACTTTCTGGACGTCGTCTGGATCGGCGTCTTTACCTTTGTCTACCTGATGGGAACGCTGCCATGAGCGCGCAAGACCACGCGATGAACGGCCACGACCACGGCCACGGCCATCACGAAGAAGACATCGGGCCTCACGCCACGCTGGGCGGCTACCTGACGGGTTTCGTGCTGTCGGTGTTCCTGACGGCGGTGCCGTTCTGGCTCGTGATGGGCAAGGTGTTCGACAAGTCGTCCACCACGGCCGTGGTGATCCTGCTGATCGGCGCGGTGCAGATCGTCGTCCACATGATCTACTTCCTGCACATGAACGCGAAGTCGGAGGGCGGCTGGAACATGCTGTCGCTGATGTTCACGCTGACGCTGGTGGTGATCACGCTGTCAGGCTCGCTGTGGGTCATGTTCCACCTGAACAGCAACATGATGCCGCAGATGGAGCACGCCCGCGAGGCCGCGCAGTCGGGCGGCACGATCGTGCCGCCCAGGACGAAGTAACGGTTGCCAGGCCTGAAGCGCGGTGCGAAGCCACGCTTCGGGCCTTCGGCTTCAGGCGGCCAGGCGGAAGGTCGCCACGGCTTCCTTGAGCCGCTGGGCCTGCTCTTCGAGCGAGCCGGCGGCCGCCGCGGCCTGTTCCACCAGCGCGGCGTTCTGCTGCGTCACGGTGTCCATCTGCGTGACGGCCTGGTTCACCTGCTCGATGCCTGCGCTCTGCTCGGCCGACGCCGCGCTGATTTCGCCCATGATGTCGGTCACGCGCTTCACGGCGCTGACAATCTCCTCCATGGTCTGACCAGCCTGGGCAACCAGCTCCGATCCGCGCTCGACGCGATCGGCCGAATCCCCGATCAGCGACTTGATTTCCTTGGCGGCCGTGGCGCTGCGCTGCGCCAGGCTGCGCACCTCGCCGGCCACCACGGCAAAGCCGCGACCCTGCTCACCGGCGCGGGCGGCTTCCACGGCCGCATTCAGCGCCAGGATGTTGGTCTGGAACGCGATGCCTTCGATCACGGAAATGATGTCCACGACCTTGCGCGACGACGCGTTGATCTCGTCCATCGTGTGCACGACCTGGCCCACCACATCGCCGCCCTGCGTGGCCACCTCGGACGCATTCACGGCCAGCGCGCTGGCCTGCTTGGCGCTGTCGGCGTTCTGACGCACGATGCTGGTCAGCTCTTCCATGCTCGACGCCGTTTCCTGCAGCGACGACGCCTGTTCCTCGGTACGCTGGGACAGATCGGTGTTGCCCGCGGCAATCTGGCTGGTGCCCGTGGCGATGGCATCGGTGCCGACGCGCACTTCCTTGACGATGCCCAGGATGTTGTCGTTCATCTCGCGCAGCGCGTCCAGCAACTGGCCGGTCTCGTCCGTGCTGTCCACCTCGATGCGGCTGGTCAGGTCGCCCGATGCCACGGTGCGCGCGAAGCCCACGGCGCGATGCAGCGGACGCGTGATGCCGATAGTCAGCCACCAGGCAAACGCCACGCCAATGGCCAGCGAGATCACGCCCAGCGTGATCAGGCCGTTGCGGGCGCTCTCGTAGATGTTGTTGATCTGCACTGCCGTGGCATCGATCGACGCGCGCTGGATATCGAGCAGCTTCTGAATCTCGGCCAGATAGGCATCGCCGGCCGGCACGAACTCCGACTCCAGCACCTTGTTCGCGTCATCGGTCAGGCCTTCGGCCTTGAGCTTGGTGATCTTGTCGCGCGAATCGTTGTACGGGTTGCGCACCACCTGGATCTTCTTGAACGATGCCTTTTCCTCTTCCGTGGACAGGCGCGGCTCGATCTTGTCGCGCAGTTCGGCAATCGCCTTGACCGAATAGGCGGTCTCGGCCGCGAAGAACGCACCCAGCGACGGATCGCTACTGCGCGCCACGGCCGTGGTACGGCGCACGCTTGCATACATCAGTCGATACCAGTCGCTGACCAGACGCTCCTTGGCCAAGGGCTCCTGCATCATCGCGTGCGTACGGCCCGCAACCTCCTGCAGGCGCACGACGCCGAGCACGGTCATGAGCGTAGACAACACCAACACCACGCCAAAGCCGATGCCTAGGCGTACACCAATACCAAGATTTTTCATTGCTTGTACCTGATCCATTGGTTAGTGGCAGGCCGGGTCGCGTGTTGCCCCCGGCCGCTCCTCCTGCGTCAGCCGTACACGTGAATGTACGCACGGACAGACATTGGAAGTCCTAACGGTCTGGCGTAGTCAAACTTGAGCGAAAAATCAGGGAAAACGCGAATTGCGGCCGCAAATTCGCGTTGAAAGCCAACTGTAATGTTGGCGCCTATTTCTGGTGCGAAATGGGCGACGTCGGGCTGAACCAGTATGGCACCAGCGACAGCGCCACGACGGCCACGGCCGAGAAGAAGATGGCCGAGTACGTATTGGCCACGGGCCAGTCGCGCAGATGGCCCACATTGGCGATCAGCCCAAAGCCCCACGATGTCAGCGCCGAGCCCAGAAACACGAACGTGTTGAGCAGGCCCAGCCCGCGCCCGCGCTTGGCCGGCGCAATCAGGGCGCGGCCCTGCGCCATCACCAGCGGATGCAGCATGCCGATGGTCGACAGCAGCGCCATCAGCCCAACGCCAGACGCCACGCCCGTATCGGGCCAGATCGTCAGCACGAGGCCACCCACCATCGACAGGCACGCCCAGCCGCCGATGGTGCGCTTGAGCGTGCTACGCCGCACCAGCACCGGCAGCAGGAACGCCGTGGCAAAACCCGCCAGGCTCAGCAGTGTCAGCGCCACGCCGCGCGTGCCGGGCTGCAGGCCAAACACATCGGCCAGGTACGGCCCGCTCCAGGCGTTGCGGAAACCCGTGCCGGCCGCCATGGCCACGCAAACCGGGATCAGCGTCCACAGCGGCCAATTGCCGAGCAGCTTCACGCTTTCGGCCAGCATCGCGCCCATCGGTGCCTGGCGCGCCTGCGCATGGCCGCTGTCACGCACGTAGCGCCCTACGCCATAGCAGGCCCCCACCATGCACAGCGCCGAAATGGCCAGCGCGGGGCGCCAGCCGAAATGCTGCGAGAACCAGCCCAGCGGTGCCGTGGCGCACAGCGCGCCGATCATGCCCATGGCATTCGAGCGACTGACCACGCGCATGTATTCCCGTTCGGAAAGCTGCTCCGACGCATAGTGCAGCAGCCCCATGAAGACTGGCGCGCAGGCCAGGCCCAGGCCTGCCTGGGCCAGCATGGCCAGCGCACCGCTGGGCGCCAGCACGAAACCCACGGCGGATGCCGCGCCAACGCCAAGCAGCCACGCGGTGGGACGCCCCACGCCATAGCGGTCGAAGGCGATCCCAACCGGAATCTGCGCCACCGCGAACGACAGGAAGAAGCACGACGACAGCGCGCCGAAGCCCGCCGGCGACAGCCCGAAATCATGCTGCAGCTCCGGCGCGATGACCGCCAGGCAACTGCGATAGAACTGGCTCAGGATGAACGCGAACGTGAGCAACGCAATGCCGCGCGCGGCGGTGCTGTTGTCAATATCGGAGGAAGTCTGGGGACGCCGGTCTGCTGCCGGTTCTGTTGCCGGGGGATTCATTGATGCGCGTCGTGGATGGGGCTCGCGGCCTGTTTTTCGCGACCATTCTACGCGGCCGGAACCGCGTCACCCGCCCGCCGGCACGGAAAACGCATAAAAGCGGTCGATCACCGCGCAGCCGCACGGCAAGGTTCCGCCTGGTGAAACCTTCGGGCAGGCCCACGTCGGCACAGGCGGCCCCGCCACAACCAGTGCCAGACCACGCAACGGCCAATGCTTCAGGCGGTGCGCCGACGCTGCACTTCAGCGCGCGGTGCGACCACCGTAATACGTGCCGTTGCGGGGATTCGAAACCATGTAGTGATGATTGCGCGCCCAGCGTTGGGCGGCAAGAAAAGCATCGGGTTCACGCTGACTCCATGCACTGACCATCAGCGGCGAAGCATCTTCCTCGGTATTGAGGTAGACCGCCGCCCGATGCAGTGGGCCCTGGCTGTGGGATCCAGGAATCGTCGTGGTTCGAATCGTCACGCGCATCAGATCAAATCTTGAAGCCCCAGATGCTACAGATTATGCATAACCCGGCATGACATGGGAATGACCGCGCAGGGGTGGGGGTGCGTATGTAGACAGTTCTTTGCCTATGCTGGTCGAATGGCCGCGCCACCCGGGGCTTTCCGGGCAGGCGCGGGTCTTCCCCAGCGTGGCGCGCACGCCACGGATTCGAATTTCAGGAGGCTAGACGATGATGCAATCGTCCACATTGACCCCGGCCAAGGCACTGGCCGAACGCAATCGCGCGCATTTCCCGAACGAAGACGCCGCATACCGCCAGGCCCGCAATGCGCTGCTGGCCGAGGAAATCGAGCTGCGTCGGCATATCGAACGCGTGGCGGAAATGCGCCGCCAGCTGCCCCCGGGCGGCGAAGTGAAGCAAACCTATCAATTCACGGGCGAAAACGGCCCGGTCACGCTCGCCGACCTGTTCGGCGACAAGGACACGCTGGTGGTCTACAGCTACATGTACGGGCCGCAGCGCGAGAGGCCCTGCCCGATGTGTACGTCGCTGATGGCGTCGTGGGAAGGCAAGGTGCCCGACATCGAACAGCGCGTGGCGCTGGCCATGGTGGCGCGCTCGCCGATCAAGCGGCTCAAGGCAGCCAAGGCCGCGCGCGGCTGGACGCAGTTGAAGGTGTACGCCGACACCGATGGCGCTTTCACGCGTGACTATGTGAGCGCGGACGACGCCGACATGCCGGGCTACACCGTCTTTACGCGACGCGACGGCAAGATTCGCCATTTCTACAGCGGCGAGATGAGCGGCGCGATGGCCGACCCGGGCCAGGACCCGCGCGGCGCACCCGACCTCGATCCGCTCTGGACGCTGCTGGACACCACGCCCGAAGGGCGCGGCGCAAGCTGGTATCCGAAGCTTCGGTACGACTGACGGCAGGCCCTTCGCGGGAGCATTGGCGCAGGCGTTGGCAGGCGCAATGGGTACAATGCGCCGTCCCATCGTCTGCCAACCGCCATGCCAAACCCCAACCGGGCCTTCCTGCTCGGCCCGTTGCTGAAAGGTGTTTCCCGTTCGTTCTACCTGACGCTGCGCGTGCTGCCCGCGGGCATGCGCGACCCCGTCGGGCTGGCCTATCTGCTGGCGCGCGCCGCGGACACCATCGCCGATACCTCGCTGATCCCGCCCGCGCAGCGGCTCGACCTGCTGCTGGCGCTGCGCCAGCGCATCAACGGCGCCGACGATGGCGGCGCGCTGGCGCGGCGGCTGGCCGTGGAGGTGGCCGGGCAGCAGACCCTGTCCGACGAGCGGGTGCTGCTCGAATCGATTTCTCCGGCGCTGGACGTGCTGGCGCAGCTTTCGCCATCGGACCGCGCCGCCGTGCAGGGCATCGTCACCACGCTGACCGAAGGCATGGAGTTCGACCTGCAGACCTTCCCCGACGAACGCTCGGGCCAGGTCGCGGCCCTGCCGGCGCTGGCCGATCTGGATCGCTATACATACCTGGTGGCCGGCTGCGTTGGCGAGTTCTGGACCACCATGACCGACGCGCATCTGCCCGGCACCATGAAGGATCCGCTCGACACGATGCGGCGTCGCGGGGTGCGTTTCGGCAAGGGGCTGCAGATGGTGAACGTGCTGCGCGACGTCGGCAAGGACCTGCGCATTGGCCGCTGCTACCTGCCCGCCGAAGTGCTCGACCGCCATGGCCTGACCGTGCCGATGCTGCTCGATCCGACACATTCGCGGCGCGCCCGGCCCCTGCTGCAAGAACTGGTGCGCATGGCGCTCGACCACTTGCGCGAGGCGATGGCCTATACATTCGCCCTGCCGCGCACGGCCATCCGGCTGCGGCTGGCCTGCCTGTGGCCGATCCTGATCGGCCTGGAAACGCTGGCGCTGCTGGTGGAAAACGATGCGTGGCTCGATCCGGCCCGCGTGAGCAAGGTCAATCGCAACAATGTGTATCGCGTGCTGTGGCGCAGTACGGCGCTGGTCATGTCCGACGCGGCGCTGCGCAACTGGATGAACGCCCTCGTCGCCCGCATCGACAAAAGCTTGCGCTGAAGCCCCTGGCTCCGGCATTTCCCGCCTTTTCCCGGCCCCTGTTTTCTCTTATGATGCCGCCCACCATGCCGGCCCGTGGAGAGGAGACTGCTGGCCGGCGAACTCCGCCCGAGGCCTCACAAGGGCCCGGACGCATGTCTTATATGTCCACTCAATCGAATACAAAAGAAGGCGCACACGCGCCCGGGCTGCGCCGCACCCTGCGCGCACGCCATCTGACCATGATCGCCATTGGCGGCTCGATCGGCACCGGCCTGTTCGTGGCATCGGGCGCCACGATCGCGCAGGCCGGCCCCGGCGGGGCGCTGGCGGCCTACATCCTGATCGGCGCCATGGTCTACTTCCTGATGACCAGCCTGGGCGAGCTTGCCGCCTACATGCCGGTGTCGGGATCGTTCGCCACCTACGGCGCCAAGTACGTGGACGAAGGCTTCGGCTTCGCGCTGGGCTGGAACTACTGGTACAACTGGGCCGTGACCATTGCCGTGGAACTGGCGGCCGCGCAGCTCGTCATGCAGTACTGGTTCCCCGACACGCCGGGCGTGCTGTGGAGCGCGCTGTTCCTGGGCCTGATGTTCGCGCTCAACGCGATCTCGGTGCGCGGCTTCGGCGAGGCCGAATACTGGTGCGCGCTGATCAAGGTGGTCACCGTGATCGCCTTTATCGTGATCGGCACGCTGATGATCTTCGGCATCATGCGCGGTGATTTCGCGCATGGGAACGGCTTTGCCAACCTGACCACCGGCGACGCCCCGTTCGTGGGCGGGCTGCCCGCGCTGGTCGGCGTGGCGATGATTGCCGGCTTCTCGTTCCAGGGCACCGAACTGATCGGCGTGGCGGCCGGCGAATCGGCCGATCCCGCCCGGAACATCCCGCGCGCCGTGCGGCAGGTGTTCTGGCGCATCCTGCTGTTCTACGTGCTGGCCATCTTCATCATCGGCGTGCTGATTCCGTACACCGATCCCAGCCTGCTCAAGACCGACGTGGAAACCGTGGGCGTCAGCCCGTTCACGCTGGTGTTCCGTCATGCCGGGCTGGCCTTCGCGGCCGGCGTGATGAACGCGGTGATCCTGACGGCCGTGCTGTCGGCCGGCAACTCTGGCATGTATGCGTCCACCCGGATGCTCTACAACCTGGCCACCGAAGGCCGCGCGCCGCGCGTGTTCGCGCAGCTGACCCGCAACGGCGTGCCGCTGATGGCGCTGCTGGCCACCACGGCCGTGGGCGCGCTGTGCTTCCTGACGTCGATGTTCGAGAGCAAGTCGGTCTACCTGTGGCTGCTGAACCTGTCGGGCATGACCGGCTTCATCGCGTGGCTGGGCATCGCCGTCAGCCACTACCGCTTCCGCAAGGGTTTCGTCGCGCAGGGCCTGGACCTGAACCGCCTGCCGTACCGCTCGCCGTTCTTCCCGTACGGACCGATCTTCGCGTTCGCGCTGTGCATGATCGTGACGCTGGGACAGAACTATCAGGCCTTTACCGACGGCAAGATCGACTGGGCGGCGGTGACTGCCACCTACGTGGGCATTCCGATCTTCCTGCTGATCTGGCTCGGCTATCGCATCGCGCGCAAGTCGCGCTTCGTGCGGTATGCCGAGATGGAGTTCCCACCGCTGCCCGAGCCCCGCCCTGACGCCGCCGCGCGCGGCCTGGCCCCGGCATCCGGTGAATAAGGGCAACACCCCAGGCGCCACCCGGGCGTCATTGACAACACGATAAGAAAAACTCGGCACAACAACCAGGAGTCATCTTGAAGAAGTCCATTCGCACGAGCCTGCTGGCACTGGCCGCCACGGCGGCCCTGCACGCACACGCCGCACCCACGCTGGTCGAATCCGTCCAGGGCTATACGCTGCAGAACGACAAGGTCACCCAGTTCAGCGGCCTGGTGTTCGACCAGGGCAAGGTGCTGGCCACCGGCGACGCCGCCGCGCTGCGCGCAAAGTATCCCGATGCGAAGCGCATCGACGGCCAGGGCAAGACGCTGCTGCCGGGCCTGATCGACGCCCACGGCCACGTGTTCCGCCTGGGCTTCAAGACCACCGAGATCTCGCTGTCGGGCACGAAGGACCTGAATGAGGCGCAGGGCATCATCCGTGCCTACGGCCAGAAGAACCCGCAGCGCAAGTGGCTGCTGGGCTATGGCTGGAACCAGGTGAACTGGAAGCTGGGCCGCTTCCCCACCGCCGCCGAACTCGACGCCGCCGTTTCCGACCGTCCCGCGCGCCTGGTGCGCGTGGACGGCCACGCCGCGTGGCTGAACACCAAGGCGCTGCAGGCGGCCGGCATCACGCGCGACACCAGGGACCCGGCCGGCGGCCGCATCGAGCGCGACGCCAACGGCAACCCGACCGGCGTGCTGGTCGACAAGGCCATGGCGCTGGTCAACGACATCATCCCGCCATACACCGACGACGACCGCCGCGCCGCACTGGCCGCCGCCCTCGCCCACATGAACGCGCTGGGCCTGACCGCGGTCGGCGACGCCGGCGTGACCGTGACCGACGACCGCATCTATCGCGAGTTCGCCGACCAGGGCAAGCTGACCACGCGCATCTACGCGATGATTCGCGACACGGGCGACGACTTCAAGGCGCTGTCCGCCAAGGGCCCCGTGATCGGCTACGGCAACGACCGCTACTACCTGCGCGCCGTCAAGCTTTACGGCGACGGCGCCCTGGGCAGCCGCGGTGCCGCGCTGATGGAGCCGTACACCGACGACCACGCCCACAGCGGCCTGCTGTTCATGAGCGACGCCGCCATGCAGGCCGCCGTGAAGACGGCCATCAAGGCCGGCTACCAGGTCAACGTGCACGCCATCGGCGACAAGACCAACCGCCAGGTGCTGGATGCCATGGAAGTGGCCTACAAGGAAGTGGGCGGCCGCGAACTGCGCAACCGCATTGAGCACGCGCAGGTGGTGTCGATGCCGGACATCCCGCGCTTCAAGAAGCTGGACCTGATCGCGTCGATGCAGCCCACGCACGCCACCAGCGACATGAACATGGCCGAAGACCGCATCGGCCACGACCGCATCAAGGGTGCCTATGCCTGGCAGACCTTCCTGAAGCAGGGCACGGTCATCGCCGGCGGCTCGGACTTCCCGGTGGAATCGGCCAACCCGTTCTATGGCCTGCACGCCGCCGTGACGCGTACCGACCACGAAGGCCGCCCGATCAAGGGCTGGCACCCGGAGGAAGCCATGACGCTGCCCCAGGCATTCCGCGCCTTCACGCTGGACGCCGCCTACGCCGAGCACCAGGAAAAGACGCTCGGCTCGCTCGAAGCCGGCAAGTGGGCCGACTTCATCGTGGTGGACCGCGACCTGTTCAAGGTGCCGGCCGGCGACATCTGGAAGATCCAGGTGCTGGAAACCTGGGTAGCCGGCGAACGCGTGTATGCCAGGGGAGAGCAGTCGGCGCAGCGTTGAGCCGCTGCACGCCCCAAGACAAAGGCCCCGCGATGCGGGGCCTTTGTCTTGGTGGCAACCATGTTACTGCTGTGCCGCCGGCGCCTTCTTGTGCGACGTCGATTTGCCCGACGACTTCTTGGTGGTCTTGCTGTCGGTCAGGGCCGATGCCGTGTTCTGGTTCGCGCCCTGCGTGTACGGGTCGAACTTGTCGCCCGAACGGGCCGTGTCCGGCACGTAGCCTTCCTTGTTGGTGACGCGCGCCGGATCCGGTACGTAGCCGTCCTTGTTCGTGGTGCGCATGTTGTAGTCGTAGCGATCGGCAGGGTTGGCCGGGCCAGCCGCCATTGCCATACCGGGAATGCAAATTGCCACCGCCAATGCCATCGTAAACGCCTTCATCGGGATCTCCCTGCACAAGACTGTTGAGAAAGGAATATCGCGCGGCAAATCCGCACGGACCACAGTCAAGCGTAGACGTCAGGCAACCAAAACGCCATCACCGTCGGCGTATGGCGCGCACGTCACCGTGCGAATCGGCAAAGGGAGGCCTTTTCTGGCACCGACGGACCGGCCAGCCAGCGTCAGGGACGCAACAGGTCGAAGCCGGCCAGCGCCACCACGCCGCTCAGCACGTCGGTCGACATGGCGCCGTCACCGACGATCAGGATTGCGGCGGCCGCCCACGTAGCGGCGCAGAAGAGGTAGAAACGCTTGTTCATGATGCGGGGAATGCTGGATGACCGGCAGCAGGCGCAGTCAGGTGGACGTGAGTATAAACCCTGATAACCCCCACCGCGGGCCCCCTGTAGCCGGGGCGATGCCACGCCAGCAATGCATCACATGGAGCGTGATCAGCCCAGCACCTTGGGCACCGCCGCCACCAGCATCGCCACGCCTGAGCCGGTCAGCAGGGTCAGGACGATGCGCCGGAAGGCGAGGTCGCTGATACCGATATAGACGCGCGTGCCGATCAAGGTCGGAATCAGCATGGCCGGCGCCACGATGGCGAACATCGGCAGCATGTCGCGCGTGATGATGCCCGTGCCCACGTAGACGGCCATCGTCACGATCAGCGCGCCGAGGTTGAAGTTCTGGATCACCACGCGCTGCCTGTCCTTGTCGAAGCCGCGCAGCGTGCACCAGAGCGTGGGGGCAATGCCCGTGAATCCGCCGATGCCACCCATGATGCCGCCGATGACCCCCACGATGCCGTCGGCCGCGCGGCCGCCATGGCGGATCGGTGGAATGCGGGCCGAGAACAGCATGATCGGGCACCAGATCACCAGGATCAAGCCCAGGCACAGCTTGAACAGGTTGACGTCGAGTCGCGGCAGCAGGCTCACGCCGATGGGAATGCCGACGATGCCGCCCAGCAGGAACGGCAGCACCGTGGATAGATGAAACTTGCGCCGCACCGTGAACGCCGCCAGCAACTGGCCGGTGAGTGCGCCGAATACGGACATCGCCGCGGCCATGCGCGGCTCCACGCCCCAGGCCCAGAACGACATCGCCACCATGCCGAAGGCAAATCCGGAAAGCCCCTGGACAAACCCGGCGACGATGGCGCCAAGCGCGACGACGATCAACACGGAATCCATGCGGATCCTCTTCTAGTTATTCTAGTTATGCAGGGTAAGACTCCCCGCTCCCGCCAGGCGGGAGCGGGGCGAAAGCCATCAGCCGCCGATGCCCAGCAGCTCCACTTCAAAGTTCAGCGTGGCGTTGGGCGGGATCGTGCCCGGCACGCCGCGTGCGCCGTAGGCCGTCGAGGCCGGGCAGGTCAGCTTGACCTTGCCGCCCACCTGCATCTTCTGCACGCCTTCGGTCCAGCACGGGATCACGCGGTTCAGCGGGAACGAAATCGGCTGGCCACGCTTGTACGAGCTGTCGAATTCCGTGCCGTCGGTCAGCGTGCCGCGATAGTGAACCTTGACGGTGTCCGACGCCTTGGGCGACGGGCCCGTGCCCTTGGTCACGGTATCGACGACCACGCCCGAAGGCAGCGTTTCGGCGGCGGCGGCCAGACCCGAAGCGGTCAGCGCAACGGCGGCCAGGAGCAGGGAGATTTTCTTCATGAGAGATTCTGTGTCGGGTGACGTGTGTCGTGGGTCCGGTTTTCAGGAGCGGCACCCGGCCCGGCAAGTCGGCGAGGTGCCAGCCGGCAAGTGTACACGCCATGCCGGCCGGCACCCCTATCCCGCGTGATGCAGCGGGACGCCCCGTGCCTACGACACCTGGCCCATCGCCGGGTCGCTGATCGAGTCCTTGCCGGTCTCGATGCGGCCCGCGATACGGCGGCGCAGCGACGGCGCCACGTCGCAACCGATCTCGAAGTCGTACCAGTTGCCGCTGTCGCCCAGCGTCCAGCTCAATTCCCCCACCTGCCCCGGCGCCACGGTCTGCCGCCACGGACCGTCGGTGCGATATGCCCGGGCCGTTGCCACGAACGTGCAGGCCTTGTCGCCGCGGTTGTGCAGCTTGACCTGCAGCGTTGCCGGATCGCACAGCACGTAGCAGACCTGGATATCCACGCCGCCGGCCGCGGCCTGCTCGGACACATCGCCAACGAATTCCCGGTGATAGCCGTTCGGGCCCAGCACCCAGAGGTCGTACCTGCCGTTGTCGGCCGCCACGCTCCACACGCCGTCCAGGCGCTTGCCCGCTTCCACCACGTATCGGCGCGGAATGGCATCGAGGTGCAGCTTGTCGTAGACGTGGAAAGCCGCGCCGGCCGTGCCGCCATTGACAAAGCTCAGCGTCACCGTCCTGGCGCCCGCGTCGATGTGCGACGTGGTGTGCAGTTCGTAGGGCAGCGCACGCGACGGCCGCGTGCCGGTGGTCTGCGGCGGCAGCACGGCGGTGGTCGGCACCGGGATGGCGGCCGATGCCTTCTGCGTCAGCGCCAGGTTGTCGACCGTCACCTTGGTGCTGCGGCCGGCCAGCGTCGGCAGCGGGTTGGTGTTCGGGTTGACGAAGTTGAAGGCCGACGTCAGGTCGCCACACACGGCACGGCGATAGGCGCCGACCTGCGGTTCCTTCACGCCGAAACGCTTTTCCAGGAAGAGCAGCGTCGATGTGTGATCGAACACCTGCGAATTGACCCAGCCGCCACGGCTCCACGGCGACACGATCCACATCGGCACGCGCGGCCCCGGGCCGTAGGGCCTGCCATCGATGGCCGACTGGTTGGCCGTGGCCGGCGTGTAGTTGTGATACTCGAAAGCCATGTCCGCCGCGCTGAGCGTGCTGGCGCCGGCCAGCGACGCATCGGGGTTGCGCGACGGGGCCGAGGGCGGCGGCAGGTGGTCGAAGAAGCCGTCGTTCTCGTCGTAGTTGATCAGCAGCACGGTCTTGCTGAAGACCTCGGGATTGGCGGTCAGCGCGTCCAGCACCTGCTGCACGTACCAGCCGCCCTGCGCCGGGCTCGACGGCCCCGGGTGTTCGCTGTACAGCGACGGCGGGATGATCCACGAAATCTCCGGCAGCGTGCCGTTCTGGATGTCATCGCGGAACGACTGCAGCAGCCCGTCGGGCATGGTATTGCCGAAGCCTTTGGCCAGCGGGCTCAGCGCATCGTCGATGGCCGGATCGTAGGCCGGCGAGACCGCCGGCAGCGCCACCGGACGGCGCGCCGCGGGCATCGACTCCATGGCCGCGCGCCAATGCTGGAAACTCATCATCTCGTTGCAGCCGTAGTTGTCGGCCAGGCTCTGGTAGACCTTCCAGCTCACGCCGGCATCGACCAGGCGGTCGGCATACGTCTTCCACGTCCAGCCCTGCGTCGACGGCCCCACGTCGTTGCCGCCGTTGAACTCGTTGACCATGGCCGCCACGTTCGCGCCGCTCGGGCCGTTCGTGCCGGTCCAGTAGAACAGGCGGTTCGGGATCGTGCCCGTGTGCATCGAGCAGTGATACGCGTCGCACAGCGTGAAGGCATCGGCCAGCGCGCGCTGGAACGGCACCTCGGGGGTGTCGAAGTACGACATCGACAGCCGGTTCTTGGCCACGGGCCAGCGGTTCATGCGGCCGTGGTCCCAGGCGTTCTGCGCATCCGGCCAGGTATGCGGCGTGCTGCCCGCGCGTTGCGCGTTGCCCAGCGAGCCATCCAGCCGGTACGGGGTAATCGTGGCGTTGGTGGCATCGGTCTGGAAGAACGCGTTCTGGCCGTTCGCCAGCGGAATCGCAAAGCGGTCGCCGTAGCCGCGCACGCCCTTGAAGGTGCCGAAGTAGCTGTCGAACGAGCGGTTCTCGAGCATCAGCAGCACGACGTGCTTCACGTCCTGGATCGTGCCGGTGACGTTGTTCGCTTCAATGGCCAGCGCGCGGCGGATGCTGGGCGGGAACGAGGCCAGCGTGGCGGCGGCGGCAGCGGTGCCGAGCGTGTTGCGCAGGAACTTGCGCTTGGATGGGTTGAATGTCATGCCGGGTCGGTGTCTGTGGTGTGGGGGTAGGCGCGGGATTTCTGCTCAGGGCGGATCAGGGGGCCGGCGCGCAGTGCGCCGTGGTGCAGGCGGCCGGCGTGGTGCCGCCATTGCCGCCATTGCCCCCGTTGCCGCCACCCGTGGCGGGCGGCGTCGAATTGTTGTCGTCGCCGCCGCAGGCGCCGAGCATCAGCGCCAGGCACAGGACACCGGCGCCGAGCATCGGCCTGCGCATGCGCGAATGAACAGTGTTTGTGGTTGTCATGGTTCGAGGTCAGAGAATTTCAGGTGACGGTTCGGGCGTCAAATATCCGGATGCCCGCGCACCATCCCGGCCGCCCTTGTCTCCCAATGTCTTGATGTACAAGGCCTACCCCTCCAAAGGAGGGGGGCTGCGGGCGAGAATTGAAGTCTGGACGCTTGTTATGTCAACGATGTGACCAAAGCGATACCGATCGCGCGTTTGAACGAACGTGCTTTGCGAATGAACGTCAAACCGTCGAACAACGAAATGGCGGCGGCTTCGGCAGGCATCGACCGGCTTCGTGCGTCATCCATGCCACAATGCCGACTGGCCAACTACGCAGACGGAGCTTTCGGGATGTATCGCGGGGAACGGTTCAACGGTTACAGTCACCTGGCTGGGGCGGTGCTTTCCGCCGCCGGCATGGCGGTGCTGGTCACCTCGTCGGCGCTCTATCACGACGCCTGGAAGGTGGTCAGCTCCGTGGTCTACGGCACCACGCTGGTGCTGCTCTACACCATTTCCACCGTCTATCACAGCGTGCGCGGGCCGGCCAAGGACATCTTCCGCCGGCTCGACTATTGCGCGATCTACCTGCTGATCGCCGGCAGCTATACGCCGTTTGCGCTGGTCACCTTGCGCGGGCCCTGGGGATGGACGCTGTTCGGCATCAACTGGGGCCTAGCCGCCATTGGCATCGTCCAGGAACTGTGGATCGGCCATCGCACCCGCGTGATATCCCTGTCGATCTACGTCATCATGGGCTGGCTGGTGCTGATCGCCTTCCAGCCGCTTGCAGCGGCATTGCCCACCGCAGGCCTGTACTGGCTGGTGGCCGGCGGCGCGATCTACACCGCCGGCATCGGGTTCTTCCTGTTCGACGAACGCGTGCGCCACTTCCACGGCATCTGGCACCTGTTCGTGCTGGGCGGCAGCATCTGCCAGTTCATCAGCATCCTGCTTTACGTCGACTGACGCATCGATGCCTTATACCTCGGAGATGGCCGCCACCGGCGCGGTCGCTTCCGACACCACCCCCGCCTGCAGCAGCGCGGCAATCTCCGCCTCGCCATAGCCACATTCCGCCAGCAGCGCACACGTATGCTCGCCCAGCCGGGGCGAGGGCCGGTGATACTGCGCAGGCGTTTCCGATAGCTGGATCGGCAGGCCCAGCGTACGGATCGGGCCCGCTTCGGCATGCTGCTGGCGCACCACCATGCCGCGCGCCAGCGTCTGTGGATGGTTCAGCGCCTCGGCGATCGAATGCACGGGACCGGCCGGCACGCCGGCCGCATCGAAGGCATCGAGCCAGTGCGCCGACGGTTGCGTCATCAGGATATTGGCCATCTCGGGCAGCAGCGTGTCGCGGTGCTGCATGCGGTCCGCATTGAGCCGGAAGCGCGGATCGTCGATCCACTCGGGATGCCCCAGCACCTGCGCAATGCGCGCCCAGTTTTTCTCGTTGGCACCGCCGACGATGATATGACCGTCCTGCGTCGGAAACGCCTGGTACGGCGTGGCCAGCACGTGTGCCGAACCGCTGGGCCCCGGCGACTCGCCGGTGGCGAAGTGGATGGCCGCATGCCAGTAGAGCTGCTGCAGCCCGGCCTCGATCAGCGAAGTCTCCACCACCTGCCCGCGCCCGGTCTTCTGGCGGTGCTGGTAGGCGGCCAGGATGCCGAACGCGGCCAGCAGCCCGGCATTGATATCGGCGATGGAATTGCCGGTGCGCAGCGGCGGCCCACCCTCTTCCCCGGTGATGCTCATCAGCCCGGTAAAGCCCTGGGCGATCAGGTCGAAGCCGCCCTTGTCGGCATAGGGGCCGCTGCGCCCATAGCCCGAGATCGCGCAATAGATCAAGCCCGAGTTCTCCTGCGACAGCGTGTCGTAGCCCAGGCCCAGCTTTTCAAGCGTGCCCTTGCGGAAGTTCTCGATCACGACATCGGCGTCGCGCACCATGCGCAGGAACACCTCGCGGCCCTCAGGCTTCTTGAGGTCCAGCGCAATGCCGCGCTTGTTGCGGTTCAGCATCAGGAACGGCGCCGACACACCATTGATGGCTGGCTCCTTGTAGCCCCGCGCGTCGTCGCCGCCGTCGATCTTCTCGATCTTGATCACGTCGGCGCCCAGGTCGGCCAGCATCATGCCGCAGGTGGGGCCGGCCATGATCTGGGCGAGTTCCAGCACACGCAGGCCGGCCAGCGCGCCGGGCTGCATGGAAGTGAAATCGGACATCGGTCTCCTCCGAAACTAGCGGCCGGCGAACTTCGGCGCCTGCTTGGCCAGGAACGCGCGATAGCCGGTGCGGAAATCCTCGGTATCGAAACAGTCGAAAGCGGCATCCAGATCGGCCGCCGACAACGGCTTGCCGTCCGCCAGCTGCCGCGCGAATCGCTTGTGCCAGCGCGCCACCAGCGGCGCGCCCGACGCGATGCGCTCGGCCGTGGCGCGCGCTTCGGCGGCCACCTGGTCATCAGGCACCACGCGCGACACCAGCCCCATCGCATGCGCCTCGTCGGCGCCCACGATGCGGCCCTCGAACAGCAGCTCCAGCGTGCGCGAGGTGCCGATCAGCCGGATCAGCGGCGCCATCTCGGCGTGCGCCATGACCAGGCCCAGGTTCTTGATCGGCGCGCCAAAGCGGCTGCTCACCCCGCAGATGCGGATATCGGCCATCGCCGCCACTTCGAGCCCGCCGCCCACGCAGATGCCGTGGATCTGCGCCACCACCGGATGCGGGCAGTCCTGCATGGCCTGCGCCGTGGCGTGCATCACCGCGCCATAGGCCACGGCCTGCTGCTTGTTGGATCGCGTGGTCTCGAACTCGCCGATGTCGTTGCCCGGCGAGAACGCCTTTTCGCCAGCGCCGCGCACCATCACGCAGCGCACCGAATCGTCGGCGGACAGCGCCCGAAACGCTTCGCCCAGCTGGCGCCACATGTCCAGCGTGAAGGCATTCAGCTTGGCCGGCCGGTTCAGCACGATGGTGGCCACCGCGTCGTCGCGCGTGACCAGCAGCGTGCCCTGTTCGATCAGTCCTTCGCTCATTCCGCGGCTCCTTCATGCGCCGACATCATCTTGCGGCGCTTCGTCTTTTCCAGCAGGCCACCCAACACCGGCCAGACCAGGATCACCACGGCCAGCGCCATGATCGTGCCCACCAGGCCGTTGGACCAGAACACGTTCATCTCGCCCTGCGACATCAGCATGGTCTGCCGGAACGCGTCCTCGGCCCGGTCACCCAGCACCAGCGCCAGCACCAGCGGCGCCAGCGGGTAGTCGAGCTTCTTGAGCACGTAGCCGACCACGCCGAAGATCAGCATCAGCCAGACATCGAACATGGCGTTGTGCACCGTAAACGCGCCGATCGCGCAGACCACCAGGATCAGCGGCGCGATGATCGCGAACGGGATGCGCAGGATGGCGGCGAACAGCGGCACCGTCGACAGCACCACGATCAATCCGGCCAGGTTCCCCAGGTACATGCTGGCGATCAGGCCCCAGACAAAGGTCTTCTGCTCGGTGAACAGCAGCGGCCCCGGCTGCAGGCCCCAGATCATCAGCCCGCCCAGCAGCACCGCCGCGGTGGCCGACCCTGGAATGCCCAGCGCCAGCATCGGCAGCAGCGCGCTGGTGCCCGCGGCATGGGCGGCGCACTCGGGCGCGATCACGCCTTCGACATTGCCTTTGCCGAACGTCTCGCGCTTGCGCGAGAACCGCTTGGCCACGCCGTAGCCCATGAACGATGCGGCCGTGGCGCCGCCCGGCGTCACGCCGAGCCAGCAGCCGATGATCGACGAGCGGATCAGCGTCATCCAGTAGCGCGGCAGTTCGGCCCAGGTCTTCAGCACCACCTTGAGATCGATATTGGCGCGCTTGCCGCGGAAGGCGACACCCTCTTCCATCGTCATCAGGATTTCGCTGATGCCGAACAGGCCGATCACCACCACCAGGAAGTCGAAGCCGCGCAGCAGTTCGGTGGAGCCGAAGGTCATGCGCAGCGTGCCCGACACCGTGTCCATGCCCACCGCAGCCAGCGCGAAGCCGATGCACATCGCGATCACGATCTTGGCCTTGTCCTCCTTGCCCATGCCGATGAAGCTGCAGAACGTCAGGAAATAGACCGCGAAGAATTCCGGTGGCCCGAAGCGCAGCGCGAACCTGGCCACCATCGGCGCCAGGAACGTGATCAGCAGCACGCCGGCCAGCGCGCCCAGGAACGACCCCGTGAATGCCGATGTCAGCGCGCGCCCCGCCTCGCCCTGCTGCGCCAGCGGATAGCCGTCGAACGTGGTGGCCACCGACCAGGCCTCGCCCGGGATGTTGAACAGGATCGACGTGATGGCCCCGCCAAACAGCGCGCCCCAGTAGATGCACGACAGCATGATGATGGCCGACGTGGGTTCCATCGAGAACGTCAGCGGCAGCAGGATGGCCACGCCATTCGGGCCGCCCAGGCCCGGCAGCACGCCCACCACGATGCCGAGCAGGATGCCCACCAGCATCAGCCCGACGTTGTGCCACGACATCGCCACCGCAAAGCCGCCCATCAGTGCATTGAGTTCTTCCATGCCCGTCCCCTTCAGAATCCAAAGGCCGCTTCGAGTGGCCCCTTGGGGAGCGGCACGCGGAACTGCATTTCAAAGATCCAGAACAGCACCGCGTTGATGACCACGCCGGTCAGCACCGCGCGCCACCACGCGAACTTGCCGATCGTCAGCATGAAGCCGGCGATGAAGATGGCCGATGCCACATAGATGCCCAGGAAGGCGATCAGCGCCACGTACACCGTCAGCGGCACCAGGATCACCGCCACCTGCCTGAGCTGGGGCCACGTCACGAACACCGCGTCGTTGGGCTTGCGCAGCGCCTGCCACAGCACCACCAGGCAGGCCAGGAAGATCAGCGCCCCGATGCGCAGCGGAAAATAGCCGGCCTCGGGGCCGTCGGGCGCCCAGCCGGCACCGATCCGGTAGTTGCTGACCATCACCACCACCGCGCCCAGGGCGATCAGGATGCCCACGCCGATTTCGGCGGCGCGCACCGTGATCGCCGCCGGCGCGGCGTCATGTCGTTGTTCGCTCATTGGTATCCCCTTGAGTGTTTCGCTCCGCTCTCCCGCGTGCGGGAGAAGGGAGCACACAATCAGCCCTTATTTGGCCGCCACGAAACCCGCTTCCTTGATGATGTCCTTGTGGCGTGTCTCGTCGGCCGTCAGGAACTCCACGAGCTTCGGGCCGGCGATGAAGTCGTTCTTGAGCGCGTTCTTCTCCAGGTATTCCTTCCACTCGGGCGTGGCCACCACCTTCTGCATCAGGTCCACGTAGTACTTCTGCTGGTCCGGCGCGACGCCGCCGGGCAGCATGAAGACGCGCAGCATCTGGTATTGCACGTCCAGGCCCTGTTCCTTGCAGGTGGGGATGTCGTGCCAGCTCTGCGTGCCCGTGATCCGGGTGGTGTATTGCATGCGCTCGGGCGCGTAGACGCACAGCGCGCGGTGCTCGCCGGCACGCCACTGGCCGATCGATTCGGACGGGTTATTGACGTTGGAGTCGATATGCTTGCCCGACAGCTGCGTGGCCGCCTCGCCGCCGCCCTTGTACGGAATGTAGATGAAGCGCACGCCGGCCTTGCGTTCGGTCTGCGCGGTGATGATCTGGTCTTCGCGCTTGGAGCTCGTGCCGCCCATCTTGAACTTCCCCGGCGTCTTCTTCACTTCGGCCAGGTATTCGGATGGCGTCTTGTACGGCGCCTCGGCGTTGGTCCAGAGCACGAATTCGTCCATGGCCACCATCGCCACCGGCGTCAGCTCGCGCCAGTTGAACGGCAGCTGGCTGATCATCGGCACGGTGTAGAGCGCCGACGAGGTGACCAGCAGCTTGTGCGCGTCGCCCTTCGAGGCCTTGGTATCCATCAGGCCTTCCGCGCCGCTGGCACCGGCCTTGTTCACGACGATCATCGGCTGGTTCATCAGCTTGTGCTTGGCGATGATGCCCTGGATCGAACGCGCCATCTGGTCCGACGCGCCGCCGGCGCTGAAGGGCACGACCACTTCCACCGGCTTGCTGGGCTCCCATGCAAAAGCCGGCGCTGCGGCCAGCGCGACACCAAACAGCGAGGCGCACGCAAGCGCGCGCGCAGCATAACGAAACGTCATGGTCTGTCTCCTTTGGGTGGCGGCGGTGCGCTCTGGCGGCGCATCGGCCTTGTCGTGGCGGCCTCTGAAGGGCCACCTCTTTGTGCTACATCGGTCGGGTTGGCGGAATCGGGATCAGGCTGCGCGCAACGCAGGCTGCGCCGCCGCGGCATTGCGCAGGCTTTCCATCGCGGCCAGTACGCCGCCGGTACGGTGCGGCACGCCCGCCAGCGCCAGCCCCATTTCCACGCCGGCCAGGGTGCCCATCAGCGTCAGGTCGTTGAAATCGCCCAGGTGGCCGATCCGGAAGACCTTGCCCGACAGCTTCGACAGGCCCTGCCCCAGCGACATGTTGAAATTCTCCAGCACGACCTTGCGGAACGTATCGGCGCTGTGGCCATCGGGCATGACCACGGCGGTCAGCGCCGGGCTGTATTCGGCCGGGTTCTGGCACAGGATTTCCAGGCCCCAGGCGGTCACGCAGGCACGCGTTGCGGCCGCATGGCGCTGGTGACGCGCGAACACGTTCGGCAGGCCTTCCTCCAGCAGCATGTCGCACGCTTCGGACAGCCCGTAGAGCAGGTTCGTGGCCGGGGTGTATGGCCAGAAGCCGTTCTTGTTCGATTCGAGGATCTCTTCCCAGCCCCAGAACGCCTTCGGCAGCTTCGCCTGGGCCGACGCGGCAATCGCCTTCTGGCTGACCGCGTTGAACGAGATGCCCGGCGGCAGCATCAGGCCCTTCTGCGAGCCCGACACGGTGACGTCCACGCCCCACTCGTCGTGGCGATAGTCGACCGAGCCCAGCGACGAGATCGTGTCCACCAGCAGCAAGGCCGGGTGATGGGCGGCGTCGATGGCACGACGCACGGCCGCCACGTCGGACGTGACGCCAGTCGAGGTTTCGTTGTGCACCACGCAGACCGCCTTGATCTCATGATTGCTGTCGGCGGCCAGGCGCGCGCCAATGGCCGCCGCATCCACGCCGTGGCGCCAGTCGCCCACGATGAATTCCGGATTCAAGCCCAGCTTGTCGGCCATCTTCTTCCACAGCGACGCGAAATGGCCGGTCTCGTACATCAGCACCTTGTCGCCCGGCGACAGCGTGTTGACCAGTGCCGCCTCCCACGCGCCGGTGCCCGAGGCCGGGTAGATGACCACGGGCTGTACGGTCTGGAAGACTTTGCGGATATCGGCCAGCACCTTCTTGCCGAGTTGCTGGAATTCGGGGCCACGGTGGTCGATGGTCGGGTAGTCCATCGCGCGCAGCACCCGATCCGGCACGTTGGTGGGGCCCGGAATCTGCAGGAAGTGCCGGCCGCTCGGATGGGAATTCAGTCGGATCATGTCGCCTCGTGTCCTTATGTTTGAATTTTGTATTCAAAAAACGGGGATGCACTGCCGCGCCAGCATGCGGGATAATGTTGGCAGGCATATCCGCCTGCCGCTCCGCCTGAAAGCCTTGTAAATCAACGACTACAAGACTTTTATGCCAGTCGCTGCATGATTCCCGGCACCGAAAATCGCACCGGAACGTGATTCGTGCTTGCCCCAGAGTAGGTTTTGAATACAATACTGTCAAGCCAGACGATCCCTGATGAGCACGACTCCCACCCTTTCCCCGCAAGCCGTCGACCGCCAGATCCTGCATGTGGCGGTGGCCCAGCGCCTGCGCACGATGATCATGGAGGGCGATCTCGCGCCAGGCACGCGGCTCAATGAACGCGTGCTGTGCGACCTGCTGCAGGTATCCCGCACGCCGTTGCGCGAGGCGTTCAAGGTGCTGGCCGCAGACGGGCTGGTGACGCTGCTGCCGAACCGCGGCGCCGAGGTGGTGGTGTTGTCGACCGACACCGTCAACCACCTCTTTGAAATGATGGGCGCGCTCGAAGCCATGTCCGGCGAACTGGCCTGCCAGCGCATCACCGAGGCCGAGCTCAACGAGATCCGGGCGCTGCACTTCGAGATGCTGGCGTGCCACGCCCGGCGCGACCTGCCCAATTACTACGCGCTGAACCGGCGCATCCACGACGCCATCAACGCGGCGGCGCGCAATCCGATTCTTGAGGAGACCTATCGACGCATCAACCTGCGTATCCAGGCGCTGCGTTTCCGCTCGAACTTCGACCAGGACAAATGGGACATGGCCGTGCGCGAGCACGGCGACATGCTCGATGCCCTGGCCAGGCGCGACGGCGCGGCCCTGCGTGACATCCTGCGCGCGCACTTGGAACACAAGCACAACGCGCTGATCGCCGAACTAGAACGCGCACAGAACGTCGCCGCCTGAACCGAAGCGCCCGCAGCGGGCGCTCCCGGCCATGGCGGCGTCTTCGAGTGTCCGCAACCGGAGACATCCCCGCTCATGGCCTTGCCTGTCACCCCCACGCCACCCGGCGTGCAACCGCTGCGCTTCATGCCCGGCGCGGCCGCCGCGCCGGCCCTGCAATCGCCGCTGTACCGGCGCCTGGCCGCCGAACTGCGCGGCGACGTGCTGTTCGATACCGCCAGCCGCGGCCGCTACGCCACCGACGCGTCGATCTACCAGATCATGCCGCTCGGCGTGGTGGTGCCGCGCGATGAAGCCGACGCGCGGCTCGCGCTGGACATCGCCCGCGACCTGAAGGCGCCGCTGCTGCCGCGCGGTGGCGGCACCAGCCAGTGCGGCCAGACCGTGGGCGAGGCGCTGGTCATCGACAACAGCAAGTACCTGAACCAGGTGATCGACTTCGACCCACAGGCGCGCACGGTCACCGTGCAGCCCGGCATCGTGCTCGACCACCTGAACGCGTGGCTCAAGCCCCATGGCCTGTGGTTCCCGGTGGATGTCTCCACCGCCGCGCAATGCACGATCGGCGGCATGACCGGCAACAACTCGTGCGGCTCGCGCTCGATCCAGTACGGCAACATGGTCCACAACGTGCTGGGCGTGCAGGCCATCCTGGCCAACGGCGACGATGTCCGCTTCGATGCCCGCTGGCCGGCCGAGGATGCGCCGCACCGCGCCATTGCCGACGGCGTGCGGCGCATCGCCGAGCGCGAACGCGAGGCCATCGCGCAGATGTACCCGACGGTGCTGCGCCGCGTGGGCGGCTACAACCTCGATATCTTCCAGCCCCGGAACGAGCGGCCCTACACCGCCGACGGCAGCGTCAACCTGGCGCACCTGCTGGTGGGCTCGGAGGGCACGCTGGCCTACTTCCGCCAGATCACGCTGCAGCTTGCGCCGCTGCCCACGCACAAGACGCTGGGCGTGGTCAATTTCCCGACGTTCTACCAGTCGATGGACCTGACGCGCCATATCGTCGCGCTCAAGCCGGCGGCCGTGGAACTGGTCGACCGCACCATGATCGACCTGGCGCGCAGCAACCCCGCCTTCCGCCCCGTCATCGACAAGGCGCTGATCGGGGAGCCCGAGGCCATCCTGCTGGTGGAGTTTGCCGGCGAAGACCGCGACGCCACGCTGCGCGGCCTGCGCCAGCTGGTGGAACTGATGGCCGACCTGGGCCTGCCCGGCTCGGTCGTGGAAATGCCCGACGCCGGCCCGCAGAAGGCCCTGTGGGAAGTGCGCAAGGCCGGCCTGAACATCATGATGAGCATGAAGGGCGACGGCAAGCCGGTGTCGTTCATCGAGGACTGCGCGGTGCCGCTTGAACACCTGGCCGAATACACATCGCGCCTGACCGAGGTCTTCCACAAGCACGGCACGCGCGGCACCTGGTATGCGCACGCCAGCGTGGGCACGCTGCATGTGCGGCCCATCCTCGACATGCGCCGCGACGGCGCGGCCAGGATGCGCGCCATCGCCGAAGAAGCGGCGGCCATGGTGCGCGAGTACAAGGGCGCTTACTCGGGCGAGCATGGCGACGGCCTGTGCCGCGGCGAATGGGTGGCCTGGCAGTTCGGGCCGTCGCTGGCGAATGCGTTTGCCGAGATCAAGGCGCTGTTCGATCCCGACAACCGCTGCAACCCCGGCAAGATCGTGCGCACGCCGAAGATGGACGACACGTCGCTGTTCCGCTTCCCGCCGGGCTATGCCGTCAAGCCGCTGCAGCCGGCGCTGGACTGGTCGGCCTGGAACGTCACGCGCGATCCTGTCACCGAGGTGGAAAGCCCACCGGGCACCGGCCTCGACCCCGCCAATGGCCTTGCGGCCGCCGTGGAGATGTGCAACAACAACGGCCACTGCCGCAAGTTCGACGCCGGCACCATGTGCCCCAGCTATCGCGTCACGCGCGACGAGCAGCACCTGACGCGCGGGCGGGCCAACACGCTGCGGCTGGCGCTGTCGGGTCAGCTTGGCAGCGAGGGCCTGCTCGATCCCGCCGTCAAGGACACCATGGACCTGTGCGTGTCCTGCAAGGGCTGCAAGCGCGATTGCCCCACCGGCATCGACATGGCCAAGATGAAGATCGAGGTGCGCGCCGCCAACGCCCGCGCCGGCCGCCTGCGCCTGCGCGACAAGCTCGTGGCTTTCCTGCCGCGCTATGCAGGCACCGCCAGCAGGCTGCCCTGGCTGTTCAACCTGCGCGACCGCGTGCCGGGGCTGCCCCAACTGGGCGAGCGGCTGCTGGGGCTGTCGGCCGGACGCTCGCTGCCACGCTGGCAGCCGGCATTCCTGCGCGACGACTACCGGGCACGGCCCGCCGGCGGCAAGGAGGTGGTGCTGTTCGTCGACACCTTCAACAATCACATGGAACCGGGCAACGCACGCGCGGCGCATCGGGTACTGGAAGCGGCCGGCTACACCGTGCACCTGTCCGGCGTGCCCGGCGAGCGTCCGCTGTGCTGCGGCCGCACGTTCCTGGCGGCGGGTCTGGTCGAGGAAGCCAAGGCCGAAGCGAAGCGCGCGCTCGACATGCTGCTGCCGTTTGTCGCGCGCGGCGTGGCGGTGGTGGGGCTCGAACCGTCGTGCCTGTTGTCGATGCGCGACGAATTCCTGCAGTACGGCTACGGCGACGCGGCCCGTGCGCTGGCGGACAACGCGTTCCTGTTCGAGGAATTCCTGGTGCGCGAACACGCGGCCGGCCGCTTCGCGCCGACCCTGAAGCCGATCGGCCATCAGCAGGCGCTGCTGCACGGCCATTGCCACCAGAAGGCGTTCGACGCAGTCCGGCCGGTGGAGCAGGTGCTGGGCTGGATTCCCGAACTCAAGACCGCGCTGATCGAATCGTCATGCTGCGGCATGGCTGGCAGCTTCGGCTACGAGGCCGAGCACCACGAGGTGTCGATGCGGATGGCAGAACTGTCGCTGCTGCCTGCGGTGCGCAAGGCCGATGCCGATACGCTGGTCGTGGCCGATGGCACAAGCTGCCGCCACCAGATACACGACGGCGCCGGCCGCGAGGCCTTGCACGTGGCGCGGGTGCTGGAGATGGCGCTGTAGCTTTGGTGAGGCCTGCCCTCTCCCCCAACCCCTCTCCCGCGCGCGGGAGAGGGGAGAACCCTCACGGCATTTCGAGCACCGTCTGTTTGCTCCCACGGCATTTCAAGCTCTATCAGTTTGCTCCCACGGCATGACAAGCCCTGCCGGTTTGCTCCCCTCTCCCGCCATGCGGGAGAGGGGCCGGGGGAGAGGGCCGGCGCCCCCACCACCCAAGGCAGGACAACACCCCCTCACTGCGGCACCAGTTCCACCCGCTCCTTGCTTTCCTTTTCCACCGCCTTGCGCGAATACACGAGCGGGAAGTATTCCCCCCTGGCCCACAGCGGCGCCAGGTCGCGATAGTGCGGGTTGGCCGGGTTGCCCGACTGTCCGGGCGTGTTGACCACGCGCGAAGCGTCCCAGTTGCCCACGTCCAGCACCATGCGGAACGAAGCACCGGCCGTCAGCTGGAAGTCGCTGTTGCGGTAGCTCGTATTCATCGGCGTGAACGACGACCCGCCGATCGGTCCGGCGTTCACATCGAACTGCTGGCGCTGCGCCGCATCCAGGATCGGATCGAGTGGGTGGCTGAACACGGCCGTGTGCAGCTTGCCCCATTGCCAGGCGCGGGGGTCGCTGCCGAGCTTCTTCTCGATCTCGGCCATCGCCAGCTTCAGCGTGCTGGTCATGATCTCGTTGCGCTTGTCCACCGTCATCCAGGTGTCGGGCCGCTCCAGCACCGCGATCACGCGGCTGGCATCGCCGGCGCCGACCAGACGCGCGCCTTCCGGCGACAGCGCGGCCCGCACCACGGCCGTGCGCAGGTGCTTGCTGAACCAGACCTCGAACAGCGCGGCGGCGGCGCTGTCGGCCCGCTCGTTGCCGTCCCAGCCGCGCAGCAGGTCCAGACCGCGCTGCACCTGGGCGTCGCTGCTGTTCAGCGGCTTGACCAGCGCCACCACGCGCTGCGCCGGCAGCGATACCGTGTCGTTCTGCCACGCCATCGAATCTTCCAGCGAGCTGCGCGGATTCGCCGCCACCAGCGCCTTCAGCCGGCGGGCCCGCGCGCTGTCGCTCCATTCGTAGCCCACGCCGATCTTCGCCGCCGGGTGATTGGCCGGGATGTTGTTCTCGTTGGCCGTCACCACGTAGCCGGGCGCCGGGTTGAACGCCCACGGCAGCTCGTCCATGTTGCGATAGCCAGCCCACTCGTAACGGCCATCGCCGGGCACCGGCATCAGGCCATCCCAGTTGGGACGGTTGACGGTCAGCCCGCCCGGAATCCAGCCAATGTTGCCGGACCGGTCGGCATAGACCTGGTTCTCGCCCGGCGCGCCCCAGCGGTTCATGGCCGCGCGGAACTGGTCCCAGTTCTGGGCGCGCATATAGTCCATCGAGCCGAAGTACGGCGCCATGCCGTAATCCAGCCACGCCGCCCGCAGCGCGTAGGCGCGGCCGGTCTTGGCATCGGCGTACAGCACCGGGCCATGCCGGGTGTAGTCGATCGTCACCTTGCGGGGCGTGGCTTCGCCGCGCACGGCGATCTGCTCGGTGACGGTCTCCATCGGCTCCCACCGGCCCTTGTAGCGGTATTCGTGCGCCTGGGCCGGATTGGTCTCGTAGACGTAGAGGTCTTCCTGGTCCATGTAGAACCGGGTCAGGCCGAAGGCAATGGTGCCGTTGTGGCCAATCGAGATGCCGGGCAGGAACGGCTCGCCCGCGCCGATGACCGACAATCCCGGCGCATTGAGATGGCTGATATAGCGCAGGCTCGGCGCGCCATGCGCCCGATGCGGGTCGTTGGCCAGGATGGGCCGGCCCGTGGTGGTACGGCTGCCGGCGATCACCCAGTTGTTCGAGCCCAGGCTGCGGCCCGTGTCGCTGTTGGCGTCGACGGTGGCGTAAAGCTGGTCCACCGGAATGTTCTCGGCCTTGCTGGCGCCCTGCGACCACCAATCCTTCGGAAAGCGCGGCGCGGCGGTTGCCAGGTCGTAGGCACGCCGCAGCTCGGCGGCCGGCACGGCGCAGGTGTCGAGCCCTTCGGGCACCTTGGGTTCGACCGCGGGATCCAGCTCGCGGCGCACCCAGTCGGCGCGTACGGCGTTGGGCTTCACGTAGCAGAAGATCTGCGCGCGGTCGATCTCGCCCGTGAAGTTCAGCGTCAGCCCATGGTGGCGGATGCGCACGATGTCTTCGGCGTGCCAGCGCGCAGGCTTGTAGTTGAGGATCTTGAACTCGGGCGGCAGCAGTTCCGGATGCGCCTCCACCTGCGCCACATAGGCGTTCACGCCGGCCACGAAGGCCTCCGCCACGCGCTTGGCATCGGACCCGTAGGCGAGCCATTCGCGATACATGTCGCCCCGGAACAGCACCGCACGCGCCATGCGGTCGCCTTCCACATAGGCGGGGCCGAAGTCCCGGGCCATTTCGCCGAGCCCGCGCTTGCGCCAGAGGTCGATCTGCCAGAGCCGGTCGCGCGCGGCCATGAAGCCCTGCACGTAGAACGCGTCATAGAGCGTGTTGGCGTAGATATGGGGCACGCCCCAGCGATCCACCAGCACCGTGGCCGGCTTTTCCAGGCCGGGCACTGCGAACTTGTCCGGGCCGGCAGCCTGGACGGGCAAGCTGGCGGCGGCCAGCCAGAGGGCGGCAACCGCTGCGCGGCGCCATGGGCGGATGGAACGGGACATCGGGACTCCTCGACGGAAACTGACAGCGAGGATAGCGGAATGTGATCGCGACGGCGATCCTGCGCCGCCGCAAAAAACGCCTGTTGGCGCCGGACGCGGCTAGTAGACGTCGCGCCGGTAGTGGCCGGTGTCGATCATCTGCTGCAGGCGCGCATCGCCCAGGATATCGGCCAGCACCGCGTGCACGCCGCTGGCCATGCCCTGCAGGCTGCCGCAGACGTAGATGGATGCGCCTTGTGCGACCCACGCCGCGATATCGGCCGCGGCCGCCCGCACGGCGTCCTGCACGTAGTGCGGCACACCGCCGTCGCGCGACCACGCGCGGTCGATACGCTGCAGCACGCCCTGTTCGCGCCACGCCGCAAGTTCTGCCCCGTGGAAGTCGTCGTGCGCGGCGGCGCGCTCGCCAAACAGCAGCCAGTTGCGATGCCAGCCCTGGGCGGCGCGGGTCTTGATCAGCGCCCGCAGGCCGGCCAGCCCGGTACCGTTGCCAATCAGGATCAGCGGCCGGTCGTCGTCGGGCGCGTGGAAGCCGCGATTGCTACGCACGCGCAGCGCGATATGGGCGCCCTCGGCGGCATACCGGGTCAGCCAGCCCGAAGCCAGTCCGAGCGAGCCATCCGCACGCACGGTCTGCCGCACCAGCAGTTCAAGCCGCCCATCGGCCGGCAGCGACGCAATCGAATACTCGCGATGCGGCAACGCCGGCAGCGCATCGACCAGTGCCTGCGGCGCCAGGCCCGCCATTGTCGCCAGATGTGCATCGGGCAGCGGCAAGCGCGTGGCCAGTGCGTCGGCCAGCGTCATCGGACGGCTGTCGCAGCGAACCTCGATCGCGCCATCGAGCGACAGCTTGTCCAGCAGCCGCGCCACCGCCTCAGGCGGCTGGCAGGGGCCGACCTCGGCGATATCGCCGGCCTGCCACGCCAGATCGCCGGCGGCTTCCGGCACCAGCGCCAGATGCCAGGCCGGCTGCCCGAGGCTGCCCGGGTTCAGCAGGCGGCGCTCCACAAGCTGCCACCGCCCGTAGCGCGGCCGCTCCCAATCTTCGATCTCGGCGCCTCCGCACAGCGCGGACAGGTGGTTCTGCCAGTGCCGCAGCGCGCCGGGGTCGCCGTTGTCGACTTCGACCATATCGAACAGCGGCTCGGCCTGATGGCGTTGCAGCCAGCCGGACAGCGTATGGCCGAAGGCGCAGAAGCGCGCATAGCTGCTGTCGCCCAGCGCCAGAATGCCGTAGCGCAGTGGCCGTAGCGCGTCGGGCGTGGTGCCAGACAGCAGCTTGCGCGCAAAGCCCGACGCCATGTCCGGCGCATCGCCCTCGCCCGTGGTGCTGACCAGGAACAGGGCCTGCCCGCACGCGGCCAGATGCCTGCCATCGAGATCGGCAAACGACAGCAGTTGCACCGGCATGCCCGCGCCCTGGAGCGCCCGCGCGGTTTGCGTCGCCAGTTGTTCGGCAAAGCCGGTCTGGCTGGCGTACGCCACCAATGTCGGCTTGCCCCGGCCATCGTCGGGTGCCGACAGCATCGCGCGTGCCGCGCGGCGCCGCCGGTGTGCGCCGATCACGCCGGCGCAGAATGCGATATAAGCCACGACCACGCCCGCCGCCACCAAGGTGCGGCCGTGCGCCAGCAGGGCCAGCGCCACACCGGCCGCGAAAACGATGCCCCACAGCCAGCGCGTCATGACAGCATCGCCGCAAAGGCCGGCGTGGTGCGTTCGTCGAAGCCGTCCGGCGTGCGCACCAGGAACCGCGCCGCCAGCGCGTGGCGCTGCGCGAATGCCATGCCAGCCTGGGGCCCGAGCACGGTCAGCGCGGTGGACAGCGCATCGGCCAGCATGCAATCGCGATGAATCACGGTGACCGATGCCAGCGCGTGCGCGGCCGGATAGCCGGTGCGCGGATCGATCGTATGGGCAATGCGTTGCCCGTCCTGCTCGAAGTAGCGGCGATAGTCACCGGACGTGGCCACCGACAAACCCAGCAGCGCAACCAGCGTACGCGTGGGCGCGGCGCCGTCCGCCGGGGGCAATTCCAGTTCGACCCACCACGGCATGCCATCGGGCTTGAGCCCCTGGCCGCGCAGCTCGCCGCCGATTTCCACCAGATGGTGCGCCAACCCTTGTGCGTCGAGATGGCGCGACACGGCATCGACGGCAAACCCCTTGGCGATGGCGCAGAAGTCCAGCGACACCCCACCGGGCTGGCGCACACGGCGCCGCTCGGCATCGACGTCCAGCCGCTGCCAGCCACAACGTTCCCGCACGCGCAGCACGTCGTCCACCGACGGCGCGGCGGCACGCCGCCCTGCCGGCCCGAAGCCCCACAGGTCCACCAGCGGGCCAGCGGTGGGGTCATAGGCGCCGCCACTGTCGCGCGACGTCTGCAACGCGGCCTGCAGCACGCCGAAGCAATCGTCGGGCAGCGTGACCCAGCGACCGGCGGCGGCATGGTTGAAGCGCGACAGGTCCGACGTATCCGACCAGTTGCTCATCTGCGCGATGACGCCATCGAGCACGGCGCGGATGCCGGCTTCGACCGCCTCGCCCGGGTCGCCGGCCTGTCCCGGCGCCAGCACGGCACTGACCGACCACGTGGTGCCCATGGTCTCGCCCGCCCATTGCCGCACCTGCCCCGCCCGAACGGGCGACGGCGGGGGCGCGGCCAGCGCGACGGGGATCAGCACGCGATGCATGGGCAGTCCGGGGGCGTTCTTATTGCGGCAGCACTTCCACGGTCACGGCGTACGTGGCACGGCGCGCCTTGGCTTCCTTGATCGACGTCTTGTCGTCGCGGGTCTCGGCTTCCATCCAGTACATGCCCGGCGCCGGATACTTGACGCTGAACTTGCCGTCCGCGTCGGTCGTGGCCTCGATCTCGTTCAGGCGGTCGCGGTAGCGGATGCCGCCCGGCACCACCGACACCTTCTGGCTGGCGGCCGGCTTGCCGTCGAGCAGCAGGCGGAAGCTGGCCGTTTCACCGGCAATCAGGTCGTTCGGATGGGTGATCGGCGCCAGTTCCAGGCCCTTGCCCGTGGTGTTCAGCACCTGCCTGGTCGGACGGCCATTCGTGACATAGGTCTCGATGCGGCCGGCGATTTCGTTGACCTGCAGGTCCTGCGCGCCGGCCGGCACGTTCGTCGCGAACGTATCGGCGGCACCGCGCCAGCGCTTGGTCTGGCCGTTTTCCTTCCAGCTCGCGAACACCCCCTGGTTGACCACGGCCACGCGATAGGTGCCGGGCTGGGTCAGGTGCAGGTCGAACGTGCTGCGGTACTTGCCGGTCGATGCGTTTTCCGCCGATACGGCGGTCTTGCCATCGGGCGCGGTCACGGCCAGGTTGTCCAGCCGCATCGGCACGTGTTCGAAGTAGAACAGGTCGTTGGACACCGCGGCATCCACGGTCACCCAGGCGTCCTTCTCCGACAGCACGGTGGCCGACGGCAGCAGCCACTGGCGGTGTGCGTGCGCGGCCAGCGGGGCCAGCGCGGCCAGCGCAAGCACGGCGAGGCGGGTGGAAAGACGGCTGGAGAAGCCGGCAGAAGTGCGGGCAGGAAGGCGGGCAGGCTTGGTCATGGTCGGACTCCGTTCGGTTCGCATCAAGGTTTGACTTCGACGGTCACGCCGCCGAGTTCGTGTTCGCCTTTGGCGCTGGCGGTCTGCGCGGCCTTGGCCGGCCACGAGAACGGCACGCGCACCAGTTCGCGGCCGCCCACTTCGCGCGCGGCTTCGACCACCAGCTGGTAGTCGCCGGCCGGCAGCTTGCCCAGCGGCGCCTTGCCGTCCTTGAAGGTCAGCGCATGCTCGGCCGGTGCGCGCGTGGCGCCGGACACGCCGTCGGCGGGCATCTGCATGTCGCGGCCGGCCTTGCGCCACCACTGGCGCATGTCCTTGAGCCACTTCGTGCCCTCGCCTTCCTTGTTCTTGGCGTCGTACCAGACCGCCAGCGTCTGCACAGGGCTCTGGTCGGCGCGCTCGATCCACATCGCCACGTACGGACGGTGGTATTCGGCCACGTTCAGGCGGGGAATCTCCACCTTGACGTTCAGGTCGGCGGCCATGGCGGGCGCCAGCGGCGCGGCGGCAAGGCCGGTCATGGTGACGGTCAGGAGTCGGCGCATTGTCAAAACTACCTTTCTCGATGGAATGGGAAGTGAAGCGGATCAGTGGATGTACAGGATGGCCAGCAGCAGCGGTATCACCAGCCCCGCGCCCACCAGCGGCCACGTGGCCACGCGGCCCGACGCGTGCAGCTTCAGCAGGAACAGGCCCGTCACGCTGAACACCACGCAGGCGACGGCAAAGACGTCGATGAACAGGCTCCACGCGCGGCCCGTGTTGCGGCCCTTGTGCAGGTCGTTCAGGTACGAGACGGCACCGCGCGAGGTGGATTCGAACTGCACCTCGCCGGAATCGAGCGCCACGCTGACCCAGGCATCGCCGCCGGGACGCGGCAGGCCCACGTAGATTTCATCGGCCGACCATTCGGCGTCGCGCCCGGCCGCATCGACATCGAGCGTGCGGGCCAGCCATTCGGCCAGCACCGGCGGCACGGGCCCCTTCTGGGTCTTCGTGTCGGCGCCGGCCGGCATGGCGCTGCGCAGCCCACTGACCACATCGCGCGGCGCCGTCTCGGTACGCGTGACAACCTTGGGCCGGGCCTCGATCTGGCCGGCGTGATTGAGCGTGAATCCCGTCATGGCGAACATCAGCATCCCGATCAGGCAGATCGCGGAACTGATCCAGTGCCACTGGTGGAGATGCTTGAGCCAGAACGCGCGGCGCTGCTGGCCGGAAACTGGCGCGGTGTCGGTCATTCGGATGCTGGAGACGATGCGCGGGGTGCGCCGGACGGCGCGTCATCCGCTGCGGAAAACTGGCGATCACATCACAATGTCGCCACAAGCCGGAAGGATGATAATTGTTCTCATTTGGTGCGGCAACCATGGCCGGCTGCGCGGTGGGGGTGTTTTGGTTACGGTTGATTACGCTGCGCCGGTGCCAAACCCTCTGGCGCCGCGCCGGGCCTGTTGGCAAATCTTGCTTCGCTGCCGGTCGAACCTGCAATCCGTGGCGCCCTTGCCCGCGCCCTTGCCCGCATAGCGGGCGCGTACGCGCGGATGCTGGCGGGCCAGCCGGGTGGCGTGGCGTTTGCAGGCCTTCCCTCCACGGGCCTGATTCTTAGGCCGCAATCGGAGACGTCTCATGAAAACAGTCTGGATCCTTGTTGCGGACGAGGGTGTCGCGAGGATTGTCGCCGCGCGCGGCGACAATGCGCGGCTCGAAGAGGTCGAGAAGATCACCGATGCCGGCGCCCACGCGGACAATGCCGATCTGAGGCGCGACGCCTACGGCCGGCGGGCCCAGGCGTCCGTACAGGGCGACGCCGGCCACCCCGGCGCCCACGCCGGCCGCATGGCCACGGTGGTGTCATCGGCGGGCGAGGACGAGATTCACCAGGAAGCGCAGTTGTTTGCGCGCCGGGTGGCGAAGATGCTGGAAGACGCCCGCGGCAAGCAGCGATTCGACGAACTGGTGGTGATCGCGCCGCCCCGCTTTCTGGGGCTGCTGCGCAAGGCCTTGCCGCAGTCGGTCAGCGATGCAGTGACGCGGGAACTGGGCAAGGATTATTGCCAGCTTCCCGACCAGGACCTGCAGCAGCGCATGGCCGACGACGGCATCATGCCGGCACGCCGCGATCCGCGGATCGGCACGGGCCAGGGCGGCGGCAATGCCATCGGCAACCTGCCGATGCGGTAGGCGCCTGTTGACTGCCTGACGAACTCCGGGGCGCGTGTCGGGCGATGTGCCCCGGGGCAGCCTGCTTCGGGGCAGCAAGGCTTCAGCGCTCAGGCCGCTGCCGCCGGTGCCGGCTCCGGCCCGCGCCGGAAGCTGATGGCCAGGCGGTTGAACGCGTTCATCAGGCCGATGGCCATGGTCAGGTCAGCCAGTTCCTTTTCGCTGAAGGCCGCTGCGGCCACATCGAAATCGGCATCGGGCACATGGGTATCCGCCACGCGCGTCACCGATTCGGCCCAGCGCAGAGCCGCCTTCTCGCGGTCGCTGAACAGCGCGCCCGCTTCGTGCCAGGCCGGCACCAGCGCCAGCTTCTGCGGCGACACGCCCTTCTTGATCAGGTCGCGCGTGTGCATGTCCAGGCAGTAGGCGCAGTTGTTGATCTGGCTGACGCGCAGGTAGACCAGGTCGACGAGCACGTCTTCCAGCCCCGACTGCATGATGTAGCCATACACGCCGCCGAAGGCCTTCACGCCGTTCGGCGCCGCCTTGGTGTAGTCCAGTCTCATTTCAGGCTCCTTGTCCGTTGGTGCGGGATCACTGTTCGTAGGTGGTCAGGTTCTTGTCGTCGGTGTCGACCACAAACACGGCCAGCAGCCTGGCCGGCTGGGTCTGGCTCGCGTTGCGGCTGATCGGGTGGCGCGCGCCGGGCGCCTCGTAGAACGATTCCCCGGCCTTGTAGACGCGCTCGGGCCCGTCGTTCACCTTGCTGGCGATGCTGCCGGACACCACATAAGCGTAGATGAATGCCGATTTGGCATGCACGTGCGGCTTCGACGCCCCGCCCGGGGCATAGTCGACTTCCACAGCCACCACGGACTTGCCCGGGATATTTGGAATCGCGTGCGAAAAGTTCGGCTTGACGCTTTCGGCCGCGCCGTGGTCTGTCGTGCCGTGGGCGATGGCCGCGCCGGTGAACGCGAGCCCCGCCGCAGCAAGGATCGGTACAAATAGCTTGCCGGGTTGCATGTGTCTCTCCTGGTTGATGGATAGAATCATGGACGCCCGGTAGTGCAATCGAAAGAACCAAAAACCGCAAATTCCGCTGTACCAGACCCGATGCTGCCCCCGCTCCCCCTACAGCTTGACCTGAAGCTCGACCGCCAGTCGCCGACGTCGCTGGCCGAGCAGATCCGGCTCGGCATCGCCAGCGCCATCGAAAGCCAGGTGCTGGTGCCGGGCGCCAGGCTGCCGTCCTGGGTGGATCTTGCGGCACAGCTCGGCGTCGCGCGCGGCACGGTCAAGGCCGCCTATGAACGGCTGGTGGATGCGCAGTGGCTGGTGTCGTCGCGCGCCGGGGGCACACGCGTCGCCGAACTGGCGCCGAAAACGCGCAACGCGGCAGATCCCGGACGGCCGGTCCAGACCGATCTGCAAGCGGCGCTGTACCAGCACTTCCTGCCGGGCCCCGCGGTATTCCAGATGGGCGTGCCGGCGTCGGACTGCTTTCCGGCCACGTTGTTTGCACGCCTGCGGGCCCGTGCGGCGCGTGACGAGATCGAGGCGCCCGCGTCCTATCCCGATCCGCGCGGCGAACAGGCGCTGCGACGCGAGATTGCCGCGCATCTGGCGCTGGCGCGCGGCATCGCCTGCCAGCCGTCGCAGATCTTTATCGCGGCCGGCTTCACCGGCGCGCTTGGCGTGGCCTTGCGCGTGATCCAGGCGCCGGGGCGTCAGGCGTGGGTGGAAAACCCCGGCTTCATGCTGAGCCGCAACGCGCTCGCCATCGCCCGGTTCACACCGGTGCCGGTGCCCGTGGACGCGGACGGCATGGACATCGGCCATGGCGAACGCCACGCGCCCGATGCCGCGCTGGCGATGGTCACGCCGGGCCAGCAGGCGCCGCTGGGTCCTACCCTGTCACTGGCGCGCCGGATGCAACTGCTCGACTGGGCCAGCCGCGCCAATGCCTGGATCATCGAGGACGACTATCTGGGCGAACTCCAGCTCAGGCGCCGCGCCGCGCCGGCCCTGGCATCGCTCGATCGGGCGGGCCGCGTGATCCATATCGGCTCATTCAGCAAGACCATCAGCCCGACCCTGCGGCTTGGCTTTGCCGTCGTGCCGCCCGGTCTGGTGGGGCAGTTCGAGGAAGCCGTGGCCTGCCTGGGGTCCGCGCCGGGCCCCGCCGTGCAGATGGCCACCGCCGCCTTCATGCGCGACGGGCACTATCTGCGGCACCTGCGGCGCATGAAGCGCATCTATGCGGCACGGAGCCAGACCCTGCTCGACGCGCTGGCGGCGCGGCAATTTCGTGCCTATCCGGCCGGCCTGGCCGTGGTCGTGCAGTTGCCCGATGGCGCCGACGACCGTCGCATCGCCCGCGAGGCCTATGCCTATGGCATGGCCCCGGCACCGCTGTCGGGGTGCTATTGCTCACCAGACACGCAGCGCGCCGGGCTGCTGCTGGGCGTGGCCACCGCGATCGAGCATCAGGTGCCCAATGCCTGCGATCGCCTGCGGCAGCTGATCGATAAATTCGCCTGACGCCTGACGCCCGCCGGCCTTAGCGCAGCACGCGCCAGGTTGACTGCACCAGCCCCGACGGGAAGTGCCGGCTCGATGCGAGCGCCAGCCCAATGTCGCGCGGCAGGGCACCGAACAGCGGACGGCCTGCCCCGATCAGCACCGGCACCGTGGTGACCACCATGTCGGCGATCAGTCCGTCGCGCAGGCACGACTGGATCAGCTGGCCGCCATCGACATAGACGCGGCGCACACCCTGCGCCGCCAGCTCGGCAAACGCCTGGGCGGGCGTGGCATCCGAAAACCGGACCTTGCCGTGCAGATGCGCAGGGACCGGCTGGCCCGCCAGTTGCCGGGACAGGACGAGCACGGGCCGGTCGTAAAACCAGTCGCCCATCGTCAGTACTTTCTCGTAGCAGCCCCGCCCCATCACGATCATGTCCTTGTCGGCAATGAAGTCGGTGTAGCCATGGTCTTCGGCGGGATCGTCCCGCTCCAGCAGCCAGCCGATGTCCCCGTCGGGGCGTGCGATATAGCCATCGAGGCTGGTGGCAATGAAAACGTGTCCAGTCGTCATCTCGGTTCCGTTGTTATTCGAAGGGTGCGTCCAGCCCGCGCAGGCACAGGCTCATCAAACCCAGCCGGCCCGGCACGCCCAGCTTGCGAAACACGCTGAGTACCAGCGCCTGGGTTCTGGCCGCGCCAAGGCCCAGGCGGCTGGCGATCTGGCGTTCGGAAGCGGCGGTCAGCAGCAGCACCAGCACGTCGCGCTCGACGGGCTCCAGCACGCCGAGCAGATCGGGCGCCAGCATGTGTTCGCACGCCGGTTGCCGCAACGCCGTGACATCGCGCGCGAAGCCCATGCGCAGCTGGTGCGCGTCGAGCCAGCGAGCCTGCCAGGCCAGGTAGATCGCCCGGCCATCGCGATGCTGATAGCGGTTTTCGAAGCCCACCCGATCCCGCCCCGCCAGCACCTGCGCCGCTTCCTTCAGCGTACGGTCCCGGTCGCCAGGCAGCACCAGTTCGATGATGGGTTGTCCGATGACATCGGACCGGGCGAAGCCCAGCGTGTCCGCGCACCGGGCATTGACGTAGCGGACGATACCGCCCCGGTCCACCAGAAACACGGTGTCCGGCGCGTGATCCGCCAGGGCGAGGATAGCGTCTTCGGTCAATCGCTCCATGCCGCTCTCTGTGCGCCGCTTGCTGTCGCTGCGTTGTGCCGATCCGTAGTACCTGCGTCAGATTCGACGAATCTGGAGATACTGCCATAGCCCGACACCGCCCGGGTAGTCATCGGGCCGCACAGGCATCAGAAAGCGGCGCCCGCTCCACTATTCCCATATTGGTATCAATCCTCAGTCAAGTTTCGGCTTTGGGTGGCCGTTAGCGCCGCTCATAGAGAGGACGTCTCGAAAAGCGCCCCGACGATCAACGAAGCGAAATGGAGGAGATGGGATGTTGCAAGAACTGAGTCTGAGAAAGAAGCTCATGCTGCCGCTGGTGCTGAGCTGGGTCTGCCTGCTGGCCATTACGTTGTGGAACGTCTGGCAGATGCGCGAGCAGCGGCTGCAGGATCGCAAGGTCGCGCTGGAACAGGTGACCGACACCGCCAATTCAGTGGTTGCCGAATACGAGGCCATGGCCCGCGCCGGCAAGCTCAGCGCCGAGGACGCCCAGAAGCAGGCCATCGACCGCGTGCGCGCCATGCGCTTTGGCGCCGACGGCTACTTCACCATCATGCGCTCCGACGCCGTGGTGCTGATGCATGCCATCAAGGCCGAACTCAACGGCAAGAACATGGCCGACACGAAGGACGCCAACGGCGTCTACCTGTTCCGCGACATCGCGCAGATCGGCAAGACCACCGGCAAGGGATTCATCGAATACCTGTGGCCCAAGCCCGGCGCCGACGCCCCGCAGCCCAAGCTCAGCTACACGCTGAACTTCAGGCCGTGGGACTGGAACTTCATTGCCGGCCTGTACCTGGACGACATCCAGGCCGAATTCCGTACCGCGCTCTGGAAGGCGCTGGGCTGGCTGATTGCCGTGGGCGCGTTGATGAGCGTGGTGATGGTGCGCATCTCGATCAGCCTGCAGCGGCAACTGGGCGGCGAGCCCGCCCTGACGTCGCGGATAGCCGCGCGCATTGCCGACGGCGACCTGGGCACCCACGTGGAAACCGCCCCGCACGACCGCGACAGCGTGCTGTACAACATGCAGCAGATGCAGGCGCGCCTGACCGGCGCCATCGGCCAGATCCGTGGGTCGGCCGATTCCATCGCCGGCGCCGCGCGCCAGATTGCAGCGGGCAACGTCGACCTGTCGCGCCGCAGCGAGGAACAGGCCGCCTCGCTGGAACAAACCGCCGCGAGCATGGAGGAACTGACCAGCACCGTGCGCCAGAGCGCCGATAACGCGCGCCAGGCCGCGCACCTGGCCGAAGGCGCGTCGGACATCGCCGTGCGGGGCGGCGAGATCGTGCACAAGGTGGTGGAAACGATGGGCGAGATCAAGGCCGCGTCGGGCAAGGTGGTGGACATCATCGCCGTGATCGAGGGCATCGCCTTCCAGACCAACATCCTGGCACTGAACGCAGCCGTGGAAGCCGCCCGCGCCGGCGAGCAGGGGCGCGGCTTTGCAGTGGTGGCCGGCGAGGTGCGCAGTCTGGCGCAACGCTCCGCCACGGCCGCCAAGGAGATCAAGGGCCTGATCGACAATTCCGCGCAGCGCGTGGAAGACGGCGCCACGCTGGTGGAAGGCGCCGGCAAGGCCATGGAGGAAATCGTCGGCGCCGTGAAGCGCGTGACCGACCTGATGGGCGAAATGCGCGCGGCCACCGAGGAACAGACCGGCGGCATCGAGCAGGTCAACCAGGCCGTATCCCAGATGGACCAGATGGCACAGCAGAACGCCGCACTGGTGGAAGAAGCCACAGCGGCCGCCGCCTCGCTGGAAGACCAGGCCGATGCCCTGCACCGCGCAGTAGGACAGTTCCGGTTGGCGGGAGCGTTGTAGGAAGGAGGAAGTCCAAAGAGAAACGCGAGAAAGCTGTATAGCGTTATAGCGTTTTAGCCGGACTTGCCGGCCCGCAGCGATGCGGGCCGTTTTGTTTGGTGTCTGGCGGGGGGTTACTTCGACGTTGCCGGCAGGTTGGTGGGGCGGATCGAGTCGTCGCAGGCGATGTATTCCTGGCCTGAAGGTGTGCGGAGGCCTTTTAGATAGTCGGGGCGTTTCGTTGAGGAAAAATGCCCGTAGCGAAGACCCGAAGGCGATTCCATCGCAATTCCTATACCAATGACCACCGGGTATTGGGTCACCGAATAGTCGTCCCATGTCCATTTTCTTGCGGTATATATACGATCCGAGGTGGCCGCAACGATATATTCCATGGAATCCTTATACGGTGTCCGTGTGTTCCGCATGTAGTATTCACCAGCGAAAGTACGACCACCATCCGTAGAATAAATGAACGAGATATTGCAGCCCTTGTCCGGACACACGCCATCCGGCGTGTACGACGAAGGAATGACGATTATCTGTCCCGTAGGGTCCGCATTGATCAGGCGCCCTTGGTAGTTTTCAATGCCGTAGCGTCCAAGCCGGGTGCGAATGCCCTGCCGTGGATCGTTGTAATACGTCGTGCCGTGGTGGCAGTCCTTGTAGTTTTCCAGCGAGATATAGCGGTGGTCGTCGAACCAGTAGATGGCTTGTGGGGGGACGTCGTATTGCGGTATGGGCGCGGGCAGGTAGGCCTCCGGGGGAGAGATCCTGTTGACGCACCCCGTCATGAGCACCGCCGCTGTAGCAAAACAGATGCTCAAATACACCGATCCTCGATTTTCCTGTTTCATGGTGATTCCTGATTTCAGCTTCCCGAATTCCAATGCGGCTTTCTGGTTTGATTCTCGGCCGCAGCACGCGCCGTCGCGTCCTTGACCGTATCCCTGTCGATGGCCGCTGGCATTTCCGGTTTCAGCAACACGCCCGAATTGAAATAATGGTCAGTGAAGTGCGTCCAGTCGGCGTCATGCATGAGCCCGATCCAGAACTCCCGGTCTTCGAAGGCTTCGCAAAATCCAATGGGCAGGTCGTAAGCGACGATCCGCCGCATGAACTCCATGTGCTCGGGCAGCGTGCTGTGGTCGGGTGGTTCGGGCTTAGTTTCTTTGAAACGGCGTTTTGCCTCGTCTTCCGTTTCCTTCGTCAAGACGCGTCGGTCCCCGTTATAGATGTCCGGTCCACGATCAACGTACTGCTTGGGCTCATAAATCGACTCGAAATACGGAAACTCGGGCTTGAAATACCGCCCCGTGTCGGGATCGATTTCCCCCATGGCTCGCACGTTATCGTCCGTGACCGATTCGTCGAATCCGGCGGTTTCTTCAGGCTTCAACGGATTTGCCACGGCCTCGGCATTGACGGTGACCATTTGATCGGGATGGGGCACCGTCCACAGTTTCATGGCGTTGAAGAGCGGCCCGCGATTTCCATCCCAGAACGGCTTCGTATTTTTGGGGTCCCAGTGGCTGCCGTATTTCATGTCCGGCAGGGTGCCGAATCGCTTTATGCCGGGCGCGTCGCCGCATGGCGTCAGGCGAGCCAGCATGCGCTGCTTGACCGTATCGCCCAGTTCGGCAAGCAGGTCGTCGGGTAGTCCCTGCCATCCGATGCTTTCCAGCGTCGTCAGGCCCATGACGCGGTCATGCGGGCTGAAGTAGACATAGACCCGACCGTGGTTGTCGCGCTCGCTCACCGCCGGCGTGATCTCGCTGAAGGGGCGCCAACGCTTGCCATTCCGGCCCCTGCCAACCCGCTGCTGTACCAGCAGCCGCTCGTCCAGCAAGCGCCGCTCCGCCTTGATCCGATTGGCGATATTACGAAACGTCTGAACGCGCGCTGCCTCGGAAGGGCGGGCATCGCTCCATGTCGCGCCATCCGCGAACTTGTCGTCGAGCGCGTAGGGCGAGTTCATCAGAAATAGCGCGTCGGGCGCCCGTGTCTTGCAAAGCGCCGAGGCTGCCAGGGCAATCATCGTGCCCTGACTGTGCGACATCACCGAAATCGTGTCGTGCGGATGCTTTGTACGGATCTTGTCGATCAGGTTGGCCAGCCGCTGCGCGGCATGGGGGTAATAGTCGCGCGGCGGTGCGTCCTGCAACTGCCGCTCGGGCTCCGAATTCATCGCCTCCAGATCGACGAAGCCCATGACGTTGCGTTTGAAACCCAAACCGTTCCACATTTGCTGGAGGCTGTTCGTACCGTTCTGAAACGCACCGCCGCCCCAGAACCATGGTCCGCGATCGGCTTTCTTTCGTTTCCAGAAGTCAGCGCCAGCGATATTGCGTAGTGGAATCTTGAAGCGGCCCGGGCTTTCGTCGGGCTCTCGATAGCCCCAGTAGAAGCGGATGACGGGGGAGTAGCCGGGGTTGTCGGCATTGATCCTGCGCGCATGTTTTTTTCCGGCTAGTCCGACATCCGTATCGACATATTCATTTGGCTTCAACTTGTAGGCGCTGTCGTGCAGGCCTAGCCGGTCGTTCAACCCCTCACACAACGCCCGCTCGGCCTTGTCATACCACTCCCCCTCCGAATTCACCCCGTGCACGAAAATGATGATCCCAGGCAAATGCGGCGGCACACGGGCCTCGGCCCTCACCTGGTAGCTGGCAGGGGTCAGAAAGGATTCCCAGTACGGTCTGCCGAATGCGTCGCGTTGCATCGGCACGACGCGCGTGGAGGTACTTGGCCTGGGCTCCCCGGGGGTTTCATCGTTCCGGCCGGCGTCGTCCGGCCTGGTTGCTTGCGTCATTTCAGCCATTGCGGTTAGCGAATCCCGGCCTCCATGTCACCGTGCCCGATGCCCGACGCCACGGAAGCTGCGGCTCGCAAACTAGCGGCTTTTCAGGCGGAAGAAGTCGCTGTCTCGCCGTTTCCTAACGCATCACAATCAACGTGCTTTTACTTATGCAGATTCGGAGAACGATGATTTACGCAACACCCCTTCATCGTTCCGCACAGGCAAAACAAAAAGGGCGACAGCCGAAGCCATCGCCCTTCCACCCCAAGCGCGCGCCTGAAGCGTTTTACTTCTTCGCGTTCGTCAACGCCTGGAACTGCTGCGTCAGGTAGTTCTTGGTGTTGTTCATCTGGGCCACCGCCAGGTCCAGCGCGGTGAACTGCTTGCGGTAGCGTTCGATCTTTGCGTCGATGCGGACGCTCAGGTCCTCGTAACGCTTCTCGAGGTCCTTCATGCTGCGTTCGATGCCGGTGGTGACCGCGCCGATCGGGCCGCTTTCGCCGGTCATCTTGTCCACCGCATCGGACAGCCGGCGGGCGAAGCCGCCCGTGGTGCCGTCGCCCGCGAACAGCTGCGTCACGGTGGGCAGGTTGTCCTTCAGCGCGGCGTCCAGCTTCTTGCTGTCGATCGCCATCGTGCCGTCCTTCTGCATCGACACGCCGATGGCGGCCAGCATGGTCGGGGCCTTGTCCGGCATGCCTGCCTCGGGCGTGTTCAGCACGGCGCGGATGGTCGTCTGGATGCCGCGGATCGACGTATCGCCGTTCAGCGCGCCCTTGGTCATCGCCTTGGTGTCGAACGCGGTCAGCGACTTGATCGAAGACTGGATGTTGTTGTAGGCGGTGACCATCGCCTGGATGGAATTCTTGATGCTGTCGGTGTCCTGCGTCAGCGACAGCGACGTCGTGCCGGTCTTCTTGAGCGTCATGGTCACGCCCTGCGCGGCATCCACCACGGTGTTGCTGGTGCTGGTGATGGCAATGCCATTGACCGTCAGCGCCGCGTTGGTGGCGCGCAGCGTTTCCTTCATCGCGTTCGATCCCGGCGTGGTCGGGTCGTAGCCCGCCACCCCCTGCAGTTCGGGCGACGAGCCCGTGATGCGCATGCTCATCGTCTCGCCGGTCTTGTCCGACGTCAGGATCAGGCGGTACGGCGTGGCGCTGCCATCGTTGATGATGCTGGCCTTGACGCCGATGCCGGCCTTGTTGATGGCATCGCGGATGTCCTGCAGCGACCCCTTGCCCGGGTCGATCGTGACCGTGCGGGGGTTAGGTACGGCCGCGGTGGCCGCATTGGGAGTGAACCCGGGGTTCACGTAGGTGCCGCTGGCTTCGTCCCAGCCCGTGGTGGTGCCGAACTCGAACGTCAGCGTGCCGGAACCGATCTGCACGTCCTGCTTGGCGTACCCGGTGCCGGCCAGCGACTGGGCCTGCGCCAGCCGCGTCACATTGACGCTGAGGTCGCTGGGTACGGCGTTGGCGGCGGTCGTCACCGTCATGATGTCGGCATTGCCCACCGCCGACTTGACCGCGCCGAAGGTGTCCCGGTTCATCAGCGCCTTGGCCGTGGCCTGGAAGCTGGTCAGCATGCTCTTGACCGTGCCATAGGCGGTCAGGCGGGTCTGGTAGGCCGTGTGCTGGTTGTCCAGGGCCGTCAGCGGCGCGCGCTCGGCGGTGGACAGCTTGTCCAGCAATGTGGACAGCTCGAGGTTGGCCCCAACCCCGAGGGAGGAAATCGATGCCATGGTTGTGTGCCCTTCTTCTTGTTCGTTTCTTTGTCACTCAGGCTCTGCGTCACCTGAATGTCCTGACATCCACGTTTACGTCGACCGAAAGTGGATCTTTAGCCTTTTTGATACAGAAACGATACAAAGACGATACGAAGCGGGGCTAAACCTGGTGCATGAGCCTTATGCTGCACAAACAAGGCATTACGTCAGACGTCGGCACAGGGCGGACAAGGCCGCATCGGATTGACGCAGCTGGGCTGTCATCGGTTTGTCATCGATGCGGCGCCGGGCCAGCGCGGCATCGACCAATGCTGCGATCAGCCGGCGCTGGGCCGCGATGTAATCGAGGCAGCGGGCCCGGGCTTCCGGGCCGCCATCGGCGAGCACGGCCAGTACGGGCACCAGCGGCAGCGTGCGGTAGCCGGCAAACGGAATCGATGCGATGCCACGCGCCGGGCCCAGCAGTTCAGGCATCAGCAGGCGGCATACGGCATCGCCCCAGGCGACCTTGTCCCGTGCCTCGTCGTCGCGACGCCGGGCCAGTGCTGCGGCGTAGCCGGGCTCCGCAACCTCGCCCGCCCGCACGAGCGGGATGACATCCGCCGGCAACGATCCCGACGACAGGACGGATACACAGTCGGCGCCGATATCGTGTTCGCCGCCGCGTCGCTTGGCCGCCAGCGACACGGCCTGCAGCCGGTCCGGCACCCAGGCGTCGAGCGGCACCATCGCGCAGGTGGACGGGCGGGACGCGTGGATGGTGCAGCGGCCGTCGTCGGCCAGTGCGGGACAGCGTCCGCGCGACGGATAGTCGATGGCCTGCGTGGCGATCATCAGCACGTCGCCATTCGGCAACGGATGGCCCTGCCGCCGCGCCAGCGCGGCAAACGCCGCCACGTCGTCGGCAGTCACTTCCACGAGGTGCCCGTCCACCCTGTGCCGCGTGCCGGCCAGTGGCGGCCGCACGCGCCGCAACGACAGGGCGCCGACAAAGCGGTCGGCGTGACGGAACAACTCGTCCATGCTCATCAGCGGCGGCGAATTGCAGCACTTGCCGCACGCCGTGCAATGAAAGCCGACGGCGACCGGATCCCCGCCGCGCTCGCCGTCTACCATGGCCGACGCACCGAATCGTTGAAGCGCGTCAGGATGAAAGACTTCACCGCCGGGGAATGCAGCGCGCCGACCGTCTGCGCCACCCAGTCCGCCCGGCAGTCCGCCGCCCGTACCGCCAGCGCATTCGCCCACGGCACACGGGCATCCTCGATACCGAGCGCGTCGCGCGCCGGCGCCAGTCCCGCGGCATCGGCGGCCGCGTAAGGCAGCGCCACCAGCGCGTTGCGGCGCAAGGCGGCAGCCAGCCGTTGCGACGGCAGACGTTCGAAGCGCAGCTTGCGCGGATTGTCGATGATGTCGCCAATTTGAGGGCGCAGACCGGCCTCGCCATCGATGCGGATCAGCCCGTGGTTCTGCAACAGCAGCAGCGCGCGCCCCTGCCCGGCGCCGTCCGCGGGGATGGCAATGACGGCACCCACGGGCACCTCCCGCAGCGCCGCGATCTTCTGCGCGTACAAACCCATCGGATAGGTCACCGTATGGGCCACCGTGCAGACCGATGCATCGCCCGCCAGTGCCTGGGCATCCTCCGCAATCGAGGCGTCGATGCGGCGCGCGCGCAGCGCACGGCGCACTTCGGCGGCGTCGGCGAAGGACACCGCCTGCAATGGCACCGCGCCACCCGCGTTCGCGGCCGCCGCCACAAGCTCGCGGTCGGCCTGGCTGGCGACCCCGATGCGCACGACAGGCCGCGCGTTGACGGGCACGTCAGCCTGCGTCCCGCCCCACACCGGCGATTGCAGTGCCCAGGCACAGCCCAATCCCAGCAACAGCGCCTTAACCATCGCGAAGCACCGTCCGGAAGCCGATATGCGACGTCGGCAGGTCGCGCTCGGCCGGTTCGCGCGCCGACGCCCGGTAGCGCACGCAGAAATCCGGCGCGCACAGGAACGAGCCGCCCTTGATGACCGCCATGCGTGTGTCACGCGGCTGGCCGGACCGGCCCGACAGCGCCGCCACGAACGCGGTATCGCCGTTGGCGTGCGACTGGCGCGGTCCGGTGTACGGGTCGGCGGTCCATTCCCACGCGTTGGCGATCATGTCGTACAGGCCGAAGGCATTCGCCGTGAAGCAGCCCACCGGCGCCAGGCCGTCGAAGCCGTCGCGGGCACTGTTCAGCACCGGGAACACGCCTTGCCAGTAGTTGGCCGTGGGCGTGCCGTCCGCGTTGGCCGGCGCGGTTTCCAGCGCCGCGCCACGCTGGCCGGCCTTGGCCGCGTACTCCCATTCGTCCTCGGTCGGCAGGTCGTGGCCAAGCCACTGCGCGTAAGCGCGCGCGTCGGCCTGCGTCACCAGCGTGACCGGCTGATTGTCCTTGCCGTCGATGGTCGACGCCGGGCCGGACGGATGCCGCCAGTCGGCGCCGCGCACCATCGACCACCAGGCATAGGGCCGTTGCTGCAGTTCATCGCCGGTCGGCTTGTGGAACACCACGGCCTCGCCGGCGCGCTCCGCGTCGGTGCGATACCCGGTGGCCTGCACGAAGGCGGCAAATTGCGCATTGGTGACTTCGGTACGGTCGATCCAGAAGCTGCCCACGCGCGTCTTGCCGGCAGGCCGTTCATCGGGATAGCCGAGCGTGGTGCCCGGCACGAATTCGCCGCCGCGCACGTGCGCCATGCCTGCCTTGCCCTGCTTGCGCCAGTCATCGGGCAAGCCTGTATAGGCAGCGCACTGGCGCGGCGTGCCGAGCGCCGCCGCGCCATGGAGCGGCACGGCGCGTACCGCCAGCGTTGCCGCCAGCCCCACCCCAAAGGCGGCGCCGGCGATCTTCGCCAGTTTGCGGATTCCAGGCAGTGCCACGGCCGCCTCAGTAGATCATGCCGGGAACCTTCGGCAGCACCGCGCCGACGGCCTTGGCATAGTCGTTCCACTTCGCCTTGAGGTCTGCCACCACGTCCGGACGCTGCACCGCGAGGTCGTTGGTCTCGCCACGGTCCGCCCGGATGTCGAACAGCTGCCATTCGCCATGGGCCGGCCCGAACGGCGGCTCGATCCACGTGGCCTTCCAGTTGTCGGCGTAGACGTAGGTGCGGCCGTAGAGCTCTTCCGCAAACGTGGTGCGTGCCGGGCCGCTGGCCTTGCCCTGCAGCGTCGGCAGCAGCGACAGTCCGGTGATCGGATACACGTTGCGGCCGTCGTAGACCACCTTGCCGGCATTGCGGTTGACGCCCTTGCTGTCATAGAGCGGCGCCGCCGGCGTGCTGGGTGCGGCCACGCCGGCAATGTCCAGGAACGTGGGCGCCAGGTCCACCACATGCGTGAAGGCGTTCAGTTGCGCGGCCTGCTCGGCGGGCGCCGCACCGGGCAGCTTGACGATGGTCGGCACCGAGTGACCGCCTTCCGCCGGGAACGCCTTCCAGAGCCGGAACGGCGTGGCGCTGACCTCGGCCCAGCGTTGGCCGTAGTCCAGATTGCTGGAGCCCTTGTACGCCGTGGTGCCCAGCGTCGGATAGACGGCCGGGTCCGCGTTCTTCGCGTCGTAGCTCTGGTCGTAGTTGCCGCTGAACTCGTAATAGCTGGCTTCCGGGCCGTTGTCGCTCTGGAACACGATCAGCGTGTTGTCGTACTCGCCAATGTCCTTCAGGTGCTGCACCAGACGGCCGACGTTGTCGTCGAGGTTCTCGACCATCGCCGCGAAGATCTCCATGTAGCGGGCCTGTGCGCGCTTTTCGTCGGCCGTCAGGCTGTCCCACTTCTTGTTGGCATTCGCCACCCGGGTATCGACGCCGCCCTGCGCCGCGCTGTGGGTCGACGTGATGTAGTTGGCCGACGCCGTGCCCCAGTTCGCGGACTTCGGCGTCACCGTCAGCGTCTCGTCGCGTCCGGCGTTCGGCGTGAAATCGGCGGGAATCAGCCCCAGCGCCTTCTGTCGCGCCAGCCGCGCCGCCCGGATGGGCGCGTAGCCAGCATCGTAGACGCCCTTGTAGCGATCGATGTACGCCGCCGGCGCCTGCAGCGGCGAGTGCGGCGCCTGGTAGGTCAGGTAGGCGAAGAACGGCTTGCCGTCCGCATTCTTGCCGGTGCTCGAATCGATGTACTTGAGGATCGTCGATGTGTAGAAGTCCGACGAGAAGAAATTCGTCGTGTTCGGCGTCACGTAGTGGTCGTCTTCCACATACGCGGTGCTGCCGTTGCGGCCGAAATGATCGCCACCGCCGCCCAGCAGGGCGTAGCTCTTCTCGAAGCCCCACGACACCGGCGTCTGGCCCGGCGATGCCGTGCCGACATTCGCCCCCTGGTTGGTGGCATTGGGCAGCCCGCTGCCCAGGTGCCACTTGCCGGCCATGTACGTGTGGTAGCCGCCATCCTTGAGCAGTTGGGCGATCGACAGCGCGCGGTCGTTCAGATAGCCCTCGTAGCCGGGCTTCGGCGCATTGTTCTCGTCGACGTAGTTCACGTCGGTGGTGGCCATGGTGCCCTGGCCCACCAGGTGGTGATCGGTGCCGGAGATGATCATCGAGCGCGTCACCGCGCAGACCGCCGCCGTGTGATGGTTGGCCAGGATGCGGCCCTGCTTCACCAGCGCATCCAGATTGGGCGTGCGGATTTCGCTGCCGAAGGCGCCCAGGTCCGAATAGCCGAGGTCGTCGGCCATGATGAAGACGATGTTGGGCTTCTTTGTCGCCACCGTTGTCGGGGTGGAATTGCCGGATGACGTTGTCGGCGCATCGTCGCTGCCGCAGCCGCTCATCAACGCCACGGCCGTGGCGCACAGGCCCGCCAGCACATGGCGGGCGGGGGTGCTTCGCTGACTACGGGACGCTGCTGTCGTTCTTGTCATACGCCTCTCTCCTGCACCGGATGTTTTTGGAAAGGGGTCATGCTAAGAACACGGCACGTGGCGCCGAACGAATGTTTTTGCCTATCGATATTCGTGCCCCGCGCGGGCACCCCCGGGAAGGACAGACCGCGCCGGCCGCCGCCGATGCCCCGCGCTTGTAGATTTTGCAAGCGGGCGCATGCGCTGCGCTCCCGTGTTGCCGGGCCGGGCGCGCAGCCCGGGCGATGCTGGCGTGGCCCAGACCTTGCACCGTTCTCCGTTATCCCTCTCTTAATTTCCGATTAAGACGCGAGAAAGGAGCGCACCATGGCAGCCCGAGAAGATGCATCAATACGTAACAACCAGACCGAGCAGGACGAACCCGACCATTTCGTCGAGACGATCGAAGTGAAGGTCTCGGGCGAGGGCAATGGGCTCGTGGACGACGAGACGTCGGGTCATGCCCTGCGGCCGGAACACCCGTCGCCGGGCAAGACCGCGAACGAGCGCCGCGCCGGCGAAGGCGACGCGGACGCGACCAGCCAGTAAACGCGGCGCACCGGGCGGGCAGACAATCGATACAACAGCTTACAAAGACACCTGGGACAGGGTCAACGGACCGCGCCGCGCGCCGTTAGTATCGGCATCCACGCAGCAACCGAGCAAAGGTGCTCTCCATGTCCAGGTTCCTCATCGCCAGTCTGATCGGTCTTTCCGCCCTCATGGTCTCTGCCGCCGCCGAGGCGCATGTCAATTTCGACATCGGCATCGGCGTGCCGGCCTACGTCGCCGCGCCGCCGCCGGCGCCGGTGTACTACGAGCCCGCCCCCGTGTACGTGGCACCGCGCCCCGTGGTGGTCGCGCCCCGCCCTGTGGTGGTGGCGCCTGGCTACTACGACGGCTGGCGCGAACAGCGCTGGCGCGAGCGCGAGTGGCGCCGCGAGCAACGCTGGCGTGAACACGAATGGCGGCGCGACCGGCGCTGGCGTGACGACGACTGACGCTCCAGCGCCAGTCGGGCGCCCACGCCGGATTCCCTGAGCGCGGGCGCCCCGTCCCCGGCGCCGCATCCCGGCGCCGCATCCCTGGCGCCGCAACGCACTACCGCGTCACGTCCAGTACCCACCCCGGCTCGAGATGGTCGGGGTCTTCCGACAGCCGGTACTGCGGGTTCAGGTTCACCAGTTCCCGCAGCGCGAAGTTGCCGACCTGCTCGTCGGGCCTCATCGGAACGGCGTCTGCTGCGCGCTTCTGTTCGTCGGACAGCAGCGTTTCCAGATGCGTGCGCGCAATGCCCCATAGCGTGGCGTCGTTCACGGTGGCGGCCGAGTAGGGCTTGACCGTGACCGTCTCGTCCCGTGGGCGCGGCTTTGGCCGGGAGGTGGGCGGATGTCCGGGCCCGGTCGGCCTCGGCCCGATCTCCGGCGGCTGCGTGGCCGAGGGGGACCCGGGCGCCGTCGTCGGCGTTGGCGACGGCGATGGTGCGGGCGTCGGCGACGATGTCGGATCGGGCATGGACGTCGGCGTGGGCCTGCCCGTGCCGTCCTTCTCGTCTTTGGTCAGTTCCATCACGATCTTTGTGACGAAGTTCGCGATCACGCCCCCGCCCAGCAGCACCAGCCCGTACGGCATGGCCTTGCCGTAGAACTTCCACTTGCTATCCGCGCCCGCGTAGTCCACCGGCGCTTCGTTGCGTGCCAGGCGCAGCGCGTTCTTGTCATTGCGCGAGTTCAGATGGGCGCCGGCGCCGAACACCAGCAGGCTGGCAGCCTCGAACGCGCCCACCACGCCACCCTGGTGCATCACATCGCCCAGGGCCAGCGGCACCGATCCGAGCGCGTAGCTGTTCATCACGAACTTGCGCATCTGCGCGCCCACCACCGCCGACGGCTTGCCGCCCACGTGATGCCCCAGCCGGTTGGCCACGTTGAACGTACTCAGCACCGGGTTGGCGGCCGCGAACGCCAGCGTGCTGTACAGCAGCGGATCGCCGAAGGCCAGCCCGTTGTGGGCAAACCAGAGCACGCTGTTGCCGTTGTTGACGGCCAGGGTGCCGATCTGCAGCGCATCGTTGATCCGGCCTGGCACGGTGTCGGGGTGCAGGATGGCGCCGATCACGCCCTTCAGCGTCTGCGTCGCGTCGGCGACTTGCTGGCCCGCATCGGGCGCGTCCCTGCCTTCGCCGTGCAGGTGGTGGTCGAGTTTCGCCAGCGCATCCCGGGCTTGCTGCTGATCCGTCGGACGAATGCCCCAGGCATCGGCGCGCCTGCCGCTCAGCCGCGTCGTCAGCCACGCCACGTCGGCGGGCGACGGGTCTTTCAGCCGCGCCTGCAGCCGCACGGTGTGCATGGTGCGCGCCGCCGCCACGCTGCCCCGATAGATAAAGCAGGCCGCGCCGGTCAGCACCGGGTTGACGCCCGTGCCCGACGTGACGGCGTACGTGGCACCGGCCATCGCCGCGCTGCTGGCCGCCGCCACCGTCATCGTCGTGGCCATCTTCCACGGCCGGGGGCCGTTGCTGCCGGCCGGCGTCGGCGCGGCCGGCGCATCGTGCGCGATGGTTCGGCGCTGCAGGCCGGCGTCCGGGGCGTCCCCGGCGTTGCGCGCGGCGATCTTGCGCATCCGCTGCAGCGTATGCGCGAACGCCTCGCCCTGGTACTCGGTGCTGTGCCATTCCACATGCGTCAGGTCGGCGACCTTGACCGATCCATCGGCAAATACCGCGAACTCGCCATCGCCAAGATAGGCGCCCGTATCGCGCAACACGGCTTGCAGGGCGTCCAGATCCCGCACCGACCTGCCGTTGAGCAGCGCCAGCCTCGGTTCGTCAGCCCGGGCGTGGGCGCCGAACAGGTCCTTGCTGCTGACGGCATAACGCTCATACCCGATCGCCGGGATGCCCCATAGCGACATGTCCGCCGGGCCGAACGTGCGGATCGTGGGCACGCCGCCGGCCGTGGCTGCGTCCAGCGCCTCTCGTTCGCTCCGCACCATGATCCCGCTGATCTCGGCATCGTTGGCGATGCCGATGGCCTTGTCCGCGCCCAGCGCAAATACCGTCTTGGCGCCCCCGCTGCCCAGGCGCGGCCCGAGGTAATCGGCCAGCTCCACCTTCTCGCGCGCCCCGTTCGGCAGCCGCAGGTAGACGCCGCCGTCGGCTTCGATATCGAAGCGGGCCGATGCATAGGGGTCCCGCGCGGGCTGCAGCCGCCGCCAGTTGCCGGGCTGCGCCAGGTCCACCGCCGGGGTCCGGCCATCCGGCAACGTGCCGCGTTGCAACGGGAATTCGGGCACCACCACCTCGGTCTGCATGACGTCGGCCACCCGCTGGGCCGCCGCACGGCCTTGCGGCGACTGCGCGCCATCCAGCGCCAGCACCACCGGCTGGCCCGGCTCCCAGAAATCGGCCAGCGCCAACGCCAGTTCGTGCGCCGTGACCGGCGCGCCGTCCTGGCCGCGCAGGCCGCCGTCCGGATGCACCGATGCCACGACCACCGTCTGGTCGCGCGGCGCGTTCACGCTGTGCGGCCGGTCACCCAGCGTCAGATCGGCACGGCGCGGTGCGGCGCTGGTCCGTTGTGCCGGCACGGCATGCCCGGCCGCCGGCCTGCCGCCGTGGGTCACGCCGACCACGGGCAGCCCGGGTCGCGAACCGAAGAAGCGGCCGCCATTGGTGACGTGGATATCGGCACCCGAGCGCGCCATCGCGTCTGCATCGCTGTTCACCCGCAGGCCGGCACCGTGCGCGATATCGGCGCCGTCAGGCAGCATCGCATCGATTTCCAGCCGGCCATCGCCGCCATAGACGGGGGCGTTCAGCCCGTCGGCCACCTGCTGGGCCAGCGACACCACGCCGTCCTGTCCGAAGCAGTCGTAGAGCAGCACGGGCATGCCTTCCACATAGTCGGGGTGGGCCTGGATACGGGCGATCAGCGCGGCGGCGCCGTGCTTGACGCCGTGCATCACGATGCCATCGGCCACCCCGGTGGCCCGCACCGTGAAATAGCCCGGCACCTGCGGCACCGTCACCCCCACCGCCTCGCCGTCGAACGTGAGCTGTCCGCCTTCCTGCGCAAGGTCCAGGTGCGCCGGACCGCGCGGAAACTGCGCGAGCTGATCCAGGTGGTCGATACGCCGGCCGTTTTCGCGGCGCGTCAGGGCCACACCGGGCCGGAAGCCCTCGGGCAGTGCCACCCGGATGTCGCCGCCATACGCGCGATTCAACACAAACGGCGCGGCGGTCACACGCCGCCCGTGCAAGGTCAGCGGCACGTGGCCCACGCGGTTGCCATCGTCGATGCGGCCCCGGTAGCCCTGCGTCAGCACCTGCACCGTCACGTCCTGCCCGCCCTGCACGGCGGCATCGGCCGACGCCATGGCCTGCGCCAGCGTATCGTGCGAAGTCACCGGCGTATCGTCGCCGCCATGCGTCACCACGTAGCGCACGCCATCGAGCCGGCCACCGCTGGCATGGACCGCATCGATCGTTGCCGCCACGGCGGCAGGATGCCGCGTCGCTTCCAGCAGCGACCAGCTGCCCTCACGCACCGCTGGCGTGCGCGCGTGTGCCGCGCCGGCGGCGCCACGCTGGGTGCGCGCCTGCGGCATCGCGTCGCCATGCACCACGGCCCGCGCGGCGGCGCCAATCAGGCTGCGCGCGGAATCGGGGCCGGTCGGCCAGGACTTCGGCGCCGCCCCCGGGCCCGAGGGTCCCTCGCCCATCGCCGCATAACGGTAGAACTCCAGGACGGCAGCATGCACATCGGTGGACATGCCATCCACGGTAGGCTGGTATTCGCGCGAGACGCCGTCCACCGCGCCGGCCTCGGCGGCCGCCTTCAGCACGCGGCGCAGTTCGGCAGGCGTCTGGAAGCGGTCGATCATGCCGGCGTGGCGCAGCAGCAGCGCGGAGATCCCGTAGGCGCCCCAGTTGGACACGCTGGCCGTGACCACATGATCCGCCGTGACCACGGCGGCAATGTCCTTGCCCCGGCCGGTGCCATCTTCCTCGCCCTTGCCCTTCGGAATCAGCCCGCGCAGCCCGCCCATGCCGGCTTCGTTGCCGCCGTCGCCAATGCCCAGCGTCAACATGCCGTCGCGGCCATTGGCCTGCAGCAGAATCTCGTCGATGGCCGGATTGAACCCGTCGATCTCGATGCCGCGCATGTTGTTCTTCGAGCCGTCCTGCGCGCGCGACGGCAGCTCGATGGCCATCACGCGGTCGGGGCGCACACGGTCCAGCAGCGCGTTGGCGGCGTCCGTGGCCTCGCCCATCGGCGCATCGAACACCTCGATGTTGTCGACCGGCTCGCCCATCTCGCGCAGCACGGCTTCGAGGATGGGCTTGTTGGCCGAATCCACCACGTACGTCACCTGCTTGCCCCGCAGCCGCAGCGCACGGCCCAGTTCGGCGGTACCCGGCGGGCCGTCCGTTTCGGGCTTGCCCGGCGCCACGGAGAACCCGGTCAACAGCATCACGTTCTTGCCGGACTCCAGCACGTTCGCCGCACGCCCGGCACCGCCGGGCATGTAGAAATCGCGCAGGCCACGGCCGATATAGTTGAAGCTCACGCGGTCCACCGCGCTCAGGTAGCGCCCGCCGTGCAGCAGCGCCATGGCCGGCGACACGTCGGCGGCGTCGCCAAACGGCGTATGGAATACGCGGATGTCGGTGCGGTTGCCCATCGCATGCGCCAGCGGCGACACACGCCCCGGCCGCCCCGATGTGAACACCATGGTCGGCAACGTCTGGCTGTCGGACACCTGTGCGATATCGACCGGGTTCGCCAGCACATCTTCGGGCCGCAGCAACCCCTTCTCCACCAGCACCTCCACACCTTTCCGGGCCTGGTACTGCATCGGGTCCACCAGCTTCACGTTGGGCCGGCCGATTTCCACCAGCCGCGCCTGGACCAGATCGGCCAGCGCCGGGTAGTGTGTGCAGCAGAACCACAGCGACGTGGTCTCGGGCGGGATGCTCTCGGCCGTGATGTCGTTGGCGATCCAGCGTTTCAGTTCGGCCAGCCGCTCGCCGTCGGCCAGGTGCCGCAACTCGTTGACCCCACGCGCCCAGTTCGGCGCCGCGATCTCGCCCACGGTCCGGCTGCCGCCGCTCAGCGCCGACACGGCCTTGGCGTACGCCTGAAGCTCCACCGTGCGCGGCGTGGCCACGATCACCGGATGGGCACCGCCCTCGCTCAGGATCCACGGCGCCGTCTGCTGGATCAGGTCGACCACCCGCGCGGCGTCCACCGTGCCGTCCAGCGCCTCGGGGAACGCCGTGCAGGCCGTGTTGCACGCGATCAGGTCCACCGTGCCATCGGCCTTTTGCACCGCCACCATGCCGTCATGCACCTTGGCGATCAGGTCCGGCCGCGAGCGGTCGCCGTAGGTGCCGGCCGCGTGGTCCGTGAACGCGATGACCTGGACCGCCCGGCCCGTCATGGCGTGGATATGGCGTGCGATGTTCTGCGCGGCCAGCAGGCCGCCGTTGCTGGAATCGAATGCCGTGACGACGATGACATCGTCGGCTACCTGGATGCCGACATCGCCCACCCTGACGCCCTCGGGCAGGTTGCGCCGCTGAATGCCCTCGAACAGGCTGGACAGCGTCAGCCCCTCGGGCAACTGCTCGGCCGCGGCGGCCAGCAGTTCGTACGCGCCCTTCTGGGCGGTCTTGCTCATGCCATGCACGGTGTTCGCGCCGACTTCGTGAGTGACGCCGTCGCGCGCGCCCGCGTGCGCCAGGGTTTCGAGCATGTCGCCCACCTTCGCAGCCTCGGGCATGTGGCCGGCGCCACGCATGTAGCGTTGCAGTGCAAAGCCAATGGCCTGCGCGGCCAGGTTCGAGTTCATGCCGGTCACCACCCGGTCGGCCCCGACGTCCGACCACATCTCGAACATCGCCTCGCGCTCGGGCATCTGCGGGGTCACCCGGTCGCGGATGGCGCGCAGGCCGGCCTCGTTGCCGTGATCGCCCACCGCTACGGTCAGCACGCCGTCGCGGTGGTTGGCATCGACCAGCAACTGGTCCAGCCGCACGTTGTTGCGCACGCGCTGCCCATTTTGCAGATGGTATTCGCCGTGGGCATTGCGCCCACCGACCTCGATCGAGATCACGGCGTCGGGCTGGTGCTGGCCCAGCAACTGCGCCGACCGCCGGGCAGCATCCCCGGCATGGCGCGCGCCAAACGTTTCGACGCGAAAGTTCTCCTGCTGCAGGTCCTGCCGCAGCATGCGGCGCAATACCCTGGCGTGGGCCGGATCGGTGACGTAGATCACTTCCTTGCCCAGCGACGCCAGGTAGGCGCCCAGCGTGGCGGCGCCCACAATGCCGTTGGTCTCGGCGCCGCCATGGTCGGTCAGCGCGCCCGTCACGATCATCACGGTATCGCGGTCCGCCAGCGCGTGCGCCGCCATTTCGGCGCCGTACGGCGTGCCGATCACTTCCATGCTGCCCGGGATCCAGAGCACCTGGTCGATCGGCGACAGGGCGTTCTGGCGCAGCGCCATGGGCCGCGCGCCGGCGGCTCCGGCGCCTTCGGCCTGCTTGACCGGCGCGTCGTGGCCGATGGTACGGCGCTGCAATGGCGTGCCCTCGGCGTCCACGCGTCCGCGACGTGCATGCACCGGCGCGGCATGGATGCGGCGCCGGTGGGCGGCCGCCGATTCCGCGCGATCGTCCGCCGACTGGCGCGACGAACGGCGGCTCTCGGCGGCTCCCGCAAGAAAACGCTCCTGCGCACGGGCCAGCGCGCGATCCATCATGTTGGCGATGACACGGTTCTCCACCATCGCGCCGCGCACCCGCATGCTGAAGAACGTGGACAGCTTGACCGCCGACGGACGGCTGGCGGACGCATCGGCGCCGTCGCGCACCGTGGACGGCGTGCGTGTCGCGGCGCGCGGCGCGGCGGCAGGCGCGGTGGGGGGTGTATCGCCCGCCCTGCGTCCCGCGGCCGTTGCCGGCGTACGTGGCTGCGCCGCGCCATCGGCTTCGCCACCCGCGCGGGAGCGCGCCGTGCCGGCCTGCCCGTCGCCATCCTGTGCGCCACCTCGCCGGCCACTCTCCACATCGCCCGGACGCATGGTGCGTTCGGGACCATCGACGCGCTGGCGCGACGTACCCTGTGCGGCGGCGTCCGCGCCGGCGGCCATCGTCCGTGCCGCGTCCGGGCCTTCGCCGGCGCGATTGGCAGCCTGGCCCAGCGGATCGGCGCCGGGGCCGCGCGTGCGCTGGTACGTATCGCGTACCGATTCGCCGATGCGCTTCTGGATCGCCATCGGCATCATCTGCGTCGCGCCCATCAGCAGCGATGCCGCGTTCTGCACGATCTCGCTGGTGCTCATGTCCTTGCCGTAGCGCGCGAACGCCACGGCCTGCTGGCCGGACTGGTAGCCCCCGATGCCGAACCCGACACCGTTCATCACCTTGCTGGTCATGCCCGCCCGCGCAGCCTGCTGCATCATCAGTTCGCCCGCCGCGGTGTTGCCGCTGGCGGCCAGCCGTGCGCCACCGCGTGCCGCCATGGTGGCGAACTTGGTCAGGCCCATGCCGCCCATGCCGGCCACCGACCCCGCCACGTTCAGCCATTGCGACATGGCTTCCTGGCTGCTGAACGGATTCACCGACCGGCCGTGGTCCGCCATGTTGTGCAGTTCGTACGCCGACGTGCCGATGCCGTAGCCCATGCTTGTGATCATGCCGCCCCAGGCCACCGCCACCAGCGGCGTCAGTGTGCCCCCGGACCCCACGGCCAGCACCACGCCGGCGGCCGCGCCCAAGGCGGCCGCGCCCAGGTTGACCCAGCCCATGGCCCGGTCCCAGCCGGTGGTGATATGGGCGTCCATCGTCTCGTACCCGACGTGCCCGTCCTGGTTCCGGTCGAGATTGCGGTCGGCGATGTAGATCGTGCCCTTGTCGGACAGCTGGTTGTTCTCCTGGAAGTCGCGTTTGGGGTCCTTGCCGTCCTTGCCGTAGACCGCGCCCGCGTCATCCACCCACATCGTGTTGCCTTCGCGGCCCTTGAACTCGAACACGGCCGACTGGTAAGGCGCGCCGCCCGGCTGCGTGACGTAGATCGGCACCACCGACACCTGGCTCTTGCCGCCCGCGTTGTCGCGGATCTCCTGCTTGATGGCATCGATGCCCGCGGGGTCCGCATTCGGCAGCGCCGTGCGGATCGCCTTGTCCAGCGCGGCATCGTCGCCGACGTCGGCGGTCAGGTCCTGCTTCTTCATGGCCAGCCCGTCGAAGGCCTGGTTCAGGATCTCGTCCTTGTCCAGCTCGAACAGCTTGTTCTGCTCCGCCACTTCCTTGTCGTCGGGCGCCGCTTCGCTGAAGCCCTTCTTGTACGCGCGCTCCAGGTCGCTCGCCGCCATCAGCGGGGCGTCGGCGCTGTTCCGGAGTGCCTTCGCCAATGCCACCGACAGGCCGATATGGCCGTGACTGCCTGCGTCGCGCGCGCCACCGTACACGGTGCCCTGCTTCACGCCCGCCTGGTTCTGCATCACCAGGACGTGCACGTCGTTGTCCCGGTCGGCCAGCCAGCGCGCCGTGTCCTGCGCGGCGGGCCCGCTGCCGGGGGCAGCCTTGGGGTTGGCCTGGTAGTACGGCTGGTCGGCCTTGTCCACCACGGCCGACAGCCCGCTGTAGAACGCGTCCCAGTCGTTGTAGCCCGCGCCGGTGGCGTCGTTGCGGCCGGTCCAGTCGTTGCGGTACTCGGCCTTCACCGTCGATGCCAGCGTCTGGGCGTCCTCGGGTATCAGGTTCGGCGCCACATCCTGCAGGTACTTGCCGACCTTGTCGGCGTACATGGTCTGCTGACCCTGGATGTACTTGTTGTCGTCGTCGTAGGTCTTGTTCTTCAGATCCTTGCGCATCGATGCGTCGATCTGCGACTTGAACAGGTCGCTATCGAAACGGTCCGCGCGTACGCCCACGTACTGGCTGCGTTCGTCGTCGGTCAGCGCGGCATCCACGCCGGCCTTGCGCGTCGCCAGCGCACCCGCCACGTCGCCGCGGCCAAGCTGCTGGTCGATCATCGTGCCCATCTTGTCGACGCGCACCTGCGTCGCCACATCGGCGAATGTGAACAGGCGCTGCAGGCTCTGCCTGGCCACCTGCGTGTCCGGCGCCTTGGGGTCGCCCCCGGCCTTCGTGCTCAACTGCTGCACCGGCGTTGACAGCAGCGCGGACATGTCGTGAACCTGCGTGCCGTCCTTCACCTGCGCGGACGGGTCCTGCTGCAGGTACTTGTACAGCACGTAGCTGCCCGGCTGCTCCTTCATCAGCATCCGTTCCGAATTCGGCATGTCGCGCGTCACCGCCGAGTTTGGATCGTCCTTCGCCTCGGGATCGAGCGTCAGGTCCAGCGTCCGCGCCATCGCCAGCGTGGTGGGATCTGTGGCGGCAAGCTTCTTCTCGAAGTCAGTGCGTGGCACCAGGTGGTCGAGCTCGCCCTGCAACCGGCCCTTCAGGTTCAGGCGATCCACCAGCGCGCCCAGCTGCGGGTCGTTGTCGTACCGATGCTTGACCTGGTCGGCGGCCTCGCTCCGGTACCGCTCCGGCACCTTCACGCCCTTGCCGGCCTGCAGGTCGTTCAGCTGCGTTTGCGCGTCGGCCGCGGCCTGACGCGCGCTGCCGAGGCTCTCCTCGCGCAGATACCGGTTATGCAGCGTCGTGTCGTTGCGGGCGTTGTCGAGCGACGCATCGGCATCGCTCTTGTACTGCTTGACCGCCAACGTGTCGATTTCCTTCTGCAGCGCGTTGCCGAAGTCCTGGCCGGCACGTTCCAGTTCGGCCTGCGCCTGGTTGTCGGCGCTACGTGCCGCCTGCAGGTCGTCATCGAGCCCGGGCTCGGCCCGGCGGATGCCGCCGGGGATCTTCACGTAGTCCGCCTGTTCCTGGGCAAGCTTCGCGGCGGTCTTGTCGGCCTTCTCCTGCGCGACGATGACCTTGAAGCGGGCGCCTTCGGTATTGCGCGCGTCCTGCGTGGTTTCCTTCGCCAGGTAGTCCTTTTTCGTCTCGTCCAGGTTGCCCTGCACGATCGGATCGTCCTTGTAACGGCCCTTGATCTCCGAAGCCTTGTCGTTGACGGCCTTCGTCACGTCGCCGCCGGTCTTCGCGGCATGGTTGGCGGCCACGCGCAGTTCGTTCTGCACGCCACCCATGACGTTGCCGTACTGCTGGCTGAGCGGCTTCCATTCGGCATCGGTCAGTTCTCGGCCGCCGGCCTGCTTCGCCGCCTTGTCGAGCGCGTCCTGCGCATCCTTCTGCCAGCTGTCGGTCAGGGCCTTCGCGTCCTTCTCGTCCTTTTCCTGCTGGGCTTTTTCGGGGTCGGGCGGGGGCGCGTCTTCGTGCGGCCTGGCCTGGGTCGTGGCATGGGTCTGCTGCAGCGCCAGCGTGGTGTTGCCGGTGTAAACCGCGTTCTGGACCGTTGGGGTATCCGCCCTGGGTTCGGTCTTCGCTGGCGTGGCCTGCTGAGGAGCCTTGGGCGGTTCCGGCGGGGGCGGCTTGGGCTTGTTGGCCTGCGCCTGGGCCTGGGCCTGCGCGGCCTGGCGGGCCTGCTCCTGCGCGCGGCGCTGGGCCTCCTCGGCGGCCTGACGGGCACGTTCGGCCGCCTCCGCCGCCGCGCGGGCCGCTGCAGCCGCGGCGGCGCGGATCGCATCCATGAAATCCAGCATGTCGCTTGTCTCCACGTGGACGCCGGCGTCGCTGCCGGCAGGCCGGCCGCTACCGACCGACTGGCGGATTGTCGCGCGCCGGTGGGCGTGGCGACACTAAGGAAACTCGTAGGCCCGGCCGGCTGCGCGCCCGGTCAGAGCCGGTTGTTGTCCAGGTCGGTGACCAGCATGCAGCCCGGCGCGTGCGTGATGCAGATCTCCGGCCTGGCTTCGCGGATCACCGCCTGCGGCGTGACACCGCAGGCCCAGAACACCGGAATCTCGTGCGCATCGAGCGGCACGGCATCGCCATAGTCGGGCGCCTCGATATCGTCGATGCCGATCAGCGACGGATCGCCGATATGCACAGGCGCCCCATGCACGTCGGGATAGCGCGCCGTGATCTCGGTGGCCAGGATCGCATCGGCGGCCGACAGGGGCCGCATCGACACCACGAGCTTGCCCGACAGGCGCCCGGCCGGCCGCGTCTCGATGCCCGTGCGGAACATCGCCACGTTACGACCCAGGTTGATGTGCTTGAGCGGCACATTGGCCGCCAGCAGCGCGTGCTCGAACGAGAACGAGCAGCCGATGGCAAACGCCACGAAGTCGTCGCGCCACAGTTCGGCAATGGAGGTGGTCTCGTGGTACTCGGTGCCGTGGCGGTAGACGCGATACATCGGCACATCGGTGCGGATATCGACATCGGCGCCCAGGTTGCGGAAGACCGGGTCGCCGGGGTCGGTCACGTCGATCAGCGGGCAGGCCTTGCGGTTCAGCGCGCAGAACTGCAGGAAGTCGTACGCCCAGTCGCGCGTGAGGATCACGATATTGGCCTGCACATGGCCGCGCGCCAGGCCGCTGGTATGGCCGCGATAGCGGCCCTCGCGGATCAGGCGGCGCAGGGCGGCGGGGTCGTCGGGCAGGATCGATGCGGCGTGCTGGAGCGGGTGGTTCATGGTGCGGCGCGTGTCTCACGGGAATCTGGTTGTGGCACCGATTCTGGTGGCCGCGCACGCATGCCGTCCAACAAATCTTTCGCGCCTCGCGCGATAGACAATTCCGATGACTACGAATGTCCGTGGGCCGGTGTGGCCATCTCCTCACCCACGTCGGCGCAGAAGTCCGCCACCACCTGGGTGGCCAGCTCCACCACCGATTCGTGCACTTCCAGCCCCGCGCCGATGCGCCATGACGCCACGATTTCCAGCGGCGGCGGGTGGTTGTCGATCTCCACCACCGACAGCGTGCCTTCGGCCAGTTCCTTGCGCACCAGGGCGGGCGGCACGGCACCGATGCCGAAGCCGTCGCCGATCAGTCGCGTCATCGCGGCCACGGAGTTCACGCAGTTGATGCGCGGCGACGCCACGCCGTTCAGATGGAACAGGCTCAGGATGTCCTGGTGCGGCCGCGAATTCTTCACGAAGGTGATCACGCGCTCGGCACCCAGTTCCTCCAGCGACGCGTAGGGGCGGTCGAAGGCGCTGCCGGTGGCCACGATCCAGCGGATCGGGTAGCGCGCCAGCTCGATATTGCGCACCGTCTCCAGCCGCATCAGGTCGGTCTGGAAGATCACGTCGAGATACCCCTTCTGCAGCTGGTCGCAGAGATTCATCGCCGCGTCGGCGGTCAGTTCGATCTCCAGCTCGGGATACGTCGCCATGGCGCGCTTGACCACGGTGGACAGCCAGGTATGGATGACGGAATCCATCGCCCCGATGCGCACCCGCCCGCCGATAATGCGCGACCGGTCCAGGGACTGCCGCATCTGATGCATCGTGTGCACCATCTTCTCGGCGTAGTCGAGCACGCGCTGCCCCTCGGGCGTGAGCGTGACGCCGCGCGAATCGCGCAGGAACAGCCTGACCCCGAGGTCTTCTTCCAGCACCGCAATGCGGCTGGAAATCGAGGCCTGCGTGCTGAACAGCTTTTCGGCTGTCAGCCGGAAGCTGCGCAGCCGCGCCACCCAGACGAAGGTTTCAAGAAAGCGCAGGTTCATGGCGATGAAGGGACCGGCACGATGCCGAAGCAGACCAGACCTTGCGGCCCGCGCGCGCCGCTGTCAACTCCCCTCCATCGAAAACGCCGGCGTGGTGCGTAGCGCCGCTTCCCGTGCCTCGGCGGCAGCCTCGCGCTCGTCGGCCTCGGCGCGCTGCCGGAGCCGTTCCATCGCGCCCAGCATCTCGTCACCGAGCGCCAGCGGGTATTCCGATCCGGCGCCGTTGGGCAGCGCGAAGGGGTCCAGCCATACTTGCCACGTGACGACCGTGGTGCCGGCATCCGGCCCGGCCGCCACCTGCCAGCGGCCGCGCGTGTGGCCCGACAGCTTGCGGTAGCTGTACGACCATGGGCCGCGATCGGTCAGCACATCCACCGCCGGCAGCCCGCCCGCACGATAGACCATGCGCCGCACCGTTCCCGGCGCGCCGTTGCCGAGCACGACATCGCACCGTCGCAGTGCGGCATCCCATCGGGCGATGGCGCAATAGCCGCCGCCGAGCAGCCACACCCGATCGGGTGATGCCTGCACCAGGATCGACCGCTCCACCGGCGTCATCTGCGCATGCGCGGCGGCACACGCAAGGGCAAGAAGCATGGCGGCGGACACCGCTTTCAATGGACGCATGATGGGGCAGCTGGCGGCATGAATGGGGAACGGGCACAAGCGTAGCGGCTACCTGCGCGCAAGACCATTACCGAGCACTCGTAGTGCCACGCCCGCTACGGATTTCCGTAGCGAATGCGCCGGCTGGCGCGCCGTATGCTTACCGCCTTGTCCCGGGTACGGCCCGGGCCCGACGCTCAGGGATTACCCGAAAGCCCCGCGCCGGTGCATCACCCGGCATCCCGCTTTCGTACTGGCTTGCAGCACAGGATTCAATTTTTTTTATCGGACCTTGCCCGAAAAAGTAGTTGGACGTGCAGCGGTCCCGGTTTCAAGAATGCAGGCACCAACGACGCTGCCAGCCTGGGTTCCACGGCCAGCCAGCGCGCTCACTACGAAGAGGATTGCATGGACACGCAGATTGGCAGCATCCCGGGGCCGGACAGGCCATCGTCGCACCCGGCCGGCGCACAGCCCGACGCGCAGGCCGAGCCGCAGCGCGGCTTCTTCTCCTGGTATCGCGACATCACCCCCAACGAGCGGCGCACGTTCTGGAGCTGCAAGGTCGGGTATGCGCTCGACGCCATGGACACGCAGTTCCTGAGCTTCGTGATCCCGACGCTGATCGCCACCTGGGGCATCTCGCGCGCGGACGCGGGCTTCATCGGTACTGCCACGCTGCTGACATCGGCGGCCGGTGGCTGGGTGGCCGGCATCCTGTCGGACCGCATCGGCCGCGTGCGCACCCTGCAGCTGACCATCCTCTGGTTCGCGTTCTTCACGTTCCTGTGCGGCCTCGCACAGAACTACGAACAGTTACTGATCGCGCGTGCGCTGATGGGCTTCGGCTTTGGCGGCGAATGGACAGCCGGCGCCGTGCTGATCGGCGAAGCCATCCGCGCAAAGGACCGCGGCAAGGCCGTGGGCATGGTGCAGGCCGGCTGGGCCATCGGGTGGGGCCTGTCCGCGCTGCTGTACGCGCTGGTGTTCTCGCTGCTGCCGGCCGAAACCGCCTGGCGTGCGCTGTTCCTGATCGGGCTGCTGCCAGCGGTGTTCGTGATCCTGCTGCGCCGGATGGTCAAGGAGCCGGAGGTCTACGTCGAGCACAAGGCCAAGGCCGGCCAGGGCGCCGCCGACCGCAAGTCGTTCGCCGCCATCTTCTCGCCGGGCCTGCTGTCCATCACGGTGCGCGCCGCGCTGCTGACCACCGGCGCGCAGGGCGGCTACTACGCCATCACCACCTGGCTGCCGACGTTCCTGAAGACCGAGCGCAACCTGACGGTGCTGGGCACGGGCGGGTATCTGGCCATGGTGATCGTGGGCTCCTATATCGGCTACGTGATCAGTGCCTACCTGACCGACCGCATCGGCCGCAAGCGCAACTTCATCCTGTTCGCGATCGGGTCGATGACGATCGCGCTGGCGTACACGCACATTCCCGTCAGCAACACGCTGATGCTGCTGCTGGGCTTTCCGCTGGGCTTCTTTGCCTCGGGCATTTTCTCGGGCATGGGGGCGCTGCTGACCGAGCTGTTCCCCACCAGCGTGCGCGGATCGGGCCAGGGCTTCTGCTACAACGTGGGCCGGGCCATCGGTGCGTTCTTCCCGTTCCTGATCGGCCAGGTCAGCCAGCAGATGTCGCTGGGCCATGCCATCGGCATCTTCGCGGCGGCAGCCTACGGCGTGCTGATCCTGGCCGCGCTGACGCTGCCGGAAACACGCGGCAAGCCGCTGGACGCGTAGGTGTCCCCGGCGACATATCACGAAGCGATGCAACATGGCCATGTGTAACCGGCCAGTAACCGAAAGTGGCAACGGCGCCACGGCGCTTGCGGCGACGACGCAGACTGGCGTACGCTTCTGACGCGCAGTCGCCCGGTACCTTGCCGCCCAGAAACACAATGACACGGCAGCGTCCGCGCGGCACCCGGCCCTATCCCTCTGACGGGGGCGCGCGAGAGGCCCAGCCCGCCTGCGGTCGGGCAATACGCCAGCCAGCACACCGGCCGGCGTCGCGGTGAAAAACAGCGTCAACACAAAAAAAGACAGCACGGCCACGGTTGGCCGGGTCAATCGGCAATCCAGACGGGATTCCGGGTCAGCAGCAGTATGTGAGCCAGCCGGCTCGACGTCATGATGGCGCCCCTCGACAAGGCGTGGCGATACCTGTACCAGTGTTCCGGTGCAGCGATTCGACCATGCCGCCGTGGCGCGAATCCTGGCGCGCTGACGGCAGCTCGAACGGGAGGCGCGGCAGCAGGCTCACAAGGCTGGCATACCGCGCAGCAGGCATACGCACGGAGGCCTTATGACCAGAGTAGAGGCAGGCATGCCCGGCCAGGACGCGGGGGCGTCAGGCATGGATATCGCAAACACGCTGCGCAACACGCGGCCGGCACACACGCCGCCATCGATGGCGGTCACGCATCATGGTGTGCGGTTCTATGGCGAACGGCATATCGTTCCCACGCGCGGCAGGCCGCGCCAGGGCGGCACGCCCGGGCTGGTTTCGGCTCTGGCCGCCGAAGGCACCCACGAGGGGCGCTGCGGCGTGATGCAGGCCGCCATTCACGCCATCGGCTTCGACTATCTCGGCTATGGCACCGCCGCCAACGTCGGGGGCCAGATCCAGCCGCGCACGTTCTTCGACACGTACACGGCGCCCGGCTGGCGCGACCGCTATTTCCGCGAGCGGTATTTCGAGATCGATCCGCGCAACCCGCAGCCCGGCATGTTCGGCCTGCCGATGGTGTGGGATGCCGACGATCTCGAACAGGGCATCGACGGCAAGGCCACGCCGCTGCGACTGCGGCGCTTTCTGGACGACCTGCGCGATGCCGGCATCCGCAGCGGGGTGTTCCTGAACCTGCCGATGCCGAGCACCAGCGATATCGTCATCATCAGCTTCATGTCCGGCATCGAGAGCCGGCGCTGGATTGGCGACACCGTGCTGGGCCAGGCGCTGACGCTGGGGCTGGGGCTGCATGAATTCCTGACCTGCCACGCCGAGATTCCTGCCACGGCCGAAAAGCCGCGCGAGGGCTTGTCGGATGTGCAGCGCGAAATCCTGGCCTGCCTGGCGCAGGGGCTGTCCGACAAGCAGATCGCGCGCCAGATGGCGATGTCGGTCTTCAACGTCGACTATCACATGCGCCGCCTGCGCAGCCACTTTGGCGTTCGCAACCGCGTGCAGCTGGCGGCGGCGGCAACGCTGCTGCGCCCCGCGGGCGTACGCATCGGCGGCCCGCGCGAAGTGCTGGCGGAGGTCTGAGCCGCCCGTCTGGCCAGCCCGCCCGGCTCACGTCTCGCCCGTCGCCCAGCGCATCAGTTCGGCCACCCGTTCGAACAGGTCGCGGTCGATCGGGCGGTCCAGCGGCACCTTCAGATAGAGCTGCATCGCCAGGTCCGAATCGAACGCCGACGGAATCAGGTAGTCGGCGGCGGCCTGGCGGATGCGCGCCGCCACCTGCGCGCCGCCCTTGGCCAGCACGCGCGGCAATGTGCCGGGCCCGTCGTAGCGCAGCGCCACCGCGTACTGCGTGGAATAGACCACCGCCGTCGATACGCGCACGCGTTCGCCCACCCCGAAGAACGCCGCCTCGAAGAACGCGGCCCGCCGTCGGCCGGCCACGATCGGATCGCCTTGCGTCTCGCGGTGCTCGCGGCGGTACTCCTCCACGCTCATGCGCTGCTGCTTCATGAACTCGTGGCGCTCGTGCACATAGTCGATGACCGCCATGACCAGGAAGATCAGCGCCGCCCAGCAGCACATGCGCAGCAGGATCCAGGCCATCAGCACCAGGATCTCGGCAGGCCGGGCATGGCCGGTGCGCACGCCGTCCTCGATCGCGCCGCGCGCCAGCACGTAGACCAGCCCGGCCAGCAAGGCGATCTTCAGCAGAATCTTGGCCAGGTTCAGCAGGTTGCGTACCGCGAACATCCGTTTCAAACCTTCGGCGGGATTGAGCCGGCTCAGGTTCGGCTTGATCTGCTCGAACGCCACCAGTGGCCCCACCTGCACGAACGCGCCGACGATGCCGCATAGCAGCGCCACCCCCGCCACGGGCAGCACGCCCATCAGCAGCAGCCGCGCGCTGGCCTCGCCCAGCACCAGCATCTGCTGGTCCTGCAGATGCTGCGGCACCGCGCCCATGGCGTTGTGCCACAGTGCCTGGAACAGGCGCACGAAATAGCGGCCCAGCACCCACAGCACCGCCAGCACGCCCAGGAACACCACCGCCGACGTGACGTCGCTGCTGCGCGGCACCTCGCCGCGCTTGCGGGCATCCTCCAGCTTGCGGTGGGTGGCTTCCAGGTTCTTTTCGCTGCTGTCGCTCATGGCGAGCCTCCGGCCGCGCCGCGCCGCAGCAGTTCGATCAGCACGTTGTCAGGCCGCAGAAAGCCCTGCAGCGTGTCGACCATCACGGCCAGCATCAGAGCCAGCATCAGCAGGGCGACGGTGATCTTCACCGGCTGGGCGAACTGGAACACGTCGAACTGCGGCACGAACCGCGCAATCAGCGCGAAGCCGAGTTCCACGATCACCAGCAACAGCAGGATCGGCGCGGCAAGCTTGACCACCCACGAGAACATCGTGCCGGCATAGGCGGTGGCGTAGCCCAGCGACGCCAGCGACATCTCCGGCCCGAACGACATCACCGGCCAGAACGCGAACGACTCGACGATCACGCCCGTCATCGCAAAGAAGCCGCCAAACGCGGCGAACAGTGCAATCCCCAGGTGCGACAGCAGGTTTTCCATCGGCCCGTCCTCCTGTTGCGTCACCGGGTCGAAGAACGTCGCGTTGCCCGAGCCGGTCTGGAAGTCGATCAGTTCGCCCACCATCTGCAGGGCCACGAAGAACAGCCCGAACGCCATGCCCAGCAGCAGGCCGATGAACGCCTCCTTGAAGATCAGCGCCAGCCAGAGCCCACCCGCCATGTGGTCGAGGTCGATACGCGCGCCCGGCGACACGAACAGCGCGATGGCCAGTACCACGCCGTTGCGCGCCACGCCGGGAATGGCCTGCTGCGACAGGAACGGCAGCACCGTGAACGCCGTCAGCAGCCGCGGCATCACCATGACGATGGGCATGATGACCTCGCGTCCCCAGTGGAACAGCCAAGCCGGGTCGATCATCGCGCCCTGCATGCCTAGCCCTCCGACTGGCGATGCCAGCCCCGCACGGCCGCTTCCTCGACCGCGTCTTCCTCCTGCCGGTCCCCCGCGTGACGCGCCTCGTCACGCAGGCGCGACACCAGCTCGCGCACGCCGGACAGCCGCGCATGCGCGCGCAGCAGTTCCCGGCGGCTGTCGTCGAACGCCGCGCGACGCCGCTCCACTTCGTCCAGTGCCTCGCCCAGTTGCGCGTTGGCGCGGGCGATGCGCGTATCGAACGCCGCCTGCCAGCCCTGGGCATCGAGCAGGCCGGCGACCGATACGCCGCCCTGCGCCGCGCCTTCGCGCAGCCGCGTCAGGAATGCGGCACGGTCTGCCAGCGCGCCATTGACCACCCGCTGCGCGGCCTCGGCGGCCTGCAGGCCCTGCATCACATGGGCGCGCTGCTGCTGCATGGCGCGCATGGCATCGTCGTGACGGCGCTCGCGCACCGCTTCCAGATCGTCCAGCCGGTGATCGCTCATGCCTGGGCTCCCATGATTTTCGGCGGCTGCACAGCGGCTGCGAGCTTGTCCAGCGCAGCCGCGAAAGTGTCCAGCCGTTCGGCCGGCTGCGAGACATACGCACGGATGGCGCCAATCGCTGCCACGGCCGCGTCGGCTTCGGCGTCGGCGCCCGGGCGGTACTCGCCGATCTGCAGCAACAGCTCCATGTCGTGGAACTTCGCCAGCAGCTGACGCAGCCGCGCGGCATCGTGCCGGTGCGCACCGCCTGTGACCTGCGGCATGACCCGGCTGACCGACTTCAGCACGTCGATGGGCGGATACTGACCCGCGCTGGCCAGCTTGCGCGACAGCACGATATGGCCGTCCAGGATCGAGCGCACTTCCTCGGCAATGGGATCGCCGTCGTCCTCGCCTTCGGTCAGCACGGTATAGGCCGCTGTGATCGATCCCCGCGCGCTGGTGCCCGCGCGTTCCAGCAATTGCGGCAACATCGAGAACACCGACGGCGGATAGCTGCGACGCGTCGGCGGCTCGCCACCGGCCAGCCCGATCTCGCGTTGCGCGCGCGCCAGGCGCGTCAGCGAATCCACCAGCAGCAGCACGCGCCGGCCCTGGTCCCGAAAGTGTTCGGCAATTGCCGTGGCCGTGTAGGCGCAGCGCACACGCTCCATGGGCGAGCGGTCGGACGTCGACACCACCAGCACGGTACGCGCCATGCCCTCCGGGCCGAGGTTGTATTCGATGAACTCGCGCACCTCGCGCCCGCGTTCGCCCACCAGCGCCACCACGTTCACATCGGCGCTGGCGCCGCGTGCCAGCATCCCCAGCAGCGTGCTCTTGCCCACGCCGGGCGGCGCGAAGATGCCCACGCGCTGCCCATCGCCCAGTGTCAGCAGGCCGTCGATGGCGCGCACGCCGGTGGCCAGCGGTTCGCGGATCAGCCGGCGCGTCAGCGGATCGGGCGGCTCGTTGTCGACCGGCACGCGTGTGACGCCCACCAGTTCGCCCTTGCCGTCGATGGGCTCGCCCAGCGCATCGAGCACGCGCCCCAGCAGCGCCGCGCCAGCCGGGCACTGCGGCCCGTGCAAGGCGGGCAGCACTTCGGTCAGCGTGGAAATGCCGGTGGTGCGTCCCAGCGGCGTCAACACCGCCGTCTGCTGCATGAAGCCAACCACCTCGGCCAGCAGCGGCGCCTCGCCCGGGGTGACCAGCTGGCAGATCTCGCCGATATGCGCCTGCACACCGGTGGCATGGATCAGCATGCCCACCGCCTTGCTGACGCGGCCGCGCATCGACACCGGGGTGAAGTGCTCGAATGCACGGCCCAGGTCGGCCGCCGCATGGGCCAGCGCGGATTCGATATCGGCGGGTTGCAGTTCGGTGGCCATGGCAGGTCTCCCTCAGCCCGCGCGCAGGCGCCGGGCAAACGCTTCAAGCTGCGCCTGCAGCCCCACGTCGATCGAACCCGATGGCGTCAGGATGCGGCACGCATCGGGGTCGAGGGCCGGCTCCACCACCACGTTGGCGCGGCGTGGCCAGTCCAGCGTCTCGGCCAGTTGATCCAGCAGCGACCGCACGGCCTGCTCGCGGCCCAGCGGAATCTGGATGGTGATGAACGGCTCGGCGCGCACCAGGGCCTCGATGCGCTGCAGCGCCACTTCGAGAATCAGATCCGGATCGAGCTCGCCCGCAATCTGCTGCACGGCTTTCATGACGATCTCTGCCATGGTGCGCCGCATGCCGGCCAACTGACGCTCGGCCTCGGCGGCGGCGCTGACCTGCGCGGCGGCGTGGTCGGCCTGGGCACGCGCCCAGCCATCGCGGTAGCCGTTCTGGCGGCGCAGTTCGGCTTCGCGCTGCGCCTCGGTGCCAATGTGCAGCGCCTCGCGCCGGGCGGCCTCGATGACCTCCGAGGCATCCATCAGCGCCGCATACTCGGCTTCCTTGAGTACCTTGCGTTCCGACAGCAACTGCAGGTTCTCGCTCGTGATCAGAAAAGCCAGTGCCATGCGGAAAACCGTTCGGGAATCAGGTTAAGCAGCATCAGTTCGCGCAACTGCGCCACCTGGCTGCGTGAAAGCGGGGCCGGCGGCAACATGGCCAGCCGGCGCGGTGATTTCTGCATCCACACGCGCCGCAGCGGCGCGCCATAGGCGTCGAGCAGGCCGCCCAGCAACCGATAGCCACGCTCCGCCATCAGCCGCGCGGCGCACGCGGGCCGCGCGCGCATTGGGGCGAGATTCATCGGCACGTCGGCCAGATCGGGCACGCGCTTCAGCAGAAAGGCCACGGCCTGGGGATCGATGCGGCGCGCGGCGCGGCGCATCGCACGTGGCGTGGCACCCACCAGCCGGCTGGCCAGCGGCTCGATGCTCTCGGCCAGTTGCGCCGGCACCATGCGGCGTTCGATGGCAAAGCCGGCCTTGTGGACCGCCAGTCCCATCCAGATCGCCAGCAGGCGCAGCGCGCTGCGTTCGATCAGCACCACGCGTGGCACGGGGTCGGCGCCGGTCAGCAGGGCCAGCAGGCGCTCCTGCGCCGCCGCGTCGCCGGCCAGGTTCAGCGGCGCCGCCAGCAAGCCGGCGGCGGCATCGCCGAAACCGTCGGCGCGGCGCAGGCGCAACGGCCAGTCCGCCGGCAGCCAGCTCGGATGCAAATGCACGAGCGGGCGTTGCAACAGGTCGGCGATGGCGTGCGCCAGCGCCGCGTCGGGCAACACCGGCGCAGCCGGCGTCAGCGCGGCGGGCAGGACGCCTGCCGGCACGCTCATGAGGCACTCCGCACACCGCGCCGCGGCGGCCAGCGGAGGTTGCCGCGCCACCAGGCCAGCACGCCCGCACCCATCAGCGCCAGTGCAAGCACCGCCATCAATGCGATGGCGGCAAAGCGCGCCACCGGAAACGCGGCTGCGCCGGGATGGGTCGCCACCGGCACCGGGGTGTACGGGCGTGCTTCCACCAGCGACAGCGACACGCTGTCATGCGTCACGCCCTCAATGCTGTGCGCCACCATGTCCTTGACCGTCGGCACCAGCAGGCGCAGATCCACGTCGGGGCGATGCTTGATGAATACCGCCGCCGACGACGGCCGGATCTTGTCCGACAGCGGATCGGTGGCCGGCACCACCACATGCACGCGCGCCGTGACCACACCATCTATATTGCGCAGCGTCTCCGACAGCTCCTGCGACAGCGCGTAGATGTAGCGCATGCGCTCTTCGGTCGGCGTGGCCACCAGCCCCTGCTTCTGGAACACCTGGCCCAGCGATGCGAACCGCTCGCCGGGCAGGCCTTCGCTGCGCAGGATCTCCAGCGCCTGGGGCAGCTGCGATTCCTCCACGCGCACGCTCCAGCCGCCATTGCCGCTGCCGGCCGAATCGCCGTCCGACGCGCGCACTTTTTCCGCGTCGATGCCGTCCGCCGTCAGCGCGGCCAGTATCTGATTGGCCTCGGGCTCGTTGAGCGACGCATAGAGATCGACCTTGCAGCCCGACAGCGCCAGCAGCAGCAGGACAGGCAGGACACGCAGGCAACGGTTGGCGGTGGCGATCATTGCTGGTTCTTGAGCAGGCTGTTGAACAGATTGGTGCCGGCGCTGCCGATGCTGGACGTGACATTGATCGACGAGAACAGCTCCAGCGACTGCGTCTGCAGCAGCATGGCCTGGTACACGACGTCACTGGTGTTGCCGGTGTGGATGGCGGCAAACATGTCCTGGCGCAGCGATTCCAGCCGCGCGGCCTGGCGCGCCGATTCCTCGCCAGCCGATACATAGCCCTGGCGAATGGCGTTGCCCAGCGTCGTCGACGACGGATCGCTGGCGGCCTGCACGGCACTGGCCTGGCGCGAGCCATCGGCGGCCTGTCCGCCGCGGACCATGCTGGCGAAGGACTGGGCATCGGCGGCATCGGCCGTTGCGGCATGCCGCGCGGGTGGCGCCTGGTGCGCGGCCAGCGCGGCGCTGTCGGCCGCCTGGACGGCGGCTTGCGAGCCGGTGCTAGCGGCGCCGGTGCCGGCCACCGGCGCCACGGCGGCAATCGTGTTGGGATCCATCATGGTGCTCCCTGGTTCGGCCACGGAAGGCGGGGCGGCGCCCCGCCCGCCCGTGCTCAGTTGGTACGGGATGTCTGCTTCACGTCCTGCATGGCGCCCTGGATCAGGTTCGCCTTCTGCGTGTTGTGGGCCATCTCGCTGCTGACCACCGCGTTCTGGCGCGTCAGCGTGTCCTGCAGATTGAGGATGTTCACCGAGAACTCCTGCGCCTTCTGCTGGATCTCGTTCATCTTGGCGTTGAGGTCGACTTCATTTGCCATGTCAGCTCCTTGGTAGGTTGGCGATATCTGCATCGAACGATGCAAATTCCTGCTGCCCGGGCCGCGCTAGCGGCGCGCCTGGGCCGGCACGGGGGTGTCCTTCAGCACCACGCCGTCCGCTTCGATCCTTTCGATTTCGGCGCCGTTCTTGAGCACGGCGCCCTCGAAGTACCGGCTGCCGTTGGCCAGCTGGACCGAACGGTTGCCTTCGGCGTCCTCGGTAATGCTGACCACACGCGCCGGAAACACACCCTGCCAGTTGTCGAGGTTGCCGTTGCGCAGGGGCCGGCGGCGGTTGTCGGCCGTCTCCCGATAGTCGATGCGATCCGTCACCAGCACGCCGGGGTGCAGGTCTTCTGTCAGCCTGCGCACCTTGTCCCGGCCGCCCTGCGGATCGGCGGTGCCCGACAGCAGCACGCGGCCCTGGCCCTGGTAGGCGATACCGACGCCCGGCTCGTCCAGGTAACGCTGGATGTGCTCGATCAGGTCGTCGGCCGAGCGCAGCTGCTGCTGCACGCCGCGGCCATAGGGCGCCAGCGCCTGCGCCACGCGCTGGCGGTCCACCCGCGAGTTGACAAAGCCGCGCACGGCCACCGTGCCATTGGGCTGGGTCACCACCTCCAGTTCGGGATAGTTCGCCACGGTCTTGCGTACGGCCGCTGGATCGATCTCGGCGTTGCGCAGCGGCGTACCGCGCTGTGTCAGCGTGGCTGCCGCCCAGCCTGCGCCCACCAGCAGCACCGTGGCGGCCAGCCCGACAGCCGCCACCATCGCGCGGCCGTGGCGCCGCGCGGCTTCTCCCTCGCCATCGGCGTGGCGCTCGGCGCGGCGTCCCGACTCGGCCCATGCGAACAACGTGTCGGTGGCTTCGGTGGCGGCAGGCTGCGCGCGCAACAGTTCGACGTCCAGCGCGCCGATGCTCAGGATGTCACCGCCCGCCAGCGCAAACACGCGCTGCGTGGTGGGCCGGCCATTCAGGGCCACGGCGCCATCGCCCACGCGCTCGGCCGAGACCGCCACCTCGCCAACGTTCAGCACAAGATGGCGCGGCAGCACATCGGTGCCGGGCACGCTGATATCGACGTCGCCCGACGCGCCGATCACGTTTTCGCCGCGCCGCAGCGTGACCTGCCGGCCGTAGACATCGCCGCCGAGAAAGCGCAGCGACCAGGTCGATGTCCGTTCCTGCGCGAGGTCGCTCATCCGCTCATCCCCGGTACCACCAGCCGTGGCGTCAGCAGGTAAAAGCGTTCCATGTTGTTCTGTCGCTTTTCCTGGTACTTGAACAGGTTGCCGATGATCGGCACGTCCTGCAGCAGGGGCACGCCCGACGTGGCGTTGATGCGCTCCTCGGTCGTATAGCCGGCGATCAGCAGGCTCTTGCCCTCTTCCACCATGGCTTGCGTGGTGATGGAACGCCTGCGCACCACGGGAATGCGGTCCACCGTCTCGCCGGACAGGTTGCCGTCGGCGATATCGATGCTGAGCATCACGGCGCGGCTCTGCTTTTCGTCCACCACCAGCGGCGTGACCCGCACGGCGGTGCCGGCCGTCACGTTGAACAGGCCCGCGTCCTGGAAGCCGTCCACGCGCACGTAGAACTCCTGCAGGTTCTCCAGCGCCGCCTCGGTGTTGTCCAGTGTCAGCACCTTGGGGCGCGCCACGAAGTTGGCCTGCCCGCGATCGGCCAGTGCCTTCACGCGCGTCAGCAGGAAGCGGGTGATGTCATTGCCGATGGCACCCGTGAACTGCAGGCCGCTGGACGCAGCCGCGGCCGTGGTGCCGGCTTCGGACGTGAGATTGCCGAACGTCAGCGCGGGATTGTTGTTGCCGCCCCCGATCTGCAGGTCGACATGGCGCGTATGCAGGCGCCAGTCCACGCCAAGGCTGTCCAGGTCCTCCTGGCTGATGTCCATGATCGTCACCTCGATTTCCACCAGCCGCGGCTTGATGTCGAGCGATTCGATCAGGCGTCGGTACTGCGCCATGCGATCCGGCGTATCCCGCACCAGCACGGCGTTGAGCCGCGTGTCGGCCTGGAATTGCGGCAACTGGTTGCTACCCCATGGGTTGGCCTGCACGTCGGTGTTGATCACCCCGTTGCCGCCCATGCTGTCGAGCACCTGCCCCGGATCGGCACTGGGCATGCCCATGCCGCCGCCATCGCCGGTGCGCAGCTTGGCCATGCGCGTGGCGCCCCGGCTGGAACCGGCGTTCGGCGCACCCAGCGGCGGCAGGCGATTGCGGCCATACAGGCTGCGCAGCACGCTGACCACGCCCGGCACGGTGATCTCCTTGCCGGAGCGATTGATGCGGAAGTCATTGGCCCACGAATACTTGAGCGGGAACAGCTGGACTTCGGCACGCTCGTCGGCAATGGAGCGATCGTCTACCGCACGCACGGCGGCGCGTACCGTCTCGACGTAACGCTTGGGCCCCGACACCATCAGCGTGCCCTCGGCGTCGTTGATGGTGATCGGATAGCGGGAATCCGGCACCTGCATGCGCTCCAGCGAATCGCGCAGGCGCATGCCGGCGCCGCGCGCGATCGGCAAAACCTCGCTGCGGGCCTCGCTGGCCACGTCGATATAGAGCAGCGAGCCATCGAAGTAATAGGTCAGGCCGAACATGGCGCACACGCTGCGCAGCACATGCTGGGCGGATTCGGTGAACTTGCCGTTGATGGTGCCCTCCACCTTCGGATCGATGACGGCCGTGGTGCCCTGCGACGCCGCCAGCTCGCGCAGGAAGTCGGGCAGCCGCTTGTCGCTGACCGACGCATTGAACGGCCTGCTGGACCAGCGCAGGTCCGCCGCCTGCGCGGCGGTCATCGCCAGCAGGCACAGCAGGCAAGCCACCGGCCACGTCCGCAGCCAGCGCATTCGCGTCGGTTGGTAGTCCTGAAAGTACGGCGTCATGTCGGCTCGTTCATCTTGTCGTTGTTCGGGACACCCTCACAGCAGCGTCAGCATCGTCTGCAGCGCGCGCTGCGCAAAGCGCATCACCTCGCCGCCCAGCCATCCACCCAGCAGCACCAGCGACACCAGCACGGCGATCAGCCGCGTGGAGGTGCCGATGCTCTGGTCCTGGATCTGCGTCACCGCCTGGAGCACCGCCACCACCAGTGCCACCACCGTGCCGATCAGCACGATCGGCAACGTAACCCACAGCACCACCAGCAGGGCCTGGCGCGTGATATCGAGGATGGTGTCGGCGGTCATCGTGCTATTCCGCCGCCGGGTTCTGGATCCAGCCCACCGGCACCAGCGTGACGTCCTCGTCGATTTCCTGATAGGACAGCACGGCCAGGCGCGGGGCTACCGGTTCGATCAGCCGCTTCACATAGCGGCGCACATCGGTGCTGACCACCACCACCAGCCGCGTCTGCCCGGCCTTTTCCAGCAGCACGCGCAGCTGCTCGCGGATGTCGCGCGTCACGTCGTGGCTCAGCAGCAGCAGGTTGCCGCGCGCCGCACGTTCGATCGCGCCCTGCACCCGCCCTTCCAGCGCGGGTTCGAACAGCACGGCGTCGATCGATCGCGCGGCACCGACATGGCGGCTCGTGATCAGCCGCCCCAGATCCACGCGAACCAGTTCCGTCAGCGCAATGGCGTCGGTTTCCTTGGGCGCCCAGGTCACCAGGCTTTCGAAGATCGTGCGCAGGTTGCGGATCGGCACCCCTTCCTGCAGCAGGCGGCGCAGCACGTCGGTCACACGCTGCAGCGGCACCACGCGCGCCAGCTCCATCACAAGGTCCGGTGCCTCGGCCTGCACCACGTGGATCATGGCCTGCACGTCCTGGATACCCAGCAACTGTGCCGCGTGCTGCTTGATGACCGCGCCGATATGTACCGCCAGCACTTCCTCGCAGGACAGCGTGCGGATGCCGTCCGGCAGGGGTGCGTCCCCGGTGGGGGCGGCGACCCATACCACTTCGGCAAAGGGACCGAACGGGGCGCCGACCTCGGCCTCGCCCTGGTCGATGCGGGCGCGCGCACCGGGCTCCAGCAGGCGCCGGCCGGGACGCAACGCGCCAGCCGAAGCCACCACGTCCTGCACGCGGATCGCATAGGCATCCGCCTGTCCAAGGCCCGTCCAGACGATGCGCAGACGCGAAAAGACCATCCCGAGATCGGCCTCGACCTCGCCCTTTGCAATCGTCATGCGCTGTTCGAAAAGACGCAGGTCCACGCGGTCGCGCAACGATTCATCCAGGTCGAGCGCCAGCGGCGGCGCCACCGCACCATCCATGCGGCCCTCGCCGCCGCCCTCCACTTCGATCCATGTCACCGTGCCGGCACTGCGTTGGGCGCGTCGCATCAGCAGGTAGCCGCCACCGGCCACGACTATCGCCATGATGGCGAAGGTCCATTTGGGGAATCCCGGCACCACCAGGAATACGGCAATCGCCGCCCCCGACACCACCAGTGCCTTCGGCTGGCCCAGCAGCTGGCTGCCGATCACGTTGCCGAGGTTCAGCGAGCGCGTACGCTCTTCGGCGGACGACACCCGCGTGATGACCACCCCTGCCGCGATCGACACCAGCAGCGACGGTATCTGCGACACCATGCCGTCGCCGATGGTCAGGATGGCGTAACGCTGCAGGGCATCGCCGATGCTCATGTCCTTCATCAGCGTGCCGATGCAGATGCCGGCCAGGATGTTGACCAGGGCGATGACCACCCCGGCGATGGCATCACCCTTGACGAACTTCATCGCGCCGTCCATCGCGCCGTGCAGCTGGCATTCCTGCTCCAGCGCACGACGCCGCTCCTGCGCCTGGCCGGCGGTAATGGTGCCGGCCCGCACGTCGGCGTCGATGCTCATCTGCTTGCCCGGCATGGCATCCAGGGCAAACCGCGCGCCCACCTCCGCCACGCGCTCGGAACCCTTCGCAATCACGATGAACTGCACGATGGCGATGATCAGGAACACCACGCCGCCCACCACCACGTTGTTGCCGACAATCAGCTTGCCGAAGGTGTCGATGATGTGCCCCGCATTGGCGTGCAGCAGGATCAGCTTGGTTGACGCGATATTGAGCGACAGGCGAAACAGCGTCGTGAACAGCAGCAGCGACGGAAACGTGGACAGCGACAGCGCAGACGGAATGTACGTGGCCACGATCAGCAGCGTCAGGCTCATGCCCAGATTGATCGTCAGCAGCATGTCCAGCAGGAACGTAGGCAGCGGCAGCACGAACAGCGCAATCACCGCGAACAGCAGGAGCGTCAGCGCCAGGTCGGACTGGCGCGACGCGGCGGCCGCCATCTGCTGGAGGCCCGGTGTCGCCGGCCCCAGCCCACGCGTGAATACGGGCAGGTTTGCGGGTAGTTTTGCCATGGCCTTGCTGAACGTTTGCGGGACGATTGCTCGACGCCGGATCGTTGATTGCTGGGAGTTTTGCCAGTGGCCGCAGTGTATGAGGCGCCTCCCCGGGCGACCAGTACCGAGGATTCGTAGCGCCGCCCCGGCAAGGCATCGGCGCCCCTACAAGGGCTCGTAGTGGACGCGGCAGCACCCGCCTGCGTATCGTTGGCGGCAGTTTGATCGCCGCGACGATCGCCCGATTTCGTTCCATGCCATTGACCGTTCATGCCGCCGATGCCGCTGGCAGGCCGCCGATCACCGATCTTGACGCGGTCGCCGGCTTTCCCCATGTGGAGCCCGACATGGCGCGGCTCTCCAACCAGCTCGCCTGCGTGGCGCCGGTGCCCGTGCGCCTGGTCGGGCGCGACTGGCACCTGCGCTTTGTCCGCGCCGATGCCGGCGATGCCGGCGATGCCGTCGATACCGATCTTGTCGCGCCGGGCCCGCACGCCTACCGCTTCACGCTGGGGTCTGTGCACGGGCGGCTGTGCCTCGATGCCGCCGCCGAACAGATGCTGCTGGGCCAGCCGGGCACAGCAGCGTCGCTGCCCGAACTGTTGCGCTATGCCTTGCTGGCCGACGCCTGCGCGCCGCTGGCGCATGCGCTGGCCGCCGTGCAGGGGGATCCATTGACATGGCAGCCGGGCGCAGCCGGGTGGCCGTCGAATCTTGCTGCCTTCGGGCTGATGCTGACCGCCGTGGGCGATGACGACGGCGGCAGCGCAACGAAGCGGCTGAACGCTGTCCTGCAGCTCGACCAGCCCGAATGCCTGTCCCGGCTGACGCGGACGCTGCCGATGCTGCCGCCCGATGCCGGCCAGCGGTTCGACACGCTGCCGATACCGATTGCCGTGCGCATCGGCACCACCACGGTCGCCATCGGCGACATGCGCGGCATCGTGCCCGGCGACATCATCAGCATCGAGCACTGGCAGTCGCAGGCGGGCGGATTCCTGGTGCGCTGCGGCACCGGGCGTCGCGGCGCGCACTGGACGGCGCTGGCCGAAGGCCGGCGCGTGACCGCATTGCAGGATCTCAACGTACAAAACGGAGCACACATGGAAGCAACCGACACGCTGGGCATGCCGCATCCGGATGCCGCGCCAGCGTCGCTGGCGCAACTGGACGGGCTCGAAGTGGAACTGCGCTTCGAAGTGGGTGGCGTGGCGCTGCCGCTGGCGGAACTGCGCACCGTGCGCACCGGCTTCGTATTCGAACTGCCACAGCCGCTCAGGCAGAGCGAAGTGCGCATCGTCGCCAACGGCGTCCGCATTGGCACCGGGACGCTGATCGCCGTGGGCAACCGGCTGGGCGTGCGCGTCACCACGTTCGCGGCAGGCGATGCATGAGCACCGGTCTCTACAACCCGGTACTGATCCTTACCATCATCCTGACGTTCGGCATCGCGCCGTTCGTTGCGCTGATGGTCACCAGCTACACCAAGCTGGTGATCGTGTTCGGGCTGCTGCGCGCCGCCCTGGGGCTGCAGCAGGTGCCGCCGAACATGGTGCTCAACGGCATCGCCATCATCCTGACCGCCTATATCATGGCGCCGATCGGGTCCGATGCGTTCGATGCGATGAAGCGCCGCGCCGAATCGAACGCGGCATTCAACGTGCAGGACGTGGTGGCGGTCTACGACGCGGTCAGCGGGCCGCTCAAGTCCTTCCTGGTCAAGCACACCGAGGAACGCAACCGCACGTTCTTCGTGCAGTCCGCCAAGCGCATCTGGCCCGAAGGGCGCGCCGACGACCTGAAGTCCGACGACATGATGGTGCTGATCCCAAGCTTCACGCTGTCGGAGCTGACACGCGCGTTCCAGATCGGCTTCGTGGTCTACCTGGTGTTCGTGGTGGTGGACCTGATCGTCGCGGCCATCCTGCTGGCGCTGGGCATGTCGATGATTGCCCCCACCACCATCTCCGTGCCCTTCAAGCTGCTGCTGTTCGTGATGCTCGAAGGCTGGACGCAGCTGATCCAGGGCCTGGTCCTGTCATACAGGTAGCCGCTCAACCGTACCCCACCATCGGAGGGCACACAGTCATTCCAGTCATTGCGGCCACGGCGTTGCAGAATTAACAGTCCGTTAAGGATCGATCGGCAAAAACGTAAAAAACGCCGCCGCTGCACTGCCCAACGTTACGTAACGCGTAACGGCGCCGTGCCGGAAGTACACAGCAGCACGCGGTCTCCGGTGCGTTCGCGTGGCTGGAACGGAACTTGCGCCTCCGTCGCTTCCAAATCCAGAAGAAAGGGGAGCGACACCATGAAGGCAGCCGTTGTAGAGTCCCGGCCACTGATCGGCTTTGGTATCCAGCAGGTGCTATACCGCATTCAGGACATCGACCATTCCTGTCTGATGTCGCCCGGCCCCGTGCGAGGCCTCACGCTGGACGGCATTGAACTGCTGATCGTGGGCGATTTGCTGCAGGGGTACGACGCAGCCATGCTCGATTTGCTGCGGACCGCTACCGATGTGCGCGGCGTGCTGTACCTGAGCGCCGGCGGCACGGTGCAATGGATGCCCCCGCGCGAAATCCCGCCGCTGCTGTCCTGGCTGCCGGAAAACGCCTCGCTGGAGGCCATCGAGGGAACGCTGCGCAAGATGATCGGCGCCATGCGCAGGGGATGCTGCACCGGCACGCCCTACGCGGCATTGCCTGGCGAAGGCGTGAGCCCGCCGACGGCGACCCGCGACGCTGCCATCGTGCTGCCCATGTCCGTCCAGGCGCGCCTGTCCGATACGCGCCTGCCCGAGTTCGTCACCGAGGCGCAGCTGCTGAGCCTGACGCAGCGTCAGTACGACGTGCTGGTGCTGCTGTCCAAGGGCATGTCGATCAAGCTGATCAGCCGCCGCCTGCATATCTCCGTGCCCACGGTGAAGAGCCACACGCTGCAGATCTACCGCCGGCTCGCGGCCAGCAACAAGACCGAGGCGGTCTTCGTGGCACGCGAACGGGGCGCGCTGCTGACGTCGATCTCGGCGGCAGCCGAAGCCGCCTGACGCGGCGCAATTGCAGCGCCCACTGGCGCGCCATCTCATACGCGTAATCCGCTTCTTGAAGCCGCCCTCGCCCAGCAGCCCGACATGCGCAACAAGCTCGCGCAGCAAGGGGCCGAGGCCATGACCCTGGCGCCGGATGCGTTCGGCAAGTTCGTGGTGGCCGAGTACCAGCCTGGAAGCCCGTCGTGGTCAGCGCCGGGGCACGCATCGACTGACCGGCGCGGCGCTGTGTCATGATGGCGGCCATACCGGCGGCCGCCGCCGGGATCTCTTTCGCGGCGTGGCGCTGGCGAGCCTGCCCTGCAGCACGCCGGCCACGGCATCGGTGCGGCTATCGCACAGTGCCTCGCAAAACCGGGGCTGACCCTGACTTCGGCTGCAGATGTCCTCACCGATAATCCGCGAAGCCGGGCCCTGCCCGGCCATAGAGCCCCGGGGCGATGCCACCGGGCGCGGAAGAATATCAGTGAAGGAGATGTAGTGCGTATCAAGCATCAAGCCGCACGCGTGGCGTGCGGGATGGCTGTTGCCATCGCCACCATGTTCACCGCCCACGGCGCCCTGGCCGCCGAGGCCTGGCCGACCAAGCCGATCAAGGTCATCGTGCCCTACACGCCGGGCGGTTCCACCGACACCGTGTCGCGCGTGGTCTTCGAGCGCGTCTCGCAGAGCCTGGGCCAGCCCATCATCATCGAGAACAAGCCCGGCGCCAACAGTACGCTGGGCGTGGGCGTGGCCGCGCGTTCGGCACCCGATGGCTACACCTTCGTGTCGGTGCTGGCCGCATACAGCGCCAACATGTCGCTGTATTCGAAGCTCAGCTACAAGCCGTCGGACCTGACCCCGGTGGCGGAAATGGCCGAGCTGCCGCTGTTCCTGTTCGCCAGCAAGAAGGTGCCGGTCAAGACCGTGGCCGAACTGGTGGACTACGGCAGGAAGCATCCCGACACGCTGACGTTCGGCTCCAGCGGCGTCGGCAGCTCGGCGCACCTGACCGGCGAACGGCTGGCGATGGAATCGAAGGTCAAGATGACGCACGTGCCGTACAACGGCAGCGCGCCGATCCTGCCGGCACTGGTGTCCGGCGAGGTGTCGGTGGCCTTCGACCCGCTGCTGGTGCCGATGCCCCACGTCAAGTCGGGCAAGATCAACGTGCTGGCCGTGGCATCCGCCAGGCGCTGGCCCGGCGAGCCGAACATTCCGACGATGGAGGAATCGGGCTTCCCCGGCTTCGTGATGAGTTCGTGGACAGGCCTGCTGGCCCCGGCCGGCACGCCGCAGCCGGTGATCGACCGCATGGCCAGGGAAATCGCCGCCGCCACGCGCAGCGCCGACGTGGCGAGGAAGCTTACCGAACTTGGCTTTATCCCGGTGGGCGGTACGCCGGACGCGTTCCGCAAGCTGATCGAGCGCGACACCACGCGCTACGCGCAGATCGTGAAGGCGGGCAAGATCACGCTGGACTGATCGCCGCGGCACCCGTCGCGACGCCCTCCCGCCGCGCGGGAGCAGGCCTTGGGGCGGCGGCAAGGCGCTTAACCCTGCCGCCGCTTCCACTCCGCATACAGATCCGCCTCGCCTTCCAGCCGCACGGGCAGGTACTGGATCTTCATCGACTGTTCGGCGAACGGTTTGGCCAGATCCGCATAGATGGCCGCCGTTGACAGGCCGAACGGCTCCCCATCGTCATTCGAATAGGCGTACGCCACTTCGGTCACGCCCGCCAGCCGCATGGCGGCCATGCACATCGGACACGGATGGCCGCTGGCATACACGGCGCAACCGGCCAGGCTCGGTGTGCCCAGCTTGTGGCTGGCGGCGCGAATCGCGTTCAGTTCCGCGTGCGACGTGGGATCGTTGGTCTTGTGGATCTCGTTGACGGCGGTCATCAGGACTTCGCCGTCGCGGACGATCACCGCCCCGAACGGGCGCCCGCCCGCCTGCATGTTGGCTTGCGCCAGGCGGATGGCTTCGCGCAGGTACTGCTGGGCATTCGACATATTCGACATGTCTGGTCTCCGGAAAACGCAGGCGCCGATGATAACCGCTTGCCGGCTGTACCCGGCGCAGGGCGGGTGCGCTTTACCGGCCGGAAGCCGTGTCGGGCGAGCCTGCCGTGCGGGTCGGCTTGCGCGGCACGGCGGGCTGGGTCCGCTCGCCGATGACACCCTTGGCGGCCGCGCGCAGGATGCGCCGGAACGTCGGGCAATCCAGATGGGCCGGCGCCGGACAGGCCGCCGCGTGGCGCAGGCCGTCGCGCATCGCCACGAGCTGGCGTATCGTGCGATCGAGGTCATCGGCCTTGGCGGCCAGCTTGCGGCGGTCGATGTGTACCTGGCCGTCGCGGGCCAGCATGGCGGCAATCTCGTCCAGCGAAAATCCCGCCGCCCGCCCCAGCGCCACCAGCGCCAGCCGGTCCAGCACGCCGGGGGCATACTGGCGGCGCAAGCCACGCCGTCCGGTGGACGCGATCAGGCCTTTTTCCTCGTAATAGCGCAGCGTGGACGCCGGTACGCCCGATTGCCGCGCCACGTCTGCGATGTCGAGCGGATTCACTCTTGACCTCAAGTGGACTTGAACTGGCACAGTGTATCTTCCCTTCCTGGAGAACCCGCGAGAACGCACGATGATTGCCAATCCGCAGACCAACAGCGACCAGAGCACCCTCTGGAACGGCACGGGCGGCCGTGCCTGGGTCGTGAACCAGACCCTGCTGGACCATATGTTCCAGCCATTCGAGCCCATCCTGCTGGATGCCCTGCCGGCCGGTGACGGACATCGCCGCGTGCTCGATATCGGCTGCGGCACCGGCGCCACCTCGCTGGCCATCGCGCAGCGCCTGGGCGACCGGGGCGAATGTGTCGGTGTCGACATTTCGGCGCCGATGCTGGACATGGCACGCGAGCGCGCCGCGCGCCTTGGCGTGGCGGCACGCTTTGTCCAGGCCGATGTGCAAACCCACCGGTTCGCACCGGCCAGCATCGACCACTTCGCGTCGCGCTTCGGGGTGATGTTCTTCGACGACCCCGTGGCGGCCTTCGCCAACCTGCGCCGTGCCGCGCGGCCGGGCGCCACGATGCGCGTCATCGCCTGGCGCAGCCCGGCCGAGAATGCGTTCATGACCACGGGCGAGCGGGCGGCCGCCCCGCTGCTGCCCGACCTGCCCGTGCGCCAGCCCGGCGCCCCGGGGCAGTTCGCCTTTGCCGACCGGCAGCGGGTGGCCGCGATCCTGGCGCAAGCCGGATGGTCCGGCATCGACATTCGCCCCATCGACGTGCCGTGCGAACTGCCCGAGCCGGACCTGACCCACTACATTGGCTGGCTCGGTTCGGTGGGCCAGCGGTTGCTGACGGCCGACGAAGCCACCCGTGCCCGCGTCATCCAGACCGTGCGTGCCGCCTTCGCGCCGTTCGTGCAGGGCGACACGGTGCGCTACACGGCCGCGTGCTGGCAGATCGACGCGCAGGCCGGAGACTGATGTTGCGGCCCCCGGCGGCGCGACTAGACTGGGTACATCATCGCGCGCACGACAGGGGGCAAACCATGGCCGCATCCACGGAACACCCGGTCAGCCATTCGACGCTGGCGTTCGGACGCATCTATGCCGATGACGCCGGCGAATCACACTTCGGCGCGCTGTCGTTCGACATGGCCGAGCGCAACTTTGCCCCGCCCGCACCGCCGTTCTGGGTGTCGCGCATGGACGAAGCCGTGCGGCAGGGCTTCCTGGTGGTGCCCACCGGCTGGGTGGGCGACCTGCACCCGGCGCCGATGCGCATGTGGATTTTCCTGCTCGACGGCGAAATGGAGTTCGAGACCTCCGACGGCGAACGCCGCGCACTGGTGCCCGGCGGGGCGCTGTTACTCGACGACACGCGCGGCAAGGGCCATCGCAGCCGGGTGATCGGCGGCAATATCGCCACGCTGGCCATGGTGGAAATGCCGGTGCCCGGCCGGTAGGCGCAGCGGATGCCATCCGACATCAGCCCCGATCCACGGCAGGACGGTACTGCGCCGCCGGCATCACCGTCGCGGCCGCAATCCCCGTCACAATCCCGGCCGCCGTTGCCGCCGCCCGCGCCGCTGCCGCTCACCGTGCCGTCGGGCTTCCGGCAGGGCATCATCACGGCGATCACGGTGCTGCTGGGGTTTTCGCTGGCGTTCTGGCGCTTCTGGGGGTTCGAAAGCCCGGGCTACTGGAGCCGGGGCTCTCTCGCGGCGGCGGCCTGCCTGATTCTGGCGGTGGCGCTGCAGATCCTTGCGTTATTCCGGGCACTGCGCGTGGAAGACGACAGCATTCCCGAGTACCGCAGGACCGTCCGCTGGTTCATCGCCTCGGCCCTCGCGCTGCTAGCCGGCTTGACCATCGCGATGATGGACGCGGCGCTGATCGAGCAAGTGGACTGACGGGCGCTGCGGCCCCAGGGCCGCCGCCGGCTATCGATGCATCAGCGCCGGCGCGTAGGTCTTCACGAAGAACGCCAGCGTGATGCACGACGTGGCCAGCAGCGTGCCGGCCCGCACCACGCGCGGCGGCGTCATGCGGCCAAGCAGTGCGCCGCCATATCCCCCCAGCACCGCGCCAATCAGCATGGCGACCGTTTCCGGCCAGCGCACCGCGTTTGCCACGATAAACGCGATCACGGCCACGGCATTGGCCGCGCTGACCATCAGCGTGCGCGGCGCGTTCAGGTTCTTGAGGTCGCGGCTGTCCAGCAGGCCCCACATGGCAATCATCATGATGCCGACCGCCCCACCGAAATAGCCGCCGTAGACCCCAAGCCCGAACTGCACCGCCAGCACTGCGTGCGCATGGATGCGCCAGCGCGCGCGCAGCGCCTCGCCCAGTTGCCGCCCGAACGCCAGCGCGACGCAGGCGATCAGCAGCAGCCACGGCAGCACGAATGTGAACGCGGCCGACGACGTACGCAGCAGCAGCATCGCCCCGACAAACCCGCCGCACAGCGTGGCCACCAGCAGCGTGCGCAGCGATACCGCGCCCACCGGGCCCAGCCCGTCGCGGTAGGCCCAGGCGCTGGCCAGGCCACCCGGAAACAGCGCGACGGTGCTCGATGTGTTCGCCTGAACCGGTGGCACACCGGCGGCAATCATGGCGGGCAGGCTCACGAACGAGCCGCCACCCGCCAGCGCGTTCATCGCACCGGCAACAAATCCCGCGCCAAAAACCAGAAGAATGGGGTCCATGGAGCGAATCCTAGCCACCGGGCCGGGGCGCCGCAATCTGGCTTTTCCGGTGCTAGACTTCGGCAAAACCGAAAGCTGGAGGAGGATGGGGTGCGCTTCGACCTGACCGATTTGCGGCTGTTCCTGAGCGTGGTGGAATGCGGCAGCCTGACCCAGGGAGCCCGGTCGATGCATCTGGCCCTGGCGTCCGTCAGCGAACGGATTGCCGGCATGGAGGCCACGCTGGGGGCGCCATTGCTGGAGCGCAACCGGCGCGGCGTAAGCCCAACGGCTGCCGGTGAGGCGCTGGTGCGGCACGCGCGGTCCATCCTGGGCCAGGTCGAGCAGATGCGTGGCGAACTGCGCAGCTATGCCACGGGCCTCAGGGGCCGTATCCGCCTGCTGTCGAACACTGCCGCGCTGGCGTCGTTCCTGCCGCCGCACCTGCGCCGCTTCCTGGCCGCGCATCCCGATCTGTCGATCGACCTGGGCGAACGCCCGAGCCCCGAGATCGTCCAGGCGTTGGTGGAGGGACGCGCCGAACTCGGCATCGTGGCCGATTTTGCCGATTTCGCGAATCTGCAGACACACCGCATCGCCGAGGACCAACTGGTAGTGGTGGCCGGCCGCCGGCACCGGATCGCCGCGCAGCCAGCCGTGGCCTTCGCCGACATCATTGGCGAGCCGATCGTGGGCATGGCGGACACGGCACTGGAAACGCACCTGGCCGAGCGCGCGTCGCGGCTGGGTCACCAGCTGCACTACCGCGTGCAACTGCGCAACGTGGAGCATGTGGCGATGCTGGTCGATGCCGGGATCGGCATCTCGATCGTGTCCAGCGCGCTGGCCATGTCGATGCCGCACGGCCTGGCCATCCTGCCGCTGTCGGAACCGTGGGCCACGCGCAGGCTGTTCCTGTGCGCGCGCGATTTTGGCGCGCTGACACCGCACGCGGGTCTGCTGGCGCGCCAACTGATCGGCAGCGGCGAGCCCGACGCCTCAAGTCCGCCCGCCGGAAAGCCGTAAAATCTTGCGACATCGTTCGGAAGCATTCCCATGAAGACCCTCATCCTGCTGGCCGCCGTCGGGCTGGCATCCGTCGCCCAGGCCCAGCCCACCGCTGGCGGCGTGGCCGCCCCGCTGGGCCTGGAGCTTGGCAAGACCTCGTGCGCACGGCTGACGCCGGGCCCGAATCGCGAAAGAACCGGCGCGGCGCCATGGGCCGGCGGCGACGCATTCGAGCTGAAGCGCCTGGAACGCTTCAACCTGCCGGGCCTGACCCATGCGGTGGTGAACTGCGACGGCCAGGATCTGGTGACGCTGGTGACGCTGACCTTCGACCGCACCGCGCTCGACGACGTCACCCACAAGCTCGACGCCCGCTACGAATCGAAGCGCAAGACCGAACCGAACGCCCAGAACGGCTACGCGGAATGGGCGGCGTCCAATGGCAGCCTGGAACTGCTGTACGCCCGCGACGGCAAGCAATTCACGGTGGCGTACTGGGGCAAGGGCGCCAAGGCGCGCTACTTTGCCTACAACAGCAACTCGGACAAGGCCCCGTCAGCGCCGGCACCCGCCCAGCCTGCGGCGCCGGCAAAGGCGCCAGTGCCGGCGCCGCTCTGACACTGACGGCGACCGCCACAGCGCCGTCAGCCGGCCCCGGATGACGGCCCGGCGCTTTGGTGGCCCCTTCGCCACTTCAACTTTTGGTTGAAAATCCTTTTCCGTATCTGTGCCTACCGGGAACAGGTCGCCCCGACCATACTGGCTTCACCTTCCTCTCACCCGGAGCCAGACATGACCACCCCCACCCAAGTTGCGATCGTCTACCACAGCGGCTACGGCCATACCGCCAAGCAGGCAGAAGCCGTGGCACGCGGCGCGGCGGGCTCGGCGGATACCACCGCCCTGCTGATCAGCGTCGACGAGATCGACCAGTACTGGGACAAGCTCGAGCAGGTGGACGCCATCATCTTTGGCGCGCCGACCTACATGGGCAGCGCGTCCGGACAGTTCAAGATGTTCATGGATGCCACGTCGCGCAATGTGTTCGCCAAGGGCTTCCGCTGGGCCAACAAGGTGGCCGCGGGCTTCACCAACGCCGCGTCACGCTCGGGCGACAAGCTCGTCACGCTGCAACAAATGGCGATCTTTGCCGCCCAGCACCAGATGCACTGGGTGAACCTGGGCCTGGCGACCGGGCACAACAGCTCGACCTCGACCGAGGACACCCTGAATCGCCACGGCTTCTTCATCGGTGCCGCCGCGCAGTCGGATGCCGACGTGAGCGCCGAAATGGGGCCGCCGCCTGCCGACCTGCGTACCGCCGAGCACCTGGGCGCACGCGTGGCGCAAGTCGCGCGCGAACTGAAGGCCGGGCGCGCCGCGTTGGCGGCGCTGGACACCGGGCGAGTCGTCGAACTGAAGGCCGCCGCCTGATTCGCCCGCCCGGAGAACCCACATGCCCCACATCACCTCGTTCATCGTCCGCCTGCCGGGCAAGCCGGAGCATCGCGAAGCCCTGCAGGCCCAGCTGCATCAGGTGCTGGAGACCATGGCCGGCGAGCCCGATTTCATCAACACGTTCCTGCATCGGTCCAGCGACGACCCGGACACGCTGGTGGTCTATGAAACCTGGGCCTGCTCGGCGGAGGACTTCCGCACCCGCCATCTGGCCAAGCCATACCGGCAGGCGTACGAAGCCGCGCTGCCCACGCTGCTCAAGGCCCCGCGCACCATCGAATGGCTCGACCCGCTCAAGGAATACCTGAAGCGTTGACCGCCAGGGTGTAATCTTCAGCCTGCATTGCGCGCCCCCTTTTGACGTGCGCACCCGGGATGCCCGCCGGCATCCCGGCCAGACTGGAGCCCCCACCCATGACCTCCAAAGCCTCTTCCCGCAGACAGGCCTTCCGGCAGCAGGTGGCAACGCGCAAGGCGCTGCTGATGCCCGGCGCGTTCAATGCCATGAGTGCGCGCGTGATCGAAGACCTGGGCTTCCAGGCCCTGTACCTGACCGGCGCCGGCGTCACCAACATGTCGTTCGGCCTGCCCGACCTGGGCTTCATCGGCCTGAGCGACATGGCCGAGCACACCGCCCGCGTGCGTGATGCCGTCGACCTGCCGCTGCTGGTGGATGCCGATACCGGCTTCGGCAACGCGCTGAACGTTCACCACGCCGTACGGACGCTGGAACGCGCCGGCGCCGATGCCATCCAGCTCGAAGATCAGGTCATGCCGAAGAAGTGCGGCCATTTCGCCGGCAAGCAGGTCGTCAGCACAGGCGAGATGGTCGGCAAGATCCGCGCAGCCACCGATGCGCGCGATGATCCCAACTTCCTGATTGTGGCCCGGACCGACGCCGCCGCCGTGCATGGCATCGACGACGCCATCGATCGCGGCCACCGCTTTGCCGAAGCCGGCGCCGACATCCTGTTCCTGGAAGCCATCGAGGATCTCCAGGACATCGAACGGCTGCCCGGGCTGTTCAGTACGCCGCTGCTGATCAACATCGTGATCGGCGGCAAGACGCCGGTGCAGGGCCGCGACGCGCTGGAGCGTCTGGGCTACGGCCTGGTGCTGTACGCCAATGCCGCGCTGCAAGGGGCCGTACGGGGAATGCAGCAGGCGCTGGACATGCTGCAGACCAACGGCCAGATGACCGAAGACCCGGCCATCGTCGCGCCATTCGGCGAACGGCAGCGGCTGGTCAGGAAGCCGCTGTACGACGAACTCGACGGCCGTTACAAGAGCGACGACTGACCGCAGGAAGCGGCCATCGGGGCAGGCCCTGCCCCCGGTTTTCGCTCAGCCTTTGCCGAGCGGCGGCCGGGACAGGAAGCCGGCCATGTTGCTGAGCTGAGCGAGTTCGTTGGCGGCTTCGCGCAGCAGGGCCGCGTGTTCGTGGATCCTTGCCGCCGTCAGGCGCGTGCGCGGCCCGGCCAGACTGATGACGCCGATGCAGCGCGATCCGCGCACCACTGGCACCGCCACCGCCGCCATCCGCGCGGCAAATACCTCGTCGATCATCGCGTAGCCCCGCACCCGCGCGGCGTGCAGGAAGCCCAGCAGCGTCTTCAGCGTGGTGGGCGCGTTGGGCCCGTACTCGTTGGGCTGCCCGAATCCCTGTTTCATGACCAGCGCCACGGCGGCTTCGTCGGACATCGTCATCAGCCAGGCATGGCCGGTGGACGTGCAGGACAGCCGCGCCGCCAGGCCCATGTCGGGGTCATAACGGAAACCCGTACGCTGCCCGTCGGCCTTGGCCACCCAGATGATGGCCTCGCCGTCCACCAGCGACAGCCGCGCCAGTTCGCCCGTGCGCGCCGCAATGCGTTCGATGATGGGCTGGGCAATGTCGGCAATGCCCGTCAGGCTCAGGAATTCGAGCCCGTTCGACGTCATGCGCATCGTCAGGATGTAGCGGCTATGGTCCACCAGCTGCCGGACATAGCCCGCCTCGACCAGTTCATGCAGCACGCGATGGCAGGTGCTGCGCGGCAAGCCAAGCGCCTCTGCAATGGCAACCAGCCCCGCGCCTTCGCCGTGCGACGCCAGGAAATCGAGAATCCGGAGACCTGCCTTCAGTGACATTTTTCGTATGGCGAAATGACGTTCCGGTGCGGAACGGCCCGGCCCTGCGGCGCAAACAATAGCAGTGCGCACAAGCTGCGGCAATCGACACCGATACTCATAGAAAAGAAGGGGAGACAACCATGTCAGCGATCACTGACTCCAACATCGCGCCTGCCCAGGCGCAGGCCGGACAGCCCGGGATGGCCCGGCGCGCCGTGGCCGGGGCCACCGTCGGGACGGCCCTGGAATGGTTCGACTTCGCGCTGTATGGCGTGGTCGCAGCCACGATCTTTCCGAAGCTGTTCTTTCCGTCGCTGGACCCGACGGCGTCCCTGCTGGCTTCGCTGGCCAGCTTCTGGGCGGGGCTGGCCGCACGGCCGCTGGGCGCCATCCTCTGCGGCATCCTGGGCGATCGCTGGGGCCGCCGCAATCTGATGCTGATCACCGTGTCGGTAATGGGGCTGTCTTCGTTCCTGATGGGGCTGCTGCCGACCTACCAGCAGGTGGGCATCGTCGCACCGGCCCTGCTGGTGACGCTGCGGATCGTCCAGGGTTTTGCGCTCGGCGGCGAATCGACCGGCGCCCAGCTGATGGCCGTGGAGCACGCATCGGCCGAGCGTCGTGGCCTGTACTCGGGCTTTCTTGGCATCTGCTCGCCGCTGAGCCAGATCCTGGCCAACCTGACGCTGTTCGCGCTGGCCGCCGCGCTGTCGCCCGAGCACTTCGAGTCGTACGGCTGGCGCATTCCGTTCCTGGCCAGCTTCCTGCTGGTCATCCTCGGCATCTACATCCGCATGAAGGTGAGCGAGACGCCGGCCTTCGAGGCCCTGCGCAAGCGCGGCACGCGCGTGCGCGCCGCCAATCCGTTGGGCGTGGTGATCCGTCATCACTGGAAGACCGCGCTGCGGCTGACGCTGTTCTTCTGCGGCCCGGCGGCACTGTTCTACCTGATCGTGGTCTTCTCGCTCAGCTACCTGACGCGCAATCTGGGCGTCCCCAAGCAGACCGGCTTCATGTTCCTGATGGTGGCCAACGCCTGCGCCATCGTCGGCGCACTGGCCGGCGGCTGGCTTAGCGACCGCATCGGCCGCAAGCGCGCGCTGCTGCTGGGGTCGTTCTGCACGCTGGTCTGCTGCCTGATCTACTTCCCGGTCCTCAATCAGGGCTCGCACGCGATGACGATGGCCGTCATGGGCGCCTTCCTCGGATTCACGCAGTTCCAGAGCGGCATCCAGCCGGTCTGGTTCGCCGAATCGTTCCCGACCGAGGCGCGCTACACCGGGTCCGCGCTCTCGTACTCGGGCGCCAACCTGCTGACCGGCGGCCCGATGCCGATCGTCGCGGTTGCATTGCTCGAAACATTCCACGGATCGCCATGGGCCATCGTCGCCGTCTGCGGTTCGCTGAACCTGCTCTCCTTCATCATGATCGCCATCTCCCGCGAAACCCGGGGCACGGCACTGGACCAAAGCCACGCGCACTGAAGCCGAACCATGCAACGCAAACTCCACATCCTCAACGGCTCGAACCTGAACATGCTGGGTGTTCGCGAGCCGCACATCTACGGCAGCACCACGCTGAAGGACATCGAACAGCAATGCCACGCGATGGCCGACGCCCTGCGCTTCGACTGCGTGTTCCGGCAGACCAACAGCGAAAGCCAGCTGATCGACTGGATCCAGGAAGCGTACTTTCAGGACGCCGCGCTGATCATCAACCCGGCGGGCTTCTCGTTCGGGCGCATTCCGGTGCTCGATGCGGTCAAGCTGATCCGCCGGCCCGTGGTGGAAATCCACATCAGCAATATTCACCGCCGCTCGCAGGAGTACCGCCACTCGACGATCTCGGTGGCGGCCACGGCCGTCATCTGCGGGGCGGGGGCCAACGGGTATCAGCTGGCGATGCGGGCGGTGGATGATTTGTGGGGGCGGGATGCCGGACCCGACGAGCAGGCGTAGCCAATCATCCCGTCGCCAGCAGTGCCAGCGATGCACCGCCCACCAGCACGAGGCTGAGCGCCCACACCGCATCGAGATTGAACCAGCTGCGCGCGACGAACTGCGGGCCGAGGTAGCGGAACGTGAGCCATGCCAGGCCGCCGCCGGTGGCCAGCATCGCCATGGTGTGCAGGGTCGTCACCAGCACGGCGGTGCCGGCATTGCCGAACGCCAGCGCGCCGGCCGCTGCATGTCCGCCATCGCCACGCGCGACGCAGAGCCCGAGGTAGATCGGCACCAGCATCAGCCCTGCCCCATGGGCAATGGCGACGGCGAACGACCAGAAAGCCAGCCGCGATGGTGGGATGCGCGCCAGCGCGCGCGGGTGACGGCGCCAGAGCAGCAGCGCAATGCCATAGGCCACCACCAGCACGCTCGCGGCCAGGCGGATCTGCGTCTCCCATGCCGCCAGCGACACCAGCAGCCCGAACGGCAACGTCAGCGCCAGGATGGCCAGTGCATGCCCGGCACCCAGGTAGCCGAGCGACATCGGCAGCGCGCGTGCGCTGCGCGTGATCAGCGCACCGGACACCGCAAGCGGCCACCCCATCGCCGGATTGAGCCCGTGGTACAGGCCGCTGGCCAGCACGGCGGCCCACAGCCCCGCTTGCTCCCAGGTGGCAGTCAAGCGTCCACCGACGGATAGCAGAACGAATCGGTCGAGCAGTCGCCGCCTTCCAGCCGGATCTGGTGGGCCCGATACCCATCGGGAAACGTGACCCGGAAACGTTCGTCGAGCGTCAGCCCGCCATCGGCCCCGGCATGCGCCATCACCTGCGTACCGGGCACGCCGTCCGGATAGAACTGGTCGTCCCAGGTGGAATACAGCGAATTGGTCCAGTAGACGCGGCGGCCGTCGCGGCTGATCTCCACCATCTGCGGGCCGCCCGCGAACGGCGAGCCGTCGGGGTGCGGCGTGCGCCGGACGATGCCGCCCAGGTGTACCGATCCGGCCAGCCGGGGCTTGCGTGGATCGCTGACGTCGTACTGCCGCATTTCGCCCGTGCCCCAGCACGACACATAGAGAAAGCGGTCGTCGAGCGACAGATCGATGTCCGTCACCAGCGGCGGCACCGCGCCAAAGCCCTTCAGCAACGGGGGCAGATCGTCCGGCGACGCGGGCTCGGGCGCAATCGTGGCCGTCTTCTCGATATGGAACGCGCCGCCTTCGCGCCACCATGTCCAGATCGATCCCTCCAGATTCGTGGTATCGACCACCACGCCGACAAACCCGTACTCGCGCACCGGATCGTGCGCGGGCCGCACCTCCAGCGCCATCTGGTGCTGCGCGCCCAGGTCGAGCGTCTGCACGTTGCGCCGCCCGCGCAGGTCCCAGAAATGAAGCCGGTGCCCGTAGCGGTTGGCCAGCAGATCCTCGGGCACCAGGCCGCGTTCGAACTGCGGCGGCAGCGCCCATTCGCTCGACACCATGTAGTCGCGCGGCAGGTTCCACCAGAAGTCGTAGTGCTTGTCCTGCTTGCCGCGGTCGATCTCCCAGCGGCCCAGCACTTCAAACGTCTGGCAATCCATGATGAAGATGCCAGGTGCGCCGTCGGTGCCATCGGGGCCCGCGCCACCCAGCGTGCTCACGTACACGCCTTCCGGCCCGCAATGCACGGTGTGGGGGCGCGAATAGCCGGTCTTGCGGAAGACTTCCTCTGGCTCGATCACCTTGTGGAGCTTGGCCTGCGTGGGGTCCGGCTTCGTATCCACCACATAGATACGCGAGCTTCGCATGCCGGGAATGATCAGGAAGCGCCGCTCCAGGAACGCATGCCCGGTCAGCGGCGAGAGCGCGGACGAACAGGCGTTCCAGCCGAAGTGGTGCAGTTCGTCGCCACGCCCCGTCATCGGCACCGTGTGGACGACGGTGCCGTAGCGCGGCGAATCGGGATTGACATCGACGACGGCCAGCGCATCGGGCTGCGACCCATCGGGGCTCAGCAGCAGCGTGTACGCGTAGGCTTCCGCCGGGGCTTGCATCGCGAGCCGTGGCGATGCGTGGAAGGTCGGATCGGGCCGCAGGTTCATGGTGAAACCTCCTTGACGTCGGGGTCAACGTGCGTCGGTGCGATCTACCAGCATAGGCGCCTGCCCCCCGCAGCGGTAACGAAGATATCCGCATGCCCATATGCCGTCACATCGGATATGGCGCAACGAATTCATTCCTTCGGCCCCGGCGGTAAGGGCGCTTATCTTGGTCCGTCCGATCACAACCATGCGCCCCGATGTCCCTGCCCCACAATCCCGCGCGCCGCGCCGCCTTGCGCGGCATCGCCCGACACGGCCTCGGCGCCGCCGCGCTGTTCTCCACGTTCGGTGCAGCGGCCAGCGCCCGCCCCGACGTGATCCGCATCGGCGTGGCGCAACCGGCCACCGGCACGCCGCCAACGTTTGCCGGCAGTTCGCTGGCGATCGCGCATGCCAAGGGCTGGTTCGAGGAAGCCTTCAAGCCAGCCGGCACCCGCGTGGAGTGGTTCTTCTTCAAGGGCGCCGGCCCGGCGGTCAACGAGGCGCTGACCAACCGCCAGCTCGACTTCGCGCTGCAGGGCGACCTGCCCGCCATCGTGGCCCGCGCGGCCGGGCTCAAGACCAGGCTGGTACTGGCAACGGGCGTGCGCGCCAACATCTATATCGGCGTGCCGCCCGATTCGCCGCTGAAGACCGTGGCCGACTTGCGCGGCAAGCGTGTGTCGCTGTTCAAGGGCACCAACATGCATCTGCCGGCACTGCGGCTACTGGAAGCCAATGGCCTGACGGACAAGGATCTGCGGCTGCTGAACCTGGACACGGCCGGCTATCTGGCTGCGCTGTCCACGCGCGACATCGACGCGGCGATTGGCGCCATGGACATCCTGCGCCTGCGCGACAAGGGTGCCGTGCGCATTCTGTACAGCAGCAAGAACCAGTCACCGATCTACACGCGCCAGAGCCATGTGCTGGTGACCGAGGATTTCAGCAACCGCTATCCCGAGGCCACGCAGCAGTTCGTGAAGACCGCCGTGGAGGCGGCCCGCTGGGCGTCCGACGAAAGCCACCGCGAGGAGGTGCTGCGCACCTGGGCCCGCGCCGGCACGCCGTATGACCACTGGAAGGAGGATTTCGACGGTGAACCGCTGCGGGTGCGCCTGAACCCGAACTTCGACCCGTTCCTGGTCTCCCGCTACAAGGATGCCAGCGAGCAGGCCTACCGCTTCCGCCTGAGCCGCGCGCGGTTCGACGTCGACCAGTGGATCGACCAGCGATACCTGAAGACCGCGCTCAACGACCTGCACCTGCAGAGCTACTGGCCCATCTATCAACCTGACGGCAAGATCCTGGGAGCGTGACCATGGCCGCCCAACCGATTGCAATCAACGTGCCTTCCGCGGTGCCATCCGCGTCGGCAACGCCTGCCGCACCTGCATGGCGGCGCGACTGGCTGACCGCCACGCTGCTGGCCTGGCCCGTGCCGCTGGCGCTGCTCGGGCTCTGGTATCTGGCCGCACGCTTCGAATGGATTCCACCGCAGGTGCTGCCCGCGCCCGATGCCGTGCTGGCCACGCTGGAAGACCTGTATCGCAGCGGCGAGCTCTGGTCGAACCTGCAGGTCAGCGCGCTGCGCGTGGCCGGTGGCTTTGCCGTCGGGCTGGCTGGTGGCCTGGCACTGGGTGCGGCGATGGCCCTGTCGCCGCGCTTTCGCGACTACGTCTATCCCACGTTCAAGGCCTTCAGCCAGGTGCCGGTGCTGGGCTGGCTGCCGCTGCTGATGCTGCTGGTGGGCATCGACGAGGCGCTGAAGATCATCCTGATCGCCAAGGCCGCGCTGGTGCCCATCGCGATCAACACGTACAAGGGCATTCACAACGTCCCCACCCGCTATCTGGAAGTGGCACGCGTGCTGAAGCTCACGCGCTGGCAGACGCTCGCGCGCGTGGTCTTCCCGGCCGCCGCGGCGCCGATCTGGAACGGCGTGCGATACGGCCTGACCCACGCTTGGCTGGCACTTGTTGTGGTGGAACTGCTGGCCTCGTCGGAAGGGCTCGGCTACATGATCGTGTACGGGCGCCAGTTGTTCCAGCTCGACATGGTCATCGCCGCGGTGATCGTTGTCGGCGCGGTCGGCTTCACGCTCGACAAGGCGTTGGCGCTGGCCGAGCAGGCCGTGCTGCGCTGGCGCAAGCCAGGCTTCTGAGGAGCCGCCCATGACCGGATTTGCCATCCGCAGGAGGCTCCGTATCCCCCGTGCGCTGCGCGGCTGGGTCCTGCCCTTGACGATGATCCTGCTCTGGTGGGCCGCGGTGCGCTTCGGCTGGTCGACGTCGCCGCTGCTTGTCCCCGTGTCGAAAGTCTGGGCCACCGCCGTCGAGCAGGTGACCACCGGCAGGCTGTTCGTCGCGCTGCAGGCCAGCCTGTGGCGCGACCTTGCCGGCTTCGCCATCGGCACCACGGCCGGCCTCGCGTTCGGCACGGCGCTGGGGCTGTCCCGGCTGTTCGAGAAGCTTGTCGGGCCGACGTTCCACACCGTCAAGCAGATCTCGCTGTTCGCATGGATTCCGCTGATCTCTGTCTGGTTCGGCCTGGGCGATGCGGCCAAGGTGGTCTTCCTGTCGCTGGCGGCGTTCTTCCCGGTCGTGCTCAACACGTTCGAAGGCATCCGCGCGGTGCCGGCCGATCTGCTCGAAGTGGCCCGCGTGCTGCGCTTCTCGCGCTGGCAGACGTTCCGGCGCGTGGTGCTGCCCGCGGCCTCCCCGTCGATCTTCGCCGGCATCCATCTGGGCCTGATCTACGCGTGGCTGGCCACGCTCGGCGCCGAGTACCTGCTGGTGGCGGGCAAGGGCATTGGCAACACCATGATCGACGGCCGCGAGAACTTCTGGATGGACCTCGTCCTCTTTGGCGTGATCGTCGTGGGCCTGGTCGGCTTCACGCTGAACTGGATCGCCGCACGCATCGAAGCCCGTCTGCTGCGCTGGCGCGGCCGTTCGGTCGCAGCCGCTTGAACTGATATCCCGGAGACCCTCATGCCACACGCCGGCACACTCGACATCACCCATCTGCACAAGCACTACGACGTCAAGGGCAAGACCCTGCCCGTTCTCGACGATGTGTCGCTTTCGATCGCCCCCGGCGAGTTTGTCAGCATCGTCGGCGCCAGCGGCTGCGGCAAGTCCACGCTGCTGCGGCTGGTGGTAGGACTCGAAGACGATTACCGCGGCGACATCCGCCTGGACGGGCAGCGCGTGGCCGGCACCAGCCTGCAGCGCGGCATCGTGTTCCAGGAGCATCGCCTGTTCCCGTGGCTGACCGTGTCGCAGAACATCGGGCTGTCGCTGATCAACAGCAAGCTCAGCGAAGGCGACAGGTTCCGCACGGTGCAGTCGCATATCGAACTGGTCGGGCTGCAAGGCTTCGAGAACGCCTATCCGTACCAGCTGTCGGGCGGCATGTCGCAGCGCGTGGCCATCGCCCGCGCGCTGGTGACGCGGCCCGAAGTGCTGTTGCTGGACGAGCCGTTCGGCGCGCTGGACGCCATCACGCGCGCCCACCTGCAGCACGAGCTGCAGCGCATCTGGCAGGCCGAAGGCATCACGATGATCCTGGTCACGCACGATGTGGAAGAGGCCGTGTTCCTGGGTGACCGCGTGGTCATCATGGAACCCAGGCCTGGCCGCATCCGCAGCGTGCTGCCGATCGGCCTGCCGCATCCGCGCGACCGGGCGTCGCCCGCGTTCGCGCAGGCCCGCGAACAGGTGATGCGCGAATTTGGCGCGCTGCATGCCACGCCCGGCGCCCAGGCCGCGCTGTCCCATTGAACGTTGCCGATCCACTGCCCTACTCGCCCCCGGAGCCTTCCATGACGCAAACCCAGCCGCAGGTCGAACTCGATATCCACCCCGTTGCGGGACGCATTGGCGCCGAAGTGCGCGGCATCCGTCTCGATGGCGATCTGCCGCCCGCCACGTTCGCCGCCATTCGCGCCGCGCTGCTGCGCCACAAGGTGCTGTTCTTCCGCCAGCAGGCACATCTCGACGACGCCTCGCAGCAGGCCTTCGGCAAGCTGTTCGGCACACCGGTGCCGCACCCCACGGTACCGTCGCGCGACGGCACGGTCCTGCTCGAACTCGACTCGCAACACGGCGGCCGCGCCAATTCCTGGCATACGGACGTCACCTTCGACCTGGCCTATCCGCAGGTATCGGTGCTGCGCGCCGTCAAAGTGCCTGCCGCCGGTGGCGATACGGTCTGGGCCAACACGGCTGCGGCCTACCAGGACCTGCCCGCGCCGCTGCGCGCGCTGGCAGACCAGCTCTGGGCGCTGCATACCAACGACTACGACTATGCGGCGTCACGCCCGCTGCCCGACGATGCCGGCGCGCGCCGTCATCGCGAACTGTTCACGTCCACGCTTTATGAAACCGAGCACCCGGTGGTGCGTGTCCACCCCGAGACCGGGGAACGCACGCTGGTACTGGGCCATTTCGTCAAGAAGCTGCTCGGCTATTCGTCGGCCGATTCCGCGCACCTGGTGTCGCTGCTGCAGGGCCACGTGCATCGGCTGGAGAACACGGTGCGCTGGCGCTGGCAGGCTGGCGACGTGGCGATCTGGGACAACCGGGCCACCCAGCACTACGCCATCAACGACTATGGCGACGCGCACCGCATCGTGCGCCGCGTCACGATCGCCGGCGACGTGCCGGTCAGTGTCGATGGTCAACCCAGCCGTGCGGTCAAGCCCGCGCCCGTGGCCGAACAACGCAAGGCAGCCTGACCATGAGCCAGACGCAATCCCCACGGCAGCTCCATCTCGGCGCCTTCGTCATGGCCACCGGCCACCATGTGGCGGGCTGGCGCCATCCCGAGGCCCATGCCGATGCCGGCCGCAGCCTGGCGCACTACGCGGCGCTGGCCCGGCGCGCGGAATCGGCCGGCTTCGACGCACTGTTCCTGGCCGATGGCGTGGCGATTCGCGGCATGGACGATGCCACGCTGCCGCACACGGCACGCGCGGCATCGTTCGAGCCGCTGACGCTGCTGTCGGCGCTGGCGGCGGTCACGCAGCGGATCGGGCTGGTGGCGACAGTCTCCACCACGTACAACGAGCCCTATCACGTGGCGCGCAAGTTCGCCTCGCTGGATCACCTGAGCGGTGGCCGCGCGGGCTGGAACGTGGTGACGTCGTGGTCCGATGCCGAGGCGCGCAACTTCAGCCTGGACAAGCATCCCGAGCATGCGGACCGCTATGCGCGCGCCGAGGAATTCGTCGATGTGGTGACCGGCCTGTGGGATACCTGGGAAGACGACGCCCTGGTCCATGACAAGACCCGCGGCGTTCATTTCGTGCCCGAGAAACTGCACCGGCTCGATCACCGGGGCAAGCATTTCCAGGTGCGTGGGCCGCTCAACGTATCGCGGCCACCGCAGGGGCACCCCGTGATCGTGCAGGCCGGATCGTCGGAGGCCGGGCAGGCACTGGCAGCGCGTACCGCCGAGGTGATATTCACGGCGCAGCAGTCGCTGGAAGGCGCACAGGCGTTCTACCGCGGGCTCAAGGGCCGGCTGGCGCGGTTTGGCCGCTCGCCGGACCAGCTCAAGATTCTGCCGGGCGTCTTCCCGGTGGTGGGACGCACGGCCGCCGAAGCCGAGGAAAAATTCGAGGCGCTGCAGGATCTGATCCTGCCATCGGTGGGGTTGGCGCTGCTGTCGCAGCACCTGGGCGGCATCGACCTGAGCGGCTATCCGCTCGACGGCCCGCTGCCCGACAACCTGCAGGAGCCCAATGGCGCCAAGAGCCGCTTCCAGCTGGTGACCGGTGTCGCCCGTGCGGAAGGGCTGACGATCCGCCAGCTGTGCCGGCGCGTAGCCACCGCACGCGGACACTGGTCGATCCACGGCACGCCGTCGCAGATCGTCGACCAGCTGCAGGCGTGGTTCGAAGGCGAAGCCGCCGATGGCTTCAACGTGATGCCACCGTGGCTGCCCGGCGGGCTCGACGACTTCATCGAACTGGTGCTGCCGGAACTGCGCCGGCGCGGGCTGTTCCGCGAGCAATACACGGGCACCACGCTGCGCGAACATCTGGGGCTGGCGCGACCGGCCGGACGGCGGCGCGCAGCGGCGGCGGATGCAAGGGTGGCCTAGCCGACGTCGCAGCCGACGAAGCCGGACGCTTGCCCGCGTGCTGCGGCGTCCGGCTTCACGGCGCTGTCTTACGGGCGGGACGGGTATAAGCCGGTGGTGCACACCACGTAGTAAAGACCCGTGGGCTCCACGGCGGTAAGGTTCGGCAACGCGAAGTTGTTCTGGCCGTCACCACCAAAGCGGGTGCCAAACAACGAAAACAGCGCGGAGTACTGGCTGATCGGCAGCAGGGCGCCGTTGGCGCGCATGCCCGCGCCAAAGGGCACGGCGGTCAGCCAGATGCTCCCCATCATGCAGTCGACCCCATTGCCGGCACCGCCGCTGTAGCCTCCGTCGGTGCCGCCCAGGCCCGGGACCGTGCCAGCGGGACCCGTCGCGCCGGTGGCGCCCGTGGCACCGGTCGCGCCCGTGGCCCCTGCAGGACCGGTGGCCCCGGTGGAACCCGTGGCACCCGTTGCGCCCGTTGCGCCTGTTGCGCCCGCAGGCCCCGTCGCACCGGTCGCCCCTGCGGGGCCAGTAGCACCCGTGGCACCTGTCGCGCCCGTTGCCCCGGTAGCCCCGGTAGCCCCGGCCACACCTGTGGCACCCGTGGCACCCGTTGCCCCCGTATTGCCTTGCGGGCCTGCCGCCCCGTCAGCACCGTTGGCGCCGTTTGCCCCGGCCGGACCAGTCGCACCGGTGGCGCCGGTGGCACCCGTGGCGCCCGTCGCGCCAGTCGGCCCCACCGGACCGACCTTGCCCTGTGCCACATCGTTCGACAAGGCGGCCAGCGTCGAATTGGTCAGCTTGAGCTTGGCCGCGATGTCTTCCAGACGGTCATCGTAGTTGTCGCCGTTGCGCGGATTGAATTTCTGGTTGAGCAGGTTCAGCGAATCCGCGTTGACGCCCAGCGTGGACAGGCGCTGCTTGACCTGGGTAATGGCCAGCGCCAGCTTTTCGCTGGCCGCGGCGGCCGATACTGTCGAGAAATTGGTGAAGAACGCTTCGGTATCGGCATTGCCATAGGCGGCCGCCACAACCAGTTCGGTAATCGGCGTAACGTTGGTTGTGCCGGCCGATTCGATGTACGAGTGCAACACTTCGCCGGTGGCCGTGGTCACGCGCACCACGCACGGCAGCGCCAGGTTCGCCGTGGAGGTGCTCCAGCTGCCGTCAGATCCGGTCGTCACGGTGGTCTGGCCGCTCACGCATTTGACCGTCAGCGCGGCATTCATGATCGGCGCGCCGGTGGCCGCAGTGCCCGAAATCGTCGCGGCCGGCAGCGCTGACGGGGTGCTGGCCGCACTTCCGGCGCCGTCTCCGCCACCGCAGCTTGCAAGAAGTACCGACGTGGCCACCGATAGGGCGGCAGCCCGTTGTTGTTGTTTCATTTTCCCGTTCCCTTTTGAATTGATGGTGTTATCGATGCGCCGTCGGGCCTGCATGCGAGGGCAGCCCCGCCTGGCGCGGCTGCATCTTAGCGATGGACAGGAAGGCGGGACACTTCAAATCACCCCCCACCTTGGTGGGGCAGACAGTGCCGCGCGCCCGGCCAGCACCGCGCGGCCAAAAGCGGGTATTCTTCGCCCCGGATTTTTGAGCCAGCGAGGATCGCGGTGACACGCATTTGCCTGAACATGATCGTCAAGGACGAAGCCCCGGTGATCGAACGCTGCCTGGCCAGCGTGAAGCCCTGGATCGACCATTGGGTCATCGTCGATACGGGTTCCAGCGACGGCACGCAGGACGTGATCCGCCGCTTCATGGCCGACATGCCCGGCGCGTTGCACGAACGCCCGTGGCGCAACTTCGCCCACAACCGCAACGAGGCCATGGCGTTGGCCCGTACGGCCATGGGCGACGCCGGCGGCAATGACGGCGACAGCGGCGAGGGCGACTATCTGCTGTGCATTGACGCCGACGAAACACTGCGCATGGCGCCGGACTTCCGCTGGCCCGACCTGCAGGCCGATGGCTATCAGTTCCGCTGCGAACTCGACGGCTGGCACTATCTGCGTAACGCGCTGGTGAGCGCCCGCCAGCCCTGGCGCTGGGAAGGCGTGCTGCACGAATTCCTGACGCAGGACGCGCCGCACCGCTGGGAGGCCCTGCCGCAGGCGACCATCGTCGTGGCGCGCGATGGCGCCCGCGCGCGCGACCCGCAGACCTACCTGCGCGATATCGCCGTGCTGGAACAGGCCGTGCGCGACGCGCCCGCCAATACGCGCTACCGCTTCTATCTGGCGCAAAGCTATCGCGACGCCGGCAAGCTTGACGATGCCCTGCGCCTCTACGACGAACGCGCCGCGATGGGTGGCTGGGACGAGGAAGTGTGGTTCGCGCGCTTTCAGATCGCCGTCCTGGGCGAGCGTCGCGGCGACGCACCCGCCGACGTACAGGCGGCCTATCTGGACGCCTACCAGCAACGCCCGACCCGGGCGGAACCGCTGTGCGAACTGGCGCGCTTTCACCGGCTGCGCAGTGAATTCGCGCTGGCGCACCTGTTCGCGCAACAGGCCGCCAGCCTGCCGATGCCGGCCGATGCGCTGTTCGTCGACGAATCGGTCTACGCCTGGCGCGCGCTCGATGAACTGGTGGTCAGCGCGTACTACGTGGGTGCGCTCGACCAGGGCCGCGACGCCCTGCGGCGGTTGCTCGCGGCAAGCCGCTTTCCCGACAGCGAACGGCCCCGCATCGTCGGAAACGGCCAGTATTTCGGGTTGTAGCGGACGGACCTTGCCGTGCTTCAGGCCGGCTTCGCCCCGGTGTACGGGTTCGGGTTGGCGTCCTGACCCGCGTCCTCACCCACATTCTGGCTCGCGGTCTGGCCGGCGCGGCCAAGCTGGCCGGTGAGCCCCGGCTGGCTCGACTGTTCCGTCCAGCGCGTATCGCCGCTGCCGGGCAGCACCCTGATCCGGTTCTCGACATCCTTGACGCCGTACACCGATGCGGCGATGTCCTCGATGCGGTACTTCTGCGGGCGCGCCGGCACCGTGCCGGAGAGCGTGACCCAGCCTTCCGACACCGCCACCTCGACTTCGCGCACATCGAGCCGGCCCGCATGGGCCAGCCGTTCGCACAGGTCTTCGCGAATCCGTTCGTCCGGGCGGGTATAGCCCTTGGGCCCGGCTGGCGGCCGCCGCCCTTGCGGCCGCGCGGAGCCGCCGGGACCATGGCCGTAGGTGCCGGGCAACGCCCGGTCATCGACGCCGCTACCGCGGGCCGTGCCGTAGCCGTCGCGCCAGCGGTGTTCGCCTGGCGTGCCGCCATGGCGGTAGGCGGCGCTGCCATCGTCGCGGTCGCGCACTTCGTCGGGATAGCCGTGCCCGATGCCCCAGCCCGCCTGGCCTGTATAGCGCATGCGTTCCATGCGTCGCGGATCGCCGCCGTAATCGCGCGGCGGCCCGCGCTGGTCGTCGAGGAATCGATCGTCGCGATGTCCGCCGTCCCTGCTGTCTCGGTTCATGACCTCTCCCGCTGGCTGACTTCCATGGCTGATCGGTGACACGTCAGGCCCCACGGCCCTTTTTCGAGGGTTCGCCCGGCGACGACGACGTGGCCTGATGTTGCGCGCCGGGATCTTCGTTGCGGAATCCGCCATAGCTGCTCTGGCCCGGATCTGCGCTGCGGCTCTTCAACTGGTCGGCGCGCCGGTCGGTGCGCACGCCGGGATTGGCGCCGCCGCGCTTTTCGGCTGGCGTGCCGGTATGTGGCTTGCTGGGCATCACGGTCTCCTGATGGCAATCGCGGCGGGAAAGCCGCAAGCATCATGCCAATGGCGGCCCGGCGTGCCGGTCCTTGCGCCTCCGGCATGGCGCTTGCCTTTCTTCCTGGTACCGATTCACCACCGAGCGAGGACTGCCATGTCAGTATCCAACCTGCGATTTACCGGTTTCCTGATGCTTGCGGCCGCAGCGGCAGTCATGTCCGTGGCAGCCCCGGGCACGCACGCGGCACCGCTGTCGGACCAGCCGGGCACCGCCATGGCCGGCGACGGCGATGTCATGTTCCTGCGCAAGGCCGCCATGGCCGGGACGCTGGAAATCGACGCCAGCAACCTCGCGCAAAGCCGCGCCAGCAGCCCTGCCGTCAAGTCGTTTGCCACGCAGATGATCCAGGACCATCGTGCCGCCGAGGCAAAGCTGAAGCAGCAGGCGCAAAGGCTGGGGGTGCAGTTGCCAGCCACGCCGCTGCAGAAGGACCAGCAGGTGCTGGCCAGGCTGGGGCAACTGAAGGGCGCCGAGTTCGACCGGGCCTACGCGCAGCAGGTTGGCGTGGACGCGCACCAGGACGCCGTGGCGCTGTTCCGCAAGGCGGCGGACGATGCCAAGGACGAGGGCGTCAAATCGTTCGCGCGTCAGACGCTGCCCACGCTGGAGCACCATCTGGAGATGGCGCAGAAAATGGCGTCGCAAGTGAAGTAGGCAGCCTTGCCGGTGTTTGCAGATCCAGACGGCGGATCTGCAAGCACGGTGCAATATCTTCGCGCCCCGGCGCAGACGTCAGCTTGCCCTGGCGAGGAAATACTGCGACACGATGGCCCGCGTGGTGGGGCTGGTCGTCAGTTTGTCCAGCACGTCGCGCGGTGCCCACTTCAGGTACTTGATCTCGTTGCGAGGCTTGGGCGTGGCAGACTTGCCCACGGCCGCCGCGAACACGTGGTGCACCGTGGTGGCGCCAATGAACTGAAAGGCCGTGGTCAGCGACTTGGCCTCGATCGCGGTTTCCTCGCGCAGTTCGCGCCACGCGGCTTCCACCAGCGATTCCTGGTCGTCGGGTCGTCCGCCGGGCAGGGCCCAGCGCACGCCGTCCTTCGAGACAAGCAGAACGTGTCCCTCGCGCACGCAAATGACCGTAGCTCTGATTTTCGGCTTGATGAAGGGCATGTCGGCCGTTCCCACCACTGCATGTTGTTTCATGACACCCGGACCACGCTGTGGCAATGATCCCACTATAAAAGCAAGCCGTCACGCCGCCACGCCGGGCGCTCCACGGGCGGCCTGTGCGAAACGAAGGCAAAGCGGACAAGCGCCTAGTGTCCCCGTCCAGCGCGTCGCTGGCAATGGATGGGATCGCCGCTGTTGCGCAACCACCTCACGCATGGGCCGTGCCAGCGCCGTCCCGGCGCGCGGCAGTGGCGAGCGCATGGTAGTGCGCAATGCGTTGTAGCGCCCACAGCGCCGCGGCCTGCCGGATCTGGGTACGATCCCCACGAAACTGGCGCGTTTCGGTGTACTCGCATATCGGGGTGCCCGGCAGGCGGACCAGCCACGCAAAGCACTGCGTGCCGGGCGGCGTGCCATCGGGCGCCCCATCGTCGGCCACGCCCGTGTTGGCGACGGCCACATCGGCCTGGCTGATCCGCATCACGCCTTGCGCCATGGCCAGCGATACCGCCTCGCTGGTCAGGCCGTGACGCGCGATCAATTCGGCGTTGACGCCAAGGATCTGCTCCTTGGCGTCGGGCGAATAGGCCACGATGGCGCACTTCAGCGTGCCGCCGCAACCGGGCACGTCGGCTATATGCGATGCAATGAGCCCGGCCGTGCAGGACTCCGCCGTGGCAAGCCGCAAATCATGGCGCTGCAGGAAGTGTGCGGCGGCCTCAGCCGGGTGCATGGGCGTCCTCCGTTCGGGGTTGCGTGGGCCGTGGCGCGTCGTGGCGCGGCGGGCCGGGATGTTCGACAAACGATATCTGCCCGTCCCGTTCGAGCACGACATCCCATTGCTTGTCACCGCCCCCGTGCCGCTGGTCGTCCCAGCCCGGGGTGTGCAGCTTCGCCCTGGCGTTGGCGTCGAGATCTTCGTCGCTGAGCATGGCACGCTTGCGGGCATGGCGATCCTCTCGCCCGTCCTTCACCAGCACGATCGGCCGGCCGCTGACGACACGGTCAATCGCCGGCCATGTCGCGGACAGCATGCAGACCAGCCGATGCATGAAGACCAGCACGGCCGCCGCCGCCAGCGTGCCCAGGATCGGGCTGGCGCCCGCCACCGCGCGCGACAGGATCGCGCCCAGCAGCAGCATGATGCAGAGGTCGAACGCGGTTTTCTGGGCGAAGGTCCGCCGGCCTGCCGCGCGCAGCAACAGCCATGTGGCCAGGAAGACCAGCGCCGCACGCGCGGACATCTGATACCACGCGAGCTCCCGGCCCACGCCGAATACCGCCTCGAATGCCGCCTCCATGAGGACCCCGCCCCGCCCGCGGCGTTCAGCCCCGGATCGACCTGGGATCGTGCCCGAACGAATTGCGCGCCCGGATCTGGCCGTCCCGGCCGTGGATAAACAGTTCGGCCTGGTTCTGCCGGGCCATCTCGGTAGCCACTGCGATGGCATCCTCCTGCGTGGCAAACAGCTTCCGGCCCGCCGGGCTTTTGGCCTCTTCCACGGCCCATCCATCGGGGGCCGGCACCACGTGTACGTCCTTGCCGCTCATTTCGGTCTCCATGGGTGTCTGTCACATGTCTTACTTATTCACCCAAAACGGCTGGCGCGGTAGTCGGCCGGGGTCTGACAACTGCGTCAGCCAACGTCGATGTTCACAACACCGGCGTTTACAACGCGGCGCCGCGTCCGGAACGGGTGCTTTCCGTACCGACTGACACTTCCATTTCTGACCTAGATTATTTATGCGCCCGGCGGTCCAGACCTGTCGGGCCTCCCTTGATCCATGGCGCCCGCTCTCCCGGAGGGGCGCTTCTTTTTTGCTTGCGCCGCGATTACTCCACCGTGACCGACTTGGCCAGGTTGCGTGGCTTGTCGATATCGGTGCCACGCGCCAGCGCGGTGTGATACGCCAGCAACTGCATCGGAATGGTGTGGACGATGGGCGATAGCAGCCCGTAGTGCTCGGTGAGCCGGATGATTTCGAGGCCCTCGCCCGGCTGCAGCGCGCAGTCGATATCCGCGAACACATAGAGCTTGCCGTTGCGTGCGTGTACCTCGTGCATGTTCGACTTCAGCTTTTCGAGCAGGCTGTCATTGGGCGCCACGGCCACCACGGGCATCTGGTCGCTGATCAGGGCCAGCGGCCCGTGCTTGAGTTCGCCCGCCGCGTAGCCCTCCGCGTGGATGTAGGAGATCTCCTTCATCTTCAGCGCGCCTTCCAGCGCGATCGGATAGTGCATGCCACGTCCCAGGAACAGGATGTTCTCCTTGCGGGTCAGCTGATCGGCCCAGCCGATGAAGTGCGGCTCCAGCGCCAGCACGCGGCTCAGTGCGTCGGGCAGGTGCCGCAGCGCGCGCAGGTGTTCCTGCTCTTCGGCGTCGGACAGGCGGCCGCGCATCTGCGCCAGCGTCAGCGCCAGCAGGAACAGCGCCACCAGTTGCGTGGTGAATGCCTTCGTGGAAGCCACGCCGATTTCCACGCCTGCCCGTGTGATGAATTGCATCGCGCAGGCCCGCACCAGGGCGCTGGTGGCCACGTTGCAGATCGCCAGCGTGCGATGCATGCCGCGCTCGCGCGCCGCCTGCACGGCACCGAGCACATCGGCGGTCTCACCGCTTTGCGACACCGCCACCACCAGCATGTTCGGATTGCTGAATCCGTCCCGATAGCGATACTCGCTGGCAATTTCCACCCGCACCGGCAGGTTGGCCAGCCGTTCGATCCAGTAGCTGGCGGTCAGCGCCGCGTGATAGCTGCCGCCACACGCCAGCAGCAGCACGGCATCCACGGTTTCGAGCTGCCGATACGCGCCATCGCCAAACAGCTCGGGCATGATGGACGTGATGTCCTGCAGCGTGTCGACCACGGCGCGCGGCTGCTCGAAAATGTCCTTCTGCATGTAGTGCTGGTACAGCCCCAGATCGGCCGCCGCACTATGCGCCGCCACGGTATGCACGGCACGCTCCACACGCTGGCCGGCAACATCGACGATCCAGTGGCGATGCATCTGCACATCAGCCACGTCGCCGTCCTCGAGGTAGACGATCTGGTTCGTGACCGCGGCCACCGCGATGGCATCGGACGCCAGGTAGTTCTCGCCTTCGCCGATACCCACCACCAGGGGCATGCCGTGCCGGGCGCCCACCAGCCGGTGAGGCTCGTCGCGGCACAGCACGGCAATCGCATAGCTGCCGCGTAGCCGCCTGACGGCCTCGCGCACCGCGTCGAACAGGTCGCCGTTGTAGAGATGGTCCACCAGGTGCGCGATCACCTCGCTGTCGGTCTGGCTGGCGAACACATAGCCGTGGGCTTCCAGTTCGCCGCGCAGGGCCTCGTGGTTTTCGATGATGCCGTTGTGGGACAGCGCGATACGCGGTGCGCGATCGTTCGGCGAGAAATGCGGGTGGGCGTTGGCCGTGACCGGCTTGCCATGCGTGGCCCAGCGCGTGTGGGCAATTCCGGTATAGCCGTCGATGCCCTGTTCGGCCACGTCACGCTGCAACGCCGCCACACGGTCCACGCTGCGCGACCGCACCAGCCGCCCGCCCTGCAACGCGGCCACGCCGCATGAGTCGTAGCCACGGTATTCGAGCCGCTTCAGGCCATCGACCAGTTCTCCAACGATATCGCGCTGCGCCACCGCGCCCACAATTCCACACATAGCCCCTCCGGGTTCCGGTATCCCACATCGATTTGATGCGATGGACCGGATGGTAGGCTGCCCGTCACGAAATTTTCTTTCGAAAAATCGCTAACGGTGACGTTTTCAATTGGCGTACGATACGGCTGAAATTTTATTTCACTGCCTATGGCCATGACGTCCATCCCTCTCGATGACCTCGACCTGCGCATCCTGCAGGTCATGCAAGCCGATGCCTCGCTGACCAATGTCGAACTGGCGGCGCGCGTCTACGCGTCTGCGCCTACCACCATGCGGCGCGTACGTCGCTTGCGCGAGACCGGCGTGATCGCGCGCGAGATCGCCGTGCTGGACGCCGAAAAGGTCGGCCACGCGCTGACGGCCATCATCGAAGTGACACTCGACCGGCAGACGGCCGAAGACTACGCGGCGTTCGAAAGCCAGGTCTGCGCGGAGCCCGCGGTGACCCAGTGCTACCGCGTCTCGCCGGGGCCGGATTTCGTGGTGATGGTGGCATTGCGCGACATGGCCGCCTACGACGCCTTCGCGCGGCGCCTGTTCCGGGGCGCCAGCAACGTTCGCAACGTGCGGACGTTCTTCTCGACGCATTGCGCGCGGTTCGCGGCCAACCCGCCGGTCACCGCAGACCGCGCGCCAAACGCGCCCTGATTCACAGCCGCCGCCCAGACACCGCACGACCTGACCCCGCAACGGACTGTTTGCTGACGGCCGCCAGCGGCCGGGCGCGGTGTTGGCGCGCGGCCAACGTTCGATGGCGATTTTCAGCCCTGGCGCGGCAGCCCCGCCACATTCGGCCCCTCGCATCCGCTGGTACGGGAACTGCGTAATAGCAGAGGAACGCCTCGCAGCGTTCCGTTGTGTTTCACCTGCCTTTGGAGTTTTGTCATGTCACGCAGATTCACCCTATCCCTTCTCTCCACCACTGCCCTGGCGCTCGGTCTGGCGGCAGGCGGCGCCCAGGCCTCGGGCCCGCACGACAGCACCCATGCTGGCGACAGGTACGGCTACAGCTTCCGCATGGATGCGCGCGATGTCTTCACCGACGGCGCGCGAGCCGGCCGATTTGACACGTTCAGCGAAGGCGCACGTGTCGTGGCCCCAACCACGCGCGAAATCGACAACGACCGTTCCCTGTCAGGGATGGACATCCGGGGCGTATCGGCCGAGCCCTCGCGGACGATTGACGTCTACACGGACGGCGCGCTGGCCGGCCTGGACCGCAGCGGCGTATCGGCCGAGCCCTCGCGGACGATTGACGTCTACACCGACGGCGCGCTGGCCTGAGCAGCGGTAGCGGGGTATCACTGGCGGGGCGCGTCCGACGGCTCAACTCCGGCGCGACGCGGCCCGTCAGACCGCCCTTCGCCGAAGTGCCTCGCCCGCCGTCAAGCCACCCCGGGGCGACTTACGCTGCCTGCGCCACATTCGCGCCCTGCCGTCCTGTGCCCGGCACGCGATTTGGCCATAGACTGAAACCTGCCGTGCGCAGGAAAGCGCGGCTGTAGCACCATCCAATCCCCAGTCAGCGAGCGAAGCCATGTCGATCCCCCACCTGTCTTCCGGCCAGACCGCCAGCGTGCTACCGCTGGGCGCCAACCTCAAGAACACCCCGACCACCGCGCTATTCAAAGCCCCGCACATGGAAGTGGCCCGCCTGGTAATGCTGGCAGGCAAACAGTTGCCCCCACACGCCGTGGCCGGCCCGCTGACCATCCAGTGCATCGAGGGAGAAGTCGAAGTCGCGCTGGACCACGGCTCGCAACGCCTGAAACCGGGCGACCTGATCTACCTGGCCGGCAACGTCCGGCACGACCTAAAGGCCGTGACCGATGCGTCGGTGTTGTTGACGATTGTGTTGATGGAGGGGGGCGCATAGCGACTTCGCCGAGGCCTGGTATTCGCGAATGGCTCCGCGGGCCTTATCTGCCTTCCGTTACCACCGCCGGCGGGCCATCGATACTTGTCGTCGGCAAATCGACAGGATCTACGAATTCCACGGATTCCAAAATCGCCTTGATTCGCGGCAGATCGTCTCTGCCTTTTGGATTTGACAACCATTGGACCGGAATGTACCCACACAAGGCATTTTTCTCATGGACCAAACAAAAGCGGAACCTGCGCGCTCGCTTCCGCTCGTCTCCTGTCGTGTCGTCCGCTGTATAAGCGATACCCTGCCAGTTGCGACCTTTCAGAGGCACCGTCTTCGCATTCGCCTTCTTTTCATAGGGTTCCATTTCCGTACAGGGGTATGAACTGCACCTCCACCAACGACCGTCGATCAGTTTTCCATCCAGAGAAATAGCGATTTTTTCGTCGGTCGCCTCCTTACAGAACAACCCGAAACCTCCCGATCTAAACCTCTGCGGACCCACCCTTGGAAGGAAATAAATCCCTTCTTTATCGTTGTAGGTCGCAAGTCTCCGCCCGAACAAATCTGCCATGCGGAATCGACATGGACCAATGACACGCACGTTTGAATCATTATTATTCGCGGAGCTTTCATGCGAAATTTCCGCCATAGCGATGCTTCCGAAAAGCAACTCACATAGCATGGAAATGAGGATGAAAATCATATTCAACTTGATCATCGGATTTTGTCGTCTCATAAGTCGCCACCGCCGTCCGGATGACCGTCCAGGCTTGAGATGCGGATACCGTCCGCCAGCGTGAAGAGGGCGGCGGCATAAGCCTAATAGCGGGCCACCTGATCTACCTGGCAGGCAACGTCCGGCACGACGTAAAGGTCGTGACGGATGCGTCGGTGTTGTTGACGATTGTGTTGATGGATGGAGGCGCATAAGGCGAAGCGCGGAGGCCTCGCATCCGGTTCGAGGCGTCGGGTCTCTAGCGCACGGCAAAGATCCTTTCCGGCAGCACGAACCCACGCAGTGACAGCAGTTCGAGCGGGCCCTGGCCAGCTTCTGTGCGCATCTGGAACCGGATAGGGTGGCGTACGTACTGTGGCGCATAAGCCATCCCCGCGGGTTGATTCAAGCTATTGCCGTCGGCAATCGTCGAGTGCTCCGGCGATTGGGCAGACGCCTGCGTGCCAGTGTCGGACTTGCCCTGCCAGGTCAGTTCGACAATAGCGCTGTTGATAGGCTCGACGCTTGCGCGCTCCAGCATTCTGATCAGCCCCCAGCGTCCAGCGAATTCGTAGTTCTTGTTTGTACCGGCATACTCAGTCTGCCATTGCAGTCGCGTACCGGGCTGTTGCAGGTCATCGGCTGGCCAGCGCAATGTATGCCATGTCTCGCGCTGATTGAAATAGTGGACTCGCTGGCCATCTACCGTCAGCACAATGTCGGTGAGTCCCGGCGTGGGGATCGGTTTCAGTTCAAAGCGGTATTCAGGGTCTCCCTGCACCAGCAAGCGCGCTCCCACACGCTGCAATGCATTGATTCCCCTGAGAAAGGCCGGATCAAACGCCAGGTCGTGCCCAGCGGCGGGCACCCATTCGTTACCTCGCAGCTCCAGCACGCCGGCGAGCTGGCCGCCGAGAAACGCCTGGATCAGCCCTGTCCGGGCCCGCAGAAAGCGCGCCAGTTCGGGCAGCGATGCGTCATTTCGTGTATCCGCAAACGGATAGCGGCCTGCGAACGATTTGTTCCAATCCGTGACGATGTGATCCCGCCAGGCTGCATTGAGACTGCGTTGCGCTGGCTCCAGCACGGCCTGCGTGGCCTGAACGATTGGCCTGACGAACAAGGTATCCCCCATCCCGGCCCATTCCTTCCCCAAACTCGCCGCCATCAAATGGGCATAAGCCTGCGCGTCGGCCAATTCCGATCCGCGTCCCTGGAACATTCCCTGGGCCAACTGCTGAGCCTGCGCATGACCATCGCTACCTTGTGTGATTTGTTGCAACCGAAGCCGCAACGCTGTCGCGCGGTCGAGTAGCCGCTGCAGGCTGAGATCCCCACCGCCAGCAGCACTGGTCTGCTCGGCATGGCCACCGAGACGCAAGACCGGCCCGAACGCGGCTGCCAGTGGCCCAGCCGCCGCAGGTCCTGGCGATTCGGCTCGCCCCCCTTTCTCGCCAACAATGCCTTTGGCCTTGTCCACCAGTGCGTCTGCAAATGAAGTCTTTTGCTGGCCTGCACCGCCCTGGTAGGCCAGCGACTTCATCAGCGCGATCACCGGCGACTGCCGTGCATCGGTCAGCTGCTTGAGTTGATCGACAGCTGCCGGCAAGGTCGGCGCGGATATCCACTGCAACGTATTCATGAATGCCTGCCAGTGTTCGGCATAATCCGCGAAATATTGTTCAGTCAAGGCTGCCCGCATGGCATCAACGGAATCTTTGGCCTGTGCCGCCCCTGCGTCGGCAAGGCCATGTGCTGGCGCTTCGGAAAGCACCCAGTCCGCAGCAACATCCCGCCGCTTGGCTGCGGCTTCGATAGCGTCCGCAACATAACCTTCGTAAGCCTGGCGTGTGAAAACACCCGGCACCGATGCCGAAGCGCGCAACAGGCCTCGGACGTCGGCGCCCGCTGTCAGCAATGGCAGGGTGAGATCTGGGAATTTGTTGCCGACGCCCTCCACAATGCCCCGGTAGAGGGTCTCGCGCGCGTTGCGCTGGCCAATCAGCGCAAGCAGAGTGTTGCGCGAACCGGCGACAAGATCCGCGCGCTCGGGGATTTTCCACTCTTCATGGCTTTCCAGTTGCCGCGCATGGAAACTGAACAGGCGCTCAGCAAGATCTTTCTTTTCCCCGGGCGAAAGGCGCGCGCTTGTCGACCAGTGGGCAGCCATCTGCGCGGCGAGGAAGTCTGCCTCCGTCCGGGACGGGCGCGCAAGCATCAGATAAGCCTTGAGGGTGTCGCGGCCGCTCATCGCCCAACTCAGGGTCTGCTCGTTCAGATCATGGGTAGGCAATTGGGAGAGGTCGGCTAACGTGGCCTCCATGGCTTGCTGCACCGGGGCAGCAAGCTGCGGCTGTGCCGCCAGGATGTATGGGGTCCACAATGCAGCCAGGATTTCAGCGTCACGATTGAGGCCGAAACTCCGGAGCCAGACAGCAGGATGCAGCGCGCGGCGCTCGAAATACGCGATCCTCTGCTGGACGGCAAGAAGCGCGTGCAGACGGCCCTCCGCATGGTTGGCAGTTCGCATGTCCTCAACCGTTCTTCGGGCCTGTTTGAGACTTAGCGATGTCTGCGCGCCGGTAACCATCATGCCGATACTCCAGAAGGCGATCACCGCGATCCCGGCAAATGACATGGCTGTCAGCGGACTGAAGCCGACCCGTCGACCTGGCTGACACCGGGCGAGCGTTGCCGCAAGGCGCCAGACCGGATGTTCAGCCGCCCCTGGCATTTGGCTGCTATCGGCGCAGGTGCGAGGCCACGGGACGAACAAGATGCCTGCCACGCGATGCCGTAGATCACGCATCGACAGATTGCCGACCCACTCGGCGATCTCGGCGCCCCGCACGTCCAGGCGCTTTGACAGGGCCGCCAGATAGCTCTGGCCCGCATCGCGCACCAGGTCATCCACGCCCGTCTTGGCCAGCCGATCCCGAATATCCCTCAGCAATGCCGCGGTGCGCTCGGTATTCGTAGGGTCAGTCAGTTGGCAGCCCACCAGCACCGCGTCTTTATCCGTTGCGGCATCCGACCCGCCAGCTTCCAGCACGAAGACAGGCGCAGACCAGCGCAAGGCCTCCGCGATCTGGCCCAGGCGGATTGCTGTCGATGACGCATGCCCGCCCGTTGGTACGATTTCCGTTTCCGCCTGGACGACGACCACGAGGCCATCGATCGGCCTGGCCTTGCGCAGGCCACGGACGCGTCGAAGCCACTCGCCGTCGCCCTGACGCTCCCGAGTCATGTCCGATAGCAGCAATGCATGAAATGTCTCGATCCAACCCTGCTCGAGCAACCCTGGCAAAAGCCGGCCGATTGCCACGGTGTCACCGGTCACCAGCAATCGAGGCAGGCGACGGCGTACCTTGTCGCGCATTGCGCCCTCCAGGCTCTCATAACGCAGCGCGGTCTGATGCGCGTCCGAATCCCGAGGTGTTCCGAGACGCGCGGCCGGATCCCGCTGATGACGCCGGCGCCGGTTTCCGTGCCGCGCTGCCGTGCGCCAGCCGCCCATCATGGCGCCACGCAAGAAGTTTCGTAGGAATTTTCCGATCTGCTCGTATCGGAGAGAACGCTCGGAGTCTGCTGGAAGAGAGAGATTGTTCAATCCATCAGAAGAAGGCTGTATGCTAAACCCACGTTCCAGCATTAGCGCCGAGAGTGAGTTGCCCGCGCTGACGCCATTCTGGAAAATGTCGACCGCATCCGCATAACGATGCATTCTCCTCAGACGCAAACCCAGCTTTGCCGCCGCTTTACCGTGACCTTGTGCTACTGCACACGTAAGCATTTGAAAGGCCACATCCGGTGCCATATTACGAGAGGCGAGCAGCCGGGCAACGTAGTATTGTGCGTCCGGACTTCCAAAATCCGCAGCTTTTCTAAAGAACTTCAACGACATCTCGGCATCTTGTTTCAGGCCATAACCGATTTGCAAATAATGACCAATGTCGTAATAGCCGCCCGGCACTCCCTCATCTATCAAACGTCCGGCAAGCTCGATGACTTCCTTCGATCGGCTTGGCGATGATGCCTGCCCATAAACCAAAAGGTTCTGTAGATTTCGGTTTGCCTTGTAGTGGCCATGCGCTGCCGCGATACGATAGTAGACCGCCATCTGCTCATAATCTTTTGGCCCCTGCTTCTTTTGCAAGTATCGGGCGTAGTGAAATAGCGCCTCAGCACCGCCGTCCAGCGGCGGCAGGACATTGGCCTCGTGTGCGCATGTGAAGGCGAGATCCGTCCGGACGACACTGACATCTGGCAACGGCGGATATTCGGTGGTCTGGCTCGAGCAGGCGCCCAGCAAGCCCGCGAGAAGAACCAGACTGACGACGGGTCGCAGACAGCGATTCGATATCGACATGATTCAACCCTTCTCGTCGTACGAAATCAGCTTCCACGACACGTTCCAGTACGTGACCCGCTCCCCCAGCAGGTCGTCCAGCCATGACAGCCGGCGAGGCTTGGGCATCTCGAATTCCGGCAGGACGTCACCCTTGCGGAAATGCCGAGTTGCCCCGGCAAATACCGTTGCAGCCTCCGGCACGCACCAGATACCGCTTTCCGGACAAGGCTGACCGGTTTTGGCGCGGGTCCCCAACGGCAGTTTCGGTGGCGGCGGCAGCGGCAAACCAGTGGCCGGATCGAGATTCCTTGCCTGGCTCAGACGATTGACCAGTTCCTCGGACGGCTTCTCGGGCGGCACTGCAGCGTCATGCTCCCTTACCCACTGGAATGTGCCGTCCCACGGCGGCAGCTTGGCCGGCGGCAACGGGACGATCAGGTCGATGTCGGGGATTTTGGGGTTGAGGTGTTCGTAGTTTCGTAGGAATTTTCCGATCTGCTCGTATCGGAGAGAACGCTCCGGATCCGCATTCAATGAAAGGTAATAGAGTCTGTCAGTCTGTGGTGGCCCTTCAAATCCGTGCTCCAATGCGAGCGCAGACTGCGAGTCCCCGGCCATGACACCTTGCTGGAAGGCGCCCAACGCCGAGTTGTATGCCCCTTTGGTTTGCAGGCGCACCCCAAGCCTCCGCGAAGCTTTGGCGAAGCCCTGGTCTGAGGCGCACTGCCACATCTGCGTGGCAACTTCAGGGGCTTTGTCCCAAGGCGCGAGCAGCTCTCCAACATACAACTGGGCGTCAGGGCTGCCTAAATCCGCCGCTTTTCGAAAGAAGCGCAGCGCCATCTCCCTGTCCTGCTTCAACCCATAACCGATTTCCAGATAGTGACCGATATCGTAGTATCCGCCAGGCACTCCGAGTTCAATTAATTGATTGGCAAGATCGATCACCTCCCTGGACCGAAACGGTGAATATGCCTGACCGTAAGCCAGCAAATTCTGCAGATTCCGGTTTGCCTTGTAGTGGCCATGCGCTGCCGCGATACGATAGTAGACCGCCATCTGCTCATAATCTTTCGGCCCCTGCTTCTTTTGCAAGTATCGGGCGTAGCGAAATAGCGCCTCAGCACCGCCGTCCAGTGGCGGCAGGACATTGGCCTCGTGTGCGCATGTGAAGGCGCGATCCGTCCGGACGGCACTGACATCTGGCAACGGCGGATATTCGATGGTCTGGCTCGAGCAGGCGCCCAGCAAGCCCGCGAGAAGAACCAGACTGACAACGGGTTGCAGACCGCGATTCGATATCAACATGATTCAACCCTTCTCGTCGTACGAAATCAGCTTCCACGACACGTTCCAGTACACAACCCGCTCTCCCAGCAGGTCGTCCAGCCATGACAGCCGGCGAGGCTTGGGCATCTCGAATTCCGGCAGGACGTCACCCTTGCGGAAATGCCGAGTTGCCCCGGCAAATACCGTTGCAGCCTCCGGCACGCACCAGATACCGCTTTCCGGACAAGGCTGACCGGTTTTGGCGCGGGTCCCCAACGGCAGTTTCGGTGGCGGCGGCAGCGGCAAACCAGTGGCCGGATCGAGATTCCTTGCCTGGCTCAGACGATTGACCAGTTCCTCGGACGGCTTCTCGGGCGGCACTGCAGCGTCATGCTCCCGTACCCACTGGAATGTGCCGTCCCACGGCGGCAGCTTGGCCGGCGGCAACGGGACGATCAGGTCGATGTCGGGGACTTTGGGGTTGAGGTGTTCGTAACGATCAAGAAAATTCCCGATCTGCTCGTATCGGAGAGAACGCTCGGAGTCTGCTGGAAGAGAGAGATTGTTCAATCCATCAGAAGAAGGCTGTACGCTAAACCCACGTTCCAGCATTAGCGCCGAGAGTGAGTTGCCCGCACTGACGCCATTCTGGAAAATGTCGACCGCATCCGCATAACGATGCATTCTCCTCAGACGCAAACCCAGCTTTGCCGCCGCTTTACCGTGACCTTGTGCTACTGCACACGTAAGCATTTGAAAGGCCACATCCGGTGCCATATTACGAGGGGCTAGCAGCCGGGCAACGTAGTATTGTGCGTCCGGACTTCCAAAATCTGCAGCTTTTCTAAAGAACTTCAACGACATCTCGGCATCTTGTTTCAGGCCATAGCCGATTTGCAAATAATGGCCAATGTCGTAATAGCCGCCTGGCACTCCCTCATCTATCAAACGTCCAGCTAGCTCGATGACCTCCTTCGATCGGCCTGGCGACGATGCCTGCCCATAAAACAAAAGGTTCTGTAGATTCCGGTTGGCCTTGTAGTGTCCGTGAGCGGCAGCAATGCGGTAATACCGTGCCATCTCATCGTAATCCTTTGGGCCTTCCAGCTTCTGCAGATGGCGGGCATAAAGAAAGAGCGCGTCAGCATCGGCGTCCAGTGCAGGCAACATCGTTTCCTCTTGCGAACAGGTGAACGACAGATTGACGCGAACGGACTCCAAGTTTGGCAATGACGACATGGCGGGATCCTTGCTGGAACATGCGGACAAGAAAATAAGAGGCAAAATGGCGCGTGCGACTTTCATCGATCAATCCAGGTTTGTGCGCTTCGGCGAATCTCGAAAGAATGCGATGAGCGAGGCGTACGGACTTGCTTCACCGTCTTCCTGCCGTAACGTATTCTCTTCGAGGATGTGCGCCCAATCTTTAAACGCCTTCCCCACATCCTCTTGCGCCCCCATCCCTTTCGTATGAATCGCCCATAACCGTCTGCGTAATGGCGTGGTCACCCCAGCATGTTCGTGGCAGATATTCAATTCGCTATCGCCGATCATGCTGCGGGTATTGATATTGGCGGAGCCCAGCGTCATGAATACGTCGTCGACGATCATCAGTTTGGAATGCACGTACACGTAATCCCATTTACCGGGCGGAGAATCGGGTGCCACCAGCGTGCAGACATGCACCTTGAGTCCTTCGATTTCGGGTGGCGGTCCAACTTCCTCGGCGGGCTTGGCCATTTCCGCTTCCAGATCGGCCTGTTTCTGGCGCGCCTTGCCAAAGCGTTCCCGCGCCTCGTGCAGCCTCTTGATGGCGAATGCCTTGTCGATATGCGCCAGGTCATTCGCCTCGTCCATATCCTGTTTAGCGGCCCTGGCTTGCGCGCCTGCCTCCTTGTGCTGGCGGCGCAGATCGGCCTGGCGCGCGTCCTCGCGTTCCAGCTTCGCCACGGCCGGCATCGCGTCGGCCTTGCCCAGCGCCTCCAGCATCCGGTATGTCTTCAGTGCCCCCGGACCCATCCCTTCGTCGCTCGAATTGGTCACCACGAACAGGTAGATGGGGCCATGCTTCTTCAGGTCGCGGCCGCCGCGCAGTTGGGCCGCCACCGCCTGCTTGATCATCTCGGCAAGCATCGGCAGCCGGAAATACTGGTTCTCGATATAGATGAATCGCGTGACGTTGTTCACCGCCTGCAGGTACAGGGACTCGATATCGAACCGGTTTCCCTGGGGATTGGTCCGCAACAGCTGCCCCACCACCGGCGTGTTGCCGTCGCGCCGCAAGGTGAGGCGCCTGGCAACGGGCTGCCTCGCCTCCGTCAGCCGCTGGCCCGTCGCGCCATCCCACGCTTCGCAAAAGTTCTTGTTGAGGTATTTCAGCACCGGGCCTGCGACGCGGGCAGAAATGTCCTGCCGGGGGTGCAGACCGTTCCGGCCCAGTCTCGGGTGCTGTCGATGGAAGCTGTGGTCGTCCCGGTCCCAGTAGGTATCGAGCATGTTGTGGCCCATGACGAAGCCCACGGCATGCTCGGGCTCCTCATAGTCGATCATCACCATCTTCTGATGATGCGTGGGAATGGCGGTCATGACGGCCGCGTTCTTCGCTTTGGTACGCCCGTCGCTCTCCTTGTAATCGCCCTGCAGCAAGGTCCGGTAGGCGATCTCAGCACGGTCCCAAAGCGAAAAGCCGCGGGTCGCGAATTCGATGCCGGGAAACGTCGTGCCCGCTGCGCGGGCCATCTGGTGCAGCACCTGGCGCGCCACATCCTCGTCCAGACCGCCCCCTCGCGTCACGTTGTTTCCATTGGCGCGCCCATACCACGCAACGTCGAACTCGCGCTGGAATTTGCTCTGGTAGTCGCGTTGCGCAAAGCCCGACAACATCCAGTCAGGCAAGTGCGGCTTGACGTGCGTTGCCAGGTTGTTGCCCGGTGCGTTGTTTTCGCTCCAGGGGGCCGCGGCAAGGTCGTCCTGCCAGCAAAGCAGACGAACCTTCACGCCTTGCGCGCCCTTGTGCACCAGCAGCTCGCCGATGGTCATGACATCCGCATGGCCGCGCTTGAAGTACATCGAGGGCTGGAAGCCCCAGCGGATGATGTCCACCGAGCGCCGTGCGGCCAGGATGGCGTCGTATACCTCGCCGAACGCCTCTTCGCCGTTCACAAGCGGCTTGAACGTGCATTGCGCCGGGTCATATTCCGAACGTTCCACAAACCACTTCATGGCGATCGTGGCAGTGCGCGTGCACGACAGCGCAATCGGCGTCGTGATGGGATTCCGACTCATGCTGGCGGCTCCTTGTCGGTAAGGGTGTGGCATATGGCACGATGCTGTGCGCGGTCTTCCGTATCCGCATCGTCGTCGACAGCGCGCTCATGCAGCTGGAAGCCCTGATTGGCTAGTTCTCCGTTCGCCATGTCGCCCCGATAGACTTCCGCGACGGGCACGGCGTAGGTACTGCCATTTGCCAAGGCGATCACGTACGACTGCACCTCTGGCCGATGGTCGATAGAGATCAGCGCATCATCATCCATGACGCCGCTCCCCACTGGAGCGCCGTCGGCGAGCACGGTGTATGGCATGCCCACAGGAAGGTTGTGCCGACTGATGGCCGACGCGACTGCGCCCAGCCACAACTTTGTCGGGGGTAGTCCGGTCGGGAGCTGGGCCTCAAGTGGCACGGAAGCAGGGCCGGCTTTGTCCCACGCGGCGCACTTCTCGACGATGTCGCCAGTCGTGCCGTTCTCGATCCGCTCCGGCGTGATGCGAATGTACGAACCGCCTGCGCCGATTAACACCTCTTTGTCTGCGGAGAGAATCAGCTTGCCATCGACACTGGCGATCTTCAGGTCCTTTAGCGCGCTCAGATGCATCTCGTCGGACTGAGCCTGGATCTCGACCTTGCCCCTGCTGGCGAACAGCCTCATTCCAAGGCGTTCCGCGAACAGCGATATGCCGTTCCCGGCGGCCACCATGAACTGCCTGAGCACGCTGATATCTGCGTTTCCCCCCGCAGTAGCAATCAGGTTATTGTTGGCGGTCAATTGCAGGTCCTTGCCCGAGACCAACGCCATGCCCGCCGGTGCACTGGCAAGCAGGCCGGCTGCCTTCAGCTGGTCGAGGGTGTCGCCAAGCAGCGCCTTCTGCCGCGCGCAATCAGCGACGAGTGCCTGTGCCGCTCTGGCGGATTCGGCCAGCGCTTCCGTTTGCTGCTGTGCGATCGTCAGCAGCCGCAAGGCAGGTTGCATGTCCAGTTGCGCCCCACCGACCCCAGGCTGATCATCCGCCGACAAAAACAGCCCCTTGCCCGCCCGCACCGCGCCCCAGTGCGATGTCCGCAACTCGAACCCCTGCCCCCGCTCCTTCATCTGGCGGTCCACCAGATACCCGAGATTCAGTTGCGACTTGCCGCCGTACTCGGTCGACAGCTTGATCCCCTCATGCCCCTCCCAGTCCTCGAAGCGCAGCTTGTTGTTGCGCTGCGTCCGGATGACGTTGCGCGATTGCCAGCCGTCCCGGCCGATGATCAGGTCTGGCTTGTGGCTGTTGTGCAGCGCGTGGGCGATATAAGGCCGGTTCGGGTTGCCGTCGTGGAAGGCGATGGCGACCTCGGTGCCTTCGAGCAGCGGGAAGTGGAAGCCGGTCTGCACCGCGCCGGCGAACGGCTTGGCCAGCCGCAGCGGTACGCTTTCCTGGCCATTCGGCCATTCATCGAAGTCGAGGTCGAAGCGGACGGTGTAGTGCCCGTCCTGCGTCAGGTAGGCATATTTGTATTGGCCGGGCGAGGTGACGCGACCGCTCAGCGTGCCGGCGATGCGCGGCCATTTGGTGTCGTCGGCCGGCAGACGGAAGCGTCGGTCCGACGGAATCGCCTGATAGGTATTCCGATAAGCCTGATCGCGGGCGCCCGTGTGGATGACTTCGGTAATGACCTGGCCGTTCGGCGCATCGGGCAGCGTCGTATCCATGCGCAGGATGCGCGCCGGGCGCAACGCCAGCACGTTGCTTTCACCCTGATAGACGACCTGCCCGGCGATGGCCGCCTCGTGGCGCAGCAGCGCCTCCCACTTCGCGCCAGCCATATCCAGATGATGGGTGCCGTGGACGTATGGCTCGCCATAAGTCGTCCGATCCTTGTATGCAATGTTGGTGTCGGCCTTGAGCCGCTCGTAGGCGTGCGCGGGGTTGTAGTCCGATGCCAGGACCGATCTGGCGACGGTTTTCGTATTGGTACGAATGGCAAAGACCGCTTCGGTGCCCGACTCCAGCCCGGCCGTCTCGCGATAGGGCACCCGCAGTTCCGGCTGATAGATGTAGTGGTCGATGTCGTCCCCGAACACCACAATTTCGCCAAATTTCCCCGGCGCGAAGTAGCAGTACATGCCTTCCTGCTCCATCAGCAGGCGGACGTAGTCCCAATCGGACATCTGGTACTGCAGGCGGAACTTGTGCTCGGGATACTCGCGCCGTAGCCGAAATGCGAATTGATGGCCTTCAAGGTCGTGGCTGCGCAGGATCGCCTCGATGATCTGCGGTGCGGTCTTGTGCTGATAGACACGGCTGCGCGGCGTCAGCCGCAGGCGCGTCACCAGCGGCTCCACCACCATCTCGTAGCCGTGGAAGTCCCGCGTCTGGCGGGTCTTCGCGAACGCCGGAATCCATCCCGCAAAGCGGCGCGGCTCGCTGCCATCGCCGGGGTCGATGACGAAGGTGGCGGGACGATTCAGGTAGTCGGCACGGTCCAGTTCCAGCGGATGGGTCAGCTGGACGGTGACCTCGTAAGGCTTGCCGAGGGTCTCGACGGCCTTGAACGAGACCACCGACAACGCGATGGCGGTGGGGGCGGCGGGGACTTCGAGGCGGTAGGGTTGGCGGCCTGGGATCGATGCCGGTTGACCGTCCGCAGACCCAAGCAAGAGTTTATCGATCATCGGTTCGCGTCACACACTGTTTGCTGTGCGACGCACGCTACACCGACTTCCTGCCGCGAAAGCTACCGATTTCGCAGTGATCTAATCCGAAGCAACCGCACGCAGAATTCGTCGGATTGCGATTTACGCGCAAGTGAAAAGGGCCCTGCGAAGCAAGGCCCTTTCCGGTTCCGAGACAGGCTCGGACGCTGATCCCTTCACGGCGACACCCACTCACCCAGGCTGTGCCGCCTTGCGTTCCGCCAGGAGTTTCTGGATGGCCGCCTCGGTTTCCTGGTAGCGGCCTTCGCCGTAGTGCTGGTAGACGATGCGGCCATTGGCGTCGATCAGGTACAGCGCGGGCCAGTACTGGTTGCGATAGGCCGACCACGTGCCGTACATGTTGTCCTGCGCCACCGGGTAGCGGATGTCGTACCGCTTCAGCGCCGCCTGCACGTTCGCGGTCGGTTTCTCGAACGGGAATTCCGGCGTGTGCACGCCGACCACCACTAGCCCCTGGTCCTTGTACTTGTCGTACCACTGTTTCACATACGGCAGCGTGTTCACGCAGTTGCCGCAGGCGTACGTCCAGAAATCGACCAGCACCACCTTGCCGCGCAGTTGCTGCATCGTGAGTGGCTCGGAATTCAGCCAGTTGTTGATGCCCACGAATTCGGGGGCGGCGCCCTGGTCGCCCACCTTTGGACTTTCGGCGATGGCGCCGGTGCCGAAGGTATAGATGGCCGCGAGGCCGATGGCGCCGAGCATGGCGCGGAGTACGTTACGCATGATTCAGGGGCCTCTATCCGGAGATGCTCGCCCCGTGTCCGCAGGGCGGACGTCGGGGCGATGGCGCGATGGGGCACTGGTCAGACCAGTTCGGTTTCGATATGGATGTTGCCGTGCAGGGCCTTCGAGTACGGGCAGGTGCGGTGGGCGGTGTCCACCAGCGCCTGCGCCACCTCGCGCTCGATGCCGGGGATATGCACGCGTAGCCGGGCCTGCAGCAGGTACTCCGCACCGGCCGTGCCAAGGTCGACTTCGGCATCGACCGACAGGTCTTCCGGCAGCTTGATCTGCTGCTTGCCGGCGGCCAGGCCGATGGCGCCGATGAAGCAGGCAGACCAGCCGGCGGCCAGCAGCTGCTCGGGGTTGGTGCCGTTGCCCTTGCTGCCCGGCGACGACAGGTCGATGTCGAGTTTGCCGTCGTCGCTGCGGGCCGAGCCGTTGCGGCCGCCGGACGTGATGTGGACCTTGCCGGTGTACAGGACGTTTTCGATGCGGGTCATGGTGAATTCCTTGTTGTATTCAGTGGTTGGTTGGTGAAGCGGATTCGATGGCGGCGCGGCGCGTGGGCCGGGCTCAGGCGTAGGCGCCATCCAGGTACGGATCGACGCTGCGCGCCGGATCGGCCGACACGCCGGTGCGGTCCATGCCGGCCACCGTGCGGGCGCCTTCGTAGTACGGGTCGAGCGTGCGGGCGCCGTCCAGGTACGGGTCTGCCGAGCGGGCCGGCGGGGCCGACACGCCGGTGCGATCCAGGCCGGCTACCGTATGGGCGCCGTCGTAGTAGGGGCTGCGCGGTTCCTGCACCGAGTGGGCACCGTCGTAGTACGGGCTGCGCGGGTCCTGTACCGAACGGGCGCCGTCGCTGAACGGATCGGCCGAGCGGAACGACAGGCTGGCTACCGTGCGCGCGCCGTCGGTGTACGGGCCGCGCGGTTCCTGCACCGAGCGGGCACCTTCGGTGTACGGGTCGCGGGCGTCGGTGGCCGAGCGGGCGCCTTCGCTGAACACGTCGCGTGCACCCTGTACGGCACGGGCGCCGTCGGTGTACACATCGCGGGCCCCGACAACGGATGCCTGTGCGCCAACAGCGGCGGCGACCAGGGCAACGGCGAGAACAAGGCGCTTGGTGAGGTTCTTGGACATGATGGTTTCCTTTTCAGTGGGATGCGGTCGATTCGGTGGATGCCGTGGCAGCGTTTGCGCTTTGTTATTTGTGCGTCGCGCTGCCATGGACCGTATTTAAGGCGGCCCACGTATCGCGCCCGTAGCGAATTGGCGGCCGTTGTGTCAGGGCACGTATCGTCGCGGCGGCCTGATACAAAGCCGTACAAAAAGGAAGGCAGCCTGCGGGGAAGCGAGCACTACGGGGAGGGGAAGAACCGCGGAGGTGCGCCTTGCGGCACGCCCCTCTCCCGGGAGGGAGAGAGAGAGAGAGAAAGAGAAAGAGAGAGGTTGGACGGAGAGGGCGGCAAGGCGCTGCTGGCCTGCCGGGTGCGATTTGCGTCGCTCGCCCTCTCCCTGGACCCGTCTCCGCCGACGGGAGAGGGCAGCAAACCCTGAATCGCTGGAACCTATCGCAAAACAGTCTCAGCCCAGCCGGATTTCGGCAGCCAGGCCGCCGCCTTCGCGGTTGCGCAATGTCAGCGAGCCGCCGATGGCCGCCGCCAGCTGGTGCGCGATGGCCAGGCCCAGGCCGGTGCCGCCGGTTTCGCGGTTGCGCGAGCCCTCCAGGCGGACAAACGGCTGCAAGACGGCTTCGAGCTTGTCTTCGGGGATGCCGGGGCCCCGGTCCATGATCGATATGATCACGGCGTCACGTTCGCGGTGGACGCCCACTTCGGCCGCCCCGCCGCCATATTTGATGGCGTTGTCGATCAGGTTGGTCAGCACGCGCCGCAGCGCGTTGCGGCGCGTCACGATGGCGCCGCCGGCGTTCTCGCCGATCGACACGTCCTTGCCGGTGTCCTGGTAGTCGTAGACCAGGCTTTCGACAAACGACCCCAGGTCGATCTTCGACGCCTCCTCGCCGTCGCCGCCCGAACTGCGCGCGTACGCCAGCCCTTCGCGCACCAGCGTCTGGATTTCCGCCAGGTCGTTGACCAGCTTGCGCTTTTCCTCCGAATCCTCGGCCAGCTCCGCACGCAGCTTCATCCGCGTGATGGGGGTCTGCAGGTCATGCGAGATGGCGGCCAGGATCTGCACGCGCTCCTCGACAAATTGCGCGATGCGGTCGCGCATGGCATTGAAGGCCCGCGCCGCCTGCGCCAGTTCCGTGGGCCCGTGCTCGTCCAGCGGCTGCGACCGGGTATTCGGGTTGAGCGCGTCGGCGGCATCGGCCAGCGCCACCAGCGGGCGGATCGACAGGCGCACGGCGAACCAGCAGCACAGGATCAGCAGCAGCAACTGCAGCACCAGCACATAGGGCAGCCACTGGGCGATGGGCGTCATGCGCGGATGCACGTCGATGGTCAGCGGGCTGCCGTCGCTCAGCGTCAGATGCGCCTGCAGCTGCTTGCCGTCCCCCGGAATCGACTCCACCGTGACCGGGTAGTGCGTGCCGGTGGCTTCCATGATCCGCTCGGCGATGTCGCGCCCGCGCGCGGTCATCTCCGGCACCCCCGGCGATCCTGGCCCCAGGATGTACTGGTAGTTGCCACGGTTCACGCGCGGCAGCCACTGCGGGCGCTCGGCGGCGGGAATCCGGTCCAGGATCGCCACCGACGTCGCCACGTCGGTCTCCAGCGTGCCCAGCATGACCTGCCGCGCCGACATGTACCGCTCCGAAAACAGCACGGCAAACGACATCAGGTGCGCGACGATCATGCCCGCCAGCAGGATCAGGAACAGGCGCGACCCCATGGTATGGGGCCAGCGCCAGCGGTGAGTGCTCACTGACGTGCCTCCGTAATCTCCACGGGCATCGAGAACACATAGCCCTCGCTGCGCACCGTCTTGATATAGGCCGGCTCGCGCGCGTCGTCCTTCAGGCGCTGGCGCAGGCGGCTGACCAGCAGGTCCACCGACCGCTCGAACATGTCTGCTTCGCGGCCCTGCGTCAGGTTCAGCAGCTGGTCACGGTTCAGCACGCGCTGCGGGTGGTCCACGAAGACGCGCAGCAGCCGGTACTCCGCCCCGCTCAGCGCGACGATGGTGCCTTCGTTGTCGATCAGGTGGCGCGCGGTGGTGTCCAGCTGCCAGTCGCCGAAGGCCAGCATCTGCCCGGCCTCGGTGATCTGCAGGTTGGGCGGCAGCATCCGGGTGCGGCGCAGCACGGCCTTGATGCGCGCCAGCAGTTCGCGCGCGGCGAACGGCTTGGTCAGGTAGTCGTCGGCGCCCATTTCCAGGCCGATGATGCGGTCGGTCTCGTCGTCGCGGGCGGTCAGCATCAGGATCGGCGTGGTCTTGTGCTTGCCCGCGCGCAGTTCGCGGCACAGCACCAGGCCATCGTCACCGGGCAGCATCACGTCCAGCACGATCAGGTCGACCGTGTTGCCGTCCAGGAACTGCCGCATATGGCGGCCGTCCGGCGCCATGGTCACCCGCAGGCCATTCTTGGTCAGGTAAGTGGACACCAACTCACGGATCTCCCGGTCGTCATCGACGATCAGGACATGGTCGACATGCGATTCCATCAGCTTCACCCCTGGGCAATCTACTTTTAGGAAAAATGTGAACAATCAGTCTGTTGGCGGCATTGTATGGGCGCGGGCGCCGCGGCGTGTATCGCAATGTATCTGGCGGCAGCCGGCCCACAAAGCCATACAACTTTGCCGGTTGGCGACACATTTACGGTAGATCACGGGCGTCTCATTGGGGCATGCCAGATGGCTGGCCTCTCATCCTTGCCGAAAGGAACCCGACCATGACGCTGCTGATCCTTGCCTACCTGGGTGGTGCCCTGACCATCCTGAGCCCGTGCATCCTGCCCGTGCTGCCGTTCGTGCTGAGCGGCAGCGGCCAGCCGTTCCTGCGCGGGCGGCTGCCGATGCTGGCCGGCATGGCGCTGACCTTTGCGGCGGTGGCCACGCTGGCATCGGTGGGCGGCGCCTGGGCGGTGCGTGCCAACGAATACGGCCGCCATGCCGCGCTGGTCCTGCTGGCGATGTTCGGGGTGTCGCTGCTGGTGCCCCGCCTGGCCGACGCGCTGACCCGGCCCGTGGTGGCGCTGGGCAACCGGCTGGCCGGCGATGGCACGGCCGGCGCCGCGTCGCCGTGGGCATCGCTGCTGCTCGGGGTGGCCACGGGCATGCTGTGGGCACCCTGTGCCGGCCCCATCCTGGGCATCGTGCTGACCACGGCCGCACTGCAGGGCGCCAGCGTGCAAAGCTCGCTGCTGCTGGTGGCATACGCGGCCGGTGCGGCCACGTCGCTGGCCGCCGCGCTGGGGCTGGGCGGCCGCCTGTTCGCGGCGATGAAGCGGTCGATGGGCGCCGGCGAATGGCTGCGTCGCGGCCTGGGCGTGGGGGTGCTGGGCGGCGTGGCCGCCATCGCCATTGGTGCCGATACCGGCTTCCTGGCGCGGCTGTCCATCGGCAGCCCGGCCCGGCTGGAACAGGCATTGATCGACCGGCTGCACAGCGCATCGGCGCCGGCTCCGCTGGCGCGCCATGAAGATGCGTCCACGACCGCTGCCGCAGGCAACGTGGGCGCCAGCGCGGGCATGCTGCTGGCCGCCAACGACACCGGCTACGGCTTCGGCGGCCGGCTTCCGGCCGAAGGCCAGTTGCCGCCGCTCGATGGCGCGGTCCAGTGGTTCAACACGCCGAACGGTGCGCCCATCGCGCGCCAGCAGTTGCAAGGCAAGGTCACGCTGGTCTATTTCTGGACGTACTCGTGCATCAACTGCATCCGCACGCTGCCCTACCTGCGCGCCTGGGCTGACAAGTATCCGGGCCTGCAGGTCATCGGCGTGCACACGCCCGAGTTCGCCTTCGAGAAGAAGCCGGACAACGTGCGCCGCGCCATCGGCGATTTCCGGATCGGCTTTCCGGTGGCCGTGGACAGCGACTACGCCATCTGGCGCGCCTTTCACAACAACTACTGGCCGGCGGCGTACTTTGTCGATGCGCGCGGCACTATCCGCCACCACCAGTTCGGCGAAGGCGACTACGCCCAATCCGAGCGCGTGATCCAGACCCTGCTTGCCGAGGCCGGCCAGCCGTCCGCGTCGCGCGATGTGGTGGTGCCCGATGCCACGGGCGCGCAGGCCGCGCCCGACTTGCGCAACGTCCGCTCCGGCGAGACCTATGTGGGCTACAACCAGGCGGCGAACTTCGCTTCGCCGGGCGGCATCCGTGCGGACGCACCGCGCAACTACGCCGTGGACGGCAAGCTGCGCCTGAACCAGTTGGGGCTGGCCGGCCCATGGACGGTCGGACCGGAATTCGCCACCGTGGAACGCGCCGACGGCAGCATCCGCTATCGCTTCCAGGCCCGCGACCTGCACCTGGTGCTGGGGCCGGCCGCCAACGGACGCGCCGTGCGCTTCGTGGTGACCATCGACGGCAAGGCGCCGGGCGACAGCCATGGCGCCGATATCGACGTCAACGGCAACGGGGCGATCACCGCCACGCGGCTCTACCAGCTGGTGCGCCAGGCCGGCGAAGTGGGCGAACACACGTTCGAGATCCGCTTTCTCGACCCGGGCGCCCAGGCCTACGCGTTCACGTTCGGCTGATCGTCGCCGAAGGCCGGCGCGGCCAGCTTGCGGGCGTGGTCGCGCAGGTCGGCGGGCCACGCCTGCGACAGCGCCACGAAGCGGTCCCGGTCGCCGCCGTACAGCGCGCGGGATGCCTCCTCGTAGCCGGGCTGGTTGCCGAGCATCGTCGACATGAACCGGTCCGCCGCGGCCTTGGCACGGCCGGCGGCCAAACCCGCGTCGGCCCCCTGCCCCTTGCGCGCGGCGTCCACCAGCTTGCGTAGCGTCACCGACGCCCCGCCCGGCTGCTCGCCCAGCCATTCCCAATGGCGCGGCAGCAGCGTGACCTCGCGCGCCACGACCCCCAGCTTCGGCCGCCCGGCGCCCTTCCTGGCCGGGCCGTCATCGGCCGCCGGCGGCGCCAGCCGTGCGGCAATGTCGGCATCGCTGCCGCGCAGGTCGAAATCCAGCTGCCGGCCCGTGATATCGCCAAACGCCAGAATCGATTGATGCGGATCGGCACGCAGGGCGGCCGCCACGGCCAGCGCCACGTCCACCGGCTTGCCGGACGCCAGCCGCCGCTCGCCAGCAAAGGCGGTACAAAGTTCGTTGTCTTCCATGGGGTCTCCCGACGCCGTTGAGATGGGAGTGGATATTACCCGGATAATATCGAGGCAGTCAATTACACCCGGGTAATATTTTTATTGCGGGGAGGAAGGGGGGCCAACGCGTGGCGTTTTGACCCGGGGCGCCGCGCATGGCAGCATCGCGGGGCAGATTTTCCAGACCACTTCCTATGAAACCTTCAATGATCGGAATCCGGCCGCTGCTGATCGCGGCGATCGTCAGCCCCCTGCTGGCGGCCTGCGCCAGCGGCAGCTCTGTGGAATACCTTGAATCGCAGGACGGCAAGCCGTTCCATTCCGATGCCAGCGTGGGCGACATCGTCGTCTGCCTGAAGCAGAAGCTCGGCGACGACGCGAACGTGCTGGCCTATCCCGAACCTGGCAAGGTCGACGTGCGCGTGGGCTACGGCCACCGGGCCGACGCGGGCTACTCGTACCTCATCAACCTGCGCGCCGCCCGCCAGGGCACCGACGTGGAAATCCGCAGCGCCGGAGACTTCCGGCCGATGCTGAGCCAGGGGCGCGTGACGGGCTACATCAAGAACTGCCAGCCGAGCAGCGCGGCGCGGTAAGCGCGCTTCAGCCGGCCCAGCCCAGGGTCCGCGCCTGGGCCAGCACGGCCCGGGCGCGCTCCACGAACGGCCGGTCCACCATCTTGCCGTCGACCAGATAGGCGCCCACGCCGCTCGCGTCGGCCTCGTCGGCGGCGGCCACGATCCGCTGCGCGGCGGCGATTTCCGCGGCAGTCGGCTGGAAGACTTCGTTGGCCAGCGCGATCTGGGTCGGATGGATGCAGCTTTTGCCCAGATACCCCAGCCGGCGCGCCAGTTCGGCCTCGGCCCGGTAGCCATCGGCATCCCTGACGTCCGCGAAGGCCGCGTCATAGGCGAACACGCCGGCTTCGGCGGCGGCCATGCGCATCTGATACATGGTCTGCGCCACGGCCAGGGTTTCGCGCCGATGGATGCCGGCCGGCTCGAACAGGTCGGCATAGCCCAGCTGCAGGCCCGCCACGCGCGGATCGGCGGCGGCCAGTTCATGCGCGCGGCGCAGCCCGCGCGGCGATTCGATATTGAGCAGCAGCTTCACCGGCGTGGTCACGCCGTTGGCGGCCTCGGCCAGGGCCACGGCCTTGGCGGCCAGGTGCACCTGCTCGACGTCTTCCACCTTGGGCACGTTGACCAGATGCAGCCCGTTGCGTACCACGGCGACGATATCGGGCGCGAAGTGGGCGGTGTCCGGCGCGTTCACGCGCACGATCAGCGTCTTGCCCGATGCCGCCGTGCGGCCCGAAGCCAGCAGGTCCTGCAGCGTGGCGCGGGCATCGGCCTTGCGCGGCTCGGCCACGGCGTCTTCCAGGTCGAACGACAGCGCGTCGGCCGCGCTGGCCAGCGCCTTGTCGAACAGCTCCGGGCGCGAACCCGGTACAAACAGTTTGCTGCGCATGATCGCCCTCATCGTCATTCCGCCCGGATGCTGCGCTGCCTGACCAGCGCCCCCCAGCGCACGGCCTCGCCCTGCACGAACTTGCCGAACTGCTGCGGCGAGTTGCCCACCGGCTCCAGACCCATCTGGCGCAACTTGTCCTGCACTTGCGGATCGGCCACGGCGCCCTGCACTTCCTTCGCCAGCCGCGCCACCACCTCGGGCGGCGTGCCCCTGGGCACCCACACGCCGTTCCACTCCAGCACCTCGAAATCGGGCAGGCCGCTTTCGGCCAGCGTCGGCACATCGGGCAGGCCCGGGTTGCGCTTGAGCGACGTCACCGCCAGCGCCTTGAGCTTGCCGCCCCTGGCATAGTTGAGCGTGGATGCCACGTTGCCGAAGTACGCCGACACTTGGTTGCCCATTACGTCGGTCAGCGCCGGCGCGCCGCCCTTGTACGGCACGTGCAGCAGGTCGATGCCGGCCTTGGCGTTGAGCAGTTCGCCGGCCAGGTGCGACCCGCTGCCCGAGCCGGCCGACGCGAAGGTCAGCTTGCCGGGGTTGGCCTTGGCATAGGCGATGAATTCCTTGACCGTCCTGTACGGCGCGTTGGGCGGCACCACGAGGACGTTGGCCGCCGTGGCCACCAGCGAGATAGGCACCAGATCCTTGAGCGGATCGAACGACATCCTGCGCAGGCTTGGATTCACCGCGAACGCCGATGCGTCGTACAGCACCGTGTAGCCATCGGGCGTGGCCTTGGCCACCGCTTCCTCGCCGATCACGCCGGCCGCGCCGGGCCGGTTGTCGATCACCACCTGCTGACCCATCGACGCGCTCATGCGCTGCGCGATCACACGGGCGGTGTTGTCGGCGCCGCCTCCGGCGGAGTACGGCACGATCATGCGGATCGGGCGGTCGGGATAGGCTGCGGCGGCCAGCAGCGGCGCGCAGGCGGCCACTGCGACCAGCAGTTTGCGGCAGGTCGGATGCATGTATAGGTCTCCTGGTGTCTTGAAGTCGTGCGGTCGTCAGACCGTGGCAATCGGGTTGGCGGGCGATCCCACCGCGCGCGGCAGGTGCATCGGCGGGGCGGTCAGCAGGAACGAGGCCCGCCCCGCCTGGTGCAGCCATGCGGCCAGCGGCGTCAGGTGCCACATCTCGCCCAGCGGGACGCCAAGCTTGACCAGGCAGAGTTCGTGCAGCGGCAGCAGCGGCCCCGTGGTGCCGGGGGGCAGTGCGTGGCGGCGCTCTTCCACCGCGTGGTTGTCGGCGGCGATGGCGGCGATGCCGGCTTCGTCGATCCAGCGCAGCAGCCGCGCGTCGGTGCCGTCGAGCACCGCGCAGGCATGGCGCAGCCCCGCATGATCGTCGGCCGCGGACAGTTGCAGCGCCATGTCGGCCAGCCCGGTATGCACGCAGAGGATGTCGCCGCGCTGCACGTCCACGCCATCGGCCTCGATCACGCGCATCAGGTCGTCATAGCCCACCGCGCGCCGCGCCGGGCCGAAATGCCGGTGCAGGTCCACCAGCGTGCCGCGTCCCTGGATGCCGCGCGCCGCCATCGGGGCCACCGACAGCGCCTGGGCGCCGATGAACGTGCCATCGGCCGCGCTGCCGCTGCCCACCGAGTAGCCGTTGTAGCCTACCGTTTCGGCGTGTCCATCGCCATCGGCATCGAACAGGCAGTTCACATGGCCCAGCGCGTCCCATTGCGTGGAATATTGCGGCGACAGCGTGACGTGGTCGTCGCTGATCACGTCGGTGGCGCCCGGCACATCGCCCGCCATCGGGCGATTGAACACGCGCTGGCCGTCCTTTTCGGAGGGATGCAGCACGGGCGGGCGCCGGCGGGGATTCAGCACGCCGGCACGCGGCACGTCGAGCGGCAGGCTCAGCGAAAACGTCAGCCCCTTGCGCACTTCGCGCACGGCGGCCAGCACCTGCGCAGGCCCGATCAGGTTGAGCCGGCCAAGCTGGTCGTCGGGACCGAAGTCGCCCCAGTTGGACCCTTGCGGACGCTGCTTCCAGCGCGGGTTCGCGGCCATCATTGGTCCTTGCCGGCGTCGCCGGCATCGATCACCACGCCGGCCGCCTGCAGCGCGGCGATGCGGGCGTCGTCCAGCCCGGCCGCGCGCAGGGCTTCGACCGAATGCTCGCCCAGCGCCGGTGCCGCGCGCCGGAAGGCGCCCGGCGTGCCGCCCAGGCGCGGCGAGATGTTGTGAACCGGAATCTGGCCCATGTCGGCGTCGGGAATCTCCACCACGATGTCGCGCGCATGGAAGTGCGGGTCGTGCTCGATGTCGGAGATGTCGTAGATCGGCCCGATTGTCACGCCGGCCTTGTCGAAGAACGCCACGCAATCGGGCTGGGTCATCGTGCCCAGGAATTCGCCGATGATGCCGTCCAGCAGCGCGGCGTGCTTCACGCGTTCGGCATTGGTGGCGAAACGCGGATCGGTAATCAGCGCCGGCCGGCCGATGGCCCGGAACAGCCGTTCGGTCATGGCCTGCGTGGACGCCGACAGGCACACCCATTTGCCATCGGCGGTCTGGTAGGCATTGCGCGGCGCGCTGTTGGTGGACCGGCTGCCCGTGCGCGGCTTGACCTTGCCGGTCAGCCGGTAGTTGGCCGCCTGCGCGCCCAGGATGGCGAAGATCGGATCGAGCAGCGGCAGGTCGATCACCTGGCCCACGCCGCCGCGCACTTCCACGTTGCGCACGGCGCTGAGCACGCCGATGGCGCCGTACAGGCCGGCGGTCATGTCGCCCAGGTAGATCGGCGGCAGCACCGGCTCGCGATCGGCAAAGCCGTTCATCGACGCAAACCCCGACATGCCTTCGACCAACGTGCCGAAGCCGGGACGATGCGAATACGGGCCGTCCTGGCCCCAGCCCGATACGCGCACGATCACCAGCCTGGGATTGCGCGCCATCAGCACGTCGGGGCCCAGGCCCATGGTTTCGAGCGTGCCCGGCTTGAAGCTCTCGACGAACACGTCGGCGTGGGACACCAGATCCAGAATCACCTCGATGGCGCCTTCGGCCCGGAAGTTCAGGCACAGGCTGCGCTTGTTGCGGCAGTAGGCCTTCCAGGCGGTGGACAGGTCCTTGACCTTCCAGTCGCGCAGCGTGTCGCCGCTGGCCGGTTCCACCTTCAGCACATCGGCGCCCAGGTCGGCCAGCGCCATCGTCAGCGTGTTGCCCGCCACCAGGCGGGAGAGATCGAGGATGCGGATGCCGTCGAGCGGTCCGGTGGCGTCGGGCGCCAGGGCTTGCTGCCTGAACATGGGAAGACTCTGTGAATTATTCGGCGGTGATGTTGCGGGCCTTGGCCACCTGCTTCCAGCGCGCGCTGTCGCGGCGGATATGCTCGGCGAACTGGGGCGCGGTCATCGCGGATGGCTCGGCGCCCTCGCGCGAGAAGATTTCGCGCATCTCGGGCGTGGCGATGATGTCGCGGATCTCTGCGTTGAGCTTGTCCACCAGCGGCTGCGGCGTGCCGGCCGGCGCGAACACGCCCCACCAGAGTTCGGCGGCATAGTTCGGCACGGTCTCGGCCACCGCCGGCCACTGCGGCGCAAAGCGCGAGCGCGACGGCGACGTCACGCCCAGCGCGCGCACCTTGCCGCCCTTGACCTGCGTGGCCACCGACGGGAAGCTGGCGATCACGAACTGCACCTGCCCGGCGATCAGGTCGGTCAGCGCATTCGAGATGCCCTTGTACGGCACGTGGGTGAATTCGACACCGGCGTCGCCGGCCAGCAGTTCGCTGGACATCTGGTTGATCGATCCGATACCGGCCGACCCGTAGTTGATCGCGCCCTTTTCCTTCTTCGCGGCGGCAATCAGGTCGGCCACGGTCTTGTACGGCGACTTGTCGGACACAGCCAGCACCATCGGGCCGCTGGCCAGCATCGCCACGGGCGCGAAGCTCCTGTTCACGTCGTAGCTGGTCCGGGGCTGCACGGCGGCATTGGCGGTCAGCGTGGACGACGTCACCAGCAGCGTCGCACCGTCCGGCGCGGCGCGCGCCACGAATTCGGCGCCGATGGCGCCGCCCGCGCCCGGCTTGTTGTCGACGATGGCCGTGACGCCGAGCTTCTTCGACAGCTTCTCGCTGACCAGGCGGGCAAACACGTCGTTGCTGCCGCTGGGCGGGAACGGCACCACCATGCGGATCGTCTTCGGCACCACCGGCTCGGCCGCCTGCGCGGCGGCCGGGGCCAGCGTGGCGCCGGCCATGGCCAGGGCGACGGTGGAGGCGGTGGAAAAAGCAAGGGTGCGCAGGCGCGAACGATGCGGCATCACGGCGTTGTCTCCAGATATTGTGCGGTGCGGCACCTGTCGATCGGCGCCGTCTGGCAAGCATCGTAGCCATGGCGTCGATTGAGATAAAGTGACGTTTTTAAACCTATCGATGAGAAAAACTCATGAAGGTCGAGTGCTTCCAGACGCTGGCGGCCATCCTGCGCTGCGGCAGCTTCGCCGGGGCGGCGGCCGAGATGAGCCTGTCGCCGAGCGCGGTCAGCCTGCAGATGAAACAGCTGGAGACCTACTTCGGCCAGCCGCTGTTCGACCGCTCTGCCTTGCAGGTGCGGCCCACGCCGTTCGCGCTGGAGGTCAGCGCCACGCTGGACGGCGCGATGCAGGCGATGGAGTCGCTGCGCCGCCGCTCCGCGCCCGTGGTGGAGGGCAAGGTCAGGCTCGGCATCATCGAACCGATGCAGGTGACGCTGCTGCCGCCGTTCACGGCGCTGGTGCGCGAGCGTTATCCCAACCTGGACGTGCGGCTGGAACGCGGGCGCTCCACCGCGCTCGTGGACGCGCTGCGCTCGGGCGCCATCGACGCCGCCGTGGTGGCCCAGCCGGAATCGGGGGCCTCGGCCCGGGTGCGCTGGGCGCCGCTGTTCCGCGAGCCGTGCGTGCTGGTGGCACCTCTGGATTCCGCGGGCCGCACCGCGAAGGCGCTGCTCAAGGCCTACGAGTGGATTCGCTTCGATACATCGACCATTGCCGGGTCGGTGGCCGCGGATTTCGTGCGCCGCACGGCGCCCGACGCGCGTTCGCGCATCGAGCTGCTGTCGATTCCGGCCATCGTGGCCATGGCGTCGCGCGGGCTGGGCGTGTCCGTGCTGCCTCAGCCGGACCCCTATCTGCTTGAGGCATTTCCGGTGCGCGTCATGACGCTGGGCGACGCGCCGCCTTCGCGGCAGATCTCGTTCGTGTCGCGCGTGGCGCCGGCCGAGGACCGCGTCATCGCTGCGCTGCTCGACACCCTGCGCAGCGCCGCGGCCGGAAAGGTCTGAGCGCCGGTGCGCCAGGCCGCCTCCGGGTCAGTTAAACGGTTTCGACGCGCGATCTGACTCATTTCGCAAGGTGCTTCCACACGGGTTGCCTTGCGGCATACTGGCCCGCGATGTGGCCCTCCGGCCACGCTTCCTTGACAAAGGTGAGCCCGTGAAAAAGACGCAGATCGTCAAAGTGGTCAACGCCATCGCGGTGGCGGCCCTCGCCGGTGCCGGCATGGCCCATGCGCAGGACAAACCCGCCGCCGAAGGCACCCCGGTGCCGGTCACCGCCGACAACTTCGTGCGCGCCGAATCGGACATGTACCTGGCCGGCCTGGCAAAGCAGGGCGGCGTGGGCAAGCTGCTGCACCGGCGCGAACCCGCGTCGATCGACCACCAGACCGTGATCCGCCTGAACCGCGACACGCTCTACTCGTCCGGCGTGTTTGACCTGGACGCGGGCCCGGTGACCATCACCATGCCCAATCCGGGCAAGCGGTTCATGTCGATGCAGGTCATCAACGAAGACCACTACGTGCCGGCCGTGTACTACGGCGCCGGCAAGCATGTGCTGACGCGCGAGAACGTGGGCACGCGCTACGTGGTGGTGGGCATCCGCACCCTGGTGGACCCCGCGAGCCCTGACGACATCAAGCAGGTCCACGCGCTGCAGGACGCCATCCAGGTCAGCCAGAAGGCGCCGGGCACCCTGCAGTTGCCTGACTGGGACGCCGCCAGCCAGAAGAAGGTGCGCGACGCCATCCTGGTGCTGCAGTCCACCCTGCCCGACTTCAAGGGCGCCTTTGGCAAGAAGGGCGAGGTCGATCCGGTCCGGCACCTGCTGGGCACGGCCGCGGGCTGGGGCGGCAATCCCGACAAGGACGCCACCTACCTGAACGTGACGCCGCCGAAGAACGACGGCAAGACCGTCTACCGGCTGCATGTGAAGGACGTGCCGGTGGATGGCTTCTGGTCGGTCAGCGTCTACAACGCCAAGGGCTACTTCGAGAAGAATCCCGCCGGCGCCTATACGCTGAACAATCTCACGGCAAAGCGGGATGCGGACGGCGGCATCACGATCCAGTTCGGCGGCTGCGAGGCCAATACGGCCAACTGCCTGCCCATCGTGGAGGGATGGAACTACACGGTGCGGATGTACCGCCCGCGCCATGACGTGCTCAGCGGCCGGTACCAGTTCCCGGCGCCGCAGCCGGTGAACTGAACCCTGGGGGCCGGCTGGCGGCCGCGTAGCAAGGGAAGCGGGAGGGGGCGTGCAGGCACGCCCCCCTTTTCTATGGGCATTCCCGCCGGCATCGGCGCCCGCCAAGGCGCCGCCGGCCAGTGCCTAGTGTTTGCTGTCGTCTTCGGGATGCGACGACAGCAGGTCGAGCATCTCGTCCGCGTGTTCTTCCTCGACGGCCAGGATGCTCTCCATCAGCCGCCGCGACGTGGGGTCTTTCTGGCCGATGTACTGCACGATCTCGCGATAGGTGTCGATGGCGATCCGTTCGGCCACCAGGTTTTCCTTGATCATGTCGGTGAGTGACGTGCCTTCCACATATTCGGCGTGGCTGCGCGACGCCAGGCCGTCGGGCGACAGGTCGGGCTCCCCGCCCAGTTGCACGATCCGCTCGGCGATCTGGTCGGCATGGCCCTGCTCTTCGTTGGAGTGCGCCAGGAATTCTTCAGCCACGCTCTTCGAGTTCGGCCCCTTGGCCATGAAGTAATGGCGGCGATAACGCAGCGTGCACACGATCTCCGTGGCCAGCGCCTCGTTCAGCAGCTTGATCACGGTGTCGCGTTCCGCATCGTACCCAGCGGTCACCGCGCCGTCGTCGATGTGTTGGCGGGCACGCTCGCGAATGGTCTTGATGTCCGTCAGGAACGGTTGCTTGTCAGACATGAGGGGACTCCTTCGTCATCGTTCGAATGGTCCCGCGCCCCGCTGCACGCGGGGGCGGCTTTTATCGCTGCAGGCAAAAACGGTGCCATTCCGCCTAGCCCTGATACGGCGGGGGGCCAGCAGCCTGGCGGCCGTGTGTTTTTTACAAACGCGGGGCACCGGCGCTTGCAAACTCACGTGGCCATCCCACGCAGCCGCCCCCGCCCGTCATCAGCCGAAAGGCTTACCCCCACTACCGCAAGGCCCAACTTGCCGCTGCCCGGCAATCCGCGTAGTGTGACGATTTGCGTACATCTGCAACACATTGCAGATGCCAACCTCGTTCACTCGGAGAATTACGATGGAATCGCGCCGCCTGCCCCGCGCCCGCATGTCCCCTTCCCCGCTGTCTTCGCTGCTGTCGCCGCTGCTGTCCCGCCTGTCGGCTGCCGCTACCGCCACCGCCGTGGCCGCCGTGATGGCCACCGCGTTGCCGCTGGCGGCCAGCGACGCCCAAGCCGCCCCGCCCGCCCAGCAGAAGACGCAGGTGCCGGGCTACTACCGCATGATGGTGGGCCAGCTCGAAGTCACCGCGCTCTACGACGGCTATATCGATCTGGACCCCAAGGTGCTGAAGTACACCAGCGCGCGCCAGGTACAGAGCCTGCTGGCGCGCATGTTCGTGGCATCGACACCCGGCATGCAGACGGCGGTCAATGCCTACCTGGTCAACACGGGCACGCACCTGGTGCTGGTGGATACCGGCGCGGCCGCCTGCTTCGGCCCGACGCTGGGCGGCATCGTGCAGAACCTGCGTGCGTCCGGCTACACCCCGGAACAGGTGGATACGGTGCTGCTGACCCACCTGCATGGCGACCACGCCTGCGGCCTGACCGCCGACGGCAAGCCCGTGTTCCCCAACGCCACGGTCTACGCCGACAAGGCCGATGCCGACTACTGGCTCAGCGAATCGGCGGCCGCCAGCGCCCCCGAAGGCGCCCGGCCGCTGTTCGGCATGGCGCGCGATGCCGTGGCGCCGTACCAGGCCGCCAACCATTTCCGCACCTTCAACGCCACCGCCGGCGAGGAACCGATCCCCGGCGTGCGGGCCGTGCCCACGCGCGGCCACACGCCGGGCCATACCGGCTACCTGTTCGCGGCCGGCAAGGAAAACCTGCTGCTGTGGGGCGATATCGTCCACAGCCACGCCACGCAGTTCCGCCGCCCGAACATCGCCATCGAGTTCGACGTGGACAGCCACCAGGCCGTGCTGACGCGCCAGCGCGTGCTGGCCGATGCGGCAAAGGGCAAGCTGTGGGTGGGTGGCGCGCACCTGCCGTTCCCGGGGCTGGGGCACGTGCGGCGCGATCAGGTCGGCTATACCTGGGTACCCGTGGAATTCGGGCCGATCCGCAGCGATCGCTGATCGCTCGCCCCCCTGTCGGCCGGCGCGCCGGCGTGCGAACATGGCGCCTTTGCCTCGATGTCCGCACGCCGATGATTACCCGCCCGCCGCTTCACTGGTTCCGGATGCTGTTCGTGCTGCGGGGGTCGGTCCTGCCCAGGATTGCCCCGCAGCTCATCACGATCACGCTGTTCGCCGCGGTCATCACGTTCTTTCACGGGCGCATCGGCGAATGGAAGGTGTCGCTGAATTTCGTGCCGTTCTCGCTGATCGGCCTGACGCTGGCCATCTTCCTGGGCTTTCGCAACAGCACCAGCTACGCGCGCTTCTGGGAAGGCCGTACGCTATGGGGCAGCGTGCTCAACGAATCGCGCTCGCTGACCCGCCAGGCACTGACGCTGGTGGCCGACCAGCACGACGCGCGGCGGCTGGCGTACCGGCTCTGCGCCTTCGTGCACGCCTTGCGCCACCAGTTGCGCGGCACCGACGCCTGGCCGGACGTGGCCCCGTTCCTCGACGAGGCCGATGCCGCGCGGCTGAAGGCGGCGACGTTCAAGCCGGCCATCGTGCTGCTGATGGCTGGGGAATGGGTTGGCGAGCGGCTCCGGGCGGGCCAGCTGGCGCCGGCGCTGGCCCAGCCGATGGAGATGTCGCTGAACCAGCTCGGCACCGCGCTGGGCGGCTGCGAACGGCTGGCCAGCACACCGATTCCGTTCACGTACTCGGTCATCATCCACCGCTGCATCTATCTCTATTGCGTGCTGCTGCCGTTCGGGCTGCTCGACTCGATCGGCCTGATGACGCCGGTCATCGTCTGCTTCATCGCCTATACGTTCTTCGCGCTCGAAGCCTTGAGCGCCGAGATCGAGGAACCGTTCGGCGAGGAAGCCAACGACCTGGCCCTGACGGCGATGTCCTACATGATCGAATCCACGGTGCTGGAAATGATTGGCGAGACGCCCAAAAGCGCCGCGCCGTCGCCGCACGACTTCATCCAGGTCTGACGCCCCCGGCACCGATCCCGCCTGGCTATCCCCTCCCGCATGGCGGGAGAGGCGCTGAGGGTTAGCTGCTTACCTCGGCCGCTTCACCGCGCGCACCTTGCCGCTGTCGCCGCCGCCGCAATAGAAGCGGTCCGCGCCGTCCGACTCCAGGCCCGACACGGCCATGCCGGCCGGCATCTCCACCGCTTCGAGCACCTTCCCCGATTGCGGATCGACATGGCGCAGTTCGCTCTGGTCGTTCTCCCAGGTGCCGTGCCAGAGCTGGCCATCGACCCACGTCACGCCGGTAACAAAGCGGCTCGATTCGATGGTGCGGCGGATCGCGCCGGTGCCGGGATCGATCTCGTGGATCTTGCGGTCGCGATACTGGCCCACCCAGAGCGACCCTTCGGCCCAGGCCAGCCCCGAGTCATTGCCGTTTCCCGGCGCCGGGATCGTTGCCACCACCGCCCCGGTCTGCGGATCGATCTTCTGGATGCGGCGCTCGGCGATCTGGAACAGATACCGGCCATCGAACGCGGTGCCGGCATGCGCCGGCACACTGATCGCGCGCCCGGCCTTGCCGCTGGCGGGGTCGAGCGCCAGCAGCCGGTCGCCCACGGCGAACCAGACCTGCTTGCCGTCGTACGTCAGGCCGTGAACATGATCGACACCCGGGAAGGGACCGTACTCCTGGACAATCTCTGCGGCAATACGCTTCATGATGATTTCCTTTGGACGTTTGCAAGCGGCGCATGGCGGCGCGGCTGCGTGGTGGATCTGGAAACCATGCTACGCGCCGGGCAGCGGCGGCGGGAGTAACAAGGCCGTCGCGAATCCGGCCATCGGCGGCGTCATCCAGCGGCGCGCACGGCCGCCGCCCACCGGCTGGACCTTGCCCGCCCCCGCCAGCGCGTCGAGCGCCCGCTGCACCGTGCGCTGGCTGGTGCCCAGCGCCAGCGCCAGTGCCGAACTCGACCACGATTCGCCATCGGCCAGGCACGCCAGCACCGCCGCATGGGCTTGCTCCACGGGATGCGTCATCACCACGATCTCGACCCCGGCAGGCGGTAGCAGCGCAAACCCTTGCGGCGTGGCGAGAATGCGCGCCAGTTCGCCCAGCGCCTTGCGCAGCCGTCCGATTTCCACACGCAGGCGCGCGCGGTGCGTGTCGTCGGGGTGTCGCATGCGGAAGGCCGTGGCGATCAGCGCGTCGCGCGGCACGTCGCCGGGCCACGCCTGCGCCAGCGCGCGGGCCAGCGCAAACAACACCGGCCGCCGCGCCAGCGGCACGACGGCGCCGCGCTGCCGCACGGCCATGCGGCAGGCATCGACGATCAGGGCACCGGACGCCAACCAGGCTTCCACCGCATCGAGCCGCAGTGGCTGCTCCGTGCCCCGCGCCAGCAGACGTGCCACCGGCGCGCGCAGCGTGTCCAGGGCGCCATCGACTTCCGCCATCAGCGCGGGAATGCCGGCCTGCCGCGCCGCGATGCCGGCACGCTGCAAGGCATCGCGCGCAGGCGTGAACGACACGCGACGCATGGCGATGCCGGCCGCCACCAGTTCATGCGCGGCGCGCAGGGCGGGCGGCAACGGTGCGGGATCGATCGTGGCGATGGTCTGCTCGGCATCGTCGAGCTGGCCGGTAAGCAGGTGATGCCGCGCGATCAGGTAGCGCGCGTGCGCGGCGTTGAGCGTGTCGCCATGGGTGTCGAGCACGCGCCAGGCCGTGTCCAGCGCCCTGGCGGGCCAGCCAAGGTCGCGCGAAACCAGGGCGATCTCGGCTTCGGCCACGGTGCAGCGGGCCCGCGCGATATGTTCGCGGGGGCCAAAGGCGCGCGCCGCGCCGCGCAACAGCGCGCGGGCACGCGTGAAATCGCCCAGCTGCGACATGGCAATGCCGCGCAGGGCCAGCGCGGAGGCGTCATCGCGCAGGGCGATGCGGTTCAGCGCGCCGAGCGGGTCGCCGGCCGCCAGCGCGCGCGCCGCCGCCGTGATCAGTGAGTCCATGGGAATCCCGCCACACCGGTTACTCCCCATGCCGGGAGCCGGCGCCTAATCTAGCACACGCCCCGCGCCGATGATGGGCGCCCGACACCGCCGCTGCCGTCTGGATCGACCGTGCATAGCGAACACGCGGCCGTGGCGCGCGGGCGCGTCCCCGGCAGTGCGGCGATGCAGCAGGAGATCCGATGTTATCGTTGCGCCTGATCCCCGCCATGGCCGCCGTCCGGGCCCCTCGTCCATGCCAGAACGCATGTTGCAGGCGCCGGCCACCCCGCTCTGGCTGCGCCTGGCCCCCGCCCTGTTCCTGCTGCTGTGGTCCTGCGGCTTCGTCTTTCTGAAGCTGGGCCTGCAGTATGCCGATCCGCTGACATTCCTGGCGCTGCGCTACGCCTGCGTGGTGGCGCTGCTGATCGGCCCCTGCCTGTGGCTGCGCCCGCCGATGCCGCGCGGCCTGGCGCCCTGGCTGCATCTGGCGATGATCGGCCTGCTGATCCAGGCCGGCTATTTTGCATGCACCTATCTGAGCCTCAAGCTGGGCATGTCGGCGGGCGCGGTGGCGCTGGTCACGTCGCAACAGCCGATCCTGATCGGGCTGCTGGCGCCGGCCATCGCCGGCGAGCGCGTGGACCGCGTGCGGTGGGCGGGGCTGGCGCTCGGGGTGGCCGGTGCCGTGATGGTCATCACGGCCAGATCGCCGGTGCAGATGACGTCGCCGCTGGGCCTCGCCTTCGCGCTGCTGGCGCTGCTGGCAATGACCAGCGGCACGCTATGGGAAAAACGCTTTGGCGCGCCGGTGCATCCGGTACTGGCCAACACGGTCCAGTACACCGTGGCGTTGCTGGTCACCGCCCCGCTGGCCTGGTGGCTGGAACCGATGCACGTACAATGGACGCCGGGCCTGTTCGGGTCGCTGGCGTACCTGGTCGTCGGCAACTCGCTGGTGGCGATCTCGCTGCTGCTCGCGATGATCCGGCATGGCGAGGCGTCGCGCGTGTCGGCGCTGTTCTTCCTGGTGCCCCCGGCCACGGCGGTCATTGCGTTCGTCCTGCTGGGCGAATCGCTGGCGCCGATGGCCTGGCCCGGCATGGCCATCGCGGCGGCGGGGCTGTACCTGGTGATGCGCCGCCGCTAGATCTCGCGGCCCAGGGCGGCGGCCCAGGGCGGAAGCCATGCAAAAGCGGGCCACGCGGGCCCGCCCTGTACTGCCTGTGCGCCAACCGGTTCGGGCTTAGCGCGAAGAGCTGCCCGAAGTGGCGCCGCTGCCGCTGGTGCTGCCGCTCGTGCTGCCGCTAGGGGCCGTGCCATAGCCGCCGCCGCCGTAATGGCCGCTGCGCGAGCTGCCCGAATCGGTCGGGGTCACGGCGCCGGAGCCTGCCACCGAGCCGGAGCCCGTACCACTGCCAGCTGCCGTACAGCCGCCGAGCATCATCATCACCAGGGCCAGTGCTGCTGCCGTCGTTGTCGTCTTCCGCATGGTTTCCTCCATCGAACCGTTAGTCACCCCCCGGCCCGGGCGGAAGCACAAGGGGACTCCCCCGCCTGTCACGCAAACGCCGTTCCAGTGTGCGGGTGGGCAGCACGGCAGACATTTCGTAATCCTGCGGTCAGGCAAGGCACCGCCGGATGGCAGCGGCTACTCACGGTTGTAAGCATTGCCCGGGACGGCGGCTGTGCATGGGCTGCTTACTTCAGAGAGGCGGCCGTGGGCGGATTCCACGTCGTGGATCTGCGTTTGATGCAGCGCAAAGCGAATAGCCATATCGCCAAATTCTCGTGATAAACGGACTACGATCGATGGCGTCGGCGTGCGCCCTTACCCCGCACGTCCGCGCATTCGCCATGGCCAAGAAATTTCCGATTCATCCGAAACATCCCGAGCGCATCTGCTGGGGCTGCGACAGGTACTGCGCGGTCGATGCCATGGGCTGCGGCAACGGGTCAAGCCGGACGCAGCATCCGATGGAACTGCTGGGCGACGACTGGTACGAACACGGCGACTGGGGCATCGACGTCGAGCATGCGCCCGCGTCATCGGCTGCCCCTGCCCCCGCCAAAGTTTCGACCTGAGGAAGCACGCCGGATATCGCGCAATACGGGGGCGGCCCGGCGTTCCCGTGGCCGGCGCGGGCCGGCGTCGATCCGGCCCACGCCGCCTGTACTGCCTGTACTGCCTGCCTCAATAGCCGTAGTACTGTTGCGGCGGGGCGTACTGCACCGGCGCCGGACGGCCGCACGGCACGTAGCCACCCTGGTAGTTGCTATAGCAGTAGCCCGGCGGCACGGCCGGCGCGGCATAGGCCACCGGCTGCGGCGGCGCGTAGACCGGCGCCGGCGCGGCGTAGACCGGCTGGCTGCTGGCCACCAGCGCGCCCAGCGCCAGGCCCGCCACGGCCGCCACCGCAATGGCGGCACCTGCCGAAGATCCGCCACCGCCACGGTGATAGCGGTCGTGGGCCGAGGCGGTCCCGGCGACCAGCATGGCGGCACTCAGGACAGCGATACCGGTGTAACGAATCGACTTGCGCATCTTTCACTCCTTCAGTCGGGCCAACCCTGGCCCTCTCTACGGAATGCATGATGGACGCCCGATGATTACAGTGGGTTACGCCGTCGTGAGCAGATGTAAGCGCACGGAGACATCGCTACCCGCCGGACGGCCTGCCGGCGCGCAGGGATCGCCGTTTCTTGAATTTGGCGTTACAACTTCCTGCGGCGTCCGGCCCGGCCCTGGTGGGAAACGCCGGTTGACAGCGCATCGGCGCATGCAAATACTCCACCTCGCAACGCCTCAGTGCCTGCGCGAATCCTCCCCTGAAGCGGTGCGGTTTTGGCAATGTCGAGACAACTTCAACCAGGGACGACCATGATCACACGCCGCCTTCCGGGGCTTTCGCGCCTGCCATCCTGTGCGCCACGCTTGCTGCTGGCCGGCGCCATCGGGCTGCTCGGCGCCTGCGCCACCAGCGTTTCGCCTACACCCGTGCCGGCACAGCCGGCCGCCGCTGCCACGGCGCCAGTGGCCGCGGGCAAGACCGAAGTCCTGTGGCTGGGCCAGTCGGCCATGCGCATCACCACGCCGGGCGGCAAGGTCATCGTCGTCGACCCATGGCTGACCGGCAATCCGAAGACGCCCGCCGAATACAAGCAGTTGTCCGCGCTGGGCAAGGTCGACCTGATCCTGGTCACGCACGCGCATGGCGACCACCTGGGCGATGCCGTCGCGCTGGCCAAGCTCACCAACGCACCGCTGTGGAATGCCGGCGGCCTGAGCCAGCAGCTGCTTACGCTGGGACAATTGCCGGCCACCCAGGCCATGCGCTTCGGCAAGAGCGGCACCATCGCGCCGCTGGGCGACAACGGTCCGAAGATCACCGCCGTGCACGCCGAGCATTCGTCGGAACTGGTCTGGAAGAATCCCGCCACCGGCAAGGACGAAACCCATTACGGCGGCGAGCCCGTGGGCTACATCATCGAGATGGAGAACGGCTTCAAGATCTGGCACATGGGCGATACCGGGCTCTACGGCGACATGAGGATGGTGGCCGACCGCTACAAGCCCGACCTGGTGCTGATCCCCATTGGCGGCCACTTCACGATGGGCCCCCAGGACGCCGCCATCGCGCTGCGCGACTTCATCCGGCCCCGGTACGCGATCCCGATGCACTACGGCACCAGCCCGATGCTGCGCGGCACGCCCGCCGAACTGAAGACGGCGCTCGGTACATCGGCCGCCACGGCGGTGATCGTGCCGGAACCGGGACAGAAGGTGGATTTTTGATCGGGGCGTCCGACCGCGGCTGAAGAAAGAAAAAACCCGCTGCGAAAGCGGGTTTTTTCGATTGCGATCACAGGCGGCTTGCGCCGCCCGGACATCATGACTACGGGCGATTCACGGAAATGTCGTAGAACAGCGAACGGACATCGAGGCTGATCATGACGGCGACGCCTGTGTTGCCCAGCACCAGGGAAATACCTTCCCGGGCCGTGGTGTCGTTCGTCGGGCCGCGATAGCGTAGGCCATCCGCCGGCTTGTTCTGCACCCACGTATCCACGCGGTTGTCGTTGCGCTTGCGCGTGTAAGTGCTGGATGCGGCGTCCACCGTGATGATTTCGGTCGCACCGGCGCCGACGTTGACGCTCAGATCGCCAAAGAACGTGAGGTCCCAGTACGCGTTCTTCGCGCCGACTACCGGCATCGGACGCACTACCTGCTTCGTGCCGACGATCAGGCCGCTCGCGCTCGAGATGACGGCGGAGACCAGGCCGTCGGTACCCTTGAATGCGGCGACGTAGGCCGTGCCATTGCTGTCGGTCAGCGCAAAACCACCGCCTGGCTGTGCCGAAAGCCTGGGCAGTTCATTGGCCGCCCAGGACGTGCAACTGTCCAGGCCCGCGCAGTCGGCGCCCGCCAGCGCCTTGCCATTCGCGTCGAACGTCAGCTTGACGCGCGTCGGCTGGTAGGTGCCGCCACTTGTCTCGAAGCCCAGGGCGTTCCAGTTACCGGCCAGATCGGCCACCGACAGCGACTGCGCCGGCACCACCAGGTTAGGCAGCACGGCCGGGCTACCCTGGCTCGGAACATTGCGGGCCAGCATCACGCCCGACGGCGATACCTGGATGTCGGACACCGCACCACCGGCCGATGCCGTGAAGCGGCAAGCCTGTTGCGGGACCGGCGCCAGCTGGACGTTCAGCGTGCCGCCCTGGCCGTTGGGCTGGGTCATGGTCAGGTTCGTGGCATCGACGTGCACCGTCATAACGCCAATCGGCGTGGCTGCCAGATAGTCGCCAGTACGCAGGCCGGAACACGTTTCCGATGCCGTCTGGAGAATGGTCTGAATGGCCGCAGCGCCGGCATTGTTGCCTACGGCTGCCGACAGCTGCGCCAGCGTCGTCTGGGCCTTCTTCAGTTGCTCGCCCAGGCGATCCAGCAGTTGATCGAGCGCGTTGCCGGCATTGGCGCCGTTGGCGGCCACGAGCTGTGCCTTGATGGGGTCGACGTTGGACAGGTCGATCACGGGCTTCAACGTCGTTGCCAGGCTGGCGAGCGCGGTCGAGACAGATTTGACGCGCCACGTGCCGGTTTTTCCGGCCTGGGCTGCCCGGACCCTCTGGCGCGCCTCCTACATCACACGCAGGCGTTATGCAACCGCATTACCAGGCGGCGTGGAGTGTGTCCGAGTCGACTTGCGCCGCATAACCCACATCAGGGGCATTGACAGGTGACGAATTTGTAATATTTGGCATACATGGCTGTTACATTTTTAATGGCCCCCAGAGCACCGTCGCGCAAAGCCATATGGGAGGCGGAAGATAGCCTGTCCCGTCACAATTTCGCACCGCACATAGCGAAAACGCCACTATTGCCTATACTCGTCCTTGTCCTCGCAGAACGTCCATGACCGGACGGCGGTCCGGTCTCAGGAGGTGTACCCATGGTTACGATGAACCGCCGACAGTTCCTGAAATTCACGGGAGCGTCGCTGGCGGGGTCAAGCCTGGCGCTGATCGGGTTCGCGCCCGACGTGGCGCTGGCGGAGGTGCGGGCCTACAAGCTGGCGCGCACCACCGAGACCCGCAATACATGTCCCTATTGCTCGGTGGCGTGTGGGCTGCTGATGTACAGCCTTGGCGACAATGCCAAGAACGCAAAGGCCAGCATCATCCATATCGAAGGCGACCCCGATCACCCGGTGAACCGCGGCACGCTGTGCCCAAAGGGGGCCGGGCTGATCGACTTCATCCATAGTCCCAACCGCCTGCAATACCCTGAGTACCGCGCGCCGGGCTCTGACAAGTGGCAGCGCATGACGTGGGACGACGCGCTGGACCGCATCGCCAAGCTGATGAAGCAGGACCGCGACGCCAACTTCATCGAGAAGAACGAGCAGGGCGCCACGGTCAACCGCTGGCTCAGTACCGCGATGCTGGCGGCGTCCGCCAGCAGCAACGAGGTGGGCTACATCACGCACAAGACTGTCCGCAGTCTTGGCATGCTGGGATTCGACAACCAGGCGCGTGTCTGACACGGCCCGACGGTGGCAGGTCTTGCCCCGACGTTTGGCCGTGGCGCGATGACGAACCATTGGGTCGACATCAAGAACGCGGACGTCATCCTGATCATGGGCGGCAATGCCGCCGAGGCACACCCGTGCGGATTCAAGTGGGTCACCGAGGCCAAGGCGCACAACAAGGCGCGGCTGATCGTGGTGGACCCGCGCTTCACGCGGTCGGCATCGGTGGCGGACTACTACGTGCAGATCCGCACCGGCACGGACATCGTGTTCCTGGGCGGCGTGATCCGCTGGCTGCTGGAAAACGACAAGATCCAGCACGAGTACGTGAAGAACTACACGGACATGACGTTCATCGTCCGCGAGGATTACCAGTTCAAGGACGGCATCTTCTCGGGCTACGACGCCGAGAAGCGCCACTACCTCAAGGAAACCTGGGACTGGGAAATGGGCGACGACGGGTTCGTGAAGACCGACCCCACGCTGGCCCACCCGCGTTGCGTCTACCAGTTGCTGAAGGCCCACTACGCGCGCTATACGCCCGAGATGGTGGAACGCGTCTGCGGCACGCCGCAGGACAGGTTCCTGAAGGTCTGCGAGATGATGGCGTCGACGGCCACGCCCGACCGCGCCATGACGATCATGTACGCGCTGGGCTGGACGCAGCACTCGATCGGCTCGCAGATGATCCGCACGGGCGCCATGGTGCAGCTGCTGCTGGGCAATATCGGCATTGCCGGCGGCGGCATGAACGCGCTGCGCGGGCACTCGAACATCCAGGGCCTGACCGACCTGGGCCTGATGACCAACCTGCTGCCCGGGTACCTGACGCTGCCGTCAGACTCCGAGACGGACTACGGCAAGTACATCGAGGCCCGCTCGTTCAAGCCGCTGCGGCCCAACCAGCTCAGCTACTGGCAGAACTACGGCAAGTTCCATGTGAGCCTGATGAAGGCCTGGTGGGGGCCGGCGGCCACCCAGGATAACAACTGGGCGTTCGACTACCTGCCCAAGCTCGACAAGCCGTACGACATGCTGCAGGTGTTCGAGATGATGAACGCCGGGCGCATCAACGGCTACATCCTGCAGGGCTTCAACCCGCTGGCGGCGGCGCCCAACAAGGCCAAGCTGCTCAAGGGCCTGAGCCAGCTCAAGTTCATGGTGGTGATGGACCCGCTGGCTACCGAGACCAGCGAATTCTGGCGAAATTACGGCGAATCGAACAACGTCGATTCGAAGTCGATCCAGACCGAGGTGTTCCGCCTGCCCACCACCTGCTTTGCCGAGGAAAACGGCGCGCTGGTCAATTCGTCGCGCTGGCTGCAATGGCACTGGCAGGGCGCCGATCCGCCGGGCGAGGCGCGCAGCGACATCGAGATCATGGCGGCGCTGTGGCTGCGCATCCGCGCCATGTACCAGAAGGAAGGCGGCAAGTATCCCGATCCGATCGTCAACCTCTGGTGGCCCTATGCGGTGCCGCACTCGCCCTCGCCCGAGGAACTGGCCAAGGAGTATTCGGGCCGGGCCCTGACCGACCTGGTGGACCCGAAGGACCCGACCAAGGTGGTGCGCAAGGCCGGCGAGCAGCTCAACAGCTTTGGCGAGCTGCAGGCCGACGGCAGCACCATGAGCGGCTGCTGGATCTACTGCGGGTCGTGGACGCAGGCCGGCAACCAGATGGCCAAGCGCGACAACAGCGACCCCACCGGCATCGGCCAGAACCTGAACTGGTCGTGGGCCTGGCCGGCCAACCGCCGCGTGCTGTACAACCGCGCGTCGTGCGACGTGAGCGGCAAGCCGTTCAATCCGGCGCGCAAGCTGATCGCGTGGAACGGCAAGAGCTGGACCGGCTTTGACACGCCCGACTTCAAGCTCGACGAAGACCCGGCCAACGGCATGGGCCCGTTCATCATGCAGGCCGAAGGCGTGGCGCGGTTCTTTGCGCGGCAGACCATGGTGGAGGGGCCGTTCCCCGAGCACTACGAGCCGTTCGAGAACCCGCTGGGCTACAACCCGCTCAACGGCAAGGACTCCAAGGTCATCAGCAACCCGGCGGCGCGTGTGTTCAAGGACGACTGGGCGCAGTTCGGCAAGCCCGATGCCTATCCGGTCATCGCCACCACGTACCGCCTGACCGAGCACTTCCACTACTGGACCAAGCACGCGCGCATCAACGCCATCCTGCAGCCGGAACAGTTCGTGGAAATTGGTGAGGAACTGGCCAAACAGGTGGGCGTCAAGGCCGGCGACCGCGTCAAGGTGACGTCGATGCGCGGCTATATCCGCGCCGTGGCGCTGGTGACCAAGCGCATCAAGCCGTTCAGGATCGACGGCAAGACCGTGCACATGGTTGGCATACCGCTGCACTGGGGCTTTACCGGGCTGACCAAGCCGGGCTTCCTGGCCAATACGCTGACGCCGTTCGTGGGCGACGGCAACACCCAGACGCCCGAGTTCAAGTCGTTCATGGTCAAGGTCGAACGGGCATAGGAGACCGACATGGCACTACAGTCCCTGGATATCGTGCGCCGGTCGGCCACCACCACGCCGCCGCCCAGCGTGCGCGAGCCCGTGACGGGCAGCGTGGCCAAGCTGATCGACACCACCAAGTGCATCGGCTGCAAGGCCTGCCAGGCCGCGTGCATGGAATGGAACGACCTGCGCGGCGATGTGGGCACCAACGTGGGCGTCTATGACAATCCGGCCGATCTGGACGAGCATACGTGGACGCTGATGCGGTTTGCCGAGTACGAGAACCCGAACGGCAACCTCGAATGGCTGATCCGCAAGGACGGCTGCATGCACTGCGAGGACCCGGGCTGCCTGAAGGCCTGCCCGGCGCCGGGCGCGATCGTGCAGTACGCGAACGGCATCGTCGACTTCCACGAGGAAAACTGCATCGGCTGCGGCTATTGCATCACGGGCTGCCCGTTCAACATCCCGCGCATCTCCAAGCAGGACCACAAGGCCTACAAGTGCACACTGTGCTCCGACCGCGTGGCCGTGGGCCAGGAGCCGGCCTGCGTGAAGACCTGCCCGACCGGCGCCATCGTGTTCGGCACCAAGACCGACATGATCCAGCATGCCGAGGAACGCATCGTCGACCTGAAGTCGCGCGGCTTCGAGAAGGCCGGCCTGTACAACCCGGCCGGCGTGTCGGGCACTCATGTGATGTACGTGCTGCACCACGCCGACCAGCCGAGCCTGTATCACGGCCTGCCTGACGATCCGCATATCAGCCCGCTGGTGAGCCTGTGGAAGGGCCTGGCCAAGCCGCTGGCCGTGGCCGGCATGGCCATCGCGGCGCTGGCCGGCTTCTTCCACTACATCCGCGTGGGCCCGAACGAGACCGGCCCCGAGGACGAAGCGGCGGCCGAGGACGAAATCGTGCGCTGGGGCCGCGACAACCCCCGCCCGCGCGGCACGCCCGATGAAGTGGTGCCCCCCGAGGAGGTCCGCGATGAGAATCGATAAGCGCCGCGAGGCAACCATCCGCCGCTACACCGCGGGCGAACGCACCAACCACTGGATCGTCGCGCTCACGTTCGTGCTGCTGGCGCTGTCCGGGCTGGCGTTGTTCCATCCGTCGATGTTCTGGATGAGCGCGCTGTTCGGCGGTGGCACCTGGACGCGCATCCTGCACCCGTTCCTGGGCGTGGTGATGTTCCTGGCCTTCCTGATCCTGGCCGTGAAGTTCTGGCACCACAACCTGCTGACGTGGAGCGACCGCGAATGGCTGCGCCACGGACGCGACGTCCTGACCAACCACGAGGAAAACCTGCCCGACGTGGGCCGCTACAACGCCGGCCAGAAGCTGCTGTTCTTCCTGATGGTGGGCTGCCTGGTGCTGTTGCTGCTGAGCGGCATCGTCATCTGGCGCACCTACTTCTCGGCGTTCTTCCCGATCTGGGCCCTGCGGGTGGCGTCGGTCGTGCATGCCGTTTGCGCCTTCGCGCTGATTTGCGGCATCATTGTCCACATCTATGCAGCCGTATGGGTTAAGGGTTCCGTGCAGGCCATGACGCGCGGAACGGTCACGCCCGGCTGGGCGTGGAAACATCATCGCACCTGGTTCCGGGAGACCTTCCGGCCGGGCGACAAATAGCGGGCCGGTGGCGGGAAGCCGATACGCCAGACACGCCGGACTGCCAGAGGATGACGACGGATGGTGCAGCGCATTCTGGAGCCGGCGGAAATCGAATCGATCGACCACATCGCCATCGCGCGTGTGCGGCTGCCCGATCGCGCGGAGGTATTTGCCGCGCGGGCGCAGCGGCTGCGCCAGCTGGCCCCCGGCAACCCGATCGGCCCCTACCTGCTGCTGATGGCCGCCGTGGCCGACGCGCAGCATGGGGTGGCGCAGTCGCTGGCCGAGTCTCCCGGTTTCGCGGCCCTGTCCCCCGAAGCCATCGACCGTGCCGGCGAGCACTGCATGCCGCTGCTGACCGCGCAGGACGCCGGCGCGCCCCATGCGGCCGCCGCGCTGTTCGACCGGCTGGCCACCACCTGCCCTGAACTCGCGGCCCCGCTGGCCACCCTGCGTGCGATGCCGGCCGATGCGCTGGCCAACGCCGTGCAGGGGCTGCTGGGGCTGCGCCATGCGGCCGACAGCCCCATCGACACCGCCACCGCGCCGCTGCTGATGGCGGCCCTGCAGCTGGACCGCACCGTGCTGGCCAGCCTGCTGCGCGAGCAGGACCTGCCGATGCTGGACGTCCACACGGTCTGCCCGGTCTGCGGCACGCCGCCCGTGGCCAGCATCGTGCGCATCGGCGGGCGCTACCAGGGGCTGCGCTATCTGCACTGCGGCCTGTGCGCCACCGAATGGCACATGGTGCGCGTCAAGTGCAGCCATTGCGAAACCACCGAAGGCATCAGCTACTACGCCGTCGAAGGCCAAGGCGACGCGCTCAAGGCCGAGACCTGCGGGCAATGCCATCACTACCGCAAGATCGCCTACATGGAGAAGGACCCGATGGTCGAGCCGCTGGCCGACGATCTGGCCTCTCTGGCGCTCGACGTGATGATGGGCGAAGCCGGCTTCGGCCGCGCCAACGGCAACCCGCTGCTATGGCTGGCCGATGACGAAGACGATGACGGCGGCGTGGCGATGCCGGAGGTGCACGGATGAACGACACCGTGTCGATGCCCGCCCGCCCCGCAGACATCCCATCGGTCGACCGCGTGCTGCGGCTGCCGGGCCTGCAGCCGTTGCTGGACCGCTACGGCCGGGCACCGGCCACCAGCGCCCTGCGCCGCCTGCTCGACGCGCTGCGCGCCCAGGCCGTGGCCGGGCAGCTCGCGCGCCAGGCCATCGGCGACGACGCGCTGTGCGCGGCCCTGGCCGCGCAACTGGCGCGCGACGCCGAGCCGCGCATGCGCGCCGTGTTCAACCTGACGGGCACGGTGCTGCATACCAACCTGGGCCGTGCACTGCTGCCCGACGGCGCCGTGCAGGCGGTCGTCCGCGCCATGACCACGCCGGCCAATCTCGAATTCGACCTGGACACCGGCGGCCGTGGCGACCGCGACGATCTGGTCGCCGACCTGCTCTGCGAGCTGACCGGCGCGCAGGCCGCCACGGTGGTCAACAACAACGCGGCGGCCGTGCTGCTGATGCTCAACACGCTGGCGCAGCGGCGCGAAGTGGTGGTATCGCGCGGCGAACTGGTGGAAATCGGCGGCGCCTTCCGCATTCCCGATGTCATGCAGCGCGCCGGCGTCAAGCTGGTGGAGATCGGCACGACCAACCGCACGCATCCGCACGACTACGCCAACGCCATTGGCGCGCGTACGGCGCTGCTGATGAAGGTGCATTGCAGCAACTACGAGATCACCGGCTTCACGCGCAGCGTGGAGGTGGCCGACGTGGCGCGCATTGCCCAGCCGCTAGGCCTGCCCGTGGTGGTGGATCTGGGCAGCGGCACGCTGAGCGACCTCTCCCAGTGGGGCCTGCCGCGCGAGACCACGGTGCGCGAGACCATCGCCGCAGGCGCGGACCTGGTCACGTTCAGCGGCGACAAGCTGCTGGGCGGCCCCCAGGCCGGCCTGATCGTCGGCCGTGCGGACCTGATCGCGAAGATCAAGAAGAACCCGCTCAAGCGCGCGCTGCGCGTGGGCAAGCTCACGCTCGCCGCGCTGGAGCCGGTGCTGCGGCTGTATCGCGATCCGGACACGCTGGTGCAGTCGCTGCCCACGCTGCGCCTGCTGGCGCGGCCGGCCGGCGAGATGGCGGCGATGGCCGAGCGCCTGCGGCCCGCGGTCCAGGCACCGCTGGGCGATGGCTGGCAGGTCGCGGCCGTTCCCATGGTCAGCCAGATCGGCAGCGGAGCGATGCCGGGCGGGCAACTGGGCAGCTTCGGGCTGGTCATCGGCCCGCGCGACGCCGGCAAGCGTACCGGCCGGCGTCTGCAGCAGCTGGAAGCCGCGCTGCGCGCGCTGCCGCGCCCGGTGATCGGCCGCGTCAGCGAAGACGCGCTATGGCTGGACCTGCGCTGCCTGGAAGCTGGGGACGAAGCCGCGTTCGCGGCGCAGTGGCCCCTGCTGGCGGAGGCGCTGCGCCCATGATCGTCGGCACGGCCGGACATATCGACCACGGCAAGACCACGCTGGTGCGCGCGCTGACCGGCGTCGATACCGATCGGCTCAAGGAAGAGAAGGCGCGCGGCATCTCGATCGAGCTTGGCTATGCCTACACGCCGCTGCCGGATGGCGACGTGCTCGGCTATATCGACGTGCCCGGCCACGAACGCCTGATTCATACGATGGCCGCCGGGGCCAGCGGCATCGACCTGGCCCTGCTGGTGGTGGCCGCCGATGATGGCGTCATGCCGCAGACGCGCGAGCACCTGGCCATCGTCGAGCGACTGGGCGTGCCGCGCGCCGTGGTGGCGCTGACCAAGGCCGACCGGGCCGATGCCACGCAGCTGGCCAGCGTGCGCGGCGAGATCGAGGCGCTGCTGGCCGGCACCCCCTATGCTGGCGCCGACGTGTTCCCGCTCAATGCCACCGACGATGCCGATCCCGGCGTCGCGGCGCTGCGCGCCTGGCTGCAGGACACCGCGCAGCATACGCCGGCCCATGGCGCCGACGGACTGTTCCGCCTGGCGGTGGATCGCGTGTTCACGCTGGGCGGTCATGGCACGGTCGTCACCGGCACCGTGTTCGGCGGCCGCGTGGCGGTGGGCGACGTGATGCAGGTGGCGCCGTCGGGCCTGCCCGCGCGCGTGCGCAGCATCCACGCCCAGAACCGGCCGGCGGAGGCCGGCCTGGCGGGCCAGCGTTGCGCGCTGAACCTGGCCGGCATCGACAAGGCAGACATCCATCGCGGCGACTGGATCGTCGATCCCGCGCTGATGGCGCCGGTGACGCGCATCGATGTCCGGCTCACGCTGCATCCGGGCGCCGGTTCGCGGATCGGTCACTGGTCGCCGCTGCACGTCCATCTTGGCGCCGCGCATCGCATGGCCAATGCCGTGCTGCTCGACTGCGAAGCCCTGGAGCCCGGCGGCATGGCGCTGGCCCAGCTTGTATTCGCCGCGCCGGTCTGTGCGGTGGCCGGCGACCACTTCATCCTGCGCAATCCGCAGGCCACGCAGACCGTGGGCGGCGGCGTGGTGCTCGACAACGTGGCACCCGAGCGGCATCGGCGTGCGCCCGGGCGTCTTGCCTGGCTGCTGGCAGTGGAGCAGATGCTCGGCGGGGCCGGCATCCTGCCGTTGCTGGACCATGCGCCGCACGGCGTGGCCGAGGCCCGGCTGGTACGCCTGACAGGCCTGCCGGCCAGCGCGATGACGCTGCCGCCCGCCGTGCTGCGCATCGGCGAGACGCTGATCCTGTCGCGCTATCTCGATACACTGCGCAGCGGCGTGCTGGACACGCTGACGGCCTTCCATGCGCGCATGCCCGACGAGCCCGGCCTGGGCGCCGGTTCGCTGCGCCGGGTGGCATTTGCGGGCGCGCCGATCCCCGACGCGCTGTGGTCCGCCCTGCTCGACACGCTGCTGCAGCAGCAGGCCGTGGAACGGCATGGCGGATGGCTGCGCCTGCCGGGCCACGCCATCACCTTCACCGATGCCGATCAGGCACTGGCCGCGCAGTTGCTGCCGCGCGTGGCAGCGGGGGGCTTCGACCCGCCCTGGGTGCGCGAGCATGCGGTGGCGCTGGGCGCGCCCGAGGAACAGGTGCGCCAGGTGCTGCGCAAGCTGGCGCGCCAGGGCACGCTGCATCAGGTGGTGCGCGACCTGTTCTATGCCGAAGCCGCCATCGAAACCATGGCCCGGCTGTTCGGCACGATGGCGGCGGCGCAGGGCCATGTGGAGGTGATTGCGTTTCGCGACGCCGTGGGGCTGGGCCGCAAGCGCACGATCCAGGTTCTGGAGTTCTTCGATCGCGCGGGATACACTCGCCGCGTGGGCAATGCGCGCATGCTGCGCCCCGATAGTGAATGGCGCCCGCTGGCCACGCCTGCCCGGCCAGCGCCGTCATAGATCCGCAAGGGAAGGCATCCGTATCCGGTGATGCGGCCGGGCTTCAAACCCGGTTGGGGGCGCCAGCCGTTCCCAGGTAGGTTCGACTCCTGCTGCTTTCCGCCATTCCTCTTCGGTTTTCGCCGATTTCCCTGTTGCCACGCGCATGACCTACCATGCATAAGCAGCGGTTGGGCATGTTTCGAGTCTCGAACTTCTCATCCAGAGGAATCATCATGGACAGACGCGCATTCCTGCGGCTGGGTGCCGCAGTACCGGTTTCGATTGGCGCGGGCGTCGGCCCGGCTTTCTGCGCCCCCTCCTCCGCCCCCTCCTCCGCCTCTCCCGCCGACCCGTATCCGGCCTCCGCCGGCTGGCGCGTCTACGAACTGACCACCGAAGTGCACCTGCCGGCCGCCGCGGCGCCGGCCACGGTGTGGCTGCCCGTCGCCGCCCCGAGCCTTGGCGACTATCAGCGTACCGTATCGAACGAATGGATGGCGCCGGGCGCGCGGGCCTGGGCGGCGCGCACCGGGCGCTACGGCGTGGACATGCTGGTCATCGACTGGCCCACCGCCACGCACGGCGCCCCGCTGTCGGCCCGGCTCACCAGCACCGTGGCGCTGCGCGACCGCGATGTCGATCTTGGCGCGGCACCGTCGCGCAATCCGGCGCGGTCGGCGCAAGCGGCGGATTCCGCTGCCCCCCTGGCCGAGTATCGCCGGCCCACGCAACTGATGCCCACCGACGGCATCGTGCGCGCCACCGCGCTGGCCATCACCGCCGGCCTGACAGACGACATGAGCCGCGCGCATGCCATCTACCAGTGGGTGGTGGACCATACCTGCCGCGACGCCAGCGTACGCGGCTGCGGCACCGGCGACGTGGTGACGATGCTCAAGACCGGCGGCCTCATGCATGGCAAGTGCGCGGACATCAACGGCCTGTTCGTGGCATTGGCGCGCGCGGTTGGCATTCCGGCGCGCGATGCGTACGGCATCCGCGTGGACGATTCCCCGCGCGGCTTCCGCGCGCTCGGCAAGGCCGGCGACATCTCCAGGGCGCAGCATTGCCGGGCCGAATTCCATGCCGCGGGCTATGGCTGGATTCCGGCCGATCCCGCCGATGTCCGCAAGGTGGCGCTCGAAGAGGTGCCGGGCGGCCTGCCGATGACGGACAGCAAGGTCGTGGCCGCCCGCGCGCTGCTGTTCGGCGCCTGGGAAGGCAACTGGGTGGCCTACAACCATGGCCACGACGTGCGTCTGCCCGCCAGCGGCCTGGCGCCGGTGCCCTTCCTGATGTATCCGCAGGCGAAGACCGTGGCCGGTACGCTGGACAGCCTGGACCCGGCGGCATTCGGCTATCGCATCGCGTCGCGGAGGGTGGCCTGATGACCGCATCGATCGAACACCAGGGCGGTGAAGTCCGCCTGACATCGCTGGCGCACGGCGGCGGCTGCGGCTGCAAGATCGCGCCGGGCGTGCTCGGCGACATCCTGCGCAACACGCGCCACTTTCCGGCGCCGCCGGGGCTGCTGGTGGGCATCGAGACCAGCGACGACGCGGCGGTGTACCGGCTCAACGATACGCAGGCGCTGGTGGCCACCACGGACTTCTTCATGCCCGTGGTGGACGACCCCTACGATTTCGGGCGCATTGCGGCCACCAATGCCATTTCCGATGTCTACGCGATGGGCGGCACGCCGATCATGGCGCTGGCGCTGGTGGGCATGCCGGTCGACAAGCTGTCGCCCGAGACCATCGGCAAGATTCTGGAAGGCGGCCAATCGATCTGCGCGGAGGCCGGCATTCCGATTGCCGGCGGCCATTCGATCGACTCGGTCGAGCCGATCTATGGGCTGGTAGTCATGGGCCTGGTGCATCCCGACCGCGTCCGCCGCAATCGCGACGCGCGGGCCGGCGACGTGCTGGTGCTGGGCAAGCCGCTGGGCGTGGGCGTCTATTCGGCCGCGATCAAGAAGGAATCGCTGGACGACTACGGCTATCGGCAGATGATCGCCAGCACCACGCAGCTCAACACGCCCGGCAAGGCGCTGGGCGAACTCGACGGGGTGCACGCGATCACCGACGTGACCGGCTTTGGCCTGCTGGGCCATCTGCTGGAAGTCTGCCGGGGCAGCGGGCTGGGCGCCACGATCGACATGGCCCGCGTGCCGCTGCTGCCCGGCGTGGCGGCGCTGGCCGAAGGGGGCGCGGTCACGGGGGCTTCGCGGCGCAACTGGGCCAGCTACGGCCACGACGTCACGCTCGATGCCGGCGTGTCGCACGTCCAGCAGGCGCTGCTGACCGACCCGCAGACCAGCGGCGGCCTGCTGGTGTCTTGCGCGCCCGATGCCGTCGACGCGGTGCTGGGCATCTTCCGCAAGGAAGGATTCGGGCACGCCGCGGTGATCGGCGCCATGGCCGAAGGCGATCCGCGCGTCACGGTGACGGGCTGACCGGCTGACGGGGCGCGGCCGTAGCGCGGAGTGATCACCCCGCAGGCCCCCGCACGCGCAGGTTCCGGCACGTCGCGCACGCTGTGTGCGCTACCCCACGTTGGCGTAGGCGTTTCCGTGAAAATCTACACGCCACGCCACCAGGTTTCCGCGTTGCAGCCGCGCGGAAAGGGCGCCAGCGTCTAAACGTACGCCAACCCGCGCATTCGCCTCCGCCGGAGGCGGGGAGCCACGCCATGACCCAGATTTCGGTCGTCACCGTCAACTACAACAACCGCGCCGGGCTGGGCCGGACGATGGACAGTGTGGCCATGCAGCACGCCGACACGTTCCAGGTCCAGTACCTCGTCATCGACGGCGGCTCCACCGATGGCTCGGTGGAACTGGCGCAGTCGCGCGCGGCCGAGATCGACGTATTCGTCAGCGAACCCGACAACGGCGTCTACGCGGCCATGAACAAGGGCCTCTCGCGCGCCACCGGCGAGTGGGTGCTGTTCATGAACTCGGGCGACTGCTTTGCCAGGCCTGACGCGCTGTCCATCATCGTGAAGGCCGCCCACCAGCACCGGGGTGCCTGGCTGATCTACGGCGACAACATCAGCCCGCGTGGCCTGGAGCCGGCGGCGCCGCTGCACCGGCTGAAGGCGGGCGTGATCCACGCCTGCCACCAGGCCATGGCGTTCCGCGTCTGCGACCTGCGCTACGATGAAAAGTGGCGCATCTACAGCGACCTCGATTTCGTCCTGCAGTACTACAAGCGGTTCAAGGCCAAGGCGTTCCGCCACGTGCCCGTCGCGTTGTCGCTGATCGAGGAAAGCGGCCTCAGCGCGTCGTTCCCGGGCGCCAAGCGCCGCGAGAAGTTCGGCATCGTCTACGAGCGGATGGGGCTGGCAGGGCTGATCTTCGCCCTCGCGTCATCGGTGCTGGCCGCCATCGACCTGCTCTGACCCGCCGGCCTGATTTCAGTTGGCGTCGTGGAAAATGATTCCCAGTGTCTGCCGATGACCGCTACGCAGCCGGCTGACGCCGTGACGCAGCGTGACCCGGTACGTCCCCCGCGTGCCTTGCACCGGCCGCTGGTGCACGGCAAACACCACGGCGTCGCCCTTGCCCAGCGCCACCACCTCGGCGCGGGACTGCATGCGCGGGCGCTGCTCGGTCATCACGAATTCGCCGCCCGTGAAATCCTTGCCCGGCTCCGATAGCAAAATGGCCACTTGCAACGGAAACACGTTGTCGCCGTACAGGTCCTGATGCAGACAGTTGTAATCGCCGGCCTCGTAGCGCAGTAGCAGCGGCGTGGGGCGCCGCTGGCCGGCACGGTGGCATCGGGCCAGGTAATCGCCGTGCCCGGCGGGATAATCGACGTCGATGCCCATGGCCGCGTTCCACCGGTTCGCGATGATTGCCAGATGCGGATACAGCGCGGCGCGAAAGGCCCCCACGACGTCCGGCAGCGGATAGGAGAAATACTTGTACTCGCCGCTGCCGAAGCCATGCCGGCGCATGTCGATACGCGAGCGGAACAGCGCATCGTCCCGATACAGCGCGGCCAGTTCGTCGCACTTTGCCGGAGGTACCAGTTCCCGCATCACGGCACAGCCGTAGGCGTCCAGGTCGTGGCGGATGGCCGGCCAGTCCAGTGCATCGACTTGATGCCGGACGGCGTCCGATGGCGGTCGTGTCTTCATGTCGAATTACCCGATACTTGATAGGGCTGTGGTACCCCGCTGTCCGCAGGCCTTGTATGTGCGCGCTGGCACGTTGGACGCCGCGGGCGACTGCTACGCTGGTCAACTTCACGGAAACCGCCTCTGGCGTACGCGCGTGCCCTCTTCGATCCGGCGTCGATTCAGCGGTGATCCCGCCACCCAATGGCTGCCACGCGTCGCCTCGCTGGTGCTATTTGTTGCACTTTGCGCGCTGGTCACCCATTGGGTGCTGACGTTCAGCGCGATGCGAACCATTCCCGTACCCAAGTCCGCGCGCATCGCCCGCACCGACGCCGTGGAGACCGGCGCCATCGCCACGCTGTTTGGCGGCAGCGCGCAGCCGGGCGTGCGCGACATCCAGTTGATCGGCGTCGTGGCCGATCTCGATGGCCTTGGCCGATCCGCCGCCATCATCTCGCTCGATGGCGGCCCGCCCAAGGCAGTGCGCGCCGGGGCGTCGCTGTCCTCGGAGATCCGCCTGACCGAGATCCATGGGCGCCATATCGTCATCCACCGCAATGGCGTGCGGCAGGAAATCGCGCTGCCGCTGCAGGGCACGGCCTCGGCGGGCCGCCCGGGGAATGTCCCCGCGTCGCCCCCGTCTGGCGCGGCAGCCCCGTTAGCGACGCCGATGCCCGCCCCGGTCCAGTCGCCGCCGCAGTCTGCCAACGCATCAGCGCGGCAGCCTTCCCCGCCTCCGCAACAAAACGTCCAGCCCCAGCCGCAACCGCAGGCGGAGCCCCAGCCGACCCCGCAGGAGATCCCGCAGATTCCTGGGCAGCCGTTCAGGGCCGTACAGCCGCCCGGCGGCTGATTCCAGCCGACCTGGGCACCCAAAACCCCACTCACCTTCATGGACAAAAATATTCCTTGAAATGAGATCGATTCCCATTTACTATTCAACCACTGTCTGACGCACGGCACCGCCGGGGCGGACAGGAACAGATTGCTGGGCGTGGTAGCGATGGATCGATACGGCGCCCGATACCGTCTTTTGTGGGGACCGCTCCGACACACGGAGCGTTTGGTAGTAGCCAGCTCCAGGAAGATCGGGAAAACATCCAGACCCCGTTTTCCCGATCGCGTCATCCTGCAGCAAGCCAGGCCACCTTTTTATTCCGCGCGCCACGCAGGCACAGCGCGCCGTCCGGACCGATGCAACGTGGTCGATCCCGACGCTTCCCGCCTGCTTCCGCCACGATCTGGCGGAAGGTTGGCCGGCCAAAAGCGCCGGCCCCAGCTTTCCGCCTTGGATCCACCGCCTGGAGTATTAACCGTGCGTCCCAGTGGGGCGCGAGCCGCCGCATGACTACTTCCACAGTGAACTCCGAAGCCGTACCTCTCAAGCGCGCGGGCCTGAAAGCCACGTCGCCGCGCATGCACGTGCTGGAAGCGTTCCGCAATAGCGACCGCCGCCACCTGAGTGCGGAAGACGTCTACCGGATCCTGCTCGACCTCGATGTCGATGCCGGCCTGTCCACCGTCTACCGCGTGCTCAACCAGCTGGTGCAGGCCAATATCCTGCTGCGTCACAGCTTCGAGTCGGACCATGCCGTGTTCGAACTCAACGAGGGCGGCCATCACGACCACCTGATCTGCATCGCCTGCGGCGTGGTGGAGGAATTCAGCGACGAAGGCATCGAGGCACGCCAACAGCAGGTGGCGGCGCAGAACGACTTCGTGCTGCGCGAGCACATGCTCGTGCTCTATGGCCTGTGCCCGGCCTGCCAGCAGTCAGATGCCGCGACGGCCACCGGCATCCTCCGGAAGTAACGCGGACGTTTCTTACACAAACACGAAGTGCCGTTACAAAGGCGTGCAATCGGTAATACGCCAGATGGGTAGAGTGGAGCCATAGCACCTTACCCACATGGTGATCACGATGAACAAGCGCCCCCTGTATCTCTCCCTCCTCGTTGCCGGCGCCGCCGCGCTGGCCACTTCCACTGCCGCCATGGCGCGCGTCGATGTCGATGTGAATGTCGGCGTGCCCGTTGCGCCGGCGCCGGTCGTCGTGGCGCCAGCCCCGGTCTATGTGCAGCCCCAGCGCGTCTATGTGGCGCCGCCGCCCCCGCCGCCGGTGGTCTATCGCCCGGCACCGCCGGTCGTCGTTGCACCGGCGCCCGCCATGGTGATCGGCTGGCATAACGACCGCTACTGGGACGGCCGCCGCTGGTACGACCGCCGCGAATATCACGCCTGGCACGACCATGGCCGGGGCCCGGACCACTATCGCGGCGATGATCGCGGCGATTACCGCCGCTGAGCGCCGGCTATCGCCCCGCGTGACATCATGACCGCGCCACCGCCGGCGCTGGGGCCGGCGTGGCGGGCCGCAGCACCAGCCAGACCGCCCCGCCGATCAGCAGCATGCCGGCCGCATGCGCCCACGACAGCGTCTCGCCCAGGAACATCCAGCCCCACACGATGCCGAACGGCGGAATCAGGAACGTGACGGTCAGCGACCGCACCGGGCCAAGATCGGCGATCAGCCTGAAATACAGCACGTAGGCAATGGCGGTGCAGAACATGCCCAGTCCGAGCATGCCGACCCACACGCCGAGGCCGGCCGCCGGCAGCGTGTTGTCGCGGATCAACGCCGCCGCGCTGAAGGGCAACAGGAACAGCGTGGCACCGACCAGACTGCCGCCCGCCACAAGCCGGCTGTCCAGCCCGCCGCGCGCGGTGATCCAACGACGCGTCAGAAATCCGGCCAGCCCGTAACACGACGTCGCCACCAGGCAGGCCAGCGCGCCCAGCAACACATCGTGCGAGAACACCACCGGACCCGTGCGCGTCAACACCGCCACGCCGGCCAGCCCCAGCAGCACCCCCGCCGCCTTGGCGCGCGTCAGCTTCTCGGCAAAGAACAGCGCGCCGATCACCACCCCCATCAGCGGAGTCATGGCGTTGAAAATGGCCGAATAGCCAGCCGGCAGCCACAACGCGGCCACCGAATACATCACGAACGGGATGCCCGAATTGATGACGCCCAGCATGACGACCGCTGGCCACTTGCCTTGCATGTTCCATTTCAGGCCCAGCATGGGCAGACAGGCCGCCAGCGTGATGGCACCAATCAGCACCCGGAAGAACGCCGTCGGCAGCGGCCCCAGGACCGGCGCGGCAATCCGGATAAACAGGAAGCTGGCGCCCCAGATGGCGGAGAGCAGCAGGAGGCGAAACAGATCGGCAGGCTTCATCAGTTCGATTCAGGCAATGATTGGGTTCAAGGACAGCAAACCGTTGCAGTAATGCGACAAATGCTGCACTTTACAGCGCTTCCATGCGATACGGGCGCACATCCATGACGGCCATTTCAGCGCAAATCCACGCGCCTGGCTGGCTGGAAGCGGACATGCGCCCCGAGCGCGCGTACGGCCGAAGGGGCGAAAAACTAACCCAATCACGCCCAAAAATGGGGCAACAGCGTCGTTTGTTGCGCCTTCGCCGCAATATCGCTTTCGAAAGCCTTACGGAATCACCCCCCGGTGGTAGGGGTCACTACCACAGGGCGTGACATCGCGTATTCAGTTCCATTAAAATCTGCCCTGCGCCAGAGTTAATTGACCCCTCCGACGCATTCCCGACAAGCCGCCAGGCAACCCTGGCGGCTTCTTTTTTTTCTGGCGTCGAGAATCACGTATCGTAACGACTACGGAGCGTGCAAGGGGATGGGGCGCTTCCTTCACGTTGCATTCCCGCGTCAACCGCCACCCCGGCTTTTGCGTTGCCTGCCACATGAAACGACAGTTCCTCGGCTTGCTAGCCCGCGTCTACGTCATGCAATTCGCCATGGAGGTGCCCGCCACCGTGGCCATGCTTGCAGAAATGCTCATGGAATACGGATTCCAGGTGGACATCGGCACGGTACGACCTCTGCTGCGTGCGCTGCAGATGGAAGGCTATCTTGAAAGCGTCCTGCGCGATGGCATCGGGCGCGTCTACCTGCTGACCGAGCAGGGCCGCGAAGAACTCGCGAGCAGCCGGTCGCGCATCGACGACCTGTACCGGCGCCTGCACAATCCCACAGGGGTCGGAGAACCGGCCGTGGTCACCACGAATACCTGAGCGCCCCCGCTCTCACCGACAACCCGGCGTTGCGCGCCATGCGCGAGCCGGGTTTCTTTTTTGGCGGGGCGTACCCGTTTCTGCGTACATCTTCGTATGACGCGCCGCTCACGCCGCGTCGGCAAACCCTTTTCCGCCCAGCAGGATCTGGCGCAGCGCATCGAGCCCCACGGGCTGGCAGAACAGGAAGCCCTGCACCGCATCGCAGCCTTCGCCGCGCAGGAATTCGAACTGCGCCTTTGACTCGACACCCTCCGCCACCACCTGCAGGTGCAGCTGATGGCCCAGCGCGATGATGGCGGCCGCCACGGCGCGGTCGTGCCCCGGCATGGCCAGGTCATCGACAAAGGACTTGTCGATCTTCAGCTTGCTGATCGGCAGGCGCGTCAGGTAGCCCAGGCCCGAATAGCCGGTGCCGAAGTCGTCGATCGACACACCGACGCCAAGCTGCCGCACACGGCGGAACGTCTCGATCGTCTTTTCGCCACCGTCCACCAGGATGCCTTCGGTGACCTCGATCGTCAGGCTGGCCGCCGGCAGATCGGCGGCTTGCAGGCACTGCGCCACGGTTTCCGGAAAATTCGCCTGCCGCAGTTGCAGCGGCGAGATGTTGACGGCCACGTCGATGTCGAGCCCCAGCTCTTGCCGCAGCGACTGGATCTCGCGGCAGGCCGTGGCCAGCGTCCACGCGCCCAGCGCGCCGATCAGGCCGCACTGCTCGGCAACGGGGATGAACTCGGCGGGGCGCATCGGCCCGCGCTCGGGCGTTTCCCAGGCGATCAGGGCTTCCACGCCCACCACGGCAAGCGTGGCGACATCGACGATCGGCTGGTAGCGCAGCCGGAACTCCTGCTCGGCCAGCGCACGGCGCAGCAGCGCCTCGATCGTGAAGCGGGCCAGCGATGCCTGCGCCATCTCCGTGGCAAATCGACGCAATTGCGCGCGGCCGTCCTGCTTGGCGGCGTACATCGCCGAATCGGCCGACTTCATCAGGTTGGTCAGCGTGTCGCCGTCGTCGGGATAGACGGCCATGCCCAGCGACGGCGTCACACGCAGCGACTGGCCCGCGATCTGCAGGTCTTCCGACACCCGCGCCAGGATCTTGGCCGCCGCCAGTTCGGCTTCGCTGTCGTGGCGCAGGCCGCCCAGCACCACGGCGAACTCGTCCCCACCCATGCGGGCCACCACGTCGCGCGGCCGCACGGCGCCGCGGATGCGGTCGGCGATGGTGCGCAGCACGTCGTCGCCCACCGGATGCCCCAGCGTTTCGTTGATGTGCTTGAAGTGGTCCAGGTCCAGCAGCAGCAGCGCCACGCGATGGCCGTGACGGCGCGCGTCGGCCAGCACCGTTTCGGTACGTGCGTTCAGCTCGGTACGATTGGGCAGCCCGGTCAGCGCATCGTGCTGGGCCAGATGCCGGATGTATTCGTCCACGCGCCGGCGTTCGGTCAGGTCATGGGCGATCACCAGGAAGCCGCCTTCGGTGCTGCCGTCGGCCAGCGCCGTCACCGTCAGATGCACGGGCAACCGCGATCCGCCCTTGCGCAGGTATGTCCAGTCGCGGCCGTCGGTCACGCCCAGCCGGGCCTTGGCCACCAGCGCCGGCAGCCCCGGCTCGACCGTTTCGCCGATCTCGTCCGACAGTTCGCGCGCGTGCGCGGCCACCTCGTCGGCATCGTGCAGGCTGGCGTAGGGCATGCGGCCAACGAGCTCGGTCTCGGCGTACCAGAGCATGCGCTGCCCGGCCCGGTTGATGCCCGTGATCATGCCGTAGGCATCGAACGTGATGACGCAGAATGGCGCGTGATCCATCAGCCGCGCGTAGCGCAGGCTGGCGGTGGCCGCGCTCTGTTCGGCACGGGCCAGGCTTTCGCGCAGGCCGGCGGCCACCGCGCTGCCCGCCTGTCCGGCCAGCGAGGCCTGCCGGCGGGCATCGCGCCGCTCCCGTGCCAGCCGGAACGCCAGCCATGCCATCAGCCAGGTGGCCAGCGCGCCCAGCACCAGCACGCGCATGCCATAGCGGCCGGCGTGCGCGGCTTCGAAGCCGGGCCGCGTGGCGGCGCGCAGCGTCCAGGTGCGGCCGCCGAATTCGATCTGCCGGTCGGCCTCGATCATCGGCTTGCGGTGGTCGTCGCGGCGTTCGGCCTCGGGCACACCGCCTGACAGCAAGGTGCCGGCGGCAGCCGCAGGCCCTTCGAACAGCGTCAGCACCAGATCGCCCGACACGCCGCCGCTCACGCCGCGCATCAGGTCGCCCAGCCGCAGCGAGACGTACACCACGCCGGACAGCGCATCGCGCCGTTCGGCGGCGGTGGCTGACGGTACCCCGGCCGGGAACACCGGCGCATAGAGCAACGCACCGCGCTGCGGCGCCTGCGCTTCCACCTCGCGGATCAGGGCCAGGCCTTCGGTCAGTCTGGGCTGGCCGCTGTCGCGCGCGGCTTCCAGCGCCGCGCGGCGCGCCGGGTCGGTGAGCAGGTCAAAGCCCAGCGCCCTGGCGTTGCGGCCGCTGGGCGGCTCGTTGAACAGAATGGGGGCGTACTGCGCCCGCTCGCCCGGCGGATAGACCTCGAAGTCGCTCACGCCATCGGCATGGGCCCCGGCCACGACGCCGGCCAGTTGTGCCTGGGGCACGAGCGGTGCGTAACCGATCGACTGGGTGCCCGTCGGCAGTTCGTCGAGTTGTGCCGAATAAAGGTAGTTGCGCCACTGCGCCCGCGTGGTGTGGCCATTGGCGGCCATCAGGGCGGCGGCCCCGCGCAGCAGGCGTTCGTTTTCCTGCAAGCGGTCGGTCAGCGCATCGGCGGTGCGGCCCAGCATGGCGCCCACATCCTGTTCGGCCACCCGGCGCTCCAGGCCCGTGGCCAGGCGCCAGGCTCCGGCCGTCAGCAGCGCCCCCCCTGCGGTAACCAGCAGCGAGAGCAGGACAGGAGACAGCAGGCGCAATTTCATGAATGGATGGGCGGGGCAGGATCGGGCGGCGATTCAGGTATCGCCCGGCACGCCAGGGCCGGGCATACATTACGTAACATGGATCGCCGCACTATAACCTGCCCCCATGCGCCCGCACAGTGGCGCCACACACACATGCGCGCGGGCGGCGCCAGGCGGGGGCTGGGTCGCTGTCACGCGATTGTCAAACCCCGGATTGCCCGGGCTGAACCAAACGGGTGTGCCGTGATACCGTTCGGCTGCCTTGTCGTACCCTTGCACTGGATGTCCCGGCGCGACGAAAGGCCTTTCGGACGCCGTGGCCCTTGAGCCGCCCTGACCTCTGACATCCCGCATTGCCGTGCCGGCGTCGTATTTGGACCCATGCCTCGATTTTTGCCATCGCTCAAGGCGCGCATTGCGCTGATCACCACGGTGCTTGCAGCCGTGCTGGGCAGCGGCATCGTGCTCGGTTCGCTCTTCTACGCACACCGCGACCTCGAGGATGTGCTGCAGAACCAGCAAGACTCGATCGTCAAGCTGTCGGTCGACCAGCTGGACACGGCCATGGAAGACCGCATCGTGATGCTGACCCACCTGGCGCCGCAGCTGAGCGCGCCGCTGGCGGCCGCGCATGGCATGTCGCCCGACGCGCTGCGCAACCGGGTCAAGGATGTGGTGACACGCACGGTGCCGGTGCCCGAGGCATTCGATTCCGTGCTGGTGGCCGACGCCAGCGGCACCCTGCTCAGCATGAGCGGGGCCGCCCCGGCCGACATCAGCGACCGCACCTACTTCCGCGAAGCCGCCCGTACCCGGAACGTGGTCGTGGCCGCCCCGTTGCGGGCGCGTATCGACGGCTCGATGGGCGCGCTGCTGGCGGTGCCGATCCTGTCGCCATCGGGCGCCTTCCTGGGCCTGGTGGCCGGCTGGCTCAACCTCGGGCATCCGAATTTTCTGGTCGAAATCGGCCACAGCCGGCTGGGGATCACCGGCTTCTACTGCCTGGTGTCGGCCGGCGCGGCACCGGTGTACATCCAACATCCCGACCCCGCGCAGGCCCACCAGCCCGCCAGCGCCGCCGGCAATACCTGCGGGGTCGACGACACGGCCGCGCCACTGGAATTCCTGACCCCCACGCGCCCCGTGATCGCCCGGCGGCTGATGGCCACCACCGGCTGGGAGCTGGTGGCCGTGCTGCCCGCGCACGAGGCCTACGCCCCGCTGCGGCAGTTGCAGCGGCGCTTTCTGATGATGTCGGGCATCGTGCTGGCCGTGGTGGCCCTGCTGATCTGGCTGGCGGTGCGCCGGCTGCTGACGCCGTTGTCGCGGCTGCACCAGGTGGTGCGCGACAGCGCCAGCGACGTGGACGCCTTCGAGCGCCTGCCGCAGCGGCCCCAGCGCGACGAGATCGGCGACGTCACGCGTGCCTTTATCCGCCTGATGCAGGACGTGCGGCAGCGCGGGCAGCAGCTGGCGCGCAGCGAACGCCGGTTGCGCGCCGTGACCGATACCCTGCCCGCGCTGCTGGCATTCATCGACAACGACGAGCACTACGTTTTCAACAACGCGGCCTATGAACGGGCGTTCGGCCTGTCCGTCGAGCAGATCCGCGGCATGACCGTGCGCGAACTGCTGGGCGAGGAACGCTATCTGCGCGCCCGCCCCTACCTGCAGCAGGCGCTGGCGGGCAGCGTGGTCAGTTTCGAGGGCGAGTACGAGTTTCCGCGCCACCACTGGATGGAAACCACCTATCGGCCCGAATGGAGCGAGGACGGCAAGCAGGTGGTGGGCGTGCATATCCACGTGCTGGACATCACGCAGCGCAAGCTGGAGACCCAGCGGCTATCGCATCTGTCGCGTACCGATCACCTGACCCAATTGCAGAATCGCAGTGCGTTCGAGGCGCATCTGCGCGATGCCATGGCCCTTTCCCGAAATGAGGATCGCCTGATGGCGCTGCTCTACCTGGACATGGACCGCTTCAAGGCCGTCAACGACATCCACGGCCATGCCACGGGCGACCTGCTGCTGCAATCGTTTGCCCTGCGGCTGCGCCGCTGCGTGCGCCACCAGGACCCCGTGGCCCGGCTGGGCGGCGACGAATTCGCGGTGATCCTGGCGGACATCGAATCCCCGCTGGCGGCGCGGCGCGTGGCCGAGGCCATCCTGGAATCGGTGGGCCGGCAGTTCTATTTCGATGGGGTGGTGACCGACGTGGACGTCAGCATCGGCGTGGCCTTGTACCGGGGCGAGCCGCTTAGCGAGGATGCCCTGATGCGCATGGCCGATGTGCTGCTGTATCGCGCCAAGGCGGCCGGCCGGGGCCGCTATGAAATCGGCCCCGAGGCACTGCTGGCGATGCAAGCGTGACCGGTGGGCGGCGGCCGGCGCGGGCCACTGACGACTTTCGGCGCTGAAAGCCGCCCTTGTGGCCGGGCCGGCGCGTCGTCAATGCTTGGTCGACTCGTCGGAAGCGTCCGATGCCAGCGGAGCGTCGGCGTCGAACGGCACGTGGCGGCCGTCCGCCGACTGGTAACCGAGCTTGGCGTTTTCGCCCATCATCCGCTCGTAGGCCAGCATGGCTTCGGCCACCGCCTTCGATTCGCCCTTGAACACCACCACGTCGTTGCCGCAGTTCGGGCACTGGCCGCCGAACACGGCGTCGATGCCGTGCAGGCCCGGCGCGGGAATGGCATCGAAATTCGTGAATGCGGTCTTGCAAGATCCGCAGACCAGCTGTGCAGGCCGCAGCGCGTCGATGCGTGCCCGTGCCTGTTGTGCCCGTTCCTCGGGCGTACCCCGCCGTTTTGCGTCACCCATGATGCTGTCCTTTCCACTGGCGGATTGTGTCAATCACTGCCTTCTGCGCGCTTCGTCGGTCATCCGCCATTTGCATGGCCGACCCTGAACGCCACAGAAACAATGCAGTGGCGGCCATTGTAGAACAGTCCGGCAACGGGGCCATCAGCGGGGCGTGCCGGCCCGGCGTGCCGGCATGGTCGCGGTACGCCTGCTATTGTGGATAACGGTTGCCTACCCCTTACCCCCCTTAGGAGGACACCGATGATTCGACCCAACGTGAAGGAAAACTTCAACCGTTACGCCGACTGCATCGCCGCGTGCAATGCCGCCGCGGCGGCCTGCCTGAAATGCGCCGCCGCGTGCCTGGAAGAGCCCGACACGAAGAAAATGACCCGCTGCATCGCCCTGGACATGGATTGCGCAGGCATTGCCAACCTGGCTGCGTCATACATGCTGCGCAACAGCGAATTCGCGCCACTGGTGTGCGAAGACTGCGCCGAAGTGTGCAAGTGGTGCGCCGAGGAATGCGAGCGCCATGACCATTGGCACTGCCAGGAATGTGCCAAGGCGTGTGCCGCCTGTATGGAAATGTGCCTGAAGATGACCGCCTGACCCCGTCGCCCGCGTTGCCGGCCCCTTGATAGTGACGCCGGATCGACGCGGGCATTTCGCCAGGCAACCGCCGCCGGCCGCGCGCACAAGCACACGCCGGCGGCAGGGCCATGCGGCGCATATGCCACCGGACGGCTATCCTTTAGGTCTGCTCAGATTCAGCTGTGATCTCTTTCCTGAAGGAGTCAGTCCATGTCCGAGAAGTCCACCGCCACCCGCATCGAGAAAGACAGCCTGGGAGACGTTGCCGTCCCCGCCGATCATCTCTGGGGTGCGCAGACCGAAAGGTCGCGTCAGAATTTCCGCATCGGCAGTGAAAAGATGCCGCCCGCGCTGATCGAGGCATTCGCGGTCCTGAAACTGTGCGCCGCGCGCGCCAACCGCGAACTGGGCGTACTGAAGCCCGAGGTGGCCGACGCCATCGAAAAGGCCGCCGAGGAAGTGATCGCCGGCAAATGGCCCGACGAGTTCCCGCTGGTGGTCTGGCAGACCGGTTCCGGCACGCAGACCAACATGAACCTTAACGAGGTCATCTCGAATCGCGCCATCCAGATGCTAGGCGGCGAGGTCGGCAGCAAGAAGCCGGTGCATCCGAACGACCACGTCAACGCCAGCCAGTCGTCGAACGACAGTTTTCCGACGGCGATGCATATCGCCGCCACGCGTGCCATCCAGCAGACACTGTTGCCGTCGCTGGAGAAACTGCAACAAACCTTCGCAAAGAAGGTGGAAGCCTTCGCCGATATCGTCAAGGTCGGCCGCACCCATCTGCAGGACGCGGTGCCGCTGACGCTGGGCCAGGAATTTTCCGGCTACATGACGCAGGTGGCCGATGCCCAGTCGCGCCTGCAGCAGGCCATGCTGCGCGCGATGCCGGTGCCGCAGGGCGGCACGGCCGTCGGAACGGGCCTGAATTCGCCGCAAGGCTTCGCTGCCGCGTTCGCGCGGGCGCTGGCCGGCTACACCGGCCTGCCGTTCGAACCGGCGCCGAACCGCTATGCGCTGCAGGCCGCGCACGATGCGCTGGTTGACCTGTCGGGCGCGCTCAATACCACCGCGTCGTCGTTCCTGAAGATTGCCCGCGACTTCATGCTGCTGGGCTCGGGTCCGCGCGCGGGATTTGCCGAGTTGCAGTTGCCCGCCAACGAGCCGGGTTCGTCGATCATGCCCGGCAAGGTCAATCCGACCCAGGCCGAGGCGCTGGCGATGGTCTGTTGCCGCGTGATCGGCAACCACACCACGGTGACGCTGGCCAACAGCCTGGGCACGCTGGAGCTGAACGCCTACAAGCCGGTCATCATCTACAGCTTGTTGCAGTCTGTGACATTGCTGGCCGATGCGGCCGCCAGTTTCGCCGAGCACATGGTGGAAGGCGTGGAACCCGACCGTGCCCGCATCCAGGAACTGCTGGAACGGTCGCTGATGTCGGTGACGGCGCTGAACCCGCATATCGGCTACGACAAGGCTGCCGAGATCGCCAAGCTCGCGGTCAAGAAGAACCTGTCGCTGCGGGAAGCGGCCATCGATTCGGGCCACGTTACCAACGAGCAGTTCGACCAGTGGATCGACTTCAAGGCGCTGACCAGAGAAGTCTGACGCCGATGCCACACGGCGAAGCGGAACGGCCGGCGGCGTCGCACGGTCTATGCGAAACCCCGGCCGCGCGGCGCAACGCCGCGCGCAACTCAAGAATCTGCCATGTTCCGCTTTCGCCTTTCTATCGCCTTTGCCCTGCTCGTGGCGCTGGTCTGCATCCAGGCCGGCTTTGTCTACTGGGGCGCCAATCGCGTCAATGACTACGCGCAGCACAGCCGGCTGGCCAGCGACATCCTGTCCGAACTGCTGGACCTGTCCGCCAACAAGCAGCGGCTGCGCGTGTGGGCATCGCAGCGGCTGATGAATGCCGATGCCGCGCCCGAAGTGCGCGACCGGCTGCTGGACACCATGAAGCGGGGCGCCGCCCGGCTGCAGGAACTTGCGCAGCGCGACATCGTGCTGTGGAACGAGATCTCCGCGCTCGACGGTGTACCGATCCCGCCCGAAGTCAACGCGCTGTCCAGCATGACCGACCTGCTCGGCGACAACATCGTCGCCGTGGAAAAGCGCCTGGTGGCGTTGCAGCCTTTGCCGCGCGACGCCGACTTCGCCGGGGTATGGCGGGAGCTGAACGACGTCTTCGACAAGGCGCGCGGCCGCGATTTAAGAGAATTGCTATATGGCGCGATTGATCGTCAGCGCGCCGCCGTGCCCTTGGCGCGCGCTGCCACCGAGCGCGGCCTGGACCGCGTGCGCGCCCAGGCCTTCGGCATGGCGGCCGTCACGCTGCTGGCCGCCATCGTGCTGGCCTGGCAGCTGGGGCGCCGGCTCAAGCGCCCGCTGGACCAGTTGCTCGAAGGCGTGGGCGCGCTGCGGGCCGGTGCGCTCGACTACCGGCTGCCGATCCGTTCGGGCGACGAATTCGAGCGTGTGGCCGAGGGCTTCAACGCCATGGCTGCCGAACTGCAACAGCATCGTAGCGATGCCGATGCCGCACGACGCCGTCTGGAAGACGCCGTGCAGGCCCGTACGGCCGAACTGAGTTCCGCGCATGAAACCCTCCAGCGCATCGACCAGCGCCGCCGGCAACTGTTTGCCGACCTGGGGCATGAATTGCGCACGCCCACCACGGCCATCCGGGGCGAGGCTGAGATCGCGCTGCGGGGCGGCGAAAAGCCGGCGCAGGAATATCGCCATGCCTTGCAGCAGATCGTCGGCGCCGCCGAGCAGCTGACCGGGCATATCAATGATCTGCTACTGATTGCCCGTGCCGAGGCTGACCAACTGGTGATGCAGCCGCAACGCGTGGCCCTGCTGCCGCTGCTGCAGGACGCCGCCGACTTTGCCGATGCGCTGGGCGCCGAGCACGACGTGCGCATCGCATTGCAATGGCCCGAAGCGGCCGGCGGCGTCACGGTCATGGCCGATGCCGACCGGCTGCGCCAGGCCATCGTGATCCTGCTGGATAACGCGATTCGCTATTCGCCCCGTGGCAGCACCGTGTATCTGCGCTGTCAGGTGGTGCCGGCCGGCGTGCGTATCGAAGTGGAAGACCATGGCATCGGCATCGATGCGGACGAACTGGCGCTGGTCTTCGAGCGTTTCGTGCGGGGCCGGCGTGCGCGGGCACATCGCGCCGACGGCACCGGCATCGGGCTGTCGATCGCGCAGGCCATTGTCCAGGCCCATCACGGCAACCTCACGCTGGCCCAGGTCGACCCGCACGGCACGCGTGCATGCATCGACATCCCCGGCGGCCCCCAACCCGCCGTCACCGCCCACGCCACCGCAAGCCATGAACATCCTGGTCATTGAAGACGACGCCCGCGTGGCGGATTTCCTGGTGCGCGGCCTGCGCGCCGAGGGCTACCTCGTCCAGCTGGCCCGCACCGGCCCCGAGGGCCTGGACATGGCGCGCCGGGGCGATGCCGCGCTGTTGCTGCTCGATCTGATGCTGCCCGGCATCAACGGCCTGGAGCTGTGCCAGACGTTGCGCGCCGAGCGCAATCACGTGCCGATCCTGATACTGACCTCGCTCAGCGATGTGGGCGACCGCGTGGCGGGCCTGCGGCTGGGCGCCGACGACTACCTGACCAAGCCGTTCGCGTTCGAGGAACTGCTGGCACGCATCGAGGCACTGCTCCGACGCGGCCGGGAACAGCAACCCAAGGCGCAGCAGTTGCAGGTGGCCGACCTAGTCCTGGACCGCGAACGCATGCAGGTCTTGCGCGGCGGCAATGCCATCGCGCTGACGGCCAAGGAACTGGCCTTCCTGGAGCTGCTGATGAGCGCCCCGGGGCGGGTCTTCAGCCGCGAGCGCATCTTGTCGAACGTCTGGGGCGCCAACGAAGACCCGCTGACCAATATCGTCGATGTCTACGTGCGCCGCCTGCGCGGCAAGATCGACGATGGCCACGCGCTGCCGTTGCTGAAGACCGTGCGCGGCCTGGGCTACCGGATCGACGACACGCCCTGATCAAAGCGAGCGCACATTGCAACACCACTGCGACACTCTGTTCATCTTCCATTCATCTTTTCGTCAGCATCGCTTCATCGAACACGCCGGCTGCGGTTAACGTTGGCGCCCGAGAATAACCCTGTGCCGATTCACCGGCGCCGCACCGCAGGGTGCGATGACGACTCTGAACACAGGAAACTTCGATGAAATACGTGGGTGCCGCTTCTCTTATCACCGTCGCCGCAGGCGTTCTGTTTGCTTCGATGCCCGCCACCGCGCAAACCACCGCCCCGGCGTGCGCGCCCGCAACCGAGCAGCAGATCGCCGGCCTGTTCGATCGCTGGAATGACGCGCTGCGCACCGGTGACCCGGACAAGGTGGTGGCCAACTACGCACCCGATGGCGTGTTGCTGCCGACTGTGTCGAACCAGGCCCGCAACACCCCGGCCGGCATCAAGGACTACTTCGTCAAGTTCCTGAAGGGCAAGCCGCAGGGCTCGATCGACGACCGCTTCATCCGGATCGGCTGCAACGTGGCGCAGGACGTGGGCAACTACACGTTCCGCTTCGCCGACGGCAAGACGGTCCATGCCCGGTACACCTATGTCTACGAGTGGAAGGACGGCAAATGGCTGATTGCCCACCACCATTCGTCGGCCATGCCCGAGCCGACCGGCAAGCACTGATCGACCGCCGATTGCGCGAATGAGAAAAAGGCGCCGGAGTGTATCCGGCGCCTTTTCAATTTCGGCTGGCTATCGGTGAGGGGAATCGTTGAGGCAGCGAATTGGCGATTCAACGATGCCGGCCGGCGCTGGCCCGATCACGTCCACTGCGCCAGTACGAATACCCCTGCCGCCGCACCGCATACCACGCCAATGCCGCGGCCGATCAGCATGTTGTCGAGTTCATCGTCGAGCACGAACGGGTCCCGGCCGTGCCATACGGTGCGCTTGAGCAGCGGGCGCGGAAAGACGATGCACGCGGCGATCCCCACCCCCGCCAGCACATGCGCGATCCGGCCGATACCCAGATCTTCCAGCGGCAGCGTGGCAAGCAGCACCATCACCACCACCGTCACGATCACGGCCAGGAAGATGCCGCCGAACAGTCGATCCACTGGATGCTTCATGATTCACTCCTGATCAGACAGCTCGCCCGATGGCTCGCTTGATGGCTCGCCGGACGCTTCCGCGTGCGCGGCAGCCAGCCCAAGCAGATGGCCGTTGACGCGCGTCACCACCTCGCTCCAGCTACCCGCACCCTGATTCCGGAACAGCCGCATCGTGGGATACCACGGGCTATCCTCGCGCACCAGGTGCCAGCGCCAGTCCGCATAGGCGGGCAGCAGCAGCCACACCGGCTTGCCCATCGCGCCGGCAACGTGGGCAACCGAAGTGTCCACGGTCAGCACGACGTCCAGCGCGTCGATGGCCCGGGCCGTGTCCATCATGCTTTGCAGCGTGGCGCCGACATCGTGGAAGTTGGGCAGGCGCGCTGCCCAGGCCGCGGCCTCGTCGGCGCCCTGGCCTTTCTGCAGGCTGTAGAACTCGATGTCGCGATGGGCAAACAGCGGATCGAGCACCGAGAGCGACGGCAACGACCGGAACCTGTCGTTCTCGTGATTGGGCGCCCCCTTGAACGCGATGCCGACCTTGAGCGCGCCGCCCCGGCCCGCGAGGTCGAACTTCGGCAAGCCGGGCGGTATGCGCAGGTAAGGCACCGAATCGGGCAGGACGTCGAGCTCCACCGGCAAGAAGGCCGGGATGTCGTGCGGATAGACCCAGTAGTCATGCGCCGGCAACGTGGCCGTCTGGTCGACCGCCACCACGGCATCGGCCTCGCCCGATGCCGCGAACAGCGCCACCAGCGGCGTCTGGCACACCACTGTTACCGTTGCCGCACCGGACTGATCGCGCAGCATCCGCGCAAAACGCAGGAAGAAGATCTCGTCGCCAAGTCCGAACTCGCTCCAGATCACGATGGACTTGCCCAGCAGCGGCTGGCCCGTCCATTCCGCGATGTGCTTCGGCGGCTCAGCCGTGGTGCGGCGTTGCCATGGCCAGCCCCGGACGCGCTCGGCGCGCAGCGCGAAGCCCTCGTGGATCTTTCCGCGCGAAATCATGAACAGGAACTGGTACAGCTTCGGATTCCATTCGTCGGGCAGCCGTTCGACGGCCTGCTCCCACAGTGACTCCACCTCGTCGTCGAGCTGCCATCGCTGCAGCATCATCGCCGCCCGTTGCGTGACGTCGAAACGATAGGGATAGGTCCGCACCGCGCCCAGGCACTCGCGCAGGCAGGCTTCCGCGTTCTGGGCGCGTCCGGCCACCAGGAAGAATTCATCGGGTGTGGGCACCTGCCGCTTGCGCAGCACGACTTCAATCGCCCGCTCGGCCAGCGATCCGCCCGTGCCACTGTTTTCGACATGGTGATCGCGGACCACGGCGATGCGCTCGCAGCCTGCCACCACCGAGACCGACCGCACCACATCGAGCATATTGACCGACGCCGGCAGTGCACTGGCCGGCTTGCAGACCGTAAAGCTGGCGCGCCGCGACGGATCGATCTGGCTTGGCCACTTGCCCTGTTCCTCCAGATCCTCGTCGGGGACGGTCAGCACCAGATAGCCACCGGGCTTCACCAGGTCCAGCCAGCGCGCCACGGTTTTTGTCGGATTGGCCACGTTCTGCAGACATTGGCCGGCATGGACGAAATCGAACGCGCGCTCTTCGACGCCGGGCACCGCAGCGACATCGCCGTGCCACGGCACCACGCGCACCACCCGCGGGAACAGGCTGCTGCTTGCGGCCAGGTCCGATTCGCGAACGCCGATATCGAGGCCGACACCGGCAAAGTAGTGCTGAACGAAACACGGGTCATGCGCCCGGCGCAGGACCGCCTTGATCGACGGGTTCATGATGCTTGCGCCTCGCCGGCGGGCAGCTTCTGGCTCCAGATTTCCTCGATCCGTTCGCCAAGGATCTCCGGCCGGCCCTTGAAGATCAGCTTCTCGATCGCCTGCGGGCCTGCCAGTTTCGCGGTCAGTGCATCACGCTCTTCCTTGTCTTCGATCATGCGCAGCGCCGCATCGACATACGCTTCCTTCGTTTTGGCGATGGTCCACTCCGGAAAACCGAGCCGATGGAACATCCCTTCGTCGATATGTTCGTGGACTTCCCGGCCGGTCTTGCACACCCCGACCAGACCGGCCCAGACTGTGTCAACAATGCCATTGGTGTTACCAAACGGGAACGGGTTCAAGAACATGTCGCAATCTGCAATCACCTTCATGTAGCTGTGATAGTTCTGGTGCTTGTACACCACAGCGTCTTCACCGACGATGCGCCGCACCAGGTTGCGCACCTGCGGGAAGACCAGCCCGCTGGCCTGACCCACCAGGAAGTGGAACTGCACAGGCACCTTGGACTCGCGTGCAATCGTCGCGCAGGTTTCAAGGAAGCCGGGATTGAGCTTGATCGTGGTGCCCGCGACGGCAATCTTGACCACGTCGGACGTTGACGGCGTCTTCGTCGGCAACTCAAGTTCCAGCATGGCGGCGGGCGGCCGGTACGGCATGCCATCGGATGGCAGTTTCAGCAATTTTTCGCTGAAACACGATTCGTCGCCCACGTAGTCTTCTTCCACCACCACGTAGTCCATCGCATGGCCGTGGGTCGTTGCCGGGTGGCCCAGGGCCATCATCTGCAACGGCGCCACGCGCAGGCAGCCCAGCACCATGGTGATGGGGAACATGCCGACGCTGGGCATGTACATCACCTGCGCCTGGTATTTCTCGCTCGTGTCACGAATGTGCCGCGCATGGTCCCAGACGCTGTTGCCCTCGATCGTGATGAACTCGTGGAAAACCTCCCGGCCCGCGTCGTCCACGCGGTCGCCGTAGCCCATGCCCACCAGGTGGAAGCGGTCGCGCATGGCCACCATGGTCTGCGAGTGGGTGCGGTAGATCGAGTGGTTCTTCGAGAACCACTCCAGCACCACCAGCAATACAGGCTTGCCGTTGGCGGCCACGGCGGCGGGGCGTTCGATATCGAACATGCCAAGCGTTGCCAGCTTGCGCCGGATCAAGGTGTTGATGGGCTTCTTGATGTCGTGCTTGCTCGCGATGTCGGCATAGCTGCAATGCATGTAGACATCGTGCATCACGCCCATCGGCAACATGTCGACGCTGTCGATCTGGTCCAGACGTTCCGGCAGCCAGCGCAGCAGCAGTTCGCGCTTGGCATGGGCCGAAGGCGTGGCCAGGAAGCGCGACGACATCATGGCCATAGCCAGCCCGGCCGTCACCACCTTGTTGTGCTCCCAAAGGGCATCCCAATCGAGCCGGACTTCGGACTCGGGCAGATAGAACAGCTGGAACTTGCGCAGGTCCGACGTCCGCAACTGCAGCGAATAGCGCGCCTCCTCATCCAGACCCAGCGTGCGCAAGACATGATCCGCATTGCGGAAGGGGCTGGCCGCAAACATCGCCGCCAGCCATCGCTGGTATTGCAGCAGCAGCGCGCCGCCGTGATCGGTAATCCGGAATTCCGGGTCGGTGGCCAGGCTGCTGATGGCCGACGTCAGCCGCGTCAGCAGATGGTCGTCCATGATGTCGCGCGCTTCGCCCGACTGCGCCCATTCGTCGATATCCATCAGGATGCCGTAATGGTTGTCGATGCGACCCAGCAAGGCCACCAGTTCGCGGCCCGCTTTTTCGTGTTCGCGGCGATAGCAGAGATATTCGAACTTGTTAATGCTGAAGATCGAAGGTTTTGTCATGATCATTTTCCTGTAGAGGGATAATCGTTCCGGTTTTTCGGACACACGCCAGCCGCGTCACGGATTTATTTGCTCCATGTCACCGATAACCAGTACTGCAAGGGTTTCTTGCCGGGGTCTACCCAAGACGTCGAAGAGAATCCGTATGCCTTGGATACGGATGCGGAAACCGTGGCGCCTATCGGCGTCAACCAGTCGATTCCCAGGCCATATCCAGAGAGCATCCGACGATTGCTGACGTCGGACATGCCGATATAGGTCGATTCCCAGCCGCCCCAGGGGTTGTGGTTGACGCGGCCGATGGCGAAGTCCGAGAAAATGCCGAACTGCACCTGGTGGCCAGCGGCCACCGGAATCCGTTGATAGAGACCGGCGTTCAGCACCACGCCATCGTCAAAGGACCCTTCGTCGGCGCGATAGGCACGGACCGCATTGGGGCCGCCCACGCCGAGCTTTTCGCTTGGGTCCAGGTTCTTGCTGGCCAGTTGCCCATTGATCTGGCCGGTCAGAAACAAATCGCCACTGCGATTCAGCCCGTATTTTCCGAAGCCGGTCGTCGTGAATTTTCCGTAGACGCCGGACACCTGCGTGACGTTATTGTAGAAAGGCACGTCGTTGCTCTGATGGCCGACCGTCAGCGCCAGTTCGCCACTCCAGATATCACTGCGCAATTGCTGCGCGCGGTCGCCATTGTTCGCCTGGAGCGAAAGCCGCAGCGCATTCAACGTGCTGTGCGCCACATACTGGTTCTTGTAATCGGTATTCGTACGGCTATGGAGATATGACGCACCGGCCCAGATATTGGCATCGAGGCCACGCGTAATGGGATATTGCAGCCCCGCCTGCAAGGTGTTGGCGACGCCTACGACCTGCGTCACGGCATTGATCGTGTATTGCTGGCGGGTAAAGCCGCCCGTGACACGCAAGCCATCATCGAGGATGGGAACGCTGCCCGTCAGCGACCCCGTCCACATCTTCTTTTCGGTGCCGGTCAGGGTCAGCGCGTAGGCTTCGCCCAAACCAAAGAAATTGTTAGCCGCTGCTGTGATCCCGAGACGGTACAAGCCTGTCGACTCGATACCCTTGTTGTCGATAAAGACATCGCCGGTGATCGGATCGCCCCGCTGCGCGATGCTGAAGCGCACATTGATATCGCCGGGGCCGCCGCCCGGGGAAAACTGCGGCGCGGCGGCAATCGCCACGCCGGGCACGTCCTGCAGCAACTGCGTGGCGCGCTCCAGACGGCTGGTCTGCAACAGACACACCTTGTCCAGCGATGCGCCCCCACACAATGCTTTGGTGATCAGACGATGCAGTCGTTCGTCCTTGACGCGCGACTGGTTCTCGATCTGGACATCATGGATGCGGCCCGGGAAGGCCGTGAACACCAGGGGCTTGCCCTCCTGGGCTGCGCGCCAGTTCTGATCGGTCAGCAATACCTGGCCAACCGGAAACCCGCCTTGGCGCAGGCCGTTGGTGAGGCTGTCGGACCACTGATCCACTTCGGCCAACGTTGCCGGCGCGGCGCCCAACCGCGATGCCGCGCTTTGCAGCACGCGCTGGACCTCGTCTGCGGCGGGGCTACCTGCGGGAAACACGCTGAATTCCACGACCTTTTGCCGCGACACCGCAGCGGTCTCTGGCACCGCCGGTTCGGCATGAACGGCGACCGACAACATCACCCATGGCAAGGCACAGGCGGCACGCTGGAATTTTCGCTTTATGTTCTGGAAGTACCGCGACATGGAAGTGGATGGACTCGGTGAATTTTCTGCGCCTGCTACAACTGCGATTCGAACTGCTGATCAGTGCGTCGCTGTTTCTGTAAAAATGGTAGAGCGGCATACGCCTGCGCCGAATAGCAAAATCTTTGAATTTCACGAATGGAATCGGCATTCGCAGCGCGCTTGCAAACAGCGATGAACGCGCGATTCCGTGTACTGCCATCACACGATGCTTCTGGCACGAGTTTGGCAGCTAGTTTCGAAAACCGAAATGAAAATGGTCTCTTCCAATTTCCGACAAAACAGAATCAGAAAATGGAAGAAACCAGACGATCAAATAGCGTAAGTGTGAAATGCGCCGACGCTCGAATTCGAGCGTCTGGCGCGAACTGAAGAATCGGCGAGGGCGGACTCAGCCGGTGCCCCGGGGGCACCGGCTATGTCCGATTAGCCGCCGATGCCGGCAGCCGCGGGCGTGGCCGGCGACGCGGCCGACTCGGTCGACGCCTTCAACCAGCCGTGAGACTTCACCACGTACGGCTTGCCGTCCTTGACACCGCTTTCCGTATAGAAGAACTCACGCGTCTGCGCATTGACCGACAGATCCGCCTTCATCTTCGTTTGCGGGTCTTCGGACACGTAGTGCTTGACGCCGTCGGCCCCATCGCGGAAGTCCAGGCTACGCTCCAGCGGGCCGGAGCTGGTCGCAATCTTGACCTTCGCGACATTGGTACTGGCATCCACCTCAACCGCCTCCAGCGTGGCGCCGGCCCAAGCCTCTTCACCCAGCTCGACGGTCATCGCTTGCGGCGAGGCCAGGTGCCAGTTGGCGCCGAACAGGTCGCTCCAGAAGTACGCGACCCCCGCGCCCAGGCCGATAGCCCCAGCAGCGCCGGCCACGGCCGCACCAGCTCCGCCGCCGCCACCACCGCCCGAGTCGCCACCCGAACTACCGTTCGAGCCATTCGACCCATTGGACCCGTTGGAGCCATTCGATCCGTTCGAACCATTGGAACTGCCGTTGCTGGAACCGTTACCGGAAATGTTGGACACCGATCCGTTCGGCCCGGTATTGATCGTGCCGTTGGTGTTGTCGACGCCGGTGCCGTTGGTCGAATTGCCCGTGACGTTCGTCGATCCGTTGCCAGTGGTATCGATCGTGCCGTTGGTGTTATCGACGCCGGTACCGTTGCCGGTATTGCCGGTGATATTCGTCGAACCGTTGCCGCCGGTATTGATCGTACCGTTGGTGTTATCGACGCCCGTACCGTTGCCGGTATTGCCCGAGATATTCGTCGAGCCATTGCCATCGGTCGTGATCGATCCGTTCCCGTTATCGACACCGGTGCCGTTGGTCGAGTTGCCCGAGACATTGGTCGAGCCATTGCCCTCGGTATTGATCGAGCCATTACCGTTGTCTACACCGGTACCGTTGGTGGTGTTGCCCGAGATATTCGTCGAGCCGTTACCGCCGGTGTTGATGGTGCCGTTGCCGTTGTTGACGCCGGTGCCATCGGTGGTATTGCCCGAGATATTCGTCGAGCCATTGCCATCCGTGGTGATCGATCCGTTCCCGTTATCGACGCCGGTGCCATTGGTCGAGTTACCGGAGACATTGGTCGAGCCGTTGCCGTCGGTATTGATCGAGCCATTGCCGTTATCGACGCCGGTACCGTTGGTGGTGTTGCCCGAGATGTTCGTCGAGCCATTACCGCCGGTGTTGATGGTGCCGTTGCCGTTATCGACGCCGGTACCGTCGGTGGTATTGCCCGAGATATTCGTCGAGCCGTTGCCATCGGTGGTGATCGATCCGTTTCCGTTATCGACACCAGTGCCATTGGTCGAGTTACCCGAGACATTGGTCGAGCCATTGCCCTCGGTATTGATCGATCCATTACCGTTGTCTACGCCGGTACCGTTGGTGGTGTTGCCCGAGATGTTCGTCGAGCCGTTGCCACCGGTGTTGATGGTGCCGTTGCCGTTATCGACGCCGGTGCCGTCGGTGGTATTGCCCGAGATGTTCGTCGAGCCGTTGCCATCCGTGGTGATCGATCCGTTCCCGTTATCGACACCAGTGCCATTGGTCGAGTTACCCGAGACATTGGTCGAGCCATTGCCCTCGGTATTGATCGATCCATTACCGTTGTCTACGCCGGTACCGTTGGTGGTGTTGCCCGAAATGTTCGTCGAGCCGTTGCCGCCGGTGTTGATGGTGCCATTGCCGTTATCGACGCCGGTGCCGTCGGTGGTATTGCCCGAGATGTTCGTCGAGCCATTACCGCCGGTGTTGATGGTGCCGTTGCCGTTGTTGACACCGGTGCCGTTGGTCGAGTTACCAGAGACGTTGGTCGAGCCGTTGCCGTCGGTATTGATCGAGCCATTGCCGTTATCGACGCCGGTACCGTTGGTGGTGTTGCCCGAGATGTTCGTCGAGCCGTTGCCACCGGTGTTGATGGTGCCGTTGCCGTTATCGACGCCGGTGCCATCGGTGGTGTTGCCCGAGATATTCGTCGAGCCATTACCACCGGTGTTGATGGTGCCGTTGCCGTTGTTGACACCGGTGCCATTGGTCGAGTTACCAGAGACGTTGGTCGAACCGTTGCCGTCGGTAGTGATCGAGCCGTTACCGTTGTCTACGCCGGTGCCGTCCGTCGTGTTGCCCGAGATATTCGTCGAGCCATTGCCGCCGGTGTTGATGGTCCCGTTACCGTTGTTGACGCCCGTGCCGTTGGTCGAGTTACCAGAGACGTTGGTCGAGCCGTTGCCGTCGGTAGTGATCGAGTCATTACCGTTATCTACGCCGGTACCGTTGGTGGTGTTGCCCGAAATGTTCGTCGAGCCGTTGCCGCCGGTGTTGATGGTCCCGTTGCCGTTATCGACGCCGGTGCCGTCCGTCGTGTTGCCGGAGATGTTGGTGGAACCGTTACCGTCGGTGGTAATCGATCCGTTTCCGTTGTCGACGCCGGTGCCATTGGTCGAGTTACCGGAGACATTGGTCGAGCCGTTGCCGTCGGTATTGATCGAGCCATTACCGTTGTCTACGCCGGTACCGTTGGTGGTGTTGCCCGAGATGTTCGTCGAGCCATTACCGCCGGTGTTGATGGTGCCGTTGCCGTTATCGACGCCGGTGCCATCCGTCGTATTGCCGGAGATGTTGGTGGAACCGTTACCGTCGGTGGTAATCGATCCGTTTCCGTTGTCGACACCCGTTCCGTTGGTCGAATTCCCGGAAATGTTTGTCGAGCCATTTCCGCCGGTGTTGATGGTGCCGTTTCCGTTATCCACCCCGGTGCTGTTACCGGAACCACCCGAGATATTCGTCGAGCCGTTGCCACCGGTGTTGATGGTGCCGTTGCCGTTGTTGACGCCGGTGCCATTGGTCGAGTTGCCCGAGACATTGGTCGAGCCATTGCCCTGGGTGTCGATGGTGCCGTTGCCATTGTCAACGCCCGTTCCATCGGTGGTGTTACCCGAGACATTGGTCGAGCCATTGCCGTCAGTGGTAATCGAACCATTACCGTTGTCTACCCCGGTACCGTCAGTCGTATTGCCCGAGATATTCGTCGAGCCATTACCACCGGTGTTGATGGTGCCGTTACCGTTATTGACGCCGGTGCCGTTGGTCGAGTTGCCCGAGACGTTGGTCGAGCCATTGCCGTCGGTAGTGATCGAACCATTACCGTTGTCTACGCCGGTGCCATTCGTGGTGTTGCCCGAGATATTGGTCGAGCCATTGCCGCCCGTATTGATGGTGCCGTTGCCGTTATCGACGCCCGTACCGTCCGTCGTATTGCCCGAGACGTTGGTCGAGCCGTTGCCGCCGGTGTTGATCGAGCCGTTACCGTTGTTGACGCCAGTACCGTTCGTCGAGTTACCCGAGACGTTCGTCGAGCCGTTACCCTGGGTGTCGATCGTGCCGTTGCCATTGTCAACGCCGGTGCCATTGGTGGTGTTGCCCGAGATATTCGTCGAGCCATTGCCACCCGTATTGATGGTGCCGTTGCCGTTATCGACGCCAGTACCGTCCGTCGTATTGCCTGAGACGTTGGTGGAGCCGTTGCCGCCCGTGTTGATCGAACCGTTACCGTTGTTGACGCCAGTGCCGTTGGTCGAGTTGCCCGAGACGTTGGTCGAGCCGTTACCGTCCGTATTGATCGAGCCGTTGCCGTTATCAACGCCGGTGCCGTCGGTCGAGTTACCCGAGACATTGGTCGACCCGTTACCACCGGTATTGATCGTACCGTTGCCGTTGTCTACGCCTGGGCCGCCGGTCGAGTTACCCGAGATATTGGTCGAGCCATTGCCACCGGTGTTGATGGTGCCATTGCCGTTATCGACACCCGTGCCGTTGCCGGAGTCGCCCGTGACGTTGGTCGAACCATTACCACCGGTGTTGATGGTGCCGTTACCGTTGTTGACGCCGGTGCCATTGGTCGAGTTACCCGAGACATTGGTCGAGCCATTGCCCTGGGTGTCGATGGTGCCGTTGCCATTGTCAAACGCCGGTGCCATTGGTGGTGTTGCCCGAGATATTCGTCGAGCCATTACCGCCAGTATTGATGGTGCCGTTGCCGTTATCGACCCCCGTACCGTCCGTCGTATTGCCGGAGATGTTGGCCGAGCCGTTGCCGCCCGTGTTGATCGAGCCGTTACCGTTGTTGACGCCAGTACCGTTCGTCGAGTTGCCCGAGACGTTGGTCGAGCCATTACCCTGGGTGTCGATCGTGCCGTTGCCGTTATCGACGCCAGTACCGTTCGTCGAGTTACCCGAGACGTTGGTCGAGCCGTTACCGTCCGTGTTGATCGAACCGTTGCCGTTATCAACGCCAGTACCGTCCGTCGAATTGCCCGAGACATTGGTCGAGCCATTGCCACCGGTATTGATCGTACCGTTGCCGTTGTCTACGCCTGGGCCGCCGGTCGAGTTACCCGAGATATTGGTCGAGCCGTTACCGCCGGTGTTGATGGTGCCATTGCCGTTGTCTACGCCCGTGCCGTTGCCGGAGTCGCCCGTGACGTTAGTCGAACCATTACCACCGGTATTGATGGTGCCGTTACCGTTGTTGACGCCGGTGCCATTGGTCGAGTTACCCGAGACATTGGTCGAGCCATTGCCCTGGGTGTCGATGGTGCCGTTGCCATTGTCAACGCCGGTACCGTTGGTGGTGTTGCCCGAGATATTCGTCGAGCCGTTGCCACCGGTATTGATGGTGCCGTTGCCGTTATCAACGCCGGTGCCGTCCGTCGTATTGCCGGAGATGTTGGCCGAGCCGTTGCCACCGGTGTTGATGGTGCCGTTGCCGTTGTTGACGCCGGTGCCGTTCGTCGAGTTACCCGAGACGTTGGTAGACCCGTTGCCGTCCGTGTTGATCGAGCCGTTGCCGTTATCGACGCCGGTACCGTTGGTGGTATTGCCCGAGATATTCGTCGAGCCATTACCGCCCGTATTGATGGTGCCGTTGCCGTTATCGACGCCAGTACCGTCCGTCGTATTGCCTGAGACGTTGGTGGAGCCGTTGCCGCCCGTGTTGATGGAACCGTTACCGTTGTTGACACCCGTGCCGTTGGTCGAGTTGCCGGAAACGTTGGTCGAGCCGTTACCGTCCGTGTTGATCGAACCGTTGCCGTTATCAACGCCAGTACCGTCGGTCGAGTTACCCGAGACGTTGGTCGAGCCGTTACCGTCCGTGTTGATCGAACCGTTGCCGTTATCAACGCCGGTGCCGTCGGTCGAATTGCCCGAGACATTGGTCGACCCGTTGCCACCGGTATTGATCGTACCGTTGCCGTTGTCTACGCCTGGGCCGCCGGTCGAGTTACCCGAGATATTGGTCGAGCCATTGCCACCGGTGTTGATGGTGCCATTGCCGTTATCGACACCCGTGCCGTTACCGGAATCGCCCGTGACGTTGGTCGAACCATTACCACCGGTATTGATGGTGCCGTTGCCGTTATTGACGCCGGTGCCGTTGGTCGAGTTGCCCGAGACGTTGGTCGAGCCATTGCCGTCGGTAGTGATCGAACCATTACCGTTGTCTACGCCGGTGCCATTGGTGGTGTTGCCCGAGATATTCGTCGAGCCATTGCCACCCGTATTGATGGTGCCGTTGCCGTTATCGACGCCAGTACCGTCCGTCGTATTGCCGGAGATGTTGGCCGAGCCGTTGCCGCCCGTGTTGATCGTACCGTTGCCGTTATTGACGCCGGTGCCGTTGGTCGAGTTGCCCGAGACGTTGGTCGACCCGTTGCCGTCCGTGTTGATCGAGCCGTTGCCGTTATCGACACCGGTGCCATTGGTGGTATTGCCCGAGATATTGGCCGAGCCATTGCCGCCCGTGTTGATCGTACCGTTACCGTTATCTACGCCGGTTCCGTCCGTCGTATTGCCGGAAACGTTGGTCGAGCCGTTGCCGCCGGTATTGATCGAACCGTTGCCGTTGTTGACACCCGTGCCGTTGGTCGAATTCCCCGAGACATTGGTGGAACCATTGCCTTGTGTGTCAATCGTCCCATTGCCGTTATCAACGCCGGTGCCATTGGTGGTATTGCCCGAGATATTCGTTGAGCCGTTTCCACCCGTGTTGATGGTGCCGTTGCCGTTGTTGACGCCAGTTCCGTCCGTCGTGTTACCCGAGATATTGGCCGATCCGTTGCCGTCGGTATTGATCGAACCATTGCCGTTGTCTACGCCAGTGCCGTTGGTCGAGTTACCCGAGACATTGGTCGAGCCATTGCCGGCCGTATTGATGGAGCCATTGCCGTTATCGACGCCGGTGCCATTGGTCGAGTTGCCTGTGACATTGGTTGAGCCGTTGCCGTCGGTATTGATGCCGCCGCCATTGTCGACACCCGAGCCATTGGTCGAGTTACCGGTGACGTTGGTCGAGCCATTGCCGCCCGTGTTGATCGAGCCGTTGCCGTTGCTGACCCCCGTACCGCCGGTCGAATTACCCGAGATATTGGTCGAGCCGTTGCCACCGGTGTTGATGGTGCCATTGCCGTTATCTACGCCCGGGCCGCCGGTCGAGTTACCCGAGACATTGGTCGAACCATTGCCCTGGGTGTCAATCGTGCCATTACCGTTATTGACCCCAGTGCCATTGGTCGAGCCGCCCGTGACATTGGTCGAGCCATTGCCGTCGGTGTTGATGCCGCCACCGTTGTCTACGCCCGAACCATTGGTCGAGTTGCCGGTGACATTGGTCGAGCCATTGCCGCCGGTGTTGATCGAGCCGTTGCCGTTATGGACGCCAGTACCGTTCGTCGAGTTGCCCGACACGTTGGTCGTGCCGTTGTCGGTCGTATCGATCGTCCCATTACCGTTATCTACGCCAGTACCGTCCGTGGTGTTACCGGAGATGTTGGTCGAGCCATTGCCATCGGTGTGAATCGACCCGTTACCGTTATCGACGCCGGTACCGTTGGTGGTATTGCCCGAGATATTGGTCGAGCCATTACCGCCCGTGTTGATCGTGCCGTTGCCATTACCGACGCCCGTGCCATTGGTCGAGCCGCCCGTAACGTTGGTCGAGCCATTGCCGTCGGTGTTGATGCCGCCACCGTTGTCTACGCCCGAGCCGTTGGTCGAGTTGCCGGTGACGTTGGTCGAACCGTTACCGCCCGTGTTGATCGAGCCGTTGCCGTTACCGACGCCCGCGCCATTGGTCGAATTGCCCGAGATATTGGTCGAGCCATTACCCTGGGTGTCGATGGTGCCATTGCCGTTATTGACGCCCGTGCCGTTGGTCGAGCCGCCCGTAACGTTGGTCGAGCCATTGCCGTCGGTGTTGATGCCGCCGCCATTGTCTACGCCCGAACCATTTGTCGAGTTGCCGGTGACATTGGTCGAACCGTTACCGCCGGTGTTGATCGAGCCGTTGCCGTTACCGACGCCCGCGCCATTGGTCGAATTGCCCGAGATATTGGTCGAGCCATTACCCTGGGTGTCGATCGTGCCGTTGCCGTTATTGACGCCGGTGCCGTTGGTCGAGCCGCCCGTGACATTGGTCGAACCGTTGCCGTCGGTGTTGATGCCGCCGCCATTGTCTACGCCCGAACCATTTGTCGAGCCGCCCGTGACATTGGTCGAGCCGTTGCCGTCGGTGTTGACCGCACCGTTGCCGTTCTTGACACCAACGCCGTTCACGGAGGTGCCGGTCACATTGGTCGTACCGTTGTCAGTCGTATTGATGGTGCCGTTGCTGTTGTCTACACCCGTACCATTCGTAGTGCTGCCCAAAATATTGGTCGAGCCATTCCCGCCAGTCCCGATGAAACCGTTCGAGTTATCAACGCCGTCGCCATTCGTCGAATTCCCCGTGATATTTGTGCTGCCATTTCCATTAGTATTTATCGTACCGTTACCAGCATCACCCCATACCCCGATGCCGTTGATAACACCCGTACCGTTCGTCGAATTTCCTGAAATGTTCGTCGAACCACAGCCGTCGGTGCTGATGTTGCCTTGAATATGCACACCAGACCCATCTACGGAGGTTCCTGAAATATTCGTCGATCCGTTCCCAGTCGTGTTGATGCTAGAATTGCCCGTTGGGCTCATCGCCACACCGGTGCCGCTATTTGCATTACCTGTGACATTAAGGGATCCATTGCCGGATACTTCCGCAACGGGTCTAAGCCACACGCCAGTACCGTTACCAGTCGCCTGCCCGTCCAGATTCGCACCGCCCTGCCCTGAAATATTCAAGGTTCCCGAGACGAACACCCCAATGCCGTCCACCGAGGTTCCTGTGGCATTCAAGCTCGCGTTACCGGTGAGATCTGTGGTTCCAGCAATGTCCACAGCTCTGTTATTCGTGGAATTTCCGACCAGATTCACTCTTGCGCCATCGGACGCATTAAGGACTTCGCCTACAAAGATCCCCGCCCCATTGGTCGAGCTTCCCGTTGCATTGAGTGTGCTATTGCCAGTTAGATTATTGGACCCCTGCAGACTCACGCCGCCGGCGTTGGTGGAGTTGCCCGAGAAGGTCACAGCAGCATTACCGGAAGCATTCAAGCTCCCGTTGGAATATACCCCTCGCTCGTTTATCGATGATCCTGTGACATTCAAACTCGCGTTGCCGGCGAAATTCTTGTCTCCACGAAGGTCTACTGCTGTACCATTTATGGAATTACCGACAATATTTGTTGCACCATTGCCATCCGAGCTGACATTGGCAGTCACCAGTACGCCCCTGCCGTTGGTGGACGATCCCGTTATGTTGGTCGAGCCATTCCCGGTTGTACTGAGCGTTCCATTGTTAAAACCGTTGAAAAATACACCTGTGCCATTGTTCGCGGTGCCGGTGACGCCGAGCGAACCGTTTCCTGATACGTTGACCGTGCCTATGGAAACTACGCCCGAGCCATTGCCGGTTGCTACGCCGCCGAGATTTGCACCAGCTTGTCCCGAAATATTCAGGTTCGTGACGAATACCCCGACGCCGTCTACCGCTGTGCCCGTGGCATTCAAGCGTGCGTTATCGGTGAGACTTGTCGTTCCAGTCTGGTCAACGGCTCTGCCACTCCCAGCGTTGCCAACGAGGCTCAGCGCCGCGTTTCCGGACAAATTTTGCTGCCCAGCAAGCTGGACTCCGACTGAACCGTTGGAGCTTCCGGAAAAATTCGATCTGGCTCCATCGCTCATATTCAGCGAACCAGTGTTGTAAATGCCGGCGTAGTGCGTCGAATTACCTGAAACATTCAATGCCGCATTTCCACCCAGATTTTGCGTTCCTGCCACATCGGCGCCCCTGGCATTCACAGCGGTCCCGGCGATATCCATTCCGGCATTTCCGGAAATGTTCGTCACGCCAGACAAGAAAGCACCGGTGGCATTTGTCGACGCACCCGTCAAGCTCAGCCCAGCGTTGCCCGACAGGTTGTTAGCCCCCTGGGAGTGGATACCTCTTCCATTAGTGGAATTTCCGGAGACGGCCAGTCCAGCGTCATCGTTGGCATTCAGCGTGGCCGACGAAAATACGCCGTCACCATTCGTCGACGCACCCGTGACATTCAACGCCGAATTCCCGCTCAGATTTTTGGTTCCCGCCAGGTCGACGCCTCTAGCGTTTTCGGATCTTCCATTGATATCCACCCCCGCGTTTCCGGAGATATTCATGCTGCCAGGTGCGAAAACGCCAGTGCTATTCGTCGACGCACCCCGCAGGTTTAGCGCGGCATTTCCCGACAAGTCTTGCCTGCCATTGTCACTTACTAGTGTTCCCACTCCATTGGTGGAGTTCCCGGAGACCGTTGATGTGGCTCCATCGCTCATATTCAGCGCACCGGCGAGAAATACGCCGATCTCGCGCGTCGAAGTACCGGTGATATTCAACGCCGCGTTTCCACTCAAAGCGCCCGATGCCGGCATAATGACGCCGCGGCCATTCACCGATGTTCCGGCGATATCCATTGCGCCGTTGCCTGATGCCTGAAAAGTGCCGTCTGTATAAACCCCCGTGCCGTTTGCCGAGGATCCGACCAGAGCTGCCCCAGCCTGCCCTGAAATACTCAAGCTCCCTCCGACGAACACCCCGGCGTCGCCTACCGAGGATCCTGTGGCACTCAGCGTTGCGTTACCGCTGAAATTCTTACTTCCGGAAAGGTCTACGGCTCTGTTAGTCTGGGAAGTTCCGACCATGGTGACTGCCGCGCGATCAGACGCCCAAAAATAGCCAGATGAAAAAATCCCCGGACCATTGGTCGAGGTCCCCGTTACATTTAGTGTGCTATTACCAGTCAGATAGGGGGATCCCTGCAGTTGCACGCCGTAGGAATTGGTGGAGTTACCGCTGAAGGCCACTGCGCCATTGCCGGAAACAACCACGTCCCCAACTAAAAAAATGCCGGAAGAACACGTCGACGTTCCGGCGACATTCAAACTGCTGTTGTCCGAGAAGACGTTGGTGCCCTGCATTTCCACGCCACGACCATTCGTGCTCGTGCCGCTGATGTTCACCCTTGCGTTTTCAGTACCGTTAATGTTGTTTACGAGTGTTCCCAACGCACGGATGCTCGTACCGCTAATATTAATTGCAGCATTTCCCGCGGCGTTGATATTGGCGACGTCTGCGCTCGTGACACCCGCGCTCGTCGCGTTGACGTTCAGCGCAGTATTCCCTGTGGCGTTGACGTTTCGCACCACAACACCACTACCAAGATCGCTGGTTCCGGTAATGTTCAACCCGACGTTGTTGCCGGACAAATCTGCCCGTCCAACAAAGACGCCGCTACCGTTGACACTTCTTCCGTCGATATTGATCGATGCATTGCCCGTGCTTCGGAGAAATCCCGTATCGACGTCGTCAGCGGACCGCTCCAGGTGGACACCAAGACCTTGGCCCTGCGTCGCACCCTGGATATTCAGCCTCGCCCCGCCCGACACATTGAAATCCGTCGCGTAAGCGTAGACGCCGGGGCCATTGACGGAACTGCCGTTCAGACTCAGTGAACCGCCGTTGGTGACTTGAAATGCCTGACCGTCCCGGGAGGCCGTGCTGGTCTCGCGGTCGTAGCCGGATGAAATGCCTGCGCGATTGGTGGAGCGACCTTCAAACGAGACGTCGGCGCCGTCAATGGTCATCGCCACCGTATGATCGATGCCGTAGCCGTTTCTGGATGTTCCGCGGATATTTACCGTCCCGCCGAGCGCGGAGAACTTGGCCGCATTCCCTTGGCCCGCGGTTCCGATCAACACCGCATCGTCATTGTTTGACGTGCCGGTAATATTCAGGGTGCCCGCCCCGGTCTTTGTCACATTCGACGACGTCCAGAAAACGACACCTCGGAAAGACGTTGCGTTTCCGGTGATTTCACCGCTGCCCACCGACAGATTGCCACCAAAATATACGGCGGCGTTTCCACCTGTCGTGTTACCCGACACCCGGATATCGCCACCATTCAGATCGATGGTGGTACCGCCGTTCTGCCGAACCCATCCGCTGTCGGTCCCCATCCCTGCCGTCAGATTCAGATTCAACTGATTCGACGTCGAGGTGATATTGCCGTTAAGCGTGATGGTGCGGTTGGCGACCAGGGTCAGGTTGGCTGCGCCGCCAGCCGTCTTGCTGATATCCGCACCAGCGTTCTGCGTGATGTGTCCGGAAGCCGTACCCGAACTGACGGTGGTAATGGTGACGTCCGTACCGTTGTTGAGCGCGTTGTTGATCGAGGTGTTGCGGACCGTGGCCGTGTTGTTGGTACCGGCATCGAAGCCGCCGGACAGGTTGCCGTTATAGCCAGTGTCGGCGCCCGTGCCGATCGTGATATCCGTGGGATCGATGAGCCAGTGGCCGGACTTGCCGTTCGGGGCCGCGGCAGTCACCGTGCCCTGCACGTTGAGGTTGTGGCCGGACGTCTCCACGAAGCCGCCATCGCCATTGAGCGCGCCCGCATCGATGTGCGCGCCGCTGTCCACCTGCGTGAAGTTGGCAAACGCCACGCCGTCCTGCAGCAGCTTCGCCGCGTCCGTGCCAGCCAGCTTGCCGAGGCTGTCGCCGCCCAGCACCACCTTGCCGCCCGCTGCGTCGCCCTTCACATCGATCGATGCATTGCCGAACAGCCCCACGCGGTCGCCCGACAGCACCACCGTGCCGCCCTTGCCGCCCGCCGCCGTGCCGGACGCATCGATGGCGCCGGTCATCGTCACATCGCCAGTCTTGCCGGCGTCCGCCACCACGGTGCCGGCGCGCACCACGCCGCTCAGGTTCACCACCGTCTTGAGCAGCGTGTCCTTGCCGCGCGCGGTCAGCAGCACCGTGCCATCCTGGGCGCGGATGTTGCCGCTGTTTTCCACCAGCGCATTGGCCGTGGCGTTGGTCAGCGTTACCGAAATGCCCTGGCCGTTGTTCAGCGCGAACGTGGCGCTGTCGCCAGCCGCCAGCACGACTTGGCCGCCAGCGCCAGCATTGATCGAACCACTATTGCGAACCTGGTCGCCGACCAGCGTGACAAAGCCGGCGGCGTTGATGTCGCCCTCGTTGATGACACCGGCCTGCTTGCCCGTTGCGCTCAGCGCCAGCGGGTTGCCCGCCATGAAGGCGTTGGCATCGATCGATTTGGTGGTGGCCAGCAGCGAGCCCACATTGACCACGGCGCCCCGGCCGAACAGCACGCCGTTGGCGTTCTGGATCAGCACCTGGCCGTTGGCCAGCAGCGAGCCCTGGATGTTGGACGGCACGCCGCCCGTCACACGGTTCAGCGCCTGCGCCTGCGCGTTGGGCTGGTTGAACTGGACGGTGTTGCCCTTGCCGATGTTGAAGGTGTTCCAGTCGATCACGGTGCGCTGGCTACCCTGATCGATGTGCATGGTGTTGCCGTTCGGCTGGGAAATCGTGGCCTGGCCGGCCACCACGTTGCCATTGGTCGGCAGGGCCTGTGCGAAGGCCGGGCCGGACTCCAGAATCAGCATGGCCAGCGCGATGGAGGTCATCGCGGATACCACGCCGAACTGGGCACCATTCGCGTCGCCGCCCCCCTCGCCCGGGCGCTTGCCCTGGCTCTTCACGTTCTCCGCAACGGCCACCAGCATGCCGAGACGCTTGCTGAATACGCGACGATACCGATTCTTGTTCATGGACTGATCCTAAAATTTGATTGCACGGCATCCGGTCCGCATGGCGCGGCGACGGATGAGAGCGCAGGTATTGCGGTCGGCATCGCCATGGCGACGCCCGGCAGGCAAGCCCTGCGATGTCTCGTTTCCGGGATTCGGGACCGCGGGCGCACTGGTGTGGTGGTTGCCGCGTCCGTGACCTTCTGGCGTATTCGCCAGAACGCCTTTTTGCGATTCCTCGCTTCGGATCGTATGGAAGACGCCCTCACTGCGTAATCGCAGATTTCCTAAAGTTCGGTATTGCGCGGAAAACAATGCAGTCGTGCGGACCTTGCACAAAGGACAAGCCGCAAAACGTGAATAGCAATTCAACGAAATTCGGCCCAATGCCACTGCACTACGCCAAATTCGAGTTAGTTCCATAGGCGGATATCGGTCTATTCAGCAGACTCGTCAGATTGCCTTTTCGCAGTCAGCCATTTCTGGATATGGCGCACGGGTCGGGCGATCCGATTCAGCGGCAAATGGAAATGGAAGTTTTTCCATCCTGCACGGGATGCCGGAAAATCTACGCTCTTATTTGCGCTGTCTGGGCAGTGGCCTCGCACGCCGAGATCTGAAAGTCGCGATCTGAGCGATCGAATACTTTCGGCGATATATCGGCGCTTGCAGTAGCCGGCCACTCCATGCAATTGGCGGATGGCGCGTTGTCGCCAGGCCAAATCACACCGGGACATTCCGGGGAATCGCACTATGACCACCATTCGCGTCATGCTGGCTGACGATCATCCGTTCATTGTGTTCGGCCTGCGCGAAATGCTGGGCAAACGGCTTGGCTTCCGTGTGGTGGCCGAAGCGGCCAATCCGCAAATGCTGCTGGAAAAGCTGGCACGCATCGAATGCGATGTGCTGATAACCGATTTCTCGATGCCCTGTGAAAATGCGCCGGACGGACTTGCACTGCTGCATTCCATCCGCACGCGATTTCCGAAGGTGCGGATCGTGGTGCTGACCATGCTGGAGAATCCCGCCCTGCTTGGCTGCATGCGCAAGGCCGGGGCGCTGTCGTTGCTGAACAAGCGCGACGGCATGCAGGAGCTGTCCAATGCCGTCATTGCCGCGTTCCAGGGTCGCGAGCATTTGAGTCCATCGGTCAGGCAGGCACTGGCCAAGCTCGGCACGGCAAGCCCGGAAGCCCTTGCCATCGGCCGGCTCAGTCCGCGCGAGATCGAGGTGCTGCGGCTCTACGTCGGCGGCATGACCACTTCGGACATTGCGCGCCACCTGAACCGCAGCATCAACACCGTCAGCACGCAGAAACACAGTGCCATGCGCAAGATTGGCTTGAAGAACGATGCGGAGTTGTTCGACTACGCGATCGAGCATGGGCTCAAGGGATAGCCGATTCCTTAAAAGAAGCGGCCCCTCGAAAAAAACCCCCGAGCCGCGACGGACCGGCCTGGGGGTGGGAACGGGATACGCGATCGAGGGGTCAGACCGCGATGCCAAAGGCCGAAGGGGCCTTCGACGCCAAGGCTACCGGGGCGGCGGCTGATCCGACATGGAAGGATTTCGAAAATCCGCGATGGATCTTCGGCATGCCCGCGCGATGCTGCCCCGCCGGGCCCCGATCGATGACGTGCCGCGAACGCTGCATTTGAGCCGTCAACGCGCCATGCTGTAAACTACGGCCCTTCCGTCGCTACAGGCTCGGCCGTTTGATGCCTTTCAGGCACTCTGGCCATCGCCGTTGTCGAAGTGGTGCGGCGGAAATCAGATATTTCTTAGGGCCTTGCGCCCGCCCCTGGCTTGCCTGCGCCTTGCCCGCAGCATTCGCCTTCTGACTTCGACCCTCGATCCGGGCCCTGCGCCGCTGGCTGCATCTGGCGGCCGCAACCCGGATAACGCCCCGTGCGCCTTCGCCAGAAGGGCTGCCGCGCGGGACTGGACCCCCTCAGGTAGTTGCCTGAACCGACCCTTCCCGACGCTTGCGCGCGCCGGGCGGATCCGTATTCCGGAGGACAATTCGTGAACAAACCAGCCAGCCTTTGGCTGCTAGCGGCCGGGCTGTTGCCTTGTGTTGCATACGCCGACCCCGGCGTGACCCTGTATGGCGTCGTCAGCTCGGCGGTGCGCTATACGTCGAATATCGACGCCCGCCATCACGATCAGCTGGCGCTGGTATCGGGTGGCATGGTGGGCAGCCGTTTCGGCCTGAAGGGGTCCGAAGACCTTGGCGGCGGCAATCGTGCAATCTTCCAGCTCGAATCGGGCTTCGGCAGCGATACCGGCCAGGCGGCCTACAACAGCTTCTTCGGCCGCCAGGCCTGGGTGGGCCTGAGCGGCGACTGGGGCAGCCTCACGTTCGGCCGGCAGTACAACGCGCTGAACAACATCGGCTGGGCCTTCGATCCGCTGGACCAGGGCTGGGGCAATTTCTGGTCCGATCCGCTCTACATCGGCGGCGACATTTTCTTCCAGGACTACCGCATCAACAACAGCGTGGTCTACCAGCGTACGGTGGGGCCGTTTTCGGTGCAGCTGGACTACGGCGCCGGCGAGCAGCCGGGCAGCATGAGCCATGGCACCACGCTCGGTGGCGGCGTGAAGTACAGCCAGGGGCCGCTGGCGCTGGGCGTGGCCTATGACCAGCGCCGCAGCGACGACGGCAGCAACACGGTGCGCAACTATTCGGTGGGCGGCTCTTACACGATCGGCAAGGCCACGGGCTACGTCGGCCACATGGGCCGGCGCGAGTCGGCCAGCGGTGCGCGCTACAACATCTCGTTCGTCGGGCTGGGATACCAGGCGACGCAAGCGCTGCATCTGTCGGGCGCCTACTACCGCTACCAGCAGTCCGGCGACGTGACCACGCAGTTCCAGGACACGCCGGTGCACCTGGGTGGCGGCAATGCCGACAGCGTGGCCTTCGTGGCCGATTATGCGTTCTCCAAGCGCACCAGCGTGTACCTGGAGACCGATGTCGTGCATGCGCGCGGCGGCACCGTGGGGCGCGAGACCGAATACTGGGCCGGCACCCCGGTGACCGAGGTCAGCCGCAGCACGCGGGTGGGCGCGATGATCGGCATGCGCCACCACTTCTGAGGATCGGGCTCAGGCGCCCTGGGTGCCCTGGGCGCCCTTCTCGCTGGTTTCCTTGGCGATCTCGCGGATGGCCTGCTCGAACGCCTCGACGGGCTGGCCGCCCGTCACCAGGTAACGGTTGTTGAAGATCACCGACGGCACCGACTGGATGCCCATGCCCTGGTATTCGCGTTCCTCGTCACGGACTTCATCGGCATAGGCGTCGCTGTCCAGCACCTTGCGGGCCTCGGCGGCGTCCAGGCCCACCGACTGCACGGCCTCGATCAGCACGTCGTGGTTGCTCGGGTCCTTGCTGTCGCCGTGATAGGCCTGCAGCAGCGCCTGCTTCAGCGCCAGCTGCTTGCCCTGCGTGGCCGCCCACTGCAGCAGGCGGTGGGCATCGAACGTGTTGTAGATGAAGTTGCGCGGACCGAACGTGAAGCCCACGCTGGCGCCGCGCTCGCGGATCATCTTCTGGGTCTCGGCGATCTGTTCCGGCGTACGGCCGTACTTGCGGGCGATGTAGTCGAGCACCGGCTCGCCTTCCGGCCCCATCTGCGGATTGAGCTCGAACGGGTGCATGACGACCTCGGCATCCACCACGTCGCGCGTGCGCTCGACGGCCTGCATCAGCGACGACAGCCCGATGGCGCACCACGGGCAGGCGATATCCGAGACAAAGTCGATCCGGAGTGATTGAGTCATGGCTTTCTTCCAGTGGGCGGGTAGGGGACAAACAGCTGAAGGCCGACAGGGTAGCCCGATTTGCCGATGGCTGCAGGCGTCCGCGCAATCACCCCGCGCCCTATACTGGATCAGGCGCGCCCTCCATGCGCGCCAGGAGGCCTGCCATGGGACGCAAATACATCGATTGCCGCGACTACCCCAGTGATACCCACTGTACGGTCGCACTGAGCGCCGACACCGAGGACGAACTGCTGGAAGCCGCGGTGCAGCACGCCGTCCAGGTGCATCAGCACCAGGACACCCCCGAACTGCGCTCGCAGCTCAAGACCCTGTTCAAGGAAGGCGCCCCGCCGGCCTGATCCGGCCGATGCGCCGCTGCGCCGGCTGGCGCGGCACGCAAAAAAGGACAGACCGTGCGCAGGGCACGTCTGTCCTGTCAAGAAACCGGCCCCAGCCCGAGTCCGGCTACAGATGCCTCAGCGGCCCGCGCCGGCCCCGGCTGGCACGGACTGCATCGGCATCATGTTCAGGTTGGCGTTGTGCATGACCCACAGCGATCCCGACACGACAATGGCGATCAGGAACACCGTGCACGCGAAGATCGCCGTGTTGCCGCGCTGGCCCTTGCGCGGCCCCAGGTGCAGGAAGAACACCAGCTGCACCAGCAACTGGGCGACGCAAAGCGCCACGATCAGCGCCAGACCCGCGCGCGGCGTCAGCACCCGGCCCATCACCGCACCGAACGACAGGAAGGTCAGCACCAGCGACAGCGCATAGCCGATGAGATGGCTGCGCAGGCTGCCGTGCGCGCCGGCGTGTGCGTGTTGTGGATGGGACATCAGAGGAACTCCCGCAGATAGACGACCGTGAACACGAAGATCCACACCAGGTCCAGGAAATGCCAGAACAGGCTCAGGCAGGCCAGGCGGCGGCGCACCACGGCGTCGAGCCCGAACACCTGCACCTGGTTGACCATCACGATGATCCACAGCAGGCCGGCGCTGACGTGCAGGCCGTGCGTGCCCACCAGCATAAAGAACGCCGACAGATAGGCGCTGCGGTTCGGGCCCGCGCCTTCGTGCAGCAGTTCGCGGAACTCGTAGACCTCCATGCAGACGAAGGCCGCGCCCAGCGCGAAGGTCAGTACCAGCCAGCGGATCACCGCCTGCGGGTTGCCCTGGCCGTCGCGGCCCTCGTGCAGCTTCAGCATCGCCACGCCGAAGGTCAGGCTGCTGGTCAGCAGCAGCATGGTCTCGCCCAGCACGAAGCGCAGGTCGAACAGTTCGCGGCCCGTGGGGCCGCCCGCCGTGCCGTTGAGCAGCACGCCGAACGTGGCAAACAGCGACGCGAAGATCAGGCAATCGCTCATGAGGTAGATCCAGAACCCGAGCTTGAGGGTGGATTCCGTCTGGTGGGCGTGATCCGCGTGGTCGTGGTCGTGGGCGGCGTCGTGCGCGTGGGCGTCCGGCGCGGCGCCGGGCGGCAGCGCGGCGGCGTCGCCCCGCAGTTTCAGGGTGGTGGTGGTCATGATCAGTTGGCCCCTGTCAGGTTCGCGGCAGGTTGCGTACCCATCCGCGCAAAGCGGGCGCGCTCGATGCGCTCCACTTCGGCGGCCGGCACGTAGTAGTCCACGTCGCGGTCATAGGCGCGAGCGATGAACGTGAAGATCATCGCGGCCAGGCCGAAGCCGGCCAGCCACCAGATGTGCCAGACCAGCGCGAAGCACAGCACCAGCCCGAACACCGACACCAGGAAGCCGGCGGACGTGTTGCGCGGCATGTGGATGTCCTCGTACTGCCCCGGCGGCACATAGGCCGTGCCGGCTTCCTTGTTGTCCCAGTGCTGCTCCAGCGACGTGATCCGCGGCACGTGCGCGAAGTTGTAGAACGGCGCCGGGGAAGCGGTGGCCCATTCCAGGCTGCGGCCGTCCCAGGGGTCGCCGGTCACGTCCATGTTCTGCTTGCGGTCGCGCACGCTGACGAACAGCTGCCACAGGATCGCCAGGATGCCGCAGCCGATGACCACGGCGCCTACCAGCGCCACGATCAGGTACGGCTGCCAGTCGGGGTTGTTGTAGTGGTTCATGCGGCGCGTCATGCCCTGCAGGCCCAGCGCGTACAGCGGCATGAAGGCCAGGTAGAAGCCGATCAGCCAGCACCAGAACGCGACCTTGCCCCAGAACTCGTTCAGCGTGAAGCCGAACACCTTCGGGAACCAGAACGTCATCGCGGCCAGGCAGCCGAACACCACGCCGCCGATGATCACGTTGTGGAAGTGGGCAATCAAGAACAGGCTGTTGTGCAGCACGAAGTCGGCGCCGGGCACGGCCAGCAGCACGCCGGTCATGCCGCCCACGGCAAACGTCACCATGAAGCCGATGGTCCACAGCGTGGACGAGTGGAAGCGGATGCGGCCCCGGTACATCGTGAACAGCCAGTTGAACAGCTTCACGCCGGTGGGAATCGAGATGATCGACGTCATGATGCCGAAGAACGCGTTGACGCTGGCGCCGGAGCCCATCGTGAAGAAGTGGTGCAGCCAGACGAAGAACGACAGCACGCCGATCGACGACGTGGCGTAGACCATCGACGTGTACCCGAACAGCGGCTTGCGCGAGAACGTGGAGATGATCTCCGAGAACGCGCCGAAGCAAGGCAGGATCAGCACGTAGACCTCGGGATGGCCCCAGATCCAGATCAGGTTCACGTACATCATGGCGTTGCCGCCCAGCTCGCTGGTGAAGACATGCATGTCCAGGTAGCGGTCGGCGGCCAGCAGCGCCAGCGTGGCGGTCAGCACCGGGAAGATGGCGACGATCAGGATATTGGTGATCAGCGCCGTCCACGTGAACACGGGCATTTTCATCAGGTTCAGGCCCGGCGCGCGCATGCGCAGGATGGTCACGATGAAGTTGATGCCGGTCAGCGTGGTGCCCAGCCCCGATATCTGCAATGACCAGATGTAGTAGTCCACCCCGACCGTCGGGCTATACCCGAGTCCGCTCAGCGGCGGATACGCGACCCAGCCCGTGGCGGCGAAGTCGCCGACGAACATCGACATCATGACCAGCACCGCGCCCATCGCCGACATCCAGAAGCTCAGCGAATTGACGAACGGGTAGGCCACGTCGCGCGCGCCGATCTGCAGCGGCACGATCACGTTCATCAGGCCCAGGATGAACGGCGTGGCCACGAAGAAGATCATGATCACGCCGTGCGCGGTGAAGATCTGGTCGTAGTGGTGCGGCGGCAGGTAGCCGACCGCCTCGCCCACGGCAATGGCCTGCTGGGTGCGCATCATGATGGCGTCGGCAAAGCCGCGTAGCAGCATGACCAGCGCCAGGATGATGTACATCACGCCAATGCGCTTGTGATCGACCGAGCAGATCCACTCGCGCCAGAGATAGTTCCACTTGTTGTAGTAGGTGATGGCGCCCAGCAGCGCCGCGCCGCCAAGCATCACCACGACCAGCGTGCCCATGATGATGGGCTCGTGCAGGGGGATGGCGTCGAGAGAGAGTTTTCCGAACATGATGATTAGCGCTCCAGGGTCGTCTGCTGCGCCGGGAGCGGCGGCATGCTGGCGCCGGCAATGGCGCCGAGGGTCACCGGGCTGTCGGCGCGGCAGATGTCGCCGTTGCTGGCCATGTACTGGTCCACCACGCCCTGGAACAGGCGCGGCTCGACCTTGGCGTACACCGTGACGGCGTCCTTGCTGCTGGGCTGTTCCAGCTTGCGGTAGGCGGCCGCGTCGAGCGTGTTGCCCGAGGCGCGGGCGCGTTCGATCCACGCGTCGAAGTCGGCGCGCGAGGTGGCCACGGTGCGGAAGTGCATGTCGGAGAAGCCCGACCCGCTATAGGCGGCCGACCGGCCATCGAACACGCCGGTTTCGTCGGCGATCAGATGCAGCTTCGTCTGCATGCCGGCCATCGCATAGACCATGCTGCCCAGGCGCGGGATGAACAGCGCGTTCATCGTGGACTCGGCCGTGATGCGGAAATTGATGGGCGTACCCACCGGGATGGGCAGCTCGTTCAGCGACGCCACGCCGTACTGCGGATAGATAAACAGCCATTTCCAGTCGAGCGCGACGACATCCACTTCCACCGGCGTCACCTTCGATTCCAGCGGCCGGAACGGATCGAGCTTGTGGGTGGTGTCCCAGATGATGACGCCCAGCAGCGCCACGATCACGCACGGGATGCCCCAGACGACCACTTCGATCTTGGTGGAATGCGACCAGCGCGGCGCGTACTCGGCCTGGGTGTTCGTCTCGCGATAGCGCCAGGCAAAGACCAGCGTCAGGATGATCACGGGGATCACCACCAGCAGCATCAGCGCCGTGGCCAGCACGATCAGGTTGCGCGTCTGCACGCCGATCGACCCGCTGGGGTTCAGCAGGTCCCACGAACAGCCGGTCAGGATCAGCGGCGTGATGGCATAGAGCCACGCACGGGGGGCACGCAGGGACGGGGGGCGCCGACGCGGGGGTCTGGGGTCGGCCGGTTGTTCACGCATTTCAACACCTTCTTACAGGGGCACAGGCGGGGTGGCCCAGACAACATCCCGGTATTTGTATGGATTTGCCTGAGTTGCGCGGCATGCTAAGGTAAGACAACACCCATACAAGATGAGGCTTGTCTTGCGTACAACGAATCCGTCGATGCCTTCGACCCCGGAAGACAAACCCGGCTGGATCGGCGCCTTCGCCGCTGCCGGCGGCCCGCGTTACGTCCAGATCGCCGGGTTCCTGGAGCGCGCAATGGCCGACGGCGTGCTGGCCCCCGGCGACCGCCTGCCGCCGCAGCGCGAACTGGCGGCACTCCTTGAGGTGGATCTGACCACGGTGACCCGCGCACTGGCCGAGGCCCGACGGCGCGGGCTGGTGGAGCCGCGTGGATCGCTCGGCACTTTTATTGCGGCGCCCGCGTTTGAACTGGCTCAGGCCGTGGACCTGAGCATGAACGTGCCCCCGCCGCCGGAAGGCATCGATTTCGCCGACATGCTCCGGCGGGGGCTGGCGCAGGTCACGCTGCGCGCCGATGCGAACCTGCTGATGACCTACCAGCTTGGCGGCGGCACGCTGCCCGACCGCGTGGCCGGCGCCCAGTGGCTGGCGCCGATGCTGGGCGATGTCCCGCCCGATCGCGTGATCGCCAGTCCGGGCGCGCAGTCGGCACTGGCGGCGCTGATGCTGTGCCGGACCACGCCGGGCGCGGCGATTGCCGCCGAGCCGCTGATCTATCCGGGTGTACGCGGCGCGGCCGCCGAACTGGGGCGCCACGTGGTCCCCATCGCCACCGACGACGACGGCATGCGCCCCGACGCGCTGGACGCCGCGTGCAGCACCGGCAATGTGCAGCTGATCTACCTGAATCCGACGCTGCAGAACCCCACCACGCACACCATGCCCGCGGCACGCCGCCACGAGATTGCGCGCGTGGCCCGGCAGCACGGCGTGCTGATCGTCGAGGACGACCCCTACTGGCTGCTGACGCCCGACGCCCCACCGCCGCTGGCGGCCATCGCCCCGGCGCAGACGGTCTACATCGCCACGCTGGCCAAGTGCCTGAGCCCAGGCCTGCGCACCGCCTACGTAGTGGCACCCGACCGCGATCTGCAGGAGTCGATCCTGGCCGCGCTGCGCGCGATCACGCTGATGGCATCGCCCGTTGCCACGGCCCTGGCCACGCAATGGATTCGCGACGGCTCGGCGGCCGACCTGCTGGCCGGCATCCGCACCGAAGCCGCCGCGCGGCAGCAGATCGCCCGGCAATGGCTGGCGGCCAGCGGCCCGTACGCGCCATCCGGCATCCACGTCTGGCATCCCTTGCCCAGCTACTGGTCATCGGCCGGCTTCAGCCGCGCGGCGCAGGACGAATCGCTGCGCGTCACCGCATCGGACGTGTTCTACGATGGCGCCACCCCGCCCAACGCCATCCGCATCTCGCTGGGCGGCGTGGCCGAACGCACGCAATTGTCGATGGCCCTGAAGAAGCTGTCCGGCCTGCTGGCGCGCAAGCCGCCCAATGCGTCGATGGCGGTGATTTGAGCGTGCGGGCCCTCGTAGTGGGCGCGACTACTTTTTCTTTGCCTTGTTCTTCGTTGGCCCGGCCCACTCTGGCATGGCACGCCGCATGAATTGGTCGAACATGGGAACAGTAAAGGCGGTGTCTCCATGCGCGGGGCTATAGATCATTCCTTTCTTGATCAAGCCGCTTCTCAGAGGCCCCACTTTTTCGACCGTCGTGCCCAGCGCATCTGCAATGGCGCCGGAGCGATGCGGCCCTTCCCCAAGCTCCGCCATGGCGCGCAGGTAGTCCTGCTCTCGCGGCGTCAGCCGATCAAAACGCACGCGGAAGAAGTTCTTGTCGAGCGCAGCGGTAGCGGTGACATGCGCGGATTCGACGTCCTTAGGCGAAATCGGCGACGGCTGGCGCGTTGTTCCAGGAGTGCTTGCCCCACTCCTGGAGAAAATATGGGTAGCCTTGGGTGACCTGAACGATCTGTTCGAGTGCTTCCGCTTCGATATCGGCCCGCTCGCCAATGACGGGCTGGCGCACAGCACTCCGTGCTGCTTCGGCGCACAACGGGCCTATTGCGGGATAGTCGAAAAGCCGGGTCCATGGGGAACGATTTTTAGGGAAAACTAAATTGATCTTATCAATCTATGTTGCCCTTATCTTCGGATTGCGTGCCAGTGACGCCAACCCGTATGTGCCTAAAAATATACTTCATGAGGTCGATCAAATCGGCCCCATGATCCCGAGGCACGCCTACGCCACCTACGCCACCACCGCCAGCAACCCCGCAACGCCGAACCCGAGCGCGGCCAGCGCGTCGCCGGCGATGAGGCCGCCGCCGATCAGCGACGTGGTGCTCATGTCGTCGGGCATGGCGGCGTCCCCGGATACCGGGCGTTCGCGGCTTGCCACCAGGCTGGAGACCACGCCCCCGGCGGCCATCCAGGCGGCGGCCGGCAGGTTGACGAAACCGCCGAACGACGATGCGTAGGGCGACGGCAGGATCACCGCATCGAGCACGGCATCGCACGCGCGGCCCGTGCGGCTCCGATCGGCAAAGCGCCGGTAGCGCGCCGACGCGAAGATGGTCTTGCGCAAAAGCTCGGTGACCAGCCCGATGCCCAGGCCGATCCATACGGCCAGCCGCTGGTAGGGCCGGTCGTCGGTCATGCTGCGCAGCGCGCCGACGATCTTGTAGGTCATTGCCGATGTCCACCGGGCGGGCTGCTGATCGGCCGGCAACACGGTCTGGTCGAGCCGCAGTACCGGATAGGCGTCCATGAACAGCCGCGCCAGCAACACCGCCAGGATCGCCCCGGCCACGACGCCGGCCACCTGATAGCCGAACTGCACCATGCGATCGGTGCCCAGGCGCCAGCCCGTGGACCGGTCCTGCTGCATGTCGCACGCTTGCGCCGTGGACACCAGCAGCACCGTGGCCGCGATCAGGCCGATATGCGGCTGGCGCAGGCCCGCGGCCGCCATCAGGATCACCGTCAGCACAAACGCCGACGAGATCGGATTCTGATCGACCATGCCGACCGAGATGCCGTTGACCAGCGCGAAGATCAGCACCAGCAGCACGGCCATCAGCTGGTAGCCCACCGGTTGGCCGAACCACGCGGCGCCCGCCGCCACGACCGCCAGCCCCCTGGCCATGACCCACGCCCCGATCCAGCGTTGCGGCAGCGCCGGCGCATGGCCCGGGGCGTCCGGCGCCCTTCTCGCCGGCTGCCGGGTCCGCTGCCACGCCGTCCCCAGCAACCGCAGCACATCGACCGCCGCCGCGCCCATGATCATGCCCAGCGCAATCAGGAACGTGATCTTGCGATAGGGATCACCGGGCGCCAGCCAGCCGATCGACACGAAATACGGCGTCAGTGCCCACCCGGCCACGCCACCGACCAGCGCGGCGATGCCGATACGCGCGCCAACGATCATGCCCGCGCCGAACGTTGACGCGGACAGGTCGATGGCACCGAGCCATGCGAGGCGCGCGGCGCCCACGCTGGCCAGCACCCCCAGCCCCATCCCGCCGGCCAGCCGCGCGATCGACCGGCGGAGCAGCACGGGGTCGGTCAACGCGCGCAGGATATTGGCCACCGCCAGGCCCGACGGGAACGTGAGCTGCATCCGATCGACCAGCAACGGCGTGTAGAGCATGCCCACACCCACGCCATACATGCCGATGCAGAGCATGTAGCCGATCAGCTGCCACCACGGCGGCTGCGTCATCCCCATCCAGCCCATCGCCTGGATCACCACCACCATGCCGCCCATGCCGGCCACTGAAGCCGCTGCTGTCTGGATGTAGTTGGCACCGTGCCGGCCCGCTGCGCCGTACCCGGCCGTGACTGCCGACCCGAGGATGCCCGCCAGCACCTGACCGCCCACGAAGAAACCGAGCGACAGGTTCATATAGGCCGCCGCGATGCCGCCCAGCGGCCCGAGCACGAGCATGCCGGCGGCGCCGAGCAGCGCGTGGTATGGCCAGGTGTTGGGAATGGGCAGTCGCATGCGTGTGGAAGGTCGGCGTAGTGGTGCGGGTGCGTTTGCCCTCTCCCCCGGCCCCTCTCCCGCACGCGGGAGAGGGGAGACACCGCAGGCATCACGGTCTCCGACGGCATTGGGGGTGGAAAATTGGCGTGTGGGTGGTGGCTGCGGCTGCCCTCTCCCCCGGAGAACACCGCGGGCATCGCAATCTCCCACGGTTTGCTCCCCTCTCCCGCCACGCGGAAGAGGGGTAGGGGGAGAGGGCGGGCCGGTCAATCACCCACACGCCCAAAGCGTACCCATTTCTGCGTGATTGCCCCAGCGAAACATCGTGGAGCGTACCCGTTTCTGCGTACGCCGCCACACGGTGGGCTGGCCTCTGATAATCGCCCAGAACCGCCAGGCGGTCCCGAGCACGCCGGCCCACGCGGGCATAGAATGTGGCGTCGGCCTGGCCGACCTCCAACAACAACACCTCCTCGTCTCGCTGTCACGCATGAAGCCCGCCCTGCTCGTCCTGGTCCAGCTCGAACCGGACCATCTCGCCCTTGTTTCCCAGCAATACGACGTTGTCTACGCACCCAGCGCGGCCCAGCGCGCCGAGGCCGTCGCCAGTGCCGGCGGCACGTTCCGCGCCGTGCTCAGCAACGGCACCACCGGCATCACGGCCGCCGAGATCGACGCGATGCCCGGGCTCGAACTGGTCTGCGCGCTGGGCGCCGGCTACGAGAACATCGACATCGCCGCCTGCCGCGCACGTGGCATTGCCGTGGGCAATGGCGCGGGCACCAACGACAGTTGCGTGGCCGATCACGCCATGGCGCTGCTGCTGGCTACCGTGCGCCGCGTGCCGGCACTGGACCGCGCCACGCGCGACGGCGTCTGGCGCAACGCGATTCCGCTGCCGCCGAACCTGTCGGGCAAGCGGCTGGGCATCGTGGGCCTGGGCACCATCGGCCGCCGCATTGCGCAGCGTGGCCAGGGCTTCGACCTGGAAATCGGCTATCACAACCGCCGTCCGCGCGCCGACGCGCCGTTCCGGTACTTTGCCGATGTGATGGCGCTGGCCGAGTGGGCCGACTATCTGGTCATCGCCACGCCCGGCGGCGCCGAGACGCGCCATCTGGTCGATACCCCGGTGCTGCGCGCGCTGGGTCCGTCGGGCTACCTGGTCAACATTGCCCGCGGCAGCGTGGTGAACACGGCGGCGCTGGCCGATGCGCTGCGCGCCGGCGAAGTCGGCGGCGCGGGCCTGGATGTCTATGAAAGCGAGCCGAAGCCGCCGGTCGAACTGTTCGATTGCCCGAACGTCGTGCTGACGCCGCACGTGGGCGGCTGGTCGCCCGAGGCCGTGCTGGCGTCGGTGACCCAGTTCATCGAGAACGCCCGCCGGCACTTTGCCGGCGAGCCGCTGGTGGCGCCCGTGAACTAGCCCACGGCCGGGAAGACCACGCGCACGCGCAAGCCCGGCGCCGCGTCTTCCAGCGCCACGCGCGCGCCATGGGATTGCGCCACCTCGTCAACGATGGCCAGTCCCAGCCCGCTGCCGCCGGTCGGCGCATCGGGTACGCGATAGAAACGGTCGAACACGCGGGCGCGCTCGTCGGCCGCGATCCCCGGGCCATTGTCGGTCACCACCAGCTCTACGCCGTGCCCGGTGTGGGCGACGTCCACGTCGATGCGGCCGCCACGCGGGATGTAGTGCAGCGCGTTGTCCACCAGATTGGTCAGCAGGATGCGCAGCGCATCGGCATCGCCCCGGATCATGACGGGCCCGCTGGCGCTGCCGGCCTCCAGCCCCAGGTCGATATCGCGATCGATGGCCGCCTGCGACATCTCGGCCACCACATCGCCCGCCAGCGCGCGCAGGTCCACGGGCTCATGCGGCGGCGGCGCGGCGCCCGGTTCCTGCCGGGCCAGCGTCAGCAACTGGGCCACCAGGTGCGTCAGCCGCTCCAGCCCCTGGCGCAACTGCCCCATCGCCGCCTGTCGGGCCTCGGCGCTGGGCGCGCGCTCCACCAGCTGGGCCTGCAGCTGCAGCGCCGTCAGCGGCGTGCGCAGCGCATGCGCGGCATCGGCCACAAACGCGCGCTGGGTGTCGATGGCGTGGGCCAGCCGCGCCAGCAGCTGGTTCAGCGCATCGGACAGGGGGGCGATTTCATCGGGCATGTCGCGCACGGCCAGCGGCGCCAGCGTGTTGGCATCGCGCGCCCGCACTTCGGTGGCAATCTCGCGCAGCGGCCGCAATCCGCGTCCCACGGCCATCCACACCAGCCACGCCAGCAGCGGCAACAGCAGCAGCAGCGGCGCCACGGTGCGCAGCGCCATATGCGCGGCCAGCGTGCGCCGCGCGCTGAGCGGCTGCGCAATCTGCACCACCGCCGGCCCCAGCTGCACGCTGTAGATCCGCCATTCGCCCGATTCCGTACGGGCATCGGTAAAGCCCAGCTCCGCGCGCTGGGGCAACGCCGGGTGCGAATGCGACAGGTAGAGGCTGCGCCCGGAGCCATCCCAGATATGGATCACCACGTCCTCGTCGGCGTGCAGCAGGTCGGCCCCGGTGGCGCTGTCGGGCGCGAACGGCGGCGCCACCGGCGCACTGAACTGGCTCGGCAGCGCGGCGGCCAACTGCTTCATCTGGTAGTCGAACAGCGCATTGGCTTCCTGCCGGGCCTGGCCGTAAATGAGCCCCGTGGCCACGGCGATGCCGGCCGCCAGGCCGGCCGCCAGCCACCACAGCAGCGTACGTTGAATCGATCGCATCAGTCCGGCGTTCCTTCCGCGCGGGGGGCGCCTTCCGCGCCGTCCCGGCCGTCCAGTTGCGGCATCAGGTAGCCCACGCCGCGGATGTTGCGGATCAATGCCGCGCCGAACTTGCGCCGCAGCGCGTGGATATAGACCTCCACCGTGTTGCTGCCCACCTCGTCATCCCAGCCGTAGAGCCGTTCCTGCAGTTGCGGCACCGACCAGACCTTGCCTGGCCGGGCCATCAGCGCCGACAGCAGCGCGTACTCGCGCGCCGACAGCCGCACCGGCGTGCCAGCCTGCGTGGCTTCGCGCGTGGCCGGGTTCAGCACGATGTCGCCATAGCGCAGCACCGGTTCGGCCCGCCCCTCCGCGCGGCGCGCCATCGCATGCATGCGCGCCACCAGTTCCTGCAGGTCGAACGGCTTGATCACATAGTCGTCGGCCCCGGCGTTCAGGCCCGCCACGCGGTCGGCCACGGCGTCGCGCGCTGTGACGATCAGCACCGGCGTGCGGACATTGCGCGCCCGCAGCGTCTTCAGGACGTCGAGCCCAGAACGGCGCGGCAGGCCCAGGTCCAGCAGCACCAGGTCGTAGCCGCCATCGGCGCGCGGGCCGTGCTGGTCGGACGCGGCGTCGAGCCCCGCGTCGCCATCGGTCACCCAGTCCACCGTGAAGCCCTCCTGGCGCAGCGCCACCTTCACGCTCTCGCCAATCATGGCGTCGTCTTCCACCAGCAATACACGCATGTTCGTCGGGATTCAGGATTGGGCGTGGCGCATATCACCTTCGAGCCGGTCGGCCAGGGCCCGGGCCAGCCCGGGCAGCGCCGGGAATTCGGCCGCGATCACGTAGACCGGGATATCGGCCAGGTACTGGCCCATGCGGCCCTTGTCGACAAAGCGCGCGTTGAACGGCGACGCGTGGAAGGCATCGACAAAGCGCGGCACGATGCCGCCGCCGATATACACGCCGCCACGCGCCCCCAGCACCAGCGCGACGTCGCCGGCCACCGAGCCCAGCAGGCCGCAGAAGGCATCGAACGCGCGGCGGCATAGCGGGTCGTTCTGCTTCAGGGCGCCCTCCGTGACCTGCGCCGGCGTCAGCGGTTCGGCCAGAAGCGTACCCATTTCTGCGGACAACGCGGCGTGGATGTGCGACAGGCCCATGCCCGACAACAGCCGCTCGGCCGACACCCGGCCAAGCTGGTCATGCGCCGCGCGCCAGGCGATCCATTCGTCACCGGTGGCGGGCATCACTTCGATATGGCCGCCCTCGCCGGCCAGCGCCACGGCACCGCCGCCCGGTGCCGGCACCAGCCCGGACACCCCCAGCCCGGTACCCGGCCCAAGCAGCGCGCGCGGCGCAGTGGCCACGGCGCTGCCCGGGCGCACCTGCACCAGATCGGCCGCAGGCAGGTACGGCAGCGCCAGCGCCAGCGCGGTGAAGTCGTTGATGGCCACCAGCGTGTCCAGGCCCAGCGCCTGGCGCATGGCCTCGATCGAGAACGCCCAGTTGTGATTGGTCAGCTTGACGTGGTCGCCGGTCACCGGGTTGGCCAGGCCGATGGCCGCGTGGCCGGGCCGCTCGCCGTGCGCCAGCGTCGACAGGTACAGGCGCATTGCCGCTTCCAGCGATGCGTGGTCGGCCACCTTGTAGGCCGTGACCTCGCCGATGCGCATCGGCGCGGATTCCAGGGCAAAGCGGACATTGGTGCCACCGACGTCGGCAAGCAGGCGCGGATAGGTCATGGAAGAGACAGGGTTGCGGGATGGCGCGTCATTGCGCCTCGGTTCGGAAGATATCGACACCGCGCCGGTAGCGCGCCAGCACCACGCTGACCGGCAGCGCCGGCGTAGGGGCCTGCAACGCGCGCTCCAGCACGGCGTTCTTCTTTTCGCCGGTGATGGCCAGGAACGTGCGCTCGGCCGCCAGCAGCGCGGCCAGGTTCAGCGTCACGCGCGCGTGGGGTGCCATCGTCGGATGCGTGACCAGGTAACGCGGATCGGGCGCCGACAGCGCGGTCTGCAGCTCGGGCGCGTCGGGGAACAGCGACGCGGTATGGCCGTCCTCGCCCATGCCCAGCACCACCACATCGGGCTGCTGGAACGATGCATTGAGCCGCTGCACCGCCTGCAGCGGCGCGGCAGCCTCCGCCTCGTCGCGGATCAGCGGCACCCAGCCCGCCACGCCCGCCCCTTCGCGCAGCAGGTGGCGGCGCACCAGCGCGCCGTTGCTGTCGGGATGGTCGGGCGGCACCGCGCGTTCGTCCACCAGCGTGACCGTCACGGCTTCCCAGCGGATCGGGCGATAGCGCAGCCGTTCGAACATCGGCACCGGCGATGTTCCGCCCGACACCGCCAGCACGGCCCAGCCCCGGGCCTTGATGACGAGGTCCAGTGCATGGCTGACCGAGATCGCCAGCGACTCGGCCTGGTCCATCAGCGTGGCATGTTCGAACTGGCGCATGGCGCGGGCTCCTTGTCGGTCAACGGGTGGATCGGGCCTGGGCCGGGCGGGCGTCAGACTTCCTCGTGCCAAAGCGCGCCGTCGCGCGACATCAGCGCGGTGGACGCCGCCGGGCCCCAGGTGCCGGCCGTGTACTGCTTGGGCGGCACGGTGCTGGCTTCCCAGGTATCGATGATCGGCTCGACCCAGCGCCACGCCTGCACCTGCTCGTCGCGCCGCACGAACAAACCCAGCCGGCCGCGGATCACGTCTAGCAGCAGGCGCTCGTAGGCGCCCGCGCGGCGCGCCTTGAACGAATTGGCAAAGTCCAGATCGAGCGAGGTAGGCGTCAGTTCCAGCGTGTCGCCGGCCTGCTTGACCAGGAAATACAGGCGGATGCTTTCCTCGGGCTGCAGCCGGATCACCAGCCGGTTCTGCGGCGACAAACCCAGCGGCTTGGGGAAGATGGCGTGCGGCACGTCGCGGAAGTGCACCACGATCTCGGCCACGCGCGACTGCATGCGCTTGCCCGTGCGCAGGTAGAACGGCACCCCTTCCCAGCGCCAGTTGGCGATCTCGGCCTTGATGGCGACGAAGGTCTCGGTGTGGCTGTCCGGGGCAATGCCCTGCTCTTCCAGATAGCCCACCACCGGCTTGCCGGCGATGGCGCCCGAGCGGTACTGGCCGCGCACGGTCTTCTCGGCCACGTCGGCCGGCTGGATCGGCTTGAGCGCCTTCAGGATCTTGATCTTCTCGTCGCGGATGGCGTCCTCGCTGAGGCTGGCCGGCGGCTCCATCGCCACCATGCACAGCAGCTGCAGCAGGTGGTTCTGCACCATGTCGCGCAGCGCGCCGGTGCGGTCGTAGAAGTCGCCGCGCGTTTCCACGCCCAGTTCCTCGGCGATGGTGATCTGCACGTCCTGCACCCATTCGCGGCGCCACAGCGGCTCGAACAGCGCGTTGCCGAAACGGATGGCCATCAGGTTCTGGACCGATTCCTTGCCCAGGTAGTGATCGATCCGGTAGATCTGGTCCTCGGCAAAGTACTGCGCCACGGCCGCGTTGATCGCCTCGGACGACTCCAGGTCATGGCCGAGCGGCTTCTCCAGCACCACGCGCACGTTGGGCGTGTTCAGCCCGGTACGGGCCAGTTGCTCGCAGATGGGGACGAAGATGTGCGGCGCGGTGGCCAGGTAGCAGACCACCACTTCGGGCTTGCGGGCCAGCACTTTCTCGGCCAGCGCGTCGAAGTGGGCCGGCTGGCGCGCGTCGGCCTGCACGTAGCAGATGCGGTCCAGGAACGATGCCCAGGCCTCGGGCGGCGCGTGTTCCAGGCCGGGGCGCACGGTGTCTTCCAGCATGGCCTTGTACTGCTCGGTGGTCTGCGGATGGCTGCCGGTGGCCAGGATGCGCGCCGACGGATGCAGCACGCCACAGCGATGGGCGTCAAAAAGGGACGGCAGCAGCTTGCGCCGCGCCAGGTCGCCGGTGCCTCCAAACAGCACCATGTCGAAATCGGGCATGCTCACCCTGGGCTCCTTGCGGGGTATCGCGGATTGCGTGCGGAATGCGTGGGGCAATGCGCCCCGGCATCTACTGAGTGCCGCCGGGCGGCGCATTGGTTCCAGTGATGTTACGTCACTCATGGCCGCTTGGACAGGCGGGGGCGCCGCCAGGCAGCACGGGCGTACCCGTTTCTGCGTGCCGCCGGTGTGACGGAAAGCCGATGCGGAACATCCTGGCCGATCATCGATCCCATCTGCTGATAGCCCACGGCGATGACACCGCAATGACGGTGGCGTCCGGATTTTTCGGCTACGCTGAAAAGCGCCCTACAGGAGATATCCCCATGCCCCGCCACCCCGTACTGGAGAAAGTCACGGCCCGCATCGTGGCCCGCAGCGCCCCCACCCGCCAGGCCTATCTGGACCGCACGCGTGCCATGGCCGGCCAGCGGGTCGAGCGCGCCAACATTTCGTGTACCAACCTGGCGCACGGCGTGGCCGCCATGCCCGACGAAGCCAAGATCCGGCTCAAGGCGCAGGAGCGGCCCAACCTGGCCATCGTCTCGGCCTACAACGACATGCTGTCGGCCCACCAGCCGCTGCAGGCCTATCCGCAGTGGCTCAAGGAAGCCGCCCTGGAAGCGGGCGGCACCGCGCAGTTCGCGGGCGGCACGCCCGCCATGTGCGACGGGGTGACGCAGGGCCAGGACGGCATGGACCTGTCGCTGTTCTCGCGCGACGTGATCGCCATGGCCACCGCCGTGGCGCTGTCGCACCAGATGTTCGACGGCGTGCTGTGCCTGGGCGTCTGCGACAAGATCGTGCCCGGCCTGGTGATGGGCGCGCTGTCGTTCGGGCACCTGCCCGCCGTGTTCGTACCCGGTGGCCCGATGACCACGGGCCTGAGCAACGACGAGAAAGCCCATATCCGCCAACTTTATGCCGAAGGCAAGATCGACCGCGCGGGGCTGCTGGAAGCCGAGACCCGGTCCTATCACGGCCCCGGCACGTGCACCTTCTACGGCACGGCCAACTCGAACCAGATGCTCATGGAAATCATGGGCCTGCACCTGCCCGGCACGGCATTCATCAATCCGAACACGCCGCTGCGCGAGGCGCTGACGCGCGAATCGGCCCGCCAGGCGCTGCGCCTGGTGCATGGCGGCGAACGCTACACGCCGATTGCCGAGGTGCTGGACGAACGCGCGTTCGTGAACGGCATCGTCGGGCTGGTGGCCACGGGCGGGTCCACCAACCATACCCTGCACCTGATCGCGATGGCCCGCGTGGCCGGCATCCAGCTAACGTGGGACGACTTCCACGAGCTGTCGGCCACCGTGCCGCTGCTGGCGCGCGTGTACCCGAACGGCAAGGCCGACGTGAACCAGTTCCAGGCCGCCGGCGGTCTGTCGCTGGTGATCCGCGGCCTGCTGTCGCTGGGGTTGCTGCATGACGACGTGAACACGGTGGCCGGCCCCGGGCTGGCCCACTACATGCGGGAGCCCGCCCTGCGCGATGGCAAGCTGACATGGGTCGACGGCCCCGAAGCATCGCTCGACGACACCATCGTGCGCACCGCCGATGCGCCGTTCGCGCCCGATGGCGGCATCAAGCTGCTGGACGGAAAGCTGGGCCGGTGCGTGATCAAGACGTCCGCCGTCCAGCCCGAGCACCAGGTGGTGGAGGCGCCGGCCATCGTGTTCCATCATCAGGACGACGTGCTGGAGGCCTTCAAGCGCGGCGAACTGGAACGCGACTTCGTGGCCGTGCTGCCGTGGCAGGGGCCCGCCGCCTGCGGCATGCCCGAACTGCACAAGCTCACGCCCACGCTGACGCTGCTGCAGGATCGCGGGTTCCATGTGGCGCTGGTCACCGACGGACGCATGTCCGGCGCTTCGGGCAAGGTGCCCGCCGCCATCCACGTGTGCCCCGAGGCGCTGTCGGGCGGTGCCATTGGCAGGGTCCGCACCGGCGACATCGTGCGGGTGGATGCGCCGGCCGGCGTGCTCACCGTGAAGGTCAGCGATGCCGATTGGGCGGCCCGCCCGCACGAAGTGCCCGACCTGACCGCCAACCGCCATGGTGTGGGCCGCGACCTGTTCGCCGGCTTCCGCAAGCATGTGGGGACGGCCGAAACCGGGGCCTGTTCGTTGTTCGCGGACGAGGGCTGAGGGATGAGGGCTGAGGAATGGGGGCGGAGGGCCTTGCCGGTTCCGCCGGGGTGGTGGCTCCCCGCTTCTGCAGGTGGGAAAGGGGAGACACCCACCGGGATCCATCAAAAAGCGTACCCGTTTCTGCGTACCCCTCGCAGGCGCTAGTTCGGCTTGCCTGAACGGGTCAGCGGGGCCCGATAGGCGTCGCCACGCCCGTCGCCACGCCCGTCGCCACGCCCATCGCCTCGCCCCGCTTCAGCCGCCTCCGCCTCGTCGGCGGCCGGCACGCGCACCTCCTGCACGGGCACGGCAATGCGGCAGCCGGCCGCCTCCACCGTGGCCTTCAGCTTCGCGTACAACGCGAACTGCACGCTCCAGAAATCGTCGTTCGACGTCCAGTAGCGCGCATTCAGCGTGACGCCACGCTCGGTGTAGCGCACCACCATGACTTCGCGCTTCGGCTGGGGCAGCAGGCGCTTTTCGCTGTCGAGCATGGCCGCCAGTGCGTCCAGTCCGGCCTGGATCGGGCTGTCGAAGGTCACCGTGACCTCCATGTCCATCCGGCGCGTGGGGTTCTCGCTGTAGTTCATGATCGGACTGCCCCAGATCTTGCCGTTGGGCACGCGCAGGCAGACGCCGTCGAACGTCTGCAGTTCGGTCATGAAGAGCCCTGTTTCGCGGACCGTGCCGGCCACGCCCTGCGCGTCGATGTACTGGCCCACGCGAAACGGCCGCAGCAGCACCAGCATGATGCCCGCGGCGATGTTTTGCAGCGTGCCCTGCAGTGCCAGGCCGATGGCCAGCCCGGCCGCGCCGAGCATGGCGATGATGCTGGCCGTCTGCACGCCGAACTGCGACAGCACCAGCACCACGGTCAGCACGCGGATCACCCATTGCACGATGCTGGCCAGCATCGGCCGCAGCGTATCGTCCACATGCGTGTGCTGCAGGGTCTGCCGCAACGCCCGGGCGGCCCGCGCGGATAGCCACCATCCGATGATCAGGATGGTCAGGGCGGCCAGGCAATTCAGGCCCTGGCTGACGGCGAACTGGGTCAGGTAGGCCCAGGTGGCTTCCAGCTTGGCGTGATCGATGAGGTTCAGGTCCATGCGTCAGGCTCCGGGTGTCAAACCCCGCCAGACTTGCGAAGGACGTGCCAGCCGCACCACAGCCGGCGGCAAAAGCGTACCCGTTTCTGCGTGATCCCCGACGGCGCAATGGCTGCCGACGTGCGGCTCCGGGCGGGCCTCCGACATCACAACGGTCCCGCCCGGGGCCGTCCATGTGCAGGATTTACAACTCGCCTGAAATTCCTGCCGCCGTGCGCCATTGGCCCGGCGTGACGCCGTAGGCCGCGCGAAAACGGTTGTTGAAGTGGCTGGCCGAGGCAAAGCCGGCGCGGCTGGCCACCTGCTGCAGGGACAGCCGCCCGTCGTCCAGCAGCGCACGCGCGCGGTCGAGCCGCGCCCGCATGACCCAGGCGTGCGGCGCCATGCCGAACGACACCCGGAACATGCGCGCGAAGTGGAATTCCGACAGGCCGGCCAGTGCGGCAAGCTCGCCTAGGGTCGGATTTTCGGCGGGATGGGCGTGGATCCAGTCGGCCACGCGGCGTCTGGCCTGCGCCGACAGCCCGCCGCGCCAGTTGGCCGCAGGCTGGCGCGCGCCATGGGACAGCAGCAGATGGGTCACGGCCCGGTGCGCCATGGCGTTGCCGACCATGCGGCTGTCAGGGTCCTGCCAGTCCAGCGCCACCAGTTGGCGCGACAGCGCCGCCAGCCCGGCATCCTCGACGAACAGCCGGTCCTGCAGCTGCAGCGCGCGAGGCTCGGTGTCGAGCACGCGCACACAGTGCCAGGCCAGGTGTTCCGGCTGGAAGTAGAGATGCAGGAATCGCTGCGTGCCGCCCACATGCCAGGCCGATTCGTGTCCGGCCGGCAGCAGGCAAAGGCGGTCCGGGCCGCCCTTGCGGTCGGGGGCATCCCGGCGATAGGTCGAATAGCCGCCTTCCAGGTACATCGACATCGTGTGGTGCCCAGGCCGGGCGTAGGCGGTGTCGTCGTGGCGGTTGCGCCAGAGCGCCAGCCCCAGGCCATCGCCCAGCACGCAGGCGCGCTCCAGCGACGCACGCGATTGCGTGAGCGCGGAAAACACGGCGTTGTCGGTGAGGGGCCGGGAGGTGTCTGCCATGGCGTGACTCTAATCCAATCCGGCTGGCCTGCGGACGGATCGCGGCCACGCAGAAACGGGTACGCCTGTGCGTGCGCGCCGACATGGAAAAAGGGTGGCCAGGCCACCCTTTCGAAGGCTCGCGCCGGGCCGCATCAGCGTGCCGGCGCCGCCTTGTTGCCGGACGCGTCCGCACCCTGCGGGCCGGTCGGATGGTCGTGCAGGCGGTCGCGGTGGGTCAGCATCGGGAACAGCTTCATCCATGCCGCCACCACCAGGATCGTGCCGGCGCCGCCCAGCAGCACCGCGCCCACCGGCCCGAGCAGCGCCGCCGTCACGCCCGACTCGAACTCGCCAAGCTGGTTCGATGCGCCGATGAACACCGAGTTGACCGCGCCCACGCGGCCGCGCATGTCGTCGGGGGTATCGAGCTGCACCAGCGTCTGGCGCACCACCACGCTGATCATGTCCGACGCGCCCAGCACCACCAGTGCGGCCATCGACAGCGGCAGCCACGTCGACACGCCGAACACCATCGTCGCCACGCCAAAAATAGCCACTGCGCCAAACATCACGCGGCCCACGCGGCGGTTCAGCGGATGCCGGGCCAGCCACAGCGCCGTCGCCAGCGCCCCGATGGCTGGCGACGACCGCAGCAGGCCCAGGCCCCACGGGCCGGTATGCAGGATGTCGCGCGCATAGATCGGCAACAGCGCCGTGGCGCCGCCCAGCAGCACCGCGAACAGGTCCAGCGACACCGCGCCCAGCAGCACCTGGTGGCTGCGGATATAGGCAAAGCCGGCGAACAGCGTCTTGATGCTGACCGGCGCGGTCAGGCGCTGCGCGGCCTGGCGCAGCTTCAGCGTGAACACCAGCCCCGCGGCGATGGCGAACAGCATGGCGCTGATCGTGTAGACCACCCCCGCGCCCGCCACATAGGCAAACCCGCCCAGCGCGGGGCCGATGATGATGGCGGTCTGCGCAGCCGAGCTGGCCAGCGCCACGGCGCGCGGCAACTGGCGGGGCGTGACCACGCTGGGCAGCAGCGCCTGCAGCGTGGGGGTCTCGAAGGCCCGGCAGCCGCCAATGGCCGCCACGAAGAAGAAGATGTGCTCGCTGGTGACCCAGCCCGAGAAGCTGGCCACGGCCATCGACGCCGCGATCACCGCTTCGAGCATCTGGCAGGTCCGCACGATGATGCGGCGGTCGAAACGGTCGGCCACATGGCCGGACATCAAGATCAGCGCGATCGATGGCAGGAACTGCACCAGCCCCACCATGCCGAGCATGAACGGATCGCGCGTCAGGTCGTACATCTGCCAGCCCACGGCGACCGTGAAGATCTGATAACCGATGGTGGTGCAGAGCCGGGCAAACCAGAAATGCCGGAAGGCGGGGTCATGAAAGACGGAATCCGGCTCGTCGGCCGGCAGCGCGGAGGCGTTGGACATGGGGCTGGAAGCGCCCTGAGGGCGCAGGAGGCAGGCAATGTACGCAGTCGCGTACAAAGCTCAGGATTCTAGCCCAGACGCCGGCATTGCGCCGCGCCGGTGTTGTATCGTTGCCGACACAAAGTGATCAGCACAGCACACCAAGACGGGCCCGACGCCCTCGCGGAATCGGGCCCGCCATGAGCCAGCCGTAGCCGGATCAGGCGATTTCGCGCGTTTCCAGGAAGCGGATATTCGGGAAACGCTCCTGCGTCAGGCGCAGGTTGACCATGCTCGGTGCCAGGTAGACGTGATCGCCGGCACCGTCGATGGCCACGTTGTGGCCGTTCTTGTCGATCAGTTTCTCGATCTCTGCCGGATCGCCCTTGAGCCAGCGCGCCGTGGCGCATTCATGCGACTCGAAGATCGCATCGACGCCATATTCGTGCTCCAGGCGGTGCGCCACGACGTCGAACTGCAGCATGCCGACGGCGCCCAGCACCAGCTCGTTCGACATCAGCGGGCGGAACATCTGCGTGGCGCCCTCTTCGGCCAGCTGCTGCAGGCCCTTCTGCAACTGCTTGACCTTGAGCGGGTTGTTCAGGCGCGCGCGGCGGAAGAATTCGGGCGCGAACGACGGGATACCCGTGAAGCGCAGCGGCTCGCCTTCCGTGAACACGTCGCCCAGGCGGATGGTGCCGTGGTTCGGCACGCCGATGATGTCGCCGGCGTAGGCTTCCTCGGTCGTGTTGCGGTCCTGCGCCATGAACGTGATGGCGTTGTTGATGGCCACGGTCTTGCCCTGCGCCACGTGCAGCAGCTTCATGCCGCGGTCAAAGCGCCCCGAGCACACGCGCACGAACGCGATGCGGTCGCGGTGGCGCGGGTCCATGTTGGCCTGGATCTTGAACACGAAGCCGCTGAACTTGCCTTCCTGCGGTTCGACCGTACGCGATTCGGTCGCACGCGCCAGCGGCGGCGGCGACAGTTCGCACAAGGCGTCCAGCAGCGACTGCACGCCGAAGTTGTTGATCGCCGAACCGAAGTACACGGGCGTCTGCCTGCCGGCCAGGAAGGCCTCGCGGTCGAACGTGTGCGACGCGCCGCGCACCAGTTCGATCTCCATGCGCAGTTCGTCGGCCTGCGAACCGAGGATGCGGTCGAGTTCGGGGTTGTCCAGCCCGTCGAGCATGGCGGCGGTCCCCTTTTCGCCCTTCGGATCGAACAGCTGCACCTTGTCGTCGATCATGTGATACACGCCGCGGAAGGCCTTGCCCATGCCGATCGGCCAGGTCATCGGCGCGCACTGGATCTTGAGCACGTCCTCGATTTCGTCGAGCAGCTCGATCGGCGAACGGCCTTCGCGGTCGAGCTTGTTGATGAACGTGAGGATCGGGGTGTCGCGCAGGCGGCAGACGTTCAGCAGCTTGATGGTCTGGGCTTCCACGCCGTTGACGGAGTCGATCACCATCACGGCCGAGTCCACGGCCGTCAGCGTCCGGTACGTGTCTTCGGAAAAATCCTCGTGGCCCGGCGTGTCGAGCAGGTTCACGATGTTCTCCGGGGCGTCCGGGCGCGACTGGTACGGGAACTGCATCACCGACGACGTCACCGAGATGCCGCGCTGCTTTTCCAGCTCCATCCAGTCGGACGTGGCGTGACGGTCGGCCTTGCGCGCGCGCACTTCGCCGGCCACCTGGATGGCGCCGCCGAACCAGAGCAGCTTCTCGGTCAGCGTGGTCTTACCCGCATCCGGGTGGGAAATGATGGCAAACGTGCGGCGACGCGCAATTTCGGAAACGAGCGAACTCACGGCTTCAGGAATCGGGTAAGGGGCGATGGTCGAAAGGCGCCCGGGCTGGGCGCTGGCGCCGCTGGCGTGCGTTCGGGCGGGCGCCAGCGGCCTGGGAGCACCCGGGACGTGTCCCGGGGATCGGATTGGGGCGCTATTTTACCGGTTCGCGGTGCCGGCCGGGGGCGTGCGTTGCCGGCGGGCGGTTTTCGCGCGCTGGATCATGCCCACGCAGGCTGCCAAACTGCAACGCGTACTGCCGCGTCAGTTCGGCGCCGAAGAAGAAAATTTGTGCCGAATAATACACCCACAGCATCAGCGCCACGACCGATCCCGCCGCGCCATACGAAGACGCCACGGCGCTGTTGCCCAGATACAGCCCGATCAGCCGCTTGCCCACCGAGAACAGCAGCGCGGTGATGATGGCGCCCATCAGCACGTCCCGCCACGCGATCCGCACGTTTGGCAGCATCTTGAAAATCGTGGCGAACAGCGCGGTGACCACGGCGAACGAGAAGGCGGTGGAAATCGCGTCGGCCACGGGCGCGAACCACGAGGCCGTCCAGAGCTGGCCCCAGAATCGGTTGACCACGGCCAGGGCCGCGTTGATCACCAGCGACACCAGCAGCATGAACGCCAGCGCCAGCACGATGCTGAACGACAGCATCCGTGCGCGCAGCAGCTTTTTCCATCCAGCGCCGAGGGGCGGGGGTGCCTGCCAGATATCGTCGAGGCTGCTCTTGAGCTCCGCGAACGCGCTCGTGGCGCCGACGATCAGGATGCCGAACGCGATCGTCGCCGCGATGCCGCTGCCGCCAGCGCGGTGCGTCGCCGCCAGGATGCTCTGGATGGCGGCCGCGCCCTGTTCGCCCACCAGTCCATTGAGCTGCGAGAAGATTTCGCCGCGCGCGGCTTCGGCCCCGAAGAACAGGCCGGCAATGGAGATGACCAGCACCAGGATCGGCGCCATCGAGAACAGCATATAGAACGACAGCGCCGCGCCCTTGCTGGCCGCGCGGTGATCGAACCACGCCATGATGGCGGCCGATACCACGCGCACGGTGCGGCTGCCGGTATGGCGGTCGGGCAGCCAGCGGCCGCGCCGGGGGCTGGGCGGCGAGCGGTCGGGCTTCTCGGGCACGTGTTCTGAAGGCATGCCTGGGTGTCCTGGAGTGGGCTGGCGTCGGGCAGGTTCGGGCCGACCGGAAACGGGGCGGGCCTGGCGCCCTGGACCCTGGCCCCAACCATCGCCCCTGTGACGCATCCTGTCTGTCAGCCGAAGTCTGATGCGTGCGTTCATCATAGTGCGCTCGGGCCGCGGCCGACACGTCTGCCTGCTACAGTTGATCAAGGCACACATGCCGTACCGCCCGCGCCCGGTATATCCGCCGGGCACGCCGCGAGTGCGGCCAGAACAGGAGCCATACGTGATCTTGACCAAGAACGGCCAGCCCCAGCCCGTCACCGCTCACGCGGGCCGCGTTCCGTCCCGGCTGGTGCCGTGCCTGATGCTTTGCCTCGCGATGTTGTCGGGCTGCGAACGCAACCAGCCGCCGGGGCCGGGCCCCAAGCCGATATCGGGCAGCGCCGCGACAACGCCCTCCGCGCCCCCCGCGCCCGCCACGAACGGCGCCTCGGGCGCGCCGGCCGCGCCGCGCTGACGCGCCCACCGCTGCCGGCGTGCACTGCGGCACCCCGGCGGCGGGCTGCCGTTGCGTATCCGCCGCGCCCCCTGCGTACCCATTTCCGTACCCATTTCTGCGGACCCTCGCCGGTATCAGGGATGCAACCGGATGCACGCCTCGCCCGCGCCCAATTTCCGGCGCGACCGGACCTGCGGCATTTCTATCGGCGTGCGGCAGTTCTGCCCCGAAAAGCAGACACGCCGGCAGGTTTGGCGGCTGCCAGGTTGCCTCTGTCCCACCTTGGCACCCGTCCGCGCCCCCTTGGCACCCGCGCGTTCGCTGCCGCGTTCGCGGCCGGCGCCTTGCATCCGGCAAGCCGCGTGTCACGCGTGACGGGTCCACGCGACCTGGCGTCCGCTTGTCGTAACACCGGCGTAACCGATTGCCGCCGCGGCGGCGTCATGGCGCGCGACATCCAGCGCGGCGCCTGCCGGCAAGCCTTGTAAAACAAGCGTTTGCACCCGATTGGCACGCTTGTCGCTCTGTTACGCATGGGAGAAGTCCGAGTCAAATAACAAAGAACGTCAGAACGCAGGAGAAGACACTGCCATGCGTCATCCACCCGCCCGAATGACGGCGCGCCGCCGCGCCTATCGGCTTGCAGGCCCGCCCCCGTCCGTCAGGGAATTGCTCTCGCCGCCCCTGCTTCCGTCTCCACGGCAAGCCACGCGGCCGGTCACGTCGTTTTGCGCCACCGCCCAGCGCAGTTCGGCCGCGCCCGCCAGCCGGCTGCGCAACGGGCATCCTGGCTGCTGACAGGCGCCTGACCGATGCATTTGGCCTGGCAGATGACGTGAAACAGGCTTTCGGGCACGCGCCCGTTGCTTTTTGGCGCGCCTGCACCTAAACAGGTTTACGTGCTCCGTCCCCCGGCGGGCACCTTTTTCCAGGAAGGGAGGGAGCCACCCATGTACGCCAGAGTGTTAGCCACCATCGCAGTGGCATTGCTCTCGACCGCGGCCGCGCCCGCACTGGCGGGCAACTACGCCTATTTCGACCGGCCGGAGGATGCAGACCTGAACAGTCACGCGGCAGTCAGCAACGATATCTACGTGCGGGCATTCGGCTGGGCCTGGGGCGACGTGCGCTTCAAGCCCGATCAGACGCCGGCACACGCCGCGCAACCGGCCGAACGGCAGGCGCGCGACTACATCACCGATCCCCACGACGTGTCGCCGGGACGCCTGCAGCATGACGACAGCGCGCCGCCTCGCGGGCGCCGTGGCAAGGTCAGCATGAGCTAGGGCCGCTGGCCGGCCAGTTTGCGCGGGCCAAGCCGCGCCAGCCTTCCGCCGCTGTCCGGGCGAAAGGACGAAGGGGATCCGGCGAGCGGACGTCGCCGGATCCCCCTTGGCGCCACCCAGTTCGTGGCGCGTTTCCCTTGCCGGTCTTCGGCGACCTTCCCGCTAGTCTCCCGACGCGCCTGGCTGCAGATCCACGCGGATATTGTGCTTGTGCATCAGCCGATAAAGCGTCACGCGCGACACGTTCAGTTCGCGCGCCGCCGGCACCACGTGGAAGCCATGGCTGGCCATCACCGTGCGGATGGCTTCGCGCTCGGCTTCTTCGCGAATGGCGTCGAGCGTCTTGCGCGGGACTTCCACCCCGCCATGCAGTTGCAGGTCCTCGGCCGTGATTTTGCGGTTGTCGGTCATCACGATCGCACGCCGCACGCGGTTGATCAGTTCGCGCACATTGCCGGGCCAGCTGTATTGCATCATGGCCTGCGTCGCACACGTGGAGAACCCGCGGATGCGGCGATGCGCCTCGTGCCCATGTTCGGCCAGCACGGCGTTGGCCAGCAGCAGGATGTCTTCGCCGCGCTCGCGCAGCGGCGGAATGGTGAGCGTCAGCACGCAGAGCCGGTGGAACAGGTCGGAACGGAAGCGGCCGTCGCCCTGCGCCGCCACCAGGTCCACGTGCGTGGCCGAGATGATGCGCAGGTCCAGCGGAATCGACTGGTGGCCGCCCAGGCGCGTGATGGTGCCCTGCTGCAGGAACCGCAGCAGCGCCACCTGGCTTTCCAGCGGCAGGTCGCCAATTTCGTCCAGAAACAGCGTGCCGCCCTGCGCCTGCTCGATCCAGCCGATCTTGCGCTGGTTGGCGCCGGTGAAAGCGCCCTTCTCGTAGCCGAACAGTTCGGACTGCACCAGGTGCGACGGAATGGCGCCGCAGTTGATGGCCACGAACGGCCCCTTGCGCCGGCTCGACGCTTCGTGGATGGCCTGAGCGGCCAGTTCCTTGCCGGTGCCCGATTCGCCGGAGATAAACACCGGGGCATCGTTGTGCGCCACCTTGGCCAGCGACCGGAACATGGCACGCATCGGCTGGCATTCGCCGATCATGGGTCCGCGCGTGTTCTGCTCGGGAATGCGCGCGCCGTGCAGGCTGGCCATGCCGTGGGCGTGCTTGAGCGTGTAGAGCAGTTCGTCGAACGAGAACGGCGTGCGCACGTAATCCACGCAATAGTCGCGGATCAGCCGGCGTACGCGTTCGTCCTCGAGCATGGCCGTCGACGTGATGGCCACCCACATGACATGCAGATGCTGCAGCCCCTGCTCGAGCTGGGTCAGCTCGGCGTCGGTGTACGGCGCCTGCAGGTCAATGATGCCGGCCATCGGCGCGCTGCCGCGCACCGTGCGCTCCAGGTCTCGCACCTGTTGCACACGCCGGATTTCCCAGCCCGATCCGAACTGGGATGCACTGAAACCAAAATCCTCATAGCGCGACACGAGCACGATCTGTGCGGTGCGTGCGGGCGCCTTGCACAGTCGGTCCATGACGTTCTCCCTGACGTTGGGCTTCTTGTTGGTCGCAACGGAACCGGCGGCACGCGCGGCCGAGGGCCATTCGGCCCGGCCCGGTTCCGCCGGCTGCGCGGGCTGGCCCGCGCGCAACGTCTGGGGGATCACGGCGTGGACAAACTGCGTGATGGGTCTTCGAGCACGCTGGCACGATCGCCGGCCGCGCACAGTTCGTCGCGGATACGTCGGCGCACCATGTCTTTCTCGCGCATGAGCTCGATGCTGGGCGACTCCGGTTTCTGGCCCGAATACTGGTAGTACAGCGCCTTGTACGTCAGCTGGCTCAGGATCCATTCCTGCAGCAGCAGGCGCTGGCGGCACAGTTCGTTGGCCAGCAGGCGATGGCGCTGCAACAGGCCCTCGACTGCGGCGCGCGTGCGCGGCGAGAGTTCGTGGTCTTCGGCAAGCACGGCGGCAACGTCGGTAATGGCGTAGTCCTCGTGCCCTGCATCGCTCCCTTCATGCAGCGCGATGTCTGCGGAGGCTTCTCCCAGGGCTTTCCATTGGCCCTGCGCCGGCTGGCTGCCAGGCTGGCTGATGGGCCCGATGGCGGGACGCCGGATTTCTCCTGCGGTCATGATCTGTTCCCCGTTGAACAACATCCCCCGGCACTACACGTTCGCGTTTACCACTTTCTGTTCTGGATTTGAGCTGTCTTTGTCCGGTGCGCATGGATGCCGCGCACTCTTTCTTTCGTGGTGGCGAAGCCGTCCTGCGAGGACGGTCTCATGATCGGCTGGCCCCGTTCTGGTCCTACCGGCGGGCCTCGCCAATTGGCTGTCGAGTGCGGTCGATGCACGTCGACGGCGCCCGGATCCCGGAGTCAACAAAGGGCGCTCTTGCGCGCCCTCAAATTTTTGCCACGCCTCTAGTTCAGTGCATTTCCCCCCTTTTGTCCAGCCGGGAATGTTGGCTGTCAGCCAAGTCTCATACTTTTGTATGAGACTTGGAAGCGGCTTTCGACTGCGCTTGCTAGGTTAATGAGCACTTACATTCGTCGCAGAAACGGGTACGCCGTCGCGCTGCCGCACATCCGTTTGATACGCAGAAATAGGTACGCGTACATGCAGCGGCCGTGCCGGATGTCATCGTTGTCATTTTGAATGTGTCAAACCGCACCCGCCAATGCAAAGGGGATGGCGTTTCGGCCATCCCCACTTGTTTCATGAAACCTTCGCGTGCTGCGCGCCGGTCAATGCCCAGGCAAGTAGTAGAACTTGAACAGGAACACCGCGGCGATGATCCATGCCATCACGGGCACGTCCCTGGCGCGGCCCGTCAGCAGCTTCAGCGCGGCATACGAGATAAAGCCGAAGGCCACGCCATTGGCCACCGAGTAGGTGAACGGCATGGCCAGCGCGGTCAGGACGGCGGGCACCACTTCGGTGACATCGCTCCAGTCGATGTCGACGAGCTCGCGCAACATCAGGCACGACACATACAGCAACGCCGGCGCGGTGGCATAGGCCGGGACCGTGCCGGCCAGCGGCGCGATAAACAGGCAGGCCAGGAACAGCACGGCCACAGTGACGGCGGTCAGGCCCGTGCGGCCGCCCGCCTGCACGCCCGACGCGCTTTCGATATAGGCAGTGGTGGAAGACGTACCGAGCAGCGAACCGGCCATGATCGCGGTGCTGTCAGCCATAAGGGCCTTGTTCAGGCGGTCCATCTTGCCGGCCTTGAGCAGCCCCGCGCGGTTGGCCACCCCCATCAGCGTGCCCGTGGCGTCAAACAGCTCCACCAGGAAGAACACCAGCACCACGTTGACGATGCCGATCGACAGCGCGCCGGAGATATCGAGCTTGAACAGCGTGGGCGAGATCGACGGCGGCGCCGACACCACGCCGTGGAACTGGTTGCCCGCGAAAATGAAGCTGAGCACCGTCGTCAGCAGAATGCCGATCAGGATGGCGCCTTTCACCTTGAGCCGGTCCAGCGCCACGATCGCCAGGAAGCCAATGATGGCCAGCACGGCCTGCGGCTGGTGGAGGTCGCCGATGGTGACCAGCGTGGCGGGATTGCCGGTAATGATGCCCGCACTGTGCAACGCGATGATGGCAAGGAACAGACCGATACCGGCGGTGATGGCGCCGCGAATCGCGACGGGAATGCCCTTGACGATGGCTTCGCGTACGCGGAACAGCGTCACCACGAGGAACAGGCAGCCCGAGATGAACACGGCCCCCAGCGCAGCCTGCCACGGCAGGCCCATGCCTTTGACCACGGTATAGGCAAAGTAGGCGTTCAGCCCCATGCCAGGCGCCATGGCAATCGGGTAATTGGCATAGAAGCCCATGATCAGCGTGCCGATGGCGGCAGCCAGGCACGTGGCCACGAAGACGGCATCCTTCGGCACGCCGGCATCGCCCAGGATGCTCGGGTTCACGAAGATGATGTAGGCCATCGTCAGGAACGTTGTGACGCCGGCCAGCACTTCGGTGCGCACGTCGGTGTTGTGTTCGCGCAGCTTGAAGAGGCGCTCCACCAGGCTCGATGCGGCGGATGCGGCGGATGGATGGCTTGGCCGGGGGGCCTGTTCAGGGGTGGACATGGTGTCTCCGGGGTGCTCGGGCGGCGCGTGCGACACGCGTCGCCGGGTGCCGTGTTGACTCGACAATGCGGAAAAGGCCGGATCATCCCACAAGCCGCCGGGGGCTTCCAGCCCCGGCCGGGGAATCCCTGCCTTGACGAGACCGGCAATCCCCCGTATAAATCTCCGCCAGATTCAAGCGACGAGGCAACAGTTCATTCGTTAGCCAACGTCTTGGTACTTCGGTTGTCCATGGTGTCCTTTCCTTGAGTTGGCAATACGGTGGTGTGCGCACCATCGGTTTCTTTTTTATTTTTTTTGGAAAGCAATACCATGCAAACCGGTATCGTAAAGTGGTTCAACGACGCCAAGGGCTTCGGTTTCATCAAGCCGGACGCCGGCGGTGACGATCTGTTCGCGCACTTCTCGGAAGTTCGCGCCGAGGGCTTCAAGTCGCTGCAAGAAAACCAACGCGTGTCGTTCGAAGTCAAGAACGGCCCGAAGGGCCTGCAAGCGGCTAACATCACCCCGATGTAAGTCCAGGCTGCACGCACGCTTCGGCGTGCGTCGCGTCCAAAAGCCCGCCATTGGCGGGTTTTTTTTCGTCCATCCTCGGCGGACAGCTCAGGCAGCTGTTGCCGATGCGGCGTATTCGCGACACGCGGCCGCTATCGCCTTCTCGCCTAGAACGCCGGCTTCACCGTCCGTCTCCGCTCATCCCCCTTTCCTTGCACGCTACCGTCGGCTGCACCTCGCAGAAACGGGTACGCACCCCAAAGGCCGCCTGGCTATCGCCGCAGAAACGGGTACGCCCGTCGTCGGCGTCTGCGCAGACATGGGTACGGACCGCACCGCCGCGACTTCCTTGTGACGGGATTACAACAGGTTTGTGCAACGCAGAAACAGGTACGCTTTTTCGCTTCGTATGGCTTTTGCAGCACCTTGCGCGGGCAGTTATCCCGCCTAATGTTTAGGCAAGGCAGTTTTCCCCGCAGAATCGGGTTCGCATGATCGGACGCCCATGTATACAGGGCTGCGACGCAGGCGCTGCGCAGAAACGGGTACGGTTTACGGCCACCGGCGGCCGCAGAAATGGGTACGCACCGGATTTGCAGGCACTGCCGACTGCCCGTCCGCGTTCCCTCGATGGCCGCCAGCTACGCAGAAACAGGTACGCAGACTGCCTGAGGATGCTGGATTCGCGGTGTGCTAAGTGTGGACTGGCTCCGCGTATACGCGTTGATACAGCAGCGGCGTATACCCGCGGTCGGCGTATCACCGCCCGGGCAGCCCGCAGAAATGGGTACGCCGGCAAGACACGGTCCGCTTTTCAGGACGCAGAAACGGGTACGCCTTGGTGGATGGGGCGCCTGGAAGCTCGCGTCCGCAGATTTGGGTACGCCGCAGAAACAGGTTCGAGAGGGCATCTTGGAGGCCTCCAACCCTGTATACGCAGAATCGGGTTCGTTTTCCGGCCATCCAGACGCAGAAACGGGTACGCAAGGCACCCAGAACGCGGCGCGAGGCCGCCAAGGCGTACCTGATTCTGCGGGGATAAGGCCCTCAATCACCCCGGGCAAGCCGCGGTGACTGGCGGTTCGGCCCATGCCGCGCAGAAACGGGTACGCTTTGTGCCCGGTGTTCTGTGGAAAAGCCTGTGGGATCAGTGACTTATCCCCGCAGATTTCGGTTCGCCGATTTCGCTGAAACGGGTTCGCCTGGCCGCAGATTCGGGTTCGGGGCTACGCAGAAACGAGTACGGATGGCCGCAGAAACGGGTACAGAGGGGCTCGAAAAACGCTTTGCAATCAATGGGCTTGGCGCTCCGTATACGGTTTACAAGTAGTTAACCCGTATCGGTATCGTTTACTTGTAGTGGATGAGCAGCCAACCGTGGACAACCCTGCCGGGTTGCCCACCGTGCGGCCGCCATCTCACCAATCGCCAGATACCTGGCCAGTCAACACAAACAGCTTGCAGGACAGGCCTTGCGTTGCCCGACCGACGTCCCGTCCGACGCGCTGGAGAGGGCAAACGGCATCCTCGCCAGATAAACACGTATACGTACCCGTTTCTGCGTGACAACGTATACGTGATCGCGTAAAAAGGCGGGTAATCCGAAGCCCATCAATATGTCGATCAAACGCTCTATGGCCTCCGAGGGAGAACGTGCCGTCCTGGAAGCGGACGCGGAACCGTCCCGCATCATCACTCCCGGGAACGAGAACGCCCTCGCGCCGTCCGAGAAATTCCAGCGTCTTTTCGACGAAGCCCAGGCCATGGAGCGCGAAGACGCGTGGCAAAGTGGCGAAGTAGGCTTCCTGAGCCGTGCAAGCGTGCAGGTCACCCTGCCGTATCGAGCACCGAAGGGCGCGCCGCCCGTCTGGACACGCACCAGCGGCAATATCTCGCTGATGATCCAGCCTGGCTACTTCACGCAGCAACGCTCCGAGCGCGCGTCGAATGGCCGGCAGAAGCTCGTCTCCGAAACCGTGTCGCTGGGCTATCCGTACGGCTCCTACCCGCGCCTGATGCTTGCCTGGATCGGCAAGGAGATCATGGCCAAGAAGAAGCGCGGCGAATTCACCGGTACGGTGGAAGACCGTCGTATTTCGCTTGGCAACTCGCTGTCGGAGTTCATGTACAACCTTGGCATTCCGATGGCCACGGGGGGCAAGCGCGGCACGATGACGCTGGTTCGCCAGCAGATGATCCGGCTGTTTTCGGCCACGATCGCCATCGTCCAGAACAAGTCGGTACCAGTGCCGAATCAGGCACCGAATCATGAGCCACTGTCGATCGATCGGGTCGGTTATTTGCTGGCCGATCAGCTGTCGACCTGGTGGGATCCGATGCAGCCTGGGCAGGGCTCGATGTTCGAGAGCTTTGTCGTGCTGTCGGAGCCGTTCTTCAATGAACTGGTCAACCGGCCTGTTCCGGTCGACATGCGGGCCCTCAAGGCGCTGAAGCAGTCGCCGTTCGCGCTCGACGTGTATTCCTGGCTTACCTATCGGTTCTTCACGATCCAGCGCCGGACGGAAATCCCGTGGGAAGCGTTGCAGATGCAGTTCGGGACTGAAACGGAGAGCGAACGCAAGTTCCGGGCGCTGTTCCGCAAGGCGCTCAAGGACGTGCTCGTTGTCTATCCCGGCGCGAAGGTTGATGCGGACTCGTCCAAGGCGCTGATCCTCCAGCCGTCGCGTACGAGCGTGCGCAAGCTCGGATAAGGGCTTGCAGCAGGGGCCAGCGCGGCGGTGGCGCCCAGGCGGGTCCGGCCGGCTGAAATGCAAGAAGGGCAAGCATGCGCTTGCCCTTCTTGCTTACCGGTCAGTCATCTCGACGACCGCCGGGAAACTGCAGTGGTTCGCTTCAGGCCGGCTTGATCGCAGAAGCCTGCAGGCCCTTCGGACCTTGCTTGACTTCAAACGTCACGCGCTGACCATCCTTCAGGGTCTTGAAACCCGAGCCCTGAATCTCCGAGAAGTGGGCAAACAGGTCTGCGCCGCCATCGTCGGGAGTAATGAAGCCGAAACCCTTGGTCTCGTTGAACCACTTGACCGTACCGGTTGCCATAAGAAAGTCCTTTCGAAGCAAGTTCGTTTTACACAACGCAAACAACCGTTCAAGCACGCTGGGGTCTCGTAGATACCGAACGGAAGTCAACGAGTTGACACGACTTGACTCGACTGTAACGGGCATCATAACCACATTGTGTTGCGGTGTCATGTGCGCGGTAATGCGCACTACCTTTACTTTAGGCGGATTCTGTACCGCTTTTCAAGAAGAAGAATCCCCAAAGTTGATATAGGCGGTTTTCGCCCACCCGGGCCCTGCCGGCGCGCTGACGCGGCCCCGCTGCCGCTTTTCCGAACACTTCCAATTTATTTAAATTTTCGAAAATGGGTTGTAGCGCACTGTGGGATTAGCTAAAGTTTCGCCTTGATTGAACACCCATCATTCGCGCTTTCAGCGCTGAAAGTGAGGCCCCAAGTGGCAGCAAAGATCATCACCGTTTTTAACCAGAAGGGCGGCTGCGGCAAGACCACCGTCAGCATGCATCTCGCTGGCACATTGGGACTCCGTGGCGCGCGCTCGATGCTCGTCGACATGGACGAGCAGGGCACCGCCACCAGATGGGCAGCGCAGGCCAGCGATGAACGGCCCTTCCCGGCGTCTGTCATCGGGCTCGCGCCGTCGGGCGGCGCCATGCACCGGGAAGTGCGCAAGTTTGTGCATGACTACGACTACATTCTTGTGGACTGCCCGCCGGCGGTACATTCGGCGGCGCCGTCCAGCGCGCTGCTGATTTCCGACCTGGCCATTATTCCCGTGGTCCCGTCGCCGCCCGATTTGTGGGCCGCCGTCGCGGCCAAGACCCTGGCGCAGCATGCGCAGGTACAGAACGAGACCCTGCAAATTCGCGTCATGGCGAACATGGTCCAACGGCGCGTTTCCATCGCGCGGCAAGCGATCGAAATTCTTGGCGACGACGGCGACGTGCCCCTGCTGAATTCAATGATCGGCTCGCGCTCGGCGTTTCGCGAGTGCCAGGCGATCGGCTGCACGGTCCATGGCGTGCCGGGTGCGCGGGAGGCGATCCAGGAAGTCGACATGATGGTGGACGAGATCCTGTCCTTGATTGAGTAATACGAATGGCAACGAAATTGAAAAGCCTGAAGGCCGGCATGCTCGCCGGCATGGCCGCGGAAAAGACCCGCAGCGATGCGATCGACCGGTTCGCACGTGCGGAAGCCGCGCTGTCCGAGCATCCGAACGGCCTGTTGCAGAACCAGCGCCCCCCGCAGGCGTCGGCGACTTTCAGCGCTGAAAGTGCGGTCGCCAATGCGGAAGGGCGCCTGCTGATTCGCGTGCCCATCGCGAACCTGCACGACAACCCCTTCAACGCGCGACGCATTTACGATCCTGCCGTGGTGCAGGAGCGCGCGGCGTCGATCGCCACGCATGGCCAGAAGACGCCGGGTCTGGCTGCCCCCGATCCCGCGCGGCCGGGGCAATACATCCTGATCGACGGTCACTATCGAAAGCGCGCCCTGGCATCGGCCGGCAAGCTGGAGATGGAATGCTTTATCGAGGACGATCTCAGCGACCTCGATTTCTACCGGCTCTCGTTCCTGCTTAACGAGCAGCGATCGGACCAGTCTGCGCTGGACAACGCCATTGCGTGGCGCCAGTTGCTGGACGAAGGCAAGGTTCAGAAGGAAGAAGAGATCTGTGAACTGACCGGGATGTCCGCCGGCACGGTCAACAAGACGCTGGCGCTACTGAAGTTGCCTGAATCGGTGCTCGCTGTCATGCGCGAGCGGCCCAGCGCCATCGGCATTTCGGCCGGCTACGAGTTGACCCTCTATTGCAAGATCGCTGGCGAGGATCGCACGCGCGAGCTGGCCACGCGGATCATGAACGACGGGCTGTCGAGCCGCGAAGTGGAATCGATCCGGAAACACGCGCAGGAAGGCAAGTCTCGCAAGGTCAAGGAAATCAGCCGCCAGTACAAGATTCGCACCGAGGCGGGTCAATTGCTGGGGACGATCAAGGAATGGGATTCCGGACGCATCATGCTCGATGTCCAGCTGACCGATCGCAATGCCCGGGAAGATCTGCTGGAAGTCCTGAAGGCCCGCTTCGGCCTGGACAAGACGCTACTCTGATCTCGGGAGCCTGAGCTGGCGGGGTGTGAACGCCGCCGGCACATCGTCATGCGCGGCGGCGAAGCGCCGCCAGCTGACGCGCAACAGCCGCTCCAGCCCGCTGGAAGAATAGCCCGCCGCCGTCTGCGACCGCTTCGCGCGGCCCCGTTCGGTGTCGGGAAAATCAACCGGTGCGAGCAACGCGGTATCGGGACGCTCGCCCGAAAAACTGCCGTCCCATTCCAGCTCGCGATCGCCCCAGTGCATCCGCAGCGCGTGCCACACGTCGGCGTCCAGCGAGATATCTCCCGCCCTTGAGGCACTCTTTGCCTCCAATGCCAGATGGGCGCCGGCGACACCGGGCGCCAAATGCGCGATGCGAAGCGCCGACAGTTCGATCACGCGCAGTCCGTGCCGTGCGATCAGCAAGGCGGCGGCCCGCGCTGCGCGCTGCTGCGGCGACGGCATGTCGTTGGCCAGCCAGTCCAGAAAGCGATCGACCGGAATCGTCGACACCGCGCGCGGCGTGTCGGGCGAAGTCGGCGGCACCTTCACCAACGACGAGTCTGCCGACCGGGAGTGCGGCGGGATGCGCGCATCGTACCGCTGCAAAGGAACTGACTCGCGCGCCTGCCGGCCGCGTTTGCGCGGCACTTCGTTGTGAAGTGCGCCAAGTAGCGACCGGACTACCCGCAGGGCAGCTTCGCAGGAACTGGTACGCAAGGGCCCTTCGAATGGCCGCCAATGCACCTTGTCGCGTGCGCTGGCGGGGCCGCACCAGAAGTCAGCCGGCTGGGGGTCGGCGAGAAACGACTGGTACGCCGCCAGGTCTGCGGCGGATAGCGCGCGCAGTGAACGGCCCTGTCGCGCGGCCCATAGCAGCAAGCGTTCGGCCTCGCGACGATAGCTCTTCCAGGTGTTCGGCGATGATTCCTTTGCCTTCAGCCAATGCCGTACCAAGCGCAGATCTTCGGCCAGTTCCCTTTCCACGGCAGTGCGTCCGCCGTCCATGCGCATCCATTCCAAGGGGATGGGCACGCGCATGGTCGGAGATAACGGGGCGGGCAAAAGAGCCTTTCGCGCCACAAAATCATCGGGGAGGAGCACAAAATCCCGCAGCTTGATATCGGACGTCACCTGCTGACCGGCCAGCCAGCGCACCACCGTTTCGCAGGATCTCCTACCGATCCGGGGGACGTGCCGCCACCAACTACTACCGCGCCGATTGGCCAAGGCCACGAGGTCGGCGATGGTATGGATGTCCGCGGCCATCAGCCGCCGGGCCAGGCTAGGCCCGAACCACAGCGTTACGCGGTGGGACGGCAGGGGACGCCCTTGGCCTAGCTGTTCGATCGACGACAGCGCCTCGACCCGGCGGGACATCCCCGTGTCCGACCGGCCGCGCAGCGCCTCGAACATCTCGGCGATATCCGGGCGGTCGTGCTGGAGGGCAAACTGCACCAACCGATCGCGCAGCGACAGAATGCGTTGGATCGCCTGATGCTCGGTCAGGTCATCATCGTCATCGGGGTCCAGCAGATAGCGGTTGGCGATATCGATCGGGCGCATGCCCTGCGCATACGCACGCACCACCGCGAATTCGGTGCGGGTCAGCTTTGTCGCCGCCAGAGTGTCGTGATCAGCGGACACGCTCGGGCTCCAGCTGTTGTGTTGTCAGGGGCACATTGAAGCGTGAAAAAGCTGGCTGTTGTCGACTTCCAACGGCTTCCGAAGCCGCCCCGTGGCGCTGCGGAGCGCTGAACCCGCCGCATATGGGCCACGTGACGTAAGTGACTGATTTGCAACCAAAAGTTTTCATCCCCAATCCCGACCGGCCCATTCTGCACATCAAAGTGCAATGCAAATTATTTTAATGCAAGCTGACGCACATGGGGAAATTTCAGCGGAGACACGGTGACAGCAGCACGGCGGCGGATTTTGAAAGGTCTGAGGGGCTCATATGGCCAAAGACCCAGCCTGGTGGACGATACCAGAAGCCAGGCGGCCTCATGGCGCCTTAGCAGCTGCGTTGGGCGCGAGAGCGCCAAGGAGGCCGATCGCCGCCGCGAAAACAAGCCAACATCTTCATGGGTCGGCCAAGCAGCATGCCGGGAAAGATGCCTGCGGCATGCCCACTGCCCCGGCGCGACATTCTCTGCATGCCGGACGTGCACCTCAAATCCAGCTAACGAATGTGAGCCCGCTTTCAGCGGCGCCCGTCATTCGTGCCGCCTGCGAACGTGGCGAGGACCGGGGCAAGACATGCGCCGCTCCAAGCGCGTCGCCGACAGCGGGCCAACGCGTCGTTGCGGCAACGGGGAGTGCGCAGCCGCCGCTTTTCGGTCGTGGATCACGGGTGGCCGCAGTGCCCTCCAGCGAGAAAAACGCGTCGTTGCACGTGTCATTCCGCAGCGTTGATTTAAAAGGAATTTCATACGCAGCAGTGAGTACGCTTTGTGTCCGGCGACGTGTTGATCGACGCATGGAAGTGCAGGGTGCGCGCGTCTCTCGCAACGCAACGGGCGTATACGTATACGCGTATACGCATTCCGCTACCGGCTTGCGTCCTGGTTCCGCGACGATGCACCCAGCGGAAAAAACCGCAAAATACGCATCATTCGTTCGAATGATTTTTCACCGGCTCAAGATCCGCCACATCACTAATCCACCGAATAAATTGCGCCGAACGAACACGGGCACGCGAAGCGCCACCGCGTGGGTGATGGCGCTCGCGTGCCCGCGTTTTGGGGGAGGTGTTGGCCGTCTTCTATCAGTACGCGATCACCGGGGCATGCACCGGGGCGATCGACGGATGGGCGCTCTGCGTGCGCTGGGCGGCCTTGTGCACCATCGTGTAGGCGTAGTCGATGCCCATGCCGTAGGCGCCCGAGTGTTCCTTCGCCAGGCCCGTCACCGCGTCGTACGTTTCCTTGTTCTTCCAGTCACGCTGCCATTCCAGCAGGACCTGCTGCCACGTCACCGGCACCACGCCGGCCTGGATCATGCGCTGCATGGCGTAGTCGTGCGCTTCCTTGGTGGTGCCACCCGAGGCGTCGGCCACCATGTAGATCTCGTAATCCCCTTCGAGCATGGCGCTCAGCGCGAAGGTCGTGTTGCAGACTTCGGTCCACAGGCCCGCCACGACGATCTTCTTGCGGCCGTTGGCGGCCAGCGAATCGCGCACCTTCTGGTCGTCCCACGAGTTCATCGAGGTGCGTTCGAGCGTTTCCTTGCCCGGGAAGACGTCGAGCAGTTCGGGGTAGGTGTAGCCGGAGAACGATTCGCTCTCGACGGTGGTGATGGTGGTCGGCACGTCGAAGATCCTGGCGGCCTTGGCCAGGCCGACGACGTTGTTCTTCATGGTCTGGCGGTCCATCGACTGCACGCCAAAGGCCATCTGGGGCTGATGGTCGATGATGATCAGCTGGCTGTTGCGCGGGGTCAGGACTTGCAGTTTGGCGTTCGACATGATGGGCTCCGGTATTAAAAATGATTCAACGAGTTTTAGAGGTGATCGGGCGGCGCTGGCTTCGCTTGGCGGGGTTCGCTGTGTGGCTGCGCTGTCCATGTGCAGAACTATAGCGACCGCCCCCGCCGCGAAAGTGGGCTATCGTCGCCATAGTTATTCAAAATTATTGAATCGAACAGTCGTCGCCTCTCCATACCTGAAAACCACCTTTGCAGCGGCCGACCGCCTCCCGCTTGCGCGCCGTGGCAGGCCGCAAGTCCGGGCGTTCAGTACCGAGGGGAGATCACTCTGGCGCGCGAGGTGCCAGGCGTCACGCGGAGGAACCCGATGGCGCGCCCCAAGGCAGGGACGCATCGGGCCGCGCGAGGATGGGGGGCCCGGCCGTGAGCCGGGCTGCGTTGGCGGCCGTCAGTCCAGGCGGAAGGTCCGCACGACGTCCGCAAGCGTGGCCGCCTGGCCCTGGAGCGCCGCAGCGGCGGCGGTGGACTGTTCCACCAGAGCGGCGTTCTGCTGCACCATCTGGTCGAGCTGGCTGACCGCCACGTTCACTTCCTGAATGCCGCGCGTCTGTTCGCGCGCGGCGCTGGTGATCTCGGAAATGATCTGCGTGACGCGGCCCACGTTGCCGACGATCTCGTGCATCGTTTCGCCGCTCAGCCGCACCTGGCCGGAACCGGCATTGACGCTGCCCACCGTCGATTCGATCAGCGTCTTGATTTCCTTGGCGGCCTGCGAACTGCGCTGGGCCAGCGCGCGCACCTCTCCCGCCACCACGGCAAAGCCGCGGCCCTGCTCGCCGGCGCGGGCCGCTTCCACGGCAGCGTTCAGCGCCAGGATATTGGTCTGGAACGCGATGCCCTCGATCACGCCGATGATGTCCGAAACCTTCACGGCCGCGCGCTCGATGTCGCCCATCGTGTCGATGGCCCCGGCGATGGCGCTGCCGCCCTGGGTGGCCACCTGCTGCGCCTGCGTGGCCGTATCGTCGGCCTGGCGGGCCGCGCTTTCCGACTGGCCGACCGTCGCGGTGATTTCCTCCATCGACGCCGCGGTCTGTTCCAGGCTGGCGGCGGCCGATTCGGTACGGCGCGACAGATCGGCATTGCCTTCCGCAATCTCGTTGGCGGCGACGTGTACCGATTCGCTCGCGTCCCGGATCTGGCGCATCACGTGCACGAGCTTGTCGGCAAACGCATTGAAGGCCCGCGCGATCTGCGCCACCTCGTCGGTACCGTCGGCGGGCAAACGGCGCGTGAGATCGCCATCGCCGGAACCGATCGCCACCATGGCATCGCGAATCCCGGACAGCCGCCGGAACGAGACCGCTGTCACGCCTGCCACGATCAGCGCGGCCGCGCAGGCCACGATGACCAGCGAGATGAGCGATGCGATCAGCACTGACCGCATGCCGGCCGTGGCCTCGGCCTTGTCCAGCGCGATCACGGCCACCCAGTCAGTGCCGGCGATCTCGCGGCCGCGCAGCAGTTTGCTGGTGCCGTTCACGCTCACGTCCAGCGGCACGGTGGCCGATACCAGCGCGCCAAGCTTGTCACCGTCCAGCGCCGGTATCAGATCGGCAATCGGCTTCAGCGTCAGCTTGTCGTCCTGATGCGCGACGATCTTGCCGTCGCGCGCCACCAGGATGCCAAAGCTGGCGGGGGTGGGATGGATCGACCGGACGTTGGCCACCACGGCATCCATGGCCACGTCGCCGCCAATCACGGCCTTGACGCCGCCGTCGCGGATCACCGGCACGGCAAACGTCACCACCAGCTTGCCGCTGCTGGCCGCGATGTAGGGCGGCGTGACGATGGGCTTGCCCGCCGCCACGGCCTGCTTGTACCAGGGCCGCGCGGTGGGGTCGTAGTCGGGCTTCAGGCCGGCCGCGTCAGAAAAGCGGTGGCTCTTGTCGGGATAGCCGACGTAGGTCTTGATAAAGCCGCCAGCGCCTGAAACCAGCCGCAGTGCGGGAATGGGATCGTCCTGCAGCGCGGCATCCTGCAGCGACGCGATCATCTGCGTGTGACTGGACACCCATTCCGCAATGGCGTCCACGTGGCCGGTTTGCACGGCGGCTAGGTTGTTGTCGATGGCCTCGTTGTTATAGGCACGGGCGACAAACTGGTTGACGATGGCATTGGCTGCCAGCGCCACGATGACGATGGCCACCGATAGGGCCACGATTCGCGCGCGAAGCGAGGAAAGCATGTGATGGACTCTTCTCTCAGGTTGGCCCGGGTCCGGGCGATTGCATTGCCATCGCATTGACGGCGCGCGCGGGGCCGACTTTAGTGCGGCGCAACATAGCGGTTCCGGCGTCACTTTCCGGGCCCCCGAACGATCGTTCGAGGCCTGTGGGGCGCTTGCCATATCGATACCAGACACCTGGCATACAACCGAGGGAAAACCCGTTGCACTGCAGCATCGGCTTGCAATCGCAGGGCGTGCTGCCTATGCTGAACACCAGAATTAGATTTAATTTGTATCTGAGTTGAGAAGCATCTAACGCGTTACATACGCAAACGGGGCGGTCTGACATCCTCCGAGGGAGGGCCCGAAGCAGTCGGCAGCAAGCCAGGACGGGAAACGCTGCGAAGGCTCAGGAGGTGATGCAGACCGTATGGAAGTGCAACCGCGCCAATAAGCGGAGCGCCTCCAACAGCGCGCCATGCGGACAGCCAACCACGCAGCGACGCGCCAATAAGAAGTGAGCGGCCATGGCCACCATTCTTTTGCTCGAGCCACATCCATTGTTGCGTCTCGGTTTGCGCCACCTTTTGGCGCAGGCGCATGTTCCGGGCGATCTCGTCGATCTCGATCCCGCCGTCCTGCACGACCCCGATCCGTGGATCCACCACGCCGATCTGCTCGTCTTTGGCCTGCCGGCCGATGCGGAACAGGGCTGGCACACGCTGGCCGAACTGTGCCGACGCCTGACCCCGTTGCGCGTGCTGGTGCTGGCCGACCAGCTCCCGGTGCCACTGCCCGAGGCCGGCATGCCCGAGGCCGTGCGCGGTCTGCTGGCCAAGACCTGTTCGGCCGATGCGCTGGAAGCCGCCATCCGGCTGGTGCTGGCCGGTGGCGAGTGCTTTCCGTCCCAGTTGCCCCCGACGCGTCACGCCGAACCCGGCGCCGCCGAAGCGCGCCATGATGCCGCGCCGATCGTGGTGCCGTTGCATGGTGTGCCGGCTCACCTGGGCGATGCCACCGCGCATGCTCAGCCGGTGCCGCTGGAAACGCCAGCCGCCGGCGCGCATCTGCTCAATATCACCGAACGCCAGTACGAAGTGCTGGCCCTGCTGGCGCGCGGCTATCCGGTCAAGACGGTCAGCCGGCTGCTGAACATTTCGGTGGCCACCGCCAAGACCCACGCCTGCACGCTCTACCAGCGCCTGCATGTGCGCAACAAGGGCGAGGCGGTGTACGTGGCGCTGCAACGCGGGGCCACCCTGAACTGGCCCGGCCCGACGCCGGCCAGGCCCACGCATATCCCGATGTCATCATTGAGCGCACGGGAGGCCTGTGAGGCCGCATAAGGGAAGTCACTGCGCGTTGCCGGCCAACGGCACGCTTCCACCATTCGCCGGCCCGCCCCTCATCCAAAAGCATGAGGCGGCGGGCTGCCGCGATTGCTAGGTTGTAAGCAGGCGCGGCGCCGGGGGCTGCCGCGGAGATCATCGAAATCTCCGGCACGCACTCCTCTTCGCCATCATTCCACAAGAATACGATGCGTCCCTCCAGGGCGTCCCGCGGGGGCACCACACCCCGCGGATACACGCGCGCAACAATGCGCGGATGGCAAATAGATGACGACCTATCTCATCGCCAGCAACGAAATGATGTGCCGTATCCTCGCGCGCCGGATGGAGGGCCAGGATATTCCGACACCGGTGCGCTGGCACGGCCCCGAATGGCTGCTCGACGACGATCCCGTCACGATGCGCATGCCGTCGATCGACAATCCCGATGCCTCCGAACCGCTGCCGGACGAGCCCGTGGAAATGGCGCTCGTGGACTGCAGCGGCGTGCCGGGCGACCCGCGCGCGCTGCTGGACCGTGTGCGCGACCGGCTCGCGCCCCGGCGCTGGCTGGTGCTGTCCGATGCGCTGGATGCCAGGCTGATGGCGCATGCCGCGCTGCTTGGTGCCAACGGATGCCTGGCGGTGCCGGCGCCGGTGGAACTGGTGTGTGCTGCCGCCACGCTGGTGTGGGCAGGCGGACAGTGTTTTCCGCGCAGCGCGCTGACGCTGCTGAGATCGCTGCCGCCGCACGGCACGCAGGCAGCGTCCACGCCGGCCACTCGCTTCATCCCTGCGGCGCGGGTAAGTCCCGATGGGACTACTGCCATCGGATGAGGGCGTCCGCGCGTTGATACGACTATGCTGGATTTGCCCACGGCCAGAAGCCGGCGCCTCGGAGAGGCCGGCCGCCGCGGGGAGCAGGGGGTCGTATGGAACACAGTCTGGATATCCTGATTGTCCGCGGGTTCGCCGTGCGCGAAGGCCGGGGCAAGTGGGCATGCTGCTATGAGATACGGCTCGCCATCATTGGCGGGCCGTTGTTGTATCGGGGCGAACTGCATGGCCGATGCTTTGCCACCGAGGATGCCGCCATCGTCGCCGCGCGTGAAATCGGCGAGCGCGAAGCAAGCCGTCACCTGGACACCGCCCGCGCGCTGTTCGTCGCGCTGACACGCACGCCGCCGCCCACCTGACACCCGTCCCCGCCCCGTGACAGCGACCCTGTGCGATGCGCGTCCTGTCGATCCGACGGCTCCAAAAAAGAAGCCCGCCGACCGGGGGACCATGCGGGCTTTGAAATGGCCGCACACGTGGTGCGCGACCATTGCATGGAACATATCGAATCGTCGTGCGGGACAGTATCAACCAGAAGACGCATGGCAACCCGGCATCTCATCCCTGGGTTTGCGGGCGGCACGCGACGGCGGCTCCAGTGCTGGCGCGCCAGTGCGGACCCCGGCCGTCGGCGCGGGGCGTCCGGTACCCGCGTGCGGCCCTCATGCTTCGGGATGGACAGCGGGGGATGATCCATCAAATGATTTGGCGTACGCACCGGCCGCAGGGGTGCTACGCTGCCGCCACGCACCTTTCCACCGCAATTTCGCGGCACCGCCGCAGACCCGATGAACCGCTGGCAACTGATCACCCACTTTGGCGAATCCGCCTTCCTGCTGCCCTGCGCGTGCTTTCTCTACGCGTGGATGCGCTGGCACGGCGCCACCGGCGTGGCGCGGCAATGGATGCTCGCGTTCACCGCCACGGCGCTCGTGGTGCTGGCTTCCAAGCTCGCTTTCATGGGCTGGGGCATCGGCAGTGCATCGCTCAACTTCACGGGGTTCTCCGGCCACGCGATGATGGCGGCGTCGATCCTGCCAGTGGCCTGCTACATCGCCATGCCCGACAAGCGGCCCGGCCTGGGCCTGCTGGCCGCGCTGGGCGGGGTGCTGATGGCGCTGGCCGTGGGCGTGTCGCGGCTGGCGCTGCATGCGCATTCGCTGTCCGAGGTGGCCAGCGGCCTGACGCTTGGTTTCCTGGTCAGCCTGCCGATCGTGGTGCGGCACGGCGTGCCCCGCAGCCCCCGGACGATGCTGGCGATGTGCGCCATGCTGGCCGCGCTGATGGTGTTGCCCACCGGCGGCCTGGCCGGCGCGACCGACGTGATGGTGCAGGAGCTTGCCATGTTCCTTTCGGGGCGCGATCACCTGTACCACCGCGGCGAGTGGGCGGCGCTGCCCGGGGCTGGCATGCGCGCCGCCGGCGATTTCCAGCACGCTTCCCGGTAGGCCGCGGAAGGCGCCCCGGACCTGTGTGCGCCGCCCAACAGACGTTGTCGACCCGCTGCGCAACCATGACCCGAAACAGCTTCCCGCGAGGGGCATGGGGTGGTCATGGCGTCGAACTGGAATGTGGCAGCCGAGCGTAATTCGGCGCTTCACTATCTCTACAGACTCTGCGATGCGCTGCTGATTGCCGCGGCAGGCATCGGCATGGGCGCGATCTACTTTCCGGGCGGCATCCGCGAAGCGGCGCCCGTCAACGGCTTTCTGACCATGCTGTGCGCGCTGGGCGCGCTGGTCGTGTTTCCGGCGTTCGGCCTCTACGAATCCTGGCGCGGTCGCAGCCAGGCCGTGCTGGCGTTGCGGGCCAGCGCCGCGTGGGCGACGGTGTTCCTGACCGGCCTGATGGGCGCGTTCCTGATCCACCAGATCGCGGCGGTGTCGCGTGTCTGGTCGATGGGCTGGTTCATCAGCTCCATGGTGCTGCTGCTTGCATCGCGGGCCATCATGTTCCGCATGCTTGCCAACGTCCGCGAGCAGGGCATCAATGCCAAGCGCGTCGTGATCTGCGGGTATGGCCCGCTGGGCCGCGAGATGTTCCTGCGCGTGCAGCAGATCCGCGCCGCCGGCTATCGCGTGGTGGGCATCTACGACGAAGACGGCCGGAACATTCCACCCGGCGTCGAGCCGCTGCGCACCATGGAGGAAGTCAGCGCGATGGTGCGCAGCCAGGGCGTGCGCGAGATCTGGCTCACGCTGCCGATGGCTGCCTGCCGCGACCTGTCCGACGTGGTGCGCCAGTTCCGCAACGAACTGATCGACATCCGCTGGGTGCCCGATGTGGCGTCGGTCGAACTGCTGGGGCACCGGTTCACCGACTTCATGGGCCTGCCCGTGATCGACCTGAACAGCCCGCCCGTATCGGGCGTGACCGGCCTCGTCAAGGCGAGCTTCGACCGCGTGTTCGCGCTGGCCGTGATACTGGGCCTGAGCCCGGTGCTGCTGCTGATCGCGCTGATGGTCAAGCTGTCGTCGCCGGGGCCGGTGCTGTTCCGCCAGAAGCGGCTGGGCATCGACGGGCAGCCGTTCAGCGTCTACAAGTTCCGCACCATGCGCATGCACCAGGACCACGGCGTGACGCAGGCTACCCGCGACGACCCGCGCGTGACGCGCATCGGCGCTTTCCTGCGCCGCACCAGCCTGGACGAGCTGCCGCAGTTCTTCAACGTGCTGCGCGGCGAGATGTCGGTGGTGGGCCCGCGTCCGCACGCGATGGAGCACAACGAGATCTACAAGGAACTGATCGATCGCTACATGCTGCGCCATCGCGTGAAGCCCGGCATCACGGGCTGGGCCCAGATCAACGGCCTGCGCGGACAGACCGACACGATCGACAAGATGCGCAAGCGCATCGAGTTCGACATCTATTACATCCAGCATTGGTCGTTCCAGCTGGACCTTCGGATCATCCTGCGTACGGCCCTGCACGGCTGGACAGGCACGGCCGCCTACTGAGCGCCGCGCAACGGCGTCCGGTTGGTGCGACATCGCACCGAGCCCGACGTCCAAAACATCTGGAATGGAGGCCGCATCAAGGCTTCCGAATCGGAGACTTCGAGTGAAAACAACAATCCGCAACATCCTGGGAGAAGTGGCCCGCCTCGACGTGCCGCTGGCCACGCTGGCCGATAACGACGACCTGTACGCGGCAGGCCTGTCGTCGCTGGCCACCGTGCATGTGATGCTGGCGCTGGAAAATGCGTTCGATATCGAGATTCCGGATCAAATGCTGACGCGTCAGCTCTTCCGCAGCGTGGATTCGCTTGCGGCGGCCGTCGAAACCATTCGCCGGCAGCAGGAGGCAGCATGAGCACCGCCAAGGTCGCGCTGGCGCATGCCAACCCGGCAGGGGGCAGCGCCATGGCCGGCGACGAACTGATCGCGGCCGCCCGCGAGGTCGCCGGCGTGGCGCAGCGATTTGCCGACGCCGTGGACCACGAGGCGCGCTTTCCGCACGAGGCCTTCGAAGTGCTGCGCCAGAAGGGCCTGCTCGGCGCCATGGTGCCGGCGGTGCTGGGCGGCAGCGGGGCGCCGCTGGCCACCATTGCGGCCATTTGCCGGGTGCTGGGCGAGACGTGCGCGTCCACCGGCATGATCTACGCGATGCACCAGATCCAGGTGGCCTGCCTGCTCGAACATGGTACGGGCAGCCCGTGGCATCAGCAGATGCTGGGGCGCGTGGCGGGAGAACAGCTGCTGCTGGCCTCGGCCACGTCGGAGGAAGCCATTGGCGGCGCGTTACGCAGCAGCGGCTGTGCGGTCAACGTGGAAGGCGACCGCTTTCATCTGTTGAAGATGGCGCCAACGATTTCCTACGGGGCGCACGCCGACGGCATCCTGATCACCGCCCGGCGCCACGCCGATGCATCGCCGTCGGACCAGGTGCTGGTCTGCGCGCTGAAGGGCGACTACACGCTGCAGAGCCTGAACGCCTGGGACACGCTGGGCATGCGCGGCACGTGCAGCAACGGATTCCGGCTGGAGGCCACCGGCCAGGTGGATCAGGTGCTGCCGGTGCCGTTCGGCGAGATCGCGGACGCCACCATGACGCCGGTGTCGCACATCCTGTGGAGCGCGCTGTGGCTGGGTATTTCCAGCGACGCCGTGTCGCGGGCCAAGTCCTTCTTCCAGGGCCAGGCGCGCGCACGGCCAGGGCAGTTGCCGCCGTCGGCGCTGCGCGTGGCCGAGGCCGTGAGCCAGCTGCAGATGATGGAAGCCCGTGTCGACATGGCGCTGGAACGCCAGCGCGCGCGCCACGCCGGCGCTTCGGTCTCGGCCGCCTTCGCGCTGGCGGCCGAGATGAACAGCCTGAAGACTGCCATGTCGACGATGGCGCTCGACGTCGTGCAGCAGGCGCTGCTGGTCTGCGGCATGGCGGGCTACAAGCACGGCACGCCGTTCAGCCTGGGCCGCCACCTGCGCGACTTGTGGTCGGCGCCGCTGATGATCAACAACGATCGCATCCAGACCAATACGGCCAATCTGTTGCTGGCCGACCGTTCGTAAGGAGCCATCGATGGATGCCCACGCACTGACCGACGCCGTCGCAGGAGGCGGCGCCGGCGGACTGACCGCCGCACCCACCTATCTGCAGCAGTTGCTGGCTGCCGGCCTGCTGATCGAAACCGGCGTCAAGGGCCTGTATGGCCGCAGCGCGCAGTTCGAGGCGATTTCCGACGGCCTGAACGTGGCCATCACGCGGATCGGCGCCGACCAGCGCGCCGAAGTGCTGCGCTTTCCGCCGGCGCTGGGGCAGCAGGATTTCGAAGCCAGCGAATACCTGAAGAACTTTCCGCAACTGGCCGGCACGATTCACAGCTTCTGCGGCGACGACCGCGCGCACCGCCGGCTGCTGGCGCGCCTGGAAGACAAGGAAGACTGGACCGACCAGCAAGCATTCACGGGCGTGGTGCTGACGCCGGCCGCCTGCTATCCGATCTATCCGGTCGTGGCCAGACGCGGCCCGCTGCCGCCGGACGGCAAGGTGGTGGACGTGCTGTCGTATTGCTACCGGCACGAGCCGTCGCTGGAGCCCACGCGCATGCAGTTGTTCCGGCAGCGCGAGTACGTGTGCCTGGGGTCGGCCGAGCGCATCGTGGCGTTCCGCCAGCTGTGGATGGAGCGCGGCCAGGCACTGGCCGAGGCACTGCAGTTGCCCGTGGAGGTGGATGTGGCCAACGACCCGTTCTTCGGCCGCGGCGGCAAGATCGTGGCCGACAGCCAGCGCGAGCTGAAGCTCAAGTTCGAACTGCTGATTCCGGTCAACGACGGCGCGCCACCCACCGCGTGCATGAGTTTCAACTACCACATGGACCATTTCGGGGCGCTGTGGCACATCGGCCTGGCCGATGGCGGTGTGGCCCACACGGGCTGCGTGGGCTTTGGCATCGAGCGGCTGACGCTGGCGCTGCTCAAGCACCACGGGCTGGACCCCGCACAGTGGCCGCAAGCGGTGCGCGAGACGCTGGGAGGCGTGTAAATGTACGGAGACGGCAAGGCGGTACGCGCGCGCGGCGGCGCGCATGCGCTGCACGGTGGCAATCCGGTGTGGTCGCATGCGAACCGCCATATCGACCTGTGGGTCGAACTGTTGCATGGATGGGACTTCGAACCCATTGCCGCCTTGCCGTTCACCGTCACGCTCGACTTCGAGGGCGACCAGTTCACGTCCTCGAACATCCCGTCGATAGACCTGGAGCGCCTGTACGGCATCGTCAAGGACGAACTGTCGACCTACGGCCGGCTGGAATCGCATGTGGCCGCGCAGACCAATCGCGGCAACGCGGTCCTGCTGGAGGTGGACAGCTTCCAGCTGCCGCAGCCGGCGGGCGCCTATCGCCGGCAGCACGCGCGGGCGTGCATCGCGATCGATGTACTGGTGCCGGAGGCCACCGCGGTGGGCTACTACCACCATGACGGCTATCACACGGCGAGTGGCGACGACTACCTGGCGATCTTCCGCATGCCGGCCCATGAAACGATGTGGGGCGTGGCCACGTTTCCGCAAGCCCAGGTGGTGCGCCGGCGCTTTCCGGGGCTGACCGAGGATGCGCTGCAGCGCGCGTCGCTGGATCTGCTGCGCGGCCATCTGGCGCGGCGCCCGCGGGAGAATCCGATCCAGGCGTTCCGGGCCGCGTTTCCGGCGCATCTGGAACAACTGATGGCGCGCGGCGAGCCGAACTTCCAGATCTACGCGGCCAGCGTGCTGCGCCAGCTTGGCGCGAACTTCGAGCTGCTCGGTCGCTATGTGCGATGGCTGGTCATGCAGGGAGAGACGTTGCCCGACTCGGTGGCCGAGGCGTGCTACACGATGGCGTCCGAGGCCATGGTGATGCAGTTCCGCCTGATGCGGGCGGTGATCAGCCACAAGGCCGACAGCTGCGAGGACTGCCTGGAGCAGCTCGAGCTGGCCTACCAGGGAACGGTTCCGGCGCTGGCGGCCCACTTCGGAGAAACCGTCACATGACCGCTCGCGATCCGGAACCGGCGCTCCTGCCCATCTTGCGGCCCGGTGTGGCCGTGGGCCGGGCGCGTCTGGAAGGCGACTGGACCTTCCTCGAAACCTTCGCCAACGCGGCCGCCCATCCGGGCGAACTGTCGGAGACCGGGCACTGGCTGCCCGCAACGGTGCCCGGTACGGTGGCCAGCGCGCTGGGCGCGGCCGGGCGCTGGGACGATGCATCGCCGCCACCGCTGCACCAGCACGATTACTGGTATCGGCTGCATTTCGCGGGCAGCGGCCGCCGCCTGCTGCGCTTCAACGGCCTGGCGACGATTGCCGAGGTCTGGCTCAACGGCCGGCACGTACTGACCACGCGCCACATGTTCGCCGCGCACCAGGTGGAGGTGGAGCTGGCTGGCGACGACAACGTGCTCCATATCTGTTTTCGCGCGCTGTATCCGTGGCTGCGCACGCAGCGCGGGCCCGTACGCTGGAAGCCGCGCATGATCCAGCCGCCGTCGCTGCGTACCGTGCGTACCACGCTGCTCGGGCACATGCCCGGCTGGTGCCCGCCGGTGCACGCGGTGGGGCCGTGGCGCGACATCGAATTGCTGGACCCGCTCGGTACCGATCCCACGCATGGCGTACGCGCCGAGATGTCGGGGCGGATCGACGGCACCGAGGGCGTGGTGGACCTGCAGCTCCATTTTCCGGGCGCCGCGCCCGCGCACGGTGCGTTCTCGGCCATTGGCCCCGACCATGCCATCTGGCGTGGCGATCTGCATCGCACCGGCCCGCACACGCTGGCGGGCACGCTGCGCATACCCGACGCACGGCGCTGGTGGCCGCATACCCACGGCGACCCGGCACTGTATCGCGTGGACGCGAGCATGGACGGCCACGTCCTGGCTTGCGGCAATGTCGGCTTCCGCACAATTACCGAGGACCGCGATGGCGAGCCGGGCGCGTTCGGGCTGCGCGTCAACGGCGAGCGCGTGTTCTGCCGGGGCGCGTGCGTGTCCAGCCATGACCTGCCTGGCCTGGCGGACACCGACGAGGCCGTGGCCCGCTGGCTGCGGCTGGCGCGCGATGCCGGGGCCAACATGGTGCGCGTCAGCGGCGTGACCTGTTACCCGGGCGAATCGTTCTATCGGCAGTGCGACGCACTGGGCCTGCTGGTGTGGCAGGACTTCATGTTCGCCAACTTCGACTATGGCGGCGACACCGGGGCGGCGTGGATGGACGATGCGCGGCGCGAAGTTTCGCAATGGCTCGCCTCGTCTGGCGCCCACCCCAGCCTGGCCGTGCTCTGCGGCGGCAGCGAGGCCGAACAGCAGGCGGCGATGATGGGCGTGCCGCGCGGCGCATGGCGCCAGCCGCTGTTCGACACACTGATTCCGGGGCTGGTGGCCGAGCATCGGCCCGATGTGATCTACGTGCGCAATTCGCCGAGCGAAGGCGCCTGGCCGTTCCAGGCCGATACCGGCGTGTCGCACTACTACGGCGTGGGCGCCTACCAGCGTCCGCTCAGCGATGCGCGCCTGGCCAATGTCCGTTTCACCTCGGAATGCCTGGCCTTTGCCAACGTGCCATGCACGCGCACGCTGGCCGATGCGGCCATGTCGCAGCCGTACCACGATCCGCGCTGGAAGGCGCGCGTGCCGCGCGATGCCGGCGCCGGCTGGGATTTCGAGGACATCCGCGACTTCTACCTGCGCGCGCTGTTCGACGTCGATCCGCCGCGCCTGCGGTACGAACGGCCGGCGCGCTACCTGCAGCTGTCGCGCGCCGTGGTGGCGGAGATCATGACCGACGTGTTCGGCGAATGGCGCCGCGCCGGCTCCACCTGTCGGGGCGGGCTGGTCTGGCAATTGCAGGATCTGCTGCCCGGGGCGGGATGGGGCATCGTCGATGCCTATGCGCGGCCCAAATCCGCCTGGCATGCGCTACGCCAGGTCTGGCAGCCGCTGCAGGTCATCCTGACGGATGAGGGGCTCAACGGGCTCCACATCCATCTGGTCAACGAGACCGCGGCGCCGCGCACGGTGCGGCTGGCACTGCGTTGCCTGCGCGACGGCGAGGCCGTGGCCGCGCAGGCCGACCAGACGCTGACGCTGGCGCCGCGCGAGACCCGGCGTCTGGTGGCGGCGGAACTGCTCGATCACTTTTTCGATTTCACCTACGCCTACCGGTTCGGACCGCCCGCCCATGACGTGGTGCTGGCCACGCTGCACGACGCGTCGCCCGATGCCGCTGCCGACCCGCCGGCGAGCCTCTTGCTGAGCCAGGCGGCGTACCTGCCGGACCGCCGCGCCGACGCGCTGCTGGACCCGGGCCTGGCCGCCAGCGTGGCGTGCGAGGACGGCGTCTGGTGGCTGACCGTCAGCGCCCGCCGCTTTGCGCGGTGGGTTCATGTCGACGATTACGCCTGGTTGCCTGAAACCAACTGGTTCCACCTGGGGCCCGGGGAGTCGCGCCGTATCCGCCTGATGCACGATGGGGCGGATGCCACCCGGGCGGGAGCCATCCCTTCGGGTGAAGTATCTGCCTTGAACGCGTCTCGCTCCGTCAGCTACGACGGCTGAACTCATCCTTCTCCACCTGCCCGCCAGGCCGCTTCTGGCGCGGCAGGACACATTTCCCCCCTCCCGCCGGATGGTATGCACGCCCGTGCAGCCGCCGCCACGCCTCACCCGTTTTCCTACATCCAACCTACCCAAGGATGACGCCCTGACCTATCCGTCTGCCTACTGTCAGTTCTGTGCTCCATGGCACTTAATACAGCCAACAACGAAGACGAAACCGGAGCACCCACGGCAACACGCTCCGGCAGGGTTCACGGGTGGCGGCCTCAGGGCCGCCGGGCATTCGCCAGCAAGCTTGCTAATAGAAGAGCGGAGCGGCGATGTCGGGTCACGCGTCTCGCAGGTACTGCGGCGTTCCGACGTCATTGCTCCGGGGTCACACGGAGGAAGAAATGATTACGCAACGGTCGGACCTGCATGTCAATCATCTGCTCAATGCACTCCCGCGTCGTGAATGGGACGCGTTGTCGCGCCACTTCGAACTCGTCCGCCTGCGTGCAGGGGAGCTGCTGACCGACTCGGGCCAGCGCATCGTCCACGTGTACTTTCCCACCACGTCGGTGGTCTCGCTGCTGTCGTTGCTGGAAGACGGCGCCACGGTGGAATTCGCCGCGGTTGGCAACGAAGGACTGGTGGGCATCCCGGTGGTGACCGGCGGCGACACGATGCCGAGCCGCGTGGAGGTGCGCAGCCCCGGCTTCGCCTACCGCATTCCGGCACGTGTGCTGCGTGCGGAGCTGGCCCAGTTGCCGGCGCTGCAGCGCGTGACGCTGCTCTATGTGCAGGCCGTGCTCACGCAGATCGCCCAGACGGCTGCCTGCAACCGCCATCACTCGCTGAACAAGCAGCTGTGCCGCTGGCTGCTGCTGGCCATCGACCGCATGAACTCGAACGAACTGGTAATCACGCAGCAGGTCATCGCCAACATGCTCGGCGTACGCCGCGAGGGCGTCACGGAAGCGGCCGGCAAGCTGGAAGACCTGGGCCTGATCCACCACAGCCGCGGCCATATCACCGTGCTGGACCGCTGCGGCCTGGAGCATCATTCGTGCGAGTGCTACAAGCTGGTCAAGCGCGAATACGATCGCCTGCTGCCGGCCCTGACGCTGGCACAGGTCTGACCGCGGCGCCCATGCCGCATGCACCGGATGCCACCCGCCGCGTGGCGATGGCGTCCAGTACTTGTGGCATGCGCTGGCGGGCTTCAGCCGTGCGCGGGGTCCGTGCTGCCGAACGACGACACCAGGCCCGCCATCGTCATGTCGTAGGCCGATTCGAGCGTGTCGAGGCACTCGGTGCAGGGGTCGGGCCGCGCGCGTGCCGCGGCGCGCGCCAGGCGGAACTGCAGCACCTTGCATTCGGCCGCGATGGTGCCGGGCAGCGCGCGCAGGGCCGCCGGGACGCGGTAGCCATGCTCGTCGAGCCAGTTCAGGCAATGCTGCAGCATCTCGAAGTTGGCGCCGAGCTGGCGGGGAAGATTGAAACCGTAGTGGTGGAAGTACGCGTCGCCACGCGCCAGGATCTTGTCGACGTGCGCGGGAAACTCGGCACGCCACCGCACGATGGGACTTTGCGCCGGGCGCCGGCCCAGGTGTCTGCGCATCAGCCGTGCCACCGCGTTGGCCAGCTCGCGTCCCTGCAGCGCCGGACGCACGCGCGCGGCGGACTCGACGTACGGGAACAGGATATTGCCGTTGTCGCGCAGGTCTGGCGTGAGCCGCATCAGGCCGCGATAGTCGTCGCCATCGACGCTGTAGTGGCCCAGGCCATGATAGTAGGACATGGTTTGCCGCGCCGTGTCGATGCCGTCGATCGCCACCGTCGTCTTCACATGATTCGCACGGTAGGCCGTGGCGCGCGTGTCGGGCAGGTAGAAGCTGTCCACTTCCACCAGCATGGTCTTGCCGCGCGACACCTGCTCGGCCACGTGCGCTTCGAGCGTGTCGTAGACGGCGCACTCCTGCACCACCGTGCCATACAGCTGTTCGAGATCGGCCTGCGGATACTTGAAGAAGGTGAAATGGTCGCCCTCGAAATCCTGTGCCACGGTGAACGGCAGCGCCGCACGCGGGTCGAGGTGCCAGCCATACAGCAGTTCGATCCACAGGTCCATGTAGCAGTTCGATTCCGGCCAGATCGCCGATTCGCCATGCAGCAGGCGCTGGGGCGCCACGATGGGGCGGGCGGCCGCCGGGTCGGGCGTCGCCGACTCCGGGGCATTCGCTGTGCTTTGAACCATCTGTTTCAGTTCTCCGGGTTGGGGCGGCAACGGCGCCAGGCCGGCCATGCGGGAAGCGCGGTCCACCGAATTGGAGCCGTTCGGCCTCGGCAAATCGGTACGTTTTCCAACAAAGCCGGCGTTGTCGGGCAACGCGTACGGTGCCGGGTCGAGCATGTGCGGAATCGAACAGAGCCGTGCCAGAGCAGCTTCCTACACTGGCTCCATCCACTCTGGCGCGTAGCGTGGATGCTTGCCCGAGGCGCCTGTCGCGACAGCACAGGTTGCCCGGGTCATCCCGAATGCGAGCCGCAAACGGACAGTCCCAAGCAGGAGGCATGATGAGAATTCCGACCCGAGGGAGCAATGTTCCCTCCGCCCCCGTCCCCACCATGGTGGAAGCCGCCAGTCCGGGAGCCTCCGCGGCGCCAGCGCGGCTGGCCGCGATCCAGCCGGTCATCCTGGCGGGCGGCGCCGGTACCCGGCTCTGGCCGTTGTCGCGCGAGCAGCATCCCAAGCAGCTGCTGAACCTGGTGGCGGAGAACACCCTGCTGGAAGCCACCGCGCGCCGTCTCGAAGGCATCGCGTTGATGGCGGGACGGCCGTCGGGCGTCGAGGCGCCACAGATCGTCGTCTGCGGCGAGGAGCATCGCTTCATGATCGCGGCGATGATGAAACGCTCGGGCAAGCCGGCGCACATCGTGGCCGAGCCCTGCGGACGCAACACCGCGCCCGCACTGACCATGGCCGCGCTGCATGCCATCGCGAATGCCGGCGAAGCGGGCGATGTCGTGATGGTGGCCACGCCGGCGGATCACGCGGTGCTCGACACCGAAGCGTTCCGCGCCGCGCTGGCCGTGGCCGTGCGCCATGCCGACCGTGGCGCGATCGTGACGCTCGGCGTGCGGCCCAGCACGCCGGAAACCGGCTTTGGCTACATCCGCACGGGCAAGCTGTCGCAGGAAGGCGCGCTGACGCTGGAGCGCTTCGTCGAGAAGCCGCACCTGGAACTGGCCACCGCCTATGTGGAATCGGGCGACTACTGGTGGAACAGCGGCGTCTACGTGGTGCGGGCCTCGGTATGGCTGCGCGCGCTGGCGCAACTGCAGCCCGACATGATGCGCCAATGCCAGGCCGCCTACGACCAGGCGCAGCGCGCGGCCAAGGGCGATGCGCTGTGCCTGTGCAAGGAAGCCTTCGAGGCCTGCCCGTCCGATTCCATCGACTATGCGGTCATGGAGAAGATCGAGGCGCTGCCAGACGTGCCGGCCATGCTGGTGCCGATGGACCCCGGCTGGTCCGACGTGGGATCGTGGGCGGCGATCTGGGACATCGCCGAGAAGGATGCTTCCGGCAACGTGGCGCGCGGGCGGGTGGTGTTCGACGGCGCCTCGTCGTGCCTGGCGCATTCCGAAGGCCGCCTGATCGCCTGCGTGGGCGTGCAGGACGTGGTGGTGGTGGAGACGGCCGACGCGGTGCTGGTGGTCGACAAGGCGCACGTCCAGGACGTGAAGAACGTGGTGCAACGCCTGCGTGCCGAGCATGGCAGCGAGGTGGTGAACCATCGCAAGGTGCAGCGGCCGTGGGGCTGCTACGACTCGATCGATCACGGCGACCGCTTCCAGGTCAAGCGGATCGTGGTCGAACCGGGCGCCAGCCTGTCGCTGCAGATGCACTACCACCGCGCCGAGCATTGGGTCGTGGTGCGCGGGACCGCGCGCGTGACCTGTGGCGATACGGTGAGCATCCTGTCGGAGAACCAGTCCACGTATATCCCCATCGGCACGCAGCACCGCCTGGAGAACCCGGGCAAGACGCCGCTGGAGATCATCGAGGTGCAATCGGGTTCGTATCTGGGCGAGGACGACATCGTACGGTTCGATGACAACTACGGCCGCAAGTAGCGTTGCGCGCCGGCAGGCGCCGGCGGGCATTCGAAGCAATAGGGGGACGTTGTGACCAACATGTCTTTTGCGGCCGGGGCCGCGCCGGCCGCGCCGGCAACAGCGGCGCAAGCGGGCGGCAACCCGTGGCGTGCGATGCTCGATCGTGCCGGATGGATTCTCGGCGCGGGTCTGGCGGGCGGCGCCATCGCATGGGTCTTCGCGGTATCGCAGCCCCATGAGTACAGTGCCAGCGCGCTCGTGCAGGTGCAGCAGCCGCGCGACAACGCGGCCACCGCGCGCACCAACGCGCTGAGCATGACGGCGACGCCGATGCCATTCGATGTCGGCCTGCTGCGCAGCCGCACCGTGGTGGCGCCCGTGGTCGAGCGCCTTCATCTCGATATCTCGGCCCGGCCGCTGCGCGCGCCGCTGATCGGCGGGCTGGCCGCTCACTTCGCCACGCCGGGGCAGTTGTCCGGGCCGTGGCCGGAGAGCCTTGGCTATGCCTGGGGTGGGGAGCAGCTGTCCGTGGAGCGGCTGGCCGTGCCCGAACGGCTGCTGAACGTGCCGCTGACGCTGCAGGTGCTGCCCAATGGCGCCTACCGGCTCTATGACCAGGACACCGAACTGCTGACCGGCCGCGTGGGAAACCCGGCGGAGGCCAACGGCGTGGCGATGCAGGTCGCGCGCATCGACGCGCGCCCGGGCACCCGGTTCGTGGTCACGCGCCATGATCTCGTGCAGACCGTCGACGCCGTGGCCAACGGGCTGCGCATCGACATGCAGCCGGGCGACGCCGGCACCGTCAGCATCGCCTGGCGCAATGCCGACCGCACGGCCGTAGCGGCGCTGGTCAACGGCATTACCGAGTCGTTCATCGGCAAACAGGCGATGCAGCGCCGCGACGACACCGCCGCGACGCTGGCTTTCCTGTCCGGCGAGATCCCGCGCGTCAAGGCCGAGCTGGAGCGTGCCGAGACGGCGCTGACGAAATACCGCTCCAAGGCGGGGTCTATCGCACCAACCCAGGACGCACAGTCGTACCTGACCGGCAGCATGGACTACCAGCGCCAGATTGCCGTGCTGAAGCTCGAACGCATGAAGTTGCTGCAGCGTTTCACGGAGGAGGCCAACGAGGTCAAGACCGTCGACAACCAGATCCAGCAGCTGATGCGCGAACGCAAGGACATGGATTCGCGCTATCAGAACCTGTCGTCGACCGAACGGGAGTCCGTGGCACTGACGCGTGACGTCAAGGTGGCCGAGGACATGTACATGACCCTGCGCAACAAGGCCGAACAGCTGTCGCTGCTGCAACTGGACCGCACCGGACAGGTCCGGGTGCTGGACAGCGCGCTGCTGCCGATGCGGCCGGTCGGGCTGGGTCCGTGGCCGGCCACCATCGCCGGCGCGCTGATGGGGCTCTGCCTGGCGATGGCATGCGTGGCGGTGCGCCAGCGCGTGCGGCCCACGCTCGACAACGTCAACGAGGCCGAGGCACGCCTGGGCCTGGCGATGCTCGGCGACATCGTGTTCAGCCAGGAGCAGGTGGAACTGGAGCGGCTGGTCGACGCGCGAGCCAGGTCTGCCTGGCCGGACGGCGAGGTGGCGGGGCTGCTGGCGCAGCAATCGCAGCAGTCACCGCAGTCGGGTCACGCGCTGGTCGATCCGGACGAACTGGCCGAGCGCGCGGACGACGATATCGACGGCGCCGAACGCCTGCTCAGGCTCGGGCTGCACGACCAGTTCCTGCTGGCGCGCAACGCCCCGCATTCGATGGCCGTGGAAGGCCTGCGCAACGTCCGCGCCGCGCTGCATTTCTCGCTGCGCGACACACCGCAACGCGTGGTGGCCGTCACCAGCCCCACGGCCGGCGCCGGCAAGACGTTCGCGTCGGTCAATCTCGCCGTGCTGTTCGCCGAAGCCGGCCAGCGGGTATTGCTGATCGATGCCGACCTGCGGCGTGGCAAGGTGGCGAACTGGATGGACCTGCATACCGGGCCCGGCCTGGCCGACGTGCTGTCCGGCCGTGCGTCGCTGCCCGATGCCGTGCAGCTGACGGCCGTGAACGGGCTGTCGGTGCTGCCGGCCGGTGCGCCGCCCGACAATCCCTCCGAACTGCTGATGAGCCCCGCGTTCGCAAGATCCCTGCAGACGTGCGCGGAGCGCTTCGACCTGGTGATGATCGACACCCCGCCGATCATGGCCGTCGCGGATGCGGCGCTGGTGGCCAACTGCGTGAACGCGACGCTGCTCGTGCTGCGCGCCGACACCACGCTGCCTTCGCAGGTCGATGAATCGCTGAAGCGCCTGGCGCGTGCCAACGCCACGCTGCTAGGCGGCATTCTCAATGGCGTCGTGCCCAAGCGCAGCAACCGCACGGACTTCACCGCCATGAATCCCTACCTCGGCATGCCGGTGACGGCACCCTCACTCAAGCAGATCGGTCATACCCCGGCGGCATAAGAAAAACCGGCGACTGATCGAACCGGCCACCGGTGCTGGCGTACCCGTTTCTGCGGGTACCGGCATCGGCTGCCCGGTCGGCGTTATCAGGAGACGCGTGGATGAAATGGGTCATGTTTGACGGCTGTGCAGGTTGGCTGCACGGCACGCAGGGCAATGTCGGCGTGGTGATGTGCGCCCCCCAGGGCCACGAGATGATGTGGTCGCATCGGGCATGGCGGCATCTGTCGGACGACATGGCGCAGGCGGGGCTCCCCGTACTGCGGTTCGACTACCGAGGCACTGGCGACGCCGCCGATCTTCACGATGGAGACGATCCGGTGGCATCGGCCATCGACGACATCGTGGCCGCCTGCGCTGCGTTGCGTCGCATGGCCAAGGTCAGCCAGGTCGTGCTGTGCGGCCTGCGGCTCGGCGCCTCGCTGGCGGCACTGGCGGCCGCACGGGTGCCGCAACTGGCCGGCGTGGTCATGCTGGCCCCGGTCATCGATGGCCGCCTGTACCTGCGGGAACTGCGCGCGCTGCACGCCGCCTGGCGCCATAGCGCCATCCCCGAACTCGATGTCCCGCCGCCGCCCGGTGGCGTGCAGGATGTGCTGAGCTTCCGCCTGTCTTCTGCCGCGGTGGCTGGCATCCAGTCGATCAGGCTCGATGCCAGCCTGCCCCTGCCACGTGTGCTGCTGCTCGACGCCTGGCCCGATCCGTCGTCGCCGGTTGCGGCGCTGGCGGGCGGACTTGGCCAGGCCGGCGCGGACGTCGCGCTGAAAGGGTTTGCCGAGTATCCCGACGTCATGCGCTCGGCGGAGTTTGCCGATGTGCCCGTGCGCGCCTGGGAATGCGTCATCGGCTGGATCACGTCACGCATGCCGGTCGCGCCGCCCAGGCGGCCGGCGGCGTTTGCGCCCGGCTCGGTCGGCGCTCCCGACGATGTGCTGTCCGCGGCGGACGTCGTCGAGTCGCCGGTGTGGATCGACCACGCGCGGCTGTTCGGCGTGCTATGCATGCCGCCGCTGCGCGATGCCACGCCGGCGCGGCCCGCGACGGCGGTGATCTTTCCCAATACGGGCGGCAATCACCATGTCGGCGATGGCCGGCTGTTCGTCACGGTGTCGCGGCAGCTCGCGCGGCAGGGCATTGCCGCCTTGCGCCTCGATGTGTCATCGATCGGAGACAGCCCCCACGCCGCGCGGCAGATGGACCTCAACACCATCTACGGCACCGCGCCCCGGCGCGATCTCGGGGCCGCGGTGGACTGGCTGCGGGGGCGCGGCTTCCGCTGCATCGTGCTTGCCGGCATCTGCTCGGGCGCGTTCCTGAGCCTACACGCCGCGCTGGAAAACCGGGGCGTCAACGGGCTCATGCTCGTCAACCTGGTGAAATTCCGCTGGGATGCCGCCGACCAGGCCACCGCGTCGGATCGTCTGCGGCCAGGGCGCGTGTATCTGGCCGCGGCCTGCCGGTGGGAAAACTGGCGCAGGCTGTTTCGTGGAGAGCTCGGCCTCAAGCGGCTGCTGGCGGCGATGGCGCGCAGGATCGTCGTGCGCCTGCGCGAGCACGATGTTCCGACGGCAACGCCGGGCGCGCAGGGCCAGGCCGGCCAGACCACGCAGGACTTCGCCAGCGCCGCCGTGATGGCGCTGGAACGGCGCGGCGTGCGCACGCTGTTCCTCTATGGGGCCAGCGACGTGGGCCTGCACGAGGCGCATCTTGGGCTGGGCCGGCGCTTCGAGGCCATCGACGGCCTGCGGCATGTGCGCCTGCAGACGATGCCGCTACTCGACCACTCGCTGTTCCTTACCGAAAGCCGCGAAGCGTTCGCCGCCCAACTGCTGGCACACCTGCGCACCATGCCGCAGGCATTGGCTTCGTTCAAGCCGGTGGCGCCGCCGGCGCCGCGCCGGCAGCCGGAACCGACCCGCACGTCCCATCATGGAATGGCCGCGGCGAAGGCGGAAACGAAATCGCCGAAGCCGTCCAGGAAGAAGGGCGCGCGCGGTGGCGAGGGCGGCGCCGAGCCATTCGCTCAGAGCTCGCCGCCGCGTTCGGGCTGACAGCGTCCCAGCAGCAGTTCGCGCACGCCAAGCAGGTTGCCTGCGAGGCGTCCGCGCCGGTCGATATGCGGCTCGGGGAACAGCGACCTGGCGCCATTGGCCAGCAGGGCCCTGGCGGTGTTTTCCCAGACCTCGCGCGCCGACAGCGCACCCTTGCCGTACAGGTACCAGGCGTTGACGATCTGCGAGAAGCCGAAGCGCCGGCCCGATGTGCGGCCGCCGGAGCGCAGGCCCAGATGCACGCCGCGTGCCGACAGCACCTGTAGCAGCTGGCCCTTGCCGTTCATCGCGCGCGAGAAGTCCATGTCCTCGAGCCAGCCGTACAGCACCAGCCGCTCGTCGAAGCGCAGGTCGCCGATGGCGCTGACGCGATAAGCCATGTTGCAGCCATACAGCTTCTGGACCGGCACCAGCCCCATGGGCTGCGTGCGCGCGGCGTCGTCCGCCAGCAGTTCGCCGGCTTCGTCCCAGTCGATGGCATCGCCCCGCACGCCGTCCGCCACCACGCCGCCCGTCATGCCGACGACACGAGGGCGCGCCGCGAACGCTTCGGCGCACCGCGCGAGCCAGCCTGGCGCGGGCACGAAATCGTCATCGAAGAACACCACGATATCGGCTTGGCCCATCACCCGCTCCAGCCCGCGATTGCGCTGCGCGGGCAGGCCGGCCGGGCCGAACACATACGCCACGGGCAGGCGCTGCGTCGCGGAGTCCTCGACGTTCTCAACGTCCTCGCCGGCCGCTACGTCCTCGACGTCCAGCCGGGTATTGGCCGACACCACGACGATCGACGGCTGCAAGGTCTGCTGCTCCAGCAGGCGCAGCACGCGCGAGACAGCCTTGGGGCGTCCCTTGGTGGCAATGATGACTGCGACGCGGCACGCCTTCGGCGCACCCTGAAGATGTTCTGGTATCACGCGGCCCTCCCTTTTCTTGTTGTGCTGCGCCCGGTTCTGCTGGCTCGAGTATAGGAACGTCAGCGGTGCGCGTTCGGTGTGTTTTCCAACGCAGACGTTCATGCGGATGCTGGCCGTTTACGCCCTGGGGCTTCGTGCGTTGCCGTACGGAGGGAGTGGTCGTGTGATCGCAAGATGTCACGGATGGTCTGGCACACGTGAGCTTGTCAGGTTCATCGATCGACCGGATGCCTGGGAGGGAGCGTACTGATGAGCTGGACTCGCCGCGCGTGGATGCGCGCCTTATCCGCCAGTGTGGTGGCGACTGCGACGCGGGGCGCCATGGCGCACGTCAGCGCCGGCGCGGTGGAACCGCTCGTGCCCGCGCCCGATGCCTGGGTCGTCGATGCGGCGGGGCAGCGCCGGCGGCTCGATGCGCTGATGCAGGGAAAGGTCACCGCGCTCCAGACCATGTTCACGGGGTGCAGCTCCGTTTGCCCGCTGCAGGGCGCCATGTTCGGCGCCGTGCAGGGCGGGCTGGCCGGCAAGACAGGCCGCTATCCGATGCAGTTGCTGTCGCTGAGCATCGACCCATTGGGCGATTCGCCGCAAGCCATGCAGGCATGGCTGAAGAAGATGGGCGCCGGCCGGGCATGGCAAGGCGTGATCCCTTCCGGCGATGTCGTGGCGCTGCGCTCCAGGCTGGCCGGCCGCCCGCCGTCGGAGAACCTCGACAAGCATGCTACCCAGGTTTACTTCTTCAATGCGTCGGCGCAGATGTGCTGGCGCAGTCAGGCGCTGCCACAGCCCGAGGATGTGGTCGCGATCATGGCTTTCCTCGCCAGGGCGTGACGCGGAGGCGTCCGAACGAATAAAGAGAACATCTTCAAGGGAGTCCATCATGAATCTCATCCCGGGATCGCACCCGGCGCGTGCGCTGGTGCGTCTGTCGAGGTGTGTGGGCCTGTGCCTGCTGGCACTCTGGCTGTGGGCCGCACCCACGCCCGCCCAGGCGCAGACCACCACCACCATCAAGCTCAGCGGTACGAACTTCTGCATGGATATCAGCGGCGCCGTGGTGGACAACGATGCGCCGGCAATCATCTGGACCTGCCATGGCGATCTGAACCAGTTGTGGGGCCTGACGCTGTTCGGCAGCCAGTACCAGATGTCGCCCCAGCATAGCGGCAAGTGCCTGGACATCCAGTACGCCAGCACCGACGTGGGGGCCCCTGCGCTGCAGTGGCAATGCACCGGTGCGACGAACCAGCGCTTCACCCTGCGCGCGCAGAATGGCGGCTACGCCATCGTCGCGGCGCACAGCGGGCTGTGCCTGGTGCCGGCGTCTGCGGTCGAAGGTGAGGCGGTCGTGCAGAAAACCTGTAACGGCAGCGCGGCGCAGACCTGGAACATCACCGTGGCGCAAACCACGGTATTGCCGTCGAAATGGGCCGCACCAAAGGCGCTGACCGTGATCCCGGTGGCCGCGGCGAACCTGCCCGATGGACGCGTGCTGGTGTGGTCCGCCTATGAGCGCAACAACTTCGGCGGCGACAACGGCCGGACCTATACGGCGCTGTTCAACCCGACGACGGGCGCATCGACCGAGAAGCTGGTCAGCAATACGGGCCACGACATGTTCTGCCCGGGCACGGCCAACCTGCCGGACGGCCGCATCCTCGTCAATGGCGGCAGCAGCAGCACCAAGACCAGTATCTACAATCCCTCGACCAACGCCTGGACGGCCGCGGCGGAGATGGTCAAGGGGCGTGGCTACCAGGGCGCGGTGACGCTGCCCGACGGCGGCGTGTTCACGGTCGGCGGCTCGTGGAGCGGCGACATCGGCGACAAGGACGGCGAGACCTGGCACGCCAATACGGGCTGGCGGCTCAACAGTGCCGTCTGGGACGACTACTTCCTGACCGGCGACACGGCCGGGCTCTATCGATCGGACAACCATGCCTGGCTCTTCGCCGCCGCCAATGGACGCGTCTTCCACGCCGGCCCCAGCAAGCAGATGAACTGGGTGGACACCACCGGCGACGGTTCGGTGACCCCGGTCGGCACGCGCGCGGCCGATGGCGACGCGATGAACGGCAATGCCGTGATGTACGACATTGGCCGCATCCTGACGGTGGGCGGTGCGCCCGACTACGAGAACGCCGCCGCCACCGCCAACGCCCACGTCATTGACATCCGGCCCGCCACGCCCACGGTACGCAAGGTGGCGTCGATGTCGTACGCGCGCGCCTTCCACAACAGCGTGGTGCTGCCCAATGGCCAGGTCGTGGTGGTCGGCGGGCAGGCGTGGCCGGTGACGTTCAGCGACGATGGCGCCGTCATGGTGGCGGAGCTGTGGGACCCTGTCACCGAGAAGTTCTCGCGCCTGGCTGCCATGCAGACGCCGCGCACGTATCACAGCGTGGCGTTGCTGCTGCCCGACGGCCGGGTGCTCAGCGGCGGTGGCGGGCTGTGCGGTACGTGCACGACCAACCATGCCAACGTCGAGATCCTGACGCCGCCTTACCTGCTCAATGCGGACGGCACTTCGGCCACGCGCCCGTCAATCACGTCGGCGCCCACCGAGGCGTACCTGGGGACGACGATCACGGTCAATGCCACGGCCAGCATGAAGTCGTTCGCGATGGTCCGCATGTCGTCGGTGACCCACTCGGTCAACAACGAACAGCGCCGCGTGCCGCTGACGTTCACCGTGGGTACGTCGGGCGAGTACAAGCTGCAGATCCCGGCCGATCCGGGCGTGGCCGTGCCGGGGTACTACATGCTGTTCGCGATGAACGCGGCCGGCGTGCCCAGCGTGGCGGCCACCATCCGGGTGCGCTGATGCGCCCGGCCATGCTGCTGGCGGCCGTTCTGGCCGTCGGCAGCCCCCTGTCCGGGCTGGCACAGGGCGCCACGCCCAACTTCGTCGATCTCGGGCGGTCGCTCTACTATGGGCAGGTGCCCACCGGCACGCCGGCGCGCCTGCGCTGGGAAGAGCGCGCGCTGCCCGACTCGGCGGCGCGCTGTGCCAACTGCCACGCCGCGGCCAGGGGCGCCGAGCCCTTCGGTCCGCGCCTGACCGCGGATTCGTTGCTCACGCTGGCACCCAGACGCGGCGGGCCGCCGTCGGCGTATGACCGCGACAGCTTCTGCCGCGTCGTGAGCGAGGGCGTCGACAACACCGGCGTGATGCTGTCCAAGGCGATGCCCCAGTACCCGTTATCCGAACCAGAGTGCACGGCAATCTGGTCATTCCTGCTGACGCAGTAGCGGCCAGGCACGCGCCGCGCCAACACTGCCAACGGAGGCTTTTCATGCCCAATCTTCGACGCAGTTTCCTGGCCCGGCTGGGCGTACTGACCGGGGCGAGCGTCGCCTCCGCCGCCGCCGGGGCCGCCGGGCGCGAGGCCGGCGAATCAGCGCTGCCGGCCTCGCGCGAGCGAGCCGTCTCGATTGCCGACTTCGACGGATGCGACCCCACCGGCAGGACACCGTCCGACGCGGCATTCGCCAGCGCGGTGCGCACCATGGCCCGCCAGGTACGCAAGGCACAGTTCGGCGAGAACTCGAACCAGATCGGCGGCAGGCGCATCATCGTGCCGCCAGGCACCTACCGGCTCACCAGACCCGGCGCGTTGTTCGACAGCGCGCTGCTGCAGGGCAGGGCGCAGGGCCTGATGATCGAAGGGGACGGCCCTTCCGGCACCGTCGTCATCATCTATGAACCACGCGGCGACGGCGCGCTGTTCCGCAACCAGGATGCCGCGCTGGTGGTGCGCCTGCGCAATCTGCAGTTCCACGGCAATGCCCCCAACTGCGACCTGATCGAAAGCGTCAGCAGCGGCGGCGCCCAGGACTACGCGTTCGACGACTGCCTGTTCACGGGCCAGTGGCGCTACGGCGTCAACCTGACGGGCGACAACTGCAACAGCGAGTGGAAGTTCTGGCGCTGCGCCTGGGCCGGGCAGTGGAAGGCCTTCCTGTACGTGGGCGACAAACGGACGTCCGACCAGTTCCTGAACTACTGGTTCGACCACTGCAAGTACTGGTGCTCCAGTGCGTGGATAGACATGCATCGCGGCGGCAGCATCAAGCTGACCGACTGCGACGTAAGCGGCTACGAGCCGACCGTGCAGACCCACCTGTTCAACCTGCGCGGCAACAACCACGCCATGGGCGTCTGCTCGTTCAAGGCGGAGGGTCTGCGCGTGGAGCAGAAGTCGCGCCAGGCCGGCGTGATGTTCTGCGAGTGGGAGCAGGGCAATATCGGCTTCAAGGATTGCGACTTCGGCTCGCAGGGCTACCAGCAGTTCGCGGCAGGCACGGTGTCGGCGGTGTTTGCCCCGGGCAACACGGCCGGCGCGCAGGTGGTGTTCGACAACTGCCAGATCATGGGGCGGCACCAGTATGTCTCGGGCCAGGGTCCCACCGCGCAGGGCCGCGCCGTGTACCGCAACTGCGACTTCGTGAATTTCGCGCATCCGGACGAGGGATTGATGTTCTCCGAGTCGGGCAACCAGCTCGGCCGCAGGCGCGTCGTGACGCTCGAGGGCTGCCGGGGCAATAGCGCCGCCGGGGTCTATGCCGACGCCGAGATCGGCTGGAACGTGGCTGCATCGGCGACGGTCAGGACCAAGGTGGTATCGCTGCGCAACGCCTTCGGGCGGCTGCCGGCCCGCGCCGATGGCGCGCCGACGGTGATCCTGCCGCTGAATGCGATCGTCACGCGGGTCATCGTCGATGTGGCCGGCGGCGCCGGCAACTATTCGATCGTGACGGGCGAGTCGTCGCCCACCACGTTGCTGAAGGCCACCCGACAGGCCGACGAACGCATGCTGTTTCGCTGCAGTACGCGCCAGCGCTGCACGCTGAGCCTGGTTCCCGGCGCCGGCACCGAGCAGCCGGCCAATGCCGAGGCGGTCGCCCTGATCGAGTACATCGGCTAGGCCCAGAGGGCCCGCAAGTTCCCCAACACATCCGAAGATGACCGCAGGGCGCCCCAAGGGGCGCCTTGTCGTTTCACCGCCGCCCGTCAAAAGCGCGCAAACAGCGGCAAATGAAAAAGGCCGCTTCGGCAGAAGCGGCCTTCGGGGCCCCCCAGGCGGGGCGGCGACTTGCAGGATCAGGCCCGTTTTGCCTGTTCGCTGCCGTAGCGGTTCAGGTAGCGGTACTTGCCGAAGTGGTAGTGCGACCGGTACCAGCGCCCTTCCACCTCGAGGCCGTTGAACAGCACGCCCTTGACCTCGCCGCCGGCCTGTTCGATCACGCGGCGCGCGGCGGTCAGTTCGGCGGCAGTGGTCTTGTCGGCGCGTGCCACCAGGAACACCGCACCGGCTCGCGGCGCCAGGATGCCGGCGTCGGCGGCGGCCAGCACCGGCGGGGTGTCGATCAGCACCAGGTCGTACCGGGAACGCAGTTCTGCGAGCAGGCTATCCATCACGGGGCTCTGCAGCACGTCGGCGGCGAGCGGCGGCTCGGCACCCGTGGCGATGAAATCCAGTCCCGGCACCACGTCGCGCTGGATCACGTCGTCGAGGCGCGCGCTGGTCAGCGCCTCGGTCAGGCCGGGTTTGCGCGTGACGTTGAAGCGTTCGTTCAACGCGCCGCGCCGCAGGTCGCCATCCACCAGGACCACCTTGCGACCGGCTGCCGCCGCGACCACCGCGAAGTTCGCGCTCAGGAACGACTTGCCGGCTTCCGGGGCCGGGCCGGTGAACACCACGACGTTGTTGCGCTGGGCCCCGAGCAGCGCGAACTGCAGCGCGGTCCGGAAGCCACGCAGGCTTTCGATGGCCGGATCGTCGGGCTCGCCGATGGCCAGCACATCGCCGCCGCCGCTCTTCACGCGCGACAGCCGGGCCTGCTGGGCGCTCATCGGGATGGTCGCGTACACGGTCATGCCGCATTGCGATTCGATCTCGTCGGCATCGGTCACGCCGCCATCGAACACGCGGCGGATGGCCACCACGATCAGCGCGAGCACGATGGCCAGCACACCGGACGTCGCACCGATCAGCATGCGGTTCGGACGTACGGGCTTGAGCGGGACGTCGGCGCCGTCGATCAGGCGCGCCGTGCCGACCTTGCTGGCCTTGACCAGCCGCAGCTGCTGCACGTCGTTCAGCAGCGACTGGTAGAGCTCGGTGTTGACCTTCAGGTCCCGCATCAGCCGCAGAACGTTCTGCTCGACGTCCGGCAGCTTCTGGATCTTGCCGGTGACGCCGTTCAGCTGCCCGGTCAGACCGGCGATCTGGTTGTCCAGGATCTCGATGGTCGGGTGATTGGTCGTGAAGCGCGCGATCAGTTCCTGGCGCTTCTGGCGCAGCTCCTGCAGCTTGGTCTGGATCTGTACCGACTGCGAGAGGATCAGCTTCGATTCCTCGCTGAGGTCGATGGTGCCGCGCTGGTTACGCATCGCGTTGTAGCGCGATTCGGCCGTCTCCATCTGCTGCTTGAGCTGCGGGAGCTGGCTTTCCAGGAAGTTGACCGATTTCTCGGCCTCGGCCGCCTTGCGGCGCAGGTTCTGCTCCACGTACTCGTTGCCGATCTCGTTCAGGGTCGACGCGGTACGCGCCGGCGACGTGCCTTCCAGCGCCACGCCGATCACGCCGCTCTGCTTGCCGCGCTCGCTGATCATGAGCTGGTCCTGCAGGCTGGAGATGGCAATGCCGCGCGGCACGCGACGGACGTAGAACTGCGCGCCGGCACGGCCGTCCAGGCGGCTGATGTCGATCGTCACCGAGCCGCTGCCGGTGGCCACCGTCAGCGGATGGCCGACCTCGCCTTCGGCGGTCTGGTCGCTGCTGGCGAACGCCAGCCGATACTTGCCGTCGCCCAGCGCCGTGACCACCATGCGGCGGTCTTCCATCTGGGGCGGTACGTCCAGACGCTCGACCACGATCGATTCGCTGCCCCACGCGTAGCCGCCAAAGCCGAACAGGCCGGGGGTGGACAGTTCCCTGTTGTAGCTGGCGATCGCGGCGCCGATCAGCGGCAGGTAGCGGGGCACCGCCTCGACATCGAGCCGCAGCGTGTCCACGGCCTTGCCGACCACCATGCGCGAACGCAGCAGTTCGATTTCGGCCGAGGCCGCCGGCTTGGCGTCGAACACCGGCGAGATGTTCGCGGCCAGCTTGCTGGCCGAGTTGCCCGGGGTGGTGTCCTCCACCTGGACCACGATGTCGGCGCGGTAGACGGGGCGCGCCAGGAACGCATACAGCAGCCCCGCACAGAGGATGGTCGCAGCGACTGTCACGAACGTCCACCGGTAGCGGACCAGCACGTCGACGTACGACGTCATGTCCATGGGCTTCTCGTTGTCTTCCCATGTATCAGGAGCCGTGTCCCGGAAATTCCGTACGATACTCATCATGCCTCTCCGTGGCGATGGGCCGGCTCTGCCGCATGGATTCGTGCCGACCAGGATTCAACACCCTTCTTGATCAAACCAAGTACGATGACAAACATGTTCTGCGAGCCGCCGAAAGGGTCCGGCACATCGGCCTTCTGCTGCTCGCACAGGCGATGCGTCTTGCCGCGCGCCTGCGGGTACAGCGTCTCGATCGCGTCGCGCTGTTCCTCGTCCATCACCAGGACCAGGTCGGCGTCGGTGACCAGCGACTGGTCCACGGCGCGGGCGCGATGCTGGCTGAGGTCGTCGCCCTCGATGGCCAGCAGGCGCACCGCGCGCGGGTCCGCGGTGGCACCCACGGGCGGCGCCAGGCCTGCCGACAGCACGTTGCAGTGGGGCAACGCCCGGCTCAGCAGTGCCGCCGCCATCGGGCTGCGGCACCGGTTGCCAATGCAGATCACGAGGATCGACCTGACCATGTCGCGTCCGCTGGTGACGATCATGGCCGCGCGATGCTGGCCGTACCCACCACCGGCTGGACGAGCAGCGTCATCACACGGGCCCAGCGCACGAGGTCACGCGCATCGACGTAGACGACGTCCTTCGGCTCCAGCTCGAAGCTTTCCGCGATGGCCAGGGCCACCGGCGAGGTGCCGTCCAGGTGGTAGACCTTGGGCTTGCCATCGGTGGTCTTGCGGATGACGAAGATCTGCTCGGCGTTGGCCGTCTGCGGGCTGACGCCGCCAGAGTCGCCGAGGGCTTCGTTCAGCGTCATGCGGCCATTGCGCATCAGCAGCGACGACGGCTTGACCACTTCGCCGGTCACGAAGACCTTGCTGTCCTCGCGCTGCTCCACGCGCACGATGTCCCCGGAGCGCAGCATGATGCGCGACGGATCGATGCCCCTGGCGAGCAGCGCCGGCATGTTGACGTACCAGCTGCGTTCGCCGCGCGTGACCCGCACGCGGCTGTTGTCGCCGGTCAGGTTCAGCACCCCGCCCGCCCGGTTCAGCGCTTCGACGAGCGTCATCGGCGCATCGTCGATGGCCAGCATGCCAGGTGTCTTGACTTCGCCGTCGACGTACACGCGCTGGCTGCGGAAGCCCAGCACGCGCACCGTCATCTGGGGATCGCGCACCACGCGCGACAGGATGCGGGCCATCTCGTCGCGAACTTCGTTGGCGGTCTTGCCGGCGACATGCATGACGCCGGCATAGGGAAACTGGATATCGCCCGAGGGGCTGACCACGTAGCCCGGCATGTTCGAGCCACCGCTCGAAGTCGGAATCTCGAACGCGGCCCCGATGCTGTACGTCTGCGTCGGGAACACCAGTTCGGGGTGGTCCCAGACCACCACCGAGATGATGTCGCCGGCGCCGATGCGGTATGGCGCAGGCGTGCCGAACAGTTCCTCGACGCCGGCATTGGCCGGTTTGGCATGGGCCTGCTGCTCGCGGACCAGTTCCAGCGTGATCGGCGTGACCTCGGGCATCGAATCGGGGCTGACGCCGCCGACCGGGCTGGCGCTGAATTTCATACCCGGGGACGCCGCGCAGGCGCCCAGCAGCAATGCGGCACACACCATGGCCAGCGTGGCGGCCAGTGATCGAGGCGATCTGGCGTTGCACCGGCTGACTGTGTGGTAATGGCTAGTCTTCACGGCATCCTCTCCCCAGTCGATTAAACGAGACGCGCATCGCTGTGCATCGCGACTGAATGCATCGTAGGAGTCTGCAAAGTGCACTATCGGTGCGCTCTCGCACATTGGTGCAGAAGCGCGCCCGGCTAACGTTGCGTATCGCACCGAGTGCCCGCTGCGGTGCCGCATATCGTTGCCCCAAGGGGCGGATTGGCATCCGCCATGGGCATTTGGCGTTGCATAACCACGGAGAGAGCAATGAGGGGTGTGATCATCAATGCCGACGATTTTGGCTACGACGACGATACCTTCAGGGCCACGGTCGCCTGCTTCGAGGCGGGTCTGCTGACCAGCGCCACGATCCTGGCCGGCCGGCCCGCCACGGCGCAGGCCTGCAGGTACGCCCGGGACAACCAGCACCGCCAGTCCTTCGGGCTGCATTTCAACATCGTGGAGGGCTGGCGTCCGCCCGCGTCGAGTTCGCTGTGCCGCAAGGACGGGTCGCTGTTCCCGCCCAAGATCCAGCGCGCGCGGGCCATGGCCGGCCTGATCGACGCGGCCGATATCCGGCGCGAATTCCGGCTGCAGCTGGAGGAATTGCGCGACCAGGGCGTGGACGTGTCGCACGTGGATGGCCATGGCCACATGCACAAGTACCCGGCGATCATGCGCGTGCTGCGCGATGAAATGCTGCGCGCCGGCATCTCGCGGGTGCGGCGGCCCCAGAACTGCTACTTCATGAAGAACCACGTGCGCGGCGCCATGAACGTGCTGCTGCTGCGGCACTTTGGCGGCCTGCGCAGCCCCGACTTCTATGTCGGCGCCGATACGCGCCAGCGCGGCTGGGCGCTGCAACTGCCCGCCATCCTGCCGGAGGGGGTCACCGAGATGTCGGTGCATCCGGGCTACACCGAGACGTGGCGCCAGGAAGAGGGCGCGCCGCTGATGGACCCGGGCCCGCTCCACACCGTGCTCAAGGATGCCGGCATCACCCTGATGCGCTACCACGACATCTGAGGTCCAATCCGGGCTTCGCTCCCTTGTCCAGCGACGTCGCGGGCCTCGATCTTCGAGGCCTGCTGTCATTGGGTCACGCGTTGCGGGCCGCGTTGCTGTGCGCCTTGGGCGCGCTGATGGCGGCAATCGTGCGGTCCAGCACGTCCTCGGCGCGCTGCCGTTGCGCCTGAAAATGGATGAGCAGCGCGGCGCGCCGGGCCTCGGCGTGGCCGTCCGGTGACATCAGCTTGCGCAGCCAGGCGATGGCGTACTCCGCGAAATCGGCGTCGCGCGGCACCAGCACCCCGTTGCAGTCATCGATCATCGAGCCGATGCAGCCGCGATCGTTGGTGATCACGGGCACGCCGTGGCTGTGGGCCTCCAGCAGGATCAGCGGCGCGGCCTCGTTGTGGTAGGTCGTCGGGAACAGCAGCGCGTCCAGATGGCGGAAGAATGCTTCCTTCTGCGCGCCGTGCACCGGCCCCAGGTAGCGCACGCACGGCGTGCGGGCCAGCTCGGCGTCGAACCGGGCTCGGATGTCGGGCGCCACGGGCCCCGCGATATGCGCGCAGACCGGCATGCCGATTTCCTGCGCCAGCCGCACGACCTCGAAGAACGTGAAGATGCCCTTGGCCGCCGTGATATTCGACAGGAAGCCGACCCGGATCGCCTCGGCGGCCGCTTCCGGGGGCGGGGCGTCGGCCGACGCCGGCGCGGACGCGTCCGGCAGGTCGATCAGGCTCAGGTTCGAGAGCACCTGCACGTTGCCGGGCGGCAGCTTGTAGATGCGGGACAGCTCGGCGCCCATCGTGTCGCACAGAACCAGGTGCCGGGCGCGCGGCGCGCAACGCATGATCAGGCGGGTGTACCAGGTGGGGCGGTTGATGTAGGCAAAGCTGTGGTGATGGAAGTAGATGGCCATGCCCGCCAGGTTAGCCAGCGCCACGAACGGTGCGTCGAGCAACTGTCCGAGCCCGCCCGACAGTCCGAGATACAGCGTGTGGGGCCGCTCGTTCACGATCAGGCGGCTCAGGCGCCACAACTGCCGTGCACGATTGGCAAGTGCCTTCAGGCCGGCCGCGCGCCCCGTGGCCCGTTTGGCCACGTCGAGCACCTCGACCGGCGCATGTTCGCGAATGCGGTCGAGCATGCGCTGGTTGGATGCCGAAAAGCCGTTGTGCGGCGGCGGCAGGGGCCCCAGGAAGACCACGGGCCGGGTCAGTGCCGCCGGCGGCCGGTCGGACTCGATACGCGGCGTGGGCGCGGGTGGCGTGCCGGCTTCGGCGGGCTGTTTGGCAATCGGCCCGAAAGCGTTGGGCAGGGTCATGCTCGTGCATCCTCCAGTATCTTGAGGCAGCCTTCCATGATCGAGCGGCCGGCGCACTCGGGCGAGTATTGCGCGGCCACGTCCAGGCAGTGCCGCATTGTCACGGCGACGTCGGCAAAGCTGCGGGTGGCGCGCAGCAGGGTACGGCTCAGGTCGGCCACATCGCGCGTGACAAAGGTGTGGCCCGTCAGGCCGTCCTGGACCAGCTCGGGAATGCAGCCGCAACAATCGCTTACCACGATCGGGCAGCCATAGCTCAGTGCCTCGTTGACGACGAGGCCCCAGGCCTCGGTGTGGCTGGGCAGCACCAGGCAGGTCGCCCGGCAATACTGTTGCGCCAGCTGGTCGATATCCATGGCACCCAGGAACTGCACCGCATCGGCGATGCCAAGCGATTCGGCAAGCTGCGGCATCTGTTCGGACTCGACGACCGGCCCGGCCAGCACCAGCGTGGCCGCCGGCTGCTGGCGGCGTACGTCGACGAAGGCGCGCAACAGGTCCTCGATGCCCTTGGCGCGGCATACCAGCCCCACGAACAGAAAGCGGGGACGATCCGGCGATGGCGCGTTGGCCAGCCGCATGCTGGCGGCCGACTCGGCGCTGTAGGTGTGCGGCAGTGCGGCGGCCTGGCAGCGGTAGACAATGCGCGCGGGATCGGCGCCCATGGCGATCACGTACTCGGCGGAACGCTGGCCGTAGACGAAGATGCCGTCGCACTGGCGGAAGAAAAAGCGCTTGAGCTGTCGTTTGAGCGGGTGATCGGCCTGGTCGCGCATGGTCGAATCGCAGAACACGCCGCGGCGCTTGCCCGCCAGCATGCAGGCGGCCAGCATGGCCCAGAACTCCACCCGGTGATAGCCGGGCATGAGGATCAGCCGGCTGCGTGAGCGGAATACCTCGCGCATCAGCCGCAGCGATACCTTCCACGCCGGAATGGTCTCGTAGGGCGCGTCGAACAGGATCTGGTACGGGTACCGGTGGTAGCTGGTGTCGACACTGCTGTAGGCGGAGCGGCCGTAGCCGGTGGCGGAGATGTGGAAGAAGCGTACGTCCTGCCCCTTGCCGCGCGCGTGCGAAAACGCCTCCGTGAACACAGCGCCCTTGTACTTGGGCCAAAGCATGTTGTGATAGATGTCGATCATCGTCAGTCCCTGGGCTGCGAAATGACCTGGCGGCCGTCTAGTCGGCGTGGAGGGCTTCCACGTCCAGCGGCGCTCCGGCCGAAAGCGATGGCGATGTGTCGCCGGGCGGCGCGTCGTCCAGCCTCGGACGCCGCGGGCGGCACGGACTTCCCATGCAGACCATGCCGGCAGGCATGTCGCGGAACACGGCACTGTGGGCGCCGATCACCGCGCCGCGGCCAATCGTGACACCCGGCGCGACGAAGCAGTGGCTGGCCACCCAGGCTTCATCGGCGATGCGTATCGGACGGCCGCGTATGGCGAAGTCGCTGCGCCGGTAGTCGTGGTCGCCGGCGCAAAGGTAGGTGTACTGCGATACCACGGCGTGATTGCCGATCTCGATCTCGGCCAGGCTGTACAGTTCGGCGCCATCGCCAATCCACGCGTAGTCGCCGATCCTGACCTTCCACGGGTAGGTCACCCGTACGCTTGGGCGAATCACCACGTCGCGGCCCACCTGGGCGCCGAAGCAGCGCAGCAGCCAGCGGCGGAAGCCGTTGGCAAACTGGGGCGAGCGATGGAACAGCAGGCTCTGCACACACCACCAGAGCTGCACGACCAGCGCCGAGCGGCCACGGAACCCGGGCGGCATCCGGAAGGTCGACAGATCCTGAAACATGTTGGGGCTCCCTTCATCCGGCGAACCGGAAACGATGTCCCGATGCTGGCGCTGCAGCGCCGCATCTACAGTACGGAAGCCCACAGAACCGTGGCGCACGCCAGCTCGCTGCACCGTCACGGCTAGTCGCCGACGGAGTCGACCGTGGCGGTGGTGGGGCTGGCGATCGGGTCGGCGGCATGCAGGCGCAGCAAGGTTTCCTCGAACGTGGCAAGCACGGCATCCCGATCCAGGTGCGCTTCGGCCCACGCCTTGCCCGCCGCGCCGAGCATGCGGCTGCGCAACGGGTCGTCGGCAAGGGTGACGATGGCCTCGGCAAGCGCGAGACTGTCGCCCGGTTCCACCACGATGCCGCACTGGATGACGAGCTTGCCCAGTTCGGTGGCCGGCGCGGCGGTGGCCACCACGGGTTTGCCGCTGGCAAGCATCGCCGCAAGCTTGGACGGCAGCACCAGGTCCGCCGCGTCGGCGCGCTGGGGCATCAGGTGGATGTCGGCCGCGGCCAGGAGTGCGGAGAAGTCCGCCCACGGCTGCAGCGGCAGGAAGTGGATGCGCGGCAGGCCCTTGCATCGCGTGCGCAGGTCCTCGACGCCGGCCCCCTCGCCACAGAAGACGAAATGCAGGGTTTCCCGTTCGCGCAGGTGTTCCGCCGCCTCCGCCAGGATTTCGATGCCCTGCTTGGCGCCGATGGTGCCGGAGTACAGGGCGATCACGGCATCGGCCGGGATGCCGAGCCGCTTGCGGTAGTCGGCATCGCTGCGGCGCGCAAGGCCCTGCAGGTCCAGCCAGTTCGGCAACATGGTCAGGCGGCTTTCGTCGACGCCCTTGCGCCTGGCCAGCGCCACCATCGCGTTCGAGACCGACGAGACATGGTCAAAGCGCGTCAGTACAAAGCGTTCCACGGCCGTGGCCATACGGCGCAGCCATTTGCCCTTGAGCAGGCCCAGTTCGAACGCGGCATCGACTTCGTAGTCGTGGATGTGAAGCCAGATCTTGGCATTGGTCAGCCGCGCGAACAGCAATGCCGCGGGGCTGCAGAACAACGGCGGCTCGACGATGAAGATCACGTCGGGGCGCCACTTTGCCTGGCGCACCAGCCAGCCGATGCTGGTCAGCGCGAACGATGCCAGGTGCAGCACGCGCTTCAGGCCGCTCGGGCGCGCGGGAACCCAGAGCGGTGCCCGCATGACGTCGACACCATTGCGCATCTCTCGCTGGTAACGCAGGCCGGCGTAGGCCGGATCGACCTTCCAGGCGGGATAGTAGGGCGGTGCGGTAATGACCCGCACGTCGTAGCCGTGGGCGGCCAGCCATTCCGCCTGCTCGCCGGTGTACTTGCCGATGCCGGTCAGTTCGGGAGCATAGTTGAGGCAATAGAGCAGGATTTTCATCGCTTGTTCTGTCCTGGCGCCGTGTGGCGGATGCGGGGGGCGTGGATGGCACTGCGCCGGGCGCGCCTACCCCCGCACGGCGAGCCAGCTTCGCAGTCTACGCAGCGCATGCCGTCGGCAATGTTCGACGCCGCACGCTCTGTGCCCGGCGCTGCGCACCTGTGGGGGAGCGAACAGAGATGTGAGGTGCAAGCGGCTACCCTCCACTGCGACGGGACTTTCCATCGTTGCGGAAGTCCACGCTCCCAGCATGTGCCGCACAGGGCATTCGGGGCGGGCGTGCAACGGTTGCTGGCAATGCGGAGGCGTGCGTGACGACAACAAAAGGCGGGCTGCTCGACAGCGATACCACCATGGGCATATCGCCGCCGGGAAGCGATTCCCGCGATCAGGGCGCGACCGAACGGGCGCGCCAGGCCACCCGGGCGTTGCGCCTGGCCGTCGCAAGCTCGATGGTGTCCAAGGCGTGCAGCATCGGGCTGCAGGTGGTGAGTATCCCGCTGTTTGCCAAGGTGCTGGCCCCCGACGATTTCAGCGCGATGATGGTCTACTTCGGCATCTCGGCATGGCTGTCGCTCGTGGCGATCGGCGTCTGGCCCACGATCACGTCGATCGCTGCCGACGACAAGAAGGGGGGTCTGCTTCCGGGCGTGCTGGCGGTGTCGGTCGGCGGCCTGTCGGCCATCTTCGCGTCGGTGGTGGCGCTGGTGCTGATCCTGCGGCCGACGCTGGAGTCCAGCGGCGTCAACCTGTTCTCCGCCAGTCACTACGGTCTGTTCACGGCGGCGCTGATCTGCTACGCCATGCTGACCGTGCTGTCCGTGGGCGAAGCCGTGAACCAGGGGCAGCATCGCCAGCACGTCAACAACCTGATCACGGCGGGTGGCAGCGTGCTGAACGTCGTGTTCATCCTGCTGGTGACGTTCGCGCGCGAACCCGGCCAGGAACATGTGGACGTGACGCTGCTGTTCGTGGCCAGCCAGCTCGGCTTCATCCTGTTGCGCCTGTTCAATATGACGACCGTGTTGATACGCGTCGGACGGCCCCGCTCGTACCCCGGGAAATCGTTCGCCCGGGAGCTGGCCGGCAACACGCGGGCGCTGGTGCAGGCCCAGCTTGCGGTGGCGTTCCTGCAGCAGGGCACCGTGCTGCTCTGCTACGAAATGGGCATGCCGCGCGACGCCGCGCTGCTGGCCCTGCTGTTCCGGGCCATCATGCTGCTGCACAGCTTCGTCTTCATGATCAACCAGCCGCTCTGGCCCATCATCCATCGCAACATGCTGGCGGGCGACTGGCGCTGGGTGTCGCGCACCTACCGCAGGCTGGCCACGTGCTACATCAGCTACGGCCTGCTGGCCATTGCCGTCGCGGCCGTGGCCGGAAGCGCGGCGGTATCGCTGTGGACCGCGCACGAGTACGTGATCTCCAACGGCCTGGCGGCGCTGTGTGCCGTGTACTTTGCCGTGCTGGTGACATCGGCCGCGAGCACGCCCGTGCTGATGGGCGGCCAGGCATTCGCCAGCCTGGGCAACATCGGCACGATGGAATTCGTGGCCGCCTCCGTGGGCTGCATCGTGCTGTACGCCTGCCACGCCGTGAACTTTCCGAACATCGTTGCCATCCTGATCGCCGCCAATGCGGTGACCGCGCTCTGGATGACGCCGACCCGGGCCGTGGGCCTGATCCGTCGCGGCCGGCTTGCCGGAAGGCACTGATCTGGCGGCGCGCAAGACGCAGAGAGAGTGGGGGCGGAAGGACAGTCGTAGGCCCGGGTGCCGTGCGGCAGGACCAGGAGGAGCCGCAGGAGCCGCCAACAACGGTATTCGGCCCCAGTGCCGTCGCGAATGGCCGGCCGGCAACGGTTGGCCGGTGTGGCCGGTCATGATCCGCCATTCACAGCGAAACACCCCGGAGCCAATGCAGAACGCCCCGCCGTGCCGAATGCCGCGGGGCGTTTTGTTGTCTGGGTGCAGCGAGGCTGGCGAAGCCACCGGGCAGAGAACCGCCCGGCCGATGTCAGTGCGCCGCGCGGGCCGGCTGTGTCCGTGGCAGCTGCGCGCGCTGGCTGCGCGGGACACGACGCTTGCGCCTGCCGCCGACGAACCAGCCGATCGTCATGAACGCCAGCACGGCCCCGCTGCCGTAGGCCACCGCAATCATCAAGGCGCCACGCAGCGCAAAGATCAGGAACAGGGCGAAATAGATACCGGCGGGCCGCGCCACGGGGCCATCGGCCCGGTACAGGCGGTCGAGCAGGCGCACGCACCACGCCAGGCCGACGGCGTAGGCAATGACACCGAACACGAAGAAGTCGATATAGGCCTCCGCGATCAGCGGCGCCGACAGGTTATCGAATTCGAGCTTGTGGTAGACCATCAGGAACTGGCCGATATCGATGCCGGTGGCATGCGGCTTGGCTTCCCAGAGCGTGTGGGGCACGAAGAACAGCAGGCTTCCCAGCAGCTGTTCGCCATAGCGCACCCCGTTCATGTTCACCATGTCAAGCACGGTGCAGATATTGGCCCAGGCGTCGTAGTGCAGATCGATGAAGTGTTCGAAGTATATCCAGGGGTCGAGCACGTCGGTAGGACGCCAGGACGTCATGTCCGCGTGAGTGAAGACCGACAGCAACGGAAAAAAGACGCCGGTCAGCAACAGCAGCGTGGCGGCCTGCCGGCGTGACGTGCGCGAGAACCACGGCACCACCAGCAGCATGAGCCCCAGGTAGACCGGTCCGATGGCGTTGCGTTTCTCGATCAGCGGATTCTGCGCGAAGAACACGCAGACCAGCAGGAACAGGGCCAGCAGCAGCCAGAACGGCTGGCGCAGCAGTTTCCAGCCCTTGACGTTCACCAGCATCAGCAAGGCGGGAACGGGCAGGAAGCACAGGAACTTCTGCTGCAGCAGGTACTGCGGCGTAGCCTCGATGATCTCCGACTGCGCCCGCAGGTCGATCGACTGCCAGGAAAGTGCCGCGGCCACGGCGGCCACGCCAGCCAGGACGAAGCCGCGCGGCACGGTCAACCGTGCCGCGTAGCCGTGGTGGGCGGGATGCGCCTGGCGAGGGCCCGGGCGCGGACGCTGGTACCGGTCGCGCCTGGCGATGTAGCAGCGCGCGCCGACATACACCATGATAAACAGCGTGCACAGCAGGTTGGTGGCCACGGCGGGCGCCTCGGACAGCGTGGCGGTGTTCACCATCTGCCCGTCGAAGTAGGCGCGCTGCACCGCGGGCGCCACGACCAGGAACAGGATCTCGAACAGCAGGGCCCCCGAGTCTCCCAGCGACGGCTCGCGCTCGCGCGCGTGGACCATCCAGTGCATGACGACGGTCGCCGCCAGCAACAGGGTGGACAGCAGAAGCATCGGCGAATCGATGTTCGAGATCGCGTGGCAATAGCCCACGATCCCGAACAGCGTCGTCGCCAGCAACATGTCCCAGAGGGACCCGGCCGACAGGCGCATGACGTCCTCCCTACTTGCTATGCGGGGGTTTCCATTGCGAGGAACTCTGGCAGCCGTTTGGTCGACAGCGCATCCTGGTACGCGATCCGCAGGCCCGTCTCCAGCGCCATGAGGGGCCGCCAGCCGGTGGCATTGATCAGGCTGCTGTCGAGCCGCTTGCGCGGCGTGCCGTCCGGTCGCGTGGTGTCGAACCGGATGCTCCCCTCGAAGCCGACCACCTTGCCAACCAGCAGTGCCAGGTCGCGGATCGTCACTTCCTCGTCGGTGCCCACGTTGAGGAAGCCGGGCGCGCCCGCATGCTTGCGGTAGACCTGGCTCGACAGCGTCATCACGTGCACGCAGGCGCGCGCCAGGTCGTCCGCATACAGGAATTCGCGCAACGGCGTGCCGGACCCCCAGATGCTGACCTCCGAAGCACCAGCCAGCTTGGCTTCGTGGAAGCGCCGGATCAGTGCCGGGATGACGTGGCTGTTCTCGGGGTGGTAGTTGTCGCCCGGGCCGTACAGGTTCGTGGGCATCACGCACCGATAGTCGGAGCCGTACTGGCGGTTATAGCTTTTGCACAGCATTATCCCGGCGATCTTGGCCACCGCATACGGCGCGTTGGTCGGCTCCAGGGGGCCGCTGAGCAGCGCCGATTCCTGCATGGGCTGCGCCGCAAGCTTCGGATAGATGCAGCTCGACCCCAGGAACAGCAGTCGGTTGACGCCGCTGCTCCACGCCTCGTGGATCACGTTGGCCGCGATCATCAGGTTCTGCTGGATGAATTCGGCGGGGTACGTATCGTTCGCGTGGATGCCCCCGACGCGGGCGGCCGCCAGGTAGACCTGGGAGATCCGCTCGGTCGCGAAGAAGTGCCGGACCTCCAGCTGGTCGGTCAAATCGAGTTCACTGTGCGTGCGCAAGACAAGTTCCACGTCATCGCGCGTGGAAAGTGCACGGGCAATGGCGGAGCCGACCATGCCCCGGTGGCCTGCGATGAAGATTCTCTGGATATCGTTATTCATGGTGGTCGTATGTCCTGAAGCCTGCCATTTTGACCAGCGCATCGCGGCGGGCCGAAAGGAAGTCCGCCTCGATCATTTCATTGACCAGCTCCGGGAAGCTGATGCGCGGCGTCCAGCCCAGTTTCTCGCGAGCCCGCGTGGCGTCGCCAAGCAGCGTTTCCACCTCCGTGGGCCGGAAGTATCGGGGGTCAACGCGCACGATCACATCGCCCACCTTGCAGCGGGACGACAACTGCCGGCCATCGTGGTGGATCGCCGAAATGATGCCCACCTCGTCCACGCCGCTGCCTTCGAACGTGACCGTGATGCCCAGGCGCTGCGCCGCGCATGCCACGAATTCGCGCACGCTGTGCTGTTCGCCGGTAGCAATGACAAAGTCTTCCGCCACGGATTGCTGGAGCATCAGCCATTGCATCTCCACGTAATCGCGGGCATGGCCCCAGTCGCGCAGCGCGGACAGGTTGCCCAGATAAAGCGTGTCCTGCAGCCCCAGCGCAATCCGGGCGATCGCGCGCGTGATCTTGCGCGTGACGAACGTCTCGCCGCGCACCGGGCTTTCGTGGTTGAACAGGATGCCGTTGCAGGCGTACATGTTGTAGGCCTCGCGGTAGTTCACCGTGATCCAGTAGGCGTACAGCTTGGCGGCCGCATACGGGCTGCGCGGATAGAACGGCGTGGTTTCCTTCTGCGGGATCTCCTGCACGAGGCCGTACAGTTCGGACGTGGACGCCTGGTAGAACCGCGTGTCCTTTTCCAGCCCCAGGATGCGCATCGCCTCGAGCAGCCGCAGCGTGCCGACGCCATCGGTGTTGGCGGTGTATTCGGGCTCTTCGAACGACACCTGGACATGGCTTTGCGCGGCCAGGTTGTAGATCTCGTCGGGCTGGGACTGCTGCACCACGCGCACCAGGCTGGCCGTATCGGTCATGTCGCCGTGATGCAGGATGAGCCGGCGGTTGTCCGCCTGCGGGTCCTGGTACAGGTGGTCGATGCGATCCGTGTTGAACAGCGAACTGCGCCGCTTGATGCCGTGGACCTCGTAGCCTTTCTCCAGCAGGAATTCCGCCAGGTACGAGCCGTCCTGGCCGGTGATACCAGTGATCAGCGCGCGACGGGTACCGTTGCGTCCACGCGGCAGCTGCGCCGCCTGATTGTCGAGTTTTTCCAGATCGCTTGCGCCCATGACCGTCACATGTTGGTTGCGGATGGGATGGACTCTATGGGCGGCGCAGGGGTGTCACTGTCTGGTATCCCACATAGTCGGGCCGGCCCTCCCGCACGCCGTACGGCCTCAGAGAGGCACTCCCATCAGGACGACGGTGGCGGCCACGCGGCCCGTGCGACGCAGCACCGGGGCCAGCCGATCGCCAAAGCGCGCAAGCAGCCCGCCCTGGCCGTGCCGCCCACGCGCCAGGCGGCGCGCCACGCGGACTGGCAGCCGCATGCCGGGCGGAATCGACGCGTGGCAAAAGGCGATCTTGCGCACGTAGTGGTCAACCTCCCACACCCACGAGGATCCGTACGGAAAATACGCCACGTCGCCCTGGCACAGGGTGCGGCTCATGCCATGGCAGTCCGTGACCCGCACACTGCCTTCGAGGATGACGACGACTTCGTCGAATTGATAGTGCCAGTCGAACTTGCTGCGGGTGCAATCCCAGATCGTGGTCCACGCGCCGCCGTCGTGCGTTGCGGAGTGATCGCGGCAGCGGGTGACTGGCGTGCCAGCACGAATCCAGGTGGGCTCTATCGGGCTCGGCTGGTCCGGCATGGCGCTGGTATGGCCGAAGACGCCGGAGTGTGGGAGATGTCGCGGATCGGCTTTCGGGCTGCCGAGCATGGAAGTTCCTCCTGTCACGTTGGGCCGCCGTGGGGCGAGAGGCAATCGTTGCCGATCACGCCAGGTGGAAATGTGCGAAAACGCACGCATGAAACAGGACCATCAGCAAAACGCCGCGCCATGCGTTGTCCCAAAACAAGGCGGGCGCCGCGTGATGCCGGCGCCCGACTGTCGGGTTAGCGCGACGGCGCCTTTTAGAGAGGCAGGCCGGTCTCGAAGGAAGTGTCGTCGAGGCGCGAAAGCGGCTTGCGTGCGCTGGCCGCGCGTGCGGAATGCTGGTCGCCGTTGACCCACTCCAGCGTCGCGCCGCGCTGTAGCGCCGCATAGACCGCTTCGCCCTTGTTGCGCACCTTGAGTCGCTGGTAAAGCGTGCAGGCGTGGCTCTTCACCGTGGCCACGGAGATATTGAGCATGCGGCTGACCGTCTTGATCGGATAGCCGCGCGCCAGCAGCACCAGCACTTCGTATTGGCGCGGCGTGATCTTGAGCATCTCCGCTTCGTCGTAGCTGGGCTCTTCCTCGGCCATCGGCAGGCCGTGGGCGGGCGTGACGGGCGCCGCGGCGATGGGCGTGCCAGGGCGCAGGCTGGTCAGGTCGCGCACTGCCACGGCGGCACGCATGGCACTGGCACAGGCCGATGGCGATACCGCGTCCTGCGGTGTGACGGGCGACAGCGGCAGCGGGGCCGCAGACGCCAGCGACGTGGTGGCCGGCATGGCCGACCGCGAGGCCACGGGCGGTGCCGCGGCGTCACCCGCGAACATCAATCCCTGCACGCTGGATATGGCCAGGCGGATGGCGGCCTCGATCACGGCCAGCGATGCCGATTTGGGCAGGCAGCCGCAGATGCCGCGCGCGGCGTCGGGCGACGGCACATGCAGCGGAAGGCTGTCGGACAGAACCAGGATGCGCTGTGGCGTGAGCCGTTCCCGGGCCTGTTCCAGCTGTTCCCAGCCGGTGGCCTGGTCGGCGGGCATGCCGAAGACCAACAGGTCGGCGTTTCGGTGCGGGATCTCCAGGCGGTTGATGTCGGCTGGCGCCAGCGCCAGTACATGTCCGGATTCCTGGATGGTTTCGAGCATCTGCAGCAGCCCGAGCCGGAGCAGCGGATGCTCCTCGATCAGCAAGGCGTTCATTCTTCTTGACTCCCCGTTTGTGGGTGAGATGCGGGACGCTTTGCGTGTGGGAACTACGCCGCTGGACTGTGCGGACCACCGTGGATGGCACCGCTTGCTTCAGCTGTAACCCCGTGCTTCCGTGTCTGTCGACGCCCGCTTGTTAGAAGGGCTTGTCCGCGCGACCAGAAGTATGACCCGTACCTTAACCCGAAAGAAAATCTCGCTCCTAAATCGAAACTTAAATTCATCTTATGGGCTGGTTGGTACGAATGCAAGCGCACGGGTTGGGGTTGATGTGGAGATGTAATGCACTCCACCTCATAATCCATTGCCTGGATCGTGCATTTGGCTGGAGAAGTATTTGCAAAGCCATCCAGCCGGCCTTGCCACAGGGGTTTCACGATTGATACATCACGCCGGGAAGTTGTTTCACGCATGCAACCGATCGGAATGAAAATGGTGTGGTGAATATCAAAAACTCACCCGCTTGGGGGGTGTGGCATTAACGGAAATGGTGTTTGGTGGCGCATTGCTGAAACCCCTCGAAAATGTTCCGGATGCCAATATTTTCCGCTGCGACTTTGGTGGGGATTCCGTCGGACTAGTGCAAAAGGATGAAGGGCGGATCGTGCCTCGGCAGGAAAGAAAATCGCGTTGTACCGTTGCCGTCTCCCGACCTTCAACCTGCCCGGGGTGGCTGTTGCGGCACGCCCGGAAAGCGTCGCGGGCCGGACCCCATGCCCGTGGGTCCGGCCCGCTTCGCTGTCTTGATACCGCACACCCGGCTGCCGTGATCGCCTCTGGCATCAACGGTCAGGCACGAGCGTGCGCGGACTTACCCGGCGTTGCAGGACTTCAGCGTCCCCAGTAGCCGGGGCGCTTGTACCAGCCGTGCGGGCCATGCACCCAGCGGTCGGGCACATAGCGCTAGCCGTGGCGCGCCGACTGCCAGTAGCCGCCACGCCACGCATACCCGTTGCTGGCGCGGTCATAGTGTCCCGGCACCCAGACCTGGCCCGGGCGCGGTGCCGGCCGTACCTCGTGGCGCGGGGCCGGGGGCGGGTTGTCGTAGTACCCATGGGCCTGCGCGGCAGGCGACAGCAGTCCAAAGACGCCACCCGTGGCAAGGACGGTGGCAGCAAGCAGGATCTGGCGTTTCATGTGGATCTCCTTGAGGCGAGGGCGCCGGAAATATGAGGGAAGCAGGCGGTCGATCGTCAGGCGCGATTCGCTCAGTAGCGGCCGCCGCGGTAGTAGTCGTGGTGGTAGTGCGGGCCACGCGGCGGCACCACGATGCACGCCGACAGCAGGGCGCTGGTGGTGGTCAGCAGGATGGCCAGGGCGATTGCGCGTTTCATGAGAGGGACTCCGTATCCGGTTCGCGTTGAACACGAGTTCACTCTAGCGGCGCACACTGTGCGAACGCGGTTGCACTTGTAAGGCTGTCTCACACATGGTCCGGTCCCGGCCAGCCTCCCCGTGCACGCCGATGCCACCCGCAACGCCTGATGGGGCAAGGGTTTGCAGGAATGTGACGTAGGCGTCGGAAAGATGTCTGACCGGTCAGCGGCAGGTAATGTGGCGTTACATCGGAAATGAGTCCTGCAAAGATTCGGCGATGTCCGCGGCGGTTGCCGGCCGCCGCCGTATCCGTTGGCGAGGGCGCCTCGCACGCTCTGACTGCTCCTGTCATCGCAAGCGACGTCCGCGACGTTTTCCGCAGAAACGGGTACGCTTCGGGCATGCCGGATGCGTGACCGGTTCCCCGTGGCGGTGCGTGGGCCGCGCCATCGGGGGTGGCGGCGCGACGTCGAACGCCCCACGATGCGTCATCGCACCCGCCGAATATCCCAAAGTCCGTGCCGGAGCGATGGCACGAAGCTTGCGCCAGTCTGTTTGCCGTATTCCCGGAGGGAGGACGTCATGCCGGTCATGTTCATCGTGCTGGTTCTGCAGGCACTTGAAGGGCTGAGCCCGCTTACCGTGCCCCAGTTCGCACGGGCAAGGTTCGACGATGGCGCGGCCGATGCCGTAGCGGTCATCGAGCGCACGCAGTCGCCCTAGCCGCGCGCCGGCGCGCCGGTTCTCCGGGGAAACACCATCCATACCAGACCGGAGCAACCGACATGAATCGCCAGGACGTGACCGACCTCATCATCGAAGCCAAGGTAACGCGCGGCATCTCGTGGGCCCAGGTGGCCGACCGCGTGGGCAAAAGCAAGGAATGGACGACCGCCGCCTGCCTGGGCCAGATGACCTTCGACGAGGCCGGCGCACGCGCCGTGATGGAGATCTTCGACCTGCCCGCCGAGGCGGAGCCGTGGCTGCGAACCGTTCCCTACAAAGGATCTCTGCCGACGCAAGTACCCACTGACCCGCTGATCTACCGGTTCTATGAACTGATCAGCGTGTACGGCACCACGTTCAAGGCGCTGATCAACGAGGAATTCGGCGACGGCATCATGAGCGCCATCGATTTCCGGATGGACCTGCAGCGCGAGGCCGATCCCAACGGAGACCGGGTGCGGATCGAAATGTCCGGGAAGTTCCTGCCTTACAAGACCTACTGAAGCCCGGCGGAGGGGGGCGGCCGCCTTGCGCGGCCTTGCCCCATTGCCGGCGCAAGGCCGGCCCTGATTCAGCCGAAGTATTCCTGGTAGTAGCGCGCGCACGTGCCCGTCGGGCGGAACGTGTAGGGCAGTTCGGCCATGGCGGCCGCTTCCAGCGAACCAAACGGGATGTCGAGATCGGCCTCGGTGCGATCGGCCACGTCGTCAGGGCGGGAGATGTGTTGCGGATTCACGATTACGCTCACTCAGTCGGGGGCGGCTCGTGGGCCGCCGCGTTGCACGGGATGGGTCGTCGGGCGGAATTTGTCGCCCCGCAGCAATCCTACGGAACCATCGCGCCAAGATCATCGGGCGGACGCTGAAAAGACTGTTCCAGTTCGCGGATCAATCGCCGGCGCCTATCCCCCTCATAGCGGCGTATGCGCAACAAACCGCGCGGCCGGCCGCCGCAACCCGGACAGGGAAAAATCCCCCGCCGCACGCACGCCCCGGGTCTATAGTGGCTGTGGAACGCGCACCGCAAGCGATTCGTAAGCGGTTATTCACTTTCACGCCATCTGTTGCGGGAGCCCGCCATGAGCCTGCCGCCATGCTTTGCCGACCGCCGCGAGGCGGGCCAGTATCTGGGCCGCCGCCTGGTCGAACTTGGCTACGCGCGTCGTGCCGACGGCGATCCGCCGCTGGTGCTGGCCTTGCCGCGTGGCGGTGTGCCTGTCGCCCACGAGGTGGCGCTGGCCGTCGAGGGCAAGCTGGATATCCTGCTGGTCCGCAAGATCGGCGCGCCGGGCTACCCCGAACTGGCGCTCGGCGCCGTGGTGGAGGGCGATGACAGCGGCCACGGCCCCCATACGGTCATCAACGATGACCCCTGGGTGCAGCGGGCGGTGGAATCGGGTGCCTTCGATGCCGAACGCGGACGGCAGCTTGGCGAGATCTGCCGCCGCCAGCAGCGTTATCGCCAGGGGCGCCCTGTGGTGGCGATGGCAGGCCGATGCGTGATCGTGGTCGATGATGGCGTGGCGACGGGCGCGACGATGCGCGCCGCGCTCGATGCCGCGCGCATGGCGCGGGCGGCTCGTATCGTGGCCGCCGTGCCGGTGGGTTCCGCGCAGGGGCTCGACACGCTGCGCGAAGTCGCGGACGAAGTCGTCTGCCTGAACACGCCCGCCAGCTTCGGCGCGGTCGGTGCGTTCTATCTCGATTTCACCCAGACGTCGGACGACGAGGCCATGACGCTGCTGCGCGAGGCCCGGTGCGCGTCCACGCTGCCGCACCCGGCGGCACGGCCCCGTGGCGATCTGCCGCTCAGGGACGGCCCGTTTGCCCGCTGAGGCGCACTTTCAGGTGCGGTACCAGCCCGCCCGCATGTAGCAGGGCGCGCAGGAAGTCGGGCACCGGTTCGCATGCCACGCGGGAGCCGTCCTCGAGCCGCACTTGCGCGCCGTCGAGATCGAATGTGACGCGCGTGGCATCGACGAGCGTATCGGCCTGCGGGCAGACCAGCACGGGCAGGCCGATATTGATCGCATTCCGATAGAACAGGCCGGCGAACGACCGGGCCAGTACGGCGGCCACGCCCAGATGCCTGAGCGCCTGCGCGGCCTGCTCGCGCGACGATCCCATCCCGAAATTGGTCCCCGCCACCACGATGTCGCCCGGCCGGACATGCGTGGGAAAGTCCGCGCGCAGGTTCTCCAGGCAATGGCGCGCCAGTTCGTCGATGCCGGACTTCATGTACGGACCCGGCGCCATGGCGTCGGTATCCACATCGTCGCCAAAGCGCCAGATGCGTCCTGCGGGCGAATGGGAGAAATCGGGCGCAACGGTCATGCGAGCAGCGTCCGGGGGTCGGTGATTCTGCCGGTGACGGCGGTGGCCGCTACGGTCATCGGCGATGCCAGCCAGACCGCGCTGCCGGCGTCGCCCATGCGGCCCGCGAAATTGCGTGCGGTCGAGGCTATCGCCCGGCTGCCGGCCGGAAAGCGGCTGGCGCCGTAGCCGGCGCAGGCGTTGCATGCGTTGGGCAGCAGTTCGGCGCCGGCATCCAGCAGCACACCGAGCGTGCCTTCGTGCAGGGCCACTTGCTGGTCGCGCGCCGACGCCGGCGCCACGCGCAGCGACATGCCGGCGGCCACCCTGCGCCCGCGCAGCACGCTTGCCGCCATGCGCAGGTCTTCGAGCTTGGCGCCAGTACACGCGCCGATATAGGCGATGTCGATCGCCTGACCTGCAGCCTGCGTCACGGGCGCGCCATTGGCCGGGCTGTGCGGCGCGGCCACATACGGCACGAGCGTCGTGGCGTCGAAGCGATGCGTCAGGAGCACCGGCGCATCGGCATCGCTGCGCCACTGGCGCGGGTCGATGGCCGCCAGCGTTGCCGTGTCCACACCGGCCTGCGCCAGCCACGCCATGGTCGTGGCATCGGGCGCGATCAGTCCTGTCTGCGCCCCCAACTCGGTACACATGTTGGTGAGCGTCATGCGTTCCTGCATCGGCATGGCGGCAATCGCCGTGCCGGTGAATTCGATGGCCTCGTAGCGGCCGCCGGCCAGGCCCAGCGTGGCGCACAGGAACAGCATGATGTCCTTGGCGCAGACGCCCTCGGCCAGCTTGCCGTGCCAGTCCAGGCGGATGGTCTGCGGCACGCGCAGCCAGATTTCGCCGGTGGCCAGTACGCCGGCCATTTCCGTGGCGCCCACGCCGAACATGTACGCGCCAAAGGCGCCGCCGGTGGGGCTGTGGCTGTCGCCACCGACGATGAAGCGGCCCGGCAGCACGAAGCCCCGCTCGGGCAGCACCAGATGGCAGATGCCCTGGTTGTCGATGAGATGGGGGATGCCGGCCTCGCGCACCCAGTCGCGCGTGAAGCGCACGATGGCTTCGGCATCGGGGTCCGCCGCGGGTACATAGTGGTCGGTGACCACGACATAGCGCGATGGGTCCCACACCCGGGCGCCCAGTTCCCGCAACAGCGGCGCCACGCGGCGCGGCCCGCTGGAGTCGTGCGACATCGCCAGATCGACCTTGCACATCACGATGCTGCCCGGTGTGACATGGGCCGTGCCGGCCGCGCGCGCAACGAGTTTTTGCGCGAGCGTCGCCGGCAGTTGCAGGGGGTCGACGGCGTTGCCGCTGGACAGGGTCATTCCGGCTGGGCTCCGGAGTACTTCACCACCGTGGCCCAGCGTTTGACGTCCTGCTTCACGAAATTGGCGAATTCGGCCGGCGGCATGGCGCTGGGCTGGGCACCGTCGTTTTCCAGACGCTTGCGCACGGCAGGCTGTTCCAGGCCATGGCGTGCTGCCTGATAGAGCGTCTGTGTGATCTCGGGCGGCAGGTTGGCCGGACCGAAAAGGCCGAACCAGGCGCTCGACTCGAAGCCCTTCACGGTCGCGCCGATCGGCTGCACGCCGGGAAACTGCGGTAGCGGCGTGGGGCTGGTCACGCCCAGCACCTTGAGCTTGCCGGCCTTGACATGCTGCGCCACGTTGATGGTGCTGGCGAACATCAGGTCCACCTGGCCGGCCAGCAGATCGGTGATGGCGGGGGTGGTGCCCTTGTACGGAATATTGACGATGTACGTGCCCGTCATCATCTTGAACATGTCGCCGGCCAGATGCACCGACGAGCCCACCGACCCGATACCGAAATTGAGCTTGCCGGGTTCGGCGCGTGCCAGCCGGATCAGTTCGGGAATGTTGTTGGCGGGCAGCTTCGGCGTGGCCACCAGCACGCTCGGCACATTGGCCACCAGCGTGATCGGCGTGAAGTCCGCGATCGGATCGAACGGCAGCTTCTTGTACAGCGACGCGTTGATCGTATGGCTGGTGAAACTCATGAGCAGCGTGGTGCCGTCGGCCGGGCTCTTGGCCACCATGTCGGCGGCGATGTTGCCGCCGGCGCCGGGACGGTTCTCGACCACCACGGGCTGGTCAAGCGTCTGCGAGATTTCCTGCGCGATGGTGCGGGCCAGCGTGTCGGTGGTGCCGCCGGCGGGAGCGCCCACCAGAATGCGGATCGGCTTGCCGCCGGCAATGGCCGCATGGGCGGCTGGCGCTGCCAGCAACGATGCCAGGGCCAGCAGCGCGAGCGCGCGGCGGCGGCCTGGTCGGGTGGGGGTGCGGGCCGGATGATGCGCGCCCGGGCGAATGACTGGCATGACAAAGGCTCCTCGCAGTGTGATCTGGAGTGCGCAGTATGGCCCGAAATGCCTGGCCCGGAAAAGGCTTCGGGGCGCAGGGATATCCCTGCGCCGCGATCAGTCGCGCAGGCCGGTGCGGGTTTCGTTTTCCACCCACACGTTCGCGCTGTCGCCGCCGCCCATGGGGGACAGTTCCATCCGGTACTCATAGCGGTCCGGACGATACTGGCCCATCAGCAGCTGCACCGGGCGCCCGGCCTTGTCCAGCACCACACGGCGTACCGCCAGCAGCGCGCCGCCCACGGGGACGTCGAGCAGCGGTGCCACGACGACATCGGCCAGGCGCGCGGTCAGCACCTGCGACGCGCGTCCGAGCTCGACACCGGCGGCTTCCAGCAGGCGCAGCATCGGCGTGGACTCCAGGTCCTTGCGCGCCAGCGGGCGGCCCAGGTCGGCAGGCAGGTACGTGGTGATGTGCGACAGCGGCCGGCTCTTGTAGTGGCGCACGCGCACGATCTTGATGACGGGGTCGCCCACCTGGATCTGCAGTGCCTCGGCCACTTCGGGCGTGGCATGCACTTCGTCGATCGAGATGACCTTGACCGCCGTCTTCTCGCCCATGTCGATGATGGTGCCGAGCAGGCTGGTGACACGTTCCTCGGCGGCCTGCGGCTTGACCGGGTGCGGGTTCACGAAGGTGCCCAGACCGCGGTGCCGGCGGACCAGGCCTTCCTGCACCAGGCGGTCGAACACGCGACGCATCGTCACGCGCGATGCATGGAACTGTTTGGCTAGGTCGATCTCGCCAGGCAGCGGACCCTGGCCGAAACGGCCTTCCACGATCTGCTGGCGGAGCACCACGTAAATCTGGTGATACAGGGGGACGACGGCTTCACTCATGGTTTGCCCTGGCGAATGCGCTAACAAGTGTTGACGCGACTAATGTACTGTAAATCAGACATAGAGCCTAGCATGAAACACCGCTGCGGCGTCCCGGCTACTGTGTTACGACACATTTAAAGGCGGCCGCCGCCGCAGCATCCAGGTTCCGCAAGAAACGCTGCCCGATCCATGCGATTCCCGTCGCGCGCAGCTTGCCTGCGCGGGTAACCCGCGGGACCCTATTCCATGTGCCGCCGCATGGATGACCTGTGGATAACCCCCGGGCGACCGGGACCGCCCGAGAGCGGCGTACAGACCATCGCCGGGCCCCTGTTTCATGGCCGTTACGCCGCGTGGCCATGCGGGTTGGCGGGAAGGTGCGCGCTAACTCATTGAATGGAGGCGGGTTTTCGGCGGGGTGTTGGCGGTTGGCCGACTACCGGCCGGAACCGGTGTCACAGCCCTGTGACATGTCTACTGCCAAGCACAGGCCCGCGCGGGCCGATAGGCGCGAATCCATCCTGAAAGTTCCTTCCAGAGCGTCCGGCAGCCGTTGTATTTCAACGGAATTCTGCGATGTGCTTGCGGGCTGGCACTGAATATGCGCAAGGGGAGGCTGGTCTGGTCACCGTGCCGGACCTGAACCTCCAGCCGATGTTCTCGAGAGCGCCGGCCGGAGGCTGAGCCGCAGTAACAAACTTCCTGGGAGCTTCGTATGAAAAAGACTTTACTTGCGTCGGCGATTACCCTGGTTTTTGCAGGCACGGCCTGGGCGAATCCGACGAACAACAACACCACCGGAGGCGGAAACGATCAGACGGCCACGGCGACTTCCACGCAGTCCGGACCGGGAAACCACGCCAACGAGAATTCCACTGCGACTCAGGACAACTCCGACCGTAGCACCACCACCAGCACCGATACACGGACGGCAACGCTGACGTCGAACCGGACGTCCACCCGGACGTCGACCGCCACGAACTCGCGCAACCGTACCGACCAGGACATGTCCGGCTACGGTAACGCGGCTGCCGCCAACGGCAGCTCCGCTACCGCCAACTTCTCCAACTCGTTCAACAGCAGCCGGGCGCTGGCCGTCAGCAGGCTGAGCGGCACGGTGTCAGGCAATGCCATCTCCAACATTGGCAACTACGCCACGAACAGCGGTGGCGCCAACGGCGCGACCGGCGGCGCAGGCGGAAATGGTACGGGCGGCACGGGTCAAGGCGGCTCGGGCGGCAATGGCGGCAATGGCGGCGCCAGCGGCAATGGCGGCGCTGGCGGCAGCGGCGGTTCGGCCAACAACGGCAGCGCCACGGCGGGTGCCGCAAGCAATGGCAGCTCGACGGCTGGCACCGGCGGCGCCGGCGGCGCGGCGTCCGGCAGCGGCGGCGCCGGCAGCGGCGGCCGCGGCTATGGCGGCGATGCCCTGTCGGCCAGCCTCAGTGCTGGCGGCCGTGGCGGTTCTGCCCTGGGCGCGGGCGGCAGCGCAGGCTCCGGGTCGCGTGGCGGCGCGGGCGGCGACGGTGGCTCGGCTCGTGGCAGCGGCGGCTCCGGCCTGGGCGGCGGTCTGGGCGCAGGCCTGGGCGGCGGCCTGGGTGCCGGCGGCAGCAGCGGCTCATCGAACCAGTCGAATGACCGTGGCGCAGGCAATGCGGGCACCGGCACGGCAACGGCCGGCGCTGGCGGCCTGGGTTCCGGCACCGGTACGGGCACTGGCACTGGCACGGGCACAGGCACCGGCGCAACCGGCACGGGCACGGGCGGTGCGGGCGCGGCAGGCGGCGCCGCAGCGGCGACGGCAAGCGCCGGTGCGGGCACTGGCACGGGCGGCGCTGGCGGTACGGGCACGGCCACGGCAGGCGCCTCCACGGGCGGTGCTGGCTCGGGTACCGGCGGCAACGGCGGTGCGCAAACCAGCGTAGCCGGCAACGGCGGCGCGGGCGGTACTGCCACCAACGGTGGTGCATCGACCTCGGCCTCGAATGGCAGCGCCACGGCCGGCAACGGCGCCGTGGGCGCCACCTCGGGCGCTGGCGGTGTGGGCGGTGCTGGCGGTGTTGGCCAGGGCGGCACGGGCGGTACCGGCAACGGTGCGGTCGGTGGTGCTGGCGGCTCTGGCGGTACCAACTATGTCGATGCCGGTACCTTCAACATGTCCAACGCCATGACCAGTGTCGGTCAATCGGCCGCGGGCATCATGATCGCCAACCAGAACAGCGGCATGGCATCGCTGGTGCAACAAAGCGTCAATGTGCAGGCCAACATGCAAGTTGGAAAGTAAGCCGTCCTGACGCGTGGTCTGTGCCGCTCCGCACGGAGCGGCACGGCCCGCCAGGATCGAATGACAGGACAGCGCGGCGCGGCGGTTGCGTTTGCGCTGTCATGTCGAAAGCCTGCAGGTCCGAAGTCATGGTCCGGATGGGGGCCATGTCCACGGAGCACGAGGGGAGACGCACCATGCGATCGCATCGCCCAGCTGTCGTGGCACTCTCGACAGCCTTACTGGCCTGGCCGTTCATGCAGGCCAATGCAGGGCCGCCCAGCGCCGAGGCTTCCGCCACGGCCGTAGCGGTCGCAAGCCGTGACACGGGCGCAGCCACAGGTCCGAAACTGAACATATTTGGCACGGCCGCGGCTGCCGTGGCGACCGAGAAACTCGACGATGTGCGCGGTGGCGCCGAAGTGGTGGTCAACGACATGCGCCTGCATGGCACGGTTGGCGACAACGCGGCCATCAACACGTTCTCCGGCAGCAATATCGTGTCGGAAGGATCGTTCTCGAACGCTTCGGGCTTGCCGACCGTGATCCAGAACACGGGCAACAACGTACTGATCCAGAACGCGACCATTCTTAACGTCCAGTTCAAATGATCATGCGCAGCCTGCTGTGTAAGACCGCTTGCGCGATGGCGGTGCTGGGCGGCGTTGCGGCCGCCCACGCCGACACGATCCGCGTGCCGGGCGACCAGGGCAACTCGTACTACGTGCCGGTCACCAGCCTGCGCGAGGCGCGTTTCCGCACCACGATCCGCCAGCAGTACGACTTCAGCTGCGGCTCGGCGGCGGTGGCCACGCTATTGACGTACCAGTACAACGTCCCGACGTCGGAGCAGACGGTCTTCGCCAACATGTACGTCAACGGCGACCAGGCGAAGATCCGCGCCGAGGGCTTTTCGCTGCTCGACATGAAGCGGTTCCTGGAGTCGCGCGGCTTCCAGGCCGACGGCTACGAAATGCCGCTGTCGAAACTGGAGGAGGCGCAGATTCCGGCGATCGTGCTGATCGTCGAGAACGGCTATCACCACTTCGTCGTCGTGAAGGGCGTCAAGGGCGACCGGGTCCTGATTGGCGATCCGGCGCGCGGCACACGTGCGCTGGAGCGCGCGCACTTCGAACAGATCTGGGACAGCAGCCTGCTGTTCGTGATCCACAACCGTACCGATCAGGCGCGGTTCAACCTGGCCGCGGACTGGCGTGTCGCGCCGAGCGGCCCTTACTGGATGGGAGTACCCCGAGACAACCTGTTCTTCACCGTCATGCCAAAGCATGGCGCCTCTGATTTTTGAGCTGAGGAACATCATGGCCCAGACAAGCAATTCCAACGCGCCCAGACGCACAGCCGGTCAAGCCACCGCTGCCGTGCTGCTTGGCGCGGGCCTGGCCTGCGCTGGCAATGCGCAGGCCGGCGCCGGCGCGCTGGCCACGGAACACACCGACGTCGCGGAAAGCGCCGCCGTGGCGATTCCGACCGCGATCGACATGGTCGCGCTGCCAGCCGCCACCGAACTGGCGGCCCTGGCGCCACTGGCTGAACCCGCGGCCGATCCGCCTTCCGTGGCGGCCAGATTGCCGGGCGTGCCGATTGTTCCGGTCCATGTGGCCGCCCGGGCAGCATCCGTTTCCGAACCCGTTTCAGAACCTGTCGTGGTCGCAGCGGTCGCCGAAGCGCCTGCGCGAGTGGTTCCGGTCGACAAGGCCAGCGTGGCCCGGCATCACCCCCCTGAGGATCCGCTCGCGGTGGCCATGACACTGGCCGGGCGGGATCCCGGTGCGCCGGTGGCCGATGCGCGCAAGCAGATGGCCAAGTGGAAGCCGGTCGCGCAGGCGCGGCTTGAAGCATCCCGCGGCGGCTTCGATGCCGGGGGGCTGCAGGTGGGCTTCGGCATCGATCGCGCGGTGTTCGTCAACGGCGCGCTGGCGGTGTCCACCAGCATCACCATTCCCGATATCAGCAGCATCACCGCCGCGCAGGCCAGCCAGCTGGCCCAGGCGCTGGGGCAGGTGACCGTGGCGGTGACAGCGGCCAACAGCGCGGCCAACGCAGCCGTGGCCGCCGCCCAGGGCGCCGCGGCCAACGCACAGGGTGCGGCAGGCACGGCCAGCAGCACGGCCAGCGCCGCGGCCACCGGCGCCGCGAGCATGGCGGCTGGCGCGGCGGGCGTGGCGCAGCAGGCCGTGGCCAATGCAACGGGCACGGTCGTGACCAACGGGTTGCTGACGGTGATCCAGAACGGCGCCGGCAATACGGCCAACCTCGGTGCGGTATCGAACATGCCCGGTACTGTGATCCAGAATAATCTCAACAACCAGAATATCCAAAGCCTGATGACGCTCAACGCGAGCGTGAATACCCTGGCCGCATTCCGTACACAAATGGCCAACACCGCGTTGAACAGCGTTCTTCAAAGGTCAGCCGCAATGAGGTAGTCGCGTGTAGTCATGAACAGGCGCGGGCCCCGCAGTATGCCCGCAGCCCCGGGGGAGGAAGACGTCATGAAGAAGCGTTCACTGCAGGGCATCGGCTATGCCGGATGCTCGATGCTGCTGTTGGGTGGCATGGCTCAGGCCCAGACGCCGCCCGATGCGGGGCCGCCGGCCGCCGCCAGGCTTGAATCGCTGCAAAAGGAACTGGCGGCCCAGGCCAGGCAGCTCGAGGAAATGAAGCGGGCGCTGGCCGAACAGCAGGCCACGATCCGCGAACTGCGCCGCACCGTCGACAGCGAGACGCTGCAGCGCAAGCGCGGCGGGCAGGGCGCCGGGGTGACGGGCGGCAACATGGCGACCAACGCCGCCGCCGCGGGCGCGGCAGCCAGCGCCACGCAGATCAACAACACGGCACAGCAAGGCGTGCAGGCCCAGCAGGCCCCGGAAGCCGCGCCGCCCGACGCGCCGCCGCAGGGCCAGGCCGCGCAGCCCGGCGAATCGGCCGCGGGGGTCGAGGAGCCCGTGGGCAAGCCGCCTGAGCGCGACACGCGTCCGCCGGAGATCGCCCCGATCTTCGACCAGCCCGGCGTGCTGACGCCCGCCGGCAAGATCATCGTCGAACCCAGCCTCCAGTACGGCTATTCGTCCAGCGACCGCGTGGCGCTGGTTGGCTACACGGTGATCCCCGCCATCCTGATCGGGCTGGTCGACGTGCGGCAGGTCAAGACGTCCACCTACGTCGGCGCGCTGGCCTTCCGGTACGGCATCACCAAGCGGCTTGAAATCGAAGCCAAGATTCCGTACGTGCATGCGAGCAGCGACACGGTCAGCCGCGAGGTGTTCACCGGCACCGCCGTGGACAACGTGTTCAATTCCAGCGGCAGCGGGCTGGGCGACGTGGAAGCGACGCTGCGCTACCAGCTCAACTACGGCAACGAGAAGATGCCGTTCTTCATCGGCTGGCTGCGCTACAAGTCGAACACGGGCCGCGATCCGTTCGAGGTGGTGACCGATTGCGTGACCCGCTGCGTGAGCAACACCACGGGTACCGGGCTGCCGCTGGGCATGCCGACCGGCACGGGCTTCCAGGCGATCCAGCCCGGCGTGACGTGGCTGCTGCCGACCGACCCCGCGGTGTTCTTCGGCACCTTCAGCTACCTGCACAACTTTGCGCGCGACAACGTCAGCCGCACGGTGCTCAATGGCCAGACCGAGAACCTGGGCAAGATCGCGCCCGGGGACATCTTCCAGTTCAACTTCGGCATGGGCCTGTCGCTCAACGAGCATGCGTCGTTCTCGATCGGCTACGACCAGAGCATCATCTGGCCGACCAAGCAGAACGGCCAGACCGTGCCGGGGTCGGTGCGCATTACGCAGGGCACGCTGCTGGTGGGCTACTCGTACCGCTTCAACAACCGCTACACGCTGAACCTTTCGGTGGGGGCGGGCCTGACGCGCGACACGCCCGATCTCACGGTGACGGTGCGCCTGCCGATCACATTCTGAGCGCATGATGCGGCGCGAGGTGACGCCCGGAATTCTTCCGGCGCGCCTCGTGCGGAAGTCAGCCGTTCGGTACCTTGCACAGTCCTTTCGGAGAGAGTAGAACGAAACGAAACCGTCCCAGACGGATGACCCGGACACCGGGGCGGCCTGACAGAGGAGGCAAGTCATGCGCAAACGGATCTTCTGGTTGTTGCCCGACCTGGCAAGCGCCCGCCGTACCATGGACGACCTGCTGCTGGCCCGTATCGAGAACAGTCACATCCACTTCGTCGGCCGCGATGGCGCGGACATGACCGGCCTGCACGAAGCGAACCTGTTCCAGACCTCGGACATCGTGCACGCGGCGGAAATGGGCCTGATGGTGGGCGGTGGCGTCGGTATCGTGGCCGGGGTCGTGGTGGCGATGTTCCCGATCGTCAGCGATACGCCGCAATGGGGCCTGGTCGGCGTGCTCGCCGTGCTGGGCGCGGTGTTCGGTGCCTGGGCCGCCAGCATGATCGGCAGTTCGGCGCCCAACAGCCGGCTGCGTGGCTTCGAGAAGGACATCGAGGCCGGCAGGCTGCTGCTGATGGTTGACGTGCCGCGCGGCCGCGTGGAAGAAATCGAGGCGCTGCTGCAGAGGGCCCATCCGGAAGCCCGTTTCGCGGGGCTCGATCCCGCAGTGCCGGCCTTCCCCTGATCCGTACGCCGGCAGCCCCGGGCGCGCCGTGCCGGACTGCCGTTCCGATCGTCTTCGCGCGCCCCACGCGGCGCGCCCCGGCGCATGTTCCCCCATGCGCCACGCTGCGGCCACACCGGACCGCCACCGGACCAAACAGGCCCTGGTGTGATGCCGCAGCAACAGTTCCCCGCCCTCGATTGTTCCCGCGTTTGAACAATTACCTCTGATGAGGTACTTTGCGCCATGCCGCCGTGTGGTGCATCGTGACGATGCGTACTGCCGCGCGGCGGGCAGCGGCACAAAACAATTCAAGCCAGCAGCTTCAGGAGGGGTCAACAATGAGGAACGCGCGATACATCGCGTGCGGCATGCTTGCCGTCACGCTCGGGTTTGTCACGTCCATGGCGGCGCATGCGGAACCTGGCATCACCAAGTCAGCCATCCGGATCGGCCAGTCGGCCGGTGTCAGCGGGCCCGTGGCCGGATCGGTCAAGGAACAGATCGCGGGTGCCCAGGTGTACCTGAACCACGTGAATGCCAATGGCGGCGTGGCCGGCCGGCGCATCGAACTGCTGACCTACGACGATGGCTTCGACGCCAGGCGCACGCCCGACAACGTCCGCAAGCTGATCGGCGAGGACAAGGTGTTCGCGCTGTTCATGGTGCGCGGCACGCCGCAGAACGAGAGCATCCTGCCGATCATCGGGGCCGAAAAGGTGCCGCTGATCGCGCCGCTGACGGGTGCCATCACGCTGCACCGGCCAGTGAACCGCTACGTGTTCAACGTCCGCGCCAAGTACCAGGACGAAGTGGCCCGCGCCATCAACCACCTGGCGACGTCCGGCATGAGCCGCATCGCCATTTTCTACGCCAACGACGGCTTCGGGCAGGACGTCTTCGAAGGCTTCAACACGGCGTTGCAGGCGCGCGGCGTGCAGCCGGCGGGCGCGGCGTCGTTCAACCGTCCCATGGGCGACATCAGCCAGGGCGTGGCCAGCGTCAACAAGGCCAACCCGCAGGCCGTGATGGTGATCGGCTCCGGCTCGGAGGCCGCGCGGATCATCCGCGAGATGAAGAAGGCCGGCAGCGAGGCGCAGTTCGTCACGCTGTCCAACAACGCGGCGGATTCGTTCATCAAGGAGCTGGGCGACGATGGCAAGGGCCTGATCATCACCCAGGTGGTGCCGGGCATGAATTCGAGCCAGATGAGCATTGCCAGCGAGTACCGCGGGCTGGCCAAGGCCCAGAAGCTGGAGCCCAGCAACGCGGGCATGGAGGGCTTCATGTCGGCCAAGGTGCTGGTGGAAGGGCTGCGCCGTGCCGGCCCCGAGCCCACGCGCGAAAAGCTGGTGGCCGCGCTGGAGGGCCTGCGCGATTACGACCTGGGCGGCATCCTGATCAGCTACAGCCCCACGCGTCACACCGGGTCGTCTTTCGTGGAAATGTCGATCGTTTCGTCGACCGGCAAGCTGATCCGCTGACCGGCGGCTCGCCCGCCCCCGCCGGCCGCCAACGCGGCCCGGGGGCTGCGGTATAGTTGCCGCCATGGCGACTTCCAACGCAGCTCATCCTTTTTCGCTGGCCGGACGCGTGGCCCTGGTCACGGGCGGCGCGCAGGGCCTTGGCCTGGCCATGGCCGGCGCGCTGGCCGATGCCGGCGCGCATGTGCTGGTCTGCGCGCGCAACGCGCAGCGCGTGGCCGATGCCGTATCGCAACTGCAGGCGCGGGGCGCCACGGCCGAAGCGCTCGTGCTCGACATCACCGACGCCGCCGCCGTTGCGCAGGCCTTCGAAGGCATCGCGTCCCGGCATGGCCGGCTCGACATCCTGGTCAACAACGCCGGCACGCGCAATCGCAACAGCATGGCCCAGCTGGATGCCGATGACCTGCGCGCGATGCTCGACACCAACCTCGTGGCGCCCTACGCGCTGTGCCGGCACGCCGCGCGGCTGATGCAGCAGGGACAGTACGGCCGCATCGTCAACGTGACGTCGATTGCCGGGCAGGTGGCGCGCGCCAACGACGTGCTGTATCCCGCCACCAAGGGCGGCCTCGACGCGCTCACGCGTGCGATGTCCGCAGACCTGGGCCGGTTCGGCATCACCGTCAACGCCGTGGCCCCCGGCTACTTTGCCACCGAGCCGAACCAGGCCATGGTGGACGATGCATCCGTGGCCGAATGGCTGCGCAATCGCACGTCGCTGGGCCGCTGGGGCCAGCCTGCCGAGGTGGCGGGCGCCGTGGTCTTCCTGGCCTCGCCCGCGGCGTCTTACGTCACCGGCCAGGTGCTGGCCGTCGATGGCGGCTACCTCGGCCACTTCTGACGTCGGCAAGCCGCCGGTCTCCCGGACGATTCAGATCCGCTTGCTCGCGCCATAGTGGGCGCGCAGGCAGTCGATCATGGCCGCCGAGGCGGCCGAATCGCTTCGCTCCCTGAGCCGCACCAGGCAGATCTCGCGCACCAGCGCGGGCATCTGCATCGGCCGGATGGCCAACCCCTCGCGCCGGAACTGGAACAGCGCCAGCGCCGGCACCACCGATACGCCCAGGCCCGCCTGGACCAGCGCGGCCACCGTGGCCAGGTGCTCCACCTCCATCACCCCGTGCAGCTTCAGCGGATGCATGGCGGCGTCCAGGTGCTGCCGCACACTGCTGGTCCGCGACAGCTGGATGAACGGCAGCCCGGCCAGCGTCTGGGGGGCGATGCGCCGCCTGGTGGCCAGCGGATGGTCGGCAGGACACACCAGGTGGAAGGTGTCATGGACCAGCGATTCCACGCGCAGGTCGGCGTCCTGCGCCGGGGCCGGCGCCAGCGCGAAGTCGGCCTGCCCGCGTCGCACCATGTCGATGCAGCCATCGGCCAGCTGGTCGTACAGCTCCAGCGAGATGCCCGGATAGCGCCGATGAAAGTCCGCCAGCAGCGGCGGCAGGTCGCCGCCGGCCAGCGAGGGCAGCGCGGCAATGGCCACGCGCCCCTTGCGGCGTTCCGCGTGGTCGCGCAGGTCTTCGAACGCGCTCTCGAAGTCCGCCAGCAGGCGGCGCGCCACTTCCTCGAACCGCTTGCCGTCGGCACTGAGGTCCACGTGCCGCGTGGTGCGCTCGAACAGCCGGCTGCCGGCCTGGTCTTCCAGCGTCTGGATCAGTGTGCTGAAGGCAGATTGAGACAGATGGCAGGCCTGCGCCGCCCGGGTGAAATTACGATGCGTGGCCAGCGCCACGAAGGCGCGCAGGTGCTTGACCGAGAGATTCGACAGCATGGCGGGATAGTGCGGCGGATTCATCCAGGAAGTCGATAGATTAATCCAAATAATCCGTTTTCGCGTGGCAGAACCCGGCCCTAGAATGAGACCGCTGCCAACCCGGCCACCGTGGCCGGTCTGGCCAGCACCCATTGCCGAAGAGTCATTCCTCCAGACGTTGCCAACGCCCATGACTGCTCCCCTGCTGATCGGGTCCGGGGCCGGATTCTCCGGCGACCGTACCGACGCCGCCCTGCCGGTGGTGCGTACGCTGATCGCCGCCGGCGGCCCGGCGGCGCTGATTTTCGAAACGCTGGCCGAGCGCACGCTGGCCCTGGCCCAACTGGCACGCCGCGACAACCCCGAGCACGGCTACGAGCCGTTGCTGGACCACCTGCTGACGCCTGTGCTGGGACTTTGCCTGGCCAACCGCATCCCGATCATCGGCAATTTCGGGGCCGCCAATCCGCGCGCCGCCGCCCGCCGTATCCTGGCGCTGGCTGCCGAACTGGGGCTGGCCGCCCCGCGCGTGGCGGTGGTGGAGGGCGACGACCTGTCGCATGACGCCGGCCGCGCCATGCTGCGCGGCATCGTCGGCGACGCGTTTCCCGAAGCGCGCTTCGTTTGCGCCAACGCCTATATCGGCGCCCAGGGCATTGCCGACGCGCTGCGCGACGGCGCACAGGTGGTGGTATGCGGCCGCGTGGCCGACCCCGCATTGGCCGTGGGCCCGGCAATGGCCCATTTCGGCTGGGCCTGGGACGACTGGACCCGCCTGGCCGCCGCCACCATGGCCGGCCATCTGCTGGAGTGCGGCGCGCAGGTCAGCGGCGGTTACTTTGCCGACCCCGGCATGAAGGATGTGCCCGACGTCCACGACGTGGGCTTCCCGATTGCCCGCCTCGACGCCGACGGCGGCATCGAGATCTTCAAGGCGGCCAACACGGGCGGCTGCGTGGACCTGCGGACGGTCAAGGAACAACTGCTGTACGAAGTGCACGACCCGTGTGCCTACCTGACGCCCGATGTGGTGGCCGATATCGGCCAGGTCACCGTCGAGCAGATCGGCCCCGACCGCGTGGCCGTGCGCAATATCCGCGGCCATGCGCGGCCGGCGGAACTGAAGGCCAATCTGTTTCACCTGGGCGGCTGGTTTGCCGAAGGCGAGATTTCCTACGCGGGCCCCAATGCCGCCGCCCGGGCGCGCCTGGCCGCCGACATCGTGCGCAAGCGCATGCAGGGGCTGGGGTTCGATGTGCCGATCCGCTTCGACCTGATCGGCGTGCTGAGCGTGTTTGGCGACGATGCCGGCACCATGCTGGCCGCGCCACAGCCCGGCGAGGCCGAAGCCCGCGACGTGCGCATGCGCGCTGCGCTGGCGCACGAGGACAAGGCCGTGGCGCAGGCCCTGCTGCGCGAAGTCAACGCGCTCTATACCTGCGGACCGGCCGGCGGTGGCGGCGTCCGCACCGCGCTACGGACGCGCCTGAATGCCACGTCGTGCCTTGTGCCGCGCCAGGCCGTGGCGGCGTCCCATTCGTTCGTGACTGCCTGACCGGAGCCCGCCATGACCGCAACCCAGCAAGCGCCGCTCTACCAGTTCGCCCATGGCCGTACCGGCGACAAGGGCGACCGTTCCAACATCAGCGTGATTGCCTACGACGCACGCGATTTTGACCACCTGGTGGCCCATGTCACCGAAGACGCCGTGCGCACGCTGTTTGCCGCGCGCCAGCCCCGGGCCGTGAAGCGACACGTCGTGCCGTCCATCCAGGCCATGAACTTCGTGATCGACGGCGTGCTGGACGGCGGCGTCAACGATGCACTGAATCTCGATACCCACGGCAAGGCGCTGGCCTTTCTGCTGCTGGGTTTGCCGATCCCCTTGCCGCCGCGGCTCGCCGGCGGCGCCGCATGAGTGCCGAGCCGTCCCATATGTCAAAACGATTCGAGGAGACACAGATGTACGGAATTCGCAGGCCGCAGGCCGTTGCCGCCGCTATCGCCACGTTCGCGTGCCTGGCCTTGCCCGCTGGCAGCGCATGGGCGGATTTCCCGGACAAGCCGATCCGCTTTGTCGTGCCGTTCGCGGCCGGCAGCGCCACCGACCAGCTTGCGCGGGCCATCGGACAGGCCATGACGGTGGACAGCAAGGCCACCGTGGTGGTGGACAACAAGCCCGGCGCCAACGGCTTCATTGCCGCCTCCGACGTGGCCAAGGCCGCGCCGGACGGCTACACGGTACTGATCACCACGAACACGACCCACGCCGCCAACGAACACCTGTTCAAGAAGCTGCCCTATGACCCGGTGAAGGACTACGCGCCGGTGTCGGCGCTGGGCCGCGGCGGCCAGATCATGGTGGTCAACCCGCAGGTGCCGGCCAAGACCGTGGGCGAGTTCATCGCGCTGGCCAAAAAAGAACCGGGCAAGCTCAGCTTCGGCAGCGGCAGTTCGTCGTCGCGCATCGCCGGAGAGCTGTTCCAGCAGATGGCCCATGTGCAGCTGCTGCACGTACCGTACAAGAGCAATCCGCTGGCCATCACCGACCTGCTGGGCAACCAGATCCAGATGATGATCACGGACACCGCCACGGGCCTGCCGCAGGTCAAGACCGGCAAGCTCCGCGCACTGGGCGTGTCGGGCAAGGCCCGCTCGCCGCTGGCGCCGGACGTGCCCACCATCGACGAAGCCGGCGTGAAGGGCTACGAGATGAGCTACTGGTTCGCTGCCTATGCCCCGGCCGGCACGCCGCCCGCAGTGGTCACGAAGCTGAACCAGATGCTGGTCAAGGCCGCGAAGAGCGATACGGCATCGAACTTCTACAAGTCGACCGGCACCGAAGTGTTCACCAGCACGCCGGCCGAACTGGCCAAGTTCCAGACCCAGGAATCCGACAAGTGGGGCCGCATCATCAAGGCGGCCAATATCCAGCCCGAATAAGCCCGAAGCCCCAGCCCCCTTCCTCCCGCGCTCCGTCCGTCCCTGCCGCCCAGGCGGACGAAGGGGCCGGGACGGCCACGCAGGCCAGCCCAGCCAGCCTGCCCTCACATCTGCCTCACCCCATCCGCACCGGGATACGAGTGGCCGCCTCCGCAGAAACGGGTACGCCTGTCGCAGGACCGTTGCACTCCGTTGTCCCCGCACATCACCGAAATCAGAATTAAAAAAGTCTTATATCAGGCACTTCCGATACTCGGTTCTGGCGATTCTGCGAGATCGTCTCTCTCCCTCCCTTGACCGGCGCGGCATTCCGGGCGGCGGGATTGCAGGCGTAACAGATTTGTGATCGGAAAGGTAAAGCGCCTAGGCAAGAAGGGGGGTATCCATCACTTTCATTCATGGTTTACCCTGCGAGCCGTTTTTGGATGCTTACATTCGGTTACAAGCGGCGTTGCGTGCGGTGGCCGCTCTCTTGGGGCTGCCTGCAGTGATACTCGCATTCTCATTAGCAAAGGGGGCTGGGTGGAAGCCAATACCTGCGGGAATGCCTGTAATGCTGACGATTTTTACGAGTATCAATTATCAGCTCGTCAAGGAGTCGCGGGCATTACATCGCGCAGAGCGAGGAGAGCAGCCACCGCAAGCTTCATGAGGCTATTGGAAGCAAGAAATCATGCTAGTGGGAAATCCAGATAGATTCGCTATATGGTTCGATGCGGTTGATTTGTGGTCAAATGAGCGCTTTGATAACGGATGTATCGCTTATTTTATTGGGGGAAATCCGGTCTGGTCACTAAACTGCACCCTCAATACTGACATCCATATGCTTTCCATCATGAATTGCATGAGTGAAGATGTCGAAGATCCAGATATGTATAGATTGCCGGTGGCTCGCGCGTATGAGAAGCTTGTAAAGATGGCGTTTCCGGACATTGATTCCGGGGATAATAAGAGTGACTATAAACATCTGATAACAGTGGGTTCTCTATTGGATGATGGTTATAGGGCATTTCTTGTTGAGTGTGATAAGGAGGCGAAGATAATTCTCTGCAACGAGAAAAGTAATTCCGGAGTTAAGGAGTTTATTCTGAATCGTGGTGAATTTCAGGGAGTTATATCGGAGGCTGTCAGAAGGTACAGTGATTCGTTGCCCTGATGGTCCGAGTACACACTCGTGGGGGAACAAGATGCCCGGAGTAAAACCATGATCGATCTTACCTTGGTGCGGTAAGTTTCGATGACGGGTTACTCGTATCTATCGATGACACCGGCCCACAAAAAATCCCGGAAACGACGGTAACTGGAAGTGATAGTGGGCGGGTTTGTAAGATTTTTGACTTATAGCTCCCGACGGTCGAGGGATTCGGTACGGCCCTGGAAAATTCATTACATTTTTGGAGCCTCAGAAAAAATGAGCAATTTACATGCAATCATCTCAAGCCCCCCCGATCGCGAGAGCATTGTTTTTGAGATTTGGAGCGACGACCGGCAAGTTGCGGAGATTTCAAGGGAGCGTGGCAAGGATTATGAAATAGAAATTTATCCCGCTTGCGATGGAGGGGCATGGAACTTCAATCTGACGGAATTGATGGCTTTTTTGGCGAGAGGGATCGAAGAGCTCTCTCGCTCAAAATACAGGAGTTGCCGGAGCCGAAGCGGCAAATATAATCGAATTTGGGCTCTAAGAGAAAATGAATGATAGGGAACAATATTCCAAAAAACCGATTCACTGCAAGTCAGATACTCCATAATTGGAATTATGATTTTGGGATTTCTCGGTCTTCCGTTGTTCAAGCTTTTACCAAAATCGTATGAATATCTTGCGGCAGTCCATGTTGTTGTCTTCGTTGTTGTGCTGCTGCTGATCGGCTTACTGTATCGTTGCCCATTCTGCAAGTCGATACCTCGGGGGTATCCGATACCGTACGTTGATTTATCTCCGAAGAGTTGTAGAGTATGCGGGCACTCGTTTTCAGTCACCCCTAATCGGGACTCCGAAGAAAATTCTTAGGGTGTCGATCGGTTAAGCGGCCGCTCCACTATGGACTCGATTAAACGCTAATAACGTGTTTTCCAAAGTGACCGGTTGCGCGCTGGGATCAAGTAATCGGATTCTGGTGCGAACCTGATCGTTCACACATATGCATTCGCCGGACATATCAGTCATCTGACGTCAACATGAAGTTCCCCCTTTTTGCAGCCCTATCCCTGTCTAGCGCCACCGCCATGGCGGCCACGCAAGCCGTCGTCCTGGAAACCCCGGTAACCTACGCTCCCGGCTCCGAGGTCGTCCAGCAGGTCAAAAACGAATGCCATATCGAAGACATGCTGGCCACCCGGGTGGGAGACGTCCTCCGCAAGCGCAACAAAGGCGGCCCCGGCACGGTAGCGGTGGGCGCCGATACCAGCGGGTCGCAAGTTCTACGGCTTCAGATTTCCCATGTGCTCGGCATTGGCGGCGGTGCGTGGACGGGGCCGAAGGCCATCACCGTCAATGCCGAGTTGCTCGAGGATGGCAAGGTCGTCCGGAATACGAAGGTAAATCGCTGGTCTATCGGCGGATTCTGGGGCGCATTCAAGGGCACCTGTTCGATCCTGGATCGCAGCGCGATCGTGATTGCCAAGGATATGGCCCGGTGGGTGCGTGACCCGTCCTATGTCGTGAAGGACGAGGGCCCGCCGAAGGATGCGTCGTCGGCAGAGACGCTCGCCGCCGACCCGGCGACCGCACCCCTGCATACTCCCGCCGCCGAGCCGGCGGCCGAGCCCGCGCCCGCGCCGGTCGAGTAACACCAATCCAGATTATTCGCAGTGCTTCGACGGGCGCGAAAGCCCCGTCTGGCCCTTGTTACGCCGATGTCTTTCAAACTGCCGCACATTGTTGCTGTCGCGTCACTCGCGGTCGGCCTTTCGGGGCTGCCGTCGTCCGTGATGGCGCAGGTCCCGCCACCTTCCGGCCAGGCTGCCGCCCTAACCAACGCAGAACAAGACCAACGCACCCGCCAGCAGCAGGAGGCACGGGAACGGGCTGCTGTCGTCGCAGCGCCAGCCGTGCGCGCTGAAGCGACAGCCCGTGCCGAGTTTCCAGCGTTGCCCAAGGACGACCCATGCTTCCATATCGGAACGCTTCGTTCTCGAAGTCCCCAAGGACTTGCCGGCCGACCTGCAAACCGCTGGCGCCTCGGCCTTGCCGATGGACCCGTTTGCCTTTGCGCAACAGTGGCTTGCGCACTATCAAGGCGAATGTGTTGGCAAGCAGGGTGTGGAAACGCTGGTCAAGGGGCTTTCGCAAACGATCCTGTCCCGGGGCTATGTCACGACGCGCGTGCTGGTGCCAGAGCAGGATTTGTCGTCGGGCACGCTGAAGCTGGCCCTGATCCCGGGTGTGATCGGCGACATCCGCTTCAGCGACCCAGAACTCTGGGGCACCTGGAAATCGGCTTTCCCCACCGCCCCCGGCGAACTGTTGAATCTGCGTGATCTGGAGCAGGGCCTGGAGCAGATGAAGCGTGTGGCCAGCCAGGATGTCGATATGCAAATTGTGCCGACTTCCACGCCCGGGCGTAGCGATGTCGTGATCGCCGTCAAACGCGGCAAGCCGTGGACGCTGGTAGCCTCCGTCGATAATTCGGGCTCGCGTTCCACCGGCAATTGGCAAGGCAATGTGAGCGTCGGCATCGACAATCCGCTAGGCCTCAGCGACATGTTCAACATCGGCTACAACCAGGATCTGCTGTTCAGCAACAAGGAACACGGCACGCGCGGCTGGAATGGCTTTTATTCGATGCCGTGGGGCTACTGGACGGCCACGCTGTCGGCTTACAGCAGCAACTACTTCCAGCAGATTGCTGGCGTCAATACGACGTTCGTGTCGAGCGGAAAATCGGAGAACGTCGATCTGAAGCTGCATCGGGTGCTGCGCCGCAGTCAGAACGATGTGTTGGGCATGCAGGTGCGACTGACGCGCCGGTTCGGCACGAGCTATATCGATGACACCGAAATTCCGCAGCAACGCCGAAATAACACCATCCTCGAAGTCGGGGTGACGGACCGCCATTACTTCGGTCCGTCGCAGCTCGACGCCACGCTGTCATTCCGTCAGGGCATTGGCGCCTTCGGGGCGCAGGACGACACGCTGGCGTCGTTCGATGGCCCGACCTGGCGTTACCGGATGATGGTGCTCGACGCCAATCTCTCGGTGCCTTTCAAAGTCGCAGAACAGCCATTCCGCTACGTCACGACGATCCGGGGGCAATTCACCAATGACCGGCTCTATTACGTGGATGACTTGACGATTGGCAGCCGATATACCGTAAGGGATGGCGAGAGCCAGCTTGCCGGCGAGCGTGGATTCTATTGGCGCAATGAACTGCAGGCGCCGCTAGGGACCAGCGGCCAGGCGCTTTACGTCGGTCTCGATTATGGCCGCGTGTACGGACCATCGACCCAGGCACTGGTCGGCACGCAACTGGCCGGCGCGGTGATCGGCATGCGCGGCGGCCTGGGCGCGCAACGGTTCGGCGGCGTCTCGTATGACGTGTTCCTGGGCACGCCCGTGTACAAGCCGGAGCCATTCAATACCGCCGGGGTGACGGCAGGAATGCAGGTGGTTTATCAGTATTAGGCGACCTGCGCCGTCCAGCATTCCAACAGACCATCTCACTTAGCCTTCGATTTCCCAACCCAGGGCAGCACAGACTGCCCGCTCTCTCAATGCCCGCAAGGGGTCAAATATCCATGAAGAAGACGCTCGCATTTACGCTGTTGGCATCCGCCGCCGTCATCGCCGCCTGTGGCGGCTCGGACGGGGAAAGCACGAACAGCGCCGGCACCACCGGCGCCACAGCCGGTTCCACTGCAAACGCGATGGCGCCGCTCGACGCGCCTTGCCTGACGCCGATGACAAATGGCAAGAAGATGACTGTCTCGGCAAATGCCGGTCCGGTGACGGAGGTCGTGACGTTCGAAGGCAAGCACATCGGCCAGACCACGTTCGATGGCAAGCGCCTCGATACCATCGACGTTCAGGCCAGCGGCACGCTGTTCCACGCCGTATCGTCCAACTTCCGCATCTATCTGGATCCGGAAACCGTGCTGTTTCCGCTCGGCGTGACCGAGTTCGGGCACCGTGGCTATCCTGATGGGCCGTGGGTCAAGTATCGGCGCTTTACGTATGAGGATGCCGCGGGCAAGCCGGCCAGGCTGTCGCTGCTGGGCATGCAGCCCAACGAGACGCGCACCGTGACCATGGCGGAGGAGCGGGAGTCCGCGTTGGCCACCGATCCGCAGCCGGCGTTTACCCGTGGCGTTGATCGGAAGGTCCAGTTGACGGTGCAATACATCGGACGCGAAGACGTGGCCGCGATGGGCAAGTCCTACGCCAACACGTGCAAGGTCAAGATCCGGTACGACCGTGAGCCGGGGAGCGACTTTCCCAACCTTGAGGCGACTGTCTGGCTGGCGCCCGGCCTGGGCCCGGTCAAGCTGAGCGGCTTGCCGCTGCTGCGCGTGGATACCTTGTCGGCCGAAACGTCGGGCATCGTGGCCAACTGATCGGTCGCGCATTGCCCCCGGGCGATGCCCCAGGCAAAACACCCCAGCCCTGTCTCCGGGGCTGGGTGTTCACCTTAGGCTTCGGAGTGCCCGGCAAATGGCGCAGCTGCTAAGCCAGCTTGGCGCCCGCCGGCAGGCGAGCGTGGAGCAAGCTTGAAATGTGCGGCGTATGCATCACATATCCGCGCGACAGACGATGAACCAGGGCTAAAGTACCCCTGACTGCCTGGCGTCACGGCATCCCCGGATTTTTCTTGGGGATTCGCCTAGAGTGATCGGAGCGGGACACTACGGAGGGCGGCCGATGGCGCATGGACTCGAACGAATGTCGCGGGGGCGGCGCAGGCTTGTGATCGCCGGCGGGTGGTCCTTGCTGCTGGCGACGCCGGCCTGGCGCGCCTTGGCGCAGCCGATGCAGGGCAAGGCGAAATCGAAGATTGGCGTGGTCGGCTCGGGCCGGCTGGGCAGCGCGGTGGGCAGCCTGCTGGTGAAGGCGGGACACCCGGTCATGTTCGCGTCGCGCCATCCCGAGGAACTGAAGGCCCTGACCGATTCGCTCGGGCCGCTGGCCCGGGCCGGTACCGTCGCCCAGGCCGTGGCATTTGCAGACGTGATCCTGCTGGCCGTGCCCTACGGTGCGGTGCCGGATGTGGGCCAGCAGAACCGTTGGCAGGGCAAGATCGTGCTGGACGCCACCAACGCCGTGGCGGCGCGCGACGGCGCCATCGTGGACGAAGTCAAGGCCAACGGCATTGGCGCCACCACGGCTAAATACCTGGCCGGTGCGCGCATCGTGCGCGTGTTCAATTTCACGGGGGCGGCGGAATTCACGCGCGAAAGCCACCGCAAGCCGCCGCTGATGGCGGTGCCGATGGCCGGCAACGACGCCGAGGCGCTGTCCGTGGCGGCCGGGCTGGTGCGCGACGCGGGGTTCGATCCAGTGGTGGTTGGCGGGCTATCCAGCGCCGACCGGTTCGCGCCCGGTGGCAAGCTGTTCCGCCAGATGGGGACTGCCGAAGAGTTTCGCCGTGCGATGGACCAGCCGTAGTCTGGACCGGCCGTAGCTGGCCGGCGCGGGTGGGGGGCGACGGGCAGCGCGTTAGCGCCGGCGCCACTCCATGGCGACCATCGATGGCGTGAAGCCCAGCTGGCCGAAGAATGCGGCTTCCGAGGAGCGCGCCGCGCGCAGGACCCAGGTGATGTCCGGGTCGTTGCCCATCACGTGGCGCAGCAAAGCGCGGCCGATGCCGCGGCGGCGATGCTGTGGCGCCACGGCGACCACCGAGATGTATCCGTTGGAGATATCGTCGCAGAGTGCTCGGGCGAAGCCGATGACCTCGCCGTTTTCCACCGCCACCGCCACGCGTTGGGAGTTGGCGATCAGTTGCGCGAACCGCTCGGGATTGCCGACCCGTTGTTCCCAACCGTTGGCAGCCAGCAGCAGCCGGGCCGCCTCCACCTCTGCGGGCAACGGATTACGGATTTCCATCGACAATTCCTCCTGCGTGATTCCGGAGCGCATGCATGCAGACCCTCCAGAAGTGGGGGGCGCAGAGCGGCTGCGCCGCGTTTTCGCGCGATATGTCGCGACAATTTGTCGCGCATTTCGGCGCAGAGTGTAGCGAAGCCGATGCGGCGGCGTCAAACAACTTTGTCCGCAAAATGCGACCGTCCGCACGCAGGGGCGCGTCCCGATGCGCGGCGCGCAACGGCCTGTCGCGCGCCGGAAGCTGGCGGTATGATGGCTGCCATGAACGCCCCCATCTTCTCCTCCGCACACCCGGCCGATCAGCTGGCCGAGTTCAGCAATGCCGATAGCGCCATGGCGCGTATCCGCGAGATCTACGACAGCTCCGTGGCGGCCGTGCGTGCGCGCTTCGACGCGTTTGCCAAGGGCAAGCCGCTGCCATCGGCGGCCCACGCGTGCTACCCGTATCTCGGCATCTCCGTCAACCTGGAAACCATGGTCACCGACAGCCGCCCGTCGTGGGGCACGGTGGCCTACCCCGGGGTGTACGGCACCACGGTCACGCGGCCGGATCTGCTGTGCGACTACTACCGCGACCAGATCGAACGGCTGATGCGCTATCACCGCGTGCCGGTGGTGGTGGGCCTGTCGCGCCGGCCGATTCCGCTGCCGTTCGTGATCGAGGCATCGACCACCGACATCAGCTACACCCAGGCCCGTGAACTGGAAGCCTCGTTCGTGCTGCCCGAGCTGAGCCGCATCGACGATTCGATTGCCAACGGCACCTACGAGCCCACACCGGGCGAAGCCTGGCCGTTGTCGCTGTTCCCGGCCGAACGCGTGGACCTGGCGCTGCAGCGGCTCTACCACTACACGGGCACGGCGCCGCATCACTTCCAGCGGTTCGTGCTGTTCACGAACTATCAGCGATATGTCGACGAGTTCGTGACATTGGGGCGCAACCTGATGTCTGGTGACGGTGGCGACGGCTATGTGCGGTTTGTCGAGCCGGGCGATGTGGTGCAGGACCTGGGCGGCGTGGAACCTGACGACGCGTCGCGCCCGAAGGCGCTGCCGCAGATGCCGGCCTATCACCTGGTGCGCGAGGACGGGCTCGGCGTGACGCTGGTGAACATCGGCGTGGGGCCGTCGAACGCCAAGACCATGACCGACCACCTGGCCGTGTTGCGGCCGCATTGCTGGCTGATGGTGGGCCACTGCGGCGGACTGCGCCGCTCGCAGCAACTGGGCGATTACGTGCTGGCGCACGCCTACGTGCGCGACGATCATGTGCTGGACCACGACCTGCCGCCGTGGGTGCCGGTGCCCCCGATCGCCGAAATCCAGGTGGCGCTGCAGGAAGCGGTGGCCCGCGTGACGGGTTTGTCCGGCACCGAGATGAAGACGCGCATGCGCACCGGCACGGTGGTATCGACCGACGACCGCAACTGGGAGCTGAAGTCGAAGGCGCTGTACGCGCGCTTCAACCAGTCGCGCGCGATCGCGATCGACATGGAAAGCGCGGCCGTGGCGGCCAATGGCTTCCGCCTGCGCGTACCCTATGGCACGTTGCTGTGCGTATCCGACAAGCCCCTGCATGGCGAGTTGAAACTGCGCGGCATGGCCAACGCGTTCTACCGCCAGCGCGTCAGCCAGCACATGACGATCGGCCTGGAAGCGATCCGCATCCTGCGCGAGAACGGCGTCGAGGAACTGCACTCGCGCAAGTTGCGCAGCTTCGACGAACCGGCGTTCCGCTAACGCCAGGAGTCCGGAGTCCGGGGCTCATGGCTCGCCTCACGCCCTTCGACGGGAAACAGAAATAAAAAAGCGCGCGGCGTTGCCGCGCGCAGTGAGGCGGGAAGGACGTCGGTTAGGCGGCCTTCCCTCGAGGAGACAAAGTGGAAAGTCTCGGAAAAACCTTAATTTCGTAGACCCATCAGAAGCGATAGCCCACGCCGGCGCTGAACAGCCACGGGTCGAGGCTGACGGTCGACACCTTGACACCATTGGCGTAGACGTTGCTGGAAATCCAGACCTTCTTGGCGTCCACGTTCAGGAACCAGTTCTTGGTGAGCCTGTAGTCCATGCCGATCTGCAGGGCCGGACCCACGCTCCACTTGTCCAGACCCAGCGTGCCACCGGCCAGATCGGCGCCATAGATGCGCGTCGCGTTCACGCCGGCCCCGACGTACGGGCGGAACGTGCCGTTCGGCAGGAAGTGGTACTGCAGCAGGATGCTCGGCGGCAGGTGCTTGAACGTGCCGATCTTCGTGCCGTCAAGGCTCACGTCCTGCTTCTGCGGAATGGTCAGTACCAGTTCGGCCGCGATATGCGGGACGATGAAGTAGGTGATATCGACTTCCGGGATCCATTTGTTGTTGACGTGGATGCGATCCGATGCACCCACCCCGCCCACGGGATCCGACTTGTTGGCCATGTCCAGATAGGTGCCGCGCAGGCGGACCATCCAGTTGCCCTGCGCTTCGTCGGCGGCGATGGCCGGCGCGGAAATGGTGCCGAAGGTGGCGGCGAGCGCCAGGCAGATCGAGGAAACAAGGGTCTTGCGGCGGGGAGAAGTTGCAGTGGTCATGTTGGTCAGGCACAAAACATCGAAAAAGTGCGACCAGTGTGTCTTGAGCGAGGCCCCCAAACCTTGATGCAGGACAAGTGAAGTGCAGCCCACGCAAATTGGATGGAACTGCGTCGTCAATGCGCGACACCGGCGGTGGCGCAGCCCTGCAGGGGCTTGCGACACGCGGTGAATGCTTCTATGGACATGCGGATTTATTCGTGGCGCCCGCGCGTTGCGGCCCGTACGCTGTGGGCTCGTGGTTGTGCACCGCGCATGTCGTGGGCGTCCGCCAGGACGTCTTTTCAGGTGTGCCCTGTGGGGGCAGGGCACACCGTTTTTCAGCCAGATCGGACGATCAGCGCAAGCCGCGGATCACGCCGCCTCGGCCTGGTCCTGATCCTGACCCTGGGCCTGCAGATGCCGGTTGACACCCGACACCATGGCCTTCAGCGATGCCGTGACGATGCTGGCGTCCACGCCGGCGCCAAAGCCCGTCGGCGAATCGCCAACTCGTACTTCCACATAGCAGGCCGCATTGGCATCGGCACCGGTGGTCATGGCGTGCTCGTGATAGTCCATCACCCGCACGGCAATGCCCAGGCCGCGTGAGAACGCATCGACGGTGGCGTCGATGGGCCCGTTGCCCGCACCGCGCACCCGCACGGACTGCCCGTCGCGTGTCACTTCCATCTCGATTTCCACGGCGTTGTCGCGGGTCGACACCATGCGGTGCGACACATAGCGCAGCGGCGCCTCTACGTCGAGGTACTCGCGGCGGAACAGCGCGTAGAGGTCCTCTGCGCTGGCTTCGAGCCCGGTCTCGTCGGTCATCCCCTGCACCGCGCGGCTGAACTCGATCTGCAGGCGGCGCGGCATGAAGATGCCATGGGCCTGCTCCAGCAGGTACGCCATGCCGCCCTTGCCCGACTGGCTGTTCACGCGGATCACCGCGTCGTAGCTGCGGCCCAGGTCGGCGGGGTCGATTGGCAGGTAGGGCACTTCCCAGATGGCGTCAGCCTTCTGCTGCGCAAAGCCCTTGCGGATGGCGTCCTGGTGAGAGCCGGAAAAGGCCGTGAAGACCAGGTCGCCCACGTACGGATGGCGCGGGTGCACGGGCAGCTGGTTGCAGTGTTCCACGCACTGGCGCACTTCGTCGATATCGGAAAAATCGAGTTCGGGGTCTACGCCCTGGGTGTAAAGATTCAGCGCCAGCGTGACCAGATCGACGTTGCCGGTGCGTTCGCCGTTGCCAAAGAGGCAGCCTTCCACGCGGTCGGCGCCGGCCATCACGGCCAGTTCGGCGGCGGCCACGGCGGTGCCGCGGTCGTTATGCGGATGGACGGACAGCACGATGTGTTCGCGTCGCGCCAGATGCCGGTGCATCCATTCGATCTGGTCGGCAAAGATGTTCGGCGTGCTGCATTCCACCGTGGTCGGCAGGTTCAGGATCATCGGACGCGTGGCATCCGGTTGCCAGACGGCCGACACCGCGTCAGATACTTCCAGTGAGAAATCGAGCTCGGCCAGGCTGAAGGTCTCCGGCGAGTATTCGTACGACCAGGCCGTTTCCGGCATGGCATCGGTCAGCGCGCGGATCAGGCGCGTGCCGGACACGGCCACCTCCTTGATCTCGTCGCGCGACGCATTGAACACGATGCGCCGCCAGGCGGGGGCGATCGGGTTGTACAGGTGCACGGTGGCGCGTTTGGCGCCGCGCACCGATTCCACGGTGCGGCGGATCAGGTCATCGCGCGCCTGGGTCAGCACCACGATGGTGACGTCGTCCGGAATGCGGTCTTCCTCGATCAGCATGCGGACAAAATCGAAATCGGTCTGCGATGCAGACGGGAACGCGACCTCGATTTCCTTGAGACCGACCTTCACCAGCTGTTCGAAGAAGCGCAGCTTGCGGGCGCTGTTCATCGGCTCGATCAGCGCCTGGTTGCCGTCGCGCAGATCGGTGCTCATCCAGCGCGGTGCGCGGGTGATCTGGCGCGATGGCCACGCGCGGTCGGGCAAATCGACAACGGTGGCGGGACGGTACTTGGCGGCGGGGTTGCGCAACATGGGCATGGGTATCTCCTTCCTCGCTAAGGAAGTATCAGGAAGCGGCTCGCGGTACGAGGGCTTCGTGTGAACGGGAAAACAGAAAACGGAAAAAGGGTGGCGAAAGGCTGCCGAACTGCCACGGGGCGCTAGGCCCGGCAACCGATCGGTAGGCCTAGCAGTAGCGAGGAAGCGCCCAGCAGGGCGCGGCACGACGTCAGGGCGGCCAGCGAACCCGCAACACGCGCGCGCACGGCGGCACCGATGCGCGAGGCATCTGCGGCGTGGCGGAGGTTGAAGGTGTTGGCTGGCATCGTGCGAGAAGGATATCGTCGCGCCCTCTGGCGCGGACGAGCAGGATGAGGGTAGTGCAAAACGGGCCGCAGCGTCAACCGTCGGCGTATTGTCTGACAGGTCTGATTCGGCCTGGAATGCGAGGCACCGCACGTCAAAGCCTTACCCCGAACGGATGAATTCCACCCGATATGTGGGTTGGCGCTCAGTCCTCTGGCCGGTACATCGCCATCCACTTCCCGCCTAGGCTGACAGCAGCAGGAACGGGATCGATAACGACAGAGGGGGCAATCATGCGTACACGTACGTGGACGGGGTGGATCGCGTGCATGGCGACCGCCATGCTGCTGGCGGCCTGTGGCGGTGGCGGCGGTAGCTCGGGCACCGGCGCGACGGCACCCGCGGGAACCGGCGGCGATGCCGGTGGCAGCGCGGGGGGCAACGGTGGAAGCGGCAGCACGGCCGTCGCCAAGTCGTACACGCTGGTCATGAACCGTACGTCGGGACAGGTAGGCGTGGGCAGCACCCTCTCGCTGACGGCATCGGTCGTCGACGATCTCGGCAACGACGTCACGGGCGCCACGACCTTCGTCTGGACCAGCGGCAACGGCTCCGTGGCAGCGGTAGCCAACGGCACCCTCCCCGGCAGCGCCGTGGTGACAGGTGTGGGCGTGGGCACCACGGCTGTCAACGTGGCCGCGACGGTGGCCGGCGCCAATGGCACCACCACCGCGCTCCCGCAGGCGACCGCCACGATCACCGTGGTGGCACCGGGCGTGCGTACGTACAGCCTGGCGCTGCCGTATCCGGTGCTGTCGATGACCAACGGCCAGGTGCTGCCGGTAACCGCATCGCTGATCGACAGCGACGGCGCGGACCGCTCGGGCGCCGCCACCGGCTGGACGTGGCGCAGCAGCACGACGGCCGTCCAGGCCACCGGCTCCACCAACGTGGGCACACTGCGCGGCGTCAACACCAGCGACACCACGGCGCAGTCCGTGGTGACGGTGCAGGTCACCGCGCCCGACGGCAATACCCTGACCGGCGCCTTCCTGGTGTCGGTGTTCAAGACCAGCGTGCCGACCTATCGCCTGGTGCTGTCGCAGTACGGCAAGCAGATCAACGCGCTGAACGTGCTGAATGGCTACCCGCAGACCTACGATTCGCGCGTGCTGCGCAATGACGAAAGCGATGCCACGGCCGACTTCACCGGGCTGTGGACGTACATGACCACCTCGCCGTCGCTGGCGGTGGTGCCGAACGCGTCCACGCGCGTGACCACGGTCAGCACCAGCCGCCCGACCGGCATCGCCCCGCTGCAAAGCGTGCTGGAGGAAATGGCCGGCAGCCTGACCCTCACCGCCAAGCCGCGCGCCCAGCTGCTGGTGACCGAGCAGCCGACGTGGGGGCTGATCTACAGCGGCCCGAGCCCCTTCGTCGTGCCGAACGGCGGGGCACCGGTTTCCGCCCACCTGTTGCACCGTGGCATCGACGAAGGCGTCATGGGTTGCAACGGTACGTGGAACTGGCAGGTGGGCAGCGGTCCGGTGTCGATCGTGCCGCACGGGGGCAACCTGGCGTCGGTGGTGCCCACCGGCTCGGGACCCTTCACGGTGATCGTCTCATGTACCGCCGGGACCGAGGCCATGCCGGTGTCGCTGACGATTCCGGGCGTGGCGCAATAGGGCAGGGTGGACGCGAAGCATGCCTGCTGGCGGGGGGGCGTCGCGTTGTTTCGTTGGGTGGGCGTACCCGTTTCTGCGTAGCGATCCCCGACGTCCGGTTATGCGCTCCCCTCTCCCATGAATGGGAGAGGGGTGGGGGAGAGGGCAGGCGTTTCAACAAGGATTGGCGGGATTTGAACCTCCAGACCCTCTCCCCCGGCCCCTCTCCCGCGCTGCGGGAGAGGGGAGCAAACAAGCGGGGTTCGCAGCAAAGCGTACCCGTTTCTGCGTGCGGTCCAGTCAGGTCCCACCAAAACAAAACGGCGACCCCAAGGGATCGCCGTTGTCATTGCCGAGCCGCTCGGGCCGGTGCCTTAATCACGATTTGCGTACGAAGCGGATGACCTGCTCGTTGCTGCCGCCGGAAGCGGTACTGCCCGTATCGCCGGAACCGGCGCCGGACGTGTTCGCGTCGCACGTGCCGCAGCCGCTGTTCGTATCGCAGCCGCTGGCGCACCCCGCGGCCTGGGTCGGGGCCAGGCGTCGTGCCAGCCATCCGCGCCAGCCGCTGGCCGCCGCGCCGCCCAGCATCGCCGCCAGCCTTGCCTTCGCGCGTTCGCGCGTGCGCGGCATATAGCGGCCCGCCACGTGGATGGCGCAGCCCAGCACGATCAGCGGGACGATCAGGGTTTCGAAGGCGTGATAGAGCGTCATGGCCGTTGGACTCGAAGGCAGCGCGTCAGTTTCCTCGCAGTCAGGTAAGAGCCAGGGCCACGCGGTACGTGATGAACGACGCGAGATAGGCCAGCCCGGCCAGGTAGGCGGCCGAGGCCGCCATCACCTTCCATGAGTTGGTCTCGCGACGGATCACCGCCAGCGTGGAAATGCACTGTGGCGCGAAGACATACCAGGCCAGCAGCGACAGCGCCGTGGCCAGCGACCATTGCGCCGCGATCATCGGCGCCAGCTGCACCGCCACGGCATCGTCGCTGCCCGACAGCGCGTACACCGTGGCCAGCGCACCCACGGCCACTTCACGCGCGGCCAGGCCCGGTACCAGCGCGATGCAGATCTGCCAGTTGAAGCCGATCGGGGCAAACACATGCTCCAGCGCGCGGCCGATCATGCCGGCGAAGCTGTAGTCGATCGGCGGCATGGTGGCGCCTTCGGGCGGCGACGGGAACGTGGCCAGGAACCACAGCAGCACGGTCAGCGTCAGGATCACCTTGCCCACGCGCGACAGGAAGATGCGCGCGCGCTCCCACAGGCCGATGCCGATATCGCGCGGATTCGGCACGCGGTACGACGGCAGTTCCATCAGCAGCGGATGGTCGGTGCGGTCGCGGCGGAACCATTTCAGCACGTAGGCCACCAGCAGCGCGCTGACGATGCCGGCCACGTACAGCACGAACAGCACCAGGCCCTGCAGGTTGAACAGGCCGGCCACGGTGCGTTGCGGAATGAATGCGCCGATCAGCAGCGCATACACCGGCAGGCGCGCCGAGCAGGTCATCAGCGGCGCCACCAGGATGGTGGTCAGCCGGTCGCGCGGGTCCTGGATCGTGCGGGTGGCCATGATGCCCGGAATCGCGCAGGCAAAGCTGGACAGCAGCGGGATGAACGACCGGCCCGACAGGCCCGCGCCCATCATCAGCCGGTCCAGCAGGAACGCGGCACGCGGCAGGTAGCCCGATTCCTCGAGCGTCAGGATGAACAGGAACAGGATCAGGATCTGCGGCAGGAACACGATCACGCTGCCCAGGCCGGCGATCAGGCCGTCCACCAGCAGGCTTTTCAGCATGCCGTCGGGCATCAGGCCGCCAATCCATTCGCCAAAGACATGCACGCCGGCCTCGATGCCGTCCATCATCGGCTCGGCCCACGAGAACACGGCCTGGAACATGAAGAACAGCAGCACGGCCAGGATCACCAGGCCGAACACCGGGTGCAGCACCACGCGGTCCACGGCGTCGTCGAAGCGTGCGGTGCGCGTGGGCATCGTCACGGCGGCGTCCAGCAGGCGCTTGACCTCGGCGTGGGTATCGAGCTCGGACACGCTGTCGAGTGCCTGCGCGGGCGGCGCCGGGGGCAGCGTCTCGTCGAACAGCTTCACCAGCGCGGCGGCGCCGTCGCGCTTGACGGCCACGGTCTGCACCACGGGCACACCCAGCGCCCGCGACAGCGCATCGCGGTCGATCACGATGCCGCGGCGTGCCGCCGCATCGCTCATGTTGAGCACCACCACCATGGGCAGGCCCAGGCGGCGCAGTTCCAGCACGAAGCGCAGGTGCAGGCGCAGGTTGGTGGCGTCGACCACCGACACCAGCAGGTCGGGGCGCACCTCGCCGGCACGCTGGCCCATGCAGACCTCGCGCGTGATGGCTTCGTCCAGGCTGGCCGAATGCAGGCTGTATGCGCCGGGCAGATCCAGGATGCGCACGGTGCGGCCGGCCGGCGAGACGAACTGGCCTTCCTTGCGCTCGACGGTCACGCCGGCGTAGTTGGCCACCTTCTGGCGGCTGCCGGTGAGGCGGTTGAACAGTGCGGTCTTGCCGCAATTGGGGTTGCCTACCAGCGCGATGCGCAAGGCGGAGGCGTTCTGGGCAACTGACATGATGGAATAGGGTCAGGCGACGCGCGGGGCCGTCAGGCGATGCGCTGAGCGTCGGAATCGGAAGCGTCGGTCGTACCGGCCGTCGTGGCCATATCGGCCTGGCCTGCCGGCGCGATGCGCGACACGGTGGCGGTGGCCACCTCCACGGCAATCCGGTCAGCCTCCGAGCGGCGCAGTGCAAAGCGCGTGTAGCCTACCTGGGCGACCAACGGATCCTTGCCGAACGGGCCGAAGGTGACAATCTGCACGGATTCGCCGGGCACGAAGCCAAGATCGCGCAGGCGTCGCGCAACGGGGTCGCCAGGGGTGGCATCGTCCACCGATTTCACGATGGCGACCGTGCGCCGGGGCAGTTCAGACAACCGCATATGCTTCCAGTCCAAGGGCGGGATCGCCGCCGCGCGGCAGGGAAAATCCTGCTGGGTACGTAAATAGAAATCGTTCTCGATTGTATAGCATCCGCGCCATTTGCGCGCTGAAGCCACACCGTTGTCAGCTGTATGTCATGGGGACGGAATAATCCGGCCCTGCCGGACGTTTACCGTGTAACGACTCTCTCCAGCCGCCCCGCCGCCCCCAACCGATGGACAACGATTTCTCAGACGATGCGCTGCGCGAAGTGATCCCGAGGCTGCGCCGCTTTGCGGTGTCGCTGACGCGCAACGAGGCCAGCGCGGACGACCTGGTGCAGGCGTGCCTGGAACGCGCGCTGTCGCGCCGTGTGACGCGCCAGGATGGCGGCGACCTGCGCGCCTGGCTGTTTTCGATCCTCTACCGGCTGTTCATCGACGGCCAGCGCCGCGCCAGGCGGTACGCGGGCCTGCTGACGCTGTTCGGCGTGGGCAGTGACGATGACAGCGCCCCCTCCACCGAAGATGTGGTGCTGACCCGCTCGGCGCTGGACAACTTCAACCAGTTGTCAGCCGAACAGCGCGCGCTGCTGATGCTGGTCACGGTGGAGGGGCTCAGCTACCAGGAGGCCGCCGATGCGCTCGATGTGCCCATCGGCACCGTGATGTCTCGCATCTCGCGAGCGCGCAAGGCGTTGCGCGAGCTCACCGACGGCAAGGTCGTCCATTCCCCCCTGCAGGTGCTCAAATGAATACCCTGATGCCCACCGAACCGGAACTGCACGCCTACGTCGATGGCGAACTGGACGAAGCGCGCCGACAGCAGATCGACGCACTGATCGACAGCCACCCCGACCTGGCGAGCGAAGTGCAGGAGATCCGGCTCGACATGCAACGCCTGCGCGCCAGCATGGAGCCGCCCCCGGCCGACACGCCGGCCCGGCTCGATCCGTTCCGCATCCGCCGCGGCCTGCGCGACCGCATGCGGCACCGCGCGACCATCGCCGCGTCGCTGGTCATGGCGCTGGCCGTAGGGGGCATGGGCGGCTGGCAGTCGCGCGAGATCGCGCTGCGCCAGAGCTATCCGCCGATGGCCGATGCGATGTCGGCCTATCGGCTGTTCGCCGTCAGCGCCACGCCGCAGATGGTCGATGTGAAGGTCGATGTGAAGGTCGATGGCAAGGCCGCCGACGCGCGGGAACTGCAGTCATGGCTGAATCGCCATTTCGTGCAGCCGGCCCCGCTGCCCGATTTTTCGGCCTACGGGTTTCATCCCGTGGGTGGCCGGTTGATGTCGACCGAACAAGGCCCCGCGGCGATGATCCTGTACCGGAACCCGCAGATGCAGGCGATCGTTTACTACGTGCGGCCGCAAGGCGATCTGCGCCTGCGTAACGGGTCGCGCACTGAGGGCAACCTGATGGCCCAGTACTGGCGCAATGGCCGCTATCTATATGCGGTGGTCAGTCCGACCGACAATCCGGCCGCGCTGCCCGTGCAGCGCGCCGTGGCGCCGGGCGATACGTGAACCATGCCGGTTAATGCTAGGGATTACCCCGAAGGGTGCCCGAATCCGCGGCGTAATCGCCATTTGGCCTTCGAATAACACAATTGCGGTATTGGTGCGGCGCACGCCCCGGGCCTAAGCTTCACGCACGCTGAACACCCCGTTCCACGCGTACTTCATAGCCACTGGCCCCTGGGCCGGTGGCTTTTTCTTTTGCCCCGGGGGCCGGCGTTCTCCAGCTAGACGCCGGCCTGCGCAGCCGCCCTGACGTTGGCCACGAAGTGGTCGCGTGCGGGATGATCGGGTGCCTGCTTCCACACGCAATAGACCTCCGAGGGCACCGTGGCGTCGGCCAGCGGCCGGAACGCCGCCCCCGCCATGCCGGATCGCGCCATGGCTGCCGGCACCACGGCCACCCCCATGCCCTGCGACACCAACGACACCACCGACAACCAGTGGCGCACCTCGTGCCGGATGCGCGGATAGAAGCCATGTGCCGCGCACATGTCGAAGATGCGGCTGTAATAGTCGGGCGAGGCCTTGCGCGAAAACAGCACAAACGGCTCGCCGCGCAGGTCGGTCAGGGCCACCGTATCGCTGGCGGTCAGCCGGTGGTCGGCCGGCATGCAGCAGACGAACGGTTCGGCATGCGCCAGCGTGGCCGCCAGTTCATCGGGCACCCGGCTGGTGTGGACAAAGCCCGCATCGAGCTCGCCATGCAGCAGGGCGTCGATCTGTTCCTGCGAATTGAGTTCGGTCAGCGCCACATGGATGCCCGGATAGCGGCGCTGGAATTCCTGCAGCCGCTGCGGCAACCCGCGATACAGCATCGACCCGACAAAGCCCACCCGCAGCCGGCCCACCGCGCCGGCCTCGATCTCGCGCGCCAGCAGCCGCGCCGATTCGGCCTGCGCCAGCAAGGCAATAGCCGATTCCTGAAATGCCCGGCCGGCGGCGGTCAGGCGCACGCCGCGACTGTCGCGCTCGAACAGACGGGCACCCACCGATGCCTCGAGCTGCTGGATATTGAGCGACAGCGGCGGCTGTGAAATCGACAGGCGCCGGGCGGCGCGCCCGAAGTGCAGTTCCTCGGCCAGCACGAGGAAGTAACGCAGGTGGCGGAATTCCATGGCGATACAAATTTTGTATTGATCAAGCCAATTTTAGAATTGGACGCGAATCGTTGGCCACCAAATAATGGATCCCAAACCATCCCGCCCGCCGTTCTGCAGGGCAGGGAGCCACGGAGACACCGCATGCCGACCAGCGCCACCCGCCCCGCCGCATCGCAGCCCGCGCGAGATGCCCGGCCCGACGCACAGCCAGATGCCCATCCGGTACCCGACCGCCATGGATCGAGCCTGTTCACGGCCGACCCCGACCTGCGGGCGCTGCTGCCGCTGTACCTGCCGGCCGACCTGTTCAATCACCTGCTGCCGCATCTGGAGCGCATGGGCGCGCTGGCCGGCGGCGTGCTCGACGAACTGGCCAACGTGGCCGACCACGAGCCGCCGACGCTGTCGCACCGGACGCGCACGGGGCTGGACGGCCAGCGCATCCACAAGCATCCGGCCTATGTCGAACTGGAACGCGTGGCGTTCTCGGAATTCGGCCTGGCCGCCGCGTCGCATCGTGGCGGGGTGCTGGGCTGGGACAAGCCGATGCCGCCGGCAGCCAAGTACGCGCTGACCTATCTGTTCGTGCAGGCGGAATTCGGGCTGTGCTGCCCGCTGTCGATGACCGATTCGCTGACGCGCACGCTGCGCAAGTTCGGCGCGCCGGCGCTGGTGGACCGATTCCTGCCGAACCTGACCACGCAGGTGTTCGACGACCTGTACCAGGGCGCGATGTTCATGACCGAACAGGGCGCCGGCTCCGATGTGGCAGCCACGGCCACGCGGGCGATCCGCGACGACAGCGCCGAAGGCGGCTGGCGCCTGGTGGGCGACAAGTGGTTCTGCTCCAACCCCGACGCCGCACTGGCCATGGTGCTGGCGCGCGTCGAAGAGGCCGATGGCACGGCCGTGGACGGCATCAAGGGCGTGTCGCTGTTCCTGCTGCCGCGCACGCTGGCCGATGGCAACGCCAACCACTACCGCATCATCCGTCTCAAGGACAAGCTGGGCACGCGCTCGATGGCCAGCGGCGAAATCCGCCTGGAAGGCGCGCACGCGCACCTGGTGGGCGAACTGGGCCGTGGCTTCGTGCAGATGGCCGACATGATCAACAACTCGCGGCTGTCCAACGGCGTGCGGGCGGCCGGCCTGATGCGCCGCGCGCTGACCGAGGGCCAGTTCATCGCCCGCGAGCGCCGCGCCTTCGGCAAGCGGCTGGCCGACATGCCGCTGATGCGCCGCCAGTTGCTCAAGCTCACGCTGCCCACCGAGCAGGCCCGCACGATGGTGTTCCAGACCGCCGAGGCGCTGCGCCGAGCCGACGCGGGCGAGGCCGACGCCTATCCGCTGATGCGCATCCTGACGCCGCTGATCAAGTTCCGCGCCTGCCGCGACGCCCGCAAGGTGACCGGCGATGCGATGGAGATTCGCGGCGGCTGCGGCTACATCGAGGAATGGAGCGATCCGCGCCTGGTGCGCGACGCCCATCTGGGATCGATCTGGGAGGGCACCAGCAATATCGTCGCACTCGACGTGCTGCGCGCCATCCGCCGCGAAGGCTCACTGCCGGTGCTGCAGGCGCATCTGTCCGCTCTGCTGCAGGACACGCCGCTGCAGGCGCAGGCGCGCGAAGTCTTTGCCGCGGCCATCGCCAACGCCGCCGCACTGGCCGCGCGGGCGGCCGATGCCGGTGCCGATGGCGACGTGCTGGCCCGCCAGGCCGCGTCGGCGCTGTACCACGTGACCAGTGCCGTCGCCATGGCCTGGGAAGCGGGCCGGATCGGCTCGGTGCGTCGCATGCGCCTGGCGCAACTGGTGCTCGTCCATCGCGTGCTGCCGCAAGACCCGCTGGGCGGCGGCACCGAACCCGAATGGCTGGCCGATACCGTGGCCCCGCCTGCCGATGGCGTGGTGCGCGCGGCCGGCCCGGTCGATCAGGTCAACGTGTTCTGACGTTTGGCAGTCTGCTGTTCTTGAACGGGCGCGCGCCCCCAACCCGAATCGCGCGCCCGATATAAAAAGCTTCACCGGAGACAACGCATCATGCCCCAATGGCACCGCCGCGCGGCCCTGGCCGCATTTGCCTCGATGGCCGCCTGCACGCTGCTTGCAGCGGCCAGCCCTGCCTTCGCGCAGAAGGACTTCCCGAGCAAGCCGATCATGCTGGTGGTGACCTACCCGCCGGGCGGCCCCACCGATGCGATGGCCCGCACGCTGGCCGCCGCGCTGAAGAACAGCCTGGGCCAGCCCGTGGTGGTGGAAAACCGCGCCGGTGCGGGCGGCAACATCGGCGCCGAGGTGGTGGCGCGGGCCGAACCCGATGGCTACACGCTGATGTTCGGCACGTCGGCGCCGCTGGCAATCAACGTTAGCCTGTATCGCAAGATCAACTACGACCCGGTGAAGAGCTTCGCGCCGGTGATCCAGATCGGCCAGTTGCCCAATGTGCTGGTGGTGAATCCGGCCGTGCCGGCCAGGAACGTGCAGGAGCTGATCGCCTACGGCAAGGCGCATCCGGGCAAGCTCAGCTACGCGTCGTCGGGCAACGGGGCGTCGTCGCACCTGGCCGGCGTGCTGTTCAACAACCTGGCCGGCACCGATTTCCAGCACGTGCCGTACAAGGGCACCGGCCCGGCGCTGAACGATCTGCTGGGCGGGCAGGTGAGCATGACCTTCACCGACGTGCTGACCGCGCTGCCATTCATCAAGAGCGGCAAGGTGCGCGCGCTGGGCGTGACCACCAGGGGCCGCTCGCAGGCGCTGCCCGATGTGCCGACCGTGGCCGAACAGGGTGTTGCCGGGTTCGATGTTTCGGTATTCTTTGGCGTGGTGGCACCGGCGGGCACGCCCCCTGCCGTCATCGGCAAGCTGAACCATGCGTTCGCCGACGCGCTGCAGCAGCCCGAAGTCCGCAAGACGCTGCTGGCGCAGGGGCTGGAACTGGCGCCGTCCACGTCGCCGGAACAGCTGGGCAACTTCGTCAAGGCCGAGGTCGGCAAATGGCGTACCGTCGTGCAGAAATCCGGCGCACAGCTGGACTGACATCACGACAACAGCCTCACAAGGAAGAGACATGACGCCATCCCAAACCGGCACGAGCGGCACGAGCGGCGCGCTGGCCGGCATCCGCGTAGTGGATTTGTCACGCATCCTGGGTGGCCCGTTCTGCGGGCAGATCCTGGGAGATCACGGCGCCGACGTGCTCAAGATCGAACCGCCGCAGGGCGACGACACGCGCACCTGGGGGCCGCCGTTCCGCGACGGCGTGGCGTCGTACTACTTCGGCCTGAACCGCAACAAGCGCGTGATGAAGCTGGATCTGAGCGCCGACGCCGACCGCGCGGTGCTGCTGGCCCTGCTGGCCGATGCCGATGTGCTGGTCGAAAATTTCAAGACCGGCACGATGGAGAAATGGGGGCTGGGCTACGACGCGCTGTCGCAGCGTTTTCCGCGCCTGGTGCATTGCCGCGTGTCGGGCTTCGGTGCCGATGGCCCGCTGGGCGGCCTGCCCGGCTACGACGCCGCCATCCAGGCGATGGCCGGCATCATGAGCATCAACGGCGAACCCGACCGCGACCCGCTGCGCGTGGGTTTGCCGGTGGTCGACATGGTGACGGGCCTGAACGCGGCGCTGGGCGTGCTGCTGGCGCTGCAGGAGCGTGAGCGCAGCGGGCGCGGACAGTTCGTCGAGGCGGCGCTGTATGACTCCGGCCTGTCGCTGCTGCATCCGCACGCGGCCAACTGGTTCATGAGCGGCAAGACGCCGGGCCGTACCGGCAACGCGCATCCCAACATCTACCCGTACGACACGGTGGCCACGGCGACCGATCCGATCTTCCTGGCGGTGGGCAACGACCGGCAGTTCCGCATCTTCTGCGAGCACATCGGCGTGGCGGAACTGGCCGACGACGAACGCTTTGCCACGGCCGGCGCGCGCTCGGTCAACCGGGCGCAGCTCAAGGGCACGCTGGAATCGAAGCTGGCCGCGTGGGACGGCAAGGCGCTGGCCGACGAACTGTCGGCGGCCGGCGTGCCATGCGCGCCCGTGCTGTCGGTGCCCGACGCGCTGACGCATCCGCACACCGCGCACCGCGAGATGGTGGTGGAGATGCCCGGCGGCTACAAGGGCCTGGGTGCCCCGGTCAAGCTGAGCCGCACGCCGGCCACGTACCGGTATGCACCGCTGACGGAGGGCAATGCGTTCCTGCCGAGAGAAGCGGCAAACGATTGAGGTGGCTGTTGCGCCCCGTTGCGCCCTGTTGCTCCCCTCTCCCGCACGGCGGGAGAGGGGTTGGGGGAGAGGGCCGGCAGTTCAAACAGCGACACGTCGCAATGTGAACCTCAACGCCCTCTCCCCCACCCCTCTCCCATCAATGGGAGAGGGGAGCGCATAGCAAGCGGTGTCGCTCACCCCGGAATCATCCCCGTCAGCCAGTAAGCCTGGATCATCGTGATCACGCCCACGATGAACGCGAACAGCAGGCTGTGCTTGACCGTGAAGCGGAACAGTTCGGATTCCTTGCCGACCAGCCCGGTTGCCGCGCAGGCCACGGCGATCGACTGCGGCGAGATCATCTTGCCCGTCACGCCGCCCGTGGTGTTGGCGGCCACCAGCAGCGTGTCCGACACGCCGATCTGGTGCGCCGTGGTGTGCTGCAGCGAGCAGAACAGCGCGTTCGACGACGTGTCCGAGCCGGTCAGGAACACGCCCAGCCAGCCCAGCAGCGGTGAGAAGAACGGGAACGCCGCGCCGGTACCGGCCAGCAGCAGCGCCAGCGTGGACGACATGCCCGAGTAGTTGGCCACGAAGGCAAAGGCCAGCACCAGGCCGATCGACAGCACCGGGCGGCGCAGTTCCAGCAGCGTTTCGAGGAACGTGGCGATGGCGTCGCGCGGCTTCATGCGCAGCAGCGCCACCGAGATGACCGCCGTCAGCAGGATGGCTGTGCCCACGGCCGACAGCAGGTCGAGCTTCAGCACTGCCTCGTAAGGCTTGGGCGATGCCACGATTGGCGCGGCCTTGATGACGAGCTGGTCCAGCATCGGCACCTTGAACTTCAGCACCGAACCGGCCAGCGCCCCGCTGCCGGCAAACAGCGCCTTGAACGACGGCAGGCTCCACACCGTGACAATGGCCGTCAGGATGCCGAACGGCGCCCAGGCGCGCACGGTCTGGCCAAACGTGTACGGCGATGGCTTGCGGTTCGACGGCGCGCCCATGCCGCCGCCAAAGCCGGCCATGGCCACCGTGCCGCCCGACATCGTGCCGACGGACGCGCCACGTGCCGCCTGCGAGGCCGAACGCGGCTGCCACACGCGCAGGAACGACGCCAGCGCGATCAGGCTGACCAGTGCGGACGTGATATCCGGCAGCTCGGGCCCGATGTGGTTCGACGTGAAGTACTGCGTCACCGCGAAGCTGCCGCCCACCACGAACGCGGCGGGCCACGTCTCGCGCACGCCCTTCCAGCCGTCCATCATGAACACCAGCCAGAACGGCACGGCAAGCGACAGCAGCGGCAACTGGCGGCCGGCCATCGCGCCGATGTGCATCGGGTCGATGCCCGTGACCTGGCCGGCGACGATGATGGGGATGCCCATCGCGCCGAAGGCCACCGGCGCCGTGTTGGCGATCAGGCAGAGCCCGGCCGCGTACAGCGGGTTGAAGCCCAGGCCGACCAGCAGCGCGGCGGTAATGGCCACCGGCGCGCCAAAGCCGGCCGCGCCTTCCAGGAACGCGCCGAACGCAAAGCCGATCAGCAGCATCTGCAGGCGCTGGTCGTCGGTGATCGACAGCACCGACGCGCGGATCACGTCGAACTGGCCGGTCTTCACGACGATCTTGTACAGGAACACCGCCGTGACGATGATCCAGGCGATGGGCCACAGCCCGTAGGCAAAGCCGAATCCGGCGGCGGCAAACGCCTGCTGCGCGGGCATGCCGTAGGCGAAGATCGCCACGGCCAAGGCCAGCGCCAGCGTAACGGCGGCCGCCACGTGGCCTTTCATGCGCAGCACGGCCAGCGCGACGAAGAAGAACAGGATGGGTACCGCCGCGGCGAGCGCGGACAGCCAGAGGCTGCCCAGCGGCGTATAGAGCTGGGTCCAGGGTTGCACGGGATGTCTCCTCGTTGGTGTTTGGGTTCTTGAATTCTTGTGGTGGCGGCGCGCGTGCCGGCGCGGCTACTCGGGCTGGTTCCGTTCGGCCAGCAGGTCCGACAGGCTCCTGGGCGCGGGCGTCAGCGGCTTGCGGTGCTGGGTCCACCCCATCTGCGCCGCCGGCGTGAAGGCGCGCAGCCGCGTGGCGGCCCAGCGGAACACGCGGTAGGCGGCCGGATGCGCGAACGCCCCGCTCCAGAAGCGCCATACCAGGTGTTCGCGCTTGCTGTACTTGGCGCCCTGGCCCTTCAGCGGATGCGGCACGGCCTCGTCGGGGTTGCGGTTCGCTTCGGTACGCAGCCGCACCAGCAGTTGCGGAATCGGAATGCGCACCGGGCACACCTCGCCGCAGGCGCCGCACAGGCTCGATGCGGTCGGCAGGTCGGCCGTGGCGTCGAGACCCAGCAGGTGGGGCGAGATGATCTTGCCGATCGGGCCCGGATAGGTCGTGCCGTAGGCGTGGCCGCCGATGCGCGTATAGACCGGGCAATGGTTCATGCAGGCGCCGCAGCGGATGCACTGCAAGGTGGCGCGCAGCTGCGCGTCGGCATAGGCCTGGCTGCGGCCGTTGTCGAGCAGCACCAGGTGCACTTCGCGCGGGCCATCCATCTGGCCGGGCTGGCGCGGGCCGGAAATCAGGTTGAAGTAGGTGGTGATGGCCTGGCCCGTGGCCGAGCGCGTCAGCAGGCTCGACAGCGGCACGATATGCGCCAGGCTGGCCACCACCTTTTCCATGCCCATGACGGCCACGTGCACGTTGGGCACGGTGGTGGAAAGGCGGCCGTTGCCTTCGTTCTCCACCAGCCACAGCGTGCCGGTGTCGGCCGCCGCGAAGTTCACGCCCGACAGCCCGATGTCGGCTTCCACGAACGCCTGGCGCAATGCGCGCCGGCCGGTCTGGATCAGTGCGTCCACGTCTTCGGTGTAGGGCGTGTCCGGGATGTGCTGTTCGAACAGCGTGGCGATATCGGCCTTGGTCTTGTGGATCGCCGGCATGACGATGTGCGACGGCTTCTCGCCGGCCATCTGGACGATGTACTCGCCCATGTCCGATTCGATGCAGTCGATGCCGCGTTCGGCCAGGTAATGGTTCAGCTCCATTTCCTCGCTGGCCATCGACTTGCCCTTGATCACGCGCTTCGCGGCGTGGGTCTGGGCGATGCGATGGATGATCGCGTTGGCCTCGTCGGCCGTCTCAGCCCAATGGACCTGCACGCCGGCCCGGGTCAGGTTGGCTTCGAGCTGCGTCAGCAGGTCGGGCAGGTTGGCCAGCGCGTGCTGGCGCACCGCTTCGCCGAGGTCGCGCAGGTGTTCCAGCTCGTCCCCGTCGGGAAACTGCACGGCGCGCTTCTGCTGCAGGAAATCCATCGCGCCGCGAAAGCTCTGGCGCAGCTTGGGATCGTCCAGCGCCTCGCGTGCCCGGGCACGGAAGTCGGCGGCGGGAACGAAATGCAGGGTCTGCTGGCTCATTGTGCGGCGCCTCCGGCGTGATCGTTGACGATGACCACCCAGAGCTGGCGCGGGCCATGGGCGCCGTAGGCCAGCGTCTGCTGGATGTCGGAGGTCTTGGACGGGCCCGACACCATCACCAGGTTGGTGGGCATGCCATCGGTCCAGCGTTCGGCACGCACGGCGCTGTGCAGGTCCGGATGCAGCGTGGAGGCGTAGACCAGCGCGATATGGATCGGCGGCACCAGCGACATCGTGCGCGGCGACCCGGCATCGGGGGCCAGCACCAGCGTGCCGGTGGCGGCCAGGCCCGAGCGGGCGACCGTGAAGCCGGCATCGACGGTATCGAACAGCTCGGCCTTCCATGCATCGATCGGGCGGTCGAAATCCCGCGTGACGATGCCGGCCGGCAGCGCCTGCGCCAGCGCGGCGCCTTCGGGGCGGGCGGTATCCAGCAGCAGCCGGCGTACGCCTTCGGCGGCGAGCCGCGTCGCCACCCAGGCGGGCCAGTCGGCACCGTCGGTACGGAACACCTCGGCATGCGACGCGCGCAGCGCGGCCTGCATCGACGCGACCATGGCGTCAACCGGCGGGCGCCCGCCGCGCTGGGTGTCGAAATGGGCGTCGATGCGGCGATCCAGCGCGGCGGTGTCCGTGGCCAGGGTCGATCCGGAAGTGGGCACGGCGGCGCGCAGACGGCCCAGCATGCGCTCGCGCGCGGTCATGGCGGTCATGCGGCACCTCCGGTACGGCGCCAGAGGAACGACGCCAGATGCTCCACCGGCAGCGGGGCGCCCGCATGGGCCGCGGCGTGGCCGATATTGAGCAGGCAGCCGCAGTCGGCGGACACGAGGCGGTCGCAGCCGGTGGCGCAGGCGGAAGCCACCTTGTCGCGCACCATGGCGCCCGAGATATCGGCGTGCTTGAGCGAGAACGTGCCGCCAAAGCCACAGCATTCCGATTCCCGCACGTGCTCGACGCGAGTCACGCCCGGCAGCGCATCGACCAGCGCCACGCCATGGGCCCGCGTACCCATTTCTCGACGTGCGGCGCACGAGGTGTGCAGCACCACGCGTTCGTGATCGCCGGCCGGCACGTCGTCAAAGCGCACATGCAGCACATGGAGCAGGAATTCCGCCAGTTCGTAGACCCGCCCGGCGATGTCGCTGGCCAGCCGTGCCGCGTCAGGGTCATCGGCGAACAGCGTCGGCCAGTGGTGGCGCATCATGCCGCCGCACGACCCCGACGGCACGATGATCGGCCAGGGTTCGCGGAACAGTTCCAGCTGGGCGCGCGCCACCTTGCGGGCCTGCTCGGGATTGCCGCTGCTGTAGGCCGGCTGCCCGCAGCAGCTCTGGCCGCGTGGAAAGTGGACGGTCAGGCCTTCGCGCTCCAGCAGACGCACGGCGTCGAGGCCGGCTTGTGGAACGAACAGGTCGACGAGACAGGTGCCGAACAGATAGACCTGTTGCGGGGCGGTCGTGGGGTATTGCCTGGATTGCATTGTCTGCCTCCGGTATGGCGCCGGCGCGGGTGACGCGCTTTGCGGCATTTTTGAGCGCATAATTCCCGCTCCCGCGCCGGAGCACAAATTGGTTGGACCAATCCGGCAAGTGGGGCCGGCAACAGGGGACTGGGAAGGGGATCGATGGGGGGCAGCGCACGCAATCGCGTGGAAGACATCATGCGCAGGATGGAGACCGCGTTGCTGGACGGCACGTGGCCCGTGGGCACCCGCCTGCCCGCCGAACGTGTGCTGGCCGAGCAGTACGCCGTGGCACGCAACACGATCCGCGAGGCAATCCAGCGGCTGGCGGCGCGCGGGCTGCTGCAGAGCCGGCGCGGCGCCGGCGTATACGTCACCGATCAGCTGCGCACCGGCATTGCGTCGCCCTGGGGCCAGCTGGTGGCCGACCACCCGGCGCTGCGCGACGACATTCTGGAGTTCCGCCGGGTGCTGGAGGGCGCCACCGCCTACTTTGCCGCGCTGCGCGCCGACGCTGCCGATCTGAAGCGTATACGTGCCCTGCTCAAGGAGCTGGAGCGATCGCGCAAGGCCGACGACAAGGGCGCCGAGGCCGATGCCGACGCGAAGCTACACGACGCGATTGCCCAGGCGTCGCACAACACCATGTTCCTGCACCTGCATACGAGCGTGATCGGCATGTTGCGCGAACACATCACGATCAACGGCACCGGGCTGCGCGAGGCCGACGGGGAATCGTCGGACCTGCTGCTGCGCCAGCACCGCACGCTATGCGAAGCCATCCTGGCGCGCCGGCCCGAAGAGGCGCGCACGGCCATGCAGACCCATATCGATTTCGTGCGCAGCAAGGTGGACGGCGAAAGCGCCTGAGCGGCCCCGCCGGGGCAGGGCCGGGCGGCTTGCCCGCGCCGTCGGCCGTAATTGGTCGTACCAGTTGCTGCGTACCCGTTCCCAATGGAATCAGGGACTTGGCGCGGCGGGTTACACCAGCCCGGAATTCGTCAACTCGCGCTTCGCGTAGGCGTAGAAGATCGGGCCGGCGATCACGCCCGGGATGCCGTACAGCGTTTCCATCACCAGCATCACCGTCAGCAGCTCCCACGCGGCCGCCTGTATACGCGCGCCGATGATGCGGGCGTTCAGGAAGTATTCGAGCTTGTGGATCACCACGAGGAAGAACAGCGACACGATGGCGATCGGCAGCGACACCGACAGCGACGCGATCACGATGGCCGTGTTAGAGATCAGGTTGCCCAGCACCGGCAGCAGCCCGGCAACGAAGGTGATGGCCACCAGCGTCTTGGACAGCGGCAGGTGCTGGTGGAACAGCGGCAGCGCCACCAGCAGGTAGATCGACGTCAGGATGGTGTTGATCGACGAGATCTGGATCTGGGCGAAGATGAACTGGGCGAACGACTGCTGCAGCGTGCGCGCGCGGTCGATCAGCGCCCCGGCCAGCGGCCGGCGGTTGGGCCGTGAAATGGCGCGGTACAGCGCCACCATGGCGCCGATGATCAGGCCCAGCAGGATATGCAGCAGGGTGCGCAGGATATCGGTGCCCAGCCGCTGCGCCATCTGGGCATGCTCGCGCATGGCGCCCAGCAGCGTGGTGACCAGTTCCTCGGTGCCGCTGGGCAGGTAATCGCTGAGCCAGGTGGGCAGCTGGGTGCGGGACTGGTCGATGATGTCGGCGGCATGGTCCAGCAGCCGCTCGACGGTGGCGCTGTCCACGTTCAGGAAATGCACCAGCGCCCAGATGCCGCCGGTCAGCGCCAGCACGATGATGGCGGACAGGATGGCCACGGCCAGCGCATCGCGCCGGGAATGGGTCAGGCGGGGCGCCAGCACGTCGACCAGCGAATACAGCAGCAGCCCCGCCAGCAGCGCCGCCACCAGGTTGGCATGCATGACCAGCAGCAGCGCGCCGGCGGTCAGGACATAGGACACCACCGTGACGCTGAACTCGCTTCCCGGCGCCAGGCGCGGGCGGGCCGATGACGGGGAGGGCGGGGATGAGGACGTGGTGTCGTTCAGGGCGCCATGGTTGGCGCGGTCTTCCGGGTTTTCCAGCTGCGGCATGTCTCGGCTGAGCACGATTGAATTGGAATGAGTAGGCGGATTGTCGACGTGGCGCGTAACAATGGCAAGACAGCTTGCGCAGACAAGCGATCCTGCCCGCGCCGGGCGCGGAACTTGCGTCGTCGCCGTGGCCTATATTGGGGAGCAGAAGACGGCGCAGCCGCGCCAGGAGACCGCCTGCCATGGCCTTTACCCAGACCGTCGGCGTCTGCCGGCATGTGTTTGCCGACCTGCGCACGCTGCTGGCCCGCGCCAGCCCCGCGCGCTCGGGCGACGCGCTGGCCGGCATCGGCGCCGCCAGCGAGGAAGAGCGGATGGCCGCCCGCATGGCGCTGGCCGACATGCCGCTGGCCCGCTGCCTGACCGAGGCGCTGATTCCGTACGAGGACGACGAGGTCACGCGGCTGATCGTCGACAGCCACGATGCGGCGGCCTTTGCCGAGATCGCCAGCCTGACCGTGGGCGACTTCCGCAACTGGCTGCTGCGCCACGAGACCGATTCGGCCACGCTGGCACGGGTGGCACCCGGTATCACCCCGGAGATGGCGGCGGCCGTCAGCAAGCTGATGCGCAACCAGGACCTGGTGGCGGTGGCGCGCAAATGCCAGGTCGTGACGCGCTTTCGCGGCACGATCGGCCTGCCCGGCCGCCTGGCCGTGCGGCTGCAGCCCAACCATCCGACCGACGACCCGCGCGGCATTGCGGCGTCCATCGTCGATGGGCTGCTCTACGGGTGCGGCGACGCCACGATTGGCGTCAATCCGGCCGGCGACAACCTGGGCACCATCGTCACGCTGCTGAAGCTGATCGACGATATCCGGACGCGCTACGACGTGCCCACGCAATCGTGCGTGCTGACCCACGTCACCCATACGCTGCGGGCCATGGAGCAGGGCGCGCCCGTTGACCTGGTGTTCCAGTCGGTGGCCGGCAGCCAGGCCGCCAACGCGGCGTTCGGCATCTCGCTGGCGCTGCTGGACGAGGCGCGCCAGGCGGCGCTGTCGCTGGCGCGCGGCACGGTGGGCCACAACGTGATGTACTTCGAGACCGGCCAGGGCAGCGCGCTGTCGGCCAATGCTCACCACGGCATCGACCAGCAGACCATGGAGGCCCGCGCCTATGCCGTGGCGCGGCGCTTCGAGCCGTTGCTGGTCAATACGGTGGTCGGCTTTATCGGCCCCGAGTATCTCTACGATGGCAAGCAGATCATCCGGGCCGGCCTGGAGGACCATTTCTGCGGCAAGCTGCTGGGCGTGCCGATGGGCTGCGACGTCTGCTACACGAACCACGCCGAGGCCGACCAGGACGACATGGACACGCTGCTGACGCTGTTCGGCGTGGCCGGCATCAACTTCATCATGGGCGTGCCGGGCGCCGACGACATCATGCTGAACTACCAGAGCACGTCGTTCCACGATGCGCTGTACCTGCGCGAGGTGCTGGGCCTGCGGCCCGCTCCGGAGTTCGAGGCATGGCTGCAGCGCATGGGCATGCTGGACAGCGCCGGCCGCCTGCTGGCGCCTTCCGCGCGCCAGCCGCTGCTGGGCATGGCCGAATCGCTGTGACCCGATCAGGAGACATCCGATGCCGAATCGTCCAGCACGCCCGGAGCATCCCGCCGATCCCTGGCAACGCCTGCGCCAGTTCACGCGCGCCCGTGTGGCCATCGGCCGCACCGGCCATGCCCAGACCACCGAAACCGTGCTGGCGTTCGGCCTGGCCCACGCGCAGGCACGCGATGCGGTACACCTGCCGCTCGATACCCAGGCCATCGACGCGGCGCTGCGGGATGCCGGGCTGGACACCGTGCATGTCCACAGCGCCGCGCAGGACCGCGACCAGTACCTGCGTCGCCCGGATCTGGGCCGCCGGCTCGACGACGACAGCCGCGCGGCGCTGGCGGCCGATGCCGGGGCCGATAACCGGGCCGATCCCGGGGCCGATCCCGGGGCCGATGCCCAGCCGTTCGACGTGGTGTTCGTGATCGCCGATGGCCTGTCCGCGCTGGCGGCGCAACGCCACGCGGTGCCGCTGCTGCAGGCCGTGCTGGCGCGGCTGCCGGCATGGCGGACCGGCCCGGTGGTGGTGGCCCGGCAGGCACGCGTGGCCCTGGGCGACGAGATCGGCGAGCGGCTGCAGGCGCGTCAGTTGGTGATGCTGATCGGCGAGCGCCCGGGGCTCAGTTCGCCGGACAGTCTGGGCATCTACCTGACCTACGATCCGCGTGTCGGTCGCACCGACGCGCAGCGCAACTGCATCTCGAACGTGCGGCCGGAAGGGCTTCCCTATGCGCAGGCGGCTGACCGTCTGGCGTTTTTGCTACGAGGGGCCGTGGCGCTGGGGCGGTCCGGGGTGGACCTGAAAGACGACAGCGCCGCCAGTGCGGCGACGCTGCCAGGGGCGTGATGCGCCCGGGAGGGCTACAAGGGCTACGACATCATCACGCGCGAGAACCTGCCGCGCTGTGCGTCTTCCATCAGCATCATGAACTGGTCGCGGTCCATGTGAACCAGTTCCAGATGGTCGCCCGCCTCGAACCAGACTTCGGGTTCGGCGAACAGGCTTTCGTCGACATAGGTCTGCATGCCGTACGACATCGCGCACGGCGGGATGGCGCCGAGATCGCAATCCTTGAAGACCTCGCGGATTTCGTCCTCGTGCGCCAGCACCAGCTTGCGGCCCGTCATGTCGCACAGGGCCGATAGCTGCAGATGGTGGTTCGACGGGATCACGGCGGCCACGTAGCCGCCTTCATCTTCCAGCAGCAGCGTCTTGGCCAGACGATGCCCCGGTACATGTGCCGCGTGCGCCGTGGCCATGCTGCTGAGACTGTAGGGGTGACGAATGATGTCGAACCGGCTGTTCATGCGGCTGAGCCGGCCAGCCAGGGTGCCTGCCATTGCCATGATCGTCTTCCTTCCCGCGCAGGGGGGGGCGCGGTTTAGTCCTGAGTGTTCTCACTATAGGCACTGTCGCCGCGCATGCGAGGCCAGATTGCCTGCAGCTCGGTCTTCAGGAAGGTTAGCAGGTAGCGCGTGGCCATGGTCTGGTAGCGGTTGGGCATGGTCAGCATGTAGAGCTTGCTGCCGAACACGCTGATGCGATAGTCGGGCAGCAGCGGCACGAGCGTGCCGTCCGCCAGGTCCTTGCCCACCGCATAGAGCGGAAAGATGCCAATGCCAAGCCCGCTGACCACGGCATCCTTCAGGAACGCAAAGTTCTCCGAGCTCAGCGTGGGCGCCAGCACCACCTGTTCGCGCACCCCGGTGGCGTGGCGGATACCCGAAGCCTTCAGTTTCTGGCCAATCGGCGATGCGCAGACGATGGCATGGGCGCCAAGGTCGGCCAGCACCGCCGGCATCGGCCGGCCCGCCAGATAGGTTGGCGCCCCGCAGACAATCCAGTCGACCGTGCCGATCTCGGTGGCCACCACCGAATCTGGCGGCGTCGAGATGATGCGCAGTGCCACCTCGACATCCTCGGACACGAGGTTGTGGATGCGGTTGTCGAACACCACGTCGAGCGTGATGTCGGGATAGCGTTGCTTGAACTGCACCAGCAGCGGCGACAGCATGGCGTGCCCCAGGCCGGTGGGTACCGACAGCCGCACATGGCCCTGCAGGCTCTTGCCCATGCTGCTGATCAGCGCATTGGCGGCCGCCACTTCGCCAAGGATGTTGCGGCCGTGCTCGTAGAGCCCGGCGCCGACCGGCGTGGGTTCCACGTGGCGCGTGGTCCGGCGCAGCAGCTGCACGCCCAGTTCCTCCTCCAGTGCCTTGAGGTGGTAGCTGACATTGGCGCGCGTCATCTTGAGCTTGCGCGCGGCGGCGCTGAGATTGCCCGCGTCGACGATATCGACGAACAGGCGCAGGGCGTTGAGATCCATGGCGAGACTGGCGCGGGAATGAAAAAGGGACCCGAAGGCCCCTCAGTTTGCCATGGCGGCAACGGCGCGCGTCCCGGCGCGGGCGTCAGTGCTCGTGATGCAGGTACTTTGCCTGGCGTGGCAGGCGCAGGCTGACCAGGAACGCGATGACCATCATGGCGGTCACGTACCAGTAGAAGGTGTCCTCCTGGCCCGCCTTTTTCAGGGCCAGCGCCACGTATTCGGCCGTACCGCCGAACAGCGCATTGGCGATGGCATAGGCCAGGCCCACGCCCAGGGCGCGCACTTCGGGCGGGAACATTTCGGCCTTCACGATGCCGCTGATCGACGTGTAGAAGCTGACGATGGCCAGGGCCACGCAGATCAGCAGGCCGGCCATTTCGGGGCTCGACACCGTCTTCAGCGCGGTCAGGATCGGTACCGTGGCAACGGCGCCGAGCGCGCCGAACAGCATCATGTTGTGGCGGCGGCCGATGCGGTCGGACAGCGCGCCGAACAGCGGCTGCATGCACATGTAGAGGAACAGGCAGACCGTCATCACGTAGCTGGTGGTCTTGATCGGCAGGTGGGCCGTGTTGACCAGGAACTTCTGCATATACGTGGTGAACGTGTAGAAGATCAGCGAGCCGCCGGCGGTATAACCGAGCACCGTGAAGAACGCGGCCTTGTGGTGCCGGAAGATCTCGCTCACCGTGCCGGCGCCCTTGCTGTTGCGCTGCTGCGCGGTGGTGGTCTCATGCAGCGTGCGGCGCAGCAACAGGGCCACCACGGCGGTGATGGCGCCCACCACGAACGGGATGCGCCAGCCATAGGACTTGAGTTGGGCTTCGGTCAGCATCTGCTCCAGCAGCACAATGACCAGCACAGCCAGCAGCTGGCCGCCGATCAGCGTCACGTACTGGAATGACGAGAAGAAGCCGCGTCGGCCCTTGAGCGCCACTTCGCTCATGTACGTGGCGGTGGTGCCGTATTCGCCGCCGACCGACAGGCCCTGCAGCAGCCGTGCCACCAGCAGCAGCGCCGGCGCCCAGTTGCCGATGGTCTCGTAGGTGGGCAGACAGGCGATCAGCAGCGAGCCGAAGCACATCATGACCACCGAAATCAGCAGCGAATTCTTGCGGCCGTTACGGTCGGCGATACGGCCGAACAGCCAGCCGCCGATCGGTCGCATCAGGAAGCCTGCCGCGAACACACCGGCAGTGTTCAGCAGTTGTGCCGTGGGGTCGCCTTTCGGGAAGAAGGCCGGCGCGAAATAGATCGCGCTGAAGGCGTAGATATAGAAGTCGAACCACTCCACGAGGTTGCCGGACGACGCCGCCACAATGGCAAAGACGCGCTTTCTGGTTTCTTCGGGGGACGGTGCCGTGCCGTGGACGGCGGAGGAGGCGATGTCTGTCATAGGACCTTCTGTTCTTGACTTGGCGGCGGGGGCGCCGCTGGAGGATACGGGCCAGGAGAGCGAGGTACGACGTGGACCGGCAAAACCGCCAGCCGGCCTGGGGGCGTCGCAAGTCCGGGCTCGTGTGCCCGCCTAGCGTAGCGCGGAACGGCCCGCCCCCCAAGGGGGGCGGCTTTCGCAATCGCCCTGGCCCTATTGCAAATGCCTTGCCACCAGCGGTTTTGCGCCGCATTGTCCGATGGGCTGGAAAGAGTTTTTACAAAGCGCGCCCTCCCGGCATGAAAATCCTGGTGGTGACCGTCGCCGCCGGGCTAACTTGCGTGGGCCGCACGGCTGCGCAATCATGCAGGGCGATTCTGAACGCCGTGCCTTTCGACCCCTTGTCCATGACCAATCCGCGTCTCCTGCCCTTCCTGCTGGCACCTTTGCTGTGGCTGCCCGCCGCGGGCGTACTGGCCGAGGGCGATCCCAACCTCGTGCAGTGCCAGCGCATCAACCAGGCGCAATTGCGGACGGCTTCCGAGGAGACGCTGCTGTTCCTGCGCTGCCGTGCGCGGCAGATTTCCTATGACGCCCCCCGGCTCAAGGGCGTGACGCAGAAATTCCGGGATGACCTCGTGTTTTCCTGCCTCGACCAGGCCGACGAGATCGAGCACCAGCTGCGGGTGGGCCATGGCTACACCCGGGAAAAGCTGGCCCGGAAGAAATGTGACTATTAGGGCCGGTTTGCGGATTGTCAAATTATCTTGACGGTTCTGTCCAAGTTGGCGTGGATTGTCAAAATCGATGGTCGGCGTACCATTGGCGGCCATTGTTGTCGTACCGACTCACCCGGAGACTGTCATGGCCCTCGACGCCGAATCCTTTTCCCTGCTGCGCACCTCGGTGCAGCGTTTCATCGATGAGCGCCTGAAGCCGGCGGAAGATATCCTTGAGGAAATCGATGACGTGCCGGCCGACATCGTGGCCGACATGAAGGAGATGGGCCTGTTCGGCATCTCCATCCCGGAAAACTACGGTGGCATCGGCCTGTCGATGTCGCAGGAATGCGATGTGGTCTACGACCTCGGCCATACGGCCTTCGCGTTCCGCTCCGTGTTCGGCACCAACGTCGGCATTGGCTCGCAGGGCATCCTGATGGATGGGACCGAGGAGCAGAAGCAGACCTACCTGCCCAGGATCGCCAGTGGCGAGCTGGTCATCTCCTTCGCGCTGACCGAGCCGAACGCCGGTTCGGACGCCGCATCGCTGCAGACGCGTGCCGAGCTCGACGGCGACCACTACGTCATCAACGGCACCAAGCGGTTCATCACCAACGCGCCGCGCGCCGGCGCCTTCACGCTGATGGCCCGCACGGGCGGCCAGGGTGCCTCGGGCATTTCGTCCTTTATCGTGCCGGCCGACACGCCGGGCATCTCGCTGGGCAAGCCCGACAAGAAGATGGGCCAGCGCGGCACCAAGACGTGCGACGTGGTGCTGGAAAACGTGCGCGTGCCGGCTGCGAACATCATCGGCGGCGTGCCGGGCGTCGGCTTCAAGACGGCCATGAAGGTGCTGGACCGTGGCCGCCTGCATATCTCCGCGCTGGCATGCGGCATGGCACATCGGCTCATTACCGATGCCGTCGCCTACGCCAAGGAGCGCAAGCAGTTCGGCAAGCCGATTGGCGACTTCCAGCTGATCCAGGCCATGCTGGCCGACAGCCAGGCCGAACTGTACGCCGGCCTGTCGATGGTGCGCGATTGCGCGCAACGCTACGACGCCAAGCCGGCCGGCCAGAGCGACCCTGAAGTCAGCATGCTGGCGTCCTGCACCAAGATGTTCTGTACCGAAATGGTGGGCCGCGTGGCCGATCGCGCCGTGCAGATCCACGGCGGCGCCGGTTACATCGCCGAATACAAGGCCGAGCGGTTCTACCGCGACGTGCGTCTGCTGCGCCTGTATGAAGGCACCACGCAGATCCAGCAACTGATCATCGCCAAACAGCTGCTGCGCGACTGATCCGGCTGACAGCAGCGGACCGACCCGAGGGGATAGGAGACAGGATGAGCAAGATCCAGGTTGCGGCCCCACAGGGGACGGCCGCTGCAGACCACGGCGCGGTGCACCGGCTCCGGGCCGTGGTGGCCACGTATCGCACCACGCTGCAGGCCTACACGCTGGTCGTGTCGGCGGACACGTTGATGGCATTGTCGACCGGCCCCGAGCCGGCGCATTCGGCGCGCGACTATCGCGCCCAGGCGCATCTGGACCGCCTGCACCACGCGGTACGCGATTGCGGGCTGGCGCTGCCCAGTGCCATCGTCGTGGCGGTGGCCGGCGGCACCATGCGCTGCGAATGCGACCATCTGTATTCGCTGGACCTCGATCCGCGCGCGGGCGACAGCCTGATCGTGCTCGATGGCTACGACCGCCTGGTCGAACTGGCCGATAGCGGGCGCGGCCATATCAAGACGCTGGTCACGGCGGTGCTTTGCTCCAACGTGACGACTGCTGCCGAGGCTCCCATGCCTGCCACGGAAGCCGACTGTGCGCTGATGCACGTGTCGGCCGCCGCGCGCTGGGCCGGCGCCACGCGCGTCTGGCAATAAGGCGCGGCTGGCAATAAGTCCAACAGTTAGCCGGACGGTCGTCCCGGCATTGAGCGCGACGGTGACGCTACCCGCAAGATCCGGGCTCAGGCCCAGACCGCGTCGACGTCGCGTAGCAGATGGCCCGCCAGGATGTAGTCTCCAAGGCGCGTTGCCTTGGCTTCCAGATCCAGCAAGTCGCGGTCGGCCAGCAGGCCAAGGTCGAACTGGCAGTACAGGTTGCGCTGCCGGAACGTGGTCTTGGGCCTGCCCAGCCCCGCTTGCAGGGCTTCAGGTGTGCGGACGGCGACACTTTCCTGTCCGCGGTATTGCACCTTGATGCCGCGCTTCTCGCCAAGCCGGCCGAGTTCGATGGCGTCCTGCCATCCCGTCTCATAGTCCAGCTCAAGCCCAAGCGCCTGCTCCGAGGCCAGAAGCCTGAGGGCTTCCGCCTTGCTGCCAGCTCGCACAATTGACATCCACACCTCAAGTCTCAAGAAAGACTGTATAAATATACAGTGTTCGGTCGCTTGTCTCAAGGGTCGTGAGGCGCCAGCGGCTCACACGGCCCCCGCAGCCCGCGGCCAAAGGGACTTGGGGGCTTGTGGGGTTCAAGGCTTGCTGGCGTCGGGCGGCGCGGCGGCCGCCGGTGCCCCGGCCTCGGCAGGAACCGCCGTCGGCGCCGTCGCACTCGCGCCGAAATCCCCGGCGAATGCTTGCGTCAGCATGGCCGGGCCCAGGTAGCGGCGGATCGCGGCGTTGACGGCTGCGGGCGTGGCCGTGCGGATGCCTTCCTCGATGGCCGCCGTGTGCGCCATGGTCCGGCCCAGGTACGCCTGGTTGGCCAGCGCGCCGGCCAGTGCGCCGTCGCGCGTGCGGCTGACCATGCCCTGCTGCAACAGGCCGCTGGCGGCCTCGGCCACTTCGCTGGCCGTGACGCCGTCGCGGACGAAGCGCGCCATTTCTTCGTCAACGGCCTTGCGCAGGCGGGGCAGGTTCTGCGGGGCATAGGCCGCCCACAGCCCGAACCGGCCCGCGCGGTCCAACGCGCCGACCGTCAGCGAGCTGGATACGCCATAGCTGATGCCGTCAAGCTGGCGCAGGCGGTCGGCCAGGCGGCTGCGCATGCCGGTGCCGCCGAACACACGGCTCGCGATCAGCATCAGCGGGTAGTCGGGCGAATCGCTGACCAGGTCCACCGGCTGCGAGGCCAGGTAGACCGCATTGGCCTTGCCCGGCGTGTCGAGCGTGAAGTCGGTAGGGGGAATCGCCACGAACGGCCGGTCCACCCGCTCGAACGGTACCTGGGCGCGCCAGTCGCCGAACAGGAATGCAGCTTGCCGGATAGCGTCATCGGCATCGAAATCGCCAACGATCGCCAGCTGTGCATGCTCCGCGCCATAAAAGCGCGCATGGAAATCGCGCAGGTCCGCGACCGATACGGCGCGCAGGTCGGCCACGCTTTCGTCAAACGTTGGCGTGTAGCGCGGGTCGCCGGGCGGGTACGGATTGCCGTGGCGTCCCAGGGCATTCGGCGCCAGTGCGTTGGGCTGCTTGCGCTGGCTTTCGATGCCCGCGACGCTGCTGGCCCGCAATGTCTCCAGTTCATTGCCGGGGAAGGTCGGCATGCGCAGCACGGTGCGCAGCAGCGCCAGCAGGTCGGGCAGGTATTCGCGCCGCGTGTCGAAGCGTACGGTGACGCGTTCGTCGCTGCCCGATATCGACACGTTGGCTTTCAGCGCCTCGAAGCGGTCGGCGATCTGCTGCCGTGTGAACGCACCGGCGCCGCGGTCCAGCATGGCGCCCGTCATGGACCCTACCGCGTTCTTGCCCTGCAGCGCCTGCAGGTTGCCGATGTGCAGGACCAGCGTGCCGTTGACTGCGCCGCCCCGCGTGGGCTTGGGCAGCAAGGCAAGCTGCATGCCGTTGGGCAGCGTCTGGCGCACGGTATGGGCGTCGATATTGGCCGGGGTTGGATCGAAGGCGGCCACGGCCTGCGCCGCCGGCTTGCCCGTGTAGTGCTGGGTCAGCGCGGCCAGGTCGGGCGCGGCGGGGATGGCGGCCAGCTGTGGCTTGTCTCCCGGCACGAATTCGCCCACCGTGCGGTTGGCCGGGCGGAAGTAGTTTTCGGCCACGCGCTGCACGTCGGCCCGGGTGGTGGTCTCCACGCGGTCGCGGTTGATGAAGAACAGCCGCCAGTCGCCCTTGGCGATGGCGCCGGACAGCGCCACGCCGTAGGCGGCCGGATCGTTCAGCGTCTTCTCGTAGGCATTGCGCAGCCGCACCCGGGCGCGCTCGATTTCCTCGTCAGTGACGGGATGCGTCGCGACGCCCTCCACCGTGGCGATCAGCGCATCGCGCACCGGCTCGATCGGACGGTCCTTGCTGGTGCCCGCCGCAAACTGGATCACCCCCGGGTCCTTCATCGACGTGAAGAACGACCCCTGCCACGCGGCCTTGCGGGTGTCCACCAGGCTGCGTTCGAGCCGGCCGCCCGGCGTGTCCGCCAGGATGACCGCCAGCATGTCCAGCGCGGTGATGTCGGGGTGCGCGCCCGGTGCCACGTGATACATCGCCGACACGATGCTGCTGTCGCCCGGTCGCACCAGGGTCAGCTCGCGCGCGCCTTCCTGGGCCGGCTCGACCGTGTACTCGGACGGCAGCACGCGCGTCGGACGCGGAATCGCGCCAAAGGCCTGTTCGATCCGGGCGAGCGTGCGCGCCGGGTCGAACTGCCCCGTGACCACCAGCACCGCGTTGTCGGGCTGGTAGTAGCGGCGATAGAACGCCTGGAGGTTGTCGATGCCCACGCGCTCCACGTCGCTGCGCGCGCCGATCACCGCCTTGCTGTAGTTGTGCCAGCGGTAGGCGGCCGCGTACATCTGCTGCTGCAGCATGCGCATGGGATTGTTCTCGCCAATCTCCATTTCATTGCGCACCACGGTCATCTCGCTGTCCAGGTCCTTGCGCGCCACGAAGCTGTTGACCATGCGGTCGGCCTCCATGCGCAGGGCCCAGTCGAGGTTGTCCTCGCTGGCCGCGAAGGTCTCGAAGAAATTGGTACGGTCCTGGTTCGTGGTGCCGTTGTACTGCATGCCGCGCCGCGCGAATTCGGTCGGAATGGTCTTGCCCGGCAGTGACGGCGTGCCCTTGAACAGCAGATGTTCGAGCAGGTGCGCCATGCCCGTTTCGCCGTAGTTTTCATGGCGGCTGCCGACCAGATAGGTCATGTTGACCGTGGTGGTGGGCTGCGCGTCGTCGGGCGCCAGCAGGATGCGCAGTCCGTTGGGCAGCCGGTATTCGGTGATGCCTTCGACGGTCGTGACGGGCGTGGCGCGTGCCACCGGCGCGGCGGCCGGGGGCGCAGGCAGCGGACCCGTCCGCGCCGCGTGGACGACGGGGACGCTCAGGCCGCAGACGATGGCCATGGCAATGCCGGCGATTCGGGTCATGCCGGCAGCGGGACGACGACGGTTCATGCAGACTCCAGAGGCGGCATGCAACGCCGCAGGTGAGCAGATTCTAGCCTCAGCGGCGTGCCGTGCAACGCGGCCGACCGCACTTTCAGAATCGGGCGCAAAGTGACGTCGTCCTTTCTTCAGAACGGCTTCAGGGGAATGTCCGATTCCAGCGCATTCAACGCGTCGCTCTGGCGTAGGATGCATGCCATGGAACTCGATCCCGACACCTGCTACAAGGCCGTTGCATCACACGACCGCCGCTTCGACGGACGCTTCTTCGTAGGCGTGTCGTCCACGGGCGTGTATTGCCGGCCGATCTGCGCGGTGCGCACGCCGAAGCGCGAAAACTGCACGTTCTACGAGTCCGCGGCGGCCGCGGAAAAGCATGGCTTCCGGCCGTGCCTGCGCTGCCGGCCGGAACTGGCACCGGGCCATGGGCTCGCCGATATCTCCGGACGGCTGGCGCAGGCCGCTGCCACGCTGATCGACGAGGGCTTCATGGCCGGTGCCGGCGTGGCCCAGCTGGCCGCGCGCATCGGCGTGACCGAGCGCCATCTGCGCCGGCTGTTCGATGCCGAGTTCGGCGTGTCGGTGCATGAATATGCGCAGACGCAGAAGCTGCTGCTGGCCAAGCGCCTGCTGACCGATACCGTGCTGCCCGTGACCGAAGTGGCGCTGGCGGCCGGGTTTGGCAGCGTGCGCCGCTTCAATGATGTGCTCAAGGAACGGTATGGCCTGACGCCCCTGGCGATGCGCAAGCGCGCGGCCGATGGCATGGCGGATCGCCTGGTTTTCGAACTCGGCTATCGTCCGCCGCTGGCCTGGGCCGAATGGCTCCGGTTCCTGGCCGTGCGGGCCGTTGACGGCATCGACCAATGCCACGCCGGCGTCTACACGCGCTCGATGGCCATCGACGCGGGCGGCCACCGGCACCTTGGCTGGGTGCGGCTGGAACACGTGCCGAAGCGCACGGTGGTGCGCGTGACGCTGTCCGGTTCGCTGGCGCACGTGATTCCGCAGGCGCTGGGCAAGGTGCGCCGCCTCTGCGATCTGGGATGCCGGCCCGATATCGTTGACGCGCACCTGGGCGAGCTGGCGGCCGGCACGCCGGGCATGCGGCTGCCGGGCACGTTCGACGGGCTGGAGATTGCGGTGCGGGCCATCGTCGGACAGGTGATTTCAGTGGTCCAGGCGCGCCGTATCCTGGCGCGGCTGGTGCGCATCGCGGGCGAGCCGTTGCCGCCGCAGGCGCTGGCCGGCCTGGTGAATCCGGCCGATGCCGCCGAGGCGGCGCCCGTGACCCACGCCTTTCCGACCCCCCAGGCGCTGGCCACGCTGCCCGATGCCGATTACCAGGCGGCCGGCGTGTCGGTGCCGAAGATCCGCGCGATCCGGGCCCTGGCGCGGCAGGTGGCGGCCGGGGCAATCCGGCTCGATCCGCACGCGGCCCCTGAGGACACCGTGGCGCGGCTGTGCGCGATCGACGGGATCGGCGACTGGACGGCGCAGTACGTGGCCATGCGGGCGCTGGGCTGGCCCGATGCGTTTCCGGGCACCGACTACGCGTTGCGCAAGGTGCTGGACGTCAGCACCGTGCGGGCGATGCAGGCCAGGACCGCGCAATGGGCGCCGTGGCGCGCCTATGCGGCGATCCACCTGTGGCATCGCTACGAGCAGATCAAGGACGCTGCGCAGACGCCGGGCACCGGCGCCGACCGCATCGACATTCTGGACCGCAACATCAAGGACAGCGAGGAAGCCGCAGCATGAACAGTTATCAGATCATCGACAGCCCGCTGGGCAATATCCTGCTGCGCGCGCAAGACGGCCTGCTGACAGGCGTGTTCTTCGCGGGGCAGAAGTACCACCCCGGCCAGGCCAGCGCCACGGCGCCGGCATCCGACGCCGACGCCCGCGTGCTGGCGCAGGCGGCGGTAGAACTCGACGCCTACTTCGACGGCCGGCTGCATACGTTTACCGTGCCGATCCGGTTTGCCGGCAGTGCGTTCCAGCAACGGATCTGGCAAGCGCTGTGTGACATCGAATTTGGCGAAACGTCTACGTACGGACAACTGGCTGCCGGCCTTGGTCTGCCGCCGAGCCATTCACGTGCGGTGGGCGGGGCGGTGGGGCGCAATCCGCTGTCGGTCATCGTGCCGTGCCACCGCGTGCTGGGCGCATCCGGGGCGCTGACCGGCTACGCCGGCGGCGTCGATCGCAAACGCGCGCTGCTGGGCCTGGAGGGCGTGCTGCAAGCGGGCGAGGTGGGCAATGGTCTGGGCGAGGCCGGCCACGCGCGGGCGGGCCAGGCTGTGTTGGCGCTCTATTGAACGGTGCCGCGGCTTTTCATCGCGATCGACACACCGGCCGCGCTGGCGCACGCGCTGCTGCAAACCCTGCCGGCCCATCGCGATATCCGGCCCACGCCAGCCGCGCAGTTGCATCTGACGCTGCGCTTTCTGGGCGACTGCGACGCAGCGGTCACGACGGCCATCGCGCAGGGGCTGCGGGGCGTGGCCCTCGAGCCCATGGTGCTGCACATCGTTGGCGTCGGCCGATTTCGGGGCAGGCAGGGGTCGATCCTCTGGGCCGGGCTGGCCGAATCGGCGCCATTGCAGGGTCTGGTCGATCAGATCAGTGCGGTGCTGGAAGCCCACGGCATCGCGCCTGATCCGCGTCGCTTCCGCCCGCATCTGACCCTGGCGCGCTGCCGTCCGGGCGTGCCCGAGCCGCTGCTGCGCGATTGGCTCGGCGCATTCCGCGACCTCGCGGCGCCGCCGTGGCACGTCGATCGATTCCTGCTCTACGAGAGCTTTCTTGGCAAGGACGGCGCGCGGCATGTCGTGCGCGACACGTATCGGGCGGTCAGCCCAGGTTGCTGACGCCCAGCGCCACCCCCAGCCCGCATAGCGTGGTGCCGATGACCCGGTCCAGCAGCCGCTGGCGCTGCAGCATGGCCGCGCGCAGTGCCGGCGAGCCGAAGCACCACGCGACGATGCCGAACCAGACCAGGTGCGCCAGCGACATGAACAGGCCGTAGCCGAACTGCGCCGCCAGCGGGGTATGGGGGCTGACCACCTGCGTATAGGTGCTGACCACGAACAGGGTGGTCTTCGGGTTCAGCGCATTGGTCAGGAAGCCCATGCGGCATGCCGCGGCGCCGGAAATGGCTGGCGCGGCCGTGGTGTCCACCGTGATTGCCTTGCGATTGCGCAGCGTCTGGATGCCGATCCATACCAGATAGCCGGCGCCCAGCAGCTTGATGACCGACAGCACGCCATGGGCGTGGGCCATCAGCAGCGACACGCCGAACATCGTATAGGCCACATGCACCTGCACGCCCAGCGCGATGCCCAGCGCGCACAGCAGGCCGGTGCGCCGGCCGAAAAGATAGCTGTTGCGGGTGACCATGGCGAAGTCCGGCCCAGGGCTGATCACGGCAAGGACGGTGATGGTGGCGACGGCGGCAAGTTCGGCGAGCGGTGTCATGTTCTGGTCAGTTTTCGTTGTGGAAAGCGGTGGCCGGGGGAGGCGTGGCAGGCACGATTCTGTCTCGCAGAAATGGGTACGCAAAGCGATTTATACTGGCGCAATTCCGTGAGCAAAACTGACTGATCGCATGGCTTCGATGCACTGGCTGGGCTGGGTCCGCTTTTTCGAGGCGGCGGCCCGGCACCAGAATTTCGCCCGCGCGGCCGAAGAGCTGCACCTGACGCACGGCGCGATCAGCCGCCAGATCCGGCAGCTGGAAGACGCGCTGGGCGTGCCCCTGTTCGAGCGGCGCAACCCGGCGGTATTCCTGACCGAGGCCGGCCAGACGCTGCATGCGGCGGCCACGCAGTCGATGGATCTGCTGGCGGCCGCAGCCGAGCGCATCCGTGCGCCGACGCCGCCCGCGGCGCTGGTGCTGTCGTGCGAGCCCACCATCGCCATGCGCTGGCTGATCCCCCGGCTTGGCCGTTTTTCGGCGGCCCATCCGGGCGTTCCGCTACACCTGATGACGGCCGGTGGCCCCGTGGACTTTGCCGCGCAAGGCATTGATGTTGCACTGCGGCGTAACGATTTTGCGTTCGATCCGCGCTGGCACACCCGCGAACTGGCGCCCGAACGCGTCGGTCCGGTCTGCCGTCCGGATCAGGCAGCGTCGGGGCTGGCCGACGCGGTCAGACTGCATACCCGTACGCGTCCCGATGCCTGGCAGCGATGGGCCCGCAGCGCCGGGGTGGCGCTGCCGGGCGTGCCCGACGGGGCCGGCAGCCAGCGCGACGCCTGGTATGAACACTTCTACCTGAGCCTGCAGGCCGCGGCTGCCGGGTTGGGATGGGCCGTGGCATCGGAATGGATGGCCGCCGACGAACTGGCCGATGGCCGGCTGACCGCGCCCCAGGGATTCGTGCCCGACGGGTCCGCGTACCACCTGATATCTCCCGTGCCGTTTGCCAGGGACCCGCGCCGCGAGGCGCTGTTGCACTGGCTGCGTGCCGAGCTGGCGCGGGCGCCCGTGGGGCAATCGGACGCGCCGGTCCGGCAATGAACAATGCTGCACCCGCCGTGGGTTTGCGGCGCCGAAAGCGTAGCGGAAGCTACCCCACCGAAGTCGGTTCCTAAAGTTACGTCGTATTTTGCCGAAGGCCATGGCATATGCTTGCGCCGCCAGGGTGGCGCGCTTACCATGCGGCGGCTGGCGCGCCGCGCGCTGACAGATCCATTGCCCGCCCGCCCCGGCGATCCGCGGCGCAACCACTATTAGACGTAGCGTATTCCATGAGTCTTCAAGATCCCCGCGGGCCGCAGGCAGGCCAATCCTTGTCTCAGTTCGAGGGCGAGTCCGACGAGCGGGACGCTGCGCAGTCGGATGAACGCTACCGGCTGACGCACAGTTCGCAGATCGGCACGGTGCTGCGCGACATGGCGTGGCAGAAATGCCTGCTGAACGTGCGCTCGCGCAATGGCTCCGAGATCGTGACGTCGATCCTGCACGTCGATCCGGCCAACAAGACGTTTATTTTCGACTGGTGCCGCGCCGATGGCGAACGCCAGGCGTTGATGGGGTCGGAACAGAATGCCTTTTCCGGCCTGCTGCGGGGTGTACCGGTGAACTTCGTGGTGGGCACGCCCGGTGCCACGCGCTTCGAGGGCGGCCCGGCCTTTATCGCCGACTTCCCCGAAAAGCTCTACCACTTCCAGCGCCGCCGCCATTTCCGTGCGCGCACGCTGCTGACCAAGGGCTATCGCTGCGAGGTCGTGCTGCCGGCGTCGGCCGACAAGTCCACGCTGCAGCTCGATATCGCCGATCTTTCGCTGTCCGGCGTGGGCCTGCGTTCGCGCCAGGTGGGCGCCGACCAGCTGCCGGTGGGCACGGTCATCAAGAAGTGCCGCCTCGATTTTGCCGAGTTGGGCCGCCTGGAGCTGGACATGCAGGTGGTCGGCCACTGGCTGGTCGGGTTTGACGACAACACCGTCCACCACTACGGCTGCGCGTTCCTGAATCCGGACGGCCGCATGGAAAACTTCCTGCAGCGCCTGGTGTTCCAGCTGGAACTGGCGCACCGGGGCTGAGCCCCGGCGGGTCCGTCAGCTTCCGACCAGCTTGCCGATCGCGGCTGCCGCCTCGCGCATGGGGCCGAGCAGCCGCGCGATCATTTCGGATTCCGACACCTTGTTGGCCTTCACGCTCACGCTGATGGCCGCCACCACCATGCCCGTCTGGGCGCGCACCGGCACGGCAATCGCCCGCAGGCCCGGTTCCAGTTCCTCGTCGATCAGCACATAGTCCAGTTCGCGCGCGCGCTGGAACGCGGCTTCCAGCTCCGGCCGCGACACCTTGGTCAGCAGCGTGCGCGGGCGCAGCTCGGCATGTTCGAAGAACGCTTCGAGCACGGCGTCGGGCTGGTGGGCCAGCAGCAGGCGGCCCGTGGACGTGCAATAGGCCGGCAACCGGCTGCCCATGCCCAGCGCATGGGTCAGCACGCGATGCACTTCGGAGCGCACCAGGTACAGGATGTCGATGCCGTCCAGGATGGCCAGCGCCGACGTCTCGTGGACGCGCGCGCTCAGCGTGTCGAGGATGGGCTGCGCCGACGACACCAGCGATGTCGATGAGAAATAGGCATGTCCCAGGTGCAGCACGCGCGGCCGCAGCGCAAAGTGTCCGTCCTGCTGGCTCACGTATCCCAGCTGCTCCAGCGTATAGAGACAGCGTCGCACCGAGGCGCGCGACAGTTGCGTGCGCTGGGCCACCTGCGAGATCGTCAGCGGCCGCTTGCGCTCGGAGAACGCCTCCAGCACCGTCAGGCCGCGCGCCAGCGACAGCATGAAGTTCGGATCGCCGGCAAAGCTGTTGAGGATATCGGCCGGCGGATGGGCGGCGCGGACGGTGTCGGCCTGGGCTGGCTTGAGATGGATGGGATTGGGGGCGTCCATGGCGGGGGCGATGCGCTGTTCGATAATCGCGCATCTTAACGCTCCGGCACGTAGATTGCCGAATTCCGGACAAAAAAATGTCGCCGATTGGGGCGGCGACCGGGGAAGGGGGTGTCAAGAGGACGGGGGTCCCACCGACATCGTCGAGTATAGAGAACCGCGCAGAGACATTACATACAACTAAGGTGGGGGTTCGGTATGCCGCACTTTGTGGCGCAGTCTATGGCGCAGTCGCCACCCTTGAGGCCCCGCTCCAGGCGGGCTACGGCTTGCCCAGGAACAGGTAGAACGCGTAGTGGCCCCCGGCCGCCCGCCCGTAGGCGAGGTAAAGCGGGCCGATCGGGCTGTCCACGCCCAGGAACAGCGACCCCGATTTCAGCGCCCCGGTGGGACTGCCCGCCACCAGCGGCGCACCGACCCGCCCGATTTCCGCGGACGCCCCGGCGTAGACGCCTTCCAGCAGCGTTTGCTTGACGAGCTTGTTGTAGTAGACCAGCCGGGCGAACTGGATATTGCCGCCGATCAGCTGCCCCGTGCTGTAGCCGGACTGCTGCAGGAAGCCGCCCCACTGGAACAGGTCGTAGCGGGGCAGCCCCGGACCGCCGATATTGCTGCCGGCGCGGATGCCCAGGTTCACGGTGCTGCTGCCAAACGAATACGCGCCGGTCGCCGTCAGCTCGCCCTTCGTGTAGGTATCGGTGGCGCCCATGCTGGCCTGCGACGAGAACACGTTGATCGATCCGCCATAGCCAAAACGCGGAAAGTTGATGCTGTCCAGCTGATCGAACAGCAGCCGGCCCGTGATGGCGCGCCGCTGCACGTCGCTGCCGGCGGCCGGCGCCAGCGACTCCGGGCCGGTGGACAGCGACACGTTCTGATGCCCGATCACCACGCCCAGCCGGGCTTCGCCGTACTTGGTGAACTGGCTGCCCACATCGAACGCGAAATCGGTGCGGCGCAGGTCGTATTCGGCGATCTTGCTGTCGCCGCTGAACACGTTGACCGGCCGGCGTTCCAGTTCGATGCGCGGCGCCACGAAGAACAGCTGGCGCGTATCGAGCGGCTGGTAGAACTCGCTGACCAGGCTCGATGTCTGCCCCACCTGCACGTCGTTGCGCCATTCGGCGCCGAGCGAATTGAGCCAGGTGCGGCGATAGCTGGCCAGCAGGTTGAAGAAGGCGTTGCCACGGAAGTCCGAACTCAGGCCCAGCCCGAAGCGCAGGTAGTCGGGACCGTAGCTCTTTTCGATGGCATCCACGTTCAGCACCCGCTTGCCCGGTTCCTCCAGGAAGCGGTAGTTCACATGCTCGAAATCGCCGGTGCCGAACAGGCGCCGCATGTCGCGGTCCAGCGTGGCCTGCGTGATCGGCTCGCCGGGCCGGGTTTCCATGGTGGCGGCCGCAAAGGCCGGGTTGACGCGATCCAGCGGGGCGAAGCGGATCTCGTCGACCGGGCGCAGGTCGGGCGGCGGCAGGGCGCGCTGCGCGACGCGCAGGGCCGCGTATTTGTCTTCCGGCAGCGCCAGCGCCGACAGCCGGTCGGCCACGCGCTGGGCGGCCGCTTCGCCAATGGGGATGGTCTTGGGCAGGTGGTTGAAGTCGCCCGCCGAGAAATCGCCGAGGGCCGGCTCGATCAGGATGTCGGTCGGCTTCAGCGACGCCAGCGACGTGCGCACGTTCTGCTCGGTCAGGATATTGAGCATCTGCCCGGTCACGCCGATCAGCGAGGTCAGTTCCTCGCGCTTCATCAGCGGCGTGCCCAGGTTCACGGCGATGACGATGTCGGCGCCCATGGCCCGCGCCACGTCCACGGGCAGGTTGTCGGTGAGCCCGCCATCGACCAGCAGCTTGCCCTCGTACTCGGTGGGCGCCACCGCGCCGGGCACCGACATGCTGGCGCGCATGACATTGGCCAGTTCGCCCTCGCTGAAGACCACCGGCGTGCCGGCCACCAGGTCGGTGGCCACGGCGCGGTAGGGAATCGGCAGCGAGTCGAAATCGCGATAGCCGGGCGCATTGGCCAGCTGGCGCAGCACGGTTTCGAGCTGCACGCCCGATACCACCCCCTTCGGCAGCAGCAGGCCGTCCGACCGTACCCCGATCTCGGGCGTCACCAGGTTGGTGTGATCCTCGATCTTGCGCCGGATGGCCAGGTCCTGGCGCGGCGGGCGCTCCTTGAACAGCGCATCGGTCGACAGGCCGCCGACGAGCTTTTCCATATCGGCGGTGCTCATCCCCGTGGCGTAAGCGCCGCCGACCAGCGATCCCATGCTGGTACCGGCGATGCAGTCCACCGGCACGCGTAGCGACTCCAGCACCTTCAGCACCCCGATATGCGCCGCGCCGCGTGCGCCGCCGCCGGACAGCACCAGGCAGATGCGGGGCCGTCCGTCCGGATGTGGCGGCAGCGCGGGGCGGGTGACAGGTTGGCCGGGCGTGGCGGGTGTCAGTACCGGCGGGGCGGTGGGGGCCGGATTGGGCGGCGGCAATAGCGCGCGGCCCGCGTCGGCCGCGATGGCGGCGGCGCAGGCCAGCATGGCCGCCAGACCTGCGGCGGACCGATGCAATGCGGAAGTGACGCGCGTGGCAGTGACCATGGCAATAGGCAGTCCGCCGTGTACCGGTTCGGCGCACCACACTATCAGCAGCGCCCAGCCCGGCACAGCCTTGTCGAAACAATTCAATATCGCCCCGGTTTCCTGCATATCAGGGATTGCCTCGGCGTGCATTGGACCAAAGACCCTGATCGGTCGGCCGTCATATACTGGCGCGGTTCTGTTCTTCCAATGTCTTGCCGTGTCCGCCGCCGAATCTGCCGCCGATTCCTTCCCCCCGCCCGATGATCCCAAGCCGCTGCCGCCCGAACGCCCCGGCGACAACGAGTGCTGCCAGAGCGGCTGCGATCCGTGCGTGTTCGACTTCTACAACGATGAGATGGACCGCTACCGGCAGGAACTGAAGGCCTGGGAAGCGCGCCAGGTCGGGCGCGTCAAGGTGGATCGGTGAGCCACGCCGCAGACCGCGACGACGGCGGTGGCGACGGCGGCGACCGGGGCGCGGCGCTGCGCGACTTTGTCGAACGCCATCCGCGGCTGTTCGTGCTGACGGGCGCCGGTATCAGCACCGATTCGGGCATTCCGGGCTACCGCGACGCACAGGGGCGTTGGCAGCGTTCGGCGCCGATGACGATCACGGCGTTCCTGAGCGGGCACCCGGCGCGCCAGCGTTACTGGGCCCGCAGCATGGTGGGCTGGCCCGTGGCGGATGCCGCGCAGCCGAACGTCAGCCACCGGGTGGTGGCGCGCCTGGGCGATGCCGGGCGCGTGGCGGGCCTGGTCACCCAGAACGTGGACGGCCTGCACCAGCGCGCGGGCAGCCGCGATGTGACCGAACTGCACGGCAGCATTGGCCACGTGGTGTGCCTGTCGTGCGCCACCCGGTATTCGCGCGCCGATATCCAACGCTGGCTGTGGCTGCACAATCCCGATTTCCGCGATGTGTCGGCGCTGCCGGCGGCCGATGGCGACGCGCATCTGGAGTCGCCGCTGTTCGACAATTTCGCGGTGCCGGACTGCGAGCGTTGCGGCGGGGTGCTCAAGCCGGACGTGGTGTTCTTCGGCGAATCGGTGCCGCGCGACCGCGTGGACGCGGGCCGCCAGGCGCTGGATATGGCCGATGGCATGCTGGTGATCGGTTCGTCGCTGACGGTGTTCTCGGGCTACCGCTTCTGCCTGTGGGCCGCCGAGCGCGGGCTGCCGATCGCGGCGCTGAACCTGGGCACCACGCGGGCCGATCCGATACTGTCCTGCAAGATTTCCGCCCCGATCGGGCCGGCCCTGGCCGCGCTGGCCGCGACGCTGGGGCTCGAAGCCGATTGACCGCGCGCGCCGGCACGGCTAGCATCTGACCGTTGCCGGCGCCTTTGCCTTGCCCTTGCTGCTGCAAGGCTGCCCCCCGAACTCCCCCGATCTGCCGATCATCCCATGACGCCCCGAGCCATCGCCACCATCGCTGTTGCTGCCGCTGCCGCCGAACCGTGCGGCCTGCCAGCGCGCGAGCGCGGGCTGCTTGGTGCCGGACCTGTCGCGCCTCCCCCGTTCGCGCCGCCCATGGCGCCTCCGACGGCGCCCCCTCGCGGCTGATTTCCGCCGCTTTTTGTCCCCGGCTTTCCTGATGGATCACGTGCCGACGCCTGCCGCGTCAGCACGCGCCGGGGCCTGCGTGGTTTCGACAGGACCCCATCATGACTTTCCAGAAAGATGCCGTGGCGGCAGGGGCTGCCACGCAAACGCGTGCGCGCCTGCTGGCCGCACATGGCGCCACCCCGTTGTTCGTGCTGCTGTGGAGCGGCGGCGCGATCTTCAGCCGCTGGGGCCTGGCGCACGCCTCGCCCTTTGCCTTCCTGACGCTGCGCTTCGTGATCGCGCTTGGCGTGCTCGCGTCGATCGGGCTGCTGCGCCGCCGCCTGCTGCCGGCCGCCGGTACCCGTGGCCGCGTCGCGCTGGCGGGCGCGCTGATGATCGGCGGCTATTCGATCTGCTACCTGCTGGCGCTGGATTCCGGCATGACGCCGGGCGTGCTGGCCACGGTGCTGGGCGTGCAGCCGATGCTGACGCTGCTGTGGTCGGAGCGGCGCGTGTCGCTGGTGCGGATGGCCGGACTGGTGCTGGCGCTGGGCGGGCTGGCCACGATCGTGGCCGACAGCCTGCTGGCGGCGCGGCTGTCGGCCGGCGGCTGGGTTTGCGCACTGGGTGCGCTGGCCTGCATGACGAGCGGCGCCGTCTGGCAGAAGGGCGTGAAGCAGGCGCCGATGGAGGTGCTGCCGCTGCAATACACCGTGGCGCTGCTGATGTGCCTGGCCTGCCTGCCGTTCCAGCCGTTCCGCTTCGAAGCGGTGGCCGGCTTCTTCGTGCCGCTGCTATGGATGGGGATCGTGATCTCGGTGGTGGCCACGCTGCTGTTCTACCGGCTGATCCAGCGCGGCAACCTCGTCAACGTTACCAGCCTGTTCTATCTGGTGCCGCCGGCCACCGTGCTGCTGGACTACCTGTTCCTCGGCAATCGTCCCGCGCCGCTGGCGCTGGTCGGCATGGTGGCGATCCCGGTGGGCCTGGCGCTGGTGTTCCGGCCCGCGCGCTAGCGCGGGAATGGCGCCGGATCAGCGCAGATCGACCTTCACGCTGATGCCGCCGGGCGTCACGGTGATGGCGCCCGGCTGCACATCCTTGCCGTTGAAACGCAGTTCCTCGGGCTTGAACGTGTAGAGCGGATAGTCCTTGAGCAGCTGTTCGGCCACCACGGCGCCGATGGCGTTGAGCTGCTGCGTGTACTGGCTCATCCCCTGCACCTGCATGTCCTGCACGGTGGGATTGTCCAGCAGCACGGCGCGGCGCGTGGCGTCGTACTTCACGCCGCTGTTCAGCGACATCGTGCCGTTGACCGGCGGCGCCGGCAGGATCGTGTTGGACATGACCGCGTCCATCTGCGTGGTCACGCGGTTGGTGGCCTGGTCGAGCACCAGCCGTGGATTCGACAACTGGACGCTGACCAGCTCGCCGTAGCGCAGGGTGGTCGGAAACTTCTTGTCCACGGCGCTCTGCAGTTCGGCCTTGGTGAAGGTGTACTCGCCGGTCCAGACGTTGTAGCCGGCGTGGGCCGTGCCAAGCGCCGCGGCGGCGAGGGCCACGGCCAGGAATCGTCGCACGCGGCGAACGGGGCGAGAAGGCTGGGTGGTCAGGGGCATGGATGCGGAATGGTCTGTCGATAGCCGGTGTGACCCGGTCATCGCGATGATCGTTCCGGATTGTGCCTCATGAGCCGCCTCGGCTTCAGTAGTGCGGCGGGATCTCGTGCTGGGGGTTGCCTTCCGCGCCCGAAGGTGCGGCGGCGCGCACCTGCTGGTAGAGCGCACGGAACTGGGCCTGCAGCAGGTCCAGCTGCTGCTGCTGGCGGGCAACGGTCAGGTTGAGCGTCTCGATCAGGTCTTCCTGGAAGGCAACCTTGATTTCGAGATCGGTCAGGCGGGATTCCATCAGCGATTCTCCGGTTGGGTGCGGCATTGTAGGGGATGCTACGACCTTGCCCAGCCGGAGTCCGATGGATCAGCGGCGCGACGCCGTTTATTCCTTGGGCGCGACCAGCACCATCCACGTGATGCCGAACTTGTCGGCCACCATGCCGAAGCGTTCGCTGAAGAACGTGGGCGCTGCCGGCATCACCACGTGGCCGCCCTGCGACAGTGCGCCAATGGTCTTGTCCACTTCGGCCGCGCTGGCCACCGTGATCGACAGCGCAAAGCCCTTGAACTCGGCCTGGCCCTTGTTCTCGCCGTCGGACCCCATGATCGTGGTATCGCCAATCTGCAGGGCCATGTGCATGACCTTGTCGCCGCTGACGGCGGCCGGGCCGCAGCCAGGGCCCGCGTCGGGCGGGGCATCCTTGAAGCGCATCAAGCCTTCCACCTTGGCACCGATGGCGGTCTTGTAGAACTCGGCCGCTTCCTCTGCGCGACCATCGAAAAACAGGTACGACTGGACTTTCGAAGACATCGACATCTCCTGCTGGTTGGGCCCGGCAGCCCCGGGCGTTGTGCGGAAGCGGCGCTTGTGTACGCCGTCCACAATAGACTAGACGACGGTCTGTACGATGTCCACATTTATTTTCGGCGGCCGCGCGTTTGGCGCTGACGCCGTGCCATGTCACAATTCAAGGTTACGAGTTTCGGGCGCCGGACCGGCTCGCCGCACGGCCTGATCGTGCGGGGGCGCCCCAAGAGCCGACAAATTCACCTGGTTTTCTGGCGATGACTACCATCCTGCAGCACATTCCTTCCGGCCAGCGCGTCGGTATCGCATTCTCGGGCGGCCTGGACACCAGCGCCGCGCTCCTCTGGATGCGTCAGAAGGGCGCCATTCCCTACGCCTACACCGCCAACCTGGGCCAGCCGGACGAGCCGGACTACGACGACATTCCGCGCCGTGCCATGGCCTACGGCGCCGAAGCCGCCCGCCTGGTGGACTGCCGCGCCCAGCTGGTGGCCGAAGGCATTGCCGCGCTGCAGTGCGGTGCGTTCCACATCTCCACCGCCGGCGTGACGTACTTCAACACCACGCCGATCGGCCGTGCCGTGACCGGCACGATGCTGGTGGCCGCGATGAAGGAAGACGGCGTCAACATCTGGGGCGACGGCAGCACGTTCAAGGGCAACGACATCGAGCGTTTCTACCGCTACGGCCTGCTGACCAACCCGGGCCTGCAGATCTACAAGCCGTGGCTGGACCAGCAGTTCATCGACGAACTGGGCGGCCGTGCCGAAATGTCGGAATTCATGCGCCAGCACGGCCATGCGTACAAGATGTCGGCCGAAAAGGCCTACTCGACCGATTCGAACATGCTCGGCGCCACGCACGAGGCCAAGGATCTGGAGCACCTGGATTCGGGTATCCGCATCGTCCAGCCGATCATGGGCGTGCAGTTCTGGCGCGACGAAGTGGAAGTGAAGCGCGAGGAAGTGACCGTACGCTTCGAGGAAGGCCAGCCGGTGGCGCTGAACGGCAAGACGTTCGCCAACGCCGTGGACCTGTTCATGGAAGCCAATGCCATCGGCGGCCGCCACGGCCTGGGCATGAGCGACCAGATCGAGAACCGCATCATCGAGGCCAAGAGCCGCGGCATCTATGAAGCCCCGGGCCTGGCCCTGCTGTTCATCGCCTACGAGCGCCTGATCACCGGCATCCACAACGAAGACACCATCGAGCAGTACCGCGACAACGGCCGCCGCCTGGGTCGTCTGCTGTACCAGGGCCGCTGGTTCGACCCGCAAGCCATCATGCTGCGCGAAACCGCACAACGCTGGGTGGCGGGCGCCGTTACCGGCGAAGTGACCATCGAACTGCGTCGCGGCAACGACTACTCGATCCTGAACACCACCTCGCCGAACCTGACGTACAAGCCCGAGCGCCTGACGATGGAAAAGGGCGAGTCGATGTTCACGCCGCTGGACCGTATCGGCCAGCTGACGATGCGTACGCTCGACATCGTCGACACGCGCGAGAAGCTCCAGACGTATGCCAAGACGGGCCTGCTGTCGTCGCAGACCAGCGCCGCGCTGCCCAAGCTCGAAGACTGAGCCCCCGCGGCGGCCGCAACGGCACGCGGAAACAGAAAACCGGCACGCGTGATCGTGCCGGTTTTTTTATGGCTCAGAACAGTTGCGCCTCATCGATGGCCGCCGCCATGGCCGCGTAGCCCTGGTCGCCCGGGTGCAGGTGGTCACCGCTGTCAAAGGCCGGCAGCAGGCGTTCGGGGTGGGCCGGATCGCGCACGGCGGCGTCGAAATCGGCTACCGCGTCGAACGTGCCGCTGGTGCGGATCCAGTGATTCACGCGCTGCCGCAGGGCCTCTTTCTCCGCCGAGAAATAACCGTGGATCGGGCTGCCATCGAGCGCGCCTGCAAAGGGCGTGATGGTGGCGCCGATCACGCGCACGCCGCTGGCGCGGGCCTGCGCGGCCAGCTTGCGATACCCGTCGGCGAGGTCGTCCACGGTTGGCAGTTTGCGGTCTGGCGCAAAGGTCGAGCCGGGCCAGGCGATATCGTTGATGCCCAGGGCCACCACCACGCTGCGCACCTGCGGCACGGTCAGCACGTCATGCCCGAAGCGGGCGAGGCCCGATTCGCCCATGCCGTCGCGCAGCAACTGGCCGCCCGAAATGCCGGCATTGAGGACGGCGGCGCGCTGGTGCGCCAGCCGGTTCGCCAGTTGGTCGGGCCAGCGGCGGTCGGCATCGGGTGTCGCACCATTGCCTTCGGTGATGGAATCGCCGATGGCCACGACGGTGGGACGCGGTGCCGGCGTTTCGACTTCGATGGCGGACAGAAGAATCCGTGCCTGGAACATGCGTGCCCCGCGCATCGCCGGCGGGCCGGCCGGTCTGGCCAGATCGACCTGATTGCCGGGCGCGATGAATGCCGTCTGTCGGCCGTCCCAATGGAACGATCCCAACGTCGTGGGCCGGGGCAGGTAGAGGCTGACGGTCAGGGTATCCAGCGCCGGCGCGTCGAGGTCCACCGCATCGCTCGTCACCATGCCGCCGGCCGGCACGGTCACCGCGGCGTGGCCCGCGAATGTGACCGGGCGCCCGAGACGGGCGGCCATGCCGTACAGGCCCGCCGCTTCAACGTGGACGGCCTGCCGGCCATACCGGTTCGACAGCACCAGCCGCACGCGCCGGCCGCCCGCGCTGATGCGCACGCGCTGCACGACCGTGGCGTCGTGGATGACTTCGGGCAGGCCCGTGGGCAGCGGCTGGGCGCCTGGGGCCCAGACCGGCTGCTGGCTGGCCACCCAGGTGGTGGTCCAAGTGGCGGCGTGGGCGGCGTCGGCGGCGTCGGCCGGGGCTTGCCCGGCCAGCCCCGCACCGGAAAGCAGGCTGCCGGACATCGCCATCGCACGCATCCATGACGTTGAGAACATCGTTGACTCCTGAAGTAGGGGGAGTGGCCAATGTCACTCATTCCGATCCTTGCAGGTAGCTGGCAGAATGGCATATCACTCATGCCAATATCGAATGAGCTGTCATGGATACTCTCAAGGCAATGCGCGTCTTCGCCCGGGCGATGGAACTGGGCAGCCTGTCGGCGGTGGCGCGCGAACTCGGCACATCGCAGCCCACCGTCAGCAAGACCGTGGCCGCGCTGGAGGCAGACCTCGGCGTCCGCCTGATGGAGCGCACGACCACGCGGCTGACGCCCACCGAAGCGGGCCGCCGCTTCTACGCGCAGGCGTTGACCGTGCTCGACGCCTATGGCGAAGCCGTGGGCGAGGCGCGCGGCCTGGCCGACCATCCATCCGGCCGGATCATCGTCAGCGCGCCGGTCAGCCTGGGCGTGCTGCGGCTCAACGCGCTGGTGCTCGAATTCCTGCAGGCCTTTCCCGATGTCGATGTCGATCTGCGCTTCGATGACCGCTTTGTGGATCTGGTGGAGGCCGGCGTCGATGTGGCGCTGCGCCTCGGTGCGTCGCTGCCGCCCAACGTGGTGGCGCGTCGCATCGCCGTATCGCCACGCATGCTTGTGGCCGCGCCTGGCTATCTGGCAGATCATCCGCCGCTGCGGCAGCCGGCCGACCTGGTCGGCCATCGGTTACTGCGCTTCACGTGGCTGGCGGCTGGCGAAGCCATCGTGCTGACCGATGCACGTGGCCGCGCCGCCCGTGTCGAGGCGACGTGCCGCTATCGCGTCAACAACTCGCTGGCCATGCGCGAGAGCTTTCTGGCCGGAGCCGGGCTGGGCTTGACGCCAGCCTGGCTGGTGCAGGACCTGCTGGACCGTGGCGATCTGGTGCCCGTGCTGCCCGGCTGGCATGGCCCGCCGCAGGAGGCGTTCCTGGTCTATCCGTCGCGCCGATACCAGCCGGCCCGCACGCGCGCCTTGCTGGCGTTCCTGGCCGAGCGCCTGCCGGCGCTGCCTGGTTTTACCCCGGCCGATACATAGCAGACAAGCGAGCCGGCGCTGCAAGCCGCGCCGCAACGCGGCACAATGCGCGATGCCGGCCCGGATGGATCTCAGGGCCGCTTGCCTTTTCTGCTTTGGCTTCGCTAATCGGGGAACCTCGTCATGCCAGATTTCACCATGCAGTACCGCCGCCTGGGCGCCAGCAACCTGAACGTATCCACCCTGTGCCTTGGCACGATGATGTTCGGCGACCAGACCGATGAAGCCGAGGCGGGCCGCATCGTTGCCAGCGCCCGCGCGCACGGCGTCAACTTCATCGATACGGCCGACGTGTACACCAAGGGCGCGTCCGAATCGATGGTGGGCCGCCTGCTGCAAGGGCAGCGGCACGACTGGGTGCTGGCCACCAAGCTCGGCAACGCGATGGGCAACGGGCCGAACCAGCAGAATTACTCGCGCAGCTGGATCCTGCGCGAGGTGGAAGACAGCCTGCGCCGGCTGGATACCGACTTCATCGACATCCTCTACCTGCATCGCGACTTCGCCGGCGCCAACCTGGAAGAGCCGGTACGCGCGATGGGCGACCTGATCCGCGCCGGCAAGATCCGCTACTGGGCCGTGTCGAACTTCCGCGGATGGCGGATTGCCGAGATCGCCGCGCTGTGCGACAAGCTGGGCGTGCCGCGTCCGGTCGCATGCCAGCCGTACTACAACCTGCTGAACCGCATGCCCGAAGTGGAAATCCTGCCAGCGTGCCAGCATTTCGGCCTGGGCGTGGTGCCCTACAGCCCGATCGCGCGCGGCGTGCTGACCGGCAAGTACCTGCCCGGCCAGGCGCCGCAGGCGGACACGCGCGCCGGCCGCGCCGACCGCCGCATGATGGAAACCGAATTCCGCGAAGCGTCGCTGGTCATCGCGCAGACGCTGAAGGCGCATGCCGAAGGCCGCGGCCTGACGCCGGGGCAGTTCGCCACCGCCTGGGTGCTGGCCAATCCGATCATCAGCTCGGTCATCGCCGGCCCGCGCACGCTGGCGCAGTTCGAGGACTACTTTGGTGCAGTGGGGGCGGCCATTTCGCCGCAGGAAGAGGCGATGATCGACGACCTCGTGCCGCGCGGCCATGCATCCACCCATGGCTACAACGACCCGAACTATCCGTTCGGCGGACGTCCCGTCACCGCGGCCTGAACGTCCCGGTCATGGCGTAAAAACGACAAAGGCAGCCGGCATTGCGCTCCGGAAATACACGGGGGTGTGATGCCCAAGCTGCCTGTTGCGCGCCACGCACGCCGGTGCGTTTGAATACGTGCGGTTGCCAACTTCGGTCGCACATTCGGCAGCGATCCGCGTAATATAAATACACGCGGTGGCCTTCGAATGAAGGTCATGTGGCGCAGGCTTTGAGCCGGCGATGCCTGCCGAGACGGTGGGCCCGGCGCAACCGGATGCAAAACGTGTCACGTCGTGGCTGGGTCCTTGCAGGGATGGCAGTCGCCGTATGCGGCGGCGCGTACATGGTCGTGAGCCTCGTCTCCAACGAGGCGCAGACCTCTCAATGGCAGGCTCGCTATATGAGCCGGCTGGGCAAGTCGTTGACCTTCGAGGTTTTGCCCGGCCCCAGCGACAGCATCCGCTATCCGCACTCCGGCCCCTACGATCTGCGTCTTGGCTACGAACGCCTTGGCGAATTCGGCGAACGACTACTTCGAGAAGGCTACGTCACGACATCGCAGTCGCGCATGTCATATGACATGATCCGGCTGATGGACCAGGGCATTTTCCCGCCCTACCGGGAAAAGACCCAGGCCGGGTTGCTGATCCGCGACTGCAATGCCCTGACGATGTCGTACGACCGCTATCCGCAGCGGCAATACGAGAATTTCGATTCGATTCCGAAGGTGCTGGTCACGTCGCTGCTGTTCGTCGAAAACCAGAACCTGCTCAACCCCGAATACCCGATGATGAACCCGGCGCTGGACTGGCGCCGGTTTTCGCGTGCCGTCATGGACCAGGGTATCCGCCTGGTCGATCGCAACCACCGCCATCCCGGCGGCAGCACGCTGGCCACGCAGATCGAGAAATACCGGCATTCGCCCGAAGGCAAGACGCAATCGATTGCCGACAAGCTGCGGCAGATGACCTCCGCTTCACTGCGTGCCTACCGCGACGGGCCGGACACGCAGCGGGCGCGCGAGAACATCGTGGTTGACTATGTCAACACGGTGCCGCTGTCGGCGCGGGCGGGTCATGGCGAGATCGAGGGCGTCGGCGACGCGCTGTACGTCTGGTATGGCGAAGACTTCGCCGAAGCCAACCAGCTGCTGCGCGAGATGGACCCGCGCAACCCGTCGCCGCGCGCGGCACAGGTGTACAAGCGCGTGCTGTCGCTGATCATCTCGCAGCGGCGCCCGTCGTACCACCTGCGGCGCGACGATACCAACCTGGATGCCCTGACCGGCAGCTACCTGCGCCTGCTGGCGTCGGCCAACGCCATCACGCCGGAGCTGCGCGACGCCGCGCTGGCGCAGTCGCTGGACAAGGCGGCCCCGCCGAAGCGGCCTGCGCCCGACCCCTGGGTCACGCGCAAGGCGGTCAACCAGGTACGCAACGACGTGCAGCACATGTTGCATATGGACAGCCGCTACGACCTGGACCGGCTCGACCTGACCGTGGACAGCACCGTCAATCGCGAGGCACAGCGCAAGGTGACCGAGACGCTGCTGCGCGTGGGTACCAAGGATGGCGCCCACGAGATGGGGCTCTACGGCAAGAACCTGCTCAAGGAAAGCGACGACCCGTCGCGGCTCGTGGCCAGCTTCACCCTGTTCGAGCGTGTCGGCAACGCGGCCGTCGTGCGGGTGCAGACAGACAACGTCGACCAGCCGTTCGACATCAATGCCGGCGCGCGGCTGAACCTGGGGTCCACCGCCAAGCTGCGCACGCTGGTCACCTACCTGGAAGTCATCAACGAGCTGCACGACCGCTATGCGGGCATGAGCGTGGCCGAACTGAAGGCGGTGCAGGTGCCGCGCCAGGACGCGCTGACACGGTGGGCCGTGGACTACCTGATCAAGGCCAAGCCGGCCGAACGCGAGCGGGCCGCCATGCTCGACGCCGCGATGGAACGCAAGTATTCGGGCAATCCCGGCGAGGCGTTCTATACAGGCGGCGGCATGCAGAGTTTCACGAATTTCGAGAAGTGGGAAGGCGAGCGGCCGATGACCGTGCGCATCGGGTTCCAGCATTCGGTCAACCTCGTGTTCATCCGCATGATGCGCGACATCGTGCGCTACGAGGTGTTCCTGGCGCATCCCGAGGCCGGATCGCTGATCGAGGATCGCAACGACCCCGGCCGCCGCCCCTACCTGGAACGCTTTGCCGACGAGGAAGGCAGCGCGTTCATGGTCAACTTCTGGCAGCGTTACCGTGGCAAGACCAACGACGAGCGGCTGCAGGTGCTGCTGGGCCGCGTGAAGCAGCCCACGCCGCACCTGGGCGCGGTTCGGCTGTCGGTGGCGTTGCTGAGCGCGCGGCCCAATACGGATTACGAGACCTTCGCCCGCACGCTGCGGCAGTGGATGCCCCGGCAGAAGCTCGATGACGAGGATCTGCAGAAGCTCTATGCCAAGTACGGCCACGACAAGTTCAACCTCAACGACCGCGGCTACCTGTCCCGCATCCATCCGCTGGAACTGTGGATGGTGGAGTACCTGGGCACGCATCCTGATGCCCCGCTGAAGGACGTCCTGCAGCAGAGCGCGCAGGAGCGGCAGGCCGTGTACGTGTGGCTGTTCAAGACGCGCAGCAAGCTGGGGCAGGATGGCCGCATCCGCACGCTGCTGGAACGCGAGGCCTTCGAGAAGATCGCCCGGCGCTGGCAGCGGCTGGGGTATCCGTTCGATACGCTGACGCCGTCGTACGCCACCTCGATCGGTGCCTCGGGCGACCGGCCTTCGGCATTGGCCGAGCTGGCCGGCATCATCCTGAACAACGGCGTGGATGCACAGCCGTCCACGGTGCGCACGTTCGCCTTTGCGTCGGCTACGCCATACGCCACCACGTACAGCCTGCAACCCAGCCCGGGCAAGCCGCTGCTCGCGCCTGAGATCGCGGTGCTGGTGCGGCAGTCGATGCTGGACGTGGTACAGCGCGGCACGGCCAAGTCGATCAACGGCGCGTTCGTGCCGGTGAACCACAAGGGCCAGCCGCAAGGGGCGCCGCTGCTGGTTGCCGGCAAGACCGGCACGGGCGAGCAGGTGTTCCAGACCTACGGGCCGGGCGGGCGCGTGATCGCGTCGCGCACGGTGAACCGCTCGGCGACGTTCGTGTTCCTGGTGGGCAATCGGTACTTCGGCACGGTGACGCTGCACGTCCGCGAGCCGTATGCGGCGCGCTACTCGTTCACTAGCGCGCTGGCGGTGCGGGTGCTGCGGGCGTTGGCCCCGCAGATCACGGCCATGGCCGCGCCTGGCAGCGACGCCACGCTGCTGCGCTGCCAGGACACCACCATGATGGCGATCCAGCCCTCGACGGCCTCGCTGGCGCCCGCCACCGATGACCCGGCGCCGGCAAACCTAGCGCTTGCGGCGGACCGCGTCGTAAATAAATAGCAGGATGATGGCGCCGATGATCGAGGCGATCCAGCCTACCGGCTCGCCCGCGCGGTAGAACCCCATCGCGCGGCCCACATAGCCGGCCAGCAGCGCGCCCAGCACGCCAAGGACGATGGTCATGATCCAGCCCATCTTGTCGTCGCCGGGCTTGATGGCCCGGGCAATCAGTCCGACGATCAGGCCAACGAATACCGTACCGAGAAATGCCATCATGATGCGCTCCTTCCGTTGCGAAGAGGGACCGGTGGCCCATTGTGCCACCGTCATGTGACGAACCGGGGTACATCGGCGGCGCGCCAGCGTACTGGCGCGCCGCGTTGCCTTCAGGCCGGCAGGCCCGGGGCAGCTCAGGTCTTGCGCGAACTGATCACGGCTTCGGCCACATTGGCCGGCGCTTCCGCGTAGTGCTTGAATTCCATCGTGAACGTGGCGCGGCCTTGCGTCAATGAGCGTAGCGACGTGGAATAGCCGAACATCGTCGCCAGCGGCACCTCGGCGCGCACGATCTTGCCGCCGCCGCCCGCGATGTCCTCCATGCCGTGCACGATGCCGCGCCGCGACGACAGGTCGCCCATCACGTTGCCGGTGAATTCCTCGGGGGTCTCCACCTCGACGGCCATCATCGGCTCCAGCAGCACGGGCTTGGCGCGGCGCATGCCTTCCTTGAAGGCCATGGAACCGGCCATGCGGAACGCGTTTTCGTTCGAGTCCACGTCGTGGTACGAACCGAATACCAGCGTCGCCTTGACGTCGACCACCGGGTAGCCGGCCAGCACGCCGGTTTCCAGCGTTTCCTTGATGCCCTTGTCCACCGCCGGGATGAACTCGCGCGGCACCACGCCGCCCTTGATCGCGTCGACGAATTCGTAGCCGCCGCCCTGTGGCAGCGGTTCGACATTGAGCACCACGTGGCCGTACTGGCCGCGCCCGCCCGACTGCTTGACGAACTTGCCTTCCACGTCCTTGGCCGCGCTCTTGATGGTCTCGCGGTAGGCCACCTGCGGTTTGCCGACCGAGGCCTCCACGCCGAACTCGCGCCGCATGCGATCCACCAGGATTTCCAGGTGCAGTTCGCCCATGCCGGAGATGATGGTCTGGCCCGATTCCTCGTCGGTGGCCACGCGGAACGACGGATCTTCCTGCGCCAGGCGATTCAGCGCGATGCCCATCTTTTCCTGGTCGGCCTTGGTCTTCGGCTCCACGGCCTGCGAGATCACGGGCTCGGGGAACGACATCCGTTCCAGGATGATGACCTTGTCGGGGTCGCACAGCGTGTCGCCCGTGGTGGCTTCCTTCAGGCCCACGGCGGCGGCAATGTCGCCGGCGCGCACTTCCTTGATTTCGTTGCGCACGTTGGCGTGCATCTGCAGGATGCGGCCCAGCCGTTCGCGCTTGCCCTTCACGGGGTTGTAGACCGTGTCGCCGGAATTGACCACGCCCGAGTACACGCGAAAGAAGATCAGCTGGCCGACGAACGGGTCGGTCATGATCTTGAAGGCCAGCGCGGAGAACGGCTCCTCGTCGCTCGGATGGCGCTCGGCCTCCTTGTCGTCTTCGGTGTGGCCCAGGATGGCGGGCACGTCCACTGGCGAGGGCAGGTAGTCGATCACGGCGTCGAGCATGGCTTGCACGCCCTTGTTCTTGAACGCGCTGCCGCACAGCATCGGCTGGATCTCGCCGGCCACCGTGCGCTTGCGCAGCGCGGCCTTGATCTCGGCTTCGCTCAGCGCCTCGCCGCCCAGGTATTTCTCCAGCAGTTCCTCGCTGGCCTCGGCGGCGGCCTCGATCATCTTGTCGTGCCATTCCTGGGCCAGGTCCTTCAGGTCGGCCGGAATGTCGGTGTATTCGAAACGCACGCCCTGGCTGGCGTCGTCCCAGACGATGGCCTGCATCTTGACCAGATCGACCACGCCGCGGAAGTTGTCCTCGGCGCCGATCGGAATCTGGATCGGCACGGGATTGCCCTTGAGGCGGCTCAGGATCTGGTCGCGCACGCGCAGGAAGTCGGCGCCCACGCGGTCCATCTTGTTGACGAAGGCGATGCGCGGCACGTTGTACTTGTTGGCCTGGCGCCAGACGGTTTCCGATTGCGGCTGCACGCCGCCCACGGCGTCGTAGACCATGCAGGCGCCGTCGAGCACGCGCATCGAGCGTTCCACCTCGATCGTGAAGTCGACGTGGCCCGGCGTGTCGATGATGTTGATGCGATGCTCGGGATAGTTGCCGGCCATGCCCTTCCAGAACGCCGTGGTGGCGGCCGACGTGATGGTGATGCCGCGCTCCTGCTCCTGCTCCATCCAGTCCATGGTGGCCGCGCCGTCATGGACCTCGCCCAGCTTGTGATTCACGCCGGTGTAAAAGAGGATGCGCTCCGTCGTCGTCGTCTTGCCGGCGTCGATATGGGCGCTGATGCCAATGTTGCGGTAGCGTTCGATGGGGGTCTTGCGGGGCACGGTGTTTCTCCTGGTTCGGGCACCACGGGCCGACAAGCGTAGCACTTCCGCGATGTGCGCGTATTTCCCCATGCCGCATAAGGCATAGCGGGGAAATCAGGGCCAGCTTTCGCGTGCGTAGACGCCTGCGGCGGCGCGCGCCAGTGCTGCACGCGCGGCTGCCTGAGTATCGGTATAGAACGGCGGGTCGGCCAGTGGCAAGCCGTTGTCGCGAGCGGTTTCCACCAGGATGCGCAGGTATTCCGTCATATGCGATGCCGTGAAGCCATTGGAGTCGTGGAAGGCCACGATCACTGGCGTCACACCGTCCACGGCCGGCAGACGGTGGGCCACCATCGCCTGGCCCACGTTCTCCAGTTCGCGGCGCATGTGCGGGCGTCGGCGCAGGCTGATGGTCCAGCCATAGATCTTGCCGTCGCGCGCGCTGGCGTCGGCCATGAGCATCCCCAGGCCCGCCTGGGCATACACGGCCTGCGTGCCGGCGCTATAGGCCCAGTTGGGCGGACGCACCACGGCGAGCGCCTGGCCGCACTGGGCCGCGATGTCGGCCTGGCCGCGCCGCAGCGATGCCGCCAGGACGTCGGGCGCCAGCTTCGTATGGGAAATATGGCCCCCGACCATGCCGCTGTGGACGGCCATCAGCTGGCCCTGTGCACAGGTTTCGTGCATCTGCGCGCGGCCTTCCGGGCCGCCGCCGCGGCGCGGGTTTTCGGTCTGGACGAAGAAGATGCCCTTGACGCCCGGCGTGACCGGATTGTCGGCGAACTGGCGCAGGATCAGCGGCGTCCCGCCAAAGGGGCCGGTGTCCGGGCCATCGTCCAACGTCAGCAGAAAGCGCACCGGCGCCAGGCGGGCGGCGGTGTCGGGCGGCAGGGGTGTGGTCGGCCCCACCGCGCAGCCGGACAAGGCCAGCGTGGCGGCGATGGCCGCTGCGACGAGGGGACGGAACATCGGTAATACGGTGGGGCGCAAAGTAAAAGTGATCTTCAAAGCAATTTAAAAACAACGACCACGGCGCTGACCGTGGCGATCAAACCGGCAAAGGCCGTCCATTCGGCATCGACATAGTTGTCGGGTCCCCGCCAGCGGCCCGGATAGGCGCCGAAGGTGATGGCCATCAGCACGACCCAGCCGATGGCATAGAACACCCCGTAGACGATCAGTTCCATGAACAGCCAGCCGATGGCTTCGATCAGCAGTCCCATCCCCGCATTCCTTTTTCCCGTCGTTGAGGGGATGTCAGCGCGCGTCCGATCGTGCAATCAGTCGCCGGCTCACGGCACGTTGCCGGCCGGCTACCTAGAATGATGAGGAACTCGCGACGCTTGCGCGAACCCTTTCACCCGAACACGAAGGCCGTCCCATGGTCCGCCCCCCTATTGCAGTCCTGTTGTCCGCCCTGCTGTGCTGCGCCGCCCTGCCGGCGCTGGCGGACGGCCCCGGCGTTTCGTTTTCGGCCGGCAAGCCCGGTGGCGCGCTGCCCGATGGCTGGCAGAACCGCCCGGTGGTATCCGGCAAGAAGCTGACCCGCTATGCGCTGGTCGCCGCGAACGGTACCACGGTGCTGCAGGCCGACGCCGCCGGCGCCGCGTCGGGCCTGGTCCACGAAGGCGATATCGACCTGTCGAAGACGCCGGTCGTGGAATGGCGCTGGAAAGTGGCGGCGGCCATCCCGGGTGCCGACAACAGCGTGGGCGCCAGGGAGGATGCCCCGGCTCGCCTGGTGTTCTTCTTTGACGGCCGCAGCAGCAACCTGTCGATCGGCGACCGTGCCGAGGCACTTGCCGCCGGCGTGGCAGGGGAAAAGCTGCCCTACGCCACGCTGATGTATATCTGGACCAACAGCGCGCCGGTGGGCACCGTCATCGCCAATCCGCATACCAGCCGCGTACAGATGATCGTGGTGGGCAACGAGGCCGGCAAATGGCAGACCTTGCGCCGCAACGTGGTCAGCGACTTCCAGAAGGCGTTCCACGAAGCGCCGGGCAAGCTCACCGGTTACGGCATCCTGACCGACACCGACAACACCGGCGCCACGGCGCGAGCCTGGTACGGCGATATCGGCTTCCAGCCCGGCAAGTAGCCCTGGCAGGCCGCCACCTAACTACCGGGCGGCGTGGAGGCCGCAATGGCTGCCTGAATCGCCGATGACACGCGCGCGGTGAGGCCGCTGGCGTCGTCCAGCCCGGCGGCTTCCCTGACGCTGACCACCTTGGCCGGGTCATAGTGCCGGCCGCTACCAATGGCCGCCTCGAACGCATTGGCGCGCGCGTTGATGTCTTCCGGATCGGCATCCACCAGCAGGATGGCGTGCGCCAGCACCAGATGGCGCTGGCCGTCCGGCGTCTGCACGTCGGCCGGCGCCCGCCGCCAGTACTGGGCGGTGCCGGCGATCTTGCGTGCGCGGTCGCCGGGGCCCCAGGCCAGATTGTACCGGCCATCGCAGAACGATCCTTCCACGGCTTGCCAGTGCGTTTCCACACCCACCTGGCGCAGGCCGGCGGCGATGACCTCGCACAGGTGCAGGTAGACAGGTTCCATCCAGCTGGCGGCGCCCTTGGGCACGGCATAGGCCAGGCTGACATTGAGAATGCCCGGCCCCTGCGGCACCAGGCCGCCGCCCGACATGCGCAGCCAGACCGGACACCCCTTGGCGGCAAAGTCCGCGCGGGCCGCCTCGATGCCGGGCTGGCGCAGGTAGCTGCGCGGAATCACCAGCGACAGCGGCGCTTCCCATAACTGGGCTACCGGACCCGAACGGGCGGCGTGGTCCAGCAGCGTCAGTTCGCCCTGCAGCGGATCGGCCTCGGTGGGGGGGAAATCGACAAACGAAAACGTCGTGGCGTGCATCAAGGTCATGGCAGCTCGAAAGGTTGGCCTGGCAACGTCCGGTCACGGATCTCACGTGCAGCTTACGCCATGCGCCAGTCTGGTGCTAAAAAGTTGCGCCGCAAATGCCGTTATCTCCGAGGCAAACAAAGCCCTCCCGCGAAGGGTCCCGCGGAGTTCTCCCCTACACCTCAGCCTGTCGCATCATGAACCGACTTACCCTCAATGCCAAACTTTGGGCGGCACTCGCCGTCATGTGGGTGCTGCTGCTGGCGCTCGGCGCCTGGAACGCCTTCCACACCAAGTCCGTGATGATGGCCGAGCGCCGCGACGGCCTGCAGTCGCTGGTGGCGACGGGCGAGGGCATCGTCAAGCTGTATGCCGAGCGCGCCGCCAAGGGCACGATGTCGAAGGAAGACGCCCAGAAGGCCGCCAAGGACGCGCTGCGCGCGATGCGCTTCGGCCAGAACGGCTACCTGTTCATTGTCGACTCCAAGCCGCAGGTGATCCTGAACCCGGGCCTGCCGCAGACCGAGGGCAACCAGGTTGGCGAATTCAAGGACCCGGACGGCGTGTACGTGTACCGCGCCATCATCGAGGGCGCGCGCCGCACCACTGGCGAGGACGCCGGCTTTTCCACCTATCGCGGCCGCCTGCCCGGCACCGAGAACCCCCAGCGCAAGCTGACCTATGGCCGCTACGTGGCCGACTGGGACTGGTTTGTCTGCACCGGCGTGTTCCTGATCGACATCGAGGACGCCTTCCGCGCCAACCTGATCAACGCGCTGCTGAGCACGCTGCTGATCGGCGCCCTGATCGCCGCCGTGATGGGCATGATCATGCGTACCGTCAAGCGCAGCCTGGGCGGTGAGCCGGCCTACGCCGTGGAAGCCGTGGCGCGCATCGCCGGCGGCGACCTGACCGTGCCGGTGCAGGTGCGTGCCGACGACCACCATAGCGTGCTGGCCGCGATGCAGCAGATGCAGCACCGCCTGTCGGCCACGCTGGGCGACATCCGCGGCGCGGCCGGTTCGATCGCCACCGCGACCCACCAGATATCGGCCGGCAACCACGACCTGTCGCAGCGCACCGAGGAACAGGCCTCGGCGCTGGAGCAGACCGCATCGAGCATGGAACAACTGACGGGCATCGTGCGCCAGAACGCCGACAATGCGCGTCAGGCCAGCGCACTGGCCGTGAACGCTTCGGAGATCGCCAACCGTGGCGGCGAAGTGGTCAGCGAGGTGGTGGCCACGATGGGCGAGATCAACCAGGCATCGCGCCAGATCGTCGACATCATCGGCGTGATCGAAGGCATTGCCTTCCAGACCAACATCCTGGCGCTGAATGCCGCCGTGGAAGCCGCCCGCGCGGGCGAACAAGGCCGTGGCTTTGCCGTGGTGGCCGGCGAGGTGCGCAGCCTGGCCCAGCGCAGCGCGAACGCGGCCAAGGAAATCAAGACACTGATCGACAATTCGGTGGCGCAGGTGGACAACGGCTCCACGCTGGTGACCAAGGCCGGCGAGACCATGCAGGAAGTGGTCGGCGCCGTCCGCCGCGTGACCGACATCATGGGCGAGATCAGCGCCGCATCGGCCGAACAGAGCACCGGCATCGAGCAGGTCGGCCAGGCCGTCACGCAGATGGACTCGGTGACCCAGCAGAACGCCGCACTGGTGGAAGAAGCCGCCGCCGCCGCCCAGTCGCTGGCCGAGCAGGCCGAATCGATGATGCGCGCCGTCTCGACGTTCCGCCTGGCACGGGTCTGAAGCAACGCGGCGCCATCGCCGCCATCGGCCTGATGAAAAAAACCGCGGTTTCGGCTGCGGTTTTTTGTTTGAGCGTTTCGATCAGACGGCTTGCCTCGATTTGCTCGCCCCTCGACCTGACGGCGCCACATAGGCATAGCCTTAATCTGCATGGCTATTGCGCTAGATCGTGAACGAACCGGAATTCGTGCAGTGAAGGTTTACCGCGCCCGGACAGATCGCTTACTGTGCGCCGCTAGGTATTCCGCCGGCGACAGTATTCGGACGAAGTCGTCGGCTCGCGACGTCGAGGGCGATATGAATTCTGGAATCTCCAATTAAGGCGGACAATGTCGAACAGCAAGCCGACTACGCCGCGCCTGCCACCGTTGAAGCCGTTGCGCTTCACTTTTCCGATGCGCAAGAAGGGGCAGGGGAACAATGCCTCTGCGGTCGAGATTATCGACGAGCATGAATTCCACAGGCTGCTAAAGAACGAGCCATCCGGTGGCTATTCGGTCAGCCGCAGCGGCATGTGGCATGGCGGTATCCATATCTCGGAAGCAGGGGCGGGCCAATTCCTGGACATCAGGCTTGGCGTGCGTTGCATAGCCGATGGCGAGGTTGTGGCGTGGCGTTTGAACAAGGCTTATCCGGTCAGCGAATTGCCCGCAGGTGACGACAACCCGGCGGTCAATGCCCCCTATAGCACCGGCTTTGCCCTCGTCCGCCACGCGATGGAGTTTCCGCGCGGCACCACGCTCACGTTCTTCAGCCTGTACATGCACTTGCAGGACCTCAGGGGGTATGAGGACGAAACCCGGCTACCTAGGCCGGCGTACTGGTCGCCCGAGTTCAAGGTCACGACGTTTGCTCGGGACAAGCCTTCCAGAGGCACCCACGGACAGCCCGGCCCCGCAGAGCAGCAAGGACTACGCGTGCGCGCGACCCGCCCTTATGGCAGACCGCTTTGCATCCTGCCGCAGGGCACCCAGTTCAGCATCAGCGAGCGTGCCGGGAACTGGGGCAAGATCAAGAATATCCACGAGGCGCGGCCGTATCCGCCCAAGGCGGGCGCGTTTGCGGCGCCGACTGCCGCCCTTGGGGGATGGGTCTTCCTGGGCAAGGAACACGGCGGGCATGTCGTCGAGGAAGTCATGCCGGAGGATCACCTCGACAAGGTGGTCGTTCCGACACCACCCGTCAAGATCAAGGCAGGCGAGCTGATTGGCTACCTGGGGCGCTACGATTCTCTGAATCAGAAAACCTCCAGCCGGATGACGCATGTCGAGGTGTTTTGCGGGGATGACATCAAGTCGTTCCTTGCGAAAGGACGAGAGTGGATTGCGGAGAAGTCTACTTACCCCAAGGAATGGAAGGCGCTTGGGCTGCCGGCGGAGCCAACGATCCTGCGTGTGGGAAAAGGAACCAAGCTGTACAAGGCAGCATTGCACGAGGGAAAGGACGCACCCCGCACCGATGTCATTGTCGTTGAAAAATTCTCGGAACTGTCTCGGAATTCGGAGAACCGCTATGCGGAGTTAGCACCGGGAACCGACAACCTCAAGCTGAACTGGTGGAAAGTGGGCGGTGCAACCATGCTACGCAACCCCATCAGCGGTTGGGTGCGAGAGCAAAACTTCGCCGGTGGTCGCGTGACCCGTGAATTCCCACAATCGTGGATCGACTTTGACACATTGGAACACGCGCATGACCCGACGCATACGTTGTTTGCGGCTACCCAGTCATACGTCGACTATGTAACGGGGGCGGACGTGCCGGAGTCTGCGGCACTCTCCAAACTGAGCCCGCTGATGACTGCAATCTATCGCGCAATCTACCCCGCGCACGACGACAGGCGCGCCGCCGACGAATTATGTTGCGTGGCTAACGACCCGTGGCGTGCTCTGACGATGTCGCGGCTCATCATCAAGCACGAAAGCGAATGGGCTAATCCTGCCAAATGGAAGCGGCTCGTCACGGCCCTTGGAGAAGCGCGACAACACGAGGCCGAGCAAAAACGAATCGAAGACCTCGTCTGGTGGGATGACGTGAAAGCTGCTCTGTCCGACCTGCCGGGGCCGGAGGTGTTTCATATTCATCCTGTCGCGCTGGTGGGGAATTTTGGCCGGGGTCTATTCAAATTCACAATTGCAATGTTGGAGTCCTTGTTCCCAACGGCAAAAAGATCCGACCTTTTGGAAATCACGGAAGAGATTAACCTACATCTTGAATTTTATAAGTTGGACACGCCACTCCGGCGAATCCATTTTTTTGCGCAAGTCATGCAGGAAACCGGAGCCTCCCTGAGGCTTGAGGAAGGGTTTATATGGAAGGCGAGTGCCTTGTCAGTATTTTCGTATTTTCGAGAATATCCGAAGGAAGCCGAACTTCACGGATATGACAAAGTTCGGCCAATTAAGGCGGACGGTCAGGCGATGACGCAAGATGATTTCGAAGCTATTGCCAATGGAGCCTATGGCGGTCGCAAAGACCTCGGAAATGGAAGTTATGAAAGCGGCGATGGATGGAGATATAGGGGAAGAGGAATCAAGCAGCTTACAGGCAGGGCAAACTATCGCGATTTTACTCAGTGGCATGCGACAAACCAAAAGGAATGGCCGGAAGAAATCGTCGATTTTGAAGAAGAACCCGATCTGCTGCGTCAGCCAAAATATGCGATGCGCTCGGCCGCGTATTTTTGGGTAAAAAATCGACTCCCGGGAATTGCCGATAAAGGGGCGGCAGATGAGCAGGTAAATAAGATAACCAAGATCATAAACATGTACACCGACAGCTATGAGAAGCGGGTGCGAAACTTTAAGGCGATCTACGAAAAAGGGATTTTCGATTGAACGACAAAATCAAAATTGCTGCGCGCGTCATGGCCTGTATCTCGTTGCAGATGGCGTTGCCTGCCGTCGCGGGAGCCGACGAGACGACGTTGTGCGGTTCCTCTGAGGAAGTATATTTCAGTTGCCTGGTCGGTAAAAAAATCGTCTCGCTATGTGCGTCCGGAAATATATCCCCTGGTAATGGATATGTTCAATACAGATTTGGAATGCCGGAAGCGATTGAACTTCAATATCCTGCACTTCCTTCGCCTCCGAAGAATATCTTTTCAATCAGTGACATCGCCGCAGGAAACGTCAGTTTCACTCATGTGAAATTTCGCTCGGGGGCTTATGATTACGTGCTGTATCAGGGTCACCCAAGCGGAGTCTACGTAGTGAAAGGTGGGCGTCCTGTTGCGAACCACGTGTGTCAAGCGGGGGATTATGTTTCTATTAGCCCGCGCGCTTTTCGCGGCATCGAGACGGTGGACCCTGTCGACGGAATCGATAATTAGTTGCAGGCCCACCGCCCTTTCAAATCACCGCCGTCCTCTGCACTGCCTGCATCGCGTCCGCCGCGATCTCGAAGGAGTGCAGGCGTGCCGGGTGGTCATAGATCTGGCCGGTCAGCATCAGTTCGTCGGGGCGCAGGTCGTCGACAAAACGCTGGATGCCGTCGCGTACCGTTGACGGGTCGCCCACCACGGAGCAGGCCAGCGAGCGGCGGATGTGATCGGCCTCGCTGGCGTCCCACAGGCGGCTGATGTCGTCCACGGGCGGCTTGAGCTGGCCGGGGGTGCCGCGCACCAGGGACAGGAACTGCTGCTGTAGCGAACTGAACAGGCGGCGCGCCTCGTCGTCGGTGTCGGCGGCGAATACGTTCAGCCCCAGCATCACGTGCGGCCGGTCGAGTTGATCGGATGGCCGGAACGTGCGGCGGTACAGGTCAACGGCCTGGCGCATGAAGCCCGGTGCAAAGTGCGACGCGAATGCGAAGGGCAGCCCCATTGCGGCCGACAGTTGGGCGCTGAACAGGCTGGAGCCGAGCAGCCATAGAGGCACCTTCAGCCCGGCGCCAGGCACGGCGCGCACGCGCTGGCCTGGGCGCACGTCGTCGAAGTACGCCTGCAACTCCTCAACGTCCTGCGGAAAGCTGTCGGCGGTGTCGTGATCGAGATGGCGACGCAGCGCCCGCGCCGTGGCCTGATCCGATCCCGGCGCGCGGCCCAGGCCCAGGTCGATACGGCCCGGATAGAGCGATGCCAGCGTGCCGAACTGCTCGGCCACCACCAGTGGCGAATGGTTCGGCAGCATGATGCCGCCCGAGCCGACGCGAATGGTCGACGTGCCCTGCGCCACGTAGCCGATCAGCACGGCGGTGGCCGCGCTGGCGATGCCGGGCATGTTGTGGTGCTCCGCGAGCCAGAAGCGGCGAAAGCCCAGGCGTTCCGCGTGCCGGGCCAGGTCCAGCGTGTTGTGCATGGCCTGGGCCGCGTCGCTGCCTTCCGCGATCGGCGAAAGATCGAGCAGGGAATAGGGAATCATCGGTTGCCACGCGCGACGTATGCCGCACGTCTTTTGAACTCAGGGACGGGCTATGGTAGTCACAGCCGAGCGATCGTGCTGGCGCCGCGCAAGAGGCCATGCTGGCCGTGGGGCCTCATGGAAGCCGCGCGAACAGTCGTGCGCCGATCGGCCCCGTGGCGATGCGCAGGCCAAGCGCCCGCCCCAGCGCGCGATGGTGTTCCCATCGCAAATCTCCGAAAAATGCGTGAGTTCGGTCTTCGGGGGGGGATGCCGGATGCAGCGCGTCGCACGGGCGTACCGCGTCGGGGGCCCAGCCGGCGAGGCACGGCCTGATGACAATGATGCGGGCCCGGGGCGGGCGGGCCTGTCCCGCCTCGTGGACATTCAGAAGCACTGCAAACTTGTCGCCGGCATCGGCCGGAGCGTCGCCGGAAAGGTCGTCTGGCGTGCCGAAAACCGTGCCCAGCACGGGGTCACGCGCGGCAGCGGGGTCTACCTCGATCCTCAGGCCCAGGTCCGCGCGCGCACGCGCGATCAGGTTGTCCAGGTCGGCAAAGCGGTTGCCGCCATCGCGTCCAAGATCGCCCCAACCATCGCACAGCACGATCAGGCCCACCTGCCGCTCGGGCCGCAGCAGTTCGTAGACCGCCGTGTTGTCGAAGTGGCCGCCATCCGACAGATACTGCCAGCCGCCCCGCATGCCATGGAAGCGCCCGGTCAGTTCGCAGGCCAACTGGTATTGGGTGCGGAACAGCTGGCCGAACCAGCCGGGTCGGCGCGGATGGCTGGCGCCATGGGCCGTCATGCGTCCTTGCCACCAGATCCCGGGACGCAGATTGGCCAGCCCGACCAGCAGCGAAGCGCCCGGCGTGGCGGCATTGCCTGGCCCGATGGGCACGGCACCGCCGGAAAGCGCGATCCAGTCGCCGACGGCACGTAGCTGCGCACCGCCTGGCATGCCATCTGGCTCGCCGAGCGCGCCGTGGCATGGCTTGCCATCGACAGTGATCCGAACATAGTGGCCCGGCGTGGCGAGCCCTGCGGCGGGTGGCAATGCATGGGGGGAGCCGGGTCCGACGCAAAGCGGCCGACCCCGCCGGCCGCACGGAATCCGCTGTCCCGCCAGGTCGATCGACTCGTTCAGCGTCACATTGATCAGATGCAGCGGCGCCAACGCGCGCGGATCGTAGTACCCGTCGAGCGCCAGCGCGTCGCCGGGCGTCGGGGTGGTCCGGTTTGCCGCATCGGTGGCGGCATGGCGCTGCCCATTGGAGGCCCCTAGATAAATACGCGTGAGCCGCGCGGCATGAAGCGGCTGCAGCGTCGACAGATTCACCAGGCCAACGCCGCGCCCCACGCCGATGGCAATGGCCAGTGCGATCAAGGCCAGCGCGACCAGGGACGACGTGGTCCACGCCTTGCCGAAAACCAGCCAATCGACGGGTTCCCCGCCGTCCCAGCGCACCCAGAGCACGAGCCACGACCACAGCGCGACGAGCAGAAGCGCCAGCGTGGCCGCGGCGGCGCCTGTCAGCAGTGCGGCAAGAGACGGCGCGGGAAGCCAGCGCCATGTCGCGCCCGTCGCGGCGGTGGCAGCGCGCGGGATGGCAGCGCGGCGGGTGGCGCCGTGATGGACCAGCCAGGCCAGCGCGGCCGCAGTCAGGGCGGGGCCGGCCACGCGCCAGGGGTGCGCGGCCATGGATCCATACAGATACCAGCTGCGGGCGATGGTGTCGGCCACACCCAGCGCCGCCAGCCCGGCTGTCAGCGTGGCCGCGGCGCGCAACGCACGCGCGGCCCGCGCACGGTACGCGGCCACGGTGCGCGGCGCCGGCAGCAGTACGACCAGTCCGGTGGCCACAACGAGCCAGATCAGGAGGGCCGTCTTGAAGGTTTCCATCAGCACCAGCGCGCTGGCCATGCCGGTCAGCAGCACCGCCCGCGTCAAGGCACGGGCCGGCTGGCCGGCATCGTCCGTGCGCGGAGACAGGAGCCAGCAGGCCATGGCCGGCGGTGCGGCCAGCAACAGCGCCGATGCGATCGGCAGCCACAGGTATTCGCTCCACCAGACGGCGGGAAGGTTCTCGTTGAAGGCCCGTCGCGCGGCGTAGAGCAGCGTCATCTCGTCGCGGCCCACGCCGGGCCACGCGCCGATCATCAGATGCAGCCCAAGCGCCAGCAGGGCCAGGATCGCCAGCAGCATGCTGCCGAGAATGCACTGCATTGCCAACCAGTTGCGCACCACGACGATGGCCGCCCACAGGCCGTCCCCAGCATCTGCCGATGTCAGCCCACGGCTACGCTCGCGCAGCCACGCCATGGCGCGGCGGCCGGCCGGGGCGTTCGAATTGCCTTGCAAGGTGCCATAGGCGGATTCGGCGGCTTGCCGGGGGGTGCTCCCTGGCTCCAGCCGGCCAGGTACGAACAGGCTGGTAAAGAATGCGCCGATGAAACTGCCGCTGCCAACCGTCGACAGGTAGTCGAAACGGGCCAGCAGCGATTGGCCTGGCGGCGTCGAGGCTGGCATGCCACTGTCTGGGGAAAGGGGCGACGGGGGATAAGCTGACTCGGACAGCGCCTGCATGACGCCCAGGCAGAAGGCGGCGCCCCGCAGGCCGCCACCGGACAACGCCAGAGCCACGCGTTGGCGCGCGGCCGGCGCGGCGGGCAGCCGCAGCGCGCGACGACGATGCGTCACTCGGGCGGCTTCATCGTCCCACCCGGAATCGTCCCAGCCCTGGTTGGCATCCGGCATGCCCGCCCCTTTCGCGCACAGACCGTCTGGGGTCAGTATAGGAGCGGCAGCAGAACGGAAAGCGGCGATCGGCTTGGGCCGGGCGTGGCCCTAGTGCGCGGCCGCCTGGGTCGGCGCGTCGGGCGTGTTGGCCGGCACCGGATTCAGTGCGCCTTGCAGGCGCTTCCATTCATCGAAGCCGCCGGCCAGTGCCCAGGTGTTCGGGTAGCCGGCCGCACGCAGCCGCTCGGCGAGCACGGCCGCCGACATTTCATGCGGGCAGGCGCAGTAGACGACGATGTCGGTGCCCTTGTCGTGATCGGCCAGTGCGCTGAACGGTCCACGCATTTCCATGACCAGGGCGCCGGGAATCCGCTCGATCGGCGTCGTGCCATGCGCCCGGACATCGACCACCACCATGGGGCGGTCGGCCGCGCCACGGCGTTGTTCCATTTCCATCACGGTCATGCGGGGGATGCGGCCCGTGCGGCGCAGCAGGCGCCAGCGTTGCCAGAAGCGCCAGACGATGAACAGGGCGAATCCGCCCAGCGCAACCAGGACAGCGACGTGGCCATAGGCGCTGAACGCCGCCAGGATCGTGTCGACGAAGTCGCTGAAGACCACGCCGGCCAGCAGCGCCCCGCCGGCCCAGACCAGTGCGCCGAGCGCGTCGTAGCACAGGAAAGTCAGGAAGGGCGTGGCCGTCATGCCCGCCATGGCCGTGGAGAGTGCCCCTGCACCGGGCAACAGCTTGGCAAATACCAGCGATCGCGGACCCACCCGCAGGTACAGCGACTGGGTCTGGCGGATGCAGGTGTCGGGCGACAGGGACACCCGGCAGATCGTGCGCAGCATGGGCTGGCCCAGCCGCTTGCCGGCGAAGTACCAGGCGCTGTCCGCGATCAGGCAGGCGGCGATGACCGCGAACAGGACCGCACCAATCGACGGGCCGGTCTCCTGCATCGACAGTGCGCCGGCCACGAACAGCATCGGATAGGCCGGCACCGGCAGACCCGCCTGCTCGGCCAGCACGTTCAGGAATACCAGACTCAATCCATGGCCTTCGAGCAAGGCCTGCAGATCACCCACGACATGTCTCCCGCGTTTGGTCATTGCCGGCGGCGTTGAAGCAAGGGGGCACCGCCGGACCGGTGTGTAGTGTGCCAGCGCGCCGCGTGGCTTGCATGCGGCTGAATCGCCGGGTTACTTCAAATTCGTTGAAGGGAATGCGTCCGGGTTGTGCTCGCCAGTGCTGCCTTGCCCCGGACGCAAAGCCAGTAGTGTGTCATTGAACTCCTTCAGGATAGCGGTGTATCGCGGAAACAGTGTGTTGACGACCGCGGCATTGGCTTGGCCGGCGGCCGATTCCAGTGACTTGCCGGCCGCTACGAGCGTGTTGCAGCGCGCCAGAGCCGCGCTGCCCTTGATGCGATGCAGGCTGCGCTGCACGGCGGCCCAGTCCCGCAGGGCGATGGCCTTGCGCAAGGCGCGCGCGTCGGCGGCATTGCCGTCCAGCAGGCGGGCCACCAGCATGGCTTGTACAGTGGCGTCGTGGCATGCCGCACCCCGCACCGCAACGCCGATGGCGTGGCGTTCTTCGGCGGTGAGATGGATGCATGCCGTACCAGTGTTCATGGAACCAGCCGGCAGCGGCGCGCAAAGTCGACCAGATCGACCAGGGATTCGGCGCCGAGTTTGTTCATGATGCGCGTCTTGTAGCTGCTCACGGTCTTGTTGCTGATGAACAGGGCCTTGCCGATGGCCTTGTTCGTCATGCCGCGCGTGAGCATGCGCAGGACTTCCATCTCCTTGTCGGTGAGCTTTCCCAGCCCTTCGGTGTCGTTTGGAGATTGCCCGTCGCGCTGTGGGTCGCGCGGCATGTCGCGGGGCGTGCATGACGGAAACACCGAAAATCCGCCAAGCACGCTTTGCACGCAGCGCACGATGGCTTCCAGATCCTGGGTCTTGCTGACAAAGCCTTGCGCGCCGGCCTGCATCGCGCGGGCAGCGAACGGCACGGCATCCTGCGCGGTCAGCACCAGCACGCGCACACCGGGGTGGGCCGCCCGCATGCGCGGTACGGCGTCCAGTCCACTCATGCGTGGAATGTCCAGGTCCAGGATAACGAGGTCGGCCCGGTATTGCCTGACCAGATCGACGGCGGTCTGGCCGTTGTCGGCTTCGGCGATGCGCTTGATGTCCGGCAACTGCGACAGCTGTGCCCGCAGGGCGAGTCGCAACGCCGGATGATCGTCGACGATCAGGATGGTTGTCATGCCTTGCTCGCATGGCCAACGGGATGGGCCACTGTTTCACATGGCGACCCAGTATAAGGAGGGCTCCCCCCGCCGAAAATGCGACGCTTCCGCAATTGCTGTGGGAAATTTCCGCAACGAGTCTGAAAGTTGCAGAAAGTCGGCGTTACGTCAGCCGCTCAGTCGAGGCGCGGCGTTGCGCCGGCCAAAAAAATAGCGACCCGCCGTGCTTACGGGGGCCGCGAATCGGGAATGCGAGGAGGTCAGATTCCTCAAGGAGAGTTATCGACACTTCGCAGGTCGGCTGATCCCCACCGAGGTGGGGCATGCGGCACAAATGGCCGTCGGCCATGCCGCACGCCGTGTCATGCCATCAGCCGGTCGGGCCGGGTGGCCGGCGCCGCGCGTGCCCGCAGGCGGCGAACCCTGACTTCGACCTCGGCATGAGCGGCATCGAGCCAATCGATCCGATGCCGCACCGGATCGTTGGGCGAAAGGTCGTGCTCGCTGATTTCGCGCAGGAAGTAGCGCACCATGCTGCCCGCGCGTGCCGGCACGGGCATCATGCCCAGCAATTGGTCGTGCGCAAGCAAGCCCAAGCTGGCCGCGTGCTGCAAGGCGGCCCATGCGGTACGGCCCAGCGCGACATACACGGCATCGGGGCGGCATTGCCGCAGCGCCCCGAGGAACAGGTTGTCGAACACTATCCGCAGCATGGGGGCATCGAGCAGGTCTTCCAGCGTGCCATCAAACACCAGGCCGCGCCGGGTAGTGGCGTGCGGCAACACGGCCAATGGCTGGATCGCCTCGAATCCATCGTTCCAGAGTGCGGCGGCGTGCGGCTGGCCGATCAGCTCGGGAATCCGGAAGTGATCGAGCATCCGGATCAGATTGGGCCGAACCATGCGCCCGCCAAGTTCCACCCGCCTTTTGTGTTCGCGCTGAATGACGCGGCCGGGCGCGTGTGCGCGCAGCAACTCGTCGGTCACCGTCGCAGCCAGTTGCACATGCGCATGGCCCGGCGTGGTACTGACCAGTATCAGTCTGGCGTTTTCGTTTCGATGCTCGAACGGAACGTACTTCATGACATAGGTCCCGTCCTGATCCACAACGACTGGCTTATCTGCGATACCGCGAATGCCGCCACGACGGATTCGCGCGCAATACTCTTCTAGGTAATTCGCCAAGATGTCCCCGCTCCCGATGCTTCCCTGACTTGAGCAACCGATGTTCTTTTTTGGGTCCATATTAAGCCCCGATGAAGTGCCGACCAAGCGCATGAGTGCGCAATACATCGCATTGCGACACAAGCTCCGTGGGCCATCGAACAAAGTCTGAAAACGTGCCCCGCGTTTGCGGGATGCGATTCAGGGTCGGTTCTGTCTCGCGCTGCAGAACAACAGTGCGCGCGTTTTGGGACAGGAAGATGACGCGCTGCCGATGCGAGGCTGTCGGATCAGGAAAGGCAAACGGAGAGGGAGAAAGGGCGAGCGCAAAGGGCGAAGAAAAAGGCCGGACACGGAGGTGTCCGGTAACCCATTTGCTGACTCAGGTCGTGTCAGAACCCGAGGACACAAATGATAACGATTATCATTTGTGCGGTCAATGCTTTAGATATCGGACTCAGGCGGCCAGCGTGGTGTCAATCGTGATCTGCGCGCTGAGCGACTTGTGTACCGGGCACTTGTTGGCCACGCGGAGCAAGTCTTCCCGCACGTTCGGCGCCAGTTCCCCGCGCAGTGCAATATGACGGATCAGCTTGTAGGACCCCGGGGTTTCCTCGTGGGCCACGCTGACATGGATTTCCTGAAGGTCGTAACCTTTGCGCTTGGCGTAGATCTGAAGCGTGAGGGTGGTGCAGGCCGCCAGCGCAGAGTCCAGCAGATCGTGCGGGTTTGGGATCGCCGGATTGCCCATCGGCGCATCAAGGTCGGCCTGCCACTGCGCCGTTCCGTTGCCGAGATCGCAGACGCTTGAGCCGGAATCGGCCAGCCATTTGGCTTGGATTGTCATTGGTAGTGTTCCTGGTTCCTGTGTTCTGGTGAAAAGGCGGGCGGGCAGCCCGGCGACTCTGATTCTATACATGCACCGCCGCGGCTGCCTCCCAGGTGGCCTAATAGCATCTTTTGAGATTTTTTCACGGATGGATGACAAGGGGCTTGCGCCCCCGGCCAATCCCATCTAATATTCGCCCCCTCGCAACACAAAGCGCGCTGCAAACGCAGCAGCGACAAGGGTTGCGGGGTTGGCAGGAGGTTGGGGTTGCGAGGGTTCGCGGCACCGGCCGGCAGAAAAAAGTTCTGCAAAAACTGTTGACGAAACGTTGAATGCTCTGCATAATCTCGTTTCTCCGCTGCGACGAAAGACGCGGCGACAGCGAACGGCAAAGCCGGTCGCTCGGGTTCTTTAACAAACAAACAACCGATAAGTGTGGGCGCTTGATGGCGAACGCCACGGAGCTTCGGCTTCGTGATGCTTCAAAAGTTATCAGTGCTCGCACAGTAAAACATGTTGGTTTGCGTCGCGAGACGTGAACCAGTCAGTTTTCTGAGAGTGAGCGACCGCTCGAAAGAGCGAGGTGCTTCGGCACCACACAGAGATTGAACTGAAGAGTTTGATCCTGGCTCAGATTGAACGCTGGCGGCATGCCTTACACATGCAAGTCGAACGGCAGCGCGGACTTCGGTCTGGCGGCGAGTGGCGAACGGGTGAGTAATACATCGGAACGTACCCTGTTGTGGGGGATAACTAGTCGAAAGATTAGCTAATACCGCATACGACCTGAGGGTGAAAGCGGGGGACCGCAAGGCCTCGCGCAGCAGGAGCGGCCGATGTCTGATTAGCTAGTTGGTGGGGTAAAGGCCCACCAAGGCGACGATCAGTAGCTGGTCTGAGAGGACGATCAGCCACACTGGGACTGAGACACGGCCCAGACTCCTACGGGAGGCAGCAGTGGGGAATTTTGGACAATGGGGGCAACCCTGATCCAGCAATGCCGCGTGTGTGAAGAAGGCCTTCGGGTTGTAAAGCACTTTTGTCCGGAAAGAAAACGCTCTGGTTAATACCTGGGGCGGATGACGGTACCGGAAGAATAAGCACCGGCTAACTACGTGCCAGCAGCCGCGGTAATACGTAGGGTGCGAGCGTTAATCGGAATTACTGGGCGTAAAGCGTGCGCAGGCGGTTTTGTAAGACAGGCGTGAAATCCCCGAGCTCAACTTGGGAATTGCGCTTGTGACTGCAAGGCTAGAGTATGTCAGAGGGGGGTAGAATTCCACGTGTAGCAGTGAAATGCGTAGAGATGTGGAGGAATACCGATGGCGAAGGCAGCCCCCTGGGACGTCACTGACGCTCATGCACGAAAGCGTGGGGAGCAAACAGGATTAGATACCCTGGTAGTCCACGCCCTAAACGATGTCAACTAGTTGTTGGGGATTCATTTCTTCAGTAACGTAGCTAACGCGTGAAGTTGACCGCCTGGGGAGTACGGTCGCAAGATTAAAACTCAAAGGAATTGACGGGGACCCGCACAAGCGGTGGATGATGTGGATTAATTCGATGCAACGCGAAAAACCTTACCTACCCTTGACATGCCACTAACGAAGCAGAGATGCATCAGGTGCCCGAAAGGGAAAGTGGACACAGGTGCTGCATGGCTGTCGTCAGCTCGTGTCGTGAGATGTTGGGTTAAGTCCCGCAACGAGCGCAACCCTTATCTTTAGTTGCTACGCAAGGGCACTCTAGAGAGACTGCCGGTGACAAACCGGAGGAAGGTGGGGATGACGTCAAGTCCTCATGGCCCTTATGGGTAGGGCTTCACACGTCATACAATGGTGCGTACAGAGGGTTGCCAACCCGCGAGGGGGAGCTAATCCCAGAAAACGCATCGTAGTCCGGATCGTAGTCTGCAACTCGACTACGTGAAGCTGGAATCGCTAGTAATCGCGGATCAGCATGCCGCGGTGAATACGTTCCCGGGTCTTGTACACACCGCCCGTCACACCATGGGAGTGGGTTTTGCCAGAAGTAGTTAGCCTAACCGCAAGGAGGGCGATTACCACGGCAGGGTTCATGACTGGGGTGAAGTCGTAACAAGGTAGCCGTATCGGAAGGTGCGGCTGGATCACCTCCTTTCCAGAGGCTTGTGTTCACAAGTCAAGCGTTCACACTTATCGGTTTGTTTGCTGTTACAGCCAAGGGTCTGTAGCTCAGGTGGTTAGAGCACCGTCTTGATAAGGCGGGGGTCGTAGGTTCAAGTCCTACCAGACCCACCAAGTTATCTACGCGGGGGATTAGCTCAGCTGGGAGAGCACCTGCTTTGCAAGCAGGGGGTCGTCGGTTCGATCCCGTCATCCTCCACCACTTACCTTGATCGAGGATCGGGGTAACGAGACGACCTGGTTGGTAGTCAAATGAAAGCATTCAGTGCTGAGTGCTTTCATTTGGCATTGCCAAGCGACGATAAGTCGGCTGTTCTTTAACAATATGGGATGTAGTAAAGGTGTCGCGAAGCGTTGATGAGACGCTGCAGTACAAACGCGATACCGGGTTGTGATTGTATCAACCAAAATGTATTTAAGTGATCGAAAGATGACTTGGAATACGGCACAAACGCGAGAACTCAGACCTGTAGCCAGCGTGGACAGCGGAGACGTTAGACACACTCGTTATAGGGTCAAGCGAACAAGTGCATGTGGTGGATGCCTTGGCGATCACAGGCGATGAAGGACGCGGTAGCCTGCGAAAAGCTTCGGGGAGCTGGCAAACAAGCTTTGATCCGGAGATGTCCGAATGGGGAAACCCGACCCGAATGGGTCATCCCTTGCTGAATACATAGGCAAGGGAAGCGAACGCGGCGAACTGAAACATCTAAGTAGCTGCAGGAACAGAAATCAACCGAGATTCCCAGAGTAGTGGCGAACGAAATGGGAAGAGCCTTGCACTCTTTAGCAGAACTGTTAGCAAAACGGGATGGAAAGCCCGGCCATAGCAGGTGATAGCCCTGTATGCGAAAACAGATTTGTGGAACTAGGTGTGCGACAAGTAGGGCGGGACACGTGAAATCCTGTCTGAAGATGGGGGGACCATCCTCCAAGGCTAAATACTCGTGATCGACCGATAGTGAACCAGTACCGTGAGGGAAAGGCGAAAAGAACCCCGGGAGGGGAGTGAAATAGATCCTGAAACCGCATGCATACAAACAGTCGGAGCCTGGCAACGGGTGACGGCGTACCTTTTGTATAATGGGTCAGCGACTTACATTCAGTGGCAAGCTTAACCGATTAGGGAAGGCGTAGCGAAAGCGAGTCCGAACAGGGCGTTGAGTCGCTGGGTGTAGACCCGAAACCAGATGATCTATCCATGGCCAGGTTGAAGGTGCGGTAACACGTACTGGAGGACCGAACCCACTAACGTTGAAAAGTTAGGGGATGAGCTGTGGATAGGGGTGAAAGGCTAAACAAATCTGGAAATAGCTGGTTCTCTCCGAAAACTATTTAGGTAGTGCCTCGTGTCTCACCTTCGGGGGTAGAGCACTGTCATGGTTGGGGGGTCTATTGCTGATTACCCCGCCATAGCAAACTCCGAATACCGAAGAGTGCAATCACGGGAGACAGACATCGGGTGCTAACGTCCGGTGTCAAGAGGGAAACAACCCAGACCGCCAGCTAAGGTCCCCAAATATAGCTAAGTGGGAAACGAAGTGGGAAGGCTAAAACAGTCAGGAGGTTGGCTTAGAAGCAGCCACCCTTTAAAGAAAGCGTAATAGCTCACTGATCGAGTCGTCCTGCGCGGAAGATGTAACGGGGCTAAGCTATATACCGAAGCTGCGGACGCACAGCAATGTGCGTGGTAGGAGAGCGTTCTGTAAGCCTGTGAAGGTGTCTTGTAAAGGATGCTGGAGGTATCAGAAGTGCGAATGCTGACATGAGTAGCGATAAAGGGGGTGAAAGGCCCCCTCGCCGTAAGCCCAAGGTTTCCTACGCAACGTTCATCGGCGTAGGGTGAGTCGGCCCCTAAGGCGAGGCAGAGATGCGTAGCTGATGGGAAGCAGGTTAATATTCCTGCACCGTCGTATGATGCGATGGGGGGACGGATCGCGGAAGGTTGTCCGGGTGTTGGAAGTCCCGGTCCCTGCATTGGAGAAGGCGCTTAGGCAAATCCGGGCGCGGAATTCAAGGATGTGGGGCGAGCGGCCTAGTGCTGCGAAGCAATCGGAAGTGGTTCCAAGAAAAGCCTCTAAGCTTCAGTCATACGAGACCGTACCGCAAACCGACACAGGTGGGCGAGATGAGTATTCTAAGGCGCTTGAGAGAACTCGGGAGAAGGAACTCGGCAAATTGGTACCGTAACTTCGGGATAAGGTACGCCCTGGTAGCTTGACTGGCCTGCGCCAGAAGGGTGAAGGGGTTGCAATAAAATGGTGGCTGCGACTGTTTAATAAAAACACAGCACTCTGCAAACACGAAAGTGGACGTATAGGGTGTGACGCCTGCCCGGTGCCGGAAGATTAAATGATGGGGTGCAAGCTCTTGATTGAAGTCCCGGTAAACGGCGGCCGTAACTATAACGGTCCTAAGGTAGCGAAATTCCTTGTCGGGTAAGTTCCGACCTGCACGAATGGCGTAACGATGGCCACACTGTCTCCTCCCGAGACTCAGCGAAGTTGAAGTGTTTGTGATGATGCAATCTCCCCGCGGCTAGACGGAAAGACCCCATGAACCTTTACTGTAGCTTTGCATTGGACTTTGAACCGATCTGTGTAGGATAGGTGGGAGGCTTTGAAGCGTGGACGCCAGTTCACGTGGAGCCGTCCTTGAAATACCACCCTGGTTTGTTTGAGGTTCTAACCTTGGCCCGTGAATCCGGGTCGGGGACAGTGCATGGTAGGCAGTTTGACTGGGGCGGTCTCCTCCCAAAGTGTAACGGAGGAGTTCGAAGGTACGCTTGGTACGGTCGGACATCGTACCTAAAGTGCAATGGCAAAAGCGTGCTTAACTGCGAGACCGACAAGTCGAGCAGGTGCGAAAGCAGGACATAGTGATCCGGTGGTTCTGAATGGAAGGGCCATCGCTCAACGGATAAAAGGTACTCTGGGGATAACAGGCTGATACCGCCCAAGAGTTCATATCGACGGCGGTGTTTGGCACCTCGATGTCGGCTCATCTCATCCTGGGGCTGTAGCCGGTCCCAAGGGTATGGCTGTTCGCCATTTAAAGAGGTACGTGAGCTGGGTTTAAAACGTCGTGAGACAGTTTGGTCCCTATCTGCCGTGGGCGTTGGAATCTTGACGGGGGCTGCTCCTAGTACGAGAGGACCGGAGTGGACGTACCGCTGGTGTACCTGTTGTCTCGCCAGAGGCATCGCAGGGTAGCTATGTACGGAAGAGATAACCGCTGAAAGCATCTAAGCGGGAAACTCGCCTGAAGATGAGGATTCCCTGGAGGCTTGACCTCCTTGAAGGGTCGTTCGAGACCAGGACGTTGATAGGCTGGGTGTGGAAGCGCAGTAATGCGTTAAGCTAACCAGTACTAATTGCCCGTAAGGCTTGATCCTATAACCAGTGTGTTTGACCTGGTTGGACCAGAGTCCGCGTGTGCCACAGGCATACAACACAACCCCTTTACTACACCCCAGATTCGCTGCGCTGATGCATGTCAGTGCGGCAACCCCTCATGCCTGGTGACCATAGCGAGTTGGAACCACCCCTTCCCATCCCGAACAGGACCGTGAAACGACTTTGCGCCGATGATAGTGCGGACTACCCGTGTGAAAGTAGGTCATCGCCAGGCTCTTATACCCAGAACCCCCAAGCCCTAAAAGCTTGGGGGTTTTGCTTTTGCGCGGGCGGAACGTGCGAGGGCATTCGACAACCCGAATCTCGTCGCGCACTTGGCACTTGGCATCGGTGCAAACGCCGCGGTGCCCGCGTATGATCGGCGCTGACATGACCGCCGAAAAACTCTCCTCCGACGACACCGACGCTGCTCCCGATACCGACACGGATATCGAGGTCAGCACTGATACGGTCTGGTTTCTCTATCTGCTCGAATGCGAGGGCAATTCGATCTATACCGGCGTGACGACTGACGTCAACCGTCGATATGCCCAGCATGTCGCCGGTATCGGCGCCAAATACACACGTGCTCGCAAGCCGCTCCGGCTGCTCGGCTGGATGGCGTTTCCGAATAAGTCCGAAGCCCTCAAGGCCGAAATCCGCACCAAGCGGATGACCCCGGCCCAAAAACGTGCGATGTGTGGCACGCTGCAGCAAACGGCCGCTGTAACGGAGTCGGAGCCGGATTCCCCTGCTACCGTCGATTCGCCATAAAAAACGCCGGCCAATGGCCGGCGTGTGGCTGTGTCGATCGGACCTTCAGACCACGATCAGGTTCACGTCGATATTGCCGCGCGTGGCGTTTGAGTACGGGCACACCTGATGGGCGGCTTCCACCAGCTTCTGGGCGGCTTCCTTTTCCATGCCCGGCAGCGAGATCTTCAGTTCCACCTGAATACCAAAGCCCTGCGGAATCTGGCCGATGCCGACGGCACCTTCGATCTTGGCATCAGGCGACACCGTAATCTTCTGCTGGCCGGCGACAAAACGAATCGCACCGAGGAAACAGGCCGAATAACCCGCCGCGAACAGTTGCTCCGGATTCAGGCCGTTGCCAGCGCCGCCCATTTCCTTGGGCACTGCAAGCTTGACGTCCAGTTGGCCATCCGACGTCGTGGCGCGGCCGTCGCGGCCACCGGTTGCGGATGCGTGGGCGGTGTACAGGACTTTTTCCAGTTTCATTTGCACTCTCCTAGAGTTGCCCGGGGGCGGGCAGCAGTTTCAAGATGCCGACCGAGTCGGCTGTCAATCTTCCGATCGCGCGTCTTCCAACGTTGACCGTAAGCCATGCAGTCGCGATGTCAGGGCCTGGATCTCTTCCACGGAACACTGCATCGCGCACAACAACCGTTCCGGGATATCGGCTGCGGCACTTCGCATGCCGCGCCCGGCATCCGTCAAACTGACCAGCACTCGACGTTCGTCTTCGGCGTCGCGGCCGCGACGCACAAACCCCGCCGACTCCAGCCGCTTCAGCAGCGGCGTCAACGTGCCTGAATCGAGCGTCAGCCGACCGCCCAGTTCCGAAACGCTCACCTCGTCGTGCTCCCACAGCACCAGCATGACCAGATACTGCGGGTAAGTAAGTCCAAGCTCACCCAGAATCGGCTTGTAGAGCTTGGTCATGGCCAATGACGTCGAATACAGGGCAAAACAGAGCTGCTGATCCAGCTGCAGCCAGTCACCTGTCTTGGGAGGGGTCGTCGTTTGCGTCGTCATGGCTATATCTTATACACAATTAAATTGTGTGCAAGATAAATTTTCTATCGGCCCTATGAAGGATAGGGGCGGGCCGTGACAGATCAAAGCGGATCAAAGGCTGATGCCGTACGACCTTCGTACAGTCGGCCAGTGACAAGCCTTAAGTCTGGTTTAAGTGTGGGTGCATAGGATGGCCCTGTCGCGCCCACACCCGGCGCTGTCCCTCATCCAGAAAGGAAAGCACCATGATTCGCCAGACTCTTGCCCGTTCCGCAGTCGGTGTTGCCGCGCTTGCTGCCCTGGCCGGCGGATACGCCTATCTCCAGAAAGACGCGATCACACCCGGCTATGCAGCGCCGACCCCGGCCGTTGCCGCCACCGCCGCCGTGGCCACGCCGACTGACTTCTCGGGCATCGTCGACCAGTACGGTCCCGCGGTGGTCAATATCAGCGTGACGGCCCGCGCGCAGCGCACCTCGGCGCAAGTGCCGTCGGGCATGGACCCCGACGATCCGCTGTTCCAGTTCTTCAAACGCTTCGGGCCGCAGTTTCAGGGTCCGCAGAGCCAGCAGCCGCAGCTTGTGAAAGGCCTGGGCTCGGGCTTTATCGTCAGCCCCGATGGCCTGATCCTGACCAATGCCCACGTGGTCGACAACGCCACGGAGGTCACCGTCAAGCTGACCGACCGCCGCGAGTTCAAGGCCAAGGTGCTGGGCAGTGATCCGCAGACTGATATCGCCGTGATCCGCATCGATGCCAAGGACCTGCCGACGGTACGACTCGGCGATCCGTCGAAGATTCGGGTCGGCGAACCCGTGCTGGCCATCGGCTCGCCCTATGGTTTCGAGAACACGGTGACGGCCGGCATCGTCAGCGCCAAGTCGCGTTCGCTGCCGGATGACACCTACGTGCCGTTCATCCAGACCGATGTGGCCGTGAACCCCGGCAACTCGGGCGGCCCGCTGTTCAACCAGCGTGGCGAGGTCATCGGCATCAATTCGCAGATCTACAGCCAGACCGGCGGCTATCAGGGCCTGTCGTTCGCCATTCCGATCGACGTGGCCAGGAAGGTCGAGCAGCAGCTGGTGGCTCACGGCAAGGTCACGCGCGGCCGCCTTGGCATCTCGGTGCAGGAAGTCAACCAGGCGCTGGCGCAATCGTTCAAGTTGCCGAAGCCGGCCGGCGCGCTGGTGAACTCGGTCGAGCCGGACAGCCCGGCCGCGCAGGGCGGCCTGAAGCCCGGCGACGTGATCGTGCAGCTTGGCAATGACGTGATCGACCACTCCGGCGATCTGCCCGAGCACGTGGCAGACCTGCAGCCCGGCACCAAGACCGATCTCAAGGTGATTCGCAAGGGCGAGCCGCTGACGCTGAGCGTGAAGATTGGCGCCGTGAAGGACAGCGCCGTGGCCCAGGGCAAGGGCGGTGGTGAAGTGGGTGGCCGCCTGGGCCTGGCCGTGCGGCCGTTGACGCCGGCCGAAAGGCGCGACAGCGGTATCGATGGCGGCCTCGTGGTCGAGGACGTGGCGGGGCCGGCCGCGCGTGTCGGCATCCAGCCCGGCGATGTCATCCTGTCGCTCAACGGCACGCCGATTTCCTCGGCCGAGCAGCTGCGTTCGCTGGTGTCGAAATCGGGCAAGCAGGTGGCCCTGCTGGTGCAGCGCGACGACGCGCGGATCTTCATTCCGCTCGACCTCGGCTGACCTCTGGCGGCAAGCGGTTTACGCTTCGCAAAACACGTATACGGCAGGTATACGACAGGCGTCCGGCGGGCGTATACGTATACGCGTATACGCCCGCAAACCCTTGCCAGACGCGGAATTCCGGGCGACAAAACACCCCAAAGAGATGTTTGAACAGGTATGATCTCGACTGCGATGCATGAAGCGTGTGGTGACTCACGTCACCACTTCAGGTTCTTGCTCAATCGACAGAAGAAGGAAGTCTATGCAGTTGGATTTCAACCGCGCCCCCATCTCGCCGGGCACCGATCTGGCGAGGCGCCTGGCGCCCGTTGCCAGAAAGGCGACGGCACGTCGGCGCAAGAAGGAAGTCCCGCCCCACTGGGAGCGCGGCTACCGCTCCCACTACTACCGTAACGAACGTGGCGACAAGCTCGGCGAAGTCCGCTTGTCCGATCGCGGCGATCTGCCCGTGGTCTACCACTGGGCGGCCGGCAACTATTCCGGCGCCGAGGGCTCGCTCGCGCATGCACGTGCCCGTGTGGAAGAAACGGTTGGCTTCGGCATGCGCCAGCTGTCGTTGTTCTGAAGCTGGCGTTTCAACGATTCCGCCAGACAGTCCGTGACTGAACCGCGTGCCTGACGCAGGCATGCATGCTTTCCGCGATGGCCTGCCCGCCGCCATTGCCGCGCTGTCGCCAGCGTCCCGCCAGTATTTCCTCCTGCGCTGCATTGAAAGTCATACCTGGCCGCTTCACGTGACCCGGATATCTTCCACGATCTGCCCCTTTTCGAGACAGACAATGCGCTGTGCAAACGCAACGGTCTCCCGTCGATGTGCGATCGTGATGCGGGTCATCTTCATTTCGTGGAGGGATTGAACGATATGCTGCTCGCTATGGAAGTCCAAGTGGCTCGTTGCTTCGTCCAAAGCCAGAATGCGGGGTTTTCTGTAGAGCGCGCGGGCCAGAAGTGTTCTCTGCCGTTGGCCGCCCGATAACCCAGCGCCGAGTTCCGCTACTGGAGTGTGATATCCCATCGGCATTCGCATGATAGCGCCGTGGATCCGCGCGATGGTTGCGGCTTCCTCGATCTGGTTCTGGCAGGCATCGGGATCAAATCCGGCGATGTTCTCGCTCAACGATCCAGCAAGCAGTTGATCGTCCTGCATGACGGTGCCAATTAGGTCACGAAGCGTCCGTGGTCCGAGCTGACGTATGGGAATTCCTCCAACCAAAATCTCACCTTCGGTGGGCTTTAGAAGTCCCAAAAGCAGCTTGAACAGTGTCGTCTTGCCGCAGCCTGACCTGCCCACGACCGCAACAGCTTCGCCAGCGGAGATATGGAGCGACAGATGGCGGAGGATCCACGGCTCTTCCTCGGCATAGCGGAACGACACCTCGCGAAACTCAATAGACGGCTCGATAGTACGGGCTTCGTGTCCGGCCTCGTGATCTTCTTCAGGATGTTCGAGAGCGATGTCGGCCACTCGTTCGCTATGCAACGAAAGCATCCGGATTTCGATTGCTAGATCTACTAGCTTACTCGTGCGACGTGAGAACTGACTTTTATATGCAATGAAGGCCAACAACATTCCGAGCGTCAGGCTGCGGTCGAGAACTGCAATGCCACCGATGTATAAGATGGCCATGCTCTCCAATCCGAGGATGAGTGTATTGAAGCCTCCGAAGACCAACGTGAGTCTTTGCGTATTGGCGTCTCGGTTCTGAAGTCGCGCGATGAGATTCTGCCAAGCGGCCATGCGGGAGGCCACGAGATTTAACAATTTCAACGCTTGTATGGCTTGAACTGTCTCAAGGAAGTACGAGCTCTCGCGGGCTGCGATAACAATTCTTTCTTCAGCCGCTCTTCGAAGCGGTTCATAGAACGCAAGACGCAGAGTAGCGTAGAGGAGCAATGCAATGATAGCGATTCCGGTCAAGGTGACGTTGTACGCCAGCATCATACCCAGAGTTACTATCGTTAGGGCCCCGTCGAGCATCACTGCAATTATGCCGCTAGTTAAAGTGCTCTGAATTGCGGACAGAGATTGAAAGCGGCTGCTGATATCTCCCAGTTGGTGCTTTTCAAAGAATGGCCATGGAAGGCGTAAAAGACGACGAAAGAGCGCCGTCGACCACTGTAGCGCCAGTTGCTGATTCAGCCGGAGTTCAATCCAGCCGCGCGCCATTCGGACTACGAACTCAAGCAGAATAAGGAGAGAGCACCCCAGTACGGTGATTAGCAATAAATCTCGGTCCGCCGAAACGAGTGCGCCGTCCACAATCCATTGCGTGGCTAATGGCGTCATCAGGTTAAGTATTTCCAAAGCGAATGCCAGTGCGAAAATGCTGGCAAGCGCCCGTTTCAGTCCCTTGACGCCCAGCGCGAGATCGCGGAGACGAATCCTGGCGCCGCTACGTGCAGATTTAAATGGTGCGACCGGCATCATTTCCAGGGCAACACCAGTGAAATGCTCCGATGCAACGAGAACCGTCATAGTCCGGCGGCTCCGGGTCTATGATAAACAGTCGACCCCTTCGGACCTTCTCGAGGACGACGAAGTGGTTCAAGTCCCAGTGCAGTATGCAAGGAAGCCGGAGCTTAGTCATTTCCTCCATCTCTAGCCTTAACGCACGACATTGAAACCCGAGGGTGTCCGCATGCCGAATTAATTGTGGAAGATTTATGCCCTTGACAGAGGTAGAGAATTTACGGCGTATAGTGGGCAGGTCCAAATATTATAGCCCATGGAACTCGGCAATCATGACAAGACATGCCAGGCCGCATTCTTGAGTGCCAGATTGCAGCACAGCCCTCACGCGACGTTTCAGCATCCGCAAAATCCTCTAATAAACTAATCCCAATATGTCGTTACGGCAAAGATCCGTTATCAATTCACGGACTTTTTCCTCTGGGGCCGCAGAGCGCTTAATCAGCTCGGCAAGGGTAGCGCCAGGAGACTCAGCGAGAAACTGGATCAGTTGTATGCCGGGATCATCCATGCTTAGCCTCGTACCGTTTGCGATGAGGTAGTGTTGATTCAAGCCGCGTGGTTGGTTGGCATTGAGGCTAAATTTCGCTCCGTCAGGCAGTGGGCAAGCGGCAGGGTTTCCAAACATTTCGAGAGCCAGGGGACAGTCAACGCGAATCTCTGCAGCGAAGCCGTCCAGAAAGCGCTCGTAGTTTTCTCTATGACGAACGAAATCATTAATTCGCTTACCAATGGAACCCAGAATTTCGCAGTCCTCTTCCCATCTGGAGAGCGAGCGTCGCAGATCTATATTTATCTGCATTTGGTTCACTGCCCAGCATAAATAATCTATGCTATATGCCGGAAATGTGCCCAACGCCAGGTGTGCCGTTGGCTCCCCAAGTGGGAGAGGGTCATGCCACCATCCGCGTGGCAGGTACAGTACATCCCCGGGCTCTAGGATAACGTCCATACAAGGACTGTCCGGGCAAGGATATAACTTCTCGTAATCCTTACTCTGCTGAGTGTAAAGTGGCAATTCGAAGGATGGCGCATAAATGAGCCACCGCTTGCGACCAATAACCTGCACTGCGAATACGTCCCGAGTATCCCAATGACATTTGAACGAACTACGTTCGCCGAACGCCACATAGACGCTGCTTACGACTTGTCTTGACGTAAATTCGCTGATTTTCTTTGATATGGGGCTTATCTTCTCCTCACCGTATACCTTGTTGGTGATCAGGGTGGCGCCTCGTTGCATATATCCGTAAACAACGGGTCTAATGAGCCGATGACGTAACATTCCGACATCCCACCAGCTCTCGATATATTCGCTCTTTGTGCGGATCCCTTCATAAGCAATCTTGAAATCGTCTGACTCGACTCTTGAGCGTTCCACGATGCCATTCACGTCGCGCCAAGAGAATTCATCAGTGGGCACGGCGCCTCGCATAAGCAATGGTTCGCGGTCTTGATAGTTATTGTGAAAATAACTGGAAGAAATATCAAAGTTTATCGGCATATTAAAGAGATCTGGCGGCTGCTAATCGTTGCTTTTTTGCGCAATCAGTTATAATTCGTGCCTGCGGCGTCGCCATAATTGGTTCCTGCCATGTTGTCGTAGAGTTGGCCACCAAGATATCCCCCGAGACCGGCCCCAACGCCTGTACCGACATATTGACCTCCCGCACGTCCGCCGACAAATCCGATCACGGCCCCGCCAGGCCCCGCCACAAAGCCGCCTGCTAGGCCGCCGACTACACCACCGATAAAACCTCCCGCGGCCTTACCTATTCCGGCCCCACGGTTCCGCCAACACCCGCGGCCGCCGCTTTACCCGCGCTGTCGTCGCCTCCCGCCACCAATTTCATGTCTTGAAGACTGAGCTCTCTCATATTGTTTCTTCCTAAAAATTACGTGCCATTGAAAAATACGAAACCACACATCCAGCCGCTGTCGTTAATACGCCCAACGTAGCAACTGCAATTGGTATTACAGTTTCTGTTTCTGAAAATTTCATAATTTGCAAGCCCATTACAATAATCATTCCTAGTGTCAGTAGCGACAGCATTATTTTCATCCACCCATGTCTATTCCAAGAGGAACTAGGCTTGTGGTGGGTCGTTGCACCAACCGAGATGGCCGCTGTGAACATCAGAAAAAATATAGCGACCGATATAGCGAGGGTCATATCCAAAACTCTCGCGGGGTCTCCGGTTAAATCAATTTTTCCTCGAAACAGCATCAAAAAAATGACCATTCCAACTCCTCCTCCGGATATTGCGGTTGCCCGGCTTTTCAGAATGTTGTTCATTTAATCTTCCTTTGCATATTAACAAGCGTTACTTTGGTGTGCTCGGATCGATTGTTATTTAACGAAGCATTCTTCCACTTAATGAGTAAACTGGCTCAAAAATCCATTCATAGAGTCTTCGTTTATCTTGGATAAGATCCGCCTCTATCAACATTCCTGCTCGGAGTGATTGAGCTACCCCATAGACCTTGAAAGTCTGGGAATCAAGGGAAAGTGTGACGCGGTAAAAAAAAGTTCTGAACTCCGCGCAGAACTGCTCAGCGCTTCGGCTATTTGCACTGGCAGCTCTTGAAGGGCATAGGGACTCTGCGCCACGTCTAAGACGGTCGCTGTTGCGGTGCCGAATTTCTGATAGGGATACGCGGCATACTGCATGATTGCTATTTGTCCCGGTTGCACAAAACCGATGTGACTTGATGCTACCTACAGATGCGCGACTAGTTCGCTATCACGGGGAATCAAGCTCGCAAGCAGTGTTCCGAAAGATACGAATGATTATCAAACGCATTCATTGCCTATTCTTGCGTAGTTGCAAGGAGGCGTAAATCGCAAGACTACGAAATGCTTTGCGTTGCGCAATGCGCAAGTGTTCCGAAAAAAAGCCGCAACGCGGCGTGTTCCAATACGTCGAAGCGTCTGCCTAGCTGCCGATGCGGATCCGGTAGATGCCCGCGGTGTAGTCTGGGTTGACGACGCTGTGTAGTCGCACGTGGCGTAGCGCTCGAGGAAAGCGGACGAAGGCCATGTCGATGGCTGCGTCGATGATTGAGGCGGGCGACGTGGCAGTTCTTCGGACGCGGTTCGCGGGCTTTGCTCTGCCAGCCGCCTCACGCCGATGTCCCGACTTCCTTCGCCGGGAAACGGCGTCTTGATGTTTTGCGGCTAGTCCAGCCGGCGTTGCACAAGCATGAAGACCGCAGCCCCCAGCGCGATCGCGGCAATCAACCGATAGAGATCCTCGCAGGCAATCAGCCGCGCCTGTTGGTCGACGATCGCAGCCATTTGCGCCAGGGCGCCGGCATGCGCCTGCCCGGCATCGAACCCGCGTGCCGCCAGCAGCGACTGTGCCGTGCGCATCCAGCCGTCGGTTTCGGCCGGACGCTGGCCGATGGCATGTACCAGGCTCGTATGCACCGCGAACTGGCGGTTCTGCAGCAGCACCGCGCCCAGCGATGACGCAAACGAACTGGCAATCTGCCGCACCAGGTTCTTGCTGCGATAGCCGTGCGCAAAATCATCGCCGCTCAGTGTGCGGAACGTCAGTCCGGCAATCGGGATGATGACCATCACGCCGAACAGGCCCTTGGCGATGAGTCCGGGCACCAGGGCCGCCGGGGCGATGTCCGGTGGCATGAACGAGAAGAACGCCATCGCGGCCGCCATCAGCAGCAGGCCCGTCACCATCACCGGCTTCTTGTGCGAGAGCCGGCGCGCCACGCGCAGGTAGACCCAGATGCCCACCAGGCTGATCAGCGCGGCCAGTGTGTTGAGCCATCCGGTGGTGGCCAGCGGAAAGCGCAGCGCCTGCTCGGCATAGATCGGAAACACATAGCTGCTGAGGTTGCTGATCATGTAATAGACGAAATACATGGCCAGCCCCGTCATGTACACGGGCTGCCGCAGCGCGCGCAGATGCAGCACCGGTGTGTCGTGATGCCACTGCTGCCAGAGGAACACACCGAGCAGGGCCAGCGCGACCGCCGCAGCCACGCCCACGCGCAGCGGATGCGAAAAGATGTCGAAACGCGCTTCGGTCATCGACGCCTGCAACGCGACGACCGCTACGCCGAACAGCAGCAGCGGACCCAGCGCCGGACCTTCCTGATCGGCGCGGGGTTCGGCATCGGGCAGCAGCAGCCAAGTGCCCACGGCGGCCAGCGCCGCGAATGGCAGCACGCCGTAGAACACGTCCTGCCAGACGCCGTGCTCCACCAGTTCGGCGGCAAATGCCGGCGCCATGGCCGATGCGCAAAAAATCCCGAGCATAAAGAAGCGTGACGCGCGTGGCCGGTCGGCCGGCGCGAACATCAGGTTCACCAGGATGCGGCAGCTCGTGAACAGCGCGCCGCCGCCCACGCCCTGCATGAAGCGGGCAACGACCATTTGCGGCAGGCCTGTGCTGGTGGCCGCCACGACCGTGCCGGACATGAACAGCAGCAGCGATCCGGTCAGGTAGTAGCGGTACCCGAAACGCTGCGCCAGCCATTGCTGCTTGAGAATCATCATCATGCTGCCGACCGCGTATGCGGCCTGCACCAGCGCGAAGCTGCGCGGGTCCGCGTCGATGCCGCCGACGATATGGCTCGACGCAAACACGAACATGATGTTTTCGAGGAACTCGACACCGGTGGTCAGGCCCAGCAGCATCATGAGCAACGTCTGCCGCTGCCGATGACTGAGCAGCCGCAGCCAGCGCATGCCGGCGCGCAAACGGTGCCACGGGCTTGCCTGCATCGTCACGGCTTGCCTGCTTCCAGCGCGGCCAGATGCTCGTGCAGCGTGCCCAGGTCGCGCGTGGCCGTGGCCAGGCCGTCCGGGCCCAGTGGCGCCCACGCCTGGCCATAGGCGGCATGCACGGCAGGCGCGGCGCGATCCAGCAGCGCGTGGGCGGCCGGCGTCAGTGTCAGTTCCAGGCTGCGCCGGTCGTGTTCCGACGTCTTGCGTTGCACCAGGCCGCGCGCCTGCAGGCCATCGATCAACCGCGTCATCTGCGTGCGCGTGGCGTCGATGGACATGCCCAGCTCCGATGGCATGGTCGGCTCGCCCGCGTCGGTCGCCAGCATGCTGATCACCAGGTATTGGCTCAGGTCGAGTTCGAACGGCGCCAGGGCGCGCTCGATGTGATGTCGAAGCAACCTTGCCGAACGCAGCAGCAGACGCGAGGCCATGATGAGGTCGCGCGGGGCGTCGGGGTGTTCGGCGCAGAACCGGTCGATGCGGCGTTCAAACGACATATCAGTTTCATATGTAATAGTTACGGATGAAACTATATGCGTCGATCGGTGACGCCGCAAGGCCGGCCGGCTGGACGGTGTGGACGGCCAGCCGGACGATCCGCCGTTTAAAGAACCCGCGATATCCGCGCCACTCAGCCGCGTCTCAGGCTTCGTCCCAGTTCGCGCAGCGCCTTCCGCAGTCGAGCAACGATGTTGGCCTGCGTCGTCGCATCGGGCACGCCGTAGCGCCAGGCCACGTAGATGTCAGTGAACGCTCGCACTGACGATGCGGCGTGCGGCAGTGCGGTTTCGGCCCGTGTCGCAAAGGCGTGGGGTCCTTCCGCCATGCCGCGCGCAATGCCCCGGCGCGCCAGCACGGCGCAGTACCGGTCGTACAGCGCCTGGACAGGATCCACCCGACGGCGGCGCAGCCACATCGGTGCCAGCGCGGCCAGGCTCAATAGGCCGATGCCGACGGCCAGCAGCTGTGGCAGTCGGTCGCCCAGACCCGCCTGTTCCAGCAGGCGGTATTGCTGGCCGCGATCGTATTCGAGCACCCAGCGTTGCCATTTGTAGGTCAGACCGTCGAAGCCCCAGCGCAGCTCGCGCAGCCAGCCCGGCGCGCGGAGGTCGCGCAGCGCCCCCAGGTCCTCGCTCGCCAGCGCCGCATCGACGCCGCTTTCCACGCGGCTTGGTGCCACCGCGCTGGTGGGGTCCACCCGCACCCAGCCGCGTCCGGCCAGCCAGACCTCGGCCCAGGCATGGGCATCGGACTGGCGGATGACATAGTGATGGCCCAGCGGGTTGTACTCGCCGCCCTGGTAGCCGATGACCACGCGCGCGGGCACGCCGGCGGCGCGCATCAGGAAGACGAAGCTGCTGGCGTAGTGTTCGCAGAAGCCGCGCCGTGTATCGAACACGAAGCTGTCGACCTGCGCCTTGCCCAGCGGCGGCGGCGACAGCGTGTACGCGAATGGCGCCTCGGCGAACAGCCGCATGGCGGCCTGCACGCGCTGCCAAGGGTCGGCGTAGCGCGCCATCCAGCCGGCGGCCAGCTCGCGGCTGCGGGGGTTGCCTTCTGGCAGCGCCAGCGACAATTGCAGCGCGCGGCGGGTCAGCGGCTGCGGCAGCCCCTGCAGCCATGACCGCGCGCGATAGCGCAGGGGCCGGTCCACCGGGCTGCGGGCAAAGAACTCACCGTCGGCCGAGTGCCAGGCGGCCAGGCTGTCCGACACCGCCACGCCCCTGTCCAGCAGGTAGAGCCAGGTCTTCTGCGTGGCCTCCAGCGTCACGTTGTACTCGCGCGGACTCGCATCGGCCGGCCCGGCGGCGGCGTCGTCACCGCCGTCCCCCTCGTTGCGCAAGCCCGCGGCCTGTCGCGTCGGCGGTTCATCGTCGGGCCGCCACGCCGCGCCGTCGTAGTTCCACAGCACCCGGGCACGCCAGTACAAGGCGCTGACGGGCAGCGCATTGCCGTCGATATCGGCGCGGAAGGCCACCTCGGGCGAGCGGATCAGTTGGCCGATGCTGCCGGGGCGCATCGTGTCGCTCATGCCCGTGCGCCCGACCGGCTCGGATTGCGGCAGGCGCCAGAGCGGATGATCGAGCCGCGGAAACAGCACGAACAGGAACAGCGCCCAGGGCAGGCCGAACAGTGCCATGCGGCCCAGCAGCGGCCAGATGGCCAGGCGCCCACGCGCTTCGGGATGATGGAACAGCAGCCAGTTGCGCAGGATCCACGCGCCGATGGCCATGCTGTAGAGCGCCAGCCAGAACGGCTGGTCTTCCAGGTACAGCGTCAGCAGCAGATAGAACGACAACTGCGTGACCAGCGTGGCATCGGCCAGCGCCCGCGTTTCCAGCAGCTTGAGGATCACGAACGCGGCCAGCAAGGCCACGCACAGTTCGCGCCCGAGGCCGCCCCCGCCGCGCCAGACCAGCGCCCCGGCAATCAGCAGCACCAGCATCGCCGTCGTGCCGACGATCAGCTTCGACGGCAGCGGGGCCCGCTGGCGCCACAGCAGCCAGCGCCATGCCAGCAGCAATACCAGCAGCACGCTGACGGACACGGGCAGCGAACGGGCCTGCGGCGCCAGCACCAGCGCCAGCTGGCCGATCAGCATGCCGTGCTCCTGATGGCCGAGCGCGCGGGGCGGAGCCGATGCCTTCATGGCGCACGCCGCTCCGGCCAGACGGCCAGCGCCTCCAGGCAGGCGCGGCGATGGGTCGCGCCGTGACCCGGCGGAATTTCCACGCCCGGCAGCCGCAGGCCGATGTCGAACGGATCGCCGGCGGCCAGGAGCCATGCACACAGCCGCGACAGCCGGGCCTCGGTGTCCATCGTCGTCGGCAAGGCATTCCAGTCGATCCAGCATCCCGGCAGCCGCGGCACCTGGCCCGCGCGGCTCAGCCAGCGGCCGGTGCGTGCGCTGTGCTTCCAGGCGATGCGATGCAGCGGGTCGCCCGGACGATACTTGCGCAGCTGGTCGATGCCGTCGTCGGACACCGCGCCGATGTCGCCATCGTCGCCATCCTGGTCGGGGTGGGCCACCACCGGCAGCGGCGGCGCGTGTGGCTCGGGCGCGGGATAGACGCACGTGGTGACCGGGAAATCGGCGTAGCTCCAGACGCGGAACAGCCCGAACGGAAAACGGCTCGACACCGTGACGCGCGGCAACGCCAGCCGGCCGCGCCGCGGCGCAGCCATGCGCACGGCCAGCACGCCCTGGCCCAGTCCATCCAGCGTCAGTGCCGGCGCGGCCTCGGGCGCACCACCGGACGACGCAACGGCTTCGATGCCGATGCGCGCACCGCCGTCATGGTTGGCGACGTTGAGCGCGAACACCGCCACGTCGCCCGCAAACGGCGCCGACACTGGCCCCGCCGAGATTTCCAGATCGAGCAGGTTGCGATAGGCCATCCACATGCACGACATGCCGATGCCGACCAGCAGGAATGTCAGGGCGAAACCCAGGCTGATGTTGTAGTTCAGCGATGTGACCAGCATGGCCAGCAGCAGCAGGGCAAAGCCGAGCCCGCTGCGGGTGGGCAGGATATAGAGGTGGCGCCGGTCCAGCGTGACCACGCCATTGACGGGCTTGCGCGGACGGCGGGGGCGCGGCGTTGCCACGCCTGCCTGCGCGGAGCCGTGGGGTGCGGATGCCTGGGGCGCCTTCACGGACGCCGATGGGGCACGTGGCATGGTGGGATGCGTGACGCGGAAATTGTCGCGCTTCAGGGAATCGCCACGCCAGCCATCAGGCGATCCAGCGCGGTGGCCGCCTGCCCGGCCGGCAACAGCCGATGCGCGGCCACGGCGGCGAACACCGCCTGCACGTCCTCGGGTATCACCATGTCGCGCTGGTCGAGCAATGCCCAGGCGCGCGCGCAGGCCAGCAGCGCCAGGCCAGCGCGCGGCGACAGGCCGGCCACGAAGCCGGCTTCCGCACGTGTGGCCTGCACCAGCGCCAGCACGTAGTCCACCAGCGCCGGGCTGGCGTACACGCTGCTGGCCGCGGCCTGCAGTGCCAGTACCTGGTCGGCATCCATGACGGCCGAGGCCTCCTGCGCGGCGGTGCCGCCCAGATAGAGCACGCGCTCGAAGGCGGGGTCGGGGTAGCCCAGCGAGATGCGCATGGTGAAGCGGTCCAGCTGCGATTCGGGCAGCGCGTGCGTGCCGATCTGCTCCAGCGGATTTTGTGTGGCGATCACGAAGAACGGCGCCGGCAGCGCGTGCGTGACGCCGTCGTGTGTCACCTGGTGTTCGGCCATGGCTTCGAGCAACGCACTCTGCGTCTTCGGCGGGGCGCGGTTGATCTCGTCGGCCAGCACCAGCTGCGCAAACACGGGGCCACGATGGAACCGGAAATTTCCGGTGTCGCGCATATAGACGGAGACGCCCACCAGATCGGCCGGCAGCAGGTCGCTGGTGAACTGCACGCGCTGGTACTGCAGGCCCAAGGTTTGCGCCAGCGCATGCGCGAGCGTGGTCTTGCCCACGCCCGGCACATCTTCGAGCAGCAGGTGGCCGCCGGCCAGCATGCATGCCAGCGCCAGCCGCACCTGGCGCGGCTTGCCCAGCACGATGCGGCCAAGCTGGTTCTGGGCCTCGGCCAGCGAGGCGGTAATCCTGGGTCTGGCTGTCACGTTAGGCGGCCTCGATGGCGGGTTGGCGATGACGTTGCGATGCCGCCGGATGACTGGGTCGGGGGCAAGGTCCGGCAAGGTCCGGCCATTGTAGCGGCGTGGAGGTCGCATCGGACAGTGGGTTTCCGCACGGTTGTACGCGACAGACAGTCCGCGAATGCACCGGAATCGGGCCCCTGCCGCGCCGGATCTCGCGCGTTCTGGCATCATCGAACTGTTGGCACCCTGCCACTTTTCAGAATCGTCCTAGCCGCTGCAATGACTGCTTCGCCACCGCGCGTGTCTGGCGCGCCTGCCTCACTCGATTTCGACTCTTCAGCGCCGCTGGCCGACCAGGCGGCGCTGGCCAGCCTGGCCCGCGAATTCCATGCGGGCGGCTATATCGTGCTGCGCAACTTTGCCAGCGAGGCCACGTGCGCGGCGCTGGAGGCCGTGACGCGCGAGCATCTGGCGGCGGCCGTGCCGCCGGTGGAGTTCGAGGCCGACCTGGGCTACCCCGGCGCACCGGCCACGCGCCAGGCCGCCGGCGGCCACACGGTGCGGCGGCTGCGCCAGGCGTACGGCCGCGACGAGGTCTTCCGCCGCTGGGCCAGCCATCGGCAACTGGTGGCCACCGTCGAGGCGCTGCTGGGCGAACCCACCCGCCTGACGCTGGCCCACCACAACTGCGTGATGACCAAGCACCCGCACTATGGCAGCCAGACCGGCTGGCATCGGGACACGCGCTACTGGTCGTTCATGAAGCCCGATCTGGTCACCGTGTGGCTGGCGCTCGGTGACGAAGACGAGCGCAACGGCGTGCTGCGCGTGATTCCGGGTTCCCATCGCGCGAAGCTCGATCCGGCCCAGCTGGACCCGGCCGAATTCCTGATCGAGGCGCATCCGGCCAGCCAGATGCTGCTGAAGGGGGCGATGCCGCTGGCCCTGCATCGCGGCGACGTGCTGATGTTCGACAGCCGGCTGTTCCATGCGGCCGGCCGCAACGATTCCGAGGCCGTGAAGCTGTCGGTGGCCTTCGCCTATTTCGGCGCCAGCAACCGCCCGGTCACCGGCTCGCGATCGGCCGAGTTCGGCAGCGTGGAGATGCCCCCGGCCGCGCTTTGACAGCCGCAGGCCGCCAGGCAAAAAAATGCCGCCCGGTTGGGCGGCTGGTATGGCGGCTTCTTGTTTGGCCACGCGCCTGGATCACACAGCCTTGTGATGCGAGGCGTTGCCGCGAAACAGTGCCAGCAGGTCGGCCAGGCGCAGCGGCAGCAGCGGCGAGGCATGGCGGACGGCGTCACGGCGTGCGAAGTGGCTCAGAAGCTGCTCGCCCACCGGACGGTCGAGGTACGAAGCATCCGGGTAGTTCATGGTCAATCCCTATTGCGATCAAGAAACGCCTACAGTATACACTCTGATGGTGCACTGCGCCATTTCCTGGTGCGCAACAAGGGATTGCCGGATTCGAAGTGGTGCGTAGACAGCGCGGCAAATGGGTTCCGCAGCGTGCCGCGGGAACGGCTGCCGGCGCGTACCGTTATCAGGCGGGCGGGTGTCCGTTGGCTGCCGCTTCGGCGCCGTTGATCGATTCCACGGCCTTGGCCGCGCTGTAGACGTGCCGCGTGGCCAGCAGCGATGCCAGGTCGGCGTCGCCGGCAATCACGGCCTGCAGGATCTGCGCGTGCTCGTCCCAGTTCAGGCGGGCGCGGCTCTGGTTCGCCGGGGCGAACAGCAGCGCGGTGCGTTCGCGCAGCGACCGCATCATGTCCTGCAGCACGCTGTTGGCGGCGATATTGCCCAGTACCTCGTGAAACCGCGAGTTCAGTTCGACAAATCGCTCGGTCTGGCCGCTGTTGACGGCATCGTTGCCTTCCTCAAGGACCTTTTCGAGTTCCGCGATCAGTGCCGGGTCGCGGCGCTGGGCGGCCAGCTTGGCGTTCAGCCCTTCCAGCGTGGCTCGCACTTCCACCATTTCGCGCGCGATATTGGGCGACAGGCGCGCCACCGATGCACCGCGCCGCGGCTCGATGCGCACCAGCCCTTCGGCCGCCAGCGCGCGCAACGCTTCGCGCACCGGGATGCGCGATACGCCCAGTTCCAGGGACAGCGTGTTTTCCACCAGACGTTCGCCCTGTTCGTACTGGCCACCCAGGATGCGTTGCCGCAGGGTGTCCGTGACCAGCGCGAACAGGGGGGAATGCTGGGCGCCCAGGCTTGCGGCCGGGGTGTCCGGACCCGGCTTCAGGGCAGCGGTGGCGTCGTTCATGATCGGGATCGGCCGTCGGATATCGGTGTTGGGCCGCGGTCGAAGGGCCGCAGCGTGAATGCCGCTATTGTATACCGTCACCTCCTCATGGAAGACATAGGGTAGACATCTACCGGCATGCCGCCGGTGTGACGTCCGGCCCTTTCAGCCCTTCAGCCCTTTCAGCCTGCCCGGCGCCTCAGCCTCCCGCGTGCTGGAACGTGAAGCCGTCCGAATAGATGAATGGCGCCTGCGCCCCCAGCACCATGAACGTCTGCTTGGCGTCGTGGATCATGTTCGGCGATCCGCACAGATAGATGGCGTGCTCGGACAGGTCGCCCAGGTCCGAGGCCACGGCCTCGTGGACATAGCCACGGCGGCCCTGCCAACTGTCGTCGGCGCGCGACAGCACCGGGACGTACTGGAAGTCATAAAGCCGTTCGCCCCACGTTGCGATCTCGTCGTGCAGATACAGGTCCGCCGCCGAGCGCATGCCCCAGTAGAGCCACACCGGCGGGCAGTCGGGATCGTCCATCAGCGATTCGAGCATGCTCTTGATGGGCGCCAGACCGGTGCCCGTGGCCACCATCAGCAGCGGCCGGTAGTCTTCCTTGCGCAAGCTGAAATTGCCATGCGGCAATTCCACGTCGAGCCGGTCGCCAGCGCGCAACTGCGGCAACTGCGCGGACGTGAAACGGCCGCCGGCGATCTGCCGGACGTGGAAGTCCACGGTATTGCCGGCCGGTGCCGACGCCATGGAGAAACTACGATGCGTGCCATCGTCCATCAGCACCTTCAGGTACTGGCCAGGCGCGTAGACGAAGGGTTCGTCGTCGGGCAGTGCCAGGCGCAGATGCATGACGTCGGGGCCGAGTGGCGCCACCGACAGCACGGTGGCCGTGGCGCGGCGGGCCGGCACCTGCGGGCCGGCCGCGCGGGCGGTACTGATGACCAGGTCGCCGTCGGGCCGCGCCTGGCATGCCAGCGCGAACCCGTCGGCGTGCTCGGCCTCGGTCAGCCCCATCGGGAAATCCTCGTACGAGACCGACCCCTGCACCACGCGCATGCGGCACGTGCCGCAGCCGCCAAACGTGCATTCGTGCGCCAGTTCCACGCCGCAGCGCAGGGCGGCGTCGAGCACCGATTCACCGGGCGCCACCATGAACACCTGTTGCGTTTCCGCAATCTCCACCCGATGGGACATGACGATTCCCCCTTGCTTACTTCTTGATATCGGCCTGCGCCAGCACGGTCAGGTCTTCGGCGGCCAGCAGGTCGCGCAGCGCTTCCAGCGCGGCGACGCCACACGCGGTGTCTTGTTCGCCGTTGCCGCCCGACAGGCCAACGCCGCCGATCACTTCGCCATTGACCACGATCGGGTAGCCGCCCACGAACACGGCGAACTTGCCGTCGAAGCTCCACTGGATGCCGAACGCCTCGTTGCCGGGCAGCGCCGGGCCGTTCGGCGCGGTGTTGAACAGGTGCGTGGACCGCTTGTGGCCGGCCGCGGTGAACGCCTTGTTCCACGCAATCTGCGGCCCCGTGATGCGCGCGCCGTCCATGCGTTCGAGCAGCAGCGGGTAGCCGCCGTCGTCGACGATGCAGACCGATTCCAGCACGCCGATTTCCTCGGCCTTGCGCACGGCGGCGGCCACCATGTGGCGCGCTTCTCTCAGTTCCAGCTTGATGGCTTTCTTCATGGCTGTTTCCTTAATTTGTGTCGGACTGCCTGGCTTCAGACGCCCTGGTAGACCGTTTTGATCTGCGTGTAGAACTCCAGCCCGGCGCGGCCCGATTCGCGGAACGTCGATGTGCTGGACCGCTTCAGCCCGCCAAACGGCGCGTTGACCAGGTTGCCCGTGGTGGTGCGGTTGATCTTCACGGTGCCCGATTCGATGTCGCGGGCAAAGTCGTGCATGTAGCGCGGATTGCGCGTGGCGATGGCGGCGGAAAGCCCGTACTCGGTGTCGTTGGCCTGGGCAATGGCGTGGGCGTAGCTGTCCACTTCGATGATGGCCAGCACCGGGCCGAAGATTTCCTCGCGGGCAATGCGCATCGACTGCGTGACGTCGGTGAACACGGCCGGCGCCACATAGAAGCCGTTGGCGAAATCGCCATCGGTCAGTTGCTGGCCGCCACACAGCAGCGTGGCTTCCTGCTTGCCGGCCTCGATATAGCCCAGCACGGTCTGCAACTGCTTGCGCGTGGCCAGCGGGCCGAGGTCCATGCCCGGTGTCATGCCGCTGCCGATCTTGAGCGTCTTGACCTTGGCCACGAGCTTGTCGGTGAAGGCCTGCCTGACCTCGCGCATCACCAGGATGCGGCTGGTGCCGGTGCACGCCTGGCCCGACAGCGACAGCCCGCCCTTGACGGCCAGGTCCACGGCGCGGTCGAGATCGGCGTCTTCCATCACGATCAGCGGATTCTTTCCGCCCAGTTCCATCTGCGTGCGCGTGGTCATCGGCACGGACTTGTGGATCTGCTCGCCGGCCTGCGTCGATCCGGTGAACGACACCGCGCGCACCGCACGCGATTCGACGATGGTCGGGCCCACCTCGCCGGCGCTGCCGGTCAGGAAGTTGAGCACGCCCTTCGGGATGCCGGCCTTGACGAATGCCTCGGCCAGGCGATAGCCGGACAGCGGCGCATCGGACGACGGCTTGAACACCACGGTGTTGCCGGTGATCAGCGCGGGTGCAATCTTGCGGGCCGGAATCGACACGGGGAAGTTCCACGGCGAGATCACCGTGACCACGCCCAGCGGCTCGCGCAGGCTGTACACGAGCATGTCCGGGTCGTCGTTCGGATAGCTTTCGCCGCTGAAGGTCTGGCCTTCCACCGCGTAGAAGCGCAGGGTTTGCGCCGAACGCATGATCTCGTCGCGCGCCAGGTTCAGGGACTTGCCTTCCTCGCGCGTCAGTTCGGCGGCGATGGCGTCGGCGTTGGCTTCCAGATGAGCGGCGGCGTCGTTGAGAATCTTCGCGCGCTTGCCGATCGGCGTTTTCTTCCAGCTGTCGAAGGCGGCGGCTGCGGCGGACACGGCGGCGGCGGCATCGCGCGCGTCGGACGCCGCGTGGCGGCTGACGATGTCGCGCGTGTCGGCGGGATTGATGTTGTCGAGCGTGCGGCCGCTGGCGCTATCGCACCATTCGCCGTCGATGTAGTTGCGGTACGTCTCGGTCATCTTGCGGGGCCTTGTTCGGGTTCGGAGAGACGCCGGACCAGCGCCGCGCAGGGCGCCGGGTCCGGACTTCCTGACAGGTGTGCCTCAGGCGGCAGCGGCTTCCGGCTTGGTGTCGACGTAGTCGTAGTACAGCGCGGTCGTGTACAGCAGGCGCATCTGCGCGCCGATCTCGCAGATCTTCAGGCAACGCTGCTGCAGCTCGGGCGTGTTCGCGTGTTCCAGCACGATCTGGTAGCCGCGTTCGCCGTGGATTTCGTCGGACACGATGTGCAGGTCGAAGAATTCCACCTCTTCGTCGGTGAAGCCGTACTTTTCGCGCAGCGTCGGGGTTTGCTTGCGATAGATCGACGGCACCTGCGATTCCAGGCCGACCACCAGACCGGCCACGGCCACCACCGGGTCTTCGCGCATGGCCACCGCGTAGCACCAGCTCTGCAGGCCGCGCGTGGTGGGCGACATGTTGTCGGGGCTCACCACCCGCTCGCGCGTGGTGCCGCAGGCTTCGGCAAAGCGGATCAGCAGGTCGGTGTGGCGGTCGCCGCCGATTTCCTCCTCGTACATGTTGGCCAGCAGGAAGTCCTTGGCCTCGGTCATGTGGTCGGGCGTACGGGCGTAGATATAGCCCAGGTAGTCGGCGAACGGGCCCACGTAGTGGTAGTGGTTCTCGGCCCAGCGCGCCAGGTGCTCGCGGCTCAGCGTGCCGCTGGCCCATGCCTTGCTGAACGGCGCCTGGTTGGCGCTCTTGCCTTTGATGGCGTTTTCCAGGGCGGCGCGGAATTCTTCACGGTTCATCAGTTCAGCCATTTGGGGACTCCTGTTTGTCTGCGTTCGGGGTGGAATGAATTTGTATACTTTCTACAACGTCGTTCAGGCGATAAAAAAACCGCGCGCACGCGGCGACTTCCGGTGGTGCGAAATCAGGCGGCGGCAGCCTCCGCGGCAGTGATGCGCTGCCAGGCCACGCCGGCCAGGGCCACGTCTTCCAGACCGACACCGACCGACTTGTAGATCACGATGTCGTCGGGCTGCCGGCGCGCGGCGCGGGTATCGGTTCCGTTCAGGAGGACATCGGCCAGTTCCACGATCTTGTCGTCGGGCAGCACGGCCTTGTCGGCCAGCACCAGGTCGCCGGCTTCGCGCAGCGACTGGGGACGCCATTCCACGACCACGGTGGCGGCGCGCGACAGCAGCGTGTCGTCGAGTTCGCGGGTGTGCGGCAGGCTCGAACCGATGGCGGCCACGAACGTGCCGGGCTTGACGATGGCGCCCGAAAACAGCGGCGTGGTGGAACGCGAGGCGGTCACGATGATGTCCGCCGCGGCGGCGGCTTCCTCGGGTTGTGCGAAGGTCACCGGGATGCCGCACTGCGCGGCCAGACGCTCGGCGGCGGCCGCATCGGCATAGGGATCGCAGACCAGGATGCGCTTGAGCGGCAACGCGGCCGACAACTGCAACGCATGCTGCACCCCCTGCGTGCCGGCGCCGAACAGGGCCAGCGTTTCGGCATCGGGACGCGCCAGCCGGCGCGCGGCCAGCACCGTGCAGGCCGCCGTGCGCAAACGTGTGATGGCGCCCGCGTCAAACGAGGCCAGCGGACGCCCGTCAACCGTCGAAAACAGCAGGATGACAAACGAGAACTGACCGGCGATGGTTGTATACACCTTGGCGCCGGCTACCTGCTGGGCCGGGATGACCGCGCCCAGCGTCGAAAGCTTCACGCCGCCGGCTTCCGTGCGGATCCGTTCCTGCATGGCGGCCTCGCCGCGCCCGAAACTCTGGAAGGCTTCGCGCATCGCGGCCTGGGCATCGTCGGCCGTGACGTGGCGGTCGATCATCGCGTCGGTGACATGGAGCATGGTGAAATCGTCTCGGAAGCTATTTCGGTATACAGTCTACACATAGTTTCGAAGAAAACCACAGGGTTTTCCCGGGGCGTGCGGCCTGTCCGGCGTGGTGCGGGATGCTCGCAAACCGTGCCTGTACGCCGGTTTCCGCACCGATCGGGTGATTTCCCTAGGTCGCGCAGTTTTCGCTTGTTTCGAAGCGACTGCGGGATATAGTATACAAAAACAGTCGCACCACAGAATTCTTATACCGCCCCCACAAGGGCCTCCAGGAAAAGGGGAGCCTCATGCAACATGCTGTTGAGATTGGCCTGGCACATTGGGTGTATCTGCTAGGCGTGGCCGTGATCGTGTTGACCATGATCCTGCGGGCCAATGTCGTGGTGCCGTCCATCGTCGGCACCTTCCTCGTGATCCTGGCCATCACCGGCAGCCCCATCAGCGCATTGGGCGGCATCTTCTCGGCCAGCCTGGTGGCGGCCAAGGAGTTGTTCAACATCTTCCTGGTGATTGCGTTCATGACGGCGCTGCTCAATGCGCTGAAGACGCTGCGGTCCGATATCCGCATGGTCGAGCCGTTCCGGGTGGTGATGAAGAACGGACACAGCGCCTACTTCATCCTGGCCGGCATCACCTATGTCATCTCGCTGTTCTTCTGGCCCACGCCGGCCGTGCCGCTGGTGTCCGCCATCCTGCTGCCAGCCGCCATTGCCGCCGGCCTGCCGCCGCTGGCGGGGGCCATGGCCATCGCCATCGCCGGCCAGGGCATGGCGCTGTCGTCGGACTACGTGATCGGTGTGGCGCCGGGCATCAGCGCCAAGGCGGCCGGCGCGGCGGTCAGTGCTGCCGTGGTGGCCGACCGCGCGCTGATCCTGTCGATCATCACCGGCGCCATCGCGCTGTCGCTGGCCTACCTGTCGATGCGCCGCCATATCGTGCCGGCCAGCGGCGCGCTGCTGGATCGCTGGCAGGCTCGCGCCACCGGGGCGGACACCGCCGTGGAGGCCACCGGCACGTTCGACAAGGCCGAGATCGCACGCGGCACATCGCATGAAGAGCCGCTGGCCACCGACGCGAACATCGAGCAGAGCCTGGCGATGGTGGCGCGCCGCCGTGTGAAGTGGTCCAAGTTCTTCGCCGTGCTGACGCCGCTGGCGTTTATCTGCGTGGTGACGCTGATGGTGCTGCCGAAGATCTCGTCGGGCATGCCCGACCTGAAGGGCGGCGCCGCCGCGGCACTGGTGGGCGGCGTGGCCGCGCTGCTGATGATGCTGGCGACACTCGCCGCCGAAGGCCCGCGCCGCATGCTCGACGTCTGCCCCGACCACATCACCGACGGCTTCGTGTTTGCGTTCAAGGCGATGGGATCGGTGCTGCCGATCGCGGGTTTCTTCTTCGTGGGTGCCGGCGAAACCGCCGCCCAGATCCTGGGGGTGGACGCGGGCCGCGCACCGAGCCTGCTGTTCGAACTGATCCAGGCCTACCAGCACATGATTCCGGACAACCACGTGCTGGTGGCGTTCGGCGTGCTGCTGGTGGGGATGATCACCGGCATCGACGGATCGGGCTTTGCCGGTCTGCCGCTGACCGGCACGCTGGCCGGTGCGCTGGGTCCGGTGGTCGGTTTCGATTCGGCCACGCTCGCGGCCGTGGGCCAGATGGGCGCGGTGTGGACCGGCGGCGGCACGCTGATCGCGTGGTCGTCGCTGATCGCCGTGGCCGGCTTTGCCCGTGTGCCGGTGCTCGATGCGGTGCGGGCGCTGCTGTTGCCGGTATTGGCCGGCCTGTTTGTCTCCACGATCTGCGCCATGTTCCTGTGGCGTTGAGCCGAGTCTTTCCAGATTAAAGAAATAGCTATGCCGAAAGTCACCTTCCATAAGAACGGCCAGGTATTCGTCGACGAGGTCAAGCCTGAGACCAATCTCGTCGTGCGCGCCGGCATCAAGCAGTTTCCGTATCCGAACCTGCGCTACGAATGCGGCATGGGCAAATGCTCGAAGTGCGCCTGCAAGGTGCTGGCCGGCGCCGAACACCTGCCGCCGCCCAACTGGAAAGAGAAGAAGCAGCTTGGCGAGCGGCTGGACCAGGGCTTCCGGCTGGCCTGCCAGATCTGGCTGACGCATGACATCGAACTGGAACAGCCCGAGATGGTGGTTTCCGCATGTTCGTGATCCTGACCAGCAAGCCGGGCCAGTTTCGCACCGAGGCCGTGCCCGGCGTGGAACCCCGCGAGACCTGGGAATACCTGTTCTACGGGCGACCCAAGGCGATTTTCGTGATTGCCGAACTGACGGAAACGCAACAGCCGGTGAAGGTGCGCGTGATCGAGGAATCCTCCGCGCCCGACGCCGACCCCGTGGTCAACCACGTGCCGACCAAATTCCTGGAGCGTTTCGACACGCTCGACGCTGCCCACGATGCGCTGCAGAAGCTGGCGCACTTCGGCAGCATGGATCTCTCGATAAGGAAACAATGATGCAGGCCGACACCGAAGCCGATGCCACCGTGACCGAACACACCGACACCCACGGCGCCGCCACGCCACAGGCGCGCACCGTCGAAATCACGTTCGTGACCAACAACGGCAAGACCGTGACCGCGCCGGAAAACAGCAATCTGCTACGTGTATCGCTGCGCGAGCAGGGCGGGATTCCATTCAAGTGCGGCGGCGGCATCTGCGGCACCTGCAAATGCCGGATCGAGCAGGGCCTGGAATACACCGACGCCGTCAAGCCCAAGGAGCGCAAGCACCTGAACGACGACGACCTGGCCGCCGGCTATCGCATGGCATGCCAGACGTTTATCAAGGGCGACGTGGCGGTGTCGTGGGAACCGAGGACGGGGCCGCGCTGAGGGACAGACAGTCATTGTTGATGGGCTTGACCCGCGTCATACACCTGGGCGCCGATTTGGTAGGACCATGCGAGACCTGACAGGCTGCGGCTTCCGCGTCGTTGCCTTCGCACTCGATCCAGAGTCCGACCAAAGAAGATGCCAGATCCCATCACTCGCAAGACCAAGCCGGCTATGCCCCCGGCACGCGCGTTAAAGGATGTGGCGGCGGTGCTGGCGCGCCATTCTGCAAAACGTCAGCCCGACAAAGCCGATTCCGTCTCGCAGGAAGTTGTTCGAGGTGGCGCGTCACACCTGAAAGCTGCGCGTAGCAAGTTGGCGTAGCGAAAATGCGTTCCGTGAACGCAGGAGTCTGAAAAGCCGCCCTGGAAGGCGGCTTTTTGCTTTACCCGCTTCGGCCGCGCCACTATTTTGCAGCCGCACCGTTCGACGTCCCCTGCGCCTGTTCCGCCCCGTAAGTCTTCGTCAGATAATCGACGATCGCCGGAATATCCTCGTCCTTCAGCGGCGCGCCGAACGGTTTCTTCATTTTCTTGACGGTGGCGTCCCAGTACGCGCGGGTCGATGTCGATGGCTGCGTGGAGACATACTGGGCCGAATGGCAGGTCATGCAGTTCTGCAGCGCCAGGTGATAACCGGGCAGCGTGCTGGGTTTGTAGCTGGCCGTTTCCTGCGGCAGCTTGATTTCCAGTGGGCGGGCATGCGATGACCCGGGCGCCGCGGCCAATGCGCAGGCGATGGCCAGCATGAAGGTGTGGTGCGGTTTCATGATGGGCCCCCTCAAACTACCAGAATGCGCGTGGATTCCACGACGTTCCGCATATATCCCGCAGGATTCCAGGTTGCCGTCAGCGGCTGGATTTCTCCCGATCGCGTTTTGGCACGCGCCCGCAAATCGAATTCTCCCTTTCGCTTCGGCTCAAAAGCGATGCTCCACTCGCGGAACGAATAACGGCCCAGGTCCTTGCCCAGTTCGGCGGAACGCCAGCTGGCGCCGCCGTCGTCGGAAAATGCGACTTCGGCAATGCCATGGCCGCCGTCGAATGCAATGCCCTTGACCACGGCGGGCTGCCCGGACCTGATAAAGCTGCCCGGCATATGGCTGGTGATAAAGGAGCGGACGTTGAACCGGCCGATCGGCACGGTGCTGGCCGGTGCGGTACCCGGTGCCACGCAGGCGCAGTCGTTGGCCGGAATACGATAGGCCGGGTTCATCCAGAAGCCCTCGAAGGGCTTGTCCAGGACCGCGATGTGCGACAGGTGCTTGACCCAGTAGGTGCCGTAATGGCCGGGCACGACCAGCCGCAGCGGGTAGCCGTTCAGCATCGGCAGATCCTTGCCGTTCATGGCCCAGGCCAGCATGACCTCGCCGTCCATGGCATGGTCCATCGACAGCGCCTTGACGAAGTCCGGGCCGTTTTCAAGCGGCGGGCGGTCCAGCCCGTCGAAACTGACCTGCACGGCGCCGGCCTTGATGCCGGCCTTTTCCAGCACGGTGCGCAGCGGGATACCCGTCCAGCGCGCATTCCCCATGGCGCCATTGCCCAGCTGGCCGCCATTGACGCGCGGCGAGAAATAGCCGCGGCCATTGCCCGAACACTGGTTGACCGCGACGATTTCCACGGGGTCGCCCAGCTTGCGCAAGTCCTGCAGGCTCAGCGACACGGGGCGCGACACATGGCCGTCAATATTCAGGCGATAGGTCGATGCGTCGATCGATGTGGGAATGCCGCTCCAGTGATAACGCACGAAAAACGCGTCATTCGGCGTGATCACATTCTCGCCAAATACCTCGAATGGCGTTTCGAGTTGCGGGGGGCGGTTGGTCAGCAGGATCAGCGGCCGTTTTTGCGGAAATGCCACCAGTTCGCGATGCCCGTTTTCGAATGGCATTTCGGTGGTATTGGCCGCGGCCAAGGCGCGCGTGGCGGTAAATCCAAGCGACGCCTGCAGCGTCAGGGCAGCGCCGCCCATCAGCACGCCGCGACGCCGGGGATCGATGTCGCCTCTTGTGGGTTTCCTGGCCATTTTGTCTCCTCGCGGGCAGCCGGGATCGGCCGCCTTTTTATCGGTGTCGGAGCCGTTGAGCGTAATCGTAGTGCGCCATATTGGCGAAACAAGTTATTTCGCTATGGCTGACCGGAAAATCCGATGTGTCGCATGCAACAGCGCGCGGATGCCATGGAGACGCGCAGGAATGCCCCCGCGTTACCGGGCAGGGCCCGGCGCGCTGGAATAAAGGCGGGGAGGGAAACGAAAGGGGTGGGGGGTCAGGTCCGCAAACTGACCATCGCCGAAATCTTCTCGGCGGCTTCCAGCAATGGTGGCAGGAACTGGTCGGTCATTTCCTGGGCACTGGTCCGATTGGCCTGGCCGCTGATGTTCAGCGCGGCGATCACCTGGCCGGTGCGGCTGCGGATCGGGGCGGCCAGCGACACCAGGCCTTCCTCGAGCTCCTGGTCGTTCTGGGCCCAGCCACGGGTGCGGATATCGGCGATCAGCGATTTCAGCGCGGCGATATCGGTGACGGTGCGGCGGGTACGCGGTTGCAGGTCCGACGCCTGCAGCACGCGGTCGAGCTCGGCGTCGTCGAGTCCGGACAGCAGCACGCGGCCCATCGACGAGCAGTAGGCCGGCAGCCGGCTGCCGATCGACAGGTTGATAGTCATGATCTTGCGGGCCGGCACGCGTAGTACATAAACGATTTCGGTGCCGTCGAGCACGGAGATCGAACAGCTTTCGTGGACCGATTGCGAGAGCGCCTCCATGACCGGTTCGGCCAGGTTCCAGAACGGCATCGAGGTCAGGTAGGCGAACCCGAGGTCCAGGATCTTGGGCGTCAGCCGGAACAGCCGGCCGTCGTTCTGCACGTAGCCCAGCCCCACCAGCGTCAGCAGGATGCGCCGCGCGCCGGCCCGGGTCAGGCCGCTCGCCTGGGCGATTTCGGTCAGCGTCTGGGCCGGATGGCTGGCGTTGAACGCGCGAATGACCGACAGGCCACGCGCAAATGACTGCACATAGCTGTCGCTCGGCTTTTCGGTCGTACCGGCGGCGGGCGCACGGGACGTAGCGGAATCGGCAGGATGCGCCATGGGTCTGAGAAAGTTCGGAAAGCCTCGGAAAGGCCGAAAGGGTAGAGGAAATGTGCCTGCTTTGCCAGTCCGGAGCAACCTTTACCGCAGTGCCGCAGGCCGCGTGGAACTATCGGTGGCACTGACGAGACGAATCTGTCTACCGCATAATGTGCGGCCGTCCGGCGCGGCAGATGCCGTCGACAAGCGGCCACGACGGGCGGCCACGACAACAGTGTCATACAAGGGAATGGGTTCGGTGAGCGAGACAATCCAGTGGAATGATTGGGAGGCATTTTGCAGCGTGGTGGAGCAGGGCACGTTCACGGCAGCGGCCGCGGCCCTGGACTGCCCGAAATCGCGCGTGTCCGCGGCGGTGATCCGGCTGGAAACCGCCATCGGCGCCAAGCTGCTGGAACGCACCACGCGCCGCATGCGGCTGACCGATGCCGGCGGCGCCGTCTATCGCGACGTGGCGCCGCTGTTCGCCCGGCTGCGTGAAATCCGCCAGGAAACGCTGGCCCGCGAGGAACGCGTGCAGGGCATGCTGCGCATTGCCACGCCCTACGAATTCGGGGCGCAGCAGCTGGGCGGCGTCATCTGCCGCACGCTGGCCGCCCATCCGGCGCTTGATATCACGGTGGAAATTGCCCAGGGGCTGGTCGATCCGATCCGGGAAGGCTATGACATCGCCTTCGTGACCGTGGACACCGATTTGCCCGATTCCGGCACCATCGCGCGACGCATCTGGAATGTGGAGCGCGGGCTGGTGGCCGCGCCCAGCCTGGCAGCCAGCCTGCCGGCGCAGATGCAGCCCGAAGACTTGTCCAACATGCCCACGCTGGCCACGCCCGGTGCGTCGGTATGGGAATTTTCGCGCGACGGCCGGCGAATTCCGGTGCCGATCCGGCCGCGCATGCAGACGTACAACGCCGAACTGCGCATGCAGGCCGCGCTGGCGGGCCTGGGCATCGCGCGGGTGCCGATGACGGCCGCGGAAACGGAAATCGCCCAGGGCAGGCTGGTTCGGGTGATGCCCGATTACCCGTTGCCGCCGTTGAGGGTGTTTGCCTTGCTGCCTGACCGGCGGCTCCAGCCGCGCAAGGTGCGGGCGTTCATGGAAGCCATCGAATCGATGATGGGGGCGGAGCTTGACGCGCTGGGGCAGTAACTGGCCCGGCGGGGGATGCGGTACGGGGAAATGCGGGAGAGGGGGCAGGGGAAGGTGGCCCGGCGGAACGCGGGGGAGCGTACCCCGGGCCTGCTTCGCCTTTGGGGGAAAGGCGAAGCCGCTGCAGCGGGTAAGGACTTAGGCGCCTTCGCTGTACACGTCGCGCTTCTCGGTCACGCCACGGGCGCCTTCCGAGTACACATCGCGCTTGTCGGTCACCGAGCGGGCGCCTTCCGAATACACGTCACGCTTTTCGGTCACGCCACGGGCGCCGTCCAGGTACGGATCGATCTTGCGGCCGATGCTGCCGTCCAGGCGAGCCAGGTCCGACAGGGGTTGCGCAGCCTGGGCGGCGGTGGCGCCAGCCGACAGGCCGATGGCGCAGAGCAGGGAGAGGGCGAGGGTCTTCATGGTGTGCTGTTCCTACTTGTTGGCAGAGATCGCGGGTGGGCCCGCGGTGGCTGTAATGTAGGCGTCGGCACGCGCACGAAAAAGGGCGAATCCTCGACAGACTGTCCAGCTGTCTGGACATTAGGGGTTAACCCTAGGGATACATTTTGTGGTACGGTGGCGCGCCGCCACCGGACAGCGATGCAAGGTTAGTGTTTGCTCACACTACCCCACGGCTAACACCGGCAATCAGCATCAGCAAGATCTGCGCGATGACGAACAGCACCAGCGGCGACATGTCGAACCCGCCCAGGCGCGGCATCACGCGCTGGATCGGCCGCAGCAGCGGTGCGGTCAGGTGCCAGATCGGGCCGGCCAGCGGCGATTGCGGATTGACCCACGACAGCACCGCCATGAGCAGCGTGACCCACATCACCATGCTGATGCCCCACTTCAGCAGGCTCAGCACGGCCAGGCCAAGGATCACGGGCAGATACGCCAGCGGATCGGCATCGAGCACCAGCGCGCGGCACACCAGGAATGCCACGGCGGTCAGGTAGGCGGCCAGCACCGTGGCCCAGTCGATGCCGCCGAGGCCCGGAATGATGCGGCGTAGCGGGCGCACGAGCCAGTCGGTGACCTGGAACACCCCCTGCGAGACCGGATTGCGCGATGGCAGGCGGGTCAGTTGCATCCACAGCCGCAGCAGCAGTGCCATGCCGAAAAGCGTAAAGACGGTATCGAGCAGGAAGAGGATGATTTCCGTGAACATCGGGCGGATTTCCCTTGAATACGTTAGAGGGCGACAGGGTGTCGACGACCGCACAGATTCTGCCATACCCCGCTGCCCCGGCCCCGTGGAAAATAGGGGTGCAATGCGTGTCATCGCACCGGGCGCGGCCATGCCCCCCATATAATGGGCGCCTTGTCCGATACCGCACGCGCAGCCGCCTTCCCGCCCATGCCACGCCCGACCGCTTCCGCGAAGTCTTCGACCGATGCCAACGTATTGAGCAAGCATGACTTCGAGGCGCTGTCCGATTTCCGGTATCAGTTGCGCCGCTTCCTGCGGTTTTCCGAGGATGCCGCGCAGGCCGAAGGCGTGACCGTGCAGCAATACCTGTTGATGTTGCATATCCGGGGCAGCCGCGACAAGAACTGGGCGTCCGTGGGCGAGCTGGCCGAGCGGCTGCAGGCGAAGCAGCACGGCGTGGTGGCGCTGGTCAACCGCTGCGAAGCCGCCGGACTGGTCACGCGCCGGACCGATCCCAACGACCGCCGCGTGGTGCAGATCCATCTGCTGGCCAAGGGCGAGCGATGCCTGAACCGGCTGGCCGCGCTGCACCGGGCCGAGCTGGAATCGCTGCGTGGCGCATTTCGTGTGGCGCGCATCACGGCCTTCAACGACGACGAGTCCGAACGCGGCTGAGCGCCGCCTTTCGCACGTCGGGCCCGCCGCGTTACAGCCGGTTACCCATCACAATCTCCGGTGACACCTGCCGGCATGGCGCGGCACTAGACTCCCGCGCAATATCAACACGCGCACCGTCGCAGGAGTCCCCATCATGTCCATCACGATTCGCCCGGCCGCCCGCACGCTTGCACTGGCCGCCGTGGCTGCCGGAACGGTGGCGCTGGCCGGTTGCGCCGCACCTTATGGCGCCGGCTATGGCGATGGCTATGGAACGGGCTACCAGACCGCCGGCTACCAGGGTGCTGGCTACCAGGGTGCCTATGGCAATGCCGGGTATGGATCGGCCTACGGCACCTCGGGCACGCAGATCAGTGGCGCGCCTGCCTATCCGCAGCAGTCGTACCCGCAGCAGGCTTACCCCCAGTCGTCCTACCCGCAGCAGGCCCAGCAGCCGGCTTATCCGCAGCAGCCCGGCTATGACCAGTATGGCTACCCGCAGCAGTCCCAGGGCAGCTACGACGGCACCTACGGCAACAGCGCCGGCTACAACGACCCCTATGCGGTGCGTTACGGCTGGGTGGAGTCCATCGAGCAGGTGGGCGGACAGCCGGCCAACGCCAGCGGCGTGGGGGCCGTACTGGGCGGGGTGGCGGGTGGCCTGCTGGGGCACCAGATCGGCGGCGGGCGTGGCAACACGGTGGCCACCATCGGCGGCGCGGTGGCCGGCGCGCTGGCCGGCAACGAGGTGGAAAAGCGCACCCACACCACGGCGCCGGCGTTTCGCGTGCGGGTGCGTACCAATGACAACGCCTATATGACACTGACGCAGGCCAGCCCCTACAACCTGCGCATCGGCGACCGCGTCAAGGTGCAGAACGGCACGGCCGTGCCCTACTGACATACCGGATCGGTCGGCTACACAACGCAACACAAAATGCCCGGCTCCAGGGCCGGGCTTTTTTTCGACTGTCGGGTCGATTACGAGAGCGCGTTGGCCAGGAAGGTCAGCGCGCGGCCATGCGCCAGCGCGGCCGAACGCTGGTGATACGACGCGCGCGCCCAGCAGTTGAAGCCGTGGTCGGCCTGGTCGTAGACAAAGACCTCGGTGCCTCGCTTGCCGGCCACGGCCTGTCGTACGTTCTCCACATCGTCGGGCTTGATATGGGCATCCAGCGCGCCGTAGTGGAACTGCACCGGCACATTGAGGGCCGCTGCCTCCTGCAGATTGTTCTGGATGCCGCCGCCATAGTAGGGCACCGCCGCATCCACCAGCCCGCGCGCCGCGGCCATGTACGACACCAGGCCGCCGAAGCAATAACCGACCGCGGCCACCTTGCCGCCTTCGCCAATTTCCTTGCGCAGCGCCTCGACGGTGGCGGCGATGTCCGACACCGTGTCTTCCAGGTTCACGGCCTTGCGCAGTTCCATGGCCTTTTCCAGGTCCGGGCCGCTGTAGCCCAGCTCCACGCGCGGGGCCGAACGCCAGAACACGTCCGGGGCCAGCACCACGTAGGCGTCGGCCGCGTACTGGTCGGCCACGCTGCGGATGTGTTCGTTGACGCCAAAGATCTCCTGTACCAGCACGATGCCGGGGTTGCCGGCGGCCTTGCCGCCGGGCGGCAGGCTCAGATAGGCGTCGAAGCTGCCGTCGGCGGTGTCGATACGGATCCAGCGGCTGTTGGGCGTGGTGCTCATGTCGGGAAGACTCCAGGGTTTGTCAGGGCAGGCGCGGGAGGCGGCGCCGGAGCCGCGCGATCCGGGGGATCGGCGAGAGACTGCCAAGTGTGCCACCGCGGCGGCAATCGTGCAGCGTGGCTGGCCGGTAGCCGACCGGCAAAAAAATATGCCGGCACCCGCGGGAGGGGTAGCCGGCATGGCGGCCGCGCCAGCGGCGCGGCACAGGACTGCTTGACTGACTGTTCATCCGCGCCGGTTACCAGCGCATCTGCACATTCTTTTCTCCAGGGCTCACCGTCGTGCGCTTGGATGTGCCCTCATAAGTGGCCACGACCTGATAAGCGGCGCGCGGCCCCTTGATCAGGCATCGCGGGCCCGTGGCCGTGAACTCGGCCACCTGCTGGCCATTGCGCATGAGCTTCACGTTGACGTCCGACAGATATTCTCCGCGGCCGCCCTGCGTGAACAGCAGGCCCATGTCGTACTGGGACGCCTCGCTGCGCATTTCGGCCTGTTCGTCGGCAGCCACGCCGCCGCAAACATAGGTGAACGGGCCGGCCGTCGACGTCTTCATGTCCGCGTGAGCGGACCCCGCCATGCCCATCGCCGCTGCCGCGGCGCCGATTGCGCACCAGACACGTACCTGTCGAGTGATCGTCGTGTTTTGCGTTTGCATCGCTTCCTCCTGCCAGGTTGACGGGATGAGCGACGGGTACCCAATGCAGGCATTGCAGCCGTGAGGCAGGTTCAGGGCAGGTACGCAGGCCTGGACGAGGGCCTGTCGCGCATCCTCGGGATACGTACCTGAAGTACACACCACTGCACCTGGGGCGTCTGTCAGCGATTCACTGATCTTGCTGCGGGAAGCGTCTGGGGCGTGGCGCGAACAGCGGGCAGTTCTGCCCCTATTCGTGCGGGAAGCTCGCAAAGAGAGGCGCCGTTCACATGGCGCCCCGCTCATTCTGTAACTTGCGGCGGCGATCAGTAGGCCGACGACTGCTCGAACCGCGTGCGCCAGTTGTCGCTGTATGCCTTGACCACCGCGCTGTCGCCCCGGATCAGCATGCCGTTCTCCGCATTACGCTCCTGGGCCGACTTGGTGAAGTTGAACGACCCCGTGAACACCGCCTGGTCGTCGAACACCATCACCTTGTTGTGCGCGATGGCCGGTTTGGTATCGACCACCACGGGAATCCCCGCGTTCTTCAGAAAGGTGGCGCTGGTATATCGCTCGGAAGCCTGGCTCTTGTCGACGATCACGCGCACGTCCACGCCGCGCTGGTGCGCCTCGGCCACGGCGCGGGCGATGGGCGCGCTCGTGAACGAGTAAGCCTGGATCAGCAGCTTGTGCCGCGTGCGGTGGATGGCGTCGACGATCATGTCCTGGCAGCTCGGGCCGTCCGGCACGAAACACAGCGTGTACGTGCTGCCGCTGGCGAACTGGCTGGGCTGCGCGCGCGGGGTGGTCAGCGTATCGATGGCGCGATCGAACATCGAGGTGGTACGGGCCTGGGCGGTGCCCACGACGGCCAGCAGGCCGAGCATGCCCGCCGTGGCAAGCCGCCTGCATTGGAGCAAGGAAGGAAACATCAGGTTACGGGAAGGTGACAGGAAATCGAGGGCAGGCAGCGTAACAGGCCATGCGCCCAGTTCGCAACAGGAAACGCATCGGGGCCGGGTTGGGGAACTGCGGCGGCGCCTTGGGACTCGACCCGACTGGTGCCTATGATGAAGGCATCGTGTCGCGGCGGGGCATGCTGTGCCGCCGCATCGATCGCGAATACAAGGAGCCTCGCATGTCCGACCACACCTACAAGCTCGTCGAGATCGTCGGATCGTCACCCGATGGCAGCGACCAGGCCATCCGCAATGCACTGGCCAAGGCCGGCGAGACCATCAAGCATATCGACTGGTTCGAAGTGGTCGAAACGCGCGGCCATGTGACGGACGGCAAGGTTGGCCACTTCCAGGTCACGCTGAAGATCGGCTTCCGCGTGACCTGACGCGCAGGCCGCGCCACCCGCCGCCCCCCGCTCAATCGAACTGGTACGACCAGAGCAGGTTGATGCGCGGCGAACGGTGGCTGGCATTGGTGGGCTTGTCGCCCACCGGCTGGGCCAGCGAGACGTCCATCGTGTAGTAGCGCCGGTCCGAGAACCGCAGGCCGATGGCCAGCGACTGCAGCGTGCGGTGCGACAGCGAGATGCTGTTCGAGTACACGCGCGCCATGTCGGCGGCCAGGAACGGCTGCAGCGTCTTCAGATACGTGAAATCCACTGCGAACAGCCGGTTCAGTTCGGCCGATGCGCCCCAGCCCTTGTCGCCCGCGATCTCGCCGGCCGGGTAGCCCAGCCCGAAGAAGCGGCCGCCAAAGCTGATCTGCTCGCTCGACGCCAGGCGGTTGCCGCTGTACTGCCCCGCCGCCGACAGCGCCATGCCGAAGCCCATCGGCAGGTCGCTGGCCTGCGACACCAGCAGCCGCGTGCGCCAGAAGCTCAGGTCGTTGAGGTTGTTCTGGCGATCGGCGCCCAGTGCATCGAAGCCCTTGTACACGCCCAGCGTGGCGCTGCGCGTCACGCCCGTGCCGCGTTGCTGGTATGACGCCTCGGCGCTGGCCACGCGCACGCTGGTCGACAGTTCCACCTGGCGGCCTGCGCCGGGCTGTACGGCCTGCGTATAGCGTTCGAACTGGTTGTTGGCATAGAAGCCGCCGGTCAGCGTCAGCGCGTGGCGGTTGTTCAGGATGACCGGATAGCTCAGCGTGCCACCCAGCCGTTTGGAGTCGTTCACGTAGCGCGGGTTGAAGCCGATCGGAGCCAGCGTGTTGTTCTCGGGCACGCCGCGATAGTGCGATGCGGTGATCTTGCCCAGCATGCCTTCGGTGCCCAGCGGCTGGGCGTAGGTGGCGGCGTAGTACTCCTCGCTGTCGCGGCCCTTGGGGAACAGCGTGGAGAACGACAACTGCTCGCCCAGCGGTGTCAGGCTGTTGGTGGTGGCTGTGGCGATGGCGCGCACGCCCGGCGACATCCATTCGACACCCGTACCGAACGTGAACGGCTTGCGCTTGACCTCCAGCACCATGTCGCACGCGCCATCGGTGGTGGTGGGCGGCTGCACCGTGGCGTTGACCTGCATGCCGGGCTGCTGCGCCAGCACGTTGACATAGTGCTCGAAGCTCTCCTGGCGCAGCGGGCGGTCTTTCTTCAGCTGATCGGCAATCTTGCGCAGCCGCGCCTCCGCCGGCCCGGGTTTGCCCTTGACCGTGACGTTGGCCACGTAGCCTTCCACCACGGTGATCAGCACATTGCCGTTTTCGAACGATTGCGCCGGCACGAAGGCAAACGACAGCGGATAGCCGGCGTCCTTGTACATCTGCGTGACCGACTCCGCAGCCTGAAGCAGTTCGGCGACGGTGATTTCGCGATTGGCCAGCGGGCTGAACCTGGCCGCGATCTGCTCGAACGGCAGCGTCTTCGCGCCCTCGATCTGGAAATGCCGGGGCGTAAGCCGCGAGGCCAGCAGGTTCTGCAGCGCCGAGTCGGGCCGTTCCACCTGCACGGTGACATTGGATTGCGCTGGCTTGCTGGGCGCGATGCTGGGCAGCGTCTGGGTGGGATCGCCCTGTACGGGCCCGCGTTCGGCGTGGGCCAGGCCGCTTTGGATGACGCCGACGCTGATCATCAGCGCGGCAACGCGATTGCGTGGTCGCATGGTCTTACCCCTCGATGGAAACCTGCATTGCGGCTATGCGGTCGCGTGCCACGGGACGGAGGGGATGCCGCTTCTCCGCCGCCCATGGGTGGCCGTGACGCTTTGCTTGGGTCGGGGCGCGTGCGCCCCGTGGAACTAGTGCTTGCCGCCGATTGCGCCGGTCAGGCCGCCAACCAGCCCGCCGACCAGCCCGGTGACTGGCGCCAACGGGTTGCCGGGCTTGGTGCCCGCCGCCGTGCCGCCCGATGCGGGGGTGCCGCTGGCCGGTGCATTGCCGCCGGTCAGGCCGGCGACCAGGCCGGTGACCGGTGCCAGCGGGCTGGCGCTGCCGCCCGTGGTGCTGGCTGCCCCGCCCGTCACGCCGTTGGTGATGCCGCTGACCAGGCCAGTGACCGGCGCGAGCGGGCTTGTGCCGCCGCCACCGGTGGCGCTGCCCAGGCCGCTGGTGACAGTGCTGACCAGTCCGGTAACGGGCGCCAGCGGGCCGGATGCGCCGCCGCTGGCGCCTGTCAGGCCGCTTGTGAGGCCGCCGGTCAGGCCCCCGACCAGCCCGGTCACGGGCGCCAACGGGCTGCCCGCCGCACCGCCGGCCGGGTTGTTCACCACGCCGCCAAGCGAGGCCACCGTCGTGCCGGTGCCCGTGACGATGCCGCCCACGCCGGACACGACCGGGGTATTCGTATGGGTCAGTTGCGTGCCCGCCGTGGCCAGCGCACCGCCGACGGTGGCCAGCAGGTTGTTGACGGGCTGGCCCAGGCCGGTGGCCGCGCCCAGTGTCTGCGTGCCGCTGGTCAGTGTGGAAGTCAGCGGCACAATGGCCTTGCTGACGCCGCTGGTCAGCTGTTCCACGGGGCCGGTCGACAGCGCAGTCCCCAGCTGGCCGCCGACGTTGTTCACGGCACCGCCCACTTGCGAGACCACGCCGCCCAGCGGCGTCGTCACGGCGGCGAGCGGTGCGAGCGGGCCGCTGCCCAGGCCGCTGACCGCGCTGCCGGCACGGGTGACGGCGTTGCCCAGGTCGCTGACCACGCCGCCGGTGCTGGCCACCGTGGTGCCCACCGGATTCCTGGCGTTGGGCATATTGCCCAGGCCCGACTGCACGCCAGTGCCGAGCACGCTGACCGCGTCGCCCACGGCACTCACCACGCCTGCCAGGCCATCCTTGGTCTGCGTCGGCACCCCTGGCACGTTCGCGTCCTTGATCGCATCCCCTACGCCGCTGACCGTGCTGCCGACCCCATTGACGATGCCGCCCACGTTGCTGACGATGGCGCTGGTAGGCGTCAGCGCAGCGGTGCCACCGCCGCCACCACCGCCGCCGTTGTTGTTGTTTCCACCGCCGCCGTTGTTGTTGTTCGTGCCACCGTTGTTGGCGGCGTCGGTGCCACCGGTTCCGCCTGTGCCGCCGGTGCCGCTGGTATTGGCCGCGTTGCCGGTGCCGGCCGTGCTGCCGGTGCCGCTGGTACCCATCGACGTCGAACCGCTGCCGCTGGCGCAGCCCGCCAGCACCAGCATGGACCCCAGCAATGCCGTCACGACCAGTTGCTTCGCGGAATGTTTGCGTGTGCGCATGACCTTTTCCTTTTTTTTAATGTTCCCGACCCTGGTTCACGTATCGCATGCCGCTTCGTTGCGAGCATTTGCGTGACGTGCCGTGGCTGCGTTGTATTGCGCAAGCGGTGTGCCAGTGGCGCCGGCCATTGCTGGCCACGCCATGCCAAAGCAGGGGGTGATGGGCGCAAACGCCCGTGTGGCAAGGCTTTGCGGCAAATGGATCAAACGCGCGCATGAAGCGCGCGGTGGGGGCGCGGCCCGTGTTTGGCGTTACGCGTTACGTAACGTCGCGTGACATGCGCGGTGACATGGCCGTGCCATAGCGCCTGTCCTGGCCCCGCGTCCGGGGCCGTCCGGCGTAACGCCCGCCGGGAACACGTTACGTAGCACGTAACACCACCACGCCGTCCGGCACCACGCTTCGAGCGGCGGTCGAAGTGGCCAGCCCGCATCCCGGAAAGCCTTGCCCCGCAACGGGTTCCAGCCCTGCAGTCCCCCGCATCCAGCGCCCGTATCGAACATGCGATTGAGGCTGGCACACCGTTTGCGCTATCCGTCCGCAGCCACGCCAGACGAACCAGATCGCCGACCGGGTCGCGGCGAAGCGCGTGCGCAGCGCGGACATGAAGACAGCGGACTCGCAAAGAACAAACTCAGGAGATTTGGACATGCATGCAACCAAGCAGACGCGCCCCCTCAACGTGTTGGCGATTGCCTGTGCCGCAGCGGTGACGTTGCTGGCCGGCTGCGCCTCGGGCGGTTCCAGCGGCGGTGCCAATCCGCGCACGCCGTCCCCGCCGACCAATCCGGGAACGACGAATCCGCAGCCCACCGCCGAAACCACGCCCACGGGCAAGGTGGTGGAAGGCGCGGGCAACACCGTGGTATCCACCGGCAACGCGGTGAGCCAGATCGGCCAGCAGATCAAGGACACCAGCGTGCCGCTGGTACCGGCTACGGCGAAGAACGCGACCGGCGATGTGGTCATCCAGACCGGCGAGACCGTTGCCACGCTCGGCGCGGGGGTGCGCGATGGTCTGGGCCAGATTGGCGCGGTGGAGAACCCGGTGGGCGTGACCGTTGCCAACACCGGCAATGTCGTGACGCAGGCAGGCGCCACGGTGGTCAGCACGGGCAGCCTCGTCAAGGCGCTGGGTAGCGACCAGTTGTCGCCGCTGGCGCCCGTGACCAATCCCGCCGGCGGCCTGGTGCAGACCGTGGGGGCAGGGGTGATGAGCCTCGGCGGCAAGCTGGGCGACACGCTGTCAACCGGGCCGGTCGCGCAACTGACGGACAGCACCAGCAAGGCCATCGTGCCGCTGACCACGCAGCTGACCAACGCCACGCAGACCGTAGGGGCAGCCACGGGGCTGGGTGTGCCGGTCGACAACCTGCTGACCCAGGTCGGCAACACGGTGGCCACGGCCGGCAGCATGATCGCCAACACCAACACGCCGGTGGTGTCGCCGCTCGGCGGCGTCGTCAACGAAGCGGGCAAGACCGTGGCGGTGGCAGGCGTGCTGCTCAACGGCAATGGCAGCGCCGGCGGCAATCCGCTGGGTGGCCTGCTGAACAACCTGCCCCTGAACGGGGCGGCCGGCGGCACATCGGGCGCCAATCCCCTGGCGCCCGTGACCGGCCTGCTCGGCACGGTGGGCGGCGCGGCAGGTGGCGCGGCAGGTAGCGGCTCGGGCGGCAGCAATCCGCTGGCGCCCGTCACGGGCCTGCTGGGCACGGTCACCGGCGGACTGACCGGCGCCGCCAGCGGCGCCGGCTCGTCAGGCGGCAGCGGCAGCAGTCCGCTGGCACCGGTTACCGGCCTGCTTGGCGGGCTGACGCACCATTGATCTGAAATACAACGCGGGAGACGTCGGGACTTTCCCTGTCAACCGCCCCGGCTAATTTACGGTGCGCTGTCGTCCTTACCCCGCGCGGCGCATCCTTTTATTTCGTGCCGTGCAGCGGCCTGCATGCCTACGTGCAGGCCGCTGCACGGCACGCTTCATTTGTTGCGCGCGCTTTAACAATTCGGATGGATATCCCGATGGCGGAGCCAGGCCGCATTGTTTCAAACGTCTGTCCCACTTTAAGCTGGGACAACCATTAGCCCGAATGGGGGGTATGGTTGAAACAAAGCCTGTCTTATAAATGTATCCACCAGCGCAAAAAGCACAATAACGCCACAGTGGCAGTTCATACAGATGGCAGTCGGATCGGGGTCAGGAGCGTATTGCTGGGGATCCATGCAGGGGTTACGCACTTTCGGGAGTGAACATCATGCAAAAAAATCTGGCGCGTCATCGCAAGACCCAACGCGGCGCCACTGCCATCGAGTATGGCCTGATCGTCGGCCTGATTGCTTTGGGCATCGTCGTCGGAGCACAGGCCCTCGGCACAGGTATCAGCACCGGCTTCAATGACCTTGCCACCCGGGTCACCACCATGTTCGCGAAGAACAACGGCACCTGACCTGCCGACAGACATCCACCTGACCATCCGGAAAGCACAAGCGGCGTCCGTGCATCGCGCATGGCGTCTTTCGTGCTGACCTGACGTCTCCAGACCATTTACCGGAGCACCGTGCTGGCGGCCATGCCAGCCGCGGCGGGCGTCTTCGTGCCTGCCGGAACTCAGTGGCAGAAGTGGTGGCGGTAGGCACTGGCCGCGGGCAGGGCTATGGACGGCCGGGCAAGATCGGTAAGAGTGGTTCCAAGTCGCGTAACGTAGTACGGCACAGCCCGGTCGGGCACGCCGCAGCGGGCACCGCGCAGCCATGCCGGTGCCCGCCGCGCGGTGTCGTGTGTCGCCAATGCATGCAAGTTGAAAAAAACCGGGTGAAGCATGGCATTACGGGGGAACGCGAACCGGCGCCGCGCAGGCGGAGTGGCCGCAATCGAGTTCGCGATAGTGTTTCCGCTGCTGTTTGCGGTAGTGCTTGGCATCGTCTACTACGGCATGGTGCTGGCCCTGCAGCAAGTCCTGACGCTCGCCGCCGAGGAAGGTGCGCGGGCTGCCTTGCGTTATCCGCTCACCGCGAACGGCGGCACGCTGGCGACCACGCTCGCCCAGCGGGTCATCGCCGCCGACCTGGCCGCGCGCAGCACGCTGCCACCCAATATCGCCAACCGGTTCGCGGCCGGCTCGCTGGCCCAGGCCGTGGCCTGCAGCGCGCCGCCCGGCACGCAATGCGTGCAGGTCACGCTCGATCTCCCCACGCAAACGTTCCTGCCGGTGGTGCCGTTCGTGCCAGTGCCCGCATCGCTGACCGGCGTCGCGGTGGTCCAGCTCTCTCCCGATACCTGAGGACACATGAGCAGCAAACAGATTCGAATCCTGGCCACCGTCCTGCTGATACTGGCCGGACTGCTCGCGCTGCTGGCGTGGCAGGTGGCGCGCCAGCAGGCGGTGCCGATCCCGGCCGCGCGCACCGCCCCGACCCATGCCGTGGTGGTCACCACGCGTGCCGTGGAGGCCGGCAAGCCGCTGACCGCCGACGCGCTCGCGGTCATGCAACTGCCGATCGAGCCGGCCGGCGCCTACCAGGACGCGGCCCGCGTGGTCGGCCAGGTGCCGGTGGTGAACCTGGGCAGCAACGTGCCGGTGCTGGAAGGACAACTGCTGTCCGGGCTGGCGCGGCAGATTCCGGAGGGCGACCGTGCGCTGGCCGTGTCGGTGGACGAGGCGGTCGGCGTGGGCCATCAGGTGCAGCCCGGCGACTTTGTCGATGTGTTCGTGATCCTGCGCCGCGACAACCAGGAGATTGCCGAAAGCCAGACGCGCCTGCTGCTGTCGCGCCTGCGCGTGCTGGCGTACGGCAATGGCAGTGTCAACGATTCACGCAAGGTGCAGGCCGAACAGATGATGGCCCGCCGCGACGGCGCGAAGACGGCCGTGCTCTCTGTGCCGGTGGATCAGGTCGGCAAGCTGGCCATGGCGCAACAGGCCGGACGGCTGGTGCTGGCGCTGCGCAATCCGTCGGATGCATCGATGCCCAGCGACGGCATGTTCGCCGAGCCGCCCACCGTGCTGCAGGCCCGCGCCGGTGTGCCGCCGGAAGCCGAACGCGCGCCCGTGGACAAGGCCGCGGCCGGCATGAGCCTGGCCGGACTGGTAGGCCAGGCGCAGGCGGGCAACACCGCGCCGCGCGCCCTGCCCCCCGCACCGTCCATGCGCGCCGCCGCGCCGCCGATGGCGGCACTGACGGCCTCGGCGCCACGACGCGAAACCCCCGACAACAACGGCGTGGAAGTGATCCGCGCCGGCAAGCGAGCGATCGAATAGCGGACGACACGGCATGCCCACATTGACGACAGACCGTGAACGGGCGCGTGCGCGCCAGATCGGCACCGATTCTTTCCACCGCCGATGGGCCGCGATGATGACGGCCGCCGTCTCGATGGCGGCCATGCTGGCCTGGGCGATGCATCCGGCCATGGCGCAGGACGCCGGACCCCCGCCCGCCGCGCGCACGTTGCGCCTGATGGCCGGCGCACAGCAGGAGATCAGGCCCGCCCAGGCGCTGGAGCGCGTGGCCGTGGGCAACCCCGCCGTGGCCGATGCACTGCTGCTCAAGCAGCGCCATGGCTCGCCCACCGTGCTGGTGGTGGCAAAGCAGCCGGGCGTGACCGACATGATGGTCTGGAGCCGCAACGCGGCGCCGGTGACCTACAGCGTGCAGGTCGTTGCGGTGGCACCGGATGCCGACGGCGCGCAGGTGGACCTGTCCGCAGCAGGCGCCACCATCCGGGGCGAATCGCGCGACGCCGCCACCGCCGCGCGCACGCAGCAGGCGGCGCGGGCGGCGGTGGGCGGGCCGGACGGCAAGGGCGGCGTGGTGATCGACCGCTCGGTGGTGCCGGTGTCGAACACGGTGCAGGTCGATGTGAAGGTGGTGGAGATCAGCAAGACCGTGCTGAAGGAGGTCGGGCTCAATTTCGTCAAGAGCAGCGGCGGCTTCACGTTCGGGCAGTTCAGCCCGACGTCGCTGACAAAGGCCATGATCGGCCCGTCACCGTCTTTTGAAAGCGCGTTGCCGATGAGCAGCGCATTCAACCTGGTGGCGGCGTGGGCCAAGGAGGGCATCTTCGCCAACCTGAGCCTGCTGGAAAGCAATGGCCTGGTCAGGGTGCTGGCCGAGCCAAGCCTGGTGACGCTGTCGGGCCAGAGCGCGAGCTTCCTGGCGGGCGGCGAGATCCCCATCCCGGTGCCGCAGGCGCTGGGCACCACGACGATCCAGTTCAAGCCATTCGGCATCGGCCTGACGGTGTCGCCGACGGTGATGTCGAAGTCGCGCATCGCGCTGAAGGTGGCGCCCGAGGCCAGCGATCTCGATCCGTCGCGCGGCATCAGCATCAACGGGGCGTCGGTGCCGGCCATTGTCACGCGGCGCGCCGATACCACGGTGGAACTGGGCGACGGCGAGAGCTTCGTGATAGGCGGGCTGGTCAGCCGCAACACGGTCAGCAACGTGAGCAAGGTGCCGTTCCTGGGGGACCTGCCGATCATTGGCAGCTTCTTCAAGAACCTGAACTTCCACCAGGAGGACCGCGAACTGATGATCGTGGTCACGCCACGCCTGGTGAAACCGCTGGCGCGGGATTCCCAGGCCGCGGCGAACGTGGCCAACGACGGCCGCACGAGCGCCAGCCCCAATGTCTGGGGGCGCTTCGTGCTGGGCGAGTACGCAGATCCGACCCTGCCGGGTTTTTCGCGGTAGCGGCGGCAGATGGAGCGAGTGACGAGGATGGATGCCTTCCTGCTGAACACCCGGCGCGAGACCTTGCGCCAGTGGCTGGACCAGGCGCTGGGCGGCGCCGGCACGCTGGTGGCCGAGGACGGGGCACAGGAGGCCTTTATCGAGCAGGTCGGCGCCGTGCGTCCGGGGCTGGTCTTCCTGGACTTCGGCGCGCCGCATGCCGAGGCCTCGGCCCGGCTGGCCGAACAGGTGGCGCGGCTGTTTCCGCAACTGCCGCTGGTGGCCATCGGCAACGCCGGCGAACCGGAAGCGATGCTGGCCGCACTGCGCGCCGGCGTGCGCGACTTCATCGACCTGCGCGGTGCGCCGGCACAGGCCACCGACGCCGTGCGGCGGCTGATGGTGCCCCGCACCCAGGTGCGGCCCGTGACGCCCACGCACCGGCACGGCAAGATCGTGGCGCTGCTGGGGGCCCGGCCCGGTGTCGGCGTGAGCACGCTGGCCGTGAACCTGGCCGCGAGCGTGCGCCAGCGCGAAGGGGCCGGCGCGCCGGCCGAGGTGCTGCTGCTGGACCTGGGCCTGCCCGTGCGCGACGGCGCGCTCTACATGAACATCGCGCCCGAATTCCATTTCGTCGAGGCCGTGCGCAACCTGCGCCGTTTTGACCAGGTGTTTGTCGATACCGCGCTGGCACGGCATGTCAGCGGGGTGTCGGTGCTGCCGCTGCCGGCCACGCTGGCCGAACTGCGCGATGTGTCGTTTTCCGAGGCGCTGGCGCTGCTGGACCGCCTGCGTGCGTTTTTCGACCTCCAGGTGATCGACCTGGGCGGATTTTCGAATGCCGAGTTCATGTCGCAGATCGTCAAGGCCGCCGATGCCGTGGTGATGGTGGCCGAGCAGAGCGTGGGGGCCATCGTCTCGGCCGCGGAACTGCTGCACGAGCTGAAGAAGCGCGAGATCGACCGCCCCGACCTGCATTTGATGGTGTCGCGCTTCGATCCCGAACTGGGCGTGGATGCGGCGCAGATCGCCGAGCGCATCGGCGTGGCAACGGTCGATACGCTGCCCGACCGGCGCGCGGCGCTGGTGCAGGCCGCCAATCGCGGCGCGGTGCTGGCCGAGGCCGCGCCGGCAGACCCCTACGTGCGCGCCGTGGGCGCGCTCATGGAACGGCTGGGCTACCGTACGGAACAGGCTTCCGAGCGCGGCATCCTGGCCCGGATCAAGGAAAAGCTGCCCGAGGCATTGCGCGTTGCGCGCGTCGCACGGGCGGGGAACTGACATGACCGAAGCCATCGAATTCTCGGACAACGCCGCCGCCCCGTTTCCTGTTTCCCAGGAATTCCACAAGATCAAGGAAGCCGCGCACGAACATCTGCTGACGCGGATCGAGGAACTTGGGGCGGAGTTTGGCCGCTGGACGCGCACCGCCATCCAGCGGTTTGTCGATCTGGAGCTGGAAAGCTTCACGCGCCTGCGCCGCATTCCGATCAACGAGGCCGAGCTGCATCAGATTTCCGAGGCGCTGACCAAGGAACTGGCCGGCTTTGGCCCGATCGAGGACCTGCTGCACGACGTGGCCGTGGAAGACATCCTCGTGAACGGGCATCTCGACGTCTACGTGTCGCGGCACGGCGTACTGGAGCGGATACCCGTGCGCTTTGCCGATAACGGCCACCTGCTGCGCATCGTGCGGCGCATCCTGGCGCCGATCGGCCGGCGCCTGGACGAATCGAACCCGATGGTCGACGCCCGCCTGCCGGACGGGGGCCGCATCAACGTGATCATCCCGCCGCTGGCGCTGGCCGGCCCCGTGGTATCGATCCGCAAGTTCCGCAAGGACCCGCTGACGCCGGCCGACCTGCAGGCGCTGGGCACCATGAGCCCCGAGATCTCGGAGTTGCTGGAAGCGGCGGTGCGGGCGCGCTGCAACATCCTGGTGAGCGGTGGCACAAGTTCCGGCAAGACGTCGCTGCTCAATGCGCTGGCCACGTTCATGCCGGCGGGCGAGCGCGTGATCACGATCGAGGACACCGCCGAACTGGCGCTGAACCATCCGCACGTGGTGCGGCTGGAAAGCCGTCCCGGCGGCTTCGAGGGCACGGGCACGGTCACCATCCGCGACCTGCTGCGCAACAGCCTGCGCATGCGCCCCGACCGCATCATCGTGGGCGAAGTGCGGGGCGGCGAGGTGCTGGAAATGCTGCAGGCCATGAGTACCGGCCATGACGGGTCGATGGGCACCATCCACGCCAGCAGCCCGCGCGAATGCCTGTACCGGCTCGAAATGCTGGCCGGCTTTGCCGGCTTCCAGGGCAGCGAGGTGAGCCTGCGCCGCCAGATTGCCAATGCCGTCGACTTCATCGTGCAGATCGGGCGGCTGTCCAGCGGACGCCGGCGCATCCTGTCGGTCACCGAGGTCACCGGGCTGGGCGACAACATCATTTCCACGCAGGAGCTGTACCGCCACGAGCCCGTCATCAACGCCGACGGCACCGAGACCGACCGCTGGCATTCGCTTGGCATCCTGCCCCATTCGCCCAAGCTGGCGCGCATGCGCCCGGCCACCTTTGCCCTGGACGACCGCTTTGATCTCTAGCGCCAGCCTGTTCATCGCCACGTTTGCCCTGGTGCTGCTGGGGCTGGGCCTGCTGATGCTGGCAACGGCCCGGGGCCGGGCCAACGCCGAGCGCGCCCGCGCCCACCTGGCCGCGCAGACCGAACAGGTGCGTGCCCGCTATGCCTCGGCCACCGAACCGGAGCCGCACGGCGCGGTGCGCGACCTGCGCCGGCGCTGGGCCGACCTGCTGCGCCGCGCCTACATGGCGCCGACGCGCGGCACTTACCTGCGCTGGGGCGTGCCCATGCTGGGCCTGGTCGTGGCCGGCGCGGCGGCCGGCGGTGCCATCGGCCTGGTGGCGATGCTGGTGGTTGCCGTGGCGACGGCGGCCTTCGTGCTGTGGCTGCGCATCAGCCGGCTCAAGGGCAAGATGCTGCGCCAGCTGCCGGGCTTTCTCGATGGCGTGGTGCGCCTGATGACGATCGGCAGCAGCGTGCCGGCCGCGTTCCAGAATTCGGTGGCCAATACCGAACCGCCGCTGCGCCAATGCCTGGTACAGGCCATCCACCTGCAGCGGGCCGGCAAGGAACTGGACCAGGCCGTGATGCAGATGGGCCGCGCCTATGACCTGGACGAGCTGGTCATCGTGTCGTCGGTGCTGCGGCTGTCGCAGCGATATGGCGGGCGGGCCGACGTGGTGATGGAGCGTACCGCCACCTTCATGCGTGACCGCGAGGAAGCGCAGCGCGAGTTGATGGCGCTGTCGGCCGAGACGCGCCTGTCCGCCTGGGTGCTGGGCCTGTTGCCGCTGGTGGTGGCGGGCGGGCTGTTCATGATGAACGCCGGCTACATCATGATGATGTGGAAGGACCCCACGGGCCGCATGATGCTGCTGGGCGCCGCCGGGCTCGAAGTGGCCGGCATCCTGATGCTGTACCGGCTGGCAAAGTCGATCTAGGAACCATTGGCCATGCGGATCGACGCCACCACCCTGATCTCCGCCAGCCTGGCTGCGGCCGCGATGGCGCTCCTGGTACTGGCCTGGCCGCTGCTGCGGCAATGGCGGCAGCGGCGCGAGGCCGCACGGACCATCGACGCCGCTCTGCAGCGGCAGGCCACGCACGGTATCGCCGCCGCGCAGGCCGAGGCCGCACCCGGCCAGGCGCAGGCCGCCGGCGCCGCCGCACAGGCGACGGCCACCGCATCGGCCGCTGCAACTTCCGCCGCCCCGCAGATGTCGGCGCGCGCGGCAGCGGCCGCCGCCGCGCTGGGGCCAGCGTCTGCGCGGCCGGCCGCGGCAGCCAGACCGGCGCCCGCCACGCTTGGCGCCAGGCTCGGCGCGGCGTTCGGCGACCGTTTCAACCAGTCCTGGCTCGAATCGCGCCTTGGCCGTGCGGTGGTCGCCGCCGAGGAACAGTTGCTGCTGGAGCAGTGCGGCTTTTATGGCCTGCAGCCGCGCGCCGTATTCGGCGGCCTGCGGGTGCTGGTGCCTGCCGCGCTGGCGGGCGCCGTGCTGCTCTGGCGGATCGACGGCCCGACGGTGCAGGCATTGGCCTGGGGATTCGCCACATTCGCGACGGCGTACCTGCTGCCGAAGATCGTATTGCGCCGCTGGGCGGGCAACCGTCAGCGCGAAGTGGCCGAGGAACTGCCGGTGCTGATCGACATGCTGCGGCTGCTGCAGGGCGTGGGCCTGTCGATCGACCAGAGCCTGCAGGTCATCGTCACCGAATTCGGCGCAATGCTGCGCGTCTTGGGGCCCGAGCTGCAGCGTGCGAATCAGCAGTTCGCGTCGGGGCGCTCGCGGGAACAGACGCTGCAGCGCATCGGCAAGCTGTTCGACGACGAAGACCTGAAAAGCCTGATCACGCTGTTGACGCAGGTGGACAAGCACGGCGGCGCGGTGCAGGAGCCGCTGCGCCAGTTTGGCGAGCGGCTGCAGGTGGCCCGCAAGGCGCGCATGAAGGACAAGATCGGCCGGCTGACCGTGAAGATGACCGGCGTGATGGTGGTCAGCCTGCTGCCGGTGCTGCTGATCCTGACGGCGGGGCCAGGCTTCCTGGGCGTGATCCGGATGCTGGCCCGCATGAACGGAGGACATGGATGACAAGACTATCCCGCACGCTGCTGGCAGGCTCGGTTGTGGTGGCCATGGCGTGGCTGGGCGGCTGCGCCAGCACGCCCAACAGCGCCGAGGCCATGGCACGCCAGGCCGATGCGCAGATCGAACTGGCGCGGCTGCAGGACAAGGCCGCACGCGCCGAGTACAACGACCAGAACGTCTACCTGGGCCTGATCGGCAAGATGCAGCAGGAAGGCATGTACTACGCTTCGCTGGCCCATATCGACGCGTACCAGCAGAAGTACGGCAGCAGCACCGCGCTGCAGGTGCTGCGTGCCGATGCGCTGCGCGAGACCGGCCAGGACGACGCGGCGCTGCAGGCCTATCGGGACCTGCTGAACACCGATCGCGCCGCCCGCGCACGCCACGGCATCGGCCTGGTGCTGGGCCGGCAGGGCGATTTCATGCGCGCCGCCGTGGAACTGCGCCAGGCGGCGGTGCTTGATCCGGTCAACGCGCAGGTGGCCAACGACCTGGGCTATGCGCTGATGCGTGGTGGCGCGCTGCAGGATGCGCGCGTGCCGGTGATGCAGGCGCTGGAACTGGACGCCAACAATCCGCGGGTCATCAGCAATGCCGTGGTGTGGATGCTGGCCACCGGCAAGCGCAGCGAGGCCACCGCGATGATGCAGCGTGCCGCGATGCCGGACCCCACGCGCGCCGCCATCCGCAAGGAAGCGGACCGCGTGACCCGCGCCGCGCAGTTGCGCGACAAGACGGCGCCACGCGGCAACGCCCATCCGAATGCCGCCGCGAATTCCATGCCGGACCCCAACGCGAACCCGGCCGCCGCGCAGTCCGTGGCGCTCAACGCAGGAGCCAGACCATGATCCTTTCCCTGTTTGCGCGGCGCCTGGCCCGGACGGCCGCGCTGGCCTCGCTGGTGGCTGCCGCGCCGGCCATGGCCCAGCAACAGACGGCGCCCGCCCAGATGCGTCCCAACGACGTGGCGGTGGGCGATACCACGCGCAGCCTGCTCGACATCCAGCGCAGCGGATCGCAGGCCGGCCCGCAGCAACCGCTGACCGGCGACCAGGCCGCGCTGGGTTATGCGCGCTACATGCGCAGCTTCACCCATCCGCTGCCCGAGTTCTTCTCGACGATTTCCACCGGCAGCCCGCTGCGCGGCGGCGCGGGCAGCCAGCCGATGAACGGGCAATAGCGACACGCCATGCAGCATCGAGCCGATCTCCATCGACAGCGCGGCGCCATCAGCCTGATGGCCGCCGTACTGATCGCCACCGTGGTCATTGGGGCCATGGTGTCGATCGATGTCGGCTTCGTGTTCTACAGCCAGCGGCAACTGCAGAAGGCGGTGGACCTGGCGGCGCTGTCGGGCGCCCAGCAGCTCAAGCGTGCCGATGACCTGCCGACCACCACGGCCAACGTGATGGCGTCCGTGACGGCAGCCGCCAGCCAGAACGGCTATCGCGGTGCGGTGGGCGCGGACTGTGCCGGCGCGGCGGCCGGTGCCGCCGACCGCATGCGCACGTGCCTGGGCGTGTGGGACCCGGCCGATGCCGTGAACGGCGACAGCGTGCGGCACTTCAACGCCGCCTACGACGCGGCGGCGCTATCGCCCAATGCGGTGCGGGTGCAGGGCACGCTGACGGTGCCGCTGCTGTTCGTGCTGCCCGGCGGCACGTCGCGCCAGCTGCATGCCGAAGCCATCGCGGCGGCCAGCCCCCCGGTGGCGTCGTTTTCGCTGGGCAGCGGATTGTTGAACCTGAACTCGGCAAGCGGCGTACTGGGCCTGCTGCTGGGCAATACGGTGAATCTTTCGGTGGCCGACTGGAACGGACTGGTCAATGCCAACGTTACGCTGGAGCAGCTGAGGCTCCAGCTTGGCGTGGGAACGGTCGATGCGCTGCTGAACACCACGCTGTCGATCCGCGAGTTCTACGCGCTGGTACTCAATGCGGCCGGGCGGCAGGCGCTGCTGGGTGCGGCGCTGGGCAGCCCCGAGACGCAGCTCGGCCTGAACGGGCTCGGCACCAATCTGACGCTGGCGCGGTTGCTGGATCTTGGCGTGCTGACGCCAGCCGCGTCGTCGGCGGCCGAAGTGGGTCTGAACGTGGCATCGCTGCTGACCACCGCCGCCTATGTGGCGCGCGGCAGCAGCGCGGTGGCGCTCAACATTCCGAATCTGAACGTGCCGTTGCAACCGGTGGGCAGCGCCACTGCCACGGCATCGCTGACCGTGATCGATCCGCCCAAGGTGGCGGTGGGCCCGGCGAAGCAATTGCCCGACGGCAGCTGGAAGACGACGGCGTCCACCGCGCAGCTGGGCCTCAACCTGGCCGTGCATGCCAATATTGGCTTGCCGCCGCTGGTGTCAGCCAGCTTCGACCTGCCGCTGCTGCTCAAGGTTGCGCAGGCCAAGGCGGACCTGACCGCCTTGCAGTGCGCCGCCACGCCAGACCAGCGGACCGCCACCATCAGGGTGGACCCGAGCCTGATGGTGGCATGCCTGACCGAAAACAAGCTGCAATGCACGTCGTCCAGCCAGCTGCGCCTGGGCACCGTCAGTGTCTTGACGCTGCCATTGCCGCTGATTCCGGGCGGCTTGACGCAGGCAAACCTGCTCGCCCACCCGACCCTGCAGACGGCATCGACCGCCCCCGGCACGGATCTGGTGCTGCACCCTGGCGCCAGTGCCTCCACGTCGGCGGCCGCGCCGGTGAGCCGCACCGTCGGCGATCTCCTGCGGAATCTCAACCCTGTTCTCTCCCTCGATGTGCTGGGGCTCAACGTGCCGGGCATCGCCCCGGGGGATCTGCTCACGCCGCTGATTGATGCGCTGGGGCCGTTGATCGACGGGGTGGCAGGCTGGCTGCTGGCCACGCTGGGCATCGATATCGCCAACGCCAACGTCCGGCTGAACAGCGTGGACTGCAACAACGCCGAACTTGTGTATTGAATCCTGAGCCATCATGAAAGCAGAGCGTTGGGCCTACGAGAGCCTCGAAGTCTATGTGTGGGAAGGCCAGTACGACATTGCCGACCGCGTGGCGCGATTCCTGACGCCGCTGGGGACCGAGGTGATTCGTGCCGGGGCGCTGGACGCGCTGCCGAACGAGGCGCGCGTGAAGCCGTGCATTGCCGTGATCAGCGCATCGGCGATCGGCTCGGCCAAGTTCACGCTGGACTGGGAAGCCGCCCACGGCATGCCGGTGATCTGGGTGGGCGCGCCGGACCGCGAGACCGATCCGGGCCGCTTTCCGCCCGAGTACGCGTACATCCTGCCGCACGACTTCAACGGCGGGGACCTGCGCAACCAGATCGTCAAGCTGATGCCGCAGCTGCTGGCCGCCGGCGAGGCGCGACCCGACGTGGCCGACCTGGTGGCCGGATCGCCGGCCATGCAGGAGTTGCTGGAACAGGTGGAGACCTTTGCCAACTTCGACAGCAACGTGATGCTGTATGGCGAGACCGGCGCGGGCAAGGAGCGCATCGCACGGCTGTTCCACGAGCGCAACAGCCAGTATGGCAAGGGGCCGTTCGTCGCCGTGAACTGCGGGGCGATTCCCGACGGGCTGTTCGAGTCGCAGTTCTTCGGCCATGCCAAGGGCGCCTTCACCGGCGCCATGTTCGCGCACCGGGGGTTTTTCGAACAGGCCACCGGCGGCACGCTGTTCCTGGACGAGATCGGCGACCTCCCATTGTTCCAGCAGGTCAAGCTGCTGCGCGTGCTGGAGGAAAACGCGCTGACGCGGCTGGGATCGGCCATGGCCGTGAAGCTCGATTTCCGGCTGGTGGCGGCCACCAACAAGGACCTGCGCGAGGCGGTGCGCGAGGGCCGCTTCCGCGCCGACCTGTATTTCCGGCTGGCAGTGATCGAGTTGCGCATCCCGAGCCTGGAGGATCGCGGCCCCGGCGACAAGGTGGGCCTGCTGCAATCGTTCCTGCGCCACATGATGGGCGCGGCCGCCTACGACGCGCTGCCGCCCATGCCCGACTGGCTCAAGGGGGCCGTGGGCACGGCGTTCTTCGTTGGTAACGTGCGCGAGCTGCGCAACCTGGCCGAGCGCGTGGGCATTACCGCGCGGCAGTATGGCGGCTGGGACGAGGACCGCATCCGGCCGCTGTTCCGGGGGCTGCGTCCGGGTGCCTTCGATGGCTCCGAGCGGGGCGATCCGCGCGCCGATGTCGAGGAACGCCGCCGCGTCATCGCCGCGCTCGACGCCAACGGCTGGCGGCGCCAGGATACGGCTGCCTGCCTGGGCATCAGCCGCAAGGTGCTGTGGGAGAAGATGCGCAAGTTCCAGATCGCCGACAGCGAGGCGGAGCCGGTCTGAAGGCCGCCTGCCGGCATCGGGACGTTATGATGCGGGACCGCACGGCAAGGCCGTGCATTACGCGCCACCGCGCCGAAGGACCCGAATTGCGTTTTCTCCACACCGCCGACTGGCATCTCGGTCGGCTTTTCCATGCCCGCAGCCTGTTGGAAGACCAGGCGCACGTGCTTGACCAGTTCGTGGCGCTGGTGCGCGACGTGCGGCCCGATGCCGTGCTGATTGCCGGCGACGTCTACGATCGCGCGGTGCCGCCGCCCGAGGCCGTGGCGCTGCTGGACGACGTGCTGGCGCGCATCGTGGTGGAAGCCGATGTGCCGGTGGTGATGATCGCGGGCAACCACGACAGCGCGCAGCGGCTCGATTTCGGCGCGCGTCTGCTGGCCGCGCGCGGCCTGCATGTGGCGGGCCGCACGGGGCCCGAAGCGGCCTGTGTGTCGCTGCGCGACGCCCATGGCGAGGTGCGGATCTACGCGCTGCCGTATGCGGAGCCGGCCGTGGTGCGCGACGCGCTCGGTGTCGAGCTGTCATCGCACGAGGCGGCGCTGGGCGCGCAACTGGACGCGATCCGCGCCAGCCATCCGGCCGGCGTGCGCGCCGTGGCGGTGGGACACGCATTCGTGGTGGGCGGTGCGGTCAGTGAATCGGAACGGCCCCTGTCGGTGGGCGGCAGCGGGGCGGTGGGGGCGGACCTGTTCCACGGCTTCGACTTCGTGGCGCTGGGCCACCTGCACCGGCCGCAGACCATCGGCGAGCGGATTCATTACGCCGGGTCGCTGCTCAAGTATTCGCTGTCGGAAGCCGATCACCACAAGACCGTGTCGCTGGTCGAACTGGACGATAAAGGCGCGGTGCGCATCGAGCCCATCGCCCTGAAGCCGCGCCGCGACCTGCGCATCCTGACCGGCGAACTGGCCGCGCTGGTGGCGGCGGGCCTGGCGGACGCGCGCCGGGACGACTACGTCCATGCGGTGCTGACCGATACCGGCGCGCTGCTGGACCCGATGGCGCGGCTGCGCGAGGCGTATCCGAACGCGCTGGCGATCGAGCGGGCCATCCTGGCACGCAGCGGGCAGGCCGGCGAAGCGGGCCGGCGCATGCGCGAACTGGACACCGGCAGCCTGTTTGCGAATTTCTTCCGCGAAGTGGCCGACGCGGACCTGGACGGCGACCAACGCCGTGCACTGGACCATCTTCTGGCCGGTATGGAGGCTTCGGAAAGGGAATCGGCATGAAACCGCTGTACCTGAGGTTGCAGGCTTTCGGTCCGTTTGCCGCCACCGAGACCATCGATTTCACGCGGCTCGGCGAGCAGGCGTTCTTCCTGATCCATGGACCCACGGGCGCGGGCAAGACCACGCTGCTCGACGCCATCTGCTTTGCGCTCTACGGCGATACGTCGGGCGGCGAGCGCAGCGCGCAGGACATGCGCAGCGCCAATGCCGACCCCGCGCTGCGCACCGAAGTCACGCTGGAATTCGGCCTGGGGGCGATGCACTACCGCGTGTCGCGCTCGCCCACGCAGGACCGCCCCAGCCAGCGCGCGGCAGGCGGTTTCGTCAAGGAAGCCGCCAAGGCGCAGCTGGACGTGATGCTCGACGGCGCCTGGAAGAGCCACGCCAGCCAGCCGGGCCGCGTCAGCGACGCCGTGCGCGACTTGCTGGGCTTCGACAGCGCGCAGTTCCGCCAGGTCATCGTGTTGCCGCAGGGCCGCTTTCGCGAGCTGCTGACCGCCGATTCGCGAGCGCGCCAGGGCATCCTGGAGCGGCTGTTCCATACCGAGCTGTATCGCCGCGTGGAAGAGCAGCTCAAGGAGCAGGCCGCCAGCATCCGCCGCGAGGCCGAGCAGATTGCCGTGCGCCGCAAGACGTTGCTGGACCAGCACGCGCTGGCGTCGATCGACGCCCTGACCGAGCGCATCGACGCGCTGCAGGTCACGCTGGCCGAGCTGCTGCGCCGCGAGGACGTCGCGCGCGCCGACAGCGAGGCCGCGCAGGCGTCGCTGCGCAAGGGCGAGCTCGAACATACCCAGATCAAGGCCTGGCGCGAAGCCGAGGGCGGGCATGCCATGCTGAATGCGAAGGTGGCGGCCGTGGACGGCGATCGCGCGCGGCTGCAGGCGGCGCGCCGCGCCGCGCAGGTCACGCCGGCGGTGCAGCAACTGCAGGCCGCCCGGCAGGATCAGGCCAGGGTGCGCGCGGCCCAGGCGCAAGCCGAAACATCGGCCACGCGGGCCGCGCAGGCGGCGGAAACTGCCGCCCGTGCGCTGCGCGCCGAACTGTCGCGCCAGGAAGCCCGGGCCGCCGCGCAACGCACGGTGACGCGGCTCGAACACCTGCTGCCGCACGCTCGCAAGCTGGAGGTGCAGCGCAATGCCGTGGCACAGGCCGGCACCACGCTGGCCATGGCGCAGTCGGCATGCGCGGCGAAGATCGACGCGTTCCAGGCCGCCGCCAGGGCGCTCAAGGCGCTGGAGGCCGATGCCGAACAGGCGCGCGCGGGCGCGGCGGGGCTGCAGGCGCTGCAGCTGCGGCTGGAACAGGCCCGCGAACGCGCCGCCCGCATCGCGAAATGCCGCCAGATCGAGGCCGAGCTTGGGCCGCTGCGCGCGGCACTGGCGTGCAGCGAGGCGCTGAGGCGCGCTGCCACCGAAGCCCGCGATGCGGCGCGCGTGGCCATGCGCCAGGCCGAGGTGGACTGGCGCCACGGGCAGGCCGCGCGCCTGGCCGGCAGCGTCCGGCGCGGCGAGCCGTGCCCGGTGTGCGGCGGCAAGGATCATCCGGCACTGGCGCAACAGACGCTGGCGCTGGTGACCGACGACGATCTCGATGCCGCGCGGCTGGCGTTGCAGAAGGCCGAGGATGCGCTGGCCGAGGCCAGCACCGCACACCAGCGGGCGGGCGCCAGCGCCGCGCAATGGCAGGCGCGGCTGGCGGACCTGATCGAGGCCGCGGGCGATGTTTCCGCAGCGGGCGCCAGTGCGCTCGATGCCGAGATCGCCGCGCTGGCCGAGGCTGCCCGCCAGGCCGAACAGGCAGGCAAGCGCGCCGAGGCGCTGGCGGCGCAGACGGTGCAGGCCCGCAAGGCCGTCGAGGCCGCCGAAGTGTTGGCCCAGGCTGCCGACACGGCCGCCCGCACCGCCGCGCAGGAACACGCGCGGCTGGATGGCGAATGGCGGGCCGCCTGCGAACAGGTGCCCGAGGATTCGCGCGATCCCGATACGATGACGGCCGCGCTCGAGGCTGCCCGGCGCGAAGCCGGCGCGCTTGAAGCCGCATTGCAGGCCGCACAGGGCGCCGAGCGCGACGCCGTCGCGCTGCAGGCCGCAACGGCGGCGGCGCTGGCGTCCGCGCGGGACAACGTCACCCAGGCCGACGCCCGCGTCACCGAGCGCGAGGCCACATTGGCCGACGCCATGCGCGCGGCCGCCTTCGACCATGAAGACGCTTACGCTGCCGCGTGCCTGTCCGCCGACGCCATGTCGGCGCTGGACGATGCGATCCGTGCATTCGATGTCGCGCTGGCCCGTGCAGCCGAATGGCATGCCCGCACCGCCGCCATCGCCAAGGCACTGCAGATCCCCGACATGCCCGCGCTGCTGGCCACGCGCGACCAGGCGGCCGTGCGGCTCGAAGCCGCCATCCGCGAGCGCAGCGAAGTGGCCGCGTCGCGCGACACGCTGCTGCAATGCAAGGGTCAGGTGGAATCGCTGGCCGCCGAAGGGCGCGAGGTGGAAACGCGCTATGCGGTGCTGGGCCGCCTGTCGGAAGTGGCCAATGGCAACAATCCGCGCCGCATGACGTTCCAACGCTTTGTCCTGGCCACGCTGCTCGACGAGGTGCTGGAGGCGGCGTCGCTGCGCTTGCTGCGCATGAGCCGCGGCCGCTACGCGCTGCAGCGCGTGCGCGAGCAGGGGGACCAGCGCATGGCGGGCGGGCTGGACCTGGAGGTGTTCGACCACGATACCGGCACCACCCGGCCGGCCAACACGCTTTCGGGTGGCGAGGGCTTTCTGGCGTCGCTATCCTTGGCGCTGGGGCTGGCCGACGTGGTGCAGTCGCGCGCCGGCGGCATCCAGCTCGACACGCTGTTCGTGGACGAAGGGTTCGGCACGCTCGATCCGGAAAGCCTGGACTTCGCCATCCGCACGCTGCTCGATCTTCAGCAGGCCGGCCGGCTGGTCGGCATCATCTCGCACGTGGCGGAGTTGCGCGAGCGGATCGATGTGCGGCTCGAAGTACGCCCCGGCGCGAACGGCAGCCAGGCGGTGCTGCGCCTGCCCTGAACGTGCGCTGCGTGCGCGGGCGGTGACCGATTATCGCCCGCCACGCGCAGACCCTTATTGACCCTGTTTTGACGCCGGGTGTAACCTTTGTTCATTCTGCGAATTGGGGTTCGTATAGCGAACATCGCTGCGCGCCCGATCCGCCGACCATCACCGAAGCCGCCGCAAGACGGCTCATCAAGACAACTGCAAGATTGTGGACCCTGTCCCGATGTCGTCGCCGTGCCGAGCACGGGTCGGCGCATGGGACGCCCGTCCGAGCAGTCTGCCGGAGACATCTTTGCGTGCCGCCCCTCTTGCGGCCGGTCCCGGCGCGATGCCGGACCCTTCCGTACTGGAACGCAAGTGATCAACAAGCTATATGACTCGGTGGAAGCGGCAGTGGCCGGCATCCACGACGGCGCCACGATCCTGATCGGCGGCTTTGGCCTGGCTGGCATGCCGGCGGAACTGATCGACGCGGTGATCGCCCAGGGGGCGCGTGACCTGACCATCGTCAACAACAACGCCGGCAATGGCGACACGGGTCTGGCGGCACTGCTGAAGACCAAGCGCGTGCGCAAGATCATTTGCTCGTTCCCGCGGCAGGTGGATTCGTATGTGTTCGATTCGCTGTTCCATGCGGGCGAGATCGAACTGGAACTGGTGCCCCAGGGCAACCTGGCCGAGCGCATCCGCGCCGCCGGGGCCGGCATTGGCGGTTTCTTCACGCGCACGGCCTACGGCACGCCGCTGGCCGAAGGCAAGGAAACGCGCATCATCGACGGCCAGGGTTATGTGTTCGAAAAGCCGATCCACGCCGACTTCGCGCTGATCAAGGCCGACACGGCAGACCGCTGGGGCAACCTGACCTACCGCAAGACCGCACGCAACTTCGGCCCGATCATGGCCATGGCTGCCAAGTGCGCCATCGTGCAGGTCAGCCACGTCGTCGAACTGGGCGACATGAACCCCGAGCACATCGTCACGCCGGGCCTGTTCGTCAAGCGTGTGGTCAAGGTGGGCGGCTCGGCTGCCCAGGCCGCCTGAGCGTAGAAGGAGAAAGAACATGCAACGCCTGACCCGCGACCAGATGGCCGCCCGCGTGGCCAAAGACATTCCGGACGGTGCCGTGGTGAACCTCGGCATCGGCCTGCCCACCCTGGTTGGCAACCATCTGCCGGCCGACAAGGAAATCCTGCTGCACAGCGAAAACGGCCTGCTGGGCATGGGCCCCGCCCCGGCTGCCGGTGAGGAAGACGGCGACCTGATCAACGCCGGCAAGCAGCCGGTGACGATCAAGGCCGGTGGTTCGTACTTCCACCATGCCGATTCGTTCGCGATGATGCGCGGCGGCCATCTCGACTACTGTGTGCTGGGCGGCTTCCAGGTGTCCGAAAAGGGCGACCTGGCCAACTGGCATACCGGTGCCCCCGGCGCCATTCCCGCCGTGGGCGGTGCGATGGACCTGGCAATCGGCGCCAAGCAGGTGTTCGTGATGATGGAGCACCTGACCAAGCAGGGCGAGAGCAAAATCGTGCCGGAATGCACCTATCCGCTGACCGGCATCGGCTGCGTGACGCGCATCTACACGGATCTGGCCACGCTCGACGTGACGCCGGACGGCCTGGTTGCCCGCGACCTCGCGGAAGGCCTGTCGTTTGACGAACTGCAACGTCTGACCGGCGTGCCCCTGAAGCAGGCCCAGGCCGCCTGATCCACCACCCAGACCACCAAAACCGAGCGAGACAGAACATGAGCGACGCATTTATCGTTGACGCCATCCGTACCCCCATCGGCCGTTACGGCGGCAGCCTGTCCGGCGTGCGCGCGGACGACCTGGGCGCGGTGCCCCTGAAGGCACTGATGGCACGCAACGCCGGCCTGGACTGGTCGGCCATCGACGACGTGATCTACGGCAACGCCAACCAGGCGGGCGAAGACAACCGCAACGTGGCGCGCATGTCGGCGCTGCTGGCCGGTCTGCCGGAGGCCGTGCCGGGTTCGACGATCAACCGCCTGTGCGGCTCCGGCATGGACGCCACGGGCACTGCCGCGCGCGCCATCAAGTCGGGCGAAACCAACCTGATGATCTCGGGCGGCGTGGAAAGCATGAGCCGCGCCCCGTTCGTGATGGGCAAGGCCACGTCGGCGTTCTCGCGCCAGGCCGATATCTTCGACACCACCATCGGCTGGCGCTTCATCAACCCGGCGATGCGTGCCGCCTACGGCGTGGACTCGATGCCCGAGACCGCCGAGAACGTGGCCACGGACTACAAGATCAGCCGCGAAGACCAGGACCTGATGGCGCTGCGCAGCCAGGAAAAGGCGTCGCGCGCCCAGGCCGACGGCACGCTGGCCCAGGAAATCACCGCCGTCACCATTCCGCAAAAGAAGGGCGACCCGATTGTGGTCGACCGTGACGAGCACCCGCGTGCCACCAGCATGGAAGCCCTGGCCAAGTTGCGCGGCGTGGTGCGCCCGGACGGCACCGTGACCGCCGGTAATGCGTCGGGCGTGAACGATGGCGCCTGCGCCATCCTGCTGGCCAGCGAAGCGGGCCTGAAGCAGCACAACCTGAAGCCGCGTGCCCGTATCGTCGGCATGGCAACGGCCGGCGTGGCACCGCGCGTGATGGGTATCGGCCCGGCACCGGCCACCCAGAAGCTGATGAAGCAGCTGGGCATGTCGCTGGACCAGATCGACGTGATCGAACTGAACGAAGCGTTTGCCGCGCAAGGCCTGGCCGTGCTGCGTCAGCTGGGCATCGCCGACGACGACAAACGCGTGAACCCGAACGGCGGCGCGATTGCCCTGGGCCACCCGCTGGGCATGAGCGGCGCGCGCCTGGTGACGACGGCGCTGTACCAGCTGGAGCGTACCGGCGGCCGCTTCGCGCTGTGCACGATGTGCATCGGCGTGGGCCAGGGTATCGCCATGGTGATCGAGCGGGTCTGATCGTTCAGGGCTGAATGCCGTCGTTGTGCGCGCCCCTCGCCCATGCTATGGGAGAGGGGAGCAAACATGGGGCAATCGGCCAGTTCATCATCCGCTTAATTCCCCTCGTTTCCCGCCGTTAATACAGGTGGGAAGTTTCAGTGGTGTCTCTTCCCCAACGAGGTAGAGCATTGCGGCCAGGCCGACGGGCTCGCCGGTCTTGCCGCATCTTTTTCTGACTGACCCGGCTCATGTGTGCCGGTGCGGAGTTCCGAGATGTCCCTTCCCGTTGCCACGCTTGTCACCGGCGCCAGTTCCGGCATTGGCCGTGCGATTGCAGAAATGCTGCTCGCCGATGGCGTGACCCGTGTGATCAATGTCGACTATGCAGAGCCGACGTGGTCGCATCCGAACCTGACCTTTTTCCAGGCCGACCTGACCAACGCCGACGCCACGCGTGCGGTGGCGGAAAAGGTGACCTCGCAGTTCGCGGTGACCCGGCTGGTCAACAACGCCGGCGCCACGCGTCCCGGCACGGCCGATACGGCCACCGCCGCCGATCTCGATTACGTCGTGGGCCTGACGCTGCAGGCAACGATGCTGCTGACCCAGGCCTGCCTGCCCGCCATGCGTGCGGCCGGCTTTGGGCGTATCGTCAACATGGCCTCGCGCGCGGCGCTGGGCAAGCCCGAGCGCGTGGTGTATTCCGCGGCCAAGGCGGGGCTGGTTGGCATGACCCGAACGCTGGCGATGGAGCTGGGCGGCGACGGCATCACCGTCAACGCCGTGGCACCGGGTCCCATCGCCACCGAGCTGTTCCGAAAGAGCAATCCGGAGGGCAGCGAACAGACACGGCGCATCCTGGCAAGCATCGCCGTGAAGAGAATGGGAACGCCGGAAGACGTGGCGCGTGCCTCGCTGTTCTTCCTCGCCCCCGAGAATGGTTTCGTGACGGGACAAGTGCTGTACGTCTGCGGCGGAACCACGCTGGGGGTGGCACCCGTATAAGAAAGTTGCCCGCCCCAAGGCACGGGGTGGAATAGCGATACACAAGCATTGCGCCCACGGCCGCGCACAAGGTTCGTCCGCGGGTGTGCATCAATTCCTGGAGCACAAGATGAGCATCACCAATCAAACCTCGAAGGCGCGCAGACGCCTGCTGGCCGCTGGCGTCGCAATGGCCGCCGGCTTTGCCGTCATGACCGGCGCGCAGGCGCAGGGCAACTACCCGACCAAGCCGATCACGATGATCGTGCCGTTCTCGGCCGGTGGCACCACCGACATCCTGGCCCGTATCGTCAGCCTGCAACTGGGCAAGGCGCTGGGTCAGCCGGTGGTGGTGGACAACCGTCCGGGCGCGGGCGGCAACATCGGCGCGTCGCTGGCCGCCAAGGCACCGGGCGACGGCTACACGCTGTTCATGGGTACGATCGGCACGCACGCGATCAACCAGTCGCTGTACTCGAAACTGCCGTACGACCCGGTCAAGGATTTCGCGCCGATCACGCGCGTGGCCATGGTGCCGAACATCGTCGTGGTGAACCCGAAGGTGCCGGTTCACAACATCAAGGAACTGATTGCCTACGTGAAGGCCAACCCGGACAAGCTGTCGTACGGTTCGTCGGGTAGCGGTTCGTCGATGCACCTGTCGGGCGAGCTGTTCAACTCGATGACCGGCCTGCATATCCAGCACATTCCGTACAAGGGCAGCGCCCCGGCCGTGAACGACCTGCTGGGCAACCAGATCGGCCTGATGTTCGACAACATGCCCTCGTCGTACCCCCACGTGAAGGCCGGCAAGCTGCGCGCCATCGCCGTGACCTCGGGCAAGCGTTCGCCGGCACTGCCGGACGTGCCGACCGTGGCCGAAGCCGGTGTGCCGGGCTATGAGGCCACGTCGTGGTTCGCCCTGTACGCCACCGGCGGCACGCCCCAGCCGATCGTCGATCGCCTGAACGCCGAAGTGGTCAAGATCCTGGCCATGCCGGAAGTGAAGAAGCAGATGGCCGAGCAAGGCGCCGAGCCGAACCCGGAGAAGCCGGCCCAGCTGGCCGCCTTCATGAAGTCGGAAACCGCCAAGTGGGCCAAGGTGGTGAAGGCTTCGGGCGCGACGGTGGACTGATCGGCCGAGCCTGCGTCGGTAGCACGCAGGCAAGCCGTACGGCAATACTCGAACCGGCTCCGGGCGCCTGCCCGGCGGCCGGTTTTTTATTGCCTGCGCCAAAAGCCGCGCGCCAAAGAAAACGCCCGCGAGGTTGGCGCGGGCGCAAATCCCAGGTCCGTGAGGACAGGAGGAGACAAGCTGCGGCTTCGGCGTGCGGCCGGGCGGACCCTGGCCGCCGGCAGGCAATCAGGTCAGGCTGTACTTGACGACCTGTTCCTCGACCCCGACGAAGCGCACCAGCTGCCGCAGGCCGCTGGCGTATTCCTTGATATGGTGGCCGTCCGGGGTATCGGGCAGCCGGTAGTAAATCGGTGCCGTTCCGGCACGTGCGCGCGCGGCGCTGACGGACACCGAGGACTCGCCCGCTGCCGTGCCTTCGGTGATTTCCGGTCTTGCGTTCATCGACGACTCCCAGGAGACGCATGGCGCTGAACGTTGGGCCGGCAAGGAAAAGGCGCGCGCATGCGGGTGGCAATGTCTGGAATGTATTGCAGGCGGTCGCGAAAAGCCATTTCGATTTTTTTACATCAGTTTCAGGATAATTGCCTAAATTGTCATATTTAGGATTCTGTTGGGCTGTCGATATCAGGATGGTGGTCCCGCGCCGGCGCCGCCCGACAGGCGTTGCAAGGGTTAACGGCATGACGCGCTCCGACTTGCGCGCTACCATAGCGCCACCCTGAACATTCCCGGCTCAAGGCAGCAACCTTCATGCCAACCCCGGGCCACCACTTCCACGGCGAATGTCCACCCAGCACGCGCTTCTGATTTCCCTGATTGAAAAGCCGTCGTCGGGTTACGACCTGGCGCGCCGCTTCGACAAGTCCATCGGCTATTTCTGGCACGCCACGCACCAGCAGATTTACCGCGAACTGGGGCGGATGGCCGAAATGGGCTGGATTGCGGCCGAGGACGGCGGCAAGGATCAGGCGGCCCCGGCCACTCCGGCCAGCGCACCGCACGGGGCGCCGGCGGAAAAAAAGAATCGCAAGAAGGTGTATTACGTGCTGCCGTCCGGCCGCGACGAACTGGTGCGATGGGTGCTGTCGCCCGGTGCGGGGCTGGACCAGCGTGAGGAAATTCTGGTCAAGCTACGTGCAGATGCTGCAATCGGGCCGCTCGGGCTTGACGAGGAAATGCGGCGCCTGATCGCCCTGCACGAGGATCGCCTGGCGCTCTACCGCGATATCGAACGCAAGGATTTCGGCGGCACGCTCGACCGGCGCCAGCAAATCCAGTATGCGCTGCTGCGGCGAGGCATCCGGTTCCAGGAGGACTGGGTGAAGTGGGGGCGCGACTTGATGCCGCTGCTGGAAATACCCGGCGAAGGCTAACGGCGGAGTACCGGACGCCAATCCCCTTTCCCGCCCGGTCATGCACCGGGGCGGGAAAGGGAAACATCACGAATACATCAGAAAAACGCCAAATCAGGCGACGCTGGCCGCATGCGCGGCGGCTTCCGCTGGCGCCAGGCCCAGGCGGCGCCGTGCCAGTGCGTACTCTTCCACGAAACGGCGCACCAGTTCGGCTGCCGGTACCACGCGCTTGATGGCGCCCACGCCCTGACCGGCGCCCCAGATGTCCTTCCACGGCTTGACGCGGGTCGAGCCGAAGTTCATGGCCGTGGCATCCGACGTCGGCAGTGCTTCCGGGTCCAGGCCCGAGCGCACGATGCTTTCGCGCAGGTAATTGCCGTGCACGCCCGTGAACAGGTTGGAATAGACGATGTCGTCGGCGTTGCTGTCGACGATCATCTGCTTGTAAGCGTCCTGGGCATTGGCTTCCAGCGTGGCAATGAAGGCCGAGCCGATATAGGCCAGGTCTGCGCCCGCGGCCTGGGCGGCCAGCACCGCGTCACCGCTGGCGATGGCGCCGGACAGCAGCAGCGGGCCATCGAACCATTCGCGGATCTCGTGCAACAGCGCAAACGGCGACAGCGTGCCGGCATGGCCGCCCGCGCCGGCCGCCACGGCGATCAGGCCGTCGGCGCCCTTGTCGATCGCCTTGCGGGCAAAGGTATTGTTGATCACATCATGCAGCACGATGCCGCCATACGAATGCACGGCCTCGTTGACTTCCGCGCGGGCGCCCAGCGACGTAATGACGATGGGCACCTTGTAGCGCACGCACATTTCCAGGTCGTGTTCGAGCCGGTCGTTGGACTTGTGCACGATCTGGTTGACCGCGAACGGGGCGGCGGGACGGTCGGGGTGCCTGGCGTCGTGCTCGGCCAGCTCGGTCGTGATGCGGTCCAGCCATTCCTCCAGCTTCTCGGCCGGGCGCGCGTTGAGCGCCGGGAACGAGCCCACCACGCCGGCCTTGCATTGCGCGATGACCAGGTCGGGATTGGAAATGATGAACAGCGGCGAGCAGACGGCCGGGAGCGACAGGTTTTGCAGCAGGGCGGGAATGGCCATGGCGGTTCCTTCGGAAGAGGGCGGCAATTCGTGGGGCACATGCCATCGACGCGGCGAGGCAGGCAGGCGATCAGGCAATCGGACTTGCTATGCAACCAGTTGCATGATGAACCGCAAGGTATCACGTCCGCCCGACCCCATGCAACGGGTTGCAGCGACTATTTGCGGCACCGCCGCAGCGGCCAGTGGCGCATTGTCTACAATGGCCCCATTGCCTTATGCGCCATGCAGGAGATGAAGTGGTGACCCACCCCGCGATCGACACCGGCCCGCCCGGCGGGGCGCAGCCGGTGTCCGACGACCTGTTCGATGCCGACCTTGCCGCCTGGTATCGGCAGCCCGAACGTGCGTTCGACGGCTGGCTGGCCCGGCATGGCTTTCGCCCCGGTACGGCCATCGTCTACCGCGCCATGTGGGGCAAGCTGCTGCGCTGGTCCGCCGAGCAGGGTCTGCCGCCACTCAAATGGTCGGCCGGCCAGATCGGCGCCTTTCTCGATGCGCAGCAGCTTCACAAGCGCCACCGCTATCGATATGCGCGACTCATAGAGCGGATCTTCCACCACCTGGCCACACTGCAACAGAATTTGCACAATCCGGCCAGTCAGGCGGTCAAGGCGCATCTGGCCGACGGCGAGAACGATCCCACGGCCTTTCTGCTGCCGGGTGAGCGCGACCTGCTCGTCGCCCGAATCCTGGCGCCGCAGCCCGAATTGCCGGCCGGCAAGGACGCCAGGGGCGAGATGTCGCCCACGGCCTGGAAGCGCGCCCGGGACGTGGCGCTGCTTGCCGTGTTGCTGGGCGGCGGCCTGAAGGTGGCCGAGGTGCGCGCGTTGCGCCTGGAAGCCATCGACGGCATCGACGACGGTGCCATGGCCATCCGCATGGTGCGCCCCGATAACGGACGTACTTATATGGTGCCGCTGTTCGGCTTTGCCCATGCGCCGCTGCGCCGATGGCTGGGGGTTCGTCAGGCGGCGGAATCGCTGGGCGACCTGGTATTTCCGGCCATGGCCAATGGACGGCCGATGCATGCGGCGTCGATCTATCGCCGCATTGAAATCCTGCTGGAAGAGGCCGGGGTGCTGGCTGGCCGCAGCGAGCGGGCGTCGCCCCAGACGCTGCGCAATACGTGTGGTGCGATGCATTTCGACGCCGGTACCACCCCGGCTGCCGTGGCCCAGCTGCTGGGCATGCGGGATCTCGAATCGGGCTGGCGACTGCACGCCGCCTACGAGGCGTGGCAGGCACGCGCGGGGTTGCCGCTGATGACACCGCAGGCGGCGCGCGCCCGGGAATCCTGACAATCATTCGAATGTACGAGGCGGCCGTAAAATGGGCGGGATAAGATGTCGGTTCGACCCGCGAATTCCGACCGGGATTCGGCCAGCGTCCTGAAACACTTACCGACCTGACAATTTCCATGGCTGAAACGTTACTGCTGACCGGCGCAACCGGATATATCGCCTCGCACACCTGGGTGGCGTTGCATGAGGCGGGCTATCAAGTGATCGGACTCGATAATCTGTGTAACAGCAGCCGCGAGGTGATCAGCCGGCTGGCGCGCATTACCGGGACCACACCCCATTTCGTCGAAGGCGATGTGCGTGACCGCGCGCTGCTGGACCGCCTGTTTGCCGAGCACGAGATTGCGGGTGCGATTCATTTTGCGGCGCTGAAGGCGGTGGGTGAATCGGTCAGCAAGCCGCTCGAATATTACGGAAACAACCTCGAAGGCATGATCACGCTATGCAGCGCCATGCAGGCGGCTGGCGTGCGGCAACTGGTGTTCAGTTCGTCGGCCACGGTCTATGGCAATCCGCATACGGTGCCGATTCTCGAGGATTTCCCCCTGTCGGCCACCAATCCGTACGGGCAGACCAAATTGATGGGCGAACAGATCCTGCGCGACCTGGAAAAATCCGATCCGGAATGGCGCATCGCTTTTCTGCGGTATTTCAATCCGGTCGGGGCCCATGAAAGCGGCCTGATTGGCGAAGACCCGGGCGGCATTCCGAACAACCTGATGCCTTACGTGGCCCAGGTGGCTGGCGGACGACGCGAAAAGCTCAGTGTCTATGGTGGCGATTACCCGACCGTCGATGGCACGGGCGTGCGCGACTACATCCACGTCTGCGACCTGGCCGATGGCCACGTGGCGGCGCTGAACTACCTTCGCCAGCATCCGCGAGGGATGACCGTCAACCTGGGCACGGGCCGTGGTTACAGCGTTCTGGAGGTAGTGAAGGCCTACGAACGTGCCAGTGGGCGGGCCGTGCCGTACCAGATTGTCGACCGGCGTCCGGGCGACATTGCGTCGTGCTATGCCGATCCGGCGCTGGCGCAGCAAATGCTGGGCTGGCAGGCCCGCCATGATCTGGACCGCATGTGCCAGGATTCCTGGCGCTGGCAGTCGATGAATCCCCAGGGGTTTGCGGCGTGAGCGGGGCAAGCCAATAAAAAAACCGGGCCATGGCCCGGTTTTTCTTTGCGCGCCTTCTTTGCGCGCGTGGCGTCGCGGCTTAGCGAATCAGGAAGTCTTCCATCGACTTGCCATTGGCCAATGCCTGGGTCAGCCAGCCCGGACGCTTGCCGCGGCCGGTCCAGGTATTGCCGGCGCTATCGCGATAGCGGACCGGAACCTTGCGTGCGGTAGTGGCCTTCTTGCCGGCCACGCCCTTGCCACCAAATCCGAGATCTTCGGCGGTCAGGCCAAATTGTTCGATTTTCTCGCGAATCTCGGCGATCACCGTCGCTTGCTCGCGCGCCTTGATCTCTTCGGCCTCCCGCTGCAGTTCGCTGATTTTCTGAACGATTTCCTGATATGTCGCCATTTGTATCCCTCGATTTACTGGTGGGTCCGTGAATAGACGAAAAGCATTATAACCACTGTCGGCCATGCTGCAAATGCTTTGCGGCTGCGCGCCAAAAAATACGAAAAATCTCAATTAAGAAGAATTACTGAACTTATGACAAGGGCGATAGTCGGGCGTTTGCTGCCGCGACGGCGGCAGAATGGACCGGCGCAGCAGATAGCGCGCGGTGCGCGGGCCGTCTCGCATCGCCGCGGAAACATGAATCAAAACTTAATGCGGGAATTAGGAGACGCAGTCCGGCGCAAGCGGGTTTCAGTGAACGCTCCATTCCGGCCCGGCAGGCAATATTCATTTGCCGGCATGCGCTGACTCACCCCGCGTGGTGCAGCACGGGCCATTTACGCAGGCGATTGAAAGTGCGTCAGTCGCCATACCCGAAAACCATTTGCCACGCAACTCAAGGAAGGCTGGGCGCCGGCCGTTATCGAGTCCTGAGCGGGCCGCACGGGGTGTCGGTCTGCCGGACCGGGGCAGGGGAGTGGCTTCGGGTGATTTCCTAATGATCAGCACATCATGTCCTTTCATCAGAATATTCAGATCAAGACCCTCTTGCGGGGCGCCATGGCTGCGCTGGCGGCCATCCTGCTGGTTGTGGGCGGAGCGGGATTGCATGGCATTTCCCAGTCCAATGATGCGCTGAAGGAGACCTATGCCAACCAGCTGGCTTCATCCCAGGCGCTGGCCGATGCCATGATCGGCACCACGCGCCTGCGCCTGGCGCTGGACCGTACCGTCATGCCCGGCAGCGAGGGCGAGGACATGAACAAGCACGTCGAACGCTCGAAGGTCTTTGTCGAGTCGTCCGACAAGGGCTGGAAACGCTATTTGGCGCTGCCGCAGAACGACGAGGAAAAGGTTCTGGCCAACGCGCTGGCTGCCAAGCGCCAGGAGTTCTTCGAGACGGGCGTCGCCAAGTGGCAGCAGGCGCTGACCTCCGGAAACCGGGAGGAAGCCCTGCGCATTGCGCGCGAGGTCATGCCGGAACTGCAGCGCAGCATGTCCTCCGCGCACGAAAAGCTCGAGAAGTTCCAGATGGACGCGGGCAAGGCAAACTTCGAAGCCGCCCAGTCGCGCTTTGAAGTGATCCGCACGATGTCGATCCTGCTGATCGTCTTCGGTCTGGTCATTGCCGTGGTGGCCGCCATGATGCTCCACCGCGCCATCGTGCGTCCGGTGGAAGAGGCGCTGTCCGTATTCGAACGCATGGCCGCCGGCGACCTGACGTCGCGCATCAGCAGCATGTCGAAGAACGAGGTGGGCCGCATGATGCAGGCGCTGGCCCGGATGCAGGACAGCCTGTCGGGCATCGTGTCCGAAGTGCGTACCGGCACCGATTCGATCGCCTCGGCCACCCAGCAGATTTCGGCCGGCAATACCGACCTGTCGCAACGTACCGAAGAGCAGGCGGCCTCGCTGGAGCAAACCGCCGCCAGCATGGAAGAACTGACCACGGTGGTACGCCAGAACGCCGACAACGCCCGCCAGGCTGGCGTGCTGGCCGGCGAAGCCTCGCAGATCGCCCTGAAGGGTGGCGACGTGGTGGGCCGCGTGGTTGACACCATGAACGAGATCAACGGCGCATCGCGCAAGGTGGTCGAGATCATCGGCGTGATCGAAGGCATCGCCTTCCAGACCAATATCCTGGCGCTGAATGCCGCCGTGGAAGCGGCCCGGGCCGGCGAACAGGGCCGCGGCTTTGCCGTGGTGGCCGGCGAGGTGCGCAGCCTGGCGCAGCGCAGCGCCAATGCCGCCAAGGAAATCGAATCGCTGATCAGCGAATCTGGCCAGCGTGTGGAAAGCGGCACGAAGCTGGTGGCCGAAGCCGGCAACACCATGGGCGAGATCGTGCAGGCCGTGCGTCGCGTCACGGACATCATGAACGAGATCAGCGCCGCGTCGCAGGAACAGACCACCGGCATCGAGCAGGTGAACCAGGCCGTGGCCCAGATGGACCAGGTCACGCAGCAGAACGCGGCACTCGTGGAGGAAGCCGCCGCCGCCGCCGGCGCGCTGGAAGAACAGGCGCAGAAGCTCAAGAGCGTGGTGTCGGTGTTCTCGCTGGCGTCCGATGGCGGTGCGTCGCGCCTGCTGGCAGCGCCGTCACGGCCCGCGCATGCGCTGGCGCCGGCCCAGCCCGTGGCTGCCCCCGCTGCCCCGGCTGCACCGGCCAGGTCCAGCGCCGTCGCCGGCGCTGCGGAACGTGCGCCGGTGCGACCCGCGGCCAAGCGTCCGCCCGTGGTGCGCAAGACCCGCGAGCCCAAGCTGGTGCGCCCCGCGCTGAACCAGCCGGCCGGCGCGTCGAACCCGGACGACAACTGGGCCGCCTTCTGATTGTTTCGCGCCCGATATAAACAGGACTGAGTGCCACGAGGTTCACACGGAGCGCGCAAGATGCCATGATGCGGGGTTTTGTCTGCCCCGCATCCCGGTGTTCCCCGCGCCCTTGCCGTTTCCCTTCGCGCAGCCCCAATGATTGCCACGAATACCCTCCTGTTGCTGCTTGCAGCCGCGCTCGGCGTCGTTGCCGCGCGAGGCATGCGCGCTGCCAAGCCGGAAGGCGAGCCGGGGCGCAAGGCTGTCCGATCGCTGGCATGGTCGGCCGCGCTCCTGTCGCAGGCCACCACGGGCATGCCGCTCTGGGTGGCGGTGGCTTCGGGCACGCTGACGGCCGCCAATCGCGGCGCCGACGCGGCGGCAACCTTCGCCGCAACCATGGCGGCAAGCATGGCCGCGTCGCACCTGATTGCCCCTGCCTGGCACTGGATGCGCCAGGGCAGCCGTGGCTGGCAGGTTGCCATCGTCACGGCCATGCTGGCGGGTGCCGGCATGGTGGCGGTGGCCGGTGCACGGCTGGGCCGGGCCTGCGGCGGCCTGTCGATGTCCCCGCGCGACTGTCTGGACGTGGCCGGCCCGCATGGGTCGGCGTGGCTGGCCGGCGGCCTGGCGCTGCTGTGCTCCGCGCTCTATGCGATGCATCGCATCCAGTCGCGCCGGTGGGCGGGGGCCTATGCCGAGGGGGCGCTCGCCGACGACGCCCCTGACGAATTCCCGGTGGCCGCGCGTGCCGGCGAGTCCCGTGTGGTGCGGCGCGGCCACGGTCGCATGGGTGGGCTGACCGTACGCGCGTCGGGCCGCGACCAGCCGCCCGTCGGCGAATACAGCGTCAGCAACGAAGACCTGCCCGACCGTACCGCCTTCGCGCGCTGGCTCGACCAGACCATCGCGCACGCCCGCTTGTCGGAAACCGCCTGCGCCGTGCTGCTGATCCATATTGCCGACTTCCGTGAAGTCGACGAAGTCTTCGAAGTCCGCGCCGACGACATCCTGGCCCAGGATGCCGGCGCGTTGGCCCAGGCCGCGCTGGAACCGCATCATTTCCTGGCCCGGCTGGCGCGCGACGAGTTCGCGGTGGGCGTGCCCGAACTGGTGCAGCACAGCCGGGCGCACGAACTGGGCGCGCGCGTGCTGGGGTCGCTGTCCGAGTTCGTGGCCGCGCGCGGCCTGCAGATGCAGATTGGCGTGAACATCGGCATCGCCATTTATCCGCGCGATGCGGCCACGTCGGAATCGCTGATGCAGGCGGCGCGCGTCAGCCTGTCGGAGGCGCGCGAAAGCGGGTCGAACCAGATGCGCGTGTTCAATTCCGCCGCCGGCGAACGGGCGCGCCGCATGCGCGTCATCCGCCGCGATCTCTGGCCGGCCATCCAGGACGACGCACTGTCGCTGATGTACCAGCCGAAATACGACGTGAAGTCGCGTGGCGTGGTGGGCGCCGAGGCGCTGTGCCGCTGGCGGCATCCGACGCTGGGCCCGGTCAATCCTGCGGAATTCATCATGGTGGCCGAGCAGTCGGGCCAGATCGACAAGCTCGACGACTGGGTCATCTCGACGGTCTGCGCGCAGGTGCGCGCCTGGCAGGACGCCGGGCTGGCGACGGTGCCGGTGGCCATCAACGTGTCGGGGCTGCGCTTTGCCAGCCGCAACTTCCCGCAGTACCTGCTCGAACAGATCCACCAGCACGACATTCCGCCGTCGGCCATCACGCTCGAAATTACCGAGACGGCGGCCATGAAGGACATCGGCAAGTCGATGGAGACGCTGGCCGAGCTACAGTCGCTGGGCATCCACGTGGCGCTGGACGACTTCGGCAGCGGCTACTCCAGCCTCGGCTACCTGAAGCGGCTGCGCGTGGGCACGCTCAAGATCGACCGCACGCTGATCGGCGGGCTGGACGCCGACCCGCAGGGCCGGGCGATCGTCGGGTCGATGGTGGCGCTGGCGCACGAACTGCGCATGAAGGTGGTGGCCGAAGGCGTGGAGTCGGCATCGCAGCTGGACATCCTGGACGGCATGGGCTGCGACGAGGTGCAGGGCTACCTGATGGCCGTGCCGCTCGACGCCCCGGCGTTCGCCGAACAGCTGCAGGGCACCCAGCCGCTGCGCGCCTGAGCACCGGCGGCGAAATGTGAAAAATTGTCGATAACGCTAAAGCGCGCGCCTGGCGTGTCGTTATGAAGGTGACAGGGCAGTGGCGCATGCCGGATGTCGCACGCCCGAGCCAGCTGGCCTGTCCGTCGCCGGCCGCGCTGCCTTGCCACTGGCGGACCAACCCACACGGAGTCCCCGATGTCCCTTCCGCACATCCTCGTCGTCGACGATTCGCCATCCCTGCGCCGCATGACGGGCGCCTGCCTGCGCGCGGGCGGATTCATGGTGACCGAGGCGGCCGACGGCAAGGAGGCGCACGAGGTGGCCATGGAAGAGCCGTTCGGCATGCTGGTCACCGACCAGGTGATGCCCGTCATGGACGGCCTGTCGCTGATCCGCGCGCTGCGCGCCACCCCGGCCTATGCGTCGATTCCGATCCTGATGCTTTCGACCGAGCACGACGACCGCATCCTGGACCAGGCCCGCGAGGCCGGCGCGTCGGGGTTCCTGGCCAAGCCCTTCGATCCGGAAGACCTGCTGGCCTCCGTCCACGCGCTGCTGGACCCTCCCACGGAGGGGTAAGCCGGGCGCCAAGTCGTCCTTAATTCACCCCGCATCGTGCCGTAAATACTGGAGGGCCATAGCAGGTGGTCCGGCTCGGCCCATTGGGCCGCGGGCCGGCAGACCGCCTCGGGTCGCCAGCAGCCAGGGACACGCTATCCCCGGCCACGACCAACCTTGCCAGCGGGGGCAACATGAATACCAGCAACAACCGGGCGGACGGCGCGGGAGAAGAGTTCCTGGCCTTCCGGCTTGGCCGCGAGGAATACGGCATCGACATCCTCAAGGTCCAGGAAATCCGTGGCTACGAATCGGTCACGCAGATCGCCAACGCGCCTGACTACCTGAAGGGCGTGGTCAACCTGCGCGGCACCATCGTCCCGATCATCGACCTGCGCATCAAGTTCAACCAGGCCGAGATCAGCTACGACCAGTACACGGTGGTGATCATCGTCGATATCCATGAACGCACGACGGGCATCGTGGTTGACGGCGTATCCGACGTGCTCACGCTGACCCCGTCGCAGATCAAGCCGGCGCCGACGCTGTCCGGCGGCGTGGCCACCGACTATATCCGCGGGCTTGGCTCGCTGGAGGGGCGCATGCTGATCCTGACCGATATCGAGAAGCTGATGGATGTCGACGACCTCGCGGCGCTTGACGCCGCGGCCGGCACCGCCTGACCCACCCCGTAACAAGCGGCCCGTAGCGCCCGCGCGAATGCGGGGGCGCCGGTGCCGGAGCCTTCAACGCAGTTCGAGCACCCATGCGCAACAACCAGCCTGTCACGCAGCGCGAGCATCCGCTCTCGCCGGACGATTACCTGATCTCCCGAACCGATCTCAAGGGTCGCATCACGTTCGCGAACCGGGCGTTCGTGGAGACCAGCGGCTTCTCGTCGGCAGAGCTGCTGGGCGCGCCGCACAACCTGGTGCGCCACCCGGACATGCCGCCCGAAGCGTTTGCCGATCTCTGGACGTCGATCCAGGCCGGCAAGTCGTGGGTCGGCATCGTCAAGAACCGCCGCAAGGACGGCGACCACTACTGGGTGCAGGCAACCGTCACGCCGACGCGCGTGGCCGGCCGCATCATCGGCTACACGTCGGTGCGGTCGATGGCGTCGCGCGAGCAGATCGACGCGGCCGAGGCTGCCTACAAACGGTTTCGCGAGCAGCGCGCCGCCGGGCTGGCGATCCGCGACGGGGCCGTGGTGCGGACCGGCGTGGCCGGCTTCTTCGGCCGCCTGACCCGCCTGAACCTGCGCCGCCGCATCCTCTGGGCCCAGGTGGCCGGGCTTGCATGGTTCCTGGTGGCGCTGGCTGGCGTGCACTGGATGTCCGCCGACGCTGCCGCCCAGTTGTGGCCGTGGCTCTGGGGCGCTTTCGCGCTGGCCGTGATCTCGTCGATGGCTTCTGGCGCGCTGCTGATCTCCCGCGTGGAAAAGCCGGTCGGCGAGATGCTCGACTTTGCGCTGCGCATGGGCGCCGGCGACCTGACCACGACGTTCGAACACAAGGCCGGCGACGAAGTGGGTGCACTGGCGCGCGCCATGCGCACGATGCAGCGCAGCCTGCTGTCGGTGGTGCATGACATCCAGGAAGGCATGACCAGCATCTCGACGGCCACGCACCAGGTGGCCGCCGGCAACAACGACCTGTCGCAGCGCACCGAACAGCAGGCCGCCTCGCTGGAGGAAACGGCTTCGAGCATGGAGCAGCTGACCGGCACGGTCCGCCAGAACGCCGACAACGCGCGCCAGGCCACCGGGCTGGCCGCCAATGCGTCGGAGACGGCCGTACGCGGCGGCGAGGCCGTGGGGCGCGTGGTGCAGACAATGAACGAAATCAACGAGGCATCGCGCAAGATCGTCGACATCATCGGCGTGATCGAGGGCATTGCCTTCCAGACCAACATCCTGGCGCTGAACGCCGCCGTGGAAGCGGCGCGTGCCGGCGAGCAGGGCCGCGGCTTCGCCGTGGTGGCTGGCGAGGTGCGCAGCCTGGCGCAGCGCAGCGCCAACGCGGCCAAGGAAATCAAGGGCCTGATCGGCAACACGGTGTCGCGCGTGGAAAACGGCGCGGCGCAGGTAAGCGAGGCCGGCGCGACGATGGACGAGATCGTGCAGGCCGTGAAGCGCGTGACCGACATCATGGGCGACATCAGTTCGGCATCGGCCGAGCAGAGCGCGGGCATCGAGCAGGTCAACGAGGCCGTGGCGCAGATGGATGAAAGCACGCAACAGAACGCAGCATTGGTAGAGCAGGCCGCTGCGGCGGCCGGCGCGCTGGAAGAACAGGCCGACCGCCTGCGCGAGTCGATCTCCACATTCCGCGTGAGCGCCCAGGCCGAGGTCCGGCCCGCGCGCCCACGCCAGATGGAGACGATGGCGGAGGCGGCGGGCTGAAGTGGGGAGCCGGTCCGCGCCCGGCAGGGCAGGGGCCATTCCAGAACGGGCCGCGCCAAAACACGCGGCATCAGGAACGGGGTAGAGCAGCCGCCCACGCAGGCGGCCGCGACAACAATCCGGGTGGCATTGCCCATCCCGGTCATTTCTGACAGAAGAAGGGGATAGTTCTATGCAGTGGTTCAATCAACTACGCGTTACGACCAGGCTGATAGCTGGCTTCCTGGTGGTATCGGTGATCGGCGCCGTCATCGGCCTGCTGGGCGTGGTCAACATGGGGCGCATGGCGGAATGGACCGGCAAGATCTACAACACCGACCTGCAGGCGCTGAAGGCCGTGCAGGACGGCAACATCAACCTGGTCTACGCCAGCCGCGCACAGATCGCGCTGCTGTCGGCATCGACCATGGGCGAACGCGCGACCGAGAAGGAAGAGATCCAGAAATCGCTGACGACGATGGAGACGCGGGTAAAAACTGCAAAGAGCTCGTTCAGCCAGCCCGAGGGCCAGGCGCTGTTCAAGCAGTATGAAGCGCTGGTGCCGCCGTTCCGCGACCGCATGACGAAGTACGTGGAACTGGTCAGCAAGCAGCCGCTGGACACGTCGCAGTTCGAAAGCACGGTGTTCACGGAAAGTGCCGACCTGCTCAAGGAAAGCCGCGCGCTGGAAGACGTGCTGTTCAAGATGGTCAAGCGCCGCGACGAACGCGCCAAGTTGAACATGGACGAGTCGACCAGCGTCTACAACAGCTCGCGCGTGCTGATGCTGCTGCTGGTGCTTGGCGGGGTGGTGATCTCGGTGCTGCTGGGCTGGTTCCTGGCCCGACAGCTGTCGCGCCAGTTGGGCGGCGAACCGGGCTATGCCGCGTCGATCGCCGCGCAGATTGCCGATGGCGACTTCTCGGCCAAGGTGGAACTGCGCCGTGGCGACGACCACAGCCTGCTGCACGCGATCGCGCAGATGCAGCAACAGCTGTCGTCGATGGTCCGCGACTTCAAGGAGTCGGCCGAGTCGATCGGCACGGCGTCGCGCGAGATTGCGGCCGGCAACAACGACCTGTCGCAGCGCACGGAACAGCAGGCCGCCTCGCTGGAGGAAACGGCTTCGAGCATGGAACAGCTGACCAGCACCGTGCGCCAGAACGCCGACAATGCCCGTCAGGCCAGCGGCCTGGCGGCCAACGCGTCGGACACGGCCGTGCGCGGCGGCGAGGTGGTGGGCCGCGTGGTGGACACCATGGGCGAGATCAACGACGCATCGCGCAAGATCGTCGACATCATCGGCGTGATCGAGGGCATTGCCTTCCAGACCAACATCCTGGCGCTGAACGCCGCCGTGGAAGCTGCCCGCGCGGGCGAACAAGGCCGCGGCTTTGCCGTGGTGGCCGGCGAGGTGCGCAGCCTGGCGCAGCGCAGCGCCAATGCCGCCAAGGAAATCAAGACGCTGATCGACAACTCGGTGGCGCAGGTGGATACCGGCGCGGCGCTGGTGAGCCAGGCCGGCACGACGATGGACGAGATCGTGCAGGCCGTGAAGCGTGTGACCGACATCATGGGCGAGATCAGCGCCGCATCGGCCGAGCAGAGCTCGGGCATCGAGCAGGTCAACCAGGCCGTGGCCCAGATGGACGAAGTGACTCAGCAGAACGCGGCGCTGGTGGAGCAGGCCGCGGCGGCAGCCGGGTCGCTGCAGGACCAGGCTTCGCGCCTGCTGGAATCGGTGTCGGGCTTCCGCCTGTCGCACGACGATGCAGCGGCGGTATCCGCGCCGATGCTCGCCGCCCCGACGGCGCCCGCCGTGCGCTCGGTGGCCAGGCCCGCCGCCAAGGCCCCGGTGAACCGCGTGGCCAGGGGCGGCAAGCGCGGCAAGCCGGCCAGGACCGGCACCGCGCTGGCGGCTGCCGCACCGGCTATGGCTGAAGTTGCCGGCGCGGATGCCGATACACAGAAGAAGCGCCCGGCGCTGACGGCGGCTGCGTCTGCCAGCCCGGCATCGGACAACGGCGACTGGAGCGCCTTCTGAGCGTCATCGGGACAATTTCGGACCGCCACATAATCGTCGTCTGAAAAGACGGCAGCGTCCCGGCGCAGCGTTGTAATTGTTGCGCCGGGGCGTTCACTCGTCTGCAGAACACCATGAACACCGACATCAGTCTGTCCCTGTCGGCCGAAGCCGCAGCGCGGCTGCGCGCAGACTTCGATGCGTTTGTAAAAGTTTCCACGGGACTCGACCCGCAATTCATTCCGCCCGCGTTCGACGACTTCCTGCGCGCGCGGCTGATCCAGCAGGATGGGCCGCTCACCGAGCGTGCCGTCATGCGCCTGCTGGCCAGCGGCGAGTACGGCTGGGCCCGCAAGGTCTTCGACAAGCAGCTGCCGAACGCATTGGCCGCGCTCATGCGCGACGCGCAGCGTTTCGGCTTCGCGCTGGCCGTGCAGCCCGACTGGACGTCCCAGCAGCGCGTGGAACATGCCCGGGAGTGGGCCGCGAACATCCTGTCCGAAGCGGGCGCCGATGCCGCGTTCACCGAGGCGCTGGCGGCCCAGATATCGGCCTCTGCTGTCGACGTGCGCACGATCGAGGAGCGCATGCGCACGCCTGCGTGGCGCATTGCGGACAGCCTGCGGCAGCGCGCCTACGACGTCATGTACGCGCTGCAGACCGAGCAAAGCGAGGCGCTTGGCCGCAGCAAGGTGGGCGAGTTGCGCGCGCTGCTGGGGCTGGCGCTGGAGTATGGGTCGGTGAGCGCCGAGGAAGCGGCGCGCGTGCTGGAGCAGGTGGAGCGCGCGCGTCCGCATTTGTTCCGCGAAGCACCCGATGACGTGTTTGCGCGGCTGGCGGCGTGGCTGCGTCGCGTGTTTAGCCAAGGTGCGCTCGTTCGTCAATAGTGGAAACCAGCAACCCCCCTTTCGTGCGTGGCGTGTCCACCGTCGGAAATCCGTTTCCGTTCAGTGCACAAACTGTTACACCTTTGATGAAAATCAGAAGACAGGCACGTTTGTTGTTACAAACTTCCGGGCCCATGTCTTTTCCTTACGACATTCCCCAATCCCCAACGTAAGTAGGGATTGGCATCGTGGGCGGAATGCCGATATAAACGTAACAGTTTCACTTACACTCTGTAACATCTGTAACGTTTCAGAGTTTGGGTGTAACCGGGCGAAGTTCTTTCGTAGTACGTCGTACCCACTCGAACACGCAACAAACGATCTGGTCGCCGGCAGGGTTTCCTTGCTGGTAAGCGCCGGACAAGCGGTCGAGGGGTTTTTTGGTAGCGGGGAAAAATTGGAAAGCAGTGAAGTTCTCCAGGAGATCAGGGAGGTTAACCTCGCCTATCTTCTACTTGCGCAACGACTGGTGCGCGAAAACCAGGTGGAAGCCATGTTCAGGCTTGGTGTCAGCAAGGAAATTGCTGAGATCCTCGCCAAGCTGACCTCGGCGCAACTCGTCAAGCTGGCTGCATCGAACATGGTGCTGTGCCGGTTCCGGTTTGACGATCACGCGTTGCTGTCCACCCTGACACACACGGCCAAGAGCCATGATATGCAGCAGATCCACGCTGCTATCCTGCTGGCCCGGCAACCTGTGGAGTCGCTCAATTGACCGCGCTCCTCCAGGCCCAGCCGGCCCGCAGTTTCACGGCCACTCCCGTCCCCAACCGCAAGAGCGTCCTGCAGGATGCCAACCAGACCCAGCTCGCCATCGAGCTGATCGGCCTGGGTGCGCGCCTGCAGGTGCTTGAAGCCGAGACCACGCTCTCGCGCGACCGGTTGATCCGCCTCTACAAGGAGCTGCGGGGCGCATCGCCGCCCAAGGGCATGCTCCCCTTCTCGACAGACTGGTTCACCACCTGGCTGCCGAATATCCATTCGTCGCTGTTCTTCTCCGCGTACCAGTTCATGGTGCAGGAAGGCGAGACGTCGGGCATTCGTGCCGTAGTGGCCGCTTACCGTCTGTACCTCGAGCACGTTTCGCTGCTCGGTGGCGAAATCGTCTTAAGTTTCACCCGTGCCTGGACGTTAGTACGGTTTTTCGAGAGCAACATGCTGCAGCTTTCCTCGTGCACCTGTTGCGGCGGTCAGTTCGTGACGCATGCCTATGAGCCGCACGCGAACTTCGTCTGCAGCCTGTGCCGCCCGCCTTCGCGCGCCGGAAAGGTGAAGAAGCTCTCGAAGGACGCCGCATCCGCGCAGACGCCAGCCTGACTCACCGGGCCTGACGTCCGCGTGGCAGGTGGGCCCCGGTAACGGCGGGCGGTGACCCCGCTCGTCCGCGCCGGATGCCCAGTGCGTGCCTGACGCGTGTTTTTCAGACGGGGATCCGATCGTGCTAGTAGTTATTGGCTATGTCGTCGTAGTCGTGGCGGTGTTGGGCGGTTACGCCCTCACCGGCGGACATATGGGCGCGCTTTATCAACCGGCGGAGCTCATCATCATCGGCGGTGCCGCCGTCGGCGCATTCATCAGCTCCAACAGCGGCAAGGCCATCAAGGCCACGATGAAGGCCATGCCTTCGCTGCTGCAGGGCTCCAAGTACAAGAAGGAACTGTACCTGGACGTGATGGCGCTGCTGTACGTGCTGCTGTCCAAGGCACGCCGCGAGGGCATCCTGTTCCTCGAAAAGGAAATTGCCGATCCCGCATCGAGCAGCGTCTTCAGTCAGTACCCGCGCATCCTGGCCGACGCCAAGATGATGGAGTTCCTGACCGACTACCTGCGCATGATGGTCAACGGCAACATGAACGCCTTCGAGATCGAAGCGCTCATGGACCACGAAATCGAAACGTTCCGCCACGAAGCCGAGATTCCCGCCCATGCGCTGTCGCGCGTCGGCGACGGCCTGCCCGCCTTCGGCATCGTGGCCGCGGTGATGGGCGTGGTGCACGCACTCGCCTCGGCCGATCTGCCGCCGGCCGAACTGGGCGCCCTGATCGCCCACGCCATGGTCGGTACGTTCCTGGGCATTCTGCTGGCCTACGGCTTCGTGTCGCCGCTGGCGTCGCGCGTCGAGCACCAGGTGTCCGAGAGCATCAAGATGTACGAGTGCATCAAGGTCACGCTGCTGGCATCCCTGAACGGCTATGCCCCGCTGGTGGCGGTGGAATTCGGCCGCAAGGTGCTGTACTCCACGGTACGTCCGTCGTTCCTCGAGCTCGACGACCACGTGCGTGAAGTCAAGAGCCTGACCTGACGGGAGAGCAGCCATGAGCAGCGCCCAGGACCTGCGTCCGATCATCATCAAGAAGGCGAAGTCGCACGCCAAGCCGCACGGCAACCACAGCTGGAAGATCGCCTACGCCGACTTCATGACGGCCATGATGGCGCTGTTCCTGGTGCTGTGGCTGCTGAGCTCGTCTTCCCCGAAAACGCTCGTCGGCGTGGCCGAATACTTCAAGACGCCGCTGAAGGTGGCGGTGGTCGGCGGCGACAAGAGCAGCATGTCGAAGAGTGTCATCCCCGGCGGCGGCAAGGACCCGATGGCCAAGGACGGCGAGGTCATGAAGGCCCTGACCAACGATCCGGCCGACGCCCAGCGCCGCCGCGACCAGATGGACAGCGAGCGCCTGCGCGCGCTCAAGGGCCGTCTGGAACAGATCATCGACAACAACCCCACGCTGCGCCAGTTCCGCCCGCAGCTGCTGCTGGACATCACCAGCGAGGGCCTGCGCATCCAGATCCTGGATACGCAGAACCGGCCGATGTTCCGTACCGGCAGCGCCGCCGTGGAGCCGTACATGCGTGCCATCCTGCGCGAAATCGGCCCGGTGCTCAACGAGATGCCGAACAAGGTCAGCCTGTCGGGCCATACCGACTCGGCCACCTACATGATGGGCGAGCGCGCATACAGCAACTGGGAACTGTCGGCGGACCGCGCCAACGCGTCGCGCCAGGAACTGATCGCCGGTGGCATGCAGGAAGGCAAGGTGCTGCGCGTGCTGGGCCTGGCCGACACCATGCCGCTGGAGAAGAACGAACCGCTGGCGCCGACCAACCGTCGCATCAGCATTGTGGTGCTCAACAAGCGCGCGCAGGCCCAGTTCGAGTCCGAAAACGCCAGCGCGGCGGATGTTTCGGTGCAGGCCCAGAAGGGACGCATGGCCGAAGAGCTGCAGTCGCAGGTGCCGGCGCAGGCGGAAGCCGCCCCGGCCCCCGCGGCAGGCCCCGCCAACGCGCCCAAGGGCAAGTAGGAACGAGGGCGCGCCGCCGCGGTGGGTGGCGTGTCTTCCCAGGAAATCTAGCGAGCCAGGACGATCATGTCTGTCGATATCGATATCACGCAGTTTTACCAGACCTTCTTCGAAGAGGCAGAGGAACTGCTCGTAGAAATGGAGCAGCTGCTGCTGGAGGTGGACATCGAGTCCCCCGATGCCGAAGCGCTCAACGCGATCTTTCGTGCCGCGCATTCGATCAAGGGCGGTGCCGCGACGTTCGGCTTCACGGCTCTGACCGAAACCACGCACATCTTTGAGAACCTGCTCGACCGCACGCGTCGGCGGGAACTGGCCCTCACGCGGGTCATCATCGACACCTTTCTGGAAACCAAGGACGTGTTGCAAGACCAGCTCAATGCCTATCGCAACGGCACCGAACCCGATCCGGAAACGTTCAAGCGCATCTGCGCCGTCCTGCAGCAGCTGGCCCAGGAAGCCGGCGGCGAAGCGGCCCACGCTCCGGCCCCCGCACCCGCGCCCGTGGCAGCCCCCGCACCGGCCGCCGCACCGGCCGGCGGCAACCTGAAGGTTCGCCTGATCAAGGTATCGGCCGCGGACCAGGCGCTGCTGCGCGAGGAACTGGCCAACCTGGGCGAGATCACCGGCCAGGAAGAGGCCGATGGCGACCTGACCATCTGGCTGAACAGCCAGTGCGGCACCGACGACATCATCGCGGTCTGCTGCTTCGTGATCGACGAGAAGCAGATCGTCGTGGAAGCCGTGGCAGCCGGCGAGGCCCCGGCCGCCGCCGCGCCCGCACCGGCGCCTGCGCCCGTAGCCGCGCCGGCCCCGGCGGCCGCTGCCCCGGCCGCCGCCCCGGCAGCCAAGGACAAGGAAAAGGAGAAGGCCAAGCCTGCGGCAGCCGCCGCCGCGCATGGCCCCGATTCGGGTTCGATCCGCGTGCCGACCGAAAAGGTCGACCAGATCATCAACCTCGTGGGCGAACTGGTCATCACGCAATCGATGCTGGCGCAGACCGCGTCGTCGCTCGACCCCGTACTGTTCGACCGCCTGTTCTCGGGCATGGGCCAGCTGGAGCGCAACGCGCGCGACCTGCAGGAAGCGGTGATGTCGATCCGCATGATGCCGATGGACTACGTGTTCTCGCGCTTCCCGCGTCTGGTGCGCGACCTGGCCAGCAAGCTGAACAAGCAGATCGACCTGGTCACGTTCGGCAAGGCGACCGAACTGGACAAGAGCCTGATCGAACGGATCATCGACCCGCTGACGCACCTGGTGCGCAACAGCCTCGACCACGGTATCGAAACGCCCGAGAAGCGCGTGGCGGCAGGCAAGGAACCGACCGGCCAGCTGATCCTGTCGGCACAGCACGCCGGCGGCAACATCGTCATCGAAGTGAGCGACGACGGTGGTGGCCTGAACCGCGAGCGCATCCTGTCCAAGGCCCTGCAGAACAACCTGCCGGGCGTGTCCGAAAGCATGCCCGACGACGAGGTCTGGCAGCTGATCTTCGCGCCGGGCTTCTCCACCGCCGAGGTGGTGACCGACGTGTCGGGACGTGGCGTGGGCATGGACGTGGTCAAGCGGAACATCCAGGAAATGGGCGGGCATGTCGAGATCAGCTCGCGCCAGGGCCTGGGGACCACCACGCGCATCGTGCTGCCGCTGACGCTGGCCATCCTGGACGGCATGTCGGTGCGCACCGGCGAAGAGACGTTCATCCTGCCGCTGAACTGCGTGATGGAGTCGCTGCAGCCGAAGGCCGACGACGTGCACACCGCGGCCAACGGCGAGCGCGTGATGAACGTGCGCGGCGAATACCTGCCGCTGCTGGAACTGCACAAGGTCTTCAACGTGGCCAACGCGGTGCAGGAGCCCACGCAGGGCATCGCCGTGATCCTGGCCGCCGAAGGCAAGCGCTTCGCGCTGCTGGTGGACCAGCTGATCGGCCAGCACCAGGTGGTACTGAAGAACCTCGAAACCAACTACCGCAAGGTGCCGTGCATTTCGGCCGCGACGATCCTGGGCGACGGCAGCGTCGCGCTGATCGTAGACGTGGCCGCGCTGCAGCGCACCGGCGTGCGCCGCCAGGACATGGCGGTGGCACTGTAATCGACAGCAAGGAGAACGGACATGGCCGGCATCGGACACATCGATACCCAGGGCAGCGAAGCCTCTGGCCAGGAATACCTGGTCTTCACGCTGGGCACCGAGGAATATGGCATCGACATCCTGAAGGTGCAGGAAATCCGCAGCTACGAGACGGTAACCCGCATCGCCAACGCACCCGACTTCATCAAGGGTGTGACGAACCTGCGCGGCGTGATCGTGCCGATCGTGGATCTGCGCCTGAAGTTCAACCTCGCCAACGTGCGTTATGACCACCAGACCGTGGTGATCATCCTGAACGTGGCGGGGCGTGTGGTCGGCATCGTCGTCGATGGCGTGTCGGACGTGCTCACGCTGACCGGCGACGACATCAAGGCCGCGCCGGAATTCGGCGTATCGGTATCCAACGAGCACCTGACCGGCCTCGGTTCGGTGGAAGGCCGGATGCTGATCCTGATCGACATCGAGCGCATGATGACCAGCGCCGAGATGGAACTGATCGAAGCCGAGTTCGCCTGAGCGCGCGCCGGATCGCCCCCAACTGCCTGTACCGCCGATCATCGGCAACCCTGACGACATACACTCATGACGCCGCTCCGTTCTTCCTCCAGCGCCACCGGGAAGCCAGGCGCGGCCGCCAGCACGGCGACGCCGGTGCTGGCGCCCCTGCGCGACGACATGCGTGACTTCCTGCTGACCGAGCGCGACTTCGAGAAGGTGCGCGCGCTGATCCACAAGCGCGCCGGCATCTCGCTGGGCAGCCACAAGCGCGAGATGGTGTACAGCCGTCTGGCGCGGCGGCTGCGCTCGCTGCAGCTCAGCGACTTCGGCACTTACCTGGAACTGCTCGAGTCGGACGACCGGTCCGACGAGTGGGAATACTTCACCAACGCGCTGACCACCAACCTCACGTCGTTCTTCCGTGAGGCGCACCACTTCCCGCTGCTGGCCGAGCACGCCAGGAAGACGGGCCGGCCCTACAGCGTCTGGTGCGCGGCGGCGTCGACCGGCGAGGAGCCGTATTCGATCGCCATCACGCTGGCCGAGGCGCTGGGCGACCGCGCCGGGACCGTGCTGGCCACCGACATCGACACCCAGGTGCTGGCCAAGGCCCGCGCCGGCGTCTATACGACCGAGCAGGTGTCCCGGCTGCAGCCGGAGCAGCTCAAGCGTTTCTTCCTGAAGGGCACGGGCGCGCGCGCGGGGTCGGTCAAGGTCAAGCCGGAGCTGGCATCGACCATCACGTTCGAGCCGCTGAACCTGCTGGCGCCGGACTGGGGCATTCGCGACAAGTTTGACGCGATCTTCTGCCGCAACGTGATGATCTATTTCGACAAGCCGACCCAGGGCCGCATCCTGGAGCGGTTTGCGCCATTGCTCAAGCCGAACGGCCTGCTGTTTGCCGGCCATTCGGAAAACTTCTCGTATGTCACGCGCGCGTTCCAGCTGCGCGGGCAGACCGTGTATGAACTGGCGGGCAAAGGCGGAGGCGCATGATGCGCGGCACGCCCCAGATGCCCGAGGCCATTGCCACGCGAAAGTACTTCGATCGCGAATTCGGCAAGCAGGCCATCAAGCTGCTGCCCAACGAATACTACGTGACCGGCGATGACGTGGTGCTGACCACGGTGCTGGGATCGTGCGTGGCCGCATGCATCCGCGACGAAGTGGCCGGCGTGGGCGGCATGAACCATTTCATGCTGCCCGATGACGAAAACGCCGGCCCCGACCGCATGCTGTCGGCGTCGATGCGCTACGGCTGCTACGCGCTGGAAGTGCTGATCAATGAACTGCTGAAGATGGGCGCCCGGCGCGAGCGCCTGGAAGCCAAGGTATTTGGCGGCGGCGCGGTACTGGCGAACATGACGACCCTCAATATTGGGGACCGGAATGCCGATTTCGTACTGAAGTACCTGCGCACCGAAGAGATACGGGTGGCCGCGCAGGACCTGCGCGGGCCGCACGCGCGACGCGTCAGCTATTTTCCGGGAACGGGTCTGGCGCTGGTGCGCCGGCTGACCCGCTCGGACGATACCGTTGGCGTGGAGCGCGACGAGCGTGCCCTGGCACGCGCGCTGTCCACATCCACAAAGGCGCCCGCCCGTGGTGCCGTGGCTTTGTTTACGCGGCAGGCATCGGCCAAGTCGCCGACCTGAAAACTGAAGACGTAGAGACGAACATGACCGCCGCGAAGATCAAGGTGCTGTGCGTGGATGATTCCGCGCTGATTCGCAGCCTGATGACGGAGATCATCAACAGCCAGCCGGACATGGAGGTGGTGGGTACCGCCCCCGACCCGCTGGTGGCGCGTGACATGATCAAGCGCCTGAACCCGGACGTGCTGACGCTGGACGTGGAAATGCCACGGATGGACGGGCTCGACTTTCTGGAACGCCTGATGCGCCTGCGCCCGATGCCGGTGCTGATGGTGTCGTCGCTGACCGAACGCGGGTCGGAAATCACGATGCGCGCGCTGGAACTGGGCGCGGTCGATTTCGTGACCAAGCCCAAGCTTGGTATCCGCGAGGGCCTGATCGAATACACCGACACGATCGCCGACAAGCTGCGCGCGGCGTCGCGGGCGCGCGTGCGCGCCCGGTCCGAGGCGCCCGCGGGCAGCGCGCCCGCTGCGCCGATGCTGCGCGCACCGCTGCTGTCGACCGAAAAACTGATCATCGTCGGCGCATCGACCGGCGGTACCGAGGCCATCAAGGAATTCCTGATGCCGCTGCCGCCCGATTCGCCGGCAGTCATGATCGTGCAGCACATGCCGGCCGGCTTCACCAAGTCGTTCGCGCAGCGCCTGAACGGACTGTGCCGCATCACGGTCAAGGAAGCGGAGCACGGCGAACGCGTGCTGCCCGGCTATGCGTATATCGCACCGGGAGACTCCCACTTGCTGCTGGCGCGCAGCGGTGCCAACTACGTGGCGCACCTGTCGCAAGAGGCACCGGTGAACCGGCATCGTCCGTCGGTGGACGTGCTGTTCGATTCCGCCGCGATCCACGGCGGCAAGAACGTGACGGGCGTGATCCTGACCGGCATGGGCAAGGACGGCGCCCGCGGCATGCTGCGCATGCGCGAGGCCGGATCGTACAACCTGGCGCAGGACGAACAGTCCTGCATCGTGTTTGGCATGCCGAAGGAGGCTATCGCCACCGGCGGCGTGCATGAAGTCGTGCCCCTGAACCAGATGAGCCAGCGCGTCATGGCGCACCTGGCCACGTTTGGCGCACGGGCACAGCGCGTGTAGTCCTGGATCGCGCGCGCGAGAGGTCGGATTAGCAACAACAACCGGATGGCCGTGTCATCCGTAACCGTATTGGAGCCGTAAAGTGGACAAGAACATCAAGATCCTCGTGGTCGATGACTTCCCGACCATGCGTCGGATCATTCGCAACCTGCTCAAGGAGCTGGGGTTCACCAACGTCGAGGAAGCCGAAGACGGCGCCGCCGGCCTGGAAAAAGTCAAGGACGGCAGCTTCCAGTTCGTGGTGTCGGACTGGAACATGCCGAACATGGACGGCCTGACCATGCTGCAGTCGATCCGTGCGATTCCCGAGATCGCCAAGACGCCGGTGCTGATGGTGACGGCCGAGGCCAAGAAGGAGAACATCATTGCCGCCGCGCAGGCTGGTGCCAATGGTTATGTGGTCAAGCCGTTCACCGCCGCGACGCTGGACGAAAAGATCACGAAGATCTTCGAGAAGCTGGCTCAATAAGAAGAGGTACGCGACATGTCGACGACTCCGACTTTCAGCCAAGAATCGGCCGAGCAGATCATCCATCGCATCGGCAACCTGACGCGAATGCTGCGCGACAACATGCGGGAGCTGGGGCTCGACAAGGAAATCGAGAAGGCCGCCCTGGCCATTCCCGATGCACGCGACCGCCTGAGCTACATCGCCGCCATGACCGAGCAGGCGGCCGAGCGCACGCTCACCGCCGTCGAACTGGCGCAGCCGCTGCAGGAAGATCTGGAAAGCAAGGCCACCGCGCTGGACAAGCGTTGGGACGAGTGGTTCGCGCAACCGGTGGAGCTGGGCGACGCCCGCGCACTGGTGCTGGACACACGTGAATTCCTGACCGACGTTCCGCAAAAGGCCAAGGCGACCGGCAGCCATCTGCTTGAAATCATGATGGCCCAGGACTTCCAGGACCTGACCGGCCAGGTGATCAAGAAGATGATGGACATGATCCGCACCCTGGAGCAGGAACTGCTGCAGGTGCTGATCGATAACGTGCCGGCCGAGCGGCGCGTTGAAGCGCCCCCCACGCTCATGAACGGTCCGCAGATCAACCCCGAAGGCAAGACCGACGTGGTGTCGGACCAGTCGCAGGTGGACGACCTGCTGGCCAGCCTGGGCTTCTGAGCCCGGCAAACGGGACGCGCCGGCCATCCCGCCGGTGCGTCCCGGGCTTGTCGCGACGATGCGCCGTACGCGCGTTTTTCGTCACATGGCGGCGCATTCGCTGGCACAATCGTGGGCAACCACGGTTTCCTACTGCCAGAGGATCGCCCCCATGCATGCTCGCCGTACCGTTGTTGCAGTCTCCGTTGCCGCCGCAGTTTCCGCATTCGCCGGCATCGCCCAAGGTCAGACGCTGACCGTCCCGCAGGTTTCCCCCCACGTTGACAGTGCCTATGCCCGGCTCGAAGCCGCGCCGCTTTACCAGAAGCTGATGGCCGACGTGCGCGCCGACGACGCGCGGGCGCTGGCGGAGCTCAAGACCATGACCGAGATCCCGGCGCCGCCCTTCAAGGAAAAGGCGCGCGCCGAGTATTTCGTGTCGCGGCTCAAGGCGCTGGGCCTGGCCGATGCGCATATCGATGCCGAAGGCAACGCCATCGGCATCCGCAAGGGCACCGGCAACGGCCCCCGGCTGCTGATTTCCGCCCACCTCGATACCGTCTTTCCGGAAGGCACCGACGTCACGGTGAAGTCGCGTGACGGCAAGCTGTACGCCCCGGGCATCGGCGACGACACGCGCGGCCTGGCCGTGCTGCTGTCATGGCTCAAGGTGCTCAATGAAAACAAGGTACGTACCGTGGGCGACCTGGTGTTCGTCGGCAACGTCGGCGAAGAGGAACTGGGCAACCTGCGCGGCATGAAGGCGGTGTTCCGCGATCACCCCGAGATCGACGGCATGGTCGGCATCGAGCCCGGTACCGGAGAACGCGTGCTGACGCAGGGCACCGGCAGCCATCGTTATGAAGTGACGTTCAAGGGCCCGGGCGGCCACAGCTTCGGGGCCTTCGGCCTGCCCAGCGCGATCCATGCGATGGGCCGCGCCATCGGCAAGATCGGTGACGTGCAAACACCGGCCGACCCCAAGACCACGTTCACAGTGGGCACGGTCGGGGGCGGTACGTCGGTGAACGCGATTGCCGGCGACGCGCGCATGGCGATCGATATCCGCTCGAACGGCACGCCGTCGCTGCTGGAAACCGAGAAGCACATCATGGACGCCATCGCCGCCGGCGTGGCGGACGAGAACGCGCGCTGGAAGCCGGCCAAGGGGCAGGAAATCACCTACCAGGCCCGCATGATCGGCGACCGGCCCGCCGGCATCACGCCTACCGACTCGGTGATCGTGCAGTCGGCCGTGCGCGTGATCAAGGCGCACGGCAAGGAAGCGCCGTCACTGCGCGGCGGCAGCACCGACGCCAACGTGCCGATGGCGCTGGGCATTCCGGCCATCATCATCGGCAGCGGCGGCAAGTCGGGTGGATCGCATTCGCGCGACGAGTGGTTCGACCCCACCAATGCCCATGAAGGCGCGCAATGGGGCCTGACCACGGTGCTGGGCCTGGTGGGAGTGGACGGCGTCGGCGAGCCGCTGCTGGCAAAGCGGCCCGCCAGGCCGGCGGCTACGCGCTGAGCGCGAAACCGCGATCGAACGTGGTGGCCACGTCCAGCCGCTGCTTGAGCAGCCCCGCCTTCAGGTAGAAGTCGGCGGTCTGCTGCTGGATGGCCACCAGATCCGCGTCGATGGGCTGCCACTGGGTGCGGCGGCGCTCGAACTGCAGCCGCGCCGCCTCGGGCGGAATGCCGATGATGCGCGCCAGCGTGGCCGAGTACTCGGGCACGTGCTGATAGGACCAGACCTGCGCGCGCACCACGCGTTGCAGGAAGTCGGCCAGCACGGCCCGCTTGCTGGCCAGCGCGGCGTCGGTTGCCGCAAGATAGCTCAGGCCCGACCACAGCCCCCGTCCGCTCACCAGCACGCGCGCATGGCCGCTGGTTTCGGCCATGGCCGTATAGGGCTCCCACGTGGACCACGCATCGACCGAGCCGTTGGTCAGGGCCAGCTTGGCGTCGGCGGGCGGGAGGAAGCGGAAATCGGCATCCTCGGCTTTCAGGCCGGCCGATGCCAGCGCCTTGAGCGCGACGAAATGGCCAATCGATCCGCGATTGGTGCCGATGCGCTTGCCCTTGAGGTCGGCCGCGCTCTTCAGCGGCGAATCGGGCCGCACCAGTACGGCGGTGCCATAGGGGTCGGAACGGTTGGCGCCAATCAGACGGATGCGCGTACCGGCGGCCAGCGCGAAGATGGCGGGCGCATCGCCGATGGGCCCGCTGTCCACGGCGCCTGCATTGAGCGCCTCCGCCAGCGGAGCCGCAGCCGGGAATTCGGTCCACTGGATGTCATAGGCCAGCCCCTTGAGCGCGTCGGCCGACTCCAGCAGCGCGCGCAGGCCGCCCTTCTGGTCGCCGGCCTTCAACACCGGGCGGGATTGGGCCCGCGCGGCAGCGGGCAGCAGGGCGGACAAGGTGCCGGCGCTGGCGGCGTGCAGGAACTGGCGGCGGGAGCTGGACATGCGTGCGTACGAAATGGATGGCGGAAATCCAGACCGTACGCCTGCCCCCGTCGCGTACCAACGAATGATTTCGCGGTTTCTTATGCTGTGCGCGGCGGCGGCAGTGCGTCCCGCGAAGGCGGGGATGTCATGCAGGCGGCCCACGAATTCAGCGATGATCGGCCAGCCTTGCGGCACGTCAGAGCCATGCGGGCAGCCCTGGGGACTTGCGGGCACGGCTTGCCCTGGGAGGTTGCATCGCCGCCGCCCTTGCGCTTCAATGGGCGCCTTGGCCCCTCGGGCCCCCCAACCTGCCGATGTCATCCATGGACCAGACCCCCGACACTCCCTCGCGTCCCGCCTTGCGCACGCTCACACCGCTCGAGGCGCGCGTGGTAGCCGTATTGCTGGAAAAGCAGTACACCGTGCCCGACACTTACCCGCTGTCGCTGAACGCGCTGGCGTCCGGCTGCAACCAGAAGACCGCGCGCTCGCCTGTGATGAGCGTGACGGAGGCCGAGATCCTGACCGCGATCGATGGCCTGAAGTCGTTGAGCCTGGTCTTCGAGGGCAGCAGCAGCCGCGTGCCGCGCTTCGAACAGAACCTGGGCAAGGTGCTGGGCGTGCCGAGCCAGTCGGCGGCGCTGCTGTCCACGCTGATACTGCGCGGTCCGCAAACGGCTGCCGAACTGCGCCTGAATTCGGCACGGCTGCATGCCTTCGCGGACATTTCCTCGGTAGAGGCCTTTCTGGACGAGCTGGTCGAACGCTCGCCCGCGCTTGTCGTGAAGCTGCCCCGCGCACCCGGCGAGCGCGAAAGCCGCTGGATGCACCTGCTCTGTGGTGAAGTCGCCATGCCGGAGCCCGCCGCGGCGGCGCCGCGCGGCGGCGTGGAAGCCACGGCATCGCCATCGGAATTCGAGGCCCTGCGCATCAGCCATCGCGCGCTCGAAGACAAGGTGGCGCGCCTGCAGGCGCTGGTGGTGGAAATGGCCGGCCAGCTCGGCATCGAAGTCGAGCCCGGCAGACTGGATTGAGACGAATCTGAAACGGTGTCACAACGTGTGTCCAAAGGCGCCGCCGGGGGTGATGCGGTGTTAGCCTTCTTCGCGTGTTCAAGCGAAGGAGGTCACGATGGAAATGCGGAATCTCGGTTCCACGACAGTCCGGATGCCGATCGCTGGTATCGACACTGCGCCGGCGCTGGATGAACGCATCGACCCGGCCCTGCAGCGTGTGGTCAGGTCGGCGCGGGAATCGCTGCAGGCGCGGCACCGTCGCCAGCGGGCGGAAGATGCCGGCGCACTGATCCAGCTCTGGAAGAACGAGGGCGTCTATCCATTCGAGGGCATTGCCGAGGACGCCATCGAGGTGGCGCGCCGCGAGCGGTTTGACATCTGCGCACTGGGCATCCACGAGCATCTGGAAGTCTTTCGCTCGGGCAGTCAGCAAGACCGGCGCTTTACCCTGGGCATGCTCAAGGCCACGCTCGAAGACAGCCCGTCGACCCTGCGGTATCTGCTGACGGAAGTCCTGAGGCTGCCGGCGGACAAGGCGGAGGAACTGCAGGGGCTGCTTGAGCTGACGTCGCTATCTTCGGTGATCGAGTGCAGCACGATGGTGACGGAGCGCCTTCGCTTTCTCACAGGGCTGGAGGAACTGTTATTCGATATTGGGAGCAAACGCGGCTTCAAGGAGCGCGGCGAGCTTCATCGCATGTTGGCCAATGAAACCTGGGTGTTCGGGGAAGAGTTCCGGCTCACGAGTGACGGCGAGAGCCTGAGCACGGTACTGCGCAAGCATGTCAAGAAGCTGGACATGGGCAAGGGCTGGTATCAGCAGACCGTGGTCCGGGACGATGGACGGAAGGGCTTCATCGATTTCGTGCTCGGCCGAGAAATACCCTCGTACGCAAGCGCGAGCCGGGAGTTCCTCGTTGTCGAGCTCAAGCGTCCGATGAAGAAGTTAGATCTTGCGGCAAAAGCGCAGATCGAAAGCTACGCCATGGCCGTGGCATCCGACGAGCGGTTCGACACCCGGCATACCCACTGGACTTTCCTGGCAGTGTCAAATGAACTGACTCCCGCCGCCGCGCGGACCTTGCGACATCCGACGGGCGCGTTCGGCTGCTTTCACGAAGATCCAACCTTGCGAATCGGGCTGGCTACCTGGGCGGGCATTCTGAACGCCTCTCGGGTTCGGCTTGAGGCTTTTCGCGCCAAACTGAACCATACGGTCACGCGCGACGAGGGATTGGCCTGGCTGCGACACCGCTATGCCGAGTATTTGCCCGCGACCTTCTGGGCTGCCTTGAACACTCCAAATAATTAGCCACTATATGTGGCTGTTAGAGCACTTAACATCCTCAATGTTTGGGAATGACGGCCTGCCTACCCCCGGCAACAAGGTCCGCTAAGCAATTGCCGGCCGGCTGGGCGAGCGGGGTCGGAAGGTGAGAGCTGTATGTATACAGGCACAGCGCCGTCGGCGCCGCCGCCAGGCATGGGTGACACGCGCGATCTGTGACATCATCGGGGCCGATCCCGTCCGAACCGGGCGAGATCGGCACAATTTGGCGTTCCGGCCCTAAAGATCGCCATCGCCCGGGCCGTTATTTCCGCTGCCCCCCTCATTCCTGAAACAGGCACCTGTTTCCCCGCCTTTTCCCCCCAATGCCTTGCCCCTCGGGATTTGATAATCCTCGGTGACGAAGTGCCGCCCGCGCGCTTTGCACTGGAGCATTCATGTCCGAGGAAAGCGATCTCGAGAAAACCGAACCCGCCTCACCCCGGCGCCTTGAAAAGGCGCGCGAGGAGGGGCAGGTGGTGCGTTCGCGCGAGCTCGGCACGTTCGTGATGCTGATGACGGGCGTGCTGGGCCTGTACGTCATGGGCGGCACGCTGGGCCGCAAGCTCAATTCGGTCATGCAGGCCACGCTGGCCTTCGAGCCGGCCACGGCCTTCGACACCAATCGCATGCTGTCGCAGTTCGGCATGGCGATCTGGGACAGCCTGCTGGCGTTTTTTCCGCTGCTGCTGATGTTTGGCGTGGCGGCCCTGATCGCTCCGCTGGCGCTGGGGGGATGGAGCTTTTCGACCAAGTCGTTCTCGCCCGATTTTTCGCGCCTGTCGCCGTTGCAGGGCCTGGGCCGCATGTTCTCGTCGCACACGCTCGTGGAACTGATCAAGGCCATCGCCAAGTCGCTGCTGGTGGGCTGCGTGGGCGCATGGATGGTCTGGCACATGCTGCCCGAAGCCATCGCGCTGATGAATGCGCCGGTCCACGAGGCGCTCCTGCACATGATGGAGATGGTGCTGTACGTGTGCGGCATGGTGGCCGGGTCGCTGCTGCTGGTGGCGGCACTCGACACGCCGTGGCAACTCTGGACGTTTTACAAGAAGCTCCGCATGACCAAGGAAGAGGTCAAGCAGGAGATGAAGGAAACCGATGGCGATCCGCACATCAAGGCCCGCATCCGCCAGCAGCAGCGGGCCATTGCGCGGCGCCGGATGATGTCCGAGGTGCCCAAGGCCGACGTGGTGGTGACCAACCCCACTCACTTCGCCGTGGCACTGAAATACGACGAAGGCGCGCGCTGGAACGCGCCGCGCGTCGTGGCAAAGGGCGCCGACGAAGTGGCTGCTCGCATTCGCGAGCTGGCCAACGAGCATCGCGTGCCGGTACTGTCCGCCCCGCCGCTGGCGCGGGCGCTGCACCGTCACGTGGAACTGGGCCACGAAATCCCTGCGGGCCTGTATACCGCCGTGGCCGAGGTCCTGGCCTGGGTTTATCAATTGAAGAACTGGCACTACAGCTACGGTCCGCAGCCCGATTCGCCGACCGAACTGCTCGTGCCGGATGAACTTGCCGTACCGGAAAGCCGCGCATGAACGCACTGACCAACCTTTTCAACATGCCCGCACTGCGGGGTGGCGCCCAGATGAAGGCGCTGGCTGGCCCGCTGCTGATCGTCATGATCCTCGGCATGATGATCCTGCCGCTGCCGGCGTTTATCCTGGACCTGCTGTTCACCTTCAACATCGCGCTGTCGATCATGGTGCTGCTGGTGGGCATGTACACCCAGCGCCCGCTGGACTTTGCCGCCTTCCCGGCCGTGCTGCTGTTTTCCACGCTGCTGCGCCTGTCGCTGAACGTGGCGTCCACCCGCGTGGTGCTGCTCGAAGGCCATACCGGCCCCGATGCCGCCGGCAAGGTGATCGAGGCCTTCGGCCACTTCCTGGTGGGGGGCAACTTCGCGGTCGGTATCGTGGTGTTCGCGATCCTGGTCGTGATCAACTTCATGGTGATTACCAAGGGTGCGGGCCGTATCGCCGAAGTTGGCGCGCGCTTCATGCTCGATGCCATGCCCGGCAAGCAGATGGCCATCGACGCCGACCTGAACGCCGGCCTGATCAACGAGGAAGGCGCCCGCAAGCGCCGCGCCGAAGTGGCCCAGGAATCGGACTTCTACGGTGCCATGGACGGTGCGTCGAAGTTCGTGCGTGGCGATGCCATCGCCGGCCTGCTGATCATGTTCATCAACGTGGCGGCCGGCATGGTCGTGGGCATGGTGCAGCACGACCTGGACTTCGGCACCGCGGTTCACAACTACACGCTGCTGACGATCGGTGACGGCCTGGTGGCGCAGATCCCGGCGCTGGTCATCTCCACGGCCGCCGGTGTGATCGTGTCGCGCGTGTCGAACGAGCAGGACGTCGGCCAGCAGCTGACCGGCCAGCTGTTCTCGAACCCGCGCGTGATGTTCATCACCGCCGCCATCATCGGCACGATGGGCCTGATCCCGGGCATGCCGCACTTTGCCTTCCTGCTGCTCGCCGGCGGCCTGATCTGGTTCGGCCGTTATCAGATGCGCCGCGCGGTCAAGGCCACCGAGACCAAGGCCCAGGAAGAGCGCAGCCCGGCCGTGCAGGCCGAAGTGGCCGAAGCCACGTGGGAAGACGTGACGATGGTCGATCCGCTGGGCATGGAAGTGGGCTACCGCCTGATCACGCTGGTGGATCGCGCGCAGAACGGCGAACTGCTGGGCCGCATCAAGAGCATCCGCAAGAAGATGGCGCAGGACATCGGCTTCCTGGTGCCGGTGGTGCATATCCGCGACAACCTCGAACTGAAACCGAACGCCTACCGCATCACGCTCAAGGGCGTGGAGATCGGCAGTGGCGAGGCCAATCCGGGTCAGTGGATGGCCATCAACCCGGGCCAGGTCAGCGGCACGCTGCCGGGCGCCGCCACGCGCGACCCCGCCTTCGGCCTGCCGGCCGTGTGGATCGATGCCGCGCTCAAGGAACAGGCGCAGGCCTACGGCTACACGGTGGTGGATGCCAGCACCGTGGTGGCCACGCACCTGAACCACCTGATCCAGATGCATGCATCGGAACTGCTGGGACGCCAGGAAGTGCAGGCGCTGCTGGACCGCATCACCAAGGAAGCCCCGAAGCTGACCGAGGACCTGGTGCCGAAGACCATCTCGCTGACCGGCCTGCAGAAGGTGCTGCAGAACCTGCTGGACGAAGGTGTGGCCATCCGCGACATGCGCACCATCCTGGATGTGGTGGCCGACAACGCCCCGAAGATCAACGATCCGGCCGAGCTGACCACGCTGGTGCGCGTGTCGCTGGGCCGCGCGATCACGCAGCAGCTGTTCCCCAACAACGCCGACATGCAGGTGATTGGCCTGGACGCCGGCCTCGAGCGTGTGCTGACGCAGGCGCTGGCCAATGGCGGCGGCATCGAGCCGGGCCTGGCCGATGCGCTGCTGCAGCAGGCACAGGGCGCCGTGGTACGCCAGGAACAGCTGGGTCTGGATCCGGTGCTGCTGGTGCCGCCCCCGATGCGGCCGCTGATGGCGCGCTTCCTGCGCCGCACGCTGCCGCAGCTGAAGGTGCTGTCGCACGCCGAAGTACCGGACAACCGCAACATTCGCATCACCGCCATGATCGGCGGCGCAGCGTGAGGACTGAACAATGAGCGTGGCAAAGTTTGTGGCGGCCAACGGCCGCGAAGCGATGCGAAAGGTGCGCGAGGCCATGGGGCCCGACGCCGTGGTGCTCTCCAACCGCTCCATCGAGGGCGGCGTCGAAATCGTGGCGATGCGCGACGCGGACCTGGGCGCCGTGAGTGCTGGCGCGCAGATGTACCAGCCCTCCGCGCCGGCGCTGCCGCCTTCGCTGTCGTCGCCGTCCGAGCTGCCGATGCTCCAGTCGCTGCATGACCTGCATCCGGCCAGCCCCGAGCCGTTCCTGTCGCTGGGCGCGATCCCCGCACCGTCCGCGCCATCGGCCTTGCCCGCCGGCATCGGCCAGGAACAGGCGATGCTGGGCGACCTGCGCGGTGAGCTGGCGTCGATGCGGTCGATGCTGGAACGCCAGTTCGCTGGACTGTCGCAGGGTACGAACGGCGTGGCAGCCGGCGACCCGCTGCGTGAATCGCTGTTCGAGTGGATGGTCAATGCTGGCTTTTCGGGCCAGCTGTCGCGCACGTTGCTGTCGCGCCTGCCAGTCGGCACCGATCGCCCGGCGGCCATGGCCTGGATCCGCCAGGAGCTGGCCAGCAAGGTGCCGGTGCTGACCGACGAGGATTCGCTGTTCGCCCAGGGCGGCGTGCTGGCGCTGATCGGCCCGACCGGTGTGGGCAAGACCACCACCACCGCCAAGCTGGCCGCGCGCTTTGTGCTGCGCCACGGCCCGCAAAGCCTGGCGCTGCTGACGACGGACCGTTTCCGGATCGGCGCCCATGAGCAGTTGCGGATCTACGGCGACATCCTTGGCGTGCCCGTGCACGCGGTAAAGGACGCCGCCGATCTGCGCTTTGCGCTGTCGGCCATGAAGGACAAGCATCTGGTCATCATCGACACCGTCGGCATGAGCCAGCGCGACCGGAGCCTGTCGGACCAGATCGGCATGCTGGCTGGCGTGCAGGCGCCGATGCAGCGCGTGCTGCTGCTCAACGGCGCGGCCCACGGCGACACGCTCAACGAGGTGGTACACGCCTATCGCAACGACGCCGCGGGCGCCGCCGGCGGCATCGACGGCTGCATCATCAGCAAGCTCGACGAAGCCACGCACCTGGGATCGGTGCTGGACGTGGTGATCCGCCATCGCCTGCCCGTGTTCTATGCGTCCACCGGCCAGCGCGTGCCGGAACACCTGGAACTGGCACAGGCCGGCGCGCTGGTCGAGCGCGCGTTCCTGACGCCGCGCCGTGGCTCGCTGTTCAATGACGCGGACGTGGCGCGCCGCCAGGCGGGCAGCGCCGAAGCCGCCGCGCCGGTCAAGGCCGAACGTAGTGGCGCGGACGACATGCTGCGCTCGCTGACCGACAGCGCCAACGCGGTGGGGGTGTGCGTCGACGAACTTAACGCGGCCCAGTACGGCTTCGACGTGGCCCGCCAGCTCTGGCAGCATCGCTCGGCCGGTGTGTCGGCGCTGCGCCCGATGGTGCAGCAAGTGCGCCTGGCCATGTGCCGCGACGCCAGCCGTGCGTGCGATCGCTATGTGCTGGCCGTCACGCAGAGCGTGGCGCAGACCGTGCAGGGCCGCCGCGCGCCGCAGATGATGCAGCACACGCTGTGGCTGGCCGACCGTGACGGCATGCCGCTGGCCAGCACCGTAGTGCCGGCGGGCCGCGCCCGTCAGTCGCTGGCCGAAGCCGAGGCCGATGCCGAAGCTGCCACCGTGCGGGCCACGCTGGCCGCCGCCCGGACCGTGGTCAACCTGAATACGTCACTGCCGAGCCCGGCCACGCTGGCCCGCTGGCAGCAGCTGGGCGAACGCTGGATCGCCGGCACGCGCAAGACCACGCGGGTGATCGCAGAGGGCCTGGCCAACAAGCTCGACACCGTTGCCGACACGCTGACGTTCCATGCCGTGGGCGATGTGACCTGCCGCGACCGCGCCGCCGCGCACTGGCTGGCGCACTGCCCGGTCCGCATTCCCGAAGGCCAGGTGCGCACCGCCGCGCGTGGCCGTGGCAACGCCGCCGAGGCCGGCATCGAGGCCTGCCTGGTGGTGTCGCGCATGATCGACCACGAAACCGGCGACACACTGGCCGTCGAATATGTGCTGTGCGATCCCGCGCTGGCCGGCGATGCCGCGCAAGTCGCACGCTGGTCGCACTGGACGGTTGCCGCCGAAGAACAGTTCCGCACGCTGCGCCACGCCATCGAGCACTTCGCGCAGGAAGGCGATGCCGACGCGTCGCTGTGCGCCGGCATGGTGGCGGTGCAGCTGGGCCTGACCGCGCTGCGCCTGCAACACACGCCCACGGCGACGGCACCGGCATTTCTGTCCCGCCTGGCCGGCCGGGCTTCGGCACGCGTCAATGCGCCGGTGCCGGGTGCCGTGCTCAACGAAGGCATGGGCCGCTTGCTGGCACTGCTCGACGTGCTTGAAAACTATCCGGGTCGCGGCATGGCGGCGCCTGTACCGCCGATGGCCGACGCGCCGGAGCCGGCCGCGTCGGCCATGCACGCCATGGCAGCCATGGACGCGCTGGATCCCATCGACGCCACGCCGCAGCTTGCGGCCGCCGGGGAGTAAGCATTGAACACGATGGCCACCGATCAGGCCGAAAGCCTGCGCCGCCTGCTGGCACCGCGCGTGACGCGGCGAATCGCCGTGGTAGGGGCGGAACAGGGCGTCGGCACCACCACGGTGGCGCTGGGCCTGGCCAATGCGCTGTCGATGCAGGGCGAGCGCGTGCTGCTGGCGGACGAAGACATGTACGGCGCCCGGGCGATGCGGCTTGCCGGCGCCGCGCCGGCGGCCACGCTGGCCGATGTGCTCGAGGGCCGGGCGCCGCTGGCCGCCGCGGCCGGCACGCGCGGGGCCAGCGGCATTGCCGTGCTGCAGGCGGGCGCGATGACCGTTCGTCCCGACGAGCGCGGGCTGGCGGCGCGACTGACTGACGTGCGCTCGATGCTGATCGACACGCGCCGCGACATCACCGGCGCACTGTCGCCACTGGCGGGCATGGCCCACAACTTCGTGATCGTCATGCGCCCCGAGGCCACGTCGATCACTGCCGCCTATGCCTGCATCAAGCGGCTGCATCACGAATACGCATGCCGTCAATTCCAGCTGGTCGTCAATCTGGCGGCCGCCGAGGGGACGGTCACGGCGCTCGCGCGCAACCTGGCCCGCACGGCGAGCCAGTACCTGGGCGTGGAGGCCAGCCTGGCAGGGTACCTGCCGATGGACCCGCTGGTGGCGCGTGCGCTCCAGCTTGGGCGGTGCGTGGTGGAGGCGTATCCCGCCGCTGCGGCCACCGGTGCATTGCGGCACATCGCCAGCGGTATCGGCGCATGGCCGTTGCGCCACGAAGCATCGCCGCTGGGAATGGCCTCGGCCGTTGCCGCATGAACGCGAAGAACAAGAAGTCTCGACAAGACCGGAAACTCAGCCTGCCAGCCGCCGATTTTCAGCCTCTCCGGCGCTGGCACAAACAGTAAGCATTTAACGAGAGTTCCACCATGTATACGATTCAGGGAAAGCTCGAGCAGGCCGACGTGGTCAAGTCACACGCGCCACTGGTGCGGCGCATCGCGCTGCAGCTGGCGGCCAAGCTGCCCGCCAGCGTACAGATCGACGACCTGATACAGGCCGGCATGATCGGCCTTCTCGACGCCGCCAAACGGTATGAAGACAACCATGGCGCCCGGTTCGAGACCTACGCAAGCCAGCGCATTCGCGGCGCCATGCTCGACGAGGTGCGTGCCAACGACTGGCAATCGCGCAGCCTGCGTCAGTTCACGCGCAAGATCGAGCGCACGCAGCGCCAGCTGGAACAGAAGCTTGGCCGCACGCCGATCGATTCCGAGGTGGCCAAGGAACTGGAGATGCCGCTCGAGGAATACCAGGAGCTGCTGAACGAGGTCTATGGCTGCCAGCTGCTGCACTATGAAGACTTCGAACGCTCGGGCGAGGAGGACTTCCTCGATCGCCACCTGGGCGTCACCGACGACGGCAATCCGCTGACCGTGCTGATGGAATCGGGCATGCGCGAGGCGCTGATCCGCGCCATCGACAAACTGCCCGAGCGCGAAAAGCTGGTGCTGTCGCTGTGCTACGACCAGGAACTGAACCTGCGCGAAATCGGCGCGGTGCTGGAAGTGACCGAATCGCGCGTGTGCCAGATCCGCAGCCAGGCCATCGGACGCCTGCGCACCCAGTTGCGCGGGATGCTGTGATGCGGCGCGCCCTGGTCCTGGCGGTGGTGTGCGCGATGGGCCCGGCGGCGGCCCACGCGCAGACCTATGCGCCGGTCTTTACGAAGGCCACCTATGAACTGACCGGCTCGCGCTTTGCGTGGACGGCATCGTCAGTGGGGCCGCAGATCACGAACAAGGGCCAGCGTGCGCTGTCTTCGCCCGTGGTGCCGTTGGCCACGATGCCGCAGGCCATGGGCCGCATTACTTCGGTGCGCTGGCGCTACAGCTTCACGCGCACCCCGCCCGTCGACCTGCAGGCATACCTGTGCAATGCCGACCGTTGCGTGCTGCTGGCGGGCGCCGAGGGCAAGACCGACGCCTTCGTCGGCGACGATGCCACCAAGGGCTTTGTCTTTGCCTATCGCGTACCGGGCCAGGGCGGACTCACGCCAATGCTCCAGGGCCGCAGCAACGAGGTGACCGTCAGCTACCGCTGAGCGCCACGGCCTGTCCCGGGCCCGCAGATCCACGCCGATACTTCCGGCGAATCCCCTGCAATCTCCCCTCGCCGCTGTCCCCGCGCGGCCGGTGGCACGCTTCCTGCGCCTTTCCGCCCAAGCAACGTGCGGCAAGCGCTACATTCGTCCCCTGCGCGGTATTCCCGTGCATATCCCTGGCGGCATTGTGTCTGCCATGCCCGCTGGCGCCATGTAATTCCTACGTGCAAGTCTCGCCACGTTGCCGTCCTCTGTCCGTCATCTGTCAGCCAGAAAGGATCCAACGACATGGAAGATTTCAGCGACATCAAGCTTTCGCGGCGGGAATTCGTGATGGCAGGCGCGGCGTCGGTGAGCGCCGCCGCCTTGCCTGCCGGTGCCGCCACCGCCACCGCGCCGCCATCGCGGGTCAGCCCCGGCGCCCTCAAGCCGGTGGCTTCGAACGTATCATTTGTCGTCAACGGGCAACCGCGCTCGCTGACGCTGGACACGCGCACCACGCTGCTCGACGCGCTGCGCGAGCATCTGCGCCTGTCCGGCACCAAGAAGGGCTGCGACCACGGCCAGTGCGGCGCCTGCACCGTGATCGTCGACGGCCGGCGCCTCAATTCCTGCCTGACCCTCGCCGTCATGCACGAGGGTGCCAGAATCACCACCGTGGAAGGACTCGGCACGCCGAACAACATGCATCCGATGCAGGTGGCCTTCGTCAAGCATGACGGCTACCAGTGCGGCTATTGCACGCCGGGCCAGATCTGTTCGGCCGTTGCCGTGCTCGACGAGGTGCGCGCCGGCATCCCGAGCCACGTCACGCCCGACCTGAACACGCGGCCGCAACTGTCGCCCGGCGAGATCCGTGAGCGGATGAGCGGCAATATCTGCCGCTGCGGCGCGTACTCGAATATCCTCGACGCCATCACCGAGGTCGCGGGGAGCCAGACATGAACCCGTTCACCTACGAGCGCGCGGCCACGCCCGCGGACGCGGCGGCGGCTGCCATGAAGACACCCGGTGCCCGCTTTATCGCCGGTGGCACCAACCTGCTCGACCTGATGAAGCTTGGCATCGAATCGCCAACCCATCTGATCGACGTGAACGGCCTTGCGCTGGACAAGATAGAGCCATCGCAGCAAGGCGGCCTGCGTATCGGCGCGCTGGTGCGCAATACCGACCTGGCCGCCGATCCGCGCGTGCGGCGCAATTACGGCGTCCTGTCGCGCGCGCTGCTGGCGGGCGCGTCGGGCCAGTTGCGCAATCGCGCCACCACGGCGGGCAACCTGCTGCAGCGCACGCGCTGTCCCTATTTCTACGACACGGCCCAGCCGTGCAACAAGCGCCAGCCGGGCAGCGGCTGCGCGGCGATTGGCGGATTCAGCCGTCAGCTGGCCGTGATCGGCGGTAGCAACGCGTGCATCGCCACGCATCCCAGCGATATGGCAGTGGCCATGCGCGTGCTCGATGCCAGCGTGGAGACGGTACGCCCCGGCGGGCAGCAGCGCGTGATCCCGATCGCCGATTTCCATCGTCTGCCGGGCAATACGCCGCACATCGAAACGGCGCTGGAACCGGGCGAACTGATTACCGCGGTGACACTGCCGCCGCCGGTGGGCGGCGCGCAGTTGTATCGCAAGGTGCGCGACCGGGCCTCGTACGCGTTCGCGCTGGTCTCGGTGGCCGCCATCCTGCAGCCGGACGGCACCGGGCGCGTGGCGCTCGGCGGCGTGGCCCACAAGCCGTGGCGCACGGATGCCGCCGATGCGGAATTGCCGCACGGGCCCACGGCCGTGACGCAGCGGCTGCTGGACGGTGCGTCGCCGCAGCCCGACAACGCGTTCAAGGTGCAACTGGTGCGGCGCACGCTGGCCGCCGTGATCACGCAGGCAAACGGGGCCAAGCCATGAAATTCGACACACCCGCCACTACCAATCCCATCGACACGGGCCGCGTGGTCGGCCAGGCGGTGGACCGTATCGACGGCGCGCGCAAGACCACCGGCACAGCCACCTATGCCTACGAATGGCATGACGTGGCGCCGAACCCTGCCTATGGCTACGTCGTGAGCGCCGGCATCGGCAAGGGCCGCATCCGGGCCATGCATCTGGACGACGCGCGCCGCGCGCCGGGCGTGCTGGGCATCGTTACCGCGCAGAACGCCGGCAAGCTGGGCAAGGCCAAGCGCAATACCGCCAAACTGCTGGGCGGCCCCGAGATCCAGCATTATCACCAGGCCATTGCGCTGGTGGTGGCCGACACGTTCGAGCAGGCCCGCGCCGCCGCGCAGTTGATTCGCGTGGACTACGCGCCGGAGAAAGGCCACTTCGACCTGGAGGCCGCGTGCTGCTTTGCCAGCAAGCCGAAGAAGGACGCGATTCCAGATACGTCCGTGGGCGATTTCGCTGGCGCCTTTGCCGCGGCCCCCGTGCAGCTGGATGCCCGCTACACCACGCCAGATCAGTCGCACTGCATGATGGAGCCGCATGCGTCGATGGCGGCCTGGTCCGGCGACGAGGTCACGGTGTGGACATCGAACCAGATGGTGGCGTGGGCCCGCGAAGATATGGCGACCACGCTGGGCATCCCGAAGGAAAAGGTGCGCATTGTCTCGCCGTTCATCGGCGGCGGCTTCGGCGGCAAGCTGTTCCTGCGCGCCGAATCGCTGCTGGCTGTGCTGGGTGCGCGCGCCGTACACCGGCCGGTCAAGGTGGCGCTGACGCGGCCGCAGATACCGAACAACACCACGCACCGGCCCGCGACGATCCAGCGCATCCGCATCGGTGCGAACCGCGACGGCAGGATCACGGCCATTGGCCACGAGAGCTGGTCTGGCGATCTCGAAGGCGGCCAGCCCGAGACCGCCGTGATGCAGACGCGCCTGCTTTATGCCGGCGCCAACCGCATGACATCGATGCAGCTGGCAACGCTGGACCTGCCCGAAGGCAATGCCATGCGCGCGCCTGGCGAGGCACCGGGCCTGATGGCGCTGGAAATCGCCATCGACGAGATGGCGGTGAAGCTGGGCATGGACCCGGTGCAGTTCCGCATCCTCAACGACACACAGGTGGACCCGGAAAAGCCCGAGCGGCCGTTTTCGCAGCGCCACTTCGTGGAATGCCTGCGTCTGGGGGCGGAACGTTTTGGCTGGAGCCGTCGCAACCCGCAGCCGGGGTCGATGCGCGAAGGCCAATGGCTGATCGGCATGGGCATGGCATCCGCGTTCCGGAACAACCTGGTGACCAAGTCGGGCGCGCGGGTCGGCATCGATTCGAGCGGGATGGTCCTGGTGGAAACCGACATGACCGATATCGGCACCGGCAGCTACACGATCATCGCGCAGACCGCTGCGGAAATGATGGGCGTGCCGCTTGACCGCGTGGTGGTGCGGCTGGGCGATTCGGCCTTCCCGGTGTCGTCCGGCTCGGGCGGCCAGTGGGGCGGCAACAGTTCCACCTCCGGTGTCTATGCGGCCTGCGCGAAGTTGCGCCAGACCATTGCCGAACGCGCCGGCCTGAAGGCCGAAGACGCGGTATTCGAGGGGGCCCAGGTGCGCGCCGGGGGGCGAAGCGTGCCGCTGGCGCAGTTCGCGGGCGTGTCGGTCGAGGACTCGATCGAGTTCGGCGACCTCGGCAAGAAATACCAGCAATCCACCTTCGGCGGACACTTCGTGGAAGTGGCCGTGGACCTGGCCACGGCCGAGGTACGCGTCCAGCGGATGCTGGCCGTGTGCTCGGCTGGGCGGATCCTGAATCCGAAGTCGGCGCGCAGCCAGGTGATCGGGGCGATGACGATGGGCGTGGGCGCGGCGCTGATGGAGGCCCTGCACGTCGACAAGCGCGTGGGCTTCTTTGCCAATCACGACCTGGCTGGCTACGAGGTGCCGGTACACGCCGACATCCCGCACCAGGAAGTGATCTTCCTCGATGAAACCGATCCGGTCTCGTCGCCGATGAAGGCCAAGGGCGTGGGCGAGCTGGGCATCTGCGGCGTGGCGGCTGCGGTGCTGAATGCCGTGTATCACGCCACCGGCGTGCGCGTGCGCGACTATCCGGCAACGCTGGACAAGCTGCTGACAGGCATGCCGGTGGTGGCCTAGCCACCCCAGGCAGTTACCGTCCGAGCTTCTCCAGCAACCCCTTCAGCACGGTCCGTTCTGCATCGGACAACCCCGCCGCCATGCGCGCGTCGTGCGCGCATACGGCGGCGGTGGCCTCCTGTAGCGTGTCGCGGCCGGCCTCGGTCAGCACCAGGCCGAACGCGCGCCGGTCGGTGGGCGACGGCAACCGCTTCACCAGTTCCATCGACTCCAGCGTGTCCACCAGCAACACGGCACCGGAACGTGCAATGCCCAGGATCCGGGCCAGCTCGGTGAGCTTCAGGTCCGGATTGCGCGCGATGATCTGCAGCGCCGAAAAACGCGGTGGCGTGATGTTCCACGCGGCCAGCGATGCCACGAAGTCTTCGTACACGCGAATCTGCGCCCGACGAATCGCGTATCCGATCAGCGAGTCGAGTACGCCATAGTCGACGTTTGGCAGGTGCGGTTCGAAGTGGCTGCCGTTGGGGTCGGGCGCCAGCGTGTCGCGCGGTTTGCGGGGCGGCGCCATGCCTAGTTGACCAGGAAATAACGCAGCGCGACGCGATCCGGGTAACGCGCGCCGGCCGCTACGAACAGGTGCTGCATCAGCCAGCGATACTGCGGCGCGGCCGTTTCGAAGCGCGGCGCGGTACGGAAGTAGATCTCGGACGGGTCCACCTGCTCCCCCCGGTTGAGCCGCGCGATCACGTGGGCACTGCCGGTGCGCACGCCGGCATTGACGATGTAGATGCGTGCGCCGTCGTCGGTTTCCAGCACGTATCGCGCTTCAATATCGGCGGTGGTGACGTCGCTGCCGTCGTCATGACGGATCAGCTGGAAGTCGGCACCGCCCGGCAGGATGCGCCCGTTCAGGCGCGGCCCGCGCACCGTGCCCGACAGGATCGGGATCACGCGCCGCTGGCCCAGCGCCGTGACGCCCACCTCGGTGGGGGCCGCCACCTGCAGGCGGAAGTCGGCAATGGGTTCCAGTGTGGGCAGTGCGATGGCCGGGGAGGCGGGAATCATTTGACGAGCTTCCAGTTGCCGTTGTCGATGGTGAGCAGCACGCGGCCGCGCTGGTCGAATCCGAAATGGTCCTCGGCGGTGTAGTTCAGCACGCCGTGCGATACCACGATGTCGCGCTCGCTTTCCAGGGCGTCCTTGAGCGCCTTGCGAAATGCCGGCGTGCCGGGCTTGGCCTTCTTCAGCGCGACCGGCACGATGCGCTGCAGAACCAGGCCGGCATCGTAGGGATGCGCGCCGAACTGCGTGCGGGTGTCGGGGCCATACTGCTTTTCGTAGCGCGTCACGTAGTCCATGGCGGGCTTCTTGACAGGGCTGGACGCCGGCAACTGCTCGGCCACGATGACCGGGCCGGCCGGCAGGATCGCGCCGTTCACGGCCTTGCCGCCGATCCGGATCAGGTCGCGCGTGGCCGCACCGTGGGTCTGGTAGATCGGCCCGGTATAGCCGCGCTCGCGCAAGGTGGTGTGCGGCAGCGCGGCGCCGGTGCCGGCCCCCGCAATCAGCACGGCGTCGGCACGGGCGGCCATCAGCTTCAGCGCCTGGGCCGTGACGCTGGTATCGGAACGGGCATAGCGTTCGGTGGCGATCACGCGAATGCCGTTGGCCTGCGCGGCCGAGGTGAACTCCTTGAGCCAGGTCTCGCCGTAGGCATCGGCAAAGCCGATGAAGGCGACGGTCTTCACGCCGTTCGCCTTGGCGGCGCCAGCCACCGCATCGGCCATCAGCCGCACCGGCTGTGCCAGCCGATACGTCCATGCACCCCGGCCCGGCTTCAGTTCGATGGGCGAGAACGCCAGTTGCACGGTCTGGCTTTCATCGGCCACTTCGGAGATGGCAATCGAAGGCGCCACGGCGGACGACCCCAGAATGATGTCGACCTTGTCTTCGGTGACAAAGCGACGGGCGATCTTGGTGCCCTGTGTCGGGTCCGATCCGTCGTCCATGACGATGTAGTGGATTGTTTCGCCGGCAATCGACGTTGGCAGGAACGGCATGGTGTTCTTCTGCGGAATGCCGAGCGACGCCGACGGCCCTGTGGACGCGATGCTGACGCCAACGGTCACGTCGGCCCGCGCGGCGCCGGCGGCCAGGGCGAGGGCTAGCGCGGCCAGCGCAAGGCTGGCGCGAGGCGTACGGAACTGGGGCATGGCGAGGTCTCCTGCAGTCTTGTTCTGTTGAAGGCTGATGGCTGGCGGCTTATGGCTTTCGGGCCTGCAGCTGCTGCTGCCCGAAGCCGGCCAGCGTCTTGTAGCGTTGGGAAATGGCTTCGAGTTCGCTGCGCGGAATCACGTCGTCGATGCGGGCGAAGCCTTGCGGCGCACGGACTTCGGCCAGCTGCATGACCTGCTCGGGCCCATTCATGCGGTTGCGCAACACGATGCCGGCCGTGCGCGGCAGCCGCTCGGCCTCGTACTCGCGCAGCGCGTAGTCGAGGTCGGGCTCCGCCAGCAGGCAGTCGGTCAGGTAGCGGGCGTCCACAATGGCTTGCGCGCTGCCGTTCGAACCGATCGGATACATCGGGTGCGCCGCGTCGCCCAGCAGCGTGACGCGGCCGAACGTCCACCGCGGCAAGGGGTCCTTGTCGACCATCGGAAATTCATAGATGGCTGGAGCGGCATCGATCAGTGCGGGGATGTCGATCCAGTCCCAGCGCCAATGCTCGAACGCCGCCCGGAAGACTGACTTGTCGACCTGGCGGTTCCAGTCGCTACGCGGTGGGGTGTCCGGATAGTCGTCGGGTACGCGCAGTTCTGCAATCCAGTTGATGCGTGACCGGCCCTGGGCGCGTAGCGGCTCGGAGATCGGATAGGCCACGAACTTCTGGTCCTGATGGCCGGCCATGAACATCGAGCGGCCGTCGAGATAGGGAGCGGCGTCGGTCGTGGCACGCCACAGCAGCCGGCGCGAGAACCGGGGGGCATCGCCGGTCGGGTAGAAATGGCGGCGCACGGCGGAATGGATGCCGTCGGCGCCCACCAGCACGTCGGCGCTGGCTTCGACCAGGGCATCGTCGCTGCGGCGCCGGAGCGTAAAGCGCGCCGGCTCGCCATTGCCGCCAGTGCTGGCAATCGACTCCAGCGCGTGGCCGGTGTGGACGCGATCGGCACCAAGACGGGCCAGCGCGGTCTGGTACAGCAGCATCTGGAACTCGCCGCGATGTACCGAAAACTGCGGCCAGTCGTAGCCGGCGGCGCGCCCGCGCGGCTCATGCCAGATCGGCTGGCCGAGCTTGTTGTAGTAAGACAGTGAAGAGGTCTCGATAGCGATGCGCGCCAGATCGTCCTGCAGGCCCACGGTCGACAGCTCGCGCACCGCATGCGGCAGCAGATTGATGCCGACACCCAGCGGCCGCAGTTGTTCGCTGGCCTCCCAGACTTCGACATCGAATCCCTGCTGATGACAGAGCAGGGCAAGCGTGAGCCCGCCGATACCACCGCCGGCGATCGCGATCTTCATGTGTTTCCTCCCCGGCGCCGCCGCCGGATTGTTCTACTGTATAACTAGCTGGCGGCGGCCGAATCTAGCGATTTCCCTGAGCTTCACACGGCAAGCAATGCGTCGGCAATGCGTTCGGCCGTGGGGATGGAGTCGGTCAGCCCCAGATGGCCGTGGCCGACGGCAAGCCACAAGCCCCGGTGGCCGGCGGCCTGGCCGACCACTGGCACCGAGTCGGGCATGCAGGGGCGATGCCCCATCCAGGTGGTCACGGGGCTGTTCGCCAGGCCCTGGAAGGTCTCTCGTGCGATCCGTTCGAGGCTGGCGGCACGGCGCGGATCAGGCGGCCGCTTCAAGCCCGCGATCTCGACCGTGCCGCCGACCCGAAGCCCGTCTTCCATTGGCGTGACGAAGATCTTGTGGTCAGTCAGCACAACGGTGCGCGTTACCACGTCGCGCATGCCGGTGAACTGCACGTGGTAGCCGCGCTGACTTTCGAGTTGCAGCCGCACGCCGAGCGGATCGAGCAGGCGACGCGACCAGGCGCCGGCCGCCACCACCACGTGGTCGGCGGCATGCGTGCCGTTGGCCCCGTGCAGCGTCCAGCCATCGGCGCCCGAGGTCATCCGCTGGATATCGTCACGCACCAGCTGGCCGCCGCGCGACACGAACGCATCGGCAATCGCACGGGTATAGCGCGCGGGGTTCAGGATCGTGCCGTGATCGGCCAGGTAGATCGCCGCCTGATAGCGCGCCGCCACGCCGGGCTCCAGCGCATCGATGCCGGCGCGATCGAGCGTCTCGAAGCGGAAGCCGAACCGCTGCCGCAATTGCCACGCCGCGCCATCGGCCTGCAGCGCCGCGGCGCTGGGATACAGATGCAAGTGGCCGCGGCGCATGAACAGCTCGGGCACGCCGATGTCGCGTGCCAGCGCCTCGTGCTTGTCCACAGCCCCGGCATGCAGCGCCGCCAGCGCGGCGGCGGCGCGTTCGACCCGCTGCGGGGTGGCAGACAGTACGAAGCGCGTGAGCCATGGCATGGCGGCAGGCAGATAGCCGAGCGGCAGACGCAGCGGGCTGTCCGGATCGGCGAGCATCTTCGGCACCGACGCCAGCACGCCGGGCATGGCCAGCGGCGCAATGGAACTGACGCTGATCGCCCCCGAGTTGCCATAGCTGCAACCACTGGCCGGCCCCTCCCGGTCAATCAGCGTCACCGTGGCGCCACGCTTTCGCAGCGTCAGCGCGATGCAACTGCCGACGATGCCGGCGCCAATGACCGCGATGCGCGGGGCGGAAGGGGTGGGGGCGGAGGTAGTCATGGCGGACATGGTACGCAAAGGTTGCGGAGGGTGCCGAACCGGGGAAGCCATTGCGGAGCCGCGACCATTGCTCGAGGCGCGACGCTTCCGCGCAAATAAGTTGGCCCGCGCGAGGCGGGCCGATCGGACCTAGAGTCATCACCGGCATGTACATCCGGGAGTGGACAGATTAGGGCAGCGGGGCAATTATGCGCCGCTGTCTCATGGATTTCAATCGTTGTCGATGATTCAATGGCTTGTACTGGCTGACGACGAGGTTGACAGTGGAGTGGACTGAACTGGAGAGCATCTTTTCCGCCGCGAGGGTGGGACGGTACAAGGCAAGATGTCATGGCAACGAGAGATTCGCCATGGCCGCCTACCATCTCAATCTGTTGCTGTCTGAGGCACTGACACCATTCCTGAGCACATTCGAGATCGCGCTGCGTAACGCCGTGCACAGGCAGCTTTGCCAGCATCATCGTCGTGATGACTGGTGGGAATGCTGGCGGGATGATTTGCAGTTTCAACAGCAACTCAAGTACATATCACAGGCGCGTCGCAAATTGACCATCAGGAACGAGGTGCCGACTCCTGACAAGATTGTCGCCGAGCTGACATTCGGGTTCTGGTCGACTTTGTTCAATGCCGAATTCCATGCAAGTCTTTGGCCGCGAATTCGCAAGGCCTTTCCGCACTGTCCGAAAGCGCGACGCAAGCGCGCCACCATCTCGGGGATCGTCAACCGGATACGGCATCTGCGCAATCGCACGTTCCACCACGAACCCCTGCTGTGGATCGAGGGCAGCCCGGAGGCAATTCATCAGGACGGGATGGAGCTCCTTCAGTGGATTCATGGCGGCATTGGGTCCTGGGTGGCCATGTTCAATCGGGTTCCGCTTGTCTGGTGGCAGTGGAAGGCCTTGGAGGCGGCGCTGTGCGCCGTCCCGGCGCATGCCGGCCTTCGCATGGGCGCATCCCGGTGCAATCCGCGCGCCAAATGCGTGAATACGGATGGCACGGAACGTGCTGGACAGGACAACGGAGAGTAGAAGCGTTCAGCGGCCGCGCGCCGCCCGGAAATTGCTCGCCAATGTGCCCACACATCTGTTTCCGGAGCTCTCCATGCGCCGTCGTTCCTTCCTGCGCGCCACTGGCGCCACCGCCATTTCGTCGCTGTTCGCCGCGCCGGCCATCGTGCGCGCCACCGGGTCGCTGCAGAAGTTCAAGTTCAACCTTGGCTGGAAGGTGGAAGCCTCGGGCGCGGGCTTCCTGCTGGCGCTGCAGCGGGGCTACTACAAGGACGCCGGGCTGGATGTCGTGATCGATACCGGCAACGGATCGGCTTCGGCCATCAGCCTGGTGGCCGGCGGTGCCTACGACTGTGCATCGGCCGACCTGGCGGCGATGATCGAATTCAACGCGGCCAACCCGGCGTCTGCCCTGAAGGCGGTGGCCATCCAGTACGACCTGAACCCGAACGCCGTGATCGTGCGCAAGGGCGGCGGCATCGACAAGCCGGGCGACCTGGCCGGAAAGTCAATTCTCGGCCAACCTTTCAATGCGTCGCGCAAGCTGTTTCCGGTGTTCGCCAAGGCGCAGGGCTTCGATCCGTCGACGGTCAAGTGGGAAAGCGTCACCCCGGATATTGGCGACACGCGCTTTGTGAAGGGGGATTTCGACGCCGCGGCCTACTTCTACTTTACGGGCTTGCTCAACCTGAAGGCGCGTGGCATGGGGCCCGAGAAGCTGACGGTGTTCCGCTTTTCGGACTACGGCATGAAATCGTATGGCAACGGTCTGGTGGCCAATCGCAAGAGCATGGCCGAACAGCCCGAGGCCATGAAGGCATTCGTGAAGGCGTCGACGCGCGGCTGGATCGAAGCCATGGCGGACCCGAAGGCCGGCGCGGCGGCGGTCAAGGCCCGTGAGCCGCTGGCCGACCAGACGCTGGAGTTCGAGCGGCTGAAGCTGATCGTCGATGGTGCAATGCGTACGGCCGATACGCTGCGCGACGGATGGGGCGCGGCCACGCCGTCGCGGCTGCAGGCCACGGTGGACGAGACCGTGGGTGCGTTCGGCATCAAGCCGGGCATGACCGTCAGCGACATCTGGACCGATCAGTTCCTGCCGTCGGCGGCGGATCGCAAGCTCAAGGCCTGACGCGGAGCGCCCATGTCGATTCCTGTCATCGATCTCACCGATGCGCTGCTTCCTGGTGGCGCGCGCAGCGCCGAGGTGGCGCAGGCATTCCGTGCCGCAGCCATGTCGTCTGGCTTCTTCTATGTCCGCCATCACGGCGTGGCGGCGGAGATGGTCGCCCGGCAATTCTCGCTGGCCCAGGCGCTGCTTGACCTTCCGGTTGCCACGCGACGCGCGTTGGCCATGGCCAATTCGCCCACCATGCGCGGCTTCGAAAACCTCGGCGACCAACGGCTCGATGCCGCAGCCAGGCCCGATCTGAAGGAGAGCTTCTACTGCGGCATGGCCTATCCGGACGATCATCCTTACGTGAAGGCCGGATATCAGACCTACGGCCATAACCAGTGGCCCCGGGAACTGCCGCAGGCGCCGGCGCAGTGCCAGGCCTATATCGACGCGATGCTCGTGCTGTCGCGCAGGCTCATGCAGTTGATGGCCCTCTCGCTCGATCTGCCGGAGCACTATTTCGACCACACCAGCGAAAGCCCGATGGTGACGCTGCGCATGATTCGCTATCCCGCGCATCCCGCCAATGCCGACGCGCGCACCTTTGGCGCGGGGGCGCATACGGATTGGGGCGCCGTAACGATCCTGGCGCAGGACGCGCATGGCGGGCTCGAAGTCCAGATGCCGAATGGCGACTGGGTGCCGGCCACGCCGATGCCCGGCTGCTTTGTCGTCAACCTGGGCGACATGGTGCCCCGCTGGACCAACGGCCGCTACCACTCGAATCCCCACCGCGTGCGTAACGTCCACTCCGGCGGCGCGCCACGCTATTCGATTCCATTCTTCTACGAGCCTGACTACCTGGCCCGCATCGAGCCGGTGCCTGGCACCCTGCAAGACGGCGAGACGCCGCGCTTTGCGCCCTGCACGGCCGGAGAACATCTGACCGAGATGTACCGGAAGACCTATGTACCAGAGGTGCCCGCATGAAGCTGTGGTTCAACCTGCTCTGCCGCGATATCGACGCGCAGTGTGCGTTCTACCGGCAGATGCTCGACCTCCCCGAGGCCGTACAGAGCCGGTCGGCTATCTACCGCGCACTGGAAACGCCAACGTTTCAGCTGGGGTTCAATGCGGCGGCGGCGTATGAGCTGCTGGGAATGGCGGATCGGCGTCCAACGCCGGGATGTGTCTCCCCGGTCATTGCCTATGCGACCTTCATGGTGGAAACACCGGCACGCGTGGACGATGCCGGCAGGTCCGTTGAAGCCTTGGGCGGCGCCGTGATCAAGCCGGCGTTTGCCACGTACTATGGACAATGGCAAATCGTGCTGCAAGACCCTGAGGGCAATGTGTTCCGGGTGGCTTGTGCGGCGTTGCCAGTGGGGGCGACGCCAGCAAGGCTGTGAGCCGGACACGGCACGGCGTCCACCAAAGACTTGAAGTTTGGCGATCAGGCCCCAGATGGGGCCTGTTTGCTTCTCACGCCCTCAAGTTTCCACAGCCCCCTCCCGCATGTACCAGAAAGGCACTTCCGTCGAAATCCAGTTTCCCCCGCAACGCCTGAACGACGCCGCCGGCGACCCCTATTGGCTGGATTTGTCGATCGATGAGGCGCAGGCGCTGCTCGAACGCCTGCAGGCGCATCTGGCCCAGGCCACCCAAGGCACCGCCGCACCGCTGGTGTTCAGTCTCGAAGGGCCGGCGGTGCCGGAATCCAAGGCAGCCCCCACATCGGACAAGCAGCCGGCGGCGGCCGCAGCGGAGGCCGAGTTCAAGCAGTGGGTCTGCATCATCTGCGGCTGGGTCTACGACGAGGCCGCTGGCCTGCCCGAAGACGGCATCGCGCCCGGCACGCGCTGGGAAGACATTCCGGACGATTGGCGTTGCCCGGAATGCGATGTCGGCAAGGAAGACTTCGCGATGGTGGAGTTCTGAGCCTTCGCGGCGCCCGGCCATTTCTGTGGGCCAGGCGCTCGGGCGGCAGCACTAAGCCGTTGCGCCATCCCCAAACAACGCCGCCCCCACCCCTGGCAACTCCGCTTCCAGTACGGAGCCGCTGGCCGATTCGGTCATGACCAGGCGGTTCGTGCCGGGCCGGAATGCCACGTTGGTCACCGTGCCGCCCAGCGGGCTGCGCACGAAATGGGTACACCAGCCGTGCGCGTCGATGACAAACGCGCCGCCCAGGCTGGCATGCGCCACGACCAGCCGGCCGTCGGCATCCATCGCCAGGCCGTCTGGGCCGCTGGTGCCGAAGAAGGTCTGGAAGGCGCCGGCCTTCGACACCGATCCGTCGGGCAACAGCGGCATGCGCCATACCGCGTTGCCGCGCGTGGCGGCCACGAACAGGAAGCGGCCTGACGGATCGATGACGATGCCGTTGGGGCTCGGCACGTTGGACAGCAGCAGGTCGAGCTGGCCGGAGGGACGCAGGCGGTAGACGCGCCCGGACGGGTCGTGCAGGCCGGTCTGGCCCTGATCGGTGAAATACAGGTTGCCCTGCGCATCGAACGTCAGGTCGTTGACGCCCTTGAAGCTCTCCGAATTGCGATGGCCCAGCACCACTTCGACATCGCCCTGGCCCGGGGTCATTCGCAGGATGCCGCGACGATAGTCGGCAATCCACAGGCTGCCGTCGCGATGCAGCGCGATGCCGTTCGGCCAGCCGCCGGTATCGCCGACGAGTTGCCATTGCAGGTCCGGTGTGATGCGGAACAGCCGGCCGTGCGGAATATCGGTCAGGTACAGGTTGCCGTCGCGGTCGAAGGTGGGGCCTTCCAGGAAGCTGTCGGCGATCTGTCCGGGCTTGTTCGCGTCGGCCCAGGCGCTGCGCTGGGGCAGCCGCAGCGGGTCCGGCATGCGCGTGAGCACGCGCGCTTCAATGATTTGTGGCGGCGTGAAGTTGACGTTCCACATGGCGATGTCAGTCTGCCTTGATGTTGGCGGCCTTGATCACGGCGGCCCAGCGTTTGATCTCGTCGTCGACCAGTTTGGTCGCCTGCGCGGGGGTGCTGCCTTCCGGGTCCAGGCCTTGCGATTGCAACTGCTTCCTGACCTGTGGCGTGTTGACGGCGGCCACGATGTCCTTGCTCAGGCGGTCGATCACGGGCTGCGGCGTGCCGGCCGGGGCCGAAAACGCCACCCAGTATTTCATCACCATCTTTGGCATGCCCACTTCAGGCGCGGCCGGCACGTCTGGCAGCACGGGCGAGCGCACATCGTTGGCCAGCATCAGCGCACGCAGCTTGCCGCTCTTGATGTATTGCAGTGCTGTCGGCAGCGATGTGATCAGCGCCTGGATCTGGCCACCCATCACGTCCTGCAGCGCGGCACCGGCGCCGCGATACGGCACGTGAACCAGGTTGATGCCAGCCACGCTGTTGAACAGCGCGCCGCCCAGATGGGTATTGGTGCCGTTGCCGCCCGAACCATAGTAGTACTTGCCCGGGTTGGCCTTGGCCAGTGCGACGAACTCCTGCACGGTCTTGGCGGGCACGTTGGGATTGACCACCAGCACGTGCGGCACCGATGCGACGACGGAAATATGGCGGAAGGCGGTCTTCGGATCGAACGGCAGCAGCTTGGGCTGCAGCGTGGCCGCGATGGCGTAGGACATCTCCGTGGTCAGCAGCGTGTAGCCGTCCGGATTGGCGCGCGCCGCGGTGCTCCAGCCGATCACGCCGCCCCCGCCGGTGCGGTTGTCCACCACCGTGCTGGTGCCGTTGGCGCTCATGCCCGTGGTCACCAGGCGGCTAATCAGGTCTGCCGAGCCGCCCACGGCGTACGGCACGATCACGGTGATCGGCCTGGACGGGAAGGTATCGGCGGCAATGGCGTGGACAGGGGCGATTGCACTGGCGGCGGCCAGCGCAACGGCACCCAGGAAGGCGCGGCGTGTCATGGAGTCTCCTGCAGCATCTAACAATCTTGGTTCTATTGTTTAGAACGTTGTTCCGTTAATGCTGCGCCGAAAGGCTGGGACTTGTCAAGCTGCGTGCCCGATGCCGCGATTTGCGGAGCGGGGCGTCAGTCCGCCTGGATATGGGCGGCCTCGGCGATCTTCTTCAGCCGCGGAATCTCGGCGCCGATGCTACCGATCCTGCGGCGCGACGCCGCGGATGGCGGCCGCGAACGTTTCATGTGTGGCGGCGTCCACGGGGCGGTGCTTGATGGTGGCGGACGGCGGGTATTTGCCCACGGTGTTTCCGTTCTTCCAGTCGCGCGACGGGCGGATGGGACGTGCCGTGAAGCCGCCGCCGCAGTTAGGGCAGACGTTGTCGAGCACGTTGTCCACGCAATCGGCGCAGAACGTGCATTCGAAACTGCAGATGCGGGCCTGCGTGGAGGCCGGCGGCAGGGCGGTGTTGCAGTGTTCGCACGTGGGGCGCAGTTCCAGCATGGGTATCTCCTTTCCTTTTAGTGTTGGTGTTCGTGCTCGTGTTGGCGGTCGTGCCATCATAGCCGCCTCCAGTCTCTCCGCTGTCACCCGATCCAGCCATGACCCCGCAGGACGACGCCTTCAAGGTACTTTCCCGATGACCGTGCCTTCGCCCGCGCCGACGGCGCGGCTGCAGCTGCGGGCCTGGTGCGAGGCAGACCGTGCGCCGTTTCGCGCCATGAATGCCGATCCACGCGTCATGGCATGCTTTCCATCCACGTTGACCGATGTGCAGAGCGATGCGCTGTTCGACCGCATCGTGGCCCATCACGCGCAGCATGGCTTCGGCCTGTGGGCGGTGGCGCGGAAGGACGCGTCGGGGGCCGGCACCTTCATCGGCTTTACGGGACTCAGCATCCCGGCATGGCAGACGCCCTTCGGCCCCTGCGTGGAGATTGGCTGGCGCCTGAGCCATGACAACTGGGGGCAAGGCTATGCCCAGGAAGCGGCCCGGGCATCGCTGGCCTATGGATTCGATGTCCTGCACCTCGACGAGATCGTATCGTTCACGGCGGCGATCAACCGGCGGTCCGAACGCGTGATGCAGCGGCTGGGCATGCACCATGACGCCGCCGGCGATTTCGATCATCCCGCGCTGCCGCCCGGCCATCGGCTCGAACGGCATGTGCTCTACCGGCTGACGCGCGAAGCCTGGGCCATGCAGCCGTGATGCCGTTCGGCGACGCAGTGCGCTCATCAGCGATGAACCGGTGTTGACGGCCGGCGCGACGCGAAGCTTGCCGGGCCCGGGACCAGAAAAAACGCCCCGGGGCATTTCTGCCACGGGGCGTTTCGTTGGGCGCTTCTCCGTCGTGCGGCCTGCCGGGCAGCCCGCATGACGGTGGGTCGGATCAGGCTTAGCCCTTGACCGCTTCCAGTGCTGCGTTCAGCGTCTTGCTCGGGCGCATGATGGCTTCGAGCTTGGCTTCGTCCGGCTTGTAGTAGCCGCCGATATCCACCGGCTTGCCCTGGACGTCGCCCAGTTCGCCGATGATGGTCTTCTCGTTTTCCGTCAGCGTCTTGGCCAGCGGCGCGAACGTCTTCGCCAGGTCGGCGTCTTCCGTTTGCGCGGCCAGTTCCTGGGCCCAGTACATGGCCAGGTAGAACTGGCTGCCGCGGTTGTCGAGCTGGCCGGTCTTCGGCGACGGGCTCTTGGCGTTGTCCAGCAGCTTGCCGGTTGCGGCGTCCAGCGTCTTGGCCAGCAGCTTCGCGCGGTTGTTGCCCGACTTGATGCCGAGCTCTTCCAGCGATACGGCCAGGGCCAGGAATTCGCCGAGCGAATCCCAGCGCAGATGGTTTTCTTCCACCAGCTGCTGCACGTGCTTCGGTGCCGAACCGCCCGCACCCGTTTCGTACATGCCGCCACCGGCCATCAGCGGCACGATCGACAGCATCTTGGCGCTGGTGCCCAGTTCCATGATCGGGAACAGGTCGGTCAGGTAGTCGCGCAGGATGTTGCCGGTCACCGAGATGGTGTCCAGGCCGCGGATCACGCGTTCCAGCGTGTAACGCATGGCGCGCACCTGCGACATGATCTGGATGTCCAGGCCCTTGGTGTCGTAATCCTTCAGGTAGGTTTCCACCTTCTTGATCAGCTCGGCCTCGTGCGGACGGTACGGGTCCAGCCAGAACACGGCCGGCATGCCCGAGTTGCGGGCGCGCGTGACGGCCAGCTTCACCCAGTCGCGGATCGGCGCGTCCTTGACCTGGCACATGCGCCAGATGTCGCCCTGCTCGACCTGCTGCGTCAGCGCCGTCAGCACTTCGCCGGTGGCGTTGTCGACGATGCGGGCTTCGCCGTCTTCGGGAATCTCGAACGTCTTGTCGTGCGAACCGTACTCTTCAGCCTTCTGCGCCATCAGGCCGACGTTCGGCACCGTGCCCATGGTCACCGGGTCGAATGCGCCGTTGGTCTTGCAGAAGTTGATGATTTCCTGATAGATGCGGGCGAACGTCGATTCCGGGATCAGGCACTTGGTGTCCTTGGTGCGGCCGTCGGCGCCCCACATCTTGCCGCCGATACGGATCATGGCGGGCATCGACGCGTCGACGATCACGTCGTTCGGTGCGTGCAGGTTCGAGATGCCCTTGGCCGAATCCACCATCGCCAGCTCCGGACGATGCTCGTGGCAGGCGTGCATGTCGCGGATGACTTCTTCCTTCTTCGACTCGGGCAGCGCCTCGATCTTGGTGTACAGGTCCACCAGGCCGTTGTTGACGTTCACGCCCAGTTCGTCGAACAGCTTCTGGTGCTTGGCGAAGGCGTCCTTGTAGAAGACCTTGACGGCGTGGCCGAACACGATCGGGTGCGACACCTTCATCATGGTCGCCTTGACGTGAAGGCTCAGCATGACGCCGGTCTTGCGCGCGTCTTCCATCTGGTCTTCGTAGAAGGCCAGCAGGGCCTTCTTGCTCATGAACATGCTGTCGACGACCTCGCCGTCCTGCAGCGCGACCTTCGGCTTCAGGACCACGGTCTTGCCGCTCTTGGTCACCAGTTCCATGCGGACTTCACGCGCGCGGTCCAGCGTGATCGACTTTTCGCCGTGGTAGAAGTCGCCATGCTTCATGTGGGCCACGTGCGTGCGCGAGGCCATGCTCCACTCGCCCATGCTGTGCGGGTGCTTGCGGGCGTAATTCTTGACGGCGGCCGGGGCGCGGCGATCGGAATTGCCTTCGCGCAGCACCGGGTTCACGGCGCTGCCCAGGCACTTCGAGTAGCGTTTCTGGATGGCCTTCTCTTCGTCGGTCTTCGGATCTTCCGGGAAGTCGGGAATCTTGTATCCCTTGGACTGCAGTTCCTTGATCGCGCTGACCAGCTGGAACACCGACGCACTGATGTTCGGCAGCTTGATGATGTTGGTGTCCGGGTCCTGCGTCAGACGGCCCAGCTCGGCCAGGTTGTCCGGCACGCGCTGTTCCTCGGTCAGGTATTCGGGGAATTCGCCCAGGATACGGCCAGCCACCGAGATGTCGCTGGTTACCACGTTGACGCCGGCCGGGCCGGTGAACGTGCGAATGATAGGCAGGAAGGCACTGGTGGCCAGCAGCGGAGCTTCGTCGGTTAGGGTGTAGATGATGGTGGGCTGCTGGTTACTCATCGCTTATCTCGCATCAAATTCGGTTTGGAAAATGCCACGCCCGGGTCGCGGTGCGGGGCAAGTTTTGAATTTTGCCTGATTTTGCATGGCGGAGGTACGCTCCTTCATGTGAAATTTGTGTGCTGTATGCAGCGGCATTCATCGCCGATTTGCGCATCTTTCCGGCTTCGGCATGCAATGGCACGCAAGTTCATCAATTTAGGTCGGAATCAGGAGCCTGCAAAATTCTCGATTCTTATGTCTTATAGAAGAGTTCGAGTAAGGTGCTCGGGTATTTGGCAGTGTCGTGTGATCTTTTGCCGACTTTTAGTCGTGGCGATCACGTGCGAAAGGTTTGGCCATCGGTTGCCCCCCGGGGTGCCTCGCCGCCGCGCTCGAAGTCGGCAATGATTTGCGCGCCGAACAGCAGCAGCGTGGCGGCGATCTCCAGGCTGAGCAGCACCACGATGGCCGTGGTCAACGATCCATAGACCTTGCCGACCTGGGAAAGTGTCGAAAAGTACCAGACCAGCACATGGCGCGAGATTTCCCAGAGGACGGCGGCAAAGACCGCGCCGACCAGCGCATGCCGCACCGATAGCCGACCGACCGGCATCACCAGGTAGATCGACGTCAGCAGCAGGATTTCGCCCACGAAGCCCAGCCCATATAGCAGCCAGCCGGACAGTCGGCCCAGCGACCAGTCGTGGCCCAGCACCTCCAGATGCCGTTCCCCGATGGTCTGCAGGCCCCCCGCCACCACGGTCACGATCAGCAGCCCCACGCTGAGCACGAGGATGTAGCAGTAGGGCAGGATCGCGGACACCAGGAAATGGCGCCGCCGGATGGCCACGCGATGGATGAAGATCACGGACATCGCGTTCTCCAGCACCGTGAATGCCAGCGAACTGAAGAAAACCATCGTGATTGCCAGCACCCACCCAATAACGCCGCGATTGTTAAGAAACCGGGCCAGTTCCGTGACCAGCGCGTGCGATTGGCCGGGCAACAGCCATTCGAGATAGCGTTCCACGGTTTCCAGCAGTTCGACAGGGTCAACCAGCTGCGACAGCCCGATCAGCATCAGGATCAGCAGCGGCACGATGGACAGCAGCGCGTAGTAAGCCACGGCGCCAGCCAGCAGCAGGCCCTGGTTGGCGCGAAAGTGGACCAGCGCATCGAGCAGGAAACGGCAGGGCTGCCGAAGCACCAGGCGGATGCGGGCGTCGAGGAGTTGCATGGCGGCACACCGGGACGGGGTGCCCTCAATGTGGCCGAGGGCGGCGCGCAAGGCAAGGGGATGTTGTCTGACACCGCGCCGCCAGGGGAGGCGGCGGCCATTCAGCGGCGTCCGTACGGAAACCGGGTTTGCGCGGCCATCTTCGACAGGTGATCGCGCAGGTGAGCCAGTTCGGCCGAAAGCTGCAGCGTCAGGAAGGCATGGGAGCTGTGCCCGATCGACGGATCGTCGGGGTGCGGCGACGGCAGCGAGGCGTGCTGGTGCACCATCGTCTCGTCGGCAGCTTCCAGCGCGGCCGCCATTTCCAGCAGCAGGTCGCGGATATTGCGCTCGCCGCTGGTTTCTTCGGTGGCGTCGGGGTCGATGGCGGCCAGCATCTCCAGGGCGCTGATGCAGACCCGGGCGCTGTGCTGAACCTCTTCCAGGTCGGCCGTCGGCACCCGGGTTTCCTTCGACACCGATGGAATCAGGCTGCGCATCTGCACCAGGAGGCCCGACAGCTTCATCATGTCCTGCTGCCGTTCCTTCTCGTCGCGCTCGCCGCGCTCGATCTTGGCATGCACGGCGGCGCAGGCGCGCAGCAGGCTGGCCAGCTTGAACCGCCAGGAATATGACGCATACGCCGGAAATGCGAACGAGAAGACCAGTGCGATGGCGGTGCCGATCAGGACATCCACGGTGCGCCACAGCGCGTCATACACATCCTGGTTGCCGTGTCCTGCCGTGATGACCACCGTCACCGCCGTCAGCAGGGCGATGTATCCGCCCTTGCCTACGGCGTGGTAGGCGCAGTAGCCGCAGATGACGGCCATCAGGCCCCAGGTCAGTGTCGGGATGCCGAAGTAGGTTTCCTGGATGATCAGGAATAGCCCGATCAGTGCGCCGATCAGGGTGCCGGCGCCGCGCTCGGCGGCCCGGCGGCGGATATTGCCGTGGTGCTGCAGCCCGCCGATGACCACCAGCACGGTAATGGTGGCCCATTCGCCGTGGGGGATATTGATGCCGGTGGTGAGCGCAATCGATACCAGCAGAGCCAGCGCCACACGCGTGGCGTGGAAGATGCGGGCCTGCCGGAATCGTCGGTCGGGGTCTAGCAGCGCGCTGGTTGTTTTTCGCAGTGCCTCGAACATGGCGGCGATCACCGTGCGGAGATCTGAACGCTTCGAGTGTATAGAGCGAGGCCCATGTTCCGCAATGTTTACATTCTGCGGCTGGGCGGGCCGGGCCAGCCCCGGCGTTGAGCGTTCGAGATCCACGGCGGTGTCAGCCAGCCGTGGCAATCATGACGGATCTTTGGCGCGGGTACGCGACACCGCCATCATGATGCCGATGCCGAGCACGATCACGCAGGCGATGCCGATATAGACGTGCGCGACGCCGGCGACGGATAGCCCCCAGGCGATGCCGCCCACCAGCACCACGAGACCGATTACATAGAGCAGGAATGACATGGCTGTACCTCCGGAGATTCTTTTGGTTACCGGACGTCACTCCGCTGCGCCGGGCAGGCAACAGCGGGTGGCTCAATGTCAATGTAGGGAGGATGCCTGTCGTTTGCGATCAGGCAATGGCCGAGCCTGACGTAGGCAGGCTCTGACGCGCCGACGGCGCGGGGTGGCGCTTCAGCCCGCGGCCAGGCTCACGCCGCTGGCGGCCGCCTGGGCCTTGCCATCGCGGCCATACATCTCGTTCGGTCCCATGCCGCCCTGGCGCAGCACCTGGATGGCTTCCTGCGTGAATTCCAGATGGGCGTTGACGATGGCGCCATTCAGTTCGTTGGCGTCGTTGGCCTTGTGGGCGAAGAACACCACCTTGCGCCATGCCTCGGTGACGGCCGGTTCGACTTCGCGGCCCACCAGCAGGCCGCCGTCGCCGACACGCAGGCCAAGCGCGATCATCTGCGCCTCGCGGGAGGCCGAGGCGCGGGTCAGCGCCTGAGCCAGTGCCACCTTCTTGTCGAGCAGTTCGCTCAGTGCCTGGAAATCCTGCCGCTTGATGGCGTCGCGCTCTTCAGAGAGGGCGCGCCCGAAAGCGGCGATGGCGTTGGCTTCAACCGAAAGGGACTGGATCAGTGCAGCTTGGCTCATGTCAGGTTCAGGATTGGCTACCGCCCTGGCTCAGCTCATGCAAAGAGGCGAGCAGGCCATCGGCGATCTTGCTTGGATCGATCTTGATCCGGCCTTCCGCAATGGCCTGACGGACTTCCGCAACCTTGGCGGCGTCGATGTCGCTATCGCTGTCCTGCATCAGGCGCGTACCGATGTCGCGCACCTGTGCGGCCAGGGGGCTGACGCGCACGCCGGTCAGGGCGGAGGGGTCCGTAGACGTGGCACCGTTGGCGCCCGCACGGGCGTTGCCTTCGGTAGCCGCAGTGTCGGCGGGCCGGGACGGAGTGGAGTTGTTGATCTTCACGGTGAAATCCTTGCTGGGTTCCTCTGAGTTATCGACCTGGCCACCGGAAACTTTAGGCAGTCTGCCGGCGGATTCGCCGGTTTTCGGGTCGACCTCGGAGCCGGTGGCCCGCATTCTCGCACGGTCCGTCTGCGCCAGTGGATACGGCTGTCTGCTTCCTGCTGTTCCGGGGATCCCAGCCCGTGTGATGACTAACTTCCCGTTACTGCGAAAATCTAAAAAAAGTGACGTATTTGATGCTTTTTGGGCTTACTGCTGCAGCACGACCGTGTCGCCGCTGCGGACCACGCCGCTGACCACCTGGCCGTTGCGCAGACGCACCTGCACCGGATTGCCCGTGGCGGCGTCGGTCAGCACCTTGCCTTCGCTAGACAGCTGGAACGAATCGCCCATCACGGTCACGTTGACGGTCTGTCCGGACTTGACGGCGATCGGCTTCCGGATCAGGTCGGTGCGCATCGGCGAGCCGGCCGCGATGCGGTTGGCCACGACCGACCCTTCCAGTTGCGACGCATCCGTCACCACCGCACGCGGCAGTGCGCCCAGGTCGCCCTGACGCAATTCAAGGTCCGCCACGGTGACGGTTTCGCCCGGGCCCATGGCGCGCGCGGCCACGTAGTAGTCAGTCAGCACTGACACACGGGCCTGCATATAGCGCGTCCAGGGGCGTTCGCCGCCGCAGCGCAGCCCCACGTTGACGCGCCCATACGGCGCGGCACCGGCGGGGAGGAACGGTTCGGGGTCCACGCATTCGGGCGCGCGGCCGCCCGAGGGCGGCACCACCTGCACGCTGACCTTGCCCGGCAGCCCCGCGGACTGGCGCAGCAGGAACTGTTCGACGGCAACCCGGGCCGGGTCGTCGTTGGCAAAAGGATTGCGGGCGGCCTGCGCCTGGGCGGCGCCCGGCGGCGCGACCGGCGTGGCCTGTGCGGCGGCCAGTACCGGGCCCGCCAGCGCAATGCCGGCCAGTGCCATCAGCGTGACGGCCTGTCGATGGAAATTCATAGGGCATCCCAGCAAGGATGGAGACGGCAGCGATGGCCGGGGCGTCGTATACCCGTCAGGCGTGCGATGCCGTCGCACAACAGTTGAACATCTGTAAACGTCGCGCGCCGCCTGCCCACCGTGAATGAAAGCCGTGCCGCGCGCTGACCGGGGCGCCTTGCGTGACGCCGCCTGGCACCGCGATGCGGCGTTCGGCCATGCCAGTCAGTGGGACCCATTGTAGGCAGCCTCGCGCGAGAAGCCGAACCGGAAATGCACAGGTTTCTCGGCCCTATTCAGACGATTGGCGTGACAACCCGGCCCCTAAGATGGCAACCCTGAAGAAGCCCGGCCGGCGGTAACCAGCAGGTATACCCAGGTCTACGGCAGCTCTCTCCCCGAAATGAAGCCATTGCAGGAAAGGCAGACATCATGGACAGACTCGATGCGGCGTTCCGCTTCCAGCAGGAAGCACTGAGCCTGCGGACCCAGCGGCAAGGGGTCATTGCCTCCAACATCGCCCACGCGGATACGCCGGGCTACAAGGCGCGCGATTTCGACTTCGCCAGCACGCTGGCCCAGTCGGTGGAGCGCGGCAACCAGCAGCGCGACGGCGTGTCGCTGTCGACCACGTCCGCGCGTCATCTGCCCGCCCAGGCGCCGGCCATGAGCACGAGCGACCGCGACCTGCAGTACCGCATTCCGCTGCAGTCGAGCATCGACGGAAACACCGTGGAAATGGACACCGAGCGCGTGGCGTTTGCCGACAACACGGTGCACTACGAAGCGGGCCTCACCGTGATGAGCTCGAAGATCAAGACGATGCTGTCCGCGATCCAGCAGTAAGGAAGGAGACACCATGGCTTCCATGAATATTTTCGACGTGGCCGGCTCGGCCATGGCCGCGCAGTCGCAGCGCATGAACGTGACGGCGTCGAACCTGGCCAATGCCGACAGCGCCGTGGCGCCGAACGGCCAGCCGTACCGCGCCAAGCAGGTCATCTTCGAGATGGCGCCCACGCCCGGGCAGTCCGACGTGGGCGGGGTGCAGGTGGCCGGCGTGATGGAGGATTCCGCGCCCGCGCGCATGATTCACAACCCCACGCATCCGCTGGCCGACGCCAACGGTTACGTGACGATGCCCAACGTGAACCCGGTGGAAGAGATGGTCAACATGATCTCGGCGTCGCGTTCTTACCAGGCCAACGTGGAGGTGCTCAACACCGCCAAGAACATGATGCTCAAGACGCTGACCATCGGTCAGTAACGGCAGCACCCCGAACCAAATCTCTTCCGGAATCCACCGCACAACCATGGCAACTTCCACCGTAGGCAACAGCACTTCCAACTCGGGCGTGAACCAGGCCCTGCAAAGCGGCAGCGCCAGCGCCGCCGACCTGCAAAGCAACTTCCTGAAGATGCTGGTCACGCAGATGAACAACCAGGATCCGCTCAATCCGATGGACAACGCGCAGCTGACGTCGCAACTGGCGCAGATCAGCACCGTGAGCGGCCTGCAGACCATGAACGAAACCATGACGCAGCTGCTGACGCAGACCGCCGCCAGCCGCGCCATGGATTCCGCCAGCCTGATCGGCAAGACCGTGATGGTGCCGGGCTCCACCGTGAGCGTGGCCGACGGCGCCGTCGGCAAGATCGGCGTGGACATTCCGTCGACGGCCGATGCCGTCACCGTGCAGGTGCTGGACAAGAACGGCAACGTGGTGCGCAACATCGACATGAAGGGCCAGACCGCGGGCGTGCACGACATCGCCTGGGATGGCAAGAACGACCAGGGCAACGCCGTGGAAAACGGCGACTACACCTTCAAGGTGGCCGCCACCGCCAACGGCAAGGACGTGGCGCCGGTCGCGCTGGTCTACGGCAAGGTGCAGGCCATCAGCGGCGACAGCTCGGGCGTGCTGGTGGAACTGGGCGACGGCAAGAAGGCCAACGTCGACGACGTGCGCCGCATTTCCTGATAACGATTCACCCGGTCCGGGCATACGCGCGGGCATTTCACGAACGACAGCCTACTTAGGGGAAACATCATGGGTTTTGGTCAAGGGGTAAGCGGCCTCAACGCCGCGGCGTCCAACCTGGACGTGATCGGTAACAACATCGCCAACGCGAACACCGTTGGTTTCAAGCAATCGACGGCACAGTTCGCGGACGTGTACGCAGGCTCCAAGATCGGCCTGGGCACGCGCGTGAACGCCGTCGTGCAGTCGTTCACCAACGGCAACATCTCGACGTCGGGCCGCAACCTCGACGTGGCCATCAGCAACGGCAACGGCTTCTTCCGCCTGACGAACACCGACGGCTCGGTGTTCTACTCGCGTAACGGCCAGCTGAACCGCCTGGACGACGGCCGCCTGGTGAACGCCACCGGCCTGCAGGTGACGGGCTACCCGGCAGGCACCACCGCCGGCGGCGTGGCACCGCAACCGATCGTCATCAGCAACGCGCAGATGAATCCGCAGCCGACGACCAAGATCCAGGCCCAGTTCCAGCTCGATTCGCGCAGCACGCTGCCGACCAACCCGGCGTTTACCTCGAGCGCGGGCAACCCGCCGACCTCGTCGATGTTCAACTACAGTACGTCGATCACGGTGTACGACTCGCTGGGCAACAAGCAGCAGCTGACCGCGTACTTCGCCAAGACGAACACCACGCCGGCCGCCCCGAACACCCAGGGCACGATCTGGAACATGTACCTGACGTTGCCGGACGGCACGCCCGTGGGCAACCCCACGCCGGCCGCGCCCGCGGCCATTCCGGTCGAATTCGACAACAGCGGCAAGATGGTCACGCCGGCCGCGCTGGCAACCGTTACCCTGCCGCCCAAGAATGGCGCTGCCGCGATGTCGGCCACGCTGGACCTGACCGGCTCGACGCAGTTCGGTTCGGACAACGACCCGAAGAAGATCGTGCAGGACGGTTATGCGTCCGGCGCGCTGCTGGGCTTCTCGGTGCAGGAAGACGGCACGATCCTCGGTTCGTACTCGAACGAGAAGACCCAGTCGCTGGGCCAGATCGCCATGGCATCGTTCGGCAACGTCGAAGGCCTGAAGCCGGAAGGCGACAACGTGTGGTCGGCCACCGGCGCGTCGGGCCAGGAACTGCTGGGTACGGCAGGCGGCGCGATGGGTACGCTGAAGTCCAACGCCGTGGAAGAGTCGAACGTCGACCTGTCCGGCCAGCTGGTAAACCTGATCGTGGCCCAGCGCAACTACCAGGCCAACGCACAGACCATCAAGGCGCAGGACACCGTCCTGCAGACCCTGGTGAACATCTGATCGACGCCTAGCCAGAAGCACTCGCCATGGACCGCATGCTCTACACCGCCCTGTCGGGCGCCAAGCAGATACTCGACCAGCAGGCCGCGGTATCGAACAACCTGGCCAACGCCTCGACGCCCGCCTTCAAGGCGCAGGTGAACCTGTACCGGGCCGTCCCGGTGCAAGGCCAGGAAATGCAGACGCGGGCGTTCACGCTTGCGTCCACGCCCGGCGCCGACATGAGGGCCGGCCCGCTGACCTACACCGGCCGCAATCTCGACGTGGCGCTGCAGGGCAATGGCTGGCTGGCGGTGCAGATGCCTGACGGTTCCGAGGCCTACACCCGCGCGGGTTCGCTGCAGGTGTCGGCCGACGGCCAGCTCCAGACGTCGGCCGGCCGGCCCGTGCTGGGCGACGGCGGCCCGATTGCCGTGCCGCCCGGCTCGACGGTGTCGATCGGTACCGATGGCAGCATCGTGGCGCGCGGGCCGGGCGAGGCTGCCAACGGCCTGGCCCAGGTGGGCAAGCTGCGCGTGGTCACGCCGCCGCCCGAAGGGCTGGCGCGCGGCGACGACGGCTACTTCCGCCTGCGTCCCGGCGTGGACGCGCTGCAGCAGGACCCCAACGTGCGCGTGATTGCCGGCGCGATCGAAGGCAGCAACGTCAATCCGGTGGAGGCCATGGTGGACATGATCGCCAACGCGCGCCGCTTCGAGATGCAGATGAAGATGATCTCGGGCACCGATACCAACGACCAGCGGGCCAATTCGCTGCTGTCGAACAACTGATGACGCGCGCGGCACCCGTCGCACGCATAACGAACTCTCGAACCAGGACAACTCCATGATTCGCTCTCTCTGGATCGCCAAGACCGGCCTCGATGCGCAGCAGACGCAGATGGACGTGATCTCGAACAACCTGGCCAACGTGTCGACCACGGGCTTCAAGCGCAGCCGCGCGGTTTTCGAAGAACTGATGTACCAGACGATCCGCCAGCCGGGCGCACTGTCGTCGGACCAGACCGTGCTGCCGTCGGGCATGCAGCTGGGTACCGGCGTGCGCCCCGTGGCCACGGAACGTATCCACACGCAAGGCAACCCGACGCAAACGGGCAATTCGCGCGACGTGGCCATCATTGGCCAGGGCTTCTTCCAGGTGACGATGCCGGACGGCACCACCTCGTACACGCGCGACGGCTCGTTCCAGGTGGATCCGAACGGCCAGCTGGTGACGTCCAGCGGCTTCGTGCTGAACCCGGCCATCACGCTGCCGGCCAACTACACGTCGGTGAACATCGCACGCGACGGCACGGTGACCGTGATGCAGCCGGGCTCGACCAACGCTGCGACGGTGGGCCAGATCCAGGTCGCCACGTTCCCGAACCCGGCCGGCCTGGAAAGCCTGGGTGAAAACCTGTACGTGCAGACCGATGCCTCCGGGGCGCCGAACACGTCGGTGCCTGGCCTGAATGGCGCCGGCACGCTGCAGAACAACTACGTCGAAGCTTCGAACGTGAACGTGGTGGAAGAGCTGGTCAGCATGATCCAGACCCAGCGCGCTTACGAAATCAACAGCAAGGCGGTACAGACCTCGGACCAGATGCTGCAGCGTCTGAGCCAGATGGGCTAAGAACGGGAATGATCATGGCCGCCACGCAGTATCGCATCAGCCCACTCGTCGTTCGTGCCATCGTCGGCCTGGCCGCGCTGGCAAGCGGCGGCTGCGCGATGATGCCCAGGGAGCCGCTTGTGCAGATGCCCACCACCGCACGCGCCGAGCCGCGTGCGATGGCCCCTGCCACGGGCTCGATCTACGCATCCTCGTACGCGGGAAATCCGCTGTTCGAGGATCGGCGGCCGCGTAATGTTGGCGACATTCTCACCATCGTGATCAGCGAGAACGTCAACGCGAGCAAGAACTCTGCCACCAACGCCAACCGCACCGGCAGCACCGCGCTGGCGTTCAATGCGGTGCCGCGTGCCCTGAGCGGCCTGTTCAGCACCAGCCAGAACGCCGACATCAACGGCGCCAACTCGCTGAAGGCCGGGGGCGGCGCCAGTGCCGCCAACACCTTCAACGGCACGATCACCGTGACGGTGATCGAGGTGCTGCCCAACAGCAACCTGGTGGTGTCCGGCGAGAAGCAGATGGCGATCAACCAGGGCGCGGAGTTCATTCGTTTCTCGGGCGTGGTCAATCCGCGCACGATTACCGGCGACAACGCAGTACCGTCCACCCAGGTGGCGGATGCGCGCATCGAATACACCGCGAAGGGGTATATCGACGAGGCGCAGAACATGGGCTGGCTGCAGCGTTTCTTCCTCAATGTCTTACCGTACTGATCCCGCCATGTTTCTGCCTCCGATGCCTTTCCACAAGCCAGGCTCGTATTTTGGCAACCCGCCCGGCCGTCTTTCCCGCTCAGGTCGCGCGGTATCTTTTGCCTGCCTGCTGCTCCTGCTCGTACTGGGTCTGGGCGCCGGCGCCGCGCATGCGGAACGCCTGAAGAACCTGGCGACGTTCCAGGGCGTGCGCGACAACCCGCTGGTGGGCTACGGCCTGGTCGTCGGTCTGGACAATACCGGCGACCAGACCATGCAGACGCCGTTCACGACGCAGAGCTTGAGCAACATGCTGTCGCAGCTGGGCATTACGCTGCCCGCCGGCAAGAACATGCAGCTCAAGAACGTGGCCGCCGTGATGGTCACCGCCACCTTGCCGGCCTATGCCCAGCCGGGCAGCCAGCTCGACATCGTGGTGTCGTCGATGGGTAACGCCAAGAGCCTGCGCGGCGGCACGCTGCTGATGACGCCGCTCAAGGGCGCCGACGGCCAGGTCTACGCCATCGCGCAGGGCAACATGCTGGTGGGCGGCGCGGGCGCGTCGGCCAACGGCAGCAAGGTGCAGATCAACCAGCTGGCCGTGGGCCGCATCGCCAATGGCGCGATCGTCGAACGCGCGGTGGCGTCGTTCCAGCCCGAAAACGGCTTCACGAACCTGGAGCTGAAGGACACTGACTTCGGCACGGCCGAACGCGTGGTCGAGGCGATCAACCGCAACATGGGCCCGGGCACCGCCGCCGCGATGGACGGCCGCGTGGTACAGGTTCGCATGCCGCAGACGCCGAGCGCACGCGTGGGCTTCATGGCCCGTATCGAGAGCATCGATGTGACGCCGGCCAAGGCCGCCGCCAAGGTCATCCTGAACGCGCGGACCGGCTCGATCGTGATGAACCAGGCGGTCACCGTGGAAGACTGCGCGATTGCGCACGGCAATCTGTCGGTGGTCATCAATACGCAGCCGGTAATCAGCCAGCCGGCACCGTTCAGCCAGGGCCAGACCGTGGTGGCGCCGGTGTCGCAGATCGACCTCAAGCGTGACGGCGGTTCGCTGCAGATCGTCAAGGCAGGCGCTTCGCTGGCCGCCGTGGTCAAGGGCCTGAACGCGCTGGGCGCCACGCCGGCCGACCTGCAGACCATCCTGGAGGCGATGCGCTCCGCCGGCGCGCTGCGCGCCGAACTGGAGATCATCTGATGTCGGCGGGTAACACGCTTGGCGGCCAGGCCGATATCTCGCAGCGGTTTGCCCTGGATACGCAGGGATTCGAGTCGCTCAAGAACCAGGCCCGTGCCGGCAACAACGCGACGACGCTGCAGGCCGCTGCCAAGCAGTTCGAGGCGGTGTTCACGCAGATGGTGCTCAAGAGCATGCGCGACGCCACGCCGTCCGATGGCCTTTTCGACAACGAGCAGACCAAGCTCTACATGTCGATGATGGACCAGCAGATGTCGCAGCAGTTGTCGTCGCGCGGCATCGGCCTGGCCGATGTCATGATTCGCCAGCTGGCGCGCGCCACGGGCACGCAACTGCCGGCCGGCATGAATGGCGCCGGCGGGATCACGGGCGCAAGCGTGCGCGACGCGCAAATGGCGCAGATGCTCGACAGCCGCGGCGCCACGGACGCCGATGGTCCGCCGCCAGTCGGCACCACGCTGCCGGGCGCGGCATGGAACCCGACCGCCGGTTTGCGCCAATACCAGAACCAGGCCGACTGGCAAGGCAATGGCCAGACGCAGCTGGGCCAGTTGCCGGACGATTCGCCGGAGCACATCAGCAACTTCGTCAACCGCATGGCCGAGCCGGCCATGGCGGCGTCGCGCGCCTCGGGCGTTCCGGCCAAGCTGATCGTGGGCCAGGCCGCGCTGGAGTCGGGCTGGGGCCGCCGGGAAATCCGCAATCCCGATGGTTCGAGCACCTTCAACGTGTTCGGCATCAAGGCAGGCGCCAACTGGAAGGGGCCGACCACCGAGATCCTGACCACCGAATACGTGGACGGCCAGCCGCAGAAGGTGCGCGCGAAGTTCCGCGCCTACGGCTCGTATGAGGAAGCCTGCAACGACTACGCGAAGCTGATCAGCAATAACCCGCGCTATGCGGGCGTGGTGACCGCCTCGAACGCCGAGGAAGCCGCCCATGGCCTGCAGCGCGCGGGGTACGCCACCGATCCGGCCTACGGCGAGAAGCTCGTGCGGATCATGAAGAAAGTCTCGACCTGACGCCGCCGGCGGTGATGACAGCAGCATACGTCGCCGCCCGGTTCCCCATCCAGCGTGACCGTGTAGCGGTCGCGCTGATTGCGCTTCCGCGTTGCATTTCGATGAGAGTGATCGCTCACAAATGCCGGGTACTCCAAGGCATTGCGCCGCTAAAGTCGCGCCGCATTTCCGCCGATAACCAACACATCCACCGCCGTCGGCCGTTTGCCGCTGGCTAGCCATTCGATCCGGAGTCAGACAAACATGTCTCTGTTTAATATCGGTCTGTCGGGCCTGAACGTCGCCCAGAACGGGCTTACCACGGTCGGCCACAACTTCAGCAACGCGGCCACCGCGGGCTATACGCGCCAGAACACGATCATTGCGTCGGCCGGCGGTCAGGCCACTGGTTCGGGCTTCTACGGCATGGGCTCGAACACGGTCACCGTGCAGCGCGTGTACGACAGCTTCCTGACCGGCCAGCTGCGCGGCGCCACGTCGGCCAGTCACGACCTGTCGACGTATTCCGACCAGATCCGCCAGATCGACAACCTGCTGGCAGACGAAAAGGGCGGCCTGGCGCCGCTGATGCAGAAGTTCTTCGCGGCCGTGCAGGCCGTGTCGGACACGCCGTCGGACCCGGCCACGCGCCAAGGCCTGATCTCGTCGGCGCAGGCACTGGCCGGCCAGATCAAGTCGTCGAGCGATTACTTCAAGCAGCTGCAGGACGGCATCAATACCCAGCTGCAGTCGTCGGTCACGCAGGTCAACGACTACACCAAGCAGATCGCCAGCCTGAACAAGGAAATCACGCGCATGACCGCCTCCGCCGGCGGCCAGCCTCCCAACGACCTGCTCGACCAGCGCGACCAGGCCGTGGCCAAGCTGACCGAACTGGTGGGCGCCAAGGTGGTGGTGCAGGACGGCGGCACGTACAACGTGTTCGTGGGCAATGGCCAGCCGCTGGTGATGGGCAGCGATTCGTACGACATCAAGGCGGTGGCTTCGGCAGCCGACCCCAGCCGCACGGTCATCGCCTACACGATTCCGGGCACGTCGAATGCGATCGAGGCCGAACCCGGCGCGGTCACCGGCGGCTCCATCGGCGGCCTGATGCGCTTCCGCAGCGAGACGCTGGACACGGCGCAAAGCGCCATCGGCCGCATCTCGCTGGCCATCGGCCAGACGTTCAATGCCCAGCACAAGCTCGGTATCGACCTGAACGGCGCCATCGGCACCGACATGTTTGCCATGGGTTCGCCGGTGGTCTATGCGAACAACAACAACACGTCCAGTTCGGTGGTGACGGCGACGATCGCCAACGCCAGCAACCTGACCACCAGCGACTACACGCTGAGTTTCGTGGGCGGCCAGTACTCGCTGACGCGCAAGACCGACAACGTGGTGGTGCAGAGCTTCCCGGGGCCGGCGCTGCCGACCTTCACCGCGGACGGCATGAAGATCACGCTGAGCGCACCGATGAATCCGAACGACTCGTTCGAGATCCAGCCGACGCGCAACGTTGCGTCGAGCTTCAACGCGCTGATCACCGATCCGGCCAAGATTGCCGCGGCATCGCCGGCACGCGTGGATGCCAGCACGCAGAATACCGGCACGGTGAAGGCGTCGCTGTCCAATGTGACCCCGGGTTACTCGCTGCTGACCAATCCGGTCAAGGTGACGTACACCGGTGGCGCCTACGTGATCGTGGATTCCGTCACCGGCAATCCGCTGGCCCCTGCGCCTACCGTGACCACCACGGCCACGGGTACGGATATCACGATCAACAACATGACGTTCAGCCTGAACGGCACGCCCAAGAATGGCGACCAGTTCACGCTGTCGAACAACACGGGCGCGGTCGCCGACAACGGCAACATGCTCAAGCTGGCCAAGCTGCAGACCGCCAAGACCATCAACGGCACGTCGAGCTTCAACGACGCGTATGCCCAGCTGGTCAACGACGTGGGCAGCAAGGCCAAGTCGACCGACATCGCGTCGGCATCGCAGGACAGCATCACGGACCAGATCTACACGGCCCAGCAGTCGGTGTCGGGCGTGAACATGGACGAGGAAACCGTGAACCTGCTGAAGTTCCAGCAGCTGTACCAGGCCAACGCCAAGGTCATCCAGGCGGCCAGCACGATCTTCGACACGCTGGTCAGCATCGGCTGATCGCGGACATCCCTGACAACACCGGAAAAGAAGGAATCACGCCATGCGCGTCGCAACCTCCACCCTGTATCACCAGGGCCTGTCCTCGATGAACAGCCAGCAGTCCAACCTGCTGCACGTGCAACAGCAGCTGGCCACCGGCCGCCGCGTGCTGACGCCGTCGGACGACCCCGTCGCGGCCACGCGCGCGCTGGGCGTTTCGCAATCGGTCGCCGTGAACGGCCAGTACACCGCTTCGCGCAAGCAGGCCAATGCGTCGCTGGGCCTGGAAGAAAACACGCTGTCGACCGTAACCACCGTGCTGCAGAACATCAAGTCGCTGCTGGTGAACGCCGGTAACGGCACGCTGAGCGACAACGATCGCGCATCGCTGGCAACGGCCCTGCAAGGCCAGTACGATCAACTGGTGGGCCTGGCCAACGCCGATGACGGCAATGGCAACTACCTGTTCGCGGGCCTGAAGACCGGCACCGCCCCCTTCGCGACCGATGCCGCCGGCAACCTCACGTACCAGGGCGACACCGGCCACCAGCTGCTGCGGGTTGACGTGGCGCGCCAGATGGAAGCCGGCAACAACGGCGCGGAGATCTTCCAGACCGTCACGGCCAATGCTGGCTACGTCATCAAGGGCAGCAGCACCAACGCCGGCACGGGCACCTTCAGCGCGATTTCGGTGACCGATCCGAGCAACGCACTGTACGGCCACAAGCTGAGCGTGACGTTCTCGGTCGCTGCCGGCGTCACGCAATACACCGTCAACGACCAGACCACGGGCAACCCCGTCGGCCCGGCAACGAACTACGTCGATGGCGGCTCCATCAACGTGGCCGGCGTGTCGTTCTCGATCAAGGGCACGCCCGCCAATAACGACACGTTCCTGGTGCAACCGGCCCAGCAGGCAGGCGCCGACATGTTCGCCAACCTGAAGGACGTGATCACCGCCCTGCGCACGCCGATCGACTCCGGCACTGCCCAGGACGTGGCCGCGGCCAACCTGCAGAATGCGATCTCGACCGGCCTGCGCCAGAACAACAACTCGCTGGACAACGTGCTGACGGTGCGTGCGTCGGTGGGCTCGCGCATGAACGAACTCGATGCGCTGGACACCATCGGCTCGAACCGCGACTTGAGCAACTCCAAGACGCTCTCGGACCTGACCGAACTGGATTACGCATCGGCCATTACCGAGTACTACCAGCGTCAGACGGCCCTGCAGGGCGCGCAGCAATCGTTCATGCAGATCCAGCAGATGAACCTGTTCAGGTTCCTGGGGTGATGCGGTAGGTGGCGTTGCACCACCTGTGACTGTTCTGACGGAATGCGAGTTGGCAAATCGCTGCGCGTGCATTTCTCGAACGCGCTTCGCAGCCGTAATGGAAAGACCCGCCTCTACATGTGGCGGGTCTTTTTTTGTGCCGTCTGGCAAAGCACCCGTCAAGGCCAATGTGCGCGATCCAGATACGGCAAATCCGATCCGCTGGAAGCCTCATTCGGCATATCAGGGAGGCGGGTGCCGCCTGATATATCAGGGTTTTCCCCTACATCGGCGCCCGACGTGCGTTAGAATCGCCGCTTGTATCGCCGGCATGTGGGTTCACTTCCAACCCGCCGCGCAGAAAACGACGGCGCCCCCCGCAGTCTGAATCAACGTTGGTATTACTCGGCTTGATCAGTCTGTCGACGCTGCACGCTAATTAGAAGTGACTCCCATGACTCAATCGGACAAGAAGACCGCCGCACGCCGCGGCGGCAAGCCTTTCACCCGTCGTAAATTCATTGCAACCGCTGTCGGCGCCGCAGCCGCATGGGGCGGCTATTCGTACTTTTTTGGCAGTCAGTACCGCGCTGCCAAGGCCGATCGCAAGGTCGATGTGCTGCTGATTGGCGGCGGCATCATGAGCGCCACGCTGGGCGTTTATCTGAAAGAGCTGCAGCCGGACTGGACGTGCGAGGTGTTCGAGCGCCTGGACAAGGTTGCGGAAGAAAGCTCGAACGGCTGGAACAACGCCGGCACCGGACACTCGGCACTCTGCGAGCTGAACTACACGCCGATGGACGACAAGGGCAATGTCCATATCGACAAGGCCATCGACATCAACGAGAACTTCCAGATCTCGCGCCAGTTCTGGGCGCATCAGGTGCGCAAGGGTGTTTTAGGCAACCCGCGGGAGTTCATCAACGCGACGCCGCACATGAATCTGGTCTTCGGACAGGAGAACCGGGAGTTCATGCGCAAGCGCGTCGAGGCGCTGAAGGCTTCGCCGCTGTTCGCGGGCATGGAAATGACCACAGACCCGGCGAAGATTGCGGAGTGGATTCCCATCATGATGGAAGGCCGCAAGGCCGATGAGGTGGTCACCGCCACGCGTTCGCCACTCGGGACGGACGTGAATCTGGGCGAAATCACGCGTCAGTTCTACAAGCACCTGACCGGCAATGCAGGCGTGAAGGTCTCCACCGGCTACGAGGTGCGTTCGATTACGCGGAACGAGGACGGTAGCTGGCGCGTGTCCGCGTTCGACACGAAGGACGGCGCCCGGATTCAGACGGTAGATGCCCGAAACGTGTTCATTGGCGCGGGCGGCGCGGCATTGCCGCTGCTGCAACTGTCCGGTATCCCCGAGGCGGAGCAATACGGCGGCTTCCCGGTTGGCGGCGAGTTCCTCGTTACGGACAAGCCCGAGATTGCCTCGCGCCATTTGGCAAAGGTCTATGGCCTGGCGGATACCGGTTCGCCCCCCATGTCGGTGCCCCATCTGGATACCCGCGTGCTCGATGGCAAGAAGGTGATCCTCTTCGGGCCGTTTGCCACGTGGTCCAGCAAATTCCTCAAGAACGGCTCGTACTTCGACCTGGTCAAGGCGACGACCCCGTCGAACGTCATTCCTCAGTTGCAGGTCGGCGCTCACGAGTTTGCACTCGTGAAGTACCTGGCGCAGCAATTGGCGCTGTCGCGCGAAGAAAAGATGGCGGCGCTGCGCCACTACATGCCCGAGGCGAAGGACGAGGACTGGCGTCTGTGGGAGGCTGGACAACGCGTGCAGATCATCAAGAACGACCCGAAGAAAGGCGGGGTACTGAAGCTTGGCACGGAGGTTGTGGTATCTGGCGACCGTTCGGTATCTGCGCTGTTGGGCGCTTCACCCGGTGGCTCGACGTCGCCGGCGATCATGCTGTCGCTGCTTGAGCGCGTGTTCCCCGAGCAGATGAAATCGCCGGCCTGGCAGCAGAAGATTCGCGAGATCGTGCCCAGCTACGGCAAGAAGCTCAATGACAATCCGCAGCTTCTGGCAAAGGAATGGGCGACCACGGCCGAAACGCTGCAACTGGCCATCGCGCCGCCAAGCCTTGACGGCGTCACCCCGGCCACCGGCACCATGACGAACCCGGGCGTGGTGAAGAAGGTGCCGGATATGGCCTTGTAAGGCACCGGCACCGGAAGACAGTCGAGCAGATTGGCATGGTGAACCATCGTTCCGGTATCCGGGCAGGGGCGAGCGGGGTCCAGGCGCTTACGACGGCGATGGCGATTGACTTGGCGACTTGGCGGGCATTGCCAGTCGTAGCGGTGGTCGGCCCAACTGGCCGATCACAGTCCCTCGACTGAATCGACGCCACGAACGGCGCCTCACGAACCTCCAGGTCGCGTAACGCCGATCTGTGGATTTGCCCGAGCCTCCAGAAAATCCACCAGCATCTTTCCGACCGGCGACAGCGTATCGAAGTCGCGCGAGCAAATGGCAAACCGGCGGCGGGCCCAATCGTCGCGCAAGGGGATTGCGCGAATACCGAGTGCCTGTGCAACGGGTTCCGCAATCTCCTGCGGGATGATGGACAATCCCAGATTTGCGCGAACGCAGCGCAGCGCGGCATCGAATGTGGATACGACTGCCCGGTAGTCGATATGTCGGCCGAGAATTGCGGCATGTCGATTCAGCATGGTCTGGACGGCTGTTTGCGCCGGCATGCCGATATGCCGATGATCCAGCGTCTGCGCGAACGCGCAATTGTCAGCCTGGGCGAGCGGATGCGAACCATGCACGATCGCTGCCAGATGGTCTGCCCGATATGGGCGGGTCTGAAATCCTTCCAGGTCGGCCGCATCCCAGCAAATCGCCAGCGGTGCGGAGCCTTCGCGCAGCGACCGCACAACGTCGATGCTCAGGCTTTCCTCGATCGTGATCCCCACATCCTGATGACCCGGGATCTGCAGGAAGGCAGCGATGTCGTCCGGCAGCGATTCCGCCATCGACGATACCGTCGCCAGCAGGCGCACCTGACCCCGAATGCCCGAGCCAAAGTCAGCCATGTCGCGCGCCACGCGGTCGGCTGCGGCCAGCATTGCGCGTGCGTGAGTCAGCACAATTTCGCCAGCTGCGGTGGGCGCCACGCCACGGCGGCGGCGGTCCAGCAGACTTGTGCCGACCGTCTCCTCAAGCTGCGCCAGCCGCTTGCTGATTGCGGATGCCACGATATGTTGCTGCTCGCCAGCGCGCGCGATGTTCTGGGTTTCGCACACGGCGACGAATAGCCGGAGGGTGGTCAGGTCGAGATCTCGCATGCCTGGATTGTAGGCGCAGACATTCCGATATGGAACGATAGCGATGGCGGAAGATCGCTTTCGATTGTTTTTGGAACGGCATAGAGTGGCAGGTATCGCGTGTCTCTTCCCGGCGTCTCGCCGCAAGCCATGATCCCTGCATCGCATCACCAGAACCTGGCCGCCTGGCCGCTGCGCGCCGTCATCCGGGAAGTCGGATTGCGTGACGGGCTGCAGAGTGTTCAGACCATCGTCCCCACCGAACACAAGAAGCGCTGGATTCGTGCTGCCCACGCAGCAGGTCAGCGCGAGATCGAGGTGGGCTCGTTCGTCCCCGCACGACTGTTGCCGCAACTGGCCGATACCGCCGAGCTGGTGGCGTTCGCCCGCACGCTGCCGGGGCTGTTCGTCTCGGTGCTCGTGCCCAACCTGCGCGGCGCCGAGGATGCCATCGCCAGCGGTGCCGACCTGATGATCGTGCCGTTGTCCGCCAGCCATGCGCACAGCCTTGCCAATCTGCGCAAGTCTCCCGACGACGTGGTGGCCGAGGTGGCACGTATCCGCGCGGCGCGCGACGCCGCGGGGTCCAGGACGCTGATCGAAGGTGGCGTGGGCACGGCCTTTGGCTGCACGCTACAGGGTCGCGTGCAGCCCGATGAAGTACTGCGGCTGATGCAGGCGCTGCTCGACGCGGGCGCCGATCGCGTGAGCCTGGCCGACACGGTGGGCTACGCCGATCCGCGCATGGTGCGTGAGTTGTTCGAGCGCGCCGTGGCGATTGCCGGCGACCGCTTCTGGTGCGGCCATTTCCACGATACCCGCGGACTGGGCCTGGCCAATGTGCTGGCGGCCATGCAAACCGGCGTCACGCGCTTCGATGCCTGCCTCGCCGGCATCGGCGGCTGCCCGCACGCGCCCGGCGCCAGCGGCAACGTGACGACCGAAGACCTGGCGTACATGCTCGGCAGCATGGGCATCGAGACCGGCGTCGATATCGATGCACTGCTGGCATTGCGACAGCAGGTGAAAGGCTGGCTTGCCGGGGAAACGCTGCACGGCACGCTCTGGCGCGCCGGACTGCCCAAAACCTTTGCTGCCGGCGCCCACCGCGCGGTGGCTTGATCGACATCCTGGACCGTACCATGCAACAAGAGAACACCTCGCTGCCGTTGGCCGGCATCCGCGTCGTCGAATTCACCCATATGGTGATGGGGCCCACCTGCGGCATGATCCTGGCCGACCTGGGCGCCGAGGTCATCAAGGTGGAGCCGCCCGGTGGCGACAAGACCCGCAACCTTCCCGGCCTGGGCATCGGCTTTTTCCGCGCCTTCAACCGCAACAAGAAGAGCGTGGTGCTGGACATCACGACTGAAGAAGGGCGCGCGGCCGCGGCGGAACTGGCCGGGCAGAGCGATGTGCTGCTGGAAAACTTCCGGCCCGGCCTGATGGAAAAGCTCGGTCTTGACCATGCGACGCTGTCGGCGAAGTACCCGCACCTGATCTACGTTTCCCACAAGGGCTTCCTGCCCGGACCGTACGAAAAACGGCTGGCGCTGGATGAAGTGGTGCAGATGATGGGCGGCCTGTCCTACATGACAGGGCCGAAAGGACGGCCGCTGCGCGCGGGCACGTCGGTCAACGACATCATGGGCGGCATGTTCGGCGCCATCGGCGTGCTGGCCGCGCTGCGCGAACGCGACCGGACGGGCCGGGGACAGGAGATCCAGAGCGCGCTGTTCGAAAACTGCGTGTTCCTGGCGTCGCAGCATATGCAGCAGTTCGCGATGACGGGCGAGGCGCCGCCGCCGATGCCGTCGCGCGTGTCGGCGTGGAGCGTCTATGACGTCTTCACGCTGGCCGACGGCGAGCAGCTCTTCATCGGTGCGGTTAGCGACAAGCAGTTCGTCACGCTCTGCAACGTGCTCGGGCATGCAGAACTGGTCCACCGGCCCGAGTACCGCGATAACGTGTCCCGTGTGGCAGTGCGGCCCCAGTTGCTGGAAGAACTGGGCACCATCCTTCAGCACCATCGCGCCGATGCATTGATGCCGCAGCTCGAAGCCGCCGGCATTCCCTATGCGCCAATCGTCCGTCCAGACCAGCTACTTGACGATCCGCACCTGAAGGAGAGCGGTGGTCTTGTGCCGATGCAGGTGGACGACGGTTCGATCGCACCCACGGTCCTGCTGCCGCTCCTGATGGGCGGCAGGCGCCCGGGAGTCAGGTATCCGCTGCCCAGGCCCGGCGAGCACAACGACGAAGTGCTCGGACGCATGCCAAGGCCAGGTGATTGAGCCAGGCCCGATATTGCCTTACCGCTGTTCCCATAACAAAGACGGAGACAACCATGATTTCACGCCCCTACTGGAGGGCCGTGGCGGCTGCCACGGGATTTCTGCTCTGCACCGCGTTGCCCGCGCTGGCTCAAGGCGGCAAGCCGGTGCGGCTGATCCTGCCAATTAGCGCGGGCTCCGGCGTCGATGCCATCGCCCGTACCGCTGGCCCCGCGCTGAGCAAGGCCATGGGGCAACCCGTGGTGATCGAGAACCTGCCCGGAGCGGGGGGCATCACGGGTGCGGCCGCCGTGGTCAAGGCACAACCTGACGGCCTGACGCTGGGACTGGTGTCGAACAATCACGTGATCAACCCGAGCGTATTCAAGTCGATGCCCTTCGACCCGATCAAGGACGTGACGCCGATTAGCGTGATCGGCGCCACCCAGCTCGTGCTGGTGGTCAATCCGAAAGTCCCCGCGAAGAACGTCAAGGAACTGGTGGCGCTGCTCAAGGCAAAGCCCGATGCCTACAACTATGCGTCGTCGGGGAACGGCACGATCATCCACCTCGCGGGGGAGATGTTCCTGAGCGAAGCCGGCGTCAAGGCGAATCATATTCCGTACAAGGGCACCGGCCCGATGGTGACCGACCTGCTTGGCGGGCAGGTGGACATGGGCGTGGTGGCACTCAATGCCGCGTTGCCTTACCTGAAGGCCGGCACCTTGCGTGCCATTGGCGTGTGTGGCGATGCGCGTTCGCCCGTGGCTCCCGATGTGCCGACCATCGCCGAGCAGGGCCTGCCCGATTACCACGTGGAAGGCTGGTTCGCCGTCGTCGGCCCCGCCAACATGAAACCCGCCGATGTGAAGCGGGTACACGATGCCTTTGTCACGGCGTTTTCCAGCCCCGAGGTGGTCGAAGCGCTGAAGAAGCAGGCCACTGTCATCAAGCCTGGGTCCCCCGAGGCGGCCGCCCAATACTTCCGTACGGAAGCCGACCGTTACGCCGGCCTGGTGAAGAAGGCCAACGTCAAGGTCGAATAATCCATCCCACCGAGACCATGTCCATCTACCAGCTTTCGCGCCTGGTTTGATTACCAGCCATGCAAGCGTCGCCATTCGGTGATCTCGCCCTCTTCGGCGAGCGCCTGGTACGAGGGAAACTGCGCGCCCGTGGCACAAGCGTGGTTTGGCAGGATGCGCAGCCGTGTGCCGATCGGGAAACGCTTGGCGATGTCGGTATCCGTAGCATCCGCGCGCGACAGGATGCCATGTTCCTGGTTTGCGCCACGGAGGATGTAGCCCGGAATGACCGCACCATCCACTCCGCACACCTGGCCGTAGCCGAAGTCGCGTTTCTGGTTCTGCGTGCCGCGGTCGCGGCTCATGGCCATCCAGCCCGCATCGACGATGGCCCAGCCTTTGTCGGCTTGGTGGCCGATCACGGTGGTTATCACGCTCAGTGCGATGTCTTCGGTCGAACAAACGCCCACGTTGTGCATGACGAGGTCGAAGAAGACGTAAACGCCGGCGCGTACTTCTGTCACGCCTTGCAAGTGGTTCGCGGAGAGCGCTGTCGGCGTGGAGCCAACGCTGACCACCGGGCAGGGCAGGCCGGCTTCGCGCAGTCGATCGGCGGCGCGAACGCAGCCGGACCGCTCCTGCTCGGCCATCGCGGCAAGTGCCTCCGGCGTATCGAGTTCATAGCTGGAACCCGCGTGCGTCATCACGCCGCCGAGACGCGCACCGCCTTCGTGCAGCACGGTCGCGACGTCGATAAGTGCTGCCTCATCCGGGCGAATGCCGGAGCGGTGGCCGTCGGTATCGATCTCGATCCAGACTTCAAAGACCTCGCCGTTCTCCGCGCCGAAGGCAACGATGGCGCGCGCAGAATCCACGCTGTCGGTCACGATCTTCAGGTCGCAGCCCCGGCGGCGGAGCGCCAACGCTTGGGGCAGCTTGTTGGCCACCATGCCCACGCCGTAGAGGATGTCGGTGATGCCGTCGTCAAAAAAATGGGTCGCTTCCTTCAGTGTGGAGACGGTGATGCCGCTGGCCCCCGCTGCGATCTGCGCGCGTACGACCTCGGTGCACTTGCTGGTCTTGGCGTGCGGGCGGAAGCGCACGCCAAGCGCGTCCATGCGTGCCTGCATCCGTTGTATGTTCCGATGCATGCGCGTGGTGTCGATGACTGCCGCGGGAGTTTCCAACTGCATTAGCGACGTGGAGGAAGTGTTCATGTCGTCCGTGATCTTGTCAGTCCATGTATTGGCGCTTGGCCTTCAGTGCGGGTAAGTCTTCGCACAGGCCACGCGAGATGAGGCCCGGCACCGCGGCGGGCGCGGGGCCATCGCGGATCCTCTTAGCGGCTGGCAGCACGAAAGGACCCCAACCACGGCAGTGCCGGGGGCAGGGTCGAATACTCGACTTCCGGCGCGGGCGCACCGGCAGGCAATGCGAGGCCGATGCGGTTATGCCAATACGTGCGCAATCCCACCACTGAGGTACCGAACATGTCATAGCCGGAACCGGCCACGAAGGCCGCATCGGGTGCCTGCACGCGGAGTGCCTCCAGGGCAAGCTGGTACGGGCGCGGATCGGGCTTGTAGTAGCCGGCTGCCTCGGAAGTGACCACGACATCCCAGTCGACGCCCAACAGCGCGGCAGCGCGCTGCCCCAGGCGCTCGGAGCAGTTCGTCACGACTGCCAGCTTGCAATGCGGCCGCAGTGCCTGCAGCAATTCGCGGGCGCCGTCCCACGGTGGCAATTCGTCCCAGTGTGCTTCCAGCGCCTGCGGTGCCGTCGGAGGCAAGCCGACGTGTTCGGCCGCCTCCCGCACCAGTTGTTCATAACTCACGTAGGCGCCGCAGCCGTAGGTTCTCCGCAGGTATTCGGCCCGCCAGGCGCGGCCCGCGGCCTCGGACCCGGCGGCCGAGTTCCAGAGGGTCCAGGAGTCCAGCAATGCGGTGAGCAGGTCGAAAAGCACGGCACGCGGCCAGGCGGGCGAAAGGCGGGGAGCGACTTTGTCCATGAGATCCATTTACGAGATGGTTTGCGCAGCGGCGCACTGTCGTCAGAGGTTCCCAGTGTAGAAACGATAGCGTGGCTCGTGGTTAAATCCCGGAACATCAATCGTTAAGCTGAAGTGAATGATCCAGATCGAGGACCTGCGCCTGGTCGAGGCGCTGGCACAGTCACCCTCGCTTAGCGCGGCGGCGCGAACGCTGAATGTGACACCCCCGGCATTGTCAGCGCGCCTGCGCAAGCTGGAGTCCATCCTGGGCCTTGCGCTTGCCACCCGCACCGCCAGGCGGTTGAGCCTGACGCCCGAAGGCGAACGCTTCGCGCGTGAGAGTGCGGCGCTGCTGGCTCAGCTCCATGCGCTGCCCGAGTCTTTCAGGCGGGAGGACAGCCGGCTCACGGGAACGCTCCGTATTGCCGCCCCCTTTGGCTACGGACGGCACCATATCGCCCCACTGCTGGGGCGGTTTGCACTGGCCCATCCGGGCTTGCGCTTGCAGCTCGATTTGCATGAGACCCCCTGGCCAGACCGCCACGACTCGGATGCCGTGGTCCACATCGGCGCGGTACGCGATTCATCCTGGATCGCCCGCACACTGGCCCCCAATGCGCGCTGGCTGTGCGCCAGCCCGGCCTACTTGAGCCAGCACGGCACGCCCGCGGAGCCCCGCGACTTACTCTCGCACGCCTGCATCTGCATCCGGGAGAACGACGAGGACGCGACGCTGTGGCGCTTCCGTTGGCCGGGCGCCAGCGCAGGGCGGCGATCCCGGGCACGAGAGACAGTGCGTGTCGTGGCGGCCTACACCAGCAATGACGGCAGTATTGCGCGCCAGTGGGCAGAGCAGGGCCTGGGACTGGTGCTCCGTTCGGAATGGGACGTGGCCGACGCTGTCGCGCGCGGCAGACTCGTACGGGTGCTGGCTGACTGGGAGTTCGACAGCGCGCCGGTGACATTGTTGGTGCCGACGCGACGCGGACGTACGGCCCGTGTCCAAGCGGTGATGCAATTCCTGGAAGAGGCGTTGGGCGGCGACAGGCAGGATATGCAGTGAGGTGCGTGCGGCGCCGACTTGGGGACCCACGCAAATATCGAGACCATCGCTGATGGAGCCAGGAAAAGCCTTCAGGCCACGTGCTGTTCCAAGCCCGCACACAGTGCGTCGAACGGCACCTTGCAGCGCGCGCTGTGGCGCAGATCCTCATGCATCGCGACCCACATTTCGAGTGGAAAGGTGAAGTCGTCGGCCAGCACGCGGACAAGGTCAGGATAGCGCCGAGCCAGCGCAACCTGGCAGACGCCAATGCCTGCGCCTGCGCGGATCAGTGCGAATTGAGCCAGGTCGCTGTCCGTGCGCACCGTAAAGGCATCCCGACGCCAGCCGGGGAGCGTCTTGCTTCCCGCCCGCAGGAACGGCGTCTCCTCGTCGAAACCGATCAACGCATGCTTTGCCAGCTCGGCGGGCTTCTCGGGGATTCCCCGTTTGCTCAAATAGTGTCGGTGCGCATGCAGGCCCAGTTGGACGACACCTATGCGCCGGGCCAGCAAGGCGTCCTGGTCAGGGCGCGTCATGCGAACGGCAATGTCGGCTTCGCGCAGCAGCAGGTCCTGGACACGGTTCGTCAGCGCCAGTTCGACCTTGAGTCCCGGGTGCGCCGCCTGTAGTTGCGCGACGATAGGGGGCAGAACCTCGGCGCCTATGACTTCGCTCGCGCTGATGCGCACGGTTCCCTTGACGTCGCCCTGGCTTTCCGCGGCGCGCATCAGGGCAGCTGCGGAAGTGCTCATGGCCTCGGCGTAGGGCTTGAGTTCGAGCGCGGCCGGAGTTGGGAGCAGCCCCGTCTGCGAGCGGGTGAAGAGGTTGAGCCCCAGGGACTTCTCCAGTGCTTCGACATGGCGACCCACTGTCGGTTGGGCGAGCCCCAGCGCGCGTGCGGCGCCAGACAGCGAGCCTTCCTGCAGCACACAGAGGTAAGAGCGATAGAGTTCCCAGCTAGGTTCCGTACCCATACAAAAATGTATATCAGCTATACGATGTTTGCCAATTTTATTATAACGACGGCGCATTGAAAATGCTCCCATGTTCAACGGAGATTCGAGATGCAAACCGACAAGGCAGCATTGGTTCTTGGTGCTACAGGCGGCATCGGTGGGGAAGTCGCCCGGCAGCTTCGGGACGCGGGCTGGCGCGTGCGCGGGCTCACGCGCAGCCAACACGCCCTCGCGACTGACGATGGCATCACTTGGATCGCCGGTGATGCAATGCGTCGAGACGATGTCGTGGCGGCCGCGCAGGGGTGCTCGGTAATCGTGCACGCGGTGAATCCGCAGGGTTACCGCCGCTGGGCAGAACTGGTGCTGCCCATGCTCGACAACACGATCGCCGCGGCGACAATACAAGGCGCCACCATCTTGCTGCCCGGTACCGTCTATAACTTCGGTCCGGACGCCTTCCCGGAACCGCATGAAGGCTCGCCCCAGCATCCGCTCACGCGCAAGGGAGGCATCCGGGTGGAGCTGGAACGGCGTCTGCGTTTGGCCACAGCCAGCGGCGTGCGTACGATAGTGGTTCGTGCGGGCGACTTCTTTGGCCCGAAACCTGGCAATAGCTGGTTCTCCCAGGCAATGGTCAAATCAGGCCGGGCCGTTACCGCCATCAGCCTCCCGGGCCGAAAGGGCATTGGGCATCAGTGGTCGTATCTGCCCGACGTGGCGCGCACGATGGTGGAACTGCTCGCGCGGCGCGAATCGCTGGAACCGTTTGCGGCATTCCACATGGCAGGGCATTGGGACGAGGACGGCATGCAAATGGCTGAAGCCATTCGCCGCGTCGTGGTTCGTCATGGCGGCCGTGTGCCAACGCTGCGCCCGTTCCCGTGGTGGCTGCTCAGTGTCGCCTCGCCCTTCGTCACCACTTTCCGCGAGATGCGCGAGATGCGTTACCTATGGCAGCAGCCGGTGCGCATGACCAACGACAAGCTGCTATCCGTGCTCGGAGAGGAACCACACACGTCGCTCGATCGTGCCATTGAGGCGACGTTGCACGGCATGGGGTGCCTCGAAGCGCCGGATCAGAATGTCCTCTTCCTGAACCTATACTGGTAGCGGCTGAGTTGGAACTGGAGCGCCGCCATGACCAATCTGCGATTCCGTCACGCCGAAACGGACCCATACGATACCGTGGAGTCGCTTGTCCTCGATCTTCTGGAATGGATTGGACCCAACGCGCGACCTTACATCGAGGTCATCGAAGCCTGGCGTACCTCGTGCCCTCGCCTGCCGGTTTGGGAAGAAGCCAACGCGCGAGGTTATCTGACACGCATCCATTCACCCGGCGGCGCCGAGGTGAAAGTCAGCGAGGCCGGCGCCGCCCATTTGCGAATCAGTCGGGGCAGGCCTCCTCATACGAGGGCCTGCGGTGGCGATCCTCAAGCGTAGGGCGGCAGACTTACCCCTTGTTGTCTATCGCTCAAGGGCCAGCACGCTGGCTGTTATGTCGGCCGCCGTTGCGGCAAGGATTCGCCGATAGGCACTCACCACGCCATCCACCTGCCCGGGTGCTGGCATCTCGGTTTCGGTACGGCCACTCAGGACCTTGCCGTCTGGCAGACGCTTCACGGTCCAGGCGATGGTTGCTGCGGCCTGCTTTCCCAAAGCGGCGTCGAGGATGACCACCTCGGCGGTCACGCGCACGGCTGCCTGGGTGGCGGGCAGGCCCTGCTGGTAGATATCGACCGCATCAAGACGAGACTGCAACTGCTGCGACAGTGCATCGCGAAGCTCGTCCGGCAATGGAGACATCCAGCGAGATGTGTCTAGCAACTTGACGCCACCGTCAGCGCCGTCGCTCACCACCAACTGAGCGCGATTCAGGCGCTCGGGGACACGCACTGGCCTGACCTCGATCCATCGCGGCTCGGATGTACGGCCAGCGCTTCCCGGTGCGGCCCTTGCTGTGTCGGATGAACGTGCCGCCAATGTGTAATAGCGCGGCTCGGGCGACGCGCAACCGTTGATCATGACTGTAGCCGCGATGACCAGCGGAATCAGTATGCTGGAACGTGTCATGGTTTCTCTTCCCTCTTCCCCTGCAAGAGCGCTTCCGGATGCCGCTCGAGATAGTCTGTGAGCGTGCGCAGCGAAGCGGCAGCCCGCGTGAGTTCCTGCATCATCCGGCGGGTGTCCTGCTGCAGGGACGCGTCGGGCGCCAGCGCGCCATTGGCCGTGGCTAGCGTGCGGCGCGCGTCCTGCAGCGCCGCAAGCACCTGCGGGGCCACGTCGCCATTGACCTGCGCCACGAGCTTGTCTGCGTTGACCAGCATCTTGTTCATCGACACCATCGCCGTGCGCGCGTCCTGTCCGATCTGGTCGAACGGGACTTTGCCGATCTTGGTCACGATGTCACCAAGCTTGGCTTGCAGTTCGTCGAAGGTCCCTGGCGTGGTGGGGAGTTGCGGCGGCGACGCGTTCAGGTCGATCTCATCCGGTAGAGGCGCCTTTGGAAAGAAGTCGAGGGCTACGTATAGCTGGCCGGTCAGCAGGTTTCCAGTGCGCAGTTGCGCACGCATGCCGCGCTGTACCAGGCTATGCACGATGGCGAGCTTGCGCGTATCGTCGGCCACGTCCTGATCGCGCAGACCCATGCGGGAAGGATAGAGTTCCACGACCACGGGCATCCGGAAGGCCTTCCTGTCGCGCTGGTATTCGATGCCGATCGAACGCACCTGTCCGACAGTCACGCCTCGGAAATCGATGGGCGCTCCCGGCGACAGGCCCCGCACAGACTGGTCGAAATTGAGCACTGCCAGCGCGGGAGCAAGCTCCTCCGGCTCCTTCATGGCTTCGGACTGGTCAGCAGCCAGCAGGAATTCGGTGTTCTCCGCGGCCGCGGTGTGCGCAGTGGAGTGCTCCGGCGCCTGGAACGCCACGCCGCCGAGCATCACGGTGACAAGGGACTGCGTGGACAGCTTCAACCCGTTGGCGTCGAGCTTGAGGTCAACGCCGCTGGCGTGCCAGAAGCGCGTATCGGCGGAGACAAGCCTGTCATAGGGTTTGTCGACGAACACTCGCAATGTGATGTCGCGACCGTTGGGATCGAGCTGGTAGGACACGACATGGCCGACCGGGACGCGACGGTAGTAGACAGGAGACCCCACGTCGAGAGAGCCGAGGTCTTGTGCGTGCAACACAAACTGCCTGCCCGACGCATCGGTGGTGATCACGGGCGGCACTTCGAGTCCGGTGAAGCTGTGCTTCGTGTCAGCAGATTTGCCTGCATCGACCCCGATATAGGCGCCGGATAGCAGCGTCTCGAGCCCCGACACGCCGCTGAGGGCAAATCGCGGCCGTACCACCCAGAAACGCGAATCGGCCACGGCGAAGCTCTTTGCATCCTTGGTCAGGGCAATCGTCGCGATCACGTGCGAGCGGTCCGCCGCCAGCCGGGCCGTTTTGACCAGGCCGATATCGACGTCCTTGTATCGGACGGGGGTTTTGCCGGGCGTCAGGCCTTCTGCGGTGCGGAAGGTGACCGTGATCTCCGGCCCGCGCGATGCAAGTGTGCTGACGAGCAGCGAGAGGCCGACCACCGCCGCCACGATGGGTATCAGCCAGACCAGCGAAGGCAGCCACCGCGCGGGCGGCTTGCGGACCGGCTCCGGTATGGCTGGTGGCGCGGCGGGATCAAAGTGTTCCGTCATGATTGACTACCGAGAAATCGAGTGGGCGAGGCGGGCGCATCCAGGCTGTCCCACAGCAGCCGGGGATCGAAGCATAGTGAGGCGAGCATGGTGAGCACGACGACCGAGGCGAACGCCAGGGCTCCGGCGCCTGGTGTAATGGTGGCCAGCGACCCGGCCCGCACCAGCGAGGCGAGCAATGCGACGACGAAGACATCGAGCATGGACCATCGTCCAATGACTTCGACCACCGTATAGAGCCGGGTCTGCTCGCGAAGGCGCCAGGTCGAGCGGCGGCGCACCGTCAGCAACAGCAGCGTCAGGATCATCATCTTGAGCAGCGGCACGACAACGCTGGCAATCAGCACGACCAAAAAGAGCATGTGAGAGCCCGAAAGCCACAGGTAGATCACGCCCGACAGGATCGTGTCGTGCTGGGTGCCAAAGATCGACTGCGTCACCATGATCGGCAGCAGATTGGCCGGGATATAGAGCAGGTAGGCGGAGAGCAGGAAGGCCCAGGCGCGTGCCATGCTGGCTGGCTTGCGACGATGCAACGTGGCGCCGCAGCGCGGGCAGGGCGCGCCTTGCAGCGTCAGCGGGCTGAGGAGGTCGCAGGCATGACAAGCCAGCAGGCCCTGCCCGGTCGCCGTGGGGTAACACAAGCGGTCTGCGTTCATGATGCGGTATCCGTGGGGACGGCCCGCGCGCCATTCCCGCTTCGCGCATCGGGCTGGTGCCAGAGGTCGCGCGGAGGAAACGACAGGATGGCGGCAAGCACTACCACCAATGCGCCGAACGACCAGAGCGAAACGCCCGGCATTACCTGCGCGACGGTCAATAGTTTCACCAGCGTGACCAGCACGCCGATCATGAACACCTCGATCATGCCCCATGGGCGGGTCAGCAGAATGGCGCGTGCGATGTGGTGGAACGCACGAGGCATGCGGCGCCGGGCCATCGGCAGGAGCACAAAGCCCATCATGAGCAGCTCGCCCAGGGGCACCAGGAGCGTCGTGACGAACACGAGCACGGCCACTAGCGTCATATCGTCGGCGTGGAGGGCCTGTATCGCGCCCCATAGGGTGGTCTCGACGCGCGTGCCCTTGAGGTCCATGGCGACGATCGGGTACATGTTCGAGATGAGAAACAGAATCACCGCGGTCACGACGAGCGGCAGCAGGCGGCGGTAGGCCCCCGTGCTGTTGCGGTACAGCTCCGTACCGCAGCGCAGGCAAACGGCCCGTTCAGCGTCGCCCAGTGCCGTGCGGACATGGAGTGCGTCGCAATGCTCGCATGCGATCAGCCGATCCGGATCTTGACTTGGAGGCAGCGGAGGCAACTGAGGGTGACGCACGGAGGGGGCCCGGAACAGGTGATGAAGTCCGGCATTCTGCTACATAATGACTAATATGTCATGATGACGTTCACTATTTTACAAATTATGGTGGCGAGCGGTTGGCGTGCAGGATGCCCGTCTTGCGCTGTGCCATAATCGCCCGTCACATAAGCTCCTCTTGCTGAAGATGCCCGCCGATCCCGAATTCCAAGACCATCGCCCGCGTGTTGCCGCTGAACGGCGTGCGCGCATGCGCAGGCGGCTCATCGAGAGCGCGATGATCGTCTTCGCGCAGCGGGGCATGGGTTCCAGCGTGATCCCGGAGGTGATCGCGGCGGCCGGTGTCTCGCAGGGTTCCTTCTATAACTACTTCCGCACCAACGATGATCTGCTGGCGGCCGTCAGCGACGCGCTCAGTCACGACATGGTGCAAATGATCGAGGGCGTCTTGGCGGAGGTCGACGATCCGGCGCTGCGTTTCGCTACCGCCGGCCGGCTGTATCTGCACCTGGTGCGAGCCTATCCCGTTGTCGCCCGCTTCCTTGCCGCTACGAGTTTCAGTCTCGTGGGAAAGAAGAGCGCGATATACGAACATCTGCCAGCCGATATCAAGGAGGGCGTGAAGCGCGGCACGTTCGACGAGGATGCCGCCGACGTTGGGGTGGACATGGCGACGGGCGCTGCGCTCATCGCCGTCCAGCGTATTGCGAATGGCAGAACGGCCAAGGACTACCCGGAACGCATCGTTCGTGCGGTGTTGAGATCGCTCGGTGTATCGGCGGCCGGCGCCGCAAAGTTGATCGCGGCGCCCCTGCCAAAACTTGTCGCGCCGCCGGAATCGCTGCTCAAGACGGCGCAGCAGAAGCTCGCCGCCCTCGCCGACGCCTCCAGTTAGCCATGCCGCGCCTGTGACGCGTCGAGCATCGCGGCTTCGAGCATGTCCTCGAAAAGCACGATGTTGGCGTTGAGCGGCGAACTGGATATGGCGTCGGCCGTAGTACTCTCCACGCCCAAGGCGCGCAATGCCACGGCAGCCGCCAGTTCGGAAAAATCATCCTTGCATCCGCTCTCCAGCATGCGGTGCATCGCGCTCATTGCGGCGCCGGTAACAATATTGAACGCCAGCGTGAGCGGCATGGGCGTGAAACGATTGCGGCGCACCCCATCCTCCAGGTCCCGGCGCACGAATTCCAGCATGCTCGGCGCCTGGTAACCCGACCATCCAAAGCGTCCCAGAATGCCGGCCACACCCGGCTGGCGTACCGCCAGCATCGACGCCAGCCGTATGCCGCGGGAGATGTGTTCGGCAGGATCGTCATGGCTCCTGACGACGGGGTCTGCGGCACGTACCCACTGCTCGGCCACCCTCCCTATCAGCTCGCGCATGATCGCTTCGGACGACGGAAAGTACTTGTAGAACGTTCCACGCGACACCTGCGCCGCGCAGATGATGTCATCGATCGAAGGCGAAGGGTCGCGGTTCTCCACCAGCAAGCGCAACGTACTGCTCAATAGCAGCGCGCGCATGCGCTGCCTCCGTTTGGCCGCAACGCGCTGACGATGATCGGTCGCCTCCCACATCTCGCCCGCTGCGGAAAATCCCTGCTCTATCGCTCTCATTGATCGGTTCTCTCCTTTCAGGGGAATCGGATACGCATGGCCATGCGCCTTCTTCGCCGCATAGGCTTGTGCCCCGCGAGGTTGCTCCGGCCACACATACAAAATAAATTAAACATCAGTCTGACTACCGCGTCATTATGAGGTATATTTCGCGCTCTGGGGAAGGGCGGATGCCCAAACAGACCTGCTGTCACTGACGCCCCGGAACGAGCCCTTTGTATTGGCTCGGTGGCGCGAACCGCAGATGACTCGCAGGCGAGTGACGGACCTACTGGAGCGTAGAAATTGAACAGGAAGCATCGAGCAGTAATGCTCACCATCATCGCGGCGGCGAGCTTGCTGGCGGCGTGCACAGAGAAACCTGCGTCCGAACAGTCGGACGTGCGGCCGGTGCGGACCGTCGTCGTAGGGCGTAGCAGCGGCACCATCGGCGCCAACTATTCGGGAGAAATCCGTGCGCGTTACGAAAGCCAGCTGGGCTTCCGGACGGCGGGGAAGATCGTTGCCCGGATGGTGGAAGTGGGCAGCCATGTCAAGCGCGGGCAGCCGTTGCTGCAGCTCGATCCCACCCAGGAAGCCTTGCAGGTTGCCGCGGCCGGCGCGGATGCGGACGCTGCGAGAAGCCGGGTAGCCCAGGCCCGGGTGGACGTAAAGCGCACCGAACAACTGCTGGCACAGAACTTTGCTTCGCAGGCTGAACTGGACCAGCAGCGCCTGGCGTTGAGCCAGGCCGAAGCCCAGCTTCGCTCGGCGCAGGCGCGCCAGCAACTGAACGCCAACATGCGCGGATTCACGACACTCGTGGCTGACCGCGACGGGGTGGTCAGCGCCATCAACGCCGAAGCCGGCCAGGTCGTCTCGGCCGGCCAGTCGATCGTCACCGTTGCGGCCGACGGCGAGCGCGAAGTGTCGATCAGCATTCCCGAGTCGCGCGTCGATGAACTACGCAAGGCCCAGAAGCTCGCGATCACGGTGTGGGCGCATCCGGAAAAGTCCTGGAGCGGCAAGCTTCGCGAGCTGGCGCCGGATGCTGACAGTGTCACGCGCACTTACTCGGCGCGCATTTCGATCCTGGAAGCGGACGCCGACCCCAGCCTCCTGCGGCTGGGCATGACCGCATCCGTCATGGTTCCCGACGTGGACGGCAGTGGCGCGGTTCGCGTGCCGCTGACCGCCATCGTCGATCACGAGCGCAGCCGGCACGTGTGGGTGGTGGACTCCAAGACGTCGCGCGTGATGTCCCGTGAAGTGAAGCTCGGTGCGGCTCAGAACGACAGCGTCATTGTGGCGGCGGGCCTCGCGGGCGGCGAGACGGTGGTGACCGCCGGCGTGCACATGCTGCAGCCCGGCCAGCAGGTGAAGGTGGCGGAAGCGATGACCGTCGCCCAGGCGGGAGGTTCGAAGTGAAAGGTGTCAATCTGTCCGAATGGGCGCTTAAACACCCGCAGATGATCGCGTTCCTGCTGTTGCTGTTGTCCGTGGCCGGCGTGCTGACATACGGCAGCCTTGGCCAGAAGGAAGACCCCGAGTTCACGATCAAGACCATGGTGGTGCAGGCCTACTGGCCGGGAAGCTCCGCGCAGCAGATGGCCGACCAGGTGGCCGACAAGCTCGAGCGCAAGTTGCAGGAGGTCGCGGAGATTGACTATACGTCCACCTACGTCAAGCCGGGTGAGGCGCAGATCAAGGTCAACCTGCGCGAAGACGTTCCGCGATCCGCCGTGCCGGATGTGTGGTATCAGGTTCGCAAGAAGCTTGGTGACATCCGCCATACCCTGCCGCAGGGCACGCAAGGGCCGTTCTTCAATGACGAGTTCGGTGACACGTTCGGCAATCTGTATGCCATCACTGGCGACGGATTCAACTATGACGACCTGAGGCGGATCGCCGATGCGGCGCGCAACGAGTTCCTTCGTGTTGACGATGTCAACAAGGTCGATCTCGTGGGCAAGCAGGAGCAAAAGATCTATGTGGAAGTTTCCACTGCCAAGCTTGCGTCTCTCGGGATCGATCCGGCCCTGATTGCCCAGACCCTCGCTCAGACTAACGTAGTGTCGTCGGGCGGCACGGTGCAGACCAGCGCCGAACGAGTACGGCTGGACGTGAGCGGCGAGTTTGACTCCGTAGAGGGCATTCGCGCCATCGGCATCCGCGCCGGCCAGCGTACCTTCCGGCTGGGCGATATCGCCGATGTCCGTCGCGGTTTTGTCGAGCCGGCCACTTCGCGGATGCGCTTCAACGGCAACGAGGCCATCGGCCTTGCAGTGAGCATGCGCAAGGGCGGCGACGTGATCCGACTTGGCGCGAAGCTCGATGAAACGGTCAAGCGCATCGAGGCCACCTTGCCGGTCGGCGTGCAGATTCATGCAGTCAGCGATCAGCCACGCATCGTCGAGCATTCCGTCTTCGAATTCAGGAAGAGCCTCGCCGAGGCAGTGGTCATCGTGCTCGTCGTGAGTTTCCTGTCGCTGGGCCTGCGGACCGGGCTGGTGGTTGCGCTGAGCATACCGCTGGTGCTGGCCATGACATTCCTGGCCATGTACGTGATGGGGATCGACCTGCAACGCATCTCGCTCGGTGCGCTGATTATCGCGCTTGGCTTGCTGGTGGACGACGCCATCATTGCCGTCGAAATGATGGCGCTGAAGCTTGAGCAGGGCTGGGACAAGTTCCGCGCGGCCACCTACGCCTACACGGCCACTGCGTTCCCGATGCTTACCGGCACGCTGATCACGGCGGCGGGCTTTCTACCGGTCGGCTTCGCAAAGTCCGGCACCGGCGAGTATGTGTATTCGTTGTTTCAGGTGGTGGGAATCTCGCTGCTGTTGTCCTGGCTGGTGGCCGTGCTGTTTACCCCGTATATCGGGTTCAAGCTGTTGAAGGAGCATGCCCACGCCTCGCATGACGAGGAGGCGGTCTACCAGCGCGGCTTCTATGTCAAATTCCGCCGCTTCATGGATTTCTGCTTGCGGCAACGCGTCTGGGTGCTCGGCATCACGCTTGCGGCGTTCGTCGGCGCGCTCATGCTGTTCAAGGCAGTGCCCCAGCAGTTCTTTCCTGCGTCGGACCGTGCCGAGCTGATCGTGGACATGTGGATGCCCGAGGCTTCGACGTTCGAAGCGAGTCAGCGCGAGGTGCAGAAGCTTGAAGCGATGCTCAAGGGCGATCCGGACATTGCCGCGGTGACGAGCTTCGTGGGCAATGGCGCGCCGCGCTTCTACCTGCCGCTCGATGCCCAGACCCCGAACCTGAACCTTGGCGAAATGATGGTGATGACCAAGGGCGGCGAGGCGCGTGAGCGCGCGAAGGAAAAGCTCGAGAAGTTGTTCGCGGAGAAGTTTCCCAACGTACGTGGGCGGGTCAACCGCCTGGAGAATGGTCCGCCCGTTGGTTATCCAGTGCAATTCCGGGTCTATGGCCAGGACAACGACAAGGTCCGGGCTATCGGCGACAAGGTAGCAGCGATCATGCGCGAGGAGCCGCATGTGCGTCAGGTGAACCAGGACTGGAGCGAGCGCATCAAGCGCGTCCAGGTAGACGTCGATCAGGACAAGGCGCGTGCACTTGGCATTACGTCCGCCCAGATCAAGCAGGCACTCGAGGCGTCGATTTCCGGTACGCCGATCACACAGTTCCGGGAAGAAGACCAGGGTATCGACATCGTGTCGCGCCTCGTTGCGGCGGAGCGTACCGACCTGAACAACCTGAAGGACGCCAGGATCTATGTACGTGACGGGAAGTTCGTGCCGGTATCGCAGGTGGCCCGTCTCACCCTTGCCAGTGAAGATGGGGAACTGTGGCGACGCAATCGCGTGCCGACGATGACTGTCCGTGCTGACATCGCGGGCGCGCAGGCACCCGACGTCACCGGCGCGCTGCTGCCCCGGATCGAGGCTCTCCAGAAGGACCTGCCGCTCGGCTATGGCATCGACATCGGCGGTGCATCGGAATCGAGCGCGAAAGCCCAGCGTTCAGTGTTTGCGGTGATGCCGTGGACCATCATCGCCGTGCTGGTGCTGCTGATGATCCAGTTGCAGGACATGAAGAAGATGGCAATTGTCCTGATGACCGCGCCGCTCGGCCTGATCGGTGTGAGCGTGGTGCTGGCCACCTTCCGGATTCCGTTCGGCTTCGTTGCAATGCTCGGTGTCATCGCGCTGGCCGGCATGATCATCCGCAACTCGGTGATCTTGGTCGTGCAGATCGACGAGGACGTGCGTGCAGGCGTGCCGTTGTGGACGGCCATTGTCGAGTCGGCGGTGCGGCGGTTGCGTCCGATCGTGCTGACGGCACTGGCGGCCATCCTGGCGATGGTGCCGCTGACCCATTCGGTGTTCTGGGGCCCCATGGCGTGGGCAATCATGGGCGGCCTCGCCGTGGCCACGGTGCTGACGCTCGTGTTCCTGCCTGCCCTGTACGCGACGTGGTACCGGGCAAAGCGCCCCGCGACCGTCTGATCGCGAATCTGACGTTGAGAGTGATTGTGATGAAGCGATTCAATATGGCCTTGCGGGCCGGGCAGGTGGCGCTGGGCTGCATGCTGTTCCTGAGCGCCGGGGAGTCGGGCGCGATCGACCTCGTGGGCGCCTACGAGCAGGCATTGGCGCATGATCCGTCGACCCTTGCCGCGAACGATGCGCTCACGGCGGGGCAAGAGAAGGCCGTGCAGGGCAGGGCCCTGCTGCTGCCCAGCCTGAGGCTGCAAGGTGGCGTGGGCCGTACTGTCGTCCATTCTTCGGCCACTGACGATGGGGCGTCGCTTATCTCGCCCAATACTTCGGGCACTGTGCGGCAGGCCGGCGTGGTGCTGGTGCAGCCGATCTACGACCGGGGTGCGGTGGCGACGAAGAAGCAATTGCGGGAGCAGACGAACCTGGCGCAAACACAGTTCGGGCAGTCGCGCCAGGATCTTGCCCTGCGGGTAGCAGAAGCGTACTTCGGCGTGGTGCTGGGCGAGGAGACGCTGCGCGTGGTACAGGCCGAGAAGGCCGCCTTGCGGCAGCAGCGCGATCGCGCCAAGGCGCGCTTCGACATCGGGCAGGGCAAGATCACCGATCTACATGAAGCTCAGGCGCGCCTGGACGGTGTGGAGAGCCGCGAAGTGACGGCGCAATCGGCACTGGAGCAGCGTCGCACGCGCTTCCAGGAGATCGTTGGCACGTCGCCCGATCAACTGAGCGGGCTCGCTGCCCGGTTTGCGCCCCGGCCGCCGGAGCCGGACAATCTTGCGGCGTGGCAGGCCAAGGGGGAAGAACAGAGCTTCCTCGTCAAGACGCGACAGTCGGAACTGGACATTGCCGGCGCAGAGATCGACAAGTACCGGCTTGCCAGTCGCCCGACCGTCTCGCTCGTGGCGGGCTACAACACGCAAGGGCAGACCGGCAATCTGGCGCCCTGGGTTGCTGCCAATACGCGTTCCGCGACCGTGGGGTTGCAGGTCAACATTCCGCTGTACGCGGGTGGGAGCCTGGACTCGCGCGAGCGGGAGTCCGTTGCAAAGAGGAGCCAGGCGGAACAGGAGCTTGCCGCGGCCCGGCGCGATGTGCGCCTGAACGTGCAGGACGGGTTCCTGTCCGTGAAGACTGGCGTGTCGCGTATCGCCGCACTCGAGCAGTCGTTGACGTCGGCGCGCAGCGCGCTGGCGGCGACGATCCTTGGCCGGGACGTTGGCACGCGCACCGAACCCGACGTGCTCGACGCGCAGCAGCGCGTGTTCGCCGCGGAGCTGGACGTGGTGCAGGCTCGGCTGGACTACCTGCTGGGCCGTCTGCGCCTTGCCGCCGCGACGGGAGAATTGAGCGAGGATACCCTGCGTTCGCTCAACAGCTGGCTCGCTTCCTGACCGGGACCTCCACGCCCCGTCTATGTCTGGGGCGTCTCCCGATCCCAACTCATTGCCCATCCATACAACGCCATGCATCCAAGGACGATCATCGTCGGCCCGAACACGAACGACAGTAGCGGCATCATTAGCAGCGACCCGGTTTTCATCACATAGACATGCAGTGCCAGCTGCATTGGCACAGCCACGATGACAAACACAAGCGTAAGCAGCGTCAGGAATATCTTCTTCGGCCAGGAAAAGTCGAAGATGTAGTAGACGAGCGCATGCCCCCATGGCAGCAGGAACAGGAAGCTGGCAGAGGTCTTTAGCATGTTGTTGGCATACTCGCTGACCGAGTAGGGGAAATCCGTCGGTGCCACTGCGAAGAACAGCAGCGCCGTGCATTGAATGAAGACGGCAAACAGAAGAAAGTAGCGCAGCGGCAGGAACCGGTCAGGCATGCGAAGCGCGAGTATGCACACGATGAGTGTGGCCAGCAAGTTTGCGGACCACATGGCCACGTCGGGCGGTGTCGCCGCGACATTCAGATAAGGCAAGTCGAAGTCGAACCAGGCCACCCGTGTCAAGCGTTCGATCACGACGCCGTCCATGCCAAGCTTGTCGATCCAGAACGCGAGCACTGCGGTCCATATCTCGCTGATTTTGGCGCGCAGCAGCCACTCGGCAGAATTGAACAGCACCGGCAACAGGAAAACGCCGGTCATCGTCCACGCCGACAAACTTAGCCGGTCCAGTGACCGATGCCTGGCCAGGCTCAGGATCGTCAGGCCAAGTGCATCGCTTGCATCGCGGGTGGCGGGCGTGTGTCCAGCGGGATGGGCCATGGTCTAGAACTCCGCGAAAACACCTATCTCTGCTTGTTTGCGTTTGTAGGACGGATTCTCGTAATAGACCGCCCGCAAATTGATGCCGTAGCGTTTGGTGATCCATTTGCGCCAGTTCAGGGAAACTTCATGGCTGGTGAAATCGCTGAGCAGTTGCTGCGCGCCGGTGATCTGGTAGGCCTCGGTCCCGCCGTCGTATCGCAAGGTGATGTACTGGTCTTTGTCGCGGCCATAGGTGACAGCGATCGATCCCCGATTGGAACGGACGTTGCCGGGGTCGCTTCGGTTCAGCCGCCCGCCGAGCTGGATGATCCACGGGGCGTCGAAGTAGTAGGTCAGCCCAAGAAGCAAGGTCTTGTCGTTATAGACCTCCTTGGCGCGGTAGTAGGTAAAGCCTGCACTGGCGACCAGGTTCTTTTTTTCCAGCAGTTTGCGGAACAGCATGCCATCGACACGGACCTGGGGCAGGAAGAAGCCGCCCGCGCTGGTGCCGGCACTTAAAAAGCCGTACCAGTCGTCATCGAAAATTCGCGTATAGCCCAGTCCGAAAAACGTGCCAGCGTCGCCGAAATGGTTCTGGTGACTGATTTCGCCGGTCACATAGTCCTTCGGGGTCAGGTGGACGCCGCCGCGCACGTACTGGTCGTTCCAGCTCGAATTGTTGTTGGTCAGGTTGGCATGGCCTAGTCCGCCTTCTATGAATCCCGTGAGTAACGGCACGAAGGTTCGGGGTGGGCTGGCTTCCGCCTGGGCGCGCGATTCCGTGGTGGCGGCCAGCATCGCCATGCCGAGCAGGCATGACAGGACAAGCTTGCCGTAGAACGGGATTCGGGTATGCGAGAGCTTTGCCATGCGTATCCTTTCGATCTTGCCTCAACGACAGCGCAACCCGGCTGGAGGCGGTGCCAGCGCCTGTTCGGGGGTCAAGCGCGCCACGAACGCCAGGTACAACGCCTCTTCCAGAACATTCCAGTGTTTGCCATGACGGAACTGGATGGAACGGATGCGCCAGCACGAAATCGCTTCCTTGTCCTCCATCTTGTCGGCGACCAGTGCCACCAGCCCCCAGGGGAAATCCGCCTCGGACATCTGCAGCCAGGTCATCCGGTGCTCTTTCATCCAGAGGCGGTACGTCAAGGCATCCGGTCGATTAGGCGGACGAATATCAGACAGAATGGGAAAGATCTGTGCGACAGCGTCCGGATAAAACTCATACTGTTCGCGTGGCTGGGTGCTCACCAGATAACCCTGCCCAGGCCGCCAGAACACACGCAGGATGTCCTTGTCGAGTTGCTCGGCCTTACGCATCCACTCCGTGGCGCCCGCGGTGTCACCCAGGCGCCGCCGATAGGCGCTGGTCGCCTTGAAGGCGCTGGAGATCTCCGCGTTGTCCATCAGCAAGGCGACATGCAGGCTGGAGGAAATGTAGTACACCCCGGACTGGGCATCCCGCAGGGTGTCGAGATGCGCACTAGCCTTGTCGAAGCTGGCCTGCCACGCTGGCGGCATGCCTTCGGATGGCGCTTGACGGACCAGTAGTTCCATCCAGACGGCCATCAGGGCATCGTCCGCATCGGCTGGCTGGCACGCGACAAAGCGCTCGGCCTTCAGGCAGTAGCGGTCGAAGCGGCCGTCAGCGTGCTGGCGCGGCAGCTGCCAGGCGATCCAGCGTTTGGCCGCAGCCGGCATTGCCCCCCCAGCGTCCTGTGCGGCGAGCAGCGCCTTGGCCGCGAAATAGGGATCGATCGAGTCGCCGCCAAAGTAGGTGGTAATAGCGCCATCGGGACGCTGGTACCCCTGGAGCGACAGTTCACCCGCATCCGCCGGCGCATGCGCCAGCGTGGCGATCAACAAGATGAAAGCCATCAATGTCTTCATGGTTTTGCAGTCGTTCACGCGTCGCCAGCCGAGGCTTCTGGCACGACGCGGCCTTCCTCCAACGCAGATGCCGCGCCATAGACCACCGAGCCAGCGTGCATATGCAGTAACGGCGCGACGACGGTCGTGCGCCGGCCGGCGGCGCCAATCACACAGCGCCTGCCCACATCGATTTCCTGCTCCGAGACCAACGGCCCGGCGATGACACACTCGCGCTCCAACAAGATCGCGCCGGCAGCGATAAGCGCGCCGTGGATGCGTACGCCCGGTCCCAGCCAGATGCCACCGGTCGATTTCACGCTGCCCATGATGCAGGAGCCGGCGCCGATCCAAAGCTCGCCGTGCACGATCAGGTCACCACGATGCACAGTGTTGGCAGAAAGCGTCAGGGCATGGGGTACCAGCCAGCGACCATCCGCATGCTCCGCGTCATCGGCTTCGGGAATGGCCTCCAGGGGGGGCGCCGCCCGGGCACGGGCATCGTCAGTCGCATCGTCGATATCGGGCGGCGTCCCGGCACGCCGCTGCCCGAAGCTGACCACCGCCGCGCTCACTGACGTGAACTCACAGGCTTCTTCGAGGCGGATTGCATAGTGCGCCGACAAAGGTCCGCGCAGCCGGCAGTTCGGCTCGACGTGGATGTTGCGCGCATGGGCCCAGCGCTGCAGTTCGCTGCCATCGCGTATCACGACCTCGCCCTCGGAAAGCAGAACCTGGAGATGGTTCTCGCGGCCTGTATGAATGCCGCGTCGCCCATAGATATCGCGCGAGAATGTGAAACCGTCAGGCAGCGTCAGTGTTCCGCCAGTCACGACAGTGCGCGTGCAGACGCCCAGATTCGTCTCCGCCCGCGCCGGAACGAAACTACCGGTGACGTGAACGACCGGCCGTAATGCCATGGCCGTGCGCGTGAGCCTGTGCAGCCGGTCACCCGCTTCATGCCGCGCCACCAGTGCGCGAAAATCCGCCGCCACTTTCGTCACATCGAGGGTGTGTTCGCCGTCGATCATCAGCGGCCGGACGTCGCGCGCCCGCCGCCATTCCAGCGCCGCCGGGACCAGCGGCAGGGCAAACACGAGCATGGTGAGCGTACCGAGCAGCAGAGGCCACATAGTCAGTTCCTCGGGCGATAACGGGACGTCTTGTCCCACCGCAGTTCCCGACGTAACAGCTGATCGAAGACGATTTGACCCAGAATCGCTCGCGACACGGCGAGCATGCTGACCAGGAAGCCGAAATAGTTCAGAGGCAACAGCCGGATGCGTTCGCGGGTGCCGTCGAGGTGCACCGCGGCGGCGATCTCGAAAAACGCTGCAAAGTTGCCCAAGGTGCCGTAGGACATCAGCGCGAACAGGATCAACGCCTCGCCGAATAGTGGCAAGCCCCCGGCATAGAACAACAGGATCGCCAGCAACCAGCCAAACAGCATGATCGGCGCCATCATATAGATGCCGAGCAGCGCCACGCCATCGATCTTCTCGAACAGGCCGTGATGCCGGCAAGCCGCCATCCTGACGCCGTGGCGGTACAGCGCTTGATTGTGGCCCTTGGTCCAGCGCCGGATCTGCCGCACGCGGACCGGCCAGGTCTCCGGCACCTCCTCATAACACTCCGACCAGTTCTGGTAGACCGTCTTCCAGTTGGCCAGCAGCAGGCGATAGGTGATGTCGGTGTCTTCCGCCAGTACATCGTCATGCCAGCCACCGACAGCGCGCAATGCCCGCATCCTCACGCCGCCCACGGTGCCGCCGTACTGGGGGACCAACTGCAGGTTCATGCGGGCTTGCTGGTCGACCTGATAGCCACCCGAGCGTTCCAGATCGAGCAGGCGCGTCAGCAGGTTCACGCCCACATTCAACGGCACCACGCGGCCCATGGTGGCACCCACCTCTGGATCGAAGAAAGGGGCCACCAGCTGCTTCAGCAGCCCTACCGGCGGCAGATAGTCGGCATCGAAGACCACGACGATGTCGCTCGTCACCGCCTCGCTGGCATCCTTGAGCGCTGCAGCCTTGCCCGGCTTTCCGGCGGCGCGGTGAAACGGTGTGATGCGCCCGGGGTGCTTCGCGACCAGATCATCGATGATCTCGCGCGTGCCATCGGTGGACCGATCGTTGACCGGCATGATGACGAGCCTGTCAGCGGGATAGTCCGCATGCAGCAGGCAGGCCAGAGAACCGGCTATCACGGCCTCTTCATTGTGCGCGGCGACCATGACGGTCAACGTAGGCCACTGCGCGATATCGATGTCGAGGTACGGGTGTCGCTGAAAGCCGAAGAGCCGGTTCAGGGTGAAGAGGTAGTGTCTTACGGCGTAGAACAGCACCAGGGCAATGACCGCCATCAGCAGCACCGTCAGCGGCGGCACGATCGCCTGCGCGCGCGGCTTTTCAGCTGTTGCGGGGGCCTCGCGTGCGGGGCTTGTTGGCAGCGGGCTTGACCACGTGCGTTTGGTCGAGCCGTTCATGTCATCGTTGTCGAGCGTGTCCGGCAGCACCACTGCGAGATTCAGCGCGGCGTCTGCCGATGCGGCCCGAGCGGCAGGTTGCCCAGGCGAATCGGTGGCACCCTGGACGCCGCCCTCGGCAGTCCCAGGCGGGATGGATAACGTTGTGATGTAAGGGTTGGGGGCGGCTGCGAACGCCCCGGAGATGGGAACAGTGATGACCAGCATCACGCCAATCGACAAAAACAGGCGATATCCAGGGTGCATGCTCGAAGGCCCATGTAGTGCTGTTCTTCTGCAGCGCCGCGTCCCCGCTTCCATTGCGAGCGCGCGAGGACGGGCGCTTGTCCTTTACCGCTTGCTGCTGACAAAGGCCAGCGTGGTGCCTCCTAGTGCCGTCACGATCCAGTTGGTGCCATCCCAGGTCACGAGCCCAAGTCCCTGTGTCACAACCGGCTGGTTGTAAGCCGACTTTGGCAGTACCCATGCCATGTCGGTCAGGTCGCTGGGGTGGGTCGCCTGAAAGGTCCAGAAATTCCCGCCGTCAGTCGCCTGCCAGCTGACTTGCTGGCGCCGTTGGCCGAATTTCGCCAGCGTGTCCATCGTGTACCAGTTGAACTGCCCGCTCGTCTTGACGGTCGCCGCCTTGTTGAAAAGGCTGTTGAGCACCGACTGGTAGTCGACCGCTCCCAGCGGATGCATGTAGATCAGCCGGCTGGTCCGGTTCTTCGCCACAAAATCGATAAGCTGCTTGTACCAGGCCGTAATGCTGGCCGCCGGAACGTTGAACTCTTCGAACTCCTCGAAGGTCGCGTACTGCCCGAACGGCATGACAGGGAACGCGCGGATCGTTTCGTTGGTCCGGACGCCGTTGCGGTAGCTCCGGGTTGGCGCCATACCGGTGTGCCCCAGGAAGTAATAGGCGCTGTTACCGTTGGCTTCGAGCCAGTTGACCGACCATTGCGGCGTGTTGCCCTCCGGCGCCGCATATTCGACTGCCGGGCGACCCGTCACGCCCTCCACGCTTTGCTTGTTCAGCACAAGGTACTGCTCGAAGGTCGATTGATTCGTCTCGCTGGCGTTCGCGCCCCAGAAATCGTGAATCCATCCGCCGTGGCTGCCGATGTTGTGGCCCTGGCTCAGCAGGTATGCCACCAGTTGCTGGGCGGTGGTGTTCTGCGACAGGTTGATGCCCTTGCCGTCTCCCACATTGATCTGATCTGGCCCGGCCGTGATGGACATCGAGAAGGTTCCCCTCTGGAAGATGCCCCAGCCCTTGAGCTGGTTTGCCGGCGCAATCTGGTCGCCGGCACAGAAGTGCCAGTTCAGTACCAATCCGCCAAGCGCTTTGGGTTGCGCGGACAGTCGCGGCATCTTCATCATGTTGGTGCCGAAGTAGCGCAGCATTCCGTGCATCAACATGCCGTCGGTTTGGCCCTTCAAGTAAGACAGCGGCATGTTCACGAACAGTACGCGGCCGCTTCCGAAATTGCGCAGCCCCGCGACGAGACCGAAATTGGGGGACGTCAGCAGAGCGGACCCATCGTAGGTGCCTTGGGTCACGAAGCTCGGGTAAATCAGGAAGCCGTAGACGTAGCCGGAGATACCTTCCACGGGATTGGTAGCCGTGGCGTCCCACACCATGGACTTGCCGGGTGGCACTTGCAAGGTCCTGAGGGTCGTGCCCAGGCCCGTGACCGGTCCCACGCCGATCATATTGCCGAGCAGCTGGTCATAGAGCACGTAGTCGACGCCAGCCAGGTTGCTGAGACGGCTTTTCTGCGATGCATAGAATCCCGTGGTGGTCAGCGCGCCGAAGTCGTAGACGAGCATCAGCTGTCCACCCTGATTTGCGTACGTCTCGAGCGACGAGATCAGCGCATCGCTCGCGTTCACGTGCACCTGGTCCGGCAGGATGACGCCGGAGAACTGCGCCGGCGTCGTGCCCTGCTGGAACTGGCTGTCATTGATGACCGTGATCTTCAGACCTTCTTCCTGGGCGGCGTCGAGCCACGACGAGACGCGCGCGTCCGGCAGCGCAAGGCCATCTGGCACCAGCAGCGCAATCTGATTGGTGGCCGCATGCGTGATGGCCGGCACGATCACGCCTAGGGCAAGCAGCGCCATGACTGCCCGCAGCACCAGGCGGCCGCATCTCAGCATGAATGAGTGAGAGTTGTTAAGCACGATCTTCTCCCAGCGCGATGTCAATGTGCCTCGCCTTGGCGGCGTTGCGAAAAGCGCCCGCCCGCCGCCAGGCATGATCCAGAGTGTTCGGTGCCGGATCGCACCTCAATCCGGCTCCGCTTCGGGAGCCGGCGCCAGTGTGTAGGTGCCTGCCTTCACCTTTGGCCCGGCCTTGAGCTTTTTGGGCTTTTTCGCCTTGATCTTGTCCTTCTTTTCCTTGTTCGTGCCAACGGCATCGGCTTCATAGACAAAGTCGGTCTGTACGCTATGGTCATACCCCTTCAATCCGCCGGGGTCCGCCGGACTTGCCGGCAGATATTGCGGCGGCTGTGCCGCCACCGCGGCGGCCTCTTCAGTCAGTGCGGCGTGGGCGGGCATCGAGACCAGGGAACTGGCAAATAGCACTGCTGTCCCCCACGCAACAAACCGGGTCATGCGTGAGCGCTTCATGGAATGGCTCCTTCTGGCGCGGGCCATTGGCCCCTGGACGACTCATTCGCCAATGTGGTCGATGTCGCCGATGTAATCGATGTCATGGATGTCGCCGCGTACATGGCTGGCCCGTGGCCATTCAAGCCGCCAAGGACGGCGTGGGCCGGGGCGTTGCCACAGTCCCGGCCGGGGCCCTGAAGCGGCGCCTGTAACGCAACGACGATGCGCTCGCTGGCGCGGCCATCACCGAATGGGTTATGGGCGCGTGCCATGCGCGTATATTCTTCGGTATCGTTAAGCAATTGCTCCGTAACGGTGATCAGGCGTTCCGGATCCGTGCCCACCAGCCGCGCTGTGCCGGCGGCTACCGCTTCAGGCCGTTCCGTGGCATCACGCGTCACGAGCACCGGCTTGCCCAGCGCGGGCGCCTCTTCCTGAATGCCGCCCGAGTCAGTGATGATCAGATGCGCGGAAGACATCAGGAAGACAAACGGCAGGTATTCCTGGGGCTCGATCAGGTGGATGTTCGGGTGCCCGCTAAGGATTGCCTTGACAGGCGCCTGCACGCGCGGGTTGAGATGCACCGGATAAACGATCTGGATATCGGGATTGCGATCTGCGAGCGTGCGCAGTGCGACGAACAGGCGCTCGAACGGCGTACCGAAGTTCTCGCGCCGATGGCCGGTGACCAGAATGAGCCGCCGCGACTTATCCAGGAAGCTATATTGCGCGGCCAGCCGGTTGCGCATACCGGCATCGCTATCGAGGCGTTCCTTGATTTGCAACAGGGCGTCAATGCCCGTGTTGCCGGTGAGGCTGATCCGATCGCGATCGACGCCTTCGCGCAGCAGCGTTTCCTGCGCCTGCAGCGTGGGGGCGAACAGCCAACAGGCCATCACATCGGTCACGCGCCGGTTCATTTCTTCAGGCCACGGCGCGCTGAGATTGCCGGTGCGCAGGCCCGCTTCGACGTGTCCCACCGCGACATTGCGGTAGAACGCCGCCAGGGTGGCGGCAAGCGTGGTGGTGGTGTCACCATGCACGAGCATCGCGTCAGGGACAAAGCGATCCAATACCGCATGCACGCCCGTCAGCACACGCGTCGTGATGTCGGACAGAGTCTGGCCCTGGCTAATGATGTTCAGGTCGAAGTCCGGAACGATCTCGAAAAGTCGCAATACCTGGTCGAGCATCTGGCGATGTTGGCCTGTGACGCACACGCGCAAGTCGATGTTCGCCGCCTCCCGCAGCCGATGAATTAATGGCGCCATCTTGATGGCTTCCGGCCTCGTGCCGAAAACGGCGAGCACTTTCTGAGCCATGCCGGTCTCTCCTGAGTGCAAAGCGGGCGTTCCCATTGGGGAGGCGGGACGCGCCTACGACGACTTGTTTTTAGGATCGTCTACGACCGCTTTCCACGCTGCATGTCGCTTTTTCTTCTCGCCCGGTTCGGCTTTTGGCGGCGGTAGCGATTTGGAATAAAAGACAGAGCGATGGTTATGCCAGCCACCGAGGATCGCAGGGATTATTTGGGATTCCAGCAAACCACCCCGCCACACAACGTATGCCGCCGCCTCGAATGGTTGCAACCTTGAAACACCGGCGAATGGGGTCCACTTGCGATTCTCGAAAACTGACAAAAGCCACACGGTCAGCGTGCACTTTGGCTCGTTAATGTGCTTGGTAGGGCACCGAAATGTGACCGGACCGTGACAATAAAGGCGATTTGTCGGTTCGCCGTCAGTTAGATCCGGATATGTACCGAAGAAGCTGGGTCCTTCGCCCGAAAATGTCTGGCCCATAGCACCCGTTGCACAATCTACGTGAGGCGCCAGCAGTTGGGTTGCCGCCCGTATCCACAAATTGATACTGCAGTTTCACTTGTGTCTCTGACCAGGCAGTTATTTTTACGGTCAGCCGTTATTTTGGATGAGGTTCTCCGCCATGTGGTTGAGACGGAACCATCGAATCAAATATGTTTCAATATTGATATCGGAATCTATTGCATCTTCATATTCCAGAAACGCTTCCGTGGCTCCCTATAAATATTGAGAACGATATCGATTTTCAATATTTATCAACTTTGATCACGCGTCACTTCGATAAATATGCGATCAATGACAATATGCGGCTCAGCGGTTCACTTTTTTGGCAAGTGAGCCCGGTATAACGTCATGCCGAAATTAATCTCTAGTTAAGGTATTCCCATCCCTGGGTAGGGGCGACACGATCGGCTACGCTGAAGAGAATGGTGACCCGATGCGCCGCGTACCGGCGGCGGATTGCCGTATTCAGACTGTCACCAAACCATTCAGGAGACCACCATGGTCGCTGACATTCATGTCGTGCCCACACAGGCGGATGGCTGGGCAGTCGAAGTCGAAGGTTCGGCTGGCCCGGCGGAGCTTTTTGAAACCCAGGAGGAAGCCATCAAGGTCGGCACTGAGCGTGCAAGGCGGGACAAGGTCGAGTTGCTGATACACGGCCGCGACGGCCAGATCCGCGAGCGAAATTCCTTCGGCCACGATCCGCGCAACATCAAAGGCTAAGCGCCATGCTGCGCGGCGCCCGCGCCGACGCACGTTCAGCATTCCCCGATCCTGCGGATCGAGGTCGCATTCGGCTCTAGCGCAAGTTTCGTGCGCACGTCACCAGCAAGGTCTGCAACAGGGCGACGTTTTCCGCGTCGATACCTTCCAGCATCTCGGCTTCCAGCTTCTTCACTGAGTCGTCGCAGCGGACCAGGAGCTTTTGTGCGCTTGCCGTGAGGCTCAAGTTCACGATACGTCCATGCGCGGGATCGGGCTCGCGCACCACCCACCCTTTTGCCTCCATCGTTTTCACGATCTCGTTGGCGGACTGCGGCGACATAAACGATCGCTCAGCCAGCTGCGCATTCGAAAGGCTGCCCCTCGCCTGTAGCACCGACATGGCAGTGAATAGCGGAAGCGTGATGCCGTGCGGTGCCAACGCTTCGGTGAGACGGCGTTTGACGATGCGGTCCGTGCGCCCGATCAGATAGGGCAACCGTGTCGGTGCCAATGGCGTTGTCGGTGCCGCTGCCGGCTCAGGAATTTGCGCCGATGCCGCAGCGGTTTGTCTCGCCGACTTGGTTTTCGTTATCTCTTTTTTCTTGGTAGCCATCGTCCAGCCGGGGTCTTGGCAAAGTGAATGTTGCTGGTTAGGGGTTTACGCGCACCAATGATAATCTACTTGCTATATCAGGCTACCTGAAATTATATTGATGACACGATTTCCGTAAGGCTGGCGCAGCATGAACAAGGAGGGATGGAAGCCGAACGCAGGTGACTAGCCGGATCGTCCGCCGAGTCGCGTGATCGCGGAGTCTTGGCCGCACCGGCCGTACGCGCGGCGCGTGCTCATCTCCTTGCAGTCGGGGAAGCACCGTACAGCGACGATGGCCAAGCCGTCGTTGCCAGCACCTGGCCCCTGGGCCATGACATAAAACTAAACGGGAGACACCATGCCTCAACCACTTACCGGTGGCGCCTTGCTGGCCACCGCGATCGCGCTCGTCCCTTTGGCGGGATGCGGTGGCAGCGACGACGCCGGCACCCACACCGCATCGACGCCACCTGCCGCTTCGACCCCGGCACCGGTATCGGGATTGCCGGTGCTCGGTCCGGCGGTGGGCACGACGTTGGCCGCCACGTGTGAAAGCCTTGCCAGCAAGCTGGCATTCCAGGACACGTCCATTACAGCGGTCACGACAGTTGCCGCCGGCGCGATCAAGACAGGGGCCACTAGCGTGGGAGAGCATTGCCTGATTGTGGGCAATATGAAGGCGCGCACCAGTCCTGTCGATGGCAAGGCCTACGCCATGGGCTTCGAGATGCGTCTGCCCAAAGTCTGGAACGGCAGGTTCTACTACCAGGCCAACGGTGGCCTGGATGGCAACGTCAACCAGGCGCAAGGCGCATTGGGCGGCGGACCCCAGACCGGCGCGCTTGCGATGGGCTTTGCCGTCATCAGCTCCGATGCCGGGCACACCGGTAGCCAGAATCCCCTGTTCGGGATCGACCCACAAGCCCGGCTGGATTATGGCTATAACACCGTCGCAACACTGACACCGATGGCCAAGGCGTTGATCTCCCAGTCCTACGGCAAGGGTCCCGATCGCAGCTACTTTGGCGGATGCTCCAATGGCGGACGCCATGCGATGGTCGCCGCGGCACGCATGGCCAAGGAGTACGACGGCATCGTGGCGGGCGACCCCGGCTTCCATCTGCCGAAGGCCGCCATTGGCGAGGTCTACGGCGCGCAGCAATTGGCGACGGTTTCCACGACGGGCACCGATGGCCTTCCCGATATCACCACGGCGCTGTCGGCCGCGGAGCGCGCTTTGATCTCCAGTCGCGTGCTGGCGAAGTGCGATGCGCTGGACGGCGCGACAGACGGTATGGTGCAGAACCTCAAGGCATGCCAGTCCCAGTTCAGCCTGAGCAACGACGTGCCGACCTGCGCGGGTACGACCCGTGATGGAACCTGCCTGACCGCTTCGCAGAAGACGGCACTGAGCAACCTGTTCGCCGGCGCACGCAACAGCGCGGGCCAGGCGCTGTACGCCAGCTTCCCGTTTGATGCGGGTATCGGCAGCGCAGGCTGGGCCCAGTGGAAGCAAAGCGCATCGGTATCGCTCGATCCAGCCGCCTTGGCGTTCGTTTTCACGACGCCGCCGCAGCCGGCGTCGACCGCCAGTGCGCTCAAGGCGTTTGCGCTGAGCTTCAGCATGGATACCGACGCGCCGAAGATCTTTGCCAGCGACGGTACATACACCGAATCGGCCTGGTCATTCATGACGCCGCCGGATGAGACCAACTTGTCAGTGCTGAAGAATCGCGGCGCGAAGCTGATCGTGTACCACGGCACCAGCGACCCGGTGTTTTCTTCGAATGACACCACTGACTGGTATGAGCGGCTGATGACAGCCAACAGCGGTGACGCGAGCGATTTCGCGCGCTACTTCCCAATTGCCGGCATGAACCACTGCTCCGGCGGTCCGACTGCCGATCAGTTTGACATCCTGACGCCGCTTGTGACCTGGGTAGAGCAAGGCAAGGCACCGGAGCGTGTCATTGCCACGGCGCGAGGCAGTTCGAACGCGGCACCTAACGGCGATGTTCCGGCGGCTTGGACCACAGGCACCGTTGACCGGACTCGCCCGCTCTGCCCGTATCCGAAGACGGCCCGATACAACGGCACGGGCGACATCAACGACGCAGCCAGCTTCCGCTGCAGCTGAACGGCCGCGTATGGCAGGGAGCCATCAAGCAGACCTCTCCTGCCATACGCGCCGAGGCAACGACCGCCGTGGCGCTGACGCTCGGCCCTCCGGGCTGAACGTGTACCACGGCGCCTTCTGCTTGTTTCGCGAGTGCCGGTTGCATCCGTCGCGGATATACGCCGTTCGCGCATAACAATGTGCGAGTTTGTTCGTTCCTAGGATGAGCGGTAGCCCCTAGAGTCGGTAGCTTGTTCCCATCCGACTCATGACCCATTGGGCCTTCGCCATGACCGCATCCGAGTTACTTCACGCCGCCGCTTCAGGAACCGACATCGCCAGCCGCCGCCACCGTGCGGTGGCCCAGTTTATCGCCGAGACGCGCCAATTGCTCGGCAATGCCGACGTGACTGACAAGTCCCTGTTGGAGCCGGTGGCGAGGGCGCTGGAAGCGCTGGGCCAGCAACGGGAATTGTTTCCCGACGCTCACTTTCCGGTGTCGGCCACGAACCCCGCGCAGGTATACAGGCTGGCCGAGGATCTCGACGGCCGGTTTGCGCTGTATGTCTCGGCCGGCCTGCCGGGCAAGGCACAGCCGCCGCACGACCACACCACGTGGGCGATCATCGCCGGTATCAACGGCCGCGAGCGCAACAACTTCTATGTGCGGCAGGCGACGGACGACCCGGCGCGCGACAAGCTGGTCGAAATCGGGGAATCCGATGTCGTGGCGGGCTCGTCGGTCACGCTGTTGCCCGACGATGTGCATACCATCGAGCTCCTCGGTGAGGAGAACGGGCTGCATCTGCATTTCTATGGCCTCGCACTGGATCGGCTTGCGGGCCGCGTGGTGTTCGAGAGCAAGGCCGGTGGCAGCTATCGCCACTTTGGGCCGCCGCGCCGGCTGGCGGCGCCGGCAACGGACGTCGCCACGCTGAAGGCTGCGCTGGCAGACGGAGACGGACAGGAAATCGCGCTGCTCGACGTGCGCGAGACGGGTGTCCATGCCAAGGGCCATCCGTTGCTGGCAGCTTCCGCGCCACTGTGGCGGCTGGAACTGCTGATCGATCGGCTGGTCCCGAGGCGCGATACGCGCATCGTCCTGTTCGACAGCGGCGACGATGCCGATGCGCTGGCGCACCAGGCCGCGGCAAAGCTGGTGCGGCTTGGCTGGGGCAATGTGTCGGTGCTGCAGGGCGGCGTGGCGGCCTGGGTGGCGTCCGGCAACGAACTGTTCACCGGCAGTAACGTACCAAGCAAGGCCTTTGGCGAGATCATCGAACACGAGAAACACACGCCGTGGATCGACGCCGACGAACTGCATCGCCGTATTGAACAGGGCGAAGACATCGTCGTGGTGGATAGCCGCACCCCGGAAGAGTTTGCAGATTTCAGCCTGCCGTTCGCGCACAGCTTGCCGGGCGCCGAACTGGTCTACCGGATTGGCGAACTGGCGCCGAACCCCGGCACGCTCGTGGTGGTCAATTGCGCAGGCCGCACGCGCAGCATCGTGGGCGCGCAGACGCTGATCGATGCGGGCATTCCCAACCCGGTGGCGTCGCTCAAGGACGGCACCATGGCCTGGCTGCTGTCAGGCCGGACGCTGGCGCACGGGCGCGTGACACCGCTGCCGGAACCGTCGGCTGCCACGCTCGATGTGGTACGAAACCGCGCGGAGAAGGTGGCAGCGCAGGCAGGGGTGCGCCGGATCGATGCCGCTGGCCTGCAGCAAATGGAGGCGGCATCGCAGACGCATACCCTGTACCGCTTCGATGTGCGCACGCGCAGCGAGTATGAATCGGGCCATCTGCGCGGCTGGCGCTGGGCGCCCGGCGGCCAACTGGTGCAGGCCACCGACGAGTATCTGGCCACGCGTCGTGCCCGCATCGTGCTGGCGGACTTCGACGGCGTGCGCGCGCTGACCACGGCCGCCTGGCTGGCGCAGCTTGGCGGGCATGAGGTCTTCGTCTTCGCACCGTCGGCCGATGCGGCGCTCGTGACCGGCCCGGAGCCCGTCCGTGTGCTGGCATCGCGTCCGGCCGCTGCGTCGGTGTCATCACAGCAGGCCGCGCAGCAGCTGGCCTCCGGCACGGCAAGGCTGTTCGACGTGGAGCGCAGGTCAGCCTACGAGAAGCGTCATGCGGCGGGAGCATACTTCGCCGTCCCTGACCGGCTCGAAGGGCTGATCGCCGACATTCCGGCCGGGCACGCCATTCTGATCACCTCTTCGGATGGCGTGCTCGCTCGCGTGGTGGCTTCGGAACTGGCCGCGCGTACGGGCCGCGATGTCCGCTACGTGACGGGCGGGACGCAGGCGTGGGCGGCTGCGGGTCTACCGGTGGGCACGGGTGCCGAGCGGGTGCTGACCGGTGACGACGACTACTGGTTCAGCCCGTATCAGCATGCCGACGTGGCGCGGCGCAACGCCGGCTTTCGGGCGTATCTCGACTGGGAAGTCAATCTGGTGGAACAGCTCGGGCGCGAAGGCGATATCGGCTTCCGGTTGATCGGGGCCGCCGGGGCGGCAAACTGAGCGGAGCGGTCGCGACAACCGGCACGACAGGGGGCGTCACGGCCCCCTGTTTCGTTCAGCCGTGCCAGACGGCATGTGCGTACAAGTCCGGCCCGAAGTCAGGCGACACGTCGGCAAGTGCGCGGGCCTGGTGCAATGCCAGGTCGGCGGTGAACAGATCCTGGCTCACGCGCGATACGATCCGCGGGATATCACGCCGCATGCTCGGGATATCGCCCAACGGAACGCCCGTGCTGGCATAGCCGGCCGGATTGAACACGTGGATCGCCCCGAGCCATGGCGCGGCACCGCGATGCTTTTCGGTGTATTCAAGGCCGGAGCCCAGATAGGGCGAAGCGCCAAGCGCGTCATCGCGCTCGCCCGGCAGCGGCTCATACCGGTCGCGCCAGCGAGCCATCCATGGGGCGATGCTGGCCAGTTCGGCGCGGTCGGCAGGGTCGGTGGTGTATCCCGTGCCGGCGATCACGAAGTCGAACAAGAACGTTCGGTCTGCCACATGGGCTTCGACGCTGCCGTTGCGCAGCGTGGCAGCCTGCCACGGCGAGGACAGATGCAGATGGAAGTTCGCATGGGCGGTGGCGCGCTTGACGGCATCGGCCGGAGGCGTCGAGCCTGCGCGGCGGTAGCGTACCGCGTGCTGCCAACGCTGCGCATCGGACAGGCTGGCGTAGTTCTCGAAGAAGCCGGGGTACATGCGTGGCTTGGCCACGGCCCGGGCCGCAATGTGATCTCGCCGGGAGAACAGCCGTACCGCCTGCGCGTCGGCTTCCAGCGCCACTGCTGCCGCGTCGAAGGCCGAGGCGGCCGCTCCGATCACCGCCACGGTCTTGCCGCGTAGCGACGCAAAGTCGATGGCATCGGCCGTATGCGCGGCGAGCCCTGCCTGCACCGCCGCCTGCAGGTAGCCGGGCACGGATGGTGCACCGTTGCCGGCTACGCCATTGGCCAGGACAAGCTTGCGCGTCGTCTCGACGTGCCGCGCACCGCCGACTTCCAGCGTCAGCCGCAGCGCCTGTACGCCGGCGTCCTCGCACGGCGCGATATCGACGAGGCGCGTGCCGTGGCGGACCTCGATATCGAGGAAGTTGCGGAACCAGTCGATATAGGCAGCCCAGTCGGCGCGCGCAATGCGGTCTAGTGCCGCGAAGGCCTCGCGGCCGTGGCGGGCCTCGAACCATTGCTGGAAGCCCAGCGCGGTGATGCCGAGTTCCGGTCCTACCAGCGATTTCACCGTGCGCAGCTTGTGCATGCGTGCGCGGGTCAGCCAGACGCCGGTGCCGGAAGCGTCCGCCGCGGCGTCGATCACGGAAACCCCGCCGATGCCCGCCCGCCGCAGTGCATGGGCGATGGCAGTGCCGCCCTGGCCGCCCCCCACGATCACGACGTTATGGTCGATGCCGTCGCGTTGTGGCACCCAGTTGTCGGGAGCCGGGCCCAGCAGCCGCAGCGTGTCCCGCGCGAATTGGTCGATGTCGCTCATGTCAGTCCTAGGCGATGGTCCGTTGGAAGGCTTGGTGCAGATCGGCGATCAGGTCGCGTGGGTCCTCCAGGCCGACATGCAGGCGGATGACCGGCGCGTCGTCCCCATGTTCCTGCCAGCTACGGGACGCATTGAGCCGCTCGGGTGGCGCCACCAGCGCCAGGCTCTCGTAGCCGCCCCACGAGGCGCCGATCGAAAACAGCCGCAGGGCGTTGACCAGCCGGCCGGCTGCGGTGTGGTCGCGGGCGCGCAGGGCAAATGACACCAGCCCGCTGGCACCCGTGAAATCTCGCTTCCACAGCGTGTGACCGGGGTCGTCGGGCAGCGCGGGATAGAAGGTGCGGGACACCAGCGGCTGCTGCTGCAGCCATTGCGCCACCTCCGTCGCATTGCGCTGGTGCTGCGCCAGCCGTACGGGCAGCGTGCGGAGCCCGCGCAGCGCCAGATAGGCGTCGTCGGCACCGACGGTGAGCCCCAGCGCCTCGTGTGCGGTCGCGATGCGCTCGGCCAGCGCCGGGCTGTCCACCACAACGGCGCCCTGCATGACGTCGGAATGGCCTGCGATGTACTTGGTCGCTGCCTGGATCGAAAGATTGGCGCCGAGGCGCAAAGGCTGCAGGAACCAGCCGCCGCTCCATGTGTTGTCGATGGCGACCGGCACGCCTTTGGCGCGTGCAATGGCCGTCAGCGCGGGCAAGTCGAGGACATCGAACAGCAGGGAGCCCGGCGATTCCAGATAGACGAGCCGTGTGGTGGAGCGGATCAGCGCATCGAGGTCGTCATGTGCGGGCGAGAAATACTGGACGTCCACGCCAAGCCGCTGCAACAGCGTCTGGTCGACCCGGCGAAGCGGCGCATAGACCGTGTCGGAAACCAGCGCGTGGTCGCCGGGGCCAAGCAGCGCCAGCAGCACCAGTGTGATGGCCGACAGCCCGGAGGGCGCCAGGAAGGCACGATGCCCGCCTTCCAGGGTGCATAACGCGTCTTCCAGCGCCTCATGGGTATCGAGGCCGTGACGCCCATACGTGGCAATCCGCTCGCCATGCGAGCGGCGGTGATGGCGGTCGGCCAGCGTCTCGACGTTCTCGAAGCGGACGGTGCTGGTGCGCACCACGGGAACGTTGACGGGGCCGGCGCCATCGTGCAGTCGTGGCGCGCCGGCATGCAGTAGCCGAGTGTGGATGCCGTCCGTGGGTTTCTCGCGCATGGATGGTCCTTGTCAGCCTTGGGTGGGTGCGGGTGCCGGTGCGAACGCGGCGTTGAACTCGGCAGGCAGCCGCGGAATGGCGCCCAGCGCCCGGCGCAAGAAGGCTCGCGTGCGCTCGTGGCTGGGGTTGCCGAAGATCTGCTCGGGCGGCCCATGCTCGACGATTCGGCCGGCTTCGGTGAAGTAGATGTGATCGCTGATCTCGGCGGCAAAGCGCATCTCGTGGGTGACCAGCACGCACGTCATGCCGTCTTCCACGAGTTCGCGGATCACGGTCAGCACTTCGCCGACGGTTTCGGGATCGAGCGCCGACGTCACCTCGTCGAACAGGATCAGCTCGGGCCGCATCGCCAGCGCCCGGGCAATCGCCACGCGTTGCTGCTGGCCGCCCGACAGTTCACCCGGATACGCGTGCGCCTTGTCGGCCAGCCGCACTTTGCCCAGCAGCGCATGCGCTTCCTGCTCGGCCTCACGCCGGCTGCGGCCGATGACCCGGGTGGGGGCGATCACCAGGTTCTCGAGTACGGTCAGGTGCGGAAACAGGTTGTACTGCTGGAAGACAAAGCCCACGCGCTTGCGCAGGGCAATCAGCTCCTCTTCGGTGCGCAGCGTTTCCACGGCGGTGTCGCCAACGCGGATCTGTCCCTGTTGCGGGCGGAGCAGCCCGGTGATGCAGCGCAGGATCGTGCTCTTTCCCGAACCGGATGGCCCGATGATGGTCACGGCCTCGCCGCGCCGCACCTCGACATCGATGCCCTTGAGCACGGTGTTGTCGCCGAAGGTCAGGTGCACGTCGTGCAGTGCGACCAGCGGTCTGGCGGGCGATTCGGCGGACGCCTGCGGCTGGCGGTTGCGCAGAAAGGAATCAGTGGCGGTCATGACGACGCTCCAGCGCACGCGTGGCGCGCGCGATCGGATAGCAATAGGCAAAGAACAGGGCCAGCAGCGTGAAATAGACCAGCACCGTGAAGTCGGTGCGGGCCACGGTATTGCTGGCCACCTGGGCGGTATCGACCACATCATGCACGCCAACCAGCGAGGCCAGCGATGTGCTCATGGTGATGCTGGCGTAAAGGTTCATCCACGGCGGCAACATGCGCCGCACACACTGCGGGAGCACGATCCGCCGGAAAATCTGGCTGCGCCGGAACGCCAGCGACTGGGCAGCCTCCCATTGCGCGCTCGGAATCGACTGGATCGCGCCCCGGAATATTTCGGCCACGTTCGCGCTGGCGGGCAGGGCAAGCCCCAGCACGACCTTGATCCAGTCGGGAAACGGCACCGTCCACTGGCCAATGTGAAGCTCGAACGGAAACACATAGGTGGTGAAGTACACCAGCACCAGGATCGGGGCGTTGCGGAATGCCTGCACCCATAGGCGTGCCAGGTGGCGTATCCCGCGCTGGGTGGACAGGGACAGCGCGCCGATCACCAGGCCGGCGAGTGTGCCAAGCGCCATCGCCAGGACGCTGATTTCGATGTTGGCCCACATGCCACGCAACAGCGCCGGCGACCACGTCCACAGGTTGCGGAACGCGGCCGGCGTGCTGCCTGTGGCGTTCCAGAAGCCGACGACGGCCAGCACGCACAGCGCGGCCAGCACCCAGGGGCTGGCAAGGGCATGCCTGACGGAGGGCGGCGCGGCGCGCGAGGGCAGGGCAAGCGGGTTACTGGCCATAGCCGGGCATCCTCAAACGCAGTTCCAGCCAGCGGCCCGTGCGGCTGACCAGCCAGGTCAGCACGCCGAAGAACGCCAGGATCAACAAGAGCAATTCCAGCACGTTGTCGCGCTGGGTCCAGATCATGATCGATTCGTACGTGACGTCGCCCACGGCGATGGCCGACGCGACGGCCGTCATCTTGACCAGATCGACGAGGTTGTTGACCAGCGCCGGCAGCGCGAAACGGACGGCCAGCGGCAGTTCCACCTGCAGCAGCAGTTGGCGCCGCGAGAATCCCAGCGAGCGTGCGGCCTCCAGCGTGACGCGCGGGACGGCCTCGATGCCGGCGCGCAGGGCTTCGGCATGAAACACCGCCTTGTGCAGCGACACGACGGCCACTACCCAGAAGAACGGCGTCAGCGGGTTGCTGCTGCCCAGGCTGCTCAGATGCTGGGTGATCAGCATGTTCAGCACGAGAAAGCCGCAATAGAGCTGCACCAGCGTGGGCGTGTTGCGGGTCAGTTCGACGAATGCGCGTGCTGGCGTCGCCAGCGCCTTGTTGCCGGATGTGAGCATGGCGGCCAGGGCGGCGCCCGCCAGCAGGCTGCAAGCAATCGTCAGCACGCACAGTTGCAGCGTGACGACCAGTCCATGCAGGAACGCAGTTCGCTCGGTAGTGTCCAGAACGAAGGCGTAGTTCAGGCCCAGCGGCTTCAGCGCGGCGATTCCGGATACGATCCAGGCGTCGATCATGGGTGCGCCTCCGCCGACGCGGGGCTGAGTGTGGCAACGGCCTGCGCAATGCGCTGCAATGCCGCTTCAAGCACGTTGTCCGCGGCGGCGAACGACAGGCGGAAGTACGGCGACAGCCCGTAGGCGGCGCCTTCCACCACCGCAACGCCCGCGCTGTCCAGCAGCCAGTCCACCACATCGCTGTCGGTGGCCAGCACCTGGCCGTCGGGCCGCACCCGTCCGATCAGCCCGCCGCAGTGGATGTAGGCGAAGAACGCCCCGTCGGGCGGCAGCAGGCGCAGCCCGGGAACGCGGTTGATCGCCGCGACGGTCAACGTGGCCCGGCGCGCATAGGCGTCGCGGGCCTGCTCGACGAAAGCCCGGTCGTTGGCCAGCAGCGCCGCTGCGGCGGCGGCCTGCCCGATCGAATTGGCACCCGACGAGACCTGCGACTGGATTGCTGTCATCGCCTGCACCAGTTCGGCCGGTGCGATGCCCCAGCCGATGCGCCAGCCGGTCATCGCATAGGTCTTCGATGCGCCGTTGAGGATCAGCGATCTGCCGCGCAGGTCTGGTGCCAGCGCCAGCCAGTGCCGCGCCGGCGGGACGAAGCGGATCTGGTCGTAGATCTCGTCGAGCAGGACCAGTACCTGCGGATGCGCGCGCAGCACCTGGGCCAGCGACAGCAACTCGTCCTCCGTGTACACCGCGCCGGAGGGATTGGACGGCGAGTTCAGGATGACCCAGCGCGTACGCGGGGTGATCGCGGACGCCAGTGCGCCGGCCGTCAGTTTGAATTCGCTCTGCTGGTCGCACGGCACGATGACAGGATTGCCGTCGTTGACGCGCACGATGTCCGGAAACGAAGACCAGTAAGGTGCGGGCACAATGACTTCGTCACCGGCATCGAGCGTGGCCGCGAAAGCGTTGAAGATCACCTGCTTGCCGCCGCTGCCGATAAACACTTCGGCCGGCGCGACGCCGATGGCATGGTCCGCGTTGAAGCGTTCGGCTACCGCGCGACGCAGCACCTCGGTGCCCGGCGTCGGTGTATAGCGGGTTTCCCCGCGTGCCATGGCCGCGATGGCCGCCTGCTGGATGGCAGGCGGCGTGTCGAATTCGGGTTCGCCGGAGGTGAGCGTCAGCACGTCACGACCTTGGCGGATCAGCGCGGCGGCCCGCTGGCCAGCGGCGGCAATCGGCGACAGGCGCACGCGACGGGCACGCTGGGACAGCGTGATGGATGGTGTGGTCATGGCTTCCGGCTCTCCGTGAAGACGGCGAAGTCCTGTGGTGCCACGTCGAACCTGCCCTGTTTGGCGCGATCGCGTGCGGGCCGGATATAGGCCCCGTCCGGCACGCCGAACTTGCTGGCCTGGCTGAGCAGGAAGCCCGTGCGATGCCAGTCGCGGATCGCCGTGTCGACGAATGCCACCGTGTCCTGCTCGCCGCGACGCGTCCATACGACGGTTGGCGACGGGATCAGCTGGTCTTCGGTGGCCAGCGTGAACGCGGTCCATTCGGCCTTGTTGGGCCCGTTCAGCGTCTGGTACAGCGCCGGCTGGATATGCACCGATGCCGCGCACGTGCCGCCCTTGAGCGCCAGCAACGATTCCGGGATGCCACGCAGGCCCTTGACGATGGCGCCGTACCGCTCGGCCAGCGGCTTGGCAAAATTGCTGCCCTGGGAGACGCAGGCCACTTTGCCGCGCAGGTCTTCCCAGCGCTGGATGCCGCTTTGCCTGGACACCATGGCGGCGCCGCCGACCAGGTCGTAAGGCGTCGGGGCGAAACTCAGGATCTCGCTGCGCTCCTGCGTCCATTGAATGTTCGCCACCAGCAGGTCGACCTTGCCCGCCTGCAGGAACTGCACACGCGTCGAAGCCGTCACCGGCACGGTTTCCAGTTGCACGCCAAGGCGGCGTGCCAGGTCTGCCGCCAGTTCCGTCTGGTAGCCGCCGGTCTTTCCGGTAGCGGTATCGAGGATGCCGAACGGCGGGCTGGGGCCGTCGATGCCAACCGACAGCTTGCCGCGCTGGCGAATCTTGTCGAGCGTGGCGTCGGCCCAGGCGGCATGGGCCGTGGCGAACCCGGCCAGCAGCAGGGCGGCCGATACGAGGGACTTGTTCATCGCGTGCCTGCCCTCAGCCTTTGAACTTTGCCTGCAGTTCGGGCAGCAACGGCTGTGGCGGCGTGATGCCCAGCCGCTTTTCGGTGCCGATCAACCACCCGGTGCGATGCCATTCCTGCACCACCTTGTCCACGGCGGCCACCGTATCCGTCTCACCCTTGCGGGCCCAGACCACCGACGGCGCCGGCAGGATCTCGGTGGCAATCGGTGCGGCATAGCCGGACCACTCGGCATTGGCGCGCAGCAGCGGATGGATCAACGTGGCGTCATGCACGGCCGCCACGCATTGGCCGCCGCGCAATGCCAGCAGCGATTCGGATGCCGTCTTGAAGCCACGCACCTGCGCGCCATACTGCTCCTGCAGGGGCTTCACGAAGCTGCTGCCCTGCGACGCGCATACGGTCTTGCCGCGCAGGTCTTCCCATTGATGGATGCCGCTGGTCTTGAGCACTGCCGCGGTGCCGCCGACGCGGTAGAACGGCGTGGGTGCGTAGGACAGCAGTTCGCCACGATCGGGGTTGTATTCCATCGAGGCAATCAGCAGGTCCACCTTGCCAGCTTGCAGGAACTGCACGCGGTTGGACGGGTTGACCTGGACGAGTTCAGCTTCCACCCCGAGGCGTTTTGCCAGGTCACGGGCCAGTTCGGGGTTCCAGCCGACCAGTTGCTGGGTGGCCGGATCGATCGATCCAAATGGGCCTCCGTTGACCAGCACGCCGATGGCAACCTTGCCGCGCTGCTTGATCTTGTCGAGCGTGGCGTCGGCGCGTGCCGGCTGGGTGGCGATGAGTGTGAGTGCGAGCGCGGCAATGGCGCGCAGGGTGTAGGCGGATGTCATGGGGCAGGTGAAGTTGGCGCCAGGCAGCCGACGCCCTGAGAAGGCATCGCTGCACGGCAAGGGCAGGTTTGCCGTGGAAAGATTGGGGGCGTCGCGCCGCAGCTAGTTCAGCTTGATGCCCGCCGAGGCGATGACCGCCGCGTAACGCGGCAGGTCTTTCGATAGCGTGTCGTCGAGTGCCTGCGCCGAGGACGCCACCACGACGAAGCCGGCGTCTTCGAGCTGCTGTCGTGTGCCCGGCTGCGCCAGCACGGCCGTGGCATCGCGGTTGATACGCTCCACCACGTCGGTTGGCGTACCGGCCGGGGCCAGCAGGCCCTGCCAGCTTTCGACGGCGAAGCCGGACGCGCCGGCCTCGGCCATGGTGGGCACTTGCGGCAGCGCCTTCGAACGATAGGGCGTGGTGACGGCGAGTGCGGTCAGGCGGCCGTTGCGCACATAGTCGGTGACTGCGGCCAGCGTGATCAGCGTGCCATCGATATGGCCGCCCAGCAGGTCGAGCGTCGCGGGACCACCGCCGGGATAGGGAATGTAGTTGACCTCGATGCCGAGCTGACGCGACAGCATTTCATGCGCGACATGGGCGATACCGCCATTGCCCGGCAGTCCCAGCGCAATCTCGCCTGGCTTGCGCTTTGCGAGGGCCAGGTATTCGCCAAAGGTCTTCACGCCCAGATCGGGCCGGACCACCAGTACCTGTGGACTGACCACGGCCTTGGTTACCCCACGGAATGCATGGCGCGTATCGTAGGGCAGTCGCTTGAACAGCGACGCATTCAGCGTCACGCCTTCGCCGCCCAGCAGCAGCGTATAGCCATCCGCCGTGGCGCGGGCCACCTGGCCTGCGCCAATCGTGCCGCTGGCGCCCGACACGTTCTCGACGACCACGCTTTGGTGCCACCGCTCGCTGAGCTTCTGGGCCAGCGTGCGGGCCAGCTTGTCCGCGCTGCCACCGGCGGCTACCGGCACGATGATGCGCACGGTCCGGTTCGGGAATCCATCGACCGGTGTGTTGGCGATGGACGGCGTGGCGCAGGTGGCGTAGGCAAAGGCCGCCAGGGCGAGTTTCAACGAGTCGAGCAGTCTGCGGCGCAGCATAATGGATGCAGGTATGAGTCCGGACACGCCTGCCGACACGATGTCGGCAGGAATCGCGCAATGTCGCGGATCAGTCAGCTTATGGAGTGCAGCGTCCGATACGAACAAATCTTTTCGTACTTCGATATGCGCGGCGGACTTGCGCGGTCAACGGGGCGGCTGGCGCTTCGAGGGTTCGCTGTCCTTGTGGGGCGGGTACAGCGGATGGCGCAGCGCGGCGTAGACCAGAACCACAGCGCAGATGGCCGTGAACCAGTCGAGCAGATCGGTCATGGCAAGGCTCTCCGTGATGGTCGACCCGCCATGTTGTGGACGCAGACGTCCGGTACGTCAACGAAGAAATCCGACTATGCAAATCCGGTGAATGTCGCCGGCGCCCGTCGCATGTGACGCGAAGCGGGCGCGGTACATATCGTTATCGGCAATCGTTCGTTCCTGAGCGTGCACTGGCGCCCGTATGCTGCGGTGTCGTTTTCTCTCTTTCATAGACCCCGCGCCGATGACCACCTACCTCGACGATCAGCAGCGCATGGAACTTGCGCAGGCGGCGCGGCATTGGCTGTGGCGCACCGAGCTGCCCACCTGGATGCTGGTCCTGGCCGTGTATGGCGCCTGGTTTGGCGTGGCGACCCATGTCAGGCAGCTCGGCCTGCCGCTGGCCTGCGTACTGCTGACGCTGTGCACCACGTGGTACCTGTCGCTGCAGCACGAGTTGCTGCACGGGCATCCGACGCGTCTGCCATGGCTGAATGCGCTGCTGGGCGCGGCGCCGCTGGCGGTGTGGCTGCCCTATGCGCTGTACCGTCGGGCGCATCTGCAGCACCATGAGGCCGAACTCACGCATCCGCATACCGATCCGGAAAGCTACTTCCTCGACGTTGGTGCGTGGCAGTCCGCGCCGCTTGTCTTGCGTCGCCTCTATGCGGCGCGCAACACGATGGCCGGACGCATCGTGCTGCAGCCGGCGTTCTCCATCGCGTCGATCGTCGGCGACGCGATCGGCCGGGTACGGTCCGGAGACTGGCGCGATCTTCCCGTGTGGGTGGCGCATCTTGCCGCCCTGACGGTTCTGCTGGCGTGGCTGCAGCGCGAATGCGGCATGCCGGCCTGGCTGATGCTGGCAGGCGTCGCGTATCCCGCGCTGTCCCTGGCGGCGATCCGGTCCTTCCAGGAACATCGCGCCACCGAAGCCGATGCGTCGCGCAGTGTCATCAACGAAGCCGGCCTGGGCTGGCGCCTGCTGTTCCTGAACAACAACTTCCACCTCGTGCATCACGATCTGCCAGGCGTGCCGTGGTTTGCGCTGGCCTGGGTCTATCGACGACGGGCGCACGACTACCTGGCGCGCAACGATGGCTTCTTCGTCCAGGGCTACCGCGAATGGCTGGTGCGTTATGCATGGCGCACGGTGGCGCCTGTCGTGCATCCACGGTTCGACGGGATGCTGGCGCTTCATATCGAGGCATCGGGTGATCATGGCAAGGCCTGAACGCTGGGTGGCAGCGCTGCCCATGTACAACGTCGCTGCTCCGTTGCGCGACGATTGGCTACTGCTGATCGACCGGGTCGGCCAGTTGCTGGCGCGCGCGCGGGCGCCTGTGACGCTCGCGGCGGTAGACCCTGGCGAAGGCGCCGATGCGCTGCACGCCTTCTGGCGCCGCGACGACCTGCTGCTGTCGCAGACCTGCGGGTATCCGCTGGTGCATGGGCTGGCCCCTTATGTCCGGCTGATCGGCACGCCGCGCTTTGCGGTGTCCGGCTGCCATCGGCAGGCCTACCGCAGTGTGATCGTTGTGCGTGCCGACGGCGGCCCCGCGACGATCGAAGCCTGCCGGGGCGCACGCGCCGCGTGCAATGGCCCCGACTCGCACAGCGGCATGAACGCGCTGCGTCACGTCGTTGCGCCGCTGGCCAGGGAGGGGCGATTCTTCGGCGATGTGGTGCACACGGGTTCGCATCTCGCATCGCTGGCCGCGGTCGGAGAAGGCCGGGCCGATGTCGCGGCGATCGACTGCGTGACCCTGGCATTTGCGTCCGAGCATCATCCGGCGCTGGTGGCGGGCATCCGCCAGATCGGCGTGACGCGGGCGGTGCCCGGGCTGCCCTTCATTGCCTCGCGGCGCGCCCGCACTTCCCTTGTCAGGCAGGTGCGCGTCGCCTTGCGGGAGGCGCTGCGCGATGACGCTGACCTGCGGACGCGGCTTCATATGGACGACGTCGTGCGGACGACAGCGGCGGCGTACCTGCCGATCGCCGCCATGGCGCTGGACGCGCAGCGGCTGGGATACGGCGAGCTGGGATAGCGTCGGAACGCCAAGCCATCAACACGGGCGCAGTCACTTACCGGCCGCGCGCCGCGGGATGCCAGAAGACGACGCGCCGATGGATGCCACGCACGGCTTGCACGCCGATCAGCCCAGTCACCGCGAGCAGCAGCACGCCCGCAAACATCGTGGCAAGACTCATGCTGACCGACGACGAGGCGATCAGGTAGCCGAGCCCGCGCTGGGCCGACAGGAATTCGCCCACCACGGCGCCGATCAGGGCCAGCGATACGCCGATCTGCAGGCCCGAGAAGATGTCGACCAGCGCGGCCGGCAGCTTGACGTGCCACAGCAGGAAGCCGCGCGATGCGCTGAAGGCGCGGCATGCTTCCAGCAGTTCGGGGTCGGTACGCCGGATGCCGTTGATCGTGTTGACGAACAGCGGAAAGAAGCAGACCAGGGCAACCAGCACGATCTTCGATGCCGCGCCAAAGCCAAACCAGACCAGCAGGATGGGCCCCAGCGCCACCTTGGGCGTGGCCTGCAGTCCCACCAGAAGCGGGTAGACAAAGCGTTCGAAGGTTTCGGATTCCGCCAGCAAGGCGCCCAGCGCCACGGCCAGGACGCTGCCGACCGCAAAGCCGGCAACGGTGTTGAGCAGCGTGGCGCCGATATGCGGCCACAGCGTGCCGGTGACAAATCCCTCCGCCAGCGACTGGAAAACCGCTTCTGGCGGGGGCAGCAGGTAGTCGGGAATCTGCAGCCATAGCACCGCCTGGTCCCAGGCGAGCAACAGCAGGCCGATGCTGATGGCGGGATAGAGCGGTGCGGGCAGGCGCCGGACGACGATGTCAGTGGGCATTGAAGTGTCTCCGCAAGTGCTGGGTCAGGGCGGTGAATTCCGGATCGTCGAATGTGTCGACGCTGCGTGGGCGCGCCAGCGGGTTTTGCAGCGACTCCACGATGTGGCCAGGGCGCGGCGACATGACCAGAATCCGGTCCGCCAGGAACACGGCCTCCGGAATGCTGTGCGTGATGAAAAGCACGGATTTGCGCTGGACGCTCCAGATATCCTGCAGGGCGAAGGTCAAGGTCTCGCGCGACAACGCGTCCAGTGCCGCGAAGGGTTCGTCCATCAGCAGCAGCGCGGGGTCCGGCAGCAGCATGCGGGCGATGCCGACCCGTTGCTGCATGCCGCCCGACAACTCGAACGGATAATTGCCCGCAAATGTCGTCAGGCCCACCAATTCCAGCAACTGATCGGCACGGGCCTTCGCGCGGCCCAGGTCCAGGCCCTGGGTGCGCGCCGGCAGCAGCACGTTTTCGCGCACGGTCTTCCACGGCAGCAGGCTTGGCTTCTGGAACACCACGCCGGTGCCGCGGCTCGGCCCATCGACCGGGTGGCCATTCAGCGTGATCCGCCCACGCGTCGGGGAGAGCAGGCCGGCGGCAAGACGCAACAGGGTGGACTTCCCACAGCCCGAAGGGCCGAGCAGCGCGACGAACTCGCCTTCGCCAATGTCCACATCGACGTCGGCCAATGCCTCGGTCTGCCCGGCGCGCGTGGGATAGGTCAGGCCTACCCCGCGTATCGACAGGGCGGCGCTCATGATGCGGTAGCCCGCCCGGCATTGTTGCCAGCGGATCGCTGCACGGCACCGGCAAGGAAATCGACCACGCGCGCCCACGAGGCGGCGCTGGCCCGGGCATTGGCCAGCGCGGTGCCCCCGCCATCGAGCAGCTGCCCGGCTACGGGGTGCGGCTTGGCGATCAGTGTCGCGGGCAACTGCGGCAAGCCGATCGCGTGGCCCGCGCCTTCGCCGCGAAAGTGCTCGACGATCGCGCCGTTGCCGCGCTCGCGCAGTGTGGCGGCCACCTGGTCGCTGTAGAGCGTCGATGGCCAGAAGCCGTCGTCGGTGCCGGAAATCAGCAGCACCGGCGCCTGGATCTGCTCCACCGGGATGCGGGCGCGCGCCACGGCCTGGGCATTGCGCAGCGGCGTGTGAAAGGCGGGCGCCTGGCGTATGGGCTGGCCCGGCTCGGGGGGATGGTCGAACGCGCGCCAGTCGGCGTCCGGATTGTCGCGCCAGACATTGGGCAGCGGCTCGCCACGCCAGGTCCATGCGGTGGCATCGCGCGGCTTGTCCGGGCGGCCCGCGCGTAGGGTCCCATGGACCACGGCGCTGGGCACGTAGGCCACGACGGCAGACACGAGCGCCGGAAAGTGCGACGCCAGCAACAACACCAGTTCGCCGCCGCGCGACACGCCCGATACCGCGACGAAGCCGTGCTGCGGTGCCAGGCGTTCGTGCATCCAGCGCAGCGCGGTTTCGAAGTATTCGAGCGGCGTATCGTCAATATGGTCGGGCCGGCCCGGCGCCTTGAAATAGCCCAGGGCCAGCGCCGCGTAGCCGTGCGCGGCGTATAGCGCGGCACGTTGATCGTGCGTGCCGCCGCCGGAGCCTGCAAGCACCAGCACGCCCGGGTGGGGGCCCGGGCCCGCCGGGGTGTATAGCGTGCCGCTGAGGCCGGCCTCGCGTACCGGGCGATGCGTGACGCCCGGCGCCAGGAATCGCAGGGTGTACTGCGCTCTTGCCTGTGCGCCGTACTGGCCGGTTGCCGTCAGCATGATGTCGAGCGGCGCCACGCCTTCGCTCCATGCCGGGCGCGTCGGGGCGCGCACTCTCCGCATGGCCCAGACCGGTGCGGTAGCGTCGGCAACGATCCAGCCGCCGCTGACCGGTGCGGTATCGCCGACGGCGACCGTGCCTTCGGCATCGGCAGTCAGCACCGCATGGCTTTCCCACAGGCTGCCATCCGGATGGTTCAGGGTCGCGGTCAGGGTGACGTGTTCCGCGCCATTGAATCCGCGCAGGGTGATGTCGCGCGGGACGTCGACCAGCGCGTCGGCCGGGGCGATATCGATGCGTGCGTGCGATGGCCGGCTCATTGGGCCGCCTTTGCACGTCGCACCAGTGCGGCGCGGTCGAAGTCACTGAAGGCCGGGACGAAGTCGTTCGAGAAGATCTTCTGCAGTGGCACGTCGGCGCTGGGATACTCCCCGGCCTGGGCCATGGCTTCGATGCCGCGCTGGATGGCGGCCAGATCATACTGGCCCGGTACGCGCGGCGCGCCAGACGGGGTGTACAGCACGCGCTTCAGACGGCGCGTCAGCAGTTCGGACGCCTCGGCGAGCGACTTGGCTTCGTCACCCGCCGGCCTGGATTCCGGGTGCTGGCGCCAGAATGCCTTGACGCAGAACGCCGGGTTCGCCTCGCAAACGATCTGGGCCTGGGTGTAGGCGCGACCGAAGCGGCGCACCAGGTCGGGCTGGTCGCGCAGGGTGTCGACGTGGGCGATGAAGCCGTTGCCTGCCGTTTCCTGGAACACAGCCGGATAGGCAATGCGCCGGATGCGGGTGCCGGACAATTCGAGCTGGTCGTCCCAACTGCTGTTGAAGTTCAGCGCATCGACGCGATGGGTGCGCAGCGCCTGGAACCCCGCGCCCAGCGCCCCGACCGCGACGTACTCGACGTTCTTGCCCGGTTCCAGCCCCGCGAGGCGCAGCGCGGCACGCCCTCCGGGGATCGTTCCCCAGGTCAAGGCGCCCACGCCAATCTGCTTGCCCTTGAGATCCGCGAGCGAGCGGATCGGCGAATCGGCCAGCACGGCGAACTCCATGGTGTTGCCAGGCACACCGTTATAGAAATAGCGCAGCGGCAGCGGGTCCTTGCCCGAAAAGTGGCTTGCGATGACCGGCTCCGATGTGGGATAGCCAAACGTCACGCGCTTGCCCGCCACCTGCGGCAGCAGGGCGCCAGCGCCCTGAAAGACGATGGTCTTGACACTGAGGTTGGCTTCCTTGAACAGGCCCAGCGCCTCGGCGGCCGCATATGGCGCCCCGTCGTGGACGGCGGGCGGAATGGCCAGGGCGACAGTGACTTCATCGACCGCGTGGGCCGAGGTGGCGAACAGCGCGGCGGTGCCTAGCGCGGCAAGGGTGGCGCCGGCGCGCGCCGGCTTGCGGAACAACATCATTGACTCCTGCGGATTGCAATCGGATGGGTCAGGCTGCGCTGTCACGGAACCAGCAGGCGCACGGCCTGATCGGCCAGCGCGCGGCGATCGATCTTCTGCGTGGCGGCCAGTGGCAGCGCATCGACGTACCAGATCCGGCGCGGATGCTGGTAGGCGGCCAACTGCGTCAGCGACCATTCGCGCAACGCGTGTTCGGTAGGCGGGGCGATGCCCGGGCGCAGCACCACGAAGGCCACCGGCTTGGTGCCCTTGATCTCGTCAGGCACCGGTACGACGCTGGCCTGCTGCACGGCCTCGTGCCGCTCCAGCGCCTTTTCGATCTCGCCGGGGTAGAGGTTTTCGCCGCCGCTGACGAACATGTCGTCGCGCCGGCCCACGAAGGTGTAGAAGCCGTCCGCATCGCGTCGGAACACGTCACCGGTGATGTAGTAACCGTCATCGGTGAATGGCTGCAGTTCCGGGCGGTTGTGGTAACCGAGCATCAGCCCGGGGCTGCGCAGCGCGAGCACGCCTTCGTCGGAAGCCTGACCCTGCTCGTCGATCAGCCGCACCGCCACGGCGGGGTGCGGATAGCCGACCGATTGCGCTGGCGTGGGCAGTCCGTCCGGATGGGGGCCAAACACGACGGGGCCGCCTTCGGTGGTGCCGTAGGCGTTGATGACGCGTGCATTGGGCAATAGCTGATGGATCTGCGCCTTCAGCGCGGGGCTGACCGGCGCGGACCCCATGCGCACCGCCCGGACGCTGCCCAGGTCGGTGCGATCCAGCAATGCGCGTTCGCGCAGCATCATGGCAATCATCGGCGGCACAGCCGTCAGCCAGGTGCACTGGTAGCGTTCGATGGCATCGATATAGGCGGCGGCCTGGAACTGGGGCAGCAGTACCGATGGCGCATGGCAGGCCAGCGCCAGCAGGATCAGCGCCAGCGCGTTCATGTGGTACAGCGGCGCGGCAATCAGCACGCGCTCGCCCGCCAGCGGTGTGCTGGTCTGGCGTGCCTGCACCACCCAGAGATGGCTGGCATGGCTCAGGCGTACACCCTTGGGCCGCCCCGTGGAGCCGGAGGTGTAAAGCAGCAGCGCCAGGTCGTCGTCGGCGGGGGCGTATGCCGTGAAGGCGGCGGGATCGCCGTCCGGCGCGCTCAGGGCCGCATGTTCGGGCGACCCGAATACGATGGCGGGCGTGGCCGCCGGCACCGCCGCCCGGTGTGCCCCATCGCACAGCACAAGCCGTGCGCCGCTATCGGCGACGATGTCGTCGATCAGTGGCTGTGGCAGCTTGAAGTTCACCGGCACCGCGACCAGCCCGGCACGCATGATGCCGAGCAGCGACACCACGTAGTCGACCGAATTCACGCCAAGCAGCGCGATGCGGTCGCCTTGCGCCAGGCCTCGCCCGAGCAGGCCCCGTGCAACGGCGTCGGCGGCGATGTCGATGTCGCCAAACGTTCGCCGAGACGCCTCGCCATTGGCACCGACGCCAACGATGGCCAGCGCGGAGGGATCGGCGTCGCGTGCAATGACGCTACCGAGGTTGCGGCCCGGATTGTGGCCACTTGCTGCGTGTGCTTCCGCTGCCATGATGCGTCAGGCCTGCGCGGGGGTGGCGTAGACGCCGCGGCCGCTGGCTACCAGGCGGTCTTCGGCGTCATACACGTTGGCCTGGGCCACGCTCACCAGCCGTCCGGTCTTGATGACGGTGCCCACGACGCGCAGATCGCCGCGCGCCGGGCGATGGTAGTCCACGCGCAGGTCCACCGTCGGCACGCCCTTGCCGGTGTGCGATACCAGCGCCCAGTCGGCGCCAAGGTCGACCAGCGCGGCCAGAATACCGCCGTGGATATAACCGCCGTCGGGGTTGACGATCCATTCGTCGCGGAACTTCGCGGTCAGCGTGATCTCGCCTTCGGCGACGGATACGACCTGCAGGCCGAGCCATTGGTGATAGGGGCCGCGCAGCAGTCGTGCCTGTACGTCGGCGGCGGAAGGCGGGGGAGTGGTCTGGGTCATGTTCGGTCTTCGGTGTCGGTATGGAACGGTGGGCGGGGTGCGGGGTAGGGCAAAGGGGCGATGGCTTACGGCGTCACCACCACCTTGCCCAGCACGGCGCGATCCCGGATCAGTGCCAGGCCCCTGGCGGCCTGGTCGAGCGTCAATACGCTGTCGATGACAGGATCGAGCTTGCCTTCGGCAACCAGGGCCAGCAGGGCCTTGAGGTTGTCGTCGTAGAAGCTGTTCGAGCCCTTGATGTTGAGCTCGAAGCTCCAGACGTAGCGCAGGTCTTCCTTGGGGTCATGGCCGGCGGTGGCACCGCACACCAGCAGCGTGCCGCCGCGCTTCAGGCTCTTGATGGAGGGCAGCCACGTATCGCCGCCCGTAAAGTTGACGATGACATCCACGCCGCCCTCGTGCGTGCGGCGCTGCGGCTTGCCGTAACGCTCGATCACCCACTTGCCGAAGTCGACTTCGCGATAGTTGATGATGTGGTCGGCACCGAGCGCCTTGAGCCGTTCGCCCTTCTCGTCGGAACCGGCCGCGGCAATGACTTCGGCGCCCAGCATTTTCGCCAGCAGTACCGTGGCGGTTCCCACGCCGCCGCTGGCGCCAAGCACCAGCACCTTGTCGCCGGGCTTGACGGTCTGGTGGGTGATCAACATCCGGTGTGCCGTGCCATAGGCCACCGGCAGCGCGGCGGCCTGGGCAAACGTGACGTTGTCGGGAAGGGCAATCAGCTGGCGCGCATCCACCCGCGCGAATTCGGCCATGCCGCCATCGGTCATTTCGCCCATCAGGCCCACGCCGGGCTTGAGCGGGTTCACCAGTACGCGGTCGCCGACCTTCCAGCCCGTCACGCCGGCACCCAGTTCGGTGATGGTACCGGCCAGGTCCAGGCCGATCACGACGGGGAACGGTACCTTGATGCCGGGCATGCCGTGGACGGTAAAGACGTCGTGGTAGTTGAAGGACGACGCGCCCACCCGGATCACGACGTGGCCTTCGTCGGCCTGCGGTACGGGTTTGTCAGCGACGACGCGCAGCTGTTCTTCGAGGGTGCCGTGTGCGGCGAGCACCAGCGCTTGCATGGATTGAGTCACGATGGGTTCCTTGGGGGAGGGAAGCGGAAAGCAATCAGGCGGGAAGTCAGACGTGCGGGCCTACTTGAGCGCCTTGGCCTGCTCATAGGGCTTGCGGGCAAACAGATCGTCCTTGAGCTCGCCCTTGACCAGGCCGGATTCGACGAACACGGCGTGCTGGCGGCGCAGCGTGGCGATGTCCGCGGGCTCGAACGCCACGCGGTTCATGTCGTTCCAGTGGCTGACATAGACTCTGGCATCGTCGGCCGGCAGGTTGGCCTTCTTCTGCAGGATCTGGACGACTTCGTCACGATTGGCGTTGCCCCAGGCCAGGGTGTCGCGCAATGCGGCAATCACGCGCGCCACGACCTCGGGATGGTTGTCCACCAGGTCGGACCGCGCTGCGCCCACGCCGATGTAGGGCACGGCGTCGGACTGGGTCAGCGTTTTCCACTCGCTGGCGAACGTGCCCAGCTTGCGCACCGGCAGTTCGTCGCCAAGTTGCTCCACGGTGACCGAGCGCAGCGCCGCCGCATCCACCTGTTTCTGCACCAGGAACTGCGCCAGGCGCGATTCGTTGCCGCCAACCAGCGCGAAATCGCCGCTCTTGATCTGGTAGTTGCCGGCCAGCACGGCGCCCGCAATGACCGCGACCGAGGAGCCGGCGGGCGACATGCCCACCTTCTTGCCCTTGAGGTCACGGATGGACTGGATCGGTGAATCCTTCGGCACGACGAACTGCACATCGGCGGGTTGCGTCGCGGCAAAGATGCGGATGGGCACGCCCGACGCCGCGGTACCGAACACGCCGGCTACGGGTGCGCCGAACGCGAGATCGATCGAGCCGGAAGCCAGCGCCCGCAGCGGCGCGTTGACATCGGGAAAGTGAACGAACTCGGCGCGCACACCACGCTTGGCGAGGAAATCCCGGGTTTCCAGGACCGACCCGTAGCCCAGGCTCACGCCGCTGGTCCAGTAGCCGATCTTGACAACGGGAGCTGGCTCGGCGGCGGTGGCCGGGGTGATCGCCGCATAGGACAGCGCGATCCATGCGGAATAGGCGGAAAACGCGGCGGCGGCCGCCGACAGTAGCTTGCGCACGATGAAATCCTCAGGCTTGGAAGGAAACGGATGGGGTGGACGGTTGCTGCGCGGCCGCTTTCCAGCGGAACAGCCGGCGCTCGGCGGGCTTGAGCAAGCCGCCTTCAAGCAGCAGCATCAGCCCGACCAGCAGCACGGTCCACGCAAAGACCTGGTCGGTCTGGACGAGGTCGGCGGCCTGCCGCAGCCGATAGCCGATGCCGCTGGACGACCCAATGGTCTCCGCCACCAGTGACACCCGCCAGCCGAAGCCGAACGCCAGTCTTGCGCCGGCAAAGAAATGCGGCAGGATGGTCGGCACATAGATCTTGCGCAGCCCCTGCACGCGGGACATGCGGAAGCTGCGAGCCAGGTCGACATAGTGCGGATCGACGGTCTTGGTGCCTTCCCAGACATTGGTCAGGATCAGCGGCATGGCCGTCATGAACACGACAAAGACCGTCGTGGCATCGGAAATGCCGAACCAGATGATCGCAAATATGGCCCAGATGGCCGACGACACGGTGTTCAGGACGGTCAGGACCGGCTCGAAGAAGCGGGCCAGAACGCGGCTTGCACCCAGCGTCAGTCCCAGGCCGCTGCCCACGATGGTGGCCAGCACGAAGCCTGACAGCACCCGTTGGCACGTGGCGCCCACGTCGGCGGCGAAGGTGTCGCTGTGCCACAGCGAGATCAGGGCCAGTCTCACCTTTTCTGGGCCGGGCAGCACGAACGATGGCACGCGCGCGGCGCCCCACCACCAGAGCCCCAGCAGCAGGGCAACCAGCAGCAGGCGTTGCAGCACCAGCGTGGCGAATTGGCGCGCAGCAGTTACTGTCACGGTGGCGCTCCTCATGCCGCGGCGCGCAGTACGCGCACCTGTTCCGCCACGATGGGCTCGGTGGGCACGCGCGGTCGCACCAGATCCGCCAGGTTGACCACGTCGGCCACACGCCCCGGCCGGGCCGCCAGCCGGACCACACGGTCTGCCAGCACCACCGCTTCTTCCATATCGTGCGTCACGAACACCACGGTCATGCCATTGCCGGCCTGAATGCGCAGCAGTTCGTCGTGCATCTGGCTCCGCGTCTGGGGATCGAGCTTAGAGAACGGCTCGTCCATCAGCAGGACTTCGGGCTGCACGGCCAGGCTGCGGGCCAGCGCCACACGGCTGCGCATGCCGCCCGATAACGCGTGCGGCCAGGCGTCGCCGCGTGCGTGTAGGCCGACGAGTTCCAGCATGTCGTCGGCGCGGCGGCGACGATCGGCGCGCGACAGGTTGCTGGCTTCGAGGCCGAATGCAACGTTATCGCGCACGGTACGCCACGGCAGCAAGCGGTCTTCCTGGAACATATAGGCGATACGGCGCCAGTCGGACACCTGTGGGGCGGGCACGCCGTCCACCGCAAGCTGCCCGGCGTCGGGGGGCACAAGCCCGGAAAGGATGTTCAGCAAGGTGCTCTTGCCGCAACCGGACGGACCGACCAGCGCCAGTACCTCGCCACGGCGCACGCTGACGTCGACCCCGTCGAGGATCGTGGCGGCACCAAATCGCTTGACGATGCCCTGCGCAGACAGCACGGGCGGACTCATGCGGCACCCCCGGCCACACGCATCGGCAGGTAGGTACCGGCCTGCGACAGGCTGGCATAGACCTTTTCCATGGTCTGCGTGCGGAATGCCTCGATGTGGCGGCGCGCGATCGTTTCGGCAGCCTTCTCGTCATGATCCTCGAAGGCCTTGATCAGCGAGTTGTGGTCGTGGCGGATTTCGGGACGCACACGCTGAACGTTGAAGCCGAGCGCGACAAGCCGCGACATTTCGTCCATCAGCGCCGACAGCGTGCGCGTCAGGCGCTCGTTGCCGGTCGCGTGGACGATGGCAAGGTGGAACTGCTTGTTCGCGTCCATGAACTTGTCGATGCGGCGCGGCGCCGGAATCGCGTATTCATCACGGCACGCCGCCTCCAGCCCGTGCAGCAGCGCCGTGTCGACGCGGCCGACGGCCAGCCGGGCAGCCATCGGCTCCAGCTGCACGCGCAGCGCAAAGACTTCCTCGACGTCCTTGAGCGTGATGGGCGCCACCTGATATCCACGGCGCGGACGCGCAAAGATCAGCCGGTCGTGCGCCAATCGCGTGAGCGCGATGCGGCAGCTGTTCTTGCCGAAGCCGTAGGCCGTCATCAACTCGCCTTCGGTGACCAGTGCGCCCGGCACCAGCTTGCAGGACAGGATGTCGCGGCGCAGCGCCGCGTATGCGGCCAGGCCCAGGCTGGTGTCCTGGGCGTCCTCTGCAATGCCGGCCTGCACGATCATCGTCCCTTGCTCCTTCGCGATTGTCGGGCGGTACGCATGTCCGCCTTGAAATACATGGGCGTAGCTTAGAGCCGAGGCATTGGGAAGCAAACGAACGGTTTTACGGAAGCATATGAAGACGATGCTGTGACTGGGCAGCCCAGCATGGTGAGCCGCCCACAGGAACGCCGTGAGCGCCGCAGCGCGCGCAGGACCATGCAGGAAGACGTGGTCGATACACGCCAATGCCGGCAGTGCTCAGGGATCGGTGCAACGGAAGGGGGGAAAGACTGCGCCCCCGGCCAGGTCCGGCCGGGGGCGAGAGAGGGAAGACGGGCGGTCAGTCCAGCAGGTCGGGCTCGGCTTTTACCAGTCCGGCGTAGAGGCTTTCGAATGCGTGCAGCGATCCTTCGTTGCCACCGACCTGTCCATGCGTATGCCGGGCCGTCGCTGCGTCGATGGGCTGCGGCGTGCCGGCGGCCTCGGCCAGCAGCTGCGTATGGGCGGCGTTTTCCAGTGCGATATACCACCAGGCTGTGGCTTCGACGGTCGGCCCGGCGGTGAGGATGCCGTGGTTCTTCAGGATGGCGCCCTTGTGGGTCTGGCCGTTGCCCTTGTCCAGCGCCTGGGCGATCCGGTGGCCTTCGGAGGTGTCGACCACCATCCCCGTGAAGTCGTCGAACAGCACATGATCTTCGAAGAACGAGCATGCGTCCTGCGTCAGCGGATCGAGCTGGCGCCCGAGCGTGGACCACGCCTTGCCGTAAGTGGAATGGGTGTGCGCGGCCGCGACGATATGGGGATGTGCTTCATGAATCGCCGCGTGGATCGCGAACGCTGCCTTGTTCAGCGGCCGGTCGCCGACCACCGTCTCGCCTTGCGCATTGACAAGCAGCAGGTCGGAAACACGGATGCGCGAGAAATGGACCCCCAGCGGGTTGACCCAGAAGTGATCGGGAAACTCGGGATCACGCGCGGTGATATGGCCGGCCAGGCCGAGGGCGAATCCCTGGCGCGCGAAGATGCGGAACGCGCCAGCCAGCCGTTCCTGCCGATGACGTCGCTCCGCCTCGATCGTTGGCCGTGCGGGGACCGGATCAAACCAGAATTTCTGCTGTGGTCTGGGGTTGGGAACGAACGCGCCACGGCGTTCGATTGGCAATACGCTGCTCATGTCGGGCCTTTCGGTAGGGAACACCGCATGAACCTACGCCGGCCTGCCCCGAAATGGAACGAAGCATTCGGCACGAGGATATGACACGAATGCCGGGGGCTACCGATGCGTATGCCAGGGCACCAGCCATTGGGCAAGCCTGCGCATGGCGAGATCGAACAGCCACGCAATGGCGCCGATCAGCACGATGCCCATCACCACCACATCGGTCCGCAGGAAGTTGGACGCATTGAGCACAAGCTGACCCAGGCCGGCGGTGGCAGCCACCATCTCGGCGGCCACCAGGGTTGTCCAGCCGAAGCCGATGGCAATGCGCAGGCCGGTCAGGATCTCCGGCAAGGCCGCTGGCAGCACGACGTGGCGGACCAGTTGCCATCGCGTGGCGCCCATCGATTGGGCGGCGTGCAACTGCTCGGTCTGGACCCCAGCCACCCCGGCGCGTGTGGCGAGCGCGATCGGCGCAAAGCAAGCCAGGTAGATGAGCAGCAGCTTGGCTGTCTCGTCGATGCCGAACCAGATCACGATCAGGGGCAGATACGCCAGTGGCGGCAGCGGCCGGTAGAACTCGAGCATGGGGTCGGCGATGCCCCGTGCCACACGGCTCGTGCCCATCAACAACCCCACCGGCACTGCCGTGACGGCCGCTAACAGGAAAGCGCCGAACACACGGGCCAGGCTCCATGCCACGTGCTGCCACAACAGCAGGCCGCCTTGCACGTTGCCGTCCCAGGCTTGAACGGCGGCATGCCAGACGGCCGAAGGCGGCGGCAGGAACAATGGTGGAATCCAGCCCGCATGGGTGATTGCCAGCCAGAGGCCCAGCAGCGCGAGGATGGTGGCGGCCGTGATGGTGCCAGTCCGGCCGCTGCCCAGACGTGGCAGCACCTGCGCCACCGGCATGGCGGCTTCGGCGGCGGCGTCGGGCGACGCAACGTTGGCACGCTGCTGCAGCGGCACGGCCGCGACGGTCTCGTCAGCGTGGCTCATGCGGGTTGCCCGTGTATGAGGTGGAGAAGGCGCTCGCGCCAGGCGATGAATTCGGGCGACGCTTTCACGGCCCGGGCGTCGCCGGTCTCGATATATCGCTGAACGAATGGCAGCGGAAATTCGTGCGCGATGCGGCCTGGGCCGGCCGACATCACGATGACCCGGGTGCCCAGAAACAGGGCTTCTTCCACGCTGTGGGTGATGAAGAACACAGTCTTTCCGGTCGCTGCCCAGACCTTGGCCAGCACCTCCTGGACCGATTCGCGCGACAACGCATCGAGCGCGCCCATCGGTTCGTCCATCAACAGCACGCGGGGATCGTTGGCCAGCGCGCGTGCAATGCCAACGCGCTGCTGCATGCCGCCAGACAATTGATAGACGGGCGCGGTGCCGTGGCGCTCAAGTCCCACCAGACGGAGTCGATGCTGCGCGAGGGCGATGCGTTCGGCACGGGGGATACCCCGGAACCTCAGCCCGAGCGCGACATTGTCCTGCACATTGAGCCATGGCATCAGCGCATGCTTCTGGAAGACGACGCCCAGCCCCGGACCGGGGCCAGTGACAGGTTCGCCGTCCAGCAGGATGCGTCCGGCGGACGGCCGGACAAATCCGGCCAGACAGTTCAGCAGCGTGGTCTTGCCACAACCGGAAGGCCCGAGAGCCACCACGAACTCGCCCGGCGCGATGGTCAGGTCAACGTCGGACAGCGCCAGCGAGGCATGATCGCCCGACGAAGCAAAGCGCACTGCCACGCGGCGCGCTTCGATGCGGCCGCCCGTCCCGGGGCTGGCCTGGTCCGTTATTGCGCGAGCTTGCGTACCCATGTCGCGTTGACGCCGGTGGCATAGTCGGGCAAGACAGTCTGGATGGTGCCCTGGCTCTTCAGGAATGCCGCGGTAGCCGCCAGCGACTTCGCCGCGCCACCGCCAAGCCAGGCCGCCGAGGCCTGCTGCTGCGGCGTGGGGAAGTCATACAGGGCCAGGCTGGCCGGTACGTCGGCGGCCTCTGCGCCCGACCACTTCGCCACCGCCTTGACCTGCGGCGATTCCGGCGTCCACGCCGCCTTGTTGGCGCGGTACGCCGCATCGGTATCGGCCAGAATCCTGACGAAAGACGTCAGGAACGCGTCATTGTCCCGGGCGAACGCCTTGTTGACGACGATGCCGTCAAAGGTCGCCTTGCCGGTTTCCTGGGCGATCCTGCCTGACGTGGTCAGGATATGGCCGTTCTTCTTGGCCTTTGCCAGCACGGGGTCCCAGATGAACGTCGCGTCGATGTCGCCCCGTTCCCACGCGGCGGCAATCTCGGGCGGGCGCATGTTGACGATCTTCACGCTGCGCGGATCGACCTTGGCCGTCTCCAGGGCCAGCAACGTGTGGAAGTGCGAGGTGGAGACGAACGGAACCGCCAGGCGCTTGCCCTTGAGATCGGCCAGCGACTTCACATCGCTGCCGTTGCGCGTGACCAACGCTTCGGCGTCGTTGATATTGTCGAGAATCCAGAACAGCTCGATACCGAGGCCCTGCGACAGGCCCGCGGCAATCGGCGCGGAACCGGCTTCGCCAATCTGCACCGAACCCGACGCCAGCGCGCGAATGACATCCGCGCCGCTGGCCAGCTTGCGGAACGTGACCTTGTAGCCGGTTTGCTTCTCGATGGTCTGGGCGTCCTGCGCATAGCGCCATGGCACCACCATGTCCTGGTACGCGATCACGACTTCCTTCGATTGGGCGAGGGCGGTGCCGGCAATCAGCAGCGCGGCGCAGGCCATCATCGTCTTCAGCAAGCTTTTCATGGGCGTTGGTCATGGCAGGAAAGACGGCCAGTATAGGAATCGGCGCCTGCGGGGAGAAGGAAGTTTTCGGCCAATGCTTATCCGGTTTTCGCGATACACGCCCGAGCGACGACGACGCACGGCATATCGATATCGGCTTTCGTTCGTTCCTGTCCGTGAAGGGCTTCCTTATGCTCGTGTGCCAGACACCATTGCAAACGCTCGCCCGTTCCTCGCATGCCCGCTGCCTCCCCGCCCCCCCAGCTTCACCTGAATCTCAACGCGCTGCATTCAGGCTTCGTGCCGTCGGCCTGGCGCCTGCCCGGCAGCGATCCGCGCGCCTTTGTCGATGTGCAGCACTATGTCCGGCTGGCGCAGATCGCCGAAGCGGGCAAGTTCGATGGCATCTTTCTGGCCGATAACGCGTCCATCGCCGATCAGATCAACTTTCGGCCCATTACCGCGCTGGAGCCCACCGTGCTGCTTGCCTGCGTCGCGGCGGCCACGCGCCATATCGGGTTGGTGGCAACGGCCTCGACCAGCTACAACGAGCCGTACAACATCGCGCGGCGCTTTGCCACGCTCGATCACGTCAGTGGCGGGCGCGCGGGATGGAACGTCGTGACGACGGCCGATGCCGGGTCCGCGCGCAACTTCGGTCGGGCGGCGCCGCCGGATCATGCACAACGCTACGCGCGCGCCGACGAGTTCACGAGCGTGGTCAAGGCGCTATGGGATAGCTGGGAAGATAGCGCGTTCGTGGGGGACCGTCAGTCGGGCAGCTTCGTGGACACGGCCCGCCTGCAGCCCATTGCGCATCATGGCCCGTTCTTTGATGTGCAAGGGCCGCTGAACCTGCCACGGCCGCCACAGGGGCATCCGGTGCTGTTCCAGGCCGGTGGGTCGAACGATGGCCGCGAACTGGCGGCCCGTCATGCGGAAGCCGTGTTTTCGGCCTCGCAATCGCTGGAGGAGTCGCGCGAATACCGCCTGGCGCTGAATCAGCGTGCCGAAGCCCTGGGTCGCGGGCCAGGCGCGATCAAGGTCCTGCCGGGGCTGACGACGATCGTCGGTGCAACCGAGGCGCAGGCGCGCCAACGACGCGATGCGCTGGTCGACCTGATTCCGTGGGACTACAGCCTGAACCGGCTGGCCGGCACGCTTGGCATTACCGCCGACCGGCTGTCGCTGGATGCGCCGTTGCCGGATGGGCTCGCGATGCCGGCCAATGGCAATCACACGTTCTTTCGCGCGACGCTCGCGATTGCGCAGCGCCAGAACCTGACGGTACGTGAGCTGATCCGCGAGCTTGCGGGTGGCGGCGGGCATCGCGTCATCGTCGGCACCCCCGAGCAGATCGCCGATGACATCGAGCATTGGTTCCGCAGCGGCGCGGCCGATGGGTTCAACCTGATGCCCGATGCGTTGCCCGATGGGGTGCAGGACTTTGTGGAAGGGGTGGTGCCGATCCTGCAGCGCCGCGGCCTTTTCCGCAAGGACTACGAGGGCAGCACCTTGCGCGAGCACATGGGGCTGGCCCGCCCGGCGGGCAGGACGGCCTCGCGTGCGGCGGCGTAGTCCGCATTTGCTATATCGGATTACTTCTTGGACCCGGGCAGGAGGGTTTCATAGACTGGTGCTTCCCAAACTCTCGCACCTCTCATCATGAAACGACGCTCCGCCCTTGGTGTCATCGCTACGCTGGCTCTGGTGCTGGCCGCCTTGCCGATTGCATCGGCCTACGCCCAGTCATCGGGCGGCAAGCCGCTGAAGGTTGGCGTGCGCGGCGGCGTGGACGAGGAGATCTGGGAAGTCGTGACCCGGGAAGCGGCCAGGAACGGCCTGAAGGTCGAGACAGTGATCATCACCGGTACCGCGAGCCCGAACGAGGCGCTGAACAACGGTGACCTCGACGCCAATTCGTTCCAGCACATTCCATTTCTGCGTGACCAGATCAAGCAGCGCGGCTACAAGATCACCAACGTGGGCGACACGCTGATCTCGCCGATCGCGTTCTATTCGCGCAAGGTGAAGTCGCTGGAGGCGCTACCGAATGGCGCCCGCATCGGCATCCCAAACGATCCTAGCAACCAGACCCGAGCGTTGGTCATCCTGCGCGACCACGGCCTGATCAAGCTGAAGGACGGCTTCGATCCGTACACGGGCACCGTCTCGCTGGCCGATATCACGGCCAATCCGCGCAAGCTCGAATTCATCGAGAGTGCGTCGGTGGTGCTGCCGCGTGCGCTGCCCGACGTGGACGCCGCCGCCATCGTCAACACGTTCGCCTACCAGGCCGGCCTGATTGCCACGCGCGATGGCATCGCGGTGGAAAAGCGCGAGAACAATCCCTACGTCAACGTCATTGCCGTGCGTGAGAAGGACCGGGCCGCACCGTGGGTGCAGCAACTGGTCAAGTCCTACCAGTCCGAGGCGGTGCGCAAGTTCATCCTGACCAAGTATCAGGGGTCGGTCATTCCGGCGTTCTGAGGCGCCGAAGGAAAAGGGACTATTGCATGCGCACGATTTCGCAATTGCCGGCGCGCGACCCGCACATCGTGTTCGAGCAGGTTGGCAAGACCTATGCGGGCGCCGCCGCGCCTGCGCTGGCGGACGTCTCGTTCACTATCGAACGCGGCGAGGTATTCGGCATCATCGGCCGCAGTGGCGCGGGAAAGTCGACGCTGCTGCGGAGCATCAACATGCTGGAGCGGCCTGACCGGGGTCACGTATGGATCGACGACACCGACATCGGCAAGCTCGACGAGGATGGTCTGGTCAGGCTACGCAGGCGCATCGGCATGATCTTCCAGCACTTCAACCTGATGTCGGCGAAGAACGTCTTCGACAACGTGGCGCTGCCGCTGCGCGTGGCGGGCGTGCGGCGCGCGGAGATCGAAACCCGTGTCAATGACCTGCTTGCGACAGTGGGGCTCGCGGACAAGGCCAAGGCCTACCCGGCGATGCTGTCGGGCGGTCAGAAGCAGCGCGTGGGTATTGCGCGTGCGCTGGTACACCGTCCGGAAATCCTGTTGTGCGACGAAGCGACTTCGGCGCTCGATCCGGAAACAACCGAGCAGATACTGGCGTTGCTGCGGGACATCAACAAGCAGTTCGGCCTCACCGTGGTGCTGATCACGCACGACATGGCTGTGATCGAGGAGGCTTGCGACCGGGTGCTGGTGCTGGATCACGGCCAGGTGAAAGAGCAAGGGCCGGTATGGCGCATATTTGCCGACCCGCAGGCCGAAGCCACGCTGTCGCTGCTGCGCCCGCTGCGCAAGCGTCTGCCTGCGAACGTACATCCCGCGGAGGACTCCCATCGTGTTGCCAATGGCTGAGAAGTACCTGAAGGCGTTCGGCGAAACGCTGCTGATGACCGGCAGCGCCTGCCTGGTGGTGTTTGTCGTTGGCATGGCGCTGGCCATCGTGCTGACCGTGACCGCGCCTGGCGGTCTGGCCCCGAGGCCGCGAACGAACCGCGTGCTGTCGGTGCTGGTCAACATGTTCCGATCGATCCCTTTCATCATCCTGCTGGTGGCCATGCTGCCGGTTACGCGGCTGATCGTCGGCACGACGATGGGCACATGGGCTGCGGTGGTGCCGCTAAGCGCGCATCTGATTCCATTCTTTGCGCGGGTGTCGCAGGTGGCACTCAATGAAACCGATGCGGGGCTGATCGAGGCGGCGCGGGCCATGGGCTGCCGGCGCTGGCACATTGTGCGGCATGTGTTGTTGCCCGAGGCGTTGCCGGCGCTGATCGGCGGGGCCACCGTCACCGTGATTGCGATGATCGGGTCGTCGGCCATGGCAGGTGCCGTGGGGGCGGGTGGCCTCGGCGACCTGGCGATCCGCTATGGCTACGAACGCTATGAAACGGCCGTCATGTTTAACGTGATCGCCATCCTGGTGGTGCTGGTAACGGTGGTGCAATTCACCGGCGAGCGGCTGGCTCGCAGATTCGATCACCGGCGATAGCGCCGCCGCCGTCTCCTTTTGGGAGTGGCGGCGTCTTGTCAGAACAGGCCCGTCGTGGGAGGCGGTTCGTCCTTCAGCAGCCATGCGCCCACGGCGGCCGCCTTCCATTGGCGGGGATTGTGATTGGCCACGGTGCGCGCATTGCGCCAGTGGCGATCCAGGTTGTACTGGCGATCGCAGGCGGATGCCCCGCCGACATCGAACGCCAGCTCGGCACTCTTTAGCGCGGCCGCCACGGCGAAGTGTTGCGCCTGGGCGACGTCGATCGATGCCTGCGTCAGTGACGCATTGCTGAGGTTGTCCGCCCAAGCGGCGTCAATGGCGTCGGCGGCGCGCAGCGTGGCGGCTTCGGCCGCAAACACTTGCGCGGCAATCTGGCCAATCGTTTCCTGCACATAGGGATCGTCCACCGACCGCTCGGCCGAACTGTGCTTGATCGGCCGGGCCTTGTGGCGCGCAAACCAGACCGCGTCGTCCAGCGCGTTGCGGGCGATGCCGGCTTCGGTGGCGGCCAGAAAGAGCTGGAAGACCGGCGAGACCGGATTGCGGCGGTCACGTGGCAGGTGGCTGGCCCGCAGTTCATCCGGCGCGACGCGCATGTTCGTGAATCGCGTGGTGCCGCTCGCGGTCAACCGCTGGCCGATGGTGTCGAAGTCATCGACCAGCGTCATGCCGGCTCGCCCGCGTGGCACCGTGAAGTGCGTTTCCTTGCCGGCCTCGTCCACTGCGATGGAGCTGATCCAGTCGGCGTAGAGCGCGCCGGTGCTGTAGTACTTGGTGCCGTTGACGATATAGTGATCGGCCTCGCGGACGATGGTGGCCTGGATGGCGCCATGCTTGCCGCCGCGCTCCACACCGCCATTGCCGACGATCTGGCCGCCCAGCAGCCGGTCGAACCAGCGCCTGCGGTCGGCTTCATTGTCCTGGCCCGCGAGCAGGCCTTCGATGAGTCCGAAGTTGGGCCGCAATGCCTGGGCGAGGTTGGCATCGACGGCGGCCAGTTCCTGAACGAAGCGGATGGCATCGCGCACGCTGCCGCCGGGGCCGCCATACGCCTTCGGGATGCGGAACGTCAGCAGGCCGGCATTGGCCACCTGACGTACAAAATCAAAGGGCAGTTCGCGGCGGCTCTCCCGCTTTGCGGCATCCCGCGCGATCTCGGGCAGCAGGGCCTGGGCGCGCTGGCGAAGTACCGCAACATCGGCGGCCGGAGGCAGCGGTTGCGGTGTGGATGCCGGCGATGCGGTGGCCGTGTCGATCGCGTTGGCAGGGGCAAGGGATTCTTGAAATGGCATGCGGTTGTCCTTCGGGTTTCTCGTCGAATGAGCACGAAAGACATCGTGCAGCAATTTTCTCGACGGGTAACGACCGATTCCGCATGCCCTTATGCGGCCTGTGCGTGGCGCCCCCGATTTCCTGCACGGACCCGGCGGCTATCACAAGACTTTGCTCGCCTTCTGGCCAGGACCCCGTTTTCAGGCCGCGGATAGCGGTTCGCAGGTATCCGCTTGCTCGTCCCGCGCGAATCTTCTATTGACGCGGCTGCTCGTCCCGACCGCGGATTTGAGCGGCTCGATTTTCCATACCGACAACAGCGCGTCGAACTCGTCCTCCACAGGCGACGTGCCACGCAGGGACGCTTCAGGCGGGCCGCCCAATACATGGATGGACAATGTATATCCCGCTTTATGGACATGCTGAAGCACTCCCGCCCCTGCCAGAACCTTTCGGGCTCTTCCGAAATCGTGGTTGGACAGCAGGTCGCGTTCAACGATTTCCTTGCGGGTGAGACACGCTCCGCCTCTCAGCAAGGCATACAACGATTCCGCGCACTCCTGATCGGATTTGGTGGACCTCAAGGCGGCTCCTTGGCAGGTATGACTGGTCGGTACGATGAGAAATTCGGGGAAGTCGGCAAAGATCGCGCTTCGGTGGCACGAGTGGCCGAAGCGGCGATGACACCCGCCGTGTTTGGAAGGCCATGCCGACCTGCCCGTCAATTTACGGAGCCAACCTCCAGGGTGCTCCGTGCACTCGCATGCCGACTTGTCGCGGGTGGAATGTATGTCATTCCCAGCTTGTCGGCGCAGCGCACCAGCTCTGCGAGCGAGTCGATCTCCAGCTTGTCCATGATGTGGGCGCGGTGGACCTTCACGGTTTTCTCGACGATGCCGAGGAAGTTGGCGACCTCCTTGTTTCGGAGTCCGGTCGTGACCATTGCCATGACCTCTCGCTCGCGATTGGTCAGCCGCTGCATCTTCGCGTCGAGGGCGGCCTTGATGGTCCGCTCCATCCCGCGTTGCGTGGCCAACGCCAGCGCACGACTCACCGCCGTGACCAGACGGTCCTCGGCCACCGGCTTCTCAAGCAGATCGATGGCGCCGGCCGTCATCGTCTCAACGGTTTGCTTCACATCCGCACAGCCTGTCAACATGATGAAGGGCACATGCGACGGCAAGACCTTCAGCAGTTCGTGACCACTGATGCCGGGCAGGATCAACTCTGCCACCACGCAGGCAGGGCCGCGGATGCCGTCAAGGGCAACCCGACACTCTTCGGCCGAACCGAACGTCCTTGATGAGAATCCTTTTGCAAGCAGCAGCCGTCCTAACGCCTTGCGAATGCTTTCATCGTCGTCCACAACAATCACGGTCCCGGTCATCGCGCGTACCCTCTTTAGAAATGGGGTTGACTCCCGGCCACATTACCGACCGTCGCGGCCGTCCACAACCGGTCTTCGGGTGGAGCGAAAAGTTTCATACCGACTTCTGAAATGACTTTCAACGCGTAGACGCCGGGGCGGAAGGCGATGCGACTTTTTACAACGGGCGTCGCTCCCGCATGGCCGGTCAGCAAAATTTTTCCGATGAATTGCATGTCTGTAGCATGGAATGCTAAGCAGGCAGCAGCCAATGTGGGAATTTGGAAGTACTTTTTAGGGTGTTCGTCGTAGCATGGTCCTCCGATTCAAGGATGACTGGAAATGAGTGCGGACACCCTGCGGTACTTCGATTACGCTGCAACGACACCGGCGGACCCTCGCGTGATGGAGGCGATGTTCGGCTGCCTCGGGGCCGACGGCGTCTTCGGAAATCCTGCGTCAAATTCTCACGCTGCGGGACTCTTGGCAAAGAACCTGGTCGAGCAGGCGCGCGCGCAGGTTGCGGCTCTCATTGGCGCCGAGCCGTGCGAGATCGTGTGGACGTCCGGTGCAACGGAGTCGAACAACCTGGCTCTCAAGGGTTTCTTCGACGACGAGCGGGGACGGCGCCATTTGATTACCAGCAAGCTGGAGCACAAGGCCATTCTGGATACGGCGGCGCATCTGGAGCGGCTGGATGTATCGGTCACCTACCTTGCTCCGGATGCGTCGGGTGAAATTTCGCTGGCCGCCGTGGAAGCGGCTTGCGGCCATCGCACGGGCCTCGTGTCGTTGATGATGGTGAACAACGAAATCGGCACCCTGACCAACATCGCCGAGATCTCGCGAGTCGTTCACGCTGCTGGCGCGCTACTTCACGTGGACGCAGCGCAGGCTGCGGGCAAGACTGAAATAGACGTCAAGGCAATGGGCATCGACCTGTTGTCGATGTCGGCACATAAGCTCTATGGGCCGAAAGGCATCGGTGCGCTCTATGTCAGCCGCGAGGCGGCGCCTCGTATTGCCTGTCAGATGCACGGCGGAGGGCACGAACAAGGACTACGATCTGGAACGCTTGCGACGCATCAGATCGTGGGCATGGGCACCGCGTGCGAGCTGGCGCGCCTGCAAATGGCATCTGACAATCAGCGTATCGCGCAACTGAGCGAACGCCTGCTGAATGGTGTGCGCGCATTGGGTGTTGTCACGCAGAACGTCGCCAACGCGACCCGCATCCCCCACACACTCAGTCTGACGGTGAATCTGCCTGAGTTCTTGCCGCTTATGCTTGCCGATGGCCTGGCCGTGTCGTCCACGTCGGCGTGCAATTCGGCGGCGGGCAAGGCCTCTCACGTGCTGACATGCATCGGGCTCGATGAAGATGCTGCGCAACGCACGGTGCGGCTGAGCCTTGGACGGTTCACAACGGAGGCAGATGTGGACTTTGCGGTCGACTGCTTCCAGAACGTCATTGCCCGGTGCCAGCAAGCGCGGGCGGGGCAACAGGAAATGCAGATCCGGCATCTTTCAGACGACGTCAGCGTTGCGGCGCAGTTGAGCGATGCCGACGTGCGGACGGCGCACGCACTTGGGTTCCGTGCCATTGTCTGCAACCGGCATGATGGAGAGGCTGACGGCCAGGCCCGGTTTGCAAAGATCGCCGAGTTGGCGGATTCGCTGGGCATGGCCGCACGCTACCTGCCGGTGAAATCGGACGGTGTCACCGCCGAGGATGCCGCAGCCTTCGGTTCGCTGGTGGCAGACCTGCCGAAGCCCGTGCTCGCGTACTGCCGTACCGGTACCCGCTCGGCGACGCTATGGCGTCTGGCGGGCACCCGGTCAGGCTGAAGGCGGGCGACGCCTCGGCAGCATTGCGCTCAGAAGCGGAACATCACGCTGACCATGGGGCCCTTCAGCGTCAGCCTTTGAACCAGTTCGCCGCTGCCCAGCTGGTAGGTCAGGTAGCGATAGGTCAGTTGAATGTCGCCCCACCGGGCCGCATAGGCTGCGCCGCCGGACGCTTGCACCGTGTATCGGGAAGCGCCGGTGCCGGCGTCGAGGTAGTACGGCAGATACCATCGGTCGCTGTTGCCCAGACGGATTCGCCCGCGCACGCCAATGATCGCATCGACGATGTTCTCGGTCTGCGACACGCTTCCCTGCGTCGCGAGCGTGGCGCCCTGTTGCGTGAATGTGGTGGATAGCGTCCAGTTGGCACTGGCGCTCAGGTTCAGGTAACGAAGCCCGCCGAGCGGCTCGACGGTTCCCCATGGCGCGCGCACGGCCGTGTAGGCGGCGTAGAGCCCGAGCAGTCCGCCGCTGAGGCTGCTGCCTGTGTTGGTCGCCAGTTCCCGCGGGATGACAACCGAGCCGACGGTGTTGAGCGTGGTCTGGTGGTTGCTGAAGTCAAGGTAGGCAGCGTCGGCGATGACCGTCCAGTCTCCCTTGCTGGCTTCGGCCTGCATCATGAAGAGGAACTTCAGGTTCGAGAGATAGCTGTCCGGACCGGTGCCCAGGTCGAGCCTGCCGCCGCCGGTGGACGAATTCCCGGAGAAGCTGAACGCCCCGCTCACGTTCGGCAGCCACAGGTACGGCGCGACCGCGAACGTCCAGCCGTTCGCTGGCGGCGATTCGGCATGTCCGGCGCCGGCGGCCATGGCCAGGCATACCGCAATGCCGAGCCGCATCCTGCCAAGCCTTGGAAGAAGTAGCTCGAGATCGCCCCCATCAAAGCGACTACCTTCTTGCATCGCCGTCATTGTTCGCGCCTTCGCTCTGCCGTGCGGTTGTCGGTCACGTCACGTTGCAGTTGCCACGCTAGCCGGTCTTGTCGGGCCGCTCAATTGGCCCAAAGGGCTAATGAAAACGAGGTCTTTCTGTCGCGTGCGGGGTCTTCCGCTACGTCTTCCGCAATGACTTGCCAGGCGTTTCGCTGGGGCTGGCCGTCAGTTTCCGAGAGGCTTCCCGGCACGGCGCCCGGGGGCTACCACTGCTGCTGTTGCTTGCCCTTGATGTTGCCCGCCACGCCGCCGGCCACGGCGCCAATCGCCGCGCCGGTCCAGCCACTGCCGCCGGCGATGGCGGCGATGCCGGCACCGGCCGCGGCACCGAGGCCAGCGCCGGTCACGGTGCCTTGCTGCTGCGGGGTCATGTTCGTGCATCCCGCGACGCCGGCGACGATCAGGATCGCGCCAGCCAGATGGAGTCGTTTCATGGCGTCACCTCACTTGCCGGCATTCAGGCCAGGAAGAACCATTTCGAACCAGATGGTTTCAATGACCGGCCGTTGTAATCGGTCGGGATGTGCCGCGTACCAGCGATCCAGTCCCTGGCTCACCGAATCGAGCGAATGGCTTTTGAGCCCTTTGGCAAAGCGCGGAAGAATGCTCTGTGCGTCGGACGGCGGCTTGCCTTCGTGATAGGCGATATCCACCTGGACCATATTGGCGATGCCTACCAGGTAGGCCTTCTTGGTCTGCTCGGTGGACGCTGTCCATTGCTTGCCGGTCACCAGTGGAATTTCGTCAGCCCGGGCGCCGGTCGCCAATACCAGTGTCACGAGTGCCCCAGCCGTCACTGCGAGCCGGCTCAGTCTATTCGCCATTGCGGTCTCCCTCAGTGTTGCCATTACTCCACGCAGCCATGCGCTCGTTCATATTAGTCGCTATTCCAGCGTCCGGCAGGCGGCTGAACCCGCACCCTGCCGCTCAGAACTTGTGGCGCAGCCCCAGGGCGATGCCAAGCATGGAACTCTGCCCGTTCGCCAGGGCATAGCTGTTGCCAAGCGACAGGCTGTTGGCATAGAAGATGGCGGCGGATTCCAGACCAAGGCCGGCATTTTTGGCATAGGCAGCACTGATATAGACATCGGTGCGCTTTGGAGAATGCGTAGTTGGAAATAAAGGCGATCTGCCAGGGATTGGGCTGGCTGGCATTGCCGAACTGGTTCCTGACGTCGTCGTAGTTGTACTCGAGCATCAGGCCGACCGAGGGCGTCAGCTGATAAGTCCCGCCGATCCAGTAGAAATGGTCGCGAAAGAACTCGGCACCTACCTGATTCTTGTTCTGGCCCCAGCGATAGCCGCCCATGACCTTGGCGGCACCGAATGCATAGCTGGCGCCTGCGCCAGCCTTCTTGAACGTGCCGCTGCCCGCATTGGCCGGGTTGGCGGCGGGTGCGATGGTCGGATTGAACTGGTCATAGGTCACGACCAGACCCACTGGCCCGGCGGTATAGACCACCGACGCACCATAGGCGGTATCGCGCCGGAACTGGCCCGGTACTTCGCCGTTGCCGCCAAGAATGGACGGTGCGCCGACCGTCGGCGGTAGCGCCAGGCCGGTGCCGAATGAAAAATGGGCCAGTGTGGTGACGGGCCCGAAATTGCCGGTGTACTTGATGGTGTTGTCCTCGCGGAAATTGGCCCCGGCCAGTACCACGGCAGGCTCGTACTGCGTGGCATAGGCAGCCGGGACGAAGTTCGCCAGCGCCTCGAACATCGACGTGTACTGGCGGCCGAGCGACAACTGGCCATACTGCGCTTTGCAGCCCGACGAACGCTTGCCGGCCAAACAGCCGGCCGCCTTGCTGCGACGTGCCACTGTCGGCATTGAAGCCGCTTTCCAGCACGAAGACCGCCTTGAGGCCCATGCCCAGGGCCTCCGTGCCGCGCAGCCCCCAGCGCGACCCGGATACGCCGCCAGAATCCATCCGCACCACACTGTGCGAGGGGCCGGGGTTGAAGCCATTTGCGGACGTGGGTACCGCGCCAAGGTGATTGGCATATTCGACGTTGACGTCGACGACGCCGTAGAGCGTCACGTTCGATTGCGCGTGCGCCTGCCAGGCGAGGGCCTGCAACGCCACAAGTGCAAGAAGTCTCAGTCTCATGTCTGCCGCCTCCTCGATGTTGTTATGGGTGAGTCATGGCTGCTGGCGTTGCGGGTTCACGCTTGTCGCTTGCATGGAATGCCACCCTGGCGGTTCGATCTGTCTGCTGGCGCACGCACGTGCAGCGCATCTGCGGTCGCTGCCGAGGCGGTGATGATTGACGAGGCAACGGCTACGCAGGCGACGGTCCGTGGTTGCGCTGTCACGCCTTGGTGCTAGGGGCGCGGCCGGGCGGGCTCCATTTGCCAGCCGCCCGGGCAGCGTTTGACCTGGGGGTAATAGCCGCCGGGCTGGTCGCAGTAATACGACCACCCGTTTTCTGACGCTCGGTCAGTCCTGGCGGATTTCCGGCTGGCAGACGGCGCCGAAGGCGTGTCGTAGCCGGACCCGGCGTAGTCCGTCTGGTAGTACGGCCCGCCGTCGTATGAATATTCCCACCAGCCGGGCCACGCAGTGCCTACCGCGAAGTAGACGACGTGCCCATGGCTGCGGCGAAACCCGCCATGCCGAAAGCCGCCGTGGCCTTGAAACCCGCCGCCATGAAAGCCGCCGCCTTGCATGATCCCGCCGCGCATGCCGCCGCCCCCGACGGCGCCTCGACCACCGGCCAGGGACGGGCCGCCGGCGGCCATCGCTGCGCCCGCCGCCAGTGCCAGGGCGATCTTGCAATACCTGCGCCCGTTCATGATGTGTCCTCGCTTGGCTGGCTGGGCCCGACGCTGCCCGGCCGATCCGCCGCGCCCAGCCGGCGGATTCCGCGCCACTACCTTGTAAATCTTGGGGCGATCGGGTTTGTTCCATCTTATGTCGCGGATGGGACGCTGCAATGCAACAAGGCCTTGGAGTGCCCCGCGCCTGATGCGCAACAGCGGGCCCGTCATCCGCCGTCCGCAGCCATGGCGAAATCACATAAAGGCGGGCGAGATGCCGGAACGATGTCCCCAGGCATCAAACGACAGTCCCAAAATGTCAAATGCCTGGCTGAAATTTCGCCAATACTGGGACGGATACCCGCGTGGGAATTCCGCCATTCCGGCAATGGCGGTATCTCCCGGCCCGGGCATCGTCACACAACGAGAATCGAGGAGAAAAAATGGACCGTATCCACTGCCTGGCGGCTGCCCTGGCCTTGTCGATCAGCATCGCGAGCGGCGTCGCCAGCGCGCAGGCCTCGCAACCTGCGGCACCGGCCGCGCCGCCCGCCACGACCGACGTGAACGAAGTCCCGCAGCCTCCGCAAGGCATGACGCCGGCCGAGCGCAAGAAGTGGTTCATGGAACGGTTCAAGGCGGCCGACACCGATCACGACGGCAAGCTGACCCGTGAAGAAGCACGCGTTGGCATGCCCGAGGTTTACAAGCGGTTCGACAAAATCGATACCCGGAAGCACGGCTACGTGACCGAGCGGCAGGTGGGAGCCGCCTGGTCGAAGATGATCCAGGACGATATGCAGAAGAAGAATCCGATCATCAACTGAAGGCGAGGTCCCGGCTTTTGGCCGGTCAGGGCCCCGCGACAAGGGGCGGGGTCTTGTATCACGACGTATCGAACTGCCGTGCCGACACCGTTCCAGTTTTACCCCCGCCCGTTGCCGCCGAGGACCTCGCGGCGTGCCCGCAGGACGTGGATCGATTGGCGCAGGACGGCGAGCGTTCCTGCAGATTGGGCGTCGCCGCCGGCGGAGGCCAGCCGGGCTGCCATTTCCGCACGCCGCAATTCCGCCTCGCGCTCGGCGATATAGCGGTCAAGAATCACCAGATCCCGCAGTGCTTTTCCTTTTTGCATGGCTGTCAAGGGATTGAGGAATGACTCACTTCAATATATCGGCACGACCGGCGCGCATGTCGCCAAACTCGGCGGAAAATCCCCTTTATCGAATGTCCGTATAGCATGCATTTCGGACTTACGATAGCATCACGGCTGGACATATATTCGGGAGGCTCTTGCACGATTCGCGCCACGCAAGAGAGTCAGTTCGTATTCGGGCCGCTCCTTGGGAGCGGCTTCTTTTTTGGGCTTCCGCAAGGAAGGCCGGGGAAGCCTGACACCAGCGGTGGCGAACTTCCTGCGTAGTATGATTGCGGTCTCTATCCAGCATCGGCGCATCTACGTTCATGGCTCCGTCCAAGGTGAAATCCATTCCCAGTCAACTTCACTTTCCTGTGGTGGGAATCGGCGCATCCGCGGGCGGGATCGAGGCCCTGCGGTCATTCTTCGAAGCCATTCCGGCGCGCACGGGTGCTGCATACGTCATTGTCCTGCACCTGTCGCCGGATCACGCCACGTCGCTGCCGGGCATCCTGTCCGGGGTCACTTCGATGCCGGTGCAACAGGTCAATGAAGCGACCGCCATCGAGCCCAATCACGTCTATCTGATTGCCCCGTCGATGGTGCTGACGATGGTGGATGGATACCTGCGGGTACAGCCGGCTGCGTCGCATGACGACCGGCGCATGGCCATCGACCTGTTCCTGCGTTCGCTGGCGGAAGCGCACCGTGACCGGGCGGTCGGTATCGTACTGTCGGGCGCTGGTGCCGACGGCGCCGTCGGGATCACGCGGGTGAAGGAACTGGGCGGCATCGTGGTGGCCCAGCAACCCGATGACGCGGCGTTCTCCAGCATGCCGCGCGCCGCCATCGGTACGGGTCAGGTCGATTTCGTGCTGCCCGTGGCGGACATGCCCCAGCGTCTGCTGGAGACGTGGTCCAACAAGCGCCGCATTCGCGCCACCGTGGAGGCCGAGTCGGACGCGGACGACGCCGTGGCTACGGACAACGAGCGGATTCTGCGTGAAATCATGGTCATCCTGCGTACACGCACCGGCCATGACTTCCGCCAGTACAAGCGCGCCACGGTGCTGCGCCGCATCGAGCGCCGCATGCAGGTCAGCGGGCTGTCGGAACTGCAGGAGTATCGCGACTTCCTGCACGACCACCCCGACGAGACGCCGCACCTGCTGCAGGACATGCTGATCAGCGTGACCAACTTCTTCCGCGACAAGGACGCGTACGACCTGTTGCAGAACGATGTCGTGCCCCAGTTGCTGGAACATCGCATCGAAAACGAGCCGATTCGCGTCTGGTCTGCCGGCTGTGCCACGGGCGAGGAGGCCTACTCGCTGGCAATGCTGCTGGCGGAGGCCTCGTCGCGGAACGCGGAAGCCGTGCCGTTCCAGGTGTTTGCCACCGATATCGACGAGCGCGCCATCTCCTACGCGCGCACCGGGCTGTATCCGGAATCGATCCTGGCCGATGTGGATGCTGGCCGGGTGCGCCAGTTCCTCGTGAAGGACGCCGCGCACTACCGCGTCAAGAAGGAACTGCGCGAACACGTGCTGTTTGCCCTGCACAACGTGCTGCGCGACCCGCCGTTCTCGCGGCTGGACATGATCTGCTGCCGCAACCTGCTGATCTACCTGGATCGCGAGGCGCAGCTCGACGTCCTGCGCACGTTCCACTTTGCGCTGCGTCCCGGCGGCTATCTGTTCCTGGGGAGTTCCGAGGCGGCGGACAGCGTCAGTTCGCTGTTCTCGGTGGTGGACAAGAAGGCGCGCATCTACCGGGCCAATGTCGCGGTGCGTGGCGATGCGCCCGTGCCGATGTCGGCGGCCATGCAGAACATGCGCATGCCGATTGCGATCATGCAGCCGCCTGGGCGCCGCAAGTTCTCGTTCGGTGACCTGCACCAGCGTCTAGTGGAGCAGCATGCTCCGCCCAGCGTGCTGGTCAGCCGCGAGTCGGACATCGTTCACCTGTCGGATCGTGCGGGGCGCTTCCTGGAATATGCGGGCGGCGAGCCGTCGCACAACGTGATCGCGGCCGTACGGCCCGAGTTGCGCCTGGAACTGCGCACGGCCATCTTCCAGGCCCTGCAGACCAACCATAGCGTGGAAGCGCGACGCGTGCAGCTGACGCGCGACGGGCGCAACTACTTCGTCAACATGATTGCGCGGCCGGTGCATGACGCCGAGGCCAATGCGGACTTCGTCCTGATCCTGTTCCATGAGGTGGAGGACAGCATGAGCGAGTCGTCCGACGCCCCGCAGAAGCGCCAGCCCGACCCGATCGTCAGTCAGCTCGAACGCGAACTGCATCGCACCAAGGAGCAACTGCAGGCCACGATCGAGCAGTCAGAGACGTCCACCGAGGAACTGAAGGCGTCCAACGAGGAACTGCAGGCCATCAACGAGGAACTGCGCTCGGCCACCGAGGAACTCGAGACCAGCAAGGAAGAGCTGCAGTCGATCAACGAGGAACTCACCACGGTCAATGCCGAACTGAAGTCGAAGGTCGAGGAAACCAGCAAGATCAACGACGATCTGCAGAACCTGATCATGGCCAACGACATTGGCACGATCTTCGTCGACCGGAACATCCGTATCAAGCGTTACACGCCGCGTGCCACCGACGTGTTCAGCATCATCCCGTCCGACATTGGCCGCTCGCTGCTGGACATCACGCACCGGCTCGACTACGACAAGCTGTCCGACGATGCGGCCGAGGCCTTCGATTCGCTGCGGCTGATCGAGCGCGAGGTGCAAAGCAGCGATGGCCGCTGGTATCTGGCGCGCTTTCTGCCCTATCGCACGACCGAAGACCGCATCGACGGCGCCGTGCTGTCGTTTATCGACATCACGTCGCGCAAGGCGGCCGAGGCCCAGTTGCGCGAGGGCGAACGGCGCATGCGCATCGTGGCCGAAAGCACGCGCGACTACGCGATCATCACCTTCGACGACGACGGCCGCATTACCAGCTGGAACATGGGTGCCCAGCGCATTTTCGGCTACACCGAAGCGGAACTGCTGGGCGAGCCGGCCGATGTGCTTTATCTGCCGCAGGATCGCGACCGCGGTGTGCCGGCGGAGGAAAGAGCGCAGGCACGCAAGTTCGGGCGGGTGGAGGAAGACCGCTGGCACCTGCGCAAGGACGGCACGCGCTTCCGCTCCACGGGCGTGCTGTCCCGCCTGGAACAGTCCGGCGTCAGCGGCTATGCCAAGATCTGCCGCGACATGAACGAGGCGGTGCCGGCCGGCGCGCTGCGTCTTGATGGCGGGTTCCGCGCCACGCCCGTCCAGGATCATCGTGACGAGTTCCTGGCCGTGGCGTCGCACGAACTGAAGCATCCGCTGAACCTGATCAGTGCCAGCAGCGAACTGATCGCGCGTTCCGCCGAGGCGCGCCGCAATCCCATGATCGCCCGTGCCACGGAGACGATCCGGCGCACGGTGCTGGGCCAGGCACAGATCATCGACGACCTGCTGGACATGTCCCGCGTGCGCACCGGCAAGCTGTCGGTCGCGCGGGCCACGATCGATTTCGCGGAGGTAGTGCGCCGCGTCAGCGATGCGGTGCGCGAAGAGGCGGCCCAGCGCGGGACGACGCTGGAGGCGGCATTGCCGGACCAGCCCGTGTGGATTCATGCCGACGTGACGCGCGTCGAGCAGGTGGTCTGGAACCTGCTCAGCAATGCGCTGAAATTCACGGAGTCAGGCGACCGCATCAAGGTGGTGCTGGAAAGCGATGCCAGCGTTGCGCGATTGACCGTGGAAGATACCGGCATGGGCATCGATGCGCAGACGCTGCCCCATATCTTCGACATGTTCCGACAGGGCGGCGCCATGCGGGCGCGGTCCCGCGGCCTGGGCATCGGGCTGAACCTGGTCAAGGAAATCACGACACTGCACGGCGGCACCGCGGAAGCCGCATCGGCCGGCCCCGGTCAGGGCAGTACCTTCACCGTGACGCTGCCGGTCGGCACCCCGGCGACGGCCGAAGACGACGCCGGTGTGCTACCGGCATCGTTGCTGCGCGGTATGCATGTGATGCTGGTCGACGATGACCAGCAGACCGTGGAAACCTTCCGCATGCTGCTCGAGGCCGAGGGCGCCCTGGTCGACGTGGCCAGCGATGGCGAGTCGGCGCTGGCTTCCATGCAGTTGCGCAAGCCCGACCTGCTGCTGTCGGATATCGGGATGCCCGGCATGGACGGCTATCAACTGGTCCACCGGGTACGCGGGCAGGACGCGCTGAAGGAAGTGCCCGCTATCGCGCTCAGCGGCTATGGCCGCCACAGCGACGTCGACGCGGCGCTGCAGGCGGGATTCGATGCGCATCTGCCCAAGCCGGTCATGCTGGACGACCTGCTTTCCACGCTCATGCGCCTTCGGCTTGCCTGACAGGCGGCGAACAATCCGGGCGCGGCGCAAGGTCCGCCGGCGCGGGCGGCATGGCTTCGAGCACGAAGCGGCGATGCCGGCGTAATGCCTCGACAGTAGCGCGCAGCGCCGCCAGCAGTTCCAGCCCATTGCGGGTGGGCAGGCCGTCCTGCTGCATCTGGCGCAGCACGGCAATCTGGCGGCGGATAATCGTCCGGCCTTCGGCGATATGTCGGTCTACCCGGGCCAGCGCCGCCGCAGGGTCGAAGCGCTGACGCTGCCCGGTACGGGACGGATCATGCATGGAGCGGCTCGGGATGCCCCGCCGCAGGAGGAAGCGGCTGGACGTAGCCAGGACACTGGTTGCGGTCGATCCAGTCCTTGGCCCAGGCCAGCCCTTCGGCCATGGCCCGTTCGCATGTCCGGAACACACCAATGTCGCACGACTGCACGAGGACCGCGCCGCCTTGCGCCACGCGCCCCGATGCCTGCCAGTTGTTTTCGCCCAGAAACAGCGCGGCGCCTTCGACGGTATGCCCATAATACTGTTGCATTGCCATGGCGGTCTCCTTGCTTCCAGATACCCAGGCATATCGATTGCCTGTGGAAAAATTGTAAGAAGGTCGCCCCTGTGGCGATACATGGCAGCCTTGTCCGGAATGTCCAGGTTCAGGACATCCTGATATGCTTGCACTCACTATCGGTCACGCACCGCCCCATGCCCTCGATCCACGTCTACACCAATCAGGCTTCCACCCTTCGCGAGTTCGAAAAGGAATGCGTCAGCTTTGACGCCGCCGGTTATGTCGTGGATTTCGGACAGGCCTGGTGGGAATGCACCCCGACGTCGATCGCGGCGCTGGAGCGCCCGCGCATGCAGCAGCTTCTGCGGCGTCTGCGCGCCGGGGATGTCGTGGCCACGCTGCGCCTGTGCAGTCTTGGCAGTTCCGTGCGCGACGTGGTCGCAACGGTGGAGCGGTTCCGGGCGCTCGGGGTGAAACTTCACTGCCTGGAAACCGGGGACGCGATGCTGACCGACGCCGCCTCCACGGCATTCCGGACACTGCAGGCCGTGGAGGGCCTGGAACGCGACACCCGCAGCGCCCGGATGAAGGCCAGCGCCGAGCAGGCCGTCGAGCGCGGCAGCCGCCTGGGCAGGCGCCCGGCGCTGGCCACCAACATGCATGATGAAATCCGGGCGGCACTGCGCCGGGGCACGTCGGTCAGCGAACTGGCCCGCACTTTCAAGGTGTCACGCCAGACCATCATGCGGATCCGGGACGTTCACCCGGAGTGACGCCGCGCCCGCGCAGCATGTACGATCGGCGTGGCGCGATGCAATTCTTGCCCGCGCGCCGCCGCTCACCGTGCGCGAACGCTGACGTGGCGATGGGCATACTCCTTGCGCCGGGCGATACCGTTCCCGAACTTTCTCGGTTGCGGAGGCCAAGCGCATGCCACAAACCGCGATGCCAGTATCGCGCCGGCGCATTGCCGGCGAACTCTGGACGGCCATCTGGCGCCATCGCGTCCGTGTCGTGGTGGCCATCGTCCTGCTGCTCCTGGCCAAGGCCGCCACGGTATCAGTTCCGCTGATCCTGAAGCTGATCGTGGACGAGGCGGCGTCCGCCCAGACGCTGGCCAACCCCGCCGGCGCTGCCAGCATGGGGCCGCTGGTGCGCCTGATCGTCACGATCCCGGTCTTCCTGGTGCTGGCCTACGCCGTCCTGCGGCTGCTCGGCAACGCGTTCAACGAACTGCGTGACGTGGTGTTCGCGCAAGTGGCGCAGAGCACCGTGGCCACCTTCACGGCCCGGGCGTTTTCGCACCTGCACGGCCTGGGTGCGCGATTCCATTCGCAGCGCGAGACCGGCGGCATCATTCGTGACATGGACAAGGGCACCGCCGCCATCGGCTTCCTGCTTGGCGTTGCCGTCTTCACCATCGTGCCCACGCTGCTGGAGATCGCGGCCGTGCTGGTGATCATGGTGGCCGGCTACGGCGGCCAGTTCGCGGCGATCATCCTGGTCGTCTTCGTGCTCTATTCGGCCTGTACGGCGCTGCTGACCCGCCGCCGCATGCGGGTGCAGCGCCGCGTCAATGCCGTGGAGGCGCAGACCAACAGCAAGGTGGTGGACAGCCTGCTGAACTACGACACCGTCAAGTACTTCGCCCGCGAATCGTTCGAGTCGCGCCGTCTTGGCCGCCTGCTGGACCGCTGGGTCGAGGCCAGCGTGGAAAACCAGCACGCGCTGTCGGCGCTGCATATCGCGCAGAGCGGGTGCATTGCCATCGGGGTGGCCAGCGTCATGCTGCTGGGCGTGCAGCGGGTGGCGCAGGGCACGCTGACGGTCGGGGACCTCGTGCTGATCAACGCGTACATCATCCAGGTGGTGTTGCCGCTGAATACGCTCGGTTTCATTTTTCGCGAGTCGAACGACGCAATGACCAACGTGGAACGCCTGTTCGCGCTGCTCGACGCCAAGGGGCGCGCCGGCGAGGACGACGATGCGCCCGGCGCGCGGCCGCTGGTGGTCAGGCAGGGCGACATTGCGTTCGAGCACGTGAACTTCAGCTACGACCCCAGCCGCCAGACGCTGTGGGACGTGAGCTTTCGCGTGGGCGCGGGCCAGACCGTGGCGGTGGTGGGCGGCAGCGGCTCCGGCAAGTCGACACTGGCGCGCCTGCTGTTCCGGCTTTATCAACCGGACTCGGGTCGCGTGCTGATCGACGGGCAGGACCTGCGGCTGGTGACCCAGCGCAGCCTGCGCGAGGCGGTGGGCATCGTGCCGCAGGACACCATTCTCTTTAACGACACGATCGCCTACAACATCGCCTATGGCCTGGAGGGTGCGTCGCGGTCCGATGTGGTGGAAGCCGCGCGCGCCGCCCAGCTCGATGCGTTCGTCGATCGCCTGCCGGACGGCTACGAGACCATGGTCGGCGAGCGCGGGGTGCGCCTGTCCGGCGGCGAGCGCCAGCGCGTGGCCATCGCGCGCGCCATGCTCAAGCGGCCGCCGATCGTGGTGTTCGACGAAGCCACGTCCGCGCTCGACACGCGTACCGAGCGCGCCATCCAGCTGGAACTGACGCACGTGGCGAAGGGCCGTACGGCATTCATCATCGCGCACCGGCTATCGACCATCACCGATGCGGACCATATCCTGGTCATGGAACATGGCCGGGTGGTGGAGGCCGGCACGCACCAGGCGCTGCTGGCGCGCGGCGGCGTCTACGCGCAGATGTGGCGGCTGCAGCAGCAGCAGCGCGAACTGGAGCGCACCGAAGAACGGCTGGCGCTGCAGCCCATCCGGCTCGAAACGATTGTCGCCGGCGTGGTGGACGGCCTGCGCGAGCGCATCGCGGCCCGCCATATCCACCTGTTCACGGTCGTGGGCGAGGCCGAGCTGCGCGTGACCGGCGATCCGGGGCTGCTGCAGAAGGTGATATGGGAGCTTTGCGAGCGCATCGTCGATGCGGTGGAAGCGGGGGGCCGCATCGAGCTGCGCCTGGAGCGCAGCAACGGCGACGCGGCGCTGACCCTGTCGGCCACGGCGTCGGCGCAGGGGCATCCGGTGTCGGCCGCCGAGATCCAGCGGCTGCAGGCGGAGCTGGCCGAGGCGGGCATCACGTTGAAGGCCGATACAGCCCAGCAGATGTGGCAGCTGCGCATGCCGATGCGCCCGTTAGGCGAGCCGCTGGCGGCGCCCCAGTTGTCGCTGACAGACGCGCCGCCGCTTGCGATCGGTCCGCAGACGCTGCGCGGCTGCTGCGTGCTGGTGCTGGACGACGACGCACCCACGCGCGACGTGCTGGTCGATGCGCTGGAAGACCTGGGTGCCGAGGCGCTGGCATTCGCGCACGGGCGCGACCTGTTGCAGCACCTGTCGGAAACCGCGCCGGCCCAGTGGCCCCAGGTGCTGCTCTGCGATATCGCGCTGGACGAGGAGGACGGCTACACCGTGCTGCGCGACGTGCGGCGGCTGGAATCCGAGCGCGAAGTGTCGCTGGTGCGCCGGGTCACCGCCATTGCGCTGTCCGGTCACGCGCAGCCGCAGGACCGCATCCGCGCGATGATGGCCGGTTTCCAGCTGCATCTGTCGAAGCCCGTGCAGATGGCGGAACTGATCGCGGCGATATCGGCCCACTACCGGCATGCCGCGGCCGGACCGTCGGCCCCACCGGCCGACCCGCTTCCCGCCGGGTCTTCCGGTGCGCTGCGTGGCTCGCGCAATGAGTCGTCCTGACTGGCCCGGCGTCAACGTTGCCGGCGCGTGAGCCGCAGCGCCGCCACCACGTGGTCGCCCACCACGGCCCGCTCACGCAGCACCCACTGCATCCCGTGCGCCAGTTCGCGCCATCCTGCCACGCCCAGATGCATGGCGAGCGACGGCATGGCGCGCACGGTATCGCCAATCGCCATGGTGGCGGGCAGGTGCAGCCACGCGGCCCACACGGCGTTGCGTGCCAGCAGCGCGCGGCGGGCGCGGCTGTCGCGCAACGGGCTGGGATGATGATGAACTACCAGTTCCGGGGCGTAGACCATCAGCCAGCCGTGCGCGGCGAGCTTCCAGGCGAGCACGGTTTCTTCACCACCGATGAAAAAACGTTCGTCGTAACCGCCGGCGGCCAGAAAGGCATCCGCGCGGAATGCCGTCGCGCCGGCCATGAAGCCCAGGATGGCGCGACCCGGCAGGTCCGCCGAGGGCAGGGGGCTGTGCGACATCAGCGTGCTGGTGGGGTCTTCCTTGCCGGAAGCGCCCACCAGGATGCGCGCGGTCAACGAGGCCACGGCGGGATAGGCGTCGAGCAGTGCGCAGGCCCGGGCGAGCGATCCGGGCTGCCACCAGCAGTCGTCATCGCAAAACGCCACGTACGGGGTGCCGGCCACCTGGGCCGCCCATTGCGCGCCAAGGTTCCGCCCCGCCGCGCCCAGGTTGGTGTCGCTGCGCAGGCAGACGACCTGCGGAAAAACATCGCGCACCATGGCCGCCGTGCCGTCGGTGGACCCATTGTCCACCACTGCGATACGGGGCCGTTCGGGCAAGCCCTGCAGATGGCGCAGCGTCCAGCACAGGGTGTCGCGGCGGTTGTAGGTCAGCACGACCACGCTGATGCCGGCGTGCGAGGGGATAGCATCCATTGTCGTTTGCGCGACCGTCAGTGTGCCGGCTCGTGCGCCGGATCAGGTGCCTTTGCCCGGCACGATGTCGAGCGCCCAGTACCGCTCGGGCGCGCCAAGGTCCGCGAGCTGGCCCGCGTTGAACAGCGGCAGCTGACTCTCGTAGGCCTCCACGGCTGCCATCTTCATGTTCTGCCAGGGTGTGAGCGGAAAATGCACCGGCGCGGCGATCAGCCCGGCCTGCCACCAGCCCATCAGGCGGCTCTGCACCATGCCGGGCAGCCGGCGGTAGATCGCGTCTTCATAGAACAGCCATTGCACCGGCGGCGTTGGCGTGCCGCCTTCCGCCGTATCGGCGGTCTGCATGCTCGATACGGTGGCACGCAGCAGCATGCAGGCCCGGCTGACCAGGATGTGATCGCTATGGAACAGCCCCATCGGCGCAATCACGGTGCCACCGCGCTGCATCGAAGGCGAAGCGGCCAACCCGGCCATGATGTCTTCCGCGCTATGCTGCCGGCCGTATTGCCCATCGAGAAAGCCGAGCCACTCGGGTCGCGCTCCGAGCATGTTCAGGCCGCGTGCGTCCTCGCGGCGCCGTTGCGAAACGGCCTGCGTCACGCTGCCGAAGCCTGCGGCCCGATCCCAGTCCGGCACCTCGGTGCTGGCGTCGGGCACGCCCGCGAGCACGGTGACGACCACGGCATCCTGCGCGGCGGCAAGCAGCGCGCCGCAACTGAAGACGGCGTCGTCCAGGTGGGGAGAGATGACGGTCAGCGGCTTGGGGATCTCAAGAAACGGCATCGATATCAGCGGAGGTCAGCGGAAGTCGGTCGGGTGCCAGTCAGGCGCGGGCGCCGCGTCGCGTGCCTCGCCCACGGGCGGTTGCCACAGGGTCGCGCCCGCGCGAGCGCGTTGCTGCACCGCCCGGAGGGATACGAACGCAGCCACGGTCAATCGCAATCCCTGTGCCAGCGGCACGGCCGGCTGCCACTGCAGCAGCGTGCGGGCCAGGGTGATGTCGGGGCACCGCTGGCGCGGATCGTCCTCCGGCAGCGGCCGATGTTCGAGCGTCGAGGCCGAGCCGGTGGCGTGGAGGATCTCGGTGGCGATGTCGCGCATCGTGGTCTCGCACGGGTTGCCCAGGTTGACCGGCGTGCCGGCCGCATTTGATGCCATCAGGCGGATCAGCCCTTCGACCAGATCGTCCACGTAGCAGAACGAGCGCGTCTGCGACCCGTCGCCATAGAGCGTAAGCGGCTCGCCGGCCAGCGCCTGCGAGATGAAATTGGAGACCACCCGGCCGTCGGCTGGATGCATGCGAGGCCCGTAGGTATTGAAAATGCGGGCGATCCGCACGTCCACGCCGTGCTGGCGGTGGTAGTCCATGAACAGCGTTTCCGCACACCGCTTGCCTTCGTCGTAGCACGCCCGCCGGCCGACCGGATTCACGTGCCCCCAGTAGCTCTCCTGTTGCGGATGGTGGTCGGGGTCGCCGTAGACTTCGCTGGTGGAAGCCTGCAGGATGCGCGCCTTGACACGCTTGGCCAGGCCCAGCAGGTTGATGGCGCCATGCACGCTGGTCTTGGTCGTCTGCACCGGATCGCTCTGGTAATGCACGGGCGACGCGGGGCAGGCCAGGTTGTAGATCTCGTCGACCTCCACGTAGAGCGGGAACGTCACGTCGTGACGCAGCAATTCGAAATTGGGCCGTGGCAGCAGGTGAGCGATGTTTTCCTTGCCGCCCGTGTAGAAGTTATCGACGCAAAGTACATCATGGCCGGCTTCGACTAGGCGGTCGCACAGGTGCGAACCGAGGAAGCCGGCGCCGCCCGTTACCAGGATGCGCTTCTGATGAGGATCCTTCATGGTGTGTCCCCTATGCCGCCGCGCGGCCGGCGCCAGCGGCGCCATGCGCCAGCCGGGCGTAGACCTGTTCCATCTGCCGCGCCACGCCCGCCCACGTGAACAGCGCCTGGGCCCGCTGGCGGCCGGCCTCGCCCATGCGCTGCATCAGGGCCGGGTCGGCGCAAAGCTGCGCAAGCCGCTCGGCAAGCGGTTCCGGTGCATTGGGCGGCACCAGAAAGCCCGTTTCGCCGTCGAGCACCGTGGACCGGATACCGCCGACGTTGGCGCCCACCACCGGCACCCCGCAGGCCATGGCTTCCACCGGCGTGATGCCGAATGGCTCGTACCACGGCGTGGTGACGAAGACGTCCGATGCGCCATAGAACTGGCGCAGCTGTTCCCGCCCCCGCCGGCCGACGAAGGTGACGCTGTCGGCCACGCCGGCCGCGTCGGCCACCTGTTGCAGGTGCCCGATTTCGGGTGTGGCCGCGACACTCGGCGATTCCGCGTTGCCGCCCACCACGTACAGCCGGGCACGGATGCCCAGCGTGTGGCGCAGATACCCGATGGCCCGAATCACGTTGTCGATGCCCTTGCGCGGCACCAGGCGGCCCAGCTGCAGCACCGTGAACTCGCCGCCATCCCACCCCAGCGCGGCGCGGGCCTGCGCGCGGTCCACCGGCGCAAACTCCTCGTCGTCGAAGCCGCACGGCACCGTTTCGATGCGTGACCGCTCCGCCCCGCACAGGGTCACGAGGTCTTCGGCGTCCTGGGGGCATTCGGCGATCACGCAATCGGACTCGCGTGCCAGCGTGTCCTCGATATCGAAGCGCGCGTCAGGAAAGCCGTCCGCGCTGCCCTGGTGCAGCCGCCGTACCTTGCCCAGCGCGTGGAACGTCATGACCAGCGGGATGCCCAGCGCCTGCCTGGCGCGCAGCGCCGCCACGCCAGACATGAAAAAGTTGGCGTGCAGGATGTCGTAGCCGATGGCGTCATGGCGCATGAACTCGACCATGTAGTCGCCAAACGCCGGCATATGTGGCAGCAGCGATTCCTTAGGCACCTGGACGGCGGGCCCCGCCGGCACATGGATCACGCGTACGTTAGGCGCGAAGGCCACGACGTCCGGCAGCAGCGCCTTGTCACGCCGCGTGAAGACGTCCACCGGGTAGCCGCTCTTGCCGAGCTGCCGGGCCAGGTGAGCCACATAGACGTTCTGTCCACCGCTGTCGACGCTGCCAATGCTGGCAAGCGGCGAGGCATGTTCGCTGATCAGGGCAATTCTTCGCATGGCGGACTCCGCGTTGTGGTCGTTGTTCAGACCGGCCGTCTGCAGCATGCATGCCAATCGGCGGAAAGGAGACGTCGCCCGTACGGAGAACCGTTATAACGGTTCTCCGCGTCACGCCGTGCCGCCCGCCGAGCCGGGGGGCGGGCGCGCCGCATTTGCAGTTCGCGAGAGCCGTTTCTACTGCCGCCGTGTAGAAGCGTTGGTCCGCGGCCGGTGTACGGAAGGCGATTGCCACGGACATGGCTGCCGCGGCGGCGGGGGCAGGGCTCGGCGCAAAGCTTGCATGGCAGACGCACCCATACCTGTCGGGGAACCCCATGTCAGCCCATACCGAAGCCGGCCGCCTGCCGCTGGCCGATACAGAGGCCGCGCGCCGCGCCATCGCGCTCGCGTTGCCCATGCTCGAGGCCAGTCTCGACGACAAGGGCGTCGGCGAGAGCCACTGCCTGCACATCGTCATCATGGATCCGGGCAAGCCCTACGGTGCCTGCGCGTTCGAGCAGGCGATCCTGTACGAGCACTCGCTGCCGTCGCGCGACCGCTGGGATGCCGACTATGCGTATTACGCCCGCGAGAAGGCGCGCATCACGTGGCGCACGGCCATCGACAGCGGCCAGCTGATGGATCGCGCGCCACACCTGCTTTGCACGGGCGATACGGTGCTGGCCGGCGCCATCGTGCTGGACGGCATCGTCGTGGCCGCCAGCGGTGCAAACGGGTGGTATGACGAGGCATTTTCGCGCTGTATTGCCAGCCTGCTGCGTGCCGTGGTGCGGGAACGGCTGCACGGCAACATGCAGGGCTGATACCCGGCCGACGACGGGCATGGCATGCAATTCGCTGCGAGGGCTCCATTCATTGACGACGCGAGGGGGAGGGCAACATGCGGGACTTCGAGCAAGACAGGCATCCGCTGCTGGAAGGCAAACGGTATCTGGTGACCGGCGGAGGGGGCGGTCTCGGCGCCGAGATCTGCCGCATGCTCGCGCAAGCCGGCGCGCATGTGATCGTTGCCGATGTCAACGAGGCGCTTGGCGAACGGTGCGCGGCATCATTGCGTGAAGCCGGCGCCGAGGCCACGGTGTGTTGCGCGGATGTCTCGGACCCGGCCGCCGTACAGCGGCTGTTCGCCGACATTGCGGATGGCGGGGCGCGGCTTGACGGGCTGATCAACAACGCGGCCATCGACATCACGCTGCCCGTCGAGGAAGTGGATACCGAGCAGTGGCGGCGCGTGCTGATGGTCAACCTGTATGGTCCGTATCTGCTGACGCATGCCGCCGTGCCGCTGATGAAGGCCCAGGGCGGCGGGCATATCGTCAACATCGCCTCCACGGCGTCCAAGCGGGCCTGGCCGAACGCGTCGGCGTACCACGCGACAAAGTGGGGCCTGCTGGGCCTGTCGCATGCGCTGCACGCCGAACTGCGCGCGCATCGCATCAAGGTATCGGCCGTGGTGGCAGGCGGCATGCGCACCCCCTTCCTGCTCGACAGGTTTCCCGATATCGACACCTCGAACTTGCAGGACCCCGCAAACGTGGCGCGCGCCGTCCGCTTCGTGCTGACGCAGCCGGAAGAAACCGTGATCCCGGAAGTCATGGTGCTGCCGATGAAGGAGACCTCATGGCCATAGTCGAGCGTGGCGGCGCGGTACTGCTGGACAAGGACGGCACGCTGCTCGAGAACGTGCCCTACAACGTGGACCCGGCGAAGATTCGCCTGGCCGATACGGTCGGCGATGCGCTGCGCCGGCTCTCGCGGCTGGGGCTGCCGCTTGCCGTGGTCAGCAACCAGCCGGGCATCGCGCTGGGCCGGTTCGACGCGGAGGCGCTCGACGCCGTCCGCCAGCGCCTGAGCGATCTGTTTGCCCTGCATGGCGCCAGGCTCTCGGGCTTCTTCTATTGCCCGCATCATCCGGAGGGTCAGGTCAGACCCTATGCCGTGCATTGCCTGTGCCGCAAGCCCGCGCCCGGCCTGTTGCGGCAGGCCTGCACCGCGCTGGGCTGCGATCCGGGCAAATCATGGATGGTGGGCGACATCCTCGACGATGTGGAAGCCGGACGCCGTGCCGGTTGCGGGACGGTGCTTGTCGATTGCGGCAACGAAACCGAATGGATTGGCGGTGCCCTGCGTACGCCAGACTTTATCGTCCCCACGCTCGACCGCGCGGCCCAGGTCATTGCGGCCGGCCTGCCGATTTCGCCATCGCCCCCGATGATGACGGAGCGGCCATGCTGACATGGCAGCAAGCCCGGCGCGTGCTGTGCGTCCGGCTGGACAATATGGGCGATGTGCTGATGACCACGCCGGCGATGCAGGCGCTTGCGGAAAGCGTACCGGGGCGCCGCCTGACGCTGCTGACATCGCGCGCGTCGGCCATGCTGGCGCCGCATCTGCCGATGATCGACGACGTGATTGCGTGGGATGCGCCGTGGGTCCGGCATGCGCACGATGCCGACGGCATGGCTGCCGCCATCGGCGACGGGGTCGCGCAGCTGGCGGCGCAGTCTTTCGACGCGGCGGTGATCTTCACCGTTTACAGCCAGAGCGCGCTGCCAGCGGCCATGCTGTGCGGCATGGCGGGCATTCCGCTGCGGCTGGCCCATTGCCGCGAGAACCCTTATGCCTTGCTGACCGACTGGGTGCCCGACACCGAGCCCGATACGAAGAGCGATGCGCCGCCACGGCACGAAGCGCAGCGCCAGCTGGATCTTGTGGCGCACGTGGGCGCCGTCACTGGCGACCCGCGCCTGCGCTTTGCGCTGACCGACGCGGACCGCGCGATGGCGGACGGTCTGCTGACAGAGCTGGCTGCCATGCATCGCGCCAACGTGCGCGTGGTGGTGCATCCCGGTGCCACGGCCGCATCGCGGCGCTGGCCTGCGGAACGCTTCGCCGATGTGGCGCGGGAACTGGCCGCCGGTGTCGGGGCGCTTGTCGTCGTCACGGGCAATGGTGGCGAAAGCCGCCTGGTGGAGGAAGTCTGCAAGCTGGCCGGCCATCCGGCGGTGGTGCCGATGGCCGACCGGTTGTCCATCGGCGAAATGGGCGCGCTGCTGTCGGCGAGCGATCTGCTGGTGTCGAACAACAGCGGCCCGGTGCATATGGCGGCCGCGCTCGGCACGCCCGTCGTGGATCTGTACGCGCTGACCAATCCGCAGCACACGCCATGGATGGTGCCGCACCGCGTGCTGTTCCAGGACGTGCCGTGCCGCTATTGCTACAAGAGCACGTGCCCGCAAGGCCATCATCGCTGCTTGCGCGAAGTGTCGGTGCTGCAGGTGGTGGAGGCATCGATGGCGCTCCTCGGCGGCGAGGCCGGCGCACGGACGACGATGCCGTGGGCTTGCCATGCCCGGCAGGGGCTGATGCCGCAGCACGTTTCCATCGGGCAGGACATGCCCGTGCAAGCCATCGCCAAGGAGGATGTCCATGTACACGCTCGGCATTAACGCCGCCTATCACGACTCCGCCGCTTGTCTGGTGCATGACGGGGTGGTGGTGGCGGCCGCGGAAGACGAACGCTTCACGCATATCAAGCACGGCAAGCGGCCGGTGCCGTTCAGCGCGTGGGAACTGCCGTGGCATGCCATCGAATACTGCCTGCGCGAAGCCGGTATCACGCTGGCGGATGTCGACCATGTGGCGTATTCCTATGATCCGGCGCTGCTGCTTGGCGCGCTGCATGGCCAGGAATCGGTGGTGCTGCCGCTGGAGCCGTCGCGCGACCGGCAGCCCGATGCCCGCACATCGCCATGGGATCCGCTGTTCCTGTCGTACGTGGTCAATGCGCCGCGGCAGCTGGCTTCGGGCGCCCCGCATCACCTGTCGGCCCGCTTCCGCGAGATCCGTCACGATGGGCCGTTCCGCTGGCATTTCATCGAGCACCATATGGCGCACGAAGCCAGCGCGTTCCTGGCGGCGCCGTTCGAGCGATGCGCCGTGTTGACGATGGACGGCCGCGGCGAATCGGCCACCACCAGCTACGGCCTGTTCGATGGGCGCGAGTACCGGCGGATCAAGCAGATCGACCTGCCCGATTCGCTGGGGCTGCTGTACGAGAAGGTCACCCGCCATCTGGGATTCCTGCATTCGTCGGACGAGTACAAGGTCATGGCGCTGGCGTCGTTCGGCAAGCCAACCCATCTCGATGTGTTCCGCAGGATGGTGACCAGCGATGGCGAAGGCGGCTACCGCGTGGCCGATGTCGATCTCGAAACGGTGCTGGGCCCCGCGCGCCTGCGCGGCGATACCTTCGACGCGCGGCACTTCGATATCGCCCGCTCGCTGCAGCAGGTGCTCGAAGAGACCGTGGTCGGCATGGCGGCCTGGCTCGCGGAAAGCACCGGCGAAGCCAATCTGGCGATGGCCGGCGGTGTCGCGCTTAACTGCGTGATGAATGCGCGGGTGCGCGACCAGGCGCCGTTCGACGCGGTATGGGTGCAGCCGGCCGCCGGCGACGCCGGCACGGCGCTGGGCGCGGCCCTGTGGGTGGACTTCACGGAGCGCGGCCGGCCGACCCGGCACTGGACGATGGAACACGCCTACCTGGGGCCGGCGTTCGGCGACGACGAGATCGCGGCGTTCCTGGACTGGGCCAAGCTGCCCTATCGCCGGCTCGATGACGTGGCGGCAAGCGCCGCAGAGCTGCTGGCGCAGAACCGCATCATCGGCTGGTTCCAGGGACGCATGGAATTCGGCCCGCGTGCGCTCGGCGCCCGTTCGATTCTGGCATCGCCGATCGATCCGGGCATGCAGCAGCGGCTTAACGACATCAAGGATCGGGAAGACTTCCGGCCGGTGGCGCCGGTCGTGATGCAGGAGCGTCTGGGCGAATGGTTCCGCGCGAAGAAGCCGGGCGACGGTGCCGCCCCGTTCATGCTGTTCGTCTATGACGTGATTCCCGAGCAGGCGAAGCGCATTCCGGCGGTGACGCACGTGGACGGCACGGCACGGGTGCAGACGATCCGTCGCGACCAGAACGCCATCTACTACGATGTGCTGGCGGCCTTCGAGCGGCTGACCGGCGTGCCGGTGCTGGTCAACACGTCGTTCAACACGCGTGGCGAGCCGATTGTCTGCACGCCGCGCGATGCCGTGGAATGCTTCTGGACGTCTCCGCTGGACGCGCTGGTGATCGGTTCGTTCCTGGTGGAGAAGCCAGGCGCCGCGCCGGCGATGAAGGCCGGCCACAAGGAGACCGCCGATGCAAGCGCCTGATCCGCTGGTCTCGGTTGTCATTGCCACCTATCGGCGCGAGGCGCTGCTCAAACGCTGTCTGCTGGCGCTGTGCCATCAACAGATGGATACGCGCGCGTTCGAAATCATCGTGGCTGATGATGGCTGCGAGCCGGCCATCGCGGCATTGGTGGCGGCGCTGGCGGCCCGGTATCGCGCCGTGGCGTTCCGTTACACGGCGGTGCCGGCCACGCAAGGGCCGGCGGGGGCCCGCAATGCTGGCGCGCGTCTGGCGCGGGGAGAGATCCTGGCCTTCACCGACGACGATACGATCCCGTCGCCGGACTGGGTCTGCAACGGTTATCTGGCCCTGGCCAGCACGCCCGGATGGTGCGCGGCGGCGGGCCGGGTCGTGGTGCCCACGCCGGCACGGCCAACCGACCACGAGCGCGATACGGCCGGGCTGGCCAGCGCGGAATTCGTTACCGCCAATTGTTTTGTACGACGCACGGCATTCGACCGGGTCGGTGGCTTTGACGAACGCTTCACGCGCGCATGGCGGGAGGACTCCGACCTGCAGTTCCGTCTGGAAGGGCAGGTCGGCCCGGTGGGCCGCGCGACCGATGCGGTGGTCGAGCATCCGGTGCGCCCCGCCGAATGGGGCGCCAGCGCGCGGGCACAGGCCAAGGTGTTCTTCGATGCCCTGCTGTACAAGAAGCATCCGCGGCTGTATCGCCAGCGTATCCGGCGTGTGCCGCCCTGGCACTACTACGTGATCGTGGCGTGTGCCGGTGTGGCGCTGGCCGGTGTGCTTGCCGGCGCCGCGCAGGTGGCGGCGGTCGCGGCAGGCGGCTGGGTGTTGCTGACGGCGGCATTCTGTGCGCGCCGGCTGCGCGGTGCGTCGTGGCGGCCGCGCCATGTTTGCGAGATGGTGGTGACGTCGATAGTCATCCCGCCGCTGTCGCTCTATTGGCGCCTGCGCGGGGCGCTGGCATTCCGCACGGGATTCCTGTGATGCCGGCCGACACGCGCAAGATCGCCGTCTTTCGCGCGCTGCAACTGGGCGACATGCTCTGCGCCGTGCCTGCGCTCAGGGCATTGCGCGCGGCGGAGCCCGATGCGCACATCACGCTTGTCGGCTTGCCGTGGGCTCGCGATTTCGCCGCGCGCTACTGCGCGCTGATCGACGACTTCATGGCCTTCCCCGGGGCGCCGGGCATGCCCGAGCAGGGCGCTGATGCGCAGGCGCTGGATCGCTTCCTCGCCGACGCGCGGCGCCGGCGATTCGATCTTGCCATTCAGCTGCATGGCAGCGGGGCGATCACCAATCCGCTGGTCCGCCAGCTTGGCGCGCGGCGCGTGGCCGGGTTTTGCGACGGGTCCGACGGCGCACGGCCCGCCGCGCCGGGGGAGTTCTGGATCGCCTGGCCTGACGGCAACGAGATCGAACGACTGCTCGGCCTGATGCACGCACTGGGCTATCCGCACGCGGACACGCATCTTTCCTTCCCGCTCCACGCCGACGACCTGCGCGACTGGCGCAAGCTGGCCGATGCCCATGGGCTGGAGCCGGGCGGCTATGTCTGCATCCACCCCGGCGCGCGCATGCTGTCGCGGCGCTGGCCGGTGGAACGCTTTGCCGAGGTGGCGCAACGCCTGGGCAATCCCTGGCGGATCGTCGTAACGGGTGCGCCCGATGAGAGCGCGCTGGCTGCCCGGCTTTGCACCTTGACCGGGGTGCCGGTGGTGAACCTGTGCGGCCAGACGTCGTTGGGCGCGATGGCCGCGTTGATTGCCCACGCCAGGTTGCTGGTCTGCAATGACACCGGGGCATCGCATATTGCCGCGGCCATGGACACGCCCAGCGTGGTGGTGTCGTGCGGCAGTGACAGCGAACGATGGGCGCCGCTGGACCGCACGCTGCACCACGTGCTGGCCGACTATCCGCCCTGCCGCCCCTGCGCCTGGCAGGCGTGCCCGTATGGGCATGAATGTGCGATGCACATCGACGTGGACAGCGTGGCCGCCGCCGCACGGCGCCTTGCGGATCGGGAGACCGTATATGTCTAGGCGATTGCGCATCCTGACGTGGCACGTCCATGGCAACTACCTGTACTACCTGTCGCAGGTGCCGCACGACTTCCTGCTGGTGACCCGGCCCGGCTACCCACCCGGCTACGCTGGCGTGGGCGGGCAGCTGCCATGGGGCGGGAACGTGAGCGAAGTACCGTATGACGCGGTGCCCAGCACGGCGTTCGACTGCGTGCTCTACCAGCACCACGACCACTACGCCAACGACAGGGAAACCCTGCTGACCGATACCCAGCGCGGGCTGCCGGCCATCTATCTCGAGCACGACCCGCCGCAGGCGCATCCCACCAACACGCGCCACCCGGTGCAGGACCCGAAGATGCTGCTGGTGCACGTCACGCCATTCAATGCGCTGATGTGGGACAGCGGTATCACGCCGACGCGTGTCATCGACCACGGCGTGGTGGTCGATCCGGCGGTACGCTACACCGGCCATCGCGCGCGCGGCATCAGCGTGGTCAATCACCTGGCCAGGCGCGGCCGGCGGCTGGGCGCGGATATCTTTGCCGATGTCAGCCGGCGCGTGCCGGTGGACCTGGTGGGGATGGACGCGCAGGCGGCGGGCGGTATCGGCGAGGTTGCCAACACCGAGCTTGCCGCCTTCATGGCGCGCTACCGCTTCTTCTTTCACCCGATCCGCTATACGAGCCTGGGACTCGCGGTGGTGGAAGCCATGACCATCGGCATGCCTGTGGTCGGCCTGGCCACGACGGAACTGGCGACGGTGATCCGCAACGGCGTCAACGGCCATGTCGATACGCGCGTGGAAGGCCTGGTCGATGTCATGCGCGCATTGCTGGAAGACCCCGGGATGGCGGCGCGCTGGGGCCAGGCGGCCGCCCGGACGGCGCGGGAGCGTTTTGGCATCGAACGCTTTGTTGCCGACTGGCAGGCCGCCTTTCGCGACGTCACGCGCTAGGCGTGGCGTCGTTGCAAAGGCCGCTCAGCATCGCCAGGTGATCGGCGAATCCGCCCCGGGGCGCGGCCCTTGATGCGGGCGCTGGTCACCACGCGCGGCAGCGCGCTCCAGGCGATCTGCGCGTTCAGCGCGATCAGGCGCTGCACCAGCGCCACATCCTCGCTGCTGGCGTGAGGCGGAAATCCGCCCGCACGGCGATAGGCCCGCGAGCAGACGCCCAGGTTGGCGCCGTGAACATGGCGATGATCGTCGGCGCGCTGATACCGTGTGGCAAACCGTACGGGGACATGCGGGGGATGCCCGCTCCAGTCGTCGACGGTGACCAGCCCGCACACGGCATCGGCGGCGAGCGCCAATTGCGCCACCAGCCAGTCCGGTGCCACGCGGCTATCGGCATCGGTGAAGGCCAGCCAGCGGGCGTTCAGCGCCAGCAGCAGTTCGGCGCCGGTGTGGCGGGCGATGCCGACATTGCGCGCGGCGATGGTCAGGCAGGTCACGTGGGTCGGCCCATGGCGGCTGGCGATGGCAAGCGAACGGTCGCTGCAGTCGTCCAGTACCACGACCAGCATCACCGGCTCGCCCTGCAGGCCGGGATGCAGCGCGGCGGCGCGCAGCGCGAGCAGGCACGCCTCCAGACTGGCTTCCTCGTTGTGGACGGGCACCACGACGCCGATCATCGCATGGGCTCCCGGCTGCGCAGCGGTTCGGGGTTGCGCGACCAGACATCGAGCAGGAAGTCCGGCTCGATATGCCGAACATGCCGATGCAGGCCCGGGCAGCGCGCAATCGCGGCGTGCACGTGGCGGGTGGATTGGGCGCGCTCCGCGAACGGGCGCAGCCAGTGGCAGGCCACGATGGTGCCGTCAAGCGCGAGCGCCTGGGCGGCTTGCGCCACGGTCCGCAGCCACGGCTCGCGATCGAAGTAGTAGCCAAGCTCGCTCAGCACGATCAGGTCGAAGCGGCCGGCGGGCCACGCTTGAGGCAGGGCCGCCACGCGCGTCTCGACCTGCGGCAGCCCTGCCACGCGCGCACGGGTTCGTTCAATGGCGCGCGGCATCATGTCGATGGCGAGCAGCGCGTCGCAGCGCGCGGCCAGCCGCTCGGTCAGCAGGCCCGTGGCACAGCCCGCTTCCAGCGCCCGGGCATAGCGCGGCTCAGGCAGGGCCGCCATCAGCAGATCGCGCTTGCGCGCCTCATACCATAGCGAAGCCAGGCCCCAAGGGTCGTCCTGCTCGAAGATGGCATGGAAGTCGGTGGTGGCGTCCGCGGGCGTCATAGCCGGTGTCCCTGTTCGCCGGCATCGGTGGCTTTGCTGGCATCGCCGCCTTTGCCGCCGCCAGTGCGCTGGCTCAGCCTGTCCCCCAGCAATGCCAGATCGCGTTCCGCGTGGCTTTGCCGCACGAGTACGGGCAGGTCCGCAAACAGGGCGGCCAGCCGCGCGTCGCGACACAGCGGGCCGGCGCCCAGCACGTTGCCGGCGCGCTGCATCACGCGCTGGACGGTGGCCTCGACCGTGGCGCGCACACGCATGGCCGGCACGTAGGCGTCGTCTTTGGGGTGTGCGTCGATCCAGGCAGCCGTTTCGCGCAGCAATGCGGCTGTCGCACGCAGGTCGCTGTCGATGGCGCCCAGGTGGGCGGCAGCATGGGGGTCGCCATGGCGGCAAACCGCGCGCCGCACGGCCTGTTCGAACGGCAGGACGGCGCCGTACCAGCAGGCGGCAATGCCCGCGCCGCCATGCCAGAAGCCGGGGCGGTGCAGATAGGCGCCTGCCGGGCCGATTTGCAGCGCGGGGCAGTTATCCAGCATGACGTCGCCACTGCCTGTGTCGCGCATGCCCACGGCATGCCAGCCTTCGCTGGTGATGCGCACGCCGGCGCCGTGCAGGTCGATGGCCGCCATCAGCGCACCGCCGTTGCCGTCGTGGCAGGTGACCAGTGCATGCGACACGGCTTGCGCGCCGGAGCACCATGCCTTGCGGCCATCGAGCCGCAGCGGCCTGCCGCCAGCCAGCCCGGTGCGCGCCGCCAGCGGGCGGATGTCGGTGTCCATGGCGGCCCGTGCGTGCACGCGGGCATCGGGGGGCTCGGCGGCCCACACCGCCCAGCGCGTACCGCGTTGGGGGCGTGCTTGCGCGACCTCCAGCAGAATGGCCAGCGCATCGGCATGCGCCTCGAACAGCTTGATGGCGACGGCGCCGTGCGTGGCGGCAACGTCCGAAAAGCATCGCCAGCGGGCCAGCGTCTGGCCGTGGCCGGGCGGCGGGATGCCGTCTGGCGTGTCATAACGGGCGATCAGCGATCCGAGCGTGTCGTCGGGGACCATGGCGGCGGGCGGTGCGTTCACATGCACGGCGCGCCGCAAGATTCCTGCCAAAGCACCTGGGCGCTCTGCCACCCCTGTTGGCACGGGATTCGCAGAGAGGCCGGGCAGGCAGGCCGCCGGCTGGTGTGGCGCCGGCCCCCATATTTGCCGGTCCGTTGTAGGGCTTACATGGAAGCGCCGCGCCGCCGGGGTCGACCGTGAATTATCGGAGGCGGCTCCGGATCGCCTTCAGCATCGCGCGCCGATAGGCGCGGTCAACGGCCAGCGTCCGGCACATCAGTCCCAGCAGCCGCTCGGAATGCGCCACCGGATACCCTTTCCGCTTCAGCAGGCGCAAATGGCGCAGCCGTGCGCGGATCTCGCGGCGCAGGCGTTGTATCCGGTGGTCCACCGGCAATATGTCTCGTTCGATCAGGGCCTGTTGCCGTTGCGCCTCCAGGTCGTCATCGCTATACCGCATGCGATCCATTGCAGCCTTCCGGTTGATCCGTATGCGTGAGGTCTCGCATCTTTCGTTCCGGGCGCGCGCGGCGACGCGGTGTGATGCAGGCGGTATCTACCCCGGCCAGCGCGCGCCGACCCGCTCGGCAATGCCGGCCGCCAGCGCGTCGATGCCGTCGGCCGACAGGGTGTCCGCCGCGATGGTCATGCGATCGTCCCAGCGATGAAAGTGCCTGCGCTGCGAACGCGCGTACGACGGGTCGTAGTGCCGGGTGGCCAGTTCGGCGAACAGCTCCGGCAGATTGCCGGCCCGCGCCATGGCCTGCCAGGCGTCGACGGTGGTCTTGCCGTGCAGTGCCTTGAGCCGTCCGAGCTGCCCGGCCAGCCATTCCGGACGGTCGCCCAGGTAGGCGTAGTCACGCAGCAGGAAGGCCAGCCGGGCGGGCAACGGCACGTCGATTTCCAGGCACAGGCTGTCGCGCATGCGCGCCACCAGCGGCACCGGCAGGTTGAGCTGGCCGATGCGCGCACCTTCGCCTTCCACAAACAGCGGACGGGACAGGTCGATGTGTTCGATGGCGTCGGCCAGTGTCGTCTCGAAACGGGTCTGCGAGGGCTGCGGCACGCCCGGCAGCGCGCCCAGCAGCGACCCCTTGTGCCGCGCCAGCCCTTCGATATCGACCACCTGTTGGCCGTGGGCCGCCAAGGCCTGTAACACGCGGGTCTTGCCGCTTCCCGTGGCGCCACAGATCACCACCAGCGGCAGTTGCGGCGCCAGGGTGTCCAGGGTGGCGATGACATGCCGCCGCCACGACTTGTAACCGCCGCCGAGCTGCTGGGCGTCCCAGCCGACCATGCGCATCCAGGTGGTCATCGCACCGCTGCGCAGCCCGCCGCGCCAGCAGTAGACCAGCGGCCGCCAGTCAGACGGGCGCTCGGCAAACTGGCCGCGCAGGTGGCGGGCCAGGTTGGCGGCCACCAGGGCGCCGCCCAGCCGGCGGGCCTCGAAGGCGCCGGCCTGCTTGTACAGCGTACCGACGATGCGCCGCTCCTCGTTGTCGAGCACGGGGCAGTTGATCGCGCCCGGCATATGGTCGATCTCGAATTCGGCCGGCGAGCGCGCGTCGATGATGGTGTCGAAGGCGTGGCGGTCTTCCACGCGCACAAAGGGCTTCATGAAGGACGGGCAGTGCGGGCTGGGAAATGGCTCAAGCATGAAGCCTACTCCAACCCGGGCCGCCCGGGATGACAGAAGATCAGAAGATCTGGCTGCCGGGCGCCGCCCCGGAATGGTGCGATCGCCGGCGGGGGCGGCAGGCTGTGGGCGCAGCCTGCGTGCTATGCTGCGCCGGCCTGCTTCTGCAAGGATCTGGTAAGAATCAGGCGGCATCATCGTGATTCATCGCGGACTTTCGCCATGTCGACAACCCAAACCACCTCCGTCCCGATGGTCCCGCCGGGTCCGGTCGATACGTTCGGCTGCTCCGCGGACAAGCTCGGCGCCGACCAGGCCCTTGCGGGCAGCGACATCCAGTTCTATCGCAAGAGCGCGCGCCTGCAGTCGGGCCAGATCGCCATGCCGGCGGCCGAGCGCGGCTTTGTGGCGGGCATCGCCCTCGGGGCCGGCCACCGCCGCCGCATCATTGCCGGGCGCCACGCGCGCACGCACGATTTCGCGGCCGGCGACATCTACGTCCGCAGCCTGTCCGAGGACTACAAGGCCGATTACCAGACCCGTTTCGATTTCATCCTGATGGAGCTGCCGCGCAGCTTCATCGAGCGCACCAGCAGCGAGATGGGCCGTGCGCGTCAACGCGCCCTGCGCGAGACCGCCGGTCAGCCCGACCCCGTGCTGGCGCACCTTGCCCAGGCGATGGTGCCTGCGCTGAGCCATCCCGAACATGCGTGCCGGCTGTTCATCGACCAGTTGAGCCTGACCATCGGCGTGCATCTGGTCAGCCAGTATGGCGACGAGCCGGTGGCATCGCGCAGGGTCAACCGCCTGCTGTCGCCGCGCAGCGTGGCCCGGGCCAAGGAACTGCTGGCCGCCAAGCTCGACGGCGACCTGTCGATTGCCGACGTGGCCGACGCCTGCCAGCTGTCACGCAGCCATTTCACGCGTGCCTTTCGCGATACCACGGGGCAGACGCCTTATCAGTGGCTGCAGTCCCAGCGGCTGGAACGCGCTTGCGCGCTGCTGCGGGACGCCGCCGTGCCACTGGCCGAGGTCGCCGTGGCCTGCGGCTTTTCCGACCAGAGCCATTTCACGCGCGTCTTTACGCGGCACACGGGCATGGCGCCCGGCCTCTGGCGCCGTCGCTATCTCGGCTGACCGAAGGCGGGGCGGCCGACCGGCGCGGAAGCATCGGGGTCGCCCTGGTGGCATTGGCATTGGCATTGGCATTGCAGGCGTGTATGGCGCGGCAATGCGGCACAGACGTACAAGGCGCGGCACAAATCGACAAGTCAATTCCCGAGGCGTGTCGTAGATTGCGTCTGACTGCCGCATGGCGCGCCGCCAGAAGCCACGCGCTTTCTGCCCCGGCCGCCGCCGGCGCTGGATTGTTGCCAACTGGAGATGCCGCCGTGACCCCGCAAAGCGACCCGCCCTCGGAGGCCGCCGCATTCCAGTTGGACGCCATCCGCATGGTGCGTGACGTCGCACAGGCCATCGAGCGGCGTATCCAGGAAAACCTGAGCGGTGCCGGCGCGGACGCTGGCGCATGCCGCAGCGACACGGCCATCATCCAGTGCCTGCAGGAGCAGATGGTGCATCTGTCGCGCGTGGCCACGCTGGGCACGCTGGCGGCGTCCATCGCGCACGAAATCCGCCAGCCGCTGACCGCCATCCGGATCGAAGCCGGCACCATCGAACGCTGGATGAAGCGTGACGCCCCGATGGCCGGCGAAGTCAGCGAAGGCATCCGCCGCATCCAGGAACAATCCGAACGCGCCGAGCGCGTGATCCGCAGCCTGCGCGCGTTGATGCGCCGCGAACCGTTGCCGCCCCAGCCATTCCGGCTGGACGACGCGCTGCGCGAGGTGCTGCCGCTGGCCGATTGCCGGATCAGCGTCGCCTGCGTCGATCTGCGGCTCGATCTCGACACGACCTTGCCGCCGGTACATGGCGACCGCGTGCAGATCCAGCAGGTCATGCTCAATCTGTTGCTCAACGCGGTGGAGGCCAGGCGCGATGGCTCACCGGGCACTGCCCGGGTGACACTGCGCACGCGGCGCGGTGCCGCCGGCATGGCCGTGGTCGAAGTCATCGACAACGGCCGTGGCATCGAACCCGAGCAACTGGCCCGGATCTTCGAACCGTTCTTCAGCACGAAGGACGACGGCATGGGGATCGGGCTCGCCATCTGCCGCGCGATCGTGGAACTGCACGGCGGCACCATAGCTGCTGCCTCGGGCGATGGACAGACCACGGTGACGGTCGCCCTGCCGTTGTACGTCTCAGCCTGCGCCGCCGCCTAGGCGGGGCGGCGCGCCTTCACACGGATCAGGCCGTGCCGACTGCCGGCTGCAGTGTCTCGAGGCGCTTCCGGGGTCAGTCCTCGAACGTCCCCTGATACGCGGGCGCGGCGTCCGAGCGCGTATTGAGCTCGAACATCACGCCACCCGGTGCGCGGCAGAAGAAGCGTGACCCCCGCCCGTTGTTGAACACGCCGGTTTCGAGCTGCACGCCATCGGCCTGGAAGCGCGCGTACAGGTCACGCACCGCGTCGAGCGTCGGCAGTTCGAATCCCACGTGGAAATTGCCGGGCCATGCGGGCACGTCATCGCTCGCGTGGTCGATCACCACGTCGAAGCCGGCCCGCTTGAGGATGAAGGATTTGTCCCACGTCCCGGCGATCGTGAATCCGAGGTACTGCTCGAAGAAGCGGGCCGTGGCCGCGGTGTTGGCGGAGGGAAAGCTCAGGTGGTTGAGCTTCATGATATGGGTCACATCGGTCATCGTCGGTCTCTCTTGCTGGCGGCCGGGCACCATTGCCCGGCTCGCCGGAGGACTTCAGATTATGGGCAGCGGCCCGCCGCCACAACTCGCATCGGCGGCATGCGCCGGATGGCCCGAGAACCCGCGTCAGCCCTGGATTTCAGGCGGTTGGCGCCGGCGCGCGGTCAGGGTGTGCTCACATTCGGCGTTTGCCGACCCGGGCCAGATAGCCGAAAACCGCCGCCCGCAGACGGTGTTCCAGGCAGTCGATATCGTGCTCGCCACGCTCGCCGGCGGCATCGACCATGCCGCGAATCATGGCGAAGAGATCGCCCGCCACCATGTCGACCTGGGCCGGATCGGCAACCACGCGGCCCACGATGGTGGTAAACAGGGCCTGCAGTTCGGCCGAGCTCACTTCGTCGCGCAACGCCGGGCGCGCTTCCTCGATGTCGAGCAGCCTGGCCAGCATGGGCCGCTGCAACTGCTGGCGCACGCAGGCGCCCAGCAGGTATTCGAGCGCGGCCTTGCCCCCGCGCCGCGTCAGCGCGAAGGCCATGTCCGCGCGAAATCGCGCCGTTTCGCGCTGGATCAGCGCCACGGTCAGCGCGTCCTTGCCGGGAAAGTACTGGTAGAGCGAGCCGATGCTGACACCGGCCCGCTCGGCTACCGCGTTGGTGTTGAAGCCTTCGACACCGTGGGCTTCCAGCACCTGGGCGGCGGCCTCGACAATCGCGGCCACGGTTTCGCCGGCACGTGCCTGGCGCGGCGTCTTGCGCGGGCGCAGCGGTGCTGCCGGTCTGGATTGGGGCATGGGCGGCAACCTGGTCTTGGTCTATCGCGGCTGAATGGCGGCACCGTCCAGCGCCTCGAGCCGCGGACAGCCCAACTGGGCCATCGCCACTTCCAGCTCGGTCTGCAGCATCGTCAGCAGGTGTGCCACGCCGGGCATGCCGCCCACGGCCAGCGCATGCAGCACGGGCTGGCCGACCAGCACGGCCCTGGCGCCCAACGCGAGCGCCTTGGCGATATCGGTGCCGCGCCGGATGCCGCCGTCGAGCAGGATCGGCACCGCACCGTTCACGGCCTGCGCCACGGCCGGCAGCGCGTCGATGGTGGCCGGCACCGTGTCCAGCGTGCGGCCGCCATGGTTCGAGACGATGATGCCTGCGACGCCCGCATCGAGGGCGGGCCGGACATCGGCCGGATTGAGCAGTCCCTTGACCAGGACAGGCAGCGTCGTCTGGCGGCACAGCCATGCCACGTCCTGCCAGGTCGGCGCATGGCGCAGCATGCTGCGGAATACCGGGCTCCCGTGGCTGGCGTCGTGGGCCTCCGGCGGCGGAAAGTCAGCCAGGTTGACCGCGCCGATGCCGTCGGGCAGGCGGAACCCCGCGCGCTGCTCGACATTGCGGATGCCGTTGACCACCGCATCGATGGTCAGCACGATGGCATGGTAGCCGGCCTGCTCGGCGCGGCGCACCAGCGTCAGGGTGTCTTCGCGGCGCGGCTGCAGGTACAGCTGGAACCACAACGTGGTGGTGGCGGCGCGGGCGATGTCTTCTAGCGTGACGCTGGCCTGCGTGCTGACCGTCATCCAGGTGCGCGTCAGCGACGCCGCATGGACGGTGGCCAGCTCGCCATCGGGATGCGCGAGCTTGTGATAGGCGGTGGGGGCGATCAGCACCGGATAGTCGAGCACCCGCCCGAACAGTTCCGAGCGCGCCGACGCCTGGGACATGTCGACCAGGGCGCGCGGCATCAGACGGATGCGCTCGAAAGCTGCCAGGTTGTCGCGCTGGGTGATGCCGTCGGCCGAGTACCCGGCGATATACGCGGCAATGGCCGGATGTACGCGTTCGTGGAAGCGGCGTTCATAGTCGCGCGCGGAAACGGTATCGGCAGGAATCATCGTCAAAGCTCGGCCCAGCGCCGCAGCAGGTTGTGATAGTGGTTGACCAATGAGAGCACCGCGTCGTCGCCGTCGCCCAGCCGGGTGCGGATGCCGATGATGGTCATGTCGAGTTCGTGCAGCGTCGTGCGCATGCCGTCGTCCTTGACCATCGACTGGGCCCAGAAGAACGAGGCCCAGCGGCACCCGCGTGTGACGGGCGTGACGCGATGCAGCGACGAGGCAGGATACACCACCATATGTCCGGCCGGCAGCTTGACGGCGTGGGTGCCGAACAGGTCTTCGATAACCAGTTCGCCGCCGTCGTACTCGTCGGGATCGGACAGGAACAGCGTGCTGGACACGTCGGCGCGCATGCGCAGGCCGCCGGTACCGGGCATGGTGCGGATGGCGTTGTCGACGTGCGTGCCGAACGTCATGCCGGCTTCGTAGCGGTTGAACATCGGCGGCAGCACACGCAGCGGCAGCGCGGCCGAATGGTAGGCCGCGCTGCGGCCCAGCGCCTGCAGGACGAAGTCGGCCAGTTCCAGGGCTTCGGCGGTGTGTGTCGGCAACTGCAAGTTGGCCTTGGCCTGCGCGGCCAGGTCGCCGGCCGTGACGCGGCCATCGACCCACGAGGACGCCTCCAGGCGTCGCCTGAGTGTGCGCACTTCGTCAGCGGTCAGGACATTTGGGATACGGATCAGCATGGTGGCGATTTCTCGGGGAGGACGGCCGGCCCCCACCCACAGTGAAGGAGCCGGCCCGGTGTCGGCGGAATCAGAACGTCACGCCAACGTTGAGCAGCACGGTACGGCCGGAAGCCGGCACGGCCCGCGTCGCCTGGAATGCCGACGCGTAGTTCAGGCTGTTGGTCAGGTTGTAGCCGTTGAGCGATGCCCGGAACTTGCCCTGCCGGTAGGCCAGCATGGCGTCAAGCGAGAAGGTGTCGGGCACGCGGCCCGTATTTTCCGAATTCGCCCAGTAGCCGGACGCGTACTGCACGCCGCCGCCCACCGTGAGCTTGCCCGGCAATGGCACGAGCGCGTGCGGAATGGCATACGCCGTCCACAGCGTCAGGTTGTGGTGCGGCACGCCAGGCGCCACGTTGCCCACCAGCGCCGGGATGGCGGCCGATGTCACTTCGCCATCCAGGTAGGCATAGGCCAGATTGGCCGACCAGTTCGTGGTGATCCTGCCGGTCAGCCCTACCTCCGCGCCGCGTATGCGCCGCCCCTCGCCGCTGTCGGAGAAGCCGTTGGCGACTGCGCCCGTCACCGGGTCCACCGTGTAGGCGTTGGACTTGCGGATCTGGAACAGCGACCCCGTCACGCCCAGGCGCTTGTCGAGGAAGTCGAGCTTGGCCCCCACTTCCACGGTGTCGGACCGCTCCGGTTCGCTGGTGACGCCGGCCTTGGGCACCTCGGACTGCACGCCGCCCACGGCCAGCGCGATGTCGGTGCCCACCGGCCGGTACGAGCGCGAGAACATCGCGTAGAACATGGCGTTCGTCGTCGGCTCCCAGATCGCGCTGATGGCCGGACTGAGCTTTTTCGAATCCGCCGTGCCGCCCGCCGCCGAGGCGCTGGTCTCGTATTCGCTGCGGAAATAGTCCCAGCGCAGGCTGCCGAGCAGCGAGACCTGGTCCGTCAGCCAGACGCGGTCGTTCACGAACAGGCCGACGTTGGTGGAATTGGCGTCGCGCGTGGCCACGTAGTTGACGCTGGCATTCTTGCTGGCGTCGAAGACCGGATCGACGATGGTCTGGTTGTTCAGGCGGCCGGTCCAGCTGCCGATGTCGCGGTGATCGCGCTGGTAATTCGCGTCGAGCCCGGCCATGGCCCGGTGGCGGAGGCTGCCGGTGTGGAACTCGCCCTTGGCGCTCAGCACGTTTTGCAGGCCCCACCCACGCTGCATGTAGGTCATGCCGCCGCGCGCACCGTACCGCAGCCGCGCGTTGCCGCCAGCCAGCAGCTTCTGCAGGGTGGCCTGGTTGACCCCCGCGGGGTTGGTGCCCGAGAAGTCGCGGTCGTAGTAGCTGAAGCGCGTGTCGTTGTTCAGCGTGATGCCGTTTCCGAGTGTCGTCTGCAAGAGGGAAGTCACCACATGGGCATCACTGGTGTCACGATCGGTATTGCGCACGTACGAAGTGGACCGCGACAGGCCCGGCACGTCGTACTCGGTGATCGGCCGGTACACGCCGTCGGTGCCCTGTGCCATCGGCACGCCGTAGTCGGGCGGTCCGCTGCGGTGCAGGTAGGCGTAGTTCAGGTGCCATTCGGTCGGCGTGCCCAGGCCGGTGCCGAAGTCCACGGCCAGGCCGCGCCGGTCGTCGTCCACGTGGTCGCGGTCAGGCGTCCTGCCGTCCTGGAACATCGCGTTGACGCGCACGGCCGTGGTCGTGCCGAGCTGGTAGTTGCCATCCAGCATGGTGCGGTACGTGGGGCCGGCGCCGAAGTTCTGGTCGATGCTGGTGCGCGTGCCCTTGCCAGCCTTCTTCGAGGTCTGGTTGATCAGGCCGCCCAGGTTGCCCACGCCGAAGCTCTCGCCCGCGGGGCCCTTGATGACTTCGACGCTTTCGGTGTTGAAGATGTCGCGCCGGTAGGCGCCAAAGTCGCGCAGGCCGTCGATATAGACATCGCCCTTGGCCGGCAGGCCGCGAATGCGGAACTGGTCGCCATTCTGGCCGCCGTTGCCTTCGCCGGTGGACACCGTGATGCCGGGCACGTTCTTCAGCGCCTGTTCCAGCGAGGTCACTTGCTGCTGCTCCAGCACGTCGCGCGGGAGGACGAAGATGGTCTTGGGCGTCTCCTTCACGGTATCGGGCAGCCGCGCGATGCCGGTGGGCGCTTCGTTGGTGTTCTCGATGCCCGTGCCGGTCACGGTGACCGCCGGCAGCACCGCGGCGGGCTGGGCATGGGCGATCTGTGGGAGCGCCGTGATCGTAAGGACGGTGCCGGTGCTTGCCGCGCCGGACACCACTACGCGGATCGAAGACGAAAGGATTTTCTGCTGCACAACTGAACTCCAGCGTTGACGACAACAATCGGGGCGGATGCGGGCATCCATTGCGCCTGTCAGGCGACAGGCGCGCGGGCGAGGTCGAAGGGGGGCGGAGTAGGTGTGACGCGGAGGCTTGCTGGTCGCTGGGGGCGATGGCTGGCTATGGGCGGGCGGATGCGTGTTCGGCATCGACATGACCCGGCCCGGCGCCTGTGTTTCTTCAACAACGGGCGCCAACGTAAGCCATCCGGCTACGGTGGGTCAATCGAAGATCGGGACGGAAGAGATATTTCGGAGAACTTCGAAAATCTCACAAAGAATGACTGACTCGGAGGTTTCCGAGCCAGTCAGACGGTGCGGGCCACGGGAGGGGTGAGCGGGATCAGAAGCTGGCGGCCAGGCCCAGCGACACCCCGGACACGTTGTTGCCAAACACGTAGCGCACCACGGCCCGCACGCGCGTGACGAAGACTTCGTGCGCCGTGGTGTCCAGTTCCAGGCCCAACCCGAGCGTGGTCAGGTAGTTGAATCCCAGCGCCCCGGCCTGCGCGCCGAGGTAGTGGGAGTGCGACAGCTCCATCACATAGCGCACGGGCCGGTCCATTGCGAAATAGCCGGTCGGGGCGCGCCAGCGCGCGTACAGGTTGGCGGTCTGGGCGATGGCCGAGCCTTGCACCGCATCGGACGAGCCGCCGAAGCTCTTCAGGTGGATATTGGTGTAGCGCAGTTCGACGTCAATGTCGTGCTCGGGCCGGTAGTGTTCCCAGTCGATCATCACCGAGCCGCCCAGCCCATAGGCATTGAGCGATCCGCCGTCGAGGAAGTTGATGGTGCGATCGGTCTTGCGGTTCACGAAGCCTTGCGCCAGCCGCAGGTCGCTGGACACATTGCCCAGCGAGGCATTGAAGATCGGACGGAACACCAGTTCCTTGCTCTCGGTCAACGGGAAGTCCCAGCCGATACCGACTGTGCCGGCTACCGTGTTCCAGCGGGTGGGCAGTTCGCGCGACTCCGTGCCGTTGGACGCCACGAACGTGGGGTCGTAGCGGCTGTAGGCGATCGACCCTTCCATATAGATCGGCGTGGACTTGCTGAGGGTGAAGCCGCCGCCCAGCTGCGACATGATGATGCCTGGGTTGGCGGTCTGCCCGTTGGAGATCGACAGCGAACTGGACGCCAGGTCGGGCACCACCGAAAAGCTCATCAGGGTCAGCACCGCATTGGCCTGCCGCTGCACGGCCGGGCCGAACACCACCTGGAAATCGGGAGATTGCTGCGCATACGCGGGCCCCGCGCCGCCCCACAGCAGCACGGCAAGCACGACGACCACCAGCGCAGTCAGGCAGCGCCGACGGACGAAACCGGATCCTGGAAGCGTCATGCGGCCCATTGGGGGGTCGGCCGGATAGGCCCGGCGGCGTTCGGCAATGCTGCAAAGCGTACGCCAGCGCGGGGCGGCTTGCGAATTGGACCAAAGCCGTATGGACAACCCGATAGCGGGTCCGGCAAGCGGCCTATTGGCCCAAGGTTCCATTGCGGCGCGTCTGGCGGCCATCTATATGTTGTGCTGACAGCCGGAGAAGGGGACGTCGGCACCATTTTGCGGAGGGATGCCATGAGGGGTGGCAGCGGGCAACAAATGCGGCGCATGCGATGCATCGGCCACTGGATGCTTGCCGGCCTGTTGGTTTCCACGGGCAGCGCCCTGGCGCAGCCGGCGCCCGGGCAGCAGCCGGCGCCGGCACAGCCGCCCGCGCAGGGCGCGCAGGCGACAGCGGGGCAGCAGACCTTCAAGCCCGAGGAAATCGAGGCCCTGGTGGCGCCCATCGCGCTATATCCGGATTCGGTGCTGTCGCAGGTGCTGATGGCTTCGACCTATCCGCTGGAAATCGTGCAGGCCGCGCGCTGGCAAAAATCGAATTCGAGCCTGAAGGGCGACGCCGCCGTGAAGGCCGTGCAGGACCAGCCGTGGGATGTCAGCGTGAAGTCGCTGGTGGCGTTTCCGCAGGTGCTGGAGCCGATGAACGACAAGCTCGACTGGACGCAGAAGCTTGGCGATGCCTTCCTGGCCCAGGAAAAGGACGTGCTGGCGGCCGTGCAGCGGCTGCGCAACAAGGCCCAGCAGTCCGGCAACCTGAAGTCGAACGAGCAGCAAAACGTGACGGTCCAACCGGCCACGCAAAGCAGCGGCTCGCAGCAGACGATCGTCATCGAGCCCGCCAATCCGCAGGTCATCTACGTGCCGGCGTACAACCCGGCGACGGCCTACGGCAGCTGGGGCTATCCGAGTTATCCGCCCTACTACTGGCCGCCGTATCCGGCCTACTATCCGGGCGCCGCGCTGGCCACCGGGTTTGCCTGGGGCGTGGGCCTGGCGGCCGCCGGCGCGATCTTCGGCAACTGCAACTGGGGCGGCGGCGACGTGAACATCAACGTGAACCGTGCCACCAACATCGACCGCAACTTCAACCGCAACAGCGTCGAAGGCGGCAAGTGGAAGCACGATGCCAGCCACCGCAAGGGCGTGGCCTATCGCGACAACGCCACGCGCGAGAAATTCGGCAACAACGTCGGGGGCGCGGACCGGCGCAACGACTTCCGGGGCCGCGAGGGAGACCGGGGCGGCGATCGCGCGGGAGATCGCTCCGGCAACCGGGCCGGCGACCGCAGTGCGGATCGCGCGGGCGATCGCGCTGGTGACCGGGCCGGCGACCGCGCCGGCGACCGCTCGGCCGACCGGGGCGGCAACCGTGGCGGCGACCGCGCGGGCGACCGGGGTCAGGGCGTGGGCGGCGACCGCGCCAGTACTGGCGACAGGATGTCCACCGATCGCGGGGGCGCCGGCGATCGCGGCGGCGCTGGCGCGAATCGCACCAGCTACAGTGGCGGCGGCCGGGACAGCGCGTTCCAGGGCGTGGGCGGCAGCGGCGCAACATCGCAGCGCGATTTCGATCGCGGTCGTGCCAGCTCGGGTGGCGGCTACGGCGGCGGACAGGGCGCAGCCCAGCGCAGTGCCGGCGGTGGCGGCTTCCAGGGCGGCGGTGCCAGCCGCGGTGGTGGCGGTGGCTTCCAGGGTGGCGGAGGCGGCCGGGGCGGTGGAGGCGGCGGATTTGGCGGCGGCGGTGGGCGCGGCGGCGGCGGCGGCCGCCGGTAGCGGGAAATGGCGATGACAACCACGAGGTGTCAGGCATGCGTGCAATGAAAGCAATCCTGCCGTCGCGCATCGCGCGTAACGTCCTGCCGCTGGTGCTGGGCGCGGCGCTGATGTCGGCTGCGCAGGCCCAGAAACCGTTCGATACGCCCGAGGCCGCCATGAATGCGTTTGGTGACGCCGTGGCCACCAGCAATGACGCGGCCATGACGGCGCTGCTGGGCCCGGCGTCCCGCCGCCTGATCCCGCCGGTGGGCGCGGAGCAGCGATATCGCTTCCTGTCGGCCTGGAGCGAGTCGCACCGCATCGAGGGTGGCGAAGACGGCACTGCGCGCGTGGTGGTGGGCAACAATGGCTGGACGCTGCCGATACCGCTGGTCAAGGCAGCCAACGGGCGCTGGCATTTCGATGCGAAGCAGGGCATCGACGAGATCCGCTTGCGGCGCATCGGGCGGAACGAACTGTCCACCATCCAGACCATGCTGGCGATCTACGACGCCCAGCACGACTACGCGCTGGGCAACCATGAAGGCAATGGCCTGACGGTCTATGCGCGCAAGCTGGTCAGTTCGCCGGGCAAGAAGGACGGGCTCTACTGGCCCACCCAAGCGGGCGAACCGGAGAGCCCGCTGGGGCCGGCGTTTATCGATGCCGTGTCGAGCCATCGCAGTGCATCGGACGGCTATAACGGCTATCGCTTCAAGCTGCTCAACGGGCAGGGCCCGACCGCCCCGGGCGGCAAGTACACGTATCTGGTCAACGGCAAGCTGTTCGGCGGGTTTGCGGTGCTGGCATGGCCCGCCCGCTATGGCGATACCGGCATCAAAAGCTTCATGGTCAGCCACGACGGCCAGGTCTACGAGCGCGACCTCGGCCGCGACACCGGCAAGCGGGCTGCCGCCATCGATACGTTCGATCCTGGCTCGGGATGGAGCAAGGTGGCGCCCGAACTGCTGCAGCCCGTGACATCGGGCAACGCCGACTAGGCAGGCGGCCCGCGCCGGCTGCGCGTTCGATCCGCACAATGCCCTGGCCGGTGAAAACACCGGGCCAGGGCATTTTGTCTTTCGGCTGTCCTTATTTGGCTATTGGCGCGCACCCGGCGTGCCAATTTTGTTTGGCATGCCGGCGGATGCTAAGCAGGCTTTTGAATTCCGGCGAGATGCCGCGAAAAGTATGGAGTGAGCGTCCTGCCGGGCAGTATCGGGTACCGCGGCGGGCGCTTCAATATGAACGCCAGATTAATGTCAGCCACGGCGTGTGCTGATATTTTTTTCGGCCGTGTTTCATCTTTACGGATCAAGAGAAGTAAAGATTGCAATCGTGAAGCCATCGACCTACTTTGATAGGGCACTAACGGAATATCCAGAAAAAGCAATAAGCATCAATCGTGTTTGGCGTGGGGTAGTCACGCACAGGGACGTTCCATGGATCTGGGCGCAGCGGCCCGCAGTTGGCCGCTGCCCGTCGTAGGGCCCGCTCGCCCTGGCTGGCTCCCCGTTCTGTCTGGGAGACCATAATGAATCGACGGTTGTTCATGAGCCTGCCTTCACTGGCATTGGCGCCGGCTTTGTTTGCCTGTACCACCAACATGTCCGGCAGCGATGCGGCGGCCAAGCGGCGCGAGATCGATGCCGGGGTGGACGGCACCATGAGCAAGCTGTTCTCGTCTGCCAGTTCGGCGCAGGCGCTGTCGCAGCAGGCCAAGGGCATACTCGTCTTTCCCAAGATCCTGGCCGCGGGCTTTATCGTCGGTGCCGAGTATGGCGAAGGGTCGCTGCGGGTGAACAATGCGCCGGTGGGCTATTACCGCACCACGACCGCATCGTTCGGCTTGCAGGCCGGCGCACAGTCCAAGGCGCTCATCCTGATGTTCATGACCGACGACGCGCTACAGGCGTTCCAGGCCAGCAAGGGCTGGACCGCAGGCGTGGACGGATCGGTGGCGCTGGCGACCATCGGCGCAAACGGGCAAGTCGACACCAACACGACCCGCGCGCCCATCGTCGGATTCGTGCTGACCAACGCGGGGCTGATGGCCAATCTGTCGCTGGAAGGCACCAAGATCAGCAAGCTCGATATCTGAGCGTGCGTGTCTGACCATGAGATGGGTCACGATCTTGCTGCTGGGGGCGTCCGTCGCGCTGGCGACGGGCGCGCTGCCGCGACCGCGCGCCGTACCGCGGCGGCGGGGCGATACGCTGCGCGTGATCGATACCAGTCCTTTCTCCGATATCGCCAGCCGCCCCGGCATGGTCGAACTGGCCGGGTCGCTGGCACATGAACTGAATCAGCCGCTGACTGCCATCACCAGCAACGCCCAGGCTGCGCGCGAATACCTGATGTCGGGCACGCCAGATCAGGGCGAGATCCGAGACATCCTCGATGACATCGTCAGCGACGCCTCGCGCGCCAGCGACATCGTCAAGGGCGTGCGGGCCCTGATCCGCGGCGAGGCCCCACACCTGGTGCCGTTCCAGATTGGCGACGTGATCGCGCGTGCGCTGGACCTGGTGCGCGACGAAGCCCGGACGCGCGAGGTGACCGTGGATGGTACGACGGATGGAGCGTTGCCGCGCGCCGTGGGCGACCCGATGGAAATCCAGCTGGTGCTGCTGAACCTGCTGGTGAATGCGCTGGATGCGGTGGAGGCAGCGCACGCACGTGGTGCGCGCAAGGTATCGGTCGGCGCATCGGCGCAGGACGGCCTGTTGAAGCTGACCGTGCGCGACAACGGCTGCGGCGTGGCCGAGGGCGACCTCGACAAGATTTTCCGGCCGTTCTTTTCCTCGAAGCCCAAGGGCATGGGCCTGGGCCTGTCGTTCAGCCGCGCACTCATGGAACGCAATGGCGGCCGGCTGCGCGCCATCCGGAACAGCGACCGGGGCATGACGTTCGAATGCCTGCTGCGCACCGAGCTGTCGGCCTCGGCCACGGCCCATCATCGCGGACATGCGGTGGTTGCGGCGCGGTTCAGGACTGCATTTTCCCGGAGGTAAGACTCCATGCTCGCAACCAGGATCACCATCTACATCGTTGACGATGACGATAGCGTGCGGCGCGCGCTGGGCCGTGTGCTGGGCGCGCACGGCTACCTGAGCGCCGGGTTTGCGTCAGCCAGCCAGTTCCTGGAAGAAGCCGATCTGGACAACGCGCCCGGCTGCATGCTGCTGGACCTGCAGCTGCCCGACATCAGCGGCATCGACCTGCAGCAGGCGCTGTGCAGCCGGATTCCGGTCATCATCCTGACCGGGCATGCCGACGTGGCCAGCGCGGTGCTGACGATGCAGGCGGGCGCCATCGACTTCCTGCAAAAGCCGGTATCCGACGTGCAGCTGCTGGCCGCAGTCAGCAAGGGCTGCGACTGCGCCGCGCGGCTGTTTGCGCAGGCCAGCGAATTGCGCGACCTGAAGAAGAAGATCGACCGCCTGACGCCTCGCGAGCGCGAGGTGCTGGCGTGGATCGTGACGGGATTCCGGAACAAGCAGGTGGCCAACCGGCTGGGCACGGTGGAGAAAACCATCAAGGTGCATCGCGCCCACGTGATGCAGAAGCTCGAAGTGGATTCCCTGCCGGCACTCGTCCGCATTGCCGACCGCATGGGCATGGTGGCCGATCCGGCCGCCTGAGCACGGCCCTTCCCGCGCCGGTGTGGCGCAAAATCCCGCGCACCCGCTGGACCATGGGCCAATATCGCCCGCCGCGCCTGTCTCGTAGCCTAATCAGTACGTGCTTACGATCGGCTGCGCAACGTGCAAATGGGTGCTACGGGAAACTTCGTGGTGGTTGTCGACGACGACGCGTCAGTGGCGCGCTCCACGTCGCGGCTATTGCGTGCCGCGGGCATCACGGTCGACACCTTTACCAGCGGCGCCGATTTCCTTTCCCGCATCCACGGCAGGCCGGTCTATCGGCCGTTCTGCGTGATTCTCGATGTCTGCATGCCCGGGATCGACGGGCTGGAAGTGCAGCAGCAACTGGCCGGCCTGGCCTTGCCGCTGATCTTCATCACCGCCCACGAGGTGCCCGAGGCACGCGACAAGGCCCTGGCGGCGGGCGCCGTCGGCTATCTGCGCAAGCCTTTCGACGCTGCACAGCTGGTGGATCTGGTACGTAGCGTGATGCCTTAGCCCCATGCCTTTGGTCCTTGGTCCAATTGTCATTCAGGCCGCAGCAGGCACACTCTTATCAAGGCGCGCGGCAGTCACCCTGCCATACGCGTGTATCGCGGGTCGAACAGGAGGACCGGCAAATGTCGCTACTGATGATTTCCAACCTCCACCCGGACACCACGGCGGAGCAGGTAAAGGAATTCCTTGGCCGCTACGGCTTTCCGGCGCCCGACGAGATCGAGCGGCAGGAGGGCGACGGCACGCGGCCGTCGATGACGCTGACGTTCCGGTCGGTGGACATCGGCGCGCTGCAGCAGCTCGTCCCACGCATCCACGGCGTGTTCTGGAATGGCCACAAGATCAATGCGCTGATCCTGCGCGAACACTTCAGGTAATCGCACAAGTCTCGCGTGGCCCTCGGCCGGCGCGGGCAGGAGATACGACGATGGCAAGCGGTCTGGTATCCAAGCGCGGTCGGTGGGCATTGCCGGTCCTGGCCGCACTGGCGGTGACCGGCTGCCACAAGCAGGAGGCCAAGGCGCCGGCCGCACCCCCGGTGGCCGAAGTCGGCGTGGTCAAGGTGGCGCTGCACGACGTGCCGCTGACCTACGAGTTCGTGGGCGAAACGCAGAGTTCCCAGCAGGTGGAAATCCGGGCCCGCGTAAGTGGCTTCCTGGAGCAGCGCCTCTACACCGAAGGCGCGATGGTCAAGGCCGGCCAGGTCATGTTTCGCATGGACCAGAAGCCGTTCCAGGCCGCGCTCGATGCCGCGCAGGCCGAACTGGCCCAGCAGCAGGCCCGACTGACCACCGCGCGATCCAACCTGGCGCGCGTCAAGCCGCTGGCGGCCAAGAACGCATTGAGCCAGAAGGACCTCGATGAAGCCACCGGCCAGGAACAGGCCGCCGCCGCCGCCGTGGAAGCGGCCCGGGCCAACGTCACCAACGCCAAGCTGAATCTCGGCTACACGACGATCACGTCGCCGGTGAATGGCCTGTCCAGCTACGCCAAGAAGCAGGTGGGATCCTATATCGACGCCACCAACAGCCTGCTCACCTATGTGGCCAAGCTCGATCCCATCTGGATCAACTTCAGCCTGTCCGAGAACGAGGTGCTGCAATACCAGTCGCAGACCGCGTCCGGCACGATCCGCATGCCCGAGCGCGGCGCGATGGAGGTGGAGATCGTGCTGGCCGACGGCACCACGTATCCGCAGCGCGGGCGTATCGCCTTCGCCGATGCGTCGTTCAACTCCGAGACCGGCACCTACCTGATCCGCGCCGAAATGCCGAACAACAAGGGCATGCTGCGTCCGGGCCAGTTCGTGCGCGTGCGACTGATCGGCGCGGTGCGCACCAAGGCCATCACCGTGCCGCAGGAAGCCGTGGTGCAGGGCCAGCGCGGCCAGTCCGTCTGGCTGGTGGGCAAGGAGAACAAGGCCGAGTCGCGCGTGATCGACGTGGGCGAATGGTCGCAGGGCAACTGGGTGGTACGTTCGGGCCTGCGTGAGGGCGATACCGTGATCGTCGATGGTGCGATTCGCCTCGCGCCGGGCGCGCCGGTCAAGCCGGTGGCGGCGGCGCCGCGCCAGGCCAGCGACGGGCCATCGCCGGTGCCGCCGTCGGCGCCGCCCGCGCGGCCGGCGGCGCCGGGTGCCCCCGGTGGGGCGGAAGCCGGCAAGGGTGCGGCGTCATGAAACTGTCCCACTTCTTTATCGACCGCCCGATCTTTGCGTCGGTGCTGTCGATCATCATCGTCGTGGGCGGGATGGTGGCGCTGTTCAACCTGCCGATCGCCCAGTTTCCGGACATCACGCCACCCAGCATCACGGTGTCCACCACGTATCCGGGCGCCAGCTCGGAAGTGGTGGCGCAGAACGTGGCGGCGCCGATCGAGCAGCAGGTGAACGGTGCGGACAACATGCTGTACATGTCGTCCACCAGTTCGTCCACGGGCAATATCACGCTGACCACGTACTTCGAGATCGGCACCGACCCGGCACTGGCGCAGGTCGATGTGCAGAACCGCGTCAACCTGGCCTTGCCGACCCTGCCCGACGCCGTGACCAAGCAGGGCGTGACCGTGGAAAAGCGGTCGCAGGCGTTCATGATGGTGATTGCCGTCTATTCGCCCGACAACAGCTACCCGCAGACCTTCGTCGACAACTACACCAGCATCTACATCCTCGATTCGCTCAAGCGCATCCCGGGTGCCAACCAGTCGTCCATCTTCGGCACGCCGGACTACGCCATGCGCATCTGGCTCAAGCCGGACCGCATGGCGCAGCTCGGCATCACGGCCGAGGACGTCAAGACCGCGGTGGCCAACCAGAACGAGCAGTTCTCGGCCGGGCGCATCGGCAGTTCGCCCACGTCGGAGCCGGTCAAGCAGACGTTCCCGGTGACCACCAAGGGCCGCATGACCGAGCCGGCCGAGTTCGAGAACATCATCCTGCGTGCGGCATCGGGCGACGCCGCGCTGGTGCGGCTCAAGGATATCGGCCGCGCCGAACTGGGTTCGAAGGACTACTCGCTGCGCAGCCGCTACAAGGGCAAGACGGCCACGCTGCTGGCCGTGTACCAGCAGCCGGGCGCCAATGCGCTGGCCGTGGCCGGCCAGGTGCGCAAGGCGCTGGAGGAAGCCAAGAAGACATTCCCGCCGGGCCTGGAATACGAAATCGCGCTCGACACCACCGAGTTCGTGCATGAGTCGATCAACGAGGTGGTCCACACCTTGCGCGACGCGGTGATCCTGGTGATTCTGGTGGTGTACCTGTTCCTGCAGAGTTTCCGCGCCACGCTGGTGCCGATCCTGGCGGTGCCGGTGTCGATCATCGGCACGTTCACCGCCATGGCCGCGTTCGGCTTCTCGGTGAACATGCTCACGCTGTTCGGCATGGTGCTGGCCATCGGCATTGTGGTGGACGACGCCATCGTGGTGATCGAGAACGTCGAGCGCAACATGATGGAGTTCCACATGCCGCCCAAGGAGGCCGCCAAGGCCGCCATGGACGAAGTGGGCGGCCCGGTGATCGCCATCGTGCTGGTGCTGCTGGCGGTGTTCATCCCGGTGGCGTTCCTGTCGGGCATCACGGGCCAGCTATACAAGCAGTTCGCCATCACGCTGGCGGTATCGGTGCTGCTGTCCGGGGTGGTGGCGCTGACGCTGTCGCCGGCGCTGGCGGCCATCCTGCTCAAGCCGGGCAGCCACGAGAAGAACCGCTTCTTCCGCTGGTTCAACCGCAGTTTCGACCGGCTGGTGGAAGGCTATGGCGCGACGGTGCAGGCCGTGATCCGGCGCACGGCAATTTCGGTGGGCATCGTCATCGCGCTGATCGTGGCCGCCGTGCTGATGTTCATGCGCATTCCGTCATCGTTCCTGCCGGTGGAGGACCAGGGCTATCTGCTCGGCGCGGTCATCATGCCCGACGCGGCCAGCCTGGACCGCACCGGCGCGGTATCGAAACGGGCCGCCGAGTGGTTCGAGAAGCAGCCGGCCGTGAAATCGGTGGCGGTGCCGGACGGCTACAGCCTGATCGACTCGCAGAACAAGTCGAACGCCGGCACGCTGTTCATCACGCTGAAGGGCTTCCATGAGCGCGGCAAGGGCGAAAGCGCGGCCGACCTGATCGCGCAGGCCAACAAGGAGTTTTCGACCTATCGCGAAGGGCTGGTGATTCCGGTGAATCCGCCGTCGATCCCGGGGCTGGGCACCACGGGCGGCTTCGAATTCTGGCTGCAGAGCACCGGCGACGGCACCTACCAGCAGCTGGAGGAACGCACGCGCGCGTTCATCGCCAAGGCCCGGCAGCGCCCGGAGCTGCGCGGCGTGAGCACGACGATCAACACGCGGTCGCGGCAGCTGCTGGTTGACCTCGACCGCGAGCGGGCCGAGACGCAGGGCGTACCCGTGGAGCAGGTGTACTCCGCGCTGCAGACGATGTTCGGGTCGTTGTACGTGAGCCAGTTCCCGAAGAACAGCCGGCTGTTCCAGGTGATCCTGCAGGCCGAGCCCGAGTACCGGTCGAAGCCCGAGGATATCGACAAGGTGTACGTGCGCAATTCGCGCAACGAGATGGTGCCGATCAAGGCCGTGACCACGGCGCGCTATGTGGCCGGCGCCGATCTGGTGACGCGGTTCAACAATTTCCCGGCGGCCAAGATCACCGGCGATGCCGCGCCGGGGTACAGCTCGGGCCAGGCGCTGCAGGCCATGGAGGAAGTGGCCGCCGAGGTGCTGGGCCCGGGCTACAGCTATGCGTGGAGCGGGCAGGCCTATGAGGAAAAGAAGGCCGGGTCCACGGCGGCGATGGTGTTCGCGTTCGCCTTGCTGATGGTGTTTCTGATCCTGGCGGCGCAGTACGAGAAATGGTCGCTGCCGATCGGGGTGCTGCTGGCCGTGCCGTTCGCGCTGTTCGGTGCGCTGGTGGGCATCCTGATGCGGGGCATGGAGAACGACGTGTACTTCCAGATCGGCCTGACGGTGCTGATCGCCCTGGCCGCCAAGAATGCCATCCTGATCTTCGAATTCGCGGTGGAGATGCGCGTCAAGGAGGGGCTGAGCCCGTATGACGCGGCGGTCAAGGCGTCCAAGATGCGGCTGCGCCCGATCATCATGACGTCGCTGGCGTTCATCCTCGGCTGTATCCCGCTGGCCATCGCAAGCGGCGCGTCGGCGGCCAGCCGCCAGTCGCTGGGCACGGGCGTGATCGGCGGCATGCTTGGCGCCACGGTGATCGCCATCTTCTTTATCCCGATGTTCTTCTGGGGGCTGGAGCGCGAGAGCAAGAAGAAGCTCGCCAGGCAGGCCGGGAAGGATGCCGGGCCTGGCACCGACCCCGCGGCACCCTCCGGAGGCACGCTATGAGCCCGCGCGGCTTGCGGGCGCGAGCCCTGGTGCCGGGGCTGGCGGCGATGACGCTGCTGGCCGGCGGCTGCACCGTGGGGCCGGACTACGTGCGCCCGGACGTGGCGGTACCGGAGACCTACCGCTTCGCGCCCGAAACGCCGCAGGCGGCCGACGTGGTCACCACGCAATACTGGTGGTCGCAGATCGGGGATCCGGTGCTCGACGACCTGATCGCCACGGCGCGCGCGCACAACTACGACGTGCTGATTGCCACGGCGCGCGTGGAGGAATACTACGGACGCGTGATGACCACGCGGGCCGGGCTGTTCCCGCAGGTGGGAGCAGAGGCGGGCGGCAGCCGGCAGCGCATCAGCACCAGCAGCGGCACCTTGCTGCCCATCGACAACCCGTTCAACTCGGTCAAGGCCGACGTCTACGCGTCGTGGGAGCTCGACCTGTTCGGGCGCATCCGGCGCATGACCGAAGCGGCGCGGGCGGAGTGGGCGGCTTCCGAACAGGCGCGCCGCAGCACGGAGATCAGCGTGGTGGCGGCGGTGGCCAGCGGCTACATCACGTTGCGCGACCTCGACAACCGCCTGCGTATCGCGCAGGACACGCTGACCAGCCGCGAGGGCGCGCTGCAGGTGTTCCGCGAGCGGTTCCAGGGCGGCGTGGTGTCGGAGGTCGAGTATGCGCAGTCGCGCTCCGAGTATGCGTCGGCCCAGGCTTCGGTCGAGCAGTTCCGGCAACTGGTGGCACAGCAGGAAGACTTGCTGGCCGTGCTGGTTGGCGACAACCCGCGCGCCATGCCGCGTGGCAAGTCGATCGACGAACTGATTCTGCCGGTGGTGCCGGTGGGCCTGCCGTCCTCGCTGCTGGAACAGCGCCCGGACCTGCTGCAGGCCGAACAATCGCTGGTGGCGGCCAACGCGCAGATTGGCGCCGCCCGCGCGCAGTATTTCCCGACGATTTCGCTGACCGGCATGTTCGGCGCGGCCAGCACCGCGCTCTCCGGACTGTGGGTGGGTTCGTCCAGGGCGTGGTCGTATGGTGGCCTGATCAGCGTGCCGATCTTCACCGCCGGTGCGATTGCCGGTGACGTGAAGCAGGCCGAGGCACGCCAGAAGCAGGCGCTCTACGGCTACCAGCAGGCGGTGCAGACCGCGTTCCGCGAGGTGGCCGATGCGCTGGCCGGCGTGCAGTACACGCGCAGCCAGCTCCTGGCCAAGAACGACCAGGTGGATGCGCTGTCGCGCTACGCACTGCTGGCGCGCGACCGGTACGAAGGCGGCTACACCAGCTACCTCGAGGTGCTCGATTCCGAACGTTCGCTGTTTTCCGCGCAACTCGAACAGTCGACGTTGCGTGGCACGGAGTTTGGCCAGTTGGTCCAGCTCTACAAGGCGCTGGGCGGCGGGTGGCCCGTCGACAGCGCACCCCAGGCCAGCGTGAACCAGCCGGCCAGCCCCGCCAAGGAGTGATTCATGTCCAGATCCAGCATTCCGGCCGCGTTGCTCGCCGCCACCGTCATGGTTGGCCTGAGCGCCGGCGCCCTCGCACAGTCGAAACCCATCGCCTATCCGGCCAAGGGACAAAGCCAGGCCACGCAGCAGGAGGATGACGGCTACTGCTACTCGTGGGCCAAGTCGAACACCGGCATCGATCCGGCGCAGGTTGCCGCCGCGCCGCCGCCCGCGCCCAGCGGGCCGGCCGTGGGCGGCGGCGAGCGGGTGGGCGGCGCGGCGCGCGGCGCGGCGGGCGGTGCGGTCATTGGCGCCATTGCGGGCGATGCCGGCAAGGGCGCCGCAGCCGGCGCGGCCGTGGGCACGATGGCGGGTGGCCACCGCGCACGGCAGAACCAGCGCAATGCGCAGGCCAACGCGCAATCGCAGCAGTCCGGCGCCATGAATACCTATTACCGCGCGTATTCGGCCTGCATGCAGGGGCGCGGCTACACGATCCAATAACCAGGGAGGACGTCATATGTTCAAGCGAGTCGCCATTACCGCTGCAGTGCTGCTGAGCCTGTCGGCAGTGTCATACGCCCAGCCGGACGTGAAGACGGACGTGCAACGGTCGCCCGGGCAGACCACGGCCACCGGCACGGCCAAGGTCAACGCCACCATCACCGCCATCGACGCCGCGTCGCGCAAGGTCACACTCAAGACCCAGGCCGGCAAGGTCGTGGACATGACGGTGGGCGAAGAGGCGCGCAACTTCGACCAGCTGCGCGTGGGCGACAAGGTTGCCGTCGAGTACACGGAGGCCCTGACCGTGAGCCTGAAGAAGGGCAGCGGGGCAGCGACCATGCAGGAACGCGAGATTTCCGAGCGTTCCGAACCCGGCGCCAAGCCGGGTGGCCGGGTGGGGCGCGAGGTGACCGTGGTGGCACAGGTCGTCAAGGTCGACAAGGAAAAGAACATCGTCACGGTCAAGGGGCCGCGTGGCCACACGGTGGATCTGCTGGTGGAAGACCCCGAGCAGATGAAGGCCGTGAAGAAGGGTGACCGCGTGCAGGCTGTCTATACTGAGGCAGTCGCGGTGTCGGTCACACCGGGTGCGGCGAAGTAGCGGCGTTCCCGATCCAGTCTGGCCAGCAGTGAAGGAGGCAGCCTCGATGTTCAGTGCAAAATGGCATGGCCTGTGCGCGGCCGCGCTGCTGGGCCTGGCCTGGCCAGCGCATGCGTATTACGATCACTTCCTCAGCGGCACCATCATCGGCACGCTGGACAAGGATCAGGTGGCGGCGCTGCGCACCGCATTCGGGAAGACGCTGACGGAATCCGATGACGGTGCCAGCGTGCCGTTCCACCTGGACGCCAGCACCAGCAACGCCAAGAGCAAGGCCACGGATGGCACGTTCACGCCGCTCAAGACGCGTACGGAAAATGGCCAGCGTTGCCGCAAGGTGCGCAGCGAACTGCGGCAGCCGGGCCGGCAGCCGGAACGCTGGACAGGCTGGTATTGCCAGCAATCGGACGGCGACTGGAAGAAGACGATGATCAAGGACTGACCGACGTCCGGTGGCGGGGCGCCTGGCCCCGGCCGCCGGGCGGCGGGTTCAGAACTTCTCGGGAATGTAGCGGTACGGATAGTCGGGCGCCTTGTAGTTGCCCGACTTCTGGCGCGCCGGCAGCGTGACCTTCTTGCTCTTGATGCGCTCGTACGGCACGGAGTCGAGCAGGTGGCTGATGATGTTCAGCCGGGCGCGCCGCTTGTTGTCGGAGCGCACCACGTGCCACGGGGCAAAGTCGGTATCCGAGGCTTCGAACATCGCGTCGCGGGCGCGCGAGTAGTCGTACCAGCGGCTGTACGACTTCAGGTCCATGTCCGTCAGCTTCCAGGTCTTGCGCCCGTCCTCGATGCGCGACTGCAGCCGGCGTGTCTGCTCTTCCGGCGTGACTTCGAGCCAGTATTTGAGCAGCAGCACGTTGGACCCGACGATGGCGCGTTCCATCAGCGGCACGGCACGCAGGAACACGTCCACCTGTTCCTCGCTGGCAAAGCCCATCACGCGTTCCACGCCGGCCCGGTTGTACCAGCTGCGGTCGAAGATCACCACTTCGCCCGCGGCGGGCAGATGGGGGATGTACCGTTGCATGTACATCTGGCTCTTCTCGCGCTCGGTGGGTGCGGGCAGCGCCACCACACGGAACACGCGCGGGCTGACCCGCTCGGTGATGGCCTTGATGGTGCCGCCCTTGCCGGCGCCGTCCCGCCCCTCGAAGACGATGCACACCTTGGTGCCGCTGGCCTTGATCCAGTTCTGCATGTGCACCAGTTCCACATGCAGCCCGGCCAGCGCCTCGTCATAGTCCTTGCGGCTCAATGCGGTGCCCGCCTCCGCCTCGCTTTCGGCGCGCCGTGCCTGTTTTGCCATGTCAGCTCCCAGAGTGTGGATGGGACACTTTCCCCGAGTATCAATCTGGACACTGGGTCGGGCTTTGGCAATGGACCTTGGTCCAATGCTTGGCCCAAGGACCAATTGCTTTGCGCCGGTGCTTGGCTGACTCTAGCTGGAGAACCTGTTCGAGTTTGCCATCATGCATAAATGCGGTGTCGTTATGATGGCGGGGGCGCTGTGGCTGGCCGTGCTGGGCATCTTCTTCAGCGATCCCAGCGGGCAGATGCCGGACAAGCTGAACCTGTTCAGGCTGGCAATGCGCGGCCTGGAGGTGCAGATGTTCCGGACCGGCAGCGACCCGCCGCGCTATCTGGTCAATGTGCTCGCCCGCGACTGGCTGATCGGTTGCGTGGTGCTGTTCGCCGCCGGCGCCGTCGTGTTCCTGATCGCGCGCCGGCGCCAGGTCGCCTGATGGCGTGCCCGCTGCCCCGCTCGCAATCCGCCGCACAAGGGAGGTCATCCCATGCTGCAAGCCCCGTATTCCAGCGCGACCGCGTCGCGCACGCTGATCGATTCGCTGATCCGTTTCGGCCTGATCGCGCTGCTGTCGGTCTTCTGCTTCCAGATCTTCAAGCCGTTCATGAACCTGCTGCTGTGGTCGGTGATCCTGGCCATCACGATGTATCCGCTGCAGGTGTGGCTGCGTGGCAAGGTCTTTGACGGCGAAGGCCGCACCGCCACGCTGATCATCGTGGTGGTGATTGCCGTGGTGATGGTGCCGACCTACCTGCTGGGCATTGCGCTGATCGAATCGGTCGAGCATGCCATGGCGATCGCCAAGACCGGTGAATTCACGATCCCGCCGCCGCCCGAGGCGGTGGCCGGCTGGCCTGTCATCGGACGGCGGCTCCATGACGCCTGGCTGATGGCATCCACCGATGCCGGCGGGCTGATCCAGAAGCTTGGTCCGCAGATCAAGACGGCCAGCCTTGGCTTGCTGGGAGCCATCGGTGGCGTGGGGGTGGGGCTGCTGGTCTTCGTCGGTGCGCTGATCATCGCCGGCATCATCATGGCCTATGGCGAACTGGGCACGCGCAGCGCGGAGCGAATTGCGTCACGTCTCACCAGCCCGGAACGCGGGCCGCGTATCACGGCGCTGTGCACGGCGACCGTGCGCGCGGTGGCCCAGGGCGTGGTGGGCATCGCGTTCATCCAGATGCTGCTGATCGGCGTCGCCTTCATCATCAAGGGCGTGCCGGGTGCGGGGCTGCTGGCGCTGGCGGTGCTGCTGCTGGGCATCATGCAGCTGCCTGCCACGCTGATCACGGTGCCGGTGATCGTGCTGGTGTTCGCGGCCGAGGGCGCTTCCGGCGCCAACGTCGTGTTTGCAATCTACGTGTTCATCGCGGGGCTGTCTGACAATGTGCTCAAGCCGCTGCTGCTGGGGCGCGGCGTGGACGTGCCCATGCCGGTCATCCTGATCGGCGCGCTGGGGGGCATGGTCACCGGGGGCGTGATCGGCCTGTTCATCGGCCCGATCGTGCTGGCGGTGGGCTATCAGCTGTTCTGGCAATGGGTGGAAGATCCGCCGCCGCGTATCGAGGTGGAAGCCGAAGCGCCGCACAGTGTGCCCGACATCACCGGGGCAGACATCACCAGGGGATAAACCGTGGCCGCGTCCGCCCGCGCCTGGCTGGCCCTGGCCGCCGTGCTTGGCGGATGCGCACGGGTGGGGCCCGATTTCCAGCCGCAGCCCGAGCCGTGGACCGGCACGTGGCACAGCGATGCCGTCGAGCAGGCCAGCGTCCAGCAGGCGACGCCAGACGTGCGCCAATGGTGGCAGGTGTTTGGCGACCCGGTACTCGACACGCTGATGACGGCAGCCGACGCCGGCAATGCCGACGTGCGGATTGCCGGCTTGCGCGTGATGGAAGCGCGCGCCCAGCTGGGCATTGCGCTCGCGGGCCGCTATCCGCAGATGCAGCAGGCCAGCGCCTCGGCCATGTATGTCCATAGCCGCCAGTCCGGTCCCACCGCGCAGAGCGCGCGGCTGTGGGAATACAGCGCGGGCGTGGACGTCGGCTGGGAGCTTGATTTCTGGGGTCGTTTTGCGCGCGCGATCGAATCGGCCGATGCCGGTTACTTTGCCGCCCAGGCCAATCGCGAGTCGGTGCTGGTGCTGCTGCATGCCCAGCTGGCCACGACTTACTTTGCCGTACGCACGGCCGAAGCCCGGCTGCGCATCGCGCGCGACAATGCGCGGCTGCAGAAGCGCAGCTTCGAGATCACGGAACGGCTGTTCAAGGGCGGCGAGAGCGACGAACTCGACTTCCAGCAGGCGCGTACCCAGTACCTTGGCACGTTGAGCAGCATCCCGGAACTGGAAAACCAGATCGGCCAGGCGCGCAACGCGCTGGTGGTGCTGCTGGGCCGGCCGCCCGGTCCGTTGCCTGAACTGGCGGACGCTGCCGACCGCGAGGGCGTGCTGCCATTGATCGATCGCGCTGTGCTGCAGGATGTACCGGCCAACCTGCTGTTGCGCCGCGCCGACATCCGTGCGGCCGAATTCCGCATCGCGGCCCAGTCCGCGCTGATCGGCGTGGCCAAGGCCGACCTGTATCCGGCCGTCACGCTGATGGGCAGCATCGGCTGGACGGCGGCATCGCTGCCCGGCACCCAGAACGGCCTGCTGCTGGTGGGCGGACCCAGCGTGCGCTGGAACATCTTTGACTACGGGCGCATCGTCAACAACGTGCGCGTGCAGGACGCGCGGCTGCAACAACTGATCGTCGACTACCAGGCGGCCGTGCGGCAGGCCGCGCGCGAAGCCGACGATGCGGCCAGCGGGCTGGACAAGGCGCTGCAGCGCGAGCGCATCCTGGGCCAGGCGGCCCAGTCGGCGGAGCGGTCGCTGTCGCTGGCGAACACGGTGTTCCGCGAAGGGTATTCGGATTTTCAGCGTGTGCTTGACGCACAGCGCGCGCTGTTCGCGCAGCAGGATGCGTATCTGGTCAATCGAGGCAACGCCGTGAACTACCTGGTCGGGCTGTACAAGGCACTTGGTGGCGGCTGGGACACCACGGCGCCGCTGCTCGACGCCGGCACGCGGACCCAGATGCAGCAGCGCACCAACTGGGGCGGGCTGATCGACGAAGTGTCGCCGCCGCCGGCGGCCAGCCTTCCGGCGCAGACGGGGAGCGCACGCCCATGAACGACACGCGTACTGGCGACGCCGCCATCGACGACAAGCCGGCCACGGGCGGCGGCACCCCCGCGCCGTCCGTCCAGGAGCCCGCGGCCGATCCGTCGCACAAGGCGCTGCGCTGGGTGGTGGGGCTGATCGTGCTGAGCCTGGCGTGGTATCTGCTGGCCGACCGGTTCACGCCTTACACACAGCAGGCGCGCGTGCAGGCGTTCGTGATTCCGGTGGCCTCCGAGGTGCCGGGCCGCGTGACGCGCGTCTACGTGCAGAACAACCAGAACGTGGCGGCCGGCACCGTGCTGTTCGATGTCGATCCCCAGCACTACAGGATCGCGCTGGACCGCGCACGGGCCGACCTGGAAACCACGCGGCGCGGCATCGGCGCCAATACCGCCGGCATCGATTCGGCCCGGGCGTCGCTGCGGGCCGCGCAGGCCAATGAACTGAAGGCGCAGCAGGACAGCGAGCGGCTGGAGCGGCTGTATCGCGAGGACCCGGGCACCGTGTCGGTCCGCCGCCTGGAGGTGGCACGGGCCACGCACACGCAGGCCATCAGCCAGGTGGCCGCGGCGCGGGCCGAGGTGGAGCGTGCGCGCGAGCAGCAGGGCGGCAGCGACGACGACAATGCCAAGCTGCGCAGTGCCGCCGCCGCCGTGGACAAGGCCGAGCTGGACCTGGCCAACGCGCAGGTACGGGCGCGTACGGCCGGCCTGATTACGGACCTGCGCACCGAAACGGGCCAGTACGCGGCAGCGGGCGCGCCCTTGATGACGCTGATCGCCATCCACGATGTCTGGATCAGCGCCGACATGACCGAGAACAACCTTGGCCATCTGGTGCCCGGCTCGCCGGTGCGGATCGTGCTGGATGCATTGCCGGGCACCGTGCTCACCGGCAAGGTGCGCAGCATCGGCTATGGCGTCAGCGCCGGCCAGAGTACGCCGCCGGGCACCCTGCCGACGATCCAGAACAGCCGCGACTGGCTGCGGCCCGCGCAGCGATTCCCGGTGATCGTTGACATCGACCCCGGGCAGCTGCCCACGTTGCGCGGCGTGCGCGTGGGCGGGCAGGCCGAGGTGATGGCATTTCCGACCGAAGGCAATCCGCTGAACCTGCTGGGCCGCGCGTTCCTGCGCGTCATGAGCTGGGTGTCGTATGTCTACTGACGCCGCGTTGGCCATGCGCGCGATGCTGGCGCGCCGTGCCTTGCGGCTGGCGCTGGGCACGGCGGCCTGCCTGGCCGTGAGTTTCGGCATGCAGTGGGCGGTGCCCGTGATGGCGCCGGTGCTGGCGGTCTTCCTGTTTGCGACGTTGGACCGGCCGTTGCCGTTCAAGGCAGGCGTGGGCCTGGCGCTGGTGGTCATGCTGACGACCGGCAGCGGCATGCTGCTGGTGCCGTTCCTGCGCCATGCGCCGCTGACCGGCGTGCTGATGGCGGGCCTGTGCCTGTTTCTGGCGTTCCGCCATGGGCTGCGCGGCGGCAACAACCTCGTGTCGACGTTCCTGGTGGCGGGCGTCACGCTGATTTCAGCGGCGGGCACCGCCAACAGCGCGCTGGCGCTGACCGTGATTGGCGCGCTGGTGCGCGGGCTGCTGTGCGCGGTGCTGATGCTGGGCATCTGTTACCTGCTGATTCCCGAACCGGGCGGGCCGCGCATGCCGCAGAAGCCAGGCGCCGCCCCCGGGGATGCGGATGTCATGGCGCTGCGCGCCACGCTGGTGGTGATGCCGCCGTTCCTGCTGGCAATGGCGGACCCGGCCGCGTATCTGCCCATCATCATGAAGGCGGTCAGCCTGGGGCGGCAGAGCTGCAGCACGACGGCGCGGGGTGCGGCGCTGGAACTGGTGGGCTCCACGCTGATGGGCGGGGCGCTGGCCATCCTGTGCTGGCTGGCGCTGGGGCTGTTCGTCCACATCTGGATGTTCTTCCTCTGGATGCTGCTGTTCGGGCTCTGGGTGGCGCGCCGGCTGTTCCGGCTGCGGCCGGGACGCATGTCGCCCGGCTTCTGGCTGAACAGCCTCGTCACGATGATCATCCTGCTGGGGCAGTCCGTGGCGGACAGCGCGGCGGGCAAGGATGTCTACCAGGCGTTCATGGTGCGCATGGGGCTGTTTGTCGGCGTGTCGCTGTACGCGTGGTTGATGATTGCGCTGCTGGACCGGCGTGCCGCGCCGGTGCCGGCGTAGGCTGAGGGAGACCGTCATGCAATTGCACCTGCTGGTTGCCGCCCCCGTGATGCTGCTGTGCCTGCTGCTGCAATGCGGGGCCGTGGCGCTGTGCCTGCGGCGCTATGCGCGGTTCCAGAACAAGTGGCAGGGGCTTGAACCGCTGTGGATGGACGCCGTGCTGCTGACGTCCGTGATGCTGCTGACGCTGTTCTGCAACTTCGCGCAGATGGTGGTGTGGGCGGGCCTGTTCATGGTGCTGGGCGAGTTCGACACGCTTGGCGCGGCGCTGTATCACTCGGCGGTGAACTTCGCCACGCTCGGCTACGGCGATATCGTGATGTCGTCCCGCTGGCGCATGCTCGGGCCGATCGAATCGGCGCTGGGCATCCTGATGTTCGGCCTGTCCACGGCGCTGATGACGGCCGCGGTCCTTGACGTGGTCAAGAGCCAGATGGCCCGGCTGCGGGAGGCCGGGCCGTCCTGACGCACGGGCCAACGCCCGTTGTCTGGGGTCAGGTGCAGTTGGCGCGGTAGGTTTCTTCCAGCTGCTTGCGCGAATTGTCGCGCTCCAGCTTGGGAACGGCACGGCCCTGGGCACTTTGCGTGGCGGTGCCGGGCGACGTGTAGGCGCGCTGCTTCGACGTACCGTTCAGTTCCTGCAGCAGCGCGTCGCAACGTTCGCGTTTGGCGTCGGCCGGACTTGCAGACGGGGCCGACGGGGGGCGGTAGGGGTTGCCGCCTTCCCGTACCGCATCGGAGATGGCCGCGGCACCCGAACTCGGCATTTGCTGCGCGTGCGCGGGCATCGCGCCCAGACTGAGGCTCAGCGCGCCGGTGGCGACGATCAGGCACTGCAACGGCTTCATGGCGTTCGGCATGCGGGCTCCGCGTTCGGGTTCAGGGTGGGGTGGCAAACGTCGCTGATGCGTCGGGATGCGTCGGGATGCGTAGTGACGCGTAGTACGTTTTCCTAGCCTAGACGCAGCCGTCCCGTGCCGCAAGGGCAGCCGAAGCGACCTTGCGGGCTCCGGTCAGCGCGGGCTGGTGTGCCGTCGCCGCCAGACGATCGGCGCCTCGCCGAACTGCGCGGAGAACCAGCGCGTGAACGCCGCGGCCGACCCGTAGCCCAGCAGTTCGGACACCCGCAGCAGGGAATAGTCGGGATTGGCGACGTATCGTTGCGCCAGGTCGCGCCGCACGCCATTGACGATGTCCGAGAAGGTCTCGCCGGAGGCGTCAAGCTGGCGTTGCATGGTGCGCAGGCTCATGCCCAGCCCCTGCGCCACGGCCTCGCTGGTGGCGCGTCCCATCGGCAACATCAGGTAGACGGCATTGCGAACCTCGCGCCCGATCGATGCGTCGTTCACGCGCGGCAGCGATTCCACCACCCGCTCGGCGTGGCGCGCCATGGCGGGATTGCCGGTCGGGTTCGGCGTGTCCAGGTCAGCGGCCAGGCAGACGATGCCGTTGAACTCGCTGCCGAACTCCAGCGGGCAGCCGAACAGGCGCCGATGCACATCCAGGTCCGGCGGCGCCGCGTGCGTGAAATTCACGCTTTGCGGATGCCATTGCGGCCCCAGCAGGGCGCGGCACAGCCGGAACACCACGCCCAGCGCCAGTTCCGTGGCCTGCCGCGAGGGCGTATCAAGCACCACTTCCTGCCGGATCAGCACGATCTTGTCGGACGCTTCCAGCAGGATGGCCACCGATTCGTTGACCAGATGCCGGTAGCGGATGATGGTTTCCAGCGCGTCGCGCAACGTGGGCTGCTGGCTGATCAGCAGGCTCATGAGCCCGAAGTCCGACAACTGCCGCGACTCCGCCATGCGCAGGCCGAACGTGGGGCAGCCGGTGGCTTGCGCAGCGGCTTCGAGCAGCGTGGCGCAGGCCTGCACCGGAATGCGCTGCTCCGGATCGGCCAGCAGCGCCTGGCTCAGGCGAGCCGTGCGCAGCAGCGGCAGCGGATTGGCGCCCAGGCCATTCGCGACGTCGAAGAAGTTGGTCATCACCGCAGCGCGTACCAGGGTTTTCAAGCGAGTCTCCCGATGTTGTTTTTCGCCCGTCACATGCATGGGGCCATGACGCGTCGTTGGCGCGATGATAGGCGGCGATGGCATGAAATGCAAAGTGTCCGGATTGCGCTGCAAAGCAGCGCAGGCCTGCGGCTCCTACATTGAGGTCATGGCGGCGCAAGTGGTGCCGCCCTCAATCAGGAGACGATTTCCATGGCCAAGGCAGTGCGTATGTATGAAACCGGCGGACCCGAGGTGCTTCGCTACGAAGACGCCGAGGTAGGCGACCCGGGTCCGGGTCAGGTCCGCATCCGCCACGTGGCGGTGGGCCTCAACTATGCCGACACGTACTTCCGCAATGGCACCTACCCGGTGCCGCTGCCCGCGGGCATGGGCGTGGAAGCGTCGGGCGTGGTGCAGGCCGTGGGCGCCGGTGTGGCCAATGTGGCCGTGGGCGACCGCGTGACGTACACCGGCTTCGTGAACACGCTGGGTGCCTACAGCACCGAGCGCCTGGTGCCGGCCGCGCCGCTGATCCGCCTGCCGGAAAGCATCGGCTTCGAGACGGCCGCCGCCATGACCATGCGCGGCCTGACGTCGGCCTACCTGATGCGCCGCATTCACACCTTCCGCAAGGGCGACACGATCCTGTTGCACGCGGCGGCCGGCGGCGTGGGGCTGATCGTCTCGCAGTGGGCGCGCCTGCTGGGGCTGAACGTGATCGGCACGGTATCGACCGAAGAGAAGGGCGAGATTGCGCGGGCCCATGGCTGCCAGCACATCATCAACTACAGCCATGAGGACGTGGCGGCGCGCGTACGCGAACTGACCGATGGCGTGGGCGCCAACGTGGTGTTCGACAGCGTGGGCAAGAGCACCTTCATGGCATCGCTGGATTCGCTCAAGCGCCGTGGCCTGCTGGTGTGCGTGGGGACGGCCTCGGGCCCGATCCCGCCGTTCGATCCGGTGCTGCTGGCGATGAAGGGCTCGGTCTACGTGACGCGCCCGGCGCTGGCCGACTACATTGCCGACCCGGCCGAGAAGGCCGAACTGGCAGGCGAGCTGTTCGACCACGTGGGGTCTGGCCGCATTCGCATCGAGATCAACCAGCGTTATGCGCTGGAAGACGCGGTGCAGGCCCATCGCGACCTGGAGTCGCGCAAGACCACGGGGTCGTCGATCTTCGTCGTCTGAAGCGCTTGAGGAGACAGTCATGAAAGTACAACAACTGAGCTGTGCGCTGGGCGCCGAACTGGTGGGCGTGGATCTGGGCGAAGCCGTGCGCAACGACGACCTGTTCGGCGAGATCCGTGCGCAACTGCTGAAGCACCGCGTGCTGTTCCTGCGCAACCAGCAGTTCAGCCGGGCCGAGCACGTGGCCTTTGCCAGCCGCTTCGGCGCGCTGGAAGACCACCCGGTGGCGGGCAGCGATCCGGAGCATCCGGGCCTGGTGCGCATCTACAAGCGCCCGGACCAGCCCAACGACCGCTACGAGAACTGCTGGCACTCGGACACCACCTGGCGCGAGGCGCCGCAGTTCGGCGCGGTGCTGCGCTGCATCGAATGCCCGCCCGTGGGCGGCGACACGATGTGGGCCAACATGGCGCTGGCCTATGAGCGGCTGCCCGATACGGTCAAGGCACAGATTGCCGACCTGCGCGCCCGCCACAGCATCGAGGCCAGCTTCGGCGCGGCCATGCCGATCGAAAAGCGGCTGGCGCTCAAGGCCCAGTTCCCCGACGCGGAGCATCCGGTGGTGCGCACGCATCCCGATACCGGCGAGAAGGTGCTGTACGTGAACGGCTTCACCACGCACTTCACCAACTTCCACACCCCGGCGCGCGTGCGCTACGGCCAGGATGCCAACCCGGGCGCGGCCGACCTGCTGCGCTATCTGGTGTCGCAGGCGTACATCCCGGAATTCCAGGTGCGCTGGCGCTGGGAACCGAACAGCGTGGCGATCTGGGACAACACGGCCACCCAGCACTACGCGGTCATGGACTACGCGCCGTGCCACCGCAAGATGGAACGCGCCGGCATCGTCGGCAGCGTGCCGTACTGATCCGCATGCGGATCGGGCAGAACCCGCAAGACATGATGGACATGAAGGACAGAGCAGGCATGAAGGACAACCTCGTCGTTACCACCCCCTCGGCATACGCCTACCCGCTGCTGGTCAAGCAGCTGCTGACCAACGCGATGAGCCTGTATGGCGATCAGGAAATCAGCTATCGCGGCGAAATGCGCTACACGTATCGCGATTTCCACCAGCGTCTGGGCAAGCTCGCCAACGCGCTGGGGGCCCTGGGCGTGCGTCACGGCAGCACCGTGGCCGTGATGGACTGGGACAGCCATCGCTACCTGGAGTGCTACTTCGGTGTGCCGATGATGGGCGCCACGCTGTTCACGGTGAACGTGCGCCTGTCGCCGCAGCAGATTCTCTACACGCTGAACGATGCCGGCGCCGACGTGGTGCTGGTGCATCCGGACTTCCTGCCGGTGCTCGAACAGATCCGCGACAGCCTGGTGCGGCAGCCGCGCTTCGTGCTGATGGCCGACGGCCAGGACGTGCCCGCCGGCACCGTGCCGTTCGATGGCGAATACGAGGCCCTGCTGGGTGCCGCGCCGGCCGGGTTCGATTTTCCGGACTTCGACGAGCGCACCAAGGCCACCACGTTCTACACCACGGGCACCACGGGCGATCCCAAGGGCGTGTGCTACAGCCATCGCGACATCGTGCTGCACACGCTGACCACGGCCACCAGCCTGTGCTCGCCGCGTGACGGCCAGCGCATGCACCGTGAAGACGTGTACATGCCGATTACGCCGATGTTCCACGTGATGGCCTGGGGCATGCCGTTCGTGGCGATCATGCTGGGCCTGCGCACCGTGCTGCCGGGCCGCTACGTGCCGGCCACGCTGCTGCAGCTGCGCAAGACCGAAAAGGTCACCTTCTCGCACTGCGTGCCGACCATCCTGCAGATGCTGCTGCAGGCGGCGGACGAAGGCGATTGCAACCTGTGGGGCTGGAAGATGATCATCGGCGGCTCGGCGCTGCCGCCGGTGCTGTGCGAGGCGGCGCTGGCGCGGGGCATCGACATCTTTGCCGGCTATGGCATGTCGGAAACGGGCCCGATCGTCGCGCTGGCCCAGCTGCCGCCGGGCCATGTGCCGCTGACCCGCGAGGAGGAAGTGCGCATGCGCTGCGCCACGGGGCGCCCCGTGCCGCTGGCCGATTTCCGCATCGTCGGCCCCGATATGCGCGAAGTGCCGCACGACGGCAAGGCGCAGGGCGAGATCGTGCTGCGCGCGCCGTATCTGACCAAGTCGTACTTCCGCAAGCCGTCCGCGTCGGAGGACCTGTGGGCCGATGGCTACCTGCACACGCAGGACGTGGCGGTGATGGGCGAGGACGGGTTCGTGCAGATCGTGGACCGGCTCAAGGACGTGATCAAGACCGGCGGCGAATGGGTGTCGTCGATCGAGATCGAGAACCTGGTCACCCAGGTACCCGGCGTGCAGGAATGCGCGGTGGTGGGCGTGCCCGATGCGCGCTGGGGCGAACGGCCGATGGCCTACGTGGTGCGCAAGGCTGGCATCGAGGTGGACGCCCAGCAGATCCGCGCGGTACTGCTGGGTCATGTCGAAGCCCAGCGGCTGAGCAAGTTCGCGGTGCCCGAGAGCGACCGGATCGCGTTCGTCACGGCGATTCCGAAGACGAGCGTGGGCAAGATCGACAAGAAGCTGCTGCGGGAAAAGAAGGCAGCCTGAGGCAAAAGGGAAAATTGATGGCCGCCCCTCCCCGGCTCGGAGGGCGGCTTTTTTGCGTTTACGCCGCCGGCAGCACACCCTGCAGCCAGTCCAGTTCCCGGAATCCGCCGATGGCATGCCGGGCCAGCAGCGCCGAAAGCACCAGCATGGTCACGCCGACCAGGCGGTCCAGCATCTGCCAGGCGCGCGGATTGGCAAACCACGGCGCGAGCCATCGCGCCCCGAAGCCCACGGCGCCGAACCAGGCCAGGCTGCCCATGCTGGCGCCGGCCACGAACCAGCCGCGCATGGCGGCCGGCTGTTGCGCGCCGATGCTGCCCACCAGCAGTACGGTGTCCAGGTAGACATGGGGATTGAGCAACGTGAAGGCCAGGGCCTGCGCCAGCACGGCGCCACGCGTGGTGCTGGCCTGGCCATCGGCCGCCCGCAGCGCATGCTGCCCGTGTGCGCGCCGCCACGCCCGCCAGCCGTAGCAGGCCAGGAAGACCGCGCCGGCCAATGCCAGCGTGGCCGCCAGCGCGGGCCGTTCGCCCAGGGCGCGGGCCATGCCCATGACGCCGGCGGCGATCAGCAGCGCGTCGGCCAGCGCACACAGCAGCACCACGCTGCCCACGTGCTCGCGGCGCAGGCCCTGGCGCAGCACGAACGCGTTCTGGGCCCCAATGGCAACGATCAGGCCCAGGCTCAGGGCCAGGCCCTGCAGCAGGACGGCGATACCGGGCGGCATGCCCGAAGTTGCGAAGTCGGTCGAATACATGGCGCAAGCTTGCCATCGGCGGCCGGTGAAGCCAAACTAAATTCTCTTCACTGACATTAGCAAAACTCAATCATGCTCGATTACGCGGCGCTTACGGCGCTGGCCGCCGTTGTGCGCGAGGGCAGTTTCGAGCGGGCCGCCCGCGCGCTGCACGTCACGCCATCGGCCATTTCACAGCGCATCCGGATGCTGGAGGAACGCGCCGGCTGTGCGCTGGTGATCCGCGACACGCCGTGCCGGGCCACCGACACCGGCCGCCGGCTGTGCCAGCACGTCGATCACGTGCGGTTGCTCGAACAGGAGCTGCACGGCGCCTTGCCAACACTGGCGCCGCCGGGCGAGGCCCGCGTGCCGCTGCCGGTGGCGGTGAACGCCGACAGCCTGGCCACCTGGCTGGCGCAGCCGCTTGCCGCGTTTGCCGCGCGGCAGCCGGTACTGATGGAAGTGGCGGTCGACGACCAGGACCATACGACGGAATGGCTGCGCAGCGGCGCGGTGCTGGCCGCCGTCACGGCCACCGCGCGACCGGCGGCCGGATGCAACAGCCGTCCGCTCGGGGCCATGCGCTATGTGGCGGCGGCCAGCCCGGCGTTCGTGGCACGCCATTTCGCGGCCGGCGTGGGGGCCGGCAGTCTCGCGCAGGCGCCGAGTCTGGTGTTCAACGCCAAGGACGAACTGCAGTCCCGCTGGGTGTACCGGCTATGCCACCGGCAGGTGCAGTTGCCCCGTCACACGCTGCCGTCGTCGTATGCGTTCGTCACGGCGGCGCTGGCCGGCATGGGCTGGGGCATGCATCCGCAGTCGATGATCGATGGCCATCTGCAGGCCGGAACACTGGTGGAACTGGTGCCCGACACGCCGCTCGATGTGCCGCTGCACTGGCAGCATGCGCGCGCGGCATCGGGCCTGCTGGAAGGATTGACCGCCGAAGTGCTGGCCGCTGCGCGGACGGCGCTGCTGCCGCCCTGAACAATCCGCGCGGCCGGTGCGCGTGCGTCGGCCTCAGCGCAGGGTCACGGCGAAGTCGTCGAGCTGGGTGATGGCGGTGTTCCAGCCCTCGAAGAAGCCCATCTTCTCGTGCTGGTCGCGCGTGGCGTCGTCGGGGTGCATGACCCGGGCGACATAGCGGCTGCCGCCGGGGTCGTCTTCCATCGTGATGATGGCGGTGAAGCCGAGCCACGGCTTGTGCGGGCGCCAGCCGCCGGTCAGCATCGATGTGAACACCAGCCGAAACTGCGGCACGACTTCGAGAAAGCAGCCGGGGTTGTCGCTGGTGCCCCCGTCCGGCCCTTGCATGAAGGTATGGAAGTTGCCGCCCGGCCGCAGGTCGAAGTCGCGCACCTGCGTGGTCCACGGCTTGGGGCACCACCATTCCTTGAGCAGGGCGGGATCCGACCACGCGCGCCAGAGCGCGGACCGTGGCGCGCGCAGTACGCGGGAAATCACGAGATCGCGGGATTCAGCGGCGTTTTCCGGCATGGGTTTGCTCCTCTTGATGCAGTCGCTCGACGAAATCGACCATGCGGTCGGACCTGGCTTCCCACACGGCGCGCTGCTCGGCCAGCCATTGCTCGGCTTGCGAGAGCGTTTCCGGCACCAGTTCGCAGGTGCGGGTGCGCCCGGCCTTGCAGGTGCGGATCAGGCCGCTGCGTTCCAGCACCGTCACGTGCTTCATGAACGACGGCAGCGCCATGTCGAACGGCGCCGCCAGCGCCGACACGGTTTGCGCGCCGCCGACCAGCGCGCAGACGATGGCGCAGCGGGTGGGATCGGCAAGCGCATGGAATACGTCGCTTACCGAGACTTGATAGTTAGCCATGCAGCTAACTATAGGGCAAGAGGCAGGCCGTGGCAATGACGGCCTGGGGTGGCGCAACGATGGGGGGATGCGGTCAGGGCTTGATGTTGAACGTCTTGACGATGCCTGCGTTGCGGTCGTATTCGGCGTGCAGCGACTGGTTCAGGTCCTGCAGCGACTGGGCCGGCATCGGCTCGTAGCCAAGCGCCTCCAGGCGCTCGCGCACCTTGGGGTTGGCCGCGGCCTTGTACACCGCGCTCTGGATCTTCTGCGCCACGTCGGCCGGCATCTGCGCGGACGCGATCACGCCCACCCAGTTGCTGAAGTCGATATCGGGGTAGCCTTGCTCGGCAAACGTCGGCACCTGCGGCAGCAGCGGCGAGCGCGTCCGGGACGCCACCGCGTAGGGCTGCAGCTTGCCGGCGCGGATCATCGGCAGCGAGGTCACCATGCCGTCATACATCAGCGGGATCTGGCCGCCCATCACCTGGGCCAGTGCGGGGCCCGAGCCGGCGAACGGCACGTGCTGCAGGTCCATGCCGGCTTCCTGGTTCATGATGGCGCCGGCGTAGTGCGATGCGGTGCCCGCGCTGTACGAGGCAAAGCTGAGCTTGCCCGGATTGGCCTTGGCGTACGCGATCAGGCTCTTGAGGTCCTTGGGGGGCAGGTTCGGCGCGCCGACCAGCACCATGCGCGAGCGGCCAACCGCGGCCAGCGGACGCACATCTTTCATGGTGTCGTACGGCGTCTTCTGCACCTGCGGCACTTCGGTCAGCACATTGGTGGCGGTCACCATGATGGTCTGGCCATCGGCGGGCGCCGCCAGCATCGTGTTGATGGCGATGGCACCGCCGCCGCCCGGCTTGTTGTCCACCACCACGGGCTGCCCAAGGTCGGCAGCCAGCTGTTCGGCCAGCACGCGCGCCATGACATCCATGGTGCCGCCGGCAGGCGCGGGCACGAGCACGCGCACGGGCTTGCTGGTCCAGGCCATGGCGGCCGGCATCGCCAGCGTCAGGATGGCCGCCAGGATCGCGCGGCGCATGCGAAGGGGGGCAGGTTGGTTCGGCATCTTTGTCTCCATGATAGGTCTTGTAGGTATAGAAAGCCGGACCTGCCCGCGCATTGGGCTGTAGAGGAACGTGTCGTCGCGTTGGAATCGGCAGACCCGGTGAAACAGCCGGCGCGCGCCGCATACGTTGTGCGGCGCGTCGCCGGAAATGCTGCGGCGGTCAGGTCTTGCCTGCCGCCGGTCGGCCGCGCCGCGCGGGCAGCGCCTCGATGATGAAGGCGCGCTGCGCGTCGGTCATACCGTCCCACAGGCCGATTTCGGTCGACGTCCGGCCGCATCCCTGGCAATACCGGCGCGCACTGTCCATGCGGCAGATGTTGATGCAGGGGTTGGCGGGCCGGGTATCGGTGGTCTGCGACATGGCAGTCGTGGGTCAGGGGGTGGCTCAGGCCGCGCGGCGCAGCGGCAGGTTTTTCTGGCCGGACTGGCGGTTCGGCAGCATGCCGTGGGCCGCCAGGGTCTCGTCCACGCTGTCGTACCAGGTGCCGATGCGATAGATCTCGCGCGCTTCCTTGCCCGTGGCAATCTCGCGGCCCAGCTCGTGCGCCACGCGCACGCACTGCTCGATCTGCTGCACCGACGTCATGCGGTTGCCGTGCTGGTCGATGATGGTGTCCTCGATGCCGCAGCGCGGGTGCAGGCCCATCGCCATCGCCATCATGTTGAATGGCAGCACGTTCTTGAGCAGCGATTCGGCGGTCAGCGTGCAGCCGTCCGGCGCCCGGTGGATGAAGTTGAAGAAGTTGAACGGGTTCGGGCCGTCGAAACCGCCGCCGATGCCGATCCAGGTCAGGTTCAGCGGGCCCTTGTACGCGCCGGCACGCACCATGCGTTCGAGCGTTTCCAGGGCGTGCATGCCGGTCAGCTGGAAGTGCGGCTGGATGCCCGCGTTCGACAGGCGGCGCAGGTGCTCTTCCACCCAGCCCGGGCCGGCCGGAACGGTCATCTCGCGGTACGCCTCGATGTACGCCGGGTTCGACAGCGACGTGCCGGCCAGGTACTCGGGGTACAGCAGTTCCATGATGTTCATCTGCGTGGTGTTGATCGCCACGGTGACCTGGTCGGGGGCGGGGGTCAGATCGGCCAGCATGTGGCGCGTATCGTCCGACAGCCATACGGCGGCCTGCCCTTCGTCTTCCGGGGCGAACGAGATCGAGCCGCCCACCTGGATGATCATGTCGGGCACCGCGGCGCGCACGCCGGCGATCAGTTCGTTGAACTTGGACAGGCGCTTGGAGCCCTTGCCGTCCAGTTCGCGCACGTGCAGGTGCAGCACGGTGGCCCCGGCGTTGTAGCAGTCGACGGCCTTCTGGATCTGTTCTTCCATGGTGACCGGAATGTCTTCCGGGAAATCTTCGGGCATCCACTCGGGGCCGTACGGGGCCACGGTGATGACCACCTTGTCCATGTTTTCCGGATGCAGGGAATCGTCGAGGAATTGCATGTTGGTCTCCTGTGTAGGGTGCGTGCTGCGGTGATGGAAGTATCGGCGAACGGTGCGCTGCAATTTGACGATCGGGGACGCTCGATTTACATTTGGGGACAGTCAGGGAAAACGCGATGTCCTACTTTCTGCGCAGCGCCAGCCTTACCAACTATGTGGATGTGGCACGGGCCGTCGGGCTCGATCCCCACCAGATGCTGCGGGCGGCACGCATCAGCCGCAACGCGTTGCTGGACCCCGACATCCGCATTCCCGCCGCGCTGGTGGGCAAGCTGCTGGAGGCCTCGGCCAGCGCCGCGCAGGTGGACGATTTCGGCCTGCGCATGGCCGAACTGCGCCCGTTCGCGAACCTCGGGCCCCTGGCCTTCGTGGTGCGCGAGGAACCCACGCTGCGCCGCGCGCTGGAGTCGATGGTCCGCTACATGGGCCTGCAGAACGAGGCGCTGGTCATGCGGGTGGAAGATGTGGACGACGTGGTGCTGATCCGCCTGCATATCCTGAGCGACACCCCGGGAAGCCTGCGCCAGGCCACCGAACTGGCGGCAGGCGTGATGTACCGCATGCTGACGCTGTTCCTGGGCCCGGCCTGGCGTCCGCGCGGCATCTGCTTCACGCATGGAGCACCCCACAGCCAGGCCGCCTGCATGCGCGTGTTCGGCATGCCGGCGCTTTACGGGCAGGATTTCGACGGCATTGTCTGCGTGGCCAAAGACCTGGAAGCGCCGTTGCCGTCCTACGATCCCGTCATGGCGCAGCAGGTCAAGCGCTACCTGGGCACGCTGCTCGCGCAGTCGGACACCAGCATGACCGACAAGGTGCGCAAGCTCGTGCATGCGCTGCTGCCCAGCGGCATGTGCTCGGTCGATCGTGTAGCCCAGCAGCTCAACGTGGACCGGCGCACCGTGCATCGCTGGCTGGCGCAGGACGGCGTCACCTATTCGGACATCCTCAACGACGCACGGGCCAGCCTGGCCACGCGCTATATCGAGAACCGCGCACGGCCGCTTTCCGAGGTGGCCACGCTGCTGGGCTTTTCGTCGCTGAGTGCGTTCTCGCGCTGGTTCGGCGCGCAGTACGGCTGCAGCGTGTCGAAGTGGCGGGCGCGGCAGGCACAGGCGGACAAGGCGCCGGCGCCATAAATAATGGCCACGCCAGCGCGCACGCCGGGGTGGCCAAACGAAGCTCGACACGGCTGGACGGCGGGGTGCAGGAGTATCCCGTCCGGCTGTGCCGATCCCTACATGATCAGAACTTGTGGCGGATGCCCAGGCTGACCCCGACCATGCTGCTTTGGCCGTTGCCCAGGATGTAGCTGTTGCCCGTGGCACCGGTCGATGCCAGCTGGTTCGTGTTGGCGCCATCGAGGGTCAGGCCGGCGTGCTTGGCGTAGGCCGTGCTCAGGTACAGATCCGTGCGCTTCGAGAATGCGTAGTTGGCCACAAAGGCAACCTGCCACGGATTCGGCGCATTGGTGCGGTTGAAGTAGTCGCGCTTGAGGTCGTCGTAGTCGTATTCCAGCGTCAGGCCAATGGCCGGCGTCACCTGGTAGTTCACACCGATCCAGTAGTAGTCGTCACGCTGGATCTGGGCGTTCGTGGCGTTGTTCTCGGCCTTGCCCCAGCGGTAGCCGCCCATGATCTTGGCGACCGCGCCAATCGTGTAGCTGGCCGCCACCGACGCCTTCTTCAGCGTGGCGGTGTTGCCCTGGTAGACGCCGGCCACATTGTTGATCGACGGATTCCACTGGTCATAGGCAATGGCCGCGCCGAACGGGCCGGCCGCGTACACCGCGGCCGCACCGAAGGCATTGTCGCGACGGAAGGCACCCGGCACCTCGCCGTTGCCGCCGAACGCGATCGTGCCGGCCGGCAGGTTGGGGACGCCCGCGCCGAACGAAAAGTGGGCCATGGCGGTCAGCGGGCCGAACGTGCCGTTGTAGGCCAGCACGTTGTCCTCGCGGAAGTTGTTGCCAGCCATGAAGGCCGCCGGCTCGTACTGCGTGGCGTACGCCGTCGGCATGAAGTTGGCCATCGCCGCGAACAGCGACGTGTACTGACGGCCCAGCGTGATCTGGCCGAACGTCTGGTGCTGCAGGCCAACGAATGCCTGGCGGCCGAACAGGCGGCCGCTCTGCTGCATGGTGCCGTTGTCGCCGCTGAAACCGCTTTCCAGCACGAACAGGCTCTTCAGGCCGTTGCCCAGATCCTCGGTGCCGCGCAGACCCCAGCGCGAACCGGACAGGCCGCCCGAGTTCATGCGATACACCGTATCGCCGGCGCCCGGATTGGGGGTAAAGCCTGCCGCCGAGTACGGGGCAACGTGGTTCGCGTATTCCACGCTTGCGTCGATCACGCCATACAGCGTGACGGTGGATTGCGCGAATGCGCTGCCGGTACAGGCGAACAATGCGGCTACGGCCATGCCCTTGAGCTTCATGAAACAGTCTCCTTTTTTACGTCTTGTGTAGTGGGGGTTCCCGTCGGAATGGGTACTACGGTGTTGTGAAAATGTTGTTGTGTCGCGGCCTGGGCCGCTTCCTGCTGTGGTGCTGTGGTGCTGTGGTGCTGGGGTGCCGCGGTTCAGCGCGCCAGCCGTGCCAGCAGCGCCATGGCTTCCGGCCATGGGCCGAAGCCGGCCGCGGGGTTCAGGTGGCCCACGTGGCCGAGATCGACCAGTTCGCTGCCCCAGTCCCGCGCCATCGCGGTGGCGCGCTCGAACGAGGCCAGCGGATCGTTGCGGCTGGCCGCGAGCAACGACGGAAACGGCAGCGCGTGACGTGGCAACGGCAGCCAGCCGTTCTGGTCCAGCGTGGCCACTTCCGGATAGCCCGGGGGCATCGGCGTTTCCAGGTCGGCGGGCGTGGCCAGCAGCGCGCCAAGGATCTTGCCGGCCGGCACGCGGCGGTGCAGGTGCCAGGCCCAGTGCACGGTGATCGTCACGCCGGCGCTGTGGGCGCCCAGCACGACCGGTCCGTCGATGGCAGCGATGGCCTGGTCGAGGGCGACCATGCGCGCGGCGCAGCTGAGCTTGTGGTGTTCGAGCGGTTGCACGGATGCCACTTTCTGGCCTTGGGCCTCCAGTTCGGCTTGCAGCAGGGTTTGCCAGTGGTCGGCCACGTGGTCGCGCAGCCCTGGCACCAGCAGTACGGTGATTTCGGGGGACAAGAACATCATTGAATCGCTTGCGGGTTGGGGGATGCGCGGTCAGGCTGCGGCGCGGCGTTGGGCCAGGCGTTGCAGGTCCGCGGTATAGGTGCGGCGGCCGAGCAGGAAGCAGATCGCGGCGAGCAGGCCGGCAACGGGCATCCACTGCAGCGCGCCTGCCAGACCGATGTGGTCAGCCATCAGGCCGGTGAAGAACGGTCCCGGCGCCAGGCCGAGCAGGTTGTTTACCAGCGTCAGCGTGGCGAACGCGCTGGCATGGATGCGGGGGTCGGTCAGGTTGGCCACGGCGGCGCTGGCCGGGCCGGCGCTGCCGCCTGCGAGCATCATGCCGCCGGCGATCAGGGCCAGTTGCGCGGTGCCTGCCTGCAGATGGAACGCGGTGCCGAGCAATGCGCAGCACAGCACGCTGTACGTGACGGCCATCAGCCATTTGCGTGCCGGGGCGTGGCGTGCCACACGGTCGGTCAGCGCGCCGCACACGATCATGCCGGCACCACCCACCAGGACGAAGCCCGCAGCGCCCAGGCCGGCTTGCGCGGTGGCCAGGCCGTAGTAGCGGCCCAGGAAGCTGGGCATCCAGGCCAGCAGCGAACCCATCACGAACAGCTGCAGGGCGCTGCCGACGTAGGCGCAGATGATCGAGCGCGAAGCGACCAGGGCGCTGCACAGTGCGCGCAGCGGCATCGGTCCCAGGCGGGGTTCCTCGGCAGCCTGTTCATTGAGCGCCTCGCGTTGGAGCTTCAGGCGCTCTTCGGTGACCAGCAGGCGGTAGAAGCCCACCATCACCAGGCCGAACAGGGCCATGCTGACAAACGCGATACGCCAGCCGAAATGTGCCGAGATCACGCCGCCCAGCGCCATGCCCAGCACCGAGCCGAATGCGCCGCCGGCAATGAATGCGGCGCTGAGGCTGGCGCGCAGATGGCGCGGAAAGACCGACAGCACCAGCGCGATGCCGACGCTGCCGTAGGCGGCCTCGCCGATCCCGACGAAGAGTCGTGCGACGAACATTTCGCCGAACGAGTTGGCGATGGCGCAGCCCAGCGTGGCCAGGCTCCAGAGCGCGGCCATCAGCGTCAGGCTGCGCACGCGGCCCCAGCGGTCGGCCAGGACAGAAAGCGGCAAGGTCAGCACGCCCACCATCAGTGCCACCACGCCGCCCAGCGCGCCAAGATTGGCGTCGGTGAGCGCCCATTCCGCCTTCAGCAGCGGAAACAGTGCGTTGAGTACCTGCCGCGACATGTAGTCGGACAGCAGCAGGCCGAAGCTCAGCGCAAAGACCAGCCACGGGTAATAACGTGAAGCCCGGGCGCTCGGGGCGCTGGCAAAAACTTGAGGACGTGAAATACGAAGTCCCGACATGAACCGTCTCCTGATATTCTCAGCCGCGCCCCGCACAATGCCGGGGGCCTGCTGGCAAGTCGCGGAGTGGCCGCGACCCAGCGAAGTATCGGGGAATGACGGTTGACGGTTTGACTTATCGGGACATCCGTTTTGCTTGACGGGACAGTGCGGGAAAACCCGCTTCGGGTTGCTGCGTAGCCGCGGCTTGCCCGCACCGCGCCCGCACAGTGCCCGGTTACGCGATCGTCACCTTGGCGGCCACCGTGCACGGCGGGCCGGCGGAAATCACGATGAACTGCCCGCGCTCACCGATCCGATCGTCGCCGGGTGCGGCTAGGCGGCAAGGGCGGCCGCGCGGTGGATCTGGTCGTCGGCCTCGTGCGTCCACAGGGTGAAGGCGTCGAACACCCTGTCCACGAGCGCCACGCAGTGTTGCCGCTGCGCGTCTGACAGCGCGATGGCTGCCAGCGCCCAATGGTCGGCGTGCTGCATATGGCCGGATTCGAGCGCGAGATGGTAAGCGCCCAGGTAGCGCAGCTCGGCGCCCAGGCGCGCCTGGAGCGCGTCCGCGAGCGGCGTGGTAAGCGAGAACAGCACATGGCCGGTTTCCTCGATGGCTTCGATCACGGCCAGGCGCTCGGGGCCGTGGGCATCGGCCACGATCGCGCACAGGTCGTACATCAGGACGCGGCAGCGGCAGGTATCGTCGCGCCAGAGCTCGCGCATCGCGTCGGTGGTGGTGGTGACGCGGTCCCAGCCGAGCGTCTCGAAATCCTCCAGATACCACGGCCAGTGATGGTCGTCTTCGAAGGTATGAAGATTGACCTGTTCCTGCCAGGCGTCACAGGGCGGCGTCCGGCGCAGCACGTAGCGGTTGAGGTCGCCGAAGGCCATGACGAAAAATGCGAAGCCGCGCATGAAGCTGAGCCGGATCTGCGGGGGCAGGCTTTCGTCGCGCATATGTACGAACAGCGGCAGTTCCGCATATGCCAGCTTTCTGCGCAGGATGTGGGCAAGCACGGCTTTCATCGGCAATTCTCCGCGCAACGATGCGCTGGTGCGCGTGCAACAAGGCCGGACCAGCATCGGGCTGGATTCTATGAAACGGCCGCGCAAAGTTCAATTGAGGCCTGATGCACTGCAAAGCCACTGTCTGTGCAGGGGCTGACGACTCAGCGCCCCGCTGCCGCGGAGCGGGCCAGGGGCGCTGAGCGCATACCGCGCTCAGCGGCGGGCGGTGAGGGCCAGCACGCCCAGCGCCACGAGTGCCAGCCCGCTGCCTGCCGCCACCACGCCTTGCCAGCCCGCTTGCGTGTACAGCGCGCTGGCGATGGCCGAGCCCGCCGCACCGCCGGCAAAGATCGCGGTCATGTACAGCGCGTTCAGGCGCGCCCGGCTCTGGGCGTCGAGCGCGTAGACCGCACGCTGGCCCAGCACCATGTTCATCTGCACCGCGAAGTCGAGCACGATGCCGGTCAGCGCCAGGCCGTACAGGCCGGCGTGGCCGTGGATCAGGCCGGGGATGAACGCCAGCGCGGCGACGATCAGCGCCGCGAACGATGCCACGCGGGTGTGGCCGGCATCGGCCAGGCGGCCGGCAATGGGCGCGGCCACGGCGCCGAGCGCGCCGACCAGCGCGAACAGGCCGATCTGCGATTGCGACAGCCCGTAGCGCGCGGCCAGTTCCAGCGGCGCGGCGGTCCAGAACAGGCTGAATGCGGCAAACAGCAGGGCTTGCAGCAGCGCGCGCTGGCGCAGCACCGCGAAGCGCGTGAACAGGTGCCACAGCGAGGCCAGCAGGCTGCCGTAGCTGGCACGGTGCTGGGGCACGCGGCGCGGCAGCGTCATCGCGATGATGGCCACGGTGGCCAGCGTCATGGCGGCCGCGATGAAGAATACCGCGCGCCAGCCGAACCACTGCGCCGCCATGCTCGACAGTGGCCGCGACAGCAGGATGCCCGACAGCAGGCCGCCCATGATGGTGCCCACGGTGCGGCCGCGCAGCGCCTCGGGCGCCAGGTGCGCCGCGAGCGGGATCAGGATCTGCACGCTGACCGAACTCAGGCCCAGCAGCAGCGACACCAGCAGGAACACGCCCGGTTGCGAAGACAGCGCCGCGCCCACCAGGCTGGCCGCCGCGGCCACGCCGCTGACCATCAGCAGCCGGCGGTTTTCGAGCAGGTCGGCCAGCGGCACCAGGAAGAACAGGCCAATGGCATAGCCGATCTGGGTCAGCGACACGATCACGCTGGCGCTCTGCGCGGACAGGCCCACGGCAGGCGCGATCAGTTCGATGATCGGCTGGGCGTAGTACAGGTTGGCCACCAGCACACCGGCGCATAGCGAGAACAGCGCGACCAGCGTGCCGGACATGGGAGCGGCGCTGGACGCGCCGGCATTGGGAGAGGTTTGGGCTTGCATGGCTCTGGATGGAGATCGGGTTGCGATGTCCAGAGCGTAGGCGCCCGAAGGCGTTGCGGGAATCACAATGTGGCGCAACGCAGCGTTGCGCCACAAGCAAAGCGGGCCAAACCGAAATCCGTCGGCGAATTCAGTCGCGCTGGCCGGTCGGCCCCGGCAGCGAGGCCAGGAAGTCCAGGAAGGCCGCGATGCGCCGCGAGCCGCGCTGGCTGGGCAGGTAAAGCGCGGTGACCACCGAACTGGACTGGTTCGGCGTGACCGACCAGTCGTCGAACAGCACGGTCAGCCGGCCCGCCGCAATATCGGCATCGACGAGCCAGTCCGGCAGCAGGGCGATGCCGTTGCCGGCCAGCGCCATGTCGCGCAACACTTCGATATTGTTGCTGCGGAACGGCCCGCCGATGGGCACGCTGATCGGCTCGCCCCCCGTCACCGGTCTCGGGGCGGAACCGCCAGACCTGGTCGCGGGCGCCGAAACTGAAGCGCAGGCAGCGGTGGTTGACCAGGTCGGCGGGCTCGGCAGGCCAGCCGTGCTGGTCGAGACAGGCGGGGCTGGCCACCACCAGGCGGCGGAACCGGCCGATCTCGCGCGCGATCACGTTGTCATAGGCCGCCGCGCTGCCCAGCCGCACGGAGACATCCACGCGGGCGCCAAGCAGGTCAACGATGCTGTCGGTCAGTTCGACATCGAGTTCGAGCTGCGGATAGCGCGCCAGCCATGCGCCGAGATGGGGCGAAATGCAGCAGCGCCCGAACGCGACCGGCAGCGATACCCGCAACTGTCCCACCGGCTGGTCGCCGTGATCGGCAATCGAGGCATCGGCTTCGGCCACGGCTTCGAGGATCTGGCGCGCCTGCTGGTAGTAGCTGGCGCCGGCCTCGGTCACCGTGACCTGCCGCGTGGAACGGTTGAGCAGCACCGTGCCCAGCGAGGCCTCCAGGCCGTCCAGCATCCGCGTGACCGACGACGTGGCCAGGTTCATGCGTCGCGCGGCGGCCGAGAAGCCTTTCGCATCGACGGTCTCGACGTACATCTTCAGGGCGAGAAGCTTGTCCATGGGCAGGCGGTGCGGGCGGTCAGCCCTTGCTGAAGATGCTGTAGAAGTCAGGGGCGCCGGTTTCGCGCACGGTCAGGTCCAGCGAGCTTTCGATGTGGGCCAGGTGCTCGGCCATCACGGCCTGCGCCTGCGCGGCATGGCGCTGCTCGATGGCGTCCACCAGCACGCGATGCTCGTCCTCGGGGCAGGCCGGGGCGCCGGGGCGGTCGTACAGCGTGATGATCAGGCACGTCAGCGACACCAGTTCGCGAATCAGCTTTTCCAGGATGGCGTTGCCGGCCATCTCGGCCAATACGATATGGAACTCGCCCGACAGCCGGATCACGGCGGCGCGGTCGCCGCGCGTGCGGGCGTCGTCTTCCTGCCGAATATGCCGGCGCAGGCTGCGGATCTGCGTGGCGTTGGCCGTGGTGGCCAGCAGGCCGGCAAGTTCCGGTTCCACCAGGCGCCGGGCCTGGAAGACCTGGCGCGCTTCCTCGATGCTGGGGCTGGAGATGAATGCGCCGCGATTCGGTACCAGGGTGACCAGCTTTTCATGCGCCAGCCGGGCGAATACCTGGCGGATCCGGGCGCGGCTGGCGCCGGTGACCTCGCACAGCCGCTCTTCCACGAGCTTGGTGCCGGCCAGCAGCCGATGCTCCATGATCGCGTTCAGCAGATCCTGGTAGATGCCTTCGTTGACGGAGGATTCGGCGGCCTCGGATGCCGCGGGCTCGCCGCCGTCCTGCGCGGCGGGCGGCTCGGAATCCGCGGATTTCTTGCGTCGGGTTGCCATGTCGGGGACGATATCCCGCTGCAGGCGCAGCGAGTGAAGACAAAAGTTACGCATATCGTACACAAAAATGGCACTGCACCGGGCCGGATGGCACCGGACCGGTGCGGCGGGGTCACGCGTTCAGGGCGTAACGCGACAACATGCCGGCGTAGGCCTTGGGCAGCGGGCGCGCCCAATCTCCCCGCTTGCTGGTGACCAGACGTACCGAGACCAGCGCCTCGGCCATCTTCACGGCGCAGGTGACGCCGTCGATGACGGGCGCGCCGATCGCGTCCGCAATCTCGTCGCAGAGGTCGGTCATGCCGGCGCAGCCCAGCACGATGCAGTCGCTGCGGTCTTCGGCCAGCGCCTGGCGGCAGGCTTCGGTGATGATGCGGCGTGCGTCGGAGCCCGGCTTTTCCAGATCCAGCACGGGCAGGTCGCTGGCGCGGACGTTGCGGCAGAAACGCGCCATGCCGTAGCGTTCGGCCAGGTGCCAGGCGATATTGCAGGTACGCGACAGCGTGGTGACCACGCTGAAGCTGGTGCCGATGAAGCTGGCCGCATGCATGGCCGCCTCGGCTACCCCGATCACGGGCCCGCGTGCCAGTTCGCGCGCGGCGAACAAGCCAGGGTCGCCGAAGCAGGCGATCACGTAGCCGTCGATGCCTTCGCGCTCGCCGGCCAGGATCTCGTCCAGGATACCCGGCACGCTGAGCGCCTCGTCGTAATGGCTCTCGATCGAGGCCGGCCCCATGCGGGGACTGACGGCCACGATGCGGGTGTCGCCGTGGGCCACGGCCCGGGCGCACTGGCCGATCTTGTCGGTCATGCTCTGCGTGGTGTTCGGATTGATGATCTTGATCTTCATGGTGTCGTTCACGGGGAAATCAGGCCTGGCGGGCGTCGGCAATGTGGGCCGGCATCAGCCGCGGCGCGAGCGCGCGGTACAGCACCAGAGCAATGCCCATGCCAATGAACCAGCTGTAGCTGGCCAGCCACTGCCACGACGGAATCACCACGCACAGCACGGGGACGATGGCCGAGGGGATCATGGTGGCCACTGCGGTGGGGTTGTAGCCGCGGCGGTACCAGTAGGTGCCGGTCTTGCGCAGCGTGTAGAGGTCGTCCACCACCACGCGCTGGCGCCGCACAAGGAAGAAGTCGGAGATCAGGATGCCGAACAGCGGGCCGATGAACGCACCCAGCACGTCGAGCGTGTAGTGGATCATCGTCGGGTGGTTATACAGGTTCCACGGCGTGATGAAGATCGATGCCACCGCCGCGATCATGCCGCCCGTGCGCCAGCTGATGTACCGGGGCGAGACGTTCGAGAAGTCGAAGGCCGGGGACACGAAGTTGGCCACGATGTTGATGCCGATGGTGGCGGTCATGAACGTGAACGCGCCCAGCAGCATCGCAAAGGTGCTGTCGATATGGCTGACGGTCTCCACGGGGTCGGTGATCAGCTTGCCGAACACGGGCAGCGTGGCCGACGTGGTCACCACCACCAGCAGCGAGAAGCCCAGGAAGTTGACCGGCAGGCCCCAGAAGTTGCCGCGCTTCACGGACCGGAAGTCCTTGGCGTAGCGCGAGAAGTCACCGAAGTTCAGCATCGGGCCCGAGAAGTACGACACCACCAGCGCGATGGCGCTGAGCATCACGGGCACGGAATCCCAGCCCTGGTACTTCAGGAAGCTCAGCGTGAAGTTGACGTTCTCGATGCCGGCCTTGTTGACCAGCCAGATGGCCAGCGCAATCATCACCACGTAGACGGCGGGGCCGGCCCAGTCGATGAACTTGCGGATGGTCTCCATGCCGGTCCAGAACACCAGCGCCTGCAGTACCCAGAGCGTCATGAAGGCGGCCCAGCCCAGCGAGGACAGCCCGGCAAAGCCATGCTGCTTCAGGTCGGCGTAGGGCGCCAGCTGCGGGAAGAAATGCAGCGCCAGCACCAGGAACGCGCTGGAGGCCAGGTAGGTCTGGATGCCATACCAGGCCACGGCGATCAGGCCTCGGATGATGGCGGGGATATTGGCGCCCAGCACGCCGAACGATGCGCGGCAGATGACGGGGTAGGGCGTGCCGGTGACCTGGCTGGGTTTGGCCACCAGGTTGCAGAAGCACTGCACGATCACGATGCCGATCAGCAGTGCCAGCAGCACCTGCCAACTGGACAGCCCCAGCGCGAACAGGCTGCCGGCGGTGATGTAGCCGCCCACGCTGTGCACGTCGGACATCCAGAACGCAAAAATATTGTAGGTGCCCCAGGTCTGCTTGCGCAGCGGGGCAAGATCCTCGTTGGTCAGCCGCTCGTCGTAGCCTGGCTTGATCACGGCGTTGCTGTCGGGGGCGTGCGTGCCGAGGGTATCGACGGCGGGCGAAGCTGTCACTGGCATGTCGGGTCTCCGTTGGTGGCCTTGCGTACCTTGCGCAGGTCATCGTTGATGTCGATGTGGCTACAAAATTGTCTACAAAATCATTTCTGTTTGTTTACGAAGTTGTAGGTCACGGAATTTTGATTGTCAACATAACGTGGGACGAATGCGGGTAGACCCGATGCCGACGGCCACCGGATGCGTCGGGCGTGGCGCGTGCAGTTTTTACCGGGGGCCCGCCAATGTGCTGTCAATTCCGCACAAAGCGGGCGCTGGCCGCGTGGCTGTGCCAAAATCGGCGCCATGCCTCAAGGCGGAGCAAGCATGGTTCACCACCCCACATCCTCGGCGGCAGCAGCGGCCGGGGATTGCGCCAAAGAACCGATTCATATTCCTGGCGGCATACAGCCGCATGGCTTTCTGGTCAGCGTCGACGATGCGGGCAACGTCGTGCAGGCCAGCGCCAACACGGCGCTGCTGGCCGGCAGGGCGTCCGGCGAAATCGATCCGTTGCTGGGCCAGCCGCTGGCGGCGCTGGTCGGTGACGGTGCCGCGCTGGCGCTCGATGCGCTGGCCACCCTGAAAGGCGAAGGCATTCCGCTCTATGCCGGATCGGTGGCGGACCCGCGCGGCCTGCGCGGCGGCGCGGCGGCTGGCTTGTATTCGCCGCTGGCCATCGTCGTCCACATTTGGCAGGGCGTGCGCATCGTCGAATTCGAGCCCGCGCGCGGCACCGCCGACGTTTTCGCATCGATCTATCCGCTGGTCCGGACGTTTATCAACAGCCTGCAGGACGTGGACAACGTCCAGGGGCTGGCGCGCCTGGCGGCAGACGAAGTGCATCGCATTACGGGTTTCGGTCGCACCATGGTGTACGCGTTCGACGACGAGGGGCACGGCCACGTGCTGGCCGAGTCGATGGATGCCGGCTACACCAGCTACCTGGGGCAGCGGTTTCCGGCGTCGGACATCCCGCCGCAGGCGCGCGCGCTGTACGTGCGCAACCGCATTCGCCTGATCGCCGATGCCGACTACGTGGCGGCCCCGCTGGTGCCGGCGCGGCATCCCGCCACGGGCCAGCCCACCGACCTGACCTATGCATCGCTGCGCAGCATTTCGCCCGTGCACGTGCAGTACATGAAGAACATGGGCACCTGGGCGTCGATGTCGATGTCGATCGTCGTGCGCGGGCGGTTATGGGGCCTGATTTCCTGCCACCACGCCACGGCGCGCGTGCCGTCGTTCGAAGTACGCACGGCGTGCGAGCACATCGCGCAGGTGCTGTCGCTGCAGGTGGAGGCCAAGGAGGATCACGACGAGGCCAGCTACCGCCTGGCGCTGCGCCGGCGGCAGACCGGGCTGCTGGCGTCGATGGCCAATACCGACGACTTCATCGAGGCCATCTCGGGCGATGCCGACGACCTGCTGGCGCTGGTGGGTGCCACGGGCGCGGCGGCGGTGTTCGAGGGCCGTATCGTCCGGATCGGCGAGGCCCCGTCCGACGCGGCCATCGAAGGCTTGCTGGCGTGGCTGGACACGCGCGGCGAGGACGTCTATGCCACCGACCAGCTGGCGATCGAATGGCCGGATGCCGCCGCGCAGGGCATGGGACCGGAGGCAGCCGGCATGCTGGTGGTGCCGCTGTCGCGCATGTTCCGCAATTACGTGATCTGGTTCCGCGCCGAGGTGGTGCGCACCATCCGCTGGGCGGGCGACCCGCGCGCCAAGCTGGCGGACCTGTCGGCATCGCTGTCGCCGCGCGAGAGCTTCGAGGTCTGGACGCAGACGGTGCGCGGCCGGAGCGAACCGTGGCGGGCGGCGGAACTGGAGATTGCCAGCGAATTTCGCGGTGCGTTGCTGGGCATCGTGCTGCGGCGAGCCGAGGAACTGGCCCATTTGGCGCTGGAGCTGGGCCGCGTGAACCGCGAACTCGAAGGGTTCTCGTATTCGGTGTCGCATGACCTGCGCGCGCCGCTGCGCCATATCGTCGGGTTTGCCGATCTGCTGCGCGAGATGGACCAGGACCGGCTGTCGGAGCGCGGCCGGCATTTTGTCGAGCGCATCATTGCGCAGGCACGTTTCGGCGGCAAGCTCGTGGACGACCTGCTGGCGTTCTCGCAGATGGGGCGCGCCGCCCTGCGTCCGCAGCGCGTGGACCTGCGGGCGCTGGCCGAGCGCCTGCTGGCCGAGGAAACCAGGGAGCTTGGCACGCGGCGCCTGCAATACAAGGTCGGCGCGCTGGGCCAGGTGACGGCTGATCCGGTGCTGATGGATGTGGTGCTGCGGAACCTGATTGCCAACGCGATAAAATTCACCGGCACGCGCGGCGCCGATGCCGAGGGCCCTGCCGGCATGGTCGAGGTGGGCACGATGCCCGGCGAGGCAGCCTTCGAAGGCCAGGACCTGTTCTTCGTGCGCGACAACGGCGTGGGCTTCGACATGCGCTACGCCGACAAGCTGTTTGGCGTGTTCCAGCGACTGCACCGCGTGGAGGAATTCCCCGGTACCGGCATCGGGCTGGCCAGCGTGCGGCGCATTGTCGAGCGTCATGGCGGCAAGGCGTGGGCCGAAGGCGAGGTCGATCGCGGGGCCACGATCTGGTTTTCGTTGCCGCGTGATTTCGTGCCGGAGGGCACCGCCGGTGTCAATGAAACGGCCGCCGAGGCCGCGGCCCGGCTGGCAGCGGTGTCGTCGGGCCAGCCGTACCGGCCTGTGTTGAAAGATGCAAGAAACCTGGAGAACGAGCGTGCTGAGGCCGATCCTGCTGGTGGAAGACAATCCTGACGACATCGAGCTGACGTTGATCGCGCTGCAGAAGACGCGCCTTGCCAACCCGGTGGTGTCGGTGCGCGACGGTGCGGAGGCGCTCGATTTCCTGCGCCGCGAAGGCGCCTATGCCGATCGCCCGGAAGAGAATCCGGCGGTGATCCTGCTGGACAAGAAGCTGCCGAAGGTGGACGGCCACGAGGTGCTGCGCGAGGTGCGCGCGGACGATCGGCTGCGCCGCGTGCCGGTCGTGATGCTGACATCGTCGCGCGAGGAGCGCGACCTGCTCAGGAGCTATGACCTGGGCGTCAATGCCTATGTGGTGAAGCCGGTCGAGTTCGACGACTTCATGGCCGCCATCAACGACCTGGGCGTGTTCTGGGCCGTGCTGAACGAGCCGCCGCCGTACTCGCGCTAGCCCGCGCGGCTGCCTGCCGCTAACGCACGCCGCCCGCCAGTTGCGCCAGCGGCAGTTGCACGCGGAACATCGATCCCTTGCCCAGTCCGTCGCTGTGCGCGCTCACGCTGCCGTTGTGCATCAGCACCAGGTTCTTGACCATCCACAGCCCCAGGCCCAGCCCCGGCGCACGATTGGCGTGTTCGCGGTGGGCCTGTTCGAACCGCTCGAAGATGCGCTCGAGCGCTTCGGGCGCGATGCCCACGCCGGAATCCCGCACGGATAGCACGACGTCCGCGCCGTCCGACGCCACGGCCAGTTCCACGGTGCCGCGCTCCGCGAACTTCAGCGCATTGGTCAGCAGGTTCAGCACCACCTGCTTGATCCGATGCTCGTCGGCCATCACCAGGCAGGGCAGCGCCGGCGCCACGATCAGCGTCACGTTCCTCGACTCCGCATCGAGACGCAGATCCTCGGCCACGGTGGCCGCCAGGGCCGCCATGTCCAGCAGGCGCAGATCCACGGACAGCTTGCCGGTGGCAATGGCGCCGCTGTCGAGCAGATCGTCCACCATGCGGGCCAGCTGGCGGGTATTGCGTTCGATGACTTCCCCGGCACGCCGCACGTGGGCGGGGTCGGTGCCGCGCTCCAGCAGCGTGGTCCACCACAGGATGGCGTGCAGCGGCGAGCGCAGTTCGTGGCTGACCGCCGCCACGAAATGGTCCATGGCGCGGGCACCGCGCTCGCTCACTTCGCGGGCGCGCTGTTCTTCCTCGGCCACTGCCTGGTAGTGCAGTTCCGACGCCTTGCGCGCCGTGATGTCGATCGTGAAGCCGATCAACGACTGGGCCGAGCCGTCCTCGAGATAGCGTGCGGCGCCGCGCGACATCAGCCAGCGCATGGTGCCGTCCTGCCAGAGCACGCGGTACTCCACCTCGAAATGCGCGCGGCTGGCGATGGCCGCTGTCATGGCGGTACGCACCATGTCGCGGTCGTCCACGTGCATCAGTTCGCCAAATACCCGCGCCTCGTTGATGGCGTCGTCCGGCTGCAGCCCCATGTTGGCCTTGCACTGGTCGGTACAGGCCATGAACCCGGTGGCGACGTCGAGTTCCCACGCGCCAACCTTGGCAAACGCGAGCAGTTCCTCGAGCTGTTTGCGGTGCGTCTGCAGCGCCGCATTGGCTTCTTCCACAAGTACCTGGCGCAGCCGCGCCTGCGACCGCAGCTTGGCGTGCTCGCGGCGGGTCTGTTCGGTCTTGACGATGTGATCAGTCACGTCCGTGACCTGGAGCACGAATGCCGCGTCCGATCCGCCATCCAGCCGCGTCGCCTTGGCCTGCCAGTATCGTTCGGTATTGCCGGTGCCCGCGGGGTGGCCGTCGTAGCGGATCAGCGGCGACAGGCGCGATTCGCCTTCCAGCAGGTCGTCGAGCGTGCTGGCAAGCCAATCCCGGCGTGCCGCCATCTGGGATTCGGACAGCGAGGGATTGATGTCGAACACCGACTTGCCCATGACATCGTTGCGCGTGCGGCCGGCCATGGCCAGGTAGCGGGCATTGGCGGCCACGACTTCGAACGCCGCATTGAGCACCAGATAGGACTCGGGCAGGGCGTCGAACAGCGCTCCCGTATCAAACGCACGTTGGCGGGGCGGCTGTTGTTCGAGGGCGTCAGGCATCGGCGTATCGCGCGGCTACTGCGCGCCGGACTCGGCGTGCGCGGCAACGCGGGCCAGCAGTTCGTTGAACACCCGCTGCGCCCCCGCGCAAGCCAGCGCGATCTCTGCCGGCTCGCGCACGCTGGCCCGCAGCGCATGCAGGAACTGCTGCCAGCGGGGCCCGGGCGTCTTGCCCGCGCCCAGGTATGCCAGCGGATGCGGCGCCAGCGGGCCGGACAACTGCCGGTACAGCACCGCACCGCCGAGCTGTGACCCCTCGATGACGTAGCAGATACCCCAGCGGTAGGCGGCGTCGTGCCGCAGCGCGGCCACATCGATATCGTCCACCGCCGGGCCACCCGGCGGCATGGCGGGGTGGGCAAGGTCCTGCTTCAGTATCGGCGTACGGGCCACCGGCGCCAGGTGGGCGGCATCTTGCGGACCATCGTCGAAGCGCGCCAGCCAGTGTTCCAGCGGTGCGAGCCAGGCGCGCAGCATCAGCAGATGGTCCCGATAATCTTCGAGCGCGGGATTGGACTGGGAGAGTGGCATTGCCCGATCCAGCCTGGCGTGCTGCGCCGACGTGGCGGCGCGCAGTGCAGCCAGCACGTCACGCAACGGGGGCGATGGTGAGGCAGGGCTGGATGGGGTCGAGTGTTCAGTCACGCGGGTGATGATCCGATGGTCCCGAAGTGTGCGGCGAGCGCACCGCCCGGCGTAGCCATGGAGCGATGCATAAGGATGCGAGCCCACATGGTACAGGAAGTCCTCGGACGCACGGATGCTGCGGCGTTTTGCGCATTTGCACGCCGGCGCGCAAGGCAAAAAGGGGCGCTACCCTTGCGGGTGCGCCCCTTTCCATGCGCTCGACACCTCAGTCTAAGATGTCAGACATCCTATCAATGTCCGGACTTCCAGACAGGTAGCGTCCGTCAGGCAGCCGCCTTTACCGCCTGACGGGCAATCAGCTTCCACTGACCGCCCTGCTTTTGCCATACCTGTAGCACCTTGAGCAGCACGGTCCCTTGCTTGCCGTTGTCGAGCGTCTCGCCGGACAGCGTGTGGCGGATCACCGCGACGTCGCCTGACACATGCACGGTCTGGTCGGTAATGTTGATGCTGACGAAGTCAGACTTCTTGTCGAGCAGGTCGCCGATAAAGCTGGTCTTGGTGTCGATGCGGCCGCCGGAGTGGCCGTAGCTCAGCGAATCGGCCACCAGCCCCGACAGCGTGGCCTGGTCCGGATCGACCATGGCCACGCGCAGCTTTTCGGCCGCGGCGGTGACGGCCTGGTCGGCCGGTTGCGCCACGGCCGGCGTGGCGGCGATGCCCAGCAAGATAGCGGCGCCCAGCGCCGCAGTGAATCTACGCATGATGTCTCCCATTTGTTCTGTTATGCCTGGGTGGGTCGATGAGGCAACCGCCGCGCGGAATATCGTCGCGAGCAGTTGTAAGTCATCGTATCACAGCAGGCCGAAACCGCAACGCGTGGGATGCGGCCGGGAGACAGCGGGTCAGCCCTCCTTGCCATCCAGGCGCGGACGGGCCAGGAAGGGGGTGTATTTGACGAGATACAGGACCAGCGACAGCACCCACAGCGCGCCGGCTAGCGCGATGGCCTGTGGCTTCAGTTCTGGCAGCCAAAGCGGACCAGCCACCCGTACCACGGCAGCAAGCACCATGGACAGATAGGCCAAGTGCTCCATGCGGCCAGTTTCAAGCCGGCGGCCGGTATGTCCGAGCGCGGTGCGCGTGACCATCGCGATGATGGCGCAGCCGATCACACCGACAGTCAGGGCATGCAGTGCCGTGGAGCGGTCGAGCCAGCCGGCGGCGGCAGCGGCAATCAGAATGAAGCCGATCGGCAGGAACGCGTAGGCGACGTGCAGGATGCTGACAATGGGCTTGCGAAGCGTGCGATGCGAATCCCAGCCATGCAGGCGGACGCCATGGGCAACCGCCGCGGCCAGTGCCAGCATGCCGGTCAGCCACGCGGGCGCCTGCAGTGCGGCGGCAACCGTGGCCAGCAGGGTCAGCGCGACCACGCCGCGTTCCACCGTCTGCCAACGTCGGATGCGCGCGCCGGGAATCGCATTGGCGGTGAACATCGGAATCACGCGCCCGCCGATCACGGTCACGAAAATCGCCACCAGACCGGTGGCTGCTTCGGCCGCATGCAGTGCCCAGTCGATGCGGCCTGCCTGAAGGGCCGCGTGAAACCCGATATTGAGCGCGCCCATGATGCCCAGCGCGATCGCCAGCCCGTAGTTTCGCTGGCTCCTGGCCCGGCGCAGGATGCTGTAGAAACTCAGGCTGCACAGCGGAAGGAAGGCCACATCGGCCGCAATGGCCGCCCAGGCCGGCCCGGTCCACATCAGCACGCGGGCCAGCAGCCATACGCCGGCCAGCGCACCGAGCCAGGCGCCCTGCGGGGTTTGCAGGCCAGTCCAGTTCTTGCCCGCCGTAAAGAGAAAGCCCACGACGACGGCGCCCGCGAACCCGAACACCATCTCGTGGGCGTGCCACGCCATGCTGCCCAGCCACGGCTGCGTGGCCGGTGTCCACCAGCCCAGATACATCGCCACCCAGGCCGCCATGGCCATCGCGCCGAATGCTGCGGCCAGCAGGTAGAACGGACGGAAGCCGAGCGCCAGGATGGGCAGGCCGCGATAGGTGGGCGTGCGCGAAGGTGGGGAGATCTGCAGCAGGACGGACATGGTGAGAAGTGCGAAGGAATGATGACGTGCAGGAACGTGCGGTGTGACGGAATCGATTCTAGGAAAGATGTATATGAAATGCAATTTATTGATGCGCCGCCGCATGCAATCCGTTGCGTAAGTGAAAACACCGAGGCGATTTCCCCCTCGCCCCCTCCTCGCGTAGGGGTAAATCGAAGCCATGTCTACCCGTTAGCCAGACAACGCAGACATTGATCAGAGCGGCGCGCCACGACGCCCGCCGATACCACCAGAACGGGTTCTCTCAGCGATGTCGGTCATGGCGCACGCCGTGGCTCCAATCGTGTTTTGGCCTGACATTGGGCCGCTGAATCGGGAAAAGAGGGAGAAGCACCGTGAAATTCAGGGATCTTTCGATCAAGACCAAGCTCCTGGCGGGGTTTGGCACGCTGGCGCTCGTCGTGCTGGTGGTGTCCGGGTTGTCGCTCCGTGCGCTGAGCCGGTCCACCGAGGGCTTTGCCGCCTATATCAACGGCCTCAACGCCCGGGCCGAAGTGGCCTCCCAGGTGCGCACCGCCGTGGACCGTCGGGCCATTGCCGCCCGTAACCTGGTGCTGGTGACCACGCAGGCCGATCTGGACACCGAAAAGGCCGAGGTGCTCAAGGCCCACGGCGATGTGGCAGCGCGCCTTGCCAAGCTCAAGCAGATGGTCATGGCCGAGGGGGTCAGCGAAGGCGCGCGCAACCTGGTGGCCGAGATCGACCGCATCGAGTCGCGCTACGGCCCCGTGGCGACCGACATCGTCGGGCTGGCGCTCGACGGCAAGAAGGACGCCGCGATTGCCAAGATGAATGCCGAATGCCGGCCGCTGCTGGCCGCGCTGGTCAAGGCCACGCGCGACTACGGGGATTTCACGCGCGAGCGCCAGGAGGAGATGATCCGCAACCTCGACGACGACTACGCGCGGCAACGCGCGTTCCTGATCGTGGTGGCGATTGCCGCCGTGGCGTTCGGCATCTTCGGCGGGCTGCTGCTGACGCGGGCCATTACCGGCCCGATCCAGCGCGCGGTCGAGGTGGCGCGCACGGTGGCCCGGGGCGAGGTCGGCATGCGGATCGAGGTGGATTCCCAGGACGAGCCGGGCCGCCTGCTGGCCGCGCTGCGCGACATGAACGACCGGCTGGCCGAAACGGTCGTGCGCGTGCGCGAAAGCAGCGGCAGTATCGCGGTTGCCACCGGCGAGATCGCCAGCGGCAATATGGACCTGTCCAGCCGTACCGAACAGCAGGCGGCGTCGCTGGAAGAAACGGCGGCAAGCATCGAGGAGCTGACCGCCACGGTACGCCACAACACCGAGAACGCCCGGCAGGCCAGCGAACTGGCGCGCAATGCCGCCGCAGTGGCGCAGCAGGGCAGCGGGAGGGTGGGCCTCGTGGTCGATACGATGGAGGGCATCAGCGCCAGTTCGTCGAAGATCGCTGACATTACCGGCATCATCGAGAGCATCGCGTTCCAGACCAACATCCTGGCGCTCAACGCGGCGGTGGAGGCTGCGCGCGCGGGCGAGCAAGGCCGTGGCTTCGCGGTGGTGGCCAGCGAGGTGCGCAGTCTGGCGCAGCGTTCGTCGAACGCCGCCAAGGAGATCAAGGAACTGATCGACGCCTCGGTGGCGCAGGTGCGGGCCGGTTCGACGCTGGCCAGCGAGGCCGGCCAGACCATGGTCGAAGTCACCCAGGCCGTGGCGAGCGTGACCCATATCGTCGGCGAAATCGCGGCGGCGTCGGCCGAGCAGAACCGTGGCATCGAGCAGGTGAACCAGGCCATCGTGCAGATCGACCAGGTGACGCAGCAGAACGCGTCGCTGGTGCATGAAGCGGCCGTTGCGTCGAAATCCCTCGAAGAGCAGGGCAAGATGCTGACCGATGCCGTGGCCTTTTTCAAGCTGCCGGGCAACGGCGGTCAGCGCGGCCAGGCAGCCCAGGCGGCAGGTCAGCGCCTGGCTTCGACGAGCGGCATCGCGTTCACGTAAGCGGCATCGGTCAGAGTGCGCAGGAACGCCACGATGTCATCGATCTCGCCGTCGGTGAGTGCGGCCGGCATGCCCGGCTTGCGGTTCATCGGCGGCGAGTTCACGTTGATGTTGTCGCGGTAGGCGGCCGGAACGTCGTCGAAGCCCTTGCCGCTGGGGTACCACTTGCCCGGATCGATCGAGCGTGTGTTGTAGAACGCCACGGCGTCGCGCAGCGTGGTGAACACGCCGTTGTGCATGAAACGCTGGCGCACCGCCACATTGCGCAGGCCCGGCGTACGCAGATAGCCACACCACTGCGTGGGCTCGGGCCAGCGCAGGCGCCGCGCGGTGTCGCACAGGCCGTTGTCGAAATGCTTCGGATCGCGGTTGGCGGGCAGCGCGCGGTTGCGTGGTACGGCAATCGCGTCGTAGCCGAAGTCGGTGAACAGAGAGCGTTCGGGGCGGTTCGCCGTATCGGACAGCGTGTGGCAGCTCATGCAATTGCCCTTGTCCGGATTCTTGAACAGCGCCAGCCCACGGGTTTCCTGAACGGTGAGCGGCGTGCGGCGGCGCAGGTAGTCATCGAAGCGCGACGTGAACGGCGCCATCTCGTCGCTCTGCATGTAGGCCTGCAGCGCCGCGCCCAGCGCGCGCAGCAGCGCCTCCGGGTCGCGGCGCACATCGGCGCCGAACTGTGCGGCGAGGGCGGGCGCGAGGTCGGTGCCGTTGACATTGCGCAGCAGGCCGGCAGGCGTGCCGTTGTTCATCTCGTTGGGGTCCAGCAGCGGCCCGCGTACCTGCTCGGCAAGGGTGTCGGCGCGGCCATCGGCGAACAGCCCGCCGAACGGCGAGGCGGCCGGAGCATCGTCGTCCTGGTAGAAATGCCGGCGTGGCACGTAACGGACGTACAGCAGCGAAGGCGGATTGCGCAGGCTGAAATGACCGGGGCGGCTGCCCTGCGTCACGCCCGGCGTATTGGCGGGCAGCGTGGCCGAGAACGCGCGGGCGGGATCGTGGCAACTGGCGCACGACTGGCCGTGCGGCATCGACAGGCGCGCATCGAAGAACGCGCGGCGGCCCAGCGTCACCAGTGCCGGGTCCGGACGGAACACGGCAGCGGTGGCATCCACCTTGGCGGCGACCTTGGGTGTGCCGCTGCCGATGGTGGCCACCACCGTGGCCGGAGGCGCGCCCGGCAGCAGCACCGTTTCCGCGGCCAGCACGGGCGATGCCAGCGCCCATGCCAGCAGCATCGCACGCGCGGCAGGCAAGACATTTCGGCGAAACGGATACCGCATCAGGGCGTCAGGAAGCCGGTCTTGTCGCAGGCAAGCGTGCTGCCGGTCTGATCGCAGGTGGCCAGCAGCTTGCCGGCCTTGGTGTATGCCTTGAACTGCCAGCCCGTGGCCGGCGATGCATGACGGTCCATCACCAGGAAGCCGAAGCTCGCGTGATGGGTGATGCGGTCGATCGTCGTGCCGGGTGCGGGGACACTGCCGGCCGGCAGCGGATCGGGCAGGGCCACATCCAGGTTGTCGCCACCGTTGCCCGAGACGATCGTCGCCGGATGCGCCGACGCGAAGTTGATGGCCTGGAAGTCATGCACGTGGCCATGCAGTGCCAGCTGGATGCCGGGCGGGTAGTACGCCTGCGCATTCAGGTTCGACATCACCGATTGCAGCGCCAGGTTGCCTGGCGCCGGATTTGCGCCGGCAACCGGGGCGAAGCCCAGGATCGGGTGATGGTTGGTGAAGATCGTGGTGGTCATGCCCGTCTTCGCGGCCAGTGTCGCCACGGTCTGGAACTGCTTCTGGTAGGCAATGAACTGCGGATCGCTGGTAGCCAGTGCGGTCTTGCCGGCCTTGGCCGAGTCGAACACGATCACCTGCGAGCCACCGCCCAGCGACACCGCATACGGGTCCGCGTAGTTGGCGATGGCGTCATTGGCCGGATCGTCGCACGAACGCGTTGCGTCGTAGGGGCGGGTATCCAGAAAGCGGGCCCAGCCCTGGCCGGCGCGCGCGCATTCCTCGTGGTTGCCGCGCACGACCACCCAGGGTGCCTTGGCCAGCAACGGCGCGGCGGGCTTGAACAGGTCGGCCTGCCACGTGTCCCAGCCATAGCCCCATGGACTGCCCTGGCAGCCGGCGATGTCGGGCGGGCAGGCGTTCTCGCGGTAGTGGTAGTCGCCGATGTGCAGCACGAGGTCAGGATTGAACCCCGCCGCCGTCGCAGCCAGCGACGCCAGCGGCCAGGCTTCGGTGTCGGTACAGGCCTGCCAGGCGTTGTCGGCCTTCTTCAGGCGGCAGCCGGTGTCGGCCAGCACCACGATACGTTGCGGCGTGGCCTTCGGCAGCGGCAGCGCCTGCGTGCCGATGGCGGCGCTCGCGGCGGTGGCCGGCAGCGTGGCTTCGCAGACGGAAACGGGGAACTCGGAGGGCTTCGAGTCGGCTGCCGCGCTGGCCGTGGTGCGCTGCGGCACGGTGGCCGGGCCCACGCGCAGCGTCATGCGTGCCGCGGTGCCATCGACCGTAAGCAGCGGGCACTGCGCATTCGCGGCGGCGCCGGCCGGCGCCGTATAGCTGGTCACCACGCGGGCAATGGCCTGGTTGCCATCGCCGATCTCGACCCACGCGGCCTGGATGTTGGCGCTGACCGTGGCCGCATCGGGCGCGGGTGTGGCCGCCGGCGGATTGTTGGTGCCGCCATTGCTGTTGTTGTCGTCGCTGCCGCAGCCGTGCAACGCCGCCACGGTAGCGAGCGCCGCCACGCCGGCCACGAAGCCGAAGGTCTTTTGTGCGCGCATTCTGGTTTCTCCCCTGTGTGGGGCGACACCGTACCTGCGTGGTGTGAAAGAAATATGACGCCCGCGCCGCCGGCCCGGACGCTCAGCGCGAGCGCCTGGCGCGCGCGGCGGCCTCTGCGGCAGCCGCGCGCAGTTCGGGCGGGAAGCCGCGGATCTCGGAATGGAAGAAGCCGCGCTCGGCAGCCCGCAGTGCGCCGAGCTGCGTGGCCAGCCGCTCGATGGCGCCATACGCCTGCGCGGAGGCGCCCTGCTCGTGGGTCAGGTACCAGGCCAGTTCCAGCAGGAGGTTGGCCAGCTGCAGCGCGTTGTAGCAGACGTGGCCGGTGTCGTGTTCCTCCAGCGCGAACGCCGCCACGGACGACCAGCGCACAAAGCCCTTGGCTGGCGCAAACGGCGCGTGAAACGGTCGCAGGGCGTCGATGGCCGCCGCTATCGTCAGAGGCTGCAAGGCGCGGAACGCGGCCAGCGACGCCGGCGCGCCGTCACTGACACTGCCCCGCGCCACGCGTAGCAGGAAGATCGTGTTCCACGCGGACCCACCGCCGACCCCGAAACGGTCGCAGATCCATTCCGACAGGCCCAGCCAGCGCATGGCCTGCCGCTGGACATCGCCCGGCGCCATCTCGCGCGCCACATCGACGAGCCGATAGCGCCAGAACAGCCATAGCGACCAGCCGATATTGGCTGCCGCGTGCTGTACCGCATGGACCGAGTCGGCCTCGTAGGCAGCCTGCAATGCGCCGGCGAAGGCGTCGAGCGCCTGACGGGCGGCGTCCTGGCGCTGCGACGCACCGGGCTGTGCGGCTGCTGGCCCGGCCCGATCCGGCCTGGCGGGGCCATTCGGAGCTTCCGGCCGCAGCGCGATGCTCTTGTGGACGAGGGCTTCCAGGTTCAGCGTCTCGAACCGGATGCGCGGGTTATAGCGGACGACGGGACGCAGCTCGGCATCGCCCGACAGCCGCCCCAGTTCGCGCTGCGCCGCGTCGAGTTGGCCCCGCGCGTAGTGTTCCCAGGCCCGCACCACATGCGCCATGGCCGCGAACGTGGGCAGCGCCGCGTTGACGCCGCCGGCCACCACGATCCGCTCGAAGCGGCGCAATGCCGCGCGGCTCTTGTCCAGCCGATCGCTGCGGCGCCAGGCCAGGCTTTCCTTGAGCAGCGACAGCGCCTGCTGGAAGTCGTCGGCCGCGGTGCGCTGCGCGGCCCGGAACGACTCGGCAACGCCGTGGTCGAGCACGCCCGCGAAGCCATCCTGCGCGCCGCGCATCGCCTGCGTCAGATGGCGCCAGAACGCCATGTCGCGCATCACGTATTGCAGCCCCTCGCCGCTGGGCTTGGCGGCCGGCGCGGCATCGCCGGCCGGTGACTGCCCCAGCCAGCGCGCCACGCCTGCGGTGCCCAGCGGCTTGCCGTGCGCCGTGAAGCGCAGCCGTTCCGCCGTGGCGGCGGACATCCAGAACGGCCCCCGGCTGCGGCCGTCGGTGCGCAATGCGGAAATGCCGATGGCCTTGTCGTGGCCCCAGCCCACCGGCACACCCCACTGGGCGAAGTCCCCGAACGCGCGCGAGACGATCATGCGCACGTTGGCGGCATCGGCAAAGCGGGCGCGCACGGTGGCCGCGCCCAGGTCTTCGCGGTCGCGCGAGGCGGCCAGCCAGATCCGCGCGAGCAACCAGACCGACTGGTAGCGCGCGGCGTGTTCGCCCACCCGGTAAGGGCCGGACAGATCGATGGCGACGACGGAGCGGGAGGGTGCGGGGGCGGGCATGGCCGCCATGTTACGCGTGTTACAGCCGCGCCGGTTGGCGACCTGCGGGACTGCGCCTATGCTCCGCACCACGATCCGGGCCTGGATTGCCAACCGTCTGCATGACGACAACCCCGATAACCAAAAAACCCATAGCGTGTTGATATGCGAAACAGACTTGCCCGATTTTTCCTGATGCCGCTCTGGCTGGCCTGCGCAGCCATGACCGTGCAGGCCGCCGAAGTCCCCCTTGATGCCAAGCCGCTGTTCGATGCCGCCGGCGTGGATGGCACGATGGTGGTCTACGACGTGCGCCAGCAGCGCATGCTGACCTACAACCCCAGGCGCGCGGCCACCCCGTATTCGCCGGCATCGACCTTCAAGATCTTCAATTCTCTGATCGGCCTGGAGACCGGCGCCGTGGCCGACGTCGATAACGACAAGCTGCCGTGGGACGGCAAGGTGTGGATGCACCATGGCAAGCCGATCCTGCCGGAGGTCTGCAACGGCGACGTGGCGCTGCGCGTGGCGCTGAAGAACTCCTGCGTCCCGGCCTACCAGGCGCTCGCGCGCCGGGTGGGGACCGCGCAGTACCGCAAGTACCTGCGCGCGGCGCATTTCGGCAATGCCGATGTCGATGGCCCGGTGGACCGCTTCTGGCTCAACGGCCGCCTGCAGATCACCACGTACCAGCAGATCGATTTCCTCGGCAACGCCGCCGCGCACAAGGTGCCGCTGATCTCGGCGCACAGCTTCGCGGCGCTGGACGATATTCTGACCATCGAAAGCACGCCGGCCTACACGCTGCGCGCCAAGACCGGCTGGGCCACATCGGGCAAGGTCGATGTGGGCTGGTGGGTTGGCTGGGTCACACGCGGCGACGATACCTACGTCTTCGCGATGAATCTGGACATGCCGCGCCCCGAGGTGGGCGCAAAGCGGCAGGAGATTGCCCGCGCAGTGCTCAGGCAGGTGGGCGCGCTGCCTTGACGGCGTAGCGGCGGCCGGGGATCAGGGCGCCAGCTGATCGAGTACCTGGGCGGCGGTCTGCAGGCCGGTGTCAACCAGGTGCTGCATGTAGACGCCCATCTCCGGCATGCACAGCGACATCACCAGCATGCCGCCGAGCAGGGTTACCGGGAAGCCGACCGCGAAGATCGACAGCTGCGGCGATGCGCGGTTCAGGATACCCATGGCCAGGTTCAGCGTCAGCAGCGCGGCAATCATCGGCAGCGCCAGCAGCATGCTGGAGGAAAAGACCATCGATCCCGCACGCGCCACCACGCCCCACCCGTGCCCGGACAGCGGCACGCCGGCAATCGGCACGCCCTGGAAGCTGTCCACCAGGGCGGCCAGCATCATCAGGTGGCCGTCCAGCGACAGGAACATCAGCGTGGCCACGATATTGAGAAAGCGCGACAGCACCATCGTCTGCCCACCCGACGACCGGTCGTAGAACGCCGCGAACGACAGGCCCATCTGCAGGCCGATGATTTCACCGGCCGTCTGCACGGCGGCAAAGATCAGCCGCATCGAGAAGCCCATGGCCACGCCAATGCCCACTTCGTTCATGACGACCAGCAGGCCCTCGTACGAATAGATCGGCGCCGTGGGAATGTGCCCGATCGTGGGCGACACGATCGTGGCCAGCGCGGCCGCCAGCAGGATCTTCGCGCGGCGCGGAATGGTGGATTCGCTGAACAGGGGCGCGGTCGAGATCAGCGCCATCAGCCGGAACATCGGCCAGAGGAAGGCGGCGATCCACCCGTACATCTGGTCGGTGGTGACCTCGAACACGGTGCCTGGGTCCTGCGGGGAAGCGGGGGAGGGTCAGTGCGCCAGGGCGGGGATGCCCTGGAACACTTCGCGCATGTAGTCGACGAACGTGTTGATCATCCACGGGCCGACCAGCACCATCGTCACGAACAGGGCGACCAGCTTCGGAATGAACGTCAGCGTCATTTCATTGATCTGCGTGGCGGCCTGGAACAGGCTCACCACCAGACCGGCGGCCAGCGCCACCAGCAGCAGCGGGGCGGACAGCATCAGCGTCATCTTCATCGCCTGCGTGGCGATCGTCATGACCATCTCGGGTGTCATCTCAAGCTCCCGTCAATTCATGAAGCTCTGCGCCAGGGACCCCAGCAGCAGTTGCCAGCCATCGACCAGCACGAACAGCATCAGCTTGAACGGCAGCGAAATGGTGGCGGGTGGCACCATCATCATCCCCATCGCCATCAGCACGCTGGCCACGACGAGGTCGATGATCAGGAACGGAATGAAGATCGTGAAGCCGATCTGGAACGCGGTCTTCAGCTCGCTGGTGACGAAGGCCGGCACCAGCACCGAGAACGGCACGTCGTCCGGGCTCTGCATTTCGGGCGTCTTGGCCATCTGGGCGAACAGCGCCAGGTCTTTCTCGCGCGTCTGGCGCAGCATGAAGGCACGTACCGGCACCGCGGCGCGCTCCGCGGCGGTTTCCAGGCTGATGCGGTTTTCGGACAGCGGCTTGTAGGCGTCGGTGTAGACCTTGTCGAGCACCGGCGACATGACGAAGAACGTCAGGAACAGCGACAGGCCCACCAGCACCTGGTTGGGCGGCGACGACGCCGTGCCCAGCGCGCTGCGCAGCAGGCCCAGCACGATGATGACGCGCGTGAAGCCCGTCATCATCAGCATGGCCGCCGGCAGGAACGACAGCGATGTGAGCAGGACCAGCGTCTGGATCGACAGCGACCAGACCTGGCCGCCACCGGCGGCGGCACGGCTGGTGACGCCCGGCAGCGACTGCGCCAGTGCGGCGTCGGGTGCGAGCCACAGCGCCAGCGGCAGCAGGGCCAGCAGGGCGGCCGCCACGCGCGACGGACGCACGAAGGGCTTCACGGGTAGCCGCTGGACAGCGGCGGCACGCGGCGATTTCATTTCTTGAGGTTTTCCTGCATGGCGCGCATCAGGCGTTCGCCGAAGCCGCCCTGCATGGGCGGGGTCGGCGGCGAGCCGGTGGGCGCGCCGCTGTCCGGCTGTGCCGGAAGCGTATGGAGCGGGCGGATTTCGTTGGGCGAGACACCGAGCACGAGCCAGGTATCGCCCACTTCCACGGTCACAACCTTCTGGCGCGTGCCCAGCGCCAGGCTGTTCACGACCTTGATCGATGCGTTGCCGGCGCCGTGGCGCACCAGGCCGGCGCGGCGCGCGACCCAGGCCATGCCCAGGATCAGCGCGATGACCGCGAAGAGGCCCAGGCCCGCCTGGGCCAGGCTGCCGCCGCTGCTGATCGCCGGCGCGTTGCTGGCGAACGCGTGGCTGGCGGCGGCACTGCTGGCGGGGTTGCCCGCCGGGGCGGTGCCGCGCACGGCATCGGCGGCCTGCGCGCCGGTGACGGCAAGGCCCGTGAGGACGATGCCCGAGGCAATGCGCGCGGCAACTGCGGACCGGCGCGAGGCGGCTGTCATTTGTTGAGCTTCCGGATACGTTCGGACGGCGTGATGATGTCCGTCAGGCGAATGCCGAACTTGTCGTTCACCACCACCACTTCGCCCTGGGCGATCAGGTAGCCGTTCACGAGTACGTCCATCGGTTCGCCGGCCAGGCCGTCAAGTTCCACCACCGAGCCCTGCGCCAGTTGCAGCAGGTTCTTGATGGGCACCTTGGTGCGGCCCAGTTCCACGGTCAGCTGCACGGGGATATCGAGGATCATCCCGATATCGTTGTGGAAGCCGCTCGGTGCTTCCTGTGCCAGGGGCGGGAATACGGTGGAGGCCGCGGGCGTGGCGGTGGGCATGGCCGAGGCCGCCGGCGCCGTGGTAGTGGCCGCTTCGGCAGCGGGCGCAGCCTGTTCGACGCTGGTCTGCTCCGCCAGGGCGCTGGCCCAATCGTCCATCGGATCGACCGGCTTGTCCTGAGTGCCGTCAGTCATGATCGGTTTCCTTGTTGGGATCGCTGTCTTGGTAATTGATCATTCGTTCCACGCGCAGTGCGTACTGGCCGTTCATCGTGCCGAAACCGCACTGCATGACGGGCACGCCGTCAACCTTGCCGAAGATCTTCTCCGGCAGTTCGATCGGCAGCACGTCGCCTTCACGCATGGCCAGAACCTCGGCCACGGTGCTGCGCAGGTGCGCGAATTCGGCCACCAGTTCCACTTCGGCGGCACGCAGCTGGTTGGAAAGCTGGCCGAGCCAGCGTTTGTCCACCTCGACTTCGTCCTGCAGCGGATTCATCAGCAGATCGCGCAGCGGCTCGATCATCGAGAAGGGGATACAGATATGTAGTTGCCCGCCCACGGCGCCCAGTTCGATGTGGAACGCCGTGGTGACCACGGCATCGTTCGGGCCGGCCACGTTGGCGAACTTGGTGTGCATCTCGGAGCGGACATAGTCGAACTCGATCGGATGCACGGTGCGCCAGGCCTGGCTGTAGCTGTTCAGCGTCAGGTCGAGCATGCGGCGGATGATGCGCTGCTCGGTCTGGGTAAAGTCGCGGCCTTCCACGCGGGTGTGGAAGCGTCCGTCGCCGCCGAACAGGTTGTCGACCACCAGGAACACCAGGTTCGGGTCGTACACGAACAGTGCGGTGCCCCGCAGCGGCTTCATGTGAACCAGGTTCAGGTTGGTCGGCACCGGCAGGTTGCGCACGAAGTCGCCGTACTTCTCGATCCTGACCGTGCCGACCGAGATGTCGGCGCCGCGGCGGATGAAGTTGAACAGCGCGGTACGCAGTGCCCGGGCGAAACGCTCGTTGATGATTTCGAGCGTGTGCAGGCGGCCGCGGACGATACGTTCCTGGTTGGCCAGGTTGTACGGCCGCACACCGCCTTCTTCGACGACCGGTGCGCTGGCCGCTGGCGTATCGGCTTCGCCGGATACGCCTTTCAGTAGTTCGTCTACCTCGTCCTGCGAGAGGAACTTGTCGTAGGCCATCTAGTGTCCTGCCCCGTGAACGGCTGTGAGGATGAAACGGTCCATGTCCGGCTTCAGACGTCGCGCGTCACGCGACGGCAGGAAAGAAGTTCGGCGGGCAGTTTCATATCTATCGGTTTGGCTCAGGGTTCGCGGTGCGGACAGCAGTGTTACTGCACCACGAACGAAGTAAACAAGACATCCAGGATCTTCTGCGGCGGCAGACCCGGGGCAAACGGCTGGCTGATCGCCGCCTGGATGTCCTGGGCCAGCTTGCGCTTGCCTTCCACCGTGGCCAGATCGGCCGGCTGGCGTGCCGAGAGCAGCAGCAGGATGCGGCTGCGTGCTTCCGGCTGATACTGCGCCAGACGTCCCTGGGTGTCGGCATCCGCCACCTTCAGCGACAGGCCGGTGTGCAGGAAGCGGTCGCCGTCCTCGCTCTTGAGGTTGACGGTGAACGCATCCAGCGGCACGAAGATCGGCGGCGGCACCACCGGGGCAGCCGGCGCTGCCGGCTTGTGATTGCTGCTGAGGATGCTGCCCAGGAAAAAGCCGCCAGCAGCCAGCACCACTACCAGCACGCCGCCGCCAATCAGCAGCAGTCGGCCGCGCTTGCTCGAAGTGCCGCCAGTCTGGGAGGGGGAAAGCGTGTTCGCCATGAGATGCCTGTGTCGGAATGCCTGCCATTCTTCCTGAATCGCAGGTAAGCAAAGGGCCGATAAAAAGGGGGAAACCCGCTTAGCTTGGCCGTTTGAGCCAGCGGGCATCGGGCGCAGGGGCGCATTGGCGCGCCATTTGCGCCTGCTACGCTGGTTAACGATAACGGGGCGCGGAACTTAAGACGTGCATGCCGGGAATCCCGCGAATCGCGATGTAAAAGTAATCCATGAGCCTCTTTTGCTTCGACGCTGCCCTGCGGCCTTGCATGCTGCCGGCGCCGTTCCAATCTGCAGCTTTGCAACAGTCCTTCGCCCGCGAAGCCTTGTCGTATCGTGATTTCGCCAATTTAACTCTTATATAAGATATAAGACATTTGATCTCCGGCGGACTTCGGATTACAATCACGCGGCCGCTGGCGGTATTGCGCCGCCGGCCCACAAGAGACAAGGCAGTACCCGTTACAACCCTATTAACAGCAGGTTCCCATGCTTGATACCTATCGCGCCCATGTCGCCGAACGCGCTGCGCTTGGCATTCCTCCTCTGCCGCTGACCGCCAAGCAGACGGCCGAGCTGATCGAACTGATCAAGAACCCGCCGGCGGGTGAAGAGCAGACCCTGGTGGACCTGATTACGTACCGCGTGCCGGCTGGCGTGGACGACGCTGCCAAGGTCAAGGCTTCGTACCTGGCCGCCGTGGCCCTGGGTTCGGAAAAGACCGCACTGATCTCGCGCGCCCGCGCCACCGAACTGCTCGGCACGATGCTGGGCGGCTACAACATCTCGCCGCTGATCGAACTGCTGGACGACGCCGAAGTGGGCGCCGTGGCCGCCGACGCGCTGAAGAAGACGCTGCTGATGTTCGACGCCTTCCACGACGTGAAGGAAAAGGCCGACAAGGGCAACACCAACGCAAAGGCCGTGCTGCAGAGCTGGGCCGACGCCGAGTGGTTCACGAGCCGCCCGGAACTGCCGCAATCGCTGACGATCACCGTGTTCAAGGTGCCCGGCGAGACCAACACCGACGACCTGTCGCCGGCCCCCGACGCCACCACGCGCCCGGACATCCCGATGCACGCGCTGGCCATGCTGAAGAACAAGCGCGAAGGCGCAGCGTTCCAGCCGGAAGAAGACGGCAAGCGCGGCCCGGTGGCATTCATCGAATCGCTCAAGGACAAGGGCAACCTGGTGGCCTACGTCGGTGACGTGGTCGGTACGGGTTCCAGCCGCAAGTCGGCCACCAACTCGGTGCTGTGGTTCACGGGCGAAGACATCCCCTTCGTGCCGAACAAGCGTTTCGGCGGCGTGTGCCTGGGCAGTAAGATCGCCCCGATCTTCTACAACACGATGGAAGACGCCGGCGCGCTGCCGATCGAACTCGACGTGTCGCAGATGGAAATGGGCGACGTCGTGGAACTGCGCCCGTACGAAGGCAAGGCCCTGAAGAACGGCGCCGTGATCGCCGAATTCAAGGTCAAGTCGGATGTGCTGTTCGACGAAGTGCGCGCCGGCGGCCGCATTCCGCTGATCATCGGCCGTGGCCTGACCGCCAAGGCCCGCGAGGCGCTGGGCCTGGCCCCGTCGACGCTGTTCCGCCTGCCGCAGAATCCGGTCGACACCGGCCGCGGCTTCACGCTGGCCCAGAAGATGGTGGGCCGCGCCTGCGGCCTGGCCGAAGGCAAGGGCATCCGCCCGGGCACGTACTGCGAACCGAAGATGACTTCGGTGGGCTCGCAGGACACCACTGGCCCGATGACGCGCGACGAGCTGAAGGACCTGGCCTGCCTGGGCTTCTCGGCCGACCTGGTGATGCAGTCGTTCTGCCACACCGCCGCGTATCCGAAGCCGGTTGACGTGAAGACGCACCACACGCTGCCGCAATTCATCAGCACCCGTGGCGGTATCTCGCTGCGCCCGGGCGACGGCGTGATCCACTCGTGGCTGAACCGCATGCTGCTGCCCGACACCGTCGGCACCGGCGGCGATTCGCACACCCGCTTCCCGATCGGCATCAGCTTCCCGGCCGGTTCGGGCCTGGTGGCCTTTGCCGCCGCCACCGGCGTGATGCCGCTGGACATGCCGGAATCGGTGCTGGTGCGCTTCAAGGGCAAGATGCAGCCCGGCGTGACGCTGCGCGACCTGGTCAACGCCATTCCGCTGTACGCGATCAAGCAGGGCCTGCTGACCGTGGCCAAGCAAGGCAAGCAGAACATCTTCTCGGGCCGTATCCTCGAAATCGAAGGTCTGCCCGACCTGAAGGTGGAACAGGCCTTCGAGCTGTCCGACGCCTCGGCTGAGCGTTCGGCCGCCGGCTGCACCGTGCGCCTGAACAAGGAACCGATCATCGAATACATCAACAGCAACATCACGCTGCTGAAGTGGATGATCGCCGAAGGCTACCAGGACCCGCGCAGCCTGCAGCGCCGTATCAAGGCCATGGAAGCATGGCTGGCCGATCCGAAGCTGCTGGCTCCGGACGCCGACGCCGAGTACGCTGCCGTGATCGAAATCGACCTGGCCGACGTGCATGAGCCGATCGTGGCCTGCCCGAACGATCCGGACGACGTGAAGACGCTGTCGGACGTGGCTGGCGCCAAGATCGACGAAGTGTTCATCGGTTCGTGCATGACCAACATCGGCCACTTCCGCGCCGCGTCGAAGCTGCTGGAAGGCAAGCGCGACATCCCCGTGAAGCTGTGGGTCGCCCCGCCGACCAAGATGGATCAGAAGCAGCTGACCGAGGAAGGCCACTACGGCGTGTTCGGCACGGCCGGTGCGCGTACCGAAATGCCGGGCTGCTCGCTGTGCATGGGCAACCAGGCCCAGGTGCGCGAAGGCGCCACGGTGATGTCGACCTCGACGCGTAACTTCCCGAACCGTCTGGGCAAGAACACCAACGTGTACCTTGGCTCCGCCGAACTGGCCGCCATCTGCTCGCGCCTTGGCCGTATCCCGAACAAGGAAGAGTACATGGCCGACATGGGCGTGCTGAACGCCAATGGCGACAAGATCTATAAGTACATGAACTTCGACCAGATCGAAGACTTCAAGGAAGTGGCCGATACGGTGACGATCTGACGCGCCACGTTTCGCCGCCACCGCTGTTGCAGTAGCAGCCGCGAGGCGGCGAAACGGCCTGACGATCGATGAACCCCGCACGCGTGCAGGCGCGTGCGGGGTTTTTTATTGCCGACCGGAAAGCAGAACGCCCGGCACGGCCTTGCGGCCGCAGCGGGCGAATGGGTGGGATCGACCGTGCTGGACCAGCGTTACTTGGACTTCGCCCCGTCGGTATAGGGGTCCGGATTGCCGGTCTTGGCGCCGTCGGTGTATGGGTCGGGTTTGCCTACGCGGGCGCCATCCGTATAGGGGTTGTACTTGTCCGACTTGGCGCCGTCAGTGTACGGATCGGCCTTGGCCGACGGAGCCAGGTCGCTGCGGGTCGACTTGTTCGCGCCTTCGGTGTAGGGGTCGAACTTGCCGGCCTTGGCGCCATCGGTGTAGGGATCGGGCTTGCCCTTCGCGCCGTCGGTGTACGGATCGGCCTTGCTGGCCTTCGCCCCCTGCGAATAGGGGTCGAACTTGTTCTGCGCGTGCGCAAGCGGCGCCATCGCCACGGCTGCCGCGGCGACGATCAGGCTGGAAAGAAGTGTCTTGCTCATGGGAGCCTCGCCAGATTGGGGGCGCGATTCAAGGGCCCGCCCGAGTGCGCCCATCAAGCCATCGGGCAGGCGGCATGACGCAAGTCTCAGTTTGCTGTCATTTGCAAGGATAGACCTTGCCGCTGGAACGTGCCGACGGCGGGCCATGCCAGCGCCGGCACGGTGTTGGTCAGTGGGAATTGCCCTTGCGCTCGCGCGCCGACTCGCGCACATGCACGGCCGGCACATCGACCACATCGCCCTTGGCGGTGGCTACGGCCGCGATGTCGGGCATCACCGGGATGGCCGGCAGCAGCACCGGAACGCCGAGCCAGTGGCCGAAGGCATCCATCCAGGCACGCTGGGTGGCCGCGCCGAGCTCCAGCATGGCGTTGGCATAGTGCAGCGGGATCGACATCAGCGGCATCTGGCTGGTCCACTGCCGCGCGTAGAGTTCCTCGGGGTCTTGCGGCATGAAGCAGGACGCCCAGTCGAACTGGGTTTCCTCCACGATCGACCGCGAGAAGTCGGCATTCAGGCCCATCATCTTTTGCCAGTTTTCCAGCAGCTTGTTGTCGAACGTCGCAAACGGCTGGAAGGCAGGCGGAAAAGCGAACGGCTGGAACGGCCAGGTGGCCCAGGGGTTCGTAGGTTGGCTTTGCATGCTGGAAAACTCCAGGTTGGAAACCGGTGAAAAACGCAGGGGTACATGGCGCGCGGTGCGGCAAGCGCCGGATATGCCAGTCGATGGCACCGTGTGACCGGGCGGGGTGATGCCGGCTTCACGGGCAGGCATCGCGGCACCCGTCGGGCCGACCACCACATCGTTATCCATGACAGACCACGGGTCAACGGCGGATATCCCGGTCCCCCTTCGCGATTCGCGATGCACCGGCCAGACGGGTGCCGTAAGCCGGCCCGGTCACAACTGGCGCCTGCCGTCGTGCCGCAGGCACAATACGGGGCCGGACATTCAGGCGGATCGCCACCAGGAGAGGAAATGGAACTGCGGCAACTGCGCTACTTCGTGCACGTGGTGGAGCTTGGCAGCATGGGGCAGGCAGCCCAACGGCTGGGCGTGGTCACGTCTGCGTTGAGCCAGCAGATCAGCCGCCTGGAGAGCGAACTGTCCACGCGGCTGCTGCAGCGTACGTCCAGTGGCGTGGTGCCTACCGATGCCGGGCTGGCGTTCTGGCGCCAGGCGCAACTGGCGCTGCGCCATGCCGACGACGCCGCACAGGCGGCGCGTACGGCGCGGCTGTCGGGCCATGTCAGCGTAGGCATGGCGCCGAGCACGCTTGCCGTACTGGGTCCGGCGTTCATGCTGGCCATGCGCGACCGGTATCCCGATATCCGCCTGCATCTGGTCGAAAGCCTGTCGGGCGGTCTGGCCGCGATGATCGGCGCGCGCCAGCTCGACCTGGCCGTGCTGTTCCAGCGGGAGCCGGGACAACGCTGGAGCAGCATGCCGTTGCTGGAAGAACGGCTGTTCGTGATCGCGCGGCCCGACCAGCCGGGCCTGCCGGCCGCCGCGACCATGCCGCTGAATGCCATCGGCGACTTGCCGCTGATCCTGCCAAGCGGCGCCCACGGGCTGCGCGCGGTGCTCAACGCCGCATCGGCGCGCAACCCGCGTCCGCTGAATGTGGTGGCGGAGATCGATGGCCTGGCGATGCTGATGGATGCCGTGCGCGCCGGCATTGGTGCCACCATCCAGCCCGGCGCGGCCGTGGCCCGCCATCTGGGCGACCCGCTGAGGCTGATCGAAATCGTCGATGCCGGGGTGAGCCGGCCCAACATGCTGGTGAGCCTGTCGGACGATGAACTGTCGCCCGCCGGCCTTGCCGCGCGAAGCGTGCTGGAGCAGGTGGCGCGCGAACTGGTGACGGCCGGGCGCTGGCCGGGCGCCACCCTTCACAAATACTGAACACCGTCTGCTGCGTGGGGGCTGGCGCACACGGGGCGCGGTCCGTAGAGTCGGGGCATTCGAACGATTCCAACGATTCCTGCAGGAGACTCGCATGACCCCACGCATGCCGCGCCGCATCGCGCTCAAGGCGCTCGGCGCCCTGGCCCTGGCGGCCGCCATCCCGGCCCCTTTCTCCACCGCTGCGTTCGCCGCCGACGCCTGGCCGTCCAAGCCGATCACGCTGGTCGTGCCGTTTGCGTCGGGTGGCACCACCGACATCATCGGCCGTGCCGTGGGCCAGCGGCTGGGCGAGGCACTGGGCCAGCCCGTGGTGGTCGATAACCGGCCCGGCGCCGGCGGCACCATCGGCGGGGCGCTGGTGGCGCGCGCCAACCCGGACGGCTACACGTTCCTGCTGGCCACCGTGGCCCACACGATGGCCCCCGGCATCTACAAGACGCTGCCGTACGACTTCCAGAAGGACCTGGAACCGATCGGCATGGTGGCGCTGACGCCGAACGTGCTGATCGTCAATCCGTCGATTCCGGCCAGGACGGTTCAGGAACTGGTGGCCTACATCAAGGCCAATCCGGGCAAGGTCAACTATGGATCGGCCGGCATCGGCAGCACCGAGCACCTGTCTGGCGAGCTGTTCCGCGCGTCCACGGGCACCGATATCTCGCATGTGCCGTACAAGGGTGGCGCGCCGATGATGACCGACCTGATCGCGGGCCAGATCCAGATGGCGATCGAGACCAGCCCGTCGGCCAATCCGCATATCAAGAGCGGCAAGGTCAAGGCGCTGGCCGTGACGTCGGCCAAGCGTTCGGCCGCCTATCCCGGCGTGCCGACGGTGGCCGAAAGCGGCGTGCCCGGCTATGAGGTCACCACCTGGTATGCGTTGATGGCGCCGCATGGCACGCCCGAGGCGGTGCGCCAGCGCGTGAGCGCGGAGCTGGCCAAGGTGCTGAAGCAGCCCGACGTGCAGAAACGATTCGACGAACAGGGCGTGACCGCCGGCGACATGACGCCGCAGCAACTGGCCGGCTTCATCAAGACCGAAACCACCAAGTGGACCAAGGTGGCCAGGGATTCCGGCGCGAAGGCCGAATAAGCCCGCTCAGGCGGCCGCCGGGGCCACCCCGCGCGCCAGCATCTGCGCCAGCTCCACGGCCGGCACCGGCCGGCCGAACAGCCAGCCCTGGCCGTAGTCCACGCCTTGCGCGCGCAGAAAATCGGCCTGGGCGCGGTCCTCGATGCCTTCGGCCACCACCTGCAGCCCCAGCGACTGGGCCATGGCGATGATGTGCGGCGCCACGGTGCTCGACGCTGCCTCCTGCCCGATCGTGTCGACAAAGGATTTGTCGATCTTCAGCGCATCCACCTTGAAGCTCTGCAGGTAAGACAGACTGGAGTAGCCCGTGCCGAAGTCGTCGATATAGACCGGGTGGCCCGCGTCGCGAAACGCCTGGATCGTGTCGCGCGCCACGTCCGGTTCCAGGAAGCCGCGCTCGGTGGCCTCGATGCGGATCTGTTCCGGCGAGATGCCGGTGCCGCGCAGGCGCGCGGTCAGCACGCCCAGGAAGCGGCGGCTCTTCAGGTCTTCCGTGCCGACGTTGATCGATACGTAGAACGATGGATGCCGGCGCAGCAGCGTGCCCAGTTCGGCCAGCACGATGTCGAGCACCTGGTCGGTGATCTGCTGGATCAGGCCAGCGTTCTCCGCCATCGGGATGAACAGGTTCGGGCGTACCAGCCGGCCGTGGCGGCGCCAGCGCACCAGCGCTTCGACGCCCACGCACTGGTTGTCCGACAGCGACACGATGGGCTGGTAGTGCACGGCCATCTCGTGCCGCCGCACCGCCCCGCGCAACTCGCCCTCCAGGCTGAAGCGACGGGTGGCGCGGCGCCAGACCAGGATGCCCAGCGGCACCCCGGCGGCCAGCCCGACGACCAGCCCGCCCACCAGCAGCGCCTTCCAGTTGGCCAGCAGCGCGGCGCGCGGCGCCAGCACCACCACCGCCAGCGGCATCGTGCGCGACTTGCGCAGAACGATCGACGCATCGTCGTCGTTGGCCGCGTCGCCGCCCGATCCATAGGCATGGTCGGCGTAGGCGCGTTGCAGCCGCGGCAGGTTGGCGCCCTGCGACGCGGCGAAGATGCGCCCGGCATCGGTCTGCACCGCGGCCAGCATGCGCGATTCGCGGTCCACCACGTCGACGAAGGTCTGCGGGTCGAGCCCGACATAGCTGCCGTTGCGGCCCAGCAGCATCGATCGGCGTGGCGCGGCAAACGGGTTGGGCTGGTCGAACCAGTAATCGAGGCCGTCTGGCGTGCGCCAGTCGGGCGGCGGCAGGATGAACTGGTCGGCCTGCACCGCGCCCAGCAGGGCCGAGCAAAGCCGCTTGCCGCCCCGGTAGGCGCCCGCATCCTGGATATGCCGATAGGTATAGGTGATGCGCCGCATCTCCACCAGGTGCGACGCCGAGCAGGGGTCCTCGCGCAGCGATTCCAGGTCCTGCAGTGCATTGAGTGCCTGGGTCATGACCGTCTCGGCGCGCGTGACAGCCGCATCGGCGAACACGCTCAACTGCTCCGATTCGCGCCGGCTGGCTTCGAGCTGGGCCATGAACACGCCGATCCCCACCGGGAACAGCGTGGCCATCGTCGCCAGCACGATCGTCACCACCAGGAACCAGCTGCGCTGCATCGGGAGCCCTCAGGAGAGTGCGCCACGGCGGGCGCCCACGGCGCGGTGCGCGCCGTCCCATTCACCACCACACAAACCGGATTCGACAGTCTTGTCAGTGTTGTCTGATATCTGGAGCGGGGAAGTCTTGCGTTTTGGCACCACAAATCGCCTGCCTGCTCTGGGGAGCATAGCTAACAATCACCGCTCACGTTTGATACTTTGCGCCTGTTTGTGCCATGCCGACGGCGACACGCGGGGCCGTCGCCCGACAGGCGGCACAACCGTGACCACAGGGTAAGGGATATTCGTCTACGCCCGGATTCATCCCGATGGCGGGGGGTGGCAGGCTTGACAGTGGCGAAGGCCTCACATGCGACGGATCGACAGGAGGCCAGACAGGCGGGCCGCCGCAGCGGCCAGCGGCAGAGGCGGCAGAGGGGGCAGAGGGTGCAGAGGGTGCAGATCAGGGCAGACGGAGGCAGGTAACGCTGGGGCGCGGGCGCAGTCATTCCGCGCTGTGTCGCCCCGGCTACGCTTTTCGACGTCGGCCGCCCGTTGGACGGCGCTCAGACGGCCGACTTCAGGACCGCGCCGGTGGCGAAGAAGCTCTGCAGGTTGTCGAACACCAGCCCGGCCATTGCCGCCCGGGTCTCGTGCGTGCCGCTGGCCACGTGCGGCAGCAGCACCACGTTGTCCAGCGCGAACAGGGCTTCGGGCACCTTGGGTTCGTGCTCGAACACGTCCAGCCCGGCGCCGGCAATGCGCTTGTGCGTCAGGGCATCGACCAGCGCGGCTTCATCCACCACCGTGCCGCGGGCGATATTGATCAGATAGCCCTTCGGACCCAGCGCCTTCAGTACGTCGGCGGACACCAGGTGGCGCGTCTCGGGCCCGCCCGAAGCGGCGATCACCAGAAAATCGGCCCACTCGGCCAGCGCCTGGAGCGACGGCTCGAAGCCATAGGGCACCCCTTCCTGCGCCTTGCGGCCGTAGTAGCGCACCGCCATGTCGAAGCCGCTCGACCGTTTGGCGATGACGCGGCCGATGCGGCCCATGCCGACGATGCCCAGCCGCTTGCCGCTGACGCGCGTGGTCAGCGGATACGGGCCCTTGAGCCAGTCGCCACGGCGCACGTAGCGGTCGGCGGCGCTGACCTGGCGTGCGGCGTCCATCAGCAGCGCGAACGCGGTGTCGGCCACGCAGTCGTTGAGCACGTCGGGCGTGTAGCCCACGGCAATGCCGCGTGCGCGGGCGGTGTCCAGGTCCAGCTTGTCCAGGCCCACGCCGAAGCTGGAAATCACGCGCAGGTTCGGCAGCGTGGCCAGCATCGCGGCGTCCACGCCGGTGGCGGCGCGCGTGGTCATTGCCACGAACTCGCCACCGTGCTGCGCCAGGTAGGCGGCAGGATCGCTTTCGGCCCAGAGCGGATGCACGTCGAAATGCTCGGCCAGACGGGCTTCGGTCTGTTCCGGGAGCCGGCCGTGCTGCAGGAGGCGGGGTTTCATGCGAGAAGAGTCCTTTTCTGATGGAAGTGTCCGGGCGCGCGGGGTCAGTCGGCGCTCAGGTGATTATCGGCGATGATCCTTGCGTAACGCTTGCGGTCGTTGGCAATGGTCTCGGCAAACTGCTGCGGGGTGCTGCCGACGGGAATCGCACCCTGTTCGATCAGCTGCTTCTTCACCTCCGGCATGGCCACCACCTTCTTCACGTCGGCGGCGATCTTGTCGACGATGTCCTTCGGCGTGCCGGCGGGCGCCAGCAGGCCCACCCAGGAACCCGACTCGGCGTTCTGGATGCCGGCCTCGGCCAGCGTGGGCACATCGGGCATCGACGGCGAACGCACGTGGCCGGTCACGGCCAGCGCACGCAGCTTGCCGGCCTTCACGTGGCCGGTGGTTTCGAGGATCGACGCGAACAGCATGTCCACGTTGCCGGCCATCAGGTCGGTCATGGCCGCGCCGCCGCCCTTGTAGGGCACGTGCAGCATGTCGGTGCCGGTGGCGGCCTTGAAGATCTCGCCGGACAGGTGCGGCGACCCCCCCGTGCCGGAACTGGCGAACGTCAGCGTGCCGGGCTTGGCCTTGGCCAGCGCCACCAGTTCCTTCGGCGTTTTCGCGGGCAGGCCCGGCGTGACCACCAGTGCGAACGGCAGTTCGGCCATCATCGTCACCGGCACGAAGCTGTCGGGCTTGTAGTTGAGCTTCTTGTACAGGAACGGGTTGATCGACTGCGTGCCGACGTTGCCGGCCACCAGCGTGTAGCCATCGGGTTTGGCGCGCGCGGTCAGTTCCAGGCCGACGTTGCCGGCGGCGCCGGGGCGGTTATCCACCACCACCGGCTGGCTCCAGATCTGCGCCAGCCGCTGGGCGACGAGCCGCGTGCCGATGTCGGTGCCGCCGCCGGGCGTGAACGGCACGATGATGGTGACGGGCCGGGTCGGCCATTCGCCCTGCGCGTGGGCGCCAAAGGCAGCCGTGACGGCCAGGGCCGCGGCGGCAATGCGGGCAGTCTTCAACATGGGTTTGTCTCCGGAATTGTTTTAGGTTTCTATGTCTGGGACTGCGCGTCAGCGGCCGCGCGCCTTGCGCCAGGCCGCGAAATCGTCGCGTGCCTGCGCGGTAGTCGGCGGATAGAGCCCGATGATCGAGCGCCCGTTGCGCACTTCCTCGGTCACGAAGTCCTCGAACGCGGTCATTTCCACGGCCTCGGCGGCGACCTCCTCGGCGATGTGCCACGGAATGACGACCACGCCTTCGGCATCGCCCACGATCACATCGCCGGGGAACACCGCCACGTCGCCGCAGCCGATCGGCACGTTGAATTCCAGCGCCTGGTGCAGCGTCAGGTTGGTGGGCGCCGACGGACGGTGGTGGTAGGCGGGCATGGCCATCTGCGCGATCTCGGGCGAATCGCGGAAGCCGCCGTCGGTGACGATGCCCGCCCCGCCGCGCTGCATCAGCCGCGTGACCAGGATCGAACCGGCCGATGCGGCGCGCGCGTCCTTGCGGCTGTCGATCACCAGCACGGCGCCGGGTGGGCACTGCTCGATGGCCTGGCGCTGCGGATGGTTCGGGTCCTGGAACACGGTGATGGGATTCAGGTCCTCGCGCGCCGGGATATAGCGCAGCGTGAACGCTTCGCCGACCATCGTGCCGGCGTCGGGGTTGAGCGGGCGCACGTCCTGGATGAACTGGTTGCGCAGGCCGCGCTTGAACAGCGCGGTGCAAAGCGTGGCGGTGCTGACGGTCTTCAGCGCGTCGCGCAGACCGGAACCGAGCGGGGTCATGGGGTGGCCTCAGTAGATGCTCGGTTCGCCCACGGGCTCGCCGAAATCGGTTTGCAGGAAGTCGAAATCGCAGCCGTCGTTGGCCTGGCGCACATGGCGCGAGAACATGTAGCCGTAGCCGCGCATATAGCGCGGGGGCAGCGGGGTCCATGCGGCGCGGCGCGCGGCCAGTTCCGCGTCGGACACTTCCAGATGGATGCTGCGCCGTTCGATATCGACAGAGATCAGGTCGCCCGTCTTCACCAGGGCGAAGGGGCCCCCGATGTAGGCTTCGGGCGCCACGTGCAGGATGCAGGCGCCGTAGCTGGTGCCGCTCATGCGCGCATCGGACATCCGCAGCATGTCGCGCACGCCCTGCTTCACGAGCTTTTTCGGGATCGGCAGCATGCCCCACTCGGGCATGCCGGGGCCGCCCTGCGGGCCGGCGTTGCGCAGGATCAGGATGTGGTCGGCCGTGACGTCGAGGTCCTCGTTCTCGACAGCGGCCTTCATCGACGGGTAGTCGTCGAACACCAGTGCCGGGCCCGTATGTTTGAAGAATCGCTTCTCGCACGCGCTGGGCTTGATCACGCAGCCGTCGGGCGCGATATTGCCGCGCAGCACGGCCAGCGCGCCTTCCTGGTACAGCGCGTTCTCGCAGGTGCGGATCACGTCGTCGTTGTGGACTTCGGCGCCCGCGATGTTCTCGCCCAGCGTGCGGCCCGTGACCGTGGGGGCGTCGAGGTGAAGCTTGTCGCGGATACGGTTCATCAGCGCCGGCAATCCGCCCGCGTAGAAAAAATCCTCCATCAGGTAGGTGTCGCCGCTGGGCCGGATGTTGGCGATCACCGGCACCTGGCGGCTGGCGCGGTCGAAGTCGTCGAGGCCGATGTCGTGGCCGGCGCGGCGCGCCATGGCAATCACGTGGATGATGGCGTTGGTGGAGCAGCCCATCGCCATGGCCACGGCAATCGCGTTCTGGAACGATGCGTGGGTCTGGATGCGTTGCGGCGTCAGGTCTTCCCAGACCATGCCGACGATGCGCCGGCCGGCCTCGGAGCACATGCGGATGTGGTTGGCGTCGGCCGCCGGAATCGACGATGCGCCGGGCAGCGTCATGCCGATGGTCTCGGCAATCGCGGTCATCGTGCTGGCCGTGCCCATCGTCATGCACGTGCCGTGGCTGCGCGCGATGCCGCCCTCGATGCCGATCCACTCGGTCTTGCTGATATTGCCGGCGCGGCGCTCGTCCCAGAACTTCCAGGCGTCGGAGCCCGATCCCAGCACCTGGCCCTTGTAGTTGCCGCGCAGCATGGGGCCGGCGGGCACGTAGATGGCGGGCACGCCGGCGCTGGTGGCGCCCATCAGCAGGCCCGGGGTGGTCTTGTCGCATCCGCCCATCAGCACCGCGCCGTCGATCGGATGCGAGCGGATCAGCTCTTCGGTCTCGATGGCCAGCAGGTTGCGGTAGAGCATGGTGGTTGGCTTGACCGAGCTCTCGGACAAAGAAATGGCCGGTAGTTCCACGGGGAAACCACCGGCCTGCAGGATGCCGCGCTTCACGTCGTCCACGCGCTGCTTGAAGTGCGCGTGGCAGGGGTTGATGTCGGACCATGTGTTGATGATGGCGATGAGCGGCTTGCCCATCCATTCATCGGGCGCGTAGCCCATCTGCATGATCCGGGAGCGATGCCCGGACGAGCGCAAGTCGTCGGGTGCGAACCAGCGCGCGCTGCGCAGCTGGTCCGGCGTTTTCTTATGTGCCGTCATCGTTGTCTCTTCCACTGGAATCCTGCCGGTCGCGTAGTTGTACGACGACTGGGGTTTCGGGAATTAAAGCACTAATATATTAGTACGTCAACGCAGGGATTTCCGCAGCGGTTCGGCTAGAATCGCGCGCAACATTCCAGTCATTTACGCATGGCCGCCACGCTTCCCAACCCGTCCGCGCAGTTCCAGTTCGACCGCACGCGCCAGGCGGCGCCGCAGGTGTTCGAGCATATGCGCGAGCAGATCATCTCGATGGCGCTGCCGCCGGGCACGGTGCTGTCGCGCCCCGAACTGGCGCTGCAATACGGCATCAGCCAGACGCCGGTGCGCGATGCGCTGATGCGGCTGGCCGAGGAAGGGCTGGTCGATGTGTTTCCCCAGCACGCCACGCGCGTGAGCCGCATCGATGTGGCGCTGGCGCGGCAGGCGCACTTTCTGCGCCGCTCGGTGGAAGTGGAGATCGTCCGGACCCTGGCCGGCGCGCCCGATGTGGGCCTGGTGGAACGGCTGCGCGCCACGGTGGCACGCCAGCAGCGCATGCTGGAACTTGACGACCTGGCCGAATTCACCGCCAACGACCAGTATTTCCATCGCCAGCTCTACGAGGCCGCCGCCGTGCCGGACCTGTTCGGGCTGGTGCGCCGCCAGAGCGGCCATCTGGACCGCCTGCGCCGGCTGCACCTGCCGATTCCGGGCAAGGCCAATGCGGTGCTGCGCGACCATACCGCGATCGTCGACGCCATCGCCGCCGGCGACGTGGCCGCCGCCGAGACCGCGCTGCGCGACCACCTGACCGGCACGCTGGCCAACGTCGAGGACATCCGCTCGCGCTTCCGCGACTACCTGCGCTAAAACCGCCACCCGTTAGCCCGAATCGGGTCAGGGCGTTTGTTTTTGGCAACGGCTCGCCCGCCATCTACCCACTACATGGGTAATGACAGCTTCAATGCATTCGTCAATCACGAAGGATTTGTCGATTGCTGGCGGAAATTGATAGATTTCGGAGGTATTTATTGCCGGGTAGACCAGGATGTCCGCCAGAGTCACCATTACCAGCAGCGATCAACTGGGGCAGGTGCTCCAGGGCGCGCGCAAGATCGCCGGCCTGACCCAGGCCGACGCCGCCGCACGGCTGGCCATCAGCCAGAGCCGCATTTCCCATATGGAGCTGAATCCGGAGACCATCAGCGTTGCCCAGTTGCTGGCGCTGCTGGGGGCCTACGGCATGGATCTGATCGTCGAGCCCCGCGCCGTGCGCGATGCGTTGCTGGAGAAGCTCGAATGGTAGCCAGCGCCGGCCTGCCTGGGCCGCGCCCGGCCCGTCAGGGCAGATAGCCCAGCAGCTTCCACCAGAGGTAATCGAGCGGCAGCAACACCACCAGCGTGATGGCGGCCATCGTCAGGCAAAGCCGCGTGCCGTGCCGCAAGCCTACGCCCCCGAGCTGCATCGCAATCACGATCGGCGGCGACTGGTACGGGAAGAACACCGTCGAGAACACCGGCACCTGCAGCATCAGCACCGATTCCAGCGGCAGCCCCGTCGCATTGGCCAGGTCGCGCGCCAGCGGCGTGAGCACGGCCGGCAGTGCGGGCAGCGTCGACATCAGGCCCAGTACCGCACCCATGGCGCCGATGGTGCCCACGTTGGCCGCCGTATGACCGGGTGTCAGCGGCAGCACCTGAAGCAGGCCGGCACTGATGGCGCTGCCCAGTCCGGTGGATTCCACCACGGCCCCGAGCCCCAGAAAGCCGGCCACATAGATCAGCGGTACCAGATGCACCTGCTCGGTCAGCGCCTTGGGCGATACCAGGCCGATGCCGGGCAGCAGGCAGACGATGCACGCGGCCAGCGAAATCCAGGCTGGCGAGATGCCATGCCACGCGTCGGTGGCGAACCCGGCCACGGCCAGCGCCAGGATGATGGCCAGCACGCGCTCCTGGGCCCCCATCGCGGTCTGCGTGACTGGCGCTTGCGCCGGCATCGGACCATTTTCCGGGAACAGCTTGCAGATGACCCAGATCAGCACCACGGTCTTCAGCGCGCCCAGCACCGGGAAATGCAGCAGCAGGTAGCTGCCGTAGCTGAGGTTGATGTGATAGAGCGAGCTGGCCGCGCCCAGCAGCACGCTGTTCGGGATGTTGGCCGGCAGGATGGTGGTGGGCGGCATGTAGCTGGCCGCCGCCACGGTCATCACCATGCCGATGCGGCCGTTGGACCCGGCAGCGAAGCCCAGCCGGTCGGCCAGTGCGAGCACGATCGGCATCAGCAGCAGCACGCGGCCGGTGGTGGAGGGCATCAGGAACGCCAGCCCGACCGCGCTCAGTGCCACCGTGGTGATCACCTGAGGGTAAGTGCCCACCCGCTTGTGGAAGATGATGTCCGCCAGCCGCAGCGCCAGCCCGGTACTGCGCAGCGCCACGCCGGTCACGGCGCCACCGAACATCAGCCACCATGCCGTGGACGTGAATCCCGAAAACACCACGGTGGGCGGTGCGATATGGAACACCACCGCTGACAGGAAGAACAGCAGCGTGGCCGTGGGTTCGGGCAGCACGCCAACGGCCCAGCAGGATACGGTCGACAGCACCAGCGCGCCGGCCCAGATCAGCGCCGGCGGGGCGTGCAGGGCGCTGCCCGCAATCCAGACGGCGCTGATGCAGGCGCCGATCAGCAGCGCGGCACGGATCGAATCGGCAGGGCGGCCGGCCAGTGGCGCGGGCTTGGGAGCGGAAGGGGGTGTCGGGGGTGTGGCTTCGGGGCGTGCTTCGGCGCTGCCGGGTGTGGCTGACATCTGGGATCTGTCTCGCGAGCGGGGCCGGTCGCCTGGGACGCCGGTCTTGTTTTATGAGCGAAAGTGCTGAGCCGCTATCGTATGGTTGTCTGATGAAGCGGGCAACTGCCGCGCGCGGGTCAGCGTGTTTTGCGGAACGTCAGGTTGATGCGTGCGTCGCCGGTCAGCGCGTGGTCCCCCGCGGCAAGCGGCGCGATGCCGTGGAACACCAGCCGCGAGGGGCCGCCCCAGACCACCACGTCGCCATGCGCCAGCCGCACCCGCGACGGGCGGTCGGCCCGGCGCAGGCCGCCCCACAGAAAGATGGCCGGCAAGCCCAGCGACACCGACACGATGGGCGCCCGCAAGTCGAGTTCATCGCGGTCCTGATGTAGTGAAAGCCGTGTACCGGGCAGATAGCGGTTGATCAGGCACGCATCGGGCACAAAACCGGGATACCCGGCCGCCTCGGCGGCATCGAGCGCCAGGCGCCGGAAAGTGCCGGGCATGTCCGGCCAGGGCCGCCCGGTATCGGGATCGACCGGGTCATAGCGATAACCGGTACGGTCGGACACCCAGCCGTGCTCGCCACAATTGGTCATCGCCACCGACATCCGCAGCCCGCCCGGCGTGATCAGGTGCCGGAACGGTGAGCCGGCGCTGACTTCGCCCACCGCCTGCAGCAGCGCGGGCCCGATGTCACGCGCAAAGCCCCGCAGGACAACGGCACCGGGCCCCAACGGCTCAACGGCTGGCGGCGTATCGGGATCGGCAGGAAGGGCGTCGAAGAGCTCGAAGGTCATGGCAACCGCACATCGGGGCGGGGAATGCGCCCAATTTAGCGTATTTGCGCCTTCTCCATCCCTTCCAGCAAGGCCTTGTGAAACGCCGCCGGGTCCTGCATCTGCGGGGCGTGGCCCATTTCGGGGAATTCCACCAGCGTCGTGTTCGGGATGGCCTTGGCCGTGGTCTGGGCCAGCTCGGGGTAGCGGCCCAGCTTTGGCTGCACGTCGGCCGGGGCGGCGTCCTTGCCGATGGCCGTGGTGTCCTTGTCGCCGATCATCAGCAGCGTGGGGGCCTGGATGGCGCCCATTTCATAGACCACGGGCTGGGTGTAGATCATGTCGTAGAGCAGGGCGGAGTTCCATGCCACGATCTGCTTGCCCGGGCCGCGATACATGCCAGCCAGCATCTGCACCCACGGCTCGTATTCCGGCTTCCATTGGTTCACGTAGTACGTGGACTTTTCGTAGTTGCGGATGCGATCGGCCGTGGTGTTCAGCTCGCGGGCGTACCACTGGTCCACCGATAGCGAGGGCACACCTTTGGCCTTCCAGTCCTCCAGCCCGATCGGGTTCACCAGCACCAGCTGCTTCGTGTCCTGCGGATACATCAGCGCATAGCGCATGGCCAGCATGCCGCCGGTGGAGTGCCCCATCACGGTGACGTCGCGAATGCCGATCGATGCCAGCAGGTCGTGCGTGTTGCGCGCCAGTTGCTGGAACGTGTACTGGTAGTGCGCCGGTTTGGTCGACTTGCAGAAGCCCACCTGATCGGGCGCCACCACCCGGTATCCGGCGCCGCCGAGCTGGCGGATGGTCTCCTGCCACGTGGCGCCGCAGAAGTTCTTGCCGTGCAGCAGCACCACGGCCCGGCCGTTCGGCTTTTCGGGTTTGACGTCCATGAACGCCATCTCCAGGGGCTGTCCCTGCGACGAGAACTTGTAGCGTTGGACCGGATAGGGGTAGTCGAAGCCTTCCAGCTCGGGGCCGTAGGCGGGGCCGCCATCGGTGGCGCCGGCCGCCGCGTGGACGGGCGGGGCGAGGGTGGTGAGGGTTGCGAAGGTGGCCGCCAGCGCGAGCGCGGCAAGCTGGGTCGGACGAACGAGGGGCGGGCGAAGGCTGGGCATGGTCATTGGCCAGGGGGCGAGGGATCGAGTGGACGGGCGGGGATATCGTCGCTCAAATGACCGCCCCGTGCGCGCTTAAGTTCCGGGTTGCCAGCATGAAAAAAGCCCGCCTTCCCGCAAGACGGGGGGAAGGGCGGGCTTTGCGGGGTCGGCACGACCCAGTGCGTCAGGCGAACGTATCGACCTCGCCACGTGCCAGGGTGCGCGGGGCGCGCGGTGTGGCGGGAGCGGCAGGCGCCGCCGTGTCGTTGCCGAAGCCCATGGCCTGGCCGAAGCTGCCGCCGTTGCCGGCCTGGCGTTGCGGCTGCTGTTGCTGGCCACCCGAGTTGGCTTGCGCAAAGCTGTCGGCGCCCACCGATGTCTGGCCAAGCTGGATGCCCGCTTCGGCCATCGACGTGCGCAGGTGCGGCAGCGCGGCCTCCACGGCGGCGCGCACGGCCTGGTGCGGCGATACGAACTGCGCCTGGGCCTGATCGTTGACCACGTTCAGCACCACCTTCAGCGGACCCAGGTTGGGCGGGTTCAGATCGAGTTCGGCGGTCTGGTTGCCCTGGGTGGACAGGCGCACCATCTGCTGGCCCAGTGCCTGCGACCACTGGCTGTCGCCGACGTTCGGGGCGATGACCGGGCGCGCGGCAACGGCGGCGGCGTTGGCCTGGGCGGCCTGGGCCGGCGTCTGGGCGGCAAGGGCCGACGCGATGGTGGCGGCGCTGCTGGCATTCGTCGCGCCCGTGTCCACGCCTTCACCGGTGCGTGCGCTGGCCTGTGCGACGGCGAACGGCGTGACCGGGGCCTGCGCCGGCTGGCTGGCCGGGGCGTCGCCGGCCGGCGTCAGGGCCGGCTGGTTCTGATGGCCCAGGTTTGCATGCTGGTGGCCGGCGCCCTGGCCACGGGCGTCCTGTGCGGCGGCCTGGGCCGGCGCGGTGACGGTGGCGGCGATCTTGTCCGCAGTCGTCGGTGCGGTGTTCTGCAGCGTGGCGCGTTGCTGGGCGATCAGCGCCAGCGTGTCGGCCGGACTGGCGGTGGCGCCCTTGGCGGCCGTGTCCACGGTGGCGGCAGGCAGCCTGGCTTCGGCCTGTGCCTGCAAGGCCGCGGCATCGGCGGCCGGATCGGCCGCGGCGGCTGCGGTGGATGCGGAGGCCGCGGCGGCAGCGGCGGCAGCGGATGCGCTGGCGCCCTGCGCCGTGCCCGATGCCGACGGCAGCGTCGGCAGGCCGTTGATCGCACTGGTGTCGACGCCGGCCGTGCTGGCGGCGGCAGGGGCCTGCGGGACCGGGGGCTGCGTCAGCAGCGCGGCAGCGGCCAGTGCGGCGGCGGCCGCTGCCGCATCGGTCGATGCGGTGTCGTCGGTCTCGCCATCCTTGGCCTCGTCGGTCTTCGGCTCGCCCTTGGCGGCCACCTTGCCGGTGTCCTTCTGCGGCAGCGCATTGTTGGCGGCGGGCTGCTGCGGCTTTTGCGCGGCGCTGCCCTTCGATGCGTCGGCCTGCTTGCCATCCTTGGCCGGGACCTTGGCCTGCGCGGCGGCCGGCGCGGACTGCTGACCATCCTGGCGTGCGCGCGACAGCGCATCCTGGAACGGGTTGGCATCGCCAACCTTGCCGGCGTCCGGCGACTTGAGGTTTCCGAGGGCTGCGGCGGTGTTGCCGACGATCTGGCTGATATCGATCATTGTGGTCTTTGGCAGGTCAGTTCTGGCCGCTCGCCGGCTGGCGTGCGATGCGGGCCGCGTATTCGTCGTTGGCCCGCTGTTCGCGGCGCGTGGCGATCTGTTGTTCGCGCACTTCGGCGCGCGTGATCAGCGTGTCGAAGGAATTCTGGCGGCGCTTCTGCTGCTGCCAGTTGGCGCGGCCGGCCAGCAGGTCGGCCTCGGCCTTGTCCAGCGCGGCGGTCTGCTGGCGGATGGCATGGTCCAGCGAGTCGAGAAAGCGCGAGAAATCCTGCCATCGGCTGGACGTCATGCCTTCGGCAGCAATGACCTGCATGCGCGCGCGGTACTCGTGACGGTACTCGGTCAACGCGTGCAACTGCTGCAGGGCCTGCGTGCGCAGGCCCTGCAGCCGGCCCAGCTCGCGCGTGGCCTTGTCCGTATTGTCCTGGGCGATGTCGGCCAGGGTGTGGATCGGCGATGTCTTAGCCATGGTGGGTTGCTCCGATGGTCGCGTGCAGCTGGGCGATCGACACCTCGTAGTCGGCGCGCTCGTGGATGTCCTGCTGCAGGAATGCCTCCATGCGCGGATGCAGGCGGATCGCGAGGTCCAGCTCCGGATCGTTGCCGGGCACGTAGGCGCCCACGCTGATCAGGTCGCGATTGCGCTGGTAGCGCGACATCAACTGCTTGAATCGCCGCACGGAGGCAAATTGCGGCGGTTCGATCAAGGCGGTCATGGCACGGCTGATCGACGCTTCCACGTCGATGGCCGGGTAGTGGCCCGCTTCGGCCAGGCTGCGCGACAGCACGATATGGCCGTCGAGAATGGCGCGCGCCGAATCGGCAATCGGGTCCTGCTGGTCGTCGCCTTCGGTCAGCACGGTATAGAAGGCGGTAATCGAGCCGCCGCCTTCGGGGCCGTTGCCGGTGCGCTCCACCAGCGTCGGCAGCTTGGCGAACACCGAAGGCGGATAGCCCTTGGTGGCCGGCGGCTCGCCGATGGCCAGGGCGATCTCGCGCTGGGCCATCGCGTAACGGGTCAGCGAATCCATGATCAGCAGCACGTGCTGGCCCTTGTCGCGGAAATACTCTGCCAGGCGCGTCGCGTAGGCGGCGCCCTGCATGCGCAGCAGCGGCGAGCAATCGGCCGGCGCGGCCACCACCACCGATCGCTTGCGGCCTTCCTCGCCGAGGATGTTCTCGATGAATTCCTTCACTTCGCGGCCGCGTTCGCCGATCAGGCCAACCACGATCACGTCGGCGTTCGTGTAGCGGGCCATCATGCCCAGCAGCACGGACTTGCCCACGCCGGAGCCTGCGAACAGGCCCATGCGCTGGCCGCGGCCAACGGTCAGCATGCCGTTGATGGCGCGCACGCCGGTATCGAGCACCGTTTCGATCGGGGCACGCATCAGCGGGTTGATCTGCGCGCCCGACAGCGGCACTTCGCTGGCGGCGGTGATCGGGCCCAGCCCGTCTAGCGGACGTCCGGCTGCGTCCAGCACCCGGCCCAGCAGGCCATCGCCCACGGGCAGGCGCTTCGAGCCCGGCTCGCGCGGGGCGCTCACGCCCTTGGGCAGCGGCGACGGTTCCAGCGGATAGACGCGGGCGCCCGGCACCAGGCCGGCCACGTCGGATTGCGGCATCAGGTAGAGGCGATCGGAGCCAAAGCCCACGACTTCGGCTTCGGCCGTGCGCGGGCCGCCATGCGAATGCTGGCCGCCCGGCAGTTCGATCAGGCAGTCGCTGCCCACGGGCATGCGCAGCCCCACGGCTTCCAGTACCAGGCCGGCGGCACGCGTCAGTCGGCCGCAGGCACGCTTGCTGTCGATCTCGGCGATGTTCGACGAAGCGGTGGCCAGCGCATCGCGCCAGCGGCCGGTATGGGCGGCAGCGGAGGCGGTGTCTGGCGCCGTCGCCTGGGGATCATGCATGCGGGGGCTCCCACGGATCGTTGCGGCCCAGGGCCTTGATCACGCGCTCCCAGCGCGTGGCCAGCGTGCCGTCGAGTTCGCCGCTGGCGGCGCTGGCGATGCAGCCGCCGCGCGCCACGGTGGCATCGGCGCGCACCGTCCAGCCGGCGGCTTCGAGCTCGCCCTTCAGGTGGGTCTCCACCAGCGCCACGTCCTCGGGGTTGAGCAGCAGGCAGGGCGCGCCGGACAGCGGCGGCTCGGCGTTGATCAGTTCGCGCGCGGCCGGCACCAGCGCGGCCGGATCGATTTCCATCGTCTTGCGCACCAGCTGGCGTGCCACGTCGAGCGCAAGCGAAATCAGCGCGTCGGAGATTTCCATATCGACACGGCCCAGCGCGTCGCGGAAGTTGCCGGCCAGTTCCTGCAGGCGGGCGGCTTCGCTGCGGGCCGATTCCAGCCCGCGGGCATAGCCTTCGCGGTGGCCGTCGCCGTAGCCCTGGGTCTGGCCCTGGGTGTAGCCCTGCGCGTAGCCTTCCTTGCGGGCGCCGTCGCGCATGGCGTCCAGCGCGGCAAAGTCGATCGGCGGCGGAGGCGGGGGCTCGACCGGCAACTGCGCGGCCAGCGCCTTCTTCAGCGCGTCGCGCGGGTCAAGCGATTCGGGCTGCCAGCGTTTCCAGGCGTCGCCGCCCAGGCTGGACCGCACGGGCGCCTCGAAACCCTGGAAGCCTTCGTCGCTGCGGTGGACATTGGTGAGTCCACCGGAGAGCCCGCCGGATGGCTTTTCCGAAAGACCGCCGGCGCCCTGGGGCGCGCTGGGCGCGCCAAAGAACCCGGGATCGCCGCGGCCCGGGCCGCGGCCTGCGGCAAAGCCGCGTTCAAACGTAGGCATCGTCGCCTCCGCCAATCTGGACTTCGCCGGCCTCGGCCAGGCGTCTCACCACCTGCAGGATGGCCTTCTGTTCGGCCTCGACCTGCGACACACGCACCGGACCCAGGGCTTCCAGGTCCTCGCGCAGCATTTCGCCGGCACGCGTCGACATGTTGCGGATGAACTTGTCGCGCAGTTCCTGCTGCGCGCCCTTGAGCGCGACGATCAGCGATTCGGTGGCCACTTCCTTGAGCACGCGCTGGATGCCGCGGTCGTCCACTTCCATCAGGTTCTCGAACAGGAACATCTCGTCGATGATCTTCTGCGCCAGGTCGGCGTCGTGCGTACGCACGCCGTCGATCACCGCTTCCTCGTGGGCCGTGCTCATCAGGTTGATGATCTCGGCCGCCGTGCGGACACCGCCCATGCGGCTGCGCTTCAGGCTCTGGCCTGCCAGCAGCTTGGTCAGCACGTCGGTCAGTTCCTGCAGCGCGCCCGGCTGCACGCCGCCGAACGTGGCGATACGCAGTACCACGTCGTTGCGCAGGCGTTCGGTGAAGAAGCCCAGCACTTCGGACGACTTCTGGCGGTCCAGGTGGATCAGGATGGTGGCGATGATCTGCGGGTGTTCGTCCTTGATCAGCTCGGCCACCGTGTTGGCTTCCATCCAGTTCAGCGAATCGATGCCACCGCCCGGATCGCGCGATTCCAGGATGTCCTCGATCACCGACAGCGCGCGTTCCTCGCCCAGCGCCTTGTTCAGCACGCTCTTGATGAACGAGCTCGAATCGACGTTCAGGGCCAGGTACTGCTCGGTCTCGCCGCGGAACTCGGCCAGCACCTCGGCCATTTCCTCGCGGGTCACGGCCGACAGGTTGGCCATGGCGGAGCCCAGCTGCTGCACTTCGCGCGGTGACAGGTGCTTGAACACCTCGGCGGCCGAATCCTCGCCCACCGCCATCATCAGGATGGCGCTCTTCTGCAGGCCCTTGTCGGCCGCTCCCTTGCTAGCGTTAGCCTTCGTCATTTGCCATCCAGGTCTTGATTACGCTGGCGACCAGGCGCGGGTCGCGTTGCGCGGCGTCACGCACCAGGGCGAGATCGCTTTCATATTTCGCGGCCAGGCGCAGCACTTCCGGATTGGTTTCCTCTTCCGGCGGCGGCAGCGCGGCTTCGGCTGCGGTGGCGTCCGTGGCCTCGGTGGTGGCAGGCAGGGCCGGCGTGGTGTACTTGCGCAGCACCGGACGCGCCACCTTGAACCACAGGAACATCGCCAGCAGGGCCAGCAGCAGGTAGCCGACACCGGTCTTGGCCAGGTCGATCATCTGCGGCTGCTTCCAGAGCGGCAGTTCCGGTTCCGTCTTGTTGTCGGCCGTGAACGGGCTGTTGACCACGTTCAGCGAATCGCCGCGATCGGCCGAGAAGCCCATCGCTTCCTTGGTCAGGTTCTCGATCTGGGCCAGTTCCTTGGCGGACAGCGCCTCGGTGACCGGCTTGCCCTTGGCGTCGACCTTGCTGCGGTAGTTCACCACCACGGCCACCGACAGGCGCTTCACGCCGCCCGGCGCCTGCTGCACGTGGCGCACGGTACGGTCGAGCTCGTAGTTGGTGGTGGCGTCGCGGCGGTTGCTGCTCGGGCCGGTCTTTTCGGCGGTCTGCGTGGCCTGGTTGGGCTGCGCCTGGGCCGGCGGGTTCGGCTGGCCGGGCTGGCGCGGCGGCTGCGGCGTGGTGACCGGGGCCACGGCGGCGGCGGGCGGCTGGTTGGACAGCGCGCCGGGCACGCCACCCACGCCGGAACCACCCTGCTGGTTCGATTCGCTGGTCTGCTGGCTGCGGATGGCCGCCTTGGTCGGGTCCTGGTTCGGCTTGAAGCTCTCGTCGGTATGTTCGACCGACGAGAAGTCGATATCGGCCGTGACCTGGGCGTGGACGTTGTCCTTGCCGAGGATCGGGGCCAGGATCGATTCCACGCGCTTGACGTAGCTCTGTTCCACCTGCTGCACGAACTTGAGCTGGGTGGCGTCCATCGAACGGTCGCTGCTGCCGGACAGCAGGTTGCCGTGCTGGTCGACGATGGAGATCGATTTCGGGGTCAGTTCGGGTACGCTCGACGACACCAGGTGCGTGATCGCGGCCACCTGGCCTTCGTCAACGGCCCGGCCCGGGTAGAGCTGCAGCACCACCGACGCGGTGGGCTTCTGGCGTTCGCGCACGAACAGCGTGGGCTTGGGGATGGCCAGGTGCACGCGGGCCGACTGCACGGCGCCGATCGATTCGATCGAACGGGCCAGCTCGCCTTCCAGGCCGCGCTGGTAGTTCACCTGCTCGGCAAACTGGCTGATGCCGAACTTCTGGTTGTCCATCAGTTCCATGCCCGTGGTACCGCTCTTGGGCAGGCCCTGGCTGGCCAGGCGCAGGCGCGTCTCGGCAACCTTGTCGGCCGGCACCATGACGGCGCCGCCGCCTTCGGCGAACTTGTACGGCACGTTCATCTGCTGCAGCGACTGGATCACTGCACCACCGTCGCGCTCGGACAGGTTGGTGTACAGCACCTTGTAGTCCGGCTGGCGCGACCACATGACGCCCACGGCAATGGCGGCAACCAGCGCCGCGCCGCCCAGCATCAGGGGCAGACGCGGATTGCCCTTGAGCTTTTCGACCAGGGCCGCGCCGTTCGGCAGGGTGGCGGCCGCGTTCATGCGCGCGTCTCCGGCTTGGCCGGGCATTCCCTGCCCTTACCACTCAGGCCTTCGCTGCCGTTAATCATCTCGGCACGGCTCACTTTACGCTGCTGAAAAAACACGCGCACTCCCCGCGTTAGTTGAATTCCATGGAGTCAGGCGGCGAGACAAGAAACGCGTCGATCCGCCAGATCCGGCACGGTAGCGATGATCGGGCAGACGGCCGAGGAACAATCGGCTGAATAGGCGATGTTTTTCCGCCGATTTCAGCCTTTGGAAGGAAGCGGGCGGCCAGTACAGTGCGAGGGCTGAAACAGGATGGCGAGTAGTGTTTTCGTCACATTGATCCTGTCCCGACTGACCAACCTGTACGTGCCATGACCATTTCTTCCATCGAGGGCATGCTCCACCAACTGCGCGGCCTGGCGCAGGTGGCTGGCGGCGGAACCACCTCCCAGGCCGCGAATTCGGCGGCCACAGCGGGCTTTGCGGGCGAACTGCAACGCTCGCTGCAACGCCTGAACGCCACCCAGGAACGCGCCTACGGCCAGGCCGAGGCCTTCGAAGTGGGCAAGCCCGGCGTGTCGCTCAACGACGTGATGATCGACATGCAGAAGGCCAACATTTCGTTCCAGACCACCGTGCAGGTGCGCAACCGCCTGGCGGCGGCCTATCAGGAAATGATGAACATGCCGGTCTGACGTCCGGTATGCGTCCGGCGCGCCACGCACGGAAAGGCCATGCGCGCGTAAGCGGCATGGCCTTTTTTACCTTTGGGAGGGTCCCGCCCGGGCGGGCAGGAATACGGTTCAGACGCGGAAGTATTCCTCGGCCGCGCGTTCCCCGGCCGGCTTGCACACCAGGCTGCCGGCGGGCCCGGCATAGATCAGGCAGTTGCCGGGCGTTTCGCGGTTGAGCACGCTCACGCCCTGGGCCACCACCGAATTGTCGCGCACGTGGCTGCGGCCGATGATGGCCGTGTTCGGATACATCACCACGCCCTCGCCAATGACGGGCGCCACGCCGTGGTTCTTGCCCACCGTGGAATTCTGGTACAGCACCAGGTAGTTGCCGTAGGTGGCCTTGGCCAGCACGATGCCCACCGAGTGGCCGATGAAGAACACCTCCGGCATCTCGATCTCGTAGAACAGGTCGATGGCGTTGAGGGCCTTGTTGAGCAGGAACAGCTTCGTGCACGCCTCGCCGTTGCGCTCTTGGCGCCAGATCGTATTGGCCAGGTAGTACAGGTACTGGCAATATTGCGACGAATGCAGGTAGTTGAACTGGCCGGGGCGCCACATGCGCACCGCGTCGATGCAGCGGCCGGTGCGGGCCAGCGCCTCGTCGATATGGCGCGACACCACGGGCAGCAGCGCATCGCCCCGGCCGTCCGGCACCAGGTTGGCCACCTGCGCGCAGGTATAGGCCGCGAGCGATTCGCGGGTCTGTCCGATCAGTTCCATGGGCGAACCCCTTCCAGGTAGCGTGCCACCACCGAACGCACGTCGCGCGGGGCCACGCCAAGCGCGCGCAGTGCCTCCGTGCTGCATGCCGCGGCCCGTTGCGCGGGTGAGTGGCGTGCCAGGGCAATGTCCCAGCCGCCGGCGTTGAACACCTCGGCCAGATCGCCGTTCGATACGTTCTCGCCGCTGGCGACATTGAAGATGCCGCCGGCGTGGCGCGTGGAAATGGCAACCAGCGCATCCACCACGTCATCGAGATGGATGTAGTCGCGCACGAAGCCGGAGTCGCTGTCGAGCCGGAACGTGCGCTCGGTGGCGGCGCGCATCAGCCATTCCGACAGGAATCCCGGCGACGCCGGCGCCCAGTCGAACACGCACGAAAGGCGTGCCACGGCGGTGCGGCCGGCTGCCACGGTCAGGCACAGGTTTTCGCCCAGTCCCTTCGAGAAGTCATAGAGCGCGCGCGGATTGGCTGGCTGGAGCGTCAGGGCTGCCGCTTCGTCGCCCACGGGCAGCTGGGACGTGTCGTAGAGACGGGTCGACGACAGGTACACCAGGTGCTCGTAGCGGTTGGCGCGCAGCACGTCGGCCAGCAACGTGACGTGCGCGGCCACCGTGTCGTAGGGCCGTGCGGCGTAGTCCGCGGTGAGCCCCGCGCAGTAGTAGACGTGCCCCAGGTCGCGGGTGAACAGCGCGCGGTCGCCGCGCGCCGGCACCCAGACCTCGTGGCCGGCACGCCGCAGCGTGTCGGCCAGGCGACGACCGACAAAGCCGGCGCCGCCGATTACCGTGCAACGCATTGCGATCCTCAGTTGGCCGGATGGTGCAGCGCCGGGTCACGGTGCCACAGCAGCTTGGGGCTGACGCCCGGCACGACGGCAAAGCCCTGACCTTGCAGCAGCGCGGGGTCCTTCACGGCCACCATGTTGAAGCCGTGCGCAGGGCCTTCCAGGTACACGTTGTCCACCGGCACCAGTTCCACTGGGCGGCCCTGCATGTCGACGTTCGAGTTGAAGTCGCGCACCGCGTACACGTGATAGCCATAGCCCTTGAGCAGCTGGATGATCTCGGCGTTTTCCAGGCCGCGGCTCCAGTCCACGTAGTGGCGGTGCACCTCGAACACGAGGTTCGGCGCTTCGCCGGCGGGGCGGGCCAGTTGCTTGGCGGCGCCCTTGAAGACGTTCAGCTCAGCACCTTCGATGTCGAGCATGATCAGGCCGAGCTTGTCCAGGTTCTGCTCGGCGCAGTAGTCGTCAATCGTCACCGTCTTGAAGCTGTCGTCGCCGGCAGGGCCGGTGCTGTGCACGGCATGCGCGAAAGAATCGTGGCCTTCCAGGCGCAGTTGCGTGGTGCTGTCCGACCACAGGCCCAGACGCCAGCTGCGGATGTTCTCCACCTTGTTCAGTTCCGCGTTGTTGCGCAGCATGCCAAGCTGGTCGGCATTGGGCTCGAAGGCGTGGCACGTGCCGCCGGCACGGGCCAGCTGGCGGGCCATCAGGATCACCTGGTCGCCGAAGTAGGCGCCGCCCACCACGGCATGGCCGCCGCGCTCGCACAGCTTGACCAGCAGCTTGGTGGTCTGCGGTTCCCAGACGTGGTCCGGTGCGGCCGGGGTGCTCATCAGGAAGTCGCGGGCGATCTTGGTGCGGTACAGGAACTCGAAGACCGTGCCGTCGGCCAGCGTCTTGCGCAGGCGCGAGGTCTCGTTGTACATCGCATCGACGATCGGGCCGGTGATGTCGTCGCGCACGCTGCCTTCGTAGGTGTCCAGGTCCTGCTCGATGCTCTTGCACAGGGCAATGACCTTGTCTCGGGCGGCGGCGCTGCCGCCCACCGTGCGCAATGCGTCGGAAAGCTTCTGCAAATGTTCAGTCGTCATGGGTGGCTCCGCTTGGGGTAGTCAGTGTTCAGGGTGAAAGTTGGGGTTGCGCGGCCAGTTCGGCCAGCGTGGGCAAGGCCAGGTCCTTGGCGGAGATCAGGCGATCCGCGCAGCCGGGCCAGGCAATGCCGATGGCGGGATCGTCCCAGCGCACGCCGGCACTGCTGCCGGGCGCGAACGGCACCGTCATCTGGTAAAACACCTCGGACAGCGGCGTCAGGGTCTGGAAGCCATGCGCCACGCCTTTCGGAATAAAGATCGCCCGCTGCGCCTCGGCATCGAGCACCACGGCCTGCCATTGCAGGTACGTGGGCGAATCGGGGCGCAGGTCCAGGATCACGTCATGGACCGCGCCGGTGGTCACGCGCACGAGCTTGTCCTCGGCGTGCGGCCCGCGCTGGAAGTGCATGCCGCGCAGGATGCCCGCCCGCGTGTTGCGCGACACGCTCTGCTGCACGAAATGCGCATCGATGCCGTGGGCCGCGAACGCGTCCACGCAGACCGTGCGCGCGAAGAAGCCACGGTCGTCGGCCAGTGGTTCGGGGTCGACGATCCAGGCACCGGCGATGCGGGCAGGCGTGAAGATCACGGCAGCACCACGGTTTCGGGGATGGCCACCACGAAGCGGCCGCCCCAGGCCCGGATGCCGGCCATCTGCGCCGTTACCTCGTCCTTGATGTTCCAGGGCAGGATCAACAGGTAGTCCGGCTTGCGGGTGTCGATGACCTCGGGCGCGAACACGGGGATGCGCGAACCGGGCAGCAGCTTGTCCTGCTTGGCGGGGTTGCGGTCCACCACGTATTCCACCAGGTCGGCATCGATGCCGCAGTAGTTCAGCAGCGTGTTGCCTTTGGCGGCCGCGCCATACGCGGCCACCCGCTTGCCTTGGCGGCGTGCGTCGATCAGGAAGGCCAGCAGGTCGATGCGCGCGCGGCGCACGCCCTCGGCGAATGCCGTGTAGCGCGCGGTGGCGTTCAGGCCGCCACGCGTTTCCTCGTCCAGGCAGGCCTGTACGGCCGCCGTGGTGTCGTGCTTCGCACGCTGGTGGCACGCAAACAGGCGCAGGCTGCCGCCGTGCGTGGGCAGGTGCTCGATGTCGAATACGCGCAGGCCGGCACGCGCCAGGATCGGCACCAGGGCGGTCAGCGACAGGTACGAGTAGTGCTCGTGGTACAGCGTGTCGAACTGGTTTTGCTCCAGCAGGCGCAGCAGGTGCGGGAACTCCAGCGTCACGACGCCTTCGGGCTTGAGTACCAGCGGCATGCCGCCGACGAAGTCGTTGATGTCGGGTACATGGGCCAGCACGTTGTTGCCCAGCAGCAGGTCCACCTGCCAGCCTTCCACGCTCAGCGCGCGGGCGGTGCGCTCGCCGAAGAACAGTTCGCGGCTGTCGATGCCCTTGGCGCGTGCGGCGGCACCGGTGTTGGCCGATGGCTCGATGCCCAGGCAGGGCACGCCGTTCTGGTGGAAATACTGCAGCAGGTAGCCGTCGTTGCTGGCGATCTCCATCACACGGCTTTGCGGTCCCAGCCCGAAGCGGGCGGTCATCGACTCGACATAGCGGCGCGCGTGGTCGAGCCACGAGGTCGAGAACGACGAGAAGTACACGTAGTCGTCGTGGAAATGGGTCTCGGCCGGCGTGGCGTCGCGCAACTGCACCAGCCAGCAGCTGTCGCAGACCATCGCGTGCAGCGGATAGAACATCTCGCCCTGGGCGATGTTCTCGGGCCTGATGAAGGCGTTGGAGACCGGCGACAGGCCGAGATCCACCATGGTGTGCGTCAGCGGCGCGCCACAGGCGCGGCAGTTCGCGGGGTGAGCGTTGGGTTGAGCGGTCATGCGCAGAATTGGCCGATTTGTCGTTCAGTGATGGCGCGCGCCTGGGTCGGGTCCATCTGGACGGTGCGATACCAGCAGGCCGTGGCGGCCAGCGCCTCTTGCAGCGTCCATCGTGGCATCCAGCCCAGTTCGGTGCGGGCGCGCGCGGCGTCGAGATACAGGTTGCGCGCCTCGTGGGGCGCGGCGCCCGGCGGGGGGCAGTGTTTCCAGTCGAGTTCCGGCCAATGCGACTGCAGGCCGGCCAGCACGGCGGCGACCGGCAGGTTGTCGCGCGGCTCGGGCCCGAAATTGAAAGCGTCAGCCATGGCGGCGTCGCCATCGAGCAGGCGGCTGCCCAGGCGCAGGTAGCCGTGCAGGGCTTCCAGCACGTGTTGCCACGGGCGGGTAGCCTGCGGGCTGCGGATCTCCAGCGTGCGTCCGGCCGCGGCCGCACGCGCAGCATCGGGGATCAGGCGGTCTTCGGACCAGTCGCCGCCGCCGATCACGTTGCCGGCGCGCGCAGTCGCCAGCAGCACGCCACGTTCGGCCAGAAATGACTTGCGATAGCTGGCGGCCACCAGTTCGGTGCCGGCCTTGCTGGCACTGTAGGGGTCATGACCGCCGAGCGGATCGGTCTCGCGGTAGCCCCAGAGCCATTCCTTGTTGTCGTAGCACTTGTCGGTCGTGACCACGATCACGGCGCGCACCGACGCGCACGCGCGCACGGCGTCCAGCACGTTGACGGTGCCCATCACGTTGGTCGACCACGTCTGCGCCGGATCGCGATAGCTGGCGCGCACCAGTGGCTGGGCCGCCAGGTGCAGCACGATCTCGGGCTGCGCTTCCTGCATGGCTCGCGCGAGCGTGGCGGCGTCACGGATATCGGCGACGGTATGGCGCACCAGCGCCGCGCGCACGTCGGCGGCATCGAACAGACTCGGTTCGGTGTTCGGCGCCAGCGCGTAGCCGCTCACCTGCGCGTCGAAGCGCGCCAGCAGCAGGGCCAGCCAGGCACCCTTGAAGCCGGTGTGACCCGTGACAAAGACGCGCCGGCCGCGATAGGCCGCGAACACGCCGGCGGGGGTGCCGGCCGTTACCAGATCTTCCACGGTGCCTTGCCCGATTGCCACAGGTCCTCCAGCAGGTTCTTCTCGCGCAGCGTGTCCATCGGCTGCCAGAAGCCGGTGTGTTCGAAGGCGGCCATCTGGCCGCTGCGGGCCAGTTCGCGCATCGGGGCCTCTTCCCACGACATGCTGTCGTCCTCGATCAAGTCGATCACTTCGGGCTGCAGCACGAAAAAGCCGCCATTGATCCAGGCGCCGTCGCCACGCGGCTTCTCGGTGAAGCCGCTGACCAGTTCGCTGTCGCCACGTTCCAGCGCACCATAGCGGCCCGGCGGCTGCACGGCGGCGACGGTGGCGCGGCGGCCGTGCGAGCGGTGGAAGGCAATTTCGCGGCTGATGTCGATGTCGGAAACGCCGTCGCCGTAGGTAAAGCAGAATGCCTCGCCCGGCGTCAGGTATTCGCGCACGCGGCGCAGGCGGCCGCCGGTCATCGAATCCTCGCCGGTGTCCACCAGCGTCACGCTCCACGGCTCGGCCTTGCGATGGTGCACGGCCATGCGGTTCTCGCGCATGTCGAACGTCACATCCGACATGTGCAGGAAGTAGTTGGCGAAGTATTCCTTGATGACGTAGCCCTTGTAGCCCAGGCAGATCACGAACTCGTTCACGCCATGCGCCGAGTACATCTTCATGATGTGCCACAGGATCGGCTTGCCGCCGATCTCGATCATCGGCTTGGGGCGCAGGTGCGATTCTTCAGAGATCCGGGTGCCAAGGCCACCGGCCAGGATGACGGCTTTCATGCGGTTACCTCTGCGTCTTCGGTGGCGGGTTCGGCGACGGGCAGATCCAGCGAAATGCCCAGCACTTCGAAGGCGTTGGGCGGCGGCGAGGCTTCCAGCGCGGCCATCGTCAGGCCGAACTGTTCCTGCAGCAGCGCCGCCAGGCCGGACTTGTCGAGCTGCTGCTCGTCAAGCCACGCGGCCAGCTTGCGGTACAGCGGCAGCGCGTAGGGGCGCATGCCGATGGCTTCCACCAGCAGCTCGATCGCCGTGTCCGGTGCGCCGTTGTGGTACTTGTACTCGGCCAGGCCATAGGCCACGGCCCAGTGGCGATACCAGGTCGATGTCAGGTTTTCCAGCACGTTGTGCACGGCCTGCCATTCGCCCAGGTGGATGTGGGCGGCCACCGACATCAGCAACGTTTCGGCCGGATACCACTGGCCGTTGAAGTAGATGCCCGACTGGCGCGGCTCGGTCCGTGGCGCCACCGGCTTGGTCTCGCTGCACATTTCGGCCAGCTGGTCCTCGAACCACGCGGCAAAGCGCGGGGCGTCAAACATTTCGCTGCTTTCGGCGCGCGGGCGGATCGACTGGCGGATGTTGTCGAGCTGCTGCACGTCGGCAGCCAGCGCGCAGGCCACTTCCACGTAGCGTTCCTCGGTGTCGCAGATCAGTTCGTCCAGGCCGGCCGCGTGCAGGAATGGCGCCGATACGCGCTGGTGGAACGTTCCCCCGGCGAAGCTCACCACGGGCACGCCCATCCAGATGGCATCGCAGGTCGTGGTGCCGCCCGTGACCGGTGCGGTGTCGAGTGCGATGTCTATCCGGTGGTAGGTCACGTACTGGTTGTTGCCGTCGCGGTTGATCAGCTCCACGCGCGAGGTGTCGATACCGTAGGCGGCCATGCGTTCATACAGCATCTCGCGGACGCCGTCCTTGTCGCAGCCGGCTGCTTCCACCAGCATCCTGGAGTTCGGGCAGCGCGCCAGCACGGCGCTCCACAGCCGCATGGTCTTGGGACCGAGCTTGGCGATGGTGTTGCACGAGCCGAAGGTGATATAGCCGTTGGCGAGCGCCGGCGTCGGCTGCACGCGGTAGCGGGCGTCGTAGATATTCAGCGGGTTGGTGACGATCGGGTGGAATGCGCTGAACACCGGCGCACGCAGCAGCTTTTCGGTGTAGTTGTGGTCGAAGCCCTCGGGGTCGGCCGTCCAGTCCGTCACCCGGTACTCGATCTGCGCCATGCCCGTGGTGCCGGGATAGCCGAGCCAGGTGAGCTGCTTGGGCGCCAGACGCTGCACCATGTAGGTCAGCGGCGACGCGCCGGTATAGCCGCCAAGGTCGATCATCACGTCGCACCGCTGGGCGCGCACCGCCTTGACGACTTCGGCCTCGGACATCTTGAAGAGACTGTGGAAGCCTTCGGCGTAGACGCGGATCTTCTTCGTGATGTTGTCGTTGACGTTCGACAGCGAGAACAGGTGCACCTCGAAGCGGGTGCGGTCCAGGTTGGCGATCAGCGGGATCAGGAAGTATGCGCAGGCGTGGCGGCGCAGGTCGTTCGACAGGATGCCGATCCGGATGCGCTGGCCTTCGCTGGGCTGCATTTCCGGGCCGTCGATTTTGGTGCGAGCCAGTGTCTGCGCCCAGTCCGTGGCCTCGCGGCGCAATTCCTCGGCGCCGATGGTTTCGTCATAGAGCAGCGAGAACAGCAGGTTGGACCGGTTCACGCGCTGCGTGGGATCGAGGGCGCAGGCGTGGCGAAAGACCGGGATCGCTTCGATCGTGCTGCCCGATTCGCGCAATGCCGCCGCGTAGTTGCCAACCGCGACCGGGTCGTTGGGCAGCAGCGCCGCGGCCTTTTCGCCCGCCAGACGCGCTTCGAAATAGTCGCCGTTGTAGAAGCTGGCCGTGCCCAGCGTCTGCCAGAGATGGCCCGATGCGGGCTGCAGTTCAAGACTGCGCTTCAGCAGTGGGATGCCCTTGTCGTAGTGCTCCAGCTGGACTTCGAGCGCGCCGCACAAGCCCAGGAAGCCCGAGTGGTTCGGAAAGCGGCGCACCCCCGCCTCGGCCAGGCGCAGTGCCTCTTCATTGTGGTTCAGGCCCGAAAGCGCCAGCGATTCGAGGTAATAGCCATCGGGCATTGTCCCGGAAATGCGCTTGGCGGCCCGCGCGTGCTTCAGGGCTTCCGCATACTTGTTGGCGTTGTAGGCATTCCAGGCGTGCTGGATCATCCGCTGCGCGGGACCCATCGAAACGTTCTTGTTCATGGCGTTGTGTGCGAAGGCGCGGTGTCGACCCGTGCGAAACGGACGGGCTGATCGATGCCTGCACAGTAACAAGGGACGTTCTGCGCCAGCGGCCGGAACACGGGCCGAAATTGGCGCTATTTCAAGCCGGGCGCCGCAAGGGTGCCGTTTGCGGCGCCCGGCGTGGCGTGGCGGCTGGCACGAAAATGGGGCTCAGCGCAGGGCGGGAATGCCCTCGGCGGCGCCGACGTCCGAACCGTCCATCCGGTGCAGCCACGCCAGCAGTTCGGCCACGGCCACATAGAGCTGCGGCGGGATCTGGCTGTCCAGATCCACCTGCATCAGCAGGTTGACCAGCGCCGGGGACCCGTGCACGTAGACGCCGGCGTCGCGGGCGCGGGCGATGATGGCCTCGGCGGACATGCCGTAGCCCTTGGCCACCACGCGCGGCGCGTTGTCGTGGGTCTGGTAGGAAAGCGCGACGGCGGCGCCGCGATCGGACGGGAGGTCGCTCATGCTGGCAGGGCGATGACGGTGGGCGTGGACGGGCCGTCCTGGGTCGACACATTCATGTTCAGCAGCGGGATGCCGCGCGCCTCCAGCTGGGTGCGAAAGTCGGCGCGGCCCTGGATCAGGCGTTCGGCGGCATCCGGATCGGCGGCGACGAAGCGGGCCTCCAGCCCTTGCGCCCCGAGCGTCAGTACCGCATCGACGCTGCCCAGTGCCTGCAGGTTCAGCCGCAGGCGGGTGCTCCAGGTAGCCGGCTCGGCCGAAGCGCCACCTGCCTCGCGGTCGTGCTCGCGCGTGATTTCCCAGTCGACGGGCATGCCGGGCCACGCGTCGATCGTGGCGCGGAACTGTTGCGAGGCCAGCAGTTCCAGCTGCTGGCGCACCACGCCTTGGCTGGACGGATGAATGGGCGGGCCCGGATCGGGCTGCGCCTGGGCGGCCGTGGCGCTGCCGTCCGGCGCATTCCAGCTGGCGACGATCGCGGCGCGCTGGGCCTGTGCGGCGTGGTGGCCCTCGTGCGAGATCTCGGCTGTGACCTGATAGGCGTGCGCGGCCGCGGATGCATGCGCGGCCAGGCGCTGCTCGGCGGCGGCGCTCTGCGGCGTCTGCGGTGCCGCCGCGGTATTGGACAGGTTCGATGCCGTCTCGGCCGCGTGCGGCTGGCCGTGCGAACCATGGGCCGGCACGCCGGTAGATAGCGGATAGATGACCGGGCGTGTCAGTTCGGCCAGGATCGTCGCGCTGGGCGGGGGCAGGGCGCTGGGTGCGGCCGGACCGCCATATGGCAGCAAGGCGGCAGGCGCCGGTGCGGCGGGCGAGCCCGCTGCCGGCTGGCCTTGCGGCGGTGCGGTCTGGTTCTGGGCCGGATTGCGCAGCGCGGCCTGGGGTTCCTGCAGCAGCGTGGACAACGGGCGCTGGCCCGTCACCCATTGCGTCAGATGCGATTCATAGAACAGTCCGCTCTGGTCGACAAAGCGCGCCAGCGCGCTGGCCAGGTCCTGCGTGGCGCCCGGCTGGCCCGAAGGCGATGTGGCCAGCAGCGGCGAGTTCGCACGCGCCGGTACGGCATCGCCGGCTTCGAACAGATCGAGGATCGCCTTGGCGGCAAAGCTCAGCGTCTCGCGCGTGGAAGTGGTCTGCCCGGCCAGGCGCGGATCGGTGCCGCCCGGCATCAGCGCGTTGGGCTGGCGGGCCTGGGCGGTCTCGCCGGTCGACGACTGCACGTCGCCTTGCGACACCTCCTGCACGGGTATCAGCGCGGCGAGCTTGTCGATGGCCAGCGCGGGACGCGATAGCTGCGGGTCGGGTGCCTGATGCGGGATCAGGCTGGTAGGAATCTGGATGCCGGTCATGGACGCGTGTCAGCGATGGTAGCGGATGCGATACGCGTCGCGCCGTTCCCGCCGTCAGCCGGTGGGCGCGTGCTTCAGAGGGCGCCGTAGGCGGCGGTCAGTTCGAGCTTGCGGCGCGAGTTGTTGAGCAGGTTGCCCAGTTCGGCCAGGCGCGGCATGGTCAGGTCGCGGATGCGGGCATCGTAGGCCAGGATGCGTTCCAGCAGCTGAAAGCGGCGCAGGCGCTCGTTGTCGGTGAACGGCACGCTGTGGTCGAGCAGGCGCAGCCGATCCACTTCGGCCATATAGACCTTCTGCAGATCGGTCAGCGCATCCCAGTTCGACGCGCGTGCGGCGTCGAGCATCTGCTCGGAGAGCACCAGGAGCTCTTCGTAGCTGCGAACGATGGGGGACATGGAAAACATCATCAGTTGTCCTGCAAAACGGGGGGTGATGCCACGGCCGGCTCGGCCGGCGTGGCGTCTGCGGGTGCGGCCGGATCGATGGCGGCCCATGCCGAGGACAGGTTCTCGAGCAGGGCGTCCACCTCGGACAGCATGTCGGCGTCGCTGTGCAGGTTGGCCAGCATCAGGCGACGCGTCATGTATTCATAGAGCGATTCGAGATTGGCGGAGACTTCGCCGCCCACCTCGTGGTCCAGCACCGCGCGCAGGCCGTTGTCGATGATGTTGATGGCCTTGGAGATCGCATTGCCGCGCGCTTCGAGCTCGCCGTTTTCCAGATGGAACTTTGCCCGGGCGATGGCCGATCGTGCGCCGTCGTACAGCATCACGATCAGCTTGTGCGGACTGGCACTCATCACCCCGGTCTGGACCCCGACCTGGGCATAGGCGTTGATACCTTGGCGCGCGAACATTGAGAAACTCCGTGTGGTTACTTCTTGCTGCTGGACGTCAGGGCCGAGAACTGCTGCGTCAGGTAGCTGCTGGTCTGGTTCATCTGCGAGACCAGCAGGTCAAGCTGCGTGAACTGGGCGCGGTAGCGGTCCATGGTGGCGGTGATCCGGGTCTGCGTTGCGCTGTACTTGGTTTCCAGGTCTTTCAGCGTCGTCGTCAGGCTGTCGGTGGCCGCGCTGAGCGCGCCGCCGGTGGCGTTCAGACCGTCGATATAGCTGGTGATGGTCTTGCCCATGCCCGTCGAGCCGCTGGTGCCCGAGAAGAAGGCGGTCATGCCGGTGAGGTTGTTGGCGATGGCCTTCGTCAGCTTGTCGTCGTTCACCTTCAGCGAGCCCGAGTTCGAGCTGTCCAGGCTGAATTCGACACCCATGTCGGACAGCGTGACCATGCCGCCCTTGCCGTCGGACATCGGGGTGGTCAGCATCGCGCGCATCTGCGTCTGGATGTTGCGCAGCGTGCTGTCGCCGTTCAGGGCGCCCTTGCTGCCGGAGGAGGTATCGAAGGCCGTCAGCGTCTTGGCGGCCGACAGCACGTTGTTGTAGGCGGTGACAAAGCCCTGGACGGCGTTCTTGATCGACGCGTCGTCGCGCGTCACGCTCATGCTGGTGGTGCCGGTGCCAGTCAGCGTCAGGGTCACGCCCTGGGCCGCTTCGGACACGGTGTTGGTCTGGCTGGTGATGTCGATGCCGTTGATCGTCAGCGCGGCGTCGGCCGCCTTGACCTTCTCCTGCATGCCGCTCGGCTGCGTGGCCAGGGCCGGATCGTAGCCGACGATGTCGTTCACGGCGCTGTTGTCCGCGGAGACGCGCATTTGCGACTGCGTGCCGGTCTTGTCCGATGTCAGCACCAGGCGGTAGGGCGTGCCGCTGCCGTCATTGATGATGCTGGCCGTCACGCCGATGCCGGCCTTGTTGATCGAGTCGCGAATCCCTTGCAGCGACGTGTCCGATCCGATCGTCACGGTCTTGGTGCTGGTCGGCGCGCCGCCCGTGGCCAGGTTGGCGCCGAAGTCGATCGTGATCGTGCCGGCGCCGACTGCGGCGGTCTGGTCCGCCACCTGCTTCGACACCAGGCTCTGGGCCTGGGCCAGCGAGGTCACGTTGATGTTGTAGCTGCCCGCCACGGCGTTGGCGCCGGTGGTGGCGGACAGCACGCTGCTGTTGCCGACCGCTGCCTTCACGGCGCCGAACGTCGACGCGGTGGCCAGCGTCTTGGCCGCAGCCGAGTAGGCGTCCAGCACGCTCTTGATGGTGCCGTAGCCGCTCAGCTGCGACTGGTAGCTGGTGGCCTCGGTGTTGATCTGGTCGAGCGCGGTGTTCTCGTTCGTTTGGATCTTGTCGAGCAGGTCCTGCAACTGGAGATTGGAGCCGATGCCGATGGAGGAGATTCCGGACATGTTTTTCTACCTGTTGTTATCGCTTCAACTGATGGGGCTTGCGGTGAATCAGACGGCGTGGCTGACGAACAGCCCCTGGAGCTTGTCGATGGCGCGCGCGAAGCGCAGCACTTCCTCGCTGGGCAACTGGCGGATCAGATCGCCGGTTTCCTTGTCCACGACCTTGGTGATGACGCGGTGGGTGGTGTCGTCGATCTCGAACCGCAGGCCGATCGACGTGGTCTTGAGCACGTCGACGAGTTCCTCCACGGCGGCTGCCATGTTGCCGGGGGTATTGCCCGAGCCGGCATGGCTGCCGGTGTCCTGGGCTGGGGCGGCCGGGCGCACGGCGTCGGCGGCGGTGGCCGGCACGGCGGGTGCCGGGCTGACAGCCACGGGTTCGGCGGTGATGCGTGCCGGCATGGATACGGGAGTGGAAGATGCCATGGTCAGCTCCGTCCGGTAGGGCAGGAAAAACTCTACGGTTGAAATGCTTTGCAGGCAGTGGTCTGCCTGCAAAACACTCCGGCAAAAAAACCGGGCCTTGCGGCCCGGTTTCTTGCGGCGCGGCGATTAACGCAGCAGCGACAGCACGTTTTGCGTGGTCTGGTTCGCTTGCGACAGCACCGACGTACCAGCTTGTTGCAGGATCTGCGCGCGGGTCATGTTCGACACTTCCGTTGCGTAGTCAGCGTCTTCGATGCGCGAACGCGAAGCCGACAGGTTGTTCACCGTCGTGCTCAGGTTGTTGATCGTCGATTCGAAGCGGTTCTGCACAGCACCCAGGCTCGAGCGCAGGTTGTCAACCGTTGCCAGGGCCTTGTCCAGCGTGGCCAGCGGGTTGGTCGTGGCCGGTTGCTGGAAGTCCGAAGCTTGCAGCGACGAACCGGTCAGCGTGAAGCCGGCGGTGTTGCCGTTGACCGATGCGTCGGTCGGCTTGACGGCGATGTACATCGTGGCGGACGTGGCGGTACCGTTGCCAGCGAAGCCCTTCGACGACAGAGCGGCGTCGTCGGCGGCGGTCAGGCCAGTCATGCTCACTTGCACGAACCAGTTGCCGTTCGAGTCAGCGACCACGTTCTGTGCGTTCACGGCAGCCGAGGTGTTCAGGCCCAGAGCGCGCTGGATGTCGGCGGCGGAAACGCCGGTTGCCGAAGCGCCGGTCACCGGCGTGGCCGAGCCCAGAGCAGCTTGAGCAGCGGCCGAACCGATCGAAGCCGTTGCGCCTTGCGGGCCGGCAACGCTGAAGCCAGCCACGCCCAGGGTAGCGGAGGTGATCTGCTTCAGGGCGATCGAAATCGTTTCGCTGTCGTTGGCGCCAACCTGGATCGACATGTTCTGGTTCTTGGCCAGAACCTTCACGCCGTTGAACTGGGTTTGAGCCGACACGCGGTCGATTTCCGACAGACGCTGCTTGATTTCGTCCTGGATCGACTTCAGGTCCGACGACGAGTTCGTGCCGTTGGCGGCTTGCACCGACAGTTCACGCACACGTTGCAGGTTGTTGTTGACTTCGCTCAGCGCGCCTTCGGTCGTTTGAGCGATCGAGATACCGTCGTTGGCGTTACGCGAAGCTTGCGTCAGGCCCTTGATGTTGGCGGTGAAGCGGTTGGCGATGGCTTGACCAGCAGCATCGTCCTTGGCGCTGTTGATGCGCAGGCCCGACGACAGACGTTGGATCGCGCTGTTCAGCGACGATTGCGACGTGTTCAGGTTGCTCTGCGTTTGCAGCGACAGAATGTTGGTGTTGATGACTTGCGCCATGGTACGACTCCTATTTGCAATGTTTTAGGCATTCCGGCGGGTGCCGTAACGTTGGCTGCCTGCAGTGCAGGGCGTAGAGTGCCTCCGTTGCAAAGGTTATCGACCGTGGGTGAGAAGACTTTAGAGTGACTTTTGCGCGTGTTGCGGGCGTAGGCCGATCTGGTGTATGGCGGCGGCCCTGCCCGCCATGGCGCCCGTTGTGGCCCGCTATATATATAGAGGCGGAGGCGATGCCGCCGGCGGCGGCCAGCCCCCGGCCCGGCGCGGCGGGCCGGGCGGTCAGCGGCGCTTGCGGGTGCGCGGAATGAAGATCCGCACGAAATCCGGCGATACGTCGGCGTCCAGCATCGCCACGGCGTCGGTCGACGCGTGGGCGGGCGTCACCACCGTGATGGCACGCTTGTAGATCAGTGTCGGAGTGGGATCCTCGGCGGTCCGCCCGAGCAGGATCATGTAATTGTCCGACGCCAGCACGATGCCATTGAGCCGCGTGCCATTCGACAGATGCACGACCACCGCGGCACGGCTGGCGCTGTGCGCGGCGAACTGCAACTGCTGCAGCTTTCTGCTGGGTCTGGGAGCCTTGATTTCCTTCTTCACAACTTCTCCGGAAGAGCCCGCGAGGGTTCTGGCGGCTGACAACGGTCCGATGACCAGGGACTTTGCGTGCCGTCGCACTAAAAGTGACGGTTACTGCAGCCTGATCGCGGCGAGAATTGAAACATTCGCTCTCGGAACCGGTGCAGGGACACGACGACATGATTGCAGCGGACAGGCGTTCGAGGAAAGTGATGGACGCTGCCCTGCTACCCGGTGGGGTCGTCTCTGCCAGGAGAGAAGGGGAATACTTCAGGCGGGAGAGTAACAAAGTTTTACAAGCGTTGACGAACCCCCTGCGGGGCTGGGCCTAGAGGATTTGCTCTACTTATTTAGTTGCCGCGATTTTGTGATTCGTGTAGCACATATCGATCCGCTGCGAGTCTGTCAGGCCAGCGCATTCTCCACAACCCGCGCCAGCTAAAGGTTTCCGGGAAGCGTCCGTAATTCATCGATAAGTCTAAAAGTGTCTTCTGGCATCACTTTTGGCATACGAGTGATGCACGCGTTACACCCGCCATCAGGGGAATCCCTGATAGAAACGCGATTTACACCTCATGTAAGCAGGTTTATATTCGCGGTTCGGGACCGGGTACAGCCGGTCCCTGCATAGCAGTCCTGAAAGCCTACGAGCACCCCGCGCGTGGGCTTCTTTTTTTTGAGCCCGCATCCTTCGAAGCCATCCGCCGTTTCCGGCGGTCTGCCTCGCCCGTCCATTGCGACGGGATCGAAGTGCCTGAGGCAGATTAGACGCCATGCGCTGCGCCCCCAATTTGTGGAAGAGCAGCGACTTTTCCCCCCATTTCATTTATTCGCTCAAGTGCAGCGTGCGGCCCGCCGTTACCGTGCCGTGCGACGCCCCGCCTCGGGCGGACGCAGCGCGTACAAATACAACCCGACAGACGAAAGGTACGAAGTCATGGGCTTGCGGAAAATGGGGATCGGCGCGCGGATGTCGCTGGCATTCGCCGTGGTGGTGCTGCTGCTGGCCGTGGTGGCCACGGTAGGCGTGAGGGCGCTGGGCGGCATGAACGACGCGATGCACCAGGCCGTGGAACAACGGCTGTTGCGCGTACTGGATCTGAAGCTGGCCAAGGAACGGGTGCTGGCGATCGGCATCCTGGTGCGCGACACCGCCCTGACGGAAGACCCGGCGCTGGCGGAGCAGAACGCCGAGAAGATCGGCAAGATCCGGGAACAGGTCAGCGCCACGCTTGAAGACCTGGGCAAGGTCATGCGGGCTTCCCCCAGCGCCGATTCCGGTGCCAGGTTCGAGCAACTGATGCAAGCGCGCGCCAATTACAACGGCCAGCTGGACCTCGTCATGCAGCAACTGCGCGGCGGCGCCTTCGATGGCGCCCGTGCCGGGCTGGTGGTGACCCTGCCGGCGGCCCAGGCGGCGTACTTCGACAGTCTCGATGCCGCCGCCGAACTGGGCCGCAAGATGGCCATGGCGGCGGTCGACGAGGCCTCGGCGCAGTATGTCTTCACGCGCAACGTGCTGATCGGCATGTCGGCGGTGGCTGCCGTCATTGCCGCGCTGCTTGGCATCGGACTGGCGCGCTCGGTGACGCGTCCCGCCCATCAGGCGCTGGATGCGGCCGAGGCGCTGGCACAGGGCCAGCTTGGCCACGCCATCCAGGTGCGCAGCCAGGACGAAATGGGCCGCATGCTCGGCGCGCTGGAACGTGCCTTCGGGCAGCTGGGCACGCTGGTGCGTGGCATCCAGCAGGCGGCTGGTTCGATCGATACCGCCGCCCGCGAAATCGCCAGTGGCAACACCGACCTGTCGCAGCGTACCGAAGAGCAGGCGGCCTCGCTGGAGCAGACCGCTGCATCGATGGAACAGCTGACATCGACCGTGCGCCAGAACGCCGAGAACGCGAGGCAGGCCAACCAGCTTGCCGTCAACGCGTCCGAGGTGGCCACCGAAGGCGGCCGCGCGGTGCGCAGCGTGGTGGATACGATGGACGGGATCTCGAAGTCGTCGGCCCGCGTGTCGGAAATCATCGGCGTGATCGAGGGCATCGCATTCCAGACCAATATCCTGGCGCTGAACGCGGCCGTGGAAGCGGCTCGCGCCGGCGAGCAGGGCCGGGGCTTCAGCGTGGTGGCGGCCGAAGTCCGCAGCCTGGCCCAGCGGTCGTCGTCGGCGGCCAAGGAAATCGGCGAACTGATCAATGGGTCCGTGCGCCAGGTGCAGGACGGCGCCAAACAGGTGGAGGCGGCCGGCAAGACGATGGACGACATCGTGACCGCCGTGCGCCGCGTGACCGACATCATGGGCGAGATCTCGTCGGCCAGCGAAGAGCAGACCGCCGGCATCGAACAGGTGAGCCTGGCGATTACCCAGATGGAAAGCGTGACGCAGCAGAACGCCGCGCTGGTGGAAGAAGCCAGTGCGGCGGCCGAAAGCCTGCTGCAGCAGGCCGGCGGCCTGGTGACCGAGGTGGCGCGGTTCGACCTGGGGCAGGGCGGCATCGCAACCGCCGAGCCTTTCGCGCGGCACCCGGCAACGCCGCGCGCGGCTGCGGTGGCGGTCGCCAGGCCTGCGCGCGCCATTGCTGCAAAGCCGGCCCGGGCATTGCCCGCGCCCGCCGCCGAGCCGGTGAAGCGGGCCTTGCCGGTCAAGCCAGCCAAGCCGGCCCAGCCGGCCAGGCCGGCCAGGTCGGCCCCGGTGGCTGCACAGGCGCCGGTGACGGCGCGGGCGCCGACTCGCGTGGCCGCCGTGCCCGCCGCGACGCGGCCGCCCGTGCAGCGCAAGGCCAAGGCCGAACCGGTGCTGTCGCGCCACGGCGCCAGGCCGGCCGCGCCGCGCTCGCCGGTGACGCATCAGCGCAAGGAACCCGTGCTGGCCACGCCGGCCCGCCGTCGGCCCGCCGCCGCGCCGACCCCGGCCACGGCCGATACCGGCGACTGGGAAACGTTCTAACGCTGGTGGTTGCGCAGCGAGGCGGCGCCAGACGCGGCGCCGTCCGCTGGCGTGGCCACGTCCGATGGCTGCCATTGCATGACTGCCATCCCTGCCAGCACCAGCCCCACCCCTGCCAGGCGCATCCAGGTGACGGGCCGGCTGGGCAGCCCCACCAGCCCCAGGTGATCGATCAGCAGCGAAGCCAGCATCTGGCCGGCCACGACGCCGACGATGAAGTTCGCGGTGCCCACACGGGGCGCCAGGATCAGCGCGGCCGTAATATAGATCACGCCGAACACGCCGCCGATCCACTGCCACCACGGCCCGTGCAGGGCGCCGGCCAGCGCCGGCGGGGGCGCGCGCATGCCCCACAGCACCGGCAGTACCACCAGCAAGCTCAGCAGCAGGGACAGCACCGTGGCCCACAGCGGATGGCCGAGCGAGCGGCCCAGCGTGGCATTGGTGCCGGCCTGGAACGGAATCATGGCGCCCGCCAGCAGCGCGATGCCCATCGGCATCCAGGTGGATGCCAGCGGCGTGGCCAAAGGTGCCGTCATGTAAAGTCTCCGGTTCAAGAACGAAGCACCCATGGTGCCCGCGGCTGGGCCGCCAGGGAAATTCGCAATCCTTACCTGAGACATTCGCCGCATGGATGACCTGCGCCGCCTCGACATGAACCTGCTGTTGACGCTGCACGCGTTGCTGACCGAGCAGCACGTCACGCGCGCGGCGGTACGGCTGCACAAGAGCCAGCCGGCGGTCAGCCACGCGCTGGCCCAGTTGCGCGAGCTGTTCGACGATCCCCTGCTGGTGCGGCGCGACGCCGGCCTGGTGCTGACGGCGCGCGCGCGCGAACTGCTGCCGCCGCTGGAAGACGCGCTGAGCCAGCTCAACGGCCTGCTGCGCACATCCGCCTTCGATCCGGCCCAGGCCCGGCGCACGTTCCGCCTGGCGCTGTCCGACTATGGCGCGCGCATCATCCTGCCCGCGCTGGTGCGCCGGCTGCGCAGCGAGGCGCCCGGCATCGACCTGGCCGCCGTGCAAGCCAGCCGCGAAGCCATGCTCGCCAAGCTGGCCGACGGCGAGATCGACCTGGCGCTGGGCGTGTTTCCGCATCTGCCGCGCGATATTTGCGTCGACCTGCTGTTCGAGGACCACTACACCAGCGTGGCGGACGGCGCCACGCTGCCCGCGCACGGCGACCTGGCGCGCGAGGCGTGGCTGGCCCGTCCCCACGTGCTGGTGGCGATGCGGCTCGATGCGCCGAGCGATATCGACGCCGCCCTGGCGGCAGCGGGCCTGGACCGCCATGTCGCGGTGGTCCTGCCGCACTGGAGCGCGGCGCTGGACGTGGTGGCCGGCACCGACCTGATCCTGACGGTGGCCGCCCGGACGCTGTCCGCCGCGCCGGCCCAGCCGGGGTTGCGCGCCTTCGCGCCACCCGTGGCGCTGCCATCGGTGCCGTTTCAGCAGGCCTGGCATGCGCGGCGCGACACCGATCCCGCCCACCGCTGGTTGCGCCAGGCAGTACGCGACAGCTGTGGATCTCTGTCAGTAAAGTGATGATGGTGTCTCTTTCACGCCTCGGTTCCGGGTCCAAAGCGGGCGTTGAAAGGGAATCGACAAGCGCGGTTTTCAGCAGTCGCCTAAAATAGCGGCTCTCCTTCACCGACAGAAGAGCAGCGAAGCCCGTCCGGGCCTTCATCTGCCAGCCAGGCCACACCATGTCCGCAGCGCCCTCATCCCGGCTTTCCCCCGACGCTCCCCCGGCTGACGTGCCCGTCATGCAGGTCATCTTTGGCCTGATGCTGGCCATTCTGCTCGGCGCGCTCGAACAGTCGATCGTGGCCGTGGTGCTGCCCGACATCGCGCTGCAGCTCAATGGTTTCGAGGACATGGCCTGGGTGATTTCGGCCTATCTGGTGGCGTCGACGGTGGTGACGCCGATCTACGGCAAGCTGTCCGATGTGCTGGGGCGCCGCTCGGTGCTGACGTTCTCGATCATCCTGTTCCTGCTGGCGTCGATCGCCTGCGCGCTGGCCACGACCATGCCGATGCTGATCGTCGCGCGCATCCTGCAGGGCCTGGGCGGCGGCGGGCTGATTTCGGTGTCGCAGGCCACCATCGCCGACGTGGTGCCGCTGCGCGAACGCGGCAAGTACCAGGGCTATGTCAGCGGCGTGTGGGCCGTGGCCAGCATGGCGGGGCCGGTGATCGGCGGCTACCTGGCGCACTTCCTGTCGTGGCGCTGGATTTTCTGGATCAACATCCCGCTGGCCCTGATCGCGCTGGTTGTGGTGCGCCGCGCGCTGCGCCATCTGCCCGTCAGCGGCCGCAAGCACAAGATCGACTACCTGGGCGCGTTGCTGTTCGGCGGCGGCCTGTCCGGCGTGCTGGTGTTCCTGACCCGCCTGGGGCAGGGCCATTCGCCGCTGGAACCGCAAACGGTCGGCCTGCTGGCGGCGGGCCTGATCGGCATGGTGGTGTTCGTGTGGCAGGAGCGCCGCGCCGCCGATCCGGTGATTCCGCTTGCCATGCTCGGCGTGCCCACCGTGGCCATCTGCTGCCTGACGCTGTTCCTGTGCTTCTTCCAGCTGATCGCGATGTCGGTGCTGCTGCCGCTGCGCTTTCAGGTGGTGGGCGGGGCGGCTGCCGATACGGCCGCGCTGCGGCTGGTGCCGCTGACGCTGGCCATTCCGTTCGGCGCGTATGCCTCTGGCCGGCTGATGTCGTGGAGCGGCCGCTACAAGCCGCTGCAGATGACGGGCTGCCTGGTGGCGCCCGTGGCCATCGTGGCGCTGGCATTCACGCCACCGCAATCGGTGACGCTGGCGGCGCTGGTGATGATCGTACTGGGCCTGTCGATCGGCCTGCAGCTGCCCAGCGGGCTGGTGGCGACGCAGAACGCCGTGCCGCCCCAGCAGGTCGGGATCGCCACGGCGCTGACAGCGTTTTCGCGGCTGCTGGGCGGCGCTGTCGGCGTGGCCGTGCTTACCACGGTGCTGATCGCGCTGCTGCGCCATAGTGGCGTGGCGGTATCGGACATGCGCGGCGGCGAGGATGTGCTGATGAGCATGTTCCGCCGGGCGATGTCCGGCGGCGACCAGGGCGATGCCGCCGCCGTGCGCGTGGCCGCCGAGCATGCGTTCCGCGTGCTGTTCCTGATGAGCGCGGCGGTCTCGCTGATCGCGCCGTTCTTCGTGGCCCGCCTGAAGGAAACGACGCTGCGCGGCAGCCCCACCGCCGCGGCCAAGGCGGCGGCTACAGCGGAGTAATCAGGCGGCCGGCTGCGCCTGTACCCGCCGTCTGGCACGTGCCGCCAGCCCGGGCCCCAGCGCCCAGCGCAGCGTGGGCGCCAGTCCGCGCATGCCGGCCAGTGCCAGCGAGCGGCGCAGCGAAGGGCGGTGCAGACCGAGCATCTGGCGCGCCCAGGGTGGCAGCAGGGCCACGCCGGCATCGGCCATGGTCCGCACGGCCGGCACCAGCAGCGGGTTGGCCACCGGCATCGCCATGATCAGCCGGACGACTTCCTTTGTCCGGTCACTGTTCACCAGACCGGGGCGCTGGGCTTCCAGATAGGCATCGACCCCGGCGCGCGAGCGCGGCACGTCCGGTGCGCCCAGCAACGCCGCGACCGTCGCCGCTTCCGCGAAATACCGATCCTGCTCGGCCACGGACAGCGGCCCCACGTAGCGCAGGTATCCGGCCATGAAGCTCGACACCTCCGCCACGTGCACCCACGTCAGCAGGTCGGGGTCGTCGGCGGCGTAGGGCTGGCCATCGGGTGCCGTGCCCTGGATCGACGCGTGGATGCGCTTGACCCGTTCGATCAGCAGCATCGCGTCGGCCCGGCTGCCGTAGGTGGTGCCGGCGATGAACTGGGCGGTGCGCCCCAGGCGGCCCTGCATGTCGGTGCGGAAGCTGGAGTGGTCCCATACGCCGGCCAGTGCGCGCGGGTGTAGCGCCTGCAATAACAGCGCGCTGACGCCGCCGGCCAGCATCGCCGGAAAATCGGCATGCACGCGCCAGCAGACAGCGTCCGGACCGAACAGGCCGGGATCGCCGGGCGGATTGTCGTAGTCGAGCGTCAGCCCGGAATTGCTGCGCGTGAGCGCGCGAACCTGATTGCCGGCGTGGCTGCGCAGGCGACGCATGAGCGGGCCGGTAGTAGCGCCCGCGGGCGCACGGTGGGTGGGGTCGGGCGAGGCGGACAAGGTGCGGAACGAAAAAGGCGGGTGTTGTCTGGCTGTCGCCAGCATACACCCGCCGTGCCGCCACGGCCGTTGGCCGCGCGATGGCCGTCAGTCGTAGCGCAGGTCGGTGGCCTTGCCCCAGAACACGCGGTACGCGTAGGCCGTATAGCCCAGGATGGTCGGCAGCACCACCGCGGCGCCCAGCAGGATGACCATCAGCGATTCCGGCGCGCTGGCCGCCTGCCAGATGTCGATGCGATCGACCACGAGGTACGGAAAGAGGCTGTAGGCCAGGCCGTTGAATGCCAGCAGGAAGATCACGGCCGTCCCGGCGAACGGCAGCCAGCACCAGCGGTCGTTGCCGTTGCCGTGCAGGTTGCGCATGCGGCGCAGGAACCGCTCGATGACCACGAACAGGCCCATCGTCAGCAACGGGATTGGCGCCAGCATGATGATGTTCGGCAGCGCGAACCACTTGTCGAAGATGCGCGTGCTGACCATCGGCGTGACCACCGAGATCGCCGCCACGCCGGCCGCCGTCAGCCACAGGCTGCGCCGGGCCCAGTAGATGGCACGCAACTGCAGGCTTCCCGTGGTCTTCATGATCAGCCACGTGGCGCCCAGCAGGCAGTAGCCGGCCACCAGGCACAGCCCCACGGCCACGGCGAACAGCAGGTTGGGCAGGTCGTAGCGGAAGCCGGTGATATAGAGGCCCAGCATCAGCCCCTGCGAGAAGCTGGCCAGCAGCGAGCCCGCATAGAACGCGAAGTTCCACCACGGCTTGTGCGGATCGCGCGCCTTGACGCGGAAGTCGAACGCCACGCCGCGGATGATCAGTCCGGCCAGCATCAACGCCACGGGCAGGTACAGGTTGGTCAGGATGACGCCGTGGGCCAGCGGGAATGCCGTCAGCAGCAGCCCCACGCCGAGCACGAGCCAGGTTTCGTTGGCATCCCAGAACGGGCCGATCGACGCGATCATGGTGTCCTTGTCGGCATCGTCGGCGCGGCGCAGCAGCACGCCCACGCCCAGGTCGTAGCCGTCGAGGATCACGTAGATCAGCATCGACAGGCCCATCAGCGCCAGGAACACCAGCGGCAGCCAGCCGGCCGGCTGGGTCAGGTCGTGAATCGTGGCCGGGTTCATTGCGCGCTCCTGGGTTGGCCGATGACGGGTTGCGGCGTGCCTTCGGCGGGGCCGGACGCGGCGGACTTGCCCGCCTTGCGGGCCAGGTGGAAGACCACCGATATGTAGGCGACGATCAGCGCCAGATACAGCGACAGATACATGGCCAGGGTGCTGCCGATCATGGCGGCGGGCACCTTCGAGGCGGCCTGGGCGGTGGTCAGCACGCCATAGACCAGATAGGGCTGCCGGCCGATCTCGGTCACATACCAGCCCGCCACCAGCGCGATCCAGCCCGAAAACGTCATCGCCACCAGCACGCGTGCCAGCCACGGCGACGGCGCGCCCTGCCGGCGGAGCTGCCAGGTGCCCAGCCACGACACGGCCAGCATCAGCAGGCCAACCCCCACCATGATGCGGAAGGCGAAGAACAGCGGTGCCACGGGCGGATGCCGATCGGCAAAGGCGTCGATGCCCTTGATCTCGCCGTCCACCTTGTGGGTCAGGTAGATCGAGGCGAGCTTGGGAATCGCGATCTCGAAGTCATTCGACTGCGTGGTCGCATTGGGCAGGCCGAACAGCACGGCCGGCGCGCCCTTTTCGGTCTTCCAGATACCTTCCATGGCCGCGATCTTGGCCGGCTGGTGATGCAGTGTGTTCAGCCCGTGCAGGTCGCCGGCCACGATCTGCAGCGGAATCAGCAACGCCGCCAGCGTCACGCCGGTGCGCAGCGAATGCATGACTTCGCGGCCGCGGTCGTGGCGCAGCCAGCGATAGGCCGAAATGCCGGCCAGCAGGAAGGCTACGGTCAGGCCCGACGCCAGCAGCATGTGCACGAGCCGGTAGGGGAACGACGGGTTGAAGATGACTTGGAGCCAGCTGGTGACATGCGCGCGGCCGTCGATCATCTCGAAGCCGGCCGGGGTTTGCATCCACGAGTTCAGCGCCAGGATCCAGAACGCCGACAGCGTGGTGCCGCCGGCCACCAGCAGCGTGGCGATGGTGTGCATGCGATTGCCCACGCGCCGCATGCCGAACAGCATGATGCCGAGGAAGGTGGCTTCCAGGAAGAACGCGGTCAGCACCTCGTAGGCCAGCAACGGGCCGGCGATGTTGCCGACGGTTTCCATGTAGCCGGGCCAGTTGGTGCCGAACTGGAAGCTCATGGTGATGCCGCTGACCACGCCCAGCGCGAACGTCAGCGCGAAGATCTTGACCCAGACGCGGTAGGCGTCCATCCAGCTTTCATCGCCGGTCTTGTTGTAGCGCAGCTTGAAGAACAGCAGCACCCACGCCAGCGAGATGCTGATGGTGGGAAACAGGATATGGAACGTGATATTCGCGGCGAACTGGATGCGCGCCAGTATCACCGGATCGACACTTGCAAACACGGGTTACTCCTTGCGGGGGCGGGCAGACTTTGCGGGGGGCTTGCTGCTGGCGGACTTCGCCGGGGCCTTGTCGGCCTTGGCAGTCTTGTCTTTCGCGGCGCCGCCCATGCCGATGGCAGAGGTCAGCCGGTCCTTGACGTCCAGCAGCTTGGTGACGCGCGAGCCCAGGCGCATCAGCTTTTCCAGGGTGGCGACATCGAGCTTCTGCATGTCGCCGAACCACGTCGTGACCAGCAGGATCAGCCCGTACATCTCCTTCATGCGGGCCTGGGCGTGCCGGTCTTCGTCGGACAGCGGCGTTTCCAGCTGGACTTCGCGCAGCATCGACAACGTAGGATCGATCTCGCGCCGGCGACGTTCCTCGGCCAGCGTGCGGAAGATCGCCCAGACATCGTCGGGCGCGGAGAAATACTCGCGGCGGTCGCCGAGCTGGTGCGACAGCTTCACCAGGTTCCAGGATTCCAGTTCCTTGAGACCGATGCTGACATTGGAGCGCGAAAACCCAAGTGATTCCGCGATCTCGTCCGCATTCAGCGGCCGCGCGGCGGTAAAGAGGAGGGCATAGATCTGACCAACCGTGCGGTTGATCCCCCAGCGGCTGCCCATCTCACCGAAGTGGAGGACAAATCGCTGGACCAGGGGCGAGAGCTGCATTGTCTGTTTTGAATTTTCAGAAATTTGTGAAAGTTTAGAACAAAACTTAGAAACGTGCGCGGGGTGGATGGGGGGGAGGGGTGTGGCGGGGTGTCGCAGTGGCGCGGATGTCACGTCTCTACACGCAAGGCGCTGCGTTGTACAACGTCGCCACAGCCCCGTGGGTGGGCTCCAGCTTCTACACGCCGTACGCGGCCCAGGTTCTAGGGGCGTCCGCGCCTTGACCTGTCTTTTCCCCCTCTCCAGGGCTGTACATGTACAGCATGGTAGAGGGGGTAGGGCGTCTTGTACCGGATACGCCGGCATCCCGGTCCGTATGCCAGGTTGGCTGACAAGCCGGCGTCCCGGCTAGGCCGGCGTGTCAGTGCGTCACGCCTCGTCGGCGCCGCTGTACCAGTCGATTGTCTGGTCCAAGTAGACCAGGCCCTTGTCGGCCAGGCCGGGGCGCATGTTGTACATGTCCACCCCCAGCACGCCCGATGCCAGCTTGTCCCGCTTGGCCGCCTCCAGGGCTTCGCGCTCGGCCGCCTTGCGGGCGATATCGGCGGCGTGCGGACGCGCCACCACGACCACGCCGTCGTCGTCCGCCACGATCACGTCGCCCGGGCGCACCTGCGCGCCGGCGCAGACCACCGGCACATTGACTGCGCCCAAGGTTTCTTTGACCGCGCCTTGTGCCGACACCGAGCGGGACCACACCGGAAAACCCATCGCATTGAGCGTCGATACGTCACGGCAGCCCGCGTCGAGGATCAGGCCCCGAGCGCCGCGCGCCTTCAGCGACGTGGCCAGCAGGTCGCCGAACACGCCGTCGGTGCAGTCGCTGGTCAGCGCCACCACCAGGACGTCGCCCGGCTGGATCATCTCCACGGCCACGTGGATCATCCAGTTGTCGCCCGGATGCATCAGGGCCGTGACGGCGCTGCCGGCGATGGCCGTGCCCGACTGGATCGGGCGCAGGTACGGCTTCATCAGGCCAGTGCGGCGCTGGGCCTCGTGCACTGTTGCCACGCCGGACTTGCCCAGCGAATCGATGTCGCGCGCCTCGGCGCGCAGGATGTTGCGGTAGGCAACGTTTCTCATGCCAAAACCTCCGATACTTGCGGAAACACGCGGGCATAGCCCTCGCCGTATTGAATCTTGCGGTCCGAATTGCGCGTGGCCTGCGCGCCGCGCTGCAGCGCCACGCGCGTGTAGTACTCCCACAGATGCTCCTGCGCGGCCATGGTCGTGAAAGCCCGCTGCTTCTTCTCCCAGACGGATGAAATGTCCAGCAGGACGTCAGGCTTCCAGTTGCACTGTTCGGGCTGATGCGGCTCGAAGAGGAACACCGGCGGCGCGCCAATCACCGGCACTTCGGGCTTGTAGCCGTGGGCCTGGGCGATGACCCGCGCTTCCTGCGCCACGTGCGTGGCCAGCGGATGATCGAAGTTGTAGATGTCCTCGCGCGAATGGCTGAGCACCAGTTCCGGGCGGATCTCGCGGTAGATGTCGGCCAGGCGCAGTAGCGCCTGGTCGGGCACGCGCAGCGGATAGTCGCCCAGGTCGAAGCATTCCAGCGTGCCGCCCAGGATGTCGGCGGCTCGCTGCGCCTCTTCGAGACGTGCAGCCTTGACGCGCTCGATCGTCATGCCCGGCTGGCGCCACATCTTGGCCGATTCGCCACGCTCGCCGAACGACAGGCACACGATGCGCACGTGGTAGCCGCGCTCTGCGTACAGCGCGATCGCGCCGCCTGCACGCCAGACAAAGTCGGCCGCATGGGCGCTAACCACCAGGATCGACGGCTGGGTTGCTTGGGGTTGGGACATCGTAACTTCCTTAAATCTGTAACTGTAGGAACGTCAGTCCGCGGTGATGCCGGCCTTGCGGATCACGTTGTTCCACGTCGTGGTTTCCGACTTCACGAACTGGCCGAACTGTTCCGGCGTGCCCGATACGATCGTCACGCCAAGCTGGCCCAGTTGCTTCTTGACCTCGGGGTCGGCCAGCGCGGTGTTGGCGGCGGTGTTGAGTTGCTTGATGACCGGCGCGGGCGTCTTGGCCGGCGCCACCAGGCCCCACCACACCGACGCGGTGAAGTTCGGCAGGCCCTCTTCCTTGGCCGTCGGCACGTTCGGCAGTTGCGCCGAATGCTGGGCACTGGCCACCGCCAGCGGACGCAGCGTGCCGGCCTTGATATGCGAAACCACTTCGAGCGGATTGATCGGCATGAACGTGATGCGCTCGCCGATCAGGTCGGTAATTGCAGGCGCGCCGCCTTTGTAGGGCACGTGGAGCACGTCGATGCCGGCCGTGTCCTTGAGCATCTCGCCGGCTAGATGGCCCGAGCTGCCATTGCCGGCCGATGCGTAGTTGAGCTTGCCCGGCTGCGCCTTGGCCTGTGCCACCAGGTCCTTCAACGACTTGAAGGGCGACTTGGCCGGCACCACCACCACCAGCGAAGCTTCGCCGATGCGCGCGATGGGCGCGAAATCGGTGGTCGGATTGAAACTGAGCTTGTTGAACAGTGCCGCGTTGGTAGCCAGGCTGTTCGACGCCATCATGATCGTGTAGCCATCGGCCGGAGCCTTGGCGACGTAATCCATGCCGATATTGGTGCTTGCGCCGGGCCGGTTGTCGACGATGATCGGCTGCTTGAGCAGTTGACTCATGCGCTGGCCTACCGAGCGGGCCACGATGTCGACAGCGCCGCCGGCCGCGTACGGCACCACCAGGCGGATCGGCTTGTCCGGATAACTGTCGGCCAGCGCCACGGTGGCGCCCAGCGACAGAGCTGCCACCGTGGCGGCCATCAGCGATGCCAATACCGGGCGGCTCCCGCCCTGCAGATTACGAATACGAACGAGCCCGCGCAGCATGCAAGTCTCCATATGTTGTAAGGATGTGCTCGCATTCTGGGCGGCCTCCGTGATACTGTCCAATACGTTTTCAGATTGCTTGTTATTCCGAAACCCTATCAATGGACTTTCGCCAACTTCGCTATTTCGTGGCCGTGGCCGAGGCACTGAGCTTCAGTGAAGCCGCACGGCGACTGCATGTGAGCCAGCCTCCGCTCAGTGTGCAGATCAAGGCGCTGGAAGAAGAATTGGGCAGTGCGTTGCTGGAGCGGTCGCGGCATCATGTGGCCCTGACACCCGCCGGCGAGCTGTTTCTGGACAAGGCACGCGCGGCGCTGGCGAACCTCGACCAAGCTCGCGAAGTGGTCAGGCAGGTGGCTTCGGGCGAGGCCGGAGAGATTCGGGTCGGGTTCACCGCGTCGGTGCCGATGCAGGACATCTTTCCGCGTGCCGTGCATGCGTTCCGCGAGGCGCATCGCAATGCGAAGCTGGAACTGGTCCACATGTCCACGGGACAGCAACTGCAGCAATTGGAGAACGGCGAGATCGATATCGCGTTCCTGCGCCCATCGCCGCAATTCCGGCCGCCGGCCAGCATTGCCGTGCGCGAGGTACTGGCTGACCGGCTGGTGGCGGTGGTGCCGGTGGCTCATCCGTTGGTGGCGGGCCAGCACGAGATCGACATCGGCGCGCTGTCTGGCGAACGCTTCCTGCTGTTCCCGCGCGGCCTGGGCTGCGGCCTGTTCGATCACGCTACCACGCTGTGCAACCGCGCGGGGTTCGCGCCGAACGTCGCACAGGAAGCGCGGGAGGCCACCACGATCATCGGCCTGGTGGCCAGCGGCGCGGGAATTTCGGTATTGCCGCAGATCTATGCTCGGACGGGCATTCCGGGCGTGGCCTACTTGCCCATCGCCGGCCCGGACGCCGCCAGCCGCATCCTGATGGCGCATCGCGCCGAAGCGTTGTCGCCGATCATGAAGCGGTTCGTGGGGTATTTCTGAAAGGCGGCCCGCTTCCGACCTGCCGGTCCTGCCACGCTCGGCTTGACCAGGATCCTTAACGTCGGCTCGATCACCCCTGGACGGTTACGACTTGCTGCTTGTCCACTGCGTGCCGCTGCTTGTTCCGCCAGCCACGGAATAGAGTGCGCCCGGCGCATTGCGCGTCTTCTGAAACTCTTCCAGCGACTGTCCGCGCATGGCCGCGTAGATGTGCAGGTTGGACACCCCGCTCACTGCACCGAGTTTTTCCAGCAGGAAGAAGATCACACCGTAGTGAATCATGCCGCGCCAGTCGCGCCGTGTGATGAGGTCGCGCTCTTCGTCGGTCAGGCCGGCCGCATCATAGGTGGCAACCGGCTCGCTCCGGAAACGTTTGCGGAAGTCCGGGTCGATGAGCTGGTGCAGATAGCGGTTGATCCGATACGCGCGCACGCTGCGTTCGAGCGTGAACGGGTACGTGCCTTCGAGTTCCTCGATCCCCTCGAGTTGGTGGCCGATATGTTGCCGCTGGTGGGCGGCGCGCGTGGCCACCACGTCAGCGTCCTCAGTGGCGACGTTCTCGTACACCGCCACGGCGATGCCGGTCATCGACGGCAGATAATAATCGCGATGCAGGCAGCGCACGTCGCCCATCGCGCCTCGCATGACCATCCACATCACTACCTCGGCGCTCTCGAAGCCGCCACGCTTTGCGAACTCGGCATGCGTGATGTCCAGCAACTTTTGCGGCTCGCGCTCGAACAGATCCAGGAATTCGTGGTCCCATGCCGTGTTGTTGAAGCCCGCGCGCTCCCCATGCACCTGGTGAGACAGTCCGCCGGTAGCAACGATCGCTACCTTGAGATCCTCGGGATAACTTTCCACGGCACGGCGAATCGCCTGGCCAAGCTTGAAGCAGCGGCGCGCGGATGGTGCTGGGAATTGCAGCACCCCAACCTGCAGCGGAAGTATCTTCACGGGCCATGCGCCGTCGTGCGGCAGCATCACCGACATCGGCGAAAAACAGCCGTGATCGAGCGGCTTATCCTGGAAGAACGACATGTCGAACTCATCGGCCACCAGAGACGCGCCAACGTGCCGGGCCAGTTCGACGTGCCCATATGCCGGCGGCAGGTTGCGCGGACCGCCCCCTTCGTCAGCGGCCTCGTATTTCTCGCCGATGCCCAGTGCGAAGGCCGAGTAGTGATCGAAAAAGAACGACGTGACGTGGTCGTTGTAGATCACAAGCAGTACGTCTGGCTTCCTTTGTTGCAGCCACTCGCTCACCGGCGCGTAGGCCGCGAAGATCGGTGCCCATGCGGGGTCCTGCTGCTTGCCCGCGTCCAGCGCGAAGCCGATGGTGGGCGTATGGGATGAGGCGATTGCGCCGATGATGGTGGCCATAAGTCAGTACGTCAGGCTGTGACCGCGCGAAGCTGTGCCCGCTTGGTCGAAACAATGGAAATCGCTGCCACGGTGGCGGGGACGGCCAGGATGGCGATCACCGCGCTGAAGCTCCAGCCCATCGAAAGCAGAAGACCACCGGCCATCGAGCCCGTGATGCTGCCGAATCGGCCGATGCCCAGCATCCAGCTCACGCCGGTGGCTCGCACCAGCGTCGGGTAGCACTGCGGTGCGAACGCGTTCAGGCCGGTCTGCGCACCGCTCATGCAGAAGCCCGCCAGCAGCACATAGGCCGCGAACATCGACGACATCACGCTGCCTGAAGCCAACAGCAGGATAAAAACCGCGCCCGTCACATACGCCACACCGATTACGCGATGCGGCGCAAAGCGGTCCATGCAGTATCCCACCACCAGCGCGCCAACGGTGCCGCCGAGCTGGAACAGTGCAGTCAGGTTGGCAGCGCGTTCGATAGGCAGGCCGGCGTCCTTGATCAGCGTGGGCAGCCAGCCGCTGAGCAGGTAAATCACGAGCAGGCCCATGAAATAGGTCACCCACAGCGCCAGCGTCATGCCGCGATAGCCCGTGGACAACAGGGTACGCACTGGCTGCTTGCCCGGCACGGCCGGCTCGCTGATCGTGAAGGTCGTTCCGGCGGCAATCTCGCTGCCCACCACGCGCCGCAGCGTACGAGCGATGCGTTCGGGCGAAGCATTGCGCGCCACCAGGAAGCGGGCCGATTCCGGAATCAGCAAGATGTACAGCGGCAGGCAGACCAGAGGGATCGCTCCGCCAACGATCAGCACGGCGCGCCATCCGTGCTCGGGCAGGATGGCGGCGGCACCGAAGCCGACCAGCGCCGAGCCGAGGTTGAAGCCCGTGAACATCGTGGCAAGCAGCATGCTTCGCGAACGCTCCGGTACGTACTCCGACAATAGTGTGGTGGTGCTGGGCATTGCCGCACCCAATCCCAGGCCGGTCAGAAAACGCAGCACCGACAATTGCGTGGTGTTTTCCGCGAACGCGCACAGCAGGTTGAAGACGCCGAAGAGGAAGACCGAGCCGATCAACAGCTTCTTGCGGCCGAAACGGTCGGACATCGGCCCTACCAACAGCGCCCCGATGGCCAGTCCAATCGGGGCGGCGCTCATCACCACGCCGAAGGCGGCCTTGGAAATACCCCACTCCTTGGTGATGCCCGGCGCCAGGAAGCCCATGATAGCCACATCGATGCCATCGGTGGCGACGATCATGAAACACAGTACCAGCAGCAGCCACTGGTAGCCTGACATCTTTCGTTCGTTGATATGGGCCCGGATATCGAGCCGTTGGGTGGTCATGTGCCGTCTCCTGGCATAGTCCCGCCGAGCGTGCTACGGCGGAATCTTGTTATCGGTAAGCTAATCGCCGCATGGGCGGATGGCCGCGCACCCCCTGTGTACGGCAACGGCAGTCTACGTTCGAGCCGGGTCTGCAGTATTGCTTTGTGGGGCGGCCCGCGTTGCCGTTTACTTATCGGCCCCGGGTTTCCATGGATTGGCTGGCCTGCCGCAGCGCGGCGATCAGGGCATCGGCGCCCGGAGAAAGGCGTGCCCCTGCGCGCGTGGTGATGCCGATACTGCGCGTGGTGTCGGACAGCGGCAGGTCCAGTTCGACCAGCCAGCCGGCCTCGATCTCGTGGTGCAACTGGTGCGCCGACAGTGCGGTGACCAGATCGCCTTGCAGCAGCAAGCCGCGCACCAGAGCCAGGTCACCCGTTTCCACCAGCGGTTGCGGCAGCGCCAGCCCGCGCGAAGCGAATACGCCATCCAGCGCCTGCCGCGACGGCGACGCGGCGCGCGACAGCACCCAGGGATAGGGCTCCAGGTCGGCAAGCGTGATGCGCTTGCGGTGGGCCAGCGGATGCGAAGCCCGCGCGATCAGCGCGATACGGTCGGTGAACAGGACTTCCGTGGCAAGTCCTTGCGAAGGATGCGGTCGCAATGCGCCCAGGATGAAATCGATGCGCCCGCTTAGCAGGCCCCCGGTGAGTTCCTCGTAAGGGCTCTCCAGCGAGCGGAAACGCAGTCGCGGGTGCCGGCGGTGGACATCGGCGATGGCCATGGGCATCAACAGCGTGCGGCCCAGCGGCAGTGCGCCGATGGTCACGGCGCCTTCCAGCACGCCTTGCAGCGCGGCAATATCGGCCCGGATGTGGCGCAGTTCGGCCAGCGCGCGCTCAAAGCGCACCACCCACCGGCTACCGGCATCGGTGGGCACCATGCCGCGTGCCGTCCGCGTGAAGACAGGCTGGCCCAGCGCATCCTCCAGCCGGGTGATGGCTTGGCTCACCGCCGATTGCGATACACCCACCGACGCCGCCACGCTGGGCATATGGTGTACCTCGGCCAGCATCACGGCCACCTCCAGGCGGCGCTCGTTGTGCAGGGCTTCGAGGCTGGCTACGGTGACGCCGGGGCGGGTGCGCAGGCGCACCGCTTCGTCGCGCACCTCGCGCAACGCCGCTTCGATATGGCGGGCTCGCTCCAGCACGAGTTCGCCAGCACGCGTCAGCAGCATGCCGCGCCCCTTGCGTTCGAACAACGCCACACCGAGCGTCTGTTCCAGCGCCGCCACCGAGCGTGCAATGGCCGACGAAGCGCGGTGCAGCGTTTCGGACGAACGGCGCACGCCCCCGGCCGCGGCCACGCCGGCAAATACGTGCAGGTGATGCAGGCTGACGGTCTCCATATCGCTATTGTCGTGTCGGTCTGGGCAGCGCGCCTACGGGCGATAAGCAGATTAGAACAATTGTCGTGCGAGATCGCAACCAAGGACTTGTACCGGGCGCGGATACTGCGGGCACCCGACAAATGCCGAGCCCGCCCACGCTGAACCCGCCATGACGCCATGCCTTGACTCTGATCTGCGCGGCATTCCTTGCACCCTGATGCGGGGCGGTACGTCGCGCGGACCGTTCTTCCTGGCCAGCGACCTTCCCGCGGACACCGCCGCACGCGACCGCGTGCTGCTGGCGGCCATGGGCAGCCCCGACCCGCGCCAGATTGACGGACTGGGCGGCGCGCACCCGCTAACCAGCAAAGTCGGCATTGTGGCGCCCGGCACGCCGGGGCAGGCCGATCTCGACTTTACGTTCGCGCAATTGCAGCCCAATGCGGACACCGTGGACACTACGCCGAACTGCGGCAACATGCTGGCCGCAGTACTGCCGTACGCCATCGAGCGCGGGCTGGTGGCACCGCAGGGAGATTTCACCCGTGCCCGCGTGCTGACACGCAACACGGGCATGCTGTGCGACGTCACGATGCAGACTCCGCAAGGCGTGCCGCGCTTCTATGGCGATGCTCGCATTGATGGCGTGCCGGGCACTGCATCGCCCATCGTGATCAACTTTCTCGACACGGCCGGCTCGGTGTGCCATGCGCTCCTGCCCACAGGCAACGCTGTCGACCGCCTGACAATCATCGACCCCGTAACCGGGAAGCCTCTCGCCATCGATGCCACGCTGATCGACAACGGCATGCCCATGGTGCTGATGCGCGCGGCAGACCTGGGTCGCACGGCCAGAGAATCCGTCGCCGATCTGAATGCCGACAACCCGCTCAAGCAGCGCATCGAAGCCTTGCGGCTGGTTGCCGGCGAGATGATGGGTCTGGGCAATGTGGCGCAGAAAAGCTATCCCAAGATGTGCCTGATCGCAGCGCCGCGCACCGGCGGAAGCATTGCCACGCGGTGCTTCATCCCGCGCGTCTGTCATGACGCCATTGGCGTATTGGCTGCCATCACGGTGGGCACGGCGTGCGTGCTTCCCGGCACGGTGGCAGAGGGCGTGGCGGTCGTCGACGCAGGACCGGTTCACGCCATCAACGTCGAACATCCCACCGGCGACTTCGCAGTGGAACTTGAAACCGATCTCGCCGATCCCGGCACGATACTCCGCAGCGCGCTGATCCGTACGGCGCGTCCCATCATGCGCGGCGAGGTGCTGGTTCCGGCCAGCGCCTGGCCACTCTGAGCGCTCTGTTTATGATCATTGATTGCCACGGGCATTTCACCACCGCCCCGAACGCACTGGAAGCTTGGCGCAAGCGCCAGATTGCCGCGCTGAGCGCACCTGAGCAGGCGCCGTCCGTCAGCGACCTGCACATCAGCGACGACGAACTGCGAGAAGCCATCGAAGGCAACCAGTTGCGCCTGATGCGCGAGCGCGGCGCCGACCTGACGATTTTCTCGCCGCGCGCCTCGTTCATGGCGCACCACATCGGCAACTTCGAGACCAGTGCCACGTGGGCGGCCATCTGCAACACGCTTTGCCATCGCGTCAGCGAACTGTTCCCCGATCACTTCGTGGGTGCCGCCATGCTGCCCCAGTCGCCGGGCGTGGATACGGGGAGTTGCGTGGCCGAGCTGGAACGCTGCGTGCTCGAGTACGGCTTTGTCGGTGTGAACCTGAATCCCGATCCCTCTGGCGGCCACTGGACTTCGCCGCCGCTGTCCGACCCCTACTGGTTCCCGATCTACGAAAAGATGGTGGAGCTCGACGTGCCGGCGATGATCCACGTCAGCACCAGTTGCAACGCCTGCTTCCACACCACCGGTGCCCACTACCTGAACGCCGACACCACAGCTTTCATGCAGGTGCTGACCAGTGACCTGTTCCGGCGCTTTCCCACGCTGAAGTTCGTGATTCCCCATGGCGGCGGCGCCGTGCCTTACCACTGGGGCCGGTTCCGTGGCCTGGCGCAGGAAATGAAGCTGCCGCCGTTGCAGGAGCATCTGCTTAACAACGTGTTCTTCGATACCTGCGTCTACCACCAGCCCGGCATCGACCTGCTGACCCGCGTGATTCCCGTGGAAAACGTGCTGTTTGCCTCGGAAATGATCGGCGCGGTACGTGGCATCGACCCCGAGACCGGACACTACTACGACGACACCCGCCGCTATATCGACGAGGCTGCGTTGTCGGCCCAGGAACGGCATCTGATCTACGAAGGCAACGCACGTCGCGTGTACACGCGCCTGGACGCGCGGCTGAAGGCGCGCGGCATGTAGGCGGACTTAATCACGCGGCACAGACCGAACAAGAATATCAACGGAGGAGAAAACGATGAAACTGCGCCCCCTGGCGTTTTCGATCGCGCTTGGGCTGCCCGCCCTGGCGCACGCCCAATCCGTGACGCTCTACGGTGTCATCGATACGGGCGTCGAGTACCTGAACCACGTCGGCGCCGCCGGGAATTCGGTGGTGAAGATGGCCAACCTGAGCGGCACCGTGCCGTCGCGCTGGGGCCTGCGCGGCACCGAGGACCTTGGCGGCGGCATGAAGGCCAACTTCGTGCTGGAATCCGGATTTGCTCCCGATAGTGGCGTCACCAACCAGGGCGGCCGCCTGTTCGGGCGGCAAGCGTGGGTGGGCCTGAGCGGCAACTGGGGCCAGGTCAGTCTGGGCCGGCAGTACACGATGCTGTTCTGGGCCATGCTCGACACCGACATTCTCGGGCCCAACGCCTATGGTTCCAGTTCGCTCGACAATTACCTGCCCAACGCCCGCGCGGACAACGCCATTGCCTACAAGGGCAAGTTCGGCGGGTTCACGGTCGGGGCGACGTACAGCTTCGGCCGCGATTCGGTCAATGCGGGGCCCAGCCCATCCGGCACGAACTGCGCAGGCGAGACCGCTGGCAACATGACCACTTGCCGCGAATGGTCGGCGATGCTCGGCTACGAAACCAACTGGTGGGGCGTGCTTGCTGCCTATGACTCGCTGCGTGGCGGCCCTGGCGCGTTCGCCGGCCTGACATCAAGCGAGCTCAAGGACGACCGTGCCACGGTGGGCGGCTATGCGCTCGTAGGCCGCGCCAAGATCGGCGCGGGCTGGCTGGCGCGCCGCAACGGGGCGCTGGCCACACCGCGCAGCAACATGTACTACGCAGGCGTCGCGTACGACATCACGCCACAGGTAACGCTGTCAGGCGAAGCGTTCTACCTTGACTACCGCCACAGCTCCGACCGCGCATGGCTGGGCGCCGTACGCGCCAGCTACGCATTCTCGAAGCGGACCTCGGTGTACTCGACATTCGGCTACATCGACAATGGTGGCAAGCTCGCGCTCTCGGTAGATAGCGCGTCGACCGGTGCCAGCCCGGTAGCGGGCGGCACCCAGCTTGGCGCGATGCTAGGTGTCAAGCACGTCTTCTGACCTCGTCGCCGCACACGGGGAGCTCCAACTGGCCCACACTCCGTTAGTGCTGACGGGTGTGGGATTTTTTTGGTTGGCTTTGCGAAGAGCCTTGCACTGGATAAAAGCTATGTACTAATCCACTGCAGCGCGTTACTAGGAGGCTTGGATCGGTTCTGACGTACCGGAACCGCACCGTCCGTTTGCGGGAGGCCGTTGCTCTGGCATGATTGGACGGCGTTGTATGCGAACAGCCTCGCGTGGGCAACCGCTATTTACTGGGCAACGGCAACTCGTCAATGACGGGCGTGTCGGTTGGCGTCCGGCACAACTTTTCAGGCATCGGCACATTGGCCGTCCGGTCCCAACTTCGTTCGTGAGTAGGCGCGGCCGGACGGATTTTTAGCGAAATCCGAACGGCTGAAGTCGTCTAGGAAGCTGCCACTCGGAATGTCTGGGCCATTGTCCGCTTCGGGCCGGCGTCAGCCGTCGGCGTAGCGCCGCCCGACAAAGTAAGCGCCAAAATGAACTGTGTCGCGCGCGGGAACGCAGAGCGGTATTTCGTATGTTGAATCTACCGCCTTAAGGATGCGCCGTAGCGGCTTGACGGGGCATCCTGGCGGCCATACGCATAAGGCTGTCGAATGCGCGATCGGACAGTAGACGGCGCATCAAGATCATAGGCCTGGCACCGAAGCCCACCGCGTAACGTGTCTTCGGACGTGTTGCATTGACAGCCTTGGCAATCGTGTCAGCGATCAGTTGGGGCGGCGACTGACGATTGCCGCTGGCCTCATTGACCATGAGATTTGCCATGGCATTGGCCTGAGGGGCATACGAGCCCTTGCCGGACACCTTCTGGAGGTTTTGCGCTGCGATGCCGGCCCACTCCGTCTTGATCCCGCCTGGCTCTATCACCACTACGTCAATGCCGAAGGGCTCCACTTCCATACGCAGGCAGTCGCTGATTGCCTCGAGCGCAAACTTGGTGCCGTGGTACCAGGCACCCAAAGGCGTGTGGATCTTGCCGCCCATCGACGTGATGTTGACGATGGTGCCAGAGCGTTGCGCACGCATATGTGGCAGTGCCAACTGGATCAGGCGCACGGCCCCAAACACGTTAACGTCGAACTGGGCGCGGGCTTCGTTTAGCGGTACGTCCTCGACCGCGCCATAGGACCCATACCCCGCGTTGTTGACCAACACGTCGAGGCGGCCTGACTTGGCGATGATCTCTTGTATCGCAGACTGCATGGCGGCATCGTCCGTCACGTCCAGCGCAAGGACGTGAGCACCGGCGTCCGCCAGGCCGCGCATCCGGTCTACGCGACGCGCGGCCGCGTAGACGGTGTAGCCTTGCGCCATGAGCTTGAGTACGGTGGCTTCGCCGATGCCCGAAGAAGCGCCTGTCACGAGAGCGACTTTGGAGTTCATAGTGACCTTCTTTGATGGGTTAAGGGACGTAGCGATCTCGATTCGGCGCGCCGTCCTTGCTATGGACTGTACGTCGCAAGGCCCATGGTGGCTCTAGCGATCGGCGCCATGATTCAAGCAAAAGGCGCCAAGCGCCTTGCCGGTGGCGTCAAGACATCGACCCCACCATGCTCCTGGTCAAGGCGCGGCGCCAATGCTGGCGAGCGTGCCGGAAGGGAGAACGATCACCCCCTCAGCCGTAGGCACGGTCTTGACGAGGGATCGCGCGACCGCGTGTGCGTGAACGGGGCGATAGGCGCCGGGCAGCAGAGGCGCCAGCAGCTTGGCGATGGGGATGGCGATCTGTTCACCGAGACGCGACGGTTGCTGCAGGCCCTCACGGGAATCCAACAGCAGCGAAGGTCGCGCGATCACCAGCGTCGCCCACCTCATAGACTTGAGGGCATCCTCCAGTTCACCTTTGACGCGACTGTAGAACGTGGAGGATCTGGCGTTTGCTCCTGCAGCACTAACCAGACCCATGCGACGGGCCCCTGCAGCAATCCCGGCCCTGGCTACGGCAAGATTGGCCTCTAGGTCGACGGCGCGGAACGCCGCTTGACTGCCGGCCACCTTGATCGTGGTGCCGAGCGCCAGATACACCTCGTCGGCCTGTGGAAGGGCGGGCAGCCGGTTGAAATCCACCACGTGGACCTGGAGCTTGGGATGGTCGGCCCGCAATGGACGCCGACTCAAGGCGTGCACCTGAGACACGGTCGGGTCAGCCAGCAAGGTCTGAAGCATCAGGCCCCCTACAAGTCCTGTGGCGCCGGCCAGCAACACCCTGCGGTGATCGATGCGCGTGGACATAGTGTGCTTCGCCTCAGTTCATGCGCATGGTTTGACGGGCCCTGTCAGGCGTTTGCCCGGTCCAGTCCTGGAATGCACGATAAAAGGAGTTGGGATCCTCGAAACCGAGGAGGAAGGCTATCTCGCCGGCGGACATCGTGGTGTTCCCCAGGTAATGACGGGCTAGACGCTCACGTGTGGCGTTGACCAACGCGCGAAAGTTCTCGCCCTCGTCTTCAAGGCGACGCTGCAGCGTACGCTTGCTCATGCCCAATCGCTCGGCTGCCTGCTCGATGGTGGCAGCGTTGCTGGGTAACAGTTCCAGGAGGACGGCGCGTACACGCTCAGACGTTGCCGCCGTCGCATCCAGTTCGCTGAGCCGCCGTCGCAGGTCTGGCTCGAACACGCGCCACATTCCAACGTTTACTGTGAGAAACGGACGGATGGCATCTTCCGCAGAGAACGTGATGCTTGGGTTCCTTCCCCGTTCGACAGGAACGCCGAAGAACTTCTCGAACCGCTTGGCATAAGCCGCCGGGGGCAGTTGTGGAAGAGTTACCCGGCACGCCTGGATGGGCTCACGAGTGGCGAGGCGGGCCAATCGCAGAAAGAATGCGATCTCAGCCACTTGCAGGGAATAGGGAATATCGACTTGAATCGACAGCCAGTGCGGCGACACCATCAGCTCTCCCGCCTTGCTCACGTCAACCTCCAGGCTCATGGGCGCGATAAGTTGCTTGTATTTGGCAAGGCGCTGTACAGCCTGCATCAGATTCGCGCTGCATAGGGCGGCGAACAGAGGCGGATCGAAAGACTCGGCCGCAATCATTTCGACGATGCGCAATGGAAACATTGTGTCGGCGGCTTCTGCCTCAAGTGCACGCCAGAAACGGAACCACTCGTCCGTCGTCAGGCCATGCGCGCCGCGGAAAAATAGATCTTCAGGAAGCCCGGCTCTGCGCAGTACTTGATCTGGTCGGAGGCCGAAGTCCTTTAGCAGGGGCTGCCACCCTATGTCCAAGGAAAAAGTTTGGCTGCGGCGCATAAATGTTCATTCAAGAGCCCACACTTGAGCTCGGTACTGGAGAAGTAAATGCAGTATATGGCGCCAGGGCCCGTTTGCGCATGCAAAGCGCGCCAGTGTGGCTGCAATGCATGCCATGATGCGTAGTCTCGTCGAACTCGCCCACTGCGCCGGCCGCGATCGTCGAAGGCAACTCCGACCAATCTGTGCCTTTCATTCGTATTGAGCCGACTGCCCAATGACGTTAAGAAATCGGACACGGGCGGCGGGCAGCCCAACCTTCACAGGCTTGACTCTGCGGCGCGCACTCAGGCGCCGTACGGATTCTTGGCGCATCTTCATTTCCATACGGCTATCCGGTTCGCGCCATTGATACGTCAAAATGTATCAGATTGGGGGCATCGTTCTTGGAAAGCGGAATGACTTCTCATGGCCGAAGAAGGCCATCTCTCTTCGCGCCCGTTCGTGTCACGGCAGATACGAAAGCGGGAGGCTGATCAAATCTGCTTGCAATAGAACGTCGTCCCACAGAGTTCGCCGGTGGGCATCAAGGCATAGTTCGGAACGTCTCCCACGCGGTGCCAGCCGACTCGCTGATAGAGACGTTCTGCCGCACCGCCCGTGACGGTATCGAGGACCAGAACGGTTTTGCCCTCCTGCCGCGTGGCCACCTCGGCAGCAATCATAAGTTGCTGCGCGACGCCGTTTCGCCGGGCGCGCCGGTGCACGAGCATCTTGGCGATATCGGCGCGATGCGGCTGATTCTCCGGCTGTGCGGTGATGACTTGCACCGTGCCTACAATCTGGCCCGCTTCATCCTCGGCGACGAGCAAGATTCTCGCGCCTTGTTGAACGTCACCAGCAACTTCGCGCCAGAACGCAATGGCCTTTTCTCGTCCGATAGGCAGCATGAAGCTTACCGACGCACCGCCCTCTACGCAATCAATGAGCACGTCCGCGAGTCCGTCCACACAAGCCTGAGCGTCGTCCGCACAGACACGCCGTATAGTCACAGTGCCGATCATCTGTTTACCCTGAAGTTATTATTCATATTCGCGAGCGCCACGAGGTAGCGCGCAGCCTTTGTAGTCGGATTTCGGAAAGTGATCGGCACGTCCAGGCGCATGGATAGACAGTCTCCTGTTTCAAGGCGCCAAACCGTGTCGCCGACGGTCATCTCCATGGTCCCTTCGATGATCCAGACCTGCTGATGAACCTCTGTTTCCCGCGCCCCCGTCTCGTATGTAACGCGCTGCCCAGCGGGAAAACTGACTTCGACGAGTTGGATCGGAGACGGCGCGGCGGACGACAGGTTGCGACGGACGTATCCTGACGCCGGATCGGTCCAGACGGCCTGTTCGCCGGTGCGCGACATTGGCGATGGGTCCGCGGCAACCTCGGCCTTTTGCTCGAACAGAGAAGCAAGCGTGACGTTCAACGCGGCAGAGAGCTTGTCCAGGACGGAAGCGGTGGGGCTGCTCTGCCCACGCTCGATCAGGGAAATGGCGGAGCGGCTAACTTTGCTGCGCTCAGCCAGCACGTCGAGCGACCAGCCTTGCGAATCGCGAAGTTCTTTCAGACGCTGGGCGATGACCGTGTTGATATCCATGTTTCCAGTTTAATGGATAGTAATTCCCTTAAACTAGAATGGCGGCGCCCCGTTGTCAAGGCCTGCGTCGACGGCGAGTATCTGGACGGTGTCAACGGCAGGTAAGCGTGTCCTGAAGGCCGTCTGTTCACATGGGGATTGCTTAGGCATTCTGATTCCCACCAGATCTGGTGGGAATCAGAAAAATGGAAGCACGTGCACGAGGGCGGCGCCCGGGTTCGAAGAACTACTCCAGGGAGTTTCGGGAGATGGTTGTCTCCGAGGCAAACCATCCAGAGCGCTCGATCTCCGAGGTCGCCAAGGAGCATGGGCTAAACGCGAACCTGGTGGCCAAGTGGCGACGTGACCGGGCGGGCCGCGCCCAGCCGGAAGCGTTACCGCAAGCCCCAGAGCAATCGTTCCTTCCTGTACAAATTGCACCGCTGTCTACGCGGCAATCGGTTGTCATAGTTGAATGCGGAGTCCTTCGCGTGCGCTTTGAAGGTCCCACCGACCTCGATGCATTGCGCGTCGTTCTGGCCAGTCTGCGAGACGTGCCATGATGCTGGGATTGCCTGCTGGCACACGGGTCTGGCTAGCTGCAGGCGTGACGGACATGCGAGCCGGCTTCAATAGTCTTGCCGCAAAGGTTCAGACTGTTCTCGAGCGTGACCCATTCAGCGGGCATGTCTTTGTCTTCCGCGGTAGACGCGGGGACCTTCTGAAGGTTCTGTGGTGGAGCGGCGATGGAATGTGCCTGCTTATGAAACGGCTCGAGAAGGGCCGCTTCATCTGGCCACAGGCAACGAGTGGTACGGTGTGCCTGAGCCCCGCACAACTCGCGATGCTTCTTGAAGGTATCGACTGGCGCCAGCCGATGCGCACTGCGCAGCCCATCTCGGCGTTGTAAACCTCGGCACTGGCACCTAGACTGTCGGCATGACTTCTGCCGACATCCTTCCCGACGACATCGAGACCCTCAAGAGTCTCCTGCTCGAACGCGACGAGAAGCTCAGGCAGTTGCAGGATGTTGTCGACTCCCAGCAATGTGCCATCGCGACAAGCAAAGCCGAGATCGAGCACCTGAAGCTGCTGATCGCAAAGCTGCGTCGCATGCAATTCGGCCGCAAGTCGGAGAAGCTGGACCATCAGATCGAACAGCTCGAACTACGACTGGAGGAACTCGAGGCGGATGAGGGCGCGGTGCCGAACAAGATTCCCCGTACGCCCCGCATACTGGCTGAACAGACACAGCGCAAGCCGTTGCCCGCGCATCTCCCGCGCGACGTCCAAGTGCACCTTCCCGTGTCGGCTGAGCGTTGCGCAGACTGCGGTGCTCCAATGAAGCCGCTAGGTGAGGACGTCGCCGAGCAACTCGAGTATGTGCCGGCAAGCTTCCGCGTCATCCACCACGTGCGCCCGAAGTTCGCATGCTCTTGCTGCGACAGCATTGTGCAGGCACCGGCCCCAAGCCGACCGATCGACCGAGGCATGGCGGGTCCTGGTCTGCTAGCCCACGTATTGGTCTCGAAGTTCGCCGACCACCTTCCGCTCTATCGGCAATCGGTCATCTACGCACGCGAAGGTGTGGAACTCGATCGCTCGCTGCTTGCGAAGTGGGTGGGTCACAGCGCCGCGTTGTTGCAGCCGCTAGTGGAGGCGCTGCGCCGTCACGTGATGGCGGCGTCGAAGTTGCATGCTGACGATACGCCGGTTCCTGTGCTTGCCCCGGGTAACGGCAGGACGAAGACGGGACGACTGTGGGTCTACGTCCGCGACGACCGAGCATCGTGTGACATGACGCCGCCAGCGGTCTGGTTCGCCTACACCCCGGATCGCAAGGGCATCCACCCTCAGCGGCACCTCGAATCGTTCAGCGGTACGCTGCAGGCCGACGCCTACGGCGGATACCAGGCCATCTATGAGAGCCAGCGAGTGTCCGAAGCCGCTTGCTGGGCGCATGCAAGACGACAGTTTTACGAGTTGCACGCGGCCCGGCCCAATGCCTTGAATACCGAAGCACTACAGCGCATAGGCGAACTGTATGGAGTAGAGGAAACGATCCGTGGCAAGCCTCCTGACGAGCGACGGGCCTACCGGCAAGAGCACGCAGGACCTTTGCTTGAACAATTCCGCGCATGGTTAGCGGCGACACTGGAGACACTCTCCAAGAAGTCCGATACGAGTCGGGCGATCCTCTACGCCTTAAACAGGTGGCAGGCGCTGACTCGCTATTGCGACGACGGTAGGTTGGAAATAGACAACTTGCCTGTCGAACGTGCGTTGCGCGGTGTTGCCATAGGCCGGCGCAACTATCTCTTCGCTGGCGCAGACTCCGGTGGTGAGCGCGCCGCTGCAATCTACAGCCTGGTCGGAACGGCCAAGCTCAACAACGTCGATCCCGAAGCCTACCTCCGCTTCGTGCTGGCGCACATCGCCGACCATCCAATCAATCGCGTCGACGAACTCATGCCTTGGGCTGTGACTGACCAGCTTCCGGCCCGCTCATAACGCTGCTCTCGACTACGTCAATACGGTGCTCACGCACCGCTTACAACGGCAGCAGCCCCGGGCGCGGAGAAGATCATCGCTCAGTCCTGTCGTTTCCAGTCGACCCATCCCAGCCATTCCTACCTACAAAAAAGCAGGTGAGTTCCGCGTTAGGATTGGATCTTCCTACTAGCAGACGAGGTGAATTCATGAGTTCCACTCAGGACAATCAAGTCGGCGCGTGTGTCTATATTCTGCACATGCTGTTGCAGCGGCTGGAATTCGACCGCCCGGGTATGTTGCTTGAGATGGCGGAAGGCATTGCGGCGGACCAGGCATCCGCATCCGTCACTGAGAGCGGCAAGAAGGTTGATGGCGTCTTTCTAGAGGCGCTGCGGATGGTCAATCTGGCTAAAGCGCAATTGCAGCACGTCAATCGGGCATGATCCAGTTGGCGGTGTCAATGGACGGCAGAGGAGTGCCCGTTACCACCGCGGCCGAAAATCGCGGCGTTGAGGGTCCGTGGCCGACCCGGAGCGGCCGTCCAAGCCAGGTAGGCCGTAACGACCGCCTCCAAGGACCAACAGTCATATTTCTGTGAGGGCCAATCCCGTCTTGGTGCACTTGCCCTGTCAAGAGCGCCCCGGACTATACCCCACGTTATGGCTATTTTCGTTGGGTGATGCAATCTGATATTGATGAAAGGTGCGGGGGCGAAGGACTTGAATCTGTCAGGTTCGGAGCCTCAGGGAGTGAAGGCGTTTTCAGAAGTATCCACAAATCGGGGGTCTTGTGAAACGAATGACATGCCTTACCGCTGCACTGGCCTCCGTTCTCACGGCGCCCACCACAAGCTTCGCTCAATCCACCGCAGAAAAGCAGTCAAACGCGGCGACCCGCCTGTTCGCGGACGCGTGCATTGCGAACGGTGGCGACGAGACAAAGACTAAAAATTGGGTGCGAGATCATCATCTGCGCCCGCTCGATCCCGCGTACCTGCCGAAGGTATTGCATGGGAAGACTGGGGAGGTATGGTCTGCATCAGATCAAGTGGGAGACTTTCTGGTGGTCATCGAGACGCCCGGACAGTGCTCAGTCTGGGCACGCAGAGCAAACGCCAATCTCTCGATGCAACACTTTCAAAGAATAATTCGTGGAGCAGAGCGGCCCGGTCTGACGGTAAGGCTGGAAGCCGATCGGAGCGTTTCATCAGGGAACTCGACTTACCACTACGTTGCATACATCCTAGTGAAGGACGGGGCGGACCACGGCATGCGCCAAGAAGCGATCACGTCCGATTCCACCAACGCAGAGGTACAAGTCAGACTAAAGCTGGGCTGGACTAGGATCAAGAAAGAGTAGTCTTAGCGGCTAGCGTCGCTCAGGGCTTCCATGTCCAGTAACGGGATATGGCGCCTACGATTAGCAGGTATGTTTTCCGCATGCGTTGCTGCGCTGATGTCCCCAAGACGACGGGCCGGACTGGCTTGGTCCATCCGCTAAGCGGTCTGTTTAATCAAACCGCCTGTAGCGTTTGCCCATCCCCGGGGGGCCCTGAATGACCGTTCGCAGTTCCTCAACGGACTGTTTTGTTGCTGATCCCGGGTGTCCGCTTCTGGCCGGGACGAGCCCCTCTATTCACCACGCCGCCCCGCCTCGGAGCATGCCCAATCGGAACCAGGCGTTTGGCTTCGACGATAAGCCCTGACCAGTTCTGCGGCTGGAGCTGCCTTCCGGCCTGCCGTCCGCTAGCCATCCCTTTGTACCCACATACTGTGAGACGGGCCGCGCCTTTTACCCACTAACTGTGAGATTTCGACCCAGATAGTTTGCGACGGCGCTCAGCAACTCCTTGATCTGTCTAGGTTGGGCTTCCCATTAACTTTGAGATGGGACAGATGAACCTGTAGTGGCCATTGGAGACCACTGTCCGCCGCGGACGAGGATGCGATAAAACGGTGGCCCAAAGAACTGCCCTAAGGTGCCACCGGTGTCGACTCGACACTAAAGCTTCTATCAAAGTGCCTTGGGGGAGTACAGCGCGCTTTGGAATTCCGGGACGTACTCGTACTTGAGCATCTTGCCGAGCTTCAGGGACTTGATGAACGTCGACAGGCTTCCTTCCGTCAAGCCGAGGCTCACCTTGTCGGCATTTGTGCTGGAGGCATGGCTGAGCTGCCGGGAAGTTGCAAAACCGGTGGTCAATTTCCCTTGCTGGTCCACGTTTGTAAAGCGATGGGTCACCATCGAGATCTTGCTAGAGAGATCGCCCAGCTTTTCCGCGTCGATGGTGACATCGACTTTGCCCGTTTCGCTGTCGAGGATCTGGACGATGACTGACTTCTCGGTCTCGCGGTAGTGGATGCCTGTCAGCCATTTGGGGAGGTTATAGCCGACAACACCCCGTACCCTCGCCAGCTCCGTGTTGACAGGAAGCTTCAGTACGTAGCCCCAGAAGTCGCCAGACATCGCCTGACTTATCAAGGTAAGCGGCCCCAGGCTGGAACTGCCCGGCCGATTCGTGATGACCGAGAGACCGATCTCGTTGTAAGCGTCGTTATCGCAAAAGTGGTAGGCGTAGGCGGTGAGCGCGACAAGGCCGCGGCCGGGCCAGATCTGAAGCGGCTGCACCTTCTCGAGTACGTCCGCCGGCATCAATTCCCGCAACCTGTTCAAGTCGGCGGTAAAGATGGCCGTGACCCTGCTGTTCTTGTAGTAGAAATTTGGCGAATAGGATTCGAAGCCAATATCGACTTTCTCCTTCTTGAGTTCCTTGAACCAGCTCAGGTCAACGTCCGGGGCTTCCGCCGCAATGACGGAAAGAGGCGGATTGGAGCGATAGCGGTCATACAGCCCGCCTTTTACGACAGGGACCTCATGGCCGGCAATATTGATTGTTGTGCTCTCTGCGGGCTGGATAGTCGAGGCGCCATCGGCCCAGACAGGGCCCGAATTTGCGCTCAGAAGTACACCGGTAGCCGCCGCCAGTTTTCGGATCTTCATGTTGTTGGGTAGTGGTCATTTGATTGTGCGTCGACTCTAAGTTTGAAGTCAGCTTTAATGTCAACATCATTTTTGGCTGGCAGCGGGCTGCCACGGGAGGCCGGAGTTCTTGTAAGGCTTCCCATGAAGGTGGGGTGAAGCCTCTTGTTTAATATGTGCTCTAACGTCCACTATTTGGAGCGCGTTCTCCGGGTGGTGCCTACCTAATGCTTGACCTTCAAGTTCAGTTGAACCTTAGAGTTCGGACTGAAGGCAGTTTGAACGTGTTCAGCCATAAGGAATGGTCAGCGACATGGGAAGCCTGTTTGGCCCCACCAACTCTGCGCGAAGGGTGTGAAAGACATGAAGATCGGAGAACTGGCAAAGCGGACCGGCCTCGCCCCATCGCGAATCCGCTTCTACGAGGGCATCGGTCTCCTGAAGGTCGAGCGGCAGGCGAACGGCTACCGAAGCTATCCATCCCAAGCCGTGCTGCTGCTCAACCTGATCGCCAGCGCGCAGCAGGCAGGCTTCACGCTCGACGAGATTCGCGCGCTGCTGCCTCCCGATCTGGCGGAATGGCAGCATGGGTCGCTGGTCGAAACGCTGCGCAACAAGGTGCGTGACATCGAGGCAATGGAGGCGCGGCTCGCTCAGAGCAAGGCGCACATTCATGCACTTCTGGCGGAGATCGAGGGCAAGCCAGCGGGAATCGACTGCGCTACCAACGCGAAGCGGGTGCTGTCGCGCATCCGGTCCGGGGAAATGGAAGGCTCGAGCCTGGCACCCGACGACGTCGCCATGTTTCGAAAGGCGAGCCGGCGCCGGCGGGAAGAACCCACGTAATGGACAGGCGATAGCCGCCGGCCGAATGGTGGAATGTCATCGGAACCCTGGACCAGGGCAAGGAAACAATACATGAATCTGGACGTCAACCACCGGCTGGTCAGCGTCGAATGCGACCCGGCCACCCCTTTGTTATGGGTGCTCCGCGACCATCTGAACCTAACGGGCACCAAATTTGGCTGCGGGGTGGCGGCTTGCGGCGCATGTACCGTGCATCTGGATGGGAACGCGGTGCGCTCCTGCGTCCTGCCCGTGGCAGCCGTGGCGGGAAAGCGGGTTACCACGATCGAAGGGCTGGCCGGGGCGCCGGGCAAGCGCCACGCGCTGCAACAAGCCTGGATTGACGAGCAAGTGCCGCAATGCGGCTACTGCCAGTCGGGGATGCTGATGGCGGCCGCGGATCTGCTCGCCCGGCAGCCCGACCCGAACGATGCCGACATCGACGCGGCCATCACCAACATCTGCCGCTGCGGCACGTATCCGCGCGTGCGCACTGCCATCAAGCGCGCTGCGCAGGCACTGCGGGAGGGGAGCGCATGAGCGCCGGCACAACTACCCCACGCCGCGGCCGGCGTCGCTTCCTCCTCGGGGCGCTCGGCCTGGGCGGCGCGCTGGTGGTCGGCTGGGGCGTGATGCCGCCGCGCAGCCGGCTCGGCGACGCCGCGGCATTCCCAGGTGCGTCCGGCCAGATTGCGCTGAACGGCTGGATCAAGATCACGGGGGAAGGCGACGTCATCCTCGCCATGCCGCGCGTGGAGATGGGGCAAGGTATCCACACTGCGCTGGCGATGCTGGCCGCCGAGGAGCTCGATATTCCGCTGGCGCGGGTGAGCATCGAGTCGTCCCCCATCGAGCGCATCTATGGAAATGTCGAGGTGATGGGCGTCAGTTCGCTGCCGCTTCATCCCGACGACGCGGACAAGCCCTGGGCGCGCGCGTTGCATTGGGTCATGGCCAAGAGCGCGAGAGAGATCGGTCTGATAATCACCGGCGGCAGCAGCAGCGTGGCCGACGGCTGGCAGCCGGTGCGCGAGGCCGCCGCCACTGCACGCGCCACGCTGGTGGAAGCGGCAGCGCGCGAATGGGGTGCGCCGGCGGCACAGGTGACCGTGCGCGAAGGCCAGCTCATCGGTCCAGGCGGCAGGCAGATGCCTTTCTCCGCTGTCGCGCAAAAGGCGCGCGATATGGGGGCGCCCGCCAACGTCAAGCTCAAGCCGGCTGCGCAATATCAGCTGATTGGCAAGCCGGCGCCGCGTCACGACATCGCCGGCAAGACGGACGGCAGCGCGCGCTTTGCCATCGATGCGCGGCCGCCTGGCATGTTGTACGCGGCGGTCGTCATGTGTCCGGTCTTTGGCGGCAAGCTCAGGGGCTTCCAGTCGAACGCAGCACTGGCGATGGCAGGCGTGCGGTATGTCGTGCCGTTTGACGGCTCGACCGGCGGAGTGCCAGGCGTGGCGGTGGTGGCCGACCACTACTGGCAGGCACGTCAGGCGCTGGCAACGCTCGAACCGGTCTGGGATCAGGGGCCGCACGCCACACTGGATTCCGCCGGCATCCGGCAACAGCTCGTGGGTGCGCTCGATAGCGACAACGGCGGCTTTACCTACCGTTCCACGGGCGACAGCCTGAATGCCTTCGCCAGCACGGACGGCGCAATGGTCGTCGAAGCCGAGTACAGCGCACCCTACCTGGCCCATGCCGCCATGGAGCCGATCAACTGCACGGCCCAGGTGACCAAAGACCGCGTTCAGCTCTGGGCGCCTACCCAGGTGGCCACCCTGGCACAGCTCGTTGCCGCCCGGGTGGCCGGCGTGAGCCGGGACCAGGTGCATATCGACATCCCGTTCATTGGCGGCGGCTTCGGACGGCGCCTGGAGTCGGACTTCATCGGGCAGGCCGTTTCGATTGCCTGCAAGACCGGGGGCCGTCCGGTACAGGTGATCTGGTCGCGCGAGGATGACATCCGGCACGACTTCTATCGTCCGCAGGCCATCGCAAGGCTGAAGGCCCGCGTGGAGAACGGGCGGGTGACAGCCATCGCCTCGCGCAGCGCCGGGCAGTCGATCCTGGCTGGCGAGTTGGAGCGGCTGTTCGGCGCGCCGTCGCTCGGCATCGATCGTTATACCGTCGAGGGGTTGTTCGACCTTCCGTATGAAATCGAGCATGCGCATATCGCGCACGTGACGGTGCAACTGCCGGTGCCGATCGGGTTCTGGCGCAGCGTCGGCCACTCCTATACCGGATTCTTCCTGGAGAGCTTCCTGAATGACGTGGCTGCTGCCGCCAGGCTCGATCCGCTGGCCATGCGGCGCGATTTGCTGAAGTCGCACCCGCGTGAACTGAGGGTGCTCGATACGGCCGCCAGAGCGGCAGGCTGGGGACAGCCGCTGGCCCCGGACACTGATGGCTCGCCGCGTGCGCGCGGTCTCGCGCTGCACAACGCGTTCGGCTCGGTGGTGGCGCAGGTGGCGGAGGTGTCGCTCAAGGACGGCAAGCCACGCGTGCATCGCGTTGTCTGCGTCGTGGACTGCGGCACGGTGGTCAATCCGGACGTCGTTGCCCAGCAGATGGAAAGCGGCATCATTTTCGGGCTGACGGCCGCGCTGTACAGCCAGATTCAGATCAAGGACGGGCAGATCCGGCAGACCAACTTCAGCGACTATCCGATGATCAGGATGGCAGAGACCCCCTTGATCGAGACCCACATTGTGCCGAGCACGGCCGAACCCAGCGGCGTCGGTGAAGTGGCCGTGCCGCCAATCGCGCCCGCCGTGGCACATGCCGTCACCCAGCTCACTGGCAAGCCAGTTCGGCAACTGCCAATGGTGTAAGGCAGCGGGCGCGGCCCTGAATGTCTGTGGGCTGGCGCACGCCCAGCCTCCCCATTCCAGTCGGGTTGCCATATGTCGCGGTGTGACTAGAATCGGCAATCGGGGGAGCTTCCGTGGAGGTCATGCCCGCCGAGACTGCAGGTGGAGACGGATGGGTCCGAGTCTCGGCGTCGCACGGTGGCGAATCGAGTAACGTTCGTGCCGGCGAGAGGAAAAATGATCGACGGATACCTCCCCCGACCGACCCGGATCGCTCCTGGCCCGCTGCGATTCGTAGGGAGGGATGTGGCGATACGTGCTGGAGCGACGGCGCCCACGATCCGCGTGCGAACGCGCCTTTCGGTCGGCCTGGAACGCAAGTGCGCGAATGGCGGGCGCCGCTCCCCATATCAGGGTCCTTCAAGTAGGACGGCGCCCGACATCAGATGCTCATGCATTGCGAGACTATAGTGGACCAATCAACGAGTCCCTATGTCTCCCCCCGCCCACAGCCCCGCGTCAAATATTTCCCCAGATCAACAGGATCTGTTCCTTGCCTTCGTGGATACGGTGGCCGACTATGCAATCGTCCTCCTCGATACAAATGGTGTCATTACGAGCTGGAATCGGGGGGCGCGACGCATGCTCGGATACGAAGCATCCGAGGCGATTGGCTTGCACTTCTCGCGGCTATACACCGAGGACGCGATCGCGCGAGGGTGGCCACAGAAGGCGCTCCTTCTGACCCAACGTCATCGCAAGCTTGAAGATGGCGGCTGGCTGATGCGAAAGGATGGTAGCCGCTTCTGGTGCAGCAACAGTATCACGGCCGTGCACAACGCTGACGATGTACTGATTGGCATGGGAATGGTCATTCGGGACGTCACGCAACAGATGGAGTCCTCCGAGCGACTGCGGGAAAGCGAATCGACGTTCCGACTTCTCGTGCAGAACGTGTACGACTACGCAATCTTCATGCTCGACACGGAAGGCCGCGTCGCCAGTTGGAACGTTGGAGCCAACCGCATAAAAGGCTACGCGAGCCGCGAAATTGTCGGCCAGCATTTCTCGGTGTTCTACCCGCCCGAGGATCGGATGACGGGCAAGCCGGAACGGCTTCTCTCCATCGCGAAGGATCAGGGCCGCGTGCAAGATGAAGGCTGGCGTGTGCGAAAGGACGGCACTCAATTCTGGGCGAGCGTTACGCTCACCGCCGTTTATGACGAGCACCATCATTTGGTGGGCTTCGCGAAGATAACCCGCGACATGAGCGAACGCAGGCACCTGGAAGAAGTTGAAGCGTCTGCGCGAAGAGTGAATGAGTTCCTGGCTACGTTAGCGCATGAGCTCAGGAACCCTCTCGCCCCGATGTTCAACGCAACCGCGATCATTGAAAAACATCCGGACGATGGGGGCCTTGTCAAAGCCAATCTGAGCGTTGTTCTCCGGCAACTGCGTCATCTGAGCCGGCTGGTCGACGACCTGTTGGATGTCGGCCGGATGGCTGTGGGGAAGCTGGAGTTGCGAAGCGCAGTCATCCCGATTCAAACGGTGATTGAGATAGGGTTGGAGGCCTGCTTGCCGCTCTTGTCCGCTAAGCAACAGCGAATCGATTTGCAACTATGCGGCGAGAATTTCCATGTCTTCGGCGACCTTACGCGTCTTAGTCAGGTCCTGCAAAATGTGCTGAACAACGCGTCGAAGTTCTCTCCCGAAGGCACGACGATCGTCGTAGAGTGCAAAGCCTGGGACAAGATTGGCACGATTTCCATTACCGACCACGGCCGTGGCATCCCGCGCGATATGCTTTCGGACATCTTCAATCTATTTGTTCAAGTCGAAGAACCCGGTTATAGCGCAACCGGCGGCCTGGGGATCGGCCTTTCTCTGTGCAAATCGATCATCGAAAAGCATGCCGGATCCATTAGCGCCACAAGTGCCGGGCCGGGACAGGGAAGCACGTTCACAATCCAGTTGCCCATTGCGACGCAAACGTCTTCATCAGAAGAGCCCTGTATGACGGAGTTTCCGGTCGCCGGCTTGAACATCCTCATTGTCGACGACAACCAGGATGCCGCAGACAGCCTTGGCATGCTTCTCCAAATGGAAGGGCACGCCATAGAGGTCGCCTACGACGGTGTGTCTGCCATCCACAAGGTTTCCACCTTTGTTCCCGATGTCGCGTTGATCGATCTGGCGATGCCCGACATGGACGGATACGCGTTGATCGAAGAACTCCGCGAGTTTGCAAAGCTGAACCATACGCGCTTCTACGCATTAACCGGGTTCAGTGAAGCAGCCGTACGGGACCGTGTTGCCGAGGCGGGATTCCATGGTCACATTGTGAAACCCATCGATCCGGCTGCGCTAAAGAAGACGATTTTTTCCGTCGGTTCTGACAATCCGTAGCCAGGATCCGCTCCTTGTCCCAGATACCGGCGAACAAGCTTGTTTGCGCGTTCGATCGTCCGCAAGAAAGCCAGGAGGATCGACGCCCTGCCGCTGAGCGACCAGACCATCCCGGTTTCCCGACGTCATTCCGCGCGAATATTGCCCTGCTTAATGACTGTCGCCCATTTTTCGCGCTCGGCATCAAGGAACTTCCGGAATTCCTGGGGCTTGTCGCCGGAAGCTTCCGCGCCGATCGCCGCGAGACGTTCCTTGACGGCGGGTTGTGTCAAAACCTCGATGGTTGCCTTGTTGATCTTGTCGATGATCTCCGCCGACGTGCCGGCAGGCGCGAACAAGCCGTTCCACTCATACACCTGGTAGCCCGGCAGCCCCGATTCGGCGATGGTAGGGACATCGGGCAGCGCCGGAGACCGCTTCGCGCCTGTGGTCGCCAGTACCTTCAACTTCTTGCCGGAGACCAGTGGGTAAGACGCTGCCATGTTGCTGAACATCATATCGACCTGGCCGCCCATCAGGTCGCTCAACGCTGGGGCACCGCCCTTGTAGGGTACGTGCAGCATGTTCAGCCCCGACTGTTGACGGAACAGTTCTGCCGCCAGGTGCTGTGCGGTGCCCGAGCCCGCGGACGCATAGGTGAGTTTTCCCGGCGTGGCCTTCGCGCGCGCCACGATATCCTTCGGCGAATTGAACGGAGAGTTCGGCGGCACCACCAGGAGGTTCGGCACGCGTACCACGAGCGAGATGGGAGCGAAGTCCTTCGCGGTATCGTAGGGGAGCTTCGGTTGCAGGCTCGGGTTGACCGAAAAAGCGGTGGCGTCCAGCAGCAGGGTGTAACCGTCCGGCGCGGCCTTGGCGACAGCGCCGGCCCCGATCACACCGCTTGCGCCGGGGCGGTTGTCGACAACGATGGTCTGGCCCAGCTTGGTACCGAGAGGTGCGGCGACAATGCGGGCGACCGTATCGGCCGCGCCGCCAGCCGGATAGGGAACGACGAGGCGAATTGGATGATCGGGATAGGCGGCGCTGGCACTGGTGGCGGCGCACAGCAGTGCGAGGCTGGCAATGGCGCCGGTAACGGGCTTGAACATTCTTGTCTCCAGAAGCGGTAGCTGTCGTTATGGTTTAGACGGTTGCGATCGGCGTCGCGGGCGATCCGACGGCACCGGGAAGGCGCAGAGGCGGCGCGGTCAGCAGGAAGCGGCTACGTTTGTTCTCGCGCAGCCAGTATGCCAATGGTGTCAAATGCCAAAGCTCGCCCAGGTGGATGCCATTCTTGAACAGGCAATGTTCATGCAACGGCAGTCGGGGCCCGCGAATGGGGGACGGCGTCAGCGGTTTCGGCACAACCAGTTCCACGGCGGGATTGTCTGCGAGCAGGCATGCCAGGCGCGAGTCGGTGATCCAATTGAGCAGCTTCGCGTCGTAGCCGTCCAATCCGGTGCCGGATTCGTGAAGTACCTTGAGGTCCGGCGACTTGTTCATCGATAGCAAAGTGTCGGCGAACCCGGTATGGAGGCAGACCATATCGCCCGGCTCGACCGTTACGTTATCGGCTTCCAGAATGCGCATGAGCTGGTCGTAGCCGACGGCTTGTCGTTTGCGCCCGATGTGACGCTCGATGTCGAGCATGACGCCGCGGCCTTGCGCGCCGTGTTCGGCAAGCACGGCAATACTCAACGCGCCGGCTTCCGGGTTCTCGTACCTTGCCCACGCCTCGGGCGCTTGCGTCTCGACGCCCGCTCTGATGTCCTCGCCGGCCCGAAAGCCGTTGTAGAAGACGGCTTCATCGCTGCCGTCACCGTCGGCATCGAAATGACTACCCACGTGTGCCAGGCTGTCCCACTGCGTGGAATACTGCAGGCTCATGAGCACGACATCGTCATTGACCACGTCCGTCAGATCGGGATCCTCGGAACGGTACGACCAGCAGAAACCCTGCTGCCCGGCGCTCTTTCCATCCCGGACGACGGCGAATCGCCGCGGTGGCTGCCGACGTACGTTCATGGTTTGGCCGCCGGGGTAATCGAGGGGAAGCGAAAGGCAGAACGTAATGCCTTCGCGTACTTCCGCGATGCCTTGCAGTACCTTGGCGCGATCCACGAGGTTCATGCGCCCACGCTGATCGTTTGGTCCAAACTCGCCCCAATTGCTGCCGTCCGGCTTACGCTGCCACCGCCTTGGTGCTTCGCTCATGTCGGCTCCTTACTGCAGCTTCGCAAGTTCGGCCAGCACGTTCTTCGCAGCGGCTACGCCCATGTTGACGAAGGCATCGCTGGTGACGCCGCCGATGTGCGGACTGAGGATGAACCTGCTGTGTCTGAAGAAGGGATGATCGGCAGGTGGTGGCTCTTGCTGCAACGAATCCAGGCCCGCTGCGGCCACTTTGCCGCTTTCAACTGCTGCCAGAAGTGCGTCTTCGTCGATGAGTCCACCGCGTGCGGTATTGACGACGATCACGCCGTCCTTGCATCGGGACAGGCTGGCCTCGTTGAGCAGGCCGCGATTCTCGGCGGTCAGTGGGCAGTGGAACGATATGACATCCGAGGTTTCCCAGATCGCGTCCAGGCTGACGGGTTCGATGCTCGTCGGCAGATCGGCGGCATAGGGGTCATATCCGATCACCTTCATATGCATGGCGCTGGCGATCCGCGCGAACCGCCGGCCGATTGCACCCAGGCCAACAAGACCAAGCGTGCGCCCTTGCAGTTCGAGACTTTGGTGCGTCGATTTGTCCCAATGACCATTGCGTGTGCGCTGGTCCAGCGTCACCACCGATTTTGCGCAAGCCAGCATTAGCGCCAGCGCCTGCTCGGCCACTGCCGCCGCATTTGCGCCTGCCGCAGCCACCACTTTGACGCCGCGCGCCTTCGCAGCTTCCTGGTCGATGTTGTCGATGCCGCTTCCGTGCTTCGACAGGACGCGGATCGACGGCGCCGCATCGAGCGCCATGGCGCCGACCTTGCTCGTGCGCACGATGACCGCCACAGGTGCGTATCGGCGGCAAAGTTCTGCGGTCTCTTCTTCGGTTGCCGCTTTTCCCGCATAGACCAGTTCGAAGTCGGACAGCAGCGCGACCGCCTGTGGCGCAATGTTTGCCGCGGTCACAACGATGACGGGCTTGGCTGGCGTACTCACAACGTTTCTCCAGCCTTCAGGACGCCGGCGGCACGCAGGGCATCGTCCAGCCAGGCCGGTCGCAGTGCTTCGCCAGACTTGATCCCTTCGATGCGTTTACGCTCCGCCGCCACCTTCTTTGCCGCCTCTTCAATCAGAGCCGGCGCCTTTTCGCGTTCGATGACGACCACGCCGTCTGCATCGCCGATGACCAGGTCGCCCGGGCGCACCGTAACACCGCCGCATTGAATCGGATGATTGACGCGGCCGGGCACGAACTTGGTGGGCCCGTTGGGATTCAGCCCGACCGAGTACATCGGGAAGCCTGTCTCGATGATCTCTTCGGCATCCCGCGCAGCGGCGTCCAGAACGACGGCCGCCACCCCGAGCGCAATGCACTGATTGACCATGATGGCGCCCATCAGCGCGCTGTTTTGGTCGCCCTTGCCGTCAACGATGATGACGTCGCCAGGTTTGGCCAGTGCCATCGCGGCGTGAATCATGAGGTTATCGCCGGGGCGAACTTCCACAGTGACAGCCGGACCGCAGAACTTGCTCTTTGGGCTCAGAGGTGCAATCCGCCCGTGCAGGCCGCCCCGGCGACCGGCGACATCGGCGAAGATCGAAGACGCGTACTCGGACGCCTGCTTGACGATGTCGGACGAAACGCGTTCGACATCACGGATGACATCAGGAAGTTGCTGGGTGGGCGACATAGTTGCTCCTAGAATGTGCGAGTGAAGCCAGCCGCGCAGTTGGCAAGGCAACTGACGGATCGTGAAACTGCGAAAGTGGAATCCGGCGCGCGGGCGTGCGCCGATGCGTTAATCGATGGTCGCGCCCGATTCGCTGACCACGACGCGCCAGCGAGCAAGATCCTTTTGCAATAGGCCGGCAAACGCCGAGGTACTACCGCCCAGGACCTGTCCGCCTTCCGCCTCGATCTTGGAACGCACGGCCGGAACCTGGAGGACGCGATTCAATTCGGTGTTGAGTTTCGCGACGATGGGTGCCAGGGTGCCGGCGGGTGCAAGCAGGCCGAACCATGTGTCCGCGTCAAATTGCTTCACGCCGGCTTCCGCTACGGTGGGCGTGTTAGGCAGTTGCGGCGATCGCTTCGCGGAGGTCACGGCGATTCCGCGCAACTTGCCCATCTTGATTTGACCCATCACCGTCGGGACGGAGCCAATATAGATTTCCACCTGGCCACTCAGCACGTCGGTGAGCGCCTGCGATGCACCCTTGTATGGAATGTGCTGCATCTTCACACCGGCCTGCTTTTGCAGGAGTTCCATGGCGAGGTGGGCGACCGTACCGTTGCCCGGCGTGCCGAAGGTGACCGTGCCTGGCTTGGCTTTTGCGGCGGCAAGCACGTCGGTCAGATTCTTGTACGGTGAATTGTTGTTGGCAACAATCGCGAGCGGTGCGGAGGCAATCAAGCCGATAGGCGTCAGATCTTTCGTCGGGTCATACGGCAGCTTCTTGTACAGCGACGGGTTGATAGCAAGATTGCTGGTCTGGCCGAATACCAGCGTGTAGCCGTCAGGCGATGCCTTGGCCGCAGCTTCCACGCCGAGGTTGCCGCCAGCGCCTGGCTTGTTGTCGACGATGATGGTCCACTTCAGGTCCCGGCTAAATTGTTGGGCGATTTCGCGCGAGAAGGTATCCGGCGCGCCGCCCGGTGGGAAGGGCACGATGAGGCGAATGGGCTTGGTCGGATAGGAATCTGCGGCGTACGCAGGAAGGCCAGGCACTGCAGCAATGGTGCATGCCGCCAGAACGCGAAGGATGATGTTCAAGGGTGTCTCCAGTCGAACCTTGTATTTGTGCCTCGACTATAGATTTCTGTTCCGTGCTATACAATCGCGTTGTCCATACCGGAACATGTGCCATGAAACGGAATGCTCAGCCTGCGCAGGCCCCCGAGGGTGCCGATAAAGACACAATCATCGCGGTTACGCGCGCCTTGCACATTCTGGAGGCGTTCTCTGCCGATGACGCTTCGTTGACCCTGTCGGAATTGAGCCGACGCGTCGGGATGGGCAAATCGACCGTTCTGCGCACGGCGCGGACGCTTGCGCAAAGCGAGTACCTGGTCCAACGCGAAGATGGTCAATGGCGCCTTGGCGCCGCCGCAGGGTGGCTCGGTGCGCGCTATCAGGCTGCGTTTCGCGTGAATGAAACGGTGGAGCCCGTCCTCAGGCGAGTCAGCTACGAAACACGCGAAAGCGCGGCCTTTTATGTCCGGGAAGGAGACACGCGGGCCTGCCTGGTGCGCGTGGAAGGTCCGGGCGCGGTGCGGCACCACGTGCGCGTCGGGGAACGGCTTCCCCTCACCGGGGCGCCGGGCAGAGTGTTGCGGGCATTCGCAGGCGAAAGCGGCGAGCCATACGAGACCATCCGCAGGGATGGTTATTTCATTTCGATGGGCGAACGAGAGCCTGAAGTTTCCAGCCTGGCTGTCCCGGTGTTCGGCATCCATTGGACGTTGGCCGGGGCGCTTTGCATCTCCGGGCCCATTAGCCGGCTGACGCGCGACAAGCTGGCGGAGTATGTGGATCTGTTGCTGGCAGCGGGAAAGGAAGTGTCCTATGCGATTTCCGGCTCCCGGGACCCGAGCGTTCGCCCGACGACATGGCACCCGTGATCTGGAAAGGGCGATTCCGAGCCAATACGCTGATTACCTGACGACAGCCGAGTGGTCAGTCGCCGGAGGAAGCCGAACTACATTGCATTGGCGGGCAATACCGTCAGGCCGGACGTCCCGCTTGACGTGGTTCGTCGTTCACTTCTGAGAATGCCGTTCTCGTCAAATTCGAGCAAGACGGTTGACGATCGGATTTCGCCTCCGGAAAAGAGCGGGCCAATGAACGGGATAAAACTCTCGGCGTGGGGATGGGATGTGGCGAAGGAATACACCAGGATGGTTGACCCTGTCTTGAGCGTGACCTGGGATGAGGGTGCGCCGAGCTGGGTGGTGACATCGTCGATGGTGGAGAAGCCAAGCAGGAAGTTCGACAACTGCTCCGGCCGTATGTCCACGCCAGTTGAAACACAGCCGGCTAACATGCAGCACACCGCGGTCAGCGCGGTCAGCGCGTAAATGAGCTTCATGATGCCAGCCATCGATGTCGTTGCCTGACCAAGATCCAGCGAGGATGGCGTCATGCCCGCCATCCCCTTTCCCAAGGATAGAACCTTCGCCAGTTTTTTTTGGGGGCCCGGGATCGCCGCTCACAGATGGCGCGTTGGGGCGGGCCCTTTCACAGTCACTGTGATGTCATGGGCGCGACAGACGCACCTTCGATTCCGTGACGGGTGAGGGCGTCCGAGACAAAGCCGGAGGCCTTCATTTCCTCGACGAACCGCCGTAGCAATGCCACCGCTTCAGGGCTTCGGGCCTTGGGAAGGCCCATCGCCTGCTGTATGACCATGAAGCGGCCCGGCAGCAGCCTCAGGCCTGGCGTGCGCGCGGCATCGGCTTCCAATTGCTGTCGAACGCCAGCAGCCACGTCGGCGCCCTGTTCCAGGAATGTTTGCACAACGGACGGAGATGTTGGGGCGCGCACAATGTGTGCATGTCGCAACGTCCGTGTGAGATACAGGTCGTAGGCGCTCCCTTTGCCCACCACGACGCCGCGTCCGGGAAGGTCGACTTCGTCGCCCGTCCTGACCGGGGATCGTTCCTGACCAGGTATGCGCGATTGGCGCCGGCCGCGCAGCTTCTCTTTGACATGCTTGTCGACAGAGGCGTAGCGACATCCCCAGGCGCATGACCTTCCATACCCCGGCCACGCGCTTCCGAGCTGCCCTCGACACTACGCGCGTACGTTCGACGTATCGCCCACGGACGAAATTTCCTCACCCCGCGCGGCGGATCGGTCGGGCTGGGCTCCTTGCATGGCCGCATCCCGGTCCTTTCCCGGCGGTAGGCCGAACATTCGGCGGTACTCACGCGTAAACTGCTGGACGCTTTCATAACCCACGGAAAACGCAGCATCGCTGGCCGAAATGCCTTCGGACGTCATCAGTCGGCGTGCCTCGATGAGGCGCAACTGCTTCTGAAACTGTAGCGGCGACAGCGATGTCGCTGCCCGGAAGTGCTGGTAAAAGGACGACGCGCTCATGCCAGCGGCTGAAGCGAGGCGTTCAATCGGAAGCGGTTGAGCGAACTCGGCGCGCAGCAAAGCCACGGCGCGGGCCAGACGTTGAGCGTGACTCTGCGGACGGCCGATCTGCCGAATCACGGGGCCATGCTTGCCCACCAGCAGCCAGTAGTGGATTTCGCGCACGAGCTGTGTCTGCAGCACTGGTATTGCCGCCGGACGCGCAATCAGTCGCATCAGCCGCAGCGCCGCATCCGCGACGTCGGCGTCCGACGGTTCGACCTGCACAGGCGAATCGGGGGCGACCGGCCCGGGCTTTATCTCGGCCGCCAGTTCCGCGATAGCTGCCACATCGAGATCCAACACGAGGGAATAGTACGGCGCGTCAGTGCTGGCGCGGGTGATCTGGCTGATCGTCGGCACGTCCGACGTAATCAGCAGCGAATCGCCGGCGCTGAAGTCGAACGTCTGCTTGCCCATCGCCACCCGCTTGCTGCCTTGCAGGACAAGGCAGGCGAGCGGTCTGGAGATGGCATAGTCAATGCCGCTCGGGGCCGTCGCCCGGACGGCTGTCAGGCCCGGAATGGGAGTCCGGGCAATGCCGGCGGGACCGGCATGCGCCTCCGCATAGCGGCGCACGGCATCAAGCAACAGGTCACTCATCGTGGGGCAGGGTGGCGATTCATCACCTGCCATCGTAGCGGGTTCCCACGAACTGGGACACCACGTTTGGAGAAAAAGGCAAGGAAGAAAGAGATTCAGGCAAGGGATTCAGGCGTGCCAGACAACAGAATGGACACCGGTTTCCCTCACACGCCAAGGAGTGTACGCATGACCACGATCTCTCTCGTCACCGGCGCCAGCCGCGGCCTCGGTCGCAACACCGCCCTGTCGATCGCCCGCAAGGGCGGCGACGTCATCCTCACCTACCAAAGCCGCGAAGCGGAGGCAAGCGCGGTCGTCACGGAGATCCGGGAGCTGGGCCGCAAGGCGGTGGCGCTGCAACTCGACGCCGGCGAGATCGCCACTTTCCCCGGCTTCGCTGAACGGCTGAGATCCGTGCTGCGTCATACCTGGCAGCGGGACAGCTTCGACCACCTTGTCAACAACGCGGGACATGGCGACGTAGCGCCGATCGCCGAGATGCGCGAGGCCGCGTTCGACATGCTCGTCAATGTGCATTTCAAGGGGGTGTTCTTTCTCACGCAGACGATGCTGCCGCTGCTTGCAGATGGCGGTCGCATTGTCAATCTCTCGACGGGGCTGACGCGTGTATCTGCCGAAGGGTGGTCCGCCTACGCAGCGGTCAAGGGCGCCGTGGAAGTGCTCACCGTCTACATGGCCAAAGAGCTTGGCCCGCGCAGGATCACGGTCAACGCCGTAGCGCCGGGTGCGATTGAAACGGACTTCTTCGGCGGCGCGGTGCGCGACACGCCGGCATTCAACCAGTTCTTCGCCGGGATGACGGCGTTGGGGCGCGTCGGCGTGGCCGAAGACGTGGGTCCGATGATCGCCAGCCTGCTGTCGGAGGACAACTGCTGGGTCAATGCACAGCGGATTGAAGTGTCTGGCGGACAGGGAATCTGAGCGGCGGGCTAGACTTCGGCGTCCAGCAGCCGATTGCTCGCTGCCGGTAAAATTGGCCAAGTGTCTCCGTGAAACTTGCGCGCCACCATGTCATCCGCCCGAACTCCAGCCGCCCGTGCTTGGGCCTACATTGCCGCGAGATCTGCAGGCCAGCCGGTCGATCCGGGCTGGCGCGTAACGCTGAACTTCCACCCGGATCGGATGTTTCGGGGGAGGCCGCTGCTGGCGGTGATGGCCGAAGATGGCGTGTACCGGTCTCAATTCGAAACCGGTACCAGCAATGGCGGGCTGACCGCCTACCCGGGTGGCGATCGGTGGCAATGGGAAAGCCGGATCTTCGGACAGGCCTATGACTCGGCATCACCTTCCGACCGGCCGCGCTATGGCGCGCTGAATCTGGCTCATGCGCCAGCCGGTGCAGCGCCACGCTTCGGCTCGGCGCATCTGCGACTGGCTTCCGGCGTGCTGGCTCGCACGACGTTTTGCCACCCGGACAGTGTCTATGGGCCGAGTCACTTCGGCGTGGTGGACCGCTTCGCCCTTGTAGAACGTCTGGCTGCCGTGGCGGGGCAGGGCGATCCGCTTGACCATTACATCGAGGCGCATGTTCATGGCGGGGTGCACATCGCGAGCGACGTGGACGCCATCGTACTCGACCCATCATTCCGGAATACGGAAGTCGAGGCGCTTGCGCATGCATTGCCCTGTCGTGTCGAATGGCACGCCGGCTTTCGCGCAGAAGCCGATTTGCTGCGCCAACAGCACGAATACCGCGGCCGAGCTGTCGCTGAACTTGCTGCGTGGCTTGCAGGCGATGACGGGCTGACACCGATGCGGATCGGCGAGGCCGCGCGCGTCGGCCAGCACGATTCGCAGATGCTCAAGCAGGTGTGGCATTGCCTGGCCCGTTTCGGGAACTGCAATCACCGGTAAGCCACTGTTCCGCTATCTCACCCGCCGTGCAAACGAAGACCGGCGGCGCATTGTTGCGCGTCCTCCCAGAGGCGTTGCGTGAGAAGTCCCGCGTCCTCCTCGCGCGCCATGGCTGCGGCTTCGCCCGCCCAGAGAATCGAAAAATCGTTGTGTCCGCCTTTTTCGTACGCGAAGCGAAGCGGATCGACCGCACCGGTTGCCAGGGGGAACGTTGGGGCCGCTGCATTCATCGGCCCTTGCTCGCGCATGAAGCGCGTCATCAATCCACGTGCCGGCCGGCCCGTGTAAAGATTGGTCAGGCGCGTCATGTCGTCACGTGCAGTGCGCAAGGCGGCGCGGTGAATGCCGGACCTGCCGGCCTGAGGCGTCATCAAGTAGGCCGTGCCCAATTGCACAGCACTCGCCCCCAGCGCAAAGGCTGCCGCAATACCTCTTCCGTCGGCAATCGCACCCGCTGCAATAACCGGCACGCTTACCGCATCCACGATCTGCGGTAGCAGCGCAAATAGCCCGGGCTGCGCATGGATATCGCTGGTCAGGAACATGCCTCGATGGCCGCCGGCCTCTGCGCCCTGCGCGATGATGGCGTCAACACCGCGACTTTCAAGCCAGCGCGCCTCTTCGACCGTCGTCGCAGATGACAGGATCATCGCACCGGTAGCCCTTGTGCGGGCAAGCATGCGCTCGTCGGGGAGTCCGAAATGGAAGCTGATGACAGGGGGACGGCATTCTTCGATGACCTCGCACATCGACGCATCGAAGGGCGCTCTGCCCGGCCCTCTTTGGGCGGCCGACAGATCGAGACCCACTTCCCTGTAATAGGGCGCGAGCAATTCGAGCCATTTCGCTTCCCGCTCTTCATCCAGGTCCGGCGAAGCGTGGCAGAAGAAATTGACGTTAAACGGCGCCGACGTTTCCGCGCGAATGAGCGCGATCTGCTCGCGTAGTTGCGCAGGATTGAGCGCGGCACAAGCAAGGGAGCCCAAGCCGCCCGCTTCGCTGACCGCAATCGTGAGAGGGCTCAGAGAACCGACCATCGGCGCCTGGATAAGAGGAATGCGGGAAGGGAGCGTCATTGTCTCGTCTGCAACATGGTTTGGATCTTTCCGGGTGGATTTGCCCTCGTGTTCCCAGACGCGGGGCTGCTCATTGTAGTGCGCAAAGGCAATGGACCCGATGGCGATCGGCCGTCTCGGCATCAGGCGAAACCCGCAAGCAAAGAAATACGACAAGTAACTCGAAAAAATTACTAAATTGCATTTTTGCTAATTTGTCAGATCATAGACGGGCCAGTCACCGGCCCAGGGCCGGCGTCGGTCTATGCGGGTATCCGGGTCCGTCAGGGATTCGGGCAGCCACGGCCTGGGCCTGGTGGCGATTCCCCGCATGGCTAGGGATCGGCCCGAAAAGATGACGATATGACGGTGGCGCGAAGCAAGCCCAAGTCCACGTGTGGTCATCCGCGCGCGAGAAGGCATCGTCTGACCTGTTTGGCGCAGGTCGTCATGGGCCTCGTCTATGCCGGCTGTGCCCAGGCGCAGACCTACGTCACCCCGTCCGGCACCTATGGGCCGGGCGACTACAACGTTGCCTTCCAGTTTTTCGGGACCCACGGGATCATCCAGGGCAGCACGAGCATCTATCCGACGGGCACGTATCCATTCGGTGCCGGCGGGGCCGGCGTCTCGGTTGCCGGTGGGGGCTCGGCGACGATCAATCCTGACCTCGGAACCCAGCCGGGGAATGTCATCATCCAGTCGGACTATCGGTCGGGGGCGCCAAACGATGCCTTGTACGTGGCAAATGGCACGCTCACCGTCCTTGGCAGCACCTCTGACCCCTCGCGTCTTACCTATGCGATGGGGCACGGGCAGACCGTGCATGGCATTTACATCCCGGGGGAGACGGGGCCTTCCACATTTGTGGGCGCACGGATGTACATGTCCGCCGATGGGACGGACGCCAATGCGATACGCGGCTATGGCGTGTTTGCCAACGCCACCGTAAGGGATTCGACGCTCGTCGCCACTGGCGCGAACGGCCATGGTATCCGTTTGTGGAATCGGGCGGTCGCCACGCTCATCGACACTAGCGTGACGGCAACCGGGGCTGGCGCGTTCGGCGTCTTCGCCACGGACAATTCGACGATCGACACCACCGGGGGCTCGATCAACACGCAGCTCGACAGCGCGCGCGGCATTTACGTCGATACCTCCGTGGCGACGTTAAATGGCACAAGCGTGAACACAGAGGGCGCCGGCGCGTACGGTATCCAGGCGGGTGCGTCGAATCTTTCCGTCGCCGGCGGCAGGATATCAACGATCGGCGGCACGGCGCACGGCTTGTGGATCTACAACGGTACGACGGCCACGCTGAACAGCGCGACGGTCGGCACAACGGGCGATAACGCGCGCGGCATATACGTCAGCGGGGCTGCCCGGGCCGTGGCCAACCAGAGCGATTTCGGTACCCAGGGCGTCGGTGCGACGGCAGCGTATCTCACCGGCGCGGGCTCGTCCCTGGCGATGACCGGTGGATCGATTGTGACTGCCGGGACAAGCGCCCACGGTGCCTATGTGGCCGCCGGTGCGACGTTCGCGGCCACGGACACGACGATCTCCAGTGCGCTGGGCGTAGGCCTTTGGGCATTGGGAACGTCGGCAAGCCTTACGCGCGGGGCTGTGTCGGGTGGCCTCTATGCGGCCTTTCTCCAGGACGGTGCGACGTTGACCGCCAGCGGCACGACCTTCACTGCCGGCGGTGGCGCGACACGCGGCGTGCAGTCCGCCGGGTCGAACCTCGACCTGACCGATGTCACGGTGAACACGTCGGCCACGAACAACTACGGCGTCTATGCCTACACCGGCGGCACGCTGAAGGCGCGCAACCTGGCGATCAATACGACGGGGCAGGGCGGCTATGGGATTCGCGTGATTGGCGTCCCGTCGGCCGACATCGCGGGCCTGACCGTGCGAACGTCGGGCGCCAATGCGCATGGCGCGGTCTTCGAGGGCGGCACCAACCCGTACACCGGAAGCGACTTCGATATCGCGACCACGGGCGGCGGGATCGGCCTCTATGCCTGGCAGCAGAGCACAGTGAGCCTTGCGGGCGGGCGGATCGATACAGGAACCGCCGCCAGCGCGCATGGGCTCTATATCACCAACGCCGCATTGGACCTGCGTGCGAATGCCCAGGGTACCGGCGTCGTCGTGACGACCGGCGGTGCAGGCGCGAATGCGGCAGTCATCGGCGCCGGCGGCCGCCTCACTGCGACGAACGCCACCCTGCATGCGCAAGGCGCGAATGCCGCAGGGCTTTACATGTTCGGCGTGACGGACGCCGCTGCGGCCAGCGCGGTCGCAAGCGGCACGGTGGGAACGGCGCCCATCGCCCCGGTGAACGACGATGGCACGCCCGGGGTCCTGGCAGTCATGGCGCCGGCTACTCCGCTCACGGAACCATTGGGCGGGACCGAGGCGGTCACGCTCAACAGCAGTTCGGTCTTGTCGGACGCGGGCGCAGCCATTCGGGTGCTGGGCGGGAGAGCGACGATCGCAGCCAACCACTCTGTCATGAGTGGGCCGGTGGCGTTCCAGGTGCAAAGCCTGGCGAACGGTGCTGCGTCCACGCCTGGCATCGCCACCCTCAATGCCAACGCTTCGACGCTGACCGGCTCTGCGCTGACCGAAACCGGCAGCCAGTCCACGCTGAACCTTGCAAACGGCAGCCGGTGGAACGTCACCGGCAATTCCGTGGTCACCGCCCTCGCGAACGACAACAGCCTGATCGATGTGCAGGCGGCAGCCGGCCTGCCCCTTGGCCGCCTGCGCACGCTTGCCGCGAGCCCTATCCCCGGCAGCGCGTACCGCACGGTGTCGGTGACGGGGGACTACGTGGGCAACGATGGCGTTGTTGCCCTCAATACCTTCCTCGATGCCGGCGGCACGCTGTCCCAGCAGTTCACAGACCGGTTGTTGATCGCGGGGAATGCCGGCGGGACCACATCCCTCCATATCAAGCCCGTCGCAACGAGCCCGGGGTCCGTGACTTCGCCCAATGGCATCGTCGATGCGAGAGAGGGGATTTCCGTGGTGCAGGTAGCGGGCACGGCGTCGCCGACCACCTTCTCGCTGCCCGGCGGCTACGTCACCGCCGCGAACTCTCCGGTCGCCTACCGGCTGTTTGCCTACGGGCCCGGCGCGGAAGGCGGCGCGGCGGACCCGGGCGGGGCGCTGGTGGGCAATGCCTCTGGCTACTGGGATTACCGGCTGCAAAGCGCCTACGTCGAGCCCGACGGGCCTGTCACGCCAAGCCCGAACGAAGTGCTGCCCGCCGATGCCCGCCCGGAAGTGGCGCCGCAGGTGGCGTCCTATCTCAGTGCCGCCGCGTCCTTTCTGCATGCCGGCATTGTCGACCTGGACAATCTGCACCGGCGCCTTGGCGAGGTGCGCGACGACCGCGACCTTGCACGCGACAAGGGGCCAGGCGAGATGTTCTTCCGGGCCTACGGCGGGAACTTCAGGTATGCGACGAACGTTCCGTTCCAGCAGTTCGGCTACAACGCCACGGGCGACTATGCGGCCATCCAGCTCGGTGGAAACCTGTTCAAGGAAGAGCGCGACAACGGCATCTGGCGCTTCGGTGTTGCCGGGTCTGTCGGGTGGCTCAAGTTCTCGCCGATCGCCATCGATGGCGCCAGCCGGACGCGGGCCACGATCTACCGCATCAACGGCTATGGCACCTACCAGAGCCACAACGGGTGGTACGTTGACGGCATCGTGTCAGGCGGATGGTTCGATGGCGATGTGAGCACCGACGCGCGAGGCCGGACCAGTTCGATGAACGGTAGCGTGTTTGCGGCCTCTATCGAAGGCGGCTTCCCGTTTGCCATGCCCTACGGCATGAACCTGGAGCCGCAACTGCAGTTGATCGGGCAGCACGTGGGGTTCAGCAACACGATCGACGCCGACAACCTGGAGGTCAATATCGGCTCGCAGAACCAGGTCGTCGGCCGGGCCGGTGTGCGCCTTACCAAACCGATGACGGTCTCTGCCGGTCGCCTGACACCGTACTTTGGCTTCGACCTGCTGCACGCGTTCACCGGCGGCGCCAACGTGCAGGTGAGCGACATGCGGTTCGAATCGGGGAAGCTGGGCGATGCGTATCAACTGTCGCTCGGCGTGAACGGCATGCCTACCGCGAAGATGTCGCTCTACGGTCGCGTGTCGTATCAGCACGCCCTTGGCTCCGCCGGTGTCCAGGGATGGCTCTTCAACGCTGGCCTGCGCTATCTGTTCTAGCGGATGGCGCGGGTCGGGCGACGTTGCCAGGCCCGAAGCGCCTACGCCAGTCGCAGATCGCGCAACAGATCCAGGACATGTTGCGTGGATCGCTCGACGTGCCCGGCACGATGCGCGATGCCGAGCCGCCGCCACAATGCCGGCCGCAGCGGACGCATGACAATGCGTGGGTCGGGCGCCGGCGCTGTCGCCTCATGGGGCAGCAGCGCGGCGCCATAGCCGGCCGCGACCAGACTCTTGATCGCATCGTTGAAGTTAAGCTCGATGCGAGGCGCAGGCTGATGCCCGGACGTCGCGAACCACTCGGCCGTCAGGCGTGAAAGACGCGTGGTCGCGTCATTGAGAATGAGCGGTTGGGCAGCGAGCCATTCTGGCGTGACGTGGACCGGGCACTCCCAGTGCGCCGGCACGAAGGCCATCACGGGATCGCGCCGCCAGGGCTTGATGACGAGCCCGGCCACGGGTGGCTGGGGCAGGGCAACGAGCCCGATGTCCAACGTCCCATCCGCCAGCCGGGACAGCGTTTCATGCGAAGTCAGCACTGCAACCTGAATGTCGATGGCGGGATGCTGCTGGCGCAAGACCTCGAGCGCCTGCGGCAACAGATGCGCGATGGCGCCGGTCGAGGCCCCGATCCGCACGCGCCCTTCAAGGCCCTGCACCTGGCGTTGAATATCGTCCAAGGCCCGCTCCGCATCGGCCAGGAGCCGGCGCGCGCGCTCTATCAGCGCCTCTCCGATCGCCGACGGCCTGACATGTCCGCGCTTGCGGGACAGCAGGGGTGCCCCAATGCGGTTTTCCAGTTCGGCGATATGGAGGCTGACCGTTGGCGGCGCCAGATGCAATGCGCGCGCCGCATCGGCAAACGAGCCGCGGTCGGCAATGGCGACCAGAGTGCGCAGGCGGTCCAGGCTGATCTCTCGCATGTCGGCGTCCAGATTCAGGAAAACTGAATGTTCACGTTATGAAATTCAACTTTTCATATTGTAGCGGTCCGCCGAACATAGGGGCGCTTTCTCTTCGTCCTGCTTCTTCCCCTCCAAAGTTTGCGGAGCATTTCACGTATGAGCTCTCCCGTTGTTTTCATCGATGGCGACCAAGGCACCACCGGACTGCTGATCCACGAACGCCTGCGTCACCGGACCGATATCCGGCTGATGACGCTGGCGGCCGCGGAGCGCAAGGACTTGCGGCGTCGCGCAGAAGCCATCAACGCCTGCGACATCGCCATCCTCTGCTTGCCGGACGCCGCCGCGCGGGAGGCAGTGGCCACCATTGTCAATCCCGCCGTTCGCGTCATCGACGCAAGCTCCGCCCACCGTACGCAGCCGGACTGGACCTACGGATTTCCAGAGATGACACCGGGCCAGGCCGAGCGCATTGCAAAGGCACGCCGGGTCACCAACCCCGGTTGCTACCCGACCGGTGCGATTGGCCTGCTGCATCCATTGGTGCAGGCCGGGCTGATACCGGACGACTACCCCATCAGCATTCATGCGGTATCGGGCTACTCCGGACGCGGACGCACCGGCGTGGAGGAATATGAGGGGCAGGCCGCCGCCAGCGCGCCGGCCTACCAGGTATATGGCCTGGAACTCGCGCACAAGCACACGCCAGAGATCCAGCAACATGCCGGGCTCAGCCAGCCACCCATTTTCATGCCTGCCTATGGCGCGTTCCGGCAGGGCATCGTGCTGACGGTGCCGCTGGCGCTGCGGTGGCTGGCGCCGGGGGTGGATGGTGCGACGTTACAGGACTGCCTCGCGCGCCACTATGCCGGGGCGGAGCATGTCCATGTCTTGCCGCTGCAAGTGTCGAGCGATGTGAAGCATCTGGACCCGCAGGCGCTCAACGGGACGAATGACCTGCGTCTGAGCGTATTTCCCAGCAAGGCGCACGGGCAGGTCCTACTGTCTGCGGTGTTCGACAATCTTGGAAAAGGCGCTTCCGGCGCCGCGATTCAGAACCTCGACCTGATGCTCGCGTAGCCCTGGGTGCCAGGCCGCCGAATGTCCCTTCCCGCCCCGGGAAGGGACATTGGACTCCCCCGGGTTTGTCGCGATTTATCGACCGTGCGGTACAGGACGCGGGGGCGGCGGGTACGGCGTATTGCCGGGTATCTGAATATATGGCGCGACGATATACGGGTACGGGGCGGATCCATTGACCTGCTGGTCGTACGTGGAGGCGTTCGGCTGGGTCGCCATGACGCCGGTCCGCGGGAGCGGTGGTGTATGCAACACCGTCGCATCACGCCGGCCATCGCTGATGCCGCGTTCGGTACTCAGAATCTGGGGCCGACTGCCCATATCCGGCGCGGCATTCGCCGCAGACGAACCCAATGTCGAGAGCAAGATAATCGTCAAAAATCTCAGCATATCGACTCCACATCTTCCTGTTGTCGCACCGCCTGACGCTGGCGCGATCGCGCCGGTCGCCCGGCCGGTAGCCCATTTCCAGGTCGCGACGGGCGCTTCCACGGAGCAATGGTAGTACGGACGCTTACGGCAGGCGGGCCGGAAACTTGAGGTGCCAGCCGATGTTTCGGGCTTGAACCTGTCGATGTCCGGGGGACGGCCCTCCGGCAAATTTCCCCTCCAAATGAGAATGCGTCTCATGTAGAATCATGCCGAAACCGGGCCATGACAACAGGTCCGGAGGAAAGCAGGGTCGACGGGCGGGTGAACTTGGGCAAGGGGGAGGACTGTCATGCGTGTTCTGATCGTGGAGGACGATCCGCGGGTGAGGCATTGGCTCGGCACCAGGCTGCAACAGCAGGGGCATGCCTGCCGCCTGACAGACACCGGGGAACACGCGCTCGAACTGATCCGGGACGAAGCCTTCGACGCCGTCCTGCTGGACCGGATGCTGCCCGGCATCGATGGCATCGGCGTACTGCGTGCGTTGGCCGATCATCCGCAACCCCCCGTCATGGTGCTGTCCGCCGTGGACCAGCCCAGCGACCGCGTGGAAGGCCTGCGTGCCGGCGCCGGCGATTACCTCGGCAAGCCCTTCGACTTCACTGAACTGTTGCTGCGGCTGGAAGGGCTGGCCAAGTGGCGTGCGCTGCCGAACGGCGCAGACTGGATCACGCGCCTTGAAGACCTCTGCATCGACTGGCGCGAGCGCCGCGTGTCGCGGGGCGGCCAGCCGATTGATCTCACCGAGAAGGAGTTCGCACTGCTCCAGGTGCTGGCCACCCACGTCGGCCGCACGGTCACGCGTGCGATGCTGCTGGAAAAGGTCTGGGGTTACCAGTTCGATCCACAGACAAACCTGATCGACGTTCACGTTTCGAAGCTGCGCAGCAAGATCGACCGCAATTTCCCGCGATCGCTGCTGCGTACGGTGCGCGCGGTCGGCTATGTCCTGGGCTGAGCGCGTTGCCCATCTGCTGGAGACCAGGACCTTCCGCCATGCCTCGCTGGTGGCGTTCCTCTTCCTGCTGGTCGCCATCGGATCGGTGCTGCTGAGCGCGCATCAGATCGACGTGCTGCTGCACAGCCACGTGCGCGACATGGTGCTGGCCGATGTGCGTGCCCAGGAACACAGGCATCACTTTGCCGACGCCAGCCAGCTGGCCGTGGCGCTGAACCAGGAAGACAGCCGCGAACGCGAAGGCAGCAAGTCGCTGGTCCTGGCGCCATCGGGCAGGTTGCTGTTCGGCGATGCCAAGGTCAGGGCGGCGCTGCAATGCGAGCCACCTTGCGACTTGCAGTGGCGCAATATCACGGTGGGCGATACCAGTGCGCAACTTGCCCAGCTGTTCGGCGTGCAGGTGCCGCTGGCCGACGGCGGCGTGTTCTTCAGCGGCTACGACATCCTGCCAATGCGTGAACGGCTGCGCGTGATTCCGCTGGTAGCCGGCGCGGGGCTCTTCGCGGTGCTGCTGTCGAGCCTGGCCATCGGGCTCTATTCCAGCGTGCAAAGCATGCGCCGGGTGGATCGTATCCGCAGCGCATTGCGCCGCTACGTGACCGGCGAACGCGACGCGACGGTGCCCTGCCGGCGCGATGGCGATGAATTCGACCTGCTGGGCCAGGACATCAACCATGTGCTCGATCGCGTGAACCGTCTTATGGAAGAGGTCAAGAGCGTGAGCAGCCATCTGGCCCATGAACTGCGCACGCCGCTGACGCGCATGCACAACCGGCTGGCCAACCTGGCGGAGAAAGTCGATGACCCCATGCGCAACGACGTGCTGGGCGCGCTGGAAGAAGGCGAGCGCATCCAGCGCATGGTCCGCGCGGTGCTTCGTATCGGCGAAGTGGAAGCCGGACGTTGCGAGCACGCGTTCGAATGGTTCGAGGTGCGCGGGCTGCTGGACGATCTGGCCGAATACTATGCGCCGCTGGTGTCGATGTCCGGCATGGCGCTGCGCATCGAAGCCGAGCCGGGACGCGAGCTGTACGGCGACCGCGCGCTGCTGTTCCAGGCGTTGTCGAACCTGATCGAAAACGCCATCAAGTATGCGCCGGAGGGCAAGACGCTGGTGCTGCTGGCGCGCCGCCGTGGCGACGGCATGGCGCTGGGCGTGGCCGACCACGGCCCCGGCATTCCGGCAGACCTGCGCGGCCAGGCGGTGGAGCGGTTCCGGCGCCTGGCCGCAACCTCAGGCCGGACATCGGGCGGCGCCGCGCCATCGGGCAGCGGGCTCGGCCTGGCCCTGGTCAATGCCATCGCCAGGCTGCATGGCGCCCGCCTTTCGCTCGAAGAGAACCTTCCCGAGGGGCTTCTGGCCGTGTTGCTGCTGGACCGCCGCCAGTGGAGCGACAGGACGGGGCTCAAGGGCGCGCTGCGCTGCCGATGACGCGTCAATCCTGCTTCATGTGGCTGGCCTGCGCGGGCAGGCTGTCGAGCCACTGCTGGTACTGGTAGCGGAACGCGGTCCCTCCCGTGCCCAGCAGGCGCGGCAGCGGGGTAATGAAGTCCTTGCGGATTTCGACGGTGACGCGCCACGCCGGCACGGTACGGCTGGTGGTGCGCCCGGCGCTGGCGGCGCTACCCGCGCCCATCGCATCGAGCGAGGTAAACCGTTCGACGGCCACCGTGGCGATATGGCTGTCGTCGAGGAAGCGATGCGACGCCGCAGCCATGCCAAGACGCACGCGCTGCGCCATGCTCGCAGGGTCGGGTGCGTCCACCGCCTCGGCATGCATCCGCCGGATCGCATGGTCCAGCGCCGTGTTGCCCAGGGCGATGGTCAGCCCGATGTTGCCCAGCTCCATGAACATCATCGTGCCGGCAATGATGACGGGCAGCGCGAACGCGGCTTCGATGGCAAGCGCCCCGCGCGCGGCCAGGGGCGAGGGCGGGCGGGTCCGGTGCATGACGTCAGTGCCTGAGCAATACGAACGCCGCGCCGGCGGCCATCGCGCATCCATATGGAATGCCGGGCGACGAATGGCCTTGCAGCGCCATCGGCGTCGGTAGCGCCCGGGGCAGGCACGCGCCAAGGTGCGCGACGCACCGTGCGGCCAGCAGTTCCAGCCGGTGCAGGATCGGCATGAACAGCGCCAGCAGGCCGCCCGCCAGCGAGGTGACCAGCAGGAACATGGCGACTTCACGGCCCAGCCAAAGGCACAGTACCGCCATCAGCTTCACGTCGCCCGCACCCGCCCATCGCATGGAAAACAGGCCGTAGCCCACCACCAGCACGACCGCTGCCGCCGCGCCGCCGCGGGCGATCTCCGGCCAGGCGGGCGACTGCCCCCCGGGCAAGCCCATCCACGCAAGGTGAACCAGCCACACGGCCAGCAGCGCCAGCACCAGCGCGTTCGCAATACGGCGGTACAGCAGGTCGGACACGGCAATCCAGAGCAGCACGGGCGGAAGTACCAGCGCCGCGAACGTCAGCGGGCCCGGCGTGTGCGCCAGCGCGCCTTGCAGAATCTGCTGCAGGCAGTGGGTCATACGCAGGCACGCGGGCGCGAAGTCGGCATGGGGAATGACGCACCCGGTGCGTTTTGGGACCCCGTCATCCGAAGACAACGCATGGCACGCCCGCGTGCACCGGCGACGGCATCACCCTGGCGGGGATGCCATAGACGCGCGCCAGATTGGTTTCCGTCAGCACTTCGGCGGGATCGCCGCAGGCGACGGTCCGGCCATCGGCCAGCAGCAGCAAGCGGTCGCACCAGCGAGCCGCGAGGTTGACGTCGTGCAATACCACGAGCACGGCCAGGCCATCGGTGCGGCTCAGTGTTCTGACGCTGTCGAGCAGCAGTAGCTGGTGGCGCGGGTCCAGGCTCGAAATCGGCTCGTCGAGCAGCAGGGCCCGATAGCTGTCGGCTGCCCGGCAGGCCAGCGTCTGCACCAGGGTACGGGCAAACTGCACGCGCTGTTGTTCGCCGCCAGACAGGCGCTGGTAATCGCGGCCGGCCAGGTGTGCCACATCGGCCAGCCCGAGCGCGCGGCGTATCAGTGCGTCCAGCGCCCGCCGGTCCAACTCGGGGAACGGATAGCCGCCCATGGCGACCACTTCGGTCACGTCCAGATCGAAGTTCAGCCCCGGCGACTGCGGCAGTACCGCGCGCATGCGCGCCAGGGCGTGCGCAGGCCAGTGCGCCATGTCACGCCCGTTGAGCGCGACAGCCGACGCCGGGACGGCGATCTCGCCGGCAAGCGCACCCAGCAGCGTGCTTTTGCCCGCGCCGTTTGCGCCGAGAATGCCGAGCACTTCGCCAGGGCGCAGACTCAGATCGATACCGGAGAGCACCTGTCGGCGCCCGCGGTTGCACTGCAGATTCCGGGCGACCAGCATGTCATGCCCCCTTTCGCGTCAGCATCCAGAGCAGGAAGGGCCCGCCCGCAAGGCTTGTAACGATGCCGATCGGCAACTCGGCCGGGATCACCACCATGCGGGACAGCCAGTCCGCCAGTGTCATGGCAATGGCGCCGCCGGCCAGCGTGTTCGGCAGCAGCCAGCGGTGGTCCGCACCAAGCGGCATGCGCACCAGGTGCGGCACGACAAGCCCAACGAACGAGATCGTGCCGGTGACGGCGACGATGGGACCCACCAGCAGAGCGGTCAGCACGATCAGCCGGCGGCGCAGCCGCTTGAGATCGAAGCCCAGGTGCAGGGCCTCGCGCTCGCCCAGCAGCAGCGCATTCATGGCGCGCCAGTCACGCAGCAGCAGCGCGCACAGCACAGCCACCAGCGGGACCAGCCACGCCAGCAAGGGCCACGTGGCGCCGGCAAGACTACCCATGTTCCAGAACGTGAGGTTGCGAAGCTGCACGTCACTGGCCTGATACGTGAAGAAGCCGACGATGGCCGCGCAGATGGCGTTGATCGCGATGCCCGCCAGCAGCAGGCTGGCCATGCCCCCGCGCCGCGCGCCGAGCCGGTAGGCAAACGACGTTGCCGCAAGGCTGCCGAGGAACGCGGCGGGCGCGATGCCGGCCAGTCCTTCGGCGCCCAGCACGATGGCCGCCACCGCGCCGGCCGCACCGCCCAGCGAAATGCCGATCAGGCCCGGCTCGGCCAGCGGATTGCGAAACAACGCCTGCATGACCGCACCCGAGAGCGCTAGCGCGGCGCCTACCGTGATGGCCAGCACGATACGTGGCAGCCGCACTTCGATCAGCACGTTGCGCCACATGGCGTCGTCGCCGTCACCAGCGGCCGACCACAGCAATGGCAGCAGACGTTGGTGCGGGATCGACAGCGCGCCGCTGGAAGCTGTCCAGAGGGCGGCCAGCACCAGCATGACGCACAGCGTGGTGAAGATGGCCAGTCGGTGGGCGCGCATCAGCGGGCCGCCGTTTGCGGGGCAGCAAGCCCCGCCTGCAACAGCCGAAGCGCCTCTGGCAGGCGGGGCCCGAAGCCCAGCAGCAGGAGATCGTCCATGACGACGATGCGCCGGTTGCGGGCGGCTGGTGTCGCATTGAGGCCCGGCTGCGCCAGGAACGCGTCGGCGCTGCCGCTGGCACCGACCGACATCGTCGTGGTGACGATCACGTCCGGCTTCAAGGCCGCGGCCGCCTCGGCCGAAAACGGCTTGAACCCGGTCTGGCCAGCCAGCACGTTGGTGCCGCCCGCCAGCGCGAGCATGGCGTCACCGGCAGTCGCGGTGCCCATCCCCTGCATCTTGCCGGTATGGCTGCTGACGATCAGCACGCGCACCGGCTGGCTGACCGCGCGGATGGCCCGCAGATCGGCGTGCAGGCGGTCAACCAGCGCGCGGCCGCGCTCCGGCATTTCCAGCGCCGTGGCGGTGCCGAGAATGCGCTGGTCCAGCGCCGCCAGGGTGGGCACCGACGGCAGCGTCACCACCTTGCTGCCGAGCTTGCGGATCTGTTCCAGCGCCTGGGGCGGACCCGCCTGGTCGGCGGCCAGCACAAGGTCGGGCCTCAGGCTGGCGAGCCCTTCGACCGACACCGCGCGGTAGTAGCCCACCTTGGGCAGCTTCAGCGCGGCAGCGGGGTAGATGCTGGACGAATCGGCGCCGACGAGCGTCTTTTCCGCGTCCAGCGCGTAGATGATCTCGGTGATCGCGCCGCCCAGGCCGACCACGCGGGCCGGCGGTGCGGCATGGGCCAGGCCTGCCGCGCACAGCAGGGGCAACAGCGCAGAGCGCAGCAGTTTCATGTCAACTCCGGCAAAGCGGTCAGGCGGCCAGTGCCGTCGGGCAGAGCGATTGCAGCAGCGCGCGCCACGCGCCCAGTTCCGGCTTGCCCGGCTTGCGCTCGCCAAAGAACTGGACGATCAGCTCGCCACCGGCGCCGTACAGTTCCAGCGACGTCACCCAGCCATCGACCGTGGGCTTGTTGACGACCCAGCTCGACGCCACGGCCTCGGTGTTCAGGTGCAGGTTGAAGGCTTCGTCAAGTACGTTGAACCAGGGGCCGGTGCGCACCAGCTTGTGCACCGGGCCGGTATGGATCTGCACGATGCCCCGGTTGCCGACAAAGCACATCACGGACAGCGCCGATTCGGCGGCGCGGCCGAGCACGGTTTCGACGGCCGTGTTGCCCACCTGCTGCGCCAGGTCGTTGCCGGCCGTGCGCAGGGCGCCGAGGCGCGACACCTTGAACTGCCGCAGCATGGCAAAGAAGTCATGCGTGTCCTGGAGCCCCCGCCAGTGGGCACGCATGGCATCGGCGTCGGCAGGCGCCTCGGACTCGGTCACTGGCGCAACGGGCTCGGGCAGGACCGGCGTCACCGTCGCCACGGCATGGCGATCCACATATGCTTGCCATGCCGCGGCATCGGTGGCGTCGGTGCGGTAGACCTTGTGTACCGCTTCGCCGGCCCGGTCGAAAAACTGCAGGCTGTCGCGGCCATGCTCCGTCACGGCGTAGAAGTACCGCCAGTTGCCGAAGAACATGCGCAGGTCGATATCCGGCCCGAGCACGATGCCGACGGGGCCGTCCGCCTCGATGCCCTGGTACTGGCCATGCCGTTCGTGAACGGCATGGTCGTTGCGCGACAGGGCCATTACCGGGCCGAGCGTGCCGAGATCACGGAACAGCTGCTGCGCCGTGCCGCCAAGCTGTCGCACGTCCACGCCGCATCCGGCCGCCACCAGTTCGGCCTCGCTGGCGCCAAGGCGCTGGGCGCGGTCGCGCATGCGCAGTTTCGGGTGGGCGTCCGCCAATGCCTGATGGCGCTGGCGCAGCGTCTCGATGCCTTGTTGTTCCATGTCCATGTGTGTCGTGAGGGGTCGCGGTTAGTCGCTCGTTCAGTCAGTCGGGGCTCAGGGCTGGACGTCGAAGTGGATCGTCCACGTTTGCTGGCTGCTGTTCGCGTTCGGATCGGCGTAGGCGATCTTCGTCAGGTGGAAACGCGCATACGTGCCGCCTTCGCCGCCGCGGATCAGGCCGCCAGCGTCGGGGTTGGCGCTGATCAGGTGCGCCACCGCCGGCAGGCCGTTGGCGGCGGCCGCCGCGGCGGTCGGGAAGTACGAATACCAGCCGAAATTCATCGGATTCGGGTACGCGCCCGTGTAGGCCGGGTTCAGCACCGACGCCGTCGAATCCTTGACCCACTGCGCGGCGGCCGTGGGCAGGCGCATGTCGGCCGCGGTGAGATCGGCCAGCGTCGTGCTCACGTTGGTGGTGCTGGTGAATGCCGATGCCACCGGCTTGTTCGATGCGTCATAGAAGCCGGCCGGCGTCTTGCCCACGAAGCCCGCCACCGTGCCCGTGCCCGATTCGCCGCCGTTCAGCTTGACGTTGTAGCGGTTGAACGCGATATGCCAGGGGCCCGAGGCGGTGGTGACGGCCCGGTTGACCAGGTCGTAGTAGACCCAGTCGGCCGATGCGTTGACCGAGGCGGTGTAGACCGTGCCCGGCGCGCTGCGATCCACGAAGCGGAAGCTCGGATAGCCGGACGTCGTGCCGCCCGCGCCACCGTAGTAGCCAGTCACCTGCAGGGCGAATACCGGCGCCGCGGCGGTGCCCGTGGTGTCGGCCAGCGCGCTGTTGGTCGTGATCACGAAGGTACGGAAGGTCGGGTACAGCAGGTGATCGGTCGCCGCGCCGGTCACACCGTATTCGAATGCGGCCGAGCCGATGTCGTTGGCGGTGCTGGCGAACACGCCGCTGGCCGAGTCCTTCAAGAATACCGTGGCGGGCAGGGCGCCATTGACCGGATCGATGGTTGCGTTCTTCCAGGTCGCCAGCGTGGTCCAGGTGTGGTCGAACGGGCTGCCGAACGCGCCGCCGTTGCCGGTGCCGCTGGTGCCGCTGTTGGTCCACAGCTTTGCCGTGAGGCCGCCGGCTTCGGTCTTGACCTTCAGGTCCCACGCGGTGCCGGTACAGGCCGTTTCGGCCTTGGTGTTGAAGTCGTAGCACAGGGAATTGCCGGCGGCCGGCAATGCGAACGTCCAGTCGGCCGTCTGCGTGAATGCCGAGGTGGACGCGGGCGGGGTCGTGGTGCCGCCCCCCGTGCTGCCGCCGCTGGTGCCGCCGGTTGTGGCGCCGCCGCCGCTATCGCCGTCGCCGCCGCCGCAGGCGGCCAGCATCAGTGCCAGCGCGGCCGCGCCGATGACGCCCAGCGGGCGGCGATGCAGTGCAAGCGTGTCGTGGATCATGATCTGTGCTTCCCCGTTTGATGTCTCGTTAGCGGGCGACGTCGACGTTGAACCGCGCGCCCAGATAGATAAAGCGCCCCGCCACGGGCCCGAAGTCACTGGCATTTGCAAAATCGCGCTGGCGATCGAACAGGTTGTTCACGCCGGCGAAAGCGGTCACGTTGCGGCCGATCTTCTGGTTCAGCACCAGGTCGAGCGTGCCCCAGCCCGGCGAGCGGGCGCCGGTGGCCGAGTCGGTCAGTTCGCTGCTCTGGAAGCGCGCACGGGCCGACAGTTCCGTCGCCGGCAGGACACGCCAGTCGGCGCCCACACGGCCCATGTGGCGCGGCCGGCGGGTCAGTTCGAGGCCGGTATCGAGGTCCTCGGTATCGGTGAACGTGTAGGCCGTGGTCAGGTTCAGCTGGTTGGTGGCACGCCAGCGCAGCGATGTCTCGACGCCCTGCGTCCTGGCGCGCGCCACGTTGCGGTACGTGTAGACCGCGATGCCGTTGACCATGGTGAAGTTGGTCATGTCGGTCTGGATCAGGTCCGTCACGCGGTTGTAGAACAGGTTGGCGTCGACGGTCACGCGGTCGCGCCAGCTCAGCTGGCCGCCCAGCTGGAAGCTGTTCGACGATTCCGGCTTCAGGTTCGGATTGCCCAGCACGATGTAGCCCAGCGAGCTGTGGTCGAACAGGTAATGGCGTTCCTTGAGGTTCGGCACCCGGTAGCCCTGGCCGTAGTTGGCGCGCAGCACGCCTTTCCACGTGTCGTTCGACAGCAGGTTGGCGCGCACGCCCACCTTGGGCGCGAAGTGGCTCCCGAAGTCGGAATCGTGCTGGCCGCGCAGGCCGACCACCATCTCCCACGTGTCGTTGAATACGATGTCGTTCTGCAGGTAGAGCTCGCCCGCCTGGCGCTCGGCGCTGCCGGTGCCCGCCAGTTCCGAAGTGCCATTGACCGACTGGTCGAGGGTTTCGCGATGGAAGTCGCCGCCGAACTGCCACAGCTGGCGATACCAGGCCGGCAGGTCGAACTGGGCCGAAACATGGTCGGTCTGCTGGGCGGCGTTACGGATGGAGGTCTGGGCGCCGTTCGAGTATTCGCGCGACGTGCTGTCGTAGGTTTCATGCACGCCGGCCAGCCGCGCCCGCACGCCGTTGTCGAAGCGCCATTGGCCGCCGTAGGTGTATCGGTTGCGGTCGATGTCCTCGGTCTTGCGCTGCGGCACGTAGCGGGGCGGCGCGTAGTACTGATACCGTTGCTCGTCGGTCTCGCGGTAGGCGCTGGCGTCGAACCAGAAGTTGCCGGCCTGGGCGGGCAGCCATTCCAGGCGCCCTGCGTACTGTTCACGCCGGATCTTGTCGCCGTGACGCGTCCAGCCGTCCGGATCGACAGCAAAACCCTTGTTGTCCAGCGCATCGGCGCTGATGCGCGCCCGGACCTGCCCGGTGCCGCCCTCGAGCCGGATGTTGCCGTGCAGGGCGCCGGGCGAGCCATCGGCATTCTGCGCGCCATAGCTGCCGGCGTCGGCCGTGACGGCACCCGAGAACCCCTTGGCGATCGGGCGCGTGATCACGTTGATGACACCGCCCATCGCCGAACTGCCGTACTGGGCCGAACTGGCACCCTTGACCACCTCGACACGGTCCACCTCGGTCAGCAGGTATTGCGAGACATCGACGGTGGACCCGGTACTGGCCGAGATGGGCAGCCCGTCGATCAGGATCAGCACCTGGTCGCTGGTCATGCCCTGCAGCGTGACTTCATAGCCCGACTTGCCGTGGATCTCGCGCAGTTGCAGGCCGGGCACGTTTTCCAGCGCGTCCCTGAGCGTGCGCGCATGGGTGCGCTCGATTTCCTGGCGGTCCACCACCTCGGTACGGATCGGGGTCTCGTCCAGCGTCTTTTCGCTCCGGGTGCCCGTGACAACCACCGTTGGCAGGGGATCGCCGGAACCGGTCTGCTGGGCGCGCACGTGCGGCGCTGCGCAAAGGAGGGTGCCGGCAACGAGGGCAAGGGTTTTCAGACGCATTCGGGGCGGAACCGGCGGTCTACCGATCCGGTCATGACAAACGAGCCTCAAATGATAATGATTCTCGTATGCATCTTCCGTTAAGAATGCTTAATGAAGCGCCCGGTCGCGGCGGGCGCCGGGGGTGGGGCGTCCGTGCGTTATATTCGGCGCGTTGACATCACAGCCGGGCAGTAGCGTATGGACAAGAAACGGATTCGGGTATCGCACGTGGCGGTTCCCGGCAACCTCAGTGTGCTGAAACTGAAGGGCTACCTCAGGACAGCCATCGCCGATGTGGCCAGGGGCTCGGACGACAACGAGATCCTGCTGGTCAAGGTGCTGGTGCCGCAGGCGCTAGGCCTCAAGGCCGGAGAAAAGCTGTTCGACAAGGTGCTGCAGGGCATCGTCGACAAGGATTCGCGCGTGCGCCGGGTGTCGGTCGAGTTCGTGGACGGCGAGATCACCGCCGACAAGATTGCCGCCAGCGAGGCGCGGACCCAGAAGGAGATCGATGCCTACGGGCATCTGCTGGAAGACGAGCCGGACGAAACAGCGCCGTGAACCTCTCCGATCTTGAACGTCAGCTGGCATTTCTGCGGGAGATCGACCGGCTGAAGAGCGTGGTGCGCATGTCGCCGCTGATCGACCAGTCGCGCCGCGAGAACAGTGCCGAACATTCGTGGCACCTTGCCATGTACGCGCTGGTGCTGTCGGAGCATGCCGCGGCGCCGGTCGATGTGGTGCGCGTCGTCAAGATGCTGCTGCTCCACGATATCGTGGAGATCGATGCCGGCGACACGCCGCTTCATGGTCCGTCGATGCAGGCCGCCCAGGCCGACCAGGCCGATCAGGCCGATCAGGCCGAACGGGAGCAGCGGGCGGCGGAGCGGATCTTTTCGTTGCTGCCGGCAGCGCAGGCCGCCGAGTTTCGCCGGCTGTGGGCGGAATTCGAGGCAGCCGAAACGGACGACGCGAAGTTTGCCAAGTCGCTGGACCGCTTTCAGCCGCTGCTTCATAACGTCGCCACCGGCGGCGGCACGTGGATTGCGCCCGGGCTCGACGAGGCGCAGGTCGTCGCCCGCTACGGGCCGACCATCGAGCGCGGCGCCCCGGCGCTCTGGGAAATGGCAGCCAGCCTGGTGCGGGCGCATTTCCGCGACCCGCAGGCCGCGGACGATAGCCCCTGAGGCCCCGGGCGGCTTTGAATCGAAGGGCATCCGCGAGGGTGCCCTTTTTTGTTGTGGTCAGGGCGGGGCGGCCAGACCGCCCGGCGCATTTCGGATTGGCACGGGTCGCATTCCGGTTCGAATCCTGCGCGCCGCGTGCCTAGACTCCCTGCACATCCACAAGGAGGAAGCCCGTGTCAATCCTGTCCCATCCGCCCCGCGCGGCGCGCCGCGCACTGCTGGCCATCGTAGCCGGACTCTGTTTCGGGGCCGCGCAGGCCGAAACCTGGCCCGCCAGGCCCGTTGTCATCGTCGTCCCGTTCCCGGCGGGCGGCGGCACCGACCTGGTGGTGCGGTCGATCCAGCCGCTGCTGCAGCGCGAACTGGGCCAGCCGGTGGTGATCGACAACCGCAGCGGGGCCGGCGGCACGCTGGGCTCGGCCTACGTGGCACGCGCCACGGCCGATGGCTACACCGCCGGCGTGGTGACCACCAGCACGCACGCGGTCAGCGTGGCGATCTATCCCAAGCTGACCTACCATCCGGCCAGGGATTTCAGCTATGCCGGGTTCATCGGCACCTCGCCGTACGTGCTGGCCGTCAACAACGCGTTGCAGTCGACCGATGTCAAGGCGTTGCTGGCGAGGCTCAAGGCCGACAAGACGCAGCACAGCTTCGGCTCGGTGGGCGTGGGCACCGTATCGCACCTGATGGGGGAGCAGTTCCAGAAGCTGGCCGGCGTGCCGCTGGTGCACGTGCCGTATCGCGGCGCGTCCCCGGCCTACACCGACCTGATTGGCGGGCAAGTGCAGATCATGTTCGACAACCCGGTGGGCCTGGCGCCGTACATCAAGGCGCACAAGATCACCGCCATCGCCACCACCGCGCCCACGCCGCTGCTGGCCGATGTGCCGACGTTTGCCAGCCAGGGCGTGCCCGATTTCGAGCAGCAGCTGTGGTACGGCATTGCGTTCCCCAAGGGGACCCCCGCAGCGGTGGTGGACCGGTTCAATGCCGCACTGAACAAGGTATTGCGGGACAAGGCCGTGGCGGAAGACCTTGCCGCCAAGGGCGTCACGGCCCGGCCGGGCACGCCGGCGGCGTTGCAGGCTGCCGTACAGAAGGACATCCCCTATTGGGGAGCGATTGCACGATCGGTAGGAGCCACAGGTGAGTGAAGTCAGTCTGATCCACGTATTCGTGCGCGATGGCCGGGGCGGCAACCCCGTGCCGCTGGTTGCCGATGCACAGGGCATGGACGCGGCGGCCATGCAGGCGGTGGCCGCCTCGCACGGGCACGAGTCCGCCTTTGTATTGCCCAGCGCCATCGGCTGCGACTGGCGCATCCGCTTCTTCGTCCCGCAGCACGAGATGGAAATGTGCGGCCACGCCACGGTCGGCACGTTATGGGCGCTGCGGCAGTGGGGGCAGTGGACCACGCCCACCGCGCGGATCGAAACCTTGAGCGGCGTGGTGCACGCCCGATGGGACGACACGCTGCAATGCGCGTGGATTTCGCAGCCGGCGGTACGCACGCAGCCGCTGGGCGCGCAGGACAGCGCCCGGGTGGCCGCGCAGTTGCGCTTGCCGGTGGGCGCGTGGACGATGACCAACGCCGCCACCAGCCGCGTGAAGACGCTGGTGGCGCTGCCGTCGGTGGCGATGCTCGATGCTCTGCAGCCAGACTTCGCCACGATGCAGGCGCTCTGCGAATCGATCGGCTCCACGGGCCTCTATCCATACGCGCTGGGCGCGACGAAGGCGGATGGCCGGCGCATCGTGCATGCGCGGCAGTTTCCGAAATCGTCGGGCTACCCGGAGGACGCCGCCACCGGCATCGCCGCCGCCGCGCTGTGGGGCTACCTGGCCGGCGAAGGCGGCTTGGGCAACGGGGCGGACGCGGCCGCCGCGCCATCCATTGCCGTCTGGCAAGGCGATGCCATGGGCAGTCCATCGGAAATTCTGGTGGCGCCGCGCGTCGACGACCAGGGCGCGGCGGACGGCTGCTGGCTCAGTGGCCAGACGGCATGGGGCGCGCCATGACGGCGCAGGCACCGGGCACGCCGCCCGACACGCCACCAGACACGCCGCCAGGCACGCCGGAAGCGCGGCTCGCGGCCGTGGGGTTGGTGCTGCCGGAGGTATCGGCGCCCCGCGGACACTACGCGCCGTATTGCGCGGTGCCGGTTGGCGATGCGCAATGGGTGTCGATTTCCGGCCAGGTCTGCCGGCGGCACGGCGTGGCCATGGCCGGTCTGTGCCGCACCGACGACGACCTGATACCGGCCCGCGAAGCGGCGCAGGTCTCGATGCTGAATGCGCTGGCGGCGCTGCGGCAGGCCGGCGGCGGCGAGTTGTCGCGCGTGGTGCAGGTGGTACGGCTGCGCGGGTTCATCCGTGCGGCGGACACGTTCACGCGGCATCCGGCGGTACTCGACGCGGCTTCGGCCGTGTTGCGCGTGGCGTTTCCCGATCAGCCCTTGCCGGCCCGCAGCGCGCTGGGCGTGTCCAGTCTGCCCGACTGTGCATGGACAGAGATCGAAGTGGAAGCGATCGTGGCCAGCGTGTGAGGAACGCCGCGCCTAGGCCGGCGCCGGCACCTCGCGCAGCAGCCGGTGCAGATGGCCGCTGGAGGCAAAGCCCAGCTGCACGCTGACACTGGCGGGCGCGTGCCCGGTCGCGATCAGCGCCCTGGCATGCGCGGCCAGCACGCGCCGCCGGATCGCCACGGGCGTGGTGCCGAATTCGATCTGGCATGCCCGCTGCAACTGGCGAATCGCCACACCGAGTTCGCTGGCCACCGCATCGATCGACGGCAGGGGCTGGTCGCATTCCAGCGCCTGTGTGAAGCGCCACACCATGCGATGGGCGATCGATGCCGGCGCTTCGGGATGCGCCAGCGGCTGGCTCGTCACCAGTTGCTCGACGATGGCACGCACCAGCCATGAAGCGCTCGGGGTGGACAGGTTGGGGGCCAGCAGCGCCTCCAGCATGGCGACCGTTGGCCCGTCCAGGCGGATCGCGCCATACCGCAGCGCGGGCATGCGGTCGGGGGGCAGATAGAGTTCGCCGTGCTGCTGCAGCCGATGCTCGGACGCCGTGAGGTGGGACGTCGATGCCGGTAGCAGCACCGCGGCACCGCGCACCAGTGTCGCGGCACGCCGTGACCGTGCCGGGGTAGCGGGCGCCGCCGCCGGCGCATCGCCGGGGGTATCCCACACCGTCTTGAGCCGGCCCATGCGCGGCCAAAGCAGCATGCCGCAGTCATGCTCGTGCCACTCGCGCCGGAACGCGGGCTGCCGGCTGTTATGCAGCGCAAAGCCGTGCGTGGCGGTCAGATGCAGTTTGGGAGACAGATGAGGGCGGTCGGTCATCGCGGACATTCCGGCGGCCTGGGGATGCCAGCGATCATACGCCGGTCCGGGCGGCGCCGATGTCCTGCTTGTCCTGCTTCAGCTTGCGGACCTCGGTATCGGCGGCGCGTATGACGGAGCCGTCCTTCGCCAAGGGCTGCATGGGCGGCACGGGTTTGCCGGTGCGCCGGTCGATCAGCGTGGAATGGCGCTCACCGGCCGCGAACCGATGCCGCTCGCCCCATTGGCGCAGCGCCACCACCACCGGAAACAGCCGCTCGCCCGCTGCGGTCAGCACGTACTCCTGGTAGGCCGAGCCATCTGACGCGGCCTGCAATGCCAGCACGCCGGCCTCCACCAGCTTGTGCAGCCGGTCCGCCAGGATATTCCGTGCCATGCCCAGGCCGCGCTGGAAATCGCTGAAGCGCCGCACGCCGTCGAAGGCGTCGCGCACGATCAGGAGCGACCAGCGGTCGCCCACCACATCGAGAGACCTGGCGACCGGGCAGGATTCCGGGGGCTTCGGGGCGGTACGCGTCAGGGGCGCCGCGGGTGTCGCGGGGGTCGAAGGGGTTGGCATGGGGTCTCGGCACGCAATGATCTGGTTGCATTTTAAAACCAGATGCCCTAGCATTCAACCAGTTTTGTTTTGAAACTGGATAAGAGGCGCCATGGCACCGGAAGACACGCTGGAAAGATCACGCATCGAGGCCGCGCGGCCGAACGGCCCTGGCATGGCCAGGGGCCTGGTTGCCCTGTTTGCCGCATCGGCCGGTTTCAGCGTGGCCAACGTCTATTACGTCCAGCCGCTGCTCGATGCCCTGGCGCGGGATTTCCGGATCGACGTGGCGGTCGTTGGCAGCGTGGTGGCGATGACGCAGGCCGGCAGCGCGCTGGCCTTGCTGTTCGTCGTGCCGTTGGGCGATCTGCTCGACAGGCGCCGGCTGATGCGTGTGCAACTGGTTGCCCTGGTCGTCGCGCTGGTCGTGGTGGCCCTGGCGCGGACGTTGCCCGCGCTGTTCGCGGGCATGCTGGCGGTGGGCCTGCTTGGCACGGCGATGACGCAAGGCCTGCTGGCGTATGCGGCCAGCGCGGCGTCGGTCCACGAGCAGGGCCGGGTGGTCGGGGCAGCCCAGGGCGGCGTGTTCGTGGGCCTGCTGTCGGCACGGGTGTTTGCCGGGGCGGTCAGCGATCTTGCGGGATGGCGCTGGGTCTACCTTGCGGCGGCGATGCTGATGTTCGTGGCGGGCGTGCTGCTGTGGAACCGCTTGCCGGTGCTTGCGCCGCCACGCGTGCGCGTGAGCTACCCGCGTCTCATCCTGTCGATGTTCGCGCTGCTGCGCCACGAGCGCACGCTGCAGGTCAGGGGCATGCTGGCGCTGCTGATGTTTGCCGCGCTAAACATTTTCTGGAGCGCAGTGGTACTGCCGCTGGGTGCGCCGCCGTTCTCGCTGCCGCACACGGCCATCGGTGCGTTCGGGCTGGTGGGGGTGATTGGCGCGCTGGCGGCCGCGCGTGCCGGCAAGTGGGTGGACGCCGGACACGGCCAGCGCACGACCATGGCGGCACTGGTGATGCTGGTGCTGGCCTGGTGGCCGCTTGCCCAGCTGCATGTGTCGCTGTGGATACTGGCCGTGGGGATCGTGCTGCTTGACGCCGCGGGGCAGGCGCTGCATGTCACCAGCCAGAGCATGATCGTCCGGACGCGCCCCGAGGCGCCCGGCCGCCTCATCGGTCTCTATATGCTGTTCTATGCCGTGGGCAGCGGGCTGGGCGCCATCGGCACCACCGCGGCATACGGGGCCGGGGGATGGTATGGCGTCTGCGCACTGGGTGCGGCGGTCAGCGTGGCGGCACTGGTGTTCTGGGCCGCCACGCGCAAGGCCCCCGCGTGCGTCGAACCGGAGTGTCCTGTGCGGTGGGCGGCCAAAAGCCCGTGAGCGCCGGGTGGCCGGTGCGCCGCTCCCCGGCCGGGAGCCCGGCGGTGGTTCAAAGCAGCCGGGCCAGCGCCGCCTTGCGCAACGCGGCCCGATAGGCTCTTTCGACGCTCAGCGTCTGCCTCAGCAGCCGGAGTACCCGCGCGTAGTCCCGCGCCGGGTAGCCGCGCGCCTTCTGCGTTTTTGCATAGTGCAGTTGCCAGCGAATATCCTGGCGAAGTCGGGCGATGCGCCGATCGACGGGCGCGGTCTCGCGTGCGACGGCTGCTTCACGTCGCAGCTTGTCTACTGCGCTTCCAACAAGCATGAGTCGCCTCCGGGCAGGGTCGGACTGGGCGCGCTTGCACGCTGAACAATTCAGCATACGGCAGATTCTGTGCCATTGCTGCCAATAGTGTGCCGATCGAACGGTCGCCCGGTCATGCGCTTTTTTGTCGTCGAAATGGGCGATTGACAAGTCCCGTCATGTCATGTTGCGACATGTCGCCCGGCTCGCCCCGTTCGCCCGGCCGCCGGCCATGCCCCGGCCATGTCCGGGGTGCGGTGGCAGCGGCAACGAAGCCGTGCTAGCATTCGGTCCGTCCTGGGGGAGCAGCCTGCCTCCACCACGGGGGCGCCGTCGTCCACATGCCTGGCCAGACCAGCCATGGCGCCGGCAAGCGGCTTTCCTGCTCGCAAACGCCGCCAGCCCCAACCTTGTGATTCCGCCGCCATGGGGCGCCTTGTACCTTTCACCAGATTTGGTTTCCTGACGATCCTGATCGTGATCCAGTGCCTGGGTCCGCTGCTGCATGCCCACATGGGCACGCCGCACCAGACCGGCTTCCATCTGGATATCCCGATGCCGGGCCTGTTCAAGGTCGTGCTCGACGAGCGCAAGGCCCAGGCCATCCCTGCCGTTTCCCATGCCGATGACGAGCCTTTTTCGATCGATGTCGAAAAAGGCCTGAGCCATGCCGGGCCGGGGCTCGATGTCGATCCGTCGATGATCGAGGCGCTGCTGGCCCTGTGTGCCGTACTGCTGGTGCTGGCGACATGGGTCGCTTGGCCGCTGGTACGTGCCGCCACGCCGCACCGGCTGCGCTGGCGCGGCGGCAGCAGCCATCCCCCGCCCGCACACGCGCCTCCCCTGTATTCCTGACCGCGAACCCACCGGGCCCACCCGGTGCCCTTGCACGCCCGCGACCCGCGGCGTGCGGCTTTCCCTCGCATTGATTCGGAGTCAGGAATGTCTTTCCGTCGTCGTCTGGCGCTGGCCGCATTTGCGGTCTCGGCGCTGACCAGTATCGCCCCCGTCCAGGCACGTACGCTGGCGCTCAGCGCCGCCCAGGCCCAGGCGCTGGGTATCCGCTTCGCGGCGGCCGAAAACGCCACGCATATGGAAATCGGCGCCACCGCGCGCGTGGTGCTGCGTCCCGATGCGCAGTTTGTGGTGGCCGCGCCATATCCGGGCATGGTGTCGCAAGTGCTGGTTGCCATCGGCCAGTCCGTGAAGAAGGGCCAGCCGCTGGCGCTGTTTGCCAGCCCGCAAATGTTCGAGGCCAGCCGTGCGCTGGCCGAGGCCCGTTCGCAGGCAGCGCTGTCCCAGCTTGCGCTCAAGCGCGACCGCCAGTTGCACGACGACGGCATCATTGCCGGCAGCCGCTGGGAGACCACCCAGGCGCGCGCCCGCGAGGCCGCCGCAGCCGTGCGGGCGCGCGAGGCCGAAATGGCGGCCGCCGGCATCGGCGTAGGCCCGCGTGGCGACGCGCGCATGGTGGCGGGGCGCGACGGGCTGGTTGCCGAGATCCACGCCGTGCCGGGCACGCGCGTCGATGCCTCGGCGCCACTGTTCCGCATCGTCGATCCCGATGCGCTGGAGCTTGACCTGCTGGTAGGCCGCGACGTGCCCACGATCCGGGGTGGCGAGCGCGTGGAAGTCCGCCAGCGTGGCGCGGCCGGCAAGGTGGCGGGCGTGGTGCCGTCCAGCGACGGGACTGGCGCGGTGCGCATCCGGGCCACGCTGGACGCGCGGGGCGGCCTGCAGGCTGGCGAGAGCGTCGGCGTTGTCATCCACCTGGGCGAGGCCACTGGCGGCGCAACCGGTCAGTCCGGCGTCCGCCTGCGCGTGCCGGTGGCCGCGCTGACCTACACGCAAGGCAAGGCCGGGGTGTTCGTGGCCGTCAAGGACGGCGTGGCCTATCACCCGGTGACGGTCGATGCCACGGACGATGCCTTTGCCACGGTGCGTGGCGTGCTGCCGGCCAACGCCAGGGTGGCCGTCACGGGCATCGGCGCGCTGAAGGGCATGTTCGTCGGAGGCCAATGATGCTGGACAGAATCGTTGATGCGGCCTTGCGCCAGCGCGTGCTGGTGCTGATCGCGGCCGCCGTGCTCGCATTTGCCGGCGCCTGGGCGTATGCCAACCTGCCGATCGATGCCTTCCCGGATATCGCGCCGACGCAGGTCAAGGTCATCCTCAAGATTCCCGGCATGACGCCCGAGGAAGTCGAGCAGCGTGTGTCCACGCCGATCGAACAGGAACTGCTGGGCATCCCGCAGAAGACCATCGTACGGTCGGTGTCGAAGTACGGGCTCAGCGACGTGACCGTCGACTTCGAGGAGGGCGTGGACCCGTACTGGGCCCGCCAGCAGGTGACCGAACGGCTGTCCGGCCTGATGCGGGACCTGCCCGACAACGCGGTGGGCGGCCTTGCGCCGATCACCACGCCGCTGGGCGAGATGTTCATGTTCACGCTCGAAAGCGATACCCACACGCTGGCCGAGCGCCGCCAGGTGTTGGACTGGGTGATTCGCCCGGCGCTACGTACCGTGAGCGGCGTGGCCGATGTCAATGCGCTGGGCGGCGAGGTTCGCAGCTACGAGGTGATTCCCGATCCGGCCCGGCTGCGCGCGCGTGGCGTGACGCTGGAGCAGTTGCGCCAGGCGCTGGAAAGCAACAACCGCAACGATGGCGCGGGGCGCGTGGAGCAGGGCGACGAAACCTGGGTGGTGCGCGTGGAAGGCGGCGTGCGCGGGCTGGACGACCTGCGGCGCATCGTCGTGCCGGCGGGCGCCGATGCGGCGCAGGTAGCCCAGGTCACCGTGGCCGACGTGGCGACCGTGCGGCTGGGGTCCACCACGCGCAACGGCGCGGTATCGATGGACGGCAAGGGCGAGGCGGTGCAGGGGCTGGTGCTGGCCTTGCGCGGCGCCGATGCGTCCAAGGTCGTCAAGGCCGTGCAGGACAAGCTCGACGAACTGGCGCCCACCCTGCCCAGGGGCATGAGCACGAAGGTGTTCTACGACCGGGGCGAACTGGTATCGCGCGCGGCAAACACCGTGGTGCGCGCGCTGGTCGAGGCCAGCCTGCTGGTGATCGTCACGCTGTACCTGTTCCTGGGGGGCCTGCGGGCGGCGCTGGTGGTGGCAGCCACGTTGCCGCTGTCGCTGCTGGCCACCTTCCTGATGATGCGTTACGTGGGCCTGACGGCCAACCTCATGAGCCTGGGCGGGCTGGCCATCGCGCTGGGCATGCTTGTCGACGCGGCCGTGGTGGTGGTCGAGAACATCGAGTCGGGGCTCGCGCGCGCGCATGCGCGGCATACCGATCCGGCCCTGCGGCCCGCCATCATCCGGCATGCGGTGTCCAGCGTGGCCGTGCCGATGCTGGCCGGCGTGTCGATCATCGCCATCGTATTCCTGCCGCTGCTGTCGCTCGAAGGGCTGGAGGGCAAGCTGTTCGGCCCCGTCGCCCCGACGATCGTGCTGGCACTGGGCGCGTCCGTGGTGATCGCGCTGACGGTGGTGCCGGCGCTGGCATCGCTGCTGCTGCGCGCGCATGACGGGCACGCGCCGTTCCTGATGCGCTGGGTGTCCGCACGCTTTGACCGGCTGCAGGTCTGGAGCCAGCGTCGCGCCCGCGTGGTGTTCGGCGCGGCCGGCGCGGCCCTGCTGCTGGCGGTGGCGCTCTATGCGTCGGTGGGCAAGACGTTCATGCCGTCGATGGACGAGGGCGACCTGATCGTGCAGATGCAGCGCGCGCCGTCGGTGTCGCTCGAGACATCGCTCGATATCGACCGCCGCGTGCAGGCGGCGCTGCTCAAGGCGGTGCCCGAGATCCGGTCCATTGTCGCGCGCATGGGGTCGGACGACCTGGGTCTGGACCCGATGGGCCTGAACGAGACCGACGCGTTCCTGGTGCTGAAGCCCAAGTCCGAATGGCGGGGCACCAAGGAAGACATCGCCGCCGATATCCGCAAGGTCATGGACCAATTCCCGGGCGTGATGTACAGCTTTACCCAGCCCATCGAGATGCGGATTGCCGAGATGATGACCGGCACGCGCGGCGACGTGGCCATCAAGGTGTTCGGCAACGATCTGGCGGCCATCAACCATGCGTCCGCCGCGATTGCCGAGCAGATGCGCAAGGTGCCGGGCGCCGCCGAGGTGATCGCCGCCAGCAACGACGGCGTGCAGTACCTGACGCTGGCCGTGGACCGGGCCGCGCTGGGCCGCGCCGGCCTGTCCGGCGATGCGCTGCAGGCGCTGCTGCGTGCGCAGGTGGAGGGCGAACGCATCGGCATCGTGCCCGAAGGCGTGGTGCGCACGCCGCTGCTGTTGCGCGGCAGCGACGCGCTGCGGCAGACCCCCGAAAGCTTTACGAGCCTGATGGTGACCGCGCCGGACGGCAAGACCTGGCCGCTGACGTCGCTGGCAACGGTGCGTCGCGTGGACGGGCCGGTGCGCATCCACCACGAGAACGGCGCGCGCTTCGGCATCGTGCAGGTCAACGTCGATGGGCGCGATCTGACCGGGTTCGTCGAGGATGCCCGTGCGGCGGTGGCCGCGCTGCCCGGCATGCCGAAGGACCTGCGCATTGTCTGGGGCGGCCAGTTCGAGAACCAGCAGCGCGCGGCCGCGCGCCTGGGGCTGGTGGTGCCGCTGGCGCTTGCGGCCATCTTCCTGCTGCTGATGCTGACGTTCCGCTCGGTGCGGCAGGCGCTGCTGGTGATCGGCAACATCCCGTTCGCGCTGGTCGGCGGCATTGCTGCGCTGCGGATCTCGGGCGAGTACCTGTCGGTGCCGGCATCGGTCGGCTTTATCGCGCTGCTGGGCATTGCCGTGCTCAACGGTGTGGTGCTGGTGTCGCACTTCAACGTGCTGCTGGAGGAGGGGCTCGACATCCACGGCGCGGTGCAGCGCGGCGTGAGGGATCGCCTGCGTCCGGTGCTGATGACGGCTTGCATCACGGCGCTCGGCATGATTCCGCTGTTGCTGGCCAGTGGGCCGGGCTCGGAGATCCAGCGTCCGCTGGCCATCGTGGTGTCGGGCGGGCTGGTGACTTCCACCGCGCTGACGCTGCTGCTGTTGCCGCTGCTGTTTGAACGCTTCGGTATGCCGAAGCGCACCGCGCAAGCCAATCCCCCGGCTGCCGTGGTGGGAGGGCAGGAACAATGAAGACGCATGACCTGAAACTGACGCTCGTTATCGTGCTGGTCGCCGGATGGTGGGCTTCGGGCGCCTGTGCCGCGGACGCCCCGGCATCGGCCAGCCTTGCCGTGATCGAGGACGGTTATCTGCCGACGGCCGCATCGGTGCGCGCCGCGCTCGATGCCGCGCCGGACGTGGCGGCAGCCAGGGCGCGCCGCGATGGCGCCAGCGCGCGGGCCAGCGGTATTCGCGCCGGCACGGCCGAGTTCGTGGTGCGCGCCACGGGGCAGCGTCGCCATGTGCGCGACCCGTCCGACAACTTCGCGGAAGGGCAGGTCGCCCTCGAGCGGCCGCTGCGCCTGTGGGGCAAGTCCGATGCGGACGCGGCGCTGGCCGATGCCACGATCGACCAGGGCGATATCGCGCTGGACGACGCGCTGCACGAAACGTCCAAGCAGATGCTGGCGCTGTGGTTCAACGTGCTGCGCGCACGCCAGGCCACGGCCGCCATGACGCGCAGTGCTGCGCTTGCCGCCGACCTGGTCGTGTCAACGGGCAAGCGTGTGCGCGCCAGCGATGCCGCGCCGATGGACCTGGAAATCGTGCAGGCCGAACAGGCGCGCGCCGAAGCGGCGCTGGCCGGCGCCAGGGCCACCCAGGGCGCGGCGGAAGCCGAACTGCGGGCGCGTTTTCCGGCGCTGGGCCTGCCCGCCGCCATGCCGGCCGGCACGCAGATTGCCACGCTGCCGCCAGCGGTGGCCGGCGACCTGCTTGGCGAGGGCGCGCGGGCCCGCTATCTCGACGTCAGCCATGCCGTACGGCTGGCCATTGCCGATGAGGCGGTAGCCAGCCGTGCCGCGCGCCGCTCGGACCTGGAGCGCAAGCCCGATCCGACGGTGGGGGCGTTCGTCATGGTCGAGCGAGGCGGCGCCGAACGCATTGCGGGATTGTCGATCTCGATGCCGCTGGGGTCCGCGCATCGGCGATCCGTCGCGCTGGCGGCGGCGGCCGACGCCGAAGCCGCGGCACGGCGCCGTGCGGCCGTGGAACAGACCGCCGAGGCAGAGTTCGATGTGCTGGCCAGATCGGTGGCCGGGCTGGAGCAGGCTGCGCGCGCGCAGCAGACGGCGCTGACGCTCGACCAGAGCGCCGCCGATCGCGCCGCACGGGCCTATGCGGCCGGCGAGATCGGCATCGGCCAGTTGCTGGTGGTGCGTCGCGGACTGACCGAGAGCACGCTCGCGGCGCGCACGGCCATGGTCAATGCGCTGGAGGCGCAGCAGAAGCTGCGGCTGGCATTGCACGAGCAGTCGCGGTTCGAATCGCCTTGACCGCAGGTGCCCGGCGCCACGCCGGGCACCTCGTTCTCGGGCGCCCGGTGGCAATCCGGCGGCGATACTGGCTTGCGCCTGGGGCGCGCAAGCGTGCGGCAGGGATTACGCCAGCAGGCGCGCCAGGGCGGGCGGCAGGCCCGCGTTGGCCTTCTGCGGCGGCCGCGCGAAGCTGCCTTCGCGGGCGCTGCCGGCGCGCAGCGCCACCAGCGATTCGCAATGCCGCACGGCGCTGCTGACGCCATCGACCACCGGCACCGGAATCCGGCCTTGCAGCGAACGCGCCAGTCCGGCCAGCGGGGCGCCGGCCACGATGATCACGTCGGCTCCGTCTTCGCGCACGGCCTGCAGGCTCATCGCTTCCAGCCGGGCCGCGTGGTCTTCCTGTACGCTGCCGATGTCGCGCAGCGGCGTCTGCAGCGACCGGATGCTGGCCAGCCGCGATGCCAGGCCGTTCGCGGTCACGCATTCGCGGTACCAGGCTTCGATGCGGTGCGAGATCGCGATGATCGAGAAACGCTGTCCCAGCAGGCAGGCGCTGGCCAGCGCCGCTTCGGTCATGCCGACGACCGGTACGTCGAACAGTTCCTTGAGGCCGGCCAGCCCGGGGTCGCCGAACGCGGCGACGATCAGGCCGTCAAAGTTGCCCGCGTGCTCGGCCGCGGCGCACGCCGTGGCGTAGCCGCCCACCAGCGCCTCGAAGCGGGTTTCGATATAGGCCACGCCGAAAGCAGCCGTGGCCATCGTGATGCGGGTGTCCGGCGACGCCGTGCGCTGGGCTTCCGCGTGGATCAGGTCGGTGACCGACGCGCTGATATTGGGATTGACGATCAGGAGGTTCATGGCGCTCACAGTTCGGGTTGGCCGGCTTCGAGGAACTTGCCGCGTCCTGCGGCTGGCTCCAGGTATTCGCCGTTGCGCACGATCATCTCGCCGCGCGAGAACGTGGTCATCGGCCAACCGGTGACTTCGATGCCTTCATACGGTGTGTAATCGACCGCGTGGTGCAGGTTGCTGTTGGCGATGCGGACCTTGCGCGCCGGGTCCCAGAGCACGATGTCGGCATCGGCGCCCACCGCGATGGTGCCCTTGCGGGGGTACAGGCCGTAGATCTTGGCCGGACGGTACGACGTCAGTTCGACGAACTGGTGGAGCGACAGCTTGCCGCGCTGCACGCCATCGAACAGCAGCGGCAGGCGGGTCTCGATGCCGGGCACGCCATTCGGGATATGGTCGAACGGCTGGGCCACGCCGCCAAGCTTCTTGCCTTCGGGGTCGTCGTAGTTGAACGGCGCGTGGTCCGACGAGAATACGCTGAACACGCCGTTGGCCAGCGCCCGCCAGACGGCGGCCTGGTTTTCCGGGTCGCGCGGCGGCGGGCTGCAGATGCACTTGGCGCCTTCGTAGCCCTCGTCTCCGGGCAGGCCCATGTCTTCGGCGGTCAGGTACAGGTACTGCGGGCAGGTCTCGGCCAGGATCTTGAGGCCGCGGCCCTGCGCCCAGCGGATCTGCTCGATGGCTTCCTTGCCGGACACGTGCACGATCAGGATCGGCACGTCGACCAGTTCGGCGAACGAGATCGCGCGGTGCGTGGCTTCGCGCTCGACCACGGCCGGGCGGGCCAGTCCGTGGAAGCGCGGCGCGATGCGCCCTTCCCCGGTCAGCTTGTCGGTCAGCCATGAGATGCAGTCGGCGTTCTCCGCATGCACCATCACCAGGGCCTGGTTCTGGCGCGCGACGTCCAGCACTTCGAGCATTTCGCGGTCGGAAAGCTTCAGGTCGTCGTAGGTCATGTAGACCTTGAACGAACTGTAGCCCTGACGGATCAGCGACGGCAGTTCGTCCTGCAGCACGGCCGGCGTGGGGTCGGCGACGATCAGGTGGAATGCGTAGTCGATCACGGCGCGGCCGTCGGCCCGGCGGTGGTAGTCGGCCACGGCGGCCTTCAGCGACGCGCCTTTTTCCTGCGCGGCGAACGGGATCACCGTGGTGGTGCCCCCGCACACGGCCGCGCGCGTGCCGGTGAAGAAGTCGTCGGCCATGCGCATGCCGTCGGGCATGGGCTGGTCCAGGTGGCAGTGGCCATCGACACCGCCGGGCAGCGCCAGCAGCCCGGCGGCGTCGACTTCCTGCCGTGCGGCGGGCAGGCCGTGGCCAAGGGCCACGATCTTGCCGCCGCGCACACCGATGTCGCAGCGAAAGCGGTCGGAAGCGGTGACCACGTCGGCATTGCGGATCACGAGGTCAAGATTGTTGTCTGCAGGCATGATCATCACGCTCCGGTTTGCTCGGCGTTACGCGACTTCGCGGAACAGACGGCCCCAGCCCTTCAGGGCGCTGGTGTCCACGCCAGCCAGCCGCAGCGACTTCCACACCACGGTCGAGATCGTGTCGTACAACGGGATGCCGGTCTCGGCCTCCAGTTCCTCGGCCAGGTGCGCGGCGCGCAGGTTGGTGCAGAACGTGCTGATGGCCTGCACGTTCTGGCCGGCCAGCTCGCGCACCATCTTGCGGATGGTGTCTTCCTCGACTTCGGCGAAGCTGTAGTTCACGTGCAGGTCAAGATGGCGTTCGGCCGCGCAATCGAAGCCGCTGCGCTGGTAGTTGGCGACGATGCGCTGCTGCACGTCGTTCAGGTAGGGCGTGGCCAGGCCGAAGCGGCGGGCGCCGGTCTTCTCCAGGATCTCGTTCAGGGCCAGCACCGAGGTCGTGGCCGGGATGCCGGTGGCCTCGGTGATCTGCTTGCACAGGGCCTGGTCGCGATCGAAGCCGAGCCAGCCCGACGACGTGCCGTTCCACGCGATCACATCGACGCGCGCATCGGCCAGCAGGCGGGCCGCGCCCAGGATCTTTTCGAGGTCGAACTGGCCCAGCGCCTGGTCACGCAGCGAAATCTCCGTGACCGTGAAGCGCGAGAAATGCGCGCTGACGTTGGGCAGGCCGCTGACCATCGCGCTGGTAATGGGCTCCAGCGCCGTGTTGGAAGATGGCGTCAGCATGCCAAGACGAATCTGCTTGCTCATGGTTGGTTCTCAAGAGTATTCGGGCACCGTCTGGGCGCGGTGCCTCGGGATTGAATGTTGGTCTTATTGTTCGGGTTTGTCGTTGAAGGCGAGCTGGGTGCCGGGCACGCCCTGAGTGGTGCGTGCGAGCTCCAGCTCCTTCTTCAACGCGGCCTGACGCGCGGCGTCTGGCTTGACGGCGGCGCCGGCCTGCAATGCCGGCAGCACGTAATCGTTGACCATCTGACGATACAGGTCCAGGTATTTTGCGTCGCGCAGTCCGCCCTGCGTCGACATGATGCTGTTCATGACGATCACCGCGTTCTGTTTGGGCAGCACCGTGATGAACTGGCCCTTGTAGCCCATGGCGCTGAATTCGCGCTCGCCCTTCACGATGTTGTTGACCCAGCAGTAGTAGCCGTAGTCGCTTGCCGGGCCGGGCGGCGTGGTCATCTGCGCCACCCAGGACGCCGGCACGATCTGCTGGCCGTTCCAGCGGCCCTGGTTCAGCATCAGCATGCCGAGCCGCGCCATGTCGATCGAGCGAAGCCGCAGGCCCCAGCCGCCGGAGACGGCGCCCTTGCCGTCGGCACCGTCCCAGCGGTAGTGGGACATGCCGAGCGGTTCGAACAGCCGCTTGGCCGCATATTGCTGCTCGGGCATGCCGGTGACCTGGCTGACCGTGGCGCCGACCAGCACCGGGTTGACGTCGATGTAGTCGAACTCGGTGCCTGGCGTGGTGCGCACGCTGGCCGAGGCGGCCACCTTCAGGCGGTCAGGCACGCCGTAGTAGAGCGTGTCGGTGCCCTCGACGAGCTTGTACGACAGGCCGCTCGACATCGACATCAGATGGCGCAGCTGGATCTGCTGCTTGTCGGCCAGCGCCGGTGCAAGGTCCGGGCGTGCCGCCGCCAGGCGCGGCGCCGGGGTGTCGGTGGCGGCGAGCCTGCCGTCACCGACCAGCGTGCCTACCAGCAACGCGCTGATGAACTTGGTCACCGAATACAGCTCGTGGTTGTAGTCGCGTCCGAGGCCTTCGCTGTAGCGTTCGAACACGAGCTTGCCGTCCTTGATGACAAGCAGGCTGCGCACGTCGAGCTTGTCGCGGCGAATCCATTCGGACAGCGCGACCAGCCGCGCGGAATCGACGCCGACCGCTTCGGGCTGTGCCGTGGGGATGCCACCGGCCGTGGCCGGGGCAGCCTGCGCGAGCGGTGCGCCGAAGGCCAGCAGGGCCGCAGCCAGGATCGGGGTGAGTCGTGTCATGGGTGTCTCCTCCAGCCGGATTGTGGATCGGCGGTACGAAGCGGGTCGTCAGACCGGGATCTTCTTTTCGTAGTCGATGGCCGTGGACGCCAGCAGCAGGCCCACGCCGGCCGCCGCGAAGAACATCAGCGCCAGAAAGTACGAGCCGGTGTACTGCACGATCATGCCGACGATGATCGGCACGCTGATGCCGCCGATATTGCCGCCAAGGTTCATCACGCCGCCCAGGAAGCCGATCTTGTTGCGGGTGCCCAGGATCGACGGGATGCACCAGAACAGGCCGCACCAGCGCAGGAAGAACAGCGTGGACGAGAGCAGGGCCACGACCACCACGGGGTTGGTCACATAGGCCACCGAGAAGATCGACACCGTGGCCACCACGGCGGCAATGCCGAACAGCGTGCGCATGACCACGTTGGGCCGGCCGCCGGCTTCCTTCCACTTGTCGGCAATCCAGCCGCCGATCAGTTCGCCGATGAAGCCGCTGAAGAAGATGATGAAGCTGGCGCCGCCCATGGCCTTGATGTCGAAGCCATGCACCTTGTTCAGGTAGTTCGGCATCCAGGTCAGCAGGCCGTAGAAGACGGTGTTGAAGCACATCCAGCCAATGGCCATGCACCAGACCGAGCGGTACTTGAAGAAATCGAGCGAGCGGCCCGACAGGTTGGCCGGCTCGGCGCGGTGTTCGGTGGCGTGGGCTTCTTCGAGATAGCTGGCTTCCAGTTCATTGACGCCAGCGTGTTCGCGCGGCGAATTGCGGATGTACCACCAGGCCACGACACCGGCGATGACGGTACCGACACCGGCGACCACGAAGGCCAGGCGCCACGAACCGAGCGAGGAAATCAGCCAGGTGATGATGATCGCGCCGAGCGCCGCGCCCAGCGGCGCGCCGCCATCGAGCAGCGTGGCGCCGCGGCCGCGTTCGTTCTGCGTCATCCAGATCGCGTTGAGCTTGCCGCCCGCCGGGTAGATCGGCGCTTCGGCGGCGCCCAGGCCCAGGCGGGTCAGCAGCAGGGCGGTGGTGTTGGTGCAAACGGCGGCCAGTGCCTGGAATGCGCCCCAGAACACGGTGGCGCAGGCAATCACGATGCGCGGCTTGTACTTGTCGGCCAGCATGCCGCCCGGCACCTGCATCAGCGCATAGGTCCAGAAGAACGCGCTCAGGACCATACCCTGCATGGTGGGGCTCAGGTCGAATTCCTTGGCGATCAGCGGCATGGCCACCGACAGCGACGCACGGTCGATGTAGTTGATGGCGATGAGGAACAGCATCATCAGGAAGATCTTCCAGCGGACGCTGCTGCGCGGGGCCGTCATCGTGGCGGCCTGGCTTGTGGTTGACATGACGGGGGTCTCCTTGCTCCTGGGGTGCTGCGTTTTCGAGGCGTTTCTGTTTGGGTGTCGCGCAACTGGAACGGAGTATAGGATACGTAATCTGTAATTACAACGCTGCTAAGTTGTTGATTCGTATAGTCATAGGGTAAGCACCAATCTGGGTGTGCTAATCTTCGGACTGGTGCAGATTCCCTATTCTGGTGACGTTCGTGACACAAGTGCTTCCTAAAACCGCCCGCCTGCGCACACTGGGCATGTCGGCCGAAATCGCGGCGCGGCTGCGCACGATGATCCAGGAGGGCGAGCTGCCGCCCGGCGTGCGCATCGACGAGAAGGCCTTCTGCGACGCGTTCGACGTATCGAAGACGCCGTTGCGCGAGGCGCTCAAGGTGCTGGTGTCCGAAGGCCTGGTGCTGCATCGCCAGTACATCGGCTATCGCGTGGCACCGCTCGACCTTGACGAACTGCGCGCCACCTTCGAGACGCTGCACGGGCTGGAAGCCCATGCGGGCGATCTGGCCGCGCAACGGCTCGACGATGCGGCGCTGGCGAAGATCGAACGCAAGCATCGGGCCATGATCGACGCCCACGATGCCGGGCGTCGCACCGACTACTTCCGCATCAACCAGGAAATTCACCAGATGATCGTCGACAGCGCCGACAACGCCGTGCTGTCGGGCATCTATGCCACGCTGATGAGCAAGGTGCATCGCGCGCGCGGCGCGGCGAATGCCGACCTGATGCGCTGGCAGGAATCGCACGAGGAACACGAGGCCATCATGACCGCGCTGCACGAACCGGGGCGTCCGCGCCTGGCGGGCATCCTGCGCGAGCATTCGGAAAACACGGCCCGGGAAGTGCTGCGTGTGGTGGAGCTGACGCTGGCCGAATCCGCCGAGCCGGCAGCCCGCGTGGCCAACGCACGGCGCGGCCGCTGACGCCTCCGGCGCCAGCCGCTCAGCCGCGCCGGCACATGGCGGCGGCCTTGTGGATGGCCTTGCGGATGCGCGGAAACGTGCCACAGCGGCAGACGATGCCACGCATCGCCATATCGATCTGCAGGTCTGTCGGCACCGGGCAGCGGGCCAGCAGCGCCGCGGCCGCCACCAGCTGGCCGCTCTGGCAGTAGCCGCACTGCACCACATCGAATTCGATCCACGCCGCGCGCAGGGCCTGCGCGACCGGGCCTTGCAGGCCTTCGACCGTGGTGATGCGCGCACCGCGCAGATCCTTCAGCAGCAGCTGGCATGCCGGCGTGGCACGGTTGTCGAGCAAGACCGTGCACGCGCCGCACACGCCGATGCCGCACCCGAACTTGGTGCCGGTCAGGCGCTGCTCGCAGCGCAGCGCCCAGAGCAGCGGCGTGTCGGTGGCGGATTTCAGGTCTACGGTCTTGCCGTTGAGACGGACTGACACCATGGGTCGTTGCCCTCCGGTACGGCAGGTGTCGCCTGCAGCGGCAGCCTGCGGTGGCGCTGCCCGGTCAGCGCGAACAAGGCGTTGGCCACGGCGGGCGCGATGGGCGGGGTGGCGGATTCCCCCACGCCTTCTGGCGCCGCGTCGCTGTCCAGCACATAGGTCTCGATGACGGGACAGGTCTCCATGTCGATGATCGGAAAGTCGGGAAAGTAGTGCTGCTGCACCTGCCCGTTGCGCAATGTGATGGCCTGTTGCAGCGCGGCCGACAGCCCGAACACGATGCCGCTTTCCATCTGTTGCTCCACCAGGTTCGGATTGATGGCGCGGCCGCAATCGATCACGCAGACCACCCGCGTCACGCGGAAATCAGCGGCCGGGGCACCCTGTCGCTTGACCTCCGCCACCTCGGCCACCTGGGCCACCACGCTGCCGAACGATTCGTGCATCGCCATGCCGCGTGCGAATGCCACGCCATCGCGGTCGGTCCACTGCGCGGGTCCGCGCCATGCGGCGCGCTCGCGCAGCGTCTCCAGCACGCGTACATGGCGCCGGTGCGCCGGCTGCGTGAGCAGTGCCAGCCGGAATGCGATCGGGTCCTTGCCCGCCGCCGCCGCCATCTCGTCGAGAAAGCACTCGACGAAAAACGCCTGGTGCGAATGGCCGACGGAGCGCCAGTAGCCGACCGGCACGGGCAGATCGACGCGATGGTGATGCACCCGCATGTTGGGGCACGCGTAGGGCTGGTCGAACGCGCCCTCGGCCATGGTGGCATCGGGCAGCAGCCGGGTCAGGAAGCGCGGCTTGCCGAACGCGCGCGGCAGCGCCTGTTCGGCGATCGACTGGCTGGCCGTGACGCTTTCCCACCCCACCAGCCGCCCATCGGCGTCCAGCGTGCCGCGGCAGACCGCCATGCAGGCGGGCCGGTAGAAATCATGCGTCATATCCTGCGGGCGCGACCAGATGGTCTGCACCGGGTTGGGCGAAGCGTGCCGTGCGATGGCGGCGGCCTGCACGATGAAGTCGATTTCGAGCCGTCGCCCGAACGCCCCGCCCAGCAGTTGCTGGTGGATCTGCACGTCGTCGGCGCTCAGGCCCAGCATGTTTGCCACCGCCTTGCGCGCGGCCATCGGTACCTGCGTGGACACCCACACCTGGGCCTTGCCGCCGTCCACCTGCACCGTGCAGTTGACCGGCTCCAGCGCGCCATGCGCGAGGTAGGGCACCTCGTAGCGCATTTCCAGCACCTTGCCGCGCTTGAGCGCCGCTTCGGCGTCGCCGGTACGATAGAACGTATGGCCGCCGCTGCTGGATGCCAGCGCACGGGTCAGCGCCGCGCGCACGTCTTCGGTGTTCAGGCCCGCGGCCGGCCCGTGATCCCATTCGACCGGCAATTCACACAGCGCCCGCATGGCGATAAACGGATTCTCGGCGATCGCTGCCACGCCCCCCGTGCCGCCGTGGTACGCATCGATCGGGTAAAACCCCTTTACGCCGATCTTGTGCATCACCCGGTTCGCGTCGAACTTGCGCACGGTGCCGCCCAAGGTCGGGCACATCAGCACGCTTGCATAGAGCAGGTGGTCGGGCAACGCGTCGATGCCGAAGCGCGCGGTGCCATCGAGCTTGGCCTTTGCCTCGATACGATTCAGGCGCTTGCCGATCAGCGTGAACGTCTTCGGGTCCTTGAGCGTGAGATGGGCGGGATGCGGCACGTCGCGCGCATCCGTGGCCAGTTCGCCAAAGCTGGCCGAACGCCCCGACGCCGCGTGGAACACGCGTCCGGAGCGGGCCTGGCACTGTTCCGGCGGCACATCCCAGCGGCGCGCGGCCGCGCCGCACAGCATGGCGCGCGCGGAGGCGCCTGCTTCGCGCATCGGCTGCCACAGGTCCACGATGCTGGTCGATCCGCCGGTCACCATCGACCCCAGCAGGCGCGCCCCGCGCCGGGCCAGGTATTCGCTGATATGGGCCAGCGCGCCGTCGTCGTCGGGACGGAACGGCAGGCTGCGCGGCAGGTTTTCGTGATTGACGTAGAGCGGTGCGATGGCGGACTGCTCCACGCGCACCTGCGACCAGTCGGCATCGAGTTCCTCGGCCAGCAGCATGGCGGCGCCCGTATGCACGCCCTGGCCCATTTCGGCCTTGCTCATGACGATGGTCACGTGGTTGTCGGCGCCGATCACGACCCAGCCGTTCAGGCGCGCATCGCCGGTGGTGGCGGGCGGCGGCAGGTCGGCGTCGAGACGGTCCTCGGGCCGCAGCAACGTCCATCCCACCACCAGCGCGCCCGCCGCCGCACCGCCGAGTAGAAAGGTTCTGCGCGTCAGCATGACATGGCCCCTGGTCGCCCCTGGTCGCAAACGCAAGCGCGCAAGCCCGGTTCTCTTGCTGCTGCGATCACCTATATTAGTCAATGTCGCCCGCCATCGCGAGGCGCCACCGGTACGTCTAGGCCTAAAGGCCAACGTGTACCCGCCAGACATCAATGCGATGGAATACGGATGGAAATCCGATGAAAGCGCGCGCCCAGCGCATGCGGGCACGCCGCCAGCTGTCCCGGGGGAGGTGCGCGATGCCCGTCGAAGCGATGCATGCCTGGGTGCTGCGATTGTCGGCGCCGTGGAAACAGGCGCTGCTGCGGCATGGCCTGGACCTGTCCATGGTTCGATCGGCCGACGACACCGCCGACATCCTCGAACGTCCGCTGCGGATCGACTGGTCGGACCCGCGCGTGGCCGAACTTAGCCGTGCCACGCAGCGTGCCGTGGAACCGGGCGATCCCGCGCGCAGCCTGCTCTATCACATGCTGGCGCTGGCGGAGTGCCCGACGCTGGATGCCGGCGTCGAGCTGGCCGACCTGGACCTGCTGGAGAACTACATCTATTCCCGCGCGCCGTTGCCCGACGACTGGGCATCGCTCGATATCGCGGTGCTGGCCTGCCAATACCGGCCGGCACGCCGCACCGGGCACCAGCAGCATGCAGACCTGGTGTTCTCGCGGCTCGGCATTGCGCGCAACGGCGACACCGAATCGAGCTACGACCCCCGCACGCGCAGCCACGTGCCGACCGTGGCGGGGCACCCGCAGCACGTACGCGTGCTGCCCGCCCACTACGCGGCATTCCTGGTGCGCAGGACGTGCGGTGCCGGCGCGCTGAGCCTGGTCGAAGGCGAACGCGAGGGCGACGCAGCGCGCGAATTCCTGGTGCCCGTGCGCAAGCTGTTCGCCAGCGGTTGCGTGCCGGGGCAGGACCTGACGCTGGAATTTGGCCACCATCACGTCGGCGACAAGCTGCGCCGCGCCGTAAAGGCGCGCTGGGGCGTGAAGCCGGAGCCCAGGGCCGTGCTGGCCGATCCGCCGTATTCGCAGTCGTGGCGCTTCCCGGATGCCGCGCAGGGCGCCGCGCCGGTGCCGGGCTCCACGGCCCCGCCGATCGCGCTGGTGCGCAAGGGCGATTCGGTCTGGCTGATGCCGGGGGCGTTGCCGTTGATCGAACCGCTGACGCCAGAGCATTTCAGGGTTCGGGGTTTCCGCGTGCCGGCGCAATGGCGCGTGGTGCCGGTGGTCAACCGGCGCTTCACCACCCAGCGCATTGTCTCTGACCTGTTCAAGCTGTTCCTGGAGGGCATCAACGCGTTGCGCGAGCGATATATCCCCCATTTCGCCCCGGCGTTCCTGCGCTATCCGGAGCCTCGCAACGCGCCCGAGTACATCAATATCCGACACCGCTGGCAAGACGACGGGGCCACCTATCGCGACATGTGCGCGGAGCCGTCGGACCGCGACCAGTTCCTGGCCGAAGTCAAGCGGGGCGGCTATCACGCCCAGCTGTTCCTGGACCACTGCGCGGAAGGGGCGGTCAGCGTGCGCGTGGCGCAATGGCCGCGCCGCCACGTGTTTCCGGCCTATTCCGTGGTGGCCGCACCCGATTTCTATCCCTACGCCGACCAGGCGGAGCTGCAGCGCTGGTTCCGCGAGCAGAACATCGACCCGAAGTCGCAATTTCGCAGCGGATCGCCGCTGTCGCTCAGTGCCGAACGGCTGCCCGCCAATCCCATGCACCGGGACCCGTTCAGCGGGGCGCGGGCGTTCGCGCCCGGCGAGACCACCATGCCGGTGTCGTTCAGCCTGGCGCCACGCGGGCAGGCACCGCAGGCAGACGGCACGTACGCGCCGCGCATGGTGTCGTTCCTGTCCGATGCATCGTCCAGCGTGTTTGCGCCGGGCTGGGATGTGACCTATGCCGGCGGATGGGGCGGCATCTATCTGGCCACGTTCGGGCTGGGCAGTCCGTTTGCAGAGGACATCAAGCTGTGCGCGGCGTCGAACAGCTTCTGGCCGGCGCTAAGCCCGGACGCGTCGCGCACGTTCCGTCGCGCCGACGCCCCCACGGCGCTGCCGATGCTCGACGACGAACTGGGCTATCACCCGTCGCATCCGCTGGCGCATGGCGGGGCGGCACGGCCGGGCTGGGACGGCGAGTACGGCCCGTACCTGACCCCGGCGGGCGAGGTGGACTACGCCGACATCCATCGTTCGGATTACGTGGCCAATGCGTTGCGTGGCCAGATGCTGTTCGGTGCGTTCGAGCATGTCGACTCGGCCGAGCTGATCCGCCGGATCAGTGCGCTGCGCCACGCGGTGGCGGCGTGCGACAACGGGCAGGTGCCGTCGCACACGCGGTTGTGGCTGGTGTCGGCGCGCCGGCTGGACGCCGCCGCTCCCGCACGTGCCCACGATGGCGCGGCCGATATCGTCTATCGCTTCGTGTTCGTGCTGCCCGCCGATGCCACCGCCGTCCCCCGCCAGCATGAACCCGGGCGGCTGCGCGTGCCGTATGCCGAGGCGCTGCAATGCGATGCCACCCCGGCGGGCCTGATTGGCGCGGTGCGGCGCCGCCCGCCGGGCCCGCAAGCACTGGCGCTGTACTGACCGATCATGCGCAATGGGGGCGTGCTGGTGGTTGGCGACGGTCCGGCGGGATGCGCGGCAGCCATTGGGGCGGCGCGCGCCGGTTGCCCGGTGACGATGGTGGGCGCCGGCCGTACGCGCGCGGTGCCGGAATGCGCGTCCGTGGGAGCGTTGCGGCTCCTGGACGCCATCTCGCCGGCATTGGCTGTCCGGTCCGACATCTGGCTCGACCATGCAGGGCACGACGCTACCGTTCATGCACAGCGAGGCCGTGCCGTCGATCGTGCGCTGCTCGATCGCGGTCTGCGCGAGGCGGCGGTGTGCGCCGGCACCGACTACCAGGTCATGCCGGCGGCCATGTTGCGGCCGCGTCTGGCCGGCCATCGCGTGACCGGTGTGGAGGGCCTGTCCGGCCGTGGCCTTGCTGCCGGCGCCTATGTCGTGATCGACGCGTCCGGCGTCAACGGCTGGCTGCGCCGCAGCCTGGGCCTGCCGGAAGGGATCGACTCGCGGGTCTGGTGGCTGCAGCGCGGCTTTGGCGTGCTGGCTGCGGGGCAGGCCAGCGCACCGGGTACGCAGTTCGTGATTGGCCCCCGCGGATGGCTGTGGCGGCACGCCACGCCGCAGGGCTGCATCTGGACGGCGCTGTGCGGCACGCGTGACACCAGCGTGGCATGGCCCCCCGGCATACGACCCGTGGGCCGGATCTGGCGCGAGTGCCGGCGCTGGCGGCATTTGCGGCAGGCCGCAGGCGCGGGGTACTTCGTTTGCGGCGATGCCGCCGGCTATCTCGATCCGGCTACCGGCGACGGCCTGCGCTTTGCGCTGGAATCGGGTGCCCGTGCCGGCGCGCTGGCCGCCGGCGTGGTGCGCTGGCCGCAGCGGAGCAGCCTGGCGGCCGCGTTGTATGCGGACTGGGTGTTGCAGACCTACCGCGCCAGTCGCGCCGCACTAAGCGACGTGTACGCGCGCGCCCACCTGGCCGTGCGGTGACCGCCGGTGCCCCCGGGTGTCTCGTCCGTCGCGCGGGGCTTCGGTCCCATTGCCCGCCGCTGTCCCATGCACTACAAAACCAGAACCCGCAACGCGGGTGCCGGGTGCCGACGGTGTCGGCACTGACAACGATCCAACGACATGGCAACAAGGGGGCACACCAGATGAATCCGAACAAGGCGCTGTGGGAAAAGGGCGACTTCACGCGGCTGGCGGCGGCCATGCGCGAGAGTGGCGACGAACTGGTGGCGCGGCTGGGCGTCACGCCCGGCATGAAGGTGCTGGACCTGGGTTGCGGGGACGGCACCACCGCACTGCCCGAAGCGAAGCGCGGGGCCGACGTCCTGGGCGTCGATATCGCCAGCAACCTGGTGGCCGCCGGCAACCGGCGCGCGCAGGAAGCGGGGCTCGGGAACCTGCGCTTCCAGGAGGGCGATGCCTGCGCGCTGACGGACCTGCCGGATCACACCTTCGACCTGGTCGTCAGCATGTTCGGCGCCATGTTCGCGCCCAAGCCGGCGGAGGTTGCCAGCGAGATGGTGCGCGTGGCCAAGCCCGGCGGGCGCATCGTGATGGGCAACTGGATTCCGAACGATCCCACGCTGGTCGCGCAGGTGCTGAAGATCAGCATGGCCTATTCGCCGCCACCGCCGGAAGGCTTCATCAGCCCGATGCTATGGGGCCACGAGATCATCGTGACCGAGCGATTCGGCGCCGCAGGCGTGCCGCCGGAGAACATCGGCTTTGACCGGGACACCTATGTCTTCCGGTACGCCGGCAAGCCATCTGACTTCCTGGCGACGTTCCGCGATTTCTACGGCCCCACCATGAACGCATTTGCCGCCGCGGAGGCGAACGGCAAGCGCGACGATCTGCAGCGCGAACTCGACGCGCTGTTCCACGCGCAAAACCGGAGTGGCAAGCCCGACGTCACCGAGATTCCGGCGACCTACCTGCGCGTGACCGTCATGACGCCGCCGTGATCGTGCCGCCGCACGCGACCCGCGCCAGGTGGCGGTCGATGCACGCGCGCGCAAATACCGCGCATGCATGTCGGCCGCAAGTCTCGTTAATGACAGTTGCAAAACGGAACACTTTGTCAGGTGCCTCGACGCTACAGTGGGCGTTCCCAAGTCTGTAGGCTTTTTCTGGAGGTACACGAATGAAGCAACATCTGGCGAAATCCCTGTTGATGGCTGGCGCACTGATCGCGTCGTACCCACTGCTCGCGCAGCAGTTGGCCCCAGCCCAGCAGGCCCAGCCGATGCCCGCCACCCAGGCCGCGCCTGGCGCGCCTGTTGCCCCTGCCGCGTCCACCGGCTACGCAGCACCGGCCGCACCCGTTGGCGTCGCGCAGCAGCAACCCGCCGCCAATCCCTACGCGCAGGGTTCGATGGAAACCGTGCAGATGGGCGTGCCGCCGGCGCCCGGCGCCGCGACCATGGCACCTGCGCCGGGTGCCGCGACCATGGCACCAGCGCCGGTCGCCGCCGACCCCGCCAGCATGAGCCTGCCGCCGGACGCCCTCGGCAGTCGCCTGGGCCGACGCAACGTCTACCTCGACGGCGCCTGACCTGACCGACGCCGGTGCCACCGGCGTCGCACCGCGCGCCTGTGCATGCGCCGCACAAATGCTGTGCGGCGCATGGCGTTGAACAGGCCACCCGTGCAAACCTAGACTGGCGCCTCGATTCATTGAGGAGCCTGTCATGACCCTGACCCTGTTGCGTTGCTTCCGCCTGGCCACCGTGAGCCTGTCGCTTGCGGCATCTGCCGGCGGTGCCGTCCACGCGGCGCCAGACAACGCCCACCCGGGCATCCGTGCGATGCTGGGTGCCAAGCCTGTCGAGCATCTCGATCCGCGCAGCACGGCGCTGGTCGTCATCGACTTCCAGAAGGAGTACTTCTCCGGCCGGATGCCGATTCCGGATGGTCAGCGCGCGATGGAAAACGCGCAGCGCCTGTTGGCGTTTGCCGATCGCCACCGTATTCCCGTCTTCCAGATCCAGCACATCGCGCCGGCCGGCGCGGCCGTCTTTGCCGTGGATGGCCAGACGGTGGACTTCCAGCCCGGCATGGCGCCGCGCCAGCAGGACGTCGTGCTGCGCAAGGAAACCGTGAGCGTGTTTGCCAGCACGGACCTGGAGCGCCGCCTCAAGGCAATGGGCATCAAAACCATCGTGCTGGCGGGCCTGATGACCCATGCCTGCGTGGCAGGCGCCGCGCGCGACGCGGTGCCGCTCGGGTTTCACGTTGTGGTAGCATCCGACGCCTCGGCCACGCGCGCCATCACGCGCGCAGATGGCCGTACGATCGGCAAGGACGCGCTGCATGACGCTGCGCTTGCGGAGATCGAAGACACCTTCGGCGATGTGATGACCACCGCAGCCATCACCCATCTGCCGCTGCGCTGACACTATCCTGGAACGCCCCGCGGGGCGTTTCTGCTTTTGGGGGACGGCATTTTCATGGACCAGCTGCTTGCCATGCGTGTCTTTCGCGCCATCGTCGAGGCCAGGGGATTCTCGGCGGCGGCGGAGCGGCTCGACCTGTCCCACTCCACCGTGTCCCGGCAGCTCAAGCAACTGGAAGCCAGCATGGGGGTGCAGCTGCTGAACCGCAACACGCGGCGCTTCGCGTTGACGGACGCCGGCGAACGCTACTACCGCCACTGCGCCGATATCCTGGCGCGCATCGACGCCATGAACGTGGCGATGACCGGTGAAGGCGCGCAGCTGTCCGGGCCGCTGCGCGTGACGGTGCCGCTGGCCATCGGCACGCTCGAACTGCAGGACTGGCTGCCTGCGTTTCGTGCGCGCTATCCGGAGATCCGGCTGGAACTGTCGTGCAGTGACCAGTTCGTCGACCTGGTGGCCGAGCGTTTCGACGTGGCGCTGCGCATCTGCAGCGCACCGCTGGCCGACAGCAGTCTGATGGCCAGGCGTCTGGCCAGGTCCGATACGGTCCTGGTGGCGTCACCGGCCTACCTGGCCACAGCTGGCCTGCCGGTGAACGCCAGCGATCTGGCCCGCCATCAGTTGCTGGCATTCGCCGCGGCGCCCGATACCTGGCAACTGACCGATGCCAACGGCCAGACCGAACGGGTGGCCGTGCGCGGCGCGCTGGCTGCCGATGCGATCACCGCGCTGTACGCGGCGGCGCTGGCCGGCGCCGGCATCGCGGCCTTCACCGAGCGCACCGCGCGCAGCGAAGTGGCGCGTGGCGGTCTGGTGCGTGTGCTGCCGCAGTACCACGCGGGCGCCAGCCACTACTACGCGCTCTATCCGCACACCCGGCACCTGACACCGCGTGCGCGGGCCTTCATCGATTTCATGGCGGAGCACTACGGCGCGCAGTGATGCACGCGACGCATGGCGGCACGGCGACCGGCATCGCTGGCCAATGCATCGCCCCGGTGCATGTGTCTGGCCGATGCGAGGACGGGCGTGAAAAATCCGCCCGGTGCGCCTGAAGCGCCTAAAGTAGTGGAAGTCCCGGCGCCGGAAGCGGCGTGGGCACGGTCTTTGCGCGATACGGCCAGAGTTGGCCCACCCTGATCATGCAAGAGCTTGCCTTTCGCACCCTGCTGTATCGGTACTTCTTTTTCGACTGGATGTTTGCGGACGCCAGCCGGGGCGACCTGATCGCGCGCACGGCGGCCTGGCGCTTCAACCAGGCCCGCGCGCACTGGCTGCTGACCTATATGCGGCGGTGGCTGTGGTGCGGGGTGCTGCTGTACGGGCTGGGCGGTGCCGTCGAGGTGCTGATGCGCGCGCCGGTGCTGTCGGCGTGCTTCTATGTGCCGGGCGCGCTCAGCGTCCCGGTCAATATCGTGATTGGCGTGATATGGCTCGGGCTCAAGGCGTGTCCGGGGCCGGTGCGCACGCCGTCACGCTGACTGTTTCAGGCTTGCAACGGCCTGGGCGCGGATCGTCCGCGTCAGGGATGGCCCCCGCCCGCCAGCCTGCATGGTGCGGCCAGTGGCTCGCTCCTTGCATCGCTGCGAAGTTGCTCACACTCCCCGGCGTGTCGCCTGCAAGGTGTACGCGTCCACGATCCGGTTTTGTCAGGACGGTGCGTTGCGCGCACCTGTCGGGTCACGCTCCGAAGCCATGAGCCGCCGTCAGCGCGCTGACGACGCTGTCCCATCCTGTCGGAGATTTGCCATGACCCGATACATCGTGCTCGCAAGCTTTACAGACCAGGGCATACGCACTGTCAAGGACACCACCAAACGCGCCGCGGCCGTGCGCGAAATGGCGCCGCAGTTCGGCGTGAAGGTGACCGACGTGTTCTGGACGCTCGGAAAATATGACGTGATCCTGACGCTGGAAGCGCAGGACGACGCCTCCGTGACGGCCTTTGGTCTGTCGATCGGCTCGCAAGGGAATGTTCACACGCAGACACTGCGCGCCTTCACCGAAGACGAGATGAAGGCGATCCTCGGCAAGATGCGCTGAACGGCGCTTGCCACGCCGCCGCGCGTCGCACCCGCGAACGGGTCGATGCGCGCGGCGGTCCCCGGCGCAGATCCCCTGCGGCCAGTCGAATTACGCGACCTCCCTGTACCTCCACGGACTCACAGGCTAGGCGTTTACCCCCGCATCGCCAGGCGCACCGTGTAAGAACCGGGTAAGGGGCGCGCATTACCTTGTCACCACGCCGTGCGGAGGCAACCCGCGCGGCAAACGCAAATATATGTGGCAAGCACGTGCAGCCGCGATGCGGAGGAGACAAGCATGCAAGAGGATGTGATCGAGAAACTGAAGGCCAGCCGGCAGTATCAGGAACTGGTGCGTCGGCGCGGCCGGCTTGGCTGGCTGCTGACGGCCGTGATGCTGGTGGTGTACTACGGCTACGTGCTGCTGATCGCCTTCGACAAGGAACTGCTGGCAACGCGCGTGGGCCAGGGCGTCATGACCTGGGGCATGCCGATCGGGCTGTTCGTGATTCTCTTTACCGTCGTGATTACCGGGCTGTACGTGCGCCATGCCAACCGCGTCTATGACGACCTGACCGATCGCATCAAGCAGGAGGTAGCACGATGAACCGTCACGCATTCGGCGCCACCGCGCTCGGCGCGGCACTGCTGCTGTCCGCCAATGCCTTCGCCGCCGGCGGCGACCTGGGCCAGGCCGTGAAGCAGGCCACCAACTGGACGGCCATCGGCATGTTCGTGGTGTTTGTCATCGGCACGCTGTTCATTACCAAGTGGGCGGCCAAGAAAACCAAGTCCGCCGCCACGTTCTACACGGGCGGCGGCATCACGGGCTTCCAGAATGGCCTGGCGATTGCCGGCGACTTCATGTCGGCCGCGTCGTTCCTGGGCATTTCCGCAGCGGTCTACACCAATGGCTATGACGGGCTGATCTATTCGATCGGCTTCCTGGTCGGCTGGCCGATCATCACCTTCCTGCTGGCCGAACGGCTGCGCAATCTCGGCCGCTTCACCTTTGCCGATGTGGCGGCGTACCGCTTCAAGCAGGCGCCGATCCGTGCCTTCGCGGCGTCGGGCACGCTGGTGGTGGTGGCGTTCTACCTGATCGCCCAGATGGTGGGCGCGGGGCAGCTGATCAAGCTGCTGTTCGGTCTGGAATACTGGGTGGCCGTGGTCATCGTGGGCGCGCTGATGATGATCTACGTGCTGTTCGGCGGCATGACCGCCACCACGTGGGTGCAGATCATCAAGGCCTGCCTGCTGCTGGGCGGTGCGTCGTTCATGGCCTTCATGGTGCTGGCGCAGTATCACTTCAGCCCCGAGCAGCTGTTTGCCAAGGCCGTGGAAGTGCATGCGAAGAAGGACTCGATCATGAGCCCCGGCAACTTCATCAAGGACCCGATCTCGGCCATCTCGTTCGGCATCGCGCTGATGTTCGGTACCGCCGGGCTGCCGCACATCCTGATGCGCTTCTTCACCGTGCCGAACGCCAAGGAAGCCCGCAAGTCGGTGTTCTGGGCCACCACGTGGATCGGCTACTTCTACATCCTGACGTTCATCATCGGCTTTGGCGCGATCGTGCTGGTCAGCACCAACGCCAGCTTCCAGGACGGTAGCGGCAAGCTGCTCGGTGGCGTGAACATGGCTGCCGTTCACCTGGCCAGCGCAGTGGGCGGCAATGTGTTCCTGGGCTTTATCTCGGCCGTGGCCTTCGCGACGATCCTGGCCGTGGTGGCGGGCCTGACGCTGGCCGGTGCGTCGGCGGTGTCGCACGACCTGTACCAGACGGTGTTCAGGCACGGCAAGGCCACCAGTGCCGAGGAACTGCGTGTGTCGAAGCTCACGACCATCGTGCTGGGCTTCATCGCCGTGGTGCTGGGCATCGTGTTCGAGAAGCAGAACATCGCGTTCATGGTGTCGCTGGCGTTCGCGGTGGCGGCATCGGCCAACTTCCCGGTGCTGTTCCTGTCGGTGCTGTGGAAGGGTTGCACCACGCGGGGCGCGATGGTGGGCGGCTTCCTGGGGCTGGTGTCGGCGGTGGTGCTGACCGTGCTGTCGCAGGCCGTCTGGGTCGATGTGTTCCACTTCAAGAACGCGCCGTTCCCCTACACGTCGCCGGCGCTGTTCTCGATGACGATCGGTTTCGTCGGCATCTGGCTGTTCTCGGTGACCGACAAGTCACGGCGCGCCCTGCTGGACAAGGCTGGCTTCGAGGCGCAGGAACTGCGCTCCGAGACGGGCATCGGCGCGGGCGAAGCGACCGCGCACTAGGATCCTCGCCACTCCGTAATGGAAGAACGGCCCCTCGCAAGGGGCCGTTTGTCTTTGTCTGCGTCGGGCGGCGGACGGCAGGCCGCTTTAGGCGCGGGCGACGACCTCGATCCGCAGGGCTTCGCCGCCGCTGGCGACGGCCAGCAGGCGGTCCACGTTCGGATGCGCGCCCGGCCGATTGCGCGCATCGGCGGTGTGTTCGGCAAAGACGGCCAGGCCATGCTCGGCGGCCTGGGCATCGAGCTTGCCGAAGACCTGCTGCAGGTAGTGGTACACGGCCAGCGAGCCTTGCTTGCCCTGTACGTTCTCGATGCTGGCCACCACGGTGCCCCCAGTGTCGACCAGGTCGATGCGGGCGATGCCGTCGATGGCGGGCAATTGGGCGAGGTTGTCCTTGAATACCGGGCTTGGCTGGATCATGAAAGGGTTCCGTTCGGTCTGGAATGCAAAAACGGACGGTGCCGAGGGGCGACCGTCCGTTCCTGTTTGTGCGTTGGTAGGCTCGATTGGACTCGAACCAACGACCCCCACCATGTCAAGGTGGTGCTCTAACCAGCTGAGCTACGAGCCTAGCGAAGGCGCGAATTCTATAGACGACTTTGGCAAAGCGCAAGTATTTCTTTTGCAAAATCTTTGCTGGGGGGCGACGGGCTGCGGCGGCGCCATTCCGATTGCCAGCCAGCATCCCGGGAAGCATGCGCCATGCGGGCGGACAGTGTGTTGGGGGGCAGGGGAGATTTGCAGGCTGTCATGGGCATCGTTTAGGGTTACGGCTAGGGCGCCCGCCGCGATAACACCCCAACGCCCGCACGAGGAGAGAACATGACCCCCTGGCTCACCCGCGCCGCCGCAGCCATTGGCTGCACGCTGGCCCTGATCGGCGCCGCACCGGCGCACGCCGAGGATGCCGCCAAGCTGACCATCACCGCTGGCAACCAGCAGAAGATCCTGACCCGCGATGCGCTGCTGAAAGACCGGCGCCTGGCCAGCGTCACCGTCGATGACGACAACTACAAGCGCCGCATGACGTTCAAGGCCATCCCGATGGCGGCGCTGCTGGCGGGCCTGCCGGCAACGCCGGACGGCAGCGCCTCCACGGCCGCCACCGATGGCTATGTCTCGCATCTGCCGCTGGGCCTGCTGCTGGCCGACCGCCCCGATGGCCCGCGTGCGTGGCTGGCGGTGGAAAACCCGGCAAAGCCGTGGCCGAAGCTGAAAGGGCAGGACATCGGCCCGTTCCGGCTGATCTGGACCGTGCCGAAGTCCGCCAGGCAGCCCGACGCGCCGGTGCGGATCACCGAAAGCCTGTGGACCTGGGCGATTGCGCGCATCGATCTGGGCGGCACCGCCGCCGAGCGTTTTGCGGCGATCCGCCCGGCCGAAGGCGAGCCCGCCGACGGCCCGGTCATGCGCGGCTTTGCGGCGTTCCAGCGCGTCTGCTTCTCGTGCCATTCGATGAACCGCGCCGGCGACGCCAACCTGGGGCCGGACCTGAACGTGCCCTACAACCCGGTGGAGTACCTGGGCGACGACAAGCTGTCGAAGCTGATCCGCAACCCGCAGGCGCTGCGCTGGTGGCCGGGCTCGAAGATGTCGTCGATCGACCAGAAAACGCTGTCCGACGCCGAGCTCAAGGATCTGCTGGCCTACCTGCACCACATGGCGGGGCGCAAGGCGGACGCCCCGCCGCCCAAGCCCTGAGGCGCGGCAGCGCAGCGGCGCGTTGCACGGCGGGGGGGCGTCAGACGTCGATCGCGGCGGCAGACTGCAACCGGCGCCGGAGCTCGAACTTCTGGATCTTGCCCGTCGATGTCTTGGGCAGCGGGCCGAAGTACACGGCCTTGGGCACCTTGAAGCCGGCCAGCAGCGTGCGGCAGTGGGCGATGATTTCCTCGGCGGTGGCGCTGGCGCCGTCCTTGAGTTCGACGAACGCGCACGGGGTTTCGCCCCACCTGGCGTCGGGCTGGGCCACCACGGCGGCGGCCATGACGGCCGGGTGGCGGTAGATGGCGTCCTCGACCTCGACGCTGGAGATGTTCTCGCCGCCCGAGATGATGATGTCCTTGCTGCGGTCCTTGATCTTGATATAGCCGTCGGGCATGCACACGCCCAGGTCGCCCGTATGGAACCAGCCGCCGGCAAACGCCTCGCGCGTGGCGCGGTCGTTTTTCAGGTAGCCCTTCATGCAGATATTGCCGCGGAACATGATCTCGCCGATGGTTTCGCCGTCGCGCGGCACCGGCTGCATGGTGTCGGGGTCCAGTACGGCCACGCCTGCCTGCAGGTGGTAGCGCACGCCCTGGCGAGCCTTCAGGACGGCGCGTTCTTCCATCGACACGTCGCGCCAGTCGTCCTGCTCCGCGCAGGCCGCGGCCGGGCCGTACACCTCGGTCAGGCCATAGACGTGCGACAGTTCGAAGCCCATCTGTTCCATCTGCGCCAGCACCGCAGCTGGCGGCGGGGCGCCCGCCACCATGCCCCGCACCGGCCCGCGCAGGCCTTCGCGCCACGTGGCCGGGGCACTGACCAGCGCGGTATGCACGATGGGCGCGGCGCAGTAGTGGGTCACGCCCTCGTCGCGCATCAGATCGAACACCAGCTTCGGATCGAACTTGCGCAGGCAGACGTTTACGCCGGCGCGGGCGGCCACGGTCCAGGCGAAGCACCAGCCGTTGCAGTGGAATAGCGGCAGCGTCCACAGATAGACCGGGTGTTTGGCCATGTCCCATTCCAGGATGTTGGACACCGCGTTCATGGCCGCGCCACGGTGGTGGTAGACCACGCCCTTGGGGTCGCCCGTGGTGCCGGACGTGTAGTTCAGCGCGATGGCATCCCATTCGTCCGCCGGCATCTGCCAGTCGTAGTCGGGGTCGCCGCCGGCCAGGAAGCGCTCGTAGTCGGTGTCGCCAAACGGCGCGTCGGGCTCGGGGCCGAGCACGTCATGGACCGCGATGACCTTGAGCCCCTGCACCTCGCGCGCAAGCTGGCGCGCCACATCGGCAAACTCGGTATCGGCCAGCAGCACGCGCGCCTCGCCATGGCGCAGCATGAAGGCGAGGTTGGCGGCATCCAGGCGGATGTTCAGCGCGTTGAGCACGGCGCCGGACATCGGCACGCCGAAATGCGCCTCGATCATGGCCGGCGTGTTGGGCAGCAACGCGGCGACCGTGTCGCCCTTGCCGACGCCGGCGCGCGCGAGGGCACTGGCCAGCCGGCGGCAGCGCGCATAGGTATCGCGCCAGTTCTGCCGCAGCGGACCATGCACGATGGCCAGCCGCTGGCCGTAGACTTCGGCCGCGCGGGCGATGAAGTCCAGCGGGGTCAGCGGCACGAAATTGGCGGCGTTGCGGGCCAGCCCGGTATCGAAGTCGGTCGGCATGATGCGTGTCTCCTGTTTGGATCCTGTTGGATTCGTGTTGTGTGGTCGGGGGCCACGCTATCATTCTCGCGCGGGCCGACACTGTCATGCAGGCGACAGATCTGCCCCAACCGCGACATTGATGCATCTTGTGCCCCGTTGGCGTAAGTTTCGCGTCAGATTTCATTGCGTAACCGTTGCCGCACGCTCATGAACGTCCACGAATTGCTTGAACAACACGACTGGTATCGCGCGCTGGCGCCGGAACACCAGGCGCTGGCGGCGTCGGGCACCGGGGTGCGGACGTTCGCGCCCGACAGCTATATCGCGCGGCGCGGCGAATATTCGCGCCACTGGATCGGCGTGGATGCCGGCCTGATCAAGCTGGCGGTCTACACGCCGGACGGGCGCGGCTGCACCTTCTGTGGCGTGCCGGCCGGTGGCTGGTGCGGGGAGGGCAGCGTCATCAAGCGCGAAGACCGGCGCTACGATGTGATCGCCATCCGCGAGTCGCGCGTGCTGCTGGTGGCGGAGACGGTCTTCAACACGTTGCTGGCGGACAGCCTGCCCTTTGCAGGCTACGTGGTGCGTCAGCTCAACGAGCGCATGGGCCAGTTCATCGCCATGGTGCAGAACGACCGCCTGCTGGGCGCCGATGCCCGCGTGGCGCAGGCCATCGCCCAGCTGTTCCACCGGGCGCTCTATCCGAAGACGACGGCGGTGCTGGAGCTGTCGCAGGAGGAAATCGGCCTGCTCACCGGGCTGTCGCGCCAGCGCGTGAACCAGGCGCTACGGCGGCTCGAAGCCGAAGGCATGGTCGGATTGTCGTACCAGACCATCCGGGTCACGGACCTGGAGGCGCTGCGGCGTTTCGGAATTTCGGAACTGTAAGGCGGCCAGCGTGCCGAATGCGGGGCGATTGCCGTACGGGGCGCGGCGAACACTGGCACAATTCGGACCGATTCCCCATTCCGTGCCCTGTCCCCATGCAACAACCACTGGCCAGCCTCGCGGCCATTTCGCTCGATCTCGACGATACCCTGTGGCCCTTCACGCCCGCCGTCATCCGGGCCGAGCAGACCCTGCACGACTGGCTGCTGGCGCAGGCGCCGCGCACATCGGGCCTGCTGACGTCGCCGCAGGTGCTGGGCGAGCTACGCGCGCGGTTCCAGGCCGAGCGCCCCGACCTGTCGCACAGCCTGCGCGAACTGCGGCTGGGATCGATCCGCATGCTCCTGGAACTGTCGGACGAAGACCCGCAACTGGCCGAAGCGGCCTATGACGTATTCTTTGCCGCGCGCCAGCGCGTGGATTTCTTTGACGATGCGTTCCCGGCGCTGGAATGGCTGAGCGCCCGCTTTCCGCTGGTGGCCGTGTCCAACGGCAACGCCAGCCTGCAGGTGACGGGCGGCCATCACTTCTTCCATGCGGCGTTGAATCCGGAGAGTGCGGGCTGCGCCAAGCCCGATGCCGCGATCTTCCATGCGGCGGCCGAACTGGCTGGGTGCCGGCCCGAACGGATGCTGCACGTCGGCGACGATGCGGATCTGGATGTGGTGGGTGCGATCGCGGCTGGCTTTCAGGCCGCATGGGTGGTGCGCTCGGACGATGCCGCTGCGGCGCGCTGGGCCCGCAGCAGCCCGGCGCCGCATGTGATCGTGCGCGATCTCTATGCGCTGTGCCGGGCCATCGACCCGACCTGCCCGGTGGCGCGCGCGATGCCGGCGGCCCCGGCGATTTGATTCAATCCTCGGTTTTTTCCTGCGGCACGGCCTTGCCGAGCAGCTTGCCGAGCAGGCCGTTCTTGCCGGTGCCCTGCTGGCGCTGCGACTTCGGGAGCCCACCTGCCCGGTTGGCGCCGGCCTGCTTCAGATTGTTGTTGATCTTCAGGCCCTTGTTTTTTTCCAGGTCGGTTTTCTTCACGGACAGCTTTCCAATTGGTTAAGCCGCGCATTGTACGCATGTGCGGCGGGGCGGCGCGACATCGGGCCTGATCGTCGCCAGATCGTCGGCGCAATCCGGGATTAATCCTCGCCGCGGCCTTCGCTCTTCCCGTCGCCCTTGATGGCCTGCTTGGTCGCCTGATAGCCGCGTTTCGTGGTGTCGGCCACCGCGTGGCCGGCGTCCCGGGCGCCATGGCCGATGGTGACGCCGGCTTCCTTGGCGCCGTGGCCAATCGTGCGGGCCACATCGGCCACCGCGTGGCCGGTTTTCTTGCCGGCTTCCTTGACGCCTTCCTTGAAGGCGTGTGCATCGGAAGACACACTGGCGTGGGCCAGGGGGCTCAGGGCGCCCATGGCGGCCAGCGACATCGTGACGATCGTCGTGCGGAGCTTCATGTTTCGGTCGGGTCCGTAGCGGGTTTCACGTGGCCGTATTTTACTCGCGCCCGCGCCGGGCCGCCCTGGCGCGGGCAGCCGGGCTAGCGCGGTGCGGGCCCCGATTCCGTGATCGCGCTGTAGACCAGCGTGCGCAACTGGCGGCGCACCGGGTAGGCCGACGACGGCAGCAGCTGGGTCAGGAACAGGCCGATCAGGTCTTCTTTCGGATCGACCCAGAAGAACGTGCTGGCGGCGCCGCCCCAGAACATGTCGCCGGCGCTGCCCGGAATCAGCGTGCTGGCCGGCGCGATGGTGGTGGCGAAGCCCAGGCCGAAGCCCACGCCGTCGTAGGTGGCTTCGCTGAACATCGAGCGCGACAGGCGTGGCAGGTCCACCCCGCCGGGCAGGTGGTTGGCCGTCATCAGCGCCAGCGTCTTGGGGCCGAGCAGGCGCACGCCGTCGAGTTCGCCGCCGTTCAGCAGCATGCGGGCAAAGCGCATGTAGTCGGCGGCCGTCGATACCAGGCCGCCGCCGCCCGACAGGAAGGCGGGCGGCTGCAGGTAGGGGCTGGTCTGCGGATCGTCCTGCAGCATCGGCCCGCGCGGCGAGATCACCTTGGAACCGAGCGCACCGACCGCGTAGCACGCGCAGAACCGGGCGGCCTTGTGCGCGGGCACGTGGAAGCCGGTATCGACCATGCCCAGCGGATCGAAAATCCGCTGTTTCAGGAAGGTGTCGAACGGCATGCCGCTGATCTTGCCGACGAGGTAGCCCAGCACGTCGGTGGCCACCGAGTAGTTCCAGGCCTCGCCGGGCGAGAATTCCAGCGGCAGCGTGGCGAGCTTCTCGATCATGTCGTCGAGCGTGCCTTCGGTGGCCAGTTCGCCGATCTTCAGCTTGCGGTAGGCCGCGTCGACGTTGCTGTTCTGCTGGAAGCCGTATGTCAGGCCGGCGGTATGGCGCAGCAGGTCCACCACCAGCATCGGCCGCGCGGGCGGGCGGGTCTGGAAGCTGTCCATGAAGCCGCCCGCGAACACGCCCAGTTTTTCCCAGGCCGGGATGTACTTGCTGACCGGGTCGTCGAGGGCGATTCTGCATTCCTCCACCAGCATCATGATGGCCACCGACGTGATCGGCTTGGTCATCGAATAGATGCGGAAAATGGAGTCCTCGGCCAGCGGCACCTGCCGCTCGCGGTCGGCCAGGCCCAGCACGGTGTTCAAGGCCAGTTCGCCGCGCCGCCAGACCTGCACCAGCGCGCCCGGCAGCTTGCCGGTGGCGACGTAGGTCTCGTCGATAAAGCGTCCGATCCGGTCCAGCCGATCCCGCGACATCCCCTGCGTCTGCTGCATCTGCGCGCCTCCCTGTCAGAGTTGAAGTCGGGGCGCGGGCCGCCGTCAGGCGGAGGGCTTGCGCGCCCCCCACGGCAGCATTCCGCGCCAGGGCCATCCCAGCGTCATGCCTGCGGCGGCCAGCAGGATCAACGCCGCCCCGCCGATTTGCGACAGGAGCAGATGATGTCCGAAGGCCAGCCGGTCCACCAGAATGGCCACGATAGGATAAATGAACGACAGGGCGCCTGTCAGGTGCGTGGGCAGCTTCTGGATCGCGCCATACAGCAGGATGTACATCAGCCCGGTATGGACAAAGCCCATGGTCGCCAGCGTGGCCCAGGGCAGGGCGCCGGTCGGCAGGTCGGCGCGCAGCGCCATCGGCAGCAGCATGACGGTGCCCACCAGCACGTGGATCAGCGCGATCAGGTGCGGCGGCACGCCCTTGAGCTGCTTGGCGATCAGCGCCGCCAGCGCGTAGAAGAACGCCGCGCCCAGTGCCAGCCCGATGCCCAGCAGGTAGTTGCCATGCGCTGCGCCGGCGCCGGGCTTGCCCTGCACGATCAGCAGCATGCCGCCGAACGCCAGCAGCAGCCATGCCACCTTGGCCACGGTCAGGCGCTCGCCCAGGAACAGCGCGCCCAGCGCCACCAGCATGAACGGCTGGGTGTTGTACACGGCCGTGGCAATCGAGATCGATGCGCCTTCGTAGGCCGAAAACAGAAGCAGCCAGTTGGCGACGATGGCCACCCCGCCGGCCACCGCCAGCAGCACCTGGCGCAGCGAGATGCCGCCCGGCCGCAGGTAACCGCGCGCCAGGCAGACCGGCACCAGCACCACCGCGCCAAAGGCGCAGCGCCAGAACACCACCTGGGTGACCGGCCGCCCCGATACCACCACCAGCCAGCCGATGGTGCCCGAGATCACCATCGCCGCCACCATTTCCAGCATGCCCCGCGTTCTGTCGTCCACGGCTATCTCCTGTCCCTGTGCGTGCATCGTCGCAAAATGAGGGTTGCAGTTTAAGGCCTCTGGCCTACAATCCACAGTCGAAAATGCAGGCTGTTCTCGCTTTCTTTTGTATTTTGTAAGGCGTTTTTAGGAAAATACCTTATGTCGCTTGACGATATCGACCGTCGCATCCTGGTCCTGCTGCAGCAGGACGCCCGCATGCCGGTAAAAACTCTGGCCGAGCAGGTGGGCCTGTCGTCCCCCGGCGCGTCGGAACGGCTGCGCCGGCTGGAGGACCGGGGCGTGATCCGCGGCTTCACGGTCGATGTGGAACCGCGCACGCTGGGCTTTCCGATGCAGGCCATCGTCCGCATCAGGCCGCTGCCCGGCAAGCTGCAGGCGGTGCAGAAGCTGATCGAGGCCATCCCCGAATTCGCCGAATGCGACAAGGTGACCGGCGACGACTGTTTTATCGGTCGGCTGTATTTGCGATCTATCGAGCACCTGGACCATATCCTGGAGCAGATCACCGAGATGGCCGAGACCAGTTCGGCCATCGTCAAGGCGCAGCCGGTCAAGCGAAGACTCCCGCCGCTGTAGCCGCGGACCGGCACCCAACCCGGGCAAGGGCTGTGGGATAATCCCGAGCTTTGCCCGGCGCCCGGCTCACAAGGCCGCCCGCAGGGGTTTGTCCTGGCCCTGTCGATCCGCTGTGGGCCGCTGCGTTTGCGTTATTTCCAAGCACCCACAATGCCCACATACCGTTCCAAGACCTCCACCGCCGGCCGCAACATGGCAGGTGCGCGCTCGCTGTGGCGCGCCACCGGCATGAAAGACGAAGACTTCCAGAAGCCGATCATCGCGGTGGTCAATTCGTTCACCCAGTTCGTGCCGGGCCACGTCCACCTGAAGGATCTGGGCCAGCTCGTCGCGCGCGAGATCGAAGCCGCCGGCGGCGTGGCCAAGGAATTCAACACCATCGCCGTGGACGACGGCATCGCCATGGGCCACGACGGCATGCTGTATTCGCTGCCCAGCCGCGACATCATCGCGGATTCGGTGGAATACATGGTCAATGCCCACTGCGCCGACGCCATGGTGTGCATCTCGAACTGCGACAAGATCACCCCGGGCATGCTGATGGCCGCCATGCGCCTGAACATCCCCGTGATCTTCGTGTCGGGCGGCCCGATGGAAGCCGGCAAGACGCGCCTGGCCAACCCGGTGACCAAGACCATCGAACTGAAGAAGCTCGACCTGGTGGACGCCATGGTGATGGCCGCCGATCCGTCGTACTCGGACGAGGATGTGGCGCAGGTCGAGCGTTCGGCCTGCCCCACGTGCGGCTCGTGCTCGGGCATGTTCACGGCCAACTCGATGAACTGCCTGACCGAGGCGCTGGGCCTGTCGCTGCCCGGCAACGGCACCGTGGTGGCCACGCACGCCGACCGCGAACAGCTGTTCAAGCGCGCCGGCCAGCGCATCGTCGATCTGGCCCGCATGTACTACGAGCAGAACGACGAGCGCGTGCTGCCGCGTTCCGTGGGCTTCAAGGCGTTCGAGAACGCCATGACGCTGGACATCGCCATGGGCGGGTCCACCAACACCATCCTGCATCTGCTGGCGATTGCCCGTGAAGCCGAGATCGACTTCACGATGGCCGACATCGACCGCATGTCGCGCTCGGTGCCGCAGCTCTGCAAGGTGGCGCCGAACACCAACAAGTACCACATCGAGGACGTGCATCGCGCTGGCGGCATCATGGCCATCCTGGGCGAGCTGGACCGCGCCGGCAAGCTGCACACCGACGTGCCGACCGTGCATACGCCCACGCTCAAGGACGCGCTGGACCAGTGGGACATCGTCCGCACGCAGGACGAAGCCGTGCGCACGTTCTACATGGCCGGCCCGGCCGGCATCCCCACGCAGGTGGCGTTCAGCCAGAACACGCGCTGGCCGAGCCTGGACCTGGACCGCGCCGAGGGCTGCATCCGCTCGTACGAGCACGCGTTCTCGAAGGAAGGCGGCCTGGCCGTGCTGACCGGCAATATCGCGCTGGACGGCTGCGTGGTGAAGACCGCCGGCGTGGACGAAAGCATCCTGGTGTTCGAGGGCACGGCCCACGTGACCGAGTCGCAGGACGAGGCGGTCGAGAACATCCTGAACGACAAGGTCAAGGCCGGCGACGTGGTGATCGTGCGCTACGAAGGCCCCAAGGGCGGCCCGGGCATGCAGGAAATGCTGTACCCGACCAGCTACATCAAGTCCAAGGGCCTGGGCAAGGCGTGCGCGCTGCTGACGGACGGCCGCTTCTCGGGCGGCACGTCGGGCCTGTCGATCGGCCACTGCTCGCCCGAGGCGGCGGCCGGGGGCGCCATTGGCCTGGTGCGCGATGGCGACAAGATCCGCATTGACATTCCCAACCGCACGATCAACGTGCTGGTGTCGGACGAGGAACTGGCCACCCGCCGTGCCGAGCAGGACGCCCGTGGCTGGAAGCCGGCCAAGGCGCGTCCGCGCAAGGTGTCGGCCGCGCTCAAGGCCTATGCCAAGCTGGTGATGTCGGCCGACAAGGGCGCCGTGCGCGACCTGTCGCTGCTCGACGACTGATCTGCCGGGCCCGCGTGGCCCGCTCGATCGCGCAACGCCGCGCGCCCCGCCAGTCGGGACGCGCGGCGTTTTTGCATCTGGCCCCGGTTTCAGCCGGCAAATGGCTCCCTCGCGTCGCCCCCGACATTCCCCTTTGCATTGCATTGCGTTGTATTGACTTGCGCCATGTCTGTGTACCATGGCGCGCTTTCGGACGGCGCCGGCGCGGCGTGCACAGGGATGCCTGCCATGCGGGGCCGACAATGTCTGTACATCCATTGCGCTGACTGGTCCCGTGGATAGGACCAGCTGGTTCCATTGAGTGACCGGGCCATGGGGCATAGAGTCCGCCTGAACCCCACAGGAAGTACACAGAGGCGGAGACACGGATGTTGATCAGTCGAAGAAAGCTGTTGGCCGGCGCGACGCTGGCCATGTTTGCCATATTGGCCCCGGTCCAGCGCGCGGCGGCGCAGGACAAGCCCATCACGATCGTGGTGGGCAGCCCGGCCGGCGGCACCACCGACGCCCTGGCACGCCTGATTGCGCGCTCGCTGGGCGACACGCTGCACCGCACCGTGGTGGTGGACAACCGGCCCGGCGCTGGCGGCAATATCGCCGCGCAATATGTGGCGCGCGCCACACCGGACGGCAGCACGCTGCTGATGAGCTTTACCGGCCATACCATCAACGCGTCGCTCTACAAGAACCTGCCGTTCGATCCGGTCAAGGACTTCACGCCGATCACGATGGTGGCGCGCGTGCCCAGCGTGCTGGTGGCCCGCAAGGGCGTGCCGTTCGACAACACGGCGGGCCTGATCGCCTACGCGAAGAAGCACCCCGGCAAGCTCACGTTTGCGATTGGCGCGCAGGGCTCGTCGCTGCATCTGGCCAGCGAGCAGTTCAAGCTGGCCACCGGCACCGACATCGTGAACGTCCCGTACAAGGGGACCAATCCGGCGCTGACCGATGTACTGGGCAACAACACCGTGGACCTGATGTTCGCCAGCACCGTGAACGTGCTGCCGCACCTGAAGTCGGGCACGCTGAAGTTCCTGGGCGTCAGCAGCCGGGACGCACTGCCGCAGTTCCCGGGTGTGCCGCCGATCGGCCAGACCGTGAAGGGCTTCGAGTCGTCGGCGTGGTTCGGCCTGTTCGGCCCGGCCCGGCTGCCGCCGGCCGTCACGGACCAGCTCTATCGCGCGGTGAAGGTGGCCGTCGAAGACCCAGCTTACAAGCAACGCATGGAGACCGAAGCCGCCACGGCCGTCAGCATGACGCCGCAGGCGTTCGGCGCGTTCGTGCGCAGCGACATCCAGCACTGGGCCAAGGTGATCCAGGCGTCCGGTACCAAAGTCGAGTAAGGAATAGCAATGACGGGCCAGACATTGGCGCAGAAGCTGTTGGCCAGGGCCGCGGGCCGGGCCGACGTGGCGCCCGGCGAGATTGTCACGTGTCGCGTGGATCTGGCGATGATGCATGACTCCAGCGGGCCGCGCCGCGTGAAGCCGATGCTCGAAAAGCTCGGCGCGAAGGTGTGGGATCCGGACAAGGTGGTGCTGGTCACCGACCACTACGTGCCCGCGCATGACGCCGACAGCCGCAGGATCGTGCAGATCGCGCGCGACTGGGCGCGCGACGAAGGCGTGGCGCGCTTCCACGACATGGAGGGCATCTGCCACGTGGTGGTGCCGCAGAAGGGCTATCTGCGCCCGGGCATGTTCGCGGTGGGCGGCGACAGCCATTCGTCCACCGGCGGCGCGTTCGGTGCCTACATGTTCGGCATCGGCGCCACCGAGATGCTGGGTGTGCTGGTGACGGGCGAGATCTGGGTGCGCGTGCCGCAGACCATCCGCATGCGCTGGCATGGCCGCCTGGGCGCCGGTGTCTCGGCCAAGGACATGATGCTGCGCATGTGCACGCGCTTCGGCATGGACGGCGGCCAGTACCAGGCCGTGGAGTACACCGGCGACGCCGTGTCGGCGCTGTCGATGCAGGAACGCATGACGCTGTCGAACATGACCGCCGAACTGGGCGGGCAGGTGGGCCTCATCGCCCCGGACGCCACCACGCGCGACTGGCTGCTGGCCGCCGGTGCGCCGGCCGATGCCGTCGATATCGACGACTGGCAGTCGGACGCCGACGCGGCCTGCCTGGCGGTGCATGACTTCGATGCCGCGACGCTGGCGCCGCAGGTGTCGCGGCCGCACACGCCGGCCAACGCCGACGACGTGGGCACGTTCGGCAGCGTGGGCATCGACATCGCCTATATCGGTGCCTGCACCGGCGCCAAGCTGGACGACCTGCGCATGGCGGCACAGGTGCTGCGCGGCAAGCGCGTGGCACGGGGCACGCGCCTGCTGGTGGCGCCGGCCAGTGCCGCCGACCAGCAGCGCGCCGCGCAGGAAGGCACGCTGGCCGCGCTGACCGATGCCGGCGCCGAGCTGCTGCCCAACGCCTGTGGCGCCTGCGCGGGCTACGGCGAGCACCGGTTTGGCGAAGACAGCGTGGTGATCAGCGCCACGGCCCGCAATTTCAAGGGCCGTATGGGCGCGGCATCGTCGCAGGTCTACCTGGGCTCGCCGTACACGGTGGCCGCTTCGGCCGTTGCCGGCCGCATTGCCGATCCACGGGAGGTGCTGGCATGAGTCGTTTTTCCGGCCGGGCCTGGGTGTTTGGTGACGATATCAATACCGATTTCCTGGCGCCGGGCGCCTACATGAAGTTTGGCATCGAAGAGATTGCGCGCCATTGCCTGGAAGCCGTGGACCCGTCGTTCGCGGCGCAGGTGCGCCCCGGCGACATCGTCTTTGGCGGGCGCAACTTTGGCGCGGGATCGTCGCGCGAGCAGGCGGTCGAGGTATTGCGCCACCTGGGCGTGGTGGCGGTGGTGGCCCCGTCGTTCGCCGGCCTGTTCTACCGCAATGGATTCAACCTCGGGCTGCCGCTGCTGACCTGCCCGGCGCTGCCGCCGGTGACGCCCGGCCAGCGCGCGGGGTGCGAGATCGACACGGCCCAGGTCTATATTGACAACGCGCCGGCGCTGCAGTGCGAGCCGGTGCCCCCGCATCTGGTGGCCATGATCCGCGATGGCGGGCTGGTCCCGCACCTGGCGCGCCGGATCGCGTCGGGCCAACTTTCGGTCAAAGAGGGAGTGCAATGACTGCAATGACGCTGAAGCAACGCCTGCAAGGCACCGGCATCGTGACCGCACCGGGCGTCTACGACGCCTTTTCGGCCCTGCTGGTCGAGCAGGCCGGCTTCCAGGCCGCCTACCTGTCCGGCGCCAGCATCGCCTACACGCGGCTGGGGCGGCCCGATATCGGCTTCCTGTCGATGGACGACGTGGCATCGGTCACGCGCAATATCCGCGAACGTTGCCCCACGCTGCCGCTGATCGTGGACGCCGACACCGGCTTTGGCAATGCACTGAACGTGATGCAGACGGTGCGCGTGCTGGAACGTGCCGGCGCCACCGCCATCCAGTTCGAAGACCAGTCGATGCCCAAGCGTTGTGGTCATCTGGATGGCAAGACCGTGGTCAGCGCCGCGGAGATGGCCGGCAAGATCCGCGCGGCCTGCGATGCGCGGCGCGACGACAATACGCTGATCATCGCGCGCACCGATGCGGTTGCCGTGGAAGGCATGGACGCCGCGCTGGCACGCGCCGAGCAGTACGCCGAAGCGGGCGCCGATGTGCTTTTCGTGGAGGCCCTGCGCAGCCGCGAGGACATGACGGCAGCGATCGCCCGCCTGGGCGGCCGCGCGCCGCTGCTGGCCAACATGGTGGAAGGCGGCAAGACGCCCGTGCTGCCGGCCGCCGAACTGGAGGCCATCGGCTTCCGCATCGTGATCTTCCCGGGCGGCACCGTGCGCGCGCTGAGCTTTGCGTTGCGCGACTACCTGGCCAGCCTGCACGCCAACGGCACCACCACGCCGTACCTGGACAGGATGCTGTCGTTCCAGGCGCTCAATGACGTCATCGGCACGCCGGAAATGCTGGCGCTGGGCAAGCAGTACGAATAACCCGATGCGACGCGTGCTTGCCTGACCGGGGCGGCACGCGTACCGTGGCGGCATCGCCGGCAGTTCCCGGCTCACCCGCCTGATTGCCGCCCCCGCCCGATGCTCGATGCCCACGCCCCGCTGACCTCGCTGCCGCGTTTCCAGCAGGTTCGCCTGATCCTGCGCGAGCGCATTCGCGGCGGTCACTACGCAGCCGGCCTGCCCCTGCCCGGCGAACGCCAGCTGGCCGAGGAGTTCGGCGTGGCGCGCGTGACCGTGCGGTCGGCCCTGGCGCGATTGCAGGAAGAAGGCCTGGTGATGCGGTTGCGCGGCAAGGGCACGGTGCCGACCGCGCGCAACGTGGCGCCGGCCGGGACCGCCGTGCAGACCGTGCGAGGCGGCCTGCTCGACAACATCGTCAGCGTCAGCATGCGTACGCGCGTGCAGGTGCTGGAATGGAAGCGCATGGCGGCGCCCGCCGCCGTCAGCGCCGCACTGGACCTGCCGCCCGGCGCGCCCGTGCTCAAGGTGGTACGGGTGCGCAAGTTCAAGGCGCAGCCCATTTCCTATACCGAAGTGTTCGTGCCCGACGATCTGGCGGCGGCGCTGGACCGCCATACGTTGCAGGACACGCCGATGCTGGTGGCGCTGGCGCAGCATGGCGTCGAAGTGATCTCGGCCGAGCAGACGCTGGGCGCCGCCGTGGCCGATCTGGACGTGGCCCGCATCTTCCGCATCGCGCCCGGCGTGCCGTTGCTGCGCGTGTCGCGCGTGGCATCCGACACGAACGGCCGCCCGGTGCAGTTCCTGGTCGGGCTCTACCACCCCGAACGCTATACCTACCAGATGCGGCTGACGCGCGCGGGCGCGTCGACGCGCGTATGGATCGATGCCGACCAGCCCTGATCAGCGGCGCACCAGCGCCACCACGTAGACGCAGGCGTCCGGGCCGGGATTGATGAACGTGCAGGGCGCGGGCGGCCCCAGCTGCAGGCAGTCGCCGGCGGCGAGCGTGTGCGCCAGCTCGCCTTCCTCGAAGACCAGCGTGCCATCGAGCACCCAGATCTGCTGATGCTGAAACGTGAAGGCCGACGACGGATACGATACCCGCGCGTGGCCCGGCAGCGTCACCTCCACCAGTTCGAGCATGCCGCCGTTGCGCGGCGATACCGCACGGCGCGTGTAGCCCGTTTCCGGGTCCTGCCACACCGGCTGTTCGGCGGCGCGGCTCAGGCGTTCGCCGGCCTGCTCGGCCAGCGCCAGCAGCATCGACAATTGCAGCCCGAACGCGCCTGACAGCCGGCCCAGCACGGTCGCCGTGGGGCTGGCCTCGCCACGTTCGATCTTGCTGATCATCGCCTTGGACACCCCGGAGCGGTCCGCCAGCTCCGCCAGCGACCAGCCGCGCGATTCGCGCTCGATGCGCACGCGGACGGAAATGGCGGTGGTGGGGTCGTCGGGCAGGCGGCTCATGGTGGCGAAGGCGCGGGGAAGGTGGTCCGATTATAGAAGCGGCATTGCGTGGCGCGGGTTAACCCTCAGCCTGAAATCCTCACGATGATGCTCATTCGTCCACTATAGTGGATGGAGCCGAGACCGCCCCTTTCCCCCCGGAGCCGCCCCCATGCCCCGTGAAATCCGCCTGAACGCTTTCGACATGCACTGTGTGGGCCACATCCAGCAGGGCCTGTGGACCCACCCGCGCGACCAGTCGCACCGCTACGCCGAGCTTCAGTACTGGACCGACTACGCGAAGACGCTGGAGCGCGGCCTGTTCGACGGCATTTTCTTTGCCGACGTGGTGGGCGTCTACGATGTCTATGGCGCCAGCCCCGACGCCGCATTGCGCGGCGCGGTGCAGGTGCCGGTCAACGACCCGACGCTGGTGATACCGGCCATGGCGGCCGTGACCCGGCACCTGGGCTTTGGCGTGACCGCCAACCTGACCTACGAGCAGCCGTTCCTGTTTGCGCGCCGCATGTCCACGCTGGATCACCTGACCGGCGGGCGCATCGGCTGGAACATCGTCACGGGCTATCTGGACAGCGCGGCGCGGGCCATCGGCATCGACGGCCAGGTGGCCCACGACGACCGCTACGACCTGGCCGACGAGTACATGGCGCTGGTCTACAAGCTCTGGGAAGGCAGCTGGGACGACGGCGCCGTGGTGGCCGACCGCACGGCCGGGGTCTATGCCGATCCCGAAAAAGTGCGCGTGATCCATCATCGCGGCCCGCAGTACAAGGTGGATGCGATGCACCTGTGCGCGCCGTCGCCGCAGCGCACGCCGGTGCTGTACCAGGCCGGGTCGTCGACGCGGGGCCGCCGCTTTGCCGCCACGCACGCCGAGTGCGTGTTCGTGAACGGGCAGAAGAAGGAGGGCGTGAAGGAAATCGTTGACGACATCCGCGCGCAGGCCGTGGGGCTGGGCCGGCAGGCCGACGACGTGAAGGTGTTTCTGGGCGCCACGCTGGTGGTCGGGCGCACCGACGCCGAGGCGCGCGACAAGTTCGAGGAATACCGGCGCTATGTCAGTTCCGAGGCCGCGCTGGTGCACGCGGCGGCGTCGCTGGGCATCGACTTCTCGCGCTACGACCTGGACGAGCCGATCGATACCGGCAAGAGCCAGGCCATCGTGTCGAACGTGGAAGCCATGACGCGCAGCGCGGGCCCGCAATGGACGCGCCGCAAACTGCTGGAACAGATGGTGCTGGGCAGCCGCCAGCCGCCGTGGGTGGGCGCGGCCGACCATGTGGCAGACCTGCTGATGGCCTGGAGCGAGGAGACCGGCGTGGACGGCTTCAACCTGTCGCGCACGGTGGTGCCGGAGTGCTTCGAGGACGTGATCGACCTGGTGGTGCCGCTGCTGCAGGAGCGCGGCGCCTACAAGACCGCTTACCAGCCGGGCACCTATCGCGACAAGCTGTTCGGCACGGCCCGCTTGCCAGCCACCCACGCGGCGGCGCAATATCGCGGAACCGGCGCCAATCGGGCATAGACAGACGCATCATGGTAGACAAGACAACGTTTCGCGACGCGATGGCGGGCCTGGGTGCCGCCGTCAACGTCATCACCACGGACGGCGTGGCCGGGCTGGGCGGCTGCACGGCGTCCGCCGTCTGTCCGGTTACCGATGATCCGCCCACCGTGCTGGTCTGCATCAACCGGTCCAGCCGCAACAACGCCGCCATCCGCCAGAACGGCCGGCTCTGCGTGAATGTGCTGGCCGCCGGGCAGCGCGACGTGGCCGTGCGCTTTGCCGACAGGGACCTGTCGCTGGACGAGCGGTTTGCCTGCGCCGAGTGGCGGCAACTGGCCACGGGCGCGCCGGTGCTGCATGGCGCCATCAGCGCGCTCGATTGCGAGATCACGTCGGTAACCGAAGTCGGCACGCATACCGTGTTCTTCTGCGCCGTGAAGGCCGCGCAAAGCGCCAGCGGCCAGGCGGGCCTGATCTACTTCGGGCGCGACTTCCATCCCGTGGGCACCGTCGCACACCCGGCGGCCGTCTGAGATGACGGCACCCACTTCGGCGGCCGCGCCAGTGCGGCAGCGCCAGCGCGGCAAGCTGTTCTCGATCGCCATCCTGCTGCTGGCCGAAGTGGCGGCGATGGGCGTGTGGTTCTCTGCGAGCACCGCCGTGGCGCTGATCCAGCGCACCGAGGCCATTTCGGCGTTCGACGAGGCGTTGCTGACTACTGCCGTGCAGTTCGGCTTTGTCGCCGGCACGCTGATGTCGGCGCTGCTGTCCTTGCCCGACCGCTACGACCTGCGCCGCCTGTTCGCCGGATCGGCACTGGTGGCGGCGCTGGCCACGGGCATGCTCGCGTTCATCGCGCCCACGGGCGGCGCGGTGGTGGCGTTGCGCTTTATCACCGGCATGTGCATGGCCGGGGTCTATCCAGTGGGCATGCGGCTGGCGGCAACCTGGGCGCGGGCTGACCTGGGCCTGCTGATCGGGCTGCTGGTGGGCGCGCTGACGCTCGGGTCGGCCAGTCCGCATCTGGTGGCCGCGTGGCTGACGCCCGCTGCGGGCGGCCCCGACTGGCGCACTATCTACGCCGTGGCGGCGGCCTGCGCGGCCGGCGCGGCGCTGCTGATCGGCATGGCGGCGATCGGCCCCAATCTCCGGAAGGCCGCACGCATCGACCCGACCAAGATCGCGCAGGCCTGGCGCCAGCCCGCAGTGCGCCTGGCCAACCTGGGCTATCTGGGCCACATGTGGGAGCTTTACGCGATGTGGGCGTGGCTGGCGCTGTTCCTGCAGCAGACGTTTGCCGCACGCGGCATGGCCGATGCGCGCGGCCGGGCGGAACTGCTGACCTTCGCGGCGATTGCCGTTGGCGCGCTGGGTGCCTGGGCGGGCGGATGGCTGGCCGACCGCGTGGGCCGCACCGCCGTCACCATCGGTGCCATGGCCATCAGCGCAAGCTGCGCGGCGCTGATGGGCTGGCTCGATACGGCACCGATGGCGGTGCTGGTGACGGTGGCGCTGGTATGGGGTGTGTCGGTCATCGCCGATTCCGCCCAGTTCTCGGCCAGCGTGACCGAACTGGCCGAACCGTCATCGATCGGCACGCTGCTGACGGCGCAGACCTGCGCCGGCTTCCTGCTGACGCTGGCCAGCATCCACCTCGTGCCCGACGTGGTCGAATGGCTTGGCTGGCGCGCCGGCTTCGGCATGCTGGCCATCGGTCCGGCACTTGGCTGCGTGGCGATGTGGCGGCTGCGCAGCCATCCCGACGCGCGGAAGCTGGCGGGTGGCCGGCGCTGAATTGCCGGCACGTCCGCGGGCGTTATGCGAAGTCAGGCAGGTGGTTGGCGGCGCGATTCGGGAACCCGGCGGGCCGTTTTTCGAGGAAGCCGAGATAAAAAAGCCCGGCGCGCGGCCGGGCAAAATCGGAAAGTGTCTTGCGGCGGGGTCAGAAGCGGTGGCGTACCCCCACCATCGCGCCGAACTGGCTGTCGCCTGCCCGGATATTGTCCGCGCTCAGGCTGGCGCGCGACGCCACGCCCTTGCTGGTGCGGTTCCACGCGTAGCCCAGGTCCAGGTAGGCGCTGGTGCGCTTGGAAAACGCGTAGTCGGCCGTGGCGACGAAGACGACCGGGTCGGCGCTGGTCTCGGCATAGTCGTTGTAGTACACCGCGCCCTTCAGCATCAGTGCCGGTGTGGCCTGGTAGCCCAGTCCCATCCAGTAGATGTTGCTGTGCTTGAAGGCCGCGCCCGCGCCGCTCAGGTTTTCCCACCGATAGCCAGCAAAGACCTTGGCCGGGCCGAAGGCGTAGCTGCCGGCCACGGACGCGCGCTGGTCCTTGATATCGGTGTCGGGCTGGCGCAGGTCGTACACCACGCCCACGTCGAACGGACCGGTCGTGTAGCGCAGGCTGGCGGCGTACTCGCGGCCCTTCTTGTAGTTGCCCGGCACCTCGCCGCTGCCGAAGCCGAACGCGGTGCTGTTGTCATAGCCGAAGCTGTACAGCGCCGCCGCCGTCAGGCCGCCAAACGTGCCCTTGTACTGGATGGCGTTGTCGGCCCGGCTGGCCATGAACGGGTCCAGATTGACGATCGAGTATTGCGAGGTGGCGGCCATCGGGTCGAACGCCAGCGTGAAGTCGTAGATCGGCGTCTGCTGGCGGCCCAGCATCACGGCGCCGAACCGGCCCTGCAGGCCCACGAATGCCTGCCGGTTGAAGAGACGGCTACTGGCCGATGTGCCGGTGTCCAGGTTGAAGCCGCTCTCCAGCACAAACACGCCCTTGAGACCGCCGCCCAGGTCTTCCGTGCCGCGCATGCCCCACCAGGACCCGGTGGTGATGCCGTTGCCGGACTGCATGCGCACGTTGCTGTGGTCGCCGGCGGTGCGGTTCAGGTATTCCACGCCGACGTCGGCCACGCCATACAGGGTGACGCTCGACTGCGCCTGAGCGCCCGCGGCAAACATCGTGATTGCAGCAGCCGCTGCCAGTTTCAGTTTCATGCCTTGTTCTCCAGGTTGGGAAGGAATCCGCAATGATCGGAAGGCATGAATGTTTCAGCTTTGATTTGGCTCGCTTCTTCGTCACTCTGAATGAGATTTTTCTCATTCGAGATGAGACTGTTGCACGGAAATGCGTCACCACATGGCAGTTCTACGAAGTGCCATGTCAATGGTGTCAGGGATGTTGCAGTTGGGTGGCGGTTCAGGCCGCGTGCAGGCGGTCCAGGCGCAGGCGGTGGCGCTCGTCGGTCAGGCGCCATACGGCCAGCCAGCCGGCCACCACCACGGCCAGCAGGCTGCCGCCGGCCAGCAGGAACATCAGCAGGATCTGGTAGCGCGCGGCGTCCATCGCGTCCATGCCGGCCAGGATCTGGCCGGTCATGATGCCCGGCAGCGTGATGATGCCCGCTGCCGCCATCGTATTGATCGTCGGCAGCAGGCCGCCGCGCACCGCCTGCCGCAGGATCGGACGCAAGGCGGCATGGCGGTCGTCCCCCAGGGCCAGCCTGGCCTCGATGGCCTGGCGCTGGTGCCACGCGGCGTTGAGCGTGGCGTGCAGCGTCAGGCTGGCCGCGTTCATGGCGTTCCCCAGGATGATGCCGGCCAGCGGAATCGCGTGGCGTGCGTCGTACCACGGCGTGGGGCGCAGGGCGGTCAGCAGGGCCAGCACCGTGATGACCAGCGTGGGCGCGCTGACCGACGCCAGTCCGATCGCCATCTGCCAGCGCGGCGCGAAGCGACGCTCCAGCCGGCTGCCGGATTCACGCGCCGCGGCGAAGATCATCGCCGTCACCACCAGCAGCGTGAGCCATGGCGACGACAGCGCAAAGACCGCGCGCAGCACCAGGCCCACCAGTATCAGTTGCACCACCATGCGGGCCGCGGCCCAGAGCAGGGCGCGATGGATGCCCAGCGACATGGCCAGCGACAGCGCCGCGCCGGCCACGATCAGCAGACTGGCCAGCGTCAGGTCGCCCGTTGTCAGCAGGATCGGGTTCATGGGTGCAGGGGCTCCAGTCCGGACGGGTACAGGCGCCAGTGCGCGTGCTGCAGGCGCGCTGCCTGTTCGGTGTTGTGGGAAACGACCAGCAACCCGACGCCTTCGGCCATGACTTCGCGCAGCACGGCTTCCACGGCCAGTGTGGTGTCGTGATCGAGCGCCGAGGTGGGCTCGTCGAGCAGCAGGAAGCGGGGGCGGCGGACGATGGCCCGCAGCAGCGCCAGCCGCTGCCGTTCTCCGGTGGACAGATGGCTGACGCGCGCGGCCAGGATGTCGTCGCGCAGGCAGAGCCGGCGCGCCAGGCGCGCCAGCCGGGTATCGGCGGTGCCAGGTGTTCCGGAGCCCCGGGTCGTATCGGGGATGTCGGCCGGGCCGAGGTCGTCGAAATGGCTGCGCACGTCGTCGGCCCACCAGCCCGATTCGGCCGCGACATAGATCACCTCGCGTCGCCAGGCCGGCCCGCTCAGCGCCTCGCGCGGCGTGGTGCCGATGCGTACGCTGCCGTGGCTGGGATCGAGGTCGGCAATCATGCGCAGCAGCAGGCTCTTGCCGCTGCCCGACGGGCCAGACAGCACCGTGCATTTGCCGCCCGTCACGTCGAACGTATAAGGGCCGCGGCCGTGGCCGGTCAGGTCTTGGATATGCAGGTGGCCGTCCATGGGGCGGGGCGGGGCAAGGCAGGTGGAAGGCGGAGTGCCGCAAGCGTATCGTCATTCGATGAATGGCGGATTAAGTGAGGCATATCGTATGACGTCAGGCGGCATCGGCTCGCGATGCATGCGCACGCCTGGGTCCATTGTGGGCGCAGTCGCGGCGGGTGCAAGGGCGAGGCATCGGCGCCGGGAGAACCGCATTGGCACCGTCCGACAGCCTGTTGCGGCCATGTCCTACACGACAGCTCCCGTGCCCTTTCTACACTGTCCAGTAGCGCCGTTGCCTGCCGCAGCGCCCGTCAGCCGGGCCAGCGCGCGGACGCCGGACGCCCTACGAACCGACCCATCAGGAGAGTGCGATCATGAACAAGGACCAGGTGAAGGGCCGCATGAACGAGGCCAAGGGCAAGGCAAAGGAACTGGCCGGCAAGGTAACCGGCAAGACTTCCACCGAAATGAAGGGCAAGGCCCAGCAGGTGGCCGGCCGCACGCAGGCCAGCTATGGCGATACCAAGGAAGACATGAAGAAGAACCCGCGCTAGGGCCTGATCCGGCACGAGGCAGGGGCCGCCAGCCACTGGCGGCACCCAAACACCGTAAAGCGGGGCTGCGGCCCCGCTTTTTGCATGGCGCCCCGATTCATGACGGGCGGTAAATGCTGTGTTCCATATCCGTCGGCTTCCGTCGGACGGTGCAGTGCTGTAATGTGCGCACATTCATCGCGTTCCTCCACCTGCACTGGTCCCAAAGGGAATCCCCATGGCCACACGCCGTTCGACAGACCTGTTGCTGACCGCCCTGGCGCCCGCCATCTGGGGCACCACGTACCTTGTGACCACCAACTGGCTGCCGGCCGGCTATCCGCTGACGGTTGCCACGCTGCGTGCGCTGCCGGCGGGCATGCTGCTCTGGCTGCTGGGCCGGCAGTTTCCGGCGCGCAGCTGGTGGCCCAGGCTGCTGGTGCTGGGCGCGCTCAATTTCTCGTTCTTCTGGGCCATGCTGTTCGTCTCGGCCTACCGGCTGCCCGGTGGCGTGGCGGCCACGCTCGGCGCCATCCAGCCGCTGATCGTGATCGCGCTGTCGCGGGTGTTGCTGGGATCTGCGATCCGGGGGGGCGCGATTGCCGCGGCGCTGGCCGGGCTGGCGGGCGTGGCGTTGCTGGTGCTGACCCCGAAGGCCACGCTCGATGCGGTGGGTGTGGCGGCCGGACTGGCCGGCGCGGTGTCGATGGCGCTGGGCACCGTGCTCACGCGCCGCTGGCAGCCGCCGGTGCCGGCGCTGACGTTCACGGCCTGGCAACTGACGGCGGGCGGCATCCTGCTGGTGCCGTTCGCGCTATGGCTGGAGCCGCCGCTGCCCACGCCCACGCTGGCCAACGCGCTGGGCATGGCGTGGCTGACGGTGATCGGCGCGGCGCTGACCTATGTCCTGTGGTTCCGGGGCATCGCGCGGCTGGGCCCCGGCGCCGTGGCAACGCTGGGGTTCCTGAGCCCGCTCACGGCGGTGCTGATCGGCTGGATCGTGCTGGGCCAGACGCTGAGCACGGCGCAGATTGCGGGCATGGTGCTGGTGCTCGGCGGGGTCTGGCTCAGTCAGCGGGCCCAGCGATCCGTGGCAGCACCCGCCCCGGGTTCAACAGGTTCTTCGGATCGAGCGCGCGCTTGACCTGCCACATCAGCTCCAGCTCCACCTGCGACTTGTAGCGGCCCAGGTCGTCGCGCTTGGCCACGCCGATGCCATGCTCGGCCGAGATCGAGCCGTTCTCGGCGTGGGCCAGACCATCGACCAGATCCGACACGGGCTTGTACCACTGCGCCAGGAAGTCCCTGGCATCGCGGTCTTTGGGGCGCAGCGGGTTGAAGTGGACATTGCCGTCGCCCATATGGCCGTAGATCACCATGCGGGTGGCCGGCTCCAGCGCCAGCACCTCGGCCGACGCCTTCTCGATGAATTGCGCGATGCGCGACACCGGCACCGAGATATCGCACTTGATGCTGCCGCCGGTGCGCGTCTGGGCGTCCGAGATTTCCTCGCGGATGCGCCAGAACTGCTGCACGTCGGCCAGGCTCGCCGCCACGGCGGCATCCACGACCCAGCCGTTGCCCAGGCCCGATTCCAGGATCTCCATCAGCGTGCCGCCGAGCGTTGCCTCGTCGGTGCCCGATGTCAGTTCGATCAGCACCATCCAGTCATGACGCCCCGGCAGCGGCGACGGCACGTCGCCCAGGTATTCGAGCACCAGGTCCAGCGCCGGGGCCGAGATCAGTTCGAAGGCCGTGACCGCGCCGCCTGACAGCGCGCGGGCCTCGCCCAGCAGCTTGACGGCGGCTTCCGGGCCGTCCACGGCCACGAACGCCACGGCGGTGGAGCGCGGCTGCGGCATCAGCTTCAGCACCGCGCCGGTGATGATGCCGAGCGTGCCTTCGGCGCCGATGAACAGGTGCTTGAGGTCGTAGCCGGTATTGTCCTTGCGCAGGCCCTTGAGCGACGAAAAGATGCGCCCGTCGGGCAGCACCACCTCGATGCCCAGCACCAGGTCACGCATGTTGCCGTAGCGCAGCACGGCCGTGCCGCCCGCGTTGGTCGACAGGTTGCCGCCGATCTGGCACGAGCCCTCCGAGCCGATGCGCAGCGGAAAGAGGCGGCGGGCATCGTCGGCCGCGGCGCGTGCGCCGGACAGCGTCACGCCGGCTTCCACGGTCATCGTGTCGTTGACGGTGTCGATGGCCAGCACGCGGTTCATCTTCTTCAGGCTGATGACCACGGCTGTGCCGCTGTCGTCGGGCACGGCGCCGCCCATCAGCGACGTGTTGCCGCCCTGCGGGACGACGGGCACGTCGTGTTCATGGCACCAGGCCATCACGCGGCTGACCTGTTCGGTGGTGGCGGGCATGACCACCAACGGTGACTTGCCGCGATAGATGCGGCGGTAGTCGGTCACGTACGGCTCGGTGTCGGCGTCGGCGGTCAGGCAGCCGTTGGGGCCGACGATGGCCAGCATGGCCTGCAGCAGGTCGGCTTGCAGGGCTTGGGAGGGCAGGGCTTGGGAAGGCAGCGGGGACATCTTCGATACTCAGTAGGCGGCGCCGGGCGCGGACACCTGTTGGGCGCGCTCCGGCAGGAATTCGGCGGCGAGCTTGCGCGCCGCGTTGGCGTAGACCAGCACGTCGACGCCGGTGGCCACGAAGGTGCAGCCCAGTTCCAGGTAACGACGCGCCAGCGCATTGTCTGACGTCAGCGTGCCGGCGGCCTTGCCGCTGGCGATGATCGTGCGCATGGCCGTCTCGATCTGCGCCTGCACCTCGGGGTGCCCCGGGTTGCCGCGATGGCCCATTGACGCCGCCAGGTCGGCCGGGCCGATGAAGACGCCGTCCACGCCGTCGACCGCGCAGATCGCTTCCAGATTCTGCATGGCGGTCACGGTCTCGGCCTGCACCAGCAGGCAGATTTCGTCATCGGCCACGGCCAGGTAGTCCTTGCGGGCGCTCCATTGCGACACGCGCGCCACGGCGCTGCCCACGCCGCGCACGCCAAACGGCGGGTAGCGGGTGGCGCGCACCAGCGCGGCGGCCTGTTCGGCGGTGTCCACCATCGGAATCAGCAGCGTACGGGCGCCGATGTCCAGCAGCTGTTTGATCAGTGCGGTCTCGCCCGACACGGCGCGCACCACGGGCTGCGAGCGGTACGGGGCCAGTGCCTGCAGCGTCTGGAGGATGGTGCGCACGTCGTTGGGCGCGTGTTCGCCGTCCACCAGCAGCCAGTCGAAGCCGGCCGTGGCACTGATTTCGGCAACGTAGGGCGTGGCGGCGGACATCCAGAGGCCGATCTGGGCCTGGCGGGCGGCCAGCGCGGCCTTGAACGGGTTATGGGCGGGCATGGGGTGTCTCCTGTCGGTGCGGGTGTCGAACGGGGTTCGATGGGCGTTGTCAGTGCAACTGGCCCTGGCACAGATACTTGGTATGCATGTAATCGTCAAGCCCGTGGCGCGATCCTTCGCGGCCGTAGCCCGATTCCTTCACGCCGCCGAACGGCGCCGCCTCGGACGCCAGCGCGCCTTCGTTGATGCCCACGATGCCGGTTTCCAGCGCCTGCGCCACGCGCCAGATGCGCCGCACGTCGTTGGAATAGAAGTAGGCGGCCAGCCCGAACGGCGTGTCGTTGGCGTCGCGGATCACTTCATCCTCGTGGGTGAAGCGGAACACGGGCGCCACGGGCCCGAAGGTTTCCTCGTGCGCCAGCGCCATCGCGGGCGTGGCGCCGGCCAGCACGGTCGGGGCGTAGTAGTGCGGGCCGTCGGCGGTGCGCACGCGCTCGCCGCCCACCACCACGCGGGCGCCCTGGTCCACGGCATCGCGCACATGGCGGTCGATCTTGTCGACGGCGCGGGCGTTGATCATCGGACCGATCTGCGCGGCGGGCTCGGTGGCCGGGCCCACGTGCAGCGCACCCACGCGGGCGGCCAGCTTGCTGACGAAGGCGTCGTGGACGCCAGCCTGCACGTACACGCGGTTCGGGCACACGCAGGTCTGGCCGCCGTTGCGGAACTTGGCGGCCATCAGGCCCTCCACGGCCGCATCGAGGTCGGCATCGTCGAACACGATGAACGGGGCGTTGCCGCCGAGCTCCAGCGACAGCTTCTTGAGCGTGCCGGCCGACTCGCGGGCCAGGTGCTTGCCCACCGGCGTGGAGCCCGTGAACGTAATCTTGCGTACGCGCGCATCGGCCAGCCAGGCATCGACCACGGCCGGGGTGTTGGCGCGCGATGCGGTGACGATGTTCAACACGCCTTGCGGCATGCCCGCGCGTTCCGCCAGGCGGACCAGCGCCAGCGCGGTCAGCGGGGTGTCTTCGGCGGGCTTGGCCACCACGGTGCAGCCGGCGGCCAGCGCGGGCGCGATCTTGCGGGCGATCATCGCCAGCGGAAAGTTCCATGGCGTGATGGCGGCGACCACGCCCACCGGCTCCTTGAGCACGATCATCTTGCGGCCCGGCACGGCCTCGGCCACCACGTCGCCGCAGATGCGCGTGGCTTCCTCGGCGAACCATTCCACGTACGAAGCCCCGTAGCGCACTTCGCCCACGCTCTCGTGCATGGGCTTGCCCTGCTCGGCGGAAATGATGCGGGCCAGGTCCTGCTCGTTGGCCAGGATCAGCGCGTGCCAGCGTTTGATGATCTGGGCACGGTCGCGGGCGGTGCGGCGGCTCCAGGCCGGGAAGGCCGCCGCGGCGGCATCGGCGGCGCGCCGGGCGTCGGCGGCATCGCTGTCGGGCACGTCGGCGATCACTGCGCCCGTGGCCGGGTCGGTGACTGCCAGGCGGGCGCGGCTGTCGCACCATTGCTGGTCGATGAAGTTCTGGCTACGAAGCAGGGTCGGGTCGGTGAGGGTGGTCAGCATGCGATGGCGGGGTCGGATGTTGGAAGCGTCTGATATGCGAAGGGCCTAGCTCACGATCCCCACGTGCCAGGGCACGAATTCGTGATCGCCCAGCCCAAGCAGCTCGCTCTTGGTGGGTTCGCCGGATGCGGCGCGCAGGATGTGCTCGAAGATCCGTTCGCCCATCTGCGCCACGCTGAGTTCGCCATCGAGCACCAGGCCGCAGTTGATGTCCATGTCTTCCTCCAGGCGTCGGAACATCGGCGAATTCGAGGCCAGCTTGATGGTCGGGGCCGGCTTCGAGCCGAACATCGAGCCGCGGCCGGTGGTGAAGCAGATCAGGTTGGCGCCGCTGGCGATCTGGCCCGTGGCGGCCACCGGGTCGTAGCCGGGGGAATCCATGAAGACCAACCCGGCACGGTCGATCGGCTCGGCGTACTCGTACACGGCCTGCAGCGGCGTGGTGCCGCCCTTCATGGCCGAGCCCAGCGATTTCTCGAAAATGTTGGCCAGGCCACCCTGCTGGTTGCCATGCCCGACCACGCCATTGAACTGGGCGTTGTGTCCGGCGGTGTAGCGTTCCCACCAGGCCAGGCGATCCAGCAGCTTCTGGCCTACCTCGGGCGTCACCGCCCGGCGCGTGAGCATGAACTCCACGCCGTGGATTTCCGGGGTTTCCGACAGGATCGCGGTGCCGCCGTGGCGCACCAGAATATCCATGGCCGCACCCAGCGCCGGGTTGGCCGTGATGCCCGAGAAGCCGTCCGAGCCGCCGCATTCGAGGCCGATCTTGATATGGCTGGCGCTCACGGGCTGGCGCCGGAAGGCATTGGCGGCCGGCAGCATGGCCTCGATGGCGCGGATGCCCGCCTCGATCGTGGCGCGCGTGCCGCCCGTGTCCTGCATCACCAGCGTGTGCAGGTTCTCGCCGGGGACCAGCCCTTGCGATTCCACCAGCGATGCCACCTGGTTGCGTTCGCAGCCCAGGCCGACGATCAGCACGCCGGCCAGGTTCGGATGCCGCGCATAGCCGGCGATAGTGCGGCGCAGGAGGTCGAAGTGCTCACTTGGCGACGACATGCCGCAGCCACTGCTCTGCGCGAACGCCACCACGCCATCGACATTGGGATAGGCGGCCAGCCGCTCCGTGGTGAAATGCGCGGCGATGTGCTTGATGACCGTGGCCGAGCAGTTCACCGACGACAGGATGCCGACGAAGTTGCGCGTGCCCACGCGCCCGTCCGGCCGCACATAGCCCATGAACGTCGCGCGTTCGCGTTCCGGCACGTAGGCCACGGGGCGCACATCGGCACAGAACGCGGGATCGCGGTAGTCGTCCACCAGCCGCAGGTTATGGCTGTGCACATGCTCGCCGGCGGCGATGTCGCGGTCGGCCACGCCGATCACGGTGTCGTATTTCTTGACCCGCTCGCCGCGTGGGATCGCACGGGCGGCGATCTTGTGGCCGGCGGGCACCTGGGCGCGCACGCGCACGTCCAGGTCCTCCAGGTGCTGGCCCAGCGTCAGGTCGGCGCGGGCGATCAGGACGTTGTCGTTGGCGTGCAGGCGAATGACGGGGTTCAGGGTCACGATTGACAGGGTGGGGGCGGGTTAGCTCTGCGCGAGCATTTCCTTGAGTTTCAGGCGCTGGATCAGCTGCGTTTCCTGGCTGTAGACCTCGGCCACGTACTTCTTGTAGTCGGGGCCGTCCAGGTACATGATCGGCGCGTCGATGCGCGCGGCCACGGCCCTGAATTCGGCGCTGGCCACGGCGGCGCGGAACGCATCGCGCAGCTTCTTTTCGATGTCGGGCGGCAGGCCCTTGGGCGCGCCGATGCCGTTGGGAGCTTCCACGACGACGTTGTAGCCCAGTTCCTTGAGCGTGGGCGTGTCCTTGAAGCGCGGCGTGCGCTGCTCGCCCCAGGTGGCCAGCAGGCGCAGCTTGCCGGCTTCCACATGCGGCGCCCACGAACTGGAATCGGCCAGCAGGTCCACCTGGTTGGCCAGGACGTCCTGCAGGGCCTGCGAGCCGCCCTTGTAGGCGATGGCATTGAATTTCACGCCGGCGGCCAGCGCGAACTGCTCCATGCCGACGTGCGTGGCGCCGCCGATGCCGGCATGCGCGTAGGTGAGCTTTCCCGGATGCGCCTTGGCCTCGGCCACCACATCGGCCAGCGTCTTGAAGCGCGAGCCGGCCGGCACGGCGATGCCGAAGGTCTGGCCCGAGGTGCGTGCCAGGTAGGTCAGTTCGGTGCGCGGGTCCAGCTGCAGCATGCCCAGCTGCGAGAAGCGCGTGACCGAAATCGGGATCTGGCCGATGGTGTAGCCATCGGGGTTGGCGCGGGCCAGCGCCTTGGTCCCGATCATGCCCGATGCGCCGGCGCGGTTTTCCACCACGATCGACTGCTTGAGAATCCCCGACGCCACCTGGCACAGGGCCCGCATCGACTGGTCGGCCGTGCCGCCCACCGGCCAGGGGCAGATGAACGTGATGGGCCGGTCGGGATATTCGCCGGCGGCGCGTGCCATGCGCGGCACAAGCAGGCTGGCCGTGCCGGTGGCGGCAACGGCGGCGGTGGCGGCGCTGCCCAGCAGTAGCCGGCGGCGCGAAAGGCTGGCGGGAAGACCTTGCGTCATGGGGGATGTCTCCGATCTTGTTTTAGGTCGCGGACCGGCGTCGATGCCAATCCGCTCTGGGAGCGATTGTGGGCGTCCCGAACATAACCATCCAATAGAAAATTGGCATTGCTTCATAACCTTCCGGTTAGGTAGACTCGCTGCCATGGCGCATATCGACCGGGCCTTCCGCTCCAATATCAAGCTTCGCCACCTGCAACTGCTGGTGGCGCTGGACGAGTTCCGGCATCTGGGCCGCACCGCCGAATTCCTGTCGGTCAGCCAGCCGGCCGTGTCCAAGGTGCTGGCCGAAGTGGAGAAAATGCTCGGGCTGACGCTGTTCACGCGCTCCACGCGCGGCACGGAGCCCACGCCGGCCGGCGAATCGCTGGTGCGCTTTGCGCGCGCCGTGCTGGCCCAGTACGACGTGACGCGCGACGAGATCGAGGCCGTGGCCAGCGGCGCGGCAGGCCGCGTGCGCGTGGGGTCGATGGGCGCCACGCTGCCCGTGCTGCTGGCCCGGGCCGTGGCGCGCCTCAAGGACCGCTCGCCGCGTGCCACGGTGCTGGTCGAGGAGGGCGACCTCACGCATCTGCTGCCCCGCCTGCGGCTGTCGGAACTCGACGTGATCGTTGGCCGCCTGGAACCCAGCTACGCCGCGCCGGACCTGATCACCGACGCGCTCTACGAGGATCCGATGGTGGCCATCGTGGCCGCCGGCCATCCGCTGTCGCGGCAGGCCAGCCCCGACTGGACCGACCTGGCGCGGCATCCGCTGGTGTTGCCGCCGCCGTGGGCATCGCTGCGCGTCAAGATCGAGCAGGCGTTCTTCCGCCATGGGCAGCAGCCACCGGCCGACGTGATCGAGTCGTCGTCGTACCTGGCCGTCACCACCTTCGTGGCGCAGCGGCAGGCGGTGGGCTTCGTGGCAGGCTCCGTGGGCCGACAATGGCAGGCGGAAGGGCGCTTCCACGTGCTGGCGATGCCCGTGGAAGTGGAACTGCCGCCCGTAGGCCTCATCACGCTGCGCGACCGCCGGCTGCCGCCAAGCGTGGCCGAACTGGCCTATTGCCTGCGCGAGACGGCGCGGGAGATCGACATGGCAAACAGCAGCCCCGGCAGCCCCGGCAGCGCCGGAAAGGGCGGCCGGACGCGCAAGACCGCTAAACCCGCAAGCAAGACCTCATGACAGAAACTTCCAGAACGTCCCGCCAGACCGAAGTCGTTGTGCTGGGTGCCGGCATCGTTGGCGTTGCCACGGCGCTGGCGCTGCAACAGCGCGGCCATGCCGTGTGCCTGATCGACCGCAAGGCGCCGGGCCGCGAGACCTCGTACGGCAATGCCGGCATCATCCAGCGCGAGGCAGTGCAGCCGTACGCGTTTCCGCGCGCCTGGCAGGCAATCCTGCGGGTGGCGGCACGGCGTGGCAACGACGTGCATTACCACCTGCGGGCGCTGCCGTCGCTGGTGCCGTCGCTGGCGCGCTACTGGCACGCGTCGGCGCCGGAACGCTATATGGCCACGGTCAGTGCCTACGCGGCGCTGATCCGCCATTGCATCGACGCACATGCGCCGCTGATCGAACGCGCCGGTGCCCAGGACCTGGTCCGCAAATCGGGCTGGCTGGAGGCCTACCGGACGCCGGCCGCGTTCGACGCGGCGGCCAACGCGGCCGGCACGGTCGCGGCCGCGCACGATCTGCGCCACGCGGTCCTGGACAGCGCGGCACTGGCCGCCGCCGAGCCGGTGCTGCAGCGGCCGATGGCCGGCGCGGTGCACTGGCAGGACCCGTGGACGGTCAGCGATCCCGGCGAACTGGTGGCGCGCTACGCGGCGCTGTTCGAGCGCGAGGGGGGCGTGCTGCTGCAGGGCGACGCCGATACGCTGCGCCAGTCGGGCAGCGGCTGGACGGTGCGCACGCGCGATGGCGCGGTGCAGGCCGAACACGCCGTGATCGCGCTGGGGCCATGGGCGGCGGGGCTGACGCGCCGGCTCGACTACCGGCTGCCGCTGTTCGTCAAGCGCGGCTACCACCGCCACTACCATGTGGACGCCATGCCGGACAGGCCGCTGCTCGACGCCGAGAACGGCATCCTGCTGGCACCGATGCGCCAGGGCCTGCGGCTGACCACGGGCGCCGAGTTCGCGCATCATGAATCGCCGCCCACGCCGGTGCAGTCGGTGCGGGCGGAAATGCTGGCCGGCGATCTGGTGCGGCTGGGCCAGCCCGTGGAGGCTCAGCCGTGGATGGGCGCGCGACCGTGCATCGCCGACATGCGCCCGGTGGTGGGGCGTGCGCCGCGTCATGCCAACCTGTGGTTCCACTTCGGCCATGGCCACCAGGGCCTGACGCTGGGGCCGGCCACGGCGCGCCTGCTGGGTGAACTGTTCGACCGCGAAACGCCGTACGTGGACCCCGCGCCGTACGACCCGCGCCGCTTCGGCCGTTAAGCTGCCGAAGCCGCCGCGGCCTTCGACTGCGCGCGCGCCTGCAGGTAGCCGACGAACGCCGTGGCCACGTCCGACAGCGCCTCGTTCTTGCGGGTCAGGATACCGAATGCCTTCATGTCCTGCCCCACTTCCACGGGCAGCGTGGCCAGCAGCGATGCCCGGACATGATCGCGCACCACCGATTCGGGGAGCATCGCAATGGCATCGCCCGATTGCAGTAGCTGCAGCGTGGCGAAGATCGACGAACACTCGATCACGTCCTGCGGCGTGGACACCTGGGCCTGCGCGAACTGGTCTTCGAGCATCAGCCGCGCCGGGCTGGTCAGCGTCTGCAGCACCCAGGGCCAGCGCACGAGTTCGTCCCAGCCCGGGCTGTCGTGACCGTGTTGCCGGAACGCCTGCACCAGCGGGTGCCCGCTGCGCACCACGATCCGCAGCGGCTCGTCGGACAGCGCGCAGAAGTCGAACCGGTTGTGGTCGAGCGGGCCGGCAAAGCGCCCGACGGCCAGTTCGATCTCGTGCCGCTCCAGCAGCACGCCGATCTGGTCGCTGGTTTCGCCCAGGATGCGCACGCCCAGGCGCGGCCGCTCGCGCTTGATGTCGGCCACGGCGGCCGCCACCAGGTCGGGCGCGGCCCCCATGATCGCCCCAAACACCAGATGCCCGTGGCCGCCCCGGCGGCGCGCTTCCATATCCTCCAGAAAGCGGTCCAGGCTGGCCTGCGTGTGGCGGGCATAGGTGACCACCTCGATGCCCAGCGGCGTCGGCCGCATGCCGCGGGCGTGGCGCTCGAAGATCGCAAAGCCAAACGCCTGTTCGATATCGGCCAGCATCTTCGTGGCCGACGGCTGCGTGACGTGGATCAGCGCGGCGGCCTGGTTCAGCGTGGGGGTGTCGGCCAGCGCACTCAGCAGCGCCCAATGCTTGAGTTTCAGCCGGTTCACCAGGCGGCGTGTCAGCGACATGCGGTGTCTCCTTGGCTATTCCAATATGGAATGGCTCGCTGTTTAAAATTGATTGGAACGATATAGGCTGGCGGCCTACAGTGCAACGGACGCTTCTCACCCATCACGATAAAGACAGGAGACAAGATGAAGCTGATTCGCCACGGTGCGGCCGGCCAGGAACGGCCCGGCCTGATCGATGCCCAGGGACGCCTGCGCGACCTCTCTGCCCATGTGCCGGACATCACCGGCGCCACGCTTTCCCCCGATACCCTGGCCCGCCTTGCCGCCATCGACCCGGCATCGCTGCCGCTGGTGCAAGGTGCGCCGCGCATCGGCGCGTGCGTGGGCAACGTGGGCAAGATGATCTGCGTGGGCCTGAACTATTCGGACCACGCGGCCGAATCGGGCATGCCGATTCCCACCGAGCCGGTGCTGTTCATGAAGGCCACCAGCGCGATCGTCGGGCCCAACGACGACGTGGAGATTCCGCCGCGCGCCGAAAAGGTGGACTGGGAAGTCGAACTGGGCGTGGTGATCGGCAAGACAGCGCGCTATGTGTCGAAGGCCGATGCGCTGGACCATGTGGCCGGCTACTGCATCGTCAATGATGTCTCCGAGCGTGCCTACCAGCTGGAACGCGGCGGGCAGTGGGACAAGGGCAAGGGCTGCGACACGTTTGGCCCGATGGGCCCGTGGCTGGTCACGCGCGACGAAGTGCCCGACGCCCAGGCCCTGGAGATGTGGCTGGAGGTGGACGGCAAGCGGTACCAGCACGGCAACACCCGCACGATGATCTTCGACGTGCCGACCGTGGTGTCCTATATCAGCCAGTTCATGAGCCTGCAGCCCGGCGACGTGATCTCCACCGGCACGCCGCCCGGCGTGGGCCTGGGGCAGAAGCCGCAGCCGGTGTACCTGACCGTGGGACAGACCATGCGCCTGGGCATCACCGGGCTGGGCGAACAGCAGCAGCGCACCGTGGCGGCCAACGTGGGAGACCCGCAATGAACCAGCTCGACCTGAAGGGCCGCGTAGCCGTGATTACCGGCGGTGCGCAGGGCATTGGCTACGCCGTGGCCGAACGGATGCTGCGTTCGGGTGCCGTGGTGTCGCTGTGGGACGTCAACGAGGCGCAGCTGGTCAAGGCTGGCGATGCGCTGTCGAAGCTGGGCCAGGTCACCGGCGAGGTCGTGGAACTGACCGACGAGCATGCCGTCGACCGGGCCACGCAAGCCACGATCCAGAAGCTGGGGCACATCGACGCGCTGGTCAACAGCGCCGGCATCACGGGCGGCAATGCCCCCACGTGGGAACTGGACCCGGCCGTCTGGCGGCGCGTGATCGAGGTGAACCTGATCGGCAGCTACCTGACCTGCGGGTCGGTGGTGCCGCACATGATGGCCCGCAAGTTCGGGCGCATCGTCAATATCGCGTCGGTGGCCGGCAAGGAGGGCAACCCGAACGCATCCCACTACAGCGCGTCGAAGGCGGGCGTGATCGGCCTGACCAAGTCGCTTGGCAAGGAACTGGCGCAGAGCGGCGTGCTGGTGAATGCCGTGACGCCGGCGGCGGCGCGCACGCCGATCTTCGACTCGATGACCGAGCAGCACATCGCGTTCATGCTGTCGAAGATCCCGATGGGCCGCTTCCTGGAAGTGGAAGAGGCCGCGTCGATGATCGCCTGGCTGACGACCGAGGACTGCGCCTTCAGCACGGGCGCGGTGTTCGACCTGTCGGGCGGACGCGCCACCTACTGAGCTTCCTGCGGCACAGACCCCGGGGCAAGCATCCCGGGGCGGCTACCTCAACCCATGCGCACGGCCTGGCGTCTTGCCGACGGCCGGTCCTGCGCAGAGGAGACACTCGTCATGCAATCCCACCGCCCGGACCTGGCGTCCGTCACGGCGAAGGCCATCGCGCGCCTGGTGCCGTTCCTGCTGCTGATGTACGTGCTGGCGTTCCTGGACCGCGCCAACATCGGCTTCGCCAAGAAGGCATTCCAGCTCGATACCGGCATCTCCGACGCGATGTTCGCGCTGGGTGCCGGCGTGTTCTTCATCGGCTACGCGCTGCTGGAAGTGCCCAGCAACCTGATCATGCATCGCGTGGGTGCGCGCATCTGGATGTGCCGCATCATGGTGACGTGGGGCCTGGTGTCGGCCGCGCTGATGTTCGTGCACAGCGAAACCGGCTTCTACGTGCTGCGCTTTCTGCTGGGCGTGGCCGAAGCGGGCTTCTTCCCGGGTGTCATCTACTACCTGACCAAGTGGTTTCCGGCCGGCTCGCGCACGCGGGTCATGGGGCTGTTCTACTTCGGCGCGCCGCTGGCCTTCATCTTCGGCAGCCCGCTGTCGGGGCTGCTGCTCGAATTCGACGGCGCGCTGGGCCTGAAGGGCTGGCAGTGGCTGTTCCTGGTCGAAGGGCTGCTGGCCAGCGCGGTGGGCGTGTGGGCCTACTGGTATCTCGACAACGAACCGCGCGATGCGCGCTGGCTCAGTGCCGACGAACGCGAGACGCTGGCCCAGGCCATCGAGAGCGAGGAGCAACGCAAGGCCGCGCACGGTCCCGCCACGGTGATGCGCGCGCTGGGCAACGGACGGGTGCTGTTTCTGGCGCTGATCTACTTCCTGATCCAGGCCAGCGTGTACGGCGTGGTGTTCTACCTGCCGACCCAGGTGGCGGCGCTGCTCGGCAAGAAGGTGGGCCTGGAGGTGGGGCTGGTCACGGCCATTCCATGGGTCTGCGCGCTGGTGGCGGCCTACGTGCTGCCGCGCGTGGCCGAGCGGCACGGCAATCATGCGCGGCTGGCGCTGGGCACGCTTGTGGTCTCGGCGGCGGGCATCGCACTGTCCGTGCATACGGCGTCGCCGCTGCTGGCGCTCGTGGCGCTGTGCTTCGCGGCGGCCGGCTTTATCGCCGTGCAGCCGCTGTTCTGGACCTTTCCCACCAGCTACCTTGGCGGCGCGGCCGCGGCCGGCGGCATTGCGCTGATCAATTCGCTGGGCGCGCTGGGCGGGTTTGTCGCGCCGAACATCAAGACGTGGGCCGAGCAGGCGTTTGCGTCGCACACGGCGGGCATGAACCTGCTGGCCGCGATGACCGTGCTGGGCGGGCTGCTGTTTCTGGGCCTGCGCGGCGCGCGCCCGGTGCAGGCGCACGCCGACGCGGCCGCCCGTCGCCAATTTTCCTGATTCCGATTCCTGGAGCACCGCAACATGAGCATGCCCACCATCCGGCACGTCCGTGCCTTCACGCTGCGCGGCGCCGGCGCCGACTATCACGACCAGGGCGCCGGCCACTGGATCGACGACCACATCGCCACGCCGATGGCGAAGTACCCCGAATACCGCCGCAGCCGGCAGCGCTTCGGTATCAACGTGCTGGGCACGCTGGTGGTGGAAATCGAGGCCAGCGACGGCACGGTCGGGTTCGCCGTCACCACGGGCGGCGAACTGGGCTGCTGGATCGTCGAGAAGCACCTGGCGCGGTTTATCGAGGGCCAGAAGGTCACCGACATCGAGAAGATCTGGGACCAGATGTTCAACGCCACGCTGTACTACGGCCGCAAGGGCATCGTGCTGAACACGATATCGGGGGTGGACCTGGCGCTATGGGACCTGCTGGCCAAGGTGAGAAAGGAACCGGTGCACGCGCTGCTGGGCGGCCCCGTGCGCGACGAACTGCAGTTCTACATGACCGGGGCGCGGCCCGACCTGGCCCGGAAGCAGGGCTTTATCGGCGGCAAACTGCCGCTGCACCACGGCCCGGCGGAGGGAGAGGCGGGGCTGCGCAGGAACCTGGAACTGCTGGGGCGGATGCGCGAGGCCTGCGGCCCGGACTTCTGGCTCATGTACGACTGCTGGATGAGTCTGGACGTGGAATACGCCACGCGCCTGGCGCAGGCGGCGTACCACGACTTCGGCCTGAAATGGATCGAGGAGGCGCTGCCGCCCGACGACTACTGGGGCTATGCCGAACTGCGCCGCAACGTGCCGCGCGGCATGCTGGTGACCACCGGCGAGCACGAGGCCACGCGCTGGGGCTTCAGGATGCTGCTGGAGATGGGCTGCTGCGACATCATCCAGCCCGACGTGGGGTGGTGCGGCGGCATCACCGAACTGATCCGCATCTCGGCCCTGGCCGACGCCCACGGCAAGCTCGTGGTGCCGCACGGGTCGTCGGTCTACAGCTACCACTTCGTCATCACGCGCCATAACAGCCCGTTTGCCGAATTCCTGAACATGTCGCCGGGCGCCGACCAGATCGTGCCGATGTTCGATCCGCAACTGCTGGACGAGCCGGTGCCCGTCAACGGCCGGATGAAGGCGTCCGCGCTCGATGCGCCAGGGTTTGGCGTACGGCTGAACCCGGATCTGCCGCTGCACCGGCCGCATCCGAGGTAGCCCGGCGTAGATCCGTCGCTGGCGCCGCATAGCGACGGGCGGCGCCGGATTCCTGTCGATCCGCACTTTTCCGGTGTCCGCCGTGCCGGGCCGGTGGTAATCTCGCGGCAACTCCACCCCCGCCCCCGGGATTCCACCTTGCGTTCCGTCGATCCAGAACTCTGGCGTACCGCTGCCGACCAGCGCGCCTATCAGGACGCGCGCCGCCGCGTGCGGGCGCTGCGCTTCTTCTACATGCATGCGCTGGTCTATGTGGGGGTCAACGCGCTGCTGATCGTCATCAACCTGGTGACGTCGCCCGAGCGGCCGTGGGTGCGTGCGCCGCTGATGGGCTGGGGCATCGGCCTGGCCGTGCACGGCATCATGACCTGGAGCCGGGTGGGCCTGCTGGGCCGGGGCTGGGAAGAACGCAAGATTGCCGAATTCATGGCGCGCGACCAGGTACGCACGCTGTCCACCGAGAAACAGCTGGTGGAAGCGCAGATGCGGCTGCTGCAGGCCCAGATCGAGCCGCATTTCCTGTTCAACACGCTGGCCAACGTGGTGAGCCTGATCGAGCCCGCGCCGCAGAAGGCCACGCTGATGCTCGAACACTTCATCGCGTACCTGCGGGCATCGCTGGCGGCCAGCCGGGCCACGCAAGGCACCGTGGCGCAGGAAGCCACGCTGCTGCGCGACTACCTGGCGCTGATCAAGATTCGCATGGGCGAGCGGCTGCAGTACACGGTGGACGTCGATGGATCGCTGGACACCGTGCCGCTGGCGCCGATGCTGCTGCAGCCCGTGGTGGAAAACGCCGTCAAGCACGGGCTGGAACCCAAGGTGGAAGGCGGCCGCCTGCTCGTGAGGCTGGAACGGCGCGGGGCGCGCATGCTGGCCACGATCGAGGACGACGGCATGGGCTTCAGGCCGGGCGGCAATGCCGGGGTGGGCTTGTCCAACCTGCGCGAGCGGCTGGCCGTGCTCTATGACGGCGATGCCCACGTCCGCATCGAGGACCGCGCACCCGGCACCGCCGTGCTGATCGACATCCCGCTGCCACGCGCGCGCCATAACGGAGACCCCGCATGAAGCCCACCGCGTTGATCGCCGATGACGAGGAACACCTGCGCGCGCACCTGCGCGGCAAGCTGGCCCGGCTCTGGCCGGAGCTGGACATCGTGGCCGAAGCCGCCAACGGCCTGGAAGCGGCCGCGGCCATCGCCCGGCTGGCGCCTGCCGTGGCCTTTCTCGACATCAAGATGCCGGGCCTGTCGGGGCTGGAAGTGGCGCAGGGCATCGAGACCGACACGCGCCTGGTGTTCGTCACCGCCTACGACGAGTTCGCGCTCGACGCGTTCGAACGCGCCGCCGTCGACTATCTGGTGAAGCCCGTCACCGACGAGCGGCTGGGCCGCACCATCGAACGGCTGCGCAAGGCGTTTCAGGAGTCCGCGCCGCTGCCCGAACTGGCGCAGCTGCTGGGTCAGCTGGCGCGGGGACAGGCGCGCGCGGATGGTGCCGGGCCGCTGCGGTGGGTGCGCGCGAGCCGGGGCAACACCACCAGCCACGTGCCGATCCAGGACGTGCTGTATTTCCAGAGCGACGACAAATACGTGGTGGTCCACACGCAGGACGGTGAACACCTGATCCGCACGCCGCTGCAGGAACTGATCGACGGGCTGGACCCCGAAGTCTTCTGGCAGGTGCACCGCTCGACCATCGTCAACATGGAGCACGTGGCCGGCACGCGGCGCGACGATTCGGGGCGCCTGTTCGTGCGGATGCGCGGCGGCGACACGGAACTGCCGGTATCGCGCGCCTACGTGCACAAATTCCGGCAGATGTAGCCTGCGGGGCCGGCCGGTCACTGCTGCCGGTTCATGAATTCCTGGATCTTGCGGGTTTCCCAGTCGCGGCCCCAGCGCGACAGGCGCGTCCAGACCAGGATGCCATGCACGCCCAGCCCCAGCCCCCAGGCCAGCGTGGTCGTCAGCGGCCACGGCCAGCCCGAGGTGGCGTAGTGCGACCAGGACGGTGTCGGAAAGTAGAAAAAGCGCAGCCACAGCCAGCTGTTCACCACCACGTAGATCAGCAGATGGATATACCAGCCGCGCAGCGCCCGCACCATGCGGCGGGCACGCCAGTAGGCCCACGCCTGGTCGTCATCGGCGCTGGCGTTCGGAAAGGGGGGATGCATATGGCGCATGGCTCGGTCCTCGTCGTGAATGTCGTTGCGATGTGACAGGTATAAGCCACGGCGAAGGCACTTGCCAGGGGCAGGGGCTGAATCGACGGGTTTGCGGCGTCAGCTACGGAACCATGGCGCCAATGGCGGCCGGCAACTGACTTCGGATTCACCCAGACGCGCTATGATTGACACGAATCGCCTCGCAGGTGACATATGAATCGCCTTGACCCTAACACTGAAAGTGCCGTTCGTCAGTTTCTGGCCGTACTCGCACCGCGTTTCGACGTGGCGGGCGCCATCGTCTTTGGCAGCAGGGCCCGGGGCACCTTCCGTCCCGACAGCGACGCGGACGTCGCGATCCTGCTGAACGGGGAGCATCAGCGTGCGCTCCCCACAACGCTGGCCATGGCCGACGTCGCGTACGACGTACTACTCGACACTGGCATCAACATTTCTCCGCTGCCCATCTGGCTCGACCAGTGGGATCATCCCGAGCGATTCGCCAATCCGGCTCTGCTTCGGAATATTGCAAGAGAAGGGGTGCGGTTGTGAAGGCTGCAGACCTGATGGCCAAGGCGGACCAGGCGCTGGCGTCGGCCCGGCTTCTGCTCGAGGCGGGGGATCCCGATGGCGCGTGCAACCGCGGCTACTACGCCATGTTCGATGCCGCGCTGATTGCCGCAGGGGCCGAGATCGGCAAGACCCACAAGGGTGTCCTGAACGCCTTCAGCGATCAACTCGTCAAGAACGGCCCTATCTCCCGGGAAATGGGCCGCTTGCTCAAGCAGGCGGAAACGCGCCGCTATGTCGCCGACTATGAAGGCGAGCCTGTGGAGCCCGAAGACGCCCGTCAAATGATCGAACAGGCCGGATCGTTCGTGGCGGCGATCCATGCTTACCTTGGCCACCGCATCCCCGCGGGCGGCTAACCGAACCTACCCCTCCCGCGACACCTCCACCAGGCAACTCATCGCGTTCGGTCCCTGGGTCAGGTCCGATGTGCCGATGTCGAGCGTCAGCGTATTGGCGGCGCCGGCGCGGTCCACGCCGTCGGCATCGGGGTCGTACCAGGCGCCCGTGGCGATCATTGCCACGCCGGGGGCCACGCCGTCGCTCACCGCCAGCCCGGCGGCAATGGCGCCGCGGGCGTTGTGCACGCGCACCCGCATGCCGGGGTGCAGGCCGCGCGCGGCGGCATCGGCCGGGTGCAGCGTGATCCGTTCGGCGCCGGCCACCTTGCCCGCCTGGGCCAGTGGGGCGGCATCGAGCTGGCTATGGAGCCGGTCGGCCGGCTGCACGGAAACCAGGTGCAGCGGGTGGCGCCGCGCTTCGGCGGCGCCCAGCCATTCGACAGGCGGCTGCCAGTTCGGATGGCTGCCGCAGTCTTCGGACATGGCGCCCAGTGTCGGGCTGGCAAGCTCGATGCGTCCGCTTGGCGTGCGCAGCGGATGCGCCAGCGGGTCTTGCCGGAAATCGTCGAACAGCACGAAGTCGTCGGTGGGCGCGGGCAGGGCCACGTGCCCGCTGCGCCAGAACTGATCGAACGGCGGCAGTTCGATGCCGGCGCTGGCCTGGGCGTCGCGGCAGCGGGCGTAGATCGCCGCGATCCAGCCGCGTTCGTCGCGGTCCTCGGTAAAGGCCGCGCGATAGCCGAGGCGGTCGGACAGGTCGGTAAAGATGTCGAGATCGCTGCGCGCCTGATGCAGTGGCGTGATGGCCTGGTGCATGGCCAGCACATAGCGGTCGCGCGACGAGCCGCCGATATCGTTGCGTTCCAGCGCGGTGGTCACCGGCAGCACGATATCGGCATGGCGTGCGGTGGCCGTCCAGCAGATGTCCTGCACGATCACGGTCTGCGGGCGCGCCCACGCCTGGCGCAGCCGCCCCAGCTGCTGGTGGTGATGGAACGGGTTCCCGCCGGCCCAGTGCACCAGCTTCACATCGGGATAGTGGCGCGTCTCGCCCTGGAAGCGGTAGGCGGTGCCCGGATTCAGCAGCATGTCCGACAGCCGTGCGCAGGGGATGTCGAGGTTGGCCGGGTTGCGGCCGACCGGCATTTCCGGGCCCGGCGTGGCCACGCGCGGGTTGCCCACGCCATTCATCGATCCGTGCCCGAAGCCGAAACCGCCGCCGGGCAGACCGATCTGGCCCAGCATGGCCGCCAGCGCAATGGCCATCCAGTACGGCTGCTCGCCGCGATGCTGGCGCTGGACGGCGAAGCTGCAGGTGAGGTAGCTGCGCTTGCCGGCCAGCTGGGCGGCCAGTTGGGCGATGCGCGCGGCCGGAATGCCGGTGATGGCGGCCGCCCACGCGGGCGTCTTCGGCTCGCCGTCGGCGTGGCCCAGCAAATAGGATTCGAGTTCGGCCCAGCCGCTGCAATGCGACTGCAGGAATGCCGCGTCGTGCGCGCCCGTGCGGCGCAGTTCGTAAGCCAGCGCCAGCATCAGCGCGACATCGGTATTCGGCCGGATCGGAATCCATTCAGCGCCCAGGAAATCGGGGCAATCGTCGCGCGTGGGACTGATATTGATGACCGTGGCGCCGCTGGCCGCCAGCTTGCGCAGCCAGGACGCCTGCGTATGCTCGGCGGCGCCGCCCGACGACACCTGGCCGTTCTTCAGCGCCAGCCCGCCGAAGGCCACGAAGACCTCGGTATGGGCGATCAGGCTGGGCCAGGCCGTGACGCGGCCCGTCAGCGGCCGGTCGGTGCCGATGACGTGGGGCAGCAGGAATTGCGCGGTGCCCCAGCTGTAGTTGCCCACCTGGTCGACGCAGCCGCCGCCCGTGAAATGAAAACGGCGGATCAGCGAGCGCGCGTGATGCAGCCGCCCGGCCGACGACCAGCCGTACGAGCCGCCGAATACGCCGGCAGGGCCATGTTGCTCGCGTACGCGCCGGATCTCGCCCGCCACCAGGTCGAGCGCGACATCCCACGACACCTCGACGAAATCGTCGCGTCCGCGCGCATGGCCGTCGCTGGCCTCGCGCTGCGCCAGCCAGCCGCGCCGCACCATCGGCGTACGGATGCGCGTGGGCGAGTAGACCATCGGCACGATGGCATCGAGCAGGGGCGACGGGTTGGGATCGGCGGCGAACGGTTCGCAGCGGACCAGCCTGCCATTCTCGACGACGGCCGTGAAGGCCCCCCAATGCGCCAGTTGCGGGTAGCGGCGGACTGTCACGGGTTCAATCCCCCTGGATGCCGGCCTTGCGGATCAGGTCGCCCCACTTGGCGCGCTCGCTGTCGAGCAGCTTCGCGAACTGCTGCGGCGTGTCCGAGGTGGCATCCATGCCCGATATGGCCAGGCGGTGGCGGATCTCGGGGTCGGCCATGACCTTGACCAGCGCCTTGTTCAGCTGCGTGATGACATCGGGCGGGGTGCCGGCCGGCGCCACCAGCCCGTACCAGTTGGTGACCTCGTAGCCGGGCACGCCGGCTTCGGCCACGGTTGGCACGCCGGGGAACTGCGGCGAGCGTTTGGCGGTGGTTACCGCCAGCACGCGCAGCTTGCCCGACGCGATCAGCGGCTTGGCCGACGGATCGGAGAACGTGATCGGCACCACGCCGCCCATCACGTCGGTCAGCGCCGGGGTGGTGCCCTTGTACGGCACATGCTGCATCTGCACGCCGGCCAGCATCTTGAACTGCTCGGCAGCGATCTGGCCGATCGTGCCATTGCCGCCCGATGCGTACGAGAACTTGCCGTCCGCGCGCTTCACGGCCGCCAGCAGGCCCTGCACGTCCTTGTACGGCGTGTCGGCGCCGGTCACCAGCACGTTGGGCATGGTCACCAGCACGCTGACCGGCGCGAAGTCCTTCTGCGGGTCGTAGGCCAGCTTGCGCAGGTTCGGCCAGATCGTGAACGATCCCGGCGTGGCGATGTAGAGCGTGTAGCCGTCGGGCGCGGCCTTGGCGACCATGTCGGTGGCAATCAGGCCGCCCGCGCCGGGCCGGTTGTCGATGATGACGTTGGCCTTGAGTTGGTCCGACAGCGCCGGGGCAATGGCGCGCGCCAGCGCGTCGGCACCGCCGCCGGGCGGAAAGCCAACCACCACGCGGATCGGCTTGGACGGATCGGGCCAGGCCGCATGGGCCAGGGGTGTCATGAGGGCAAGGCTGAGAACGAGGGCGCGGCGGGCAAACATGGTGAGGCTCCGATGGTCTTGCTTCAAGGCTTGGTGAGGCGTTGCGGCGCCCGCCCTCTCCCCCGGGGAGCGAACCAGCGCATGCGAATGGCCCTTGGTTTTCTCCCCTCTCCCGTTCACGGGAGAGGGGCGGGGGAGAGGGGCGGGGGAGAGGGCAGGCCGTTGTCATGCCGTACGAAAAGGCTGGATCGATACCGTGTCCCATTCCCACGCCACGAACGCCAGGCGCTCGCCGGTGTGGACCACGGGGTCGCTGCGCAGGCCGATCAGCACGCCGTCGCGCGCGAGCGGCTTGACGGGCGTGAGCGAGGCGTCGAGCTTGAGCGTGTCGCCAATCGATGCGCCTTCGCCGAGCTTGTCTCCGGCCCGTGCCGCCGGGATGAACAGGCCGCCGTCATCGGCGGTAATCCAGCCGCGCCGTGTCACGCGCCGCAGCGTGGTGGCGGCGGGCCTGGCCGGCGGGCCGTCGAGAATGCCCATCTGCACGGCCAGCGTGTGGAAGCCGGTCTCGGCCACGGCGATGTTGTCGGCCTCGAAACGGCTGCCGCTGCCCAGCTCGAGCATGAACGCGCAGACCCCGGCGGCCAGGCACTGGTAGTCGAGCGCGCCGGCGATGTTGCCGGGCAATTCGCCCTTGCCGCCCACGTCCTGCTGGCAGGCCACGTGGGGATGAAATGGCGCCATGGCGGCCAGCACTTCGGCCTCGGTCACGCTGCTGCCCGGGTGGACCTTGTAGACCGTGTAGGGGCGGGCGTCGAACAGCGGATTCATCGTATGCAGGTTGATGAGCACGTCGGCCACGCCGCGCACCTCGCTCATCAGCGCATGGGCCAGCCGCTCGGAGACCAGGCCGCCGGCGCTGCCCGGATAGGTCTGGTCCAGGTCCAGCTCGTCATAGGGATTGCGCTTGCGCCGCGCGTCCAGCGCCTGCGGATTGCCGGTGGGCGTGACCACCACGTTGCCGCGCATGGCCGCGGGGTCCAGGCTGCGCGCGAAACGCAGGGCCGCCACCATGCCGTTGATCTCGTCGCCATGCACCTGTCCATGCAGCCAGAGCGTGCGCCCCGGCCGTGCGCCACGTACGGCCACGTAGGGCAGCGTGACGGACATGCCGGAGGCCATCGAGCCAACGGGCAGCTGCCCGCTGGTGCGGGCAGGGCCGGATTGCTGGCGCAGCCAGTCACCGATGATGGGCATGGGAAGTGTCCTTTTCTGTCGAGTCGAGATGAGCGATGGCGGCGAATGCCTGATCCAGGTCCGCCAGCAGGTCGGTGACGGCTTCCAGGCCGATATGCAGCCGGATCACGGTGCCGTGCTGCGACCAGTCCGTGACGCTGCGCGCGCGGCGCATGTCGGCCAGCACGGCCAGGCTTTCGAAGCCGCCCCACGAGGCGCCGATGCCGAACAGCTGCAGACTGTCGACGAAGCGTTCGGGCGCCACCGGCGCCTGCGAGCGCAACGTGAACGACAGCAGGCCGTTGGTGCCGTGGCAGTCGCGCTGCCACAGCGCGTGATTGGGATCGTGCGGCAGCGCGGGGCAGAAGACCTCGGCCACCTCGGGGCGGTCGAGCAGCCACTGCGCCACGGCCAGCGCGCTGGTCTGGTGCTGGGCCAGGCGCGCACCGAGCGAACGGATGCCGCGCTGCACCAGGTAGGCGTCGTCGGGGCTCACGGTCATGCCGAAGGCATCGGCCATGGTCGCCAGCGGCTGCCACGCGGCCTCGGTGGTGCACACCGTGCCCATCATCACGTCGGAATGGCCGCCCAGGTACTTGGTGGCGGCCATCAGCGAGATGTCGGCGCCAAGCGTCAAGGGGCGGTACAGCAGGCCCGAGCCCCAGGTATTGTCCGCCGCCACCAGCGCACCGTGCGCATGGGCGCGGGCCGCCAGCGCGGGCAGGTCGCACATCTCATAGGCCAGCGAACCGGGCGCCTCGACATAGACCAGCCGCGTGTCGGGGCGCAGCTTCGCGTCCAGATCGGCGCCGTTGGCGGCATAGAAGTCGGCCGCGATGCCGTGCTGGCGCAGGAAGCCGTTGGCCAGGTTGCGCACCGGCTCGTAGACGCAATCGGGCAGCAGCACGTGCTGGCCGGGGCGCACGTAGGCCAGGATCGTCATCGCGGCGGCGGCCAGGCCCGACGGAAACAGTCGCGTGCGATAGCCATCTTCCAGCGTGGTCACCATGTCTTCGAGCGCGAAGTTGGTGGGGTTGCCGCGCGCGCCGTAGGTGAACAGCCGCTCGGTGTCGCGCCGGGCGCGCATCTCGCGCTGCTGCGCGACGGACTCGAACAGCACGGTGCTGGCGCGCACCACGGGCGGATTGACCGGCTGTCCGCCGGGCACGGCCGCGGTGCGTCCGGCATGGGCAAGGCGGGTGGGGATCGCTTTCGTCATTGGCTGGCCTGTGGGTTGGCGCATGTTGTGTGAGAGGGTCGCAAGGCGCGTGCCTGCACCGGTCGATCAGTCCACGTGCGCGCCGGACAGCTTGACGATCTGCGACCAGCGGGCAATGTCCTGCTTCATCTGCGCGGCAAATGCCTCGGAGCTGTTGGCCACCACGTCGCTGCCGCCTTCGTTGATGGTCTTCACCACCTCGGGCATTTGCAGCACCTGCACGATGGCGCGGTTCAGCAGCGCAACGCGTTCCGGCGACGTGCCGGCCGGTACGAAGAAGCCGTACCAGTCCTCGAAGCGTGCATTGCGATAGCCCAGCTCTTCAAGGGTCGGCACCTTGGTGAATACCCCGAGACGGCGCGGGCTGGTGACGGCCAGCGCACGCATGCGGCCGGTCTGGATGAAACTGGACACCGACGACGTGGACGTGATCAGCACGTCCACCTGCCCGCCAAGCAGGTCGTTGATGGCCGGACCCGCGCCCTTGTAGGGCACATGCTGGAGCGAAACCTGGCTGTCCTTGTCGAGCACCACGCCCACCAGGTGCGACAGCGTGCCGTTGCCGGGCGTGGCGAACGTGATCCGGTTCGGCTGCGCCTTGGCCTGCGCGGCCAGTTCCTCGAAAGTCTTCCACGGGGCGTTGGCCGATACCACGATGGCCAGCGGCGCCGCGTTGATCTGCGTGACCGGGATGAACTGCTTGACCGGATCGAAGCCAGGCGCGCGGTACAGCGTCGGGTTGACGGCCATGATCGACACCTGCGAGGTCAGCACCGTATAGCCGTCGGGCTTGGCCTCGGCCACGTAGCGCGTGCCGATGTTGCCGCCCGCGCCGCCCCGGTTGTCGGTCACGGCGCTCTGGCCCAGCACCTGCGACAGCCGCGTGGCCACCACGCGGGTCACGGCATCGTTGCCGCCGCCGGCCGGGAACGGCGAGACGATCCGCAGCGGCTGCGACGGAAATCCGTTGACGGGTGCCATGGGCTGCTGCGCCGTGGCGGCGGCGGACAGCGTGACGGTGCATACGGCAACCAGGTACTGCGCAAGACGTGACGACAGGCGGGATGACATCGGACGGGACATGGGGCGACCTCGTTCTTCTATGGCAGGTGGAAAGTGGAATGGCGCGGGTGGCAATCAGCCGGCGGGCGGGAAGCGGAACGTGGCCAGTTCCTGCGCGTCGAGCTGGGCGATCAGGCCCGTTTCCCAGGCCAGGTACTGGCGCGCGGCGGCCTTGTTGCCGTCGTGGCGGTCGTGTACGAAAAACAGGTAGTCGATGCAGCGCGCATCGGGCAGCGTGTCGGCGCCCTGGCGCACCGCATGGCCGGCATCGCGCCAGGCCGCAAAGCCGCCCTGCAGCCGGCGCAGATCGCGGAAGCCCAGCGCGCGCAGATCGGCCACGGCCAGCTCGGCGGGATCGTCGCCATCGGCATCGCCGATCAGCACCAGCGTGGTGTCGTGCGGCACGCCGCGCAGGTCCTGCGCCAGGCGGGACCGGATGGACCAGCGCGCCCCGGCGACATGTCCGGCGCGGTAGGCCATGCTGCCGCGCAGGTCCAGCGCCAGCATCGACTGGTCGGCCAGGCCCGCTGCCAGCTGCGCGGCGGATATGGCCGGCAGTGCGGTCACTTCATGGGTCGGGCCCTGGGGGGCGCGTACGCCGGCGGCCTGACCGGCCTGCAGGCCGCCTTCGAGCACCACGGCGTCATGGCCCATCTGGCGCAGCCAGCTGGCCACCACCGGGGCGCGCACGCCTTCGGCATCGAACAGCACCAGCCGGGCGCGGCGGATGCCGACGTACTGGTCGGTGGCCTGGATCAACTGGCCGCCGGGCGTGTGCTGTGCGCCGGGCAGCGTCTGGGTGGCGAATTCCTCGGCGGTGCGCACGTCGCACAGGAACGTGGTGCGCGTCGTGTCAGCCAGCCATGCCCGGGCCTGGGCGGCGTCGATGTGGGGCACGTCGAAGCGTTGCGTCAGCGCCTGGGCGGCGCGGCGGGCGGCGTCGATGTCCCGCGGCAGGCCATTGTCCGGATAACGCGCGGTGCCGCCGTGTTCGAGCGGGAAATCGTTCAGGTACCAGCCCTGCGTGCCGTTTTCGAGCGCGTAGACAGGATTGGCAACGCCGAAGTTGATCAGCGACTGGGCGCCGATGATGCTGCGCGTGCGGCCCGCGCAGTTGATGACGATCGGGGTGGTGCTGTCGGGCACCAGGTCGCGCAGGCGATAGGCCAGCTCGCCGTTGGGGCAGCAGATCGCGCCCGGAATGTTCATCTTGCGGAATTCGCTGGCGGGGCGTCCGTCGAGCACGACCGGCGCCTGGGGGCCGGCCTGCATCGCGGCCAGTTCCTGCGCGGTCACGCGCGGCGTGTGGTAATGGTGCTCGGCCAGTTCGCCGAAGGTCTTCGACGGAACATTGACGCCCGCGAACAGCGTATAGCCGGCGGCGCGCCAGGCCGGCATGCCGCCGTCGAGCACGAACAGGTTCGTATAGCCGAGCGATGCCAGCGCCGCGGCGGCGGCCTGCGCCACGCCATCGCCGTCGTCGGCCAGCACGATGCGGGCATCGGTGCGCGGGGCCAGCCGGCCGACATCGAGCTCCAGCCGGCTGTAGGGCATCGGCACGGCATAGAAAGGATGGCCCTCGCCATACTGGCCGTGCTCGCGGACGTCGAACAGCGCGATTTCGTCGGCATCGTGCAGCCAGCCCTTCAGGGTGACGGCATCGACGGCGGTGTAGGTGGGCTGGGTCATGAATTTTTGGGAAAAAGGGGGCCGTCCTCGCTGCGGGAGCGAGGAGTCGGCTTCGATTCAGGAGTTGGCGGGGCGCGGCGGCCCCGGTCAGGTGTGGCTTAGCGGCGGGTCTGGACGCCCATGTTCATGATCTGGCAGCGTCCGGTCTCGAGGTCGAACGTCAGCCGTTCGGTCAGCGTTTCCAGCGCGCGCCCGTACATGTGCAGGTGCCGGATGACGGCATCGCCCCGGATTTCCACCGAATGGATGTCGTCGGGCAGCAGGGCGATGCCGTTGCGCGGGCCCACTTCCACGGTGTGCGAATGTTCCAGCGTGCCCACGCCGGCCTGGCTGCCGTCGTCGGTGCGCACGTAGACGTCGTTGACCTCCACGCCGCTCACGCCGGCCACGCAGGCCCAGGTGGTGTGGTTGTGCGGCGGAATACGCTTGCCGGGCCGCATGACGTTCAGGTACAGCGCGTAGGTCTGGTCCGGGTCTTCGGCAATCAGGTAGCGGGCCTGACGCTCGTTGGCCTCGGGCGGCGGATAGTCGGCTTCATTCCACAGTTCGGTGCGGGCGGCCAGGTCTTCCACCAGGGGCAGCACTTCAGCCAGGCTGGCGCGGGTCACGCCGCCCTTGTCTACAATGTTTCTAATGGATTCGATGGTGTCGCCAACGGCGGACTGGCGCTGTGCTGCGAGGGACATGGTGCGATCAATCCTTGCAATCTCTGTTTTTCGGGGGTAGAACGGTGCTTCGTGTTTCACTGTAATGAACACCTGTTCTGAAAACCACTTAATGCGCGACGAAAATCCATTAGCGCTGCTAATGAATGCGAAACCTTGACCTCGACCTGCTGCGCACGCTGGTAGCCATTGCCGATCACGATACGTTCGGGGCGGCCGCCGAGGCCGTCCAGCGTACCCAGTCGGCGGTGACCCAGCAGATGCAGCGGCTGGAAGAGCAGCTCGACCTGCCGCTGTTCGAGCGGCAGGGCCGCAGCAAGCAGTTCACGCGGCACGGCAAGAAGCTGCTGGAGTACGCGCGGCAACTGCTGAGCACCAACGACGAGGCGCTGCGCGTATTGCGCGAGGGCGATTTGACGGGCTCGCTGCGCATTGGTGCGCCGCACGATGTGGCCGATACCATCCTGCCGGTGCTGCTGTCGCATATTGCGCGGTCGTCGCCGGCCCTGCGGCTGGAGATCCATGTCGGCCGCAGCCCCTTCCTGATGGAGTCGCTGCGGCGCGGTGAAATCGACCTGACCGTTTCCACGCGCGAGGACAGCGCGCTCGAAGGCATCGTGCTGCGTACCACGCCCACCATCTGGGTCTGCGCGGCCGATTTTGTCTATGAGCGGGGCACGGCGGTGCCGCTGATCCTTGCCGACGAGCCAAGCCTGTTCCGCAAGCTGTCGCTGGAATCGCTGACGCAGGCCGGCGTGCCGTGGCGCATCGCCTATCTGGCCCCGAGCCTGATCGGCATCAAGGCGGCATTGCGCGCCGGCCTGGGCATCACGGCGCGCAGCATCGACCTGCTGCAGGCCGACATGCGCATCCTGGGCGAAAGCGATGGCCTGCCACGGCTGCCCGATGTCACGTACTACCTGTGGGCGCGTCCCAATGCGGTCAATCCTGTGGCGCGACATGTCTTCTCGATGCTCAAAACGGCCTTGCAGCGCGGCCTGGCCAGCGCCTGACGCCGGCCGCTGCCGCGAATTCCCAAAGGGCAAAGACGAGATCGTAGGGCGCGCGCAACACTGCGCCAACGAAGAAGATCGTGTATGGATATGCGAGGGCACCTTTCCGTCGGCTTTCAGGGCGGCATTGACGCCCGTCAGGGTAAGCCACAGGCCATGGGAGCCTAATCCGAGAGCCCGTTCCAATGCATCGGTGATGCCGGAGCGGTCCAAAGAAATTCGGAGTCCTCCCATGAAGCTCAGACAATTCCTACCAGTACTGCTGTGGATCACGGCATCCGTCGCCGCCGGCGTGGCGTCCGCCACATCGCAGCCGGCCGAACCCGTACAGCCCATCGAACCCGCAAAGATCAAGGACCCGGCCCGCGTGGCCCTGGGCGCAAAGCTCTGGTTCGATCCGCGCCTGTCGCGCTCGGGCTTCATCTCGTGCAATTCGTGCCACAACCTCAGCATGGGCGGCTCGGACAACCTGAAGACGTCGATTGGCGACAAATGGAACAAGGGGCTGCTCAATTCGCCCACCGTCCTCAATTCGAGCCTGAACTTCGTGCAGTTCTGGGACGGCCGCGCCAAGGACCTGCAGGAGCAGGCGCACGGGCCGATTGCCAACCCGATCGAGATGGCCTTTACGCATGACCTGGCCGTCGATACCGTGAAATCCATTCCCGAATACCGGGCCGAATTCCGCAAGGTGTTCCCATCCGGCAAGCTGACGATGAACGAGATCACGCTGACCATCGCCGCGTTCGAAGAGACGCTGGTCACGCCGAATGCCCGCTTCGACAAATGGCTGAAAGGCAACAAGACGGCCATCGACGCGCAGGAACTGCGCGGCTACCAGCTGTTCAAGTCGTCCGGCTGCGTGGCCTGCCACAACGGTCCGAACCTTGGCGGCGGGTCGTTCCAGAAGATGGGCCTGATCGAGCCGTACAAGACGAAGAACCCGTCCGAAGGCCGGGCCGGCGTGACAGGGAAGGACGCCGACCGCTTCAGCTTCAAGGTGCCCACGCTGCGCAACGTGGCGTTGACCTATCCGTACTTCCACGACGGCGAGGCGGCGACGCTGACCGAGGCGGTGGACGTGATGGGGCGTCTGCAACTCGGCCGCAAGTTCACGGCGGAGGAAAACGCCGATATCGTGGCCTTCCTGCATACGCTGACGGGCGATCAGCCGCGCCTGATGCTGCCCATCCTGCCGCCTTCGAACGACAAGACGCCGAAGCCGCGTCCGTTCGAATAACGGGTCAGCCGCTGCCGCCGCACCCCGGGTGCGGGGCAGCGGCGAAAGCCAATTGAAAGCCCATGGAAAGCTGCTGGAAAGACATGCGATCCATGGACAACCTGCCGCGCGTTCCGTTCGGCGGAATAGCTGGAATTCACTGTTGCGAGAAACGCGTATTGCGGCGCGTCAAATATCCCCTATCTTTGCACCACTGTCGTTCAGATTTTGACCAGGAGGTGCTGAGATGAACAACACGACCCTCGACGCAGGACTTCAGTCCTTCCGCACGCAGGCCAATGACGCTGCCGTCACGGCCATCCATCATCAGGACATCGTTGCCGCGTTCACCGCGCAGCCGTCGGCTTCGCCGGTAGCCGTGCTGCACATGCTCTATCCGCGTACGGACGCCCGCACGCATCGCAGTCTCGATCACCTGGTCGGCGCCCTGCGCAACCACGGGCTGCACGAGGTGGCCACGCTGGTGGAACGCGAGGCGCACTATCTGGTCTTCAAGGATCCTGTGCAGGCGTGGCGTGCCCTGCATGAAATCCGTCACGATTCGCTGGCCATCGGCGTCCATCTCTACTATCGCGGCGCGACCGGCGACGCGGCAGAGCGGGCACTCGACAGCGACGCGCACCGCCTGCACTAAGGCTGCGACGGCGATGCCCGCATCCGGCGATGTGGGCGTTTTTTTTGGGTGCAACGAGGCATCCCGGGCCATCGCGCAGCCACGGGACCGGGCATGGTTGCGATACAGTAGGGGCCGTTCATTCGTCCTCCAAAGAGTGTCCCCATGTCTGATTTCGTAGTCGATCGCGTGCTGCTGACCAATGACGATGGCATCGAGGCGCCCGGCCTTGCCGTGCTGGAGCAGGTGGCGGCCACGCTGGCCCGTGAGGTGTGGATCGTCGCCCCGGATCACGACCAGAGCGGCACGTCGCACTCGATCAGCCTGCACGCGCCGCTGCGCGTGACCGGACATGGCCCACGCCGCTTCGGCATCAGCGGCACGCCGGGTGACTGCGTGGTGATGGCGGCGCGCCATCTCATGCGCGACGCGCCGCCCGATCTGGTGCTGTCCGGCATCAACCGGGGCGGCAACCTGGGGCTGGAAACAGTATTCTCCGGCACGGTGGGCGCCGCCATGACCGGCATGCTGCTCGGCATCCGTTCCATCGCGCTGAGCCAGGTGTTCACCGATCGCGATGCGGTGAAATGGCAGACGTCGCGCGCGCTGGCGCCGGATGTGATCCGCCGCCTGCTGGCGGCAGGGTGGACGGACGGGGCGTGCCTGAACGTGAATTTTCCCGATGTCGAAGCGGAGCAAGCCGGCCCGCTGGAGGTGTCGCGCCAGGGCATGGGGCTGGTCAAGGCCATCGACGTGCGCGCGCATGTGGACCCGCGCGGCATTCCGTACCACTGGCTCCAGTTCTCGCGTGGCCCGCGGCCCGATGTGGAGGATGCCGAAGCGATGGTCGTGGGGCGGGGCGCGGTGTCGGTCACGCCGCTGCGCTTCGAGCGCACCGATGACGACGCGGCCGCCCAACTGGCCACGCAACTGGCTGCCGCCCTCGGTTAGTACCTGGCGTCAGCGTCGCACCAGCAGCGCCACGGGTAGCGTGGCAAATACATCCTTGGCGCGCAGCCATCCCGCGTGGGATGTCACGGCATGGCCGGTCAGGATGTCGGTCCAGCCGTCGCCGCTATTGATGCCGCTACCGACGCCGCTACCGACGCCGTTACCGCCCGCGCCGCCGCCATCGCCCGTATGCAGGCCCGTATCGTGCCAGCAATGCGGTGGGATACGCGGCACGGCCGGGTCCACATGGCGCGCGGCGAGCCGGGTCACGGCCACCACCGCTTCCACGTTGCCGCACTGGCGCGCGAACGCCAGCACGGACCCGGCCAGATCGCCGCTCGCGGACACCGCACGGTAGCTGCCCCGGTCGAACAGCGCGGGGTTGTCGCGCCGAAAGGCCAGCACGCTGCGGATCAGTTGCTGCTTGATGCGGCCGTCGCGCCAGTGCGCAAGCCAGTGCGGCCAGCCCGCCCGGCATTCCAGTTGCGCCTGCAGGCGCGCGTAATCGGGTGCGCGCCGGTTGTCGGGATCGACGAGGCTGAAGTCCCAGGTTTCATTGCCCTGGTAGCGGTCCGGCACGCCGGGCGCGGTCAGTTGCAACAGCGTCTGCGCCAGGCTGTTCAGCGCCGCAGCCGTGCCGATGCGCGCCGCGAAGGCGCCGATGCTCTCCAGCACACTGTCCGGCCCGCCGATGGCCATGGCGGGTAGAAACGCCTCGCACGCGTTCTCGTATTCGCTGTCGGGATGGGTCCAGCTGCCGTGACGCTTGGCCTCCCGAATGGCCTTGCGTTGCCAGGCCAGGATGCGGTCGACGAAGGCGCGCTGGCCGTCTTCGGACGCCAGCGCGCCCGGATCGGCGGGCCATGCGCCCACCAGCGTCTGGTACAGCATCAGGCGGTCGATACCGTCGGGGCCTCTGGGCGATGCCGCCAGCAGCGGCGCCAGATGCGTCTCCCAGCCGGCCACGGCTTCCGCCCAGGCCTCGGGCAACTCGCTCAGCACGGCCAGCCGCATCCGCGCATCCTCGCCGCGCTTATGGTCATGGGTGGATACGGCCAGCATGGCGTGCGGCCATGTGTCGGCGCGCACCTGCATCCGCTGGTGAAAGCGTTCGGCTGCAATGGCCAGCGTGCCCGGATCGCTGCCCACCTCGTTGCGGGACAGCAGCCGCCCATAGCGGTAGAACGCGGTGTCCTCGGTGGATTTGGCGGCCAGCGCCGGCATCAGTTGCTGGAGTTTGGTGCGAAGCTGCCCGGCGGCGGCGTCGAGCGGGGCGTCGGCGCGCAAGGCGGCCACGATGAAGTCGAGCGCGGCCGATTCGTCCGGCGCCAGGTGGCGGCGCGCGGCGTCGGCTGCGGCCGACACGATGTCGTCGTCGAACGAACGGTCCCGGTCATCGTCGCCGGACACGTAGTAGCTGCGGTACACCGGGATGGCCGTCATGAATGCCGACAGCGCATGCTGCAGCGCGTGCGGCGACAGGTCGCGCGTGGCGACGTCGCTGCGGGCCCGCGCAAGCAGCCGCGCGCAGAGCGACGCGACCTCCGTGACAAGATGGCGGGCCAGCACGCGATGCCGCCCGGCATGCACCTGTTCGGCAAACGTGCGGTCGTCGCCGCTGATCTGCAGCCAGAGCATGTTCAGCGGGGCCACGCCGTGCAGGTCGTGGAGCACCGCGCCCACCTCGTCCATGAAGTCGTAGCCGGTGGTGCCATCCACCTGCCAGTCGCGCGGCAGCGGTTCGCGCTCGCCCAGGATCTTCTCGACGACCAGCCAGGGATGCGCGCGCGCCAGCGCGGCAGGCCGGCCGGGCCGCAGGGCGTCCAGGCGCGCGCGTACGCGGCGGCAGTAGCCGGCCGGGTCGGCCAGGCCATCCACATGATCGATGCGCAACCCGTCGATCCAGCCCTCGCGGTAGAGACGGAACGGCAGCGCGTGCGTGGCCTCGAACACGTCCTCGCACTCCTGGCGCACGCCTACCAGTTCCGTGATCTCGAAGAAGCGGCGCCAGTTCAGCATGGCGGCCCCGGTGCGCCACCACGCCAGCCGGTAGGGCTGGCGTTCCAGCAGCGCGTGCAGTGCCTGTGCGTCGGTGGGCAAGGCTGACCCATCCGGCATCGACAGCGGCAGGTCGTGGTCGCCGTAGCGCAGCGTCGGCCGGCCATCGCTGCCGCGTTCGACGGTCAGCGCGCCCGACTCCAGCGTCTGCCAGTACGGGTCGCCCAGCACCGGCAGCAGCACCTTGCCACGCAGGGCGGGGTCGGGTGATTGCCAGTCGATATCGAAGTCGTGGGCAAACGGGCTGCGTTCGCCCTGCGCCAGCACATCGCGCCACCATGCGTTGTGCGTGGCGTCGGCGGCCATGTGGTTGGGCACGATGTCCAGCACGATGCCCAGGCCGGCTTCGCGCGCCTGGCTGGCCAGCGCCACAAAGCCGTCTTCACCGCCCAGCGCCGTGCTGATCCGCGTGCAGTCGGTGACGTCATAGCCGTGCGTGGAGCCCGGCCGCGCTTCGGTGATCGGGGACAGATACAGATGGCTGATGCCGAGCCCGGCGTAATAGGGGACCAGCGTAGCGGCATCGGCAAAGGTGAAGCCGGCATGCAGTTGCAGCCGCGCCGTGGCGCGGGGCACGCCGGCATGATCGAGGTCGGCGTGATGCACGTCGGCGGGTGTGGTCATGGCGGTGTCAGGCGGGATGCAGGCAGGTGACGCAGCAGCGTTCGGTCAGGATGCCGGCGTTGAGCGATGCAATGGCGCCAGCCTGGCTGGCATGCAGCATCCGGCCGCCGGCGCAGTCGGCTTCCACGGGCTCGGCGCCAAGGTTGAGCCAGATTGACAGCTGGCTGCCGTCGCCCAGGCGCCAGCGCGCCACCAGCGCGCGGTCGGCCAGTGGCGTGACGCCAATCGGCTGGCAATGGCGCAGCCTCGGCACGATCTCGTTGCGGCGGATCGACAGCAGTTCGCCGTAGTAGTGGTTCCACGCGCGGCAATCGCCGTCGGTATCGTCGCAGACCGGACGCGAGGCATCGAACGTCTCCGGCGCGTTCGGGTCGGGGATGCGCGCGGCATGGGCGTCGTCGCGGAAGGCCGACGAGGCGGCGAATTCGCGCCGCCTGCCGTCGCGCACCGCCTGGGCCAGTTCCGGCGGATGGTCGGTGAAGTAGAGGAAGGGCGTGCGCGCGCCATGCTCCTCGCCCATGAACACCAGCGGAATCTGCGGGCAGAGCAGTTGCAGCGCCACCGCCGCGCGCAGGGCGTCGGGGTCCGCCAGCGTGGTCAGGCGTTCGCCGAACGCACGATTGCCGGTCTGGTCGTGGTTCTGCAGGAACATCACGAAGGCCGTGGGAGGCAGCCCGGCGCTGGGCTGCCCGCGCCGGACCTCGCGGCCCTGCAGCGGGCCATTCTCGTCGCCGCTGCGGTGGGGCGACACTTCGCCCTGCCACGCGAAACCTTCGCCCAGCACCCGTGCCAGGTGATGCAGCGCGGGCGTGCCGATGTCTTTTGCCGCCGTGGCGCCGGGCAGTGCCGACTGATACTCGCGGTAGTACCCGTCATGCTCGCCCGTCAGCAGCACGTGCAGCGCGTGATGGGCGTCGTCGTTCCACTGTGCGTCGTAGCCGGCCTGGATCAGCGCCACGTCGTTGTGATCGTTCTCCAGCACCAGATGCACGTGCCGGTCCGGCAGGCATGCGCGCAGTTCCTGCGCCAGCTGGGGCAGCCAGCCCTTATCCTCGATGGCATGCACGGCGTCGAGCCGCAGTCCGTCGAAGCGGAACGATTCCAGCCAGTAGCGCGCGTTTTCGCCGAAGAAGCGGCGAACCTCCGCGCGGCGGAAGTCGATGGCCGGCCCCCACGGGGTTTGCCGGTCGGTGCGGAAAAAGGGGCTGGCGTACTGGTGCAGGTAGTTGCCCTCGGGCCCGAAGTGGTTGTAGACGACGTCGAGCAGCACCATCATGCCCAGCCCATGGGCGGCGTCGATCAGCGCGCGCAGTGCGTCGCGCGAACCATAGCTGTGCTCGGGAGCAAACGGCAGCACGCCGTCGTAGCCCCAGTTGCGGGCGCCGGGAAACTCCGACAGCGGCATCAGTTCGATGGCGGTGAAGCCCAGCGCCGCCAGGCGGTGCAGTTCGGACATCACGCCGGTGTAGCCGCCGCACAGGCCCACGTGAAGCTCGTAGATCACCGCTTCATGCCACGGGCGTCCGCGCCATTCCGTATGCTGCCAGGCGTAGGCCGCGCCGGCCTCCGGCAGGCACAGCACGCTGGGGCCATGCACGTCATCGGCCTGCAGGCGCGAAGCCGGGTCGGGCACGATGGTGCCGTCGTCGAGCCGGAACCAGTAACGCACGCCGTGGCAGCACGGCACCACCGCTTCGAACCAGCCGCGTTTGCCTTCCGTCATCACCACGGGGGCCATGCCAGCGACTTCGAGCCGTATCGCATGGCCCTGCGCGGCAGCGTCTGGCGCCCACAGCCGGAAGCGCACGCGGCCGTCTGCCAGGCGCACCGGGCCGAACCAGTAGCCCTCGGCGGCTTCGTCGCCGCAGGGCAGCAGCCTGGCATCGGCGCCCAGGGTTTGCCAGTTCCGGCGGACCGGCGCGCCGTCACGGGGCGGCGGGGATGGCGTAGCAGTCATCATCTGAGGCTACCTTCGTGCAGGCACATCGCACATCCAGTTAGGGGACACGCCGGACGCGGTTCAGGCGGGCGTCGCGGCCGCCCCGGCGTCGGACGGCGACAGCGCCGGTGCGTCGGGCACTGCCACCGGACGGCGACCACCGCGCGCCGGCTGTACCGTCGGCGCTGCTGCCACGGCTTCCACGTCCACGACCGGCACGTGAGCCAGCGCCGGGGCCAGCGCGCCATACATGGCGAGGTACTGGCGCGCGGGGCCTTCCCAGCCGAAGTCGGTTTGCATGCCGGTACGCTGCAGGCTGCGCCAGTGGCGCTGGCGACCATACCATCCTAGTCCACGGGTCATGGCTGCGCACATCGCCTCTACGGATTCGCCGTCGAAAACAATGCCGTTCGCGCGGGCGGCCGGTGCGGTGCCGTCGCCCACGTCGCGCACGGTGTCGGCCAGGCCACCCACGCGCGACACGATCGGTACGGTGCCATAGCGCATGGCATAGACCGGCGTCAGGCCGAAGGGCTCGAAGCGGCTGCCGTGCAACAGCATGTCGGCGCCTGCGTGCAGCAGATGCGCATCTTCCTCGCGATAGCCGATGGCCACGCCCACGCGCTGCGGATGGCGCTGGGCCAGTGCGCAAAATGCGGCTTCTAGCCTGGGATCGCCGCAGCCCAGGATCACGAACTGCGCGTCGGTGTGTGTGGCCAGTGCCAGGGCGATCGCGTCGAGCGCGACATCGGCCATCTTCTGGTGTGTCAGGCGGCTGCCCATGGCGATCAACGGCCGGTCGGCCTCCACCGGCAGCCCGTGGCGCTGCTGCAGGGCGGCCTTGCAGGCGCGCTTGCCTGCCAGGTTGCGCGCGTCGTAGCACTGCGGCAGCAGGCGGTCGGTACGGGGTGACCAGGTGTCGGTATCGACACCGTTCGGAATGGCGCCCAGCACGGCCGCGCGATGCGCCAGCAGGCCGTCCAGCCCATGGCCGAAGTGGGGCGTCAGGATTTCGCGCGCATAGGTATGGCTGACCGTGGTGATGCGATCGGCATAACGGATGCCGGCTTTCAGGAAATTGATCTTGCCCCAGAACTCGATGCCATCGGGTGTCAGCGATTCCGGGGGCAGGCCCAGCGGCCCGGCCGCGGCCATGGGAAACACGCCCTGGAAGGCCAGGTTGTGAATCGTGCAGACGGTGGGCGTGTGCAGGCCGCGCGCATGCATCAGCAGCGGCGTCAGCGCCGCGTGCCAGTCGTGCGCATGGACCAGGCTCGGCACCGGCAGCGGCGTCTCGCCCGCCGCGATGGCCGTGGCGGCATGCGCCAGCGCGGCAAATCGCTGGGCGTTGTCGCAGAAGTCGCGGCCGGTGGCGTCAACGTACAGCGATCCCGGCCGGTCGTAGAGCGACGGGCAGTCGAGGAACACCACGCGCACGCCGCTATCCGGCATCTGGCCTTGCAGCAGGCGCGCAGGGCTGTGTCCCGGCGGCAGCGCCATCGGCAGGCGGATCGCGCCGAGACTGCGCACGTCGCGCGCCGCCGCAATGGCGCGCGGGTAACCGGGCATCAGGATCGTGACATCGGCGCCGCGCTGCAGCAGCGCACGGGCAAGTCCGCCTACCACGTCGGCCAGCCCGCCAGTCTTGGCCAGGGGCTGGGCTTCTGCCGCCACAAACAGGGTGTTCGCGTTCAAGGAAAGACTCCCGCTGGTTTGCCGTTCTGCTGGGATGGGGTGGATGCTCCGTGCGGCGCCGCACACAGGGGCCGCAGGACGCAGGGGAACAGCAATGCGAACTTTGTGCCAGCCCCGGCGCGGGCTGGCGTGCCGCGTGACGCCTGAGGCGGCTGGACTTGCGGGACGGGCGCGGAGCAACGCCGATGTATAAGGTGCCGCCACTTTTGTAGAAAGTGCAGCAAGCGGGCCAGACATCCACCAATCTGCAATCGGTGGATCGGCCCGGGTGGCATGTGGCGGCAGCGCTACCGCGTTGGCTGCCGCCTGTGACGCCGCGCGACTATTGGCAGCGTTCGCTGAAGCCGGCGATGGCGTCGCCGGCGCGGCGCTGCCCCTGCACCTGGCCGCTCGACCGCCGGAGCAGGCACACGGGCACTGGGTCGACATGCCAGACGCGCGCGCAATACTCGCGGATGGCCCGGTCCGACGAGAACCGGCCCGAGCGCGCCGTGGACAGTACCGACATGCGCTGCCAGCGCGCCGGGTCCGCATAAGCGGCGGAAACATCGCGCTGGCACTGCAGGTACGACGCGAAGTCGGCCATCAGCATGTACGGGTCGTGCTGCAGCAGCCCGTCGAACAGCGGGCGGAACACGGCCGCGTCGCCCTTGGAAAAGAACCCGTGCTGGATCAGGTCCACCACGGCACGCAGTTCGGGGCTCGATTCGTAATACGTGGACGGATGATAGCCGGCCGCCCGCAGCGCATAGACTTCGGACGCGTTGAGCCCGAACGGGAAGAAGTTGTCCGCGCCGATGGCGTCGCGCAGTTCGATATTGGCCCCGTCCATGGTGCCGATGGTGATGGCCCCGTTCATAGCGAACTTCATGTTGCCGGTGCCCGACGCCTCCTTGCCGGCCAGCGAGATCTGTTCGGACAGGTCCGCCGCGGGGTAGATCTTCTGGCCGTAGGTCACGTTGAAATTTGGCAGGAAGACCACCTTGAGCCGGTCGCGCACCTGCGGATCGCGGTTGACCACCTCCGCCACCGACGTGACAAAGCGGATCATCAGCTTGGCATAGTGGTAGCCCGGCGCGGCCTTGCCCGCAAACAGGAAGGTGCGCGGCGGGATCTCGGCGTGGGGATCGGACTTGATCTGGTGATACAGCGCGATGATGTGCAGCACGGCCAGGTGCTGGCGCTTGTATTCGTGGATGCGCTTGACCATCACATCGAACATCGACGCCGGGTCTACCGTCACGCCGGTGGTGTCGCGGATCAGCTGCGCCAGGTCGCGCTTGTTGTCGCGGCGCACGGCCTGCCACTGGGCCCGGAAACCGGCGTCGCCGGCGTACGGCTCCAGCGCCTGCAGCTGGTCCAGATCCTTGATCCAGCCATCGCCGATGGCATCGCTGACCAGCCGGGTCAGCCGCGGGTTGGACAGCGCCAGCCAGCGCCGGGGTGTGACGCCGTTGGTGATGCTCGTGAATTTCTCCGGCCACATCGCGTAAAAGTCCTGCAGCACGTCCTCGCGCATCAGGCGCGAGTGCAGGTCGGCCACGCCGTTGATGGCGTGGCTGCCCACGCAGGCCAGCCCGGCCATGCGCACGTAGCGCCCGCCCTGCTCGTTTACCAGCGACAGCCGCGCCAGCCGCGATTCGTCGCCATAGAAGCGGATGCGCACCTCGTCCAGGAAGCGCGCGTTGATCTCGTAGATGATTTCCAGGTGGCGCGGCAGCACGCGCCGGAACAGTTCCAGCGGCCACTGTTCCAGGGCCTCGGGCAGCAGCGTGTGGTTGGTGTAGGCAAACGCGTTGCGGGTGATGTACCAGGCATCGTCCCAGGTCAGGCCGTGATCGTCCACCAGCAGCCGCATCAGCTCGGCGATGCCCACGGCGGGGTGGGTGTCGTTGAGCTGCACGGCAAACTTCTCGTGGAAGCGGGACACCGGAATGCCGTGCGAGGCCAGCAGGCGCAGCATGTCCTGCAGCGAGCACGCCACGAAGAAGTACTGCTGCTCCAGCCGCAGTTCCTTGCCCTGCTGGGTTTCGTCGTTGGGGTACAGCACCTTGGTCAGGTTTTCCGAGGTCACCTTCTTGCTGACCGCGCCCAGGTAGTCGCCCCGGTTGAAGGTGTGGAAGTCGAACGCCTCGGTGGCTTCGGCGCGCCACAGGCGCAGCGTGTTCACGGTGTTGACCCGGTAGCCCAGGATCGGCGAATCGAACGGCACGCCCACCACGGTCTTTTCGGGCACCCAGCGTACGCGGTAGCGGCCCCGGTCGTCGGTGTAGTGCTCGGTGTGACCGCCCAGCCGCACCTGCACCGCCCATTCGGATCGCTGGATTTCCCACGGATTGCCATGGCGCAGCCAGGTGTCGGTGGTTTCCACCTGTTGTCCGTCGATGATGTTCTGGTGGAAGATGCCGTATTCGTAGCGGATGCCGTAGCCCAGCGCGGGAATTTCCAGCGTGGCCAGCGAATCCATGAAGCAGGCGGCCAGCCGGCCCAGGCCGCCGTTGCCCAACCCCGGTTCTTCCTCGTGCGACAGGATGTCGTCCAGATCCAGGTCCAGCGTGGTCATGGCCGCGCGCACCTCGTCGACGATGCTCAGGTTGACGAGGTTGTTGCCCAGATGCGGGCCCATCAGGAATTCGGCCGACAGGTAGGCCACCGTGCGCGACGGCTGCGTCTGGTAGGTTTCGGCGGTGCTGATCCAGCGTTGCACGAGGCGGTCGCGCACCGTGTGCGCCAGCGCCTGGTAGAGATCGTTGCCGCTGGCATGGCCGGGCAGCTTGCCCTGGGTATAGAACACATGGTCCAGAAAGGCGCGCCGGATGGTGGCGCTGGACATCGCGGTGCGCGTGTCGTCCGGGTTCTCCTGGGCGGTCGTGCTCTGGGTGCCGCGGGTTGCATCGGCGGGGGCCGGCCGCAGCCGGGATGCATCGGTCATCACTTGACTCCTGAACAGATCAACGTGGATCGAGACTTCGTGCTGGTTTCAGGCTACAAAAGAAATCAGGGGGCACCGGGGAATCATTAGTGCCGGTGCTGGTATGAAAACTGCAGCGCAACGAGCCTTCCCATCCTGCGAACCACTGCGAGACGCGCCATGGCTACCCACATCCCGCATGACCCCGTGCGCCGGCCGGACCGTCGGCCCGACCAGAGCCCCGATCACAACAAGGAAAAAGGGGACCAGCCCGCCCGCAACCTGCCGGACAAGCATCCGCCGCCGCCGTCGGTCAGCCGGTCGGCGCGCGAACACGGCTAGCGTTTTCGGCATCCCCTTGTAGTTTTTACAAACGCAGACGTGCCGGCCCGCCTGGCCGGCGCGCTCGATGCGGCGACTGCCTCCAAGAAGGGCAGCGGCAACAAGAGAAGAGGGAGCGTACCCATGACCCTTGCGGGTTGCGCATTGCTCAATGCGCTCGATGCGGTCGACGACACCGCGATCTTCGCGCTGGCGGCGGATGGTCGTGTCAGTGCGTGGACGGAGGCCGCGCGGCGCGTGCTGCTGTACACCGCCGACGAGGCAGCCGGTGCGCCGCTGTCGCGCTTTCATCCCGCCAGGCCGGACGATCCGGACGACGGGGCGGCGAGCGCCGACCAGCTGCTGGCGACGGCCCGCACGGCCGGACGGGCCGAATCCAGGGGCTGGCGCCTGCGCCGCGATGGCAGCGTGTTCTATGCCAGCACCGTGATCGTGGCCCTGCCGGGGCCCGACGGTGGACGCAATGGCGGACCCGACGGCTTTGGCGTGGTCTACCGCGACATCACGGTCCAGTACGCGGCCGAGGAGCACGCCCGTGCGGTCGAGGCGCGCTGGCACCAACTGCTCGACACGATGGACGACTGTGCCATCTGCGAGCTTGACCCCGAAGGGCAGATCCGAAGCTGGAACGCCGGCGCCCAGGCGCTGTTCGGGTACACCGCGCAGGAGGCCGTGGGGCAGCCGCTGTCGCTGGTGCACCCCCGGGCCGACATGGCGCCGGACACGGTTTCCGATGTGCCATCCGGCCAACGGCCGGCCAGCACCCCGGGCTTGCTCGATGCCGTGCGGGGCAGCGGTGCATGGTCGGGCGAGCAGCGCCTGCAGCGGCATGACGGCACGCTGGTGCAGTGCCATGTCCGCCAGGTATTGCTGCGCGATGCCGCGCAGGGCGTGTCGGGCGTACTGTGGATCGCCCGCGATGTGACCGACGCGGCCCGCCTGGCCGATCTGGATAACGCGGGGCGCCGTGTACAGGCGTTCCTTGCCATCCTGGCCCACGAACTGCGCAACCCGCTGGCTCCGATCCGCAATGCGGTCGATGTGATCCGGCTGACGCCGGTGGCCGACTCCCGCATCCGCCATTGCGCGGAAATCATCGGCCGGCAACTGCAGTTGCTGACGCGGCTGGTCAGCGACCTGATGGATGTGGGACGCGTGACGTCGGGCAAGCTCAAGGTGCAGCCGGTGCCCCTGCTGTACAACGAAGTGGTTGCCACCGCGATCGAGGCGATGCGCCCCGCGCTGGAGGGTGCCAGCCAGAAGTTCGACGTGGTGCTGCCCGCCGATCCCGTCTTCGTGAACGGCGATGCGGCGCGGCTGGAGCAGGTGCTGTCGAACCTGCTCAGCAATGCCACCAAGTACACGGCGCGCGGCGGCACGGTGACGGTGCGGGTGCGCGCGGACGGTGGCAACGTGGTGACCACGATCAGCGACACCGGGCGCGGCATCGCGCCGGAGGCGCTGGACCGCATCTTCAATCTGTTCGCCCAGGAAGGCGACGAGACCGCGCGCTCCGGGCTGGGCATCGGGCTGGCCCTGGCACGGGCCGTGATCGAGGCGCACGGCGGTGCCGTCCGGGCCAGCAGCGCGGGCGAGGGCCATGGCAGCACGTTCACCGTCATGCTGCCCGAAGTACAGATGGACGGTGCCAGCGTGCCGCGTCCGGGAACGGCCCAGTGTGCGGGCCAGCGCATCCTGATCGTCGATGACAGCGCCGATTCGGCCGACAGCATGGCCGAACTGCTGACCGTGCTCGGCCATCATGCCCAGCCGGTCTACACGGGCATGTGCGCGGTGGAAGCGGCGCGCAGCTTCGCGCCGGACGTGGTGCTGCTGGATCTGGAGATGCCCGACATGAGCGGCTACGAGGTGCTGGATGCGCTGCGCCAGAGCGGCCTGGGGCCGCGCGTGTTTGCGCTCACCGGACGCAGCTCGCCTGACGACCGGCGCCGCACCGAAGCGGCGGGCTTCGACGCGCACCTGGTCAAGCCGCTGACCGTGGAGGCGCTCTGCCGCGCGCTGACGGACCCGCACGCGCCCTGACGCGTCACGCATCGCTGTCTCCGCCCCCGCTGCTTTCCAGCGCGTCCCCGTCGCGCAGTGCCGCCACCCGCCGCGCCACCTCGGGGCGCGTGAACAGGTCGCGCGGATCGGCGTCCAGTCGCCGTTGCCAGTTTGGATGGCCGGAGACCGTCCCCGGCAGGTTCGGCTGTTCACGCAGCGCCAGCAGGTCTTCCACCGGCACCAGCCGCAGCGGGGTAGCAGTGCGATGCAGCCAGCGCAGCACGGTTTCCACGGGCGCGGTGTCGGCGGGCGGCTCGGCGCCGTGCGCCACGCCTGCGTCGCGCATGGCTTGCCACAGCGCGCTGCGCTCGGCAGAGCGCAGCGCCATCAGGCCGGCCTCGGTCTCGTCGGCGGCCAGCTGGTGCAGCCGGGCGCGCCAGGCAATGTCGCGGCCCGCCCACCAGCCCGCGATGGTCGGCAGGTCGTGCGTGGTCGTGGTGGCCACGGCCAGCGCGGGCCAGCGATCGGGCTGCAGGAATGCGGGGCAGGCCGGCCCGGCCGCGGCAGCGGTTTCGCCGGGCGCCTGCGCGGGTGGCGAGGGTGGCGTGTCCGGCCGGGCATCGGCGGCGGCGCGATCGCCGTCCGCCTCGTCCGCCGCGTCTGCCTCGTCCGCCTCGTCCGCCTCGCGCACGAACCACAGCACGTCGATGCCCAGCACGCCACGCGCGGCCAGTGCGGTATCGAGCGTCTCCGGCACCGTGCCAAGGTTCTCGCCGATGATGATCGCGCGGTGCCGCCAGGACTCGATGGCCACCAGGCGCAGCAGGTCGTCGAGCGGATAGGTAAGATAGGCGCCGGCGCTGGCGGGCGCCCCTTCGGGCACCAGCCACATGCGCGCCAGACCCAGCACATGGTCGATGCGCAGGCCGCCGGCGTGGGCCAGATTGGCGCGCAGCATTTCGATGAAGGCGGCATAGCCGTTGCGGCGCAGGCCGCGTGGCGAGAATACGGCCACGCCCCAGTCCTGCCCCAGCGGGTTGTACAGGTCGGGCGGGGCGCCGGCGTGGAAGCCGTTGAGGATCTCGGCCTGGCGCGTCCACGCGTGGCTGCCGCCGGGGTCGGTGCCGACGGCAAGGTCTGCGATCACGCCAATCGCCATGCCTGCCGCGCGCGCACGCTGCTGCGCGTCGTCCAGGCCATCGGCGGCCAGCCATTGCAGGAAGGCGTGATAGCCGATGGCGTCGGCGGCGCTTGTGGCAATGGCAGCGGCTGCCGCGCCATCGGGGTGGCGTAGCGACGCCGGCCAGCGTCGCCAGTCGGCGGCGTCGCGGGCGGCGTCACCGTCGGCCGCGGCGGCCAGCCGTTCGGCCTGGATGGTTTCGAACGTGGCGTGCGCCAGCAATGCCTTGCCGCCGCGCGCGCGGAATGCCGCGAATGCCTGCTTCTGCACGGCGGACAGCAGGGTGTCGTGATGCTGCCAGAGCCAGTGCAGCAACCGCAGCCGCACGTGGGCGACGGCCGGCCAGTCGATCTCGGTGCGCCGCTCGGCTTCGGCCAGTGCCGCGCCGATGCCCAGGGTTGCCACCGCGTGGTCCACGGCGGCCTGGCCAAAGATGCGCGCCGGGTCGGCGTAGAGCGGGTTGAAAAAGATGCGGCTGGACGGCGAGTAAGGGCTGAAACGCTCGGGCAGTGCCGGAAATCCCGCATGCAACGGATTGATGGCGATGGCGTCGGCACCGGCGCCTGCCGCCGCCTCGGCAGTCAGCGCCAGCGTGGTCAGGTCGCCAATGCCGGCATCGGCGCCGCGCCGTAGCCCGTACAGCTGGACCGACAGCCCCCAGGGCTTGCTTGCCAGCACCGGGCGCGGCGACGCCGCGAGCGCGTCGGCCACGCTGAAGCAGCGCGGCGGCGCCACCGCCAGCGTGGTAGCCACATCGCCCAGCAGCAGGTAGTGGTAACCCCATTGCGAGACCGGCGCGATTTGCAGCGTGCCGTCGCCGGTGCGCCGGGCGATGCCCTCGATGATTGAGCCGTCCTCGCATTCCAGGCGATAAGGCCGCTCCGGCAGCGGGTGTGCCCATGGCACGACCACGGGCCTGCCCTGGTCCGCGGTGATTAGCGGCGGCAGCGCGTGCGCCGCGTCGTCGGCGGCCAGCCGGGCGCGCGATGCCTCGCACTCGCCGGCCGTGCCGCAGGGCAGGTCCAGCGCGGTCAGCACCGTGCGCAGGGCTTCCGGCGACAGCGTCTGCGGCTGGTTCCACGCGTCGCGCCAACGCACCTGCAGCCCCGCGCGTTCAGCCAGCCGTTGCAGCGCGTCGTCGTGACTCATCGCGAGGGATCCTCGTCCTTGGGCACCGCGGCGGACAGCAGCGCCAGGCCGCGCGCCGGCACCTTGTACGCGGGTCGGCCTTCGTCGTCGAGCGCCACGGGTTCGTCTTCCAGGTCGGGCGCGGTGCTGTCGAACAGCAGATGCCAGTCCTCGCCCGGCGCCGGCATGCGAAAGACCACGTCCTCGTGGCTGGCGTTCAGGCACAGCACGATGACCTCCACCTCTTCCTCGGGGCAGTGCGTGGCGCGGCGCAGCGCCAGCGTACGGTCTTCGGGATTGGCCCACTGCTCGCTGGTCAGTTCGTTGCCGTCGGGTCCGAACCACGCAATATCGGCCAGGCCCGGCGCTGGCTGCGAGCGGCCATGGACGAAGCGGTTCTCGGTCAGTACCGGCAACCGGCGGCGCAGCGCCAGCAGGCGGCTGACCACCTGGCCCATCGGCGCATTGGAAGGATGGGCGGCATCGTCCCAGTTCAGCCACGACAGCTCGTTGTCCTGGCAGTAGGCGTTGTTGTTGCCCTGCTGGCTGCGTCCCCATTCGTCGCCGGCCGTGATCATTGGCGTGCCTTGCGACAGCAGCAGCGTGGCCATGATGGCGCGTGCCACCCGGGCGCGCGTTTCCAGCACGGCCTCGTCGTCGGTGGGGCCTTCGATGCTGCCGTCCGGGCTCCAGTTGGCGCTGGCGTTGTCGTCGTTGCCGTCGCGGTTGTCCTCGTGGTTGGCCTCGTTGTGCTTGTGCGCATAGCTGACCACATCGGCCAGCGTGAAGCCGTCGTGCGCGGTGATGAAGTTGACGCTGGCCCACGGCTTGCGGTGGCGGCGGTCGAACAGGTCGGCCGAGCCGGTCAGCCGCGCCGCCAGTTCGCCGCGCTGGCCCGCGTCGCCGCGCCAGAAGCGGCGCACGTTGTCGCGGAACTTGTCGTTCCATTCGGCAAAGCCGGGCGGGTGGTTGCCCACCTGGTAGCCGCCGGGGCCCAGGTCCCAGGGCTCGGAGATCAGCTTCACGCGTGACAGCACCGGGTCTTGCAGGATGGCGTCGAAGAAGCCAGACCCGGGATCGAAGCCGTTGCTTTCGCGGCCCAGCGTGCTGCCCAGGTCGAAGCGGAAGCCGTCCACGTGGAACACTTCCGTCCAGTAGCGCAGCGAGTCCATGACCATCTGCAGCACGCGCGGGTGCGACAGGTTCAGCGTGTTGCCGCAGCCGGTGTCGTTGATGTAATGGCGCTCGTCGCCGGGTATCAGCCGGTAGTAGCTGGCATTGTCCAGCCCGCGCCACGACATCGTGGGCCCCAGTTCGTTGCCCTCGCACGTGTGGTTGTAGACCACGTCCAGAATCACCTCGATGCCGGCCGCGTGCAGGCGCCGGATCGCGATCTTCACCTCGTGGTGCTGGCGGCCGGACAGGTAGAGCGGCTCGGGGGCAAAGAATGCCAGCGTGTTGTAGCCCCAGTAGTTGCGCAGGCCGCGCTCGATCAGGAAGCGATCCTGCAGGAACGCGTGGACGGGCAGCAGTTCGATCGCCGTGACGCCCAGCTTGAGCAGGTGCTCGATGAAGCGCGGATCGGCCAGCGCGGCAAAGGTGCCGCGGTATTGCGGCAGCACGTCCTCGCGCAGCATCGACACGCCGCGCACGTGCACCTCGTAGATCGAGGTCGTGGCCCACGGCTGTTGGGGCGGCCGGTCATCGCCCCAGTTGAAGCTCTCGTCGATGACGACCGCCTTGGGCATCGTCGGCGCGCTGTCGCGGCGGTCGGGCGTGAGGTCGGCGCGCGGGCTGTTGAGGCGGTAGCCAAACAGCGCATCGGACCATCGCACCGGCCCGCTCAGCGCACGGGCGTAGGGGTCAAGCAGCAGCTTGTGCGGGTTGAAGCGGTGGCCGCGCGTGGGTTCGTAGGGCCCGAACGCGCGGAAGCCGTATTGCAGGCCCGGCTGGGCGTGCGGCAGGTAGCCATGCCAGATCTCGTCGGTACATTCGGGCAGCGCCAGGCGCTGCACTTCCTTGCGCCCGTTTGGCGAGAACAGGCACAGGTCGATGCGGCTGGCGTTCGCGGAGAACACCGCGAAATTGACGCCGAGTCCGTCCCAATGGGCGCCAAGCGGATACGGCTTGCCGGGCAGCAGGCGATCAACGGTAAGGCTCGCCATGCGTAAAGCTCCTCGTTGTTCTGGTTATGGTTGTCGGTTGTCGTCATGGCCCGCCGCGCGGGCAGCGCGCGCTCCGGTGTCACCGGGCATGCTCCGGCGCATACCGCAGAATCAGCGTGGCCAGCGGCGGCAGGGTCAGCGAGAACGACGCGGGCTGGCCGTGCGATGGCGTTGCGTCGGCCTGCACGCGCCCGCCATTGCCCAGATTGCTGCCGCCATAGATTTCGGCGTCGGTGTTCAGGCATTCCTCCCATGTCCCGGCGAACGGCACACCCAGGCGGTAGCCATGGCGCGGCACCGGCGTCATGTTGACGACGACCAGCACCACGTCCTGGCTGTCGGGCGCGGCGCGCCGCAGGTAGGCGAACACGCTGTTCTGGTGGTCGTCGCCCACGATCCACTGGAAGCCTTCAGGCCGATGGTCCATCGCGTGCAGCGCGGGCAGGTCGCGGTACAGGCGGTTCAGGTCGCGCACCAGCGAATGCACGCCGCGATGGGCGGGCTGGTCCAGCAGCGCCCAGTCCAGCTCGTCGTCATGGTTCCATTCGCGCCACTGCGCGAACTCGCCGCCCATGAACAGCAGCTTCTTGCCGGGGTGGGTCCACATGAAGCCGTAGTACGCGCGCAGGTTGGCAAATCGCTGCCAGTCGTCCCCGGGCGCCTTGCCGATCATCGATCCCTTGCCATGCACCACCTCGTCGTGGGACAGCGGCAGCACGAACGCCTCCGACCACGCGTAGACCATGCCGAACGTCATGTCGCCGTGGTGCCAGGGGCGATGGATCGGCTCGTGCCCAAGGTAGCGCAGCGTGTCGTGCATCCAGCCCATGTTCCACTTGAAATTGAAGCCCAGTCCGCCCGATTCCACACTGGCCGTGACGCCGGGCCAGGCGGTGGATTCCTCGGCGATGGTCAGCGCGCCGGGACAGCGTTCGTGCACCACGGTGTTCATCTCGCGCAGGAAGGCCACCGATTCCAGGTTCTCGCGGCCGCCAAAACGGTTTGGCACCCACTGGCCCGACTTGCGGCTGTAGTCGCGATAGAGCATCGACGCCACCGCATCCACGCGCAGCGCGTCGGCATGGAAGTGTTCGAGCCAGTGGACGGCATTGGCCAGCAGGAAGCCGCGCACCTCGTTGCGGCCCAGGTTGTAGATCAGCGTGTTCCAGTCCTGGTGATAGCCCTCGCGCGGGTCCTGGTGTTCATACAGCGCCGTGCCGTCGAACATCGCCAGCCCGTGGGGGTCGGTCGGAAAGTGCGCCGGCACCCAGTCCAGGATCACGCCGATGCCGGCCTGGTGGCAGCGGTCGATGAACGACGCGAACTGTTCGGGCGATCCCAGGCGCGCCGTGGGCGCGAACAGCGACAGCGGCTGGTAGCCCCACGATCCCCCGAACGGGTGCTCGGTGATGGGCAGCAGCTCGATATGCGTGAAGCCGAGGTCGCGCACATAGGGCACCAGCCGCTCGGCCAGGATTTCCCAGCCCCGGCCGCTGTCGTTGGCTGCGCGCTGCCAGGACATCACGTGCAGTTCGTAGACCGACATCGGCGCGGCGTGGGGGTCGGTGCGGGCACGCTGTTCCATCCACGCGGCATCGTTCCAGCGGAACGGCGGCGCGGCATGCCCGGCGCACGCCACCACCGACGCGGTGGCCGGCGGCAGTTCGGTGGCTTGCGCCACCGGATCGGCCTTGTCGGGCAGCACTTCGCCATGCGGGCCGGTCATGTCGTACTTGTACCGGCTGCCCGGCCCGACGCCCATGCCCTGCGGGACGAACAGTTCCCAGATACCCGCGCCGTGGCGCAGGCGCATGGGATGCCGCGCCGCGTTCCAGCCATTGAAGTCGCCAATCACGGACACGCGCCGCGCATTCGGCGCCCACACGGCAAACCGGACACCCGGCTCACCGTCGATCGTCAGGCATTGCGCGCCCAGGCACTTGCCAAGTTCCAGGTGACGGCCCTCGTTGAACAGGTGCAGGTCGAGTTCGCCCAGCAGCAGCCCGAACGCATACGGGTCCGCGCCGAACTGCTCGCTGCCGTCCGGCCAGCGGATGCGCAGCCGGTAGTCGGGGGCGGCCGGTTGCCGGCCTTCGAAGCCGGGCAGGCGGCCGGCAAACACGCCGTCGGCGTGCAACCGGACCATGTCGGCCAGGAATTCGCCATCGGCGCGGGTCAGCTGGACGGCTGCCGCGCCGGGCACGATGGTGCGTACCACCACGCCGTGTTCGTCGCGGTGGGGGCCCAGTACGCCGAACGGATCGGCCAGGCGCGCCTCGCGCAACGCATCGATGACCGGCCCGGGCAGCGTCGGCGCCGGTAATGCAAGCGCGGCGGCATCATTCCTGGCCATGGTCGTCTCCCAGCAGCTTGCGGACCAGGCGCGCCAGGCCACTGGTCGGCAGGTCGATCCAGGCCACGCGGTTGGCCGCCTCGTAACCCACTTCATAGGCAGCGCGCTCCAGCAGGAACAGGTGCAGCAGCGGTTGCAGCTGGCCGGCGGCGGCCCAGGGCTGGGGCGCGGCCGACATGGCCTGCTGGTAGCAGTTCAGGAACGCTTCGCCGGCGGTGTTGCGGAAGCGATCCAGCAGCGCGGCACGGCGATCCGCCTGTGCCGGCGGCAGCGCGGCGTGCGTGCGCTCCTGGCGGTCCGTGCCGACCGTGGCGGCGGCGTAGTCGATGGACCGCAGCAGCCCGGCCACGTCGCGCAGCGGCGAGGTCTTGCGCCGGCGGAACGCCAGCGGCTGGCGCGGCTCGCCTTCGAAGTCCACCAGGTAGGTGTCGTTCTGGGCGATCAGCACCTGACCCAGGTGGAAGTCGCCGTGAATGCGGGTTTGCAGGCTGTCGGGCGCGGCGGCGGCCAGGCGCGACACCAGATGCGGCAGCTGGCCGCGCGCGGCCAGCAGCGTGTCGATGTCCGCGGCGAACGTGCCCGTGGCATTGGCGCGGCGCGCTTCGAGCAGTCCCAGTGCCTCCTCCAGCGAGCGCAGGGCTTCCTCTGCCCAGTCGATAGCCTGCGCCTCGGTGGCGGGTACCGGCGCGAATGCGTCTTCATCGGTCGGCTGCGCCAGGACCGCATGCAGTTCGGCCAGGCGCCTGCCAAGCGTGCCGACCATGGTGGCGTAGCCGGCCATGGCTTCGCCGAACTCGTCCTCGTTGCCGGTTTCGGCCGCCGGCAGGGCATCGTCGATCGACCGGCCCAGATAGTCCAGCGTCCAGTCCCAACCGTCGCCCTGGTTGAGGATGTAGCCCTGCAGCAGCATCAGCGTGTGCGGCGTGCCATCGGCGCCGGTGCGAACGACTTCGCCCAGCAACGGTGCCGAATGGGTGTAGCCGTGGCTGGTCAGGTAGCGCGTCATCTCGGCTTCGGGGTGGATGCCCCCGGCCACGCGCCGCACCAGCTTCAGTACCCCCGTGTTGCCGAACGCCAGTGAACTGTTCGATTGTTCGGCCGACATCCACTGTACTGGCTCGTCTTCGAGCGGGGCCTCGGACAGCCCCGGTTCGGCCAGGTAACGGATGGTGCCGTGCGGGGTTTCGGCGCTGACGTTGTCCCGCAGCGACTGCACCACGGCGCGGGCGTAGGATTCCACCACGAAGCCGTCGGTGGCCACGCCCACGCGGGCGCCGCGCCGGATGCGGGCCATCGACAGGCCCGTCATCAGTTGCGACATGCCATCGGTATTTTCACGGTCCCACAGCAGGGCCACCGGCAACTGGTAGCACTCGGTGCGGCCCGGCAGCGATACCTCGACCTCGCAGTGCCAGACCTCCTCGCTGTTGCCCACGCGGGCCACGGGCCACGCATAGGCCACGTTCACGCGCTCGATGCGTTCGCCCTTGGATGCGAACCAGCGGCGCCGCGCCAGGTAGTTCGGCAGGACCTCGGTGGTCAGCACGCGGCGCGCCGCGTCGGTCAGTTCGGAACGTCCGCCAAGATTTTGCAGCACCAGCGTGACCTGATCCACCATCTGCTCCGGTGCGTTGACGTGCCATGACGGCGGCTGCGCGTCCTCGCTCAGCACGAACCAGTAGAAGCCATACGGCGGCAGCGTGAGCAGGTAAGTCAGCTGGCCGATGGCGGGAAAGGGCGTGGCGCCGAGCATTTCGACGGGCACGCGGCCATTGAACTGCGACAGGTCGAGTTCCACGGCCTGCGGCGCGCGCGACAGGTTGGCCACGCACAGGATGTGCTCGCCGTCGTATTCGCGCAGGTACGCCAGGATCTTGCGATTGCCCGGAAACAGAAAGCGCAACGTGCCGCGGCCAAAGGCGCGGTGCTGGCGGCGCAGCGCCAGCATGCGGCGCATCCAGTTCAGCAGCGAATGCGGGTCGCGCGTTTGCGCTTCGACATTGACGGCCTCGTAGCCGTACAGCGGACCCTGCAGCGGCGGCAGCACCAGGCGCTCGGGGTCGGCGTGCGAGAAGCCGCCGTTGCGGTCCGGCGACCACTGCATCGGCGTGCGCACGCCGTCGCGGTCGCCCAGGTGAATGTTGTCCCCCATGCCGATTTCGTCGCCGTAGTAGATCACGGGCGTGCCCGGCATCGAGAACAGCAGGCTGTTCATCAGTTCGATGCGGCGGCGGTCGCGTTCCATGAGCGGCGCCAGCCGCCGGCGGATGCCCAGGTTGATGCGGGCGCGGCGATCCGAAGCGTAGACCTCCCACAGGTAGTCGCGCTCGCTGCTGGTTACCATTTCGAGCGTCAGTTCGTCGTGGTTGCGCAGGAAGATCGCCCACTGGCAGTTCGGCGGCACCTCGGGGGTCTGCCGCATGATGTCGGTGATCGGGAACCGGTCCTCGCGCGCGATGGCCATGTACATGCGTGGCATCAGCGGGAAGTGGAACGACATATGGCATTCGTCGCCCTGGATGCCGCCGTCCGGGCTGGCGGCGCCGGTGGTGTCGGCGGTGCCGCCGCCGCTGGCCCCGCCGAAATACTGCTGGGCGTCCTCGGGCCACATGTTGGCCTCGGCCAGCAGCATGCGGCCCGGATACCGTTCATCCAGGTGGCGGCGGATCTTGCGGATCACCGCGTGCGTCTCGGGCAGGTTCTCGTTGCTGGTGCCTTCGCGCTCCACCAGGTAAGGCACCGCGTCAAGGCGCAGGCCGTCGATGCCGATGTCGAGCCAGAACCGCATGACCGACAGCACTTCGTTAAGCACCTGCGGATTGTCGAAGTTCAGGTCCGGCTGATGCGAGTAGAAGCGATGCCAGAAATACGCGCCGGCCTCGGGGTCCCAGCTCCAGTTGGACTTCTCGGTATCGCAGAAGATGATGCGGGTGCCGGCGTACTTCTGGTCGTTGTCGGACCACACGTAATAGTTGCGGGCGGCGGACCCGGGCTTGGCCCGGCGCGCGCGCTGGAACCACGGGTGCTGGTCGGACGTGTGGTTGATGACCAGCTCGGTGACCACGCGCAGGCCGCGGGCATGCGCCGCGGACACGAACCGCCGGGCCTCGGCCAGCGTGCCGTAGTCGGGGTGGACGTTGCGGTAGTCGGCAATGTCGTAGCCATCGTCACGGCGTGGCGACGGGTAGAACGGCAGCAGCCAGATCGTATCGACGCCCAGGCTGACCAGGTAGTCCAGCTTGGCATGCAGCCCGGCAAAGTCGCCCACGCCGTCGCCATTGGCGTCGTAGAACGACTTGATGTGCAACTGGTAGATCACCGCGTCCTTGTACCAGAGCGGGTCGGCGTTGAGCAGTGCGGCGTTGGCGCCCTCGGAGAGTCGCTTCATGCCGTGTCTCCCGGTTGTTGTTGAGGCCTGACGTGCCAGAGCGCGAACGGCAGTTCGTGCGGATTCAGGCGGATGTGCTGGCGCTTGCCGTGCCACGTGAAGCGCGTGCCGAACATCTGGTCCTCGGCGTCCAGCGCGGCATTGTCCGGCAGGCCCCATTCCCATAGCGGCAGTTCGATGTCGGTCTCGCGCGCGGCGCGCGGATCCAGGCTGATGGCGGCCAGCAGCACGTCGTCGCCAAATGCGCCGGCGTGTTCGGCCCCGGTGGGCACGAAGCGTGCAAAGTACAGCACGGCATCGTCGCTGGCGTGATAGAAGCGCAGGCCCAGGTGGTTCTGCAGGGCCGGGTGGCTCGCGCGGATCTGATTCAGCCGCGAGATTTCGGCCACGATGTTGCCCGGCGCCTGCCAGTCGCGCACGCGCAGTTCGTACTTCTCGGAGTCGAGGTATTCCTCGCGCTCCACGCCGTTCAGGATCAGCGGCGCGCTCTCGCAGACCTCGAAGCCGTTGTACATGCCCCAGAGGCCCGACAGCAGCGTGGCCAGCGCGGCGCGGATCAGGAACGCCGGGCGCTCGCCGCCGTGCAGGAAGAACGGGTTGATATCGGGCGTGTTGACGAAGAAGTGCGGGCGATAGAACTCGCGCAGCGGGCTTTGCGTCAGCTCGGTCATGTACTCGATCAGCTCGGCCTTGGTGTTGCGCCAGGTGAAGTACGTGTACGACTGGGAAAAGCCCAGCTTGGCCAGCCGCGCCATCATCTTGGGCCGCGTGAAGGCCTCGGCCAGGAACAGCGTGTCGGGGTGTTTTGCCCGCACGTCCGCGATCATCCATTCCCAGAACGGCAGCGGCTTGGTGTGCGGATTGTCCACGCGGAAAATGCGCACGCCCTGATCGGCCCAGAACATCACCACGTCGCGCAGCGCCTGCCAGAGCTGCTCGCCGGCCGGTGGCGCTGCATAGAAATCGACGTTGACGATGTCCTCGTACTTCTTGGGCGGATTCTCGGCATAGCGCAGCGTGCCGTCCGGCCGATGGGAAAACCACTCGGGGTGCTCGCGCAGCCAGGGATGGTCAGGCGAACACTGGATGGCGAAGTCGAGCGCCAGTTCGATGCCCATGTCGCTGGCGGCCCGGCGCAGGCGCTGGAAGTCCTCCAGCGTGCCAAGCTGCGGATGGATGGCGTCGTGGCCGCCCTCGGTGCTGCCAATCGCGTACGGGCTGCCCACGTCGCCGGGCTCGGCCTTCAGGCTGTTGTTCTTGCCCTTGCGGTGCGCCTGCCCGATTGGGTGGATCGGCGGAAAGTACAGTACGTCGAAGCCCATCGCGCGAATGGCGGGCAGGCGGCGGATCACGTCGTCGAACGTGCCGTGCCGATTTACGTCGCCGCTCTCGGAGCGCGGGAACAGTTCGTACCAGCTGGCAAAGCGGCCGGCCAGACGGTCCGCCTCGACCGGCATGGTGGTGGGATATCGGCTGGCGAACGGACGGCCCGCCGGGGTTTCCATCGCCGCACGCATGGCGGCCTCGGTACGCGGCGACAGCAGGATTTCCAGGCGCAGGGCGTCGTCGGCCGCCGCCGACAGGTCGGCCAGGATCGCGCCGGCATCGGCGACGGCGCTGGCTTCCGGCGTGCCGAGCGTGGCGGCCACCAGGCGCGCGCCTTCCTCGATTTCCAGCTTGATATTGACGCCGGCCTTGCGCTTCTTGCCGACTTCGTCGAGCCAGCTGGCGAAGGTATCGCGCCAGGCTTCGACCGTGAATTCATGGCGACCCATGGCCACCATCGGGAAACTGCCGCGCCAGCGGTCGTTGACGATGTGGACCATCGGCGCCCTGTGCCACGCCTGTTCGCCGGGGCCGCGCCACAGCACCACGGCGGCCAGCTTGTCGTGACCGTCCATCCAGATATCGGCGCTGACTTCCACGCGTTCGCCCACGGTGCGGCGCACGGCAAAGCGGCCGTTGTCGGTGGCCGGCGACAGGTTCTCGATGGCCACGCGCGGCGCTTCCATGGCGGCGGCCAGCGCGCGGTCGGCCGACCGTCCCGCTGATTTACGGGTGCCGTTGCGCGTATCCTTGCGCCCGTTCGTCGCGATCACGGGCGCGGGCACGGCCTCGAACAGGCGGATATCGGCGGGCGGCAGCGTGATCGTGCTGCATGGGCTCAGGTTGTCGAGACCGTCTTCCAGCGTGCCCCCGGGGCCGCCGTTCACGGGCGTCAGGGTGGCCGCCGGCTGCGGCAGGCCGCTCAGCACCCGGTCGACGCCAAACGACGCAGGCTGCACGGGGCAGGGGTTCAGCACCACGGTCAGCGCCGGTTTCCCCGCGGCGCCGTTGGCCAGGTGGCGCGGCACGCGGGCCAGCACGGTCAGCGGGGCATCGGGCCCGCTGACCTGTCGCACCGCCACGGCGGGTTCGTCATCGCGGGCGGCGAGCCAGGCGTTGGCCTGCATCAGTTCATGGGTCAGGTCGTAAGGCGCGTCGACGATATCGTCGGGATGGCCGTCGGCCTGCGCGCCGGGTGACGCGTCGAGCGCCGCGCCCGGTGCCCCATGCGCGGCTGCGGCGCCGGTCTCGTAACCGGCGGGCACCAGCCATCCGTCGCCGATGGCGGCGGCCGTCCACAACGCCCGGCGGGCAGCCAGCACGTCAACGCCGTCAGGGGCCAGCGCGGGCGCGGCCAGCACGCGTCCAAAGCGGCGCAGGCGCGCGATTTCCTCGGTCAGCCAGGCGCTGCGATAGTCCCACCATGGCAGCGACGAGAACGCGCCGTCGAACGGCGCGGCGGCCAGGTCATCGAGCTGCTGGGGGGTGCTGCCCGGGGTCCAGGCCAGGAATATCGGCTTGCCGCCATCGCCCGGTGGGGTGTCGCGTTGCAGCGCCTCTATCAGTTGGGCCCAGTGCCGACCCGCCACACGCGATGGTGCCCTGCAGCAGAAGCCGGCGGCGCCTGCGGCCAGGGCATCGCCGAGCTGGGCGGTCCACCAGGCCAGCAACTGCCCCGCCGTGGCGTCGTCGAACCAGCGCACGCGAACGCCGGGCAGGTGGTTGTCGGTGGCATCCGGGCTGCCGGCGGGGCGGGCATGATCGATCCAGCCGTCATGCATGGCCGCCGTGTCGCTGGGAAGCCGGTCCAGCGCAAGATCCAGCAGCGGCGCCAGGCCGTGCTTGCGGCACGCTTCGAACGCCGCTTTCAGGACGTCGGGGCGGGAATGGGAAGCTGACCAGCCGGCCAGCAGGATATGGTCGAATCCGAGCCTGGCGGTGCGCACCAGGGCGTCGTTGTCCAGGGCTCGCGATTCCGTCAGGTTGATTTGGCAAATGCGCACGTCACACGTCCTCTGGCCGTGGGCGCCCCGTAGGACAAGCGGGCGCGCGTCATGTCAATTCCATAAGGACATGCAGAGGACGTGCCAGCCGGGCGCCGGGCGCCGGCATCGCGCTGGAAGTGCGGCGCAGCAAGGGTTGGCACGGATGACGCCAACGCCGCTGCCGGGCGGGCGATGTAAGAAATACAGGGTCGAAATGGCGGGGACGCAGGAATGCCCTGATGGGAATGCGTGCATTCAGGACACCCGAACGGGGCCAGGCGGGCGTGTGGACTGGCGGACGCCAGGCGGCCCGCCGGGGAGAAGGTGGAAGGTCGGACGTGGAAGCCGGGCGATCAGCTCGCCCGATACACGTCGAGACGGTTGTACAGCGTCTTGAGGCTGATGCCCAGCACCTTGGCGGCCTGGCGCTTGTCGCCGTCGTACTTGGCCAGGGTGGCCAGGATGATTTCGCGCTGCGTGTCGGCCAGCGTGGTTCCCACGCGCACGCTGACCACGCCGTCCACGGTGGTGGGGCGGGGCGGCTGGCTGGCCAGGCCCGGGTTGCCGATCTCGACCTGACGGTCGGCAAGGATGTAGGCGCGGTAGATGGAGTTCTTCAGCTCCCGCACATTGCCGGGCCAGTCGTAGCGCACCAGCCGTTCCAGCGAGCCGGGAGAGAAAGACTTTTCCGTCTGCTCCATCGCGTTGAACTCGTCCAGGAAATGGCGCGCCAGCGGAATGATGTCCTCGGGACGCTCGCGCAGCGGCGGAATATGCAGCGGGAACACGGCCAGCCGGTACAGCAAGTCCTCGCGCAGCTGGCCCCCGCGCACCGCGTCCATGGGGTCGCGGTTGGTGGCGGCCAGGATGCGTACGTCGCTGATCATCGGCGCATCGCCGCCCACGCGGTGGAACGACCGGCTTTCCAGCACGCGCAGCAGCTTGATCTGCATCTCCAGCGGCATTTCGGTAACTTCGTCCAGGAACAGCGTGCCGCCCTGGGCCTGCTCGAAGTAGCCCGCCTTTTGTTCCAGCGCGCCGGTGAACCCGCCTTTCTCGTGGCCGAACAACTCCGATTCGATCAGCGTGGGCGCGATGGCGCCGCAATTGACGGCCACGAACGGGCCCGACCGGCGGCTGCTGCGTTCATGCACGGCGCGCGCCACCACCTCCTTGCCGCTGCCGCTTTCGCCCACGGCAAGCATCGTGACGTCGGTGGCTGCCACCCGGTTCAGCTGGCCGATCAGCCGCTGCATGGCTGGCGAAGTACTTTCCCACAGCAGCGAAACCTGCGCGGGTGCGGCGCGGCGTCCCGCCGGGCGCGGCGGCGCGGCGGGACGGCCGGAAGGGAGCGTGGCGGTGGTTGACACGGGCGTAGAGGGAGCCTGCGGTCCGGCGTGGAAAAACTTTGGGGGCGGCCGGTGCGCGCGGGCGCGTCGCAATGGTGGAAGATGTCTATCATGCTATCTGTTCACGCGCCGGGTGGCTACAGCCTGAAACGCTGTTGCGGCAAGGTCCCACAGGCGTGTCAGACGGACACCGGCATCGTGGCCAGGGGACGGTCGTTACACTTCAGCCTATCCTCAGGCGTGTGCCGTCCGCATACGCCCTGGCCAACCAGCCGCCACCTGCAGGCCCATGACAAACAGACGCCGGTCATACGACGCCACCCGACCTTCCTATGCCACATATCCTGATCGTTGACGACGACGAAAACGCCTGTGCGGCGCTGGCAGAGATCGTCGCGATCGAAGGCTTTTCCTCGGCCAGCGCCAACAGCCTGCGCGAAGCGCGACTGCAGATCGGCTGGCGCATGCCCGATGCCATCCTGGCCGATCTTCGGTTGCCGGACGGCAACGGCATGGAACTGTTCGACGAAGTCGGCTCCGCTGGGGTCGAAGTGATCCTGACCACCGGCTATGCCAGCGTGGAATCGGCCGTCGAGGCGTTGCGCCTGGGCGCCACCGACTACCTGGTCAAGCCGATCAACGTCACGCGGCTGCAGACGGTGCTCAAGCGCATTGCCACCACCAGCGAACTCCGTGCCGAAGTGCATTCGCTGCGTGGCGAACTGCGCCGCTACGGGCGCTTTGGGCGCCTGCTGGGCAGCTCGGAGGCCATGCAGACCGTCTACGACCAGCTCAGCAAGGTCGGGCCCACCGAGGCCACTGTGCTGCTGATCGGCGAAAGCGGTACGGGCAAGGAACTGGCCGCCCAGACCGTGCACGAACTGTCGGCGCGCCGCCGCCAGCCGTTCCTGGCCGTCAACTGCGGGGCGATCTCGCCCACGCTGATCGAGACCGAGATGTTCGGCCACGAACGCGGCAGCTTCACGGGCGCGGATCGCCAGCACAAGGGCTACTTCGAACGCGCCGACGGTGGCACGCTGTTCCTCGACGAAATCACCGAGATGCCGCTGGAACTGCAGGTGAAACTGCTGCGCGTGCTGGAAACCGGCTCGTTCATGCGCGTGGGGACCAACCGCGAGACCCACGCCGACGTCCGCGTGCTGGCCGCCACCAACCGCAACCCCGAGGAGGCCGTGGCCGAAGGCAAGCTGCGCGCCGACCTGTATCACCGGCTCAATGTGTTCCCGATCGAACTGCCGCCGCTGCGCGCCCGGGGCGACGACGTGGTGCAGATCGCCAACACGATGCTGGAGCAACTGAACGCGGAGCAGGGCACGCAGCGCCGGTTCTCGTCCGCCGTGCTGGAAAGCCTGCGCATGCATTCGTGGCCCGGCAACGTGCGCGAGCTGCGCAATTTCGTGCAGCGCGCCTACATCATGGCCGACCAGGACGTCATCACCGAGGTCCAGATCCCGCTGCAGGTGGCGGCCGCGCCCAGCACCGGCACGGCCGTGGTGTCGGTGCCGGTGGGCATGTCGCTGGCCGAGGCGGACCGCCAGCTGATCTTCGCCACGCTGGAGCAATGTGCCGGCGTGAAGAAGCATGCAGCGGAAATTCTGGGCATCAGTTTGAAGACTTTGTACAACCGGCTGGAGGACTATGCAGCCAAGGGCGAACTGCCGGAATGGCTGCGGGCAGCACGTGGCGGCGACGCCAGCCCGCCTGCCGCCTCATGAGCGGTGTCGGACAGGGCTGCTGCGTACGCATGCGGCGTGGCGCGCAAGACAGGCTGACGGTGTCAGTGCATGGTTCTTGCGTGGTGTGAAACCCATGAGGGTTTCCGAATTGATTGCCGATCCGATGGTTGAACATGACTGACGCTCCGCGCATTCCCCCCGCTGCCGTGCCGCCTTCGGCCGGTGGCGGTGCCCCAGACGACGCCCCGCCCGCCGTGCGCAGCATCGGCGAGGTGGGTGCGCTGATCGAGCAGGCCGCGCACGACCTGCGGTCGTCGCTCAATGCGATCCAGAGCTGGAGCTATGTGCTGGACCGCTCGATCGACTCGCTGGCGGCCCCGGCGCAGCGGGCGCTGGATGGCATGCGCTCGGGCATGCAGCAGCAACTGGCGCTGATCGAGGAAATGGAAGAAGGGGTGCGGCTGCTGGCCGACGATCGTCGCCCGTCGTGGGAAGAAACCGATCTGCGCGTGCTGGCGGGGCTGGCCATCGAGGACAAACGGGCCGCCGCCGAGGCGCGCGGGGTCATCCTGGCGGCACTGGACGCCCAGGACAACACGGGCGCCGGCTTTACGGTGCCCGGCGACGCCCTGCGCATCGGGGCGCTGCTCCGGCATCTGCTGGTCCATTGCATCTGGCGCGCGGCGGCAGGCGGATCGGTACGGGTGTACCTGAGCGCCGAACCCGACTTCGTCAAGTTCCGCATCACCGAAAGCCCGCCCGTGGAACGCTCGCGGGGCGAGGGCAGGCTTGCCGCGTTGAGCGATTTCTTCGGGCGGCGCTCGCCGGCCGGGGGCGGGCATTCGCCGCGCCAGAGTACCGCGCTGCTGCTGACCCGCCGCATGGTGGAACTGCAAGGTGCCGCGCTGACGGCCGAGAACTGCGGCGACACCGACAACGTCACGGTCTGCATTGCCGTGCGCTTTCCCCGCGTGAAGACGGCCAGTCCGGCCTGAGCACTTTTTACCGCATGGCGCACAATCTGCAGCGCCACCGCCGGCCTCTCCTTCACATTTTCCGTCCGATTCCCGGCATGACGCGCCGCTGCGCGCACCCTGCCACGGCGGCGCGCGCGGTGTGCGGCGCTGGCCCGGCGTTTGCATCGCTCAGAGACGGCGCCCCGCATACAAGGGACCCGAATTCGATTCCGAACAGGAGAGATGCCATGTCACATGCCCATGCTTCGAAGGGTTCACACAAGCCTTCGGCCAAGCCGTCGAACAAGCCGTCCACCCAGTCGGCGGACAAGGCCGGGGCCGGCAAGTCTGACAAGGCCGGCAAGACCTACCAGGCCGCCGTGGATGAATCGCTCGACATGACCTTCCCGGCCAGTGACCCGATTTCGCCCGGGGCTGCCGAACATGCCGAGCGTCAGACCGCCACGCGCCGCGACGATGTGGACTGGAAGCTCAAGAAGGGCAGCGAACACCAGCCCGCAGGCGAAAAGGCCGCGGCGCATCGCACCGGCGTCAGCGATCGCGGCGACAAGAAGCGTTGAGGGGGGATGGGGTCGGGAACGGCCGAGGGCGGTTTCCTCGCCCGTGCGGTCGTGATGTGATCGCTGCCCCACCCTCGCACTGCAACATGCCTTTGAACGGAGCCTCAGGATGTCTACGATCATCGCAGGACGATTCGAAACGTTTGCCCGGGCCGAGACTGCTGCATCACGTTTGATGGCCAAGGGCGTCAGGCAGGACGATCTGACCATGTTCTATGTGAATCCGCCAGGTCAGCACGCCACCTTCCCCATAGGGGGAGACGAGGCCGTGGACCCCGGTGCGCGCAAGGCTGGCCCCGGTGCCGGGCGAGGCATCGCGATCGGTGCCGCGCTGGGCTTTGCGGTGGGGATCTGTCTGGTGGCCGCCGCTCGCGCCTGGTTCGGCGCCGCGTCGGTGCAGCCGTGGGTACTGGTTCTGGTCATGGCGTTTGCCACGGGCGTGGGTGCCTATGCCGGGTCGCTGATGGGCGCGCTGGCCGGCACCGAGCGCGGCACGGGCCCGGTGCGGCACGCCGGCGTGCTGCTGGCCGCCCATGTCAGTGATGCCAACACGGCGCTGGTGGCCAGCGAACTTCGCCGTGGCGGCGCGCGCGATGTCGAGCGTGCGAAAGGCCAGTGGCGCGACGGCCGCTGGGAGGATTTCGACCCGCTGGCCCCGCCGGTGCCGGCGAGCCGCTAACCGGACGAACTGGGCACCGCCCGGCGTCTTTTGACTTTGCAGTGCTTTGCCGTTCAACTGTCCACCCCTGGAGGAACCGCTCATGAAGCCCATGGACCCGCAGACCCCGCCCGCCGGTGCGCCGCCGCGCGGCGCGTCTATCATTGGCGACGTTGACCAGACCACGGCCGGATGCGGGCCGTTCGTGATGGCGTCCGACACGCTCGAGGGCAACAAGGTGGTCGATCCGTCCGGCGAGGAAATCGGCACCATCGACCACATCATGCTGGACGTGCTCGGCGGCCGTATCGCCTATGCGGTTCTGGCGATGGGCGGCTTTCTGGGTATCGGTGAAAAGCTCCATGCGCTGCCATGGTCGGCGCTGACGCTGGACACGCGTCGCAAGTGCTTTGTGCTCGGCATAGAAAAGGAGCGCATCAAGGCGGCGCCGGGCTTCGACAAGGAGCACTGGCCCACCATGGCGAATTCGCAGTGGGCCACCAGCATCCACGAGTACTACGGCATTTCGCCGTACTGGGAAAAGGACCGGTACGACCCGTGGGCCTGAGCGGCCTGGACTGAACCGGAGTGTCGGCGGGCGCGGCGTTCAGCCGGCGCCTGGCTGGCGCGCGCGGCCCCGTTCCCTTGCCGGGGGGCGGGGCCGACTCCGTTGCTAGACCTTGTGGTTGATCTGGCCAGGCGGCTTCTCTGCCGGATCGGCGCGCATGCCCGTGGCCTGCGTGGGCTGCCCGGGCGCTTCGCGCGGCGGCGGCACCCGCGTCGTCAACTGGTTCGATACGCCGAGGATGCCCGGCGGCGTCGATGCAGCCTTTTCGATGCGCTGGGCGATGTCGATGTCCTCGACCTGGCCCGTGATGGTCACGCGGCGTTCCACCACATGTACCGCCACGCCGTCCGGCATGTCACCGCCGCAAAATTCCGCGATACAGGTCCCTACACGCTCGCGCAGCAGTTCGTCTTCGTCGTCGGGGCTGGTACGGCGGGGTGCTTCGCTTTCCGTTTGCATGATGGCGGTCCTCGTCTGGTAAGTGATGGCGCGCGGCGGCAAGGCCGCGTCCGGCATGCCGGTGAGACGCAATCGCCATGCCCACCGGGGCACCCGGGTATCCGGATCGTTGCTTGTAAAAACGACATGTCACGGTGCCGGATGACATCCTTGTAGGACGCCACCGACTGAAACTGCGTTGGGGTGCTCCCTACAATGTAGACAGTCCTGCCTTGCCACGGGAGCGTTTCATGCCACATCAGCCCACGCGTCGCCGCCTGTTTCACCTGTTCGACCGCTTCGCCGGTGCCGCAACCCGCCAGGCCGGCTCGCCGGTGGCCTTCGCGCTCGCCGTCTTCGTCGTCCTGGCCTGGGCCGTCACCGGCCCGCTCTTCGGGTATTCCGAGACCTGGCAGCTCGTGATCAATACGGGCACCACCATCGTCACCTTTCTGATGGTGTTCCTGATCCAGCAGAGCCAGAACAAGGACGCCATGGCGGTTCACCTGAAGCTCAACGAACTGCTGGCGTCGCATCGCGAGGCCAGCAATCACCTGGTGTCCATCGAAGACCTCGACGAGGAAGAACTGCGCCAGCTGGTGACGTTCTATCGCCATCTGGCCGAACTGGCCGACGAGGAGGGCGGCGTCAAGTGCAGCCATTCGATCGACGAAGCCAACGTGAATCACGCCGAAAAGTCCCGCGTGCGGCACGCCCGCCGCAAACCGGTTGATGACGCCCAGGCGTCTGCCGCGGCGTAGCCACAGGCAACCGGCTACACCCGTACCGGAAACGCCGACACGACAACACGCGGCCTAGCCGCAGAGGAGCCCGACTTGGCAACCCCGACTCCCGATGCAGCAGCGACCTCGGTGGCCATGGATACCGCCCCGGCCCCCGATCCGCAGCCACGCGACGTCCGCGTGGTGGTGTACGGCCGCGCCGATTGCGATGACCCGGGCAGCCACCAGGGCGCCACGCTCAAGGGCATTGCCCAGCGGGTGGCCAGGCTTGCCGGCTTCACGTTTGCCGGCAGCTACGACGCGGCCACGCACCGGCCCGCGGATGGCCGGCTCTACTTCGTGCCGGCCGATACGCTGACCGGCGTCGACAGCGCGCGCCAGCTTGGCATCGCCGGGGCGGACGACCTGCTGGGCGGTGTGGTGCCGCATGCGTTCATCGCCACCAAGGCGATCTCGCACGGGCGGGTGGCGCCCGACGCTGCCGTCCCCGCCGGGTGGAGCGACACGTTCGCGGCCCGCATACACGCGCACGTGCTGCCCGGCTTCACGGCGTTCTCGATCGACGACGCCAGCCGTGGCGCACGGGCAATGCTCCGCGATGGCAAGGTCCGCATCAAGGAACCGTGCGGGATTGGCGGCCTTGGCCAGCAGGTGGTGGCCACCGAGGCGGAGCTGGACCACGCGCTGCAGGCGCTGGACGCGGAGCGCGTGAAGCGCGAAGGGCTGGTGCTGGAGCGCAATCTCGACGACGTGATCACGTTCAGCGTGGGGCAGATACAGATCGGCGACCTGTGCGCCAGCTATTGCGGCACGCAGGACCTGACTCCCGACAATACCGGCCGCAAGGTCTATGGCGGGTCCACGCTGCGTGTGGTCCGTGGCACGCTGGAAGATCTGCTGACCCATCCGCTCGAAGTCCACCAGCGCGACGCCGTGCAGGCCGCGTTGGCCTATCACGCGGCGGCCATCGAGTGCTTTCCCGGTTCGGTGATGTCGCGCTGCAACTACGATGTGGCGTTCGGCACCGACAACGGCCGGCCCCGGCTGGGCGTGCTGGAACAGTCGTGGCGCGTGGGCGGCGCCACGGGCGCGGAACTGGCGGCGCTGGCCGCGTTCCGCGACGATCCGCAATGCGTGCGCGCGACGGCGTGTACACGCGAGATCTACGGCGAGGACGCCACCGTGCCCGACGACGCGGACGTCTATTTTCAGGGAGAAGACCGCAGTGTCGGCGCACTGACCAAATACGCAAGACTGGAGTCCACATCCGATGGCCACGCATGAAGAATCGATACAGATCCATACCGAAGGGGGGATGATCGCAGGTACCGTGATCTCGCCCGCCACCAAGCTGCCCGGCGTGCTGTTCGTGCATGGCTGGGGTGGCAGCCAGCAGCAGTACCTGGCCCGCGCCCGCGAGGTGGCCGGCCTGGGCGCGGTCTGCATGACCTTCGACCTGACCGGACACGCCGGCACGTCTTCGCAATACGAGACGGTCAGCCGCATGCGCAACCTGGCCGATGTGCTGGCCGCCTATGACATGCTGGTGCGGCATCCCGAGGTGGACCGCAACGCCATTGCGGTGGTGGGCAGCAGCTACGGCGGCTACCTGGCCGCGGTGCTGTGCGAACTCAGGCCCGTGCGCTGGCTCGCGTTTCGTGCCCCGGCGCTGTACATGGACGAAGGCTGGGAGTCGCCCAAACGGCAGCTGCACCGCGATCAGGACCTGGTGGCCTACCGCCGCAAGGTGGTGGCCGCCGACACCAATCGCGCGCTGCGTGCCTGCACCAACTTCAAGGGCGATGTGCTGGTGGTGGCCTCGCAGCACGACAATATCGTGCCGCACACGGCGGTGCTGAGCTACGTCGATGCCTGCATCCAGGCCAGTTCGATCACCTACCGCGTGCTCAAGGGCGCCGACCACGGCCTGACCAGCGAGGACAGCCAGCGTGCCTATACCAAGCTGCTGCTGGGCTGGCTGCGCGAGATGGTGACCGAGGCCCGTACCGGGCCCGCTGTGGCGGCGCGGCCGTCGAAGGCATCGACCGCGCCGAAGACCCCGCATCACGACGACGGGCTGGAGCCCGAGCGCAACGGTGACGGCGGCGAGGACAAGGCGCGCGAGGCGATGCTGGCCAGCGGCGACGACGACGAGAACGACCCTCAGGTCATTGCCGCGCAGCCGCCCGCTGGGCGCGGCGCCTGACCGCGGATCACCGGCGGGCCGTCACGCGCCGGTCCATCGCACGCGCCTGGTTCAGGTGGTCGCGCAGCGCCGGCAGCATGCGGGCGGCAAAGGCGCGCAGGGCAGGGTCCTTGCCGCGCGTAGCCTGGTTCTGGAACAGCAGCACGGCCTGCTCGTGCGCGTCGATGCCAATGGTCCGGATATAGGCCTGGTCGAATTCTTCATCCTTGAGCGATTTCAGCCGGGTCAACTCCGGCGCCTCCGGCACGCGATCCTGCGGCGTGATGCCCTTGTCGGCGGCGATGCGGCGCAATGTGCCCAGCGCCTCCTTGTGGGCTTTCAACATCTGCTGCGCGAAGGCGTGGACCTTCGGATCCTTCGACACTTCGAGCGCCATTTCGCTGGCCGCGATCTCCATGTGGCTCGTCATCTGCGCTTCATCCACAAAGCGCAGGTCGTCGGTGGACAGCGACACGGCGGGCGGTTTGGCCGGTGTGGGCGGGGTCGGTGCCAGCGGTGTATCGGGGGCGGACCGTGCGGCGGGGGGTGCGGCCGGGGGCGCGCCCGGGGGTGCAGCAAGAGCCAACGACATTGCTGCGGCGCCGCACAGGGCGATGACAGCGGCGGCCACGTGGCGTGGCCATCGCCGGGGTGGGTGTTCTGGCTTGCGATGTTCGGGCATGACGGGGCTCCTTCATTTGCCTTTCGGCGAGATGGATGGGCGGCATGTACGCAAGCCAGGCGCGCAAGAAGCATTCCCGTTCGGCGACGAAATTTGCAAAGCAGGCTGGCTGCGTCAGTTTCGATCGGTAAAAAGTTCAAGCCTTGGGGCCGTCACCCTGTTCGGCGGCCCGGCCCTTGATGGCATGGCTCATGCGTAGGCGCATGCACATGAGCCCGACCACCGTCGCCAAGCCCGACACCCAGACCCCTTCGCTCGATGCAGCCTTGCGCAAGGCGGGGCTGCATCACGTCGACGACAGGGAGCCGGGCATCTCCCGGCGGCGTACAGGCAAGGGCTTCACATATGTCCTGCCTGACGGCAAACGCGTGGACGCCGTCACACAGGCGCGCATCGATGCGCTGGCGATTCCGCCCGCCTACGAATCGGTCTGGATCTGCCTGGACCCCGACGGCCACCTGCAGGCCACGGGCCGCGACGCGCGTGGCCGCAAGCAGTATCTCTATCACCCCGACTGGGCCGCGCTGCGCGACGCCGACAAGTACGCGCGGCTGATGGCCTTCGGGCAGGCGCTGCCCCATCTGCGCCGCCGCGTGGCCCGCGACCTGGCACGCAATGGCATGCCGCGCGAGAAGGTGCTGGCCGCCGTGGTGACGCTGCTGGACGCCACGCTGGTGCGCGTGGGGACGCCGCGCTACGCAGCCCAGAACCGCACCTACGGGCTGACCACGCTCAAGCGCAAGCACGTGGCCGTGCAAGGCAGCCGCCTGCGCTTTCAGTTCACCGGCAAGAGCGGCGTCACGCATGACGTGTCGGTCAACGACGCGCGGCTGGCGCGGGTGGTGCGCAATTGCGCGGACCTGCCGGGCCAGCAGTTGTTCAAGTACAAGGACAGCGACGGCGAGGTACGCGAGATCGGCTCGGCCGATGTCAACGCCTATCTGCACGAGGTGACGGGCGGCGAGTTCACGGCCAAGGACTTCCGCACCTGGGCGGGCAGCGTGCATGCGCTGGCGCTGCTGCGCAAGACCCGCGCCGATACCGAGGCGGCACGCAAGAAGGCGATGGTGGAGGTGATTCGCAGCGTGGCGCAGCGGCTGCGCAACACGGTGGCGGTCTGCCGCAAGTGCTATGTGCATCCTGACGTGCTGGCTGCATTCATGGCCGACGCATTGCAGGCTTTACCGGCACCGCGTACAGCGGCGCGCCTCCGTACCGACGAGGCGCGGTTGCTGGCGCTGCTGGAAAGTACCGCCACGCTCGCGGGGACGGCCCGCCGGGCGGCGTAGCGGGGAGCCAAGGGGCGCGCAGCCGCGCGGCTTCAACCGGCACGGCAATTGCATTGATTCCTTGTACCGACAACAAGCAGAACACGCATAGCAATCGAGGCGCAAGGTGGAACACGCAGTCATCGGTTATCTCGAGGCTGACAGCAGCAGCCCGGCAACCTTTCTCACGGAAACGCGTCAGTCGCTTTCCACTGCTGGAAATTCCCTCACATCCGATGTCGCCGATGTCGCCGACGTTGCCGGCGACCTCAGCGCAGCCGGTTCCGGCCGTATGGCGCGGCGGATCTCCCCAGCCCGGCTCGCCGCCAAGGCGCAGCATGGCAAAGGCGCCTCGGTGCGCGCGCCGCGCGGCAACGACCTGCGCCAGGCACGCGTGCTGATGCAGGCGTTGTGCGAGATGCGGCTGGTGCTGGGCAAGGACGACGAGGCGCTTTCGCCCGCCGCGCTCGACGGCCGGCATACCGCGACCATGGCGCTGTGGCAGAACCGTACGCGGTCGCTGTACACGCAGCCCGATGTGGAACGCAGCATCGAGGCGCGCCTGGACGCAGGCTTTCGCCACGCTCGCCGGGGCAACCCGCGCGAGGCGGCAGGCGAGTTCAAGCGCGCCTACCTGCTGCTGTGCTGCGTGCTCACGCTGGCACGCGACAATGCGCGGGCGCAGGCACGGGTCGGCGCGGGGCGCAGGGCGGCCGAATGACGTCTGGCGTCTGACGGCTGCCTCCCGACGACCGCGGACGGATCGGCATCACGCCTTGCCACGCGTCTTTTTGCAGGGGCCGAGATAGCCGGGCAGGTCGCGCGCCTTCGGGCTCGTCGCGAGCTGCAGACCCTTGGCCAGGGCGGCCGCAAACGTGTGGTGGGTATCCAGCGGGCCCTTGATGTGATTGCGGAAGAAGTCGGCCCAGCGAAAGTCGGAATAGGCGGTCTTGACCTTGCGATAGCCGCCGGCCAGCTGGACGAATGCTTCCAGGCTGCGGTACGGGTCGTCGCGCATGCTGTGGACGTCGACCGGCAATTCACTGATCGGCCGGCGCCGCCCGCGTTCATCGTAAGGGTGGACCATGTGGTCGTCGGTCATCCGCTTCCAGAACTTGCGGACCGACAGGTGGCTCAAGTCGTTGCGCACAAGGGCCGGCACCATGTCGATGCCCATGTCCAGCCATGCGCGCACCCAGTGGTGATGATCGACGATATACAGCGTCTGCTCGGGACCGATCACGACATGCACGCGGTGCTGGTCCAGAAAGGCCGGCAAGTCGGCATGGTCGAGCCGGCGGGTGACATGCATCTTCTGCGCGACGTGGTACGCGCCCACGGTGATCTGCGTGGGACGCAGGTGAGCGATGGGCACCATCAGTGCCGCATCCTTGCCAAGCCGCCTCGTGCGTTTTGCCATGGGTATCGGGCCTCCGGAGCAGGAACTGGCCGGGAAGCAGCAAGGTTTGTGCCGTGCCCCGGCTCGACCGTGCGTGGCCTTGGCAATCGTTGCCACGCCTTGTAACCGTTACGCATCTCCGGGGCGCCAGCCGCGCCGACGCGTTCGCCGGAGGTCCGCCAGACGCGCGCCGCGAAAGGGCCGCCAACGTTCGGCGACGCGGCACGGAATTTGCGCCGCATGTCTGCATTGATCATCGCACCGGAAGCGCCCATGTCCACCCCAAGCAAACTCCCGCCCCAGCATCAGGACCGCCAGCCCGGCCTTGAAAACGAAATGGTGCCCAAGCCCGACAGCGGCGCCGACGACTATGTCGGCAGCGGGCGCCTGAAGGGCAAGGTTGCGCTGGTAACCGGCGGCGACAGCGGGATCGGCCGTGCCATCGCCGTGGCATTCGCCCGCGAGGGCGCCGATGTTGCCTTCGCCTACCTTGACGAGCAGGCCGATGCGCGAGAGACCGAGAGGCTGGTCACCGAGGCCGGGCAGCGCGCGCTGGCCATCGCCGGCGATATTGGCGAGGTGGAACACGCAGACAAGGTGGTGGCCGACACGCTGAAGACGTTCGGCCGGCTCGATGTACTGGTCAACAATGCGGCAGAGCAGCATCCGCAGGAATCGCTGGAAGACGTCAGCGCCGCCCAACTGGAGCGCACGTTCCGGACCAACGTGTTCGCGATGTTCCATGTGACGCGTGCGGCCCTGCCGCACCTGGGGCAGGGCAGCGTGATCCTCAATACGACATCGGTCACCGCGTATCGCGGCAGTGCGCATCTGCTGGACTACTCTGCTACCAAGGGCGCCATCGTGGCCTTTACGCGGTCGCTGGCGCTGCAGGTGGTGGAGCGCGGCATCCGCGTCAACGGCGTGGCGCCGGGCCCGATCTGGACGCCACTGATTCCCTCGACCTTTACCGCCGAGGAAGTGGCCGAGTTTGGCAAGAAAACGCCAATGGGTCGTCCGGGGCAGCCATTCGAAGTGGCGGCGGGCTACGTATTCCTGGCGTCCGATGCGGCAAGCTATATCACCGGACAGATCCTCCATATCAACGGCGGCGAAGTCGTCAACGCCTGAACACAGGGAGAAACTTCATGTCTTCGATTGTTGCCGGGCGCTTCGCGTCCATCCCCGATGCCGAGCAGGCTGCGCAGAAGCTGTATGCGCGCGGCTTTTCCGTGTGGGACGTGTCGATCATGTCCGTGGACCCGGGCGGCGCCCGGCCGCCGGGCGTCTTGCTGGCGGCCCGCGCCAAGGGCGAGCGCCGCGACGAGGCGCTGGACGTGCTGCGTGAAGGCGGGGCGTGCGACTGCGAGGAGGCCAAGGGCAAGTGGGAAGGCGGCCAGTGGGCCGATTTCGATCCCGCACGTGCCCCTGCGCTGCTGGATGCGGCCGAGGGCGAATGCTGGCCGATCCCGGGTCAGGGCGCAGCCAAGGGTGCCGATGGCGATGCGCGTCCCGCGCACGCCGCGCCGGTGGCGCAGGAAGCCGTGGCCGAGGACAGCACGGGCAACGAGGACCCGGGCAGCGAACTCGAACACTACGTCGACCGGCAGGTCGCCAGTCATAACTGACCCTGGAAGACGCGCCGATGGTGACGCATGCCACGGCCGAGCTCGACACGCTCCGGCCCACCCAGATCACGCTGGGAATGTATCAGGTGCACGAGAAGATGGACGTTTCGGCCCGGCCGCGCAGCAACGCGGCGCAGAAGCGTTTTCTGGAAGCGCACCGCATCCAGACCATCGCCGGTCCGGGCGGCGCGCTGTATATCGCCGACCACCACCATTGGGCCCGCGCGTGGCTAGAGCTTGGCTGGCACGAGGCCCCCGTGGCCATCATCGACGATCTGAGCCACCTGGCGCCGGGCAAGTTCTGGAAGCGGATGCGCGAACTGGGCCATCTGCATCCTTACGACGAACACGGCGAACACCTGTCGTCCAAGGACCTGCCCCCCACGGTCATGGGCATGCGCGACGACCCATATCGCAGCCTGGCGGCGTTTACGCGAAATGCCGGCGCCTACCGCAAGCCGGGCAACGCTTATGGCGATTTTCAATGGGCGGGGTTTTTTCGCCGGCACGTGGCGGAAGACATGGAGAGCATTCCAGGCTTCGCACGCGCGATGATCCAGGCCATCCAGCTTGCGCGAAGCAGCAAGGCCAGGCGCCTGCCGGGCTTTGTGGGCAAGTGCCAGCGGACGGGGTGAGGGCAGGCGGAAGACGTGAAAACGCCGCGAGGGGAACGCCCCCTTGTCCTGCCGAAGGGGGCGCCCGCCGCGGCGTGTGCCGAAGGCCGGCCAGGCCTAACTCTTGGTCTTGTGCGTGGGCTTGCCCTTTTGCTTGGTACTCGCCATCTTCTTCAGTTCCCCTTCGCTCATCGACTTGGCCATCGACTTCGATGCCCCCTTGAGCGAACTGGCCTTGCGCTCGCCGCGCTTTGCTGACAAGGCGGCTCCGGCCGCCATCTGCTGTGCCTTGGATTTGGCTGGCATGTCGATCTCCTTCGGTTCGCGGTGAATGCCCCGGATCGGCTAGATCCGGCCCAACACAACCAGGAGCACGACAATGATGACGATCAGCCCCAGGCCGCCGCTTGGCCCGTAGCCCCAGCCGGAACTGTAGGGCCACGTTGGCAGTGCGCCAATCAATAGCAGGACGAGGACGATCAGAAGAATGGTGCCGATACCCATAGTGCGCTCCTTTGTTGTGGTGCTACCGACGCTGCGGCTTTGGGGCCGCCGCGCGGCTGTCCCTGTTATTTGCAGGTTAGGACAGCACCACTCGCGCCAGAGGCGGGCAGGGGCTGATATGGGTGTAGGAATAAGACGACGCCTGCGGCCCATGCCTGCGAGGCGCCATCTGGCGGGCCGGCGCGGGGCTGGCTCAGTACGCCGCGCGGTAGATCGCGAACGCGTCGGCCTCGGTGACTTCGCGCGGATTGTTGACGAGCAGGCGCGTTTGCAGCATGGCATCGCTGGCCAGCCGGTTCAGGTCCGGCGCCTTGACGCCCACCTCGCGCAGCGTGCGTGGAATGCCGGTGGCCTCGACCAGGCCCTCGATGTGGGCGATCAGGGCGGCCGTCTTGGTCTCGTCGCTGCCGGTGGTGCCGGGCAGCACGACGTCGCACAGTTCGCCATACCGCTTGCATGCCGCAGGCGCATTGAACTTCATCACGTGCGGCAGCACCAGCGCGTTGGACAGGCCGTGCGCCACGTGGAAGATGCCGCCAATCGGATAGGCCAGCGCATGCACGGCCGCCACCGGAGCATTGGCGAACGACTGGCCGGCGAACATCGCGCCCAGCAGCATGGCCTCGCGCGCAGCCAGGTCGTGGCCGTTGTCGCAGGCGCGCATCAGGTTCTGCGACAGCAGTTCCAGCGCCCGTACGGCCAGCATGTCGGAGACCGGGTTCTTCAGGTGCGCACTGGTGTAGGCCTCGATTGCATGGACCATCGCGTCGATGCCGGTTGCCGCCGTGGCGCCGCGCGGCAGGCCCAGCGTCAGTTCCGCATCCAGAATGGCCAGGTCGGCAAACAGCTGCGGCGCCACCACCCCCATCTTGGTGGTCTCGCCCGTGGTGACGATCGACACGGCCGTGACTTCGGACCCCGTGCCCGCCGTGGTGGGCATCTGCACCAGCGGCAGCCGCGTGCCGGTGACCTTCTTTACGCCATACATGTCCTTGATGGACTGGGTGGCCGGCAGCAGCACGGCAATCAGCTTGGCCACGTCCATCGAGGAGCCGCCGCCCAGGCCAAGTACCACTTCGGCATCGGCCTGCCGGGCCCGTTCGGTGGCTTCCAGCACGACATGCTCGGGCGGATCGGCAACAACGTCGTCGATCACGGTCACCTGCCAGTCATGCTTGCCCAGGTCTTCCAGCGCCGGCGTCAGCAGCCCGCTCCTGGCCAGGAAGCCATCGGTGATCACGCACAGGCGCCGCGCCTGCGGGAACGCCTCGCACAGCAGCGCGCCCAGCCGGCGCGCCGCGCCGGATTCGACGACGACCGTCGGGACGGTCTGGAAGCGAAACGGGTTCATGATGTCTCCGGTATGAGTCTTTTGGGGGCTTCCCTCTCCCGCCGCGGGTGAGGGGAGCCACGCGTGGCAACCTTACATCTGCAGGCAAAGATACTTGATCTCGAGGTATTCCTCGATGCCGTGGCGCGATCCTTCGCGGCCGACGCCCGACTGCTTGATGCCGCCGAACGGCGCCACCTCGTTCGAGATCAGGCCGGTGTTGAGACCCACCATGCCGTACTCCAGCGCCTCGCCGGTACGCCACGCGCGGGCGATGTCGCGCGTGTACAGGTAGGCCGCCAGGCCGAACTCGGTGTCATTGGCGGCGGCCACGGCCTCGGCGTCGGTCTTGAAGCGGAACAGCGGCGCCACCGGCCCGAAGATTTCCTCGCGCGCCACGCGCATGTCTGCCGTGGCGCCCGTGATCACGGTGGGCGTGTAGAACGTGCCGCCCAGCTTGTGCTTGCCGCCGCCGGTCAGCACGCGGGCGCCCTTGGACGTGGCGTCGTCCATCAGCGACACCACCTTGTCGATGGCGGCGTCCTCGATCAGCGGTCCGATCACCACGCCGTCTTCCAGGCCATTGCCCACGCGCAGCTGGCTGGTGCGCTCGGCGAACTTGGCGGCGAAGGCATCGTAGATGCCGTCCTGGATATAGAAGCGGTTGGCGCAGACGCAGGTCTGGCCGCCATTGCGGTACTTGGCCGCGATGGCGCCTTCGACGGCGGCATCGACATCGGCGTCGTCAAACACGATGAACGGCGCGTTGCCGCCCAGTTCCAGCGACAGGCGCTTGACCGTGGGGGCGGACTGCGCCATCAGGATGCGGCCCACTTCGGTCGAGCCCGTGAACGACAGCTTGCGCACGATCGGGCTGGCCGTCAGCACGGCACCGATGGTTTTGGCGTCGCCGGTCACCACCTGCAGCACGCCGGCCGGCACGCCTGCGCGATGGGCCAGTTCGGCCAGCGCAAACGCCGACAGCGGCGTCAGTTCGGCGGGCTTGATGACGATGGCACAGCCCGCGGCCAGGGCCGGCGCCGCCTTGCGCGTGATCATGGCGGCGGGGAAGTTCCAGGGCGTGATGGCGGCGCAGACGCCCACCGGCTGGCGCAGCGTGACCAGCCGCTTGTCGGCGGCGGGGCTGGCCAGCACCTCGCCGTCCACGCGCTTGGCTTGCTCGGCGAACCATTCGATAAAGCTCGCGGCGTAGGCGATCTCGCCCTTGGCCTCGGCCAGCGGCTTGCCTTGCTCGCGGGTCATCAGGTAGGCCAGGTCGTCGGTATTGGCCACCATCAGGTCAAACCAGCGGCGCAGAATGCTGGCGCGTGCCTTGCCGGTCAGCGCGGCCCAGCTTTTCTGGGCCACTTCGGCGGCCGCGACCGCGCGCTGCGTTTCGTCGGCGCCCAGGTCGGCCACCTTGGCGATGACCTCGCCCGTGGCCGGATCGGTCACATCGAACGTGGCGCCCGAATCGGCAGACAGCCATTGGCCGTCCACATAGGCCTGCTGGCGAAACAGTGAAGGATCCTTGAATTGCATGGCGAATTTCCCCGAAGTCACGAATACAGGCTGGCCGATGAAATCGCTTGCCTGCGTTCAATAGATTGAACTATATTCTGTATGTCGAACGATGCCCCGATCATACGCCCATGCCGGGCAGACCGCCAGTAGGGCGTTCGCGTTCCGTATGGTGCAGGCGCGTGCCGTCTGCGCGCCCTGCCAGCGAGTGTCATCCATGCCCAAATCCGCCTACGCCACCGCCACCGATTCCGATGCCCTCGGCAACGCCGCCAGCCGGCCCACGTCGCCTGCCGTGGTACGGGCCGTGCAGGTGCTCGATGCCATCGCCGCGTCGTCCGATCCCTTGACGCTGGCCGATCTGACCCGGCTGACCGGGGCGCCCAAGAGTTCGCTGCATGGCATGTGCGACACGCTTGTGCAACTGCAACTGGTCAAGCGGCTGCCCGGCGGGGCGATGGCGCTGGGTCCGCATGTGATGACCTGGGCCAGCGCGTTCCTGGCGCAGACGCAGATCACCGAGGAATTCCGCGCGCTGTGGGATCAGACCGACGCGTTCCATGACGCCACGGTCACGCTGTCGATGCTGGAAGGGGACGAAGTGGTCTATCTGGCCTGCCAGAACGGCGACCGCCCGCTGGGCGTGACCTTCCGCATCGGCATGCGCCTGCCGGCGCCATACACGGCCACGGGCAAGGCCATGCTCAGCACGCTGCCGGCCGCGGAGGTGCAGCGGCTGTTCGCCGACGGCCTGCCGGCGCCGCTCACCCGGGCGAGCGTGGCCTCGGCGGACGCGCTGGCCGCCGAACTGCAGCAGGTGCGGGCGATGGGCTATTCGGTCGACAACGGCCAGATGCGCGAGGGCATGACCTGTTTCGGCGCGCCGGTGTTCGACGCCCAGGCCGCCCGCGCCGCCGGCGCCATTGCCGTCAGCTATCTGACCAGCGAGATCGATACGGTCACGGGCGAGCGCATCGGCCAGCAGGTGCGCGCGCTGGCCGACCGGCTTTCGGCCAGGCTGGGCGCGCCGGCATTGGCTACGCACACCGTGGCGGCGCGTTGATCGTTCTCAAACGTTTGCGTAGGGTCAAAGGCCCAATCTCGCTGAATCGCTAGCATCCGGGGGTTCCCCTTCCCGGATCATCACGCGATGACACAATCTACGGCGACCGCTGTTCGCCGCCCTCAACTGGTAGCGCCGGCCGGATCGCTCGCGGCGCTGCGCATGGCGCTCCAGCACGGCGCCGACGCGGTCTACCTGGGCCTGCGCGATGCCACCAATGCCCGCAACTTCGGCGGCCTGAACTTCAGCGAGGACGATATCCGCACCGGCGTTGCCGAAGCGCATGCGCGTGGCGCCGAGGTGCTGTTCGCCATCAACACGTTTGCCCAGATGGGCCACGTGGAGCGTTGGCACCATGCCGTGGACGCCGCTGCCGCCCTGGGCGCCGATGCCGTGATCATGGCCGATGCCGGGCTGATCGCCTACGCCGCGACGCGGCACCCGTCGCTGCGCATCCATCTGTCGGTACAGGGCTCGGCCACGCATGCCGACGCCATCGAATTGATGCGCGAGCAGTTCGGCATCCGCCGGGTGGTGCTGCCCCGGGTGCTGTCCGTGCCCCAGATTGCCCGCCTGGCCCGGCAGACCGATGTCGAACTGGAAGTCTTTGGCTTTGGCAGCCTGTGCGTGATGGCCGAGGGCCGCTGCCTGCTGTCCTCGTATGCCACGGGCGATTCCCCCAATAACAAGGGCGTCTGTTCGCCGGCCCATGCGGTGCGGTGGGACGAGCAGGACGGCACCATGCATGCGCGGCTGTCGGGCATCCTGATCGACAGCTATGCGCCGGGCGAGCCGGCCGGCTACCCCACGCTATGCAAGGGCCGCTTCACCGTGGAAGACGAGCGCGGCTACGTGCTGGAGGAACCGACCAGCCTCAACGCGGTGTCGCTGTTGCCGTCGCTGATCGATATCGGCATCGCGGCCATCAAGATCGAAGGCCGCCAGCGCAGCCCGCGCTATGTGGCCGATGTGGTGGGCGTGCTGCGTGCGGCCATCGACGATGCGTGCCGCGACCCGAAGCGGTTTGTCCCACGCCAGGACTGGCAGGCCACGCTGGGCCGTCATGCCGAGGGCGACCAGGTGACGCAGGGCGCGTACGACCGGCCCTGGCGGTAATGCCATCCTCCCGGAGCGGCCCCGGCGCCGCCGGCCCGCTCCGCTTCCAGACCTGCCCCAATCCAGCCTCACATGGCCACCATGACCCGACTGAATTCCGAGCCGTTCCGCATCGCGCTCGGCCCGCTGTTGTACTACTGGCCACGCACGACGGTGCTGGCGTTCTATGCATCGGTCGCCGACACGGCGGTTGATCGCGTTTATCTGGGCGAGGCCGTCTGCACGCGCCGGCACGAGATGCGCCTGGCCGACTGGATCGACATCGGGCAGATGTTGCGCGATGCCGGCAAGCAGGTGGTGCTCTCCACCCCGGTACTGGTCGAGTCGGACAGCGATATCGCGGTGATGCGGCGAGTCTGCGCGCAGGAGGACTTCCCGGTGGAGGCCAACGACCTGGGCGCCGTGCATGGCATGCGCGGTCGGCCCTTTGTCGGCGGCCCGCATCTGAATGTCTATCACGCCGACACGCTGGCGTGGCTGGCCGGGTTGGGCGCGCAGGGCTGCGTGGTGCCGGTGGAGATGGATGGCACGACGATGACGGCGCTGGCGGCGGGTCGCCCGGCGGGGCTGGCGCTGGAAGCCATGGTCTGGGGGCGCATGCCGCTGGCGTTCTCGGCGCGGTGCTTTACCGCGCGGCATCACCGGCTGCGCAAGGACGCTTGCGATTACCGCTGCATGGCGTATCCCGATGGCCTGGTGGCCAAAACCGGAGACGGCCAGGACTTTTTCACGCTCAACGGCATCCAGACCCAATCGGCTACCTGCCTTGATCTTTGCGCGCAGGTTTCGCAGATGGCGGCGGCCGGCATCGATTACGTGCGGGTCAGCCCGCACGCCACGGGCACGCACGAAGCGATTGCCCATCTCGATGCCATCCGGCGCGGGGAACGCGCCGCATCGCCAAGCGCCGTGCTGCCGGCCGGCGCGGCGCCGAGCAATGGCTACTGGAGCGGCAAGCCGGGCATTCGCTGGCTGTCGGAGGAAGGGACTGAGGCATGACGATTCTGACATCGATGATGACGCGCGTGCATCGCCATATGCCCGCGCCGATGCGTGCCGCGCCGCTGGTCGTGGCCCTGGAGGCCATGCGCCGCGCGGGGTGGCTGGAACCACCGGCGGCGCTGGATGGCCGCACGTTTTCGCTGACGGTGGATGACATGGGGCTGGAAGTGCGCTTCCAGTGCGTCAATGGACGGTTCCTGCCGGGTCCGTTCGACGGCCGGGAAACCGACCTGACGCTGCACGCGGCGGCGCTGAGCTATCTGCGGCTGATCAGCGGCGATGCCGACACCGATACGCTGTTCTTCCAGCGCCGCCTGTCGATCCGTGGCGATACGGCGCTCGGCCTCGAAGTCAAATACTGGCTCGATGCGGCGCCCCGGCCCGAGTGGCTGGGCGCGCTGGCCCAGCGGCTGTCGCTGCTGTTCCCCGAGCCGCGTGGCGCCTGAATCAGAACTCGGGCATGGCGCCACCGAAGCGGGTGCCGCGCTGCTTATAGCACTGGCTGGCCCGCAGCACCGCGCACGGCGCGTCGGCCAGGCCGCCAACGGCGTCAAAGCGCGCCAGCGTGGTATGCAGTTCATTGGCGCTGCGGGCGTGGATCATCGCGAACAGGTTGTACTGCCACGCCGGCAGCCGCCGCGTGCGCCGGAAACACATCGTCACGTGCGGCACATGGGCAAGCCGCAGGCCGACCGCGTCCACCCGTGCATCGGGCACGTTCCAGACACACATCACGTTGTGGGTATAGCCGAAGGGGCGGTGCCGCAGGATGGCGCCAAAGCGCCGGATCACGCCCGACTTTCGCCACCGGGCCAGCCGTGCCAGCGTTTCCGACAGGGCCAGTCCCGTACGCCGCGCCAGCGCGTGATACGGCTGCGGCGTCAGCGCCAGGCCCGATTCCAGCGCGGCGGCCAGCCGCCAGTCCGCCTCGTCCAGGTCGGGCCGTACCGGGGTATTCAACACCTGCGACGGCTGCAGCGGCGCGCGGCGCGGGCTGCGCGTCACGCCCAGCGGCAGGCCCAGGTCGGTGCGGTATTCGCGTTCCAGGGGCAGGTCGATGGGCCGCTGGCCGATATCTATGGCAAGGCGTGACAGCACGCCATCGAGCATGGTGCGGTCGCGCGCACCGGCCACGAACCAGAGGTTGTAGCGATGGCCTTCGCGGGCGTGGCTCTGGCTGATATCGGGATCGCTGTTGATGCGCTCGACCACGCGATCGATGCGTGCCGGCGGGATCGACAGCGCGGCGACGGTGCTGGCGCCGATGGTGTTGGGCGCGAAGACCGCGCCGATGCGGCTGACGCGTCCGTTGCCGACGTCGCGCGCCAGCAGGCTGAGCAAGGTGTGTTCCGAAAGGTCGAAGGCTTCGCCGGCGGCCTGGTAGGGCCGCGCGTGCAGCGGAAAGTCGTCCTGGATGCGGTTGTAGAGATCGTTTTCGTCGAACATGGCGTCGTACGCGGCGAGCGGGTTGTGCTGTCGGATCGGTGCGAGGGGAACGCACGGGGTCGATGCGCAGGCGCCATGTATTGCGACGAACCGGAGCACGCCCGCAGCATGCGGGCATGATCGTGAAGTTCGGTCGCGGCCTTGTTGACGGTTGTCAAGCAGGGTCGAGATGGTACGTCCCGGGTTTGTCCGATGCACTGCGCGCCATGCGCACGGCCACCAGGGCAATGCCCAGTGCCGCCAGCGGCGCGAGGGCCGCGATCCACGGCAGGGCCTGCAGTCCCGGCCCGTGATCTACCACCGCACCGCCCAGCCAGGCGCCGAGTCCGTTGCCAAGGTTGAAGGCGGCGATGTTGAAGCTCGATGCCAGGTTCTGACCGGCGCCCTGGGCGTGGCGCAGGACGCGCAACTGCAGCGGCGACACCGTGGAGAACGCCGCGATGCCGAGTACGCCGACGAAGACCACCACGGCCACGGAATGGTGCAGCGACAGCGTCATGCTGGCCAGCACCACCGTCAGCGCGAGCAGCGCGCCAAGCAGGGCGCCGGTGGGTCGCCGGTCGGCCATGCGCCCGCCGAGGATATTGCCGATGATCATGCCGCCGCCAAACAGCAGCAGGATCGGCGACACCGCGCTTTCGGCGAAGCCGGTGACGCGCGTCAGCATCGGCTGGATGTAGGTGATCACGGCAAACGTGCCGAGCGCCTGCAGCACCGTCATCAGCAGACCCAGCAGCACCTGCGGGCGACCGATGGTTTTCAGTTCGTCGACGAGCCGTACGGGCGCGGTGTCGTCGCGGCTGGATTGCACCAGCAGCGCGATCACCGTCAACGACACGAGGCCGATCGCCGTCATGGCCCAGAACGTCGAGCGCCAGCCGAACTGCAGGCCCAGCCACGCACCGGCCGGCATGCCGAGCAGCGTGGCGAGCGTCAGGCCGGAGAACATCACGGAAATGGCCGAAGCACGACGGTTGGCCGGCACCAGGCCGGTGGCCACCACCGCGCCCACGCCGAAGAACGTGCCGTGCGTCAGCGATGTCGCCACGCGGGCAATCATCAGCGTGGTGTAGTCGGGCGCCAGCGCGCAGGCCGCGTTGCCGACGGTGTAGATCATCATCAGCGCCATCAGCACGGCCTTGCGCGGCATGCGGCGGGTCAGCAGCGTCAGGACAGGCGCCCCGGCAAATACGCCCAGCGCGTAGCCCGACACCAGCATGCCGGCCGCGGCGATGGTCACGCCCAGGTCGGCCGACACCTGCAGCAGCAGGCCCATGATGACGAACTCCGCGCAGCCGATGCCGAACGATCCGGCCGTCAGCGCATACAGGGCGGCGGGCATCCGCGTGCGCGGGCCGGCGGAAGGGGAAGAGGGGGACGCAGCCATGGAAATCTCCATTGGAAGCCGGCGCGGGGCCGACGGTGGGATGGCGGGGAAGGCAGCAGTGTCGGCCTTTCCCATCTTCTTAAAAACGGGCAATATCGATAATCACTTTCAAGATTTCATTGAGAATCATGGATCGCATTGCGGACATCGGGCTTTTTCTGCGGGTTCTGGATCAGGGATCGATCAGCGCGGCGGCGCGCAGCCTGGACATCTCGGTGGCCGTGGCCAGCCAGCGCCTGCAGCGGCTGGAGCGCGATCTCGGCGTCCGGCTGCTGCATCGCACCACGCGGCGTCTGCATGCGACGCCAGAGGGGGCTGTCCTGGCGGACCAGGGGCGGGCGCTGGTCGAAGACCTGGAGGCGTTGTCGGGTTCGCTGCGGCAGTCGGGGTCCGGCATCACGGGCACGCTGCGCGTGACCACCTCGGCCTCGTTCGGGCGCCAGTACGTGTCGCCGCTGCTGACCGCGTTCCTGCGGCGATATCCCGGGGTCAACGTCAGCGTCCACCTGACCGACCATGTGCTGGATCTGGTCAGCAGCGGCTTCGACCTGGCGATCCGGATCGGGTCGCTGGAAGATTCCACGCTGGTGGCACGCAAGCTGGCGGACAACCAGCGGCTGCTATGCGCGTCGCCCGATTACCTGCGCGACCACGGCTGGCCCCAGACGCCGCAGGATCTGGCCCGGCACCAGTGCCTGGTGCTGGTGGGCGCGCAGGGACGCGCGGATGTCTGGCGGTTCGACGACGGCAAGGGCGGCGAGATCGCGGTGCGGGTGCGCGGCAGGGTGGAAGCCAATACGGGCGAGCTGCTGGCCGACGCGGCGCTGGCGGGGTTTGGCATCGCCATGCATTCCACCTGGCATGTCTGCGACGACCTGCGGGCAGGCCGGCTGGTGCAGGTGCTGCCAGACCATGCCATCGCGGTCACCGGCATCTACGCGGTCATGCCGCAGCGCCGGCTGGTGCCGCCGCGCGTGCGCGCGTTCGTGGACTACCTGGCCGAACACTGGAGCGTGGCGCCGCCGGGCATGCCCGGCTTGGGTTCGGGCCGAACCTGACCTACATTCATCCGTTGCGGGCCGTGTGGCGGGGGGGGGCGGCAGACCGTCCTTGAGCGCCCCGGTTGCCTATTTCTTGAGCAGTCCGGTGCGATACCGCACAGACTGGGCCCCGCCGGGGCGACATGGCAGGATATCCACAGAAACTGTGGATATCCTCAACGTGGTCCGGCCCACGTCGGCAAGATCGCTGAAAGGCTATGCTCTGGCATCAACCTCGGTCAACTGTCAGCTTCGCGCCCGCTATGTGCAGGATTCCGATTGCCGCCTTGCCTGTTGTCGTCGCCGTGGCCTTGCCGCTGGGGGGCTGCGTGTCATATTACCGCGTTCCGTCGGACGTGCCCTACGCCAGCGTACGCCTGCTGACCAGTACCGACGACCGGACGACATTCAACGTCCTGGACCCCGCCCGGTGTCCGTCGCCGCGTCCGCAGGTGCTGGCCGGCATGGGCCGCCAACTGGCCTCGATGGGACGCGATTCGACGCTGGACATGGCCGGCATTCCGCCCGAGCCGCCGTCGCGCACGCGCGAGCGCAAGGTCCTGCCGGGCAAGCGGATCTATGTCGCCGTGACGTCGTACGCCGCGCCGCCGGCCGACGAGGCGCGCTGCGCCGCCGGGGTGTCGTTCGTCCCCCAGGTCAATGGCCAATATGAAATCCGGTATATGCGGGACGAGGCCGCGACGCACTGCACGGCGCGCGTGCTGCGGCTGCAGCCCGATGCGCAAGGCGGTGCAACGGTGGTCCAGGAGCCCACGCAGCAAGGGTTCAGGGCGCTGCGGCCGGAATACCTGTGCGAGGCCGGGGCGGACGTGAAGGCGGGGGCGGGGACGCGCTAGATCGCACGTCCCGCGAATCGGTGGGAGATCAGGCCTGTTCGATCAGGAATCGCTCGGGACGCTTGCCCAGCCATGCCGGGGCGCGGCCACGACCGGACCACGTCTTGCCGGTCTTCGGATCGCGATACTTGGGCGGCAGGGCCGCGGCGGCCTTGTGTGCCGCGCCGCTGCCGGCCGGACGTCCGCGACGGCGTTTCGGGGCAATGTCTTCGACGGTCAGATCATAATCGGCCATCAACTGGCGAATCTGTTCGATCACGCTGGCCACTTCATTGGCGCGCACTTCGCTGAGCTTTGCTTCCAGTGCTTCTTTTTCAGCCAGCAGTTGCTTGTAAGTTGGCATTTTTGGATCCCCGTTCAGATTGGCGGTGCATTGCGTAGGGCTGCAAAACGATCCGCATAACAAAAATATTACAAGAATTATCCGGAAAAGCACGATTCAAACGCGAATTCCAACGTGAATCGCGAAAACATTCGTCACTGTCCGGGCGTCAAATCGGATTGCCCTGGCTTTTATCGGAATGTCCCGGAATCTATTTGGCGGTCAATGGCGCCGGTCTGCATCCTAACCAGAATTGGTAATGCGAGGCAACCGCAAACGTTGGATATTCGGGTAGGCGCCGGCGGCAATCGCGGCAAATCGATGTCGATTTTTATCCAGCGAAGGCCGTTGCTTTCGCTGGCCTTTCATTCTCGGGGCGGCCAGCCCGCCTGCACGATTGACAGTATTGGTATTTTTGTCAGGCGGGGGAATGGCCGGATGTGGATATAAAAAAAGGCCCCGGGGGAAAGTCCCGTGGGCCTGGAAATCCACCGGTCATCCCAGGTGGAGGAGACGCCGTTGCCTGCGCCGTGGCCAATCGATGGCCATCGATCGCCACGGCGGAATTTTTCTGATGTTCCGGGAGGACGCTTGTCAGATGGCCCAGCCGCCGGCGTAGAACGCGGCAAGCGCCACCGCAATGGCCACCGTGCCGACATTGAGCTTGCGCCATTCGCCGGCAACGATGCGGCCAATGACCAGCGTGCAGAAGCCGAGCATGATGCCGGTGACGATATTGCAGGTCAGCACGATAAATACGGCGCAGACCAGGCCGGACAGCGAATCGACCATATCGTCCATATGCAGGCGCGATACGCTGGACAGCATCAGCAGGCCCACGTACATCAGCGCGGGCGCCGTGGCGTACGACGGCACCAGGCCGGCCAGCGGCGAGAAGAACATCACGGCCAGGAACAGCAGGCCGACGGTGACGGCGGCCAGGCCGGTGCGCGCGCCGGCGGCCACGCCCACGGTCGATTCGATATAGGCCGCGGCCGGTGCGCCACCGAAGAACGCCGAGAAGATCGAGCTGACCGAGTCGGCGGTCAGTGCCCGGCCGCCATTGTGGATGCGGCCCGTGGCGTCAAGCTGGTTGGCCTGGCCGGCCACGGCGCGGATCGTGCCGGTGGCGTCGAAGACCGCGGTCATCACCAGCGCCAGCACGCTGGGCAGCACGGCCGCCGACAGGGCGCCGCGAATGTCCATCGCGCCGATCAGCGACGCGTGGCCCGGTGCGGACAGCGACGGCAGGGCAAACACGCCGGTGTACTTCACGGCCGGGTCGAACATCAGCCCCAGCGCGGAGATCGCGACGATCACGAGCAGGATGCCGCCCGGCACGCGGCGGCGTTCCAGGCCGAAGATTGCCGCCAGGCCCAGCACCGACATCATCACGGGGAACGCCGTGATGTGGCCCAGCGCCACCGGCAGTCCGGGGCCGGGGTTCTTGACCACCAGGCCCACGTCGTTGGAGGCGATCAGCAGCAGGAACAGCCCGATGCCGATGCCCGCGCCGTGCGCCACGCCCGCGGGCAGGTTGCGCAGAATCCAGGAGCGCACGCCCGTGACCGAGATGGCCGTGAACACCACGCCCATCAGGAATACCGCGCCGAGCGCCACGGCAGGCGACAGCTTCTGACCCAGCACCAGGCCAAAGGCCATGAAGGCGGTCAGCGAAATGGCGCAGCCGATGGCAATCGGCAGCCTGGCCCACAGCCCCATCAGCAGCGAGCCGAATGCCGTGGTCAGGCAGACGGCCACGAATACGGCGCTGGTGTCGAAGCCGGCCTTGCCCAGCATGCCGGGCACGACGAACACGGCATACACCATCGCCATGAAAGTGGTCACGCCGGCCAGCACTTCGCGCCGCTGGGTGCTGCCGCGTGAACGGATCTCGAAATACTGGTCGAGCTTGCCGCCGGCCTGCGGCGGTGCAGCGTCCACGTCCGTCACGGACGGATACGGCTGTTCGATCATGGTCTGTCTCCTTGCTGGGGCGCTGCGCGCGTCCGCGTACGGATCGGGCGTCAGCCTCGTCTCACGTGGTTCCGGGGGTGCGAGGGCGGAGTTGCCGCTGGCATCGGGCAAGGGGTGCGGGCGTCTCGTTCCTCGGTGTCCGACCACTTGGGCCGGGTGCCGGTCCGATGCCTCTGGCGGGCGGGATCCGGCGAGGCTCAAAGGTAGGCGAGCCATCCGCCAGGTTCATCATTGGCGCCGCATGCGGAACATGCCGTCGCCTGAATAACCACGGCCGGGCGGTGCCTGGGACGGCTCAGGGATTTCCCGCAATCGCCGCAGTCCGCCGTGCCGATGCCTGGAAGTGCCGGGAAGTGCAGAGAAAGGGGCCACCGATGCGTCACACCCGGCCGCCGTGGCACATGTCGGGCTAAAGGTCACGGCAGGGGCGCCGATAGCCCCTTGGCAACACCCATATCCACACATACCGAGCCGAAGCGGAGCCACAGCATGACCAGCGCGATGAGAGACATCGACGAGCGCACCAACCTGACCAACAACAACCAGTTCGAGTTGCTGTTGTTCCGACTTGGCGATGCGACGCATAGCGGACAGTCCGAACTGTTCGGCATCAACGTTTTCAAGGTCCGGGAAATCCTGGTCATGCCGCCGGTCACCACGGTGGTGGGCGCCGAGCCTTCGATCCTGGGCATGGCCGATATCCGCGGCCAGGTGATTCCGGTCATCGACCTGCCGCGCCTGCTGGAATGCAAGCCGAAGTCGGGCCTGAACATCATGCTGGTGACCGAGTACGCACGTTCGACGCAGGGCTTTGCGGTCGAGGCCGTCGAAGAGATCGTACGACTGGACTGGAGCCAGGTGATTTCGGCCGAGAACAGCGTCAAGGGCGGGCTGGTGACCAGCATCGCCAAGCTCGATGTCGGCGGCGACAACCCGCGCCTGGTGCAGGTGCTGGACGTCGAGCAGATCCTGCGCGACGTACTGCCGACCCGCCAGCCCGACGTCGACCCCGCCACGGTGGGCCCGCAGCTGAACCTGCGCCCGGGCAGCAAGATCCTGTGCGCTGACGACTCGGCGCTGGCGCGCGGGCTGATCGAGAACGGCCTCAAGGCCATGGGCGTGCAGGTGGTGATGACCAAGACCGGCCAGGAAGCCTGGGAGATGCTGGGCCAGATCGCCGAACTGACCGCCACCCAGGGCCGGCCGATCCGCGACGAAGTGGCGCTGGTACTGACCGACCTGGAAATGCCGGAGATGGACGGCTTCACGCTGACCCGCAAGATCAAGGCCGATGCACGGCTGAAGTCGCTGCCCGTCATCATCCATTCGTCGCTGTCGGGCGAGGCCAGCGAAGAGCATGTGCGCAAGGTGGGGGCCGACGCCTACGTGTCGAAGTTCCTGGCCAAGGACCTGGCCGATACGATCCGCGGCGTGCTGGCGCGGCATCCGTAAGCGAATAATCGGAAACAAGCCGGAAATACCGGAGCTGGAAATACCGGAGCCGGAAATACCGCGGCCGGACGTACCGGAAACTTGCGCCCCTCTCCCGTCATGCGGGCGAGGGGCGCGTCGTTTATGGGTTCTGGGACGCCCTGCATAAATCGCCGCCGAAGGCAATAAAACCCCCGCAACGGCGTTTGCACAAAAAAAAGGCAGTCCAGCTCATCTCAAGGCTGGCGCGGGTTTGCGGGCTGTCAAGAGGGCGATTATCCACGCAACCTGTGGATAGTTCCACAGGCCAGATGGACTAACTCAAACAGGTATACCGCGCCATTGACTCATCCCATCGAGTGACCCCGGCCACGGGTTACTTCGGTTGCGCCACCGTACGCAGATACGGCTTCAGCGTCTTGAATCCGTCCGGATATTTCTTCTTCGCGTCCTCGTCGGAAACCGAAGTCGGGATAATCACGTCGTCGCCGGGTTTCCAGTTCACGGGCGTGGCCACCGTGTGCTTGGCATTGAGCTGCAGCGAATCCAGCAGGCGTAGCACTTCGTCGAAATTGCGGCCGGCGCTCATCGGATAGACCAGCATGGCCTTGATCTTCTTGTCCGGGCCGATCCAGAACACCGAGCGGATCGTGGCGTTGTCCACGGCGGTGCGGGGGCCGCCGCCGCTGGCCTCCGGGTGGATCATGTCGTAGAGCTTCGCCACGGTCAGGTCCGGGTCGCCGATCATCGGGAAGTTCACGGCGGTGCCCTGCGTTTCCTCGATGTCCTTGGCCCAGCGCGAATGGTCGCCCACGGGGTCGATCGACAGGCCGATGATCTTTGTATTGCGCTTGTCGAATTCGGGCTTCAGCTTGGCCATGTAGCCCAGTTCGGTGGTGCAGACCGGCGTGAAGTCCTTGGGGTGCGAGAACAGGATGGCCCAGCTGTCGCCGATCCATTCGTGGAAATTGATCTTGCCCTCGGTGGTCTCTGCGGTGAAGTCCGGGGCGGTCTCGCCAATGCGGATGGCCATGGTCAGGCTCCTTCAGGTGGTATGCAGTTGTCGGATGGGATGTCCGGCACGCGCGGCAGTCGCCATGGCCGGGGCTATCCAGTATAGGAAGCCGGCGCGCGAATGCCCTCGTTCCGATGGCGGAATTTTCCCGGTAACGCGGGCGTCACTCGCCTCTAGTCCGGCCGTTCCAGGTCGGTGATGACCGCGCGCAGGAAGCGCGCCGCCTCGCCGCCGGTGACCACGCGGTGGTCGAACGTCAGCGACAGCGGCATCACGCGATGCACGGCCGGCTGGCCGCCGGCGGCCACCACTTCGTCGCGGATGCGCCCGGCACCAAGGATCGCCACCGTGGGCGGCACCACGATCGGCGCCGCGTAGCGGCCCGCGATCATGCCGAAGTTCGACAGCGTGATGGTATTGCCGCGCATTTCCTCGGGGGCGATGGTTCTGGCCTTGATGTCGGCCCGCATCCGGTCGAGCCCGTGGCGCAGGTCGGCCGCATCGCGCTTGCCCACGTTGCGCAGCACCGGCACGAACAGCCCTTCGGGCAGGTCCGCCGCAATCCCCACATCGATGCGATCAAGCAGATGGCGGCGGCCGGTGCGGCCCTCGTACCAGGCGTTGAGCGCGGGCTCGGCGCGTACCCCGGCCACCAGCGCCCGCACCAGGCGGATCGTGACGTCATGCCCGCTGGCCGTGCTGCCCACGGTCTGCCACGCGTGCAGGTCGGCATCGTCCATGACGGTGGCGGCGGCTACCTCGCTCTGCGCGCGCGCCATGTTCTGGGCCATGGCGCGCCGCACGCCGCGCACCACCTCCGCCGGGCCGACTTCGGCCAGCGTGGTGGCCACCCGCTGCACGTCGGTGGCGGTGATCACCCCGTCGCGGCCCGAAGGCGTCACCATGGCCAGGTCCACCGACAGCTTGCGCGCCAGCGCCCGCACCGCGGGCGTGGCCTTGAGGCCGTGGCCGCCCTGGATGCCGGCGGCGCCCACGCGCGTTTCGCCTTCGCGCACCACGTGCGTGCCCACCTTGACGTTGCCCACCACGGTACCCGCATCGTCGGCCGCGCCCGCGCCTTCGAAGCCCACCAGCGGGGCGCCCAGGTGGACGATGTCGCCGGGCTGCGCGTACAGCCTGGCCACCTGGCCGGCGAACGGCGACGGAATCTCGACGATGGCCTTGGCGGTTTCCACCGCCAGCAGCGGCTGGTCGGCCTGCACGGTGTCGCCGGGCTTGACGTGCCACGTCACGATCTCGGCTTCCTGCAGGCCTTCGCCCAGGTCGGGCAGCTTGAAGATCCGCATCGTTGTCTCCTGATGGGCGGTGCCTAGCCGGCGTCCAGTGCGCGCCGAGCCGCGTCCACGATCTGCGCCACCGACGGCAGGTAGCGGTGTTCCAGCCGCGCCAGCGGCACCACGGTGTCGTAGCCGGTCACGCGCTGCACCGGCGCGCTGAGCGAATAGAGCCCGGCATCGGCCAGGTTCGCCGCGATCTCGGCGCCGACGCCGGCCGTGCGTGGCGCCTCGTGCACGATCACGCAGCGGCCGCTTTGCGCCACCGATTCGAGGATCGTCTCCATGTCCAGCGGCTTGAGCGTGGCCACGTCGATCACGGCGGCAGCAATGCCCTCGTCGGCCAGCAGGTCGGCGGCGGCCAGCGTTTCCTGAACCATCGCGCCCCAGCTGACCAGCGTGATGTCGGTGCCGTCGCGCAGCGTGAAGCAGGCATCGAGCGGCAGCGCCTCGCCGGTGTCCTCCACCTCCTGCCGGAACAGGCGATAGAGCCGCGTCGGCTCGAAGACGATCACCGGGTCGGGGTCGCGGATCGCGGCCAGCAGCAGGCCGTAGGCGCGGGCCGGCGACGACGGCATGACCACGCGCAGGCCCGGGATATGTGCGAACAGCGCCTCCGGGCTTTCGGAGTGGTGCTCGGGCGCGTGGATGCCGGCCCCGCTTGGCGCGCGCACCACCAGCGGACAGCTGAGCCGGCCGCGCGTGCGGTGCCGCAGGTGGCCGGCGTGGTTCAGGATGTTGTCAATGGCCGGATAGATGAAGCCCGCGAACTGGATCTCCGCCACGGGCTTGAGGCCCATCGCCGCCATGCCGATGGCCGCGCCGACGATGCCGCCTTCGGCCAGCGGCGTGTCGATGACGCGCGCGTCGCCAAAACGCTGCTGCAGGCCCACCGTCGAGCGGAACACGCCGCCGTTGACGCCGATGTCCTCGCCCAGCAGTACCACGTCGGGGTCGTGTTCCAGCGCGTGGGCCAGCGCCAGGTTGACCGCTTCCACCATATGCAGTTCAGCCATGATGGGTCTCCTGGTCCTGCGCGGCGTAGCGTTGCGCGGTGTCGAGCTGGTCGGCCATCGCGGCCGGCAGCGTCTCGTAGAGGCAATCGAACATCGCCGAGACGTCGGGGTGGGGCAGTTGCAGATAGGCTTCCACGGCGGCGGCCACGGCCTGCTGGCATTCGCGGACCAGCGCCTCTTCCTGGCCGGCATCCCAGGCACCCACGCTGGCCAGGTAGTCGCGCATCCGCTTGATGGGCTCGTGCCGCCACGCGTCCTTGACCGTGGCGTCGTCGCGATAGCGCGAGGCATCGTCGGCCGTGGTGTGGTCGCCCAGCCGGTACGTGACGGCCTCGATCAGCGCCGGGCCGGCCCCGTCGCGCGCCCGTTCGATGGCGTCGCCCACGCGTTCGCGCACGGCAATGACGTCGTTGCCATCCACCTGCTCGCCCGGGATGCCGGCCGCAATGGCCTTCTGCGCCAGCGTGGCCGCCGCGGTCTGTTTGGCCCGCGGCATCGAGATGGCCCACTGGTTGTTGTTGATGACGATGACCAGCGGCACCTGCCACGCGCCGGCCATGTTCATGCCTTCGTAGAACGCCCCGTTGGACGTGCCGCCGTCGCCGATGATGCAGACCGCCACGCGCGGCTGGCGGCGCAACCGGAACGCGTATGCCACGCCGGCCGCATGGCCGACCTGGGTGCCGATCGGTACGCAATTGCCGAAGTCGTGCGGCACTGCCGCAAATCCGCTGCCCCGTTCGTCGCCGCCCCAATACAGCAGGCTCTCCGTCATGGTGACGCCCCGCACAAATTGCGCGGCATGGTCCCGGTAGGACGGGATCAGTACGTCGTCGGCCCGCATGGCCGTGGCCACGCCCACGCCGATCGCCTCCTGGCCCAGCGCCGACGCGAACGTACCGATCTGGCCCGTGCGCTGCATGGCGATGGCCTTAAGGTCGAACTGCCGGGTGAGCACCATGGCGCGGTACAGCGGCAGCAGGGCGGCGGGGTCGCGGGCGAAGGCGGGAAGGTCCGGGGCGGGCGCGCCCTCGGGCGAAAGATAGCGGGTGAAGCCGATGTCAAAGCGCGCAACAGTGCCCATGTGGTGGTCCCCTTGTGGTTCGCTGTGTCCTGTGCGGCGCAGCATCTTGTGGACGCTGCTGCCTTCGACTATAGGGCACGGAACAGGGGACGGGGCGTGCGGTGGCGCACGGCAGGACGTGCCGCGCGTTCAACCGCTCCCGTGGCGGGCGCGGTCAGGTATCGGGCATGGTCAGGCGGGCTTCCACACCGGCGAAGCGGCCACGGTGACCTTGCGCGGCAGGATGGCCTGGCCGGCGAAGGCGTCGGCGATGCGCTGCTGTTCGTCGAGCGCGGCGCCGTCCACGGGCAGTACCTGGTAGGTGCGCCGTGCGTTGGCGGCTTCAACGGTGGCGGCGTCCAGGCCGATCAGCGGTGCGTGCCATGCGGCGGCCTCGGCGGGGTTGGCCTTGATCCATTCGCCGGCGCGCCGCAGTTCGCCATAGACCGTGGACAGCACGTCGGGCCGGCGCCTGGCATAGGGCGTGGCGGCCAGGTAAAAGCGCCGGTAGCTCGACAGCTTCACGCCGTCACGCAGGATGCGCGCGTTGGCCTGGCGCTGCACCGCCGCCAGGAACGGGTCCCAGATCACCCAGGCGGCCACGCTGCCGCGCTCGAACGCCGCGCGGGCATCGGCCGGGGTCAGGTATGCGGGTTCGATGTCGCGCATCGACAGGCCTGCTTCGTTCAGGGCCTCCAGCAGCAGGTAGTGCGCGCCGGCACCCTTGGAGAACGCGACGCGCTGCCCCTTGAGCTGGGCCACCGACCGGATCGGCGAGTCGCTGCGCACCACGATGGCCTGCGCCGTGGGCGACGGCGATTCGATCGCGTAGTACGTCATGCTGGCGCCGGCGGCCAGTGCGAACGGCGGCACGGCATCGGCCACGTCGGCGGTCAGGTCGAGGTTCCCCACGTTGAGCGATTCCAGCAGCGGCAGCCCCGATGTGAATTCGTGCCACTGCACGCTGACCTTGCGCGGCGCCAGCGCCTGTTCCAGAACCTGCCGCGACTTCAGCCAGATCATCAGCGTCGACGACTTCTGGTAGCCGATACGCAGCGTCTCGGGCGCGTCGGCGGCCAGCGCCGCCGTGGACCAGATGGCGGGCGCGACGCCGGCGCCCAGGCCGGCCATGCCGGCCAGCACGATGCGCCGGCGGGTGGGGTTGGGGGATGACATTGCGGCAATCCTTCGAAAGAACCAACCCGTCAGCGTACGGAGTGCGGTGCGGCACTGGAACGAAGGAAAGTGCGCTTGCTTATGCGCCGGCCGCACAACGACGGGTCATATGCGCTGGCCGCATAACGGCGCGCGATTTGATTCGTTGTGTGCGGCGTCGAGGCTCCCTAGAGTGCAAGGCTTGTGCTTCCCCCAAGGCCAAGAATTGCCATGACGATTGCCGACGTAGATACCGTGCAGGATTTCGAGATCCGCCCGCTGGATGCCGCCCTCGGTGCGGAAGTGATCGGGCTCGACCTCGATCGGCCGCTGTCCGCCGAAGACTTCCGGCGCATCCATCGCGCCCACCTGGACCACCACGTGGTGGTGTTCCGCGACCAGCGCATCACGCCGGCCCAGCAGATCGCGTTCAGCCGTCGCTTTGGCCCGCTGCAGATCCATGTGCTGCACCAGTTCCAGCTGGCCGATCATCCCGAGATCCTGATCGTGTCCAACGTGCTGAAGGACGGCAAGCCGATCGGGCTGGGCGACGCGGGCCATTTCTGGCATTCGGACCTGTCGTACAAGGAAACGCCGAGCCTGGGCTCGCTGCTCCATGCCATCGAACTGCCGGCCGAAGGCGGCGACACGCTCTTCGCCAACATGCACGCCGCGTACGATGGCCTGCCGGCGGCGCTGAAGCAGAAGATCGACGGGCTCACCGCCGAACACACCTACCTGGCGCGCTACGCCGAGCTGCAGAAGCGCAGCCCCTGGCGGCCGAACCTGACGCCCGAGCAGATCGCGCAGGTCAAGCCCGTGGTGCATCCGGTGGTGCGCACCCATCCGGAGACCGGCCGCCGCGCGCTGTTTGTCAGCGAGCATTTCACGACGAAGATCGTCGGCCTGCCCGACGACGAAAGCCGCGCGCTGCTCGACGAACTGTTCGCGCACAGCGTGCGGCCCGAGTACGTCTACCGCCACCAGTGGCGCGAGCACGACCTGGTGTTCTGGGACAACCGCTCGCTGCTGCACCTGGCGGCCGGCACGCCTGACCACCTGCGCCGCGTGATGTTCCGCACCACGATCGAAGGCGATACGCCGTTCTGAGCCTCACCCACATTCCATCCAAGCGTCCCCGGAGCCTTACGCATGTCAGTATTTTCGTTCGCCACCCCCTTCGCCCGGCGTGCCGCGCTGGCCGTCCTGACCGCCGGCCTGGCATTGACCGGCACCGCGCACGCGGAGGGCAAGATCCGCATTGCCGAGCAGTTCGGCGTGGTCTACCTGCTGCTGAACGTGGCGCGTGACCAGCAGCTGATCGAAAAGCACGGCAAGCAGCAGGGTGTCGACGTCAAGGTGGAATGGACGCAGCTGTCGGGCGGATCGGCCGTGAACGACGCGCTGCTGTCGGGCGCCATCGACATCGCCGGTGCCGGCGTGGGCCCGCTGCTGACGCTGTGGGACCGCACGCACGGCCGCCAGAACGTCAAAGGCGTGGCGTCGCTGGGCAACTTCCCGTACTACCTGGTTTCGAACAATCCCAAGGTGAAGTCGATTGCGGACTTCTCGGACAAGGACCGCATCGCGCTGCCGGCGGTGACCGTATCGGTGCAGTCGCGCGTGCTGCAACTGGCCGCCGCCAAGCAGTGGGGCGACAAGGAGTTCAACCGCCTCGACAAATGGACCGTGGCCGTGCCGCACCCCGATGCCGCCGCCGCGATCATTGCGGGCGGCACCGAGATCACGGGCCACTTCGGCAATCCGCCGTTCCAGGAGCAGGAACTGGCCGGCAACCCGAACGCGCGCATCGTGCTGAGCTCGTACGACGTGCTTGGCGGCCCCAGTTCGGCCACGGTGCTGTACGCCACCGAGAAATTCCGCAACGAGAACCCCAAGACCTATCGCGCGTTTGTCGATGCGCTGGGCGAGGCCGCCGCGTTTGCGACGAAGAACCCCGAGGCGGCCGCCGACCTCTACATCCGGGTGAACAAGGCGAAGATCGACCGCGCGCTGCTGGTGAAGATCCTCAAGAACCCGCAGGTGCAGTTCAAGGTGACGCCGCAGAACACCTATCCGCTTGCCGATTTCATGCACCGCGTGGGCGCCATCAAGAACCGCCCGGCGTCCTGGCAGGACTATTTCTTCCAGGACCCGGCCACCGCGCAGGGGAGCTGACATGGCAGACGGATATCACGGCAACCACGGCAATCACGGCAACCCGCACCTGCGCGTGGTGCCCCATCCGCAGCCGCTGCTGCAGGTGGATGGCGTGTCGCTCGAATACCGCACGCCGACGCGCGTGGTGCGTGCCACGCACCGCGTGAGCTTCGACGTGCATGCGTCGGACCGCTTCGTGCTGCTGGGGCCGTCCGGTTGCGGCAAGTCGACGCTGCTCAAGGCCGTGGCCGGCTTCGTGCCGCCCGCCGAGGGCGAGATCCGGCTCGAAGGGCAGCGTGTGCAGGCACCGGGCCCGGACCGTATCGTCGTGTTCCAGGAGTTCGACCAGTTGCCGCCGTGGAAGACTGTCAGGCAGAACGTGATGTTCCCGCTGCGCCAGGCGCGCGGCCTGTCGAAGGCCGAGGCCAGCGACGTGGCCATGCATTTCCTGGACAAGGTTGGCCTGGCGGCCTTTGCCGATGCCTATCCGCACACGCTGTCCGGCGGCATGAAGCAGCGCGTGGCGATTGCCCGTGCGCTGGCCACGCGGCCCAAGGTGCTGCTGATGGACGAACCGTTCGCCGCGCTGGACGCGCTGACGCGCCGGCGCATGCAGGAAGAACTGCTGGCGCTGTGGGACGAGGCCGCGTTCACGCTGCTGTTCGTGACCCATTCGATCGAAGAGGCGCTGGTGGTGGGCAGCCGCATCCTGCTGCTGTCGCCGCATCCGGGCCGCGTTCGTGCCGAACTGAACAGCCACCAGTTTTCGCTGGCCAGCCAGGGCAGCGCGGAATTCCAGCAGGCTGCCCAGCGCATCCACGCGATGCTGTTCGACACGCCGGCCGGGGCCGATTCCGCTTCGGGCCGCGCCCGCCACGCCGCCACGCACTGAACGCTCCCACTGCCAGATCATGTCGACGATCCTCCCCACCCTGCGCCCCGAATACGAGCGCGAACTCGAACCCTTCACGGCCGTGCCGCTGTCCCGTGCGCTGCCGTGGTACCGGCAGCTGTGGCAGCAGGGCTGGCTGCGCAAGGCCTTGATCCTGCTGGTGCTGGCCGTTGCCTGGGAAGCCATCGCCCGCGTGCAGGACAACGACCTGTTGCTGCCGACCTTCCTGGCCACCGCGCGCGCGTTCGTGGCGGCCATCGCCAGCGGCGAGCTGCCGGGCAAGGCCGTGGTGTCGCTGTCGATCCTGTTGCAGGGCTACGCGGCGGGCATCGTGCTGGCGTTTGCGCTGACCACCGTGGCGGTGTCGACGCGCATCGGGCGCGATCTGCTCGATACGCTGACGGCCATGTTCAACCCGCTGCCGGCCATCGCGTTGCTGCCGCTGGCGCTGCTGTGGTTCGGGCTGGGTACCGGCAGCCTGGTGTTCGTGCTGATTCATTCGGTGCTGTGGCCGCTGGCGCTGAATACCTACGCGGGGTTTCGCGGCGTGCCCGAAACGCTGCGCATGGCCGGCCGCAACTATGGGCTGCGCGGCCTGCGCTATGTGGTGCTGATCCTCGTGCCGGCGGCGCTGCCGGCCATCCTGTCGGGCCTCAAGATCGGCTGGGCGTTTGCCTGGCGCACGCTGATCGCGGCCGAACTGGTGTTTGGCGCATCGTCGGGCAAGGGCGGACTGGGCTGGTACATCTTCCAGAACCGCAACGAGCTTTACACCGACCGCGTCTTCGCCGGGCTGGCCACGGTGATCCTGATCGGGCTGGCGGTGGAAGGGCTGGTCTTCACCACGCTGGAACGCCTGACGGTACGCCGCTGGGGCCTGCAGCACTGAAAGAAGCCGAGCCGCCCGCGGCGGTGCGACTTGTCGATGTCACGCCGCCGGCGTATCGTGCGGGGTCATGACGACAATCCATCATGCCGCCGCCCAGGGCTTCTCGTCCCAGGCCGATACCTACGCCCGCGGGCGTCCCGATTATCCCGCCGAACTCACCACCTGGCTGCGCGACACGCTGGGCCTGGCGCCCGGCAAGACCGTGGTCGACCTGGGCGCCGGCACGGGCAAGTTCACGCGCCTGCTGCTGCCCACCGGCGCCAGCGTCATTGCCGTGGAACCGGTCGATGCCATGCGGGCCCAGCTTTCGGGCAAGTTGCCGGCGGTGCGCGCCGTGCAGGGCAGCGCGGAATCGATGCCGCTGCCCGACGCCAGCGTGGACGCCGTGGTCTGCGCGCAGGCCTTTCACTGGTTTGCCAATGCCGCCGCCATGCGCGAAATCGGCCGTGTGCTGAAGCCGGGCGGCAGGCTGGGGCTGATCTGGAATGTGCGCGACGAATCGGTGGGCTGGGTGGCCAGGCTGACCGAAATCATGACGCCCTACGAGGGCGATGCGCCGCGCTTCTACAAGGGCGACTGGAAGAAGGTCTTCCCGGCCGATGGCTTCGGGCCGCTTGGCCTGACGCGCTTTCCCTATACGCATACCGGCGCGCCAGAGCAGGTGATCGTCGACCGCGTGATGTCGGTCAGCTTTATCGCGTCGCTGCCGCAGCCGGAGCAGGACGCCGTGCGTGCGCGCCTGCATGCGGTGATCGACGGCGATCCGGCGCTGCAGGGCCGCGACCAGGTGTCGTTTCCCTACAGCACCGAAGCGTATTGCTGCGAACGTCTGTAATCAGGTGGCCGGGGCGAGCTGGCCGCGATACCGCGCGGCCAGCAACTGGCTCAGCACCAGCGCCAGCACGGCGCTCAGCGCGGCAAACAGGTAGACGCCCGGGTAGTTGCCCTGCGCGGCGATCCAGCCGGCCACCGGGCCGGTCAGGCCCAGCGCGAAATCGAGGAACAGCGCATAGGCGCCCAGCGCCGAGCCACGATTGGTGGCCGGCACGCGTTTGACCGCTTCCATGCCCAGCGCTGGGAACACCAGCGAAAAGCCGAAGCCCACCACGGCCGCGCCCGCCAGCGCCTGCCAGGGCGCGTGGGCCATCCAGATGATGCCCAGGCCCGCGGCTTCCACGGCAAACGACACCAGCGCCACGGCATAGCCGCCGAACCGCGCGATGGCGTCGGCCATCACCAGGCGCGTCAGCACGAAGCAGGTGCCCAGCGCGGTCAGCGCCAGCGCGGCGTGGTCCCAGCCCTTGCTGTTGTAGTAAAGCGTGATGAACGCCGTGATCACGCCAAAGCCAACCGAGCCCAGCGCCAGGCACAGGCCGAAAGGCGTCATGGCGCGGAAGACGCGGCGGAACGGCAGGCGGTCGCCCTTGAGCACCGGCACCGGCGGGCGGCGTCGCGCCAGCAGCAGCGACGCGCCGGCAATCAGCGTGGTGACCACGCCAATCGTGCCCAGGCCGCCCCATTTGGCCAGCACCACGCCTGCCGGCGCGCCCACGGCCAGCGCGCCATACGTGGTGATGCCGTTCCACGAGATCACCTTGGCGGTATGCCGCGCGCCGGCGCTCCCGATGCCCCAGGCGATGGTGCCCGTGGTGACCAGGCTTTCGCCCGCGCCCAGCATCAGGCGTCCCGCCAGCAGCCAGGCCAGCCCCAGCCAGTCGCTTCCGGCGAACAGCGAAGCCACCAGAGTCAGCACGCCGCTGCCCGTGACCAGCGCCAGGCCAGTCAGCACCGAGCGTTGCGGGCCTTGCGTGTCGCACAGCGTGCCGGCCCAGGGGCGGCTCATCAGCGTGGCCAGGTACTGGATGCTCACCGCCAGCCCAGCCAGGACGGCGCTGTAGCCCAGGTCGCCGTGGACGAAGCCCGGCACCACGGCGATCGGCAGGCCAACTGCCAGATAGGCGATGAAGTTGAAGAACACGACGGCAAGAATGCGGCGGGTCACATCGCCAGCAGCGGATTCGCCATGCGGTGGCGTGATCGATGGATTACTCGGGGCGGACATGGGTGATTCAGGAGGCGCGGGTGGGCCGGGCTGCGGATCGCCTGGTACGACGACCTAGGGAAAACCCGGAAGGCGCCATCATACCGGCATTGCGGCCATCGCGCCGGGCATTGACGCGGCCGTGTGGTTGCATTGACAACAGCCGGGCCGTTCTATACGGTGGACGCCCGTTCCAATGTGTCCTGCCTGCCCATGCCACGCAAAGCCGCCCAGCTGTCCGAAGCCGACAAGAACGCCGCCGATGGCGGTGCGATTGCCGTCGATCGGGCGCTCTTCGTGCTGTCGGTCTTCCGCGAGGGCGACACGTCGCTGGGCCTGGCCGAATTGGCGCAGCGCAGCGGCCTGTACAAGAGCACGCTGCTGCGGCTGCTGGCTTCGCTGGAACATGCACGGCTGATCCAGCGGCTGCCCGACGGCCGCTATGCGCTGGGTTCCGAAGTGGCACGGCTCAACGCGGTCTACGCGGCGTCGTTCTCGCTGGAGGGGGTGGTGATGCCGGCCCTGCGCGAGCTGGTGCGCGTGACCCGGGAATCGGCCGCGTTCCACGTCGAGCAGGGCGAGCACCGGCTGTGCCTGTATCGCGTCGATTCGCCGCAGCCGGTGCGCGACCATATCCGCGCCGGCGACCTGCTGCCGCGTAACCGCGGCGCGGGCGGGCGCGTGCTGCGGGCCTTTGCCGGGGCGCGTGGCGAGATCTACCAGCGGATTCGCGACGAAGGCGTGATCGCCATGGTGGGCGACCGCAGCCCCGATATCGCCGGCGTGTCCTCGCCGGTGTTCGGCCCCGGTGGCGAACTGAAGGGGGCGCTGACCCTCACCTGCCCGACGCCGCGCTTCAGCGAGACCTTCCGCGACCAGGTGCTGGATGCCGCCCGCGCGTTGACGCAGGCACTGGGCGGCACGTTCCCGGAGGTCAGGCCGGCCAGCGCCGGATCGTTGACGACCACCCCGCCGCAGGACGACTGAGCATTCCGCCCAGCGGCGATCCGCAGGGGGCAAACCATTGCAAAAATGCGACGGGTACCCGGCTTGCCGGGGGTGCGCCCGGGCCGGTGAGCGGGCTATGATGCGTGCTTTCGCCGCTTCTTTTGCTGTCCCTGCGCGGCGTTCCCATTCGCTGTTCTTCACGTCCGGTCACCCAGCAAGGGTTAACGTGCATAACGGCAGCCGCCCCCGGTAGCTTTAAGAGGAAACGGATTCCCGTGCACCTGGCTCAGCAGACGATTCTGGTCGTCATGATGGTGGTGTTTTCCAGCACGCTGGTCATGGCCGCGGGGCTGGTTCTCGCGCTGCGCGCCAGCGAGGCAGGGCGTCTTTGGGCGGTCGGGCATGTGGTGGCATCGGGCGCCGGCCTGGTCGTGGCCGCCAGCGTCGCCGGCGAATCGCTGCAGCTATCGGCGCTGGGCGCCGGGGCCTATCTGATTGGCCGGCTGACCATCTATCGCGGCGTGCGTGTCTATTACGGACTGGCGGACCGTGCGCTACCGTTGCGCATCGTCGGCCTGATCACGCTGGTGCTGCTGGTGCTGATGTCCGGCCTGTCGGACGGCCGCGTGCTGCTGCACGGCGTGGCGTACGGCATGCTGGCCATGATCTCGTTCAGTACCATCGTCACGCTGTTGCGCAGCCGCCGCGGCCGCACCAGCATCGGCGGGCCGCTGGTGCTGGCATCGCACCTTGTGCTGCTTGGCTCGCAGGTGGCGGCGCTCAGCTACGGCGCCGCGTTCAAGGGACTGGCCATCACGCCGTTCTTCCTGCAGACCAGTGCGTCGATCTGGCCGCTGGCGCCGCTGGTGGCCGTGCTGCTGGGCCTGTTCGGCTTCAGCCTGATGGCGATGGAACAGATCATCGCCCGTAATGAAAGCGGCGCGCGCCTCGATGCGCTGACCGGCCTGCTCAACCGCGGCGCGCTGGACATGACCGCGATGGGTTTGGTGGCGCGCTGGCAGCGCGAGGGCGACCCGCTGTCGTGCCTGGTAATCGACGTCGACCATTTCAAGCGTGTCAACGACCGGCACGGCCACCACGCCGGCGACCAGGTGCTGCGCGATATCGCCGCCGCGCTGGACAACTCGCGGCGCGCGTCGGACATTGCCGCGCGCTACGGCGGCGAGGAATTCTGCATCCTCTGCCCGCATACCGACGAGCATCAGGCCACGGCGCTGGCCAACCGTATCCTGCGCAAGGTCAGGGCGATTGCGTTGCCCGATGGCGACGGCCCCGGCTGCGGCCATGCCAGCGTCAGCATCGGCGTGGCACAGCTGCATGGCGGACCGTCGAGCCGCGACGGCCTGTGGCGCAGCCTGTTCGCCGAAGCCGACCGTGCGCTCTACATGGCCAAGCAGCGCGGCCGCGACCAGTTCGTGCTGGCCTCCAGCATGCGGCCCGACGACCCCCCCGAGCCCGCCGTCCCGGCCGGACAGGACTGCGTCACCGCGGCGTGATGGCGGCCTGACGCCACGCCGGGTCCGGACGTCCTCCGCCGGCAGCTGCCGGGATATTGGGATAAGCTTGCCCGCTACGCTGCAAGCATCCTGATCCCCCCACAAAAAATACGGAGACGTGCGTGACCGACTATCACTATGGCGTGGCGAACCCCGCCGACATTGCGGGCATGACGGGCAAGGCCGTGCTGGAGGCCATTGTCGAAGGCCGGCTGCCGCAGCCGCCGATTGGCCAGGCGCTGGGTTTCTGGCTGGTCGAAGTGGGCGACGGGTTTGCCGCGTTCGAGGGCGATCCGGGCGCGCATCTTCTCAATCCGATGGGCACCGTGCATGGCGGCTGGGCGCTGACGCTGATCGACAGCGCCACCGGGTGCGCGGCCAATTCCGTACTACCCGCGGGCACCGGCTACACCACCGTGGAAACCCGGGGCAATTTCTCGCGCGCCATCAAGCCCGATACCGGGCGCGTGCGTGCCGAAGGGCGGGTCATCACGCAGGGCCGCCAGATCATCACCGCGGACTGCCGCGTGACCGATACCTCGGGGCGCGTGCTGGCGCATGGCACATCCACACTGCTGGTACTGCAGCCGCGCTAGCGGGCCGGCGGCGGCCTGACGCTACAGCACGCGCCCGAACCACCATAGCGACAGCAGCCCCGCGCAGGTTGCGAGCAAGGCGCCCAGCGCGGCAAAGAACGCGGTGACCTCGATCTGGTCGCGCTTGCCATGGGCCAGCCGGGCGTTGATGGCGCGGTACACGGTTTTGAGCCGCGACGCGTCTTCCAGCCGGAAGTACTCGGCACCGGTGGCGTCGGCCACCTGCTTCAGCACCTGTTCGTCGAGCTTGACCCGGGCCGACATGCCGTCGGCCTTGAGCACCACGCCTTCGACGGTGCCCACGCCCACCGTGTAGATGCGCACGCCGTGGGCGGCAGCCAGCTGGGCGGCCTGCAGTGCGGCCGGGCCGGCATTGCTCTCGCCGTCGGAGAACAGCACGATCGCACCGGCCGCGTAGGAGCCCGGCGCGACCGGCTCGTCCGTATCGACCGGCCCCGATTTCGGAACGGGTCCGTCCTCGTTCATCAGCCGCGCCGCGTCTTCCGTCAGTTGCGGCATCAGCGTGGTCAGCGCAATCAGCAGCCCGTTGCCCAGCGCCGTGCCGCCCTGTGGCTGCAGCTTGTCGATGGCGGCGGCCACGTCGTCCTTGCGGCGGCTGGGCGCCTGCGCCACGGCCGCGGTGCCCGCCATCGCCACCACGCCCGTACTGACGCCGGACGGCTGCGCATCGAGCAGCACCTTGGCCGCGCCCTGCGCGGCGCGCAGGCGGCTGGGCTTGACGTCCTGCGCGCGCATGCTGCCCGACAGGTCGATCACCAGCACGACCGTCTCGATCCGTGACGGCAAGACCGTCACCGCCTGAGGGCGGGCGATGGCCACTACCAGTGCGGTCAGCGCCAGCAGCGCGAACACGGGGGCCACATGGCGGCGCCAGTTCGCCGGAGCCTTGCCGGCGGTGTGGGCCGCGCCTGCCATGCCGGCGACGCGCAAGGCCGGGTATTGCGCGGCAGCGTGGCGCCGGCGAGCATCGAGCCACAGGTAGCCCGCGCCCAGCAGCAGCACCAGCGCCAGCAGCCACAGCATGGCGGGCCACAGAAAGCTCAGCACCGGCATCCGGTTCAGCGCATCGATCATGCGATGCCCCTGATGGCGTCGCGCACGGCGCCAAGCCGGCGGCTGCGCTGGCGCGCGAACTGCAGCAGTGCCAGGTCCAGGCGGGTGTCGGTGGACAGGGTCAGGCAGTCCACGCCGGCACGGGTGAAGCCCAGGCGCAGTTCGGCCTCGCGGGCCTCGGCGATCGCCGCGAAACGCTTGCGAAAGCCCTTGTCGTGGGTGTCCACCACCATCTGCTCGCCGGTTTCGGCGTCCTGCATCACTACCACGCCCAGGTCGGGCAGTGCCTGCTCCAGCGGATCGACCAGCCGCACGGCTACCACTTCGTGGCGCCGCGCCAGCATCGCCAACGATGCCTGCCAGCCGGGCGCGCTGATGAAGTCCGAGACGACAAACATCACCGAGCGGCGCTTCGCGACGGCGCGGGCACGCTCCAGCAGGTCGCGCAGGCGGGTGTCGCCCGGCGATGCGGCTGGCGTGGCGTGCATGCGGTGCAGCAGATGCATCAGGTGGCGGCGGCCGGCGCGCGCCGGCACCACCGCGGCCGAGGCATCGGCCGCGCCGCCGTACAGCACGGTGCCAACGCGATTGCCGTAGCGGGTCAGCAGCAGCGCCATGACGGTGGAAAAATCGGCCAGCAGGTCGCGCTTGCGCACCGTGCCGGAGCCGAAATCGACCGATGCACTGAGGTCCAGCAGAAACCACGCCGCCACCTCGCGATCCTCCTGGTACTCGCGCACATGCGGCGTCTGCAGCCGGGCCGTGACGTTCCAGTCGATATGGCGCACATCGTCGCCGGGGTGGTACTCGCGCAGGTCCGCCAGATCGAGCCCGAAGCCGCGAAACAGCGTGCGGTAGTCGCCCTGCAGCAGGCCGTCGAGCCGCCGGACCACGGTCCATTCCAGCCGGCGCAGCAGCGCGTCGGTCTGGCTGGCGCCCACGCGCGCCACGCCGTCTCCGGCGACGACGCCTGTCGGGCCGCTTTGGCGCCGCCTAGCGCGCAGCCGCCCGAACATGGGATTCCATGGGCCGTTCCGGCACCGGCAGCGCCTTCAGGATGCGGGCAATCAGCTGGTCGGCCGTCACCGCATCGGAGATCGCCTCGTACGACAGCACGATGCGATGGCGCAGCACGTCGGGCACCAGGTCGGTCACGTCCTCGGGCAGGGCATAGTCGCGGCCGCGCAGGTACGCCAGCGCGCGCGCCCCTTCGATGAGGCCGATCGTGGCGCGCGGGCTGGCCCCGAACGACACATAACGCTCCAGATCGTCGAGGCCATGGCTGGCGGGTTTGCGTGTGGCGGCCACCACGCGCACCGCGTACTGGATCAGGCCCGGGTCCACGTACACCTTGCGGCACTCATCCTGCAGTCCGGCCAGGTGCTCGGGCGTGGCAATCGCGTTCACGCCGATGCGCGGGCCGGTCACGCGGTTGACGATCACGACCTCTTCTTCCTCGGTGGGATAGCCCACCAGCACCTTCATCATGAAGCGGTCCACCTGGGCTTCGGGCAGCGGGTAGGTGCCCTCGGTCTCGATCGGGTTCTGCGTGGCCATGACCAGGAACGGTGCCGGCACCGGATGCGATTCGCCGGCAATGGTCACCTGTTTCTCCTGCATCACTTCCAGCAGTGCGCTCTGCACCTTGGCCGGCGCGCGGTTGATTTCGTCGGCTAGCAGCAGGTGGGCGAAGACCGGCCCGCGCACCGTGGAGAACTCGCCGGTGCCCTGGTTGTACATGCGGGTGCCGATCAGGTCGGCGGGCAGCAGGTCGGGTGTGAACTGGATGCGCTTGAACGATCCGCTCATGGTCCGTGCCAGCGTGTTGACCGTCAGCGTCTTGGCCAGGCCGGGCACGCCTTCCACGAGCAGGTGCCCGCCGGCCAGCATGGCCACCAGCACCCGTTCCAGGAAGTGGTCCTGTCCCACCACCACGCGCTTCACCTCGTACAGCAGGCGTTCCATCAGGTTGGCGCTGTCGATGGCGCCGCGGGCTGGGTCGTTCATGGGCCTCCGCGTCTAGAAGGGAGATGATCCAAGGGCCATGCCGGCACTTTCGATCGTGATGGCAAAGCCGATACCGAGAAAGGTGCCGCTCGGGTTGGGGTTGAGGATGGCGGTGACGATGCCCACCACCTCGCCATTCATGTTCACCAGCGGCCCCCCCGAATTGCCGGGATTGGCCGCCGCATCGAACTGGATGAGCTTGTCCAGCTTCTGCTTGCGGTCCGGCGACACGAACTGCCGGTCAAGCCCGGAGATCACGCCGGCGGACACCGACGGGCCGATGCCGAACGGAAAGCCCACGGCCACCACCTCCATGCCCGGCGCCAGGTTCTGGCTGGACCCGAGCGTGGCAGCCGGCAGGTCGTCGGGGATCGATTTCGGCTGCACGATGGCCAGGTCCTTCTCGGGCATCGCCTGCAGCAGCGAGGCTTCCGATGTCTGGCCGTTGTGGAAGGTGACCTCCAGCCGGCTGGCGTCGGCCACCACGTGGTAGTTCGTGATGATCGTGCCGGTTTCGGTGACGACCACGCCGGACCCGATGTGGCGGGCTTCCGACCGGGCTTCGGGCTGCTCGCTGCGCCGGGGGGGATCGGTCGCGGCGGCCTCATCGCGCTGCGGGCTGGCGTTGGGGGCCGCCTTCGGCGCGGCCTTCTGGGCGGCTTTTGATCTGGCGTCGGGCGGATCGCGCTTTGCCTTGGCGGCGGGCGGCGGATCGGGTGCCTTGTCGGGCGCGTAGCTGCGGATCTCGACCACCGATTCGCGGATGGATTCGGCGGCCCGGGCGGCCTGGGATGGCAGCGTCTTGGTCTGCAGCGTGTGCAGCACGGCGGCGTCGATGTCGGCCTGCGTGAGCTTGCGCGGCGGCGGCTGAGCCAGCCACGAAACCGATGCGCCTGCGGCAAATACCAGGGCGACGGCCACTGAAACCAACCCGTAGATCGTCACCCGTTTCATCGCAGCCCCCGGTTCCGTCGCGCCTTAAAAAATACAGTACCATCCTCTTACTCACGCGCCAAGGAGCAGGGCATGCAGTTTCTCTGGCCGCAAATGCTCTGGCTGCTGCTTTTGCTCCCACTGCTGGCAGCCGCCTACGTGTATCTGATCGCACGGCGCAAGAAGGCAGCCCTGCTTTATGCCAGCCTTGCATTGCCGCGCGCCGCGCTGGGGCCCGGCCAACGCCTGCGGCGCCACATTCCCCCCGTTCTGTTCCTGCTGGCACTCGGCGCCGCCTTGCTGGCCTGCGCGCGGCCCAGCGCCACCATCACGCTGCCTTCCGACACCATCACGCTGGTGCTGGCGATGGATGTCTCGCGCAGCATGGAGGCCACCGACGTGGCGCCCACGCGCATCGCCGCCGCCCAGCAGGCCGCGCGTGACCTGGTGGTGGGGCTGCCGTCGAGTGTGCGGCTGGGCATTGTCTCGTTCGCCGCCACCGCCGCGGAAGTGCTGGCCCCGACCGATAACCGCCAGGACATGCTCGACGCGCTCGACCGCTTCCAGCTGCAGCGCGGCACGGCCACCGGCAGCGGCCTGATACAGGCCCTGGCCGTATTGTTTCCCAATGATGGCATCGACCTCGAAGCCGTCCTGTTCAACGACGGCGCACCATTGCTGGGCAGGCCCGCCCCGTCACTTGACGAAGCCGCCGCGGCAGACGCCGCGCGCAAGCGGGCGAAGGAGCGGCCACCGGTGCAGCCGGGCTCGTACCGGCACGGCGCGGTCATCCTGCTCAGCGACGGCCGCCGTACCACCGGCCCGGACCCGCTCGACGCGGCGCGCATGGCCGCCCAGCGGGGCGTACGCGTGTACACCGTGGGCTTTGGATCGGCGCAGGGCGGCGTCGCCGGCGAGCCGGTGCTGTCCTACTTCATGCAGCTGGACGAGCCCTCCTTGCGCGCCGTCGCCAATATCACCGGCGGCGAATACTTCCAGGCCGGCTCTGCGGCCGACTTGAGCCGCGTGTACCGCCAGCTCAGCGCACGTTTTGCGCTGGAGCGCAGGGAGACCGAGGTCGGCGCGCTGTTCGCGGCGGTCGCCGGCCTTCTGCTGGTGGCGGCATGTGCGCTTTCCATCCTCTGGTTCCGGCGCTGACCCGCGTTATGTGGGCTACCGCACCAACTGTGCACAAATGGCGGCTTTTCGGACAGTGCTGCATTGCGGCATGACTGCTTAACTTTTCCGAAATGTGTCAACGGCTGTGCCGTAGCGCACTGGCCGACCCAGTCCCATACCCGGAATTTTCCGCCGACGATTGCGCAGCAGCGCGACGCCGGGAATGTTCTTTTTTTGCCTTGGTGGGGGAGACATGGAGCAGTCCGATACGCTTGCGGCAGCCGGGCGGGAACCGGTGACGGCGGCCGGCTCGCCGATGGCCACGCCACGGCGGCATCCCGAAGCACGGGATGGTCGTGGCCATGACTACCTGCAACGCCTCCGGCCCTATCTGAAGGCGGGGGCTTGCGTGCAGGATGGCTGGCTTCCCCGGGCGCCGATCCGGTATACGCGCGGCATGCTCGCCAATGCACACTACTTCAGTCATCCAAGATGGATGGACGACTGGCTGGCCAATGTCCATCGCTATCCGCAATGGCGCGAACGCTGGCATGCCGCGACGGGACCGCTCGACGGCAAGGTACTGGTGGACGTGGGTTGCGGCCCCGGCAACGTGCTGGCCACGCTGGGCGGCGCGCCGCGCGTGGCCATTGGCGTGGACGTCGCGGAGGGCAGCCTGCAGCGCGCGGCCGGCGTTGGCTATGTCCCGCTGCAAGCCGATGCGCACGACATGCCGCTGGCCACGGGCATTGCCGACATCGTGGCCATCAACGGGTCGCTGCACCACTGCGACGACATGGCCGCCGTGCTCGTCGAAGCCGCGCGGCTGGTCAAGCCGGGCGGGATGCTGATCACCGACCATGATCCCCAGTTCACCGCGTGGAACTTCCGCGGCCTGGCCATGCTGATGTGGCGGCTGCGCGTGCCGGTCTACCGCTGGCTCAAGCGCGGCGGTCACGCGGCCGCCGATAACGAACAGTACTGGGCGTTGGCGACCGAGCTGCATCACCGCCCCGGCGATGGTGTGACCGAGACCTTTATGCGCGGCGTGCTGGAGCCACGCGGATGGCAGGTGAGGGTGCTTCCGCACAATCACATGGTGGGGGCCGAAGTATTTGACGGGCAGATCGGCCCGTCGCCATGGAAGATTCGCATGGCGCAGTGCCTGTCAGGCATCCGGCCGGGCACACCGCAGGCGGCGATGAGCCTGTTCTGCGTCGCCCGGGCGCCGTCTTCCACGCCGATGCCGAGGTAGCATTTCGGCCGGTGTGATGCGGCAGACCATCAAGGGATGGCTGGGCTGGTCATAGCGCCAGTACGATCTTCCCGCCGCGCGCGGCACGCGAGCAGCACGACATCATGCGGTTGTTCGCGTCGCGCTCGGTGCGGGTGAGCACGACGTCGCGGTGGTCGATGTCGCCATCCAGCACGCGTACCTCGCACGATCCGCACAGGCCTTCCTCGCAGTCGCTCTGCACGTCGATATTGGCGCGGCGCAGCGCGGTGAGCAGGGTCTGGTCGGCCGGGACGTCGAGCGTCAGGCCCGAATCCTTGAGCTCGACGGTGAACGCCTGTTCTTTCGATGGGTCCAGCGTGCCGAGTGTGGAGCTGAAGTGTTCGACGCGCAGCGTGTCCTCGGGCCAGTTGGCGCAGCAGGTTTCCAGTGCCTCGATCATCCGCGCCGGGCCGCAGGCATAGATCTGCGTGCTGGCGTCCGGGCGCGCGAGCAGTCGGGGAAAGTCGGCACGGTGGCCTTCATCGGCCGCATGGACCTGCAGGCGGTCGCCGTGCAGCGCGGCCAGTTCATCGAGCAGAGCCATGGCCTGGCGCGACCGGCCGCAGTAGTGGAATACGTAGTCGATGCCGAGTTCGCGCGCGCGGCGCGCCATGGCGCTGACCGGCGTCACGCCGATGCCGCCGGCCACGAAGATGGCCTTGCGGCAGCTTTCGTCGAGCCGGAAGTGGTTGCGCGGGCCGCGTACCTTGAGCTTGTCGCCGACGCGCAGATTGGCGTGGATCCAGGCGGAGCCGCCACGGCTTTCCGTCTCGCGCAGCACGGCGATCTCGAACACATTGGCATTGGCCGGGTCGCCGCACAGCGAATACTGGCGCGAGATGCCGGTGTGGCCGCATTCGACGTCGATATGCGCGCCGGGCGTCCAGCGCGGCAGGGGACGCCCGTCCTGCGACGCCAGGCGAATTCGCAGCACGTCCTGCGCAGCCGGCTCGACCGCCTCGACCACCAGCGTGCGGCCGATATTGCCGGTGGGCTCGCCGATGCGCACCGCGTCGCGGGGTGCCAGCACGGCGGGGTCGGTGCGTTCCGGATTCTGCGCGGGGTCCCATTCCACCCACAGGTGCTCGGGGCCGCGGAACGACGTGTTGGGCACGTACGTGAAATGCTGGTCGGCCAGCCGCAGGTGCGGCAGGCGGCTGGTCAGTTCTTCGAGGAAGATCTGCATCTCCATGCGTGCCAGATTCTTGCCCATGCACTGGTGCGCACCGTACCCGAAGGTGAGCTGGTCGCTGGCGTTGTCGCGGTGGATGTCGAACAGGTCGGCATCGGAAAAATGCCGCTCGTCATGGTTGGCCGACGATGTCACGATCAGCAGCTTGCTGCCGGCCGCCAGCGGGATGCCGCCCACCTCGGTGTCCCGCGTCACCACCCGCCGCCAGGCGGCCACCGAGCCGTTGTGCCGCAGGCATTCCTCGACGGCATTGGGAATCAGCGCCGGGTCTTCGCAGATCTCGCGCCAGACGTCGGGGTGCTGCAGCAGCAGCTTGATCGCGTTGGCCGATGCATTGGCCGTGGTCTCATGCGCGGCCACGATGCCGGCCATCATCATCGAGTGCAGGTACGAATCGGTGACGACCTCGGGCAGTTCCTGCTGCTTGCGGATGCCGTACTGCATCCAGCCCGCCCCCGACGGGTCTGCACGCATCTTGTCGAGGATGCGGCCCGCCAGTTGCCAGAAGTTGCCCACGGCATGGGCAACGGCCACCTGTTCCTCGGGCTTCGGCCGGCCCCAGGTGTTCACCGTGTGGGCGATCGAATACTGGCGCAGCAAGTCCATGTCTTCCTCGGGCACGCCGAGGAAGTGCAGGGCGACGGTCAGCGGCACCTCCCAGAGCATCTGGTCCACCAGATCGGCGCGGCCGTCGTCGATGAAGCGGTCGACGTATTCGCGCGCCAGCCGGCGCACCAGCGGTTCATGGTGCACCAGCTCCGCCGGGGTGAACGGCTCCATCAGCGCGCGGCGGCGCGGCATGTGGGCCGGTTCGTCCTCGTTGACCAGTGTCCGGTTCATCGCATAGCCATACGACGCCAGCACGGCATTGGCTTCGTCGCCGGTGGGCGTGATCTTCTCCAGCGCGATGGCCGGGCTGAACGTGAGGTGGTCGCGGAAGATCGCCTTGATGTCGTCGAAGCGGGTCACCACCCAGTAGCCCAGTTTGGGGCTGTAGAACACGGGCTCCTGCTCGCGCGACCAGCGCACGTAGTCGGGCGGGTCCTGCTGGTAGCCGTCCTCGAACGGATCGAACGCCGCGGCGTTGTGGCTGACCGGGCAGCCGTTCGGCGCCAGAACAGGGGACGCGCCGGCGGCGCGCAGCGCGGTGTGGTCGATCGGGCAACCCGCGCCGTGCGCGGGTGGGGTGGACTGCGTCATGCGGAACTCCAGCTACGGGCGATGGTGCGTCAGTCGAGCGAAATCTTCAGGTCCTGGATCAGCCGGGTCCAGCGCGCGGTCTCGCTGCGCAACAGGTCGGCAAACTGGGCCGGGGTGTTGCCCACGGGCTCCACGCCGAAGTCGACCAGCTTCTTGTGGATGGCGGGGTCTTTCACGGACGCCACGACTTGCCGGTTCAGCGTGTTGATGACCTCGGGCGGGGTGGCGGCCGGCACCACCATGCCCACCAGCGCGGCGGCTTCCACGTTCTTGTAGCCGAGTTCGGCGAAGGTTGGCACGTCGGGCAACTGGGGCAGGCGCGTGGCGTTGGCCACCGCCAGCGGGCGCACCTTCCCGCCCTTGATGAAGCCCGCACCGGCGGCGTAGTCGACCATCATCGCGGGAATCTGGCCGGCGGCCACGTCGGACAGGGCCGGCGCCGCGCCGCGATACGGCGCGTGGGTCATGGTCAGGTGGGCTTCGGTTTTGAGCAGCTCCATCGCCAGATGGTGCGGGCTGCCGGCGCCGGCCGATCCGTAGTTCACGCCGCCCGGCGTCGCCTTGACCTGGGCGATGAAGTCCTGCGCGGTCTTGGCCTGAGTGCCGGGGCCGACCACCAGGATCATCGGAAAGCGGCCCAGCAGCGTCACGGGCGCCAGGTCGCGCGTGGGGTTGTACGAAAGCGTCTTGTACAGCGCCGGATTGAACACCAGCGTGCCGTTGTCGGCCGACAGCACCGTGTAGCCGTCGGGCGCCGAGCGGGCCGTCTCCGAAGCGCCAATCGCGGTATTGCCGCCCGGCTTGTTGTCCACCACCACCGGCTGGCTGACGCGCGCGGACAGCCCCTGTCCGATGGTCCGGGCCAGGAAATCCGATCCGCCGCCGGCCGGGTAGGGCACGATCCACCGGATCGGCTTGGCAGGCCAGGCATCGGCGGCATGTGCGCCGGTGACCACTGCAAAGGACAGCGCAAGCAGCGCGATGGGGTGGAATCGGGGCATGGGGTTGTCTCCTCGGTATTTGGCCGGATAGTGGTGGGCCTGTTTTGCGTAAATCATATACGCATTGCGTAATCAATGAATGAGGGTTAACCTCGGGCGCCATGACTTCCGCTACCGAACGCACTCCGGATCCCAGCCCCCGTCCGCGCGAACGCCGCCAGCGCGTGCAGGCGGCCGAAACCGGCATGGCCGTGCTCAAGACGCTGGCCCGCCTGGGCGGGCGCGCCAGCCTGACGGCCATCGCGGGGCAGATCGGCGAAAGCCCGGCCAAGGTGCACCGCTACCTGGTGAGCCTGATGGAGGAAGGATTCGTCGCACAGGAAGCCAACACCCAGCAGTACCACCTGGGCATCGAGGCGCTACAGATCGGGCTGGCCGCGATGCGGCAGGCCGACCCGATCCGGCTGTCCGAAGCCTCGCTGGTGCGGCTGCGCGAGCGGCTGGAAGTGACGTGCTTTATCGCGGTGATGGGCAACAAGGGGCCCACCATCGTACGGATGGAGGAGCCGGGCCTGCCGGTGACGGTGAACGTGCGGGTGGGGTCGGTGATGCCGCTGCTGTGGTCGGCCACGGGCCGCGTGTTCCTGGGCATGCTCGACGATTCGAACGTGCAGGCGCTGGCGCGCGCGGAACTCGATGCGCTGACGCCGGCGCAGCGCGCCGACCTGGATGCGAAGAACCCGCTGGGGGCGTTGCGCGACCCCGTGCGGGCGCAAGGCTGCGCGGCGGTGCGCGATACCAACCTCAAAGGTATCAGCGCGGTGGCGGCGCCGGTGCGCGATGCCACGGGCCGCGTTTGCGCGGTGCTGACCGCGCTGGGCGCCACCGGCGGCTTCGATCCGTCGATCGACGGACCAATCGGCCGCGCGGTGCGCGAGGAAGCCGCGGCCATCAGCGTCTTGCTGGGGTTCGCGGGCTGATCCCGGGGGGCGGCCCGATGCCGCCCGCGTCAGTCCGGCCGCTTCGGAATATCGACCGCGCGCTGCACGGCCGGCCGCGCCACAAAGGCCGCCAGCACCCGCGACACTTCCGGAAAGTCCTGGATGCCCACCAGGTCGCCTGCCTCGTAGAAACCCAGCAGATTGCGCACCCACGGGAACGTGGCGATGTCGGCAACGGAGTAGTCATCGCCCATGATCCACTGGCGGCCCTTGAGGCGGTCGTTCAGTACGTTCAGCAGGCGCTTCGATTCGGCCACATAGCGGTCGCGCGGACGCTTGTCCTCGTAGTCCTTGCCCGCGAACTTGTGGAAGAAGCCCACCTGGCCAAACATCGGCCCGATGCCGCCCATCTGCCACATGACCCACTGCAGGGTCTCGTAGCGCAGCGCGGGGTCGGCCGGCATGAACTTGCCGGTCTTGTCGGCCAGGTACACCAGGATCGCGCCCGATTCCCACAGCGCCAGCGGCTGGCCGCCGGGGCCGTTGGGGTCGATGATGGCGGGGATCTTGTTGTTGGGGTTCAGCGACAGGAATTCGGGCGAGGTCTGGTCGTGCTTGTCGAAGCGCACCAGGTGCGGCTCGTAGGGCAGCCCGGTTTCTTCCAGCATCAGCGATACCTTGATGCCGTTAGGGGTATTGAGCGAATACAGCTGCAGACGGTCGGGATGTTGTGCCGGCCATTTGCCGGTGATCGGAAAGTCGGACAGAACGGTCATCGTGATGAGCTTTGTCGTTGTGTGGGCGAAAACGGCCATGGTAATGGCTTTGGCGCAGTTTCGCCTGGCAGCAGGCAAATACCACTGACACCGCGGGGCCACGCCAGACTGTTGCGCCTGCCTGACACGCACTGGCATCGATGCGCCCCGATGACTACTCTCCATTTGGCTGTTCAGTCATCTGGATGGTATCCGCCGCGCACGGGCGGGCCATATCCTCTAGCTTCTTTCAAGGGAGGGCAGCATGAGGACCTTCTTGGGACTCGCTGCCGGCTGCATGCTCGCCGCCGGCTGCACATCGACACCGAAAGCGCCGCCGGTATTGGCCTTCAAGGCCGACGACCTCAGTGGCAAACCGAAGCGCGCGGCGCAGGCCTGGGTGGCCGCCGGCAAGGACTGGTCGGCGGACAAGGATCTGGGGGCCCTGCTGGCCCTGCCCGAAAACCGCGAAATCAAGGACCTGCTGGCCTCGTCGCAGTGCGCCGAGCCCTCGTCGAAATCTTCCTCGAACGCATCGGCTTCGTCCGCCCGGGCCGCCACCGCAGCCGGCACCGCGTTCGTGGCCAGCGGTACGCGGCTCGTGGCCGACCTCTACGCCGACAAGGACCAGGGCAGCCCAGAACAACTGAAGCGCGAAGCGATCGACGCCAGCACTGTCGATGTAAGCTTTTCGGCGGCCGGATTTCGTGGGGTCCGTTGCGCGGTGTACGCACGCTATGCGCTGGCCGATGCGCCGTCGCGCCCCGGGCTGGTGGCCGTGCTGGCCATCGAACAACGGCTGCAGGACGGCAAGTTCACCGACTACTTCCGCTTCCGTCCACTGTATATCCGGGCGGCGAACACGATTTCGAAGACGGCCGCGGGCAACGGGGCGCAACCGGCGCAGATCGCGGTGTCGTTCGCGCTGGTGACCCGCCAGCTCGTGGTCAATGGCGAAGGCGCGGCAACGTTTGCCGAACTGGGTTCGGCGGCCACCACCATCGCCCGGGTGCCGCTGGGCGGCGACGGCATGCCATGCATCACGGCGCAATGCAGCGGCATGTCGCCGCCGGTGCCGGTGCCGGTGGCGCGGGGCACCGTGGTCCTCGCGATGGGCGTCAGCGAGGCGGGCGATGTGGGTGCCGAGATCGACCAGATCCGCGTGGAGCGCGAGGCGGTGGCTGCGGCGCGCGTGCCGGGGATGCCAACCCTGACGGCACCGGCCGTGACGCCGCTGGCCCATGGATCGGAGCGCCATCTGTCCCGCTAGGCGCGGCAGTCCAACCCGATCCGGGCCTGTTGTCAGAACGGCAGGCTCAGGTAATAGCGGCCCAGTTCCGACAGTTCGCCATCGGCGCCCAGCAGGCTGGTCAAATGCGGATCGGGGTTCCAGCGGCCCGTGAACCATGCGTAGCGGAAGACATCGGTGCGCTGCTCGCAGATGGCCACCATGTCGCGCATCTGCGTCTTCTGTTTTTCCAGCGTATCGACCTGCGCGCCGTCGGCATTGCTGTGCCAGTTGGCGAATTCGGTGACCCAGAACGGCTTGCCATACTTGGCCAGGCGGTCGAGTTGCCCGCCCAGGCCATAGTCGTACCAGTGGAAGGCCAGGTAATCGATCTGGGGATCGCGGTTGCCGTTGGCGGCGCGATACGCGTTGTAGAACGCGTCGAGCCAGACCACGGGATCGCTGTAGCCCGGCATGGTGCCCCACGTGATGGCCGGACCGACCAGCTTGACGCCGGTACGGCCGGCGATGGCCTCGAACTGCGGCCATGCGGCGGCGGCCGCGGCAGGCGACAGGTTGGCCTGGTCCGTCAGGTTCGGCTCGTTCATCAGCAGCAGGTACTTGACCTCCGGGTGGTCCTTCAGCCAGGTCTCCACCGTGGCGGCATCGAACGCGTAGTCGTTCCAGAGCATTGGCACGAAGTCCATGCCATAGGCGGCGCGCGGGTCGGCGGGTGCCGATGCGCTGGGCCGGGGCGACCAGTTGTACCACCACGATACCCCGGGAGCCAGCGCCGCCAGGTCGGCCTTGCTGGCCAGGTCGTAGGCGATGCCGCGCTTGGCGCTCTTGGTCACGCCGGGCGTGGCGTACGGCGGCGTGGTGGGCGCGGTCGGCGTGCTTGGCGAGAGGTGGCCGCCGGAGCCGCTGGAGCCGCCAGACCCGCCGGAGCCGCCGTTCGCGGACGCCGGGGTGCCGCCGTCGCCGCCGCCACCGCAGGCGGCCAGCGCGAAAGCCATGAGCAGCGGCGCCACGGCACGGCTGCGTAGGGTGTGCATCAGCATATGAGTTTCCGTGTGAAGCAAGGTCGGATTGGGTGCCGTCCCCCTCCCGTCCACGGGAGAGGGAAGCTGCTGGCGTCTGCGCGCTACAGCGACTGCAGGAACGCCGTAATCGCGTCGCGGTCGGCCTTCGGCAGGGCTTCGTAGCGTTTGCGGCTGTCGGTGGCCTCGCCGCCATGCCAGAGCACGGCTTCCGGGATGGTGCGGGCGCGGCCGTCATGCAGCAGGCGCACGCTGGCGTCGCCACCCTGCACGAAGCGCAGCGAGCCAAGGCCCCACAGCGGCGCCGTGCGCCACTGGCTCGGATACGCGCGGCCCTCGGACAGCGTGTCGGCCAGGTCGGGCCCCATGTCGTGCAGCAGCAGGTCGGTGTACGGATGGATGGTCTGCTCGCGAAGCTCGGCAAATGGATGCGTGGCGCCGGTCTTCAACGTTGGCGTATGGCAGGCCGCGCAGCGCACCTGCGTGAACAGGTCGGTGCCGCGTGCGATTTGGGCCGGATCCACATCATGCTCGGGCGACACCCGGACGCCGTCGGGGAAGCCGCTGCGCAGCTTGCGCTGGGCCGGCACGGCGATCAGCGACAGGTAGTGCGTCATGCGCTGCAGTTCGTTCTCGCTGATCGACGTCGGCGTGGTGACCGTATGGCAGTTCGCAGCCCCACGCTGGCAGCCGTAGTCGGGGAACATCGGCGACGTCACGCCGAGGTCCTTGATCAGCGCGTCGGCCACCTGCTGGCGGATGCTGCCCTTCGATGCCTTCCAGCCAAAGCGGCCGACGTGGGTCTTGCCCGTCTGCGGGTCCACCACGAGGTTGGCCACGCCGCGGATGCCGTCGCCGTTGGCGTCATCGGGATCGGCCAGGCCCAGGATGGTGGACTCGGGAATGGCCTCCAGCAGCCCCATGCCGATCACCTGCGCGGCCTGGCGCGCCGAGTAGCGTCCCGGAGCCGGGCCCTTGAACGCGAAGACCGGCTTGACCAGTTCCACCTTCTCGCCATCGGGCAAGGTGCGCACGGTGGTGTCGAACGACTGCACGGTGACGTCGTAGGCGGCCGCCTTGGCATCCTGCGCGTGCTGCTGCACGTTATGGCCGTAGACGGGGTCCGGGCCGGTGCCGTCGCCGTTGGCGGTCAGGAACGACATCGTATCCAGCTTCGCGCCAAGCGCCAGCGGCTTGCTGCGGCCGTTGTTGGTGTGGCATTCGATGCAGCGCGGCTGGTTGTAGCGCGCGCCGAGCTGGCCGATATGGGCCGCGAACACGGGGTTGTCGCGATCGTGTTCGGAGTGCGTGCCGTCGGCGAACGATGTGTGGAACAGCCGGCGTCCTTCGACGAATCGCTGCGTATTGGTGATGCCGATGTTGTTGGCCATCTGCTGGAAGACGCGCATCGGCTCTTCCGAATAGTTGTACGACAGACTGGCCTGGCCGCCCAGCAGGGCGTCGTCGGGCAGCGGTTCGGAATCGAGGTTCGGGGCGATGCCGTACCATGGGCGCATGCCCACGCCTACGATGTAGAGCTGCTCGAACGAGTAGTAGCGGCTGCCGCCGCCGTCCACCACCGGGTCGCGCTTGAGCCGCGGCGCCGGGGCCAGCTCGACCTTGTCGCCAATCTTCAGCGGGCTGTGCGGGTCGGTGCGCCAGTTCGAGTCGAAGGTCATCATGCAGTCTTCGCGCGGCTGGCGCTCGCGGCAGATCGGCAGGCCGCCTTCCTTCGGATTGTTGAAACCGTAGTTCAGCGACCAGCCATAGTCGCGCACGGTGGGATCGAGCACGTTGCGGAACAGGCTGAACGTGGTGCCGTCGAAGATGCCCTGGTTCACGCGCAGATAGACCTCGATTAGCTGCTTGCCGGCGGGTACGTGGTCGCGGATTTCCAGGCCAAACGTGCGGTTCTGGAAGTAGAACGTGGGGAAGGTCAGGTAGCGGCCCGGACCCGCGTCCGGGGCGTCCCAGGGTTCGCCGCGCTCGCGCGCGTGGCGCTCGGTCGGGCGCGAGCCCATCATCGTGACCAGCGTGCCGTCGGGCTCCCGGTACTGGATCTGTTCCATGACCGGCGTATCGGCACCGTACAACGGTTCGTAGAGCGATGGCGTGACAGTCGGCGCGGGTGCCGGACTGCCGTCACCGCCCCCTCCGCCGCACGCAGCGGCCAGGAATACGGCGGCCAGCAGCAGTGCCGGCCCACGATGGTGAGCGATTTTCTTCATTGTATTGACCCTTCGTTCTTATCCGAGCCGCGCCGGGCTCCGTTCTCGATTTTTTTATTCCCGGCTTGGCACGGACATCTGCCTTGCGCCGCGAAACGGCCCATTCCCTGTAGCCGCGGCGATTATCGTGAGGCGCTCAAATAGATGTCAATTGTCATTATCTGGCGCATCGGGTGACAAAAATTGCGCCTGGCGGTGACGAGGATCGTCACCGCTCGACGGGACGCCGGATACAGCCGGGTCGATGACATGCACATGACGGAAACCGGAGGTTTTCTGCCAGGGGACGGCGCTTCCGGTCTTGCAGGGTGCGTGCCGCGTGCGCGAATCTGGTGCAGATTTCGTTGCGCAAAAGCCGCAGACATTGCCACGGCGGCGGCAATGCGTTGACGCTCAAAGAGATACGGTGACCGCGCTGGCGCGATGCAGCCGCGAGCGTCACGCACTTGCCGGTCGCCGAGGCCGAGCGAATCGGCGGCACGGTGGCGGGCGTTGCCGCTGGCGGTGGGGCTTTCGGTTTTGCACGTCAGGCGATGCGCCATGCAAACCAAAGGATGATGGTGCTTTACAAATTGACTAGCGCGAGGCAACCCACGTACGAATGCGCCGCAGGGCGGTGCCGCCTACGATGGATTCACGGGCTTGCGACGCGGGCCCCGGCGGGAAGCCGGATGGTTTTTCCGTCTGCAACGCAAGTCAACCAGGAGTCCATCATGATTCGCAAGCACATCGTCCCCGTTCTCGTGGCATGCGGCGTGGCCGCCGTCAGCGCCCTTGGTACCGGCATGGCCAATGCCGCCGAGACCGGCAAGCACCCGGCCACGCAGTCGCATCCGCAGTACAACATTGACAAGCCGCGTGATGTCTACACGCAGGGCGCGCGCTTCAATGTGTCGCCGGCCGACCAGGGCCGCTTCATCCAGGTTGGGCAGGACCTGACCGGCGTATCGGCGCCTCCGGGCAACACGCCCGCTTGAGCGCCGGCATGATCGCCAATGTCGAGATCGACGGCCGGGCCGCCAGCGCGGCCGTCGGGGGTGTCAGGCTGGCGCTGGCATGGCTGGGCGTCTGTGCCGCCAGTTGCGGCATGGCGCTGGTCACGGCGCTCTGGGCAGGCGTCTGAGGTGGCGCCCAGGCGCCGTTCTTTTACGCTCGGTCGGGGTTCAGAGGGCTACGCAATATTCGCCCCCAGTCGCTCCGGGGACCGCGATCAGGCCGCTTCCTCGGTCGCCTGTCCGCCATCGGCCATCCGTTGCGGCAGCCGTACCATCATCTTCGCACCGCCTTCCGGCAACGATTCCGCCGCGATGCTGCCGCCATGGGATTCCACGATGTTCCGGCAAATGGACAGCCCCATGCCCATGCCGTCCGGCTTGGTCGTGTAGAACGCGTTGAACAGGCGATCCATGTCCTTGTCGGGAATGCCCGGACCCGTATCGCTGACCACCAGCAGCACCGCATGGTCTGGCATGACGCGGCTGGCCAGCGTGAGCCGGCGCCGGCCGGACACGTGCGACATGGCCTGCGCGGCGTTCACCATCAGGTTCACCAGCACCTGCTGCAGTTGCGTCCAGTCGCCATGAATCTGCACGCCGTCGGCATCCAGGTCCAGGTCGGCCGATACCTGGTTGTCCTGCAACTCGCGCCGCACCAGTTCCAGCGAAGCCGTCACCAGGTGGTCGACGCCGATATCCACGTACTTGGGTTCCGACTTCTGCGCCATGGCGCGAATCTGCCGGATGATGTCGTTCGCGCGGCTGGCATCGCGAATCACCTGTTCGATCGATTCGGTGGCTTCGGCGATCTCGGGCTCGTCGCGCTGCAGCCAGCGCAGTGCCGAGCTGCCGCAGGTGACGATGGCGGCCATCGGCTGCGTCACCTCGTGTGCGATCGACGCGGCCAGCTGGCCCAGCGTGGTCACACGCGACACATGCGCCAGTTCGGTCATGGTCCGATGCAGTGCCTGCTGCGTCTCGATGGCGTCGGTGGTATCCATCAGGGCGCCCACGTACTCGTGCTGGTCACCGGCCGTGGCGCTGCGGCGCGCCACCAGATGCACGTGACGGATCGCACCACCGGGCAGCAGCAGCCGGTGCCGCAGATCCACGCTGTCCATGCCGCCGAGCATGGCCGCATGCACGCGCTGCACTTCGGCCAGATCGTCCGGATGCACGCGCGTGAGCACCATGCCGAAATGCGGCGCTTCGCCCTGCGGGTAGCCGAGGATACGGAACGCCTCGTCCGACCACGTCATCGTGTTGGCCGGCAGCCGCAGCGCGATACTGCCGGTCTTGCTGAGCCGCTGGGCTTCGGCCAGGAATGCCTCGCTGCGCGCCAGGGCGGCTTCGGTACGGCGCCGCCGCGCCATGTCGGCCAGGTTGCGCAGCGCCAGCAGCGTAGTGGTGCCAATGGCCAGCAAGGCAAAGACAAAGCGTGCCAGTTGGCCGTGATCGGGGTCCGGGTTCTGCGAGAACGCAAAGGCCACCACTGTCAGCACCAGCGCCGTGGCAGCGGTGACCCGGGTGGCGCGGATCGATCCGGTCAGCGCCACCAGCAGGATGACGAGCACATAGACCACCGCGATGGCGAAATCGAGCGGCGTCAGGGCGTCGATCGCGAAGACACACAGGCCCAGCAGGCCTGCCGCGCCCATCAACAGCCGGTTGGTGGTGGTGTTGTACATCCTGTCGCCCGTATCGCTGGTTATCGGTATGCCCATGCCCACGGCCGGCAGCATGGCCCGACGCTGATATTAGTCCTGAATGACTGGTCGAGGAATCATATGAAGGTATAGGAGATGTCCATGCATTCGTCGCCCCTTCCGAACCATGGGTGCGTTTTTGCAAGCGGTTGATCTGGGGACAATCCGCGTCTGCGCCGCAGGTGCACAGTCGAGATGGACACCCGCCCGCGCCGCAGGCGCCCGCGAGTGCACAGAATCGGGGCGCATAGCCCTTTGTCATGTCTTACTGGAGCCCATCATGACCATTACCCAGCTTGACGATCCCGGCCTGGCCGTCACCGAAATCTCGGATCACCTGAACCGGCTGCTGGCCGACGTCTTCGCGCTGTACCTGAAGACCAAGAACTTCCACTGGCACATGTCCGGCCCGCACTTCCGCGACTACCACCTGATGCTGGACGAGCAGGCCACCCAGATCTTCGCGATGACCGACGACGTGGCCGAGCGTGTGCGCAAGCTCGGCGGCACGACGCTGCGCTCGATCGGCGCCATCGCACGGCTCCAGCGCGTGCGCGACAACGACGCCGAGGACGTCTCGCCCAAGGCCATGCTGCGTGAACTGCATGCCGACAACCTCACGCTGGTCGAAGCCATGCTCGATGCCCACGCGGTATGCGACGACCACGCCGACGTGGCCACGGCCAGCCTGCTCGAAAACTGGATCGACGAAGCGCAACGCCGCGCGTGGTTCCTGGCGGAGTCGGTCAGGTAACGTTGCCGCCGCCCAACGCCAAAGCCCTCTCCGCTGGAGAGGGCTTTTGTCATGGCCAGGCGGTGCCGCATGCATGTCTGACGGCTACCATGCCGCGCAACAACATGGCGCGTTACCTGGCGTTGGATCGGTAGGCGATGGTGGGTTGCGCGTCGTCCAGCGCGGGCGCAAGGGCCACGCCGGCGCTGTCCATGGCCGAGGCCAGGATCATCGCGTCGGCATTGAGCGCGGGCGGGCGCGAACGCTGCGGGCGAAACACCAGGTCGCTCTTGTCGATGGGCTGGCCGGACAATGCGCAGACGCCGGTGTCGCGGGCCGAGCCGAGGGTCCAGACCTGCGCCCCGTAGCGGCAGTGCGTGGCGTCGCGCCAGCTCACGACTGCCAGGGCGCCGCTGGGCCGTTCGATGATGCTGACGATCGGGGCATGCGCGCGCAGCGCGTTGTCCTCGGCCGTGTAGGTCGGGGACGCCAGCGTCTGGCGCTTCGGATCCAGCAGCGCGATGGTGCGCAGCCACGTGTCGCAGGCGCTGTCGCGCACGTCCGCCAGATCGCGGGTGTCAGCGGATGCGGGGTACAGGGTTTCAGCCATGGGCGCTCCCGGACGTAGCGGTGACCTTGACGCGCCAGCAGTGCGGCGTGTCGCCGACGAAACGCTTGAAGACAGTGGTGAAATGGGCTTGCGAGCGGAATCCGCAGCGCATGGCCACTTCCAGCACGCTGCCGTCGCCGCCACGCAGCAGATCCTGCGCGTGTTCGATACGGCGGCGCACCAGGTATTCGTGCGGGCGCATGCCCGTGGTGCGCCGGAACTGGGCGGCAAAGTACATGCGCGTGAGCCCGGTGCTGCGCGCGATATCGGCCAGCCCGATGGGCGCGGACAGGTTCGCGTCGATGAACGCGATGGCGCGGCGCAGACGCCATTGGGGCAGCGTGGTCACCGCGCGCGTGTTCGACGCAACGCGCTGGAAATGATTGGCCACCACGCGCGCCACGATGGCCAGCGCCACGCTGTCGGCAAAGATGCGGCCCAGGCCCGGGTCCTGCGAATGCGCCACCGCCAGGGCCTGGCCAAGGCGTTCCAGCGCCGGGTCGGCATGGAAGAACGGATCGTCGAGCCGCAATTCGCCGTCGTGGTCGTGGCCGAACTGGTCGGCATAGCAGGCCGCCAGCACCGATTGGGGCACGAACAGGTGAAGCACGTCGCTGGCCGATGCGTACACGGCGCTGGTGGCGGTGCCCGGCGCGGTCACGTGGACCGCCCCGGCACCCAGTCGTCCGTCAAACACCGGCATGCCGCCGCACAGGAAGCGGATCGAGCTGGACCGCAGGTTGATGGCGATGCAGTGCCGGGTGGGATCGCCGGCGTGCGACACCATGTCGGGCGGCTCGCCGTCGCAGGTCCAGCGCGACACCACGATCGCGTCACGGTGGCCGGGCGTGGCCACGGCCTCGGGCGCGTGGCGCCAGCGGGTTTCGCACTGGACGAATCCGGGCGCCTGCGCGGCGGCCACGCGCAGCTGGGGCGCTGCCCTGGCAGGCGCGGCGCAAGCGGTGTCAGGGGCGTCGAGGACGGTGGTCGCTACATCTTTCATGGCGGGGCTCCGGGTTGGAAGCAGTCTGAGGCTGACTGGAATGCTAGGAGCCGGGGACGGATGCCCACAATTGCCGAGTAGGTGGGGCGGTGTTAAACGAAGGTATAGGCTGGGCCAGCGTCATGCACCGGATAGGGGCGAATCGCGCGGATAGGGACGGTCCCGCCATCCGGTAGTGCCATCCGAAAAAAGGTGCGGTCGCGTGGCGCGACCGCCGTGTCGCGGCGGGCCGACGCCTATACGAAGGCATAGTGTTGGCCGCCGATGCGGGCCGCTACCATTACGCCATAAGATTGTTGTGAGGTACCGGCCTTGGCCAAGAAACTGGTTGTCGCCATCATCGACGACGACGATTCCATTCGCGCGGCGACTTCCCGGCTGGTCCGTTCGCTGGGCTGGGAGGCGCGCACTTACGCATCGGCTCAGGTCTTTCTGGAGGCTGGCGGGGCGGCGGAGGCGCATTGCATCCTGTCCGATGTCCAGATGCCCAGGATCAGCGGGCTGGAGATGCTGCGCACCCTGAACGCGCAGGGCAGCCAGGTTCCGGTAATATTCATCACCGCGTTCTGCACCGATGCCATTCGCCGCGAAGCCTTGCGTGCTGGCGCGCAGGCATGTCTGTGCAAACCTGTCGATGGCGCGGCGGTCCAGCGGTTCCTGGAAGATGTTGCGTCCGGCGCGCTTGCGCCGCGCCCCGGGACCGCACCCGGAACAAATGTGAATCCATGAATACAGCGATCCCGTCCGGAGAAGGGGTGTCGGTGGTCTACGTGGTGGACGACGACGAGTCCATGCGCCGTGCGGTGTCGATGCTGCTGCGCTCGGTCGGCTACCAGGTCGAGACCTTCGCCTCGGCCACCGATTTTCTTGCGGCGCCCCGGCCTGACATCCCCAGCTGCCTGATCCTCGACGTCCGGCTGAAGGGCCAGAGCGGCCTGGCGGTGCAGGAACAGTTCGCCGCCAGCAAGATGCCGATCCCGATCATCTTCATGACGGCCCACGGCGACATCGCCATGTCGGTCAAGGCCATGAAGGCCGGCGCGATGGATTTCCTGGCCAAACCGTTCCGCGACCAGGACATGCTGGACGCCGTCGAAAGCGCCCTGACCCGCGACGCCGCCCGACGCCAGACCGACACGCGCGACGCCGGCCTGCGCCAACGCTACGACGAACTGACCCCCCGCGAAAAAGAGGTCATGGCCTACGTGGTACGCGGCCTGCTGAACAAGCAGATTGCCGCCGAACTGACGCTCAGCGAAATCACCATCAAGATCCACCGCGCCCAGGCGATGAAGAAAATGGGCGCCCGCTCGCTGGCCGATTTCGTGCTCAAGGCCGAGGCGCTGGGCCTCATCGATTCGGCGCGGAACGGGGGGTAGGCAGATGCTCTGCGCCAGGCGATGCGCTTAGCGCACCATTCGCTCCTTTCGGACATCGGTAATCCACGATCTTTCGGGAAAGCTGGCGATCATTTGCGATACGCCAGATGGAATGGTTTTTTCTGTTTTGCGAAGAGACGAACACGGGTAGCGTGCGACGCACAGTCACGTGCGTTGCAACGATCCCATGTCAGCAAACGAATTCGAGGCCGAGCGTCCCGGCCGGGCAGGGCTTTTGATCGGCCTTTGCGTCTGTTGTCCAGTATTGCCCAGTGTGTGCCGGAGTGGGCGGCCATGAAGTCGACCGGCGTACCCAACAAGCCGCAGCGCCCACTGAAACCCCTCCGCTTTACCTTCCCCCTCCGAAAAAAGGCTGCAAAAGAAGGCGGGCCCGGCGTCGAGATCACCGACGAGCACGAGTTCCACCGCCTGCTCCGACTCGAGCCCGGTGGCGCCTTTGCCGTCAGCGCCCACGGCATGTGGCACGGCGGCATCCATATCACCGAAGCTGGCGCTGGCCAGTTCCTCGACCTGATCGGTGGTGTGCTGGCGATGGCCGACGGCGAGGTCGTCGCGTGGCGACTGGATCGAACCTGTCCGGTGACAGAACTTCCCGGCAAGGGCCAGCAGTCCGCCATCCAGGCTTGCTACAGCACGGGTTTCGCCCTGGTGCGCCACAAGATGGAGTTTCCACGCGGGACCTGGCTGACCTTCTACAGCCTGTACATGGACCTGCAGGACCTGGCTGGCTACGAGGACAGGAAGGCGTTGTCCCGCCCGGCCCATTGGTCACCGGAGTTCAAGGTCACGACGTTCGCCCGGGATCAGCAACGCGCCAGGCCCGGCCTGCGCGCTGCGCCCGCCAAGCAGAAGGGCCTGCGCGTGCGGTCCGCACGGGCCGGCGGCACAGCGCTTGGCATCCTGCCGCAGGGCACACAGTTCAGCATCAGCGAGCGCACTGGCAATTGGGGAAAGATCGCACGCAGCGGCCCGCCGATTCCGGCCCGCGTTGGAGACTTCGTGGCGCCCGATACTGCGGTCGGCGGCTGGGTATTTCTTGGGCGCGAGCATGGTGGACAGGTGGTCGAGGAATTCATACCCGACACCGCGCTCGACTGCGTAGTCGTTCCTCCAAAACCGATCAAGGTCAAAGCGGGCCAGTTGCTCGGCCACCTCGGCCGGTATGACTCGCTCAGCAACGCAGTGCCGACCCGAATGGTCCATATCGAGATCTTCTGTGGCGACGAAATCAAGGTATTCCTGCAGACGAGCCGAGCCTGGATCCAGGAACACTCGCCGCACACCGCGCGCTGGAAGGCACTTGGGTTGCCTGCCGAACCCACCCTGCTGCGTATCGACACGCGAACAAAGCTCTACAAGGCGGCCCATCAGGAGGGAAAGGACGCTCCGCGCACCGATGTCGTCCTAATGCTGTCGTTAGCGGAACTGGCCCGGCGAAAGGAACACAAGTTCAAGGAGACCAGCCCAGGCGCGGACAACCTGAAGCTGAACTGGTGGAAAGTGCACAGCGCCAATATGCTCGGCAACGAAATCAGTGGCTGGGTACGAGAACAGAATTTCGCGGGCGGTCGCGTCACGCGCGAGTATCCGCAGGGTTGGGTGGACTTCCAGACCATCGAGGGTGCGCATGACCCCGCCCATACGCTATGCGCCAAATCAAAAGCGTACGTCGACTATGCCTGCGACAAGGACATGCCGGCCGCCGCTGCGCTGGACAAACTTAGTCCGCTAATGAAAAGCGTCTATCAGGCAATTTGCCCTGGCAGTAACGGCGACCGCGCCATCGACGAACTATGCGTGGCCGCGAAAGACAGATGGCAGTCACTGCGCGCGTCGCGCCTGATTATTCGGCACGAAAGCGAATGGGCCAACCCGTCCAAATGGAAATCGCTGACCGCGGAACTCGAAAAGGAAACGGGTGCGAATGCCCAATACGCAGCCGAGCTACGGCGTATCGAGAAACTGGTGTGGTGGGAAGAGGTCAAGGCGAGACTGCCTGATTTACCTGGTCCGGCGGTGTTTCATATGCATCCGGTGGGGGTGGTTGGGAATTTCTTCGTGGATATGCGTGTGCATGATTTCATCCGAAGAATCGGCGATGTTATCGCGCACGGGGAAGGAAATTATGAGTCTTACAACACCGGCACTATCAACCACAAAGTGGTTCACTCGTTCGTAAATCCGCCCGAAGGCACGATAACCAAGAAATCGATCAACGCCATACTCGAGGCGGCTAAACTACATCCAACAGATACAGATAGAATATTTGCGGCAGGAAAATATCAGGTGATAGAAACAACTCTGACGCAAGGAAAAGCTGCATTGAAGTTGACTGGAGATGAAATATTCGATGCTGAGACGCAGGAGTACTTTTTCAGGGAGTTTCTCATTGAGAAGGCGGGTAAAGGAAAGCTGGCGAACTTTATAAAGCGCGGGGTTGGATCCGCCGATGAGGCGCAATATGGGGCGTCACAGGAGTGGGCTTCTATTGCGACGCCAAAGGGGCGAGTACGATTGAGGAAGGCCGTCTCTGACGGAAACCAATCCTACTACGATGAGCCGCCGAACTTTGCCAATCCGGAGTCCACAAAAATGTTACGTGAGATATTAGAAGAGATATCAGAGTATTGGAAAGAGTAGGTGCGCATATGAAAAGAAAGTTCATGATTTGCGTAACCATCGGACTGTTCGGTGTCCCCGCGCGACCGACTGCGTCATCGATAGTACTCCCCCAACTTTGCCTCAGTTCATGCAGCAGGAAAATTACTCATCAGTCCGCGAAAAACTACTTTCGGCGGGGTGGACGCCATATCGATCTCCTGAAGCGCTGCCCTGTGCGGCCGAAGACGAACGATGCAAAGATCGACCGGAAATGCTCGCCTGTTCCGGAGTTCAGTTGGCGCCGTGCGCGTGGCTGTGGCAGAAAAATAAGGTATTTATAGTGGTAGGTACGATTTACGAAGTAGAGGATGAGCGATTTACAGGCGTCGGCGTTTATCGCGAGTGCTTGCCATCGGAATAGATTTGGCTATGGCGCTTTGACGAGATCTCGCCATATTGAAGTCAGGAAAAATCTCCGATGAAAAGAAAGCTCATTTCGATATTGGCGATCGTGTTTCAAACGGAAATCTACGCAGAATGTGAGATCGAGCCGATTCGAGTCGTGCCCCACATCGCGATTGATCAAGCATATTCCAATGTGCGCCAAAAACTACTTTCCTCGGGATGACCGTATCGCGCTCCTAATGCGCTTCCATGTGAAATCGACGATAAACGCTGCGCGAATCGTCCGGAAATGCTTGCATGTTCTGGTGTTGGGATGGGCCCCTGCGCCTGGCTCTGGAAGAAAAATAGAATGATACTCATCGTTGACACGCTTGCCAATCGATTTAATAGCATCGGGGTTTATCACGAAATTCGTTCATTGAAATAATGAAAATGTGGTTGGAGCGGTGATCTTGATGAGATTTTGATCTGCTGTGAAAGCAGCAATGTTGTCAACATGCTGGCACCAATGGAGGGTTTTGATGCGATCAATTTTTCTTGTTTCTTTATGCTTCTTGCATGTTAATGCGGGAGCTACCTGTACGGTCGAAAAAATTCGCGATTATCCAGAGATGAGGGTTGGCGAAAAATACTCGAAAGTGCGGCAACAACTAATCTCGGCCGGCTGGACGCCATATAAAGCATCCCATGCGCTTCCATGTGAATCATATGATTTGCGCTGCAAGGGCCGCCCAGAGATGATCGCGTGTTCGGGCGTGGAGTTAGGGCCCTGTGGTTGGCTGTGGAAAAAAACAGAATGATGCTTGTCGTCAATACGCTGGCCGATACGGGCGACGAAATTTTCCAAAGCATCTCCCAATATCAAGGATGTGACTGATCGGGTGAATCATTTTCGAAGCTCGACGCGGCCATGCTTCGGCAGGAAGTGGTCGAGAAACTTTTATGGGGAATCGCGAAGTGACACCCCGGAGATCTTAAGTGATTACTGTTTTTGATAACTCGGTTGCATCACCGGCGAAGGGGAATGGACGGTGAGCGGACCGCTGCGGTATCTTAAATGGGTAGGTGTTGCTGTAATTTTAATTATATCCAAGCCTGCAATCGGCGATGCAGCTAGCCATGCGCCTATCGACGGAAGTGCCTTGCACCCAGGGTGCTCGGTCGTCTTTGAGCGAGAGTATCTCGATCAGAAGAAGGGTTCGGGCGACGTGCCTCCTTTTTTTCTTTTTCCCGTTTGGCAATGTGACGATCAACGGTTGCTTATCGATAGATATGAAATAAATGGCGGTTCTCCTGAGGTGGTGGATGCGATTATCTGGAACCGCAAAGGAATAGTGGTGTTGGTGAGGTGGCGGGTCAGTTCGCGCGCCGCGGATTTCTCAGGCGATTACTATCGTGTATTCATTTATCGCCGTATTGAATTGACCGACGCCGAAGCCTTTGTGAAAGATTGTACGCTGATGAGTAAATTTCCAGAGGGCTGGGATGGCGAATGGAAAAATGGAGAGTCAGTCGTTTTCGAATACAAGGACGCCACTTCGCTCAGGCGGAAGATCGCGAAGATCTGGACTGAATGATAATGTTCATGGAAAGCCGCTAGAAGGCACAAGGCTACTTGGTTGGCGGCGTATATATGAACAGCGTAATTATTAGCGTGATTTTCGGGATTTTCGGGATTTTCGGCGTGGCAGCTTAAGCGCTTTGCATGGTTGATGATGCTGCTCCGAAGTAATCGGGTGAGAAACAACCAGTTCTACTGGAGTCCAGCGCCCGCGCCTTCCCACCCCCCACCCAACGCCCGGAACAGCGACACGCTTGCCGTTAGCTGCCTCCGGTGCACGGCTTCCAGCGCGCGGGCGTCGGTCAGGGCGGCGGCTTGCACGATGTTGACGTCGAGGTAGGCGGCGGCGCCCTTGCGGTAGCGGTCGGTGGCCTGTTGCAGGGCGCGGCGGGATGCGGTGACGGCGGCTTGCTGGCTGGCGGCTTCATGGTCCAGCAGCCGTAGCGCGGCGTAGTTGTCTTCCACGTCCTGTACGGCCTTGAGCACCGTGTCGCGGTAGTCGGCGGCGCTGGCGTCGAACTGGGCGCGGGCGCTGTCCACGCCCGCCTGGCGCTTGCCGCCGTCGAATATCGTGGCGGCCAGCGCGGGGCCGACGGCCCAGAAGCGGCTTGGCGCGGTCAGCCAGCCGGCCAGTCCGGAGCTTTCCAGTCCGCCGTTCAGGTTCAGCATCAGCGTCGGGAAGAAGGCCGCGCGGGCCACGCCGATCTGCGCGTTGGCGGCGGCGACGCGGCGTTCGGCGGCCGCGATGTCGGGGCGGCGCTGCAGCAGGGTGGCTGGTACGGCGGCCGGGGTGGCGGGCAGGGCGATATCGGCGCTTGCGGTGCCGGCGCTGTTTGCGGCGTCGGCGGGCAGTGCCGGCAGCGCAAACGTGCTGGCGGGTTCGCCCACCAGCGTGGCCAGTGCATGCAGCAGCTGGGTACGGGCCAGTTGCAGGTCGGCCAGTTGCGCCCGTGTGCTTTCCAACTGAGCCTGCGCCTGCGCGACATCGCCTTCGGCGGCGATGCCGCCCTTGTAGCGGTTGGTCACCAGTTGCAGCACCGACGCGTAGGCGTCCACGGTCTGCTGAAGCAATGCGGCTTCGCGGTCCAGCGAGCGGATGCCGAAGTAGTCGATCGCGGCTTCGGCCTGCAGACTCAGGCGGACCGCGGCCACGTCGTCGGCGCTGGCCTGCAGGCGGGCTTTTGCGGCATCGACGTTGTTGCCGATGCGTCCGAACAGGTCGGGTTCCCAACTGGCGCCGAGGCCCAGCAGGTGGTCGGGCGTTGTTTTTCCCGCCCGCGAGTGCCCGAGTACGTTGGCCGACAGGTGCGTACTCGTGACGCTGGCCGTGGCGCCAACGGTCGGAAAGTAGTCGGCGCGGGCGGCATCCACCTGGGCGCGGGCATCGCGCAGCAGGGCCATCGACTTCAGCAGGCTCTGGTTCGATACGTCGATGCGGGCCAGCAGGGCGTCGAGCGTGGCATCGTCGTACGCGCGCCACCAGTCCGGCGCGATGGCGTCGTCCGGCTGCGCGCCATGGGCGTCGCCGTCCTTGGCTTCGTGGTAGGTGGTCGGCAGCGGCATCGCCGGGACGTCATAGGGCACGCTGGCGCAGCCGGCCAGCCATACGCAGGCCAGCACGATGACGGTGCGGTGGAAGGTGCGATGGAAGGTGCGCTTCATTGGCGGTTTCATGGTGGGCGTCATGCCGGATCTCGCTTTGCCGGCGCGGCCACGCGTACCGTCATGCCGGCCACGATGCCGTCTCCGGGGTTGACCACGACGCGGTCGCTGGCTTGCAGTCCGTCCAGCACTTCCACATGGGTGCCGAAATCGCGGCCCAGCGCCACGTGGCGGATCGTCAGTGTGTTGTCCGGGCCGACCACGGCCACGGTCGGGCCGCCGGCGGGGAACATCAGCGTATTGGCGGGCAGGTCGAGGCCGGCGTGCTCGGCGCCGACCTCCAGATGCACCTGTGCGTAGGCGCCGGGCAGGATGCGCCCGTCCTGGCTATCGACATCGAGTTCCACGCGCAGGCTGCGTGTGACGGGATCGATGGCGCCTGCCGTGCGCGCCACCGTGGCGGGGTAGCGTTTGTCCGGCGCTTGCGGCAGCGTCAGCCAGGCCTGCGTGCCGGGCCCCATTGCCGCGCTCACGTCCTGCGGCACCTGCGCATAGACGCGCAGCCGCGTGCCGGCCGAGATATGGAACAGTTCGCGACCCTGGCCGGGCGCGCTCCCGGCATCGATCAGTGCTCCGGTATCGACATTGCGTGCGGTAATCACGCCGTCGAATGGCGCGCGGATCTGCGTGTAGCTGGCAAGCTGGGCCAGCCGCGAGGTATTCGAGCGCGCCGCCGCCAGCAGCGCCGCCTTGGCGTTCATGTCGGCCACCTTCTGGTCGGTTTCCTGCTGCGCGACGGCGTTCGTCGCCTGCAGGTCCTGCCAGCGTTTGGCCGTGGTGCTCGCCAACTGGTAGTTGGCGGCGGCGGTGGCTTCGTCGGCGCGTGCCTGCCGCAGCTGGTCGGCCACTTCTGGCGCGTCGATCTCGGCCAGCAACTGGCCGGCCTTGACCGGGGTGCCGATATCGGCGTACCAGTGGCGCAGATAGCCGTTGACGCGCGCGTGGATGGCGGCGTCCTCGTAGGCGCGGACGTCGGCCGGCAGGATGATGTCGTGCGCGGCCGCTGCGGCGCGCGGCTGTACCACGCTGACGATGGGCGTCTGTGCGGCCTGCGCGCGCTGCTGCAAGACGGCGTGGCCTTGCCAGCGCGGCACGATGCCAGCCGTCAGGGCCAGCGCCACGGCGGCGCCGGCCAGGGCCAGCATGGCCGGCCTGGGATTGCGGCGCGGCGCGGCGGCCTTGGGATCGAGATCGGTTCGGGTCATGCCAGGCGCTCCTGAAGGGGCGTGTTGTGATCGGATCGGGCGCGGCGGGCCATCCAGCCATGCAGCACGGCGAAAAAGACCGGCACCAGCACCAGCGTGGCCACGGTGCCGAAGGCCAGGCCACCGATCACGGTGCGGCCCAGCGGGGCGTTCTGTGCGCCGGCACCGCCCGAGCCGAGCGCCATCGGCACCATGCCGAACAGCATGGCCAGCGCTGTCATGGCCACGGGCCGGAAACGGCTGAAGCCGGCGTCCCAGGCGGCGTCGATGGAGGGCTTGCCTGCCAAGAGGCTGTCGCGCGCATGGCTGATGACCAGGATGCTGTTGGCCGTGGCGATGCCCACGCAGATGATGGCGCCGGTCAGCGCCGGCACGCTGATGGTGGTGTCGGTGGCGAACAGCATCCACGCCATGCCCGCCAGCGCCACGGGCAGGGCGCCGACGATGGCCAGCGGATCGAGCCACGACTGGAAGTTCACCACCATCAGCAGGTAGACCAGCACGATGGCGGCGGCCAGGCCCGTGAGCAGCCCCGTGAACGATGCCTGCATGGTCTGCACCTGCCCGCGCACGACGATGTCGGACCCGGCCGGCAGTTGCGGGCGCACCTGATCGACGATGCGCTGCACGTCGCCGGCCACGGCGCCGAGGTCGCGGCCGCGCACCGCGCCGAACAGGTCGAGCACGGGCTGCACGTTGTAGTGCGACACCACGCCTTGCTGGCTTCCGCGCGCGATGGTGCCGAACTGGCCGAGTTGCCCGGCGCCGCCCTGTTGCGCGGTGTCGGCGCCCAGCCCCAGCGGGATGTTGGAGAGCCGCTGCAGCGAATCCATCGCGTACTGGGGCACCGATACGGCCAGCGGATAGCTGACGCCGTTCTTCGGGTTGAGCCAGAAGTTGGGTGCGGTCTGGCCGCTGCCGGACAGCGCGATCAGCAGGTTCTGCGCCACTTCGCGCTGCGACAACCCGGCCTGCAGGGCCCGCGTGCGGTCCACGTCGACGGTCAGCGCGGGCTGGTCGGCCGGCTGCTGCAGGTGCAGATCGGTCAGGCCCGGCACGCCGGCCAGCTTGCGCAGCAACTGGTCTGCCACCTTGCGGTTGCCGGCCAGATCCTTGCCGACGATCTGGATGTCGATGGGCGCGGGCAGGCCGAAGTTCAGGATCTGGCTGACCATGTCGGCCGGCAGGAACGAGAAGCTGACGCCCGGAAAGTCCTTCTGCAGCGTGGCGTCGAGCTGTTCGACCAGCACGCCGGAGCGGCCGGCGTCAGGCTTCAGCGACACCAGGATCTCGGCGTCGCCGGGGCCGATCGGCAGCGACGAATCGTAGGTCAGGTTGATGCCGCTGACCGGCAGGCCGATATTGTCGACGATGCCCGCCACGTGCTGCGGCCCCACCACGCGGCGGATGTCGGCTTCGACCTGATCGGTGATGCGGGCGGTCTCCTCGATACGCGTGCCGGTGCGAACGCGCATATGCAGGCGGATCTCGCCGCTATCGACGGCCGGGAAGAAGTCCTGGCCCAGGAACGGCACCAGCGTCATCGACCCGGCGCAGGCCAGCGCGAAGATCGTCATGGTCCGGCGCGGCCTGGCCAGCGCGGCGGACAGCATGCGCCCGTAGGCGCCGCGCACCCGCTCGAAGCCGGCCTCGAAGCGGCGGTGGGCCGCGCCGAACCAGCGGGTCAGGCCCGCCAGCCGCCCCGTTGCGGGGCGTTTGGCTGTCCGCGCATCCGACTCGCCGCGCAGCAGGTAGTGCGCCAGCGTGGGAATCAGGGTGCGGGACAGGAAGTACGAAGCCATCATCGCAAACACCACCGCCTCGGCCAGCGGCACGAACAGGTAGCGCGCCACGCCGCTGAGCAGGAACATCGGCAGGAACACGATGCAGATGCACATCGTGGACACCAGGGTGGGCAGCGCGATCTCGCCCGACCCGTCGAGAATAGCCTGCTCCAGCGGCTTGCCCGTTTCGCGGTGGTGGGCAATGTTTTCGATGGCCACGGTGGCGTCGTCCACCAGCACGCCCACGGCCAGCGCCAGCCCGCCCAGCGTCATGATGTTCAGCGTCTGCCCCAGCGCCGCCAGCCCGATCAGCGCGGCCAGCACCGACAGCGGGATGGTGATGGCGATGATCAGCGTGGCGCGCCAGCTGCCCAGGAACAGCAGGATCATCATGGCCGTCAGGCAGGCGGCCACCAGCGCCTCGTGCAGCACGCCGTCGATGGCCGAGGTGACGAACACGGACTGGTCGGACAGCGGCTGCACCTGCAGCGACTTCGGCAGGCCGGACAGGATATGCGGCAGCAGGGCGCGGATCTGCGCCACCACGGTCAGCGTGGACGCGCTGCCGGTCTTCTCGATTTCCAGCAGCGCGGCGCGCTTGCCGTCGTGGCGCACCACGTTGGTCTGGGGCGCGTAGCCATCGTGCACCTGCGCCACGTCGCGCACATAAACCGTGCCGTCGGGGCCGCTGCGTACCGGCAGGTCGTTCAGCGCGGCCACGGTCTGGGTGCTGCCGTTGAGGTCCACGCGGTATTCGAGCGCGCCGATCTTGGCCGTGCCGCCGGGCAGCACCAGGTTCTGGGCGTTGATGGCGTTGACCACGTCCAGCGGCGCCAGCCCGCGCGCCTGCAGCGCCGGCACGTTCAGGTCCACCATCACCTGGCGCACCTTGCCGCCATAGGGCAGCGGCACCGACGCCCCCTGCACCGTGGCCAGTTGCGTGCGGATAAAGCTGTTGCCCAGGTCGTACAGTTCCTGCTCGGGCAGCGTGTCGCTGCCCAGCGCCAGGCGCAGGATCGGCACCGTCGAGGCGTTATAGCTCAGCACCAGCGGCGGCGTGGCGCCCGGCGGCATCTGCTTGAGGATCGATTGCGCGCCCGCCGTGGCTTGCGAAATCGCACGGTTGATGTCGGCGCCGGGGTGGAAGAAGACCTTGATGACGGCCACGCCCGGCAGTGACTGCGACTCGATGTGCTCGATGTTGTCGACATCGGTGGTCAGCGACCGCTCGTAGCCGGTGACGATGCGCTGGGCCATGTCCTGCGCGGACAGGCCGTTGTAGCTCCACACCACGCTGACCACCGGGATGTCGATCGACGGGAAGATGTCGGTCGGCATGCGCAGGATGGCCACCACGCCGCCCAGCAACAGCAGGATGGCGAGCACGATGAAGGTATAGGGCCTGCGCAGGGCGAGCCTGACAATCCACATGCTTTCTCTCCCGGCGCCCGATGGCGCGGCAATCGTAAGGAACGGAGCCGATTCTAGAAACCGGCCGCCCTGTGAATTCCGGTCAAAACGATTACAGTCTTGTCATCCAAACCGGCGGCGCCGCTCGCTACCATCCAGCTGGCAATGCGGCGGACTGGCGCCGCCGAGGGCTGAGGACTGGACCGATGAAGATCCTGGTGGTCGAAGACGAACCGAAAACGGGGGAATACCTGCGCAAGGGGCTGGCCGAGTCGTCCTTTGTGGTGGATCTGGCGCGCACCGGCGCCGATGGCCTGCACCACGCGATGGAAGACGACTACGACCTGATCATCCTTGACGTGATGCTGCCCGGCATGAACGGCTGGGATGTGCTGCGCCGGCTGCGCGAAAGCAAGGACACGCCCGTGCTGTTCCTGACGGCGCGCGACGAGGTGGAAGACCGTGTGCGCGGCCTGGAGCTGGGCGGCGACGACTACCTGGCCAAGCCGTTCGCGTTCGTGGAACTGCTGGCGCGCGTGCGTACGCTGCTGCGGCGCGGGCCGGTGCGCGAGGCCGACCGCATCGCCGTGGCCGACCTGGAAATCGACCTGATCCGGCATCGCGTGATGCGCGCCGGCCAGCGCATCGACCTGACGCCGCGCGAATTTGCGCTGCTCCATTTCCTCGCACGCCGCAGCGGCGAGGTGCTGAGCCGCACGCAGATCGCATCGCATGTCTGGGACATGAATTTCGACAGCGACACCAACGTGGTCGATGTGGCCATCCGGCGCCTGCGCGCCAAGATGGACGACCATTTCGCGCCCAAGCTGATCCACAGCGTGCGCGGCATCGGCTACGTGCTGGAACTGCGCGCGTCGTGACGGCGCGCCGGCAACCCCGCCTGCTGCCCCGCTCGCTGACCGCGCGGCTGGCGGTGGCATTCGCGCTGATCGCTGGCTGCGCCTTCGCGGGCGTGGGCCTGTACCTGTACCGGGCGCTGGCCACGCAGATCATCGAGCGCGACGATTCGGAACTGCTGCGCAAGGCCGTTCGCGCGCGCGCCGAGCTGGCCGAATTGCCGGCCGCCGACGCCCAGGCCGGCCGGTGGCAAGAGATTCGCGGCATTGTCGCGGGCAACGAGGAATTCGGCTTGCGGCTGCTGGCGCCCGATGGGGCGCTGCTGACGCAGGCGGGCGCGCAGCCGGGCAACATGCCGGCGGTGGACGCCATTGGCGCCGACACGCCGCCATCGGCAGCGGCCATCCAGTCATGGGAGACGCCGGGCGCGATACCGGCGCGCGGTCTGGCGATGCAGGCGCGCGTGGGCCCCGGCACCGGCGCGGGCGCGGGCGCGCGGACGGTGCGGGCGGAGATTTACCAGGTGGCGGCGTCGCGCGTGGTGCTGCTGCGCGACTATCGGCTGAAGCTCTGCATCGCCGTGTGCCTGGGGGCGCTCGGCGCGGGCTTGCTGGGCTATGCGGCCTTGCACGCAGGCATGGCGCCGCTGCGGCGCATTGCGGCCGGCACGGCGTCGGTGACGTTTGCCAGCGGCGTGCTGCCGGTCGATCCGTCGCGGCTGCCGGCGGAACTGGACGAACTGGCCAGCGCGCTGCAACGCATGATCGACCGCCTGCGCGAACGCTACGAGCGCCTGTCGCAGTTCTCGGCCGACCTGGCCCATGATTTCCGCACCCCGATCGGCAACCTGCTGGGCCAGACCCAGGTGGCGCTGTCGAGCGAGCGGACTGTGGAGGAATACCAGGCGCTGCTGGCATCCAACGTCGAGGAATACGAGCGGCTGTCGCGCATGATCGAGAACATGCTGTTCCTGGCGCGCGCCGACAATGCGCAGGTGGCCATGCACCGGGTGGAACTCGACCTGCCGTCCGAACTCGCCCGTCAGGCCGACTATTTCGAGCTGCTGGCCGATGCGCGCGGCATCGCCATCCAGGTGGACGCGCGGGGCAGGCTCTACGCCGATGCCACGCTATTCCGGCGGGCGCTGGGCAACCTGCTGTCCAACGCCGTGCATCATTCGCCAGAAGCGGCGGTGATTGCGCTGCGGAGCCGGCATGAAGCCGGCACGGTGGTGATCGAAGTGGCCAACCACGGGCCCGGCATCGCGCCCGAGCACCTGCCGCGCTTGTTCGACAGGTTCTTCCGTGGCGATCCCGCCCGCGCCAATTCCGGGGAATCGTCGGGCATCGGGCTGGCCATCGTGAAGACCATCATGGAACTGCACCATGGCGCGGTGCAGGTGGAATCGGTGCCCGACGGCCTGACCACGTTCCGGCTGGTGTTTCCTGGCCGCTGAGAGGGGGATCGCCCTCCGGGCACCCCCCGCCCGCCGCTCCGGGCACCATGGAACCCTGGTCATTTTCACTCTCGAAGTGAAAGTCCTGACAGATTTCCCCGGTTTTTCGATAGCATCGCGGCTGCGATAATGCGACGCATAGTCGATTTACTTATCCACGATCCGGAGCCCCTCATGAATTTCACCGACGCCATCCTGTCCCGCCACACCGTCAAGGCCTACGAAGGGGGCCAGACCCTGCCGCAGGAGCAGGTGGACATGCTACTGGCGTGGCTGCACAACAGCCCGTCGTCGGTCAACTCGCAGCCGTGGCATTTCGTGGTGGCATCGACGCCGGAAGGGCGCGAGACCATCGCCAGGGCGGCCACCGGCACGTTTTCGTACAACCATCCGAAGATCGTCGATGCGTCGCACGTGATTGCGCTGTGCATGCGTGCCGACCTGGACGAAGCCCACCTGCGCGCCGTGCTGGACCAGGAGGAACGCGACGGCCGGTTCAAGGTGGAAGGCGCCCGGGAAGGCCAGGACAAGAGCCGCCGCTCATATGTGGACCTGCACCGCTACGCGCTGCGCGACGTGCCGCAATGGATGGAAAAGCAGGTCTACCTGGCGCTGGGCGGCTTGCTGCTGGGTGCCGCGATGCTTGGCATCGACGCCACACCGATGGAGGGCTTCGACGCGGGCGCGCTGGACACGGCGCTGAACCTGCGTGAGCGCGGCCTGACCAGCGTGGTGCTGGTGTCGCTGGGCCGTCGCAGCGAAAAGGACTTCAATGCCGGCCTGCCGAAGTCCCGCCTGCCGAAGGAGGCGGTGTTCACGCATATCTGAAGTCAGCGGGGGCCGTCAGGTCTGCGGGTCGGCCAGCAGCCATTGGCCGGTGACCGGGCATACCCAGACTCGCCGGCCATCGCGCCGCACCTGCTCCTCCTCGACCTGCGCCGCGGCTGCCCGGTCGTGGTCGAACGTCACGCGTAGCGCGCGGGCCACCCGGGCCGCTTCGATAGGCAGTTCCCAGGTCAGGAACAGTTGCGTGTTGTCGTGTCCGTCCTGGCTGGCCGGGAAATCGGCGGGATCGAAGCGGTCCGCGCCGCGCGGCACCACGCCGTGGGGCTGGCAGGTATCGAACAGCAGCACCGTGCCGCGACGCAGGGGGATGCGCAGGTCCAGCGATGGAAAATGTGCGTCCTGTCCCTTGTCGTCGCTCAGGAACAGATTGCAAAAGGCCGCGCCGCCGTACTGGTCGCCGTCATGGTGATACCGGGCGCCCCGGCAGACCATCAACGCGATATCGCTTTGGGCCAGCAGGCCGGGCAGGCCCAGCGACGCCGTCCAGTCGGCCACGGCCTGCACGCAGCGCGCGTAGTCGGGCCAGCGCATCCGCGCACGGGCCAGCGGCATGACCTCGACATCGCCGGGCGCCAGCGTCATCCGCGACGCAATCTCGCGCGCCCAGTCCGCCAGCAGCCGCGCCGGCGGGGCGGGAATGTCCACCGTATCCGACAGGATCACCTCGCTCACGCGCCGGCTGCGCATGGCGTCGCCGCTCCGGAAACAGGCGGTCAGGGATTGCGGCGAAGGCGGTGGGGAAGTGGGATGGCGGTCATCGGGCATGGCCGGCAGTGTAACGCCGGCCCACGCGGGGCCGCCACGTGGCGCAGGCCTAGCGCCTGCCCGTGCAGTCGTACGGCGCGAACAGTGCCACCACCCAGTCCACAAACGCCCGCAGCCTGGCGCTCTGGTGCCTCGACGGGTGGAACACGATATGCAACGGATGCAGCGGCCGGCTCCATTCAGGCAGCAGTGGGACCAGCGCGCCGGTTTCCACATGTGGCCGCGCCATGAAGCCGAAGGTCTGTGCCACGCCCAGGCCGCTGACCAGGGCCGTCAGGTGGGCCGTGCTCTCGTTGACGAACACGCCGTGCCGGCTGCGCACGTCCACGTCGATGCGCTCGCCGTCGCGCTCGAACCGCAGCGGCATCACGCGGCCCGTGAGCGACGAGAAGTAGCCCACCACGTCGTGGTCGGTCTGCAGCGCGGCCGGGTGCGTCGGCTTGCCGCGCGCGGCAACGTACGGCGCGGCGGCGTAGGTGCCCCAGTCCAGGCTGGCGACATGCCGCGCGATCAGGGACGTATCGGTCAGGTCGCCACCCCGGATCACGCAATCGACGGCATCGCCGATCAGGTCGACATGGCGGTCGCCAACGCCGACTTCGAGCTGGATTTCGGGATACGTCGCGCGGAAGGACGGCAGGTTGGGCAGCAGGATCAGGTTGGCCAGCGATGATCCGATGTCCACGCGCAGCCGCCCGCGCGGTGCGCCGCGGGCATCGGCAAACAGCGTATCCATCTCATCCACATCGGCCAGCAGCTTGACCGCGCGGCGGTAGTACGCCTGGCCCTCGTCGGTCACCACCACCTTGCGGGTGGACCGCTGGAACAGCTTGATGCGCAGGTGCGATTCCAGGTCCTGGATCAGCTTGGTGACGGTGGGGCGCGGAATGTTGAGCGTGTCGGCGGCCTTGCTGAAACCGCCGGATTCGGCGATGCGGATGAATACACGCAGGGCTTGCAGTTGATCCATGGGTTAGGAGAAGGCAGAAAACGGCCAGGGCGATCACACCGCCCGCAGTATGCCTGATTATTCATGCGGATGAATAATGATTTAATTTACTCGATGTTTATTCGTGAATCATTAATGCATACAGTTGCGCCATCCACTCTTCAACACGAAAGGAACAGATCATGAGCAAGCGACTGGAAGGCAAGATCGCCCTGGTAACTGGCGGCACGAGCGGCATCGGCCTGGCCGCCGCACAGGACCTGGCCCGGGAAGGCGCGAAGGTGTATGTGACGGGCCGCCGCGCCGCGGAACTGGACAAGGCCGTGGCTGCCATCGGCCATGGCGCGGTGGGCGTGCAGGGCGACGTGACCCGCGAGGCCGATCTCGATGCGCTGGTCAAGACGATCCGCGAGGGCGATGGGCGGCTGGACGTGCTGTTCGCCAATGCCGGCGGCGGCACCATGGCGCCGCTGGGCGAGATCACGGCGCAGCATTTCGACGATACGTTCCATCGCAATGTCCGCGCCGTGGTGTTCACGGTGCAGAAGGCCCTGCCGCTGATGGGCAAGGGCGGTTCCATCATCCTGACCGGCTCGATTGCCGGATCGACCGGCACGCCGGCGTTCAGCATCTACAGCGCCTCGAAGGCGGCGGTGCGCGGCCTGGCCCGCAGCTGGGTGCTGGACCTCAAGGATCGCGGCATCCGCGTGAACGTGGTGAGCCCCGGCTCCACGCACACGGTGGGCCTGGCCGAGCTGGGCGGCGACACCAAGGCGGGCCAGGACGGGCTGCTGGGCTACCTGGCCTCGCTGGTACCGATGGGCCGCCTGGGCGCCCCGGAGGAAATCGCCCGCGTGGTGACGTTCCTGGCGTCCGACGATTCGAGCTTCATCAACGGCGCCGAAATTGCCGCCGATGGCGGTCAGGCGCAGGTCTGAGCGGCAGGCATGGTTCGGACGATATCGTCCGGGCAACGCAAACAGCCACCCGAGGGTGGCTGTTTGCGTAAAACGCGAAGGCGCGTCGAAGGGGGCGGCCCAGCTATCAGCCCTTCAGCACCTGGCCGATGGCGTTCGCCACCACGCCGACGTTGCGTTCGTTCAGGCCGGCCACGCACATGCGGCCCGAGCGCAGCACGTAGACGCCGTGCTCGTTCTTCAGGCGGTCCACCTGGTCGGCCGACAGGCCGGTGTAGGTGAACATGCCGCGCTGCTTGATGTAGCGCGACAGCTTCTCGCCGCTGACATGCTCGCGCAGCTGGTCGTGGATGGCCTGGCGCATGCGCGTGATGCGCTGGCACATGGCGGCCAGTTCGGTTTCCCAGCTCTGGCGCAGGGCCGGCGTGGTCAGCACGCGGGCCACCACGCGGGCGCCGTGGGTGGGCGGGTTGCTGTAGTTGGCGCGCACGGCGCCGGTCAGCTGGCCCAGCACGCGGCTGGCTTCGTCGGCGCTCTGGCAGATCACGGAGAGACCGCCGCAGCGTTCGCCGTACAGCGAGAAATTCTTCGAGAACGAATTGGCCACCAGCGCGGGCACGTTCTGGCGGGCCAGTTCGCGCACGGCAAAGGCGTCGTCATCCAGGCCCGAGCCAAAGCCCTGGTAGGCCATGTCGACAAACGGCAGCAGCTTGCGGGCCTTCAGCACGCCGATCACCCGGCGCCACTGGTCTTCGTTCAGGTCCACGCCGGTCGGGTTGTGGCAGCAGGCGTGCAGCAGCACGATGCCGCCCTGCGGAATGGCGTCGATGGCCGCCAGCATGGCGTCGAACTTGAGGCCGCCGGTTTCGGCGTCGTAGTACGGGTAGGTATTGACCTGGAAGCCGGCGCGCTCGAACACCACGCGGTGGTTTTCCCAGCTCGGATCGCTGATCCACATTTCCGCCGTCGGGAAATAGCGCTTCAGGAAGTCGGCGCCCACGCGCAGCGCGCCCGAGCCGCCCAGTGTCTGCAGCGTGGCGATACGGCCTTCGGCGCGGGCGGCACAGTCCTCGCCGAACACCAGCGCCTGCACGGCCTGGCGGTAGGCGGCGATGCCGGCCATCGGCAGGTAGGGGCGCGGGCCCATGTCCGACAGCAGCGCGGCTTCGGCTTCGGCCACGGCCTGCATGACGGGCAGGCGGCCTTCGTCGTCAAAGTAGATGCCGATGCTCAGGTTGACCTTGTTGGTACGCGGGTCCTGCTGGAAGTCCTCGTTGAGCGAGAGGATCGGGTCACCGGGAAAGGCTTCGATGTGTTCGAACATGGGATGCGTCTGGCTTGCGGGTTCAGTGGAGGGCGGCCCGGTGTGCGCACGGGCCGCTCAGGCAGGTTACTGGATCTGGGCGCTCGCGGCGGGCATGGCCGAACCGGCGCTCTTCTGCCGGAGGCGATAGCTTACGCCAAGAATGACCAGCCAGACCGGAATCAGGTAGACCGAAATGCGCAGGCCCGGGGTCAGGAACATCACCCCCAGGATGCCGGCCAGGAAGACCAGCGTCACGTAGTTGGTCAGCGGATAGCCCAGGCTCTGGAACGCCGTGGTCTTGCCTTCGGCGCGCTTGGCGCGGCGGAACATCAGGTGAATGATGCTGATCATGGCCCAGTTGATGATCAGGGCCGACACCACCAGACCCATCAGCAGTTCGAAGGCTTCGCCCGGCATGAAGTAGTTGACCAGCACGCACAGGCCGGTGGCCAGGGCCGATACGCCCAGCGCGGCCAGCGGAATGCCACGACGGTTCACCTTCATCAGCGCACGCGGGGCGTTGCCCTGTTGCGCCAGGCCCAGCAGCATGCGGCTGTTGCAGTAGACGCCGCTGTTGTAGACCGACAGCGCTGCCGTCAGCACCACCACATTCAGCACCGTGGCCACGATGTCGCTGTTCATCGCATGGAAGATCAGCACGAACGGGCTGCCGCCGGTGACCACCTTCTGCCACGGGTACAGCGACAGCAGCACGGCCAGCGCGCCAACGTAGAAGATCAGGATGCGGTAGATCACCTGGTTGGTGGCCTTGGGAATGCTCTTGCCCGGGTTGTCGGCCTCGGCGGCGGTAATGCCCACCAGCTCCAGACCGCCGAACGAGAACATGATCACGGCCATCGCCATCACCAGTCCGCCCAGCCCGTTCGGGAAGAAGCCCCCGTGCTGCCACAGGTTGGCTACGCCGGCTTCGGGGCCGGCGCCGCCGGTGCCCAGCATGTAGCCGCCAAAGCCGATCATGCCGACAATGGCCGCGACCTTGATGATCGAGAACCAGAATTCCATCTCGCCGAACGACTTCACGCTGGCCAGGTTGATGGCGTTGATGACGACGAAGAAGCCCAGGGCCGATACCCATGTCGGGATGCCCGGCCACCAGTACTGGACGTAGATGCCCACCGCCGACAGTTCGGCCATGCTGACCAGGATGTACAGCACCCAGTAGTTCCAGCCGGACATGAAGCCGGCAAAGTGGCCGCAATACTTGTTGGCGAAGTAGCTGAACGAGCCGGCCACCGGTTCGTCGACGACCATCTCGCCCAACTGGCGCATGATGAAGAACGCGACGATGCCGGCCAGCGCGTAGCCCAGCAGCACGGATGGGCCGGCCAGCTTGATGGTCTGGGCAATGCCCAGGAACAGGCCGGTGCCGATGGCGCCGCCTAGCGCAATCAGCTGGATATGGCGATTCTTCAGGCCACGCTTGAGCGTGCCTTGGCTATCGGAAGCATGCATTGGGGTGTCTATCCTCTACCCATTCTTGTGGAATGGCGGCGCGCCTCTTTGGGGTTGGGCGCTTTGAAAAAACGCCGGCGCGGGTAACGCCGGACGCGGGGGTGCGCGCCGGCGAAAACCCGAGAGTTTACCGGCACACGCTTGGAAACGCAGAAGAAACGGGTCAGCCCGGTTCAGCGCCGGGCCGGATGCGTCACACCTTCAGCGTGCCGCGCTCGATCTGGTCGCGCTCGAGTGATTCGAACAGCGCCTTGAAGTTGCCTTCGCCGAAGCCGTCGTCCCCGGAACGCTGGATGTATTCGAAGAACACCGGGCCCAGCACGGTCTTCGAGAAAATCTGCAACAGCAGACGCGGCCGGCCGCCTTCGGTGGTGCCATCCACCAGGATGCCGCGGGCCTTGAGCTGGTCCACCGGCTGGCCGTGGCCCGGCAGGCGGGTGTCCAGGGCCTGGTAGTAATAGTCGTTCGGGGCGGTCATCAGTTCAACGCCGGCCAGTTGCAGGCTGTCGATGACGTCGATCAGGTTGTCCACGGCAAAGGCGATGTGCTGGATGCCTTCGCCGTTGAACGCCATCAGGAATTCCTCGATCTGGCCGGCCCCCTTGGACGATTCCTCGTTCAGCGGAATGCGGATCTTGCCGTCCGGCGCGGTCATCGCCTTCGAGGTCAGGCCCGTGTACTCGCCCTGGATGTCGAAATAGCGGATTTCGCGGAAGTTGAACAGGCGTTCGTAGAAGTTGGCCCAGTAAGCCATGCGGCCACGGTAGACGTTGTGCGTCAGGTGGTCGATCAGCTTGAGGCCGTGGCCCTTGGGATGGCGGTCCACGCCGTCGATGTATTCGAAATCGATGTCATAGATCGACTTGCCGTCCTCGAAACGGTCGATCAGGTACAGCGGCGCGCCGCCAATGCCCTTGATGGCCGGCAGGCGCAGTTCCATCGGGCCCGTGGCGATCTCGACCGGCTGGGCGCCCAGCATCAGCGCGCGGTTGTACGCCTTGTGCGAGTCCTTGACGCGGAAGGCCATGCCGCAGGCGCTGGGGCCATGCTCGGCGGCGAAATAGGCGGCTTCGCTATGCGGCTCGTTGTTGACGATGAAGTTGATGTCGCCCTGGCGATACAGCACCACATCCTTCGAGCGGTGACGGGCCACCAGCGTAAAGCCCATCTTCTCGAACAGCGGTTCCAGCACGTTGGGGGTGGGCGAGGCGAATTCAACGAACTCGAAGCCCATCAGTTGCATCGGGTTTTCAAACAGGTCGGCCATGATCGGAGCACCTCGGGGGCGAGAGAGGGGATGGAAATATTATTTCGGTGAGGCAGCCGCGCGAGTGGCTTGGGGGACGCTTGGCGCGCTGCATGACGTGAGGAAATTGTAGAACCCGCCCCGCTAAATAGGATTTCGTAAGGCACGCAGGGAAACCCTGAAAGATGAGATAAGATTTCGTCAAACCGCCATCTCAGGAAATCAACATGCAGCAAACCGACCTCGACCGCATTGATCGCCGCTTGCTGGCCGAACTGCAGGAACATGGGCGCGCCACCAACCTGGAACTGTCCGAGGCGATCAACCTGTCACCGGCCCAGACGCTGCGCCGCCACCGCCGCCTGGAAGAGGGCGGCATCATCAAGCGGTACGAGGCGCGGCTGGACAGCACGGCGCTCGGGTTCGGCGTGACGGCGTTCATCCACGTGACGATGGAACGCGGCCATATTCGCGATTTGTCCAAATTCAAGGGGCTGGTGGCGGAACTGGCCCAGATCCAGGAGTGCTTCTCCGTGACCGGCGACATCGACTACGTGCTGAAGGTGGTGGCCAAGGACCTGAAGTCGCTGTCCGACTTCCTGCTCGACACCCTGATGCGCATCCCCGGCGTGAGCGGCGTGAAATCAAGCGTATGCCTGGACGAAATCAAGTGCACCAGCGCGATGCCGCTGGATTTGTAAGTAGGGCCGCGGATGCACGCCTGAAAAGCCCGCCATGTGCGGGCTTCTTGTTTCGTTGGGCTGTGAAAATCAGAGATATGCGATTTTTTGTGAGCGGCACCTCGTGCTAGAGATGTGGGGCTTTTCCAAAATCTCTCGGAGGTCAGAAATGTCACACGCTCGCAGCACAAAAAATCGGCCCTATGGGCGGATGATCAATCTGGACAAGGTTCAGGTGGAACGATGAGAGAGATTCGATTTTTGGAAACTCGGAAATGAATGGTTGAAAGTTTCCAGAGGAAAGGAGTACAGGTAATGCGAATCGCCCCGGCTGTACTGTTTCTCGTCGGTTTTCATTCCATTGCCCAGGCGCAGCCGCCGCAAGCTGTCGTCGAAAGTTGTCTTCTCGGGCATTCAACCACTGCCGGAATTTCTGTCGCGATGGGCGCGAGCGGGCATCAGGTTATTGAAGACGTTCCTGGCTACCGCCGGACGTGGCCAGAGCGATTGCCCGGGATTCGCGTCGGATATGCCATCAGCCAGGACGGGGATAACGATTATGTGTTTGTGGGCCGCCGCCGTGGGTATGTCCGACGGGCCATTCCGCTGACGCAATGGCAGCCTGCGCCATTGGAAAACCCATTGCGCGCAGAATATGGCGTCGTGACACAGGGAAAAAGCCGCTACGCATGCGTGGTGGAAGCCACTGGACAGGGCTCCGCAGCTTTCCTCATGGCCGGGTACATCGGCCAATTTGTACCAGCCAAGGATAAGGCCATACAACTCTACTATGCGGTAGCGGACACCAAGACGTTCAAGGGATTCAAGTCAGATTGATTTTGCGGTTGCCGAGTAGAAACAGCCCGCCGTAGTGCGGGCTGTTTGTTGTCGATCCCGTTCAGCGGGACAAAGCGAACCCGGTGTCGGGGGCTTTGGGCAATCACTGGTCGATCTTGCGCATGGCCTCGGTGATGTCCCGGGTGTCGTTCGGGCGCACCAGGCGCGCCACCTCCTTGCCGTCGCGCAGGAACACCAGCGTGGGCCAGAGCTTCACGCGGAACGAGCGGCCCAGCGGGCGGCCGCTGCCGTCCTCCACCTTGATGTGGTCGATGGCCGGGTGCTGGCCGAAGGCCGATTCGATCAGCGGTTGCGCGCGCTGGCAGAAGCCGCACCAGGGGGTGCCGAACTCCAGGATGGTGGCGCCGCGCAGCGCATCGATCTCGTCGCGCGACGGCTCCGTCGTGGCAAAAGTGTGGGTCATGCTCATCGGTTGGGGCTCCGTCGATACATGGGTCTGGTGATGGTCTGATGCCCGACACGCGATTTCCGCGCCAGCGGCGTAGCCGTCATTCTGCCAGCGACAGCGGGCGCGCGTGCGCCGGCGGCCCGGTAAGAATTTCCCACCATGCCGGCAAAAGCGCCTGCACTTCGGCGCGCGCATAGCGGTCGTCGATCAGCCAGACCACGCCGCGGTCCTGCTGGGTGCGGATCACGCGGCCGGCGGCCTGCACCACCTTGCGCAGGCCCGGATACAGGTAGGCGTAGTCGTAGCCTTGTCCGAACACCGTTTCCATGCGCTCGCGCAGCTGCTCGTTGACCGGATTGATCTGCGGCAGGCCCAGCGTGGCCACGAAGGCACCGATCAGGCGGTCACCGGGCAGGTCCACGCCTTCGGAGAACACCCCGCCCAGCACCGCGAAGCCGATGCCCTGGCCGCCGGGCGCAAAGGCATCCAGAAACGCTGCCTGGCCAGCTTCGGTCATGCCACGCGCCTGCGACCAGGCAGGAATGCCGGGGTGCTGCTCGGCCAGCAGCGCCGCCGCCTGCTGCAGATAGTCGTGGCTGCTGAAAAACGCCAGGTAGTTGCCCGGGCGCCGCGCAAACTGGTCGGCCATCAGTTGCACGATGGCGGGCAGCGAGCGCCGGCGCTGTGCGAAGCGCGTGGAAATATGGCGCGCGACGTGTACATCGAGCTGCTCGGCCCGGAACGGCGACGGCACTTCCACGCCTACCGCGCTGGCGGGCAGCCCCAGCAGGTTGCGGTAGTAGTCGGCGGGCTGCAGCGTGGCCGAGAACAGGGTGGTCGAATGCGCGCCCGCGAAGCGCGGGGCCAGGTAGGGCGCGGGCAGCAGGTTGCGGATGCACAGGTCGGCGTCGAAGCCAGTCCGCTTGCGCGGCGTGCGCGTGATGTCGAACAGCGAATGCTTGCCGCCGTATTCGGCCATCTGCTCGGCCAGCCGCAGGAAATGCATGGCGTCGAAATAGAAGCGTTCCAGCGCGGCGTCGTGCCGCTGCGGATGGTCGCTCATGTCGTCGATGATGGCCGTGCAAAGCTGCACCAGCGCCTCGACGAACGCGGCGGGCTCCGCGTCGCGCGTTTCGTACGGGGCATCGCCGGACTTGGCCAGCGCATGCCACTGCCGGTAGACGCGGTCCATCGGCCGCTTCAGCGCCGCCGGCGCGGCCAGCCGCACACCCCGGAACGCCGCATGGTCAAGCGTGGACGTGTACATCGCACGGCCCCGGTCCACGAGGTTGTGCGCTTCGTCCACCAGCACGCTGACGCGCCATTCGTTCATCGCGGTCAGCATGTACAGCAGCGCGCTGCGGTCGAAGTAGTAGTTGTAGTCGCCAACCACCAGATCGCTCCAGCGGATCATCTCCTGGGCCAGGTAATACGGGCAGACCTGGTGCGCGCGGGCGATGTCGCGCGTGGTGGCGCGGTCCAGCAGCGGCGCGCGACTGGCGGCGTCGCGGGCGGCGGGCAGGCGGTCGTAGAAGCCCTGCGCCAGCGGGCACGATTCGCCGTGGCAGGCCAGGTCGGGGTGTTCGCAGGCCTTGTCGCGGGCGGTCAGCTCCAGCACGCGCAGCGGCGTCTCGTCGGCGTTCTGCCTGAGCTGCCGTGTGGCATGCAGCGCCACGGCGCGCCCCGTGGATCGGGCCGACAGGAAGAACACCTTGTCGATACGCTGCGTCGGCATGGCCTTGAGTGCCGGGAACACCGTCCCGATCGACTTGCCGATGCCCGTCGGCGCCTGCGCCAGCAGCGTGCGCGCCGACGCGTTGGCCTTGTAGACCGATTCCGCCAGCAGGCGCTGCCCTTCGCGGAACGTGCCGTGCGGGAAGGCCAGCGCGGCCAGCCCGGCGTCGCGGCCCGTGCGATGCGCGGCCTCGCGTTCGGCCCAGTGCATGAAGCGGCGGCAGCTGTCCTCGAAGAATGCGCGCAGCGCCTCGGCCTCGAACCGTTCCTTGAGCACGCGTTCCTGCTGGCTCACGATGTCGAAATACACCAGCGCCACGTCGATCTGCTTCAGTTCGCGCGACTGGCACAGCAACCAGCCGTAGATCTTGGCCTGGGCCCAGTGCAGCGCCTGGTGATTCTGCGGAATCTCCACCTTCTGGCCGCGCACCGTCTTGATTTCTTCCACACGGTTGGTCACGGGGTTGTAGCCGTCGGCCCGCCCGCGCACCCGCAGGCCCTCGAAATCGCCCGACAGGGCGACCTCGGCCTCATAGCCCGGCCCGCGCCGGCTTGTCACCACGCCATGCCCGGCCACGCCTTCCTGCCCGGTGGGCGAAGGTGTGAAGCGCAGGTCGAGGTCGCCCGCCCTGGCCGTGAAGTCGCACAAGGTGCGCACGGCGACTGTATAGCGGGGCGGGCTGTTGGATGTGGCGGACAAGACGCAAATGGGGGCAAGGATCGCGGGACTGTATGAATATACAGTGATCGGACACCGACAGGAAATTCTGGCGCGCGAATCTAAGATGGAAACCGGCCTGAAAGGAGAACGTTCCGATGCATCCGCTCAAGATCGCCACCTTCAATATCAATGGGGTACGCACGCGCCTGCAGGCGCTGCTGAACTGGCTGGAACGCGAGGCGCCCGACGTGGCCTGCCTGCAGGAGCTGAAGACGGTGGACGAGGGGTTTCCGATCGACGAGATTCGCGCGGCCGGTTACGGGGCGATCTGGCACGGCCAGAAGTCGTGGAATGGCGTGGCGATCCTGGCCAGGGGCGCCGATCCCGTTGAGGTGCGGCGCGGGCTGCCGGGCGGCGACGAGGACTCGCAGAGCCGTTACCTGGAAGCCGCCGTCGAGGGCGTGCTGATCGCGTGCCTGTACCTGCCCAACGGCAATCCGCAGCCGGGCCCGAAGTTCGACTACAAGCTGGCATGGTTCGAACGGCTGATCCGCCATGCGCAGACGCTGCTGGAGAGCGGCCACCCGGTGGTCATCGCTGGCGACTACAACGTGGTGCCCACCGATGACGACATCTACAACACGCGTTCATGGCTCAAGGACGCGCTGCTGCAGCCGGAAAGCCGCGAATGTTACCGGCGCCTGCTGGCGCAGGGCTGGACCGATGCGCTGCGTGCGCGCTATCCCGACGAGAAGATCTACACGTTCTGGGATTATTTTCGCCAGCACTGGCAGACCAATTCGGGGCTGCGGATCGACCATCTGCTGCTGAGCCCCGGCCTGCGGATGCGCGATGCCGGCGTCGACAAATGGGTGCGCGGCGAGGAGAAGGCCAGCGATCATGCGCCGGCATGGGTGGTGATCGACGCTGGCGGCGGGGAGCCGGCCGGGAAGGCGACGAAGGGGGCGGCGAAGACATCCACCACGAGGAAGGCGGCGGCGAAGGCGGCGGCGACGAAGGCGGCCCCGAAGAAGGCGCCCGCAAAGAAGGCGCCCGCAAAGAAGGCGCCCGCAAAGAGGGCGGCCGCGAAGAAGGCTGCAACCGGGAAAGGCGCCTCGTAAACAAACGAAAAAACGTAAACGAAAAAAATCGCCGGAGGACGATCCCGGCGTCGGAGAAATTGGGTGACGCCCGTCGCGAGAGCGGACGGCGGGCGTCGGGCGCCTGAACCGGGGCGCCCAGAAAACTGTTCAGGCCAGGCTGGTCATCATCAGGCCATCGCCGGTTCGTGCTCGGTCACTGCGCACATCGAACCGCGCACGGCACCCAGCAGCATGTCGGCCGCGGCGTCCAGCCGGTCACTGGAGCCTGACATCCGCGCGGTGATGATGCCGTTCTGGATCGCGCCATACAGCACCTTGGCCAGCAACTGCGGCGGCACCGGGTACGGCTGGCCGCGTTCGGCTTCGGCGCGGCGTAGCAGGTTCGCGATCCAGGTTTCATTTGCCTGGAAATGTGCCTGCAGGTAGCTGCGGATCGCATCGGGCAGTGCCAGCACCTCGGCGGACAACATGCCGGCCAGGCAGATCTGGTTCAGCTCGATATCGTTGCGCAGCGGGCCCACATATCGCTCGGCCTGCTCGATCAGCGGCAGCGATGTGTCGATGGCCGCCAGCCGGGCCTGCGAGCGTTCACGGTACAGGCGCACCACTTCCAGCACCAGATCGTCCTTGGCCGGGAAGTAGTAATGGATGCTCGATGTCTTCACGCCTACCAGCTCCGCGAGGTCGCGGTAGCTGAAACCGTTGTAGCCCCGTTGCCGGATCAGCACGGAGGCGTGCTCGAGCAATTGATCGCGTACGGAATGCGTTTTCATGTCAGCTGTCCGCGCCTTTTGTGGCGATGGACCCTCCGGTTGTTCGCCCGCCCGGCCTTTCAGATGGACAGGTTCTGCGCAACCAGCGAGAGGACTGCGCCGCTGGTGAGGCAGAGCACCACCCAGCCGCCCAGGATCAGGGCTGTGTCACGCAAGGTCATGATGAAGCTCCAGGTATCTGTTCCGGCCATGTCCCGGGGATCTCCCGGGACATGGCCGTGGCGGGGGCTCAGGCGAGGGCGCCGTCGGTGTACACGTCAAAGCTGCGCGACGGTTCGGACGAGACACCCGTGCGGTCCAGGCCGGCGACGGTGCGGGCACCATCGGTGTACGGGTCGAACTTGTCGATCTTGGCGCCGTCGGTGAACGGGTCGGCCTTGCCGACGCGCGCACCGTCGGTGTAGGCGTCGCGGTTGCCGATGCTGGCCACCAGGCCGTCGCGGTTGGTCACGCGGGCACCGTCGGTGAAGGCGTCGCGGTTACCAATGCGGGCGCCTTCGCTGAAGGCATCGAACTTGCCCTGGCGGGCGCCATCGGTAAATGCGTTACGTTGGTCTTGCACGCGATAGCTGTAACCGTAGACTTCGCCGGTCTTTTGCGCGGCGGGAGCGGCCTGGACAGCGCCAGTCACAAAGGCGGCGGCGAGGGCGGCGGCGGTAACGAGGGTCTTGGCGTTCATGATGCTCTCCTTGGCAAGGTCGGCGATTCCGGTTCGTGTGTGGATCGCTGGCCGATGTCTGTGCTGCGAATCAGCGGTCTTTTTTCTTGCTGCTATCTACTGCTAGATAGATACGCTGCGCTAAAAAAAAGACCGCTTCCGGTGCTGACAAATAACCTGCTTGGATTCGGCTGCGCTGCTTGTTGCGTTTGCTGCGTTGCGTCGTCCATGGCTCGAATATTATCTACTACTAGATAGATAAGCAAGGAGAATTTGAAGAAATTCCGATGTGCCGGGTGGAGGGTTTGCTCTAGGCAAGACGGCTCACGAGGCTAACTTGCTGAATTCAAAAGAAAAAGCGGGGATGCCGGTTGCGCCGACATCCCCGCCTTGGGTCAGCCGTAGGGCCCGGCTTACCGCTTGCCGATCGTGAAAGCGATCTCGCCGACACCTTCGACGCCAGCCGTCACGGCGTCACCCGGGTTCAGCGCACCCACGCCTGCCGGGGTGCCCGTAAAGATCAGGTCGCCCGGCTGCAGTGTCATGGCTTCGGAGATATACGCGATCACGTCGGCCACGGGCCAGATCAGTTCGGTCAGGTCGCCTTGCTGGCGCGTTTCGCCGTTGACCTTGAGCCAGATGGCGCCCTTGGCCGGGTGGCCGATTTCCGACGCCGGTTGCAACGGGCCACACGGGCCCGACGCGTCGAACGACTTCGACCAGTCCCACGGGCGGCTCATCTTCTTGGCCACGTCCTGCAGGTCGCGGCGCGTCAGGTCCACCCCCACGCCGTAGCCCCACACCAGATCCAGCGCCTGCTCGGGTTTGACATTGGCGCCGGCCTTGCCAATGGCCACCACCAGTTCGATCTCGTGATGCAGGTTTTCGGTCAGCGGCGGATACGGCACGACGCCTTCGGCCGCCACCACGGCGTCAGCCGGCTTGGTGAAGAAAAACGGCGGCTCGCGGTCGGGGTCCTTGCCCATCTCGCGGGCGTGCGCGGCGTAGTTGCGGCCCACGCAGAACACGCGGCGGATCGGAAAACGGGCCTGGCTGCCGGCGACGGCCACGCTGGCCTGCGGCGCGGGTTGGATCACGAAATCGGTCATGTCTCGCTCTGTCTCGCTATCAGTGGGGAGGGATTGCCGCGGATTACTTCGCAAATACCTGGCTCAGGTCGCCAAACGCCTTGAATTCGAGGGCGTTGCCCGACGGGTCCAGGAAGAACATCGTGGCCTGCTCGCCAACCTGGCCCTTGAAGCGCACGTGCGGTTCGATCACGAACTTCGTGCCGGCGGCGCGCAGCTTGTCGGCCAGGCGTTCCCATTCGGCCATCGGCAGGATCGCGCCGAAATGGCGCACCGGCACGTCGTCGCCATCCACGGCACTGGTGGCGCGATGGCCGCATTCGTCGGGCGACAGGTGCGCCACGACCTGATGGCCGTAGAAATTGAAATCGACCCAGGCGTCGGAACTGCGCCCCTCGGGGCAGCCGAGCAGGTCGCCATAGAACTGGCGTGCGGTGGCGAGATCGTGCACCGGGAAAGCAAGGTGGAACAGGGGAATGGCGCTCATCGCTGTGACTCTTTGCAAGGCGGTTGTGGAGTGTGTCGTTGATTGTAATCAGCAGAACTCGTAATATGAAACGAATCATTTTTTGACTAAGTATCGAAAATTTCGATGCTTGCATCCCCTTGCTGCGCTACTTCAAGACTTTCCTCGTGGCCGCCGAAACCGGCTCGTTTTCCGCTGCGGGCACGCGGCTGGGCCTGACGCAATCGGCCGTGAGCACGCAGATCCGCCGCCTGGAAGAGGATCTGGGCTGCACGCTGTTCGATCGGTCGGGCAAGTCGGTGGCATTGAGTGACGAAGGCCGCCAGATGCTGGACGATGCCGCGCGGATCGTCGGCCTCTACGAATCGATGAAAGGTGCGCGGGCCCAGCGCGACATGGCGCCGCTGGACCTGGGCGCCGTGTCCACCGTGCAATCGAGCCTGCTCCCCCAGGCGATGCAGCGTTTCAGGGTGGCGCACCCGGACACCCACGTGAACATCGTGCCGGGCATGTCGACGCAGTTGCTGACCCAGGTGGATGCCCGCGAACTCGATATCGCCGTGCTGGTGAAGCCACGCCTCGGCATTCCGCCAGAACTGAAATGGGTGCCGCTGATCCGCGAACGGTTCGTGGCCGTGGCGCCGCCCGACGCGCCGGACCATCTGAAGACCCTGCTGGAGACCGTGCCGTTCATCCGCTACAACCGCCATTCCACGGGCGGGCAGCTGGTGGATCGCTACCTGCGGCGCCACCGGCTGTGGGTGCGCGAAGGCATGGAGCTGGACGAGCCTGCCGTGATCCTGCAGATGGTGAGCGAAGGGCTGGGCTGCGCGATCATTCCGTCGGCCCTGGTGCCGCTGCGGCAGACCCCGCACATCAAGGAAGTGCCGATGCCGGGCCAGCCGCTGTATCGCGAGATCGGCGTGCTGGTGCGGCAGTCGGCGCTCAAGCGTGCGTCGGCTGCCGCCCTGATCGACGCGTTCGTGGCGGCCAGCCGCGAACGCTGAGGGGCAAGGAAGGACCGGGACGTCTCAGGCCCGTGCAGGCTGAGGCGTGGCTGCCGGCGCCTTGCGGCGGACCATCAGCGCGAGCAGCGCGGCCACCAGGCAGGCGCTGCCGGCAACGTACAGCGCCGGCGAGTAGGTGAGCCACAGCGTGCGTGACAGCCCGGCGCCAAATGCCGCCGTGGCCGCGCCGATCTGGTGCGCGGCGAAGATCCAGCCAAACACCATCGGGGCGCGCTCGCGGCCGAACGTGCTGCCTGCCAGCTTGATGGTGGGCGGTACCGTGGCGATCCAGTCCAGACCGTAGAACATGGCGAACACGGACAGGCCATAGAGCGTGAATTCCGAGTGCGGCAGCCAGAACAGCGACAGGCCGCGCAGCGCGTAGTACCAGAACAGCAGCTTGCGGCTGTCGTAGCGGTCCGACAGCCAGCCGGACATGATGGTGCCGACGAAGTCGAACGCGCCCATCATCGCCAGCGCCGAAGCGGCCGGTACGGGCGACATGCCAAAGTCTGCGCACAGCGCGATGAAGTGGGTCTGGATCAGCCCGTTGGTGGACAGTCCGCAGATAAAGAACGTGCCGGCCAGAATCCAGAACGTCTGCGTGCGGGCCGCCTCGCGCAGCACCACGAACGGACCCGACCATGACACGGGTGCGGCCTGCGCCGGCGCCGCGGCAACCGCCGCCGGCACTTCGCCATAGGGCGCCAGGCCAACGTCGGCTGGCCGGCCGCGCAGGAACCCAAGCACCACCACTGCCAGCGCGGCACATGCCGCCAGTACCGGCAGCACTGCCACGCGCCAGCCCATATGCTCGATCAGCCATGCCGCGACGGGCAGGAAGGCCAGTTGCCCCGTGGCGGAGCTGGCGGTCAGCACGCCGATCACCAGCCCGCGCCGCGCCGTGAACCAGCGGTTGGCCACCAGCGCGGCCAGCACCAGGGCCGTCAGTCCCGAGCCGATGCCCAGCATCAGGCCCCAGGCGACGAACAGCTGCCAGATCTGTGTGGAGATCGTCGCCAGTGCCATGCCACCGGCAATCAGCGCCAGGGCCGCACAGACCACGTTGCGGACACCGAATCGCTCCATCAGGATGGCCGAGAATGGCGCCATCAGCCCGAACAGCGCAAAGCGGAAGGCCAGGATCGATGACACCTGGTCGGTACTCCAGCCCATCTCGGTGGTCAGCGGTTTGAGGAAGGCGCCGGGCAGGCCGAGCGCGGCGGAAGTGGTCAGCATCACGCAGAACGTGATGGCGGCGACGATCCACGCGTAGTGGATGCCGCGCCGGTCCAGCCGGCGGGATAGGGCTTGCGCAAACATGGGGCTCCGTTGGGGGCGATGGGGTGGAAGGAAGAAAGGCATCGACGGGTTCTGGCGCGATGCCAAGGGGGATCAGGCGGGGGCCACCTCGCCGGCGTGCAGCAGCCAGGCGCGCGCGGCGTCGAGGATGTCGTCGGAAAGGGCGTCGCCGGCCGTGGCGCGTGCCAGCGTGACGGCACCGACCAGCGTGGCCATTTCCAGCAGGGCAGTGCGGTGCGCGGCGGTGTCGTCGGCGCCCGGCTCGCCGGCTGTCGCATCGGGGGCCAGCGTCTTCCACGCGGCCAGCAACTGCCGGATGCCATCCAGAAAGGCGCCGCGTACGGGCTTGCCAGCCGGTTCGCGCGCCACGTCGCCCACCAGTGCCGACGCCGGACAGCCATGTTCGGGTGCATCGCGATGCACTTCGCTAAGGTACTGCTCCACCAGACAGCGCCGGGCGGCATGGTGGTCGCCGCCGGCCTGCTGGATCCGCTGCCGCCAGCGCGCCGCAGAATCGGCAAATGCCCGCGCGCAGCCTGCCGCCGCCAGGTCGTCCTTCGACGAAAAATGGCCGTAGAAGCCGCCATGGGTCAGCCCGGCATCCGCCATCACCTGTGCCACCGTGACGCCGTGCAGGCCGTATTGGCGGAACAATCGTGCCGACGCGGCCTCGATGGCTGTCCTATGCTGATCGGCGACTGCCCGTGATGCGCGTGCCATGTCGATCTCCTTGTCGCAAATTCTTGAAAAACGAGCTTGACCGGATTTTAGATGATGTCCATACTTTATTCAATAAATGTTGGTCGTCATGCAAAAGAGCAGCGGACGGCCGGCAATGGAAGTGTTGCAACCTGTTCCTCATCCCCAAAGGAGAACCTGTCATGTTCAAACTGTTCGATATGTCTGGCCGCGTCGCGGTCGTCACCGGCTCCACCAAGGGCATGGGCCTGGAAATGGCGCGCGCCCTGGGCCAGGCCGGCGCCCGCGTGGTGGTGTCGGGCCGCGACGCCGCGGTGTCCGACAAGGTGGCGGCCGGCTTGCGCGAACAGGGCATCGATGCCACGGGCATTGCCTGCGACATCGTCAGCCTCGACAGCGTGCGCGCCTTTGCCGACCAGGTGCTGGCCAGGTTCGGTCGCGTGGATGCGCTGGTCCTGAACGCCGCCGGCAGCACGGCGGTCGGTTCGATGCTGGGGCAGGGGCCGGAGCAGTTCGACGAGGTGATGGCCGGCAACGTGCGCGGCAACCTGGTGCTGGTGAACGCGCTGGCGCCGCAGATGATCGAACGCAAGGACGGTTCGATCATCTTCATGTCGAGCATTGCCGCGCGGCGCGGCTCGGCTCGGCCATGCTGGCCCTGTACAGCATCTCGAAGGGCGCCACCGATCTGGCCATGCGCAACCTGGCGCAGACGCTGGGCCAGTACAACATCAACGTCAACAGCATCAACCCGGGTCCGGTGCGCACGGACTTCTCGCGCGACGCGCTGTGGGGCGACCCCGAACGCGAGAAGGCGTTGTCGGCCAATATCCCGATGCGCCGCATCGCCGAGGCCAGCGACGTCGCCGGCCTGGCGGTGCTGCTGGCATCGCCGGCGGGCCGTTATATATCGGGGCAGACCATCGGCCTGGACGGCGGCGCCACGGCGTAGCACCGCGTCCTCCGCGCAGCGCACCAGCGCGCGGCCGGCTGCATGCATGGGCGGCCGGCCCGCGCTTTTCCTGGGCATTCGGCACTGGCGTTGTGCGCCGAACGCACTGAAGTTGTGCGACATCAAAAAGTCAGCGAAATAGCGGGAAAAATGGCTTTATTCCTATGAATTGAAGCCGTTACAGCGGGCTATGAGACCCTTGAAACCAGGACGATCGTGACCGCATTCCTGACCCCCGCCATCGGGCTGATGTCCCGCCTGACCATCACGCGCAAGCTGGTGCTGCTGTCCGTACTGTTCCTGATCCCGCTGGGCGGGGCGCTGTTTGCGGTGCTGAACCAGTCGGTGCAGTCGATCCGCGACACGCAGGACGAGCAGCGCGGCCTGAAGCTCGTCGGCATCGCGCTGGACTTCATGCGCGAAACGCAGGTACGCCGGGGCGCCGCCAATGGCGTGCTGCTCGGCAACGCCAGTTTCCGGCCCACCTTCGAGGCGGCCGACGCCAAGGCCGCGCAGCATCTGGCCGGCCTGCTGGGGGAATCGGCCGCCATCGAATCGTTTGGCATCGCGCCCGACGTACAGAAGCTGGACGAATCCTGGCAGCAGATCCGCAAGCTTGGCTTCGACACGCCTGCCGCGCCGCTATTCGAGCGCCATACCGCGCTGGTCAGGCAGACGCGGTTGTTCATCGGCGACGTGGCCGACCATTCGTCGCTGGCGCTTGACCCCGAGGCCGGCTCCTACTACCTGATCAACCTCGCGGTGGGTCCGATGCCCAAGCTGGCCGAAGTCAGCGCGCTGGCACGCGGGCGGGGCGCCGGCATCATCGCGCAGGGCGGCTATTCCGACGCCGCGCAGCAGGCCGAGCTGGCCGCGCTGGCCGACCAGATCCTGGACGGGCTGGAGGCGGCGCGCCGCGACATGGCGCGCGTGGAACGCGCCGCGCCGCAGTATCAGGCCCGTGTGGGTGCGGCGATGAAGCAGCTGGCGGCCGTGGACAACTTCTATCGCACGCTCAAGGTCAGCATGCTGGGCTCGGCCGGTATCACGATCGACGCCAAGTCGTACTTTGCCGAGGGCACCGCCGCCATCGAAGCCGTATCAGCGGTCAGCCGCGAGTTCACGGCCCTGGCGGACGTCATGCTGGCGCGGCGCGTGGCCGCCGAGCAGCGCAAGCTGGCTGTGCTGGCCGCCATTGCGCTGCTGACCGTGGGCGGCGCGCTCTACCTGTTTGCCGGATTCAGCCGTGGCATGCGTGACGACGTGCGCGATGTGGCCGACCTGGTGGCACGCATCAACGACGGCGACCTGGGCGTGCAGATCGCGGCGCGCGGCCGGGACGAACTCAGCGACGTCAAGCGGCACCTTATGACGCTGGTGGAGGCATGGCGCGGCATCATCGGCGATACGCGCGACAGCGCGCAGAACGTGCTGGTGGCGGCCGGGCAGATCGCGCAAGGCAATGCGGACCTGTCGCAGCGCACCGAGGCGCAGGCGTCGTCGCTGGAGCAGACCGCGGCCAGCATGGAGGAACTGACGTCGATCGTGCAGCAGAACGCCGGCAACGCCAGCCAGGCCAGCACGCTGGCTGCCGAAGCCGCCGGCATTGCCGTGGCGGGTGGCGAGTCGGTAGGCCGCATGCGCCAGACCATGAGCGAGATCGAGGCCGATTCGCGCCGGATCGTCGATATCATCGCCGTGATCGACGGCATTGCGTTCCAGACGAATATCCTGGCGCTCAATGCGGCCGTCGAGGCTGCCCGCGCCGGCGAGGCAGGGCGAGGCTTCGCGGTGGTGGCGGGCGAGGTACGCACGCTGGCCCAGCGCGCCGCCAATTCGGCCAAGGAAATCCGCACGCTGATTTCGCAGTCGGCAGGCCGTGTCGCCGATGGCACGGCGCTGGCCGTCGATACCGCTGCCACCATGAGCGAAGTGGTGACGGCGGTGCAGCGCGTGACGACGATGATGGACGAGATCAGCCGCGCGTCGCACGAGCAGAGCGGCGGCATTGCGCAGGTCAACCAGGCGGTCACCCAGATGGACGAGGTCACCCAGCAGAACGCCGCGCTCGTGGAAGAGGCCGCGGCGGCGGCCCGGGCCCTGCAGGAACAGGCCGAGCGCATGGAGCAGACGGTGAGCGTGTTCCGGCTCGCGGCATAGATCGCGTAAAACGCGTAAAACGGAAGCCCCTGGAAGCAAAGCGCCCGCTTCGCAGCGGGCGCGTCTTTCCGGCGGGCTTGACCGGCCTTACCAGCCGTTGAAGCCGCCGGCGCCGGTGACGGCGGCATCCACGTCCTGGCGCTGGACGCGGATGTTGTTTTCCACTTCCGTCACGCCGAACGTGTTGTCGGCCAGATCCTCGATATCGTATTTCTGGCCGCGCGTCTGCACCGTGCCGCCAAGCGTGACCTTGCCCTTGTCGACGTCGACCGACACCTCGCGCACGTCGATGCCGGTGGTGAAGGTCAGCCGTTCGCAGATCTCGTCGCGGATGCGCTCGTCGGTGCGCGTGTAGCCGCGCGGGCCGGTGCGCTTTTCCATGGCGCCGGGGCCGAACCAGTCGCTGACGGCCTGGCCGATGCGGTGGCCCAGGTTGTAGAGCGCGCCATGCTCCGTTTCGCGGTCGTCGTCATGGTCCCGCCGCGCATCGCGCCAGCGTGCGCCGGCGTCGCGTCCGGATGGGGAATAGCCGCGCTCCCGGTCATCGCTGCCGCCGCCCATGTAGTCGCGCCCGTAGCGTTGCGCGTGGTAGTCGGGACGGCTTTCGCCCCACTCGTCGCGCGGCTCCGTCCAGTAGCGGGTATCGCTGCGCAGGTCGTTGAAGTAGGCGGTGTGGCCGCTGCCCTGACCGCTGTGCTGGCCGCCGCCCTGGCCCCGATATGCCGGGGCGCGTTGCTCTGCCGTGCGCAGCCAGGCCTGGTCGGCACTGCCGAAGCCGCGTTCGTCGCGCCGTTCGCCCGACCCCCGGCCCGGCTGGCTGCGCTGCCAGGGGTCACCGCGACCGCGGTCGTCCTCTTCGTCATTGCCGTAGTTGCCGCCGGAGCCATACTGGCCAAACTCGCCCTGCCGGCGGTGCACGCCATAGTCGGCGCGCCTGTGCTCATCGCCCAGATCGCCGTAATCGCCATATTCGCTGGCGTACTGGCGGCTGCGGTATTGCTCTCGCTGGCGCCAGTCCTGGTCGTCTTCCGGGGACTCGCCATAGCCGCCGTTCAGTCCGTATTGCAGATCGCTGCCGTGATCCTGCCGGCCGCGATAGCCCGATGGTGCCGGTCCGCCTTCGCTTAGCTGCCCCGGCGTCAGCCGCTGGCGGCGCCGCGCGTCGTCCCAGTCGTTACCGAACGATTCGGGCTGCCAGTCCTGATCCTGCCAGCGTGAGCCGCGGCCATCGTCCCAGGGATCGCCCAGGTCGTCGTCGCGACGGTTGTCATCGGCTCGCCAGGGGGTGTTCCGGCGATTGCGCTCGCTGTGGTAGTCGCCCATATTGCGCTCCTGAAGGTTGCGGGATCGCCATGCGTGCAATGCGGCGTGCCGCGTCGCACCGCTGGCCATTCGTACAATCTGGCAAGTTCCGTACCGTGGCGGCTACGCCTTGTGTGGACTGGCATGGCGGGCGGCCGGGCGCTCGGGAAACCACCCCGTTCCATGCAAGCCTTGCGCGGCTGCGTGTAAAGACTGCACGCCCCCGGAGGGTGCGCTTTGGCTCACTGCGTGTTCACGCGGCGGATGTTCGTGGCCGGCGGCGGAACGCTCGTGGCGGGCGAAGCGGGGGCCGGCGGCGCAGGCACAGGATCGCCGGGCACCGCATGGGGCTGGCGCACCGGGGCAATGCCCTCCACCGTGTTGAACGGGTGGCTGTTCGCGTAGTCTGTGGCCACCGCTTCCAGAAAATTCGTGGGACGCGGCGTGGCGGGTGCGGGTAATGCCTTGTCCGCATGGGCGGCCGTGTGGAAGCAGAGCAGCAGGACGCGCAGCAGCAGGATAACGTCGCGAATCCGGTAGCGGATGAGGTGGACTTGGCAGGGGGGAGGCGGCGCGACGACGCCCGGCCGCAACTGTGGCGGAATCAACATGGCAGTTCTCCGGGAAAGGAGCAATACGCTCCGGATCAGGGTCGAGACGCGGCGCCGCGCTCGATGCGTCTGATTGCAGGGAACATGCCATCGCCAAATGCCGGCTGGGCGCCTGGCGCCCGTCACATTCGGCGGATAAAACTAGGCAAACTGCTACGTCATTCCAACACCTGGCCTCGCGATGCGTTGGGGAAATGCCAACGACCAGACCGCCGGCGCGTCAGATCCAGACGTCGTTCCGCGCCGTGCGGTCGCCGCCCTGGTCGCCAGTGTTGACCACGCCGCGCGGCTCGATCAGCAGCATGCGGACTTCCGCCTCCGCGACCGGCCTGTGCTCGACGCCTTTGGGTACCACGTACATTTCGCCCGCGTTGACGATCACGTGGCCATCGCGAAAGTCGAGGCGCAACTGGCCGTCGAGCACGATAAACGTCTCATCGGTATCGGCATGCTGGTGCCAGATGAACTCCCCCTCGATCCGGACGATCTTGAACTGGTAGTCGTTCATTTCGGCAATGACGCGCGGCTGCCAGTGGTCGGTGAACAGGCTCAGCTTCTGGGTGAAATTGACCGCGCTGGCAGCGCGATGGGCGGGGACTGCGACGGGCGATGGCTGCATGACAAGGCTCCTTGTGGCGTATGGGACAGGCGGCCGAGTCTGCGCCTGTGTCGGCGCACGGTCTTGTACGATCGTGCAGGCTCAGGTCGCGGCGCCTCGCAACGCGCGCAGCCAGCGGCCCGGCGAATGCCCGAAGGCGCGTGTGAAATGGCGGGTCATATGGCTCTGGTCGGTGAACCCGGCGCAGACGGCGGCGTCGGCCAGCGACTGCCCGGCCGCTGCCAGCCGCCTGACCATGTCCAGCCTGCGCATCACCAGATAGCGATGCGGACTGGTGCCAAAGAGCACCCGGAAGTCCCGCGACAGGCTCCAGCGGTCGCGGCCAGTGGCCTGCTCCAGCTCGTCGAGTGTCACCGGACGCTCCAGGTTGTCCTGCAGGCAGGTCCGGGCCAGCTCGGCGGCGCGGTAGTCCACCGCCTGGCGTCCGCGCGCCGCCCCGGCCGCCGCGGCCAGCGCGTGCGCAAGGTCGAAGATCGCGTCGTCCTCCTCCAGCGGGTCCAGGGTGCTGTCCATGGCCTGAAGCAAGGTGCCGGCCGCCGCAAACAGCCGCGGATCGTCGGAACGGCCACCGGCCACGAATGGCAGCGGTCTGCCGCCCAGCACGCGCTGGATCAGCGCAGGCTCGATGTAAAGCATGCGGTAGTGGAATCCCGCGTCGGTGCCGGCATGGCCATCGTGCGGCTCGTCCGGATGCAGCACGATGGTGCCACCTGGCTGGCTATGAACCATGCCCCGTCGATAGGAAAAGCTCTGCACGCCGGCCAGCGTGCAGCCGATGGCATAGGTGTCATGGCGGTGCATGTCATAGCCATGGCCGCCGAAAAACGCCTCGATACGTTCCATCTGGCGCGCCGACGCGTCGCGTTGCACCCAGTCGCGCTTGCCCGGCAGCGCAATGCCGGCGTCAGTGGACGCCGCCATGCGTGGTCGAGTGGTCATGGGTGTGGGGGTGGGCATGCGGGGCGCCGGCCGGGGGCAGGCCGATGTCGGCGCTGCAGCTCGGGTTTTCGGCATCGTGCGCGTGCGGTTCCAGCGCGCCGGGCACCCGGCGGCTCGACAGACCGTCGGCGCGCAGCCAGGCCAGCGTCGCCGCGGCCGCGCGGTCGATCAGCTCGCCGCATCGGCTGTAGTCGTACGGCGAGACATCGAGCGGACACAGGGGCGGCACCACGGCAATGTGGGCATGCTCGCCCCAGCGTTCCAGGTCATGCACCAGTTGCCGCGCCACCAGCAGCGACAGCGCATTGAACGCATGTTCGATCGCGCCCTTGGGCGGACGCCGTTCGGCGCATGCAAAGCCCGCCGGCAGCACGATGATGCGCGTGGCGCCAAGCCGGATGGCCGTGGACACGGGCGTATTGTTCGCCACGCCGCCGTCGATCAGCTTCTGGCCGTTGATTTCCACGGGCGGGAAGACGCCCGGGATGGCCGCGCTGGCCAGCACGGCCTGGACGATATTGCCCGACGACAGCAGGACTTCCGCGCCACTATGCATGTCGGTGGCGACAATGTGCAGCGGCAGGGCCGCGTCCTCCACGCGTGCGTCCCCCAGATGGCGCTTCAGCAGGCGCTTCAGCGCCATCGACTCCACCAGATGGCCGCGATTGCCAATGATCATCCCAAGCATGCTGCGCCACGACCACGGCAGCACCTCGGCCCGCGTGATGCTGCGCCACAGGCCTTCCAGCTTCGAAATGCCATCGGGGTGAGGGTTGCTGGCGAAGTAGGCGCTGTTGATGGCACCGGCGGAGGCACCGATGACCAGATCCGGCGCGACGCCCCAGCTCACCAGCTCGCGGAGCATGCCGACTTCGATGGCGCCCAAACTGCCGCCGCCGGCGAACACGAATGCAGTCTTTTCCATGGTCTTCAGGATCTGGGCAGCCTCGCCCGTCGGGGTTTGAACAGATTGTGGTGTGGAGAGGATAGGCCACTTCCGGTCCGGCAAAAAGGGCCGGCAGGGTGGAAATGACCCGTCAGGCCACCAGCGGCTCGAGTTGCTGCCGGATTTCCGGCACCAGGCGCGTGGCGCTGCGTGCCAGGTTCACCTGCATCGTGACTTCGGCCACATCGACCAGCGCGGGGTCCAGGTCATAGCTGCCGCGCTGCGCCAGCCAGCGCAGCACGTCCGCCAGGTGCCAGACCGACGCGGACCCTTCGTGCACCGGCAGCGGAAACGACGCGGGATAGCTGGTCATCAGCTTGCGCATGTTCTGCCGCGAGACCCCGACGGCCTCGGCCACATCGGTCAGGCCGACCAGGTCCGGCGTGGCCTCGATCAGCCGCGCGTGCGGCGCGGCGCGCCGCACATCGGCCAGCGCGCTGACGATGGCGCCATGGGCCGTGTCAGCCTCGCGCGCGAACATCAGCGCAATGCGTCCCGGCATGCCGATGCCGACCAGCGCATCGTCACAGCCGCTGGCCCCAAGGCGCTCCACCACGTCGTCGTGGTCGTTGTCCGAATCGGGGAGCTGGTATTTCAGGGTGAAGTTGTATTCCATGTTGTCCTGTCAGTGCGAGACACCAGGGGGCGCTTTGCGGTCTTGATGGATGGCGCAGTGGTCCACCACGCGACGCAGGAACCGGGCATGCAGTTCCGGGTTGCGCGGCGTGCTCCAGATCGACACGATGCAGAATTCTCCGCAGCGGCAGGCGGCGCAGTGATAGGGGCAGTACAGCTTGCCCCAGGCATGCGATCCGCCCAGCTTGCAACGCCAGAATTCGCCCTCGGCGTACTGGACTGCGGCTTCGATTTCCTTTCTTGGATGTTTATCCCGACCCATCAGGCCTCCCACGATATGCGGCAGCTCGCGAGTTGTCAACTGACAATCTGCGAGACGGTTGACGAAAAGCAGTGGGAGAGACCCTATCAGGCCGCGCCGGGAAAATGGCGATTTGGACACAAAAGACACAAACTCGCACGAACATGTGTCGGCGAGCGTCCGGGACACGGACTGGAGATCCAACGGGAGGGTGGCGACGACGCCTTGGAACCGGCCGCCGCGAGCGCGGGGCCTGAAGCGCCATCGGACCCGCAACACATGCTGCGGGTCCGGAGGGGCGGCTGGCGCGGACGGGCGGTCAGGCCGCCAGCGGTTCGTTTGCCGGCTTGCCCGCGGCCGTCAGCATGGTGCCGTGGTCGCGGTAGTGGGTGTGCCAGGCAAACGCTTCTTCCAGCACATGGGGCGTCTGCCCGCCGCGCAGGCAGGCCCGGCGGTAGTAGTCGAGCAGGCCGTCGCGGTAGGCCGGGTCGGTGCAGTTGTTGATGACCTGCAGCGCACGCTCGCGCGGCGCCAGGCCGCGCAAGTCAGCCAGGCCATGCTCGGTGACGAGGATGTCCACGTCGTGCTCGCTGTTGTCCACGTGCGTCACCATCGGCACGATGCTGGAGATCTTGCCGTCCTTGGCCACCGACTTGGTGACGAAGACCGACAAATACGCATTGCGCGCGAAGTCGCCCGAGCCGCCGATGCCGTTCATCATGTGCGTGCCGCCCACGTGCGTGGAGTTGACGTTGCCGTAGATGTCGCATTCCAGCGCCGTGTTGATTGTGATCAGGCCCAGCCGGCGCAGCACCTCGGGGTGGTTGCTGATCTCCTGCGGACGCAATACGAGCTTGCTCTTGTAGTGCTCAATGTTGTCCAGCACGCGGCGATACACCGGCGCGGACAGCGTCATCGACGCCGCCGAGGCAACGCGCATCTTGCCGGCGTCGATCAGCGCGATGGTGCTGTCCTGCAGCACCTCGGAATACATCGTCAGATCATGGAATGGCGAATCGGCCAGGCCGTGCAGCACCGCGTTGGCGATGGTGCCGATGCCGGCCTGCAGCGGCTGCAGGGTTGGCGACAGGCGGCCGGCGCGCACTTCGCGCTCCAGCAGCGCATTCAGGTGGCCGGCAATCTGGCTCGTCTCGGCATCGGGCGGCAGCGCGTTCGACGGGCTGTCGTCGGCTTGCGTGATGACGATGGCCGCGATGCGCGACGGGTCGACGGGGATGTAGGGCAGGCCGATGCGCTGCTCCACGGCAATCAGCGGGATGGGCTGGCGATACGGCCGCTGCACGGGGAAGGCGATGTCGTGCAGGCCTTCCAGCCCGCTCGGCATGCTCAGGTTCAGCTCGATGATGACCTGCTTCGCCATCTTGGCGAAGCTGGCCGAGTTGCCGACCGAGGTGGTAGGCACGATGCCGCCCGATTCGGTAATGGCGGTGGCCTCGATGACCGCGATGTCCACCGGGCCGATCTGGCCGCTGCGCAGCAGTTCGGCGGTCTCGCCCAGATGCTGGTCGATGAACATGACCTCGCCGCCGTTGATCTTGCGGCGCAGCGTGGCGTCGGACTGGAACGGCAGGCGGCGCGCCAGCACGTTGCTGTCGGCCAGGATCTTGTCGGTATCGTGTCCCAGCGAGGCGCCGGTGATCAGCGTGATCTGGAGCGGATCGGTGGCGGCGCGGCGCGCCAGCGCGACGGGAACGGCCTTGCAGTCGCCGGCACGCGTGAATCCGCTCATGCCGACGGTCATGCCGTCCCGGATTAGGCCTGCGGCTTCATCGGCCGACATGATCCTGTCCTGGAGGGCGGCCAGGCGAATGCGATCGCGGTACATCTAGTCTCCTTGCTGGGGGCTGTCTGATCTGCCGCCAGGGGCCTCGTGGGTCCATGACGGACGGTGCGTCTTGGAGGCGCGTAGCACAGTGTAGCGACCGCTTAATATTCTCACCATGATTTAAAGCTCTGAAGTTCAGTCGGATTTTTCATAGTCATGCAGATGGCACGCTACCGGCGTAGCGTGTGGCAAGGAGAGGGCGGCGAGAACCATACATGGAGCCTTGTCCTGGCTTCATGATCCTGCGCAAGAGTGGTGCATGCCGAACCGTTTTCGGGGGCGCGAACATCGCGGCTGTGTTTCCGGGCTGGCGGGGCTACTATGCTTTCCAGCGCGGCCGGCATGCCCGGCCAGGCAGTCTTCGCAGTCTTCGATCGATGCATCACGCGCCGGCGTGGCCGGCCGCTTCACAGCAACGGGGGAAAGCATGGAGATGACCCAGGCGACGTCGGAACTCGACGCCCATCCTGACACCGATGACGCACCGGCTGCGCAGCCAACGCTGACCGAACTCGAGGCGCCGTTCTCGAACCTGGAAACGCGCCGGCACCAGATGTTCCCCACGTTGACGCAAGCCGAGATCGACCGTATCCGGCGTTTTGGCGAGGTTCACACATGGCGGGCCGGCGAGCTGATCTTCCAGGTCGGCGATGCGGGTCGCGGCATGCACGTGGTGCTGGCCGGGCGCGTGCGGATCGACCGTCGTGACGGGTTGGGCCACCGTACGCCGATTACGGAGGAAGGCCCGGGCCAGTTCCTGGCCGAAGTCGGACAGTTGACCGGCAAGCCGGCGCTGGTGGATGCGGTGGCGCTGGAGGATGTGACCATCCTGGTGGTCCCGCCACCCAGCCTGCGGGCGCTGCTGGTGGCCGAGGCCGACCTGGGCGAGCGCATCATGCGCGCGCTGATCCTGCGTCGGGTGGGGCTGATCGAGCAGGGGGGCGGGCCGGTGCTGGTCGGCAAGGGCACCGAGCCGTTGCTGCTGGCATTGCAGGCGTTCCTGCGCCGCAACGGCCATCCGCACCGGGTCATCGACATCGAGACCGATACCGATTCCACCTGCCTGCTCGACATCAGCAAGGCGCCCCAGAGCGATTTCCCGATGGTGATCTGCCCCGACGGCAGCGTGCTGCGCGCGCCGGACGAAGGCCAGCTTGCCAGTTGCCTGGGGCTGGTGCCCGAATTCGATCCGGACCATGTCTATGACGTGATCGTGGTCGGGGCCGGTCCGGCCGGCCTGGCGACGGCCGTCTATGCCGCGTCCGAGGGGCTGTCGGTGGCCGTGCTCGATTGCCGGTCGCCGGGCGGCCAGGCCGGCGCCAGTGCCCGCATCGAAAACTACCTGGGCTTTCCGACCGGCATTTCCGGCCAGGCGCTGGCCGGCCGCGCGTTCGTGCAGGCGCTCAAGTTCGGCGCCCACATCGCCATTCCGCTAGAAGCCAAGGCACTGCATTGTGGCGAAAATCCGATCGAACTCGAACTGCAGGATGGCCGCCGCATTCCCACGCGCACCGTGGTGATCGCCAGCGGCGCGCAATACCGGCGTGCCGAGATCGACTCGCTAGAACGCTACGAGGGACGCGGCGTGTACTACTGGGCGTCTCCAGTGGAGGCCAAGCTCTGCAAGGACGAACACGCGATGCTGGTGGGCGGCGGCAATTCGGCTGGCCAGGCGGCGGTGTACCTGGCGTCGCACGCGGCCGAAGTGCACATGCTGGTGCGCGGCGAAGGGCTGGAGGCCACCATGTCGCGCTATCTGATCGACCGGCTCAATGGCCTGCCGAACGTGCATCTGCACACCCATGCGCAAATCACGGCGATGGAGGGCGATGGCTGGCTTTCCACGGTCCGGTACAAGGAGCGCGCCAAAGGGCCGGAGTGCGTGGCCGTTCCGATGCGTCACGTGTTCCTGTTCATCGGCGCCGCGCCCAACACCGAGTGGCTGCGCTCGTGCCATGTGGAGACCGACAACAAGGGCTTCATCCTGACCGGCTACGACGCGCACCACTCCTGTACCGAACGGGCCGACTACACGCTCGAAACCAGCGTGCCCGGCGTGTTCGCGATCGGCGATGTCCGGTCGGGCTCGACCAAGCGCGTGGCCGCGGCGGTGGGCGAGGGCGCGGCCGTGGTAGCGCAGATCCACCACTACCTGGCCACGCTGGAACACGCCCGGGTTTGATCGCGAACGATGTCCGATTCGTGAGTTGAGGGCATCAATGTCGTTCTGAAGACGATAACCCTGCGCTTTGTTTCATGGTTACACTGCCTGCGCCTTGTCCGAAACCGTGCCGGACAGGGCGATTCAGGTATTCGACCGGGCCCAAGCCCGGCGCACCAACCAGGAGACAGATCATCATGGGTATTTCCTTCGCCAGCCTTGCCAGGCGTGCGGGCATTGCCGTTGCGGCGATGGCTGCCACGCTTGCCGCCGTGCCTTCGTTGGCCGCAGACAGCTTTCCCAACCGTCCCATCCGCCTGATCGTGCCATTCGCACCCGGCGGCAGCGTGGACATCGCTGGCCGGCTGATCACCGATGCGTGGGGCAAGCAGCTGGGGCAGTCGATCGTGGCCGACAATCGTGCCGGCGCTTCGGGCAATATCGGCATGGACCAGCTGGCCAAGTCGAAGCCCGACGGCTACACGCTGGCCATCAACAACGTGGCCCTGGCGGTCAATCCGTCGCTATTCGCCAAATTGCCATTCGATACGGCCAGGGATTTTGCGTCGGTCGGCACCATGGGCACGTCGCAGCACGTGCTGGTGGTCAACAACGCGCTGCCGGTGAAGAGCGTCAAGGAGCTGGTGGCCCTGGCCCGGGCGCAGCCGGGCAAGCTGAGCTTCGGATCGGCCGGGTCGGGCAGCACGTTCCATATGGCGGCCGAACTGTTCAAGACCGAGTCCGGCACCGACATCCTGCATGTGCCCTACAAGGGCGGTGGCCCGGCCCTGGTGGATACGATTGCCGGCCAGGTGCAGATGAGCTTCCCGGTGCTGTCCGCGGCGCTGCCGCACGTGCAGGCCGGCAAGCTGCGCGCGCTGGCCGTGACCGGGCCCAGGCGTTCGCCGCTGATGCCCGACGTGCCCACCATGGCCGAAGCCGGCCTGCCGAACTACGTGTTCGAGACGTGGTTCATCGTCAGTGCGCCGGCCGGTACGCCCAGGGACGTGCTGGCAAAGCTGAACCAGACGCTCAATGCGGCATTGGCCCAGCCCGAACTCAAGGCGCGGCTACTCAAGGAAGGCTTCGAGCCGCTGACGATGAGCCCGGCCCAGGCCGATGCCATGCTGCGCAAGGAAATGGTTCGCTGGGCCGCACAGATCAAGCAGGCCGGGATCACGCCCGAGTAACGCGCGCGTAACGCACGCGTAATGCACGCGTAGCGCCTGGGTAACGCGCCCCGGGGAAGCATCGCGGGGCGCCGGTCCGCCAGATAGCCGGATCTCCAGACTGGCGGACCGCCGGCTGGCTCAGGCCGCCATCGCCGGCATCGGCGCGCCGTTGGCCGGCATCGCGTACATCAGCGGCGCGGCGCCGGCCTGGATGCGTGCGCGCTGTGCCTCGGTCGTCATCTCCTCCAGCAGCCGGGAGAAGCGCGGTTCGAACATGCCGGTCACGATGTACGTCCAGCGGTACGCCTTCAGGATCACCGCCTCCACGTCCGGCGCATGCGGGGCATCCTGCGCGCCGCGGATCACGCGCATGAAGTAGGCCGCATCGGCGTGGGCCTGTGCCTGCAGGATCGCGTCGAAGCCGCCCACGATCGCTAGCATGTCGTCGATCGCCGCATCGCGCTCGGCGTCGCTGACGCGGGTGTTCTCGCGGATCCACTCCAGTTCGTCCAGGATCGCGTGCTGCGATTCCTCGCGCCAGTGGTACAGGAACACGTCCTTGAACAGCTCGGATACGTCCGGCGCCGTGCCGATGCTGGCGCGATAGTGCGCCTGCGAGAACAGTTCGAGCTGGCAGATCACGGCCAGCACGGCCCATGTGCGCTTGCCGAGCACGAACGCGGCCACGTCGTTGGGCTGGGCGTCGAAGCGATAGCCTTCCGGCATGTCCTGCGCGGCCAGCCGTTCGATGCGGCGGAACAGTTCCTGGTGCTTCAGTTCCTCGTCGGAAAAGCGGATCAGGGCCTCCAGCGCGACCTGGTCGCCCAGCGCGTGTTGCCCGGTCAACTCCAGTACCTTGGCGCTGACAAAGCGCTCCACCAGCCCGAACATGTTGGCGTAGGTGCGGCCTTGCACCTGGCTCAGGAATCGCTGCTCCGAGGCACTCAGGAAGGGCAGTTCGTCGACGAGCGACAGGCCGTCGGGCATGAACTTGTGCGAAAGGTCGAACGTGCGGCCGCGAATCACGTCCTGGTCGATGTCCCATCGGATGCGGCGTGAAGCGGCGATGCAGCGGGCATAGCGTTGTGTGTCGGCGGAAAGGGATACAGCTTGCATTGCGAAACTCCTTGATACGTGAAATCCGTCCCATGGAGGACGTGGGGCGGATACTCGGACGTTTCGGGGTGTCGCGCGTGAGGCCGGTGTCCCGACTGCAATCGTTTTCATCGGAATCGGCACCGGAAAGCGGGACGTGCGTCCTTGGCGCGGGTTTACTCGGGGAATTACGATAGGACTACCTGCCATGCCATGCTGGACGCGGCCTGCAGACCGCCGCTGTGCGCCACCGGCCCGCTCCGTTCGCCTGCACGGGACCGAAGTCCCACGCGCGGGCACCGGGTTTTCCCCCGAAGCGGGCAAAAACCGGGACACCGGTCACCTACACGCTCGCCAGCGATTTCCGACAATGACTCCACGGATCGGCCAATGCCATTCCGGCCCACAGCCCTCCGTGTTGTTCTTCTGATTGGAGTTCGAAAGATTGGAGTCGTCGAGATGTGTACGAAAGTTGCCAAGACCCTGCTTGCCGTTTCAGCCGTTTCCGCATTGACCATCGGCATTACCCAGACCGCCCACGCCGCGTGGAGCGAAGTATTCGTTCCGTCGAATGGATCGACGCTGCACGTCAGCACGTCATCGTGCCTGCGTGGCACCTTCGATCCCTATGCGGATGGCGCGCGAATGGGCCCGCGTGATGCCTTCAGCGATGGCGGCAACCGCATCGGTTCGCGCGACGCGTACACCGACGGCGCGCGCAGCGTCGGCGCCCCGGGGGACTGCGCGATGCGCGCGGCCTGACGTGCGCTAGCGCGCTTCGCCTAGCCGCGGCAGACCACCTGCCGCAGTGCCGGGCCTTTCAACTTCCGTCGCGAGACACCGCCCCTGGTGTACGGCATCCGGCGCACCATCCATGCACCGCGTCTGGCCTTCCGCACATGGCGGGGCCGGCAGTCGGTGTTGATGTCGGCGCGCTGGAGATCGTTGTCTAAGATAGGTGAGTCGCCCGGCTCGGCCGGACGCGGCGATCTGTTGCCGGACGTTGCACGGCGGCGCGCCGCGTCTGCCGTATCCTGCCCCGTGCGCGACCCGCCCATGCCGATGCTCAAGCAGCAGATTCGCCTATGCACCAGCCCGGACCGCGTACGCCTGGCGTACGCCATCACGGGCAGCGGGCCGCCGCTGGTGAAGGCCGCCAACTGGATGAGCCACCTCGAGTTCGACGTGGGCAGCCCGGTGTGGAGCCATATGCTGTGCGCGCTGTCCGAGCAGCACACGCTGATCCGCTATGACGAACGCGGCTGCGGCCTTTCCGATCGCCACGTGGAAGACCTGTCGTTCGATGCCTGGCTGCGCGACCTGGAAACCATCGTCGATGCCATGGCCGTGGAGCCGTTTGCGTTGCTGGGCATCTCGCAGGGGGCGTCGATCGCCGTGGCCTACGCCGTGGCGCATCCCGAGCGCGTCAGCCATCTGGTGCTGCACGGCGGCTACGCGCGGGGGCGGCTCAAGCGCAACCAGGGCGACGCCATGCGCGAAGAGGCCGATCTGATGATCCGGCTGGCCGAGATTGGCTGGGGTCAGGAAAATCCGGCGTTCCGGCAGTTCTTCACCACACAGTTCATTCCGGGCGGCACCGCCGAGCAACACCGCTGGTTCAATGAACTGGAACGCGTGTCCACATCGCCGGTCAATGCCGCGCGCTTCATGCGCGTCTTCAACGAGATCGATGTGGTGGACCTGCTGCCGCGGGTCAGCTGCCCGACGCTGGTGATGCATGCCGTACGCGATGCGCGGGTGCCGTTCGACGAAGGGCGGCTGATCGCCAGCATGATTCCCAACGCCCGCTTCGTGCCGCTGGACAGCGGGAACCACCTGCTGCTGGAAACCGAGCCGGCGTGGGACCGCTGGATCGAGGAAGTGCGCGCCTTCCTGCCGGCGCCGGCGCCGTCCACCGACCCGGCCTTCGGCGCCCTGACGCGGCGCGAACGCGACATCGTCGTGCTGATCGCGCAGGGCCGCGACAACGCGCAGATCGCCGCCCACCTGGGGCTGTGCGAAAAAACCGTGCGTAACCACATCACCAGCATTTTCTCGAAACTCGAGGTCGAGAATCGCTCGCAGGCGATTGTCCTGGCGCGCGAATCGGGGTTTGACCGGCAGCGTGTCTAGCGGCCCCGGATCGCACACGAGCCGGGCGCTGCGACGAATTGCCGCTTGACATACAGGTCTGTCTACTCAACACTATGATACAGATCTGTCTACATACGGATCTGCCAGCTTCGTCACCGATTTCCGATTGATTTTCAGTTTTTTCCGATTCCCAAGGAGCCTTCCCATGTCGAGCCAACCCGAAGTTCGTCCGCCCCTGCCGCCGTTCACGCTGGAGACCGCCGCCGCCAAGGTGCGCGCGGCCGAAGACGGCTGGAACACGCGTGACCCGCACCGCGTGGCGCTGGCCTATACGGTCGACAGCGCCTGGCGCAACCGTGCCGAATTTGTGAACGGACGCGACGATATCGTGGCCTTCCTCACGCGCAAATGGCAGAAGGAACTCGACTACCGGCTGATCAAGGAGCTCTGGGCACACGACGGCAACCGCATCGCGGTGCGCTTTGCGTACGAATGGCACGACGACTCGGGCAACTGGTTCCGGTCGTACGGTAACGAGAACTGGGAATTCGACGAAAACGGCCTGATGCGCCGCCGGTTCGCGTGCATCAACGACGCACCGATCCGCGAGGCGGACCGCAAGTACCACTGGCCGCTGGGCCGCCGGCCCGATGACCATCCGGGCCTGAGCGATCTGGGGTTCTGAGGCGCCGCCCACCGGGCGCGCGCGGTGGCGGCCCTCTCCCGGCTGGCGGGAGAGGGCGCCTTGCATCACGGCTTATTGCATCACTGCATCTTCAGCAGGTTGCCCACGCGCACCAGCATCTCCGTGAACATCTGCATGTCCAGGTTCAGGTCGGAGACTTCCTTGTACTCCTTGGCGTTGTGCGCGGTGTACTTCTTGCCGGGCATGGCCGGGCCGAAGTTGATGGCGTTCGGCATCAGCTTGGCCGTCGTGCTGCCGGCCGTGGGCACCGGCCTGGCTTCGAGCCCCGTGGTGTCGCCGTAGATGTTCAGCAGCGTCGAGAGCCAGGCGCCCTTGGGGTCGCGGGCCATCCAGTCGCCCTGTTCGTGCTGGATCTCCAGCGCGGTGTGCGTCTGCGCGCCCCAGGCCTGGATGCGCTCGGCGATCTTCGCGCGCAGGGCGTCGGGCGTGGACCCGCGCGGCATGCGCACATTGGCCGTGACCTCGAGCTTGCCGTTGCGCTCGCGGATCAGCGTCGGCGACATCGTCAACGGGCCCATGAAGTCGTCGCGATAGCCCACATCCATCTTCTCGCCCAGGTAGCCGGTGCCGTACAGGTCCGTGAGGTAGCGCGTGGCGCGCGCGTACTGGTTGTCCGCGAATGGCACGCCCGACGCCTGCAGGAACATCGCCAGGCGCGGCACGGGGTTCACGCCTTCTTCGGGACGCGACCCGTGGGCCGACGAGCCAGTGACCTTCACGTCGATGGCGTCGCCGTTGCGTGCGATGTCGATCGTGAACTTGCCCTGCGCGGCTTGCTGGGCGATGAAGGCCGCCCGCGCCTGCTCCAGCGTGGCGGCCACGGCGTTCAGGTCGCCGCCGGCAATGCGGGCGGTGGCCGTCTGCGGAATCGCGTTTGCCGATGCGGCGCCGGCCATCGCGACGATGGCCGCCTGCTTGCCGTCGGCGGGCTGGTCCGGAAAGCGCACGGTCAGCGCGCCAGAGCCCTTTTCGGCCACCACGGCCGGGTACTTGCTGTCGAGCACGATGTTGTACTCGGGCAGGGCGGTCTTGTCGCGGTAGTACTTCATGCCGTCGCCGCCGGTTTCCTCGGTGGTCTCGATCATCAGGCGGATCGTGCGCGCCAGCGGCACGCCGCTTTCGCGCACGGTCTTCATGGCGAAGAGCGCCGCCGCAATCGATCCCTTGTCGTCGATGGTGCCGCGGCCGTAGAGGTAATCGCCCACGCGCGTGACCCGGAACGGGTCCAGCTTCGTGCCGTCGTCGAGCACCCATTCGTCGGCCACCACGGGCACCACGTCGGCGTGCGTAAGGATGCCGAACGTCTCCTTGCCCTGGCCCGGCAGCGTCACCTCGAACACGCGGTTGTCGACGTTGCGGAACTGCAGGCCGAAGTCGTTCGCCATGCGCTCGACGAGCTTGCCGAACGCGACGATGGCAGGGTTTTCGTGCTGCGGCACCTTGTCGTCGCGCACGGTGCGCAGCGCCACCATTTCGGTGATGCTGTCCAGCACCGCCTGCTGGTTGTGCACGCGGTTGTAGACGCCCAGCAGGCGGCCGATGTTGACCAGGTCGTCGCCCTTGAGCGGCCGCCTGGCCCGGTAGGCGCGTACCGAAGCAGCGAGCTTCGGGTCGGCCCTGACGGCAGCGTCCAGGAACGCGCCGAAACTGGCGGGCGGGGTGGCCGTGGCGCTGGCCACCAGCTGGTCGAGTTCCGGTTTGGCCAGCGTGGCCGCCGTGGCGCTGGTGGCGCTCGTGGCGCCGAGGGCGAACAGGGTGGCGGCCAGCAGGGTCGCGGCGGGTAGCCGGATGGGCAGGCGAGTCATGGAGCGGTTGTCCCTTCATGGTTTTTGTGTGCCCGCATGATAACGACGCCGATGTGGGAGCGGAAGCATTCCAAACCGTGCTTGATAGTCAAAAGCAATCGGATTCCTCCGATTGATCATAGAAATTATCAATCGGCTCGGTTGAGACAATGAATTTTACGGATCACATTCAGACCGCGACAATCCACTCCATCGCCACAACACGTGGCGCCTAACTCACCCAAGGAGTGATTTCGATGCTGCAATCCCGTGAAGGCCAACGCGTTCCCAATGTGACGTTTCGTGTGCGTGACAACAACGAATGGAAGGACGTGACCACGGCCGAACTGTTCAACGGCAAGACCGTTGCGGTGTTCTCGCTGCCGGGCGCCTTCACCCCGACGTGTTCGTCGACCCACCTGCCGCGCTACAACGAGCTGGCCCCGGCGTTCCGCGCTGCCGGCGTGGACGCGATCCTGTGCGTGTCGGTCAACGACACCTTCGTGATGAACGAGTGGGCCAAGGACCAGGAGTCCGAGAACATCGTGATGATCCCCGACGGCAACGGCGAGTTCACCGACGGCATGGGCATGCTGGTGGACAAGGCCGACCTGGGCTTTGGCAAGCGCAGCTGGCGCTATTCGATGGTCGTGAAGGACGGCGTGGTGGACAAGATGTTCATCGAGCCGGAAGAACCGGGCGACCCGTTCAAGGTGTCCGATGCCGACACGATGCTGAACTACATCGCGCCGAACGCGAAGCGTCCCGACCAGGTGGTGGTGTTCTCGAAGGTGGGCTGCTCGCATTGCGCAAAGGCCAAGCAACTGCTGCAGGACAAGGGCTACGAGTACATCGACGTGCCGCTGGACAACAAGATCCGCGGCAAGGTGCTGGGCGCCATGTCCGGCGAGATGACCGCGCCGCAGGTGTTCATCAACGGCAAGCTCGTTGGCGGTGCCGCCGCGCTGGAACAGTACCTGGCGGCCGCCTGATCCTCCCGCCCGGGCCCGGCTCCCCCGGCCGGTGTCCTGGGCACCTTTTATCGCCCCCCGCAACGCCCCCCCGCAACCTTCCGCCGGCCAGCCGGCGGCGGTGCGGGCCGGCAGTCGCCGGACCCGATGGCATCGCCCTTGGCCGCGCCATGGCGAGGACGGTGTCATCCCATCCGCCGATTGACGCAAAGCAGACTCACGAACAGGAAACGCACATGAAAACGATTCAGACCGACGTGGCAGTGATTGGCGCAGGGACCGCCGGGCTGGCAGCGTATCGCGCGGCCATCGCCGCGGGCAAGCGTGCCGTGGTCATCGAGGGCGGCGCCTATGGCACCACCTGCGCCCGTGTGGGCTGCATGCCGTCGAAGTTGCTGATCGCGGCAGCCGAGGCGGCCCACGAGGCGCGCCATACCGCCGCATTCGGGGTACACGTGGACGGGCCGGTCCGCATCGACGGCCGCCAGGTCATGGACCGCGTACGCAGCGAGCGTGACCGCTTCGTCGGCTTTGTGGTGCGCGGCGTCGACAACATTCCCGAGGAAGACCGCCTGCGCGGCTATGCACAGTTCATCGACAACACGGTGCTGCAGGTGGGCGCCAATACCGTGGTGCGGGCTAGCCGCGTGGTGATCGCCACCGGATCGCGTCCGGCCGTGCCGCCGTCGTTCACGGTGTTCGGTGACCGTCTGATCATCAACGACGACGTGTTCTCGTGGCAGGACCTGCCCGCCAGCGTGGCCGTGTTCGGCCCCGGCGTGATCGGGCTGGAACTGGGGCAGGCGCTGTCCCGGCTGGGCGTGCGGGTGCGCGTGTTCGGCGTCGGCGGTGGCGTGGGCCCGTTGTCCGATCCCGAAATCCGGGATTACGCGGCCAGGACGTTCGATGCGGAATTCCCGTTGCTGCCCGATGCCAACGTGACCGATATGCGCCGCGAGGGCGACGAAGCGGTGATCACGTTCCGGGGCGAGGACGGCAAGCCGGTGACCGAGCGTTTTGCATACGTGCTGGCTGCCACGGGACGTCGGCCGAACGTCGACAACCTGGCGTTGGAAAACACGGCGCTGGCACTGGACGCCCGTGGCGTGCCGGTGTTCGATCCGGTCACGCTGCAGTGTGGCGATGCCGCGGTGTTCATTGCCGGCGACGCCAACAACGTGCTGCCGCTGCTGCACGAGGCCGCCGACGAGGGCCGGATCGCCGGCGAGAACGCCGCGCACTGGCCGAACCTGCGTCCGCTGGCGCGCCGCGCGCCGATTGCCGTGGTGTTTTCCGATCCGCAGATCGCCATGGTGGGCAAGCGCCATGCGGACCTGATCCAGGGTCGCTTCGTGACCGGTGAGGTCAGCTTCGAGGATCAGGGCCGCAGCCGTGTGATGCTGAAGAACCGGGGGCTGATGCATATCTATGCCGACCGGGCCACCGGCCGCTTCCTGGGTGCCGAATGGATCGGCCCGCGCGCCGAGAATATCGCGCATTTGCTGGCCTGGGCGTACCAGCAGAACCTGACCATCTCGCAGATGCTGGCCATGCCGTTCTATCACCCGGTGGTCGAAGAGGGCCTGCGTACCGCGCTGCGCGATGCGGAGGCCAAGCTGACGCAACTGAAGGTGGCAGCCTGAGGCCTGCCGATCGATGACGGAAGGGGAGGTGGCGCAGGCGCGCTGCCTGCCTTTTTCCTATCCAGCCTGCGCGCGGCGGGCGGCCCGCGCGCCGCGCAGTTCCATCCAGGCATAGGCCGACGTGGCAAATACCATGGGCAGCAGGTAGTACAGCGCGCGGTAGGCGATCAGGGCGGCCACCACGATGTGCTCCGGCGCAACGGGGCGCAGCAGCACCACGAATACGCTTTCCAGCACGCCGATGCCGGCCGGGATGTGCGCCAGCGCGCCCGCCACCGCACCCACCAGCAGGGCGGCCAGCGCCTGGGGCAGGCTGACCGCCTTGGGCAACAGCAGATCGATGATGCACGCCAGCACGATCCAGTTGGTGATCGACAGCACGTTCTGCAGCAGCGCAAAGCGGAAGCCGGGGAGCCGGAACACATGCCGGCCGAACCGCACGCTGCGCGTCCTGGCCCTGGCGCAGGCCAGCCAGTACAACAGGCCGCACGCCAGCATGGCCGCGCCCACGGCGCGGAGCATCCATGGCGTGATACCCCAGTCCGCCGGCAGCGGCGGGGGCGCCAGCGTCAGCACCGCGCCGGCCAGCAGCATGTAGCCCGTCCAGTTGGTGATGATGGCGATGGTGTAGATGCCCGCCACCTGGGACCCGCTGACATTGGCGCGCGAATAGAGCCGCAGCCGCATGCCCAGCCCGCCCACCATCGCCCCGACGTTGAGGTTGAAGACATAGGCGATGAAGGCAATCAGCATGACGCGTGGCGTGGACAGGTGATGCCCGGTGTAGCGGCGCCCCAGCAGGTCGAACGAGGCATGCAGCGAGAAGCTGACGCAGGCCAGCCCGAGGACCGGCAGCAGCGTTGCCGCGTCGTACTGCTTCAGCGCCTGCAGGACCTGCGCCCAATCGACGCCACTGAGGCTCCGGTAAATCAGGTAGATCACCAGCGCCACGAACACCAGCCCCGCCACGCGCTTGACGATGGACCATCGGACATTGCGCCGCAGGCTGCGGCGCAGGTTGGCGGCGGTGGTCATGGGCCGTCCTGCTGTGTCTGGCGCACCATTGGCTCCGCCGATGGCGTGTCGGGTACTGGCACCGGCGAGACGATTTTCGGCGTGTGGGCCGGCAGCCAGCCGGCCCATGCCGGAAACTTGCGCAGGAAATGGAAGATCAGCGGCGTGGCCATGCCATGCCACCACGCACCGCGCGGCGTCGATGCGGCGCCGACCTCGGAGCAGCGCGCGGCCATCAGGTTGCGCAGGTTGTCCCGCAGCGATGCCACGAACGCGGTGTCGCGGATCACGAGGTTGGCTTCAAGGTTCAGCGACAGGCTCAGCGGGTCGAGGTTGCTCGATCCCACGGTGGCCCAGTCATCGTCCACCACGGCCACCTTGCTGTGGTTGGGCCGCTCGCAGTATTCGAAAATACGCACGCCCGATTCGCGCAGGTGCGCGTACAGCATGTCCACGGTGCGCTTGACCCACAGCATGTCTGGCCGGCCCTGCAGCACCAGGCGCACATCGACACCCCGCTGCGCGGCGTTGCAGATCGCCTGTAGCAGCCGGTACCCCGGCAGGAAATAGGCATTGGCGATCACGATCTGGTGTCGCGCCGCGCGAATGGCCGCCAGATATTGCTGCTCGATGTCATTGCGGTGTGCCTGGTTGTCGCGTGTGACAAAGAGCACGGAGCCGGGCGCGGCACGATCGGTGGGGTGGGGCGGGGGCGCCCGCCGGATGGGTGCGCGAGGCTGCCTGGCGGGCCGGTCGCCGCTGGCTTCGCGCATGAATTCATGAATGATGCGGGCAGCCGGGCCTTGAACCTCGACGGCATAGTCCTGCTTGGCGGACGGGCTGGCCTGCACCAGATGCTCGACGGACAGGTTGATGCCACCCACGAAGGCCAGTTCGCCGTCGATGGCGACCAGTTTGCGATGCAGTCGCCGGAAGAGGTTGGTCCGCTTGCCCAGCAGCCGGCGCCCGGGCGCGAACACGCGCACCACGACGCCGGCTTCGGCCAGCCTCGCAAGGTAGTCGGGCGACAGGTCGGCCGAGCCGAAGCCGTCCACGGTCATGCCGACCGCGACGCCACGGCGCGCGGCCGCCGCCAGCGCATCGGCGAGCTGCCTCCCGACGTCGTCCTCGAACAGGATGAACGTTTCCAGCAGCACGCTATGGCGCGCCGCCCCGATGGCCGCGATCAGGCGCGGGAAGTATTCGTCGCCGTTTTCCAGCAACTGCAGGCGGTTTCCGGTGGTCCATGCGTGCTCCATGTCGGGCATGTAGCACGAATGGTGCCCGCGAACGATCGGGGGCGGGCAGCGCGCCAGTGGCCGCGAAGCGTGATGTATTGGATATATTCGGGGCGCGTGGCATGGCCGAATCGAAACGCGATCTCCGGCAGCCAATGTAGGAATTGCCACAGGCCGGCCCCCGAATTGCGCCGTAACAGCATCCTGGCGGACCACTTGCTATGCTGAAGTGGATATCCCGCACTGACAGACTGGAGGAGGCATCATGTGCCGCTGGCTGGCCTATTCGGGCCGTTCCGTTCCGATGGAGGCAGTCCTGTTTCAGCCCGAGCATTCGCTGATCGACCAGAGCCTGAATTCCCGGCTCGGCCATACCACGACCAATGGCGACGGCTTCGGGGTCGGCTGGTACGGGCGGCATTCCGAGCTGCCGTTCCGCTATCGGTGCCTGCACCCGGCCTGGAGCGACACCAACCTGCGCGAGGCGGCGCGGGCGGTACGGGCGCCGCTGTTCGTGGCACATATACGGGCCGCTACGGGCACGCCGACCCAGGAAACCAACTGTCACCCGTTCCGGTTTGGCCGCTGGCTGTTTGCCCACAACGGGCTCATCCGCGACTACCCGCTGGTGCGGCGCGACCTGATGATGTCCGTGGCGCCACACCTATTCCGGTGGATCGAGGGCTCGACCGATTCCGAGGTGATGTTCTTCCTGGCACTGACATTCGGCCTGGAGCGCGATCCGCAGGGGGCGCTGGAGCAGATGGTGGGGCTGATCGAGTCGGTCGGGCATCGCCACGATATCGAGCACCCCATCAACATGACCGTCTGCGTGACCGACGGGCAGCAGATCGTGGCGGCGCGCTATTCAAGCGAACGCGATTCGCGGTCGCTGTTCCACAGTACGTCGTTTCGCCAGTTGCGGGCGCTCTATCCCGATGACCCGCGCATCATCGCGGCCGGGGACGATGCCTTCCTCGTGCTGTCCGAGCCGCTGATCGACGTGCAAGGCGTGTGGGAAGAAATCCCGGAATCGACCATGCTGGTGGCGCGGCGCGGCGATATCCAGCAGCGTTGTTTCACGCCGAGGTTGCCCGATCGGGACGGGGCGGGGTGACTGGACCGAGGCGAGTACGCTGCCTCGGAGACAGACCTGTCTACTATAATGGCAGTGTTTTTCGCTGAAGCCCGTACCTCGCCATGGCCACCCCTTCCGCTCGCGACCGCATTCTCGACACCGCCGCACGCCTGTTTTATCGCGATGGCTACCGTGCCACCGGCATCGACCGCATCATTGCGGAATCGGGCGTGGCCAAAATGTCGTTATATCGGCACTTTGCGTCGAAGAACGATCTGATCTTCGAATATCTGCAGCGCCGGCACGACGGCTGGATGGCGTGGTTTGAAGCGGGTGTGCGACGCCGGTTGGCAGCGCGGCCCAATCTGGACGTGATGGCCGATACGCTGGGCGAGTGGTTCGAGGGCGAGGATTTTCGCGGCTGCGCCTTTATCAATATGGTGGCGGAATCGGGCGGCGGTGCCGGCGACGATCCCCGGTTACTGGAGCAGGCCGTGTCGCACAAGGCGTCGTTGCAGGGTTTTGTCCGAGGTATCGCCAGGGAACTGGGACTGGACCAGCCCGAGGCGGTCGCCGAAGAGGCGATTATCTGTATCGAGGGGATGATCGTGCGCGCGCAAACCACCCATGACGCAGCCGTGGTGCGCGCGGGGCGGCACACGCTTGCCCGGTTGCATGCGGCATTTACCGGGTCATGATGACTTAAAACACCTTAGCCACGCCGGAAATACACCTCGGTACCCACCTCGCGCGAGGTTTCGTCATGCACCAAGTCATAAACGGGGCTGAGCATTCGTCTGATGGTTTCGGCATCGCGCAGGCTGTGATGCTCGAGCATAATGACCTTGGTATTTTCGAGATTCAGATGCGACAGAATCTCGACTTCCGATCCCTCGGTATCGATTTTCACCAGATCGCAGGATGGCAGGCCGCTGGCCGCCACACATTGGACGCGAATGGTCTGGTTTGTCATGCGGGCGCCTTTTGAAAATCCGCCCGTGACAAACATGTCCCCGACATGAATATCGTCCTCGCCGGCTGTGGCGCGCACTGCGCTGGGCGAAATATGGCACCAGGCGCCATCGACGTTTTCACGCAGCTTTTCCACGTTGAAGGGCATGGGTTCATAGCAGAATACGGTAGCCGATGGCCATTCGCGGTGGGCGCGCAGTGCAAATGCGCCAATATTCGCGCCGATATCGAGCACGGTGTGCGGGGTCGTCCGAATCGGGACAACAAAATAGTCATTGACCTCGTCATGAAGCCATTGCGGAATCGTGCTCATGGTGTCGCGCCCCTTTGCTGGACAAGGATGAGAAAAGCAGCGCAAATTATAGGCAAGATTCCCGTGGAAATCGCCATGCGGCGGTTTGATGAATCCCGTTTTCGTAAAACTGCTATTCGATAATAGAAAATCTACGAAATAATCATCGAGATATCTGACCGTTTTGCTGAAATCAACGGCTGCCGCGTTTATCACATATCGTAACTTTGCGAAACACTGTTCTTACAGGTAAACCCTGAGATCACGGTAAGATGCCACCCGTGATTGCCGCGTGGCGCCTCCCGGGCCGCAGGCAAGCCTTGGGATGTACGCCTGTGAACGCAGTGAACAACAATCAGCGGCGCACCGAGATCGACCTCATTCGCGGCATCGCGCTGCTGTTCATCGTGGTCGATCATGTCAACGGCAGTGTGCTGGCCGACTACACGATCCGGAATTTTCAGCTTTTCGACGCCGCCGAGGTGTTCGTCTTCCTGGCCGGCTGCTCGGCCGGCGCGGCCTATCTGGCCATGGAAGCGCGCGACGGTGCCAGCGCGGCGCGCAAGCGGCTGCGCCGCCGCAGCTGGGAGATCTACAAGGCATTCGTGCTGACCGGCGTGCTGATGCTGCTGTTCGGCTTCGTGCTGGCGATGTGCAAGATCCCCGCGCCGGCCGTGCGCGCGACCGAGGCGCTCGATTTCATGGCGCAGCCGCTGGCCACGCTGCTGCAGGTCTTCGCGCTGGCGCGCCAGCCTTTCGTGTCCGATGTGCTGCCGATGTACGCCGTGTTCATCGGCATCGCGCCGCTGGCCATCCGCTGGGCGCGCGCGCAGCCGCTGGCGTTTATCTGCGGCAGTGTCGCGCTCTGGATCATGTCGCCCACGCTGCTGCCGCTGCTGCCCAGCAGCGAGCCGCGCGGCTGGAGCTTCAACCCGTTTGCCTGGCAGCTGATGTTCGCCCTGGGTCTGCTGGCGCGGCTGCGTCCCGATTTCGTCCTGCCGCAGCAGACCATCGTGCGCCGGGCCTTTACGGCCGGCGCCGTGGTGGTGGCGCTGCTCTGCATGGGCGCCGCCTACCTGTGGATGCGCCCGCACCTGTATGAGTCCTGGCTCCCGGCGTGGATCCCGACGATGGCGTTCCCGCTGCCCAAGCAGAGCCTGGCCGCGCTGCGCGTGGTCAGCTTCCTCGGTCTGGCATGGCTGGTGTACCTGGCCGTGCGCGCCGGGTGGATCGCGCGGATGGCCCGCTTCATGGGCCCGGTGGTGCAGATCGGCCGCCACAGCCTGTTCTGCTTCGTGCTGGGCGCCGTGGTGTCGGTGGGCATCGAAGGTCTGACCTATGGCTTCGCGGGTGGGCGCCCGACGCGGCCCGTGGCCCTGACGGGCGACCTTGTCGCGGTGGCGGTGCTGCTGCTGGTGGGCGGCTGGTATGGCCGCCGCAAGGAAGCCCGGAAGGTCGCGGCCAGGTCGAAGATGGTGTCGGCCTAGGCCCTGTTTCGCCGGCTACGGGCGGGCCTGGCTGCGCACCCAGGCAATGGCGCGCGCCAGGTGCGGCGAGGTATCGCCGGCGCGGTAGCTCATGATCACGGGCGAGATGAAGCCGGGGGCGTCGATGGGCACGTAGCGCACGTCGTCGCGATGTAGCCGCTGCACCGACGACGGCACCAGCGTGATGCCCAGGCCCGCCGCCACGAGGCCCAGCGCGGTCTGCAGTTCGTTGGCTTCCTGCACCACGCGCGGTTGCAGGCCCTGCGCGCGGAACAGCGACAGCACGTGATCGGCGTAGCTGGGGCGCGGTCGGGCGGGATAGAGGATCAGCGGCTGGCGCGCCAGATCGGCCGCATCGAACGGCGCGGCCGGGGGCGGGGCGCTGACCGGCATGGCGGCGACCAGTGTCTCGGCCATCACCACCTGCTGGACGATGGCCGTGTCGTTGAAGGTGAGCCGGCCGAACGCCAGGTCGATGCGGCCGGACTTGAGCGCCTCAAGCTGCTGGACCGTGATCATTTCCGTCAGCCCGACTTCCACCTCGCTGTCATCGCCGCGCAATTCGCGGATCAGCTCCGGCAGCACGCCATAAAGCACCGACGGCACAAAGCCGATGCCGAACCAGCGTTTTTCGTTGCGGCCGATGCGGCGCGTGCCTTCCAGCGTTTCTTCCAGCCGTTGCGTCAGTTGCAGCGATTGCTCCAGCAGGAAGCGGCCCGCCTCCGTCAGCTTCAGGCCACGGCCCACGCGGTCGAACAGCGCCACGCCCACTTCTTCCTCGAACTGACGGATCTGCCGCGACAGCGGCGGCTGGGCCATATGCAGCTTTTCTGCCGCACGCGTCACATTCAGTTCCTGCGCGACGGTCTGGAAATAGCGGAGGTGGCGGAGTTCCATGGCGGATAAGGGGATAGGTCAAGGCATACCCATTAGGTATGGATCAAGACATCTTCGGTCTTGGACGCCAGTCAGGTCAAGGTCCATACTCGGTGCAACGCGTACTTGAGCATGGAAAAGGTATGACTGCCACAATTTCTTCGATCGAGGCCATCCTGGTGGACCTGCCGACCATCCGGGCCCACCAGCTGGCCATGGCCACGATGCAGCAGCAGACGCTGGTCATCGTGCGCCTGCGTTGCAGCGACGGCGTGGAGGGCATCGGCGAGGCCACCACCATCGGCGGCCTGTCGTATGGTGACGAAAGCCCCGAGGGCATCAAGCTGACGATCGACACCTACCTGGGCCCTGCGCTGGCGGGGCAGGACGCCACCAACGTGCATGGCGCGATGGCGCGCCTGAACAAGGTGGCGCGCGGCAACCGGTTCGCCAAGTCGGCGCTGGAGTCGGCCCTGCTCGACGCCCAGGGCAAGCGCCTGGGCGTGCCGCTGGTCACGCTGCTGGGCGGCGCCGTGCGCGACACGCTGCCGGTGCTCTGGACCCTGGCCAGCGGCGACACCGGCCGCGACATCGAGGAAGCCGAGCGTTTCCTGGAAGAACGCCGGCACAACACGTTCAAGCTCAAGATCGGCCGCCGCAGCGTGCGCGACGACGTGGCCCACGTGTCGGCCATCAAGCGTGCGCTGGGCGACCGGGCCCGCGTGACCGTGGACGTCAACCAGGCCTGGAACGAAGCCGATGCCGCGACCGGCATCGCCATGCTGGAAGCCGCCGGCATCGATCTGATCGAGCAGCCCACCCCGCGCGAGCATCGCACCGCGCTGGCCCGGCTGGCGGCGCGCTTCGTGGTGCCGATCATGGCCGACGAAGCCGTGACCGGCCCAGAGGACGCGATGGAACTGGCCCGCCTGGGCGCAGCCGACGTGTTCGCGCTGAAGATCGCCAAGTCGGGCGGCATCTTCGGCATGCTGCGCACGGCGGCCGTGGGCGACGCGGCCGGCATCGCGCTCTATGGCGGCACCATGCTCGAAGGCGCCGTGGGCACCATCGCCGCCGCGCACGGCTTCTGCACGCTGCCGCAACTGGCATGGGGCACCGAGCTGTTCGGTCCGCTGCTGGTGAAGGACGACATCGTGGTGGACCGCCCGGTGTTCAAGGACTTTGCGCTGCACCTGCCGAAGGGTCCGGGGCTGGGCCTGGCCATCGACGAAGACAAGCTGCGCCACTATCGCCGCAAGGCCGGCTGAGGCGGTCAGCCAGCCATTCCGATTACGCATTCAATCCGGAGACACATCCCATGTTGTTCCTCGTCAGGATGGACGTGCAGATCCCGCACGACCTGCCGGCCGCCACGGCCGACGAAATCAAGGCCCGCGAAAAGGCCTATTCGCAGGACCTGCAGCGCCAGGGCAAGTGGCAGGCGCTGTACCGCGTGGTGGGCGAGTACGCCAACTACAGCGTGTTCGATGTGGAATCGAACGACGAACTGCACACGCTGCTGGCCAGCCTGCCGCTGTTCCCGTACATGAAGATCCACGTCACCCCGCTGGCAAAGCACCCGTCGTCGATCCGCTGATCGGCAACCAGAAAAGAAGGAACGGAGACATGAAGTCCTTGCTGCAACGGCCGGCCCGCGTGCCGGCCGCATTTGCCATTTCCGCATCGCTGCTGTTTGCCGCAGCCGCCCCGGCGCACGCCGCCTATCCCGACCATCCGATCCGCTGGGTGGTGCCGTTCCCCGCGGGCGGTGCGATGGACAACATCGCGCGCACGCTGGGCGAAGACATGTCGAAGTCGCTGGGCCAGGCCATCGTGGTCGAGAACCGCCCCGGCGCCGGCGGCAATATCGGCGCCGAGATGGTGGCGCGCTCGCCGGCCGACGGCTACACGCTGATCATCGTGGCCAACGGCATGGCCGTGAATCCGGCGCTGTACGGCAAGCTCAGCTACGACCCGATCAAGGATTTCGCGCCGGTGTCGCTGCTGGCCGTGGTGCCCAACGTGCTGGTGGCCAACAAGGCGAAGAATCCGCAGAAGACTGTGGCCGAGGTCATCGCCAGCGCCAAGGCCCGGCCCGGCAAATACACCTATGCGTCGGCCGGCAACGGCACGTCGATCCACCTGGCCGGCGAGCTGTTCACGTCGATGGCGCACGTGGACCTGCTGCATATCCCGTACAAGGGTTCGGGCCCGGCCATGACCGATCTGCTGGGCGGACAGGTGGACTACATGTTCGACAGCATCACGTCCGCCAAGCCCCATATCGACAGCGGCAAGCTGACGCCGATTGCGGTGACCACCAGCAAGCGGTCGTCTGCGCTGCCCAATGTGCCGACGGTGGCCGAGGCGGGCGTGCCGGGCTATGAGCTGTCGCCGTGGTTTGCCGCGTTCGTGCCGGCCAAGACCCCGCAGGCGGTGATCGACACGTTGAACCGCGCCATGCTCGAATCGCTGAAGAAGCCGTCCGTGCAGCAGCGGCTGGCCGGCATCGGCGCGGAGCCGATCGGCAGCACGCCGGCGCAGCTGAAGGACCACCTGGCCAAGGAAACGGTCAAGTGGGGCACGCTGATCCGCGAACGGGGCATCCATGCCGACTGAGCGGACGGCGGCGACCGATTGCCGCTGGCGGCGCTGACCTGATTATGTTTTTTCCCCTCGCCCATGGAAGGGCGAGGCGGAAGTCGGGCCGGGCCGCTACGGCACGATTGTCAGGAACAGGTAGGCCGCGAAGATCACCATGTGGACCACGCCCTGGAGGATAGTCGTGCGGCCCATGCCAAGCGTCAGCGACGCGACGATCATCGTCAGGAACAGCAGCACCATTTCCTTGGCGCTCAAGCCCAGTTCCAGCGGCTGCCCGATGGTGATGAACACGATGGCCACCGTCGGAATGGTCAGGCCGATACTGGCCAGGGCCGACCCTAGCGCCAGGTTCAGGCTGGTCTGGATGCGGTCGGACCGCGCGGCGCGCAGCGCGGCAAGCCCCTCGGGCAGCAGCACCAGTGCCGCGATGACCACCCCGACCACGGCTGCCGGCAACCCGGCGTCCGCAACGGCCTTTTCCACCGACGGCGACAGCAGCTTGGCCAATGCCACCACGGCCACCAGGCAGACCACCAGCAGCACGCCGCTGGCCACCGCCACGCGCGTGGGCGGCGGCGGCGCATGGACGTTTTCGTCGTTGCTGCCGTCTACCAGGAAGTAGTCGCGATGCCGCACGGTCTGCACGAAGACGAAGCAGCCGTAGAGCAGCAGCGACATCACGCCGGAGAACGCCAGCTGGGACGATGACAGGACAGGCCCCGGCGTGGTGCTGGTGAAGTTCGGCAGCACCATCGTCAGCCCGAGCAGGGTGACCAGGATGGCCATGGCTGCATTGGCGCCTGGCGCCTGGAAGGCCTGCTCGCGATGGTGCAGCGCGCCCACGAACAGGCAGATGCCGACAATGCCGTTGCAGATGATCATGACCGCCGCGAACACCGTGTCGCGCGCCAGGCCGGCTTTTTCCGGCCCGGACGACAGCATGACCGATACGATCAGCGCCACCTCGATCACGGTCACCGCAATGGCCAGCACCAGCGTGCCGAACGGTTCGCCAACCTTGTGAGCCACCACCTCGGCATGATGGACGGCCGAAAACACCGCACCGGCCAATGCGATCGACATCAGTGCGATCAGCCAGGCCTGCCCCGTCATTGCAAGGCCCAGGCCGAAGGCGGCCCAGGCGGCCAGCGGGGACCAGATGGTCCAGGCCGGCAGTTTGTTGGCAGTTGCCATGTCTTGTTCCCTTTGTTCTTGTGGCTCACAGGCGCGAGCGTGCACGCCGCGTGGCGCGGGCGCAAGAGGTTCAGGCAACGACAGGGCGCGGCAGTTCCCGCCGCGTGCGCGGATCAGTCGCGCGACGGGCCGCCGCGCGGCGCGCCGGCGCCATCTTCGCGGCGTTCGGGGGGCGGCGGATCGGTGTCCCGCAGGGCCGGGTGATTTCGATAGATCCAGCGGGCGGCGATGATGATCACCGCCAGAAACGCGAGCGCGTATCCGACAAACGAGACTGCGTGCATGTTCTGACCCAGGTTGGTCCGGCTCTTCTGGCCGGTGGCCGGTCAGTATGGGTGCGGGCCGATAAGGCGCCCACCCTCTATCGGTGGGGCGCTGGAATCACCCAAACGCGGGGTGCGCCGATCCGGGATCGGTGGTGCGACAGCGATGTCTTGAGGGCTCAACGTGTGTGGAGTTCGACAAAATGTCGTCTATGGGCAACACATTGTCGTGATCGGCATACATTAAGCGCGTCTTTTCCCAGTGGGACTACAAACGAGAACCGTTATCACTTACATTCGTGGCCTTTGTCAGTGTCTTGTTACAAGGGAAGACCATGAATTCGAGCCGTCGCGGACTGCCATTCGCCGCGCCCCACTTTGCCCCGTGCGCCACGGCGCTGGCTGTCTCGATGCTGTGCCTGACGCCGCAATGGGCGGCCGCCCAGGACGCCGCCGGACCGGTGCAGGTCGGTGAGACGGAAAAGATGCTCGAAACGGTGCAGGTTTCCGGAAACTGGCTCGGCACCGGGCTGCAGAACAGCGTGAAGACCTTCCCGGGCGCGCGCACGGTGGTCAGCGAGCAGCAGATCGAACAGAGCGGCGCCCAGAGCATTGGCGACGTCATGCGCCGCATCCCCGGCGTGCAGGCGACCGACAACTCCGGCACGGCCGGCAGCGCCGTGTCGCTCAATATCGGCGTGCGGGGCCTGTCGGGCCGCTACACGCCGCGCTCCACGGTGCTGCTCGACGGCATCCCGATGGCCGTGGCGCCGTACGGCCAGCCCCAGCTGTCGTTTGCCCCGGTCAGCCTGGGCAACATCGAATCGATCGACGTGGTGCGCAGCGGTGGCGCCGTGCGTTACGGCCCGCAGAACGTGGGCGGCATCATCAATTTCAACACCAAGCCGATTCCGGGCGTGTTCAGCGGCGAGGCGTCGGTGCGCGAGAACATCTACACCGAAGGTGGCGGCAAGAACACCCAGTACAACGCGTTCGTGGGCACCACGCTCGACAGCGGCCTGGGCATCGCGCTGCTGTACTCGGGCATGACGGGCCGCGAATGGCGCCAGGGCAGCGACGACAACGTCAACGACCTGGCCGTGAAGTTCGCCTACGACATCACGCCGACGTCGCAGGTCTACGGCAAGTTGTCGTACTACGACGTCAAGTCGAAGACGCCGGGCGGTCTGAGCGTGGCGCAGTACAACGCCAATCCGTTCCAGAACACGCGCCCCGACGACTACTGGAGCGGCAACCGCTACGGGTTCGACCTGGGCTACGTGAACACGATTTCCGCGAACCAGGAATTCGAGATCCGCACGTTCTTCAACGAAAGCTACCGCCAGAGCACGCTGCAGCAGAGCGCCACCGTGATCGCGCACCAGCCGCGGAACTACACGACGTTCGGCATCGAGCCGCGCTTCACGCAGCGTTTCGGCGTGGGCCCGACCACCCATGACGTGACGGTCGGCTACCGCTACATCCGCGAACGCGGTGACGACAACCAGTTCAGCACGAACCGCCAGACCGGCGTGAACGGTCCGACCACCACGTTCGACAATGCCACCGACGCCCACGCCGTCTACATCGACGACCGCATCGCCTACGGCAACTGGCGCATCGTGCCGGGCGTGCGCTTCGAGCATATCGACACGTCCCGCCAGCAGCGCAATACCGCGACGCAGTGGGAAAGCCTTAACAACAAGGCGCTGCCGTCGGTCAACGTGTCTTATCTGGTGAACAGCGCCTGGACGGTGTTTGCCGACTACAGCACGTCGTTCGGCCCGGTGCAGAACACGCAGCTCAATTCGCAGACGCCGAACAATCCGCTGCAGCCTGAAGTGGCCAAGACGTTCGAAGTGGGTACCCGCTGGACGGACAGCCGCATCAAGGGCGAGCTGACCGCGTTCAAGATCAAGTTCGACAACCAGATCCTGCAGGTGCCAGGGCTGTTCCCGGCCACGTTCCAGAACATCGGTGCGACCGATCACGACGGCGTGGAAGCGGCCATCGACTACACGTTCGACCGTGCCAGCGTGCTGGGCGGCCTGAACCTGTACGCCAACTACACGTACACGCGCGCCATCCAGAAGTCGGGCACCACGGCCGGCCTGGACGTGCCGTTCTACTCGCGCACCACGGACACGATCGGCGCACGCTACGACTGGCGCAGCTGGACGTTCAACGTCTCCACCACGCACCAGAGCAAGCAATACGCGGATCTGGCCAACACCGTGGCCGAGAGCGCGGACGGCAGCAACGGCCTGATCCCGGGCTTCCGTACGTGGAATATCCAGGCCATGTTCAAGCTGCCGCAGCGCAAGAACACCGACATCACCGTCGGCATCAACAACCTGTTCGACAAGCGGTTCTACACGCGTACCACCGACAGCAATGCCGGCCGCCTGGTGGGCGCGCCGCGCATGGTCTACATTCAGGCCCGCGCCGCGTTCTGAGCGTCGCCGGAACGGCTAGTCCGAAGGTGGCGGCGGCCCCTTTGTCGTCCCGCGCGGCGGCAACGGGGCCGGCTCCGCCACCAGTGTCTCGGCGGGCAGCAGGCGCAGCAGCGTCCTGGCCACCTCGGGATCGCGGCAGTTCAGCCATTCGTCCCAGTCTTCGCGTGGCAGGATCACCACGCCGCGCTTCTCGTCCCCGGGTTTGTGAAACCGCTGCATCAGCGGATGATGGTCGGCATTGACCGTCGGCATCGTGAACGACACGGCGCCACCGGGCCACGCCCGCCACAGCCCGGCAATCGCAAAGGGCTCGCCGCCCGGCAGGCCGATCTTCCACCGCACCGCCTTGCCGCTTTCGTAGTTCGGCTCGTAGAACGCCGTGGCCGGCACCAGCGCCAGCTGGCACGACTTCCAGAACCTGGCAAAGGACGACAGCTTCCCGATGGTCTCCACACGCGCGTTGGCGGTGGGGTAGTAGCGCGTGCCGGGCGGGATGGTCGCCTTGGGCACCATGCTGAACGATGCCAGCACGCTTTCCCAGGCCGCTTCGCCCGTCTTCTGGCGCACGATGGGCGCGGCATAGTCGGGCCATGTCTCCTCGGGATACAGCCCCGGCGGAGGCTCCACGCCAAAGATTTCGCGCAGGATGCGTTTCTGGACGGGGGCGTAGTTGACGCACATGGGGGCTCCGGGGGTGCGGTTCTGCCGCCTATGGTCGGCATGGCGGCGCTGGCCGTCAATACGCGGTCATCGGCGGCGCGTTCGTGCCGCCGGACGTTGTGCCGGACGGAAGCGCCGCGGACGCCGTCCGGCTGAATGGCCGGACGGTGTCGGGCGGCGCACTTGTCCGGGATCGCCGCCAGCACGGCTCAAAAGCCCCCCGTGACGCCGGGCGATGCGGCATGTGACGCCAATGCCGCTACGGGCGGGCAACGGACGTTTGAAACACAGGCGCAGGGGTGGCCCGACGGACGGCGACTTTGCCGGGGCGCTTCCTATAATGCCTGTGTGGCGCGGCACCACGTGGGCAAAACGGCCGCACCGCGCCACGCGTGCTTGCAGGCAGGGGCGCGCTTCCCACCCATCTCCACGTCAAATGGGGAGACACATATCATGCTGAGTAGCGAAGCGGTGCTGACGCAGGCGCGAGCCGCGTTGGCGCATGTGCCATATCAGGGCCACCAGATCCATCCCACCATTCACCTGCGACTTTCCGACGGGGCCCTGATTCTGGAGGGCGAAGTGGCCGACGTCATGGACAAGACGCGCGCCACGGCCCGGTTGCGCCGTCTGGACGGCGTTTCCACCGTGATCGATCACCTGCGCATCGCCCATGCCGGCCCGATAGTGGGCGATGGCGATCTGCGCGCGGCCGTTTGCGATCGGCTGCTCAATGCGATCGACTTCCGTAACTGCAAGATCTGCGCGAAGGTGAAGGGGCAAGTCGAGCCGGTGCGCGAAGCCGTGGGCGAGCGCAGCGGCTGGATGGAGGTGGCGGTCCATGACGGCGCGGTCATGCTGAGCGGCCAGGTGATCAGCCTGTCGCACATGCGCCTGGCCGGCGTGCTGGCGTGGTGGTCGCGCGGCTGTCGTAACGTGATCAACGACATCGTGGTGGCGCCGGCCGAGGCCGACAGCGACGAGGAACTGAGCGAGGCGTTACAACTGGTGCTGGAAACCGACCCGTTCGTGGATGCCGCGCGCATCCGCGTGCGTACCGAGGGACGGGTCGTGACGCTCGACGGCTATGCGTCCAGCGACGGGGCGCGCAAGCAGGTGGAGCGCGATGCATGGTACGTGCAAGGCGTGGAGGACGTCATCAACCATATCGCCCTGAGTAGCTGACATCTAGTCAACGATGCCGGCATCGACGCGCGCTGCCTGGTCTTCCACGCGCCAGTAGCGGCGCCGCGTGCGCAGCGCAAAGCGCGAGCGGTATTCCGACATCGACATCTGCATGGTTCGCTGGAACAGGCGCCGGAAGGCGGCGGCATCGCTGTAGCCGCAGGCCTCGGCAATCGCCTGCGTGCCATGCAGCGTGACTTCCAGCAGCATGCGTGCGCGCTCCACGCGCAGGCGGTGCAGGTAATCCAGTGGGGTGCGTCCGGTCACCTGGCGGAAATGGCGTAGCAGCGTCCGTTCGCTGACGGCTGCGGCGCGCGCCACGGCCGCCAGCCGGTAAGGCTCGCCGACATGCGCCTGCAGCCAGCCGATGGCGCGATAGACCGGGCTGTCGGCGGTCTTGCCAAGCCAACGCTGCGAAACCAGCTCGGGCACCCACTGCTGGCGTTCGGGCTGGTAGAGCAGCAGGCGGGCCACTGCCTGCGCCAGGTCGGGATCGTGCAGATGGCCCAGCACGCGCAGCATGAATTCGGTCTGCAGGGCCGGCGCCACGCAATGAAAGACCTGCCCGTGCAGTCCCATCGGTTCGTCCGATGACAGGTCGCACGCCGGAAAGCGTTGCGCGAACCAGCTCTGGAACATCCAAGGCGCGCCGCAGCGCGCGCCATCGAGCTGCCCCAGCAACAGTGGGTAAGCCATCCCGGTGTAGATCGACGCCACCCAGCCCCCGGCATCCATATGCCGGGCCAGCAGGCGTTGCGTGGCGGTATCCGCGGCGGCCAGTTCGCCCAGATGGGGCGCGCTGGCCGCCATCAGTCCCGGCACCACGATTAGCACCTGGGCCTGGCGCGGTGCGCCCCGGCGCGATGTGGACAGGCCGGGCAGCGGGTCGGGCAGGGCGCGTCCGCTGGCGCCGATGATCTCCCACGTCAGCCGGGCCGGCGCGCCCGGCTGCTGCAACCGCGCCACGCCCGCGGCGGTACGCAGGACATCGAGCGCGCCGAACAGCGTGCCAGGCATGGCATCGGGCAACCAGAGCAGCTTGACGTGCAGGGGCGCGGCGGGCGGGGGCATGGGGCGCATGGCGGGATTGGCATCGGGATTGGCGATATTGAACCTCCCCCCGGGATAGCGCAAGCGATACATTGGAGCTCCAACGACAACAGAGAACAGGAGACCCGCATGCCGCTTTCCCTTCGCCGCCTTGCCCGCGCCACGGCTGGGGCCACCGCCATCGCCCTGGCTGCCGCAATGGCCTGCGGTGCCGCGCTGGCCGCCGGACCCGACCAGGCGCTGCTCGATGCCGCGCGCGCCGCGCAGCCCGCCGTGGTGCAGTCGCTCAAGGACATGGTGACGATCGAATCGGGCAGCGCCGACATGCAGGGGCTGGCGCGCATGGCCGACTACACGTCGCAGCGGCTGCAGGCGCTGGGCGCGAAGGTGGAGCGGCTGCCCCTGACCACCAGTGCCGCGCCGATGGTCAAGGCCACGCTGACCGGCACGGGCAAGCGCCGCATCATGCTGATCGGCCATATGGACACGGTGTACCCGGCAGGTATCCTGGCGTCGCAGCCGATCCGCGAGGACGGCAACCGGCTCTATGGCCCGGGCATCGCCGACGACAAGGGCGGCCTGGCCGTGATCCTGCATTCGCTGGAAATCCTCAAGGCGCAGGGCTGGAAGGACTACGCGCAGATCACGGTGCTGCTGAACCCGGACGAGGAAATCGGCTCGCTCGGCTCGGGCGAGACCATTGCCACGCTGGCCGCGCAGCACGATGTGGTGCTGTCGTGCGAGCCCAACGTGGCGAAGTCAGTGGCGAAATCGGAATCGCTGCTGTTGGCGGCCGCCGGCACCGCCACGGCGACGATGCAGGTCAAGGGCCGGTCATCGCATGCCGGCGCGGCGCCCGAACTGGGCCGCAACGCGCTGCTGGAACTGGCCTACCAGATGCAGGAAACGCGCGACCTGGCCAAGACAATACCGGGCGCGCAGATGAACTGGACGCAGGCCAGGACCACCGGCCCGCTGAACCAGATTCCGGAGACAGCCACCGCCGTGGGCGATGTGCGCGTGACCGCCGGCGGCGCCGCGCAGAAGCTGCAGGCGGCGTTGCAGCAGAAGGTCGATGCGGGCCATCTGATTCCCGACACGAAGACCACGATTGCGATGGAAGAAGGGCGCCCGGCTTTCGTGGCCGATACGCGCTCGAAGGAACTGGCCGCGCGGGCCCAGCAGATCTATGCGGAGATGGACGGCCGGTCGCTGATCCTGATGCCGGGCACCGGCGGCGGCACCGATGCGGGCTTTGCAGGGCGTTCGGGCAAGGCGGTGGTGCTGGAAAGCTTTGGCCTGTCAGGCTTCGGCTATCACGCACGCGACGAATACGTGGAGCTCGATTCGATCGTGCCGCGCCTGTACCTGATGACGCGGATGCTGCAGGAGATCGGGAAGCACTGAAGTTGGGGGATGTCCCCTCCCGCGCGGACCATGCACGCGGGAGAGGGGCAGGACATCAGGCCGCCAGCTGCTGCGGCGCGGCGCCGAAGTGCGGATGCCGCGAAAAGATCTCCGCGGCCCAGTTCACGAACACGCGGACCTTGGCCGACAGGTGCCGGTTCTGCGGATACATCGCAGAGATCGGCAGCTCGTCGGTCTGCCAGTCGGTCATGACCTCGACGAGCCGGCCGCTCTGGATATACGGCTCGGCCATGGCGCGCGAGATGCGTGCAATGCCATGGCCTTCCACGGCGCAGCCCAGGTATACGTCGGCATCGTTGGTCGAGATCACCGAGGGCAGCAGCACTTCGGTGCTCTCGCCGCCACGGATCAGCGTCCACGGCGTTTCGCGTCCGGTACGGTTGGACAGGAAGTTGATGGCCTTGTGCTGCGACAGCTCGGTCAGGTCGTGCGGTGTGCCAAAACGCCGCAGGTAGATCGGCGACGCATAGAACGCCAGCTTCACCTGTCCGATGCGCCGTGCCACCATGGCCTCGTCGAGCGCACCCACGCGCAGCACCACGTCCACGCCTTCCTTGAGCAGGTCGATGGGCTTGCCGTTGATGGTCAGTTCCAGCTTCAGTTCGGGATAGGCATTGAAGAAGTCGTGAAGTTGAGGCATCAACACCAGCTGCGCGAGGCCGCTGGTGGTATCCACGGCCAGCGTGCCACGCGGCGAGTTATTGTGGCGTGTCAGCGACTGCTCCGCTTCCTCCACATCCGCCAGGATGCGCACGCAGCGTTCGTAGTAGGCCGCGCCATCGGTGGTCACGCTGATTCGGCGCGTGGTCCGGTGCAGCAGCTTGACGCCAAGGTGGGTTTCCAGGTTTTGTATCAGGCGGGTGAGGGTGGCCTTGGGCAGGTCCAGCGACTCCGCCGCGCGCGCAAAGCTGCCGACATCCACCACCCGAGTGAATGCCTGCATTGAGACAAGACGATCCATGATGTTGCTTTCGAAAGGAGTAAGACCGGGCTACGTTCCGAAGGATGTCTGGCGGTATGGGTCCGCTGCATGTCAAGTGCGCGGCCTGGATTTGCTGCCGGCGGTCCGCCAGTGGCGGCCGGAGCGGGGACGGGTGGAGGGTGGGGCGCCGGCGTTTGCGCTGTTTCCCCAAGTGCGCAGATGCCGAAGGACCGGAGTGAATCACATTTCAGGTATCCATTTCAAGCCGTGTGGGTTCACTTCGATGATTATTCCAACGCAGAAACAGTGCATTGGCAATAGGTCGCTTTATCCCATCGTTGTCAATCACCATAATTCGCTGCATCGCAATACAGTAATCGACGGTCTTTGCCGGCCGCCGTGCCAACCATGACCAAGACCACGACTCCCCGTAGTTCCGCCGTACAACCGGCCGCAGAACAGGGCGAGGCAATCGTGATCCAGCACGTGGTGGCCAGCGGCGAGCGCGAAATGAAGGTCTGCGTGGGTTACCCCGCAGGTTATTGGCCTGTGAGCGCCGGTGCGCCATTGTTGCCGTGGATGCTCTACCTGCATGCCGGCGGCTTTGTCGACGGCGGGGTCGAAGCCGCGAAGGAACTGGTGCGGGATCTGGCGGAGTCGGTCCCGGCCGTGGTGGTGACGCCGGATTACTCGCTGGCGCCCGAAAATCCGTTCCCGGCAGCGCCCGAGGACGCCGTGAACACGGTGTCGTGGGTGCTCAAGCAGGCCCGCAAGCTCAAGGTCGACAAACTGCGCTTTGCGCTGGTGGGCGAGGAAGCCGGTGGCAACCTGGCCATCGCCACGGCGCAGATGCTGCGTGACCGTGGCCTGCCGCAGCCGGCGGGCCAGTGGCTGATCCGGCCGGTGACTGATCCGTGCCTGCAGCACGCGTCGTCCGGCGGGCAGGTGCCGATGGAAATGCTGCGCAAGCTGGCGTGCAACTATCGCGACTACCTGCCGACGCCGGCCGCCAGCGTGCACCCGTATGCGGCCCCGGCGCTGGCTTCGCGGCTGGCGGGACTGCCGCCGACGCTGGTGCAGGTGGCGGAAAAAGATGCCCTGCGCGCGGAAGGCGAAGCCTTCGCCGCCAAATTGTCCAAGGCCGGCATCCCGGCCAGGGCCCTGATTATGCCCGGCGCCTGTGGCGACGGGGTGGAACAGTCCCATGAGATGTGTCAGGCATGGGTCAAAGAAGGTGCGCGGTTCCTGCGCGAAAGTTTCGCCAAGGCCGACGACGCCTCGTAATCCGGTCCGAACGCCGGCCGGCGCCGTGAATGCTGTAACGGTGCCGGATTCTCCCGCCAGCGCCCTTTGAGGCTGGCACCCCTGTAGTGGCTTGCTTCTGTCCCATCCGGGACGGAGGACCCCTTGTTGTTCCCGTTTTTCCGGCCCCCTGGGCGGGCGGGCAGCGTTCGGCCTGAATTTTTGCTTTTCCAGTTGAAGAAACCCGACGAAAACACGGAGTGAAGAAAGATGAATGACAAGTCTCGACGCACGCTGATCGCCTTTGCCATCGTGGCAATTCTTGGGGCGGGCGTGGCAACCTCGGTACTGCAACCCTGGCACGGCGGGGAAGCACAGGCCAATACGCCGCCCCCGGCGCCGGCCGTGGAAGTGTCGGCCGCGGTGGGCCAGACCATCACCGAATGGGATGAGTTCTCGGGCCGCATCGAAGCCGTGGACCGCGTGGAGATCCGTCCGCGCGTTTCCGGCACCATCGAAACGGTGCATTTCCGGGAAGGCTCCATCGTGAAGAAGGGCGACCCCCTGTTCACGATCGATCCGCGCCCGTACGCCGCCGAAGTGGCACGCGCCGAAGCGGCGCTGGCCGCTGCGCAGGTCCGTGCATCGCATGCACAGACCGAGAAGGCCCGTGCGCAGCGCCTGCTGGACGACAACGCGATCTCGCGCCGCGAGTTCGACGAGCGCATCAACGCCGCCAGCGAGATGTCGGCGGACGTGCGCGGCGCGCAGGCGGCGCTGGAAGTGGCAAAGCTGAACCTGAGCTACACGCGCATCGTTGCACCGGTCTCGGGCAAGGTGTCGCGTGCGGAAATCACCGTGGGCAACCTGGTGGCCGCGGGCGCCGCGTCGCCGCCGCTGACGTCGGTCGTGTCGGTCTCGCCGGTGTATGCCAGCTTCGATGTCGACGAGCAGAGCTACCTGCGCTACACGGCGCCGGGCGCCAGCGGCGGCAAGAACGACCTGCCGGTGTTCCTGGGCCTGGCCAACGAGGACGGCAATCCGCACAAGGGCAAGATCCATTCGATCGACAACCGGCTCGATACGCGTAGCGGCACCATCCGCGTGCGCGCCGTGTTCGACAACGAGGATGGCCGCCTGCTGCCGGGCCTGTACGCCAAGGTCAAGCTCGGCGGCGGCTCGCCGCACCCGGCCGTGCTGGTCAACGATCGCGCCATCGGTACCGACCAGGGCAAGAAGTTCGTGCTCGTGGTCGACAAGGCCAACAAGCTCGTGTATCGGGAAGTCGAGCTGGGACCGACGTACGAAGGGCTGCGCGTGATCCGCAAGGGGCTGCAACCGGGCGAGAACATCGTCGTGAACGGCCTGATGCGCGTGCGCCCGGGCGACACCGTGGCACCGAAGGCCGTGGCCATGGCCTATCGCAGCGAGCTTGAGCCGCGCGGCACCACCCCCGACCGCAAGCAGGCCGCGGAAGAGGGCAAGGCCGGCAAGGCCAAGGTGAGCTGAGCGCCCGCCCGAAGCCACACCGAACTGAAATTCCCCCTGCAGCAGTACATGGCGTCCGCTCGACGAGCGGACGGCCAGGGGGACTGCTTTCGCCGAGACCAAGATGAATCTCTCGAAATTCTTTATCGATCGCCCCATTTTCGCGGGCGTGCTGTCGGTGCTGATCTTCCTGATCGGCGCCATCTCGATGTTCAAGTTACCGATCTCGGAGTACCCGGAAGTGGTACCGCCCTCGGTGGTGGTGCGCGCGCAGTTTCCGGGCGCCAACCCGAAGGTGATCGCCGAGACCGTGGCCACGCCGCTGGAGGAACAGATCAACGGCGTCGAGGACATGCTCTACATGAACTCGCAGGCCAACAGCGACGGCAACCTGACGCTGACGGTGACCTTCAAGCTGGGCACCGACCCGGACAAGGCCCAGCAGCTGGTGCAGAACCGTGTCTCGCAGGCCGAGCCGCGCCTGCCCGAGGACGTGCGCCGGCTGGGCATCACCACGGTCAAGAGCTCGCCTGACCTGACCATGGTGGTCCACCTGGTGTCGCCGAACGACCGCTACGACATGACGTACCTGCGTAACTATGCGCTGATCAACGTGAAGGACCGCCTGGCGCGGATCCAGGGCGTGGGTCAGGTGCAGATGTTCGGCTCGGGCGACTACTCGATGCGTGTCTGGGTGAACCCGGAGAAGATCGCCGAGCGCGGCCTGGCCGCGTCCGACGTGGTGCGCGCCATCCGCGAGCAGAACGTGCAGGTGGCGGCCGGCGTGATCGGCCAGTCGCCGTCGCTGCCGGGCACCGACCTGCAGCTGTCGGTGAACGCCCAGGGCCGTCTGCAGACCGTGGAGGAGTTTGGCGACATCATCGTCAAGACTTCGCCCGACGGCGTGGTGACGTACCTGAAGGACATCGCGCGCATCGAGCTCGGTGCGTCGGAATACGCGCTGCGCTCGCTGCTGGACAACAAGTCCGCCGTGGCGCTGCCGATCTTCCAGTCGCCGGGCTCCAACGCGATCCAGATCTCGAACGACGTGCGCAAGACCATGGCCGAGCTGAAGGCCAACATGCCGGAAGGCGTGGACTACAGCATCGTCTATGACCCGACGCAGTTCGTGCGCCACTCGATCGAGGCCGTGGTCCACACGCTGTTCGAGGCCATCGCGCTGGTGGTGCTGGTGGTGATCCTGTTCCTGCAGACGTGGCGCGCATCGATCATCCCGCTGCTGGCGGTGCCGGTGTCCATCGTCGGTACGTTCGGCCTGATGCATGCGTTCGGCTTCTCGATCAACGCGCTGAGCCTGTTCGGCCTGGTGCTGGCGATCGGTATCGTGGTGGACGATGCGATCGTGGTGGTGGAAAACGTCGAGCGGAACATCGAGGAAGGGCTGTCGCCGAAGGAAGCCACCTACAAGGCCATGCGCGAAGTGTCCGGCCCGATCATCGCCATCGCCCTGACGCTGATCGCCGTGTTCGTGCCGCTGGCGTTCATGACGGGCCTGACCGGCCAGTTCTACAAGCAGTTCGCGCTGACGATCTCGATCTCGACGATCATCTCGGCGTTCAACTCGCTGACGCTGTCCCCGGCCCTGTCCGCGCTGCTGCTCAAGGGCCACGACGCGCCCAAGGACTGGCTGACGCGCGGCATGGACCGTGTCTTCGGTGGCTTCTTCGCCCGCTTCAACCGCTTCTTCGGCCGCAGCTCGGACAACTATGGCCGCGGCGTGAAGGGCGTGATCCGCCGCAAGGGTTCGGTGTTCGGCGTCTACGCCGTGATGCTGGTGGCCACCTGGGGCGTGTTCCAGATGGTGCCGAAGGGCTTCGTGCCGGCGCAGGACAAGCAGTACCTGGTGAGCTTTGCCAAGCTGCCTGACGGCGCCACGCTGGATCGTACCGAAGACGTGATCCGCCGCATGTCGGATATCGCGCTCAAGCATCCGGGCGTGGAATCGGCCGTGGCCTTCCCGGGCCTGTCGATCAACGGCTTCACCAACAGCCCGAGCGCCGGCATCGTGTTCGTCACGCTCGATCCGTTCGACAAGCGCAAGAGCAAGGAGCTGTCCGGCAACGCGATTGCCGCCGACCTGAACAAGCAGTACGGGTCGATCCAGGACGCGTTCATCGCCGTGTTCCCGCCGCCGCCGGTACAGGGCCTGGGCACGATCGGCGGGTTCAAGATGATGATCGAGGACCGTGCGGCGCTGGGTTACGACGAATTGTTCAGCGCCACCAACGCGTTCATGACCAAGGCCCGCGCGACCCCGGAACTGGCTGGCATCTTCAGCAACTACCAGGTGAACGTGCCACAGCTGGACGTGCAGCTTGACCGTACCAAGGCCAAGCAGCTGGGCGTGCCGGTGACCGACGTGTTCGAGACGCTGCAGACCTACCTTGGCTCGTCGTACGTGAACGACTTCAACAAGTTCGGTCGTACGTATCAGGTCAAGGTGCAGGCCGATGCGCAGTTCCGCCAGCATGCCGAGGACATCCTGCAGCTGAAGGCGCGCAGCAGTTCCGGCGAAATGGTGCCGCTGTCGTCGCTGGTGAAGGTCAAGCAGGGCTTCGGTCCGGATAGCGTCACGCGCTACAACGGCTTTACGGCCGCCGACATGAACGGTGGCCCGGCCCCGGGCTTCTCGTCGGGCCAGGCCCAGGCCGCTGCCGAGCGCATTGCCGCCGAAACGCTGCCCAAGGGCATTGGCTTCGAGTGGACCGAGCTGACGTACCAGGACATCCTGGCCGGTAACGCCGGGGTGTGGATCTTCCCGCTGTGCGTGCTGCTGGTGTTCCTGGTGCTGGCCGCCCAGTACGAAAGCCTGACGCTGCCGCTGGCGGTGATCCTGATCGTGCCGATGAGCCTGCTGGCCGCCATGACCGGTGTCTGGCTGACGCGTGGCGACAACAACATCTTCACGCAGATCGGTTTCATCGTGCTGGTGGGGTTGTCCGCAAAGAACGCGATCCTGATCGTGGAGTTCGCCCGGGAACTGGAACACCAGGGCCGCACCGTGGTGCAGGCCGCGATCGAAGCCAGCCGCCTGCGTCTGCGCCCGATCCTGATGACGTCGTTCGCGTTCATCATGGGCGTGGTGCCGCTGGTGGTCTCGACCGGCGCCGGTGCGGAAATGCGCCATGCCATGGGCGTGGCGGTGTTCGCGGGGATGCTGGGCGTGACGTTCTTCGGCCTGTTCCTGACGCCGGTGTTCTACGTGGCACTGCGCCTGCTGGCCACCCGCAAGCAGCGCCGTGAAGCGGTTGCGACGGATGTGCCGGCTTCGCACGCCGTGCCGTCCGCAGAGTGATGGTGAAAGACATGAACAACATCGTGATGAAGCAGTACCTGCCCAGGCTGGGTGCCCTGGCCGCCGCGCTGGTGCTGGCGGGCTGCTCGCTGGCACCGACCTACAAGGTGCCCGAGACGCCCACCGCCGCCACCTTCAAGGAGGCCGATGCAGCCGCCACCGAAGGCGCGCAGTGGAAGACCGCCACGCCGGCCGAAGGCCAGCAGCGTGGCGACTGGTGGCGCGTGTTCGGCGACGCCGAACTGGACCGGCTGATCGACGCCGCCAACGCGCATAACCAGGACCTGGCCGCAGCCGCAGCCCGCCTGAAGCAGGCGCGGGCGTTCACGGGCGCCACCGAGGCGGACATGTATCCGCAGCTGAGCGCGGGCTTCGACCCGACGCGTACGCAGCCGTCGGCCGCGTCGCAGGGCCTGCCCGATGGCACCCGCGTGTCGCCGCAGACCGTGTACAAGGCGCGACTGTTCGCCAATTACGAGCTCGACCTGTTCGGTCGCGTGGCCAGCAGCGTGAACGCTGCCCGCGCCGAAGAGAAGGGCGCCGAGGACCTGTACCGCTCGGTGCAGCTCGCGCTGCAGGCCGATGTGGCGCAGGCATACTTCGCCCTGCGTACGCTCGACAGCGACCGTGAACTGCTGAACGCGACGATCAAGTTGCGCGAGGATTCGCTGTCGCTGCTGCGCAAGCGTTACGAGGCGGGCGAGACGACCGACCTGGACCCGGCCCGCGCCGAATCGGAACTGGGCACGGCGCGTGCCGACCTGGCCAGCATCGAGCGTCGCCGTGCCAACCAGGAGCATGCGCTGGCGGTGCTGACCGGCGTGGCCCCGTCGCAGTTCGGGCTGGCCGCCAGGCCGTTCGACACGGCGCCGGTGGCGGTGCCGGCGGGGCTGCCGTCGGAACTGCTGGAGCGCCGCCCCGACATCGCTGCGGCGGAGCGCCAGATGGCGGCCGCCAATGCGCGGATCGGCATTGCAAAGGCCGCGTTCTTCCCGCGCATCTCGCTGACGGCGCTGTTCGGCTTCGAGTCTTCGGACCTGTCGAACCTGTTCAAGTGGTCGTCGCGGACATGGATGCTCGGGCCGCTGGTGGGCACGACGGTGGCGCAAACCATCTTTGACGGTGGCCGCAACGGCTCGAACCTGGCCGGCGCCCGCGCCGCCCACGAGGAAAGCGTGGCGCGCTACCAGCAGACCGTGCTGGTGGCCTTCCGCGAGGTCGAAGACAGCCTGGCCGATGTGCGCTGGCTCAGCCAGCAGGCCACGGCGCTCGACGGCGCACTGGCTGGCGCCAGGCGTGCCCAGCGCATATCCCGCAGCCGCTACGACGCGGGCGCCGTCGATTACCTGACGGTGATCGACGCGGACCGCACCGTGCTGCAGTCGCAGCGCGATGCCAACGCGGTGGCCGGCCTGCGCGCGGCGGCGACGGTGGCGCTGGTGCGCAGCCTGGGCGGCGGCTGGGGCCCGTTGCCGGAGGCGGTGGCGAAGAACTGAGGCAGGTTCGCCTGCCGCCGTGGTAGCCACCCTCTCTCGCAGGCGGGAGAGGGGGGTAAACACAATCGGTCACAAACATGGCTGGCGCGATGTTTCCAGGTCACTACACTGGAAAGATCGCGCCAGTTCTGTTTTAGGGAGGGCCGATATGCGAATCCTTCGCCGGATGGCCGTCGCGGTTGTCCTGCTCGGCACCTTGCTGCCCGTCGTCTGTGGCGCGCAGTCCGTCACCGGCTCCATCGCCGTCGGCGGCTCGGCACGGGTGAAAGGACCGGCCACGGTGAACGGCACCCTGAGCGTGGACGGCCATGTCTACGCCAACGGTCCGCTGACCGCTGCGTGGTTCGCGACGCCCGGCCGCGGGTATCCGCCGCCGATGGAGCGGTCGCTGCTCAAGGTCTTTCATGGGCCGCTGACCGTGCAGGGATCGATGGTGGTGCACGGCGATCTCTATGTCGATGGCCCGCTGACGGTCAACGGGCCGCTCGAGGCGGGCGGCGGCATCGACGCCAACGGGCCGATGGTGGAGCGCCAGGCACGTTGATGTTGCACAATGGCGACTTCGCTGATTTTCACGACCCCGTCATGGCGCACGTCAGCCAAGGAATTGGCCTCAAGAGCATTGCCCTGTTCGAAGCCGCCAAGGGCGCCCTGGTGATTCTGGCCGGGCTGGGCCTGGTGGCGTTGCTGCACGCCGACGCCCAGGCGCTGGCCGAAGCCATTGTCGGCCGTTTCCACCTGAATCCCGCCAGCCACTATCCGAAGGTCTTCCTGGCACTGCTGTCCCATCCCAGCGACGGCCGGCTGTGGGCCATCGGCGGGTCGGCTGCGGTGTACGCGCTGATGCGCTTCGCGGAGGCCTACGGACTGTGGTTCGGGCGTGCCTGGGGTAACTGGCTTGGCGTCTGGTCCGGCGGGATCTACATTCCGGTGGAAGTGTACGAGGCCGTCCGGCATCCCACGTGGATCCATGTGGGGTTGGCGGTGGCCAACGCGCTGGTGGTGGTCTACCTGGTGCAAAGCCTGGCGCGCCACACGGTCAAGTAAGCCGGGCAGCCCAAATCTGCTAAGGTAGACGCGATGCCGCGCGCCTGGCGTGCGGCCGCCTGCCACGCGGTGCTGTCAGACAGCCACCGATATCAACCGCCCTAGAGACCCATCATGATTCACGAAATTGCACAGATCACGATCAAGCCCGGCATGGAAGCGCAGTTCGAGGCCAACGTGGCCAAGGCCAAGCCGCTGTTCCTGCGGTCCAGGGGCTGCCATGGCCTGAATCTGCAGCGGTCGATCGAACAGCCGTCGCAGTACACGCTGGTGGTGGCCTGGGAAACCGTGGAAGACCATATGGTCCATTTCCGCGAGTCGGACGAATTCCAGCAATGGCGCACGCTGGTCAGCGACTGCTTTGCCGCGCCGCCGGCCGTCCATCACGTCAACACGGTGCTCTGAGCGGCCCCGATCGCGACTGACCGCCCACGCACCTGACGCAGGCGCCGATGCGCCAAAGGAGCCCGCCGCATGTCGACCCCTCAGCAGCGCCCCCGGCATTTTTCGATGCTGCGCGACCTGCAGCTGGCGGATTTCTTCACGCTGGCCAATGCGGCATGCGGCATGGGCTCGGTGTTCTACGCGATGTATTTCGTCGCCGAGCCGTCGCTCAGGCATTTCTATATCGCGGCGGCGCTGGCGCCGGCCGCGTTCATCTTCGATGTGCTGGACGGCCGCATCGCGCGCTGGCGCCACGCCCATTCGGCGCTGGGCCGTGAGCTGGATTCCCTGTCGGACATCATCTCGTTCGGCGTCGGCCCGGCCACCCTGGCTTTCGCCGCCGGCATGCGCGGCGGCTGGGACCTTGCCGCGCTGATCTACTTTGTCTGCTGCGGGGTCAGCCGCCTGGCCCGCTTCAACGTCACGGCCGAGACCCTGGCCGAAGGCTCGGCCTTGGGCAAGGTCAAATACTTCGAAGGCACGCCCATTCCCACCAGCGTGGTGCTCACCGGCATCCTGGCCTGGTGCGCCTCGCATGGCCTGATCGGCGACGCCCTGCCAGCCGGCGCGATGGCCATCGGCCCGGGCACGTTCCACCCGATGTCGCTGCTGTTCGTGCTGAGCGGCTCGCTGATGATCAGCAAGACGCTGCGGATTCCGAAGTTCTGAACAGGCGAGTTGGCATCGAAATCTTTTAGATCGGCTGCGAAGACTTTGAATCGACGGCTTGAGGCGGCTGCGCTATGTTCGGCGCGTATCCGAACCGTCGAGGAGCCGTTTTCATGCCGAATTCCGTTGCCATCAGGCTGGGCAGCCTGGCGCTGCTTGCCGCCGGGCTTGCCGGGTGTGCGTCGCAGGCACCGTCTTCCTACAAGATGACCACGCCGATTCCGCCGGAGATTACTACGCCGGCGTCGGTCGATACCCGCATTGGCAGGCTGGAGTTTTTCGACGGCGTGCCGACGGCCGCGACGGCCCAGAAGGTCTTTGACAACATCGACTTCGCGCGCGGGGTCGAGGCGTTCCTGAATGGCGTGCCGGGGGCGTCGATGGTGGCCATCCGCACCGGCTTGCGCAGCGTGGGCGCGGTGGACAGCACCGTGGGCGTGTACGAGCAGCTGATGGATTCGAAGTCGATCTACCTGACGCTGAACAGCGAGACCATCTACTTCTGGAACTGGATGGATCTCAAGGACGGCCCGGTGGTGGTGGAAACCCCGCCGAACATCCTCGGCGTGGTCGACGATTTCTGGTTCCGCTATGTCACGGACATGGGCAACGCGGGGCCGGACAAGGGCAAGGGCGGCAAGTACCTGTTCGTGCCGCCCGGCTACACGGGCCAGCTGCCGGCCAGCGGCTACTACATCGTCAAAAGCCCGACGTACGGCAACCTGCTGTTCGGCCGGGCGTTCATGCAGCGTGGCGACCCGCGGCCCGGCGTGGCCAGCCTGAAGGCCGGGCTCAGGGTCTACCGGCTGGCTGACGCGGCACGGCCGCCGGAGACGAAGTTCATCAACCTGTCGGGCAAGGTCATGAATACGGTCCATGCCAACAACTTCCGGTTCTATGAAGAGGTCAACCAGATCATCCAGGAAGAGCCGGCCGGCGCGTACGGTCCCGACATGACCGGCATCTTCACGGCCATCGGCATGCAGAAGGGCAAGCCGTTCGCGCCCGATGCACGCATGAAGCAGATCCTGACCGACAGCGTGGCGGTGGGCAACGCAACGGCCCGTGCCATCGACTTCCGCAATCGTGACCCGCGTACGCTGATCTTCCCGGACCGCCGCTGGACCACGCCGTTCATCGGCGGCAGCTATGAATGGCTGGACAACGGCGCCCGCAACTTCGACGCGCGCACGCTGTTCTTCTACGCCGCCACGATCGACACGCCGGCGATGGCCGTGGCGATGCCCGGCATCGGCTCGCAGTACGCGGCATCGAACCTCGACGCCGCCGGCAACCCGCTGGATGGGGCCAAGACCTATCGCCTGCACGTGCCGCCCAACGTGCCGGTCAAGGACTTCTGGTCGGTGGTGGTGTACGACACGCAGACCCGCTCGATGCTGCAGACGGACCAGCAGTTCCCGAGCCTGTCCAGCGAGAAGTCGCTGGTGAAGAATGCCGACGGCTCCGCCGACCTGTACTTCGGTCCGCAGCCGCCAGCCGGCAAGCAGGCCAACTGGATCCAGACCATTCCGGGCAAGAGCTGGTTCACGATCTTCCGGCTCTACGGCCCGCTGCAGCCGTGGTTCGACAAGCAGTGGAAGCTCGACGATATCGTCGAGGCCTCGTGAACCCGGGCTGACAAGGCGGGAAATTCCACAACGGAGGCGGGGTCAGCAAGGTTTGCGGGCGGCGTCTACAATCCCCGGGACGTTGCCCGCTCCCGCGCAGGGAGCCCCTGGACTTCAAGGAAACTCCCCATGCCTCATCTCTTCGATCCGTACCAGATCGGCAATCTTGCGCTCGCCAACCGCATCGCCATTGCGCCCATGTGCCAGTACTCGGCGGAAGCGGGCTCGGCCACCGACTGGCACATGATCCACCTGGGCAGCCTGGCGCTGTCCGGTGCGGGCCTGATGATCGTGGAGGCCACGGCGGTGTCGCCGGAAGGGCGCATCTCGCCGGCCGACCTGGGCCTCTACAGCGATGCCAACGAAGCGGCGCTGGGCCGCGTGCTCGATGCGGTGCGCCGCTATTCGCCGATTGCCGTGGCGGTGCAGCTGGGCCACGCGGGGCGCAAGGCGTCGAGCCAGGCCCCGTGGGATGGCGGCGCGCAGATTCGTCCCGATGCCCCGACCGGCTGGCAGACCGTGGCGCCATCGGCCGTCCCCCATGCGGCGGACGAGGTGCCGCCCACGGCGCTCGACCGCGCCGGCATGCAGAAGATCCGCGACGATTTCGTGGCCGCGGCAAAGCGTGCGGCACGGATCGGCGTGCAGGGCATCGAGGTACACGGTGCGCATGGCTACCTGCTGCACCAGTTCCTGTCGCCGATCGCCAACCACCGCACCGACGAGTACGGCGGCAGCCTGGAGAACCGCATGCGGTTTCCGCTGGAAGTGTTCGATGCCGTGCGCGAGGCGTTTCCGGCCGAGCGTCCGGTGTGGATGCGTGTGTCGGCCACCGACTGGGTGCCGAACGGCTGGGATATCGACGGCACGATTGCGTTGTCGCAGGCGCTCAAGGCGCGCGGCTGCGCGGCCGTGCATGTGAGCACCGGCGGCGTGTCGCCGCAGCAGGCCATCAAGCTGGGGCCGGGCTACCAGGTGCCCTATGCCCAGCGCGTGAAGGCTGAAGTGGGGCTGCCGACGCTGGCCGTGGGCCTGATCACCGAACCGGAGCAGGCCGAGGCGATCATCGCCAACAACGAGGCCGACATGATCTCGATTGCGCGGGCCATGCTGTATGACCCGCGCTGGCCGTGGCACGCAGCGGCAAAGCTTGGCGCGCAGGTCGATGCGCCGAAGCAGTACTGGCGCTCGCAGCCGCGCGGGCTGGAGCAACTCTTCCGCAGCGCGCATTTCGGGCAGCGGTAAGCGCCGGGCGGCGCGGGGCGAGGTGTCCCCAAGGTGTCCCCGAGGTGTCCCGATGTGTCCCTTTCGCGAGGTTCGGCGCAGGAATCGCGAAAGCCGGCGGCTTGATCCGGACCCGGCCTGAACCCGCTGTCAGGGGTCAGGGCAGCAGGTGGGTATCGTTCGGGGCCTGCGGTGGCAGCTTGATGGCCAGCGACCGGAACTCGCCGCTGGCCGCGATCGAGCCTGCGTGCGCCGCACCTTTCGGAATGATGATGAGGTCGCCGGGCCCCACCTGGTGCTGTTCGTTGCCGAGCCAGAAGGTGCCGGTGCCCGCAATCACATACTGGATCTCGTCGGCGCTGGTGTGATAGTGCTTGGGCACATTGCCCGACTGCACGGCAATCGTGCCGCTCGGCGTGTTCACCAGCCCCTTGCTGCGTAGCGTGCCCATGTTGGGCACCTGCGGGCCGATGTCGTCGTTGCTCATCGCAGCCAGGTTCTTGATGATCTGCGGCGTCAGCGCGGACGGCGGCGTCTGCGCGTGGGCCAGCGGCAAGTCCACGTGAGCCGTCAGGAAGCCGGCGGCAAACGTGGCAACGAAAGCGGCCGGGACGGCGGCAAGCACGGCAAGTCGATGCATGGTTGTCTCCCTTTCTTGTATTGGCGGTCATGGCACTGCGGCAACGCGGCTGGCTGGCCATGCCGCGCAGCATTGTCTCACCGGGATCGGCATCCCGCGCCAGGGTCCGGGCATCGGGACTTTCCTCCTTGACTTCCGCGGCCGCGCAAGGCGGTATCGATATCGCCCGGCATCCCGCATTGCAACATCGTTCAAACGCCAATAACGAAGGGATTACCATGATTGCCGCGCCCCATCGATGGCGCGACCATCGGCGCAAATAGATTGCAGTGGGCAGTACCCGGGCGCCCCGAAAGCACGCCCGTCATCACAGAAGTAGTCGAAGAACGAACTCTGGGAGACACCAACCATGCAAGTCTATGACGGGCTCGTTTTTGCCTGCGCCATGATCCTTGTCTGCATGTACGCCTATCTGGGCGTGCAGTCGCAGAGCCTTGCGCTGAAGTACGTGTCGCCAGCCATCGTGGGCGCGCTGACGCTCGTGTATGCGCTGCTGCCGATGCGCATGATCGGCTGATCGCCGCCGCGCAAATGAAAACCCCGCCAGGCCTTGGCGGGGATGCGCCGTTGCGCCGGACCGCCGTGGCGGCCATGCCCGTTGACGCCTAGCGCAGCGACAACCAGATCGCCTTCGGTTCCGTGAAGTTCTCGATGGCGGCGTCGCCATGCTCGCGGCCCAGGCCGGAGTCTCCCGCGCCGCCCCACGGCAGGCGCACGTCGGTGTACCCATAGGTGTTGATCCAGACCGTCCCGGCACGCAGTTCGCCGGCCACCTTGTGTACGCGCTGGATGTCCGCGCTCCACACGCCGGCGGCCAGGCTGAACGCGGTGCCGTTGGCAATGCGCACGGCGTCTTCCTCATCGTCGAACGGGATCACGCTGGCCACCGGGCCGAAGATTTCCTCCTGCGAAATGCGCATCTCGTGCGCCACGTTGGCAAACACGGTGGGCTCGACGAAGAAGCCGCGCTCGCCCACGCGCACGCCGCCCGTTACCGCGCTGGCGCCTTCCTGCCTGCCGATGTCGACGTAGTCGAGCACGGTCTTCATCTGCGCGGCCGATACCAGCGGCCCCATGGTGGTGTCGGGTGCGGCCGGGTCGCCCACGCGGATGGCCCTGGCGCGCGCGGACAGCCGCTCGACCACTTCGTCATACACCTGGCGCTGCGCCAGGATGCGCGAACCGGCCGAGCACACCTGCCCCGCGTTGAAGAAGATGCCCGAGGCGGCCGCGCGCGTGGCGGCGTCCAGGTTGGCATCGGCAAAGATCACGTTGGCCGACTTGCCGCCCAGTTCCAGCGTCACGCGCTTGAAGTTGGCCGCCGCGCCCTGCATGATGCCGCGGCCCACGCCGGGCGATCCGGTAAAGGTCACCTTGTCGATGCTCGGGTGCGCCACCATGGCGTTGCCCACCACGCTGCCCTTGCCGGTCACCACGTTGAACACGCCGGGCGGCACGCCCGCTTCGAGCGCCAGTTCGGCCACCCGCAGTGCGGTCAACGGCGTGATCTCGGCGGGCTTCACGATCAGCGTGCAGCCGCAGGCCAGCGCCGGGGCGATCTTCCACATGCCGATCATCAGCGGGAAATTCCACGGCACGATGGCGGCCACCACGCCCACGGGTTCGCGCACCGTATAGGTCAGCGCGTCAGGGCGGGCCGGGATCACGCTGCCGTGGATCTTGTCGCACCAGCCCGCGTAGTAGCGCACCGTGTCGATCACGGCCGGCATGTCCTGGCGGCGTACCGAGGCCAGCGGCTTGCCGGCGTCCTGGCTTTCCAGCGTCACCAGTTCCTCGGCATGGGCTTCGAGCAGGTCGGCAAAGCGGTTCAGGATGCGGGCGCGGTCTGCCGCGCGCATGCCGGCCCAGCCTTTCAACGCCGTGCGGGCGGCCTGGACCGCGGTGTCCACGTCGGCGGCGCTGCCTTGCGCCACCAGCGCAATGGGCGCTTCAGTGGCCGGATTGATGTCGGTGGAATACTCGCCAGTGCCGGGCGGCAGGCGCTTGCCGTCGATCAGCAGGTCATGCCGGGGCAGGTCGGGACGTGAGGCGGTCATCACAGGCTCCTCGCTTGTGTCGTGGTTCTGGAATGACGGGCGCGGTGGCCGAAGCATCACAACAATCAGCCCGCTTTGTTTCTGGAGTGTGGGCGGGCGTCAGACCTAAGTCCAATTAATAGGAATGATTCATTCATACGATTAATGCATGAATGACGGAGGGGCTTATCGTGCGACGCCATGCCATCAGGTGTGGCAGCGCCCACCGACGGCCCCGGGGCAGGCCGGCGCTTTCAGCTGGCGTCGTTCAGCAGGGCGCCGATGGCGGCGTGCAGTTCGCCCGGCACCACGGGCTTGTGCAGCAGGGCGGTGCCGCCGGCGTGGACGTTACGCAGGCGGTCGGCGGCTGTGTCGCCCGTGATGACGATGGCGGGCAGATTGCGGCCCGTGCGCTCGCGGATGGCGGCAATCGCCTCCAGTCCCGTGCGGTGGCCGCGCAGGCGATAGTCGGCCAGGATCAGGTCCGGCGTGAAGTCCGCAAGCAAGGCCAGCGCCTCTTCCTCGGTTTCGGCGGCGCGGTTCGGGCAGTTCCAGACCGTGAGCAGGCCGGACATGGCCTCGCGGATGGCCGGATCATCGTCGATCACCAGCACGCGCAGCCCATCCAGCCGCGTGGCGGCACCGGGCAGGATCGATTCCTCGGGCGCCGTCCACGCCAGCGGCAGGCGCACGCGGAACACCGAGCCCCGGTCCGGCACCGATGCCAGCGTCACCGAGGTGTGCATCGTCCGCGCCAGGCCGTCCACGATGGCCAGCCCCAGGCCCAGCCCCTTGCGCTGGTCGCGCTCGGGATTCCCCAGTTGATGGAACTCCCGAAAGATCGCCCGATGCTGGGTGGCCGGGATGCCGATGCCGGTATCCCAGACTTCGATCGACATATGGAAGCGCCGCTTGCGACACGCCACCAGCACGCCGCCCGTGCGCGTATAGCGGATGGCGTTGGCGATCAGGTTGCGCAGGATCAGTTCGGTCAGCGTGGGATCGCCAAAGGCGGTGGCCGTGGTATCGCGCGTGCGATAGACCAGTCCGCGCGCGTTGGCCTGCGGGGCGAACTCGTTTTCGAGCTTGTGCAGCAGCGGCTGCAGCCGGAAGGGCCGGGGCCGCGGCGTGACCACGCCGGCATCGAGCTTGGAAAAATCGAGCAGCGTGTTCAGCATTTCGCGCGCCGCGCCGGACGATGCCTCGATATGGTCCAGCAGCTGGCGCTGCCGCGCGTCCAGCGGCGTGCGGCCCAGCGACACCAGGAACAGCCCGAGCGCATGCAGCGGCTGGCGCAGGTCATGGCTGGCCGACGCCAGGAACACCGATTTGGCCCGGTTGGCCTGCTCGGCCTCGCGCTGGGCCTGGCCGGCGCGCGCGGTCTGGTCGCGCAACTGCGAGATCAGCTCGACGTTCTCGAAGCGCAGCGTCAGCGAATGCCGCGCCATGCGCGAGTAGTTGCGCGCGAACACGATCAGCACGAACAGGTACAGCGGCGTGGCCAGGAACATCGGCAGGTAGGCAATATCGTGCGTGACGATGAAGGCCGCCCAGACCGGCACGATGGCCGGGATGAAAAAGCCCACCGCCACAGGCAGGCAAGCCGAGAACACGGCCAGCGCGGCCGCGCTCATGCCGGCAATCAGCGACAGCACGCAGATCACCACGGCGGGCGAGCGGATATCGAGATAGAGCCAGCCCGCCAGCCCCCACAGGCTGCCGATCAGCACCAGCATCGCGGTCATGCCGCGCGCATACAGGCCGGAGCGCGCCTCGGTCAGCCGGTCGCGCATGGCCAACCGGCCAAAGTGGGCGGCGGCGCAGACCACCGCCATCGCCGCCGCCCACGGCAGCGCGCCGGGGTGGCCATCGGTCAGCGACAGCCCGGTGCCCAGGATGATCGCCGCCAGCGCACAGCCCAGCATGGCCATGCCGAAGCTCTGGTCGATCAGTTCCATCTGCGCGGACAGCAGCCGCGGCTCGTCGTAGTGCGGAAGGAAGGGCAACGCCATGGTCGCGCGGCGGGCGGGCGGGTTGAGCTGGCGGTCAGCGATGCGTCTGCACCAGCCCGCGCCGCTGCGCTTCGAGGATGGCCTCCACGCGGCTGACCACGCCAAGGTGGTCGAGGATGGCCGCCACGTGCACGCGCACGGTGTTTTCGGACAGCCCCAGGTGGTAGGCAATGACCTTGTTCGATCGCCCCAGGCTCAATTGCGTCAGCACCTCCAGCTGGCGCGGCGTGAGCTGGCTCGGTTCGTAGGCCGGGCCAGCGCCGGCGGGGGGACGGCCCGCGCCGGGGCCATAGCCGCTGCCATCGGTCGGGAAATGCGTGCCGCCCGACAGGCAACTGGCAATGGCGCGTTCGATGTCCACCGCATCGGCCGACTTCGGCAGGAAGCCGGCGATCTCGCGCCGCGATTCGGCCGGGATGGCGTCGATATGCGACGTACCCGAGACAATCAGGATGCGCGCCGCGGCAAAGTGCCGGCGCAGGACCTTGATGCCTTCGATGCCGTTCAGGCCCGGCATCTGGATATCCAGCAGCAGGATGTCCACGGGCTGGCTGGCGTGGGCCTGCACGGCCTCCATGACCGATCCGGCCTCGATGATCGACGCCACGCTGGGGCTGTCGGCCAGCAGCAGCTTGAGCCCCGTGCGAAACAGGGTGTGGTCATCGATCAGCAGGAGTCGGGCACGCGACATGGAAACACGCACAAAGTGCAGGGGGCGACATGGGGATCGATTGGACTGGATTCGACGCGCGTTGTCCATCGCCAGCATTGGGGGCGTGCCGGGGGGTACGGCAGCGCCAGCCATGCCATGGATATCGGCCTCTAGTCCGGAAAGATTATTGGCAGCGCAGTGGTGCGATGCCAGCATTTTGCCGTGGACGAATTCCGCGACTTGTCCATACCACTTCTGATACCCGCTCCTCCCGGCTGCGGGTATTTTTTTGTCTGGCTCCGGGCCCGGCCGCCTGCGTCAAACCGGGATCGACAGCGGCCCGGCCGTCACGTCCCAGGTCGTGGCATCGAGGAACCAGCGCGCCGCATGTGGACCATGCAGCACGTGACGATCACCCGACACGCGCACCCAGTCGCCTTCGGGCAGGCCCAGCACCGGGGTGTCCGGCGACAGCGTGGTGAATTCGGCCAGCCGCTGGTCGCGTGTCTCGCCCCGGAAGCCTTCGATTTCCAGGTTGTAGTAGTGCGGGTTGATCTGGAACGGCACCAGCCCGAGCGCGTCGAAGCCGCCCGGGTCCACCACCGGCATGTCGTTGGTCGTGCGGATGGTCGGCGTGGCCAGGTTGGACCCGGCGCTCCAGCCGATATAGCGCGCGGCGCCGCTGCGCACGCGGGCGGCCATCGGCGCCAGCAGGCCTTGCTGGCGCAGCAGCTGCAGCAGGCGGAAGGTATTGCCGCCGCCCACCACGATCAGCGTGGCGGCGTTGACTGCAGCCAGCGTATCGGCCTGCTCGTGCAGCGACCGCACCGCGATGCCGACCCGCGCGAAGGCCTCGCGTACCTGGGCGGCGTAGCTGTCCCAGTCGCGCGTCACGCCCGCGTAAGGCACGAACAGAGCGTCGGTACGGCCATCGGCCAGTTCGGCGATGGCTTGGGCAGCGTGAACGAGGTAGCCCTCGTCCGAGGTCGAGTTGCTGAGCAGAAGCAGGTCCATGTGGGGGTGTCGCGGCGTTCCGCCTGGCGGAACATCGGTCCGTAAATCGAAAGAAGCCGACAATGGTACGCCAATGGCGGCGGCACGCGCATCAGGCGTGTGCCGCCGCCGTCAGTCGATCAGCTTGCCGTCCGCGTCGAAGAAGGGGTGCCGCGCCCCGTGGTCGCCAATGGCCGCCAGATGCGTGACCAGGCCATGTTGCGGGTGCCACCAGTGCAGCAGGTAGCCCGGCGGCTCCATGCGGAAGCACGAAGGCGCGTGGGGGTCCAGGTCCAGCGCCACCTGATGCGCCGGACCGGGCGCGGTCATGGCGATGGTGCCGCCAAAGCGGCGCGTGATCTGCCGGTGCAGATGGCCGCAGATCACGCGTTCCACCTGCGGATGCCGGGCGATGACCGCTTCCAGGGCCGCCGCGTTGTCCAGCCCCTGCACGTCCATGTGGCCGATGCCGGTATGGAACGGCGGATGGTGCAGCATGACCAGCGTGGGCTGCTGCGGCGCGGCGGACAGCGTGGCATCGAGCCAGGCCAGCCCGTCGGGCTCGGCACGGCCGCCCGGCTTGCCGGGCACGGTGCAGTCGAAGCCCACCAGCCGCAGCGGGCCGGCATCGATGGCGTAGTGCACCGGCGCCTCGCCGTCGCCATTGGCAAACAGATAGTCGTGATCGGCAAATACGCTGCGCAGCGACGTGCGGTGGTCGTGGTTGCCGGGCAGCAGCTTCACCGGCACCGGCAGGCGCTGCAGGATGTCACGCAGGAAGCGGTATTCGTGGATATCGCCGAAGTCCACCAGGTCGCCGGTGACCACCACCAGGTCGGGCAGTTGCGGGGCCGCCAGCAGCGTGTCGATGGCCGCGTGCAGCGCGCCGGCCGTGTCCACCATGCGGTAGGACAGCTTGCCACCGGCCTTGATGTGCAGATCGGTCAGTTGCGCCACCAGGTAGGGCGCCGGGTTTGCGAGGGTCATACGGCTTGGCCAAGCGTGATCAGGTGTTGGGTGTCGATGCGCAGGCCCACGCGCGTGCCGGCCGCCCAGGCATCGCGGCGGGCGGTATCGACGATCAGCGGCGCGGTGGCGCCCACATCCACCAGCAGGCGGGTGTGGTTGCCCAGGAACAGCGCCGTGACGACCGTGCCTTCCACATGGGCATCGTCGGCGTGCACCAGCGCCACGTCCTCGGGCCGGAACATCAGGCGCGCGGTTGCCGTCGTCGGCGCATCGTCGGGCGGCCCCATCGGCACGGTGCCGCCGGGCACGCGCCAGCGGCCCGCTTCGGCCGTGCCCGGCAGGTGGTTCATGGTGCCGATGAAGTCGGCCACGAACGCGTTGGCCGGGGCGCGGTAGATGTCCTGCGGCGTGCCGGCCTGGGCGATGCGGCCCTTGTCCATCACGATGATGCGGTCGCCCAGCGCCATGGCCTCGGCCTGGTCGTGCGTGACGTACACGGCGGTGATATGCAGGCTGCGCAGCAGCTGGTTGATATCGGCACGCAGCGCATCGCGCAGCTTGGCATCGAGCGCGGTCAGCGGCTCGTCCAGCAGCAGCACGCGCGGCTGCACGGCGATGGCGCGCGCCAGCGCCACACGCTGGCGCTGGCCGCCGGACAGCTGCTCGATGCGGCGGTCGGCAAACGGTTCCAGGTGCATCATCGCCAGCATCTCGTCCACGCGGCGGCGGCGCGCGGCGCTGTCCACGCGCCGTACGCGCAGGCCATAGGCGATGTTCTCGGACACGCTCATGTTCGGAAACAGCGCGTAGTTCTGGAACACCATGCCCACCCCGCGCTGCTCGATGGGCTGGTCGGTCACGCGCGTGTCGCCAAACCAGACCTCGCCGCCGGCATCGGGCTGCTCCAGCCCGGCGATGATGCGCAGCGTGGTGGTCTTGCCGCAGCCCGACGGCCCCAGCAGCACCACGGTTTCACCGGCGCCGATATCCAGGTCCAGCGGCTGCAGCGCCAGTGTGCCGTCTGCGAACGTCTTGGCGCACTGGCGCAGGCGGATGGGAGTGGGCTCATGCATGGCGGCTTCCTGGAACGGTGGAGGCGTTGGGGGTGGGGACGGTCTGTGGCAAGCCCACGGGCGCGTCCGGGGCAGGTTCGGCAACCGGTGCATGGCGCCGTGCGCGGGCCCCCAGCGCGCTGGCGGCCTGCATGACCACCAGCATCGGAATGATCATGACGAAGAACACGATGGTGTAGGCCGACCCGATTTCGAGCCGCATCGACGCGTAGCTGTCGGCCAGGCCCACGGGCAGCGTCTGCGTGGTGGGGGTGTGCAGCATCCAGGTCAGGTTGAACTCGCCCACGGACAGCGTCACCACCATCAGCGCGCCGGCCAGGATGCCCTGGCGGCAGTTCGGCAGCACCACGGTGAAGAAGCGCTGCAGGCGCGTGGCGCCCAGGCTGGCGGCGGCATCTTCCAGCGTGCGGATATCGATGGCCGCCAGGATGGCCAGCACCGCCCGCACCATGAACGGCAGCGTGAAGACCACATGGCCGATCAGGATGAACACCCAGCTCGTGCGCAGGCCTTGCCAGCTGCCGTAGAGCAGGATCAGGCCCAGCGCCGTGGCCAGCCCGGGCAGCGCCACGGGCAGCATCAGCAGTTCCTCGATCAGGCGCGTCACGCGGTTGCGCCGCAGCGCCATGTAGTACGCGGCGGGCACGCCGATCACCAGCGTGCAGGCCAGGCAGGCCAGTGCGATGCCCAGCGACAGGAAGATGGTGTTGCGATAGAGCGACCAGACTTCTTCGAGCCAGCGCGTGGTCAGCCCGCTCGACAGGCCCACGAAGATGTTGTTGGTCAGGCCGGCCAGCACGGACAGCACCACGGGCACGGTCATGAAGGCGCAGACCAGCAGGGTCAGCGTCAGCTGCAGCCAGTAGCCGGCGCGGCGGGGTTGGACGGTGCGCATGCGGCGGTCCTCAGGCGGTGGCGGCGACGGTGTCGCCGGAGTACCAGCGCGCCAGCGCCAGCAAGGCCCAGGTGACCACGCCAAGCAGGATCGACAGCGCGGCGGCCATGCCGAAGTTGGCGTAGTTGGTGAACTCGTTGTAGATCGTCAGCGGCAGCACGTCGAGCTGCGTGGCCAGCGTGAAGGCGGTGCCGAACGCGCCCATGCTGGTGGCAAAGCAGATCGCCCCGCTGGACAGCATGGCCGGCATCAGCGCGGGCAGCATCACGTCGCGCACCGCGCGCCACGGGCTGGCGCCCAGCGAGCGCGCCGCTTCCTCCAGCGACGGGTCGAGCTTTTCCACGGCGGCCATGACGGTCAGGATCACGCGCGGAATCGAAAAATAGAGATAGCCGACGAACAGGCCGGCCAGCCCGTAGGCAAACGTCCATCGCTCGCCCGCCAGCACATCGCCGATGCTGGCCAGCAGGCCGTTGCGGCCCCCGAGCATGATGACCATGAAGCCGATCACCACGCCCGGGAACGCCAGCGGAAAGGTCAGCATGGCCACCAGCACCGGCTTGCCCGGCACCGGGTGGCGCTGCAGGAAGGTGCCCGCGATGCCGGCGATTGCCAGCGTGGCCAGCGTGACCAGCGCGGACAGCACCACCGTGACCATCAGGCTGTGCAGATAGCGGGCGCTGGTCAGCACGGTCCAGTAGACTCCCGCGCCGTCCCGGCCGGTCAGGCTGACTTCGATCAGCCGCGCCATCGGCAGGCAGAAAAACGCCAGAAACACGAGCAGCGCGGGCAGCGCGAACAGGAAGAGGGCGGGAGATCGCTGGGTCATGGTGCGGGTGCGGGCCGGTGGCTTAGCGCACTTCCTTCAGGTACTGGTCGCTGAAGGCCTTCTGCGACTGGGCCATCTTGCCGAAGTCCACCGGCCTGGCGCGGGCATAGTCGGCGGCGGGCAGGAAGCGCGACTGCACTTCGGCCGGCATTGGCACGTTGCGCACCGGACGCAGGTAGGCGTTGGCCCACAGCGCCTGGCCCTGGTCGGACAGCACGAAGTCCAGCACCTTGCGGCCTTCGGCGGCGTGCGGCGCGTTGTTGACCAGGCTCATCACGTAAGGCACCACCAGCGTGCCTTCCTTCGGAATCACGAAGGCCACGTTGGCGCGATCCTTGTACCTGGCGCGGTAGGCGTTGAAGTCGTAGTCCAGCAGGATGGGGATCTCGCCGGACAGCACGCGCGCATAGGCGGTCTGCTTCGGCACGATGGGCTGGTTCTTCTGCAGGTCGCGGAAGTACTTGAAGGCCGGCCCGAAGTTGTCCAGCGAGCCGCCCATGGCCTGGTTCACGGCCACGGCGCCCACATAGCCCACGAACGCGCTGGCCGGATCGAGGTAGCCCACCAGGCCCTTGTATTCGGGCTTGAGCAGGTCGGCCCACGACTGCGGCACGGGCTTGCCGCGCAGCGCGTCGACGTTGACCATGAAGCCCAGCGTGCCGGAATGGATGGCGAACCAGTTGCCTTGCGGATCTTTCAGGCCGTCGGGGATGTCGTTCCAGTGGGCCGGCTTGTATGGCTGGGTCACGCCGTCGGCCTTGGCCTGGATGCCGAAGGTCACGCCCAGGTAGGTCACGTCGGCCACCGGGGCGGCCTTTTCGGCCACCAGCTGCGCCAGCGACTGGCCCGAGTTCTTGTTGTCGAACGGCACGGTGACGCCGGTCTTTTCCTTGATCGCGCGGATCTGCGCGGCCCAGTCGGCCCATTCCGGCGGGCAGTTGTAGCAGATGGCGGTCTGCGCGGCGGCGCCGTGGCTGAAGGCGGCAAAGGTGGTGGCGACAGCGGCGGCGGTGGCCAGCCAGCGCAGCGGACGGCGCCAGAAGGATTGCGTCGACATGTAAGGCTCCCTGGTTAGGTCGGTCGGTCAGTCAGTCGGTGGTTGGATCAGACAGGCACTGCGGGCGCGCTGACGGTGCCCTCGATACGTAATGCATGCGGCAGCAGCATGGCGTTGCCATCGGCGCCCGCCGAGCCCACATCGAGCCGGTGCAGCAATTGCGTGATGGCCTGCGTGCCAATGTTGGCATTGGGCTGGACAACGGTGGCCAGCGGCGGCTCCACCAGCGCGCCAAGGGCGATACCGTCGTAGCCCAGGACCGAGACATCGCGCGGCACGCGCAGCCCCAGGCGCTTGAGATCGGAAATCACGCCGATGGCAAGCAGGTCGTTGGTGCAGAAGAACGCGGTGGGGGCGTCGGGCTGGGCCATCAGCGCCTGGATCTGGGGCGCGTTGCTGGCCGTGTGGGACGGCAGGTTGACCGGGTCGCGTACCGGCAGGCCGTGGGCGCGCATGGCATCGGCATAGCCGGCAAAGCGTTGGCGGGCGCGGTCGGACGCGGTGAAGGCCCCCGAAATCACCGCGATGCGCCGATGGCCGGCCGCGATCAGCGCGTTGACGCCCTCGCAGGCGCTGGTCTGGTTGTCCACCGACACCGAATGCCGGCCGCGCTGCATGCCGTCGCCCGACACCTGGTTGTATGCCAGCACGTAGGGCACCGATTCGCGGTCGAGCTGGTCCAGCACGGTGCTGTCGCAGGCGTCGGCCACGGTCAGCACCATGCCATCGACGCGGTGACGCAACAGATATTCGATGCGCGCGCGTTCGCGGGCCGGATCGTAGTTGCTGGTGACCAGCATCAGGGAGTAGCCTGCCTCCATGGCCGATTCTTCAATTCCGCGCCAGCATTCGGCAAACACGGCGTTGTCCAGCGTGGGCAGCATGACGCCGACGATACGGGTGCGTTGCGCGCGCAACTTGGCGCCCAGCAGGTTGGGGCGGAACGACAGCCGGCGCGCGGCCTCGTGCACGCGCTGGGCGGTGGCTTCGCGCACCAGCTGCGGATGGCTGAAGACGCGTGATGCAGTGGCCAGCGACACCTTGGCGGCCAGCGCCACGTCGGCCAGCGTGACCCCCTGGCCAGGTTCGGCGGAAGCCAGGCGGGGCGGCAGGACGGCGCGGCGGGATGTTGGCATGCATTCCTCATCGGATGGCGCACTTCAGGATGAAAACGTTTTCATTGAAGTGCCGGAAAATCAGGCGTCAAGGAATATTTGCGCTGCGCTGCCGCAAAGCGGGCTGCGCAGGCTCCCGCGCCTGTCATCGTCGCGCATTGTCACGGGCCTCTGTGACGGCACGATGACAGGGCGGGGGGCGATCCGATCGGGCCGGGGCGGCCTTACCTGGTCTTGGGCGCGGCGCTGAACGTCTTGTTGGCGATCTTCCACACGCCGTCGATCTGCAGCAGGTTCATGTAGTCGGTGAACGTCACCTCGGGATAGTCGAGCACGATCTTGGCCGTGGCGGCGTTGCCCACCACGTCGAAGCTGGCGATATGGCGACGGCGCTGGGCCTCGTCCGGCTGCGGCTGGCCCTGGAAACGCTTCGAGAACTCGTCCACCGTCAGCGAATGCAGCGCGCCGTCGCGGAACGACATGATGCGGGCGTCGGCGTGGAACGCCTGGAAGATGAACTCGGCCTTGCCCGTGCGATGGGCTTCCAGGTACTGCTCCAGCGGTGCCAGGGCGGGAATGTGCTGCAATGTGGCGGCGTGCGCGGTCATGTCTGTCCTCCGTATGGATGCGGGTTGGGCGGGCCCGGTGCGCCCGGGCCGGTGCGGCCGTTCATTGTATCCGTAAATTGTATGCAAAATGGATCTGGACTGTGCCTCGGACCGGGGCGGGGAAAATTTTCGTAACAGACGGCGAGGGCGGCCCGGTCAACCAACTGGCGCGCCGGACGTCAAACCGGCATTCCGGCACGCGATGTGCGCACAGGACAAAGGAACGGGCCTATGGAACCCCCACGGATCGGCAGGCTGCGGCAATGGCGCATACCCGGCTGGCTGGCCTGGCTGGCAGGGCTTGCGCTATCGGCGGCGCTGGCCGCCTGTGCGTCGACGGCGGCCGATGATGCAACGCACCATGGCAAGCTGTCGGCGGCCGACCTGCGCTGGCTCAACACGGTCAGCTTTGGCGCCGACCAGGCCAGCGTGCAGCGCCTGCAAGCGATCGGGCGGCAGCGTTATCTCGACGAGCAGATCCGCATGCCGCTGGCCGATCCGCCCCAGTTGGCCCAGGCCATTGCCGCGTTGCCGCTCAGCCAGGCCGATGCGCTGCAGCGGACGCAGGCCGTGCGCGCCGAGCGGCAGCGTATCCAGGCGCTGACTGACGAGACCGAAAAACAGCAGGCCCGCGAGGCGCTGAACCGCCAGGGGCGCGAGCTCGTGATCGATACCGGCCGCCGCCATCTGCTGCGCGCGCTCTATTCCCCGGCGCAACTGCGCGAGCAGATGACGTGGTTCTGGCTGAACCATTTCAACGTCTACGCCGAGAAAGGGCAGGTGCGCTACGCGCTGGCCGATTTCGAGTCACGCGCGATCCGGCCGCATGCGCTGGGCAAGTTCCGCGACCTGCTGATGGCTACGGTCACGTCGCCGGCCATGCTCGAATACCTGGACAACGCCCAGAGCGCGGCCAATCGCATCAACGAGAACTACGCGCGCGAGCTGATGGAACTGCATACCCTCGGCGTGGCCGGCGGCCCGAGCGGGTCGCGCTATACCCAGCAGGACGTGCAGGAACTGGCGCGCGTGCTGACCGGACTCGGCATCAACGCGCGGGGCGAGCCGCCGCGGCTGTCGGCCGAACGCGCGGCCATGTACCGCAGCGACGGCCTGTTCGAGTTCAATCCGAACCGCCACGACTTCGGCGCCAAGACGCTGCTGGGCCAGACCATCGCGCCGCGCGGGTTTGCCGAGGTGGAGCAGGCCGTGTCGATCCTGGCGCGCGACCCGGCCACGGCGCGCTTTGTGTCGGCCAGGCTGGCCACGTATTTCGTGTCTGACAACCCGCCGCCGCAGCTGGTGACGCAGATGGCCGCCACGTTCACGCGCACCGACGGCGATATCGGCGCGGTGCTGCGCACGATGTTCCTGTCGCACTGGTTCGACCAGTCGGCTGCCGAGGGCGCGCGCAAATTCAAGGACCCGATGGTCTTCGTGGTGTCGTCGATGCGGCTGGCCTACGACGGCCGGCCGGTGTCGAACCTGCGTCCGATGATCAACTGGCTGAACCAGCTTGGCGAGCCGCTGTATGGCCATGTGGCGCCCGACGGCTATCCGCTGACCGAGAGCGCATGGGCCAGTTCGGGGCAGCTGGTCAAGCGTTTCGAGATCGCGCGCACGATCGGCAGCGGGCCGGCCGGGCTGTTCTCGGACGAGAGCGGTCAGCCCGGCGCGCAACGCGGATTCCCGATGCCGAACAACCGCATGTTCTACGACACCATCGAGGGCACGCTGGGCACGGCCACGCGCCAGGCGCTGGCCCAGGCGGGGTCGCAGCAGGAATGGAATGCCGTGCTGCTCAGTTCGCCGGAATGGATGCAGCGGTAGGGCACCGGCACCGGCCATCCAACGATAGGGGCAACCATGAATCGACGCCACTGGCTCAGGACGATGGGCGGCGCGGGGCTCGCGCTGACGCTGCCGACCGTGACATCGCGCGTGTTCGCGCTGCCGGCCCAGGCCGATGCGCGCTTCTTGCTGGTATTCCTGCGCGGCGGCTACGATGCGGCCAACGTGCTGGTGCCGTCCGGCAGCGATTTCTACTACGCGTCGCGACCCAATATCGCCATCCGGCCGCCGGTGGCGCAGGGTGCCGCGCCCGACCCGGCAGCCGCGCTGTCGCTGGGCGTCGATGGCTGGGCCCTGCATCCGGCGCTGGGCGCCACGATGCTGCCGATGTGGCAGCGCCAGCAGTTGGCGTTCGTGCCGTTCGCGGGCACCAGCGACATGTCGCGCAGTCACTTCGAAACCCAGGACGGGATCGAGGCGGGGCTGGCCGGCGACGGCCATGGCGCAGGCGCACCCAAAGGCAGCGGCTTCCTGAACCGGCTGACGCAGGCCATGGGCGGGCAGGCGGCGCCGGTGGCCTTCACCGATGGCCTGCCGATGGTGCTGTCCGGCGCGGCCAACGTGCCCAACGTGTCGCTCAAGGGCACCGGCCGCGCGCCGTTCGATGCCCGCCAGACGCAAACACTTGCGCAGATGTACAAGGGCACGCGCTTCGAGTCGCTGATTGCGGAAGGTTTCGATCTGCGCCAGACCGTGGCCGAACAGGCCGAGGCGATGCGCAAGCACGAGGCGGCCATGCGCGCGGCCAGCACGGGCGCGGCGGGCGACACCATGTCCGGGCGCATGCAGGAAATGCAGGCAGCCAACCGGCGTGCGCTGACGGCACGCGGTTTCGAGCAGGAAGCGCGCCGCATGGCCGGGCTGATGCGCGATAAATTCAACCTCGGCTTTATCGACGTGGGCGGCTGGGACACGCATGTCAACCAGGGCGGCGCGCAAGGGCAACTGGCCAACCTGCTGGACAACCTGGGCCGCGGCATTGCCGGGTTTTCGGAGGAAATGGGGCCGGCGTGGCGCAACACCACCGTGGTGGCCATCTCCGAATTCGGGCGCACCTTCCGCGAGAACGGCACGCGCGGCACCGACCACGGGCACGGCACGGTCTACTGGGTGGCCGGCGGCAACGTGCGGGGCGGGCGCATGGTGGGGGAGCAGGTCGCGATTGCCCCGTCAGCCTTGAACCAGAACCGCGACTATCCGGTGCTCAACGACTACCGCGCGGTGCTGGGCGGCCTGTTCCGCAGGCTGTACGGGCTGGACGACAGCCGCCTGGCGCAGGTCTTTCCGGGCAGCCGGCCAAGCGATATCGGGCTGGTGTAGGGCAGGGCGTGGCGTCGATCAGGGCTTGCGACGGCTGAAGCGTTGCTCGGTTACCTCGCTGCCCCATTGGGTGCCAGCCGCCTCGCTGGTCAGCACAAAGCCGAACGACTCATAGAGATGCCGGGCCGAATCGAGGCCCTTGAAGGTCCAGAGCCAGGTCTCGTCAAACGCGTGCGCGTCCACGAACTGCATCGCGTTGGCCATCAACTGCCGGCCCACGCCTGAACCGCGCAGCGCGTCGTCGACGATAAACCAGCGCAGATGGGCCGTCCCCAGCGCCGGGTCGCCGTCGATGGCCAGAGACGCCAGCGTGCGGCCGTCGTCGTGGTACAGCCACAGCGCCTTGCCCGGTGCCGGCAGCGTGGCGGCAAACTCGGCCAGTTCGGTGGCCACCCGCTTTTCGAAGAAGGCGCCGAATCCCCAGTGCTCGGCATAGAAACGCCCGTGCAGGCTCGCGATATCGCCGATGCACCCGGGCCGGTAGCCTTCGACGATGGGCAGACTGTCGAGCGTGCCTGCGGCGGCCTTGGCGGCGTTGTCCTGCGCCAGCGCGTCGGCATAGAGCGCCAGGGACCGCAGCAGCGCCTGCTGGTCGGACGGGAGCATGCGGCGCAACGCATTGGATACCTGGTCGGTCGCGAACTGGTCGATCTTCTCCCGCAGCTTTTTCCCTTTCGGCGTCAGGAACAGCTCCGTGGCACGCGCATCCTCGCTGGAGATTCGGCGATGCAGGAACCCGGCGGCTTCCAGTCGCGCCACCTGCCGGCTGGTGTTCGATTTGTCCAGCCGCAGGACCTGGCCCAGGTCCTTGGCACTGATGCCGGGCGTCATGCCGATTTCCAGCACCGCGTGTACGGCCGAAGGCGCCAGGTCACTATCGGCCAGCGTGGCGCGCATGAAGCCCAGTTCGCGCACCAGGCGGCGCGAGAAATCACGCAGTTCGAGGATGGTCCCGTCGCGGGACTGGGCGGGTGCTTCGATCAGGTCCATGGTGGCCTCCGGCCGGCGGTCAAGCTGCCGCATTGGTTGCGACACGCAAGCAATATTAGTTGCGATACGCAACCTTGTCAAAGGGGCTGCTGCGGGGTTGGATCACCCTCCCAAAGCAGTACGTGCAACGCCTCAAGTCGGTCCGGGAAGTGCCGTTATCTCAACAGTGGGCGTGGCACCTGCCCACCATATGATTCGTACAACACGATTCCTAGCCAGTTTGAGTGCAAGCCTTGTCGCGACCCCTGACGCCATCCATTGCCGATTGCCTCGAACAACAACTGCTGCGGCCGGTTTTCCAGCCGATCGGCTCGCTCGTCACGGGCGAGGTGTTTGGATACGAGGCACTGATCCGCGGCCCGATGGGCACGCCGCTGGAGAGCCCGATCGCGCTGTTCGCCGAAGCGGCACGCGAGGGCAAGCACGTGGAACTCGAACGGCTGGCGGCCCGCATCTCGATCCGGGCGTTCATGGAATTCGACCTGCCCGGCAAGCTGTTCCTGAACTACAGCGCCGATTCGCTGCGCAATATCGAGGACACGCGCGATGAGGTTCGGACCTTTCTGCAGGCCCAGGGGCTGCAATCCGAGCGCATTGTGCTGGAGCTGACCGAGCAGGCGCCGCTGGGGCCGCTGGATACGCTGGCCAAGGCCGTGTATTCGATTCGCAGCCGCGGCGCGCAATTCGCGCTGGACGACTACGGCACCGGACACGCCGGCCTGGGACAGTGGATCGCCCTGCAACCCGATTACGTGAAGATCGCGCGCGTCATCATTGACGGCGTGGCGTCGTCGCAGTTCCAGCGCGAGGCGCTGCAGGGGCTATGCAAGCTGGCCCGCACGGCCGGCACGCGGCTGATTGCCGAAGGCCTCGAACGCGTGGACGATCTGCTGGTGTGCCGCGACATGGGTATCGACCTGGCCCAGGGCTACCTGCTGGCCCGCCCGTCGCCGGAACCGCCGCTGTCGTTGTCCGATGCGGCCCTGCGCGCGCTGCATCGCGGCCGGCTGAGGATTGCCAGGTAACACGGGGCGGATGGTCTTCTTTGCGCTACCGCTTGCCGTGCGGGGGAGTGGCGCAGGTCAGAGCGCCGCCGGGGCCGAGGCTGGCACGGGCGTGGAGGATGGCGCCGGGGTGGGCGCCGGGAAGGGTGCCGGCATCGGTGCCTGAGCAGGCACCGGCGGTGCCGCCGACGGTTCGCTCGATGCTGCCATCTCATGGCCGCCAGGGGGCACGGCCTCCACCACTTCACCGGGGTCCAGCGCCAGGCCGTTGTCTGCCGATGCGGCCGTGGCGGGCGCCGAGGCCGGCGGCATGGCGTCGGCGTCCGTGGCCGGCAAGACCGGCCGGCGCGGTGCCGGGCGCGGCAGTGGCGCGCTGTCGTCCTTGCGGTCCGACGCAAACAGCTTCTGATACCAGCCGCGTACCGTAGCGGTCAGCCCCGAATACCAGGTTTTCTCGTCGACTTCGGCAAACCGCGCGCGCGCGTCCACGATGCGTGCGCGCAGGGCCCGCTGGTAGAAGTCGCCCACGATGGGCAGCGCGCTGTGCGCGCCCTGGCCCCAATAGTCGCTGCGCAGCGTCACGCGGCTGTCGTTGAAGCCTACCCACGCACCGGCCACCAGTTGCGGGTGCATCAGGATGAACCAGCCGTCGGCGTTGTCCTGGGTCGTGCCGGTCTTGCCGGCCACATCGGCGCGAATGCCGTAGCGGGTGCGGATGGCCGTGCCGGTGCCGCGATCCACCACGTCGCGCATCACGTCGAGCAGCGTTTCGTTGGCCGTGGCCGATAGTGCGCGCTCGGGCGACGCGGGCCGGAAGCGGGCCAGTTCCTTGCCGTCGCGGTCCGTGATGCGGGTGATCATCGACGGCGCGATGTACTGGCCGCCGTTGGCGATCGTGCCGTAGGCGCTGACCATCTCCTTGAGCGTGACGGGGCTCGTGCCCAGCGCCAGCGATGGCACTTCCTCCAGTTTGCTGTCGCGCACGCCCATGGCGCGGGCCAGGCGGGCCACGCGGTCGGCGCCCAGGTTCTGCACCAGTTGCGCCGTGATGGTGTTCTTGGAATAGACCAGGCCGTCGCGCAGGCTCATCGCGCGGCCGGTGGGCGCCGTTTCGTCGGTCGGCCGCCAGATCTCGCCGCCGGCCAGCTTGATTTCCACGGGCTGGTCGATGAAGGTCTCGTCGGGGCTCTGTCCGCGCGCGAATGCGGCGCCATAGACGAATGGCTTGAACGTGGAACCGGGCTGGCGGCGGGCCTGGGCCACGTGGTCGAACGCGTCCACGGTGAAATCGCGGCTGCCCACCCAGGCGCGGATTTCGCCGGTGGCCGGGTCCAGCGCCATGAAGCCGGCCTGCACGCGGGTCTTGTTCTGGCGCAGGGTCTGCATGAACGCGTTGTCGCGCATCAGGTGGTTCAGCGCATCGGCATCGGTCTGGCCGCCGGCCACGGCGGCGCGGTATTCGGGCGTTTCGCGCACGAACTGCTGCACCAGGCCGCGGCTTTCGGCCCAGCCGGCGCGCGGCGCCCAGGCGGCATTGGCAATCGACTGCAGCTGGTTGGCCTGGCGTGCCAGCGCCTGGTTGGCCATGGCCTGCAGGCGGGCATCGATCGTCGTATGGATGACCAGGCCGTCGGTATACAGGTTGTAGTCGTTGCTGTCGGCCCACGAGATCAGCCACTTGCGCAGCTGCTGCGCGAAGTGGGCGGCCGGGCCGGGCTCCTCGACCTGCCGCTCGAAGTCGATGCGCAGCGGGCGCCTGGCCAGCACCTCGTAGCGGGCGGCGTCGAGCTTGCCGCGCTTGACCATCTGCGCCAGCACGATATTGCGGCGTTCCAGCGCGCGCTGCGGGTTCAGTACCGGGTTGTAGTAGCTGTTGCCCTTGAGCATGCCGATCAGCGTGGCGGCTTCCAGCACGTCGAGCTGGCGGGCGGACTTGTCGAAATAGGTGCGCGCGGCCATCTCGATGCCGAACGCGTTGTACAGGAACGGCACCGTGTTCAGGTACGTCTCCAGGATCTCGTCCTTGGAGTACAGCGCCTCGATCTTCAGCGCCGTGACGGCCTCCTTGAGCTTGCGCGTCAGCGTGGGGGCCCGGCCGATCTCGTCCGGATAGCGGTTGCGCGCCAGCTGCTGGGTGATGGTCGAGCCACCCTGGCGGTCGCCCGAGAACGTGTGCAGCGCCGCCGATGCGGTGCGGCGCCAGTCCAGCCCGAAGTGCTGGTAGAAGCGGTGATCCTCGGTGGCGATCAGCGCGTTGACGACGTTGGGCGAGATGTCGGCCAGCTTGACCCAGTCGCGGTTGGCCCAGCGGTAGACGGCCAGTTCCTTGCCGTCGGCCGACAGCACCTGGGCCGGCTGCTCGGACTTGGCCTTGCGGATGTCGCTGATGCCGGGCGTAAACGGGATCAGCAGCAGCAGGTAGAGCAGCAACAGCGCCGGAAGCGCGGCCAGGGCCAGCAGGACGGTGCGTCGGCTGGGCCGGCGCAGGCGCTGCCTGAGCTGGGCCAGCCGTGGGGCGATATAGGTCTTGTATGAATCCAGGCGCATTGACGCAAGGCGAGGCAGGGCCGGTGCGCACCGTCACGGACCTGTCAAATGCCTTTCACGGAAAAGTGTGCATCCTACCTGAAGGTGGGTGGGGAAAACCCGCATTCTTCGCTGCCATCCGCCAAATGTCCCACCAAAGTGGGGTGTCCCAATCCGTTGCCGCGTCGCAACAGACACATGGGTTTCATATTTCATTGAAACAATTCGCCTGCCCCCACGGGTCATCGTTTCGGAAAGCGGCAGTACGTATCTCGTAGCCCCGTTCTGAAATAGTGACGGGGAAGCATCTCAATGTCTTGATAAATACGAGAACTCACAGTGAAGAAAGCACTATTTGCGCTGGCGGCAGCGGGTACCTGCGCGATGTCCGGCGTGGCATCGGCCCAGTCCAACACCTCCGTGACGCTGTACGGCATTGCCGACGCCGGCATCGAATTCGCCAACCACTCGGGCACCGCACCGGCCGCCACGGGCAGCAAGGCGATGGTGAGCTCGGGCAACATGTCCGGCTCGCGCTGGGGCCTGCGTGGCGCCGAAGACCTCGGTGGCGGCCTGAAGGCCATCTTCACCCTGGAATCGGGCTTCGACATCGATACCGGCACGTCGGGCCAGGGCAGCCGCCTGTTTGGCCGCCAGGCGTTCGTTGGCCTGCAAGGCAACTTCGGCGCGGTCACCCTGGGTCGCCAGCAAAACGCGCTGTATGACCTGTTCGGCGCCTACGACCCGATGGGCGTGGGCCCGAAGTACTCGCTGAATTCGGTTGACTCGGCCTTCAACGGCCGCGCCGACAATGCCATCAAGTACACGGGCAAGTTCGGTGGCCTGACGGGTACCGCCTTCTACAGCACGGGCCGCGATTCGACCGTGTCGGGCAGCACGGAAGTGCCGGGCAACTATCGCATCGGCCGCAACTTCGGCGCTGGCCTGGCCTATACCGCCGGCGCGTTCTCGGTGGGCACCGCCTACGACCAGTACCAGGGCAATGCCGCCAACGTTGCCGACCGCGCCGTGAAGCGCCTGGCCCTGGGCGGTTCGTACGACCTGGGCGTGGCGAAGCTGTTCGCCGGTTACCGCTGGATGCGTGACGACGGCATCGCCTCGCCCACCACGGCTTCGTCGCGCAACAACGTGTACTGGCTGGGTGGTCTGTATCGCGTGACGCCGGCCCTGTCGCTGACGGGCGCCGCCTACTACCAGGACGCGCACAACAGCGGCAATGATCCGTGGATGTTCGTGCTGTCGGCCGACTACTCGTTCTCGAAGCGTACCGACGTCTACCTGAACGTCGCGTACACGAAGAACAAGGATGCGTCGGCACTGTCGATGAGCAGCTCGGCTCCGGTCACCCCGGGTGCCAACCAGACCGGCGCCGTGGTCGGTATCCGTCACCGCTTCTAAGCAGGAGACAACCGGCAGACGGGGCCTTTCCCCCCGCGCCTGCCGGATAACAAACGCCCCTCACCCGGCTTGGCGGGAGGAGGGGCGTTCTGCTTCGGGGGTGCGCGGCATCGGTGTCCTGCGTCCGGGGCGCGTGCCTGTGCACCCGCGTCCGCTTCAGGTTGCGGCGCCCTCGGCGGGACGGTTTGCCCGGTCGGCCTGGGCATCGACCGAACGCAGCCGGTCCAGCGCCCGTGTCAGCAAGGCGCCTTCCTCGGCATCGGCCGTGGCACGCAGTGTCTGCACGGCGTGGTGCAGGCGCTCGCGGTCCGGCGCCGCAAGCTTGTCGGTGTCCTCCATGGCCTCGATTTCCTTGTCCACGCGCTTGCACAGCTTGCGCACGAACTCGGGGTCCAGCTGGCCTTGGCTGGCGCCATGGGCAATGTGATAGATCAGGGCCGCAAGCCCCTCTGCCGTGGTCTCTGTTGCGACGGCTGGATCATGTTTCATGTCGACTCCCCGTTGAGGTCGATTCATTCTAGTGATCGGCGGCGATCCCGGAAGTTGCGCTTGCCTGGCCATTCGCGCAATTGTGCTGGTGGCGCCGCACCCTGTTCTTATTTCCGAAACATTTCATGGCGAGAATGTCATCTCGTCGGCCCGACTGAACACGTTGGGAACGCCTATGCGACCGGAGGGGTCGCCGCGGGCCGGCAGCCGCACTGTTCCGGTGGATCACATGGCAGTCCGCAGAGACACCAGTGAAGGAACGGCGGCGTTGCAGTGAAGTACGCGGGGATCCGAGCCGTCCGTCAGGACGGCTCTATTTCTTTCCGGCCTCCCCAACGGCGACATCCCGAAGGCGCGGCGACATTTGATTATCGTCAATATAACGACGGTATTTTAATTCGTTGAGATCGCCATGCCGTCCCGTAATGGGAAGGCATCCGGTATGTCCGGCGCATGTCCCCGCCACATCGATTCCCCCCGCAATGCGCGTATTTATCGGGCCTCGGCATATTCCGCGGCCATGCCATTCGCATGGCGACGCGGTATTCCAATTGACTTGGCTAATCAAGCCAATTGAAACAATTGAATTTTCCCGGGATAACCGTCCACGTAGAGTGCAAAACGCTTGCTGCCGCCCGCGCCCGGTCGGTATTCCCTGATAAGTGAATATCTGCCAAACGCGCGCAGGAAGCCCCGCGAGCAAGGCCGAGATATCCCCATTTTGCATTTCCATTCACTTGCATTACGGCAGCGGCTTTTGTAACCAACTACAAGGAGGTATTGATTCCATGAACATCGGAAAAACTTTAAAACTTTCCGTCATGGCGGTGGCCGTATCTGCCGCGCTGTACACCAATCCGCTGGTGGCGAGTACGGATGTGACGCCGAATAGTTTCTGGTGGCCAGAGCAACTCGACCTGCAGCCCCTGCGTTTCAATTCGGCGGAATCCGATCCCATGGGCAAGGCCTTCAATTATGCGGAGGCATTCAAGACGCTCGATATCGAGGCGGTCAAGCGGGACATCGCCGGGGTCATGAAGACGTCCCAGCCCTGGTGGCCGGCTGACTTCGGCAACTATGGGCCGTTTTTTATCCGCATGGCCTGGCACGGCGCGGGCGTCTATCGCGTCTTCGATGGCCGGGGCGGCGCTTCGGGCGCCCAGCAGCGCTTCGAGCCGCTCAACAGCTGGCCGGACAACGTCGGCCTGGACAAGGCGCGGCGCCTGCTGTGGCCGGTCAAGCAGAAGTACGGCCAGAAGATCTCCTGGGGCGACCTCATGGTGCTGGCAGGCAACGTGGCGCTGGAAGAAATGGGCTTCAAGACGTTCGGCTACGCCGGCGGGCGCGTGGACGACTGGGAAGCCGAGATGGTGAACTGGGGCCCGGAAAAGAAAATGCTCGCCCATCAGCGCCAGGATGCGAAGGGCGCCCTGAAGAAGCCCTACGCGGCAACCGAGATGGGGCTCATCTACGTCAATCCCGAAGGCCCCGCAGGCAAGCCCGACCCGCTGGCATCAGCCAAGGAGATCCGCGAGACCTTTGGCCGCATGAGCATGGACGATGTGGACACGGTGGCGCTGATCGCCGGCGGACACACCTTCGGCAAGGCGCACGGCGCGCACAAGCCGGCCGGCTGCGTGGGCAAGGAGCCGGCTGCCGCCGGGCTGGAAGAGCAGGGGCTGGGCTGGGTCAGCAAATGTGGCACGGGACACGGCGTGGACACCGTCGGCAGTGGCCTGGAAGGCGCGTGGTCGACCAATCCGACGCGTTGGACCCACGAATTCCTGACGTGGCTCTACAGCTTCGACTGGGAAACGACCAAGGGTCCGGGCGGCGCGATCCAGTGGGTGCCCAAGAACAACGCCAGCGCCAATTTCGTGCCGGATGCCCATGATCCGAAGAAGCGGCACAAGCTGATGATGTTCACCACGGACATCGCGCTGAAGATGGACCCCGAGTACCACAAGATCTCGAAGCGATTCCTCGAGAATCCGAAGGAATTCGAGGACGCGTTCGCCAGGGCGTGGTTCAAGCTCATGCATCGCGACCTGGGGCCGAAGTCGCGCTACCTCGGGCCTGATGTGCCCAAGGAAGACCTGATCTGGCAGGACCCGATTCCTCCGGTCGATCACAAGCTGGTGGACGACAAGGACGTGGCCAGCCTGAAGACCACCATCCTGTCGTCGGGCCTGACCATCCCCGAGCTGGTCCGTACCGCCTGGGCGTCGGCCGCGACCTTCCGGGTGACGGATATGCGCGGTGGCGCCAACGGTGCGCGCATTCGCCTGGCGCCGCAGAAGGATTGGGGGGTCAACGACCCGGCCGAGCTTGCCAAGGTGCTGAATCGTCTGGAAGCCATCCAGAAGGACTTCAATGCGGCGCAGAAGGGCAGCGGCAAGAAGGTGTCGCTGGCTGACCTTATCGTGCTGGGCGGGACGGCGGCCGTGGAAGACGCGGCCAAAAAGGGCGGTTACAAGGTGAATGTGCCGTTCACGCCGGGCCGCATGGACGCCACGGCGGAACAGACCAGCGTGCAGTCCTTCGCCGTGCTTGAGCCGGTGGCCGACGGCTTCCGCAACTACTATGGCAAGCAGAGCCCCCGCTCGCCGGCGGACATGCTGGTCGAGCGCGCGAGCTACCTGAACCTGAGGGTGCCCGAGATGACCGTGCTGGTTGGCGGCATGCGGGCGCTGGGCGCCAATGCCGGCGCCACGCGCCACGGTGTGTTCACCGACCGGCCCGGCACGCTGAGCAACGACTTCTTCGTCAATCTGCTCGACATGTCCACCAAGTGGTCGAAGTCCTCGACCGAGCAGGGGATGTATGAGGGCCGCGACCGCGCCACCGGCAAGGTCAAGTGGCAGGCTACCCCGGTGGACCTGATCTTCGGGTCGAATGCGGAGCTGCGTGCCGTCGCGGAAGTCTATGGCTCTGACGACAGCAAGGAAAAGTTCGTGCAGGACTTTGCCAAGGCCTGGGTCAAGGTCATGAACCTCGATCGCTTCGACAAGGCGGCGGCGGCCGGGCTGTGATCGGCCCCTGACCAGCCCCTGACCGGGCCCTGACGGGCCCACTGAGGCGCTGACCGGGCGGGTCGCAACGGCCCGCCCGGCACGGACGCCTTGCGGCAGGTGTCGCAATCTGAACGTGGCTATCTATACTGGCTCTGTCGCGTGCCCCTGCACGCGGGGGAGCCAGCCATGACACCGAGCCGAATCGCCGCGATCGCCGTGATCGCCCGCATCGCCGTCCTCCTGCTGCCGTTCAGCCTTGCCGGCTGCGTATCGATCAGCAGCAGCGATCCCAATCCGCCGCAATCGTCCACCGTGGTCACGCCTGCCGGCAGCGCAACCACCGTCTGCAGCCCCGGCCCCTGCTAGGGCGCCGGCCGTGCGCCCTGTCGCGCGGCGGCCAGATCCCGCACCTGTCGCATGACGCCCTCGGCGAACAGCACCGGGCCGTGTATCGGGATGCCCGCTTCGCGCAACGCGTCGGCCGTCCACGTATTGCAGGTATAGAAGCCGTTGTAGCGCGCCGTGGCGCCGAAGTAGAGTCCGCCGGGATAGGGGCCATTGCCCAGCCCCAGCGGCTCGCCGGCGTCGTTTTCCTGGATCGTCCGGTTCAGGAATGCGCGCAGGCGGCCGATGCCGTCTTCGTCCAGTTCCAGGTCCACCACATTGTCCGCGCCGAACGCGGCGGCCGGGGTATCGCGCAGGATCGTCAGCAGGATCGCGCCATCGCCGGGTAGCAGGGCCGACAGCAGCGTCAGCGGACCGCGGTCTCCGGTGATCAGGTAGTGGCGGTCGCCAAAGCCAAAACAGAGATAGGTGGATCCGTCATAGCCCCGGGTCACGCGCAGGAGCTGCGCATCGGCATCGACGCTGCGGATGCAGAGGTCGGTGTGCCAGTCGCGCTCGACCACCGAGATGGCGGTGACCGGTGGCGCTGCCATGGCCGCCGGTGCCGTGGCGCAGCCGTATATGAGCAGGGTGGTGGCCAGGGTGGTGGCCGCGCGGGTCAGGGCGATGCGCAGGCGGCCGGGCATGGTCAGGCGGCCGCCACGGTGCGCCATCGATTCCGGTCTCATGCGATGCCGGCCGCCTGCAGCCCCCAGCCGGCCAGCGCGCACGCCAGCACCACGGCCCATGGCGGCACGCGCCAGACGGCCAGCGCAACCAGCGCCAGCAGGGCCAGCGCGAAATCCGCCGGCGCCAGCACGGCGCTGGTCCAGACCGGGTGATACAAGGCCGCCAGCAGCAGCCCCACCACCGCCGCGTTGACACCGGCCAGCGCGGCACGCGTGGCGCCATGGCGGCGCAGCCGTTCCCAGAAGGGCAGCGCGCCGAAGACCAGCAGGAACGACGGCGCGAAGATGGCCACCAGGCAGAGCGCGCCGCCGGCCCAGCCGTTGGGCGCCAGCGTACCGGCGGCGCCCAGGAAGGCGGCGAACGTGAAGAGCGGCCCCGGCACCGCCTGCGCCGCGCCGTAGCCGGCCAGGAACGTATCGTTGTCCACCCAGCCTGGCGGCACCACGGCCGCCTGCAGCAGCGGCAGCACGACGTGACCGCCGCCGAAGACCAGCGCCCCGGCACGGTAGAAGGCATCGAACAGGGCCACCGCGTGATCGCCGGAGGCGCGTGCGGCAAACGGCAATCCCACCAGCAACACCGCAAAGGCGGACAGGCACAGCAGCGCCACGCCATGGCCGACCGGCACGGACAGCGGTTCGTGCGGCACGGCCGCGCCGCTGCGGAAGCGGCGCGCGCCAATCAGGCCGGCCACCACCATCACGCCGAGCTGGCACGCCGGCGACGGCACCAGGCTGACCGCCACGGCGGCCAGCGCCATCAGCGTGATGCGCGGTGCGTCGGGGCAGAGCGACCGGGCCATGCCCCAGACTGCCTGCGCCACCACGGCCACCGCCGCCACCTTGAGCCCATGCAGCGCGCCGGCCGGCATGAGATTGCCATAGCGCGACAGGCCCAGCGCAAACAGGATCAGCGCCACGGCGGAAGGCAGCGTGAAGCCGATCCACGCCGCCAGCGCGCCCAGGTAGCCGGCGCGTGACAGGCCGACCACCATGCCTACCTGGCTGCTGGCCGGACCCGGCAGGAACTGGCACAGCGCCACGATATCGGCATAGGCGTGTTCGCTGAGCCAGCGGCGCTGCGCCACGAACGCCTCGCGAAAATACCCCAGGTGTGCCACCGGGCCGCCGAACGACGTCAGGCCCAGGCGCAGGAACACCACAAATACTTCCCACGCGGCGCTCATGCCTGGCTGGCCCTGGGGTTGTTCATGCGGATGGTCGCCACCAGCCCGGTGCCTTCCGACGCCGGCCGGTTGGCCAGGTCGATCGACAGTCCGTGCAGTTCGGCAATGCGCCGCGCGATGGAAATGCCCAGCCCGGTGCCCTGTTCATGCTGCGAGCCGCCCCGGAAGAAGCGGCTGCCCAGCCGCGCCAGCTGGTCCGGCTGCACGCCGGGGCCGCGGTCGGCCACCACGATGCAATCGGGCGCGAAGGTCAGCGTGACGGTAGACCCGGCGGGGCTGTAGCGCAGCGCGTTGTCCATCAGGTTGCGCAACATGGTGCCAAGCAGCGTGGGGTCGCCGCACACGTCGATGGGTTTGACGTCGGGGCGCGGCCAGACGATCTCCATGTCGACGTGGCGGCGTTCGGCCAGCAGGAGGCAGTCGGAGAGCACATGCTGCGACACATCGCGCCAGTTCACGGCGCTGCACGACGGCGGGCCGTTCTCGTCCTCCAGCCGGCTCATCGTCAGCAGTTGCGATACCAGATGGCTCAGGCGGTCGATGCCGGCTTCGACGTTGATGGCGGCCTGGGCACGCTCGGCCGGGTCGGCGGAGCGGCGGGCCACGTCCCACTGCGCCTTCAGCGCGGCCAGCGGCGTGCGCATTTCGTGCGCGGCATCGGCGGTCAGCCGGCGTTCGTGTTCGAGCAGCGCCGATACGCGGTCCAGCAGGCGGTTCATCGCTTGCACCAGCGGCGCCAGTTCGGGCGGCGCATCGTGCAGCGAGATCGGCGTGGGATCGCCCGGGGCCCGCGTGGCGATGGTGTGCGACAGCGCCAGCATCGGATGCAGCATCCGGCGGATGCCCCACACGAGCAGCGTGGTCAGCAGCGGCAGCCCCACCACCCAGGGCAGCACCTGCGCCTGGAGGTACGACCACACCAGTTCCTCGCGCTCGGCCATGATCTGGCCCACGCAGACGCGCCAGCCGGCCGCGGGCCCATCCAGATAGTAAAGGCGCCATGGCACGCCATCGATCTGCTGGTCGGTAAAGCCGCGCACGCCGGGCAGGCGCGGCAGGCGGTCGCCGTCGGGATCGATGCGGAAGGGCTGGCCGGTGCCGCGCCAGGTGGCGATCGCCATGTCGCCAAGCCCGGCGGCGCCGAGGTCGCCCAGGTCGGTATCGCCGGGCACCATGCCGTCTGGCTGCGGGTGCGGCGGTACCGCGCCGGTGCTGATCAACGGCAGCACCGCCTGCATCTGCTGCGCCATGCGCACCATGGCGGTGTCATAGAACTCGTTGATCTCCATGCGCGCGTTCAGGAAGATCATGACGCTGGTGAGGACCCAGGCAAATGCCACCGATGCCAGCACGACCAGTATCAGCCGCCGCTGCAGGGTCATGCATCGTCCCCGGTGCCGTTGCCGCTGCCGGTGTCGGTGTCGGTCGAGGGGGTTTCCAGCGCGTCGAGCGTGCCGAGCGTGTAGCCGGCACCGCGCAGCGTGCGCACGATGCCGGGATGGATCTTGCGCCGCAGGTGGTGGATATGCACTTCGAGCGTGTTGCTCTCGGAGCCTTTTTCCCACTCGTAAAGCTTGTCGCGCAGGAATTCGCGCGTCAGCACGCGGTTGGGGTGCGCCAGCAGCAGTTCCAGCAGCATCGATTCGCGGCTGGTCAGGTCCACCGACTTGCCTTGCCAGACGGCCAGCCGCGCGGCCGGGTGGTATTCGAGCGGGCCGTGGCGCCACACCGGCTCCGGCATGCCCGCCGACCGGCGTGTGACGGCGCGCAGGCGGGCAGCCAGTTCGTCCAGATCCACGGGTTTGATCAGGTAGTCGTCGGCGCCGGCATCCAGCCCGCTGATGCGGCTTTGCACGGCGTCGCGGGCGGTCAGCACCACCACCGGCGTCGGGCGGCCCTGGTTGCGCCAGCGCGAGAGCAGCGTCACCCCGTCCTGGTCGGGCAGGCCCAGATCCAGCAGCACCGCGTCGTAGTGCATGGCGGCAATGGCGCGGTCGGCATCGGCCCCGGTACGGAACCAGTCCACGGCGTGGCCCATCAACTTCAGGCCGCGCTGCATGCCATCGCCCAGCATGGGGTCGTCTTCAACGATAAGTATTCTCATGAGCAAACTGCTTGAAACGGCTGTTTATTGGTATCGAGTAAGACGGGACGCATGATGCACTTGGAGCGGTCCAAGCGTAGCATCGCGGCGGGCCAGGTGCACGCTTAATCTGAAGTTAAGGCAGATTCCCTAATCTGCGCGCTCGATGCTCCGAGATCAATACGCGTGCGGGACGGATAAGGCACAAACGCGACTTCGGCGGCCCCTATCCGGACACGACATGCACCTTCCTCCCAGTAAGCAACGCATCACGCACGAAGCGGCTGACCGCGCGCGTACGGTTTCGCTGCCGGCTGGCTTGCGCGTGTCTGCCGTGGCCGGCTGGACGGCGCTGTTCGTGGCCGTGGCGCTGCTGGTGTGGTTCGGTACGCTGGGCCTGCGGCACCTGGTGGGCCCCGACGAAGGGCGCTACGCGGAGATCTCGCGCGAGATGCTGGCCACGGGCGACTGGGTCACGATCCGCTACAACGCGCTGAAGTATTTCGAAAAGCCGCCATTCCATATGTGGGCGACCGCCGTGACCTACGCGCTGTTCGGCGTGGGCGAATGGCAGGCGCGCCTGACCGTGGCGCTGGCCGGCCTGCTCGGCATCGGCATGTCGATGCTGGCCACCTGGCGCTGGTTCGGCCCGCGTGCCGCCGCGTTCGCGGGGCTGGCATTGCTGGCCGCGCCGATGTGGAGCGTGGCCGCGCATTTCAACACGCTCGACATGACGCTGGCTGGCGTGATGTCGTGCATCCTGGCCTGCATGCTGGTGGCCCAGCACCCGGGCGCCTCGCCAGCTAGCCGGCTGGGCTGGATGGTCGCGTGCTGGGCGGCGATGGGCGTGGCCATCCTGACCAAGGGGCTGGTGGGCATCGCGTTGCCCGGGCTGGTGCTGGTGGTCTATACGCTGGTCACGCGCGATTGGGGATTGTGGCGCAGGCTGCACTTGATGGCCGGCGCGGTCACGATGCTGGTGGTCGCCGTGCCGTGGTTCTACCTGGTGTCCGAGCGCAATCCCGAGTTCCTGAACTTCTTCTTTATCCACGAGCACTGGCAGCGGTATACGTCCGGCGTGCATTCGCGCGGCGGCCCGATCGTGTACTTCGTGCCGCTGGTGCTGGCGGGCTTCCTGCCCTGGGCCGGCCTGTTCCCCCGGCTGTGGACCGCCATGCGCAGCGCGGCCCCGGCCGAGGATGCCACCACGCGCGCACGCTTCCGTCCGGCGCTGATGGCCGGCATCTGGGCCATCGCCATCTTCGTGTTCTTCAGCCTGTCGCGCTCGAAGCTGCCCGGCTACATCGTGCCGGTGTTCCCGGCGCTGGGCATCCTGGCCGGCGTGGCGCTCGACCGCATGGATGCGCGCGCCTGGGGCCGCCAGCTGCGGGCCATGGCTATCGTTGCGATCTGCGGATTGCTGGCCAGCCCGATCGTGGCCACGCTCAACGCCAACCACACGCCCAATGCGTTCTACCGCGCCTATGCCGTCTGGGTCGCCGTGGCCTTCGTCGTGATGCTGCTGGCCATCCTTGCCGCACGCATGCTGCTGCAGCGCCGTGGCGTGCTGCCCAGCGTGGCCGTCTACGCGCTGGGCATGTACATGGGATTCACCGCCGCGCTGCTGGGCCACGAGACGGTGGGCGGCCCGGCATCGGGTGCCGACCTGGTGCCGCAGATCCACCAGCGGCTGACGCCGGGCATGAAGCTGTACGGCGTCAACATGCTGGATCACACACTGCCGTTCTACCTGGGCCATCCGCTGACGATGGTCGGTGCGGCGGACGAACTGACATTCGGCACCACGGTGGAACCGCAGCGATGGGTGCCCGACATGGCGGCCTTCGCAACGGTCTGGAAGCAGGGCGAGCCCGCGATGGCGGTCATGTCGCCCCAGACCTACCTGGAACTGTCGCCAGGCCTTCCACTCTACGTTGTGGCGCGCGACTGGCGCCGTGTGGTGGTGACCAACGTCCCGGCTGCGCCGCCGCCACAGGCGCGCTAGACCGACCTTCGAACTACCCGTTTTGGCCGACACCGCGCGGCCCTTTTTCGTTTTGAAAGATCCCCGATCCATGCACCAAAAGCGAGTCCTGATTCTTGGCGTCAACGGCTTCATCGGCCACCATCTGACGCGCCGCATCCTGGAAACCACGCAGTGGGAGGTCTACGGCATGGACATGTCGTCGGACCGCCTGGGCGACCTGGTGAACCATCCGCGCATGCACTTCTCCGAGGGTGACATCACCATCAACAAGGAGTGGGTGGAGTACAACATCCGCAAGTGCGACGTGATCCTGCCGCTGGTGGCCATCGCCACGCCGGCCACGTACGTGCGCAACCCGCTGCGCGTGTTCGAGCTCGATTTCGAGGCCAACCTGCCGATCGTGCGCAGCGCCGTGAAGTACGGCAAGCACCTGGTGTTCCCGTCGACCTCCGAGGTCTACGGCATGTGCGCCGACGAGGAGTTCGACCCCGAGGCCTCGCCGCTGATCTACGGCCCGATCAACAAGCCGCGCTGGATCTACGCCTGCTCCAAGCAGTTGATGGACCGCGTGATCCACGCCTACGGGATGGAGCAGGGCCTGAACTACACGCTGTTCCGCCCGTTCAACTGGATCGGCGCGGGGCTGGACTCGATATTCGAATCGAAGGAAGGGTCGTCGCGCGTGGTGACGCAGTTCCTGGGCCATATCGTGCGCGGCGAGCCGATCAAGCTGGTCGATGGCGGCGCGCAGAAGCGTGCGTTTGCCGATATCTCGGACGGCATCTCGGCGCTGATGCAGATCATCGAGAACAAGGATGGCGTGGCCAGCGGCAAGATCTTCAACATCGGCAACCCGAAGAACATCCACTCGGTGCGCGAGCTGGCCGAGATGATGCTGAAGATGGCGGCCGATTATCCGGAGTACGCCGAGGAAGCGCGCAAGACGAAGATCGTGGAGACGTCGTCGGGCGAGTTCTACGGCAAGGGCTACCAGGACGTGCAGCACCGCGTGCCGAAGATCGACAACACGATCGACGAACTGGGCTGGAAGCCCGAGGTGACGATGGAGCAGGCGCTGCGCCGCATCTTCGAGGCCTACCGCGACAAGGTGGTGGACGCCCGTACGCTGGTCGACAGCAACAACTGACCGTCGCCGGCCCAACTGCCGCCCCCCCCGGGGCGGCGCTGTCGGAATCCGGCCGACGGCGGCGGCATGTCCACTGAGGGTAGACTAGGCGTCACGCGCGATTCGCGCGTGCGAGGTGTCTATCTTCGGGACGCGCCCCCATGCACGCTGCCGGCAGGACCCAGACTTCCGCCCGTTCCCTTTTTTCGCGCCCCCGCGCAGCCGTCTGGCTCGTGGGGCCATTGGCCTTGGCCATGGCGTCTGGTGCGCCGGCTGCCGCCGAAGAGGCCACCTTGCCCGATGTGGTGGTCAGCGCCAGCCGCAACGAGCAACGGCGCTTCGACGCCCCCGCGGCCATCGACAGCATCCCGGTCGATCCCTTCACGGCCACCTCGCCGCTGGTCAACCTGTCCGAACTGACCCTGACCAGCCCCGGCATCGCCGTGCGCGACCGCCAGAACTATTCCCAGGATTTGCAGATTGCCGTGCGCGGCTTTGGCAGCCGCTCGACCTTCGGCGTGCGCGGCGTGCGGCTGTTTATCGACGGCATTCCGGCGACCATGCCCGACGGCCAGGGCCAGGCATCGACCTTCGACCTGGCCAATGCCAGCCGCATCGAAGTACTGCGCGGGCCGTTCGCCCAGATGTACGGCAACGCGTCGGGCGGGGTGGTGCAGGTATTTACGCCCGATCCGCCGAAGAGCGGGTTCACCGGACGGGCCTCGACCGGCTTTGGCTCGGACGGGCAGTGGCAGGCGGGCGTTTCGCTGGCGGGCGGCAACGACCGGCTGGGCGGCACGCTCGATGCCTGGACCTACCAGACCGACGGCTACCGCGACCACAGCGCGGCCAAGCGCTACCAGCTCAACGCCAAGGTCGTGGCGCAGCCCAGCACGGCCACCCGGATCACGGGCCAGTTCAACTATTTCAACCAGCCGCTGGCCGAAGACCCGCTCGGCCTGACGCGCGCCCAGGCCGACGCCAACCCGCGCCAGGCGATTGCGGCGGCCACCCAGTTCGATACCGGCAAGGACGTGGAGCAGACCCAGGCCGGCGTGGTGGTCGAGCATCGGCTCACCGATCACGACAGCCTGAACTTCCGCCTGTACGGCGGTGGCCGGCAACTGACCCAGCGATTGGGCTTCAGCGGAGCGGCGCCTAGTTCGGCGGGCGGCATTGTGGATCTGGATCGCACCTATGGCGGCGGCGCGCTGTCGTGGACGCGCAAGACCACGGCCAACGGCCTGCCGCTGCAGTGGACGGCCGGGCTCGAAGTCAACGGCATGCGCGACGCGCGGCACGGCTATGTCAACGACAACGGGCAGCAGGGCGCGCTGCGGCGCGACGAGACCAACGAGGCGGCGGACTACGGCGCCTACGCGCAGTTCAACTGGACCGTGCATCCGGCCTGGGAAATCGTGGGCGGCCTGCGCGCCAGCATGGTGCGGCTGCGGATCGACGACCACTACGTGACGGCGGCCAGCCCCGACGACAGCGGCACGTCCACCTATCGCAACCTGAGTCCGGTGCTGGGCGTGGTCTGGCATGCGATGGAGACCCTCAACGTCTACGCCAACCTGGGCCGCGGCTTCGAGACGCCCACGCTGACCGAGGTGGCCTACGGCCCGAACGGCGTCGGTGCCAACCTGGGGCTGCAGGCCTCGACCAGCCGGCAGGGCGAGATCGGCGTGAAATGGGAATCGGATGGCCAGCGGATCGATGCGGCACTGTTCGATGCGGACAGCCACAGCGAGATCGTGCCGCAGTCGAACAACAACGGCCGCACGGTCTACCAGAACGTGGACGGCGTACGCCGGCGCGGGCTGGAACTGGGCTGGCGCGGCGCATTCGGCCCGGCCCGCCGGCTGGCCGCCGGGCTCGCGTACACCTACCTCGATGCCTATTTCGGAGACGCGTTCGTCAACGCGCAGGGCGCCACCGTGGCGGCCGGCAACCGGCTGCCGGGCACGGCGCGCCACAGCTTCGGGGCAGAGCTGACCTACAAGCCCTGGGGTCAGTGGATGGTGGGCGTGGAGGCCAGGGCCGACAGCAAGGTCTACGCGGACGATCTGAATACGCAGGCCGCGCCGGGATATTTCGTCTTCAACCTGAAGACCGGCTACACGTTCAAGACCGGCGCCACGCAGTGGTACGTGTTCGGGCGCATCGACAACGTGGCCGACCGGCACTACATCGGATCGGTCATCGTCAATGAAGCGAACGGCAGGTACTACGAGCCAGCGCCGGGGCGGCGGTTCTTCGTGGGCCTGCGCGCGTCGATGTGATGCCCCCGGATTGCGCGATCTGCGCCGGCCTGACTTGCCAACGCCGCGTCACACGCCTAAGGTGGCGGTTTTAGCCACGATCAGCGTGCCGCTGCCATGTCTCTCGCCACGCCTCCCGCCGAATCCGCCGCCATGCCCCAGGACCCCAAGCTGCGCATCATGCTCTGGGTGGTGGCGGTGGGATTCTTCATGCAGACGCTCGACTCCACGATCGTCAACACCGCCTTGCCGTCGATGGCGCGCAGCCTGGGCGAGAGCCCGCTGCGCATGCAGTCGGTGGTCATCGCCTATTCGCTGACGATGGCCGTGATCATCCCGGCATCGGGCTGGCTGGCCGACCGCTTCGGTACGCGCACGATATTCCAGACCGCCATCGGGCTGTTCGTGCTGGGGTCGCTGCTGTGCGCCTGGGCCCCCACGCTGCCGATGCTGTCCGCCGCCCGCGTGGTGCAGGGGGCGGGCGGCGCGATGCTGCTGCCGGTGGGCCGGCTGTCGGTGCTGCGGACGTTTCCGCGCGAGCAGTATCTGCAGGCGCTGAGTTTCGTGGCGATCCCCGGCATGATCGGGCCGCTGATCGGGCCGACGCTGGGCGGCTGGATCACGCAGACGTTTTCCTGGCACTGGATTTTCCTGATCAACGTGCCGGTGGGGGTGATGGGCGCGATTGCCACGGTGAAATACATGCCCAACGCGCGGCTGCCGGGCATGGGACGCTTCGATATCGCGGGCTACGCATTCCTGGCCATCGCCATGGTGACGCTGTCCTTTTCGCTGGACGGGCTGGCGGGCATGGGGTTCCAGCACGCCACGGTGCTGATCCTGCTGATCGCCAGCATGGCGGCGCTGTCGGCCTACGTGCTGCATGCGCGGCGCAGCAAGATGCCGTTGTTTCCGCTCAAGCTGTTTGACATCCATACCTTCAGCGTGGGCCTGTTGGGCAACCTGTTCGCGCGGATCGGCAACGGCGCCATGCCATTCCTGATTCCGCTGACGCTGCAGGTCAGCCTGGGGTATTCGCCGTTCAATGCCGGCCTGATGATGGTGCCGGTGACGGTGGCCGGCATGGCGTCCAAGCGCCTGGCCACGCGGCTGATCGAGCAGTTCGGCTACCGCAAGGTGCTGGTCACCAATACGTTCCTGGTGGGGCTGGTGATGGCGTCGTTCGCGCTGATCTCGCCGGACCGGCCGCTGCCGCTGGTGATCGTCCAGATGGCGATCTTCGGCGCGGTCAATTCCGTCCAGTTCACGGCCATGAACACCGTCACGCTCAAGGACCTGAGCGGGGTCAACGCCAGCAGCGGCAACAGCATGCTGTCGATGGTGCAGATGCTGTCGATGAGCCTGGCCGTGACATCGGCCGGCGCGCTGCTGGCCACGTTCCAGGCCGGCATCGGCTCCCATCACTTCGACGTGCTGCCGGCCTTCCACGCCACCTTCATCTGCGTGGGGCTGATCACCTCGGCCTCGGCCTGGATCTTCATGCAGCTCGATCCCGAGAAGGTCGTGGTGGCCAGGGCGCAGCCGTCGGAAGAGGTATAGGGCGACTGCAAGGCCCCGGTTTTCGCCCCGCTCCCCCTTGTGGGAGCGGGGCGGGGGAGAGGGCGGGGGAGAGGGGCGGGGGAGAGGGTCAGCCGTTCACATGGCGGCAAGTCGGCGCCATCGGTATGTCAACGCCCCATCAGCTCGCAGAACCACGAGATATCGACGTTGCCGCCGCTGATGAGGATGCCCACGCGCTTGCCCTTGAGCTGATCCTTGATCTGCAGGGCGGCCGCCAGGCCCAGGGCGCCGGTCGGCTCGACGATCATCTTCATGCGCTCGGCGAAGAAGCGCATGGCCTCCACCAGTTGCGCGTCCGACGCGGTCAGGATGTCGTTGACGTCGCGCCGGATGATCGGGAATGTGTACTGGCCCAGGTGCTGCGTCTGCGCGCCGTCGGCAATGGTCTTGGGCGTGTCGATATGCACGATCGCACCGCTGCGGAACGACTGCTGGCCGTCGTTGCCGGCCTCGGGCTCCACGCCGTACAGCCGGCACTGCGGCGCCAGCGCGCGCGTGGCCAGCGCCGTGCCGGACAGCAGCCCGCCACCGCCCAGCGGGGCCAGCAGCACGTCGAGCGGACCCACTTCGTCGAACAGTTCCCGGGCGGCGGTGCCCTGGCCGGCCATCACATCGGGATGGTCGTACGGCGGAATCAGCGTCATGCCGTGCTTCTCGGCCAGGTCGCGGCCGATGGCCTCGCGGTCTTCCTTGTAGCGGTCGTACATCACCACGGTGGCGCCATAGCCCTTGGTGGCGGCCACCTTCAGCGCCGGCGCGTCCTGCGGCATCACGATGGTAGCCGGCATGCCCAGCAGCCTTGCCGACAGCGCGATGCCCTGCGCGTGGTTGCCCGACGAGAAGGCGACCACGCCGCCCTTGCGCTGCGCGGGCGTGAACTTCGACAGCGCGTTGAACGCGCCACGGAACTTGAAGGCGCCCATGCGCTGGAAGTTCTCGCACTTGAAGAACACTTTGGCGCCAAGCCGCTCGTCGAGCGTGCGCGAGGTGTTGACCGGGGTGCGGTTGGCGTAGCCTTCCAGCCGCTTGGCAGCGGCCTCGACGTCGGCGTAGGTGGGCAGTTGCAGGGTCGTCATGGTGGTATCGAGTGCGGGATGCAGGGTCTGGAAAGGGATGGAAGGGGCTTACCAGGGCCAGGCCAGGCGCGTGCCGGTGCCATCGGCCACGGCCCGTTCATGCAGGAAGCGGGCGACGGTCAGGTCTTGCAGCGCCAGGCCGGTCATGTCGAATACGGTGATGTCTTCGGCCTGCCGCTGGAACGTGGCGGCGCCGGTCAGCAGGTCGCCGATCTCGATGCAGTGCAGGTCGGGCGCCCACTGGCACTCGCCGATGCTGCGCGCCTGTTGCAGGTCGTCGGCCACGATGCGGGCGCGTTCCAGCACGCCTTCGGGCAGTTCGCGCTTGCCGCTGGTGTCGGCGCCCACGCAGGTCAGGTGGGTGCCGGGTTGCACGGCGGCGGCGTCGAACAGGGCGCCGCCACCGGTCGTGGCCGTGATCACGACATCGCTCTGGGCCACGGCGGCATTGCGGTCGGTGGCCAGCGCGATCTGGCAGCGCCCGGCGAATTCGGCTTCGAAGCTGGCGCTGGGCGCGCCGCTGGCGCTCACATAGCGCACGTCGGTCAGCGATGGCAGCAGCGCCAGCGCATAGGACAGCTGCACGCGCGCCTGTACGCCGGTGCCGAACACGCATACGCGGCGGCTGTCGGGCCGTGCCAGGGCCTGTAGCCCGATGCCGCCGGCGGCGCCGGTGCGCGCCGTGGTGATCGCGTTGCCGTCGAGTATGCACACGGGCCGTCCGGTCGCCGGATCGATCAGCACGATGGTGGCCTGGTGCGGCTCGCCGCCGCGCTCGCGGTTGCCGGGCCAGAATCCCGCAGCCTTGAAGCCGAGCAGATTCTGCCGGCCGACGTCGCCGGCCTTGATGCCGAACACACCGCCGGTCGCCAGCTTTTCGCGGATCAGCGGAAAGACGCGTCCCTCGCGATGGCTGTGCAGGATAAAGGCCTCGCGCACGGCGGCCAGGACATCGTCGGGGACCAGCGCCGCTTCCACGGCGTGCTTGTCGAGCAGTAGCAACTGCGCGGCGGAATTAGCGTGCATAGCTGTAGACGGTTGCGCGCGACACGCCCAGGTGTGCCGCGATGGTTTCCATGGCCCGGCGCACTTCCAGCAGGCCGGACGCCTTGAGTTCGGCCAGCAGCGCGCGCCGCTCGTCGGTCTTCAGCGCGCGGGGCGTGGTGGCCAGCCGCGCTGCGAAGGCGTCGATGCGCGAGCGCAGCACTTCGGTGCTGGCGGGGTCGAGCGTTTCCTCGGGCCCGTCCGCGGCGGTCTGCACGAACTGGCCCATGGCCATCTGCAGGCTGCGGAACAGCGTCAGATCCACGTTCATGCACAGCGCGGCGATGTAGCGGCCGCTGCTGTCCTTGATGCCGATGGACGTGCTCTTGGCCAGGCGGCCATCGGCAAACTGGTTCGCGTAGTTGGCCAGCACCTGCGGATAGTCGGGGTCCGTGATGCGGGCTTCGCCCAGCTCCGTGGTGGGATCGCCCACGGCGCGGCCCGACAGGTTGTTGTGGATGGCCAGGATCGACTGGCCAGGCTCCAGCAGGTCGTGCACCACGACCTCGCAGAACGGCGCCAGCGTCTGGCCCAGGCCATCGGCAATCTGCTTGAGCTGGTCCAGCAGCAGACGCTGCTCGGGCGTACGTTGCATCATCTCGGGCGATGGAATTCGAGGAAATTCGATGCTGGACAGTTTGTATAGTGCTGGACTAAATGTCAAGAAGTGGGCGCAAAAATGGCGCGGGAGCCGCATGGGCTGCCGCGCCATCCGCCGATATCGCCGATATCGCCCCGATTCGCGAAGGCGCTCAGGCGGCTTCGGCGATCCGGATCTCCGCCAGCAGCTTGCGCAGTTCCGGCACGCAAGACCCGCAGTTGCCGCCGGCCTTCACGCAGGCGGTGATGTCGGCCGGCGTCTTGAGGTCGTGCTTGCGCACGGCGTCGCAGATCGTATTGCGGCCCACGCCGAAGCAGGCGCACACCGTGGGGCCGGCATCGGCGGTCTTCTCCATCGGCTGGCCCAGCAGCAGGCCGATACGGTCGGGGTCTTCCAGCCGATCCTGCCCGAACAGTTGCGAAAGCCAGGCGCGCGACGGCAGATCGGCCCGCGTGGACACGTAGACGCACGCTTCCAGCCGGTCGTTGACCACGAACCCCGCGTGATAGACCCCGGCCGAGCGGTCTTCGTATTCAAGCCAGTCCGCGTCGGGGTCGTGCACGCCCAGCAGGGCCCGCGCCCAGGCGGCGCGGTCAGCGACGGTTTCCCGGCCGGCGAATTCGTAACGCTGAAACTGCTTGCCCTGGATGCGCGTCCAGTAGGTCAGCGAATCGGCTGGCAGCGCGTTGCGGCTCAGCACGAAGCCGTGCCACGAGACTCGGAATTCCTCCACGCGCACCGGCGTGTGCTTGAACTCGGGCTCGCCCGAGACCGGATCGACCACCGGATTGACCACGGCGCCCACGCGCGCATCGGAACTGAACTGATCGTTCCAGTGAATCGGCACGAACACGCTGCCCCGCGCAATGCCCCCGCCAAACCGCACCCGGGCCACCATGGCGCCCCAGCGGCTGGTCACGCGGGCGAGCTTGCCTTCGCCCACGCCGCACAGCAGCGCGTCCTGCGGGTGCATGTCGACGAACGGCTCGGGCAGGTGGTCGGACAGCCGCGCGGCCTTGCCGGTGCGCGTCATGGTGTGCCACTGGTCGCGCACGCGGCCCGTGTTCAGGATCAGCGGGAATTCGTCGTCGGCCGCGTGGGCCGGCGCGCGGGCCGCGGTCGGCACGAAACGGGCGCGGCCATCGGCAAACGCATAGCGGCCGTCCTCGAACAGGCGCTCGGTACCACCCGGCGTGGCGGCGCGGTACGGCCATTGCACCGGCGCGAAGGCGTCGTATTCGTCCTGGGTCAGCCCGACCAGACCGCCGATATCGAACATGCGCGGCGCGTCGCGGTCGCTGGCATCGCCGTTTCGCCACGCCGAGAGCCGCGCGTGTTCGTCGAAGATCTCGTGCGGGGTCTGGTAGTCGAAGCCGGCAAAACCCATGCGGCGGGCCACGTCGCACAGGATGTCCCAGTCGGCGCGGGCCTCGCCGGGGGCCGGCAGGAAGGCGCGCTGGCGCGAAATGCGGCGCTCGGAGTTGGTGACCGTGCCGTCCTTCTCGCCCCAGCCCAGCGCGGGCAGCAGCACGTGCGCGGCGTCATTGGTATCGGTGTGCGTGACGATGTCCGACGACACCACCAGTTCGCACCTGGCCAGCGCACGGCGTGCCTGGTCCGCGTCGGGCAGGCTGACCACCGGGTTGGTGGCGATGACCCACACGGCCTTGACCTGGCCGGCCTCGATGGCGTTGAACAGGTCCACGGCCTTGAGGCCGGCCTTGTCGGCCATGTGCGGCGACTGCCAGAAGTCCTGCACGATGTCGCGATGCACCGGGTTGGCCAGTTCCATGTGCGCGGCCAGCATATTGGCCAGCCCGCCCACTTCGCGCCCGCCCATGGCGTTGGGCTGCCCGGTCAGCGAGAACGGACCCATGCCCGGACGGCCGATGCGGCCGGTCAGCAGATGGCAGTTGATGATGCTGTTGACCTTGTCGGTGCCCGCCGACGACTGGTTCACACCCATCGAGAACGCCGTGACGACCTTTTGCGTACCGGCGAACAGTGCGAAGAACGCCTGCAGGTCCTGCGGATCGAGCTTGCAGGCACGGGCCAGGGCGGTCAGGTCCGCGGCATCGGCGCCATCGGCGTTGGCCACGGCCAGCGCGTCGTCCAGGCCGGCCGTATGGGCATCGACAAAGGCCGCATCGGTGTGGCCGTGGCGCGCCAGGTAGCCAAGCAGGCCGTTGAACAGCCGTACGTCAGTGCCGGGGCGCAGCGGCAGGTGCAGGTCGGCCAGTTCGCAGGTGGCGGTGCGGCGCGGATCGATGGCCACGATCTTCATGTCGGGCCGTGCTTCCTTGGCGCGGGTCAGGCGCTGGAACAGGATCGGATGGCACCAGGCCGTGTTCGAGCCCACCAGCACCACCAGATCGGCCTGTTCCAGGTCTTCGTAGCTGCACGGCACCAGGTCTTCGCCAAACGCGCGCTTGTGGCCGGCCACGGCCGACGACATGCACAGCCGCGAATTGGTGTCGATGTTGGCCGAACCGATAAAGCCCTTCATCAGCTTGTTGGCGATGTAGTAGTCCTCGGTCAGGATCTGGCCCGACACGTACAGGGCCACGGCGTCGGGGCCGTGCCTGGCGATGACGTCGGCAAAGCCGCTGGCCACCTTGTCGAGCGCCTGGTCCCAGCTCACGCGACGCAGCGATCCGTCGGCATCGCGCAGTTGGGGATGGAGCAGGCGGCCGTCCAGGCTGACCGTGTCGCCCAGCGCCGAGCCCTTGACGCACAGGCGGCCATGGTTCGACGCGTGGTCGGCATCGCCTTGTACATCCACCTGGCCGTCGGCGCGCGCGGTGGCGCGTACGCCGCAGCCCACGCCGCAGTACGGGCAGGTGGTGGAGACCGTCTTGGTGGAGGTGGTGGCAACCACGGCAATATCGGACAGGTTCACGGCAGACTCTCTTCGGTCGGGGGCGGCGCGGGCCGGGGAGCTTGTGTCAGGCCGCCAGGGCCTCGCATTGCGCCTGGCCAAACAGCAGGCGCTGACGCAGCGCGGCCACGGGCTTGCCGGACTGGATCAGGTCGAAATACCACGGGCCATCCTTCACGTCGCCATACAGCACGGCGCCGACCAGCCGGCCGTCCTGCAGGACCAGGCGCTTGTAGACACCGCGGCGCGGATCGCGCAGGACGAGGTCCTCGCTGCCTTCGGCGCCGATGAAATCGCCGGCCGAGTACAGGTCCACACCCGTCACCTTGAGCTTGGTGGCCGTGGCCTGCTGCACGTAGCGCCGATGCCCGGCGCCGGCCAGATGCGCGGCGCAGACGCGGGCCTGGTCCCAGATCGGGGCCACCAGGCCAAACGTGGCATTGCGGTGCTGCACGCATTCGCCCACGGCGTAGATGCGCGGATCGAAGGTCTGCAGCGTGTCGTCCACCACGATGGCGCGCTCGCAACGCAGGCCGGCGCCGGCGGCCAGCTCGATATTGGGGCGCACGCCGGCGGTCATCACCACCAGATCGGCCGGAATCCGCGTGCCGTCCTTGAACAGCACGCCGGCCACGCGGTCCTGGCCAAGAATGCCGGCCGTCTGGGCGCTTAGCAGAAAGCGCAGGCCCTTGCGTTCGAGCGCCAGCTTGAGCAGGTCGGCGGCGGGTTTGTCCAGCTGGCGCTCCATCAGGCTGTCGGCCAGATGCACCACGGTGACATCCATGCCTTGCCGCATGAGGCCATTGGCGGCCTCCAGACCCAGCAGGCCGCCGCCGATCACCACCGCGTGGCGATGGTTGCGCGCGGCGTGCAGCATGGTTTCCACGTCCTGGATGTCGCGGAAGGCGATCACGCCGTCCAGCGTATGACCGGGTACCGGAATGATGAACGGCCTGGAGCCCGTGGCCAGCAGCAGGCGGTCGTAGTGGACGGCCTTGCCGGAAGCCGAGCGCACGGTGCGGCGCGGCCGGTCGATGGCCACCACGGGGTCGCCGGCCAGCAGTTCGATGCCGTTTTGCGCGTACCAGTCGCGCGTGTTGAGCATGATGTCGTCGACGGTCTTTTCGCCGGCGAGCACCGGGCTCAGCAGGATGCGGTTGTAGTTGCCGTGCGGCTCGGCGCCGAACACCGTGATGTCGTACAGGTCCGGCGCGAGCTTCAGCAGTTCCTCGACCGTGCGCATGGCGGCCATGCCGTTGCCAACCACCACCAGCCGTGGCTTGGCCGGGGTGGCGGGAGACGAGGCGGGGGGCGTCGTGGACATCATCTTCCTGGGGGCCTGTTGGCGTAATGACGTGTGGGCGTGTGGACGTGTTGGCGTGTTGGCAGCTGGGCTGCGGGTCAGGCGGCCATTTCTTCCTCGACCTTGCCCGCCTCGGCCTCGCGCTGGACGACCGAGGCGGCCACCCAGACCTTGCCGTCATAGACGCGCGCGGCGTAGGCGTTGACCGAGTGCTCGGGCGCCTCCAGGCACTCGCCGGTGCGCAGGTCGAAGTGATGCTTGTAGATCGGCGACGCCACCACCACGCGCTCGCCGAGGCTGCCGACCAGCCCGCGCGACAGCACGTTGGCCTGCGAATTGGGGTCGAAATTGGCGATGGCGTAGACCGCTTCGCCGCGGCCGACGCGGAAGACCGCTACCTGCTGCCTGTCGACCAGTGCGCAGACACCAGTATTGGGCACGATATCGCGCAAGGTGCAAATCGCGGTCCAGGTTTCGGGATGGTGGGTTTGGCTCATCACGTTCTCCTTGTGTCAGGCTGCTTTTGCGGGCACGGCGACCACGGGAATGTGGCTCAGGCGGGAACGCTGCAAGTTCCGTTCCTCCGGCGTGGCGGGGCGGATCTGGCCGCGCGCTTCCAGGAAGACCAGGTTGTCGTCGCGCAGGTCGCTGTTGACGAAGTGGCGGAATCGCTTGCGGGTTTCCGGGTCGGTGATGGCTTTCTTCCACTCGTCCTCGTAGGTGTCCACCACGTGCTGCATTTCGGCTTCCAGTTCGGCGCCGATGCCCAGCTTGTCGTCGATGACCACGGCCTTCAGGTAGTCCAGGCCGCCTTCGAGGTTGTCGCGCCAGGTGCTGGTGCGTTGCAGGCGGTCGGCGGTGCGTACGTAGAACATCAGGAAGCGGTCGACGTAGCGGATCAGCGTGTCGCGGTCCAGGTCGCCGGCCAGCAGTTCGGCGTGGCGCGGCTTCATGCCGCCGTTGCCGCAGACGTAGAGGTTCCAGCCCTTTTCGGTGGCGATGATGCCCACGTCCTTGCCCTGGGCTTCGGCGCACTCGCGGGTGCAGCCCGATACGCCAAACTTGATCTTGTGCGGCGCGCGCAGGCCCTTGTAGCGGTTTTCGATGTCGATGGCCAGGCCGACCGAGTCGTCCACGCCGTAGCGGCACCACGTGGAGCCCACGCACGACTTCACCGTGCGCAGCGACTTGCCGTAGGCGTGGCCGGATTCGAACCCGGCCGCCACCAGTTCTTCCCAGATCAGCGGCAGTTCTTCCAGGCGGGCGCCGAACATGTCCACCCGCGCGCCGCCGGTGATCTTGGTGTACAGACCGTACTTCTTGGCCACGTGGCCCACGGCGATCAGGCCGTCTGGCGTGACTTCGCCGCCGGGCATGCGCGGCACCACGGAATAGGTGCCGTCCTTCTGGATATTGGCAAGGAAGTAGTCGTTCGAATCCTGCAGGCTCGCATGTTCTTCCTTGAGCACGAATTCGTTCCAGCACGATGCCAGGATGCTGCCCACGGTGGGCTTGCAGATGTCGCAGCCCAGCCCCTTGCCATGCGCGGCCAGCAGGTCGTCGAAGGTCTTGATCTTGCCCACGCGCACCAGGTGGTACAGCTCCTGGCGCGAGTACGGGAAGTGCTCGCAGACATGGTTGTTCACGGCCATGCCCTGTTTCTTCATCTCGGCCTTCATGATCTGCGTGACCAGCGGCACGCAGCCGCCGCAGGCCGTGCCGGCCTTGGTGCACGACTTCAGCGCGCCGATGCTGGTGGCGCCATCGGTCACGGCCGCGCAGATCTGGCCCTTGCTGACGTTGTTGCACGAGCAGATCTGGGCCGTGTCGGGCAGCGCGTCGGCGCCCAGTGCCGGCCGGGCCTGTCCATCCGACGACGGCAGGATCAGGAATTCCGGCGATTCGGGCAGCTCGATGCGGTTCAGCATCATCTGCAGCAGCGTGCCGTATTCGGCGGCATCGCCCACCAGCACGCCGCCGAGCAGGTACTTGCCGCAATCGGACACCACCAGCTTCTTGTAGACCTGCTTGCGCTCGTCGGTGAACTGGTACGAGCGGCTGCCCGGCGCATTGCCGTGCGGGTCGCCGATGCTGGCCACGTCCACGCCCATCAGCTTGAGCTTGGTGCTCATGTCGGCGCCGGTGAACCGGGCGGCCTCGCCCCGCAGATGGCGGGCGGCCACGCGGGCCATATCGTAGCCCGGGGCCACCAGGCCGTAGATCTTGCCGTCCCACAGCGCGCATTCGCCGATGGCGTAGACGTCCGGGTGCGAGGTCAGGCAGTTGTCGTCGATCACGATGCCGCCGCGCGGACCAATGGCCAGGCCGCTGTCGCGGGCCAGTTCGTCACGCGGACGAATCCCGGCCGAGAACACGATCATGTCGGTGTCCAGATGCGTGCCATCGGTAAAGTTCATGCGGTGCGTGCCGTCCACGCCATCGACGATCTCCACGGTGTTCTTGCCCGTGTGCGCCTTCACGCCGAGGTCTTCGATCTTCTGGCGCAGCATGCGGCCGCCGCCGTCGTCGACCTGCACGGCCATCAGGCGCGGGGCGAACTCCACCACGTGGGTGTCCAGGTTCATGTCGCGCAGCGCCTTGGCGCACTCCAGCCCCAGCAGGCCGCCGCCGATGACCACGCCCGACCGGGCGCGGCGGCCGCATTCCAGCATCGCCTCCAGGTCTTCGATGGTGCGGTAGACGAAGGTGTCCTTGCGGTCCTTGCCCGGCAGCGGCGGCACGAACGGGTACGAGCCGGTGGCCAGCACCAGCTTGTCGTAGGGCAGCGTTTCGCCGGTGGACGTGGTGACCGTCTTCGCGGCCGTATCGATGGCCGTGGCCTTGGCATTCAGGCGCAGCAGCATGTTGTTGTGCTGGTCGAAGAAGCCCGCCGGCACCAGCGACAGGTCATCGGCCGACTTGCCGGCGAAGAACTCCGACAGGTGGACGCGATCGTAGGCGGGGCGCGGCTCCTCGCAGAGCACCGTCACTTCCAGGTCTTGTGCGCCGGCCTCTGCCAGGCATTCCAGGAACTTGTGGCCGACCATGCCGTGCCCGACGATGATGATCTTCATGATGCTTTCCTTGTCCGGAGAGTCGTAACGTGGTTTGTTGGCGTCGATCAGTTGGCCAGCGCGCTGTCGTACAGGGCTTGTTCCTGCGCCTTGTGCTCGGCGCTGAAGCGCACGGCGATGGCGCACAGCGCGGCCAGCGTGGCGGCCACGCCCAGGTACGTCAGCGTCTGCTGCAGGTCGCCCAGGCCTTTCATCAGGAAGCCCGCGGCCACCGCGCCGACGTTGCCGCCAGCGCCGATGATCCCGGCCACGCCGCCCAGCGCCTTGCGGTCGATGAACGGCACCAGCGCGTAGGTGGCGCCGCAGGCCATGTGGGTGAACAGGCCGAACGTCAGCATGGCGGCGACGGCGGTGACCACGCCCGCGGCATGCGCAAATGCCAGCAGGCCCAGGCCTTCGCCCAGAATGAAGACGAACAGCACGATCGACCGCGCGTCGAGACCACGGTGGCGGGCCACGCGATCCGACACGTAGCCGCCCAATGCCCGGGCGAACAGCGCCAGCAGGCCGAAGCTGGCAGCGGCCATGCCGGCGGCGGACAGCGACAGGCCGAAGTGGTCGACGTAGTAGGTGGCGGCCACGTTGTGGATGAAAATTTCCACGCCGAAGCATGCGCCGTACGTGATGAACAGCATCCAGACGCGGTAGTTTGCGCTGGCCGCGCGGAAGCTGGCCCAGCCGCCACCGCCCTTGCCGCCGCTCACGGCGATGCCGCGGGCGCGCAGGTCCGAGAAGTTGCCTTCGGGGCAGTCCTGCGTGAAGCGCCAGTAGACGACGGCCATGATCAGCATCAGCACGCCCGGCACGATCAGCGCCACGCGCCAGCCCATGGCGTGGTCCACGCCCAGGAACAGTACGGCGGCCAGCAGCAGCGGCATCGCGCCCTGTGCGGCGCCGCCGCCCGCGTTACCCCAGCCGGCCGACGCCGCATTGGCGGTGCCCACCACGTTCGACGCGAACATCACCGACGTGTGGTACTGCGTGATGACGAAGCTCGCACCCACCGCCCCAATCAGCAGGCGGAAAAACAGGAAGGTCTCGTAGTTCTGGGCAAACGCCACGCCGATCACCGGCATCGCACCGATGGCCAGCAGGCCGGTGTACGTCTTGCGCGGACCGAAGCGGTCGCACATCGGGCCGATCACCAGACGCACCAGGATGGTCACGGCCACGGCGGCGATATTGATATTGGCAATCTGGCCGGCGGTCAGGCCAAACTCGCCCTTGAGCACCGGCATCAGCGGCGCGCAGGCAAACCAGGCGAAGAAACAGACGAAGAACGCCATCCAGGTCAGGTGGAAGGCGCGCATCTGCGGGGTCTTCAGACTTAGCAGATCGATCCGGGTGGCTTTGCCGTTCATTCTTGGGCTCCAAAAACAAAAGGCGTCCCGAGAGGCTGGCGCTGATGAGCCAGTTCTGGGGACGCCGTTGTCCTGACGGCTGCTACCTACGGATAGCAGTCGTGCTGTGTGGGGTGGGCAGATCGCCGTTGACCGGCCCACGCTTCCTATCGCAAGCGATATGCCAGCCCCACCAAGTGGTGGTTTGGAGACTTCGAGAAGGGAAAATGCGCTAGATAGTGCCGTATGATGCACTAATCCGCATCATGGTGCGGCGCCAGAGTTGGGCGGACGCACGGCTATGGTGCGGTGCAATGTGCGGCGCCGGTGCGTGCGCAGGCCGCAGGGTCTTGGGGTCAGTCGGCCTTTTCGGGCTGGGGCAGCAGGGAAATCAGCTGCATGTCGGAAGGGGAGACCAGTTGATCGGCTTCGTCGATCAGTGCGGCGCGCACCTTGAGTCCGTTGACCCGCGAGCGGATCTCCGCCGGCCCCTGGCCTTCGGCCTTCATATGGGCATCGCCCCACTGCATCAGGCCGACGATCACCGGCAACAGCTCCACGGCGGCACGGGTCGGGCGGTAGGCAAAGCGCTCGCGCTCGCCTGGCGTCTTGTAGCTAACCTTGCGCAGCAGCCCGGCTTCCGTCAGCGTCTTCAGCCGCGCCGACAGCACGGCGGGCGAGCACTGGAGCCGCTCCAGAAAGTCATCGAAACGTTGGACCCCCGAAAACACGTCGCGCAAGATAAGAATTGTCCACTTTTCGCCGATCAGCGATAGCGTGGCCGCGATCGAGCATTGCGCGAAGGCCTCGGGCGACACAGGCGGCGGCAGTGACGTATTCATGATTTGAGGATAGCACTCTAACTTCATTTGAAAAAGTCAGGGTTTCGACTATAGTTCTGCCTACAGAAGATGAAGTCAGGGGTGGGCCATGAGCGATGGCGACGACGCAGGCGACAGCAGCACGGGTTCGCGGATTACCGAAGAACGGTGGACAGCACGCGGTGGCCAACAGGTGACGGTGCGTGCGGTACGGGCAGCGGACCAGGCAGGGCTGCGCGCATTTGTGGATGGCCTGTCGCGTGAGAGCCGTTACTACCGGTTTCTGACCGGAGGCCGGGTGTCGGACGACATCATCCAAGGCTTTGTCGCCCACCATCCGCACCGGGACGCCGCCATAGTGGTGACCGTGCACGCCGAGGATGGTGGCGAATCGATCGTCGCCAACGCCGAATACGTGGTGAATGCCGACAACGTGGCGGAACTGGCCGTGGTGGTGGCGGACGACTGGCAAGGGCAGGGGTTGGGCCGGCGGTTGATCCAACGGCTGCAACAGATTGCGAGGACCCGCCGGCTCCAGGGTATGCGTGGCGACGTGCTGAGCGAGAACCGGCGCATGCTTGCCATCATGCGCGATTGCGGATTTGCCGCACGTCGCAATCCGGAGGACAGCTTTCTGCATGAGGTCAGCCTGTCGCTGGTCGAGGCGCAGGACCGCGCGCACCGGCCACAACGCGCGCATTGGCTGCCGCGCGACTGGTTCGCGGACAACTAGCCCGCGTTCGAGCCCACGACGGGCGGTTTGACAGGCCGTCAGTGCTTGCCGCGCGATGTCGCCGTACAGCCAATCGACGCCGTGATGATGGCGGCAATGGCCACCCACTGGATGGCCGTGAGCTGTTCGTGCAGGAATGCCAGGCCCGCCAGGGCACCCATGGCCGGCTCCAGACTCAGCAGAATGCCAAAGGTCCTGCGCGGCAGCCGCTTCAGTGCCACCATCTCCAGCGAATAGGGAATCGCGCTCGACATCAGGCCGACCGCCAGACCGGAGAGCAGCAGCCCGGGGCTGAAGATCTGCGTGCCGGCATGGCCAAGGCCGAAAGGCAGCGCAACCAGCGCCGCCATGGTCATGCCCAGCGAAGTCGCCTGGCCGCCATGCGCGTTGCCTGCCATCTGGCCGAACACAATATAGAGCGCCCAGCCCACGCCGGCCGCCAACGCATAGCCAATACCCACCGGATCCAGATGGGTCGCGGCCTCGCCCAGCGGCAGCAGCAGGACAAGGCCAGCCACAGCGCAGGCAATCCAGAGAAAATCGATGGCCTTGCGGGACGACAACACCGCAACGGCCAGTGGGCCCGTGAATTCGATGGCGATCGCCAACCCCAGCGGGATGGTGCGCAGCGACATATAGAACAGCAGGTTCGTGGCTCCCAGTGCCGCCCCATATAGCGCAATGGCGCGGGCATGCTTGCCCGACAACGGGAAGCGCCACGGCCGCCAGACCGCGATCAGGATCAACGCCGCAAAGCCGACGCGCAGCGCAACCGTGCCCTGGGCGCCAATGGCGCCGAACAGGCTCTTGGCAAACGATGTCCCGACGCATAGCGACGCCATGGAGCCGATCAGGGCCAGCACGGCCAGCAGGGTTTCGCTCTGCTTGATGCGGGTGAGGGGCACTTCCTTGTCCTGGTACGGTAGGCCCGGCTAGGGGCGGTGCGGCATCTTGCCCGAACATCGGCCGGGCGGCCATACACAGATGCCGGTGCCGCTTGCTGTACAGTTGGGCGCGCCGGGCCGGGCTGCGAGTCAGCGCCCGGACCGGCGCTGGCGGAGTCCCGGTCAAGGCACTATGGTGGAAGGACCGTTTTTGCCGGAGTTCACCATGGAAGCCAAGGCACCCCGTCGTCATGTCGTCATTACCGGCGCCGCCGGCGCGCTGGGTCGCGCCGTGGCCAGCCGGTTCGCCGGAGAGGGCGCACGGCTGGCGCTGATCGACCACAACCTGCAGCACCTGCAGAGCGTGTTTGCGCACCCCGAGCCCGACCACGGCGGCACGCTGCTGCACGCGGCCGACGTGACCTCCGATACGGCGATGGCCCCCGTGGCGGCCGCCATCCTCGACGCGTTCGGCACGGTCGATGTGCTGGTGCACGTGGCCGGCGGCTTCGAGATGGGCGAGCCCACCCACGCCTTGAGCCGCGAATCCTGGCAGCGCATGATGGACCTGAACGCCTGGTCGTTCGTCGCCGTCACGGGCCATTTCATTCCGGCCATGATGTTTCAGCGCAGCGGCAAGGTCGTGGCCGTTTCCGCGCGCGGTGCCGCCAGCGGCGCGGCCGCGATGGGCGCCTATACCGCTTCCAAGAGCGCGCTGCAGCGGCTGGTGGAAAGCCTGTCGCACGAAGTCAGAAGCTCGGGCATCAACGTCAACAGCATTGCCCCCAGCATTCTCGATACGCCCGCCAACCGCCACGCCATGCCGTCGGCCGATCCGGCGCAGTGGGTATCCACCGGCGCCGCCGCGCGGGCGGTGGCATTCCTGGCATCGGACGGGGCAGAGGCCATGCACGGACAGCATCTGGTGCTGGACGGCCTGAGTTGAGCGTCCGCCTTGCCTCATAGCGCCAGCCTCATGCCGATGGCACGGGCGGCCTTGCGGTCGAAGGTGGCCGTGTGATGGCAGCCGGCGCTCTGGCAGGTTCGCTGGATCAGGCAGTCGGGGAAATCTGCCGACGTCTCCCTGAATAGGAGAAACGCCGATTCCACGATGGCATGGGACTCGATGACCAACTCCCGGCTTTTCAACAGCCATTCAAGAACCCGGGCCACTTCAGATCGCGTTGCTCCACGGATTCTCCTCATGACACGGATCAGTTCCACCAGTACAGCAATGGCAACGTAACCCGGAGCGTTTCGTGAAAGCGACGCCATTAACATGTCTGCTTTGGCAGTCAGGATGGGATCGTCCCGGGTAAAGAACCGGACGAGAATGTTGGTATCCAGCCCGATCATGCAAAGCTCCGGAGATACCTTGCGCAGACTTCGGCATCAATGGCCGCTTCGATTTCGTCGTCCGTCAGGGGCGAGCCCTGCCTGCGGCCCGCCAGGCATCCTTTCAAGTCCATGATGGAGCAAGTTTGCCCCGGAGCGAGAGGGGGGAGGCCAAGTGTCGTTGTTGGATCGGCATCGTGCATGTCAGGTGACTCGGCGTCGTCCACGGCTTGCGCGATGTCTCGCCGGCTTGGCGGGGGCCTGCGGCCAGCAAGGCACCCCTTCAAATCCATGATCGAGCAGGTTTCGCCGGGTGCCAGTTTCCGTAGTCCCAATGTGGTTGCCGGATCGGCGTCCTTCTCTCTTTCACGCGACTGCGCGTCGTGCGGGTAGTCCGTCGTCACAGCCCCCACGTCCTTCAACGCAACATGCTGCTCTGCTTGATATTGCATGAGATTGACCCCTCTATTGTCTGGTTAAGCCGGCGCGATTCGCGCCTGACGCAACCATTCTGGGCCGCCGTCAAGCAGAAAAAAATGGGACGTGTCTCAAAATGCGTCCCGCATTGTGGTACCCGGTTATCGCCGGCGCAGCAATGCCAGCGGCAGGGTGCGCAGTCGTTCGAGCACCACGGACTTCATCGCCACTGGCGTCGGCAGCGAATCGAGCAGCGCGGGCCACCGTTCCTGGGCCATGGTCACGGCGTCCTTCACGGCGGCGACGGCGATGCGCTCGGCAATCCGGGCTTCGCGCGCGAAGTCCCGGTAGGTTTCCAGTGTCTGGCTGCGTTGCAGAAGATCGATGGCGACGTTCTGTCCGAAAGCCGCGAAGCCCGGCAGGGCGGCCACGCTGACGATGTCATAGGCCGGCGACAGCTCGGGCATCGTGCCATTGCGATAGAGGAACGAGAAGTTCTTCAGGTGAGCGTCGCTGTTGCCCAGCAGCGTATGGACGGCTTGCCGCATGAAGAACTGCCGGACGTCTTCGATGCCGCGTACGCTCAGCCGGTCCAGCAGCCGGACGATGGCCACGTAGGCGTCGTTGCCGGCGTACTTGCGTGCCGGCATGCGCGTCAGGATCTGGCAGCCGTCCTCGGCATGGACCCGGCCGCCGGGCTCGCGATCGAAGCGGTCCACTGCCAGGAAGTGCAGGTCCGCGCCCAACGCATCGGCCAGGCCCGGCACATCGATGGCCGCCAGCGGCTGCGGCCGGCACACGGCCACCGCCACGCCGGCTGCCTGGGCCAGTTGCATCGACACATATTCGTTATAGATCTGGCTGTCGTCGTTGCGTGCCGGCAGCTTGGCGATCAGGTCGGACAGCCGCCCGTGGGTAGGCATGGTGTAGCGCCGGCCTGCGTGCGCGGTAGACAGCGCCAGCTTGTTCTGCACGCCGGACACCGAGGCGGCACCTTCGGTCGCGCCTTCCACGACGGCGATCTCGAGGTTGTCCGCGCCACCCGTCACCCCGATGGTGCGGACATGATCGGGCAAGGTGTCCAGATTGGCCGGGCGCACGGTCAAGGCCCCGGGCAGGTCTTCGCCGGCCGCCGCCAGCACGCCGAAGTCGTCGCGATCATCCGGATGGTGACGCGTGGCTTCCAGCCGCTTGCGCAGTTCGCCCTCGGGCAGCAGCCCGGCAAAGTAGGGGGGAAGTTCGCCGCCGACGTTGTAGACCGCGGGGTGGAACGGATTCGACAGGATGGTGCCAGTCAACGGTTCATTGCCGGGGATGGTCAGCGACAGACTGAGCGTCGGCCGGCCGGGATCGCCGCGAAACTGCTCGCCCGGCACGAAGCGCGTGGTTCGCCCTGCTTCGCAGAGGTAGCCACAGAGTACGCCGTGCAAGTGCACGGACAGATAGCGCGGCCGGAGTTCGTCGCTCATGTCTCATCCCCGAGCAGCAAATCGACGGAAGTCGGGGCGCCCCTGTCGGGTCCGGCAGCCTTGCCGGCCAGCGTCTGCCGAACCTCCGCCAGATGCTCCTTGGGCACCAGCACCCACTCGGCGTCCAGCGCAGAGGCAATCGCATCGAGTGTCGAGGCGCGCACATCCTGCTTGCCGCTCAAGGCGACGGAGAGGTTGGAGCCCGCCATGCCGATGGTGCGCCCGATGTCAGCCAGCGACAGGTCTCGCAGTTTTCGAAGCGAACGTAGCTGAGGGATGAAGGCTGACATGACGAGGGGAGACGGATTCAATATTTACTATCATAGTGAAGCGGCAGAAAATATGCAAAAGCATATTATTTTGCTTAATGATATGCCATTGAATAAGAGGTGGTGAGCACAAGTTCGGACTGCGCGTCGCCATCATGGGCAAAAAGGCGCACGGGATTGCGCGGTCAAGGACAGTCTGCCGGCCGGATACCGTCATGGAAATGGGACGGTTCTCAAAAATGCCGGGGTGTCGTCAATCGCGTTCCGCCCCCAGCGGCGGCGCGATATCCTCCAGCGCACGCCTCTCGGCATCCACGCCGAAGCGGAGCGCCAGCAGGCCGGCCACGATCACGAGCGCGGCGCCGATGCCGTAGCCAACGGCCACCGCGCCCCGGCTGCCGGTTTCGATCAGCATGCCGAACAGCACGGGTGCGACGAAGCCGCCCGTGCCCGTGCCCACGGCGTAGAACACCGAAATCGCCAGGGCGCGCATCTCCAGCGGGAAGACTTCGCTGGCGGTCAGATAGGCGGAGCTTGCCGCGGCCGACGCCAGGAAGAATACGGCGGACCAGCACAGGGCCTGGGCGCGTGCATCGAGCCAGCCCTGCATGAACGCCCAGCCGGTGGCGGCCAGGCCGACGCCCGACAGCACATAGGTGACGGCGATCATCCTGCGCCGTCCGATCCGGTCGAACAGCGGGCCCAGCACCAGCGGGCCCAGCGCGTTGCCCAGCGCGAACGGGAAGATATAGAGCGCCACGCGTTCCTCGGGCACGCCCTGGAACCGGGTCAGCACCAGCGAGTAGGTGAAAAAGATCGCGTTGTAGAAGAACGCCTGCGCCACCATCAGCGCGAACGTGACGACACTGCGCGTGCGGTAGCGGCGCAGCAGCAGGCGCATGATCTCGCCCAGCGCCGGAACGGGTTTGCCGGCGTAGGCCACCGTGGCGGCTGCGTCCAGGGTCGGCAACCCGCCATGCCGCCGCGCCACTTCCGATTCGATGCTGGCAATCACGCGCGCGGCTTCGTCGTGACGGCCGTGTGTCGTCAGCCAGCGCGGGCTTTCCGGCACATGCCGCCGGATCAGGACGATCGCCACGGCCAGGACCGCGCCCAGCGCAAAGCAGACGCGCCAGCCCCATACCGGGCCGAATACGCGCGGGTCCAGCAGCACCAGGCTCAGGCCGGCGCCCAGTGCCGCGCCGATCCAGAAGCTGCCGTTGATGGCCAGATTCACGCGTCCGCGCACGCGGGCCGGTATCAGTTCGTCGATGGCCGAGTTGATGGCCGCGTATTCGCCGCCGATGCCCAGTCCGGTCAGGAACCGGCAGACGGCGAAGAACGCGAAATTGGGAGAGAAGGCCGTGGCCAGGGTGGCCGCCATATAGACCGCCAGCGTGGCCAGGAACAGTTTCTTGCGGCCCAGCCGGTCGGCCAGGCGGCCAAACAGCAGCGCGCCGATGACCGCCCCTGATATATAGATGGAGCCGGACCAGCCTACCTGCGTGGCATCGAGCCCCAGGGTGTCGGGCCGCGACAGGACAGCGCCGACGGCGCCCACCAGGGTCACCTCCAGGCCGTCGAGCAACCAGGCGATGCCCAGGGCGATGGCGACGCGCCAGTGCCAGGCGGACCACGGCAGGCGGTCCAGGCGGGCGGGGATATCGGAATGCCAGGCGGCGATGACGGGCTCCTTGGCGCTGGGATGGCACTCACAAGACTATAGCCACTCCGGAATCGGCTGCCTGTCGGCGATCCGCCGACGCCGCCCCGCCAGCGTCCGCCACGAAAAAAAGGGCGGCCCGTTGCGCGGGCCGCCCCTTGCCGTCGGCGGATGCCTGTCTTACTGCGCCGGGAACGCCAGCGCGTTGGTCAGATCGCCCATGGCCGGCTTGCCATTGGCCACCAGCGCGTCGTCACGCAGCTTCAGGCCCGGCAGCGTCGGCAGGGCAAAGCGGCGCGTGATGAAGCGCAGGATCGATGCCGTATCGTACTGCGTATGGTCCACGAAGCCCTTCCTGGCGAACGGCGACACGATGATCGCCGGAATACGCGTGCCCGGACCCCAGCGATCGGCGGTCGGCACCGGAGCGTGATCGTAGAAGCCGCCGTTTTCGTCGTAGGTCACCACGATCAGCATGTTCTTGTACTGCGGGCTCTTCTGCAGCTGCTGGATCACGTCGACGATGTGGGCGTCGCCGTCGGCCACGTTGGCGTAACCGGGGTGCTGGTTCAGGTTGCCCTGCGGCTTGTAGAACGTCACGGCCGGCAGCTTGCCCGCGGCGGCATCGGCCAGGAACTGGCTGTCGAAATCCTTCAGGTGGGCCGTGCGGTAGTCGGCATGGTCAACCGGGCTGAACGCGGCGAAGAAGTTGAACGGCTGGTGGTGGGCCTGGAAGTTCGGCGTCGTGTTGTTGTAGATCTTGGTGCGATCGGCCGACACGGTCTTCCATGCGCCCGCGTACCAGGCCCAGTCCACGCCGCGCTTGTCGAGATAGGTGGCGATGGTGTCCTGGGTTTGCGGCGGCAGGGTGCTGGCGGCGTTCGGATCGGCCAGCAGCTTGGTGGCATCGGTCGAGGCCGGCGCGTTGCCGCTTGGCTGGAAGGCCGGCTGCATCGTGTTCACGGCGTAGAACAGGCCGGTGGCCGGGTCCTTCGGCGTAATGGCGCCGTCGTTCACGTACGAAGCTCGGGCGGACAGGATGCTCGCGGAGCTGGTGCCGGTCAGCTGCAGGCTCTTGCCGTCAGCGGCCACGGCCGCGATCGATTTCGCTGCCACTGACGTATCCGCGTTCGGGTAGGTCGGCACGCAGGCGCAGACCAGGTACTGGTGGTTCAGGAACGAACCACCGAACGCGCCCATGAAGAAGTTGTCGGCCAGCACGAAATCCTTGGCCATCTTCCACATCGCCATGCCGCTGCCGTCGTAGTAGCCCATGGTGAGGCCGCCGGCGTCCGAGAAGGCCGCGAACTTGTCGTTCTTGCCGCCATTGATCTGCATCTGGTTCTGGTAGAACTTGTGGACCAGGTCGCGGGTGACCACGTTCTGGTTCACCACCACGCCCGTGCCATTGACGCCCAACGGATCGTCGATGCGGAACGGCTTGTTGGCCCAGCCCACCGTATTGACTTCAGGCAGCGTCACGGACTGGCCCGCGGCAGTGAAACCACCCCAGGTCGGCGGCAGCGACGCCAGCGTCGAATTGTCGAAGTCCTTTTGCGGGGTCACAGTGCCGACGGCGCTCGGGTTCACATCCGGAATGCCATTGGCGCCGGGGAACAGGCCGTAGAGGTTGTCGAAGCCGCGGTTTTCGGCGTAGATCACCACCACGGTCTTGATGTTGTTCATGGCCACGCGCTGGGCCACGCCGTTCTTGATGGCGGTGGCGATGTTGCCGCCGGCGGCCACCGCGTTGGCGATCAGGTCGATGGCCTGCTCGATCTCGCCCTGCAACGCAGCCTTGATCTTGCCGTCCGTTTCCTTGTTGTGGTCTTCCAGCAGCTTGTCCGCGGCCACACCAAGGCGATCCGCCAGCTGGCTGCGGGCGGCGTCGAGGTTGCCGCCGTTGCCGTCCATCAGCGCGGTCAGTTCGGTGGAGATGGCGCTGACCACGCCATTGGCGCTGGCCGGCGCGCGGAATACCAGCTTGCGCGTCACGGCGGCATGGCCACCGGCGTCGTCGTTACGGAACGCATCCGTGCCGATTTCGGCCACCACGGGGCCCTGGCCATTCACGGTAAAGGCGCCCTTAGCGTCGGTGAAGGCCGAGGCCTCGCTGCTGTCGCACGCGCCGTTGTTGTTGGCGTCGATACAGACCTTGGCATGCTCGAAGTAGCTGCCGGTGACGACGCCCGACGTGGTGGCGGCGGGGGTGGCGGCGCTGCTGCCGGAATCGCTGCCGCCACAGGCGGACAGGCATGCGGCGGCCAATGCGGCCAGCGGCCACAGACGGGTATTACGGCTCATGGCTTTCCTCTTTCTTATAGGTGGGATGACTGCGGTGCTGCGATGAAGCTTGTGGGTACTGCCTGGGTGCGCCGCGAGTGTGGGCCTGCCATGTGTCAGATTGATGATGAGGCGCAGGGAAATCCGATGCACCCGCAGCGCGCCGCGTTGTCAGTGGCCGGCGTGTCGTTTTCGTGAAGTGTCACGTGGATGTCATCCGTCCGGCATAGCCTCTTGCGCCATCCATCGTCATCCCGCCGCCATCATTCCGTCATGAGCTTGCCGCCGCTGTTGTGGAACGCCGCGTTCCCGTCGCTCTTCACCTGGTTGCGCGTGGCGGGCAGCCTGCTGATCGTGCTGCTGGCCAGCCTGATGACGGGGTGCGGGCAACAGGATGCCGCGCCGGCAACGGCCATCGGGAACACCCCGGCCCCGCAGGCGGCAGCGGCCAGCGTGCCCCGGGCCGCCGGTCCGAAGCCGTTCTACGCGATGATTGCCGAGCGGCATCCCGACATCGCGCGGCTCAATGCGCTGGGCAAGGCGTTGTTCTTCGATCCGGCGCTGTCGGCGTCGGGCAAGCAGTCGTGTGCCACTTGCCACAGCCCCGCGCATGCCTATGGGCCGCCGAACGACCTGTCGGTGCAGCTGGGCGGTGCGGACATGACGCGCACCGGCGTGCGGGCGGCGCCGTCGCTGCGCTATGTGCAGAACGTCCCCGCCTACACCGACCACTATCACGAGAACGACGGCAACGACGCCGAGGACCAGGGACCGACCGGCGGCCACAACTGGGACGGCCGGGCCGGATCGACGCACGATCAGGCCCGCATCCCGCTGCTGTCCGCGCACGAGATGGCCAACGGCGAGCCACGGGTGGTGGTCGAGCGCATCCGCAACGGACCGCACGCCGAAACCTTCCGCAAGGTGCTGGGGCAGGACGTGCTGGACGACGAGGACACCGCCTTCAGCGCGGTGCTGATGGCGCTGGAGGCCTTCCAGCAGACGCCTTCGGAGTTCTATCCCTATACCAGCAAGTACGATGCGGTGCTGCGCGGCCAGGCGAAGCTCGATGCGGCGGAACTGCGCGGCCTGCGCGTGTTCAATGATCCGGACAAGGGCAATTGCGCCGCCTGCCACCCGGGCGATGTCCGGGAAGGCGCATTCCCCGCGTTCTCGGATTTCGGCTTTATCGCCGTGGGCGTGCCGCGCAATCGCAAGCTGGCGGGCAATGCCGATCCGGCATTCTTCGACATGGGACTGTGCGGCCCGGACCGGACCGACCTCAAGGACCGGGCGGACTACTGCGGCCTGTTCCGTACCCCGTCATTGCGCAACGTGGCACTGCGCCACGCCTTTTTCCACAACGGCATCTTCCATTCGCTGGACGAGGTGCTGCACTTCTACGCCGAGCGCGATGTGAAGCCGCAGAAGTGGTATCCGCGCGGCGCGGACGGCAGGGTGCGGAAGTTCGACGACCTGCCGGCGCAGTATCACGCGAACATCAACATGGAAGCGCCGTTTGGCGGCAAGCCGGGCGACAAGCCCCGGATGACCGAGGGGGAAATGCGCGATGTGATCGCGTTCCTGAAGACGCTGACCGATGGCTATCAGGCCCCGGCCGCAACCCTGACGATGGCGGCCTCACGCGAAACATCACGCCGCATCGGCGGCGGGCAGCAATGGAAGGGAGAGGGCCGCTAGTTCAGGCGGCCCACCGCGGCCAGCATCGAGCGGCCATGCGCGGTGATTTGCGGGCAGGGACGTTTGCCCTGTTCGGATTCCAGGATCACCAGTTGGCGGGTGATCAGTGCATCGAGATCGACGGGGTCGATTTCGCGTGCGGCGATGCTTGACGTATCGTCGCGGGTATGTGGACCATTGCCGATCAACATCAGCGTGGCAAGTTCATGTGGGCTCAGCACGGTGTTCTCCTTGGGCGTAAGGGGAGCGGTTGCTGGGGACATGGGGAACGCGGGGCCGCTGTGAGCGGTGCGTTCCTCCGACGGGATTGTGGACCATCGCGCCGGCGCTTGCACGCTGCATCGCATCGTGACGGCCAGTCGACAGTTAAGGCATTGGACGGGCATGCGCGGTAGGGGTTCCTGCCCGATACAAAACCGCTACAGAACGCAGGGCCTTCCTGTGCGCGTCACGCGCGGCGTTGCCGTTTTCTCCCGGATGCCCAGATGATGCCTGACGTTTCCGATCCCGTGTCTATGCCCCTTGCAGCCCCATGGCGATGCCGTCGCTGCGCGGATCGTGCGCGCCCGCGCAACGTCCGTCGTCGTACAACGCGATGGCGCCCGGATGGCCCGCCAACGGGCTCTGCGCGTCGATCACGCTGACTTCGTGACCGCGGGTTGACAGCGTGGCGATCACATCGTCGCCCGCATCGGCCTCGATCTTGAGGCTGTCGCGCGTGTCGGAGAACGTGCGTCCGAGCAGAAACCGGGGCCGGGACAGCGCCTGCATCGGATCCATCCCGTAGTCGATCAGCCGTGTCAGTACGGCGGCAAGCGTCTGGGGCTGGCCGTCGGCACCCTGCGTGCCATACGTCAGCCGCGGCTTGCCGTCGCGCAGATACATGCCCGGATTCAGCGTATGGAAAGGGCGCTTGCCCGGTTGCATCGCGTTGTGATGGGTGGGATCGGTGCTGAATGCGGCGCCCCGGTTGTGCCACAGGATGCCGGTGTCGCCCGCCACCACGCCGCTGCCCCAATCGAAATACACGGTCTGCAGCACGCTCACGCAGCGGCCCTGACGGTCGACGGCCGAAAGAAAGACCGTATCGCCATGCTGATAGACATGCGGCCAGGGCATCGCGTGACGCATATCGATATGAGCGGCCAACGCCGACAGCCGCGCCGGCGACAGCATCGCATCGACGGGCACGGCGGCGAACTCGGGGTCCGCCACGTGCCGGTTGCGCTCGATAAACGCCTGTTTCACGGCTTCCACCAGCAGGTGGTAGTAGTCCGCGCTGCCCTCGGGAATGCTGGCCACGTCGAAGCGTTCCAGGATGCCCATGATCTGCAGCGTGGTCACGCCCTGCGTCGGTGGGGCCAGGCTCAGCAGTTCGCCGCCGCGATATGGCACGCGCAGTGGCGCTTCGTCGCGCGCGGCCGTGCGGGCCAGGTCCTGCAGCCTGAGTGGCGACCCGGCGGCACGCAGCCCGGCGACGATGCGCTCGGCCAGTTCGCCTTCGTAGAATTCGCGCGAACCGAAGTTCGCGATGCGATCAAGGCTGCGGGCCAGGGCCGGCTGCCGCAGCCGGTCGCCTTGCCGGGGCAGGCGTCCGTCGGGCATGAAGACGTCGGCAAAGCCGGGCCAGTCCGATAGTTCTTCCTGCCGGAAGGCTTGCCAGAATCGCTGTGACGGCGTGACGTCGAAGCCTTCCTGTGCCAGCGCGATGGCGCGTTGGAACAGTTGTTTCCACGATTGCTGGCTGCCCCACTGGTCGCGGCTGATGGCGAACGCACGGTCCCAGGTGTCGACCGTGGCCGCCGACGTGATGGCCGAGGCTGCGCCGCGCGTGGGGATCACAGCGCCGTAGTCGGGCAGTGTGGCCGCGGCCTGCCCGATGCCGGAGAGCGCGCGCACGTTGCCGGCCTGATCGCTGACGATCCAGAAAGCGTCGCCGCCCAGGCCCGTGAAGTGCGGATAGGTGACGGACAGCGTGGCGCCAATGGCGATGGCGGCCTCGATGGCATTGCCGCCCGCGCGCAGGATCTCCAGGCCGGCTTCGCTTGCCAATGCATGCGGGCTGGTGACCATGCCCGCGCTGGAAGTGGCCAGATGCTTCATGCGTGCTGCCCACCCAGGTAGGCCTGTACCAGCGCCGGGTCCTGGGCCAGTGCCTCGGCGTCGCCGCTGGCCACCACGCGGCCTTCTTCGAGCACGTAGGCGCGGTCGGCCAGCGACAGGGCCAGCGCCGCCATCTGGTCCACCAGCAGGATGGTGATCGATGCCTCGCGCAGCGCGTCCAGCGACGCGAACAGTTCCTCGATGACCTTCGGCGCCAGGCCCAGCGACGGCTCGTCGAGCAGCAGCACCGACGGATTCGACATCAGCCCGCGCGCCACGGCCAGCATCTGCTGCTCGCCGCCGGACAGCAGGCCCGCACGCTGGTGCTGGCGCTCGCGCAGGCGGGGCCAGCGCGCGAACATGGCCTCGATGCGGCGCAGGGTTTCGGCACGCGAGATGCGCCCCGAAGGGAAGGCGCCCAGCCGCAGGTTGTCGAGCACCGACAGCTCGGGGAATACCTGCCGGCCTTCCGGCACCAGTACCACGCCCATTTCGGCAATCTTCGCCGCGTCGAGCCGGGCCAGATCGGTGCCGTCGAACGTCATGCCGCCCTGTACGGGACGATGCAGCCCCGACAGCGCACGCATCAGCGTGGATTTGCCCGCGCCATTGGCACCCAGCAGCGCCACCATCTCGCCTTCGCGGACTTGCAGGTCCACATCGTGCAGCACCGGCGCCGCGCCGTAGCCGGCACGCAGTGCGCTGACACCCAGCACTTCCGGCGGCACGGCATTGCCCACCGCCCGGCCGCGCCGCCGCACCGGGACCCCCGACGCTTCGCCCAGATAGGCGCGGCGCACGGCCGGATCGGCGCGTACTGCGTCGGGCGTACCGGCGCACAGGTGCTGACCCGCGTCGATCACCACGATGCTGTCGGACACCTCCATCACCAGCGACATGTCATGCTCGACCAGGCCGACCGCGATGCCACTGTCGGCAATCCGCCGCAGCAGCCGGCCCAGCGTGGCCTTGTCCTCGCGGGACAGCCCCGCTGCGGGTTCGTCCAGCAGCAGCACGGCCGGCCGCGTGGCCAGCGCCCGGGCAATTTCCACCAGGCGGCGATCCACGTGGGCCAGGTCGGCCGCGCTGGCATCGGGGTCGCCGGTATAGCCGCAGGCGGCCAGCAAGGCGCGGGCTTCGTTGCGCACCGCCGGGGCCGTGAAGCCCGCGATGCCGAGCAGTGTGCCGAGCTTGCCGCGCGTGAGGGCGATGGCCACGTTGTCGGCCGCGCTCATGCCGGTGAACAGCTGCGTGGTCTGGTAGGTGCGCGAGATGCCATGGCGCGCGCTGTGGCAGGCGCCGCGCGCGGGCAGCGCGTCCGCGCCCAGCCGGCGGCCGCCCGAGCGCGGGCGATAGTAGCCGGACAGCATGTTGAGCACGGTCGATTTGCCGGCGCCGTTCGGCCCGATCAGGCTGGTCACGTGGCCCGGCGGCAAGTCGAACGACAGATCGTCAACGGCGCGCACGCCGCCGAACACCATCGACAGGCCCAGCGCCGACAGCCCCCGGCGCTGCGCCGCCTGGCGCTGCGGCAGCATGGCGCCAGCCACGGCGTCGTGGCCGGCCGGCCTGACAGGATGCAGGCGGCGGAATGCCGTCGTCACCACCCCCACCATGCCGCTGGGCGCCACCCAGAGCACGACCAGCAGCAGCACGCCAAAACAGAGCAGGCGCAGGTTTTCCAGGCTCGACAGGATTTCAGGCAGCAGGCCCACCACGACCGCGCCCGCGACGGGCCCGGCTACTGTGCCGGCACCGCCGATCATCACCACGAGCACGAACAGGATCGACTGCAGGAACGAGAACATGCCCGGCGTCACCATGCCCTGCAGCGGTGCGAACAGGCCGCCCGCCAGGCCGGCCAGCGCCGCCGAAAACGCGAAGCCGACCGTCTTCACGACCAGCGGATTGACGCCGATCGACGCGGCCGCGGTCTCGCTGTCGCGCACCGCGCGCATGGCGGCGCCCCAGCTGCCGCGCGCAATGCGCGCATAGGCGGCCAGCGCGAGCCCGAGTACCGCGATGGCGATCAGCGCCAGTGCACGCTCGCCGCCGTCCACACCGGGCAGCGACGGTTGCGCGATGCCCATCAGGCCGTTCTGGCCGCCCGTCAGCCCACGCCATTCCACGGCGCCGTGCTCGACGATGAAGCCGAAGGCGATCGTTACCATCGCCAGTCCGGGTCCCTTGACGCGTAGCGCGGGCAGCGCCAGCAGGCCGCCCAGCGCGGCGGCCACCAGAGCGCCCACCGGCCATGCGGCCCAGAAGCTCCAGCCCGCCTGGCCGGTCAGGATGGCCACCGCGTAGGCCCCGATCGCATAGAAGCCAACGTGGCCGAACGACACCTGGCCGGTCAGCCCGAGCAGCAGGTTCAGGCCCACGCCGCAGATGGCCAGCATTGCCACGCCCGCGATCACGAATACGAAATAGCCGTTCAGCGTCAGGGTCAGGCCTGCGGCCGCGGCCAGCACCGCGCACATGGCGGCAATCTGCAGCGGCGAACCCAGGCCCAGCCATGGCGCGGCGGGGCGTGCCGGGTTGGCCGGCGGTGCGGTGGATACCGTGGATGTCATGGTCTTGCTCATGCCCTGGCTTGTTCCTTCGCTCATACCTTGCGTACCTCCGCGCGTCCGAACAGCCCATCGGGGCGCAGCGCCAGCAGCGCGATGACCAGGGCAAAGGTGATGATCTGCGTGTAGCTGGAACCGAGCGATGCGGTCACCAGCGCCTCGGCCACGCCGAAGATCAGGCCGGCCACCATCACGCCCCAGGCGCTGGACAGCCCGCCAAGAATGGCCACGGCGAACGCCTTGAGACCGAAGACGGTGCCCATGTCGGCCTGCACATTGAACAGCGGGGCAATCAGCACGCCGGCGATACCGGCCAGCAGCGTCGACAGCGCGAACGCGCCGGCGATGGTGCGACGGATCGGAATGCCCATCAGGCGCGCCGCATCGCGGTTCTGTACCACGGCGAGCATGGCCACGCCCCAGCGCGACTTGCGCAGGACCACGTGCAGCACGGCGGCCAGCACCAGCCCGACCACCGGAATCACCAGCTGCAGCGGATATACGCCAACGCCCGAACTGCCCAGCTGTACCGACTGCGCGGCCAGCGGTGACGGCAGGCTGCGCGGCTCGGTGCCGAACCACAGCATCACCATGTTATCGAGCACGATGCCCAGCGCCACGGTGGCCATCAGCCAGGCGTTCGAGCCCCGGCTGGCAAACGGCCGCACGGCCAGGAATTCCACGGCCAGGCCGTACAGCGCGCACAGCGCCAGTGCCAGCACGATGGCCAGCGGCATCGGCCAGCCCAGCGTCTGCGCAAACGTGTACGTGAGCACGGCGCCCAGCATCATCGAGCTGCCCTGCGCGAAATTGACCGTGGCAGAGACTGCGTAGGTGATGTGAAACCCCAGCGCCATCAGCCCGTACATGCTGCCCAGGCCCAGCCCGCTGATGAGGGCGGATATCCATAACATGGTGATGTCCTTCTATTTACGTGCTCGCCCCGCGGCCGCATGGCGGAAGGGGGGCGCAACCATCGCCCGGCAACGCGCGTTTACGGCTTCACGGGCACGATCCGGTTGTCGATGAACTGGGCCCAGACGTAGTCGTTCTCGGTCAGCGCGTCATGCTGCTGGGGCGAGAACGGCTTCACGTAGGTCTTGATCAGGCCCTCGTAGCGGTCGATCTTGTAGAAGCCCTCTCGCACCGCGTCGCCCTTGGTGCTGCCGGCCTTGGCGATGGCCAGCGCGGCCAGCTGCGTGGCGTCGTAGGCGTTGGCCACGCCCACGGCCGGCGTGATGTCGTCCGGGCCCTTCACGTCGCTGTACCTGGCCTTCAGGTCGTTGACCACGCGCGTGCTGACCGGCGACGGCGTGCCGAAAAAGCTGTAGGTCTGCACGAAGTGGACGTTCTTCGCGTTCGGTCCCGCCAGTTCCGTGAAGCGGCCGCCGGCCGGGCCCCAATGCGACACCACCGGCACCTTCCAGCCCATGCGGTCGAGCGACTTGACCACCTGTGCCGACGGGCCGACGTTGCCCACCATCAGCAGCACGTCGGCGCCGGCGGCCTTCAGGCGGCCGAGCTGGGGCACCACATCCACGTCGTTGGCCTCGAATTTCTCCACGCCCACCGGCTTGCCGCCCTTGGCGGCCATCGCGGCCACGATGCCTTTCTCGTTCGATTCGCCCCACGGGTTATTCACCAGGATCAGGCCCGGCTTGCTGGCGTTGAACGCCTTCTGCGCGTACTGCAGCATCGCCTTGTCCACCACCTCGTCCACGGCCGAGACGCGGAACGCGAAGTTCGGATTCGCGCCGTTGTGGGTGATCGGCGTGCCGGCGGCCCAAGGGCCCATGAACGGCACCTTTTCCTGATTGGCGATCGGCACGATGGCCATCGAGACCGGCGTGTCCAGCCCGCCGAACAGCACGGCCACCTTCTCCTTGTAGATCAGTTCGCGCGCGGCCAGCACACCCTTGGCCGGGTTGCCTTCGTCGTCGCGGCGCACCAGCTCGAGCTTGCGGCCGCCCAGCAGGCCGCCCCTGGCATTGATTTCGTCGATGGCGATGGTCATGCCGCGCGTCAGCGATTCGCCGGCCCGGGCGGACTGGCCCGACAGCGCCGTGATCAGGCCGATCTTGATGGTGTCGGCGGCATGCGCGGGCAGGGCGCTCATGGCGCAGGCGGCCGCAGCGGCAGCGATCAGTGCACGGCGTTGGGGACGAAACATGGCAGATCTCCGGATGGGTGGGTGTCGGCGGGTTGTCTCGCAAGAGCCGTGCCACCGCGTTGACGAATCACCCGGAAAGTCCCGGACAACCGGCGTTTCCATACGTAGACGATCTGGCCTGCAATTTGCAAACGATTACGTGACATCCATGCATACGATCGGAATCGGGGCATCGCGCACGAAGGCGGTGCCGGTTCCGGGGGCGGATGCACCAACCAGAAGAAAGGCACGCGTTCATGACCTTCAATCCGAGTCCGCTGGCGGCGCAGGCGGCGGCGCCGTCGTTCGGTCCGTTGCGCCATCACGGCCGTTTTCCGTACCGCCCGATCACCGACGCCGATGGCTTCCACTGGCCCAATGGCGCGCGCCTGGCCGTCTATCTCGGCTTCAATATCGAGCACTTCGCGTTTGGCGAGGGGCTGGGCGCGAACCTGGGCCCTGTATCGCCGCAGCCGGACGTGCTGAACTACAGCTGGCGCGAGTACGGCAACCGCGTGGGGGTATGGCGCTGCCTGGAACTGTTCGATCAGCTGGACATGCCCACCGGCGTGATCCTGAACACGGCCCTCTACGATCATTGCCCGGCGGTGCTCGATGCGTGCCTGGCGCGTGGCGACGAACTGATCGGCCATGGCCATACGAATGCGCACCGCCAGAGCGAATTCGACGAGGCTGGCGAGCGTGCGCTGCTAGTGCACTGCCGCGACCGCATCCGCGAACACAGCGGGCGGGCGCCCGGTGGCTGGCTGTCGCCCTGGATTTCCGAAACGCTGGTCACGCCCGACCTGCTGGCCGAAGCCGGCTACCGGTACACCTTGAACTGGGCCCACGACGACCGGCCGGTGCGCATGCAGACGCGCAACGGCGGGGCGCTCTGGTCGATCCCGTACCCGCAGGAGCTCAACGACATTCCGATGATCATCGCCCGCCAGCTGGACGGCGCGGCATTCGCCGACATGATCATCGACCAGTTCGATGAAATGCTGCTGCAGGCCAACCATCCGCACCACCCGCAACCACTGGTGATGGGCATCGCGCTGCATCCGTATCTGGTGGGGCAGCCGTACCGGCTCAGGCATCTGCGCCGGGCGCTGGCACACATTGCCGCGCGACGGTCTCACGGCGAGGTCTGGCTGACGACACCAGGCGCGATCTGCGACGCCATGGACGCCCAGGTGCCCATGGCGCCGGATAGCGCCAGTGCCGCCGCGCGCTAACATCATGGGCATTGTTTCCCTGACCGACGCCATGTCAACCAAAGCTGCAAGGAAAGCCGCCCCGAGGGCGGAGGAACCGCGTCCGCCGGCGACTTCGGACGCCCCGGACGCCCCGGATGAGCGGCAGGACGCCGACACCCGCATCTACCAGGCGATCTTCGACGGCGTGCTGAACCATCGGCTGACCCCGGGCACCAAGCTGCCCGAACCCGAGCTATGCACGCTGTTTGGCGTGGGTCGGGCCGTGGTGCGGCGAGTGCTGGAAAAGCTCGCGCACGACGGCATCGTGGCGCTGCGGCCCAACAAGGGCGCGGTGATCGCCGAGCCGACGCCCGAGGAAACCAGCCAGATTTTCGAGGCGCGGCGGGCGATGGAGCGGGTGCTGGTGGAACTGGCCGTCGAGCGCGTGACGCCGGACGACCTGCGCGAACTGCGCCGGCAACTGGCCGACGAGCACGACGCGATGCACCGCTTTGACCAGCCTTCGTGGGCGCGGCTGGCCAGTGGCTTCCACCTGCGGATTGCCGCGCTGGCGCGCAATCCGGTGCTGCAACGCTACCTGACCGAACTGGTTTCGCGCTGCTCCCTGATCGTGGGGCTTTACGAGCCGCCGGGTCACGCCCCCTGCGAGCACGACGAGCACGCCGCCATCGTCGCCTGCATCGAGGCGCGTGACGCCGTGGGCGCGGTGACGCTGATGGAGGCCCACCTGCGCGAACTGGAACAGCGCATCGAAACGTCGCGCATGCAGGGCGAAAAGAGCCTGGCACAAATGCTGGGCCTGCCCGGGCGTTAAGCCGGAATACCCAAGGAACACGATGGAAATTGATTTCACCGCGATCACCGAATATCAGCGTTACAAGCTCATGGCCAGCCTGATCGTGCCGCGACCGATCGCGCTGGTCACCACGCTGGGGCCCGACGGCACAGCCAATGCGGCGCCGTTCTCGATGTTCAACATGCTGGGCGAGGAACCACCGATCGTGATGATCAGCGTGAACCGCCTGGGCGACGGCTCGCTGAAGGATACGGCGGCCAATATCGTGCGGACGCAGGAATTCGTCGTGCACCTGAGCGACGAGGCGATGGCCGAGAAAATGCATCGCTGTGGCGAACGCCTGCCGCCGGACATGAGCGAACTGGCCCACGTGGGGCTGACGGCCGCTGCCTGCACCGACGTGGCCCCCCCGCGCATCGCCGAGGCGCCGGTGGCGTTCGAATGCCGGCTCTGGGAAACGCTGGAGACGGAAAGCCGCCAGATCTTCATCGGCCGCGTGCTGCGCCTGCATGCGCGCGACGGACTGATCGATACCGAACGCTGGCGCGTGCGGCTGCAGGAGTATTTCCCCGTGGGCCGCTTCGGCGCCAGCTTCTATGTGACCACGCGCGACCGCTTCTCGCTGGAGAAGGACGCCGGCGTGGTCACCGCGTCAACCGCGATCGACGAAATGTGAACCCGGCGGCACCTTCTGATCCAGGACTTCTACCTCCGGCGGCTTACCCCGGATGCACGACGACCAGCAGCGCCGTCGCCACGCTCTTGCCCGGATTGGCAATGGCATGGGTCACATCGGCGCCGTAACGCGCGGTTTCGCCATGCTTCAGTTTCTTTTCATCGCCGGCTGACCGCACGGTCATGGCCCCGGCCAGCACCGACAAGTGCTCTTGCGTGCCCGTCTCGTGCGGTTCGGACGCCAGCACGCCGCCGGGCTGGATCGTCAGTTCATACCATTCAAAGCGTCCGGCCAGGTCGATTGGACCCAGGATGCGCAGTTCGCAGCGCCCGTCCGGGCTCTTCAGCGCCGGCACCGCGTGCGCCTGAACCACCGTCACGGCGGGCGCCGGGGCCGATTCGGACCCCTGGGCGAGAAAATCCGTCAGGCTCACACCGAGCGCATTGGCCAGCCGCCACAGCACCGCCACGGTGGGATTGGCCAGGTTCCGTTCGATCTGCGACAGCATAGACTTGGAGACACCGGCGCGGCGCGACAGGTCGTCCAGCGACAGTTGCTGGCTCTGCCGCAGCGCCTGCAGGGCGCTGCCTACCGCCGGCGGGCCATCGACGGCCGCGGGCGGCTTGGCGGGTGAGGGTTGCGTCATCGACATCTGTTCGTTATAGTACACGTCACGTTCGATATATAGAACACGTTCGATTTATCGATCGAACGATCCGAGACACTACCACCGGGAGTCTGGCCATGTCGAGTGCCGAGGCTTTTTATGCATCGATCCGCGCCGAAGTCGATGCCATCCGCGCCGCGGGGCTGTACAAGCGCGAGCGCATCATCGCCACGCCGCAGGGCGCCACCATCCGCACGGCGGACGGGCGCGAAGTCATCAACCTGTGCGCCAACAACTATCTTGGCTTGTCGTCGCACCCGAAGGTGATGGAGGCCGCCCACGCCGCGTTGCGCACGCATGGCTACGGCCTGTCGTCGGTGCGCTTCATCTGCGGCACGCAGGACCTGCACAAGGAACTGGAAGGCCGCCTGGCCCGGTTTCTGGGCACCGAGGACACGATCCTCTACGGTTCGGCCTTCGATGCCAACGGCGGCCTGTTCGAAACGCTGCTGGGCCCCGAAGACGCCGTGATCAGCGACGAACTGAACCATGCGTCGATCATCGACGGCATCCGCCTGTCGAAAGCGCGCCGCTACCGCTACAAGCACAACGACCTGGACGACCTCCGCGCGCAACTGAAGCAGGCCGACGCCGAGGGCGCGCGCTTCAAGCTCGTGTTCAGCGACGGCGTGTTCTCGATGGACGGCACGGTGGCGCGGCTGGACGAGATCCGCAAGATTTGCGACGAGCACGGCGCGCTGCTGGGCATCGACGAATGCCACGCCACCGGCTTCATGGGCCAGCGCGGCCGCGGCACGCACGAGGCGCGCGGCGTGTTCGGCAAGATCGACATCATCACCGGCACGCTCGGCAAGGCGCTGGGCGGGGCATCGGGCGGCTTCACCTCCGGCCGCAAGGAAGTGATCGAGCTGCTCCGCCAGCGTTCCCGGCCGTACCTGTTCTCGAATACCGTCGCGCCAGCCATCGTGGGCGGCAGCATTGCCGTGCTGGACCTGCTCGAAGCCAGTACCGAACTGCGCGACAGGCTGGAGCGGAACACGACGTTCTTCCGCGAAGGCATCGTCAAGCTTGGCTACGACATCAAGCCCGGCGACCATCCGATCGTGCCGATCATGGTGTACGACGCCGAAAAGGCCCAGAAGCTGGCCGATCGCCTGCTGGAACTGGGCGTCTACGTGGTGGGCTTCTTCTACCCCGTGGTGCCGAAGGGGCAGGCGCGCATCCGCGTGCAGATGAGCGCCATCCATGATGAAAGTACCTTGCGTCCGGCACTGGACGCATTTGCCCAGGCCGGGCGCGAGCTGGGACTGATTCCATGAACGATGCCGCAAACAACACGGTGCCGAAGATCCTGATCATCGGCGCCAACGGGCAACTGGGTTCGGAACTGGCGCTGGCCCTGGCCGAGCGTTACGGCCGCGAGCAGGTGGTGACGTCCGATGTGGTGCCCACCGGACGCCACGTGCACATCGCCCACGAAATGCTCAATGTCACCGACCGGGGCGAGCTGACCACGGTGATCGAGCGACACGGCATCACGCAGATCTACCTGCTGGCGGCGGCGCTGTCCGCCACGGGCGAAAAGGCGCCGCAATGGGCCTGGAACCTGAACATGACGGGCCTGCTGAACGTGCTGGAGGCCGCGCGCCATCATGGCATCCAGCGCGTGTTCTGGCCCAGTTCGATTGCCGCGTTCGGGCCCACCACGCCGCGGGTGAATACCCCGCAGAAGACCGTGATGGAGCCCACCACGGTCTACGGGATCTCCAAGCAGGCCGGCGAGGGCTGGTGCCGCTGGTACTTCGAACATCACGGCGTGGACGTGCGCAGCGTGCGCTATCCGGGCCTGATCTCGCACAAGACGCCGCCCGGCGGCGGCACCACCGACTATGCGGTGGACATCTTCCACTACGCCGTGCGCGGCGAGCCCTACACGTGCTTTCTCCATGCCGACGAGCGCCTGCCGATGATGTACATGCCCGACGCCATCCGCGCCACGCTGGAGCTGATGGAAGCCCCGCGCGAAGCGGTGCGCGAGCGCGGCAGCTACAACCTGGCCGGCATGAGCTTCACGCCGGCCGAGATTGCCGAAGCCATCCGCCAGCGCGAACCGGGCTTCGAGATCCGCTACGAAGCCGATTACCGGCAGGCCATCGCGCAGGGCTGGCCCGATTCGATCGATGACAGCGCCGCCCGGCAGGATTGGGGCTGGCAGCCGCGTTACGGCCTGCAGGAGATGGTCGACGACATGCTGCGGAACCTGCGGGCAACGGCCGGCACGGTGGCCGTGGCGGCTGCTGCTGCGGCGGCTGCGGGATAAGGGCGGGCTGGTTCAGTCGCTGCTCGACTGTCCGGGCCACCAGGCGAAACGCCAGTCCGCATAGCTGCCGGCCTGGGCAAAGGCGGCGTCCTCGGCCGCATGGCTGTACTGCCTCAGCGGGCGAAGGGGCGACGTGCTGTGGACACCCAGGAAACCGTCGCCGGGCGCCGGAAGATATTGCCAGTCGCCGCCGGTCATGGGATCGCGCCAGGCGCGACGCAGCCAACGGCGTGGCTCGCTGCCGCGCTGATCGTCCACAAGGTCGTCGAGCGTACGCGGGTAGCTGCCGTCGCCGTTCTCGACATATCGCCGGATGGCCACCTGGATCTCCCGCCCAACGTGGCGCAGCTCGAACTCGCGCTCGCGCTGGGCGCGGGTCTGCCAGACATCGCCGACTTTCATCAGGTAGATGCCGGTCACCGCCACGGCCGCCAGGCACAACACCAATGCAAAGCCGGCCGGGCGGCCGGTGCTAGAGATCCTCGAACGGCGTGCCATCGCGGGTCTGGCCGGGCGCGGTACTGCGGACATCGAAAACGCCTTCGGGTGCCGGGCGGCCGTAGGCCGTACTGTCCGACATCGGCGGCGGAACCACCCGCCAGGCCGTGGTACTACGCAGGATGGGGTCTACCGGAATCTGGCGCAGATACGACTGCGCCACCAGCGCCTCCAGCGACGGCGGGTAATCGCCGTGATCGGCGTGGAACCGGTCGATCGCCTCGCGCATCGCCAGCAGGTTGTGGCGCAACACCACCTCTTCGGCGCGGTCGGTCTGGGTGGCATAGCGCGGCACGACCAGCGTCATCAACGCGGCCATGATGGCCAGCACTACCAGCAGTTCGATCAGCGTAAAGCCGGCCCGGCGTTCGTTGGCGAAAATACGACGTCCCATCTACCAGTCCTTGTAACGCACGCCATTAGTGCCGACATCCACCGATGTCGAATAGACGTCGAAGACGTCGTCACCGGCTTCGGGCGCATCGGGCGGGCTTGCGTAGGCGCGCAGGCCCCAGGTATCCGCGTCGGGGGTGCCGGGGCAGCCGCACATCGGATCGCGCGGGATGCGACGCAGAAAATAGAGCTTGGCGCCGGCCGGGTTGCGGATATCGGTCACGCCTTCGACCAGCGCGGCCAGCGTGGGTGGATAACCGCTGGCCCCGACCATGCGCGTCAGGCGACCGCCGTCCATGGCAGCCTTGTGGGCGTCGATCGCCTCACGGATCTGCCACAACGCCCGGCGCAGTTCGGCCTCGCGATTCTGCTGCGCGGCAATGCGGGCCAGCGGCCACGCGATCATGGCCAGCGTGGCCAGCAGCGTCAGCGTCACCAGCACTTCGATCAGCGTGAAGCCTGCGCGCCTGCGCGCCGATGCGCCGAGGCGTGTTGCGGCGCGTCTCATTGACTGAACTCGAAGGACGGCACCGGCTTGGCGGGCGCGCGCGCGGGCTGGGCGGCGGCGGGCGCAGGCTGCAGCACCAGCGGGGCGGTGGTGATCGCGCCCTGGGGCCCGCTATTGAACGCGGTGACGTGCGCGGCCGGCACGGGAAGATTGCGCACGATGCGCGGTGTGATCAACAGCACCAGTTCGGTGGTGGTCGTCTTGGTCTCGCGGGTGCCGAAGACACGATCGAGAATCGGAATATCGCCAAGTCCCGGTATGGCGTGGCCGCGCGACTGCGCATTGCGGTTGAGCAGTCCGGCCAGCACCTGGGTTTCGCCGTCCCGGGCGGTCATGTTGGTCTCGGCCTTGCGCGTGCCGATCTGGTAGGCCATCAGCCCGGTCTGGGTCTTGATCGTGCTGACGACATTCGACACTTCCAGCGCCACCTTGACGCTGATCTCGCCGTCCTGCGACAGCGTCGGCGTGACATCGAGCTGCAGGCCCACGTCCTGGTAGCTGACCGATTCGGTGACCACGCCATTGCCGTTGACAGTCGTCACCACGGGCAGCCGGTCGCCAATCATGATTTTGGCTTTTTCCCGATTCTTGACGCGAATGCGAGGATTGGCCAGCAGTTGCCCCTGGCCCGTCTCGCGCGCCAGGTTGGCCGTGACCACCGGATCGCCAAGATTGACGCCGACCTTGTCGCCGTTCAGATGCCGCAGTTCGTTCCATGTCAGCGTGCCGGCCTTGCCGGCGGCGCCCGCGACCGATGCCGAGATGCTGGACGGATAACGAATGCCAAGGTTCAGGGCGTCGGCGTTGTTGACTTCGAGAATCTGCACATCGAACATCACCTCGGATTGCGGCAGGTCATGGGCGATCACCAGCCGCTCGGCCACTTCCACGGCTTCGGGGGTGTCCCGGACCACCAGCATGCCTAGCCGTTCGTCCACATAGACGTCTTTCGTCTTCACGATCTGCTTGATCATGCTCATTACCTGCTTGGGATCGGCATTGCTCAGGTAGAACGTGCGCGTGGTCAGATCGCGGTATTGCTGCTGCTTGTCGGCCACCTTTGGGTAAATCAGCAGCGTTGTGTCGTTGAGAATCTTCTTGTCGAGGTGGTTGGTGGCCAGCACCAGGTCAACGATGGCCTCCACCGAGGTGTCGTTGGCGGACACCGTGGCGCGCAGGTCCTGCGGCACGTCCTTGTCCAGCACAAAGCTGAGCTTCGACAGCGTGGAGATGGTGGTCAGTACCGTGGCCAGTGGCTGGTCGCGAAACTGTACGGAAATGGGCTGGCGCAGCGACGCGGCCAGTGTGCGCGCCGGGCGGCCACGCTGGCGTTCCTGCGTCACCACCAGTTCGTCGCGCAAGGCGCGTGCCTGGGCGTGCCGGGCATCGGTGGCCAGCGCGTCGTCCAGCGTGTCGATGGCGCCGGCCGGGTTGGCGTCGGCCTGTGCCCGTGCCGCTGCGACGGCCGCAGCCATCGGCTGCGCACTGGCGGCACGCCGGGCGCCTTCCAGCGCACGCGCGTTGGCGGGATCGATGGACAGGGCTTCGGCAAACGACGCGGCCGCGGCATCCACGTTCCCGAGATCGAGCTGCGCGGCGCCTTGCTGGACGAGCGTCCAGATGCGCTGTTCGCGCTCCACGCGATAGCGAAGCTGGCTGGCGACATCGTCCGGCGCCGCGGCGGCGTCGGCGGCGGCCTTTGCGAGCGACGCGCCGGGGTTCGGTGCGGCAACTGGCGCCCGGCCGGGCAAGGCCGCGCAGCCGCTGAGCAAGAGCGCGCTGAAAACCATGGCGCTCAACTGCATGGGGACATTCAAGGTAAGACTCTCCTGGTGTCTGGGGCGTCAGGTGGGTACGCCCAGATGCAAGCGGTTTCCTGTCGACAAATCGGTCACGGTGGCACCCGACGCGTCGATGGCGTCGAGCCGGTATCCCTTCCAGCGTTCACCGGGACGTAGCCGGCCCGGTGTCGCGCACTGCTCGCAGGCGATGCGGGCGGCCTCCCCGAGCGTGAGCACGACCATCACTCCCCGGGTGTCGCGCCAGATTGCGCTGGCTTCAAGGGCGGCACGCGCCGTGACGCGCGCCGATTCCGCCGCCCGCGCCGGGTCGGCTTCGGCATATGGCTCCAGCGAAGGCGTCATCGCGCCAAGTCGCCAGCCTGGCGGCGCGAACAGGTCCACGGATCGGCGCGGTTCTGGCGTTTCGGCTATGTGGTCGGACGGCGTTTGCGGGGCGCTTGCCGGTAGCGGCTGGCGTATTGCGGCATCCGTCGCACTGGCGGCTTCATCGGACCGGCCAATCCAGGCGGCATAGAGCGATGCGCAGACCGTGGCCACCAGCAAGTACTGCAGGGACCGGGAAATCTTCATGGTCCGGTCTCCACGAGGTAGCTGATCTGCACCAGCGCGTTGACCGTCCGGCTGGCGTCGGACTGGCGCAGGAACGATATCGATTCGATCCGCACGCCAGCGATCTCCTCCAACGTTGCGAGGTAGTCGCGCAGTTCGGGGTAGCGGCCTTCGATGGTGTAGCGCATCGTATGGCGCAGCAGCCGCTGGCCGGCTTCGGCGCGGGAGGTGTAGTCGATCTCCGTCAGGACGATCGAGCGGGCCGTGGCCAACGCCGCGTGGGCGCGCAGGAATTCGGTGTACGTGGAGGCGTCGGGCAGGGGGTGCTGGCGAGCCGGCATCGCCCTCGTCGCCAGTTCGCGCTTCAACGTGGCGACTTGCCCAGTCTCCTGCTGCAATGCGGCCATTTGCGCCAGGCGTTCCGGCCGGATATGCGTGACGACAGCCACGACGCTCCCCAGGGCAAGCGCGATGCCGGCCGCGCCCAGCCATCCCAATGTGTGCCGCCAGCGGCGGAGCATCCAGACGATGCGGTTCATCGCGCGGTCTCCTGCCTAGCCTGCCAACGCAGCCGAAGCTCGGCCTCGACGGCGTGGTCGCCTTGCCGCTGGCGGGTCAGCGATACGGGGCCGACGGCAGGCGTGGCCGACAGGCGGTCGACCAGCGTCAGCAGTGCATCGGCATGCTCGGCTTCCAGTTCGATCCGCTGCGTGCGCGCCGCGCCGTCCACGTCAAGGCGGGCGATCGCCACGTCTTCGGCCCAGCTTTGCTCCAGCCAGGCCAACGTCGGCACCAGCTTGTCCGCCTGTCTGGCGGCAGCGTCAGCCTGCTGGCCCGCCTTGGCCGTGGGCCGGGCAGCCAGCTTGCGGCGCAGCGTGGCGCTTTCGGCATCCATGGCAACCCGTTCGGCGCGCACCGACGCGAGGGCGCGGTGTTCGTACATCGCCCAGGTGGCAACGCCGATGCCGAATGCGAACAGGCCGGCGCCGAGCGACGCCCGGTGCAACCAGCCGCACCGCGTTGCAGCCAGAAGATTCGGCGGCCGCGCCATCATGCCGGGCCGCCTTCGCCGGTGGCGCACAGATGGTCGCCCAGCCAGTGGATGCGGTCGTCCGGCGCTGCCGCGTCGCCCATCAGGGCGACCGTGTCGGGCGCCGGCGCCGACGCCGACAGCGCCAGGCAGCGCAGCACGGCATGGATTTGTGGCGATACGTCGGCCTGCGCGGCCACCGTGGTCATTGCCGTGATGGAAGGTCCATCTCGCAAGGCGCATGTCAGCATGCCGCGTTCATGCATCGCCAGCGCGCAGCCCGTGACTGCCAGCTCGCGTCGATAACGGTGCAGCGCATAGGCGAAGGTGGACGTCGCGGCGGTCAGGTGCACGCGATGCGATTGGCACTGCGCGATCAGGGCAGCCAGTAGTGGCGTACTGCCGATGATGGCCAGGCGCGGCGCGCCATGGCGGGCTGGCGTCAAGGCGATATGCGGCGGTTTGCCGCGGCCGTCGCCAGCAATCGTTCCCGTCTCGCCACCCGGTTCTTCGCTGGCCGCGCCTGCCCATGCCATCCATTCGGCTTCGGAAACCAGGCGCGGATGCCAGGGCACGACGACATGCCGCGTCCACGGAAAACCCAGCCGCACCGTGACGTGGTGGCCCGACAGCGGCGCAAGCAGTGCGTCGGTGGCCTGCAGAGCGTCTTCGATGCCGGTCGTTTCGCGGAAGCGGGTCGGTGCTTGATGCATGGCCTTGCCGCCTTCGGCGCACAGGAAGACGGCGTCACGCAGAATCCAGAGCCCATGTTTATTCGACAAACGTGACACGGTTTGCCTCCTGTAGGGTGGTGACGCCCTGGGCCACCAGGGCCAGCGTGGACTGTCGCAGCGAGGCAAAACCGCCCGCGCGCGCCAGGGCACGTTGTTCGCCCGAGGGCGCTTGTCCGAGGATGGCGTCGCGCAGGGCATCGTCGATGCGCAAGACTTCGGCCACCGCACGGCGCCCGCGATATCCGGTGCCGTGGCAGGCGCCACAGCCCCGGCCGGCGCGCAGGCGCCAATTGGATACCGATGAAGCCGCCAGACCCGAGCGCGCCAGCAGTTCGGCGCCCGGCCGAAAGGATTCCCCGCAATCGGAGCAGATCGTCCGGACCAGTTGCTGGGCCACGATGCCGATCAGCGATTCCACCAGGCTGTGGGGCGGGATGCCCATGTGCAGGAATCGGTCGACCACCGAGAACGCGCCATTGGCGTGGACGCTGGTCAGTACCAGGTGGCCGGTCAGCGCGGCCTGGACGGCGATGCTGGCGGTTTCCCCATCGCGGATCTCCCCCACGAGGATCTTGTCGGGGTCATGCCGCAGGATCGAGCGCAGCCCGCGCGCGAAGGTCAGGCCCTTGCGGTCGTTGACCGGAATCTGCAGCACGCCCGGCAGTTCATACTCGACGGGGTCCTCGATCGTGATGATCTTTTCGGCGCCCGTGTCGAGTTCGGACAGCGTGGCGTAGAGCGTGGTGGACTTGCCCGAACCCGTGGGGCCCGTCACCAGCAGCAGGCCGTGCGGCATGGCGGCCAGCGCACGGATGGCGGCCACGGCCTGGGCGTCATGGCCGAGCCGGTCCAGGCTCAGGCGGCCGCCGGCCGCGTTGCCGCCCCGCTTGTCGAGCACACGCAGCACGGCATCCTCGCCGTGGATCGACGGCATGATCGACACCCGGAAATCGATCTCGCGGCCGTCCACGGTTGCCTTGAAGCGGCCATCCTGCGGAACGCGGCGCTCGGCGATGTCCAGCTCTGCCATGACCTTGAGGCGGGATATGGCCTGTTCGGCGATATCGATGCCGGCCGCGGTGGCGGCATCGAGCAGCACCCCGTCGATGCGGTATCTGACGGCCAGCGCGTCTTGCCGGGTTTCGAGATGAATGTCCGACGCGGCCATGCGCAATGCATCGTAAAGCGTGGAGTTGACCAGCCGGACCACCGGGCTGGTGTCCTGCGCCAGGCTGGCCAGCGAGATGCCGGCGTCGGGCAACGCGTCCGCATCCGGCCCGGGCGCCGTGGCGACATGATCGAGCGCCCGCTGGCGTTCGCCATGCCTGTCGAGCATCGCGCGCACGAGATCTGTGGCGCCCAGGCATTCGGCGCAGGACAGGCCGGCCAGCGCCAGTCGCCGGGCGACATGCTGACGCACGGCCAGGCGCGTGGGATCGGTCAGAACCAATGTCAGGGCGGGCGACGCCGGTTCGAGTTGCGCCAGCACGCAGCCGCCGGCGACGGCATCGGCATAGGGAAACAGGTCGAAGCGTGGCACGGCGGCGGCCAGGGCCACGGCATCGACCAGCGGCAAGCCGAGCAGGGTGGCGACGTGCGCGGCGCAGGCGTCCGGCGGCAGGCCGCTGGCCTGCGCAACCACGTCCTGCAGGTCGCGTCCGGGCTCGGCATCGCGCAAGGCCTGTAGCGCCTGCAGGCTCGGCGCGGGTGGGGAGGCTGGCGCGTGCGGTGTCATTGCATGCTCCCGGCAAGCTCGAAGATCGGCATGTAAAGCAGGAAGACGATGCCGCCGACCAGGGCGCCAACCACGAGCATCAGTACCGGTTCCACCAGTTTGGTGGCGGTGTCGATGGCCCGGTCGATGGCCTCGTCGCAGAATTGCGCGGCGCGTTCGCACATCTCGGGCAGTTCGCCGCTGCGTTCGCCCACGCGTAGCAGCCGTTCGGCCACGGGTGTGGTCAACCCGTGCCGGGCCAGGGTGTCGGCCATCGGCTTGCCGGCCTCGATCTCGGCAATGGCCTGCGACATGGCGCCGTGCAAGTGCCGGGGCAGAAGCGGTGCGGCCAGCCGCAGCGCGGGGATGGCGGCCATGCCGCCGGCCAGCAGCAGGCCGGTGGTCCGGTACAGCCGGGTCAGCGCCAGCAGGTGCTGGAACGCGTGGAGGCGGGGGACGTGCCAGCTCAGTGCCGCAATCCGGCGCGCCAGTTGTAATCGCCGGGCGACGACAACCAGCCCCAGGGTCGTGGCCACCGACCCCACCGCCATCGCGCCGCCGTGCGCATCGACGGTTTGGCCCCACCACAGGAGCCAGCGTGCGGTCGCGGGCAGTTCACGCATCGATGCGTAGACCTGGCTGAATCGCGGAATCACGAAGAACAGCAGAAACGCCATGATGCCCGCACCGATCGCTATGACCACGGCGGGGTAGATCAAGGCGCTGGCGACCTTCCGGCGGACAGCGCCAAGGCGTGCCTGGTAGTGGTGATAGCGCGCCAGCGCGTCGGCAAGATGGCCGGTGCGCTCGGCCGACGCGACCGTGGCCACGTACAGCGTCGGGAAGTGGCCGGGCATGCCTGCCAGCACGCCGGAAAGCGGCAAGCCCCGATAGAGGCCGGCGACGATCTGATCGAGCACGGTGCGGGTGGCGGTCTCCGACGCACCACCGGTCTTGTCACGCAAGGCCTCGACGGACTCGACCAGCGACAGCCCGGCGCGCAGCAGGGCAATCAGTTCCTGCGTGAACAGGGCGATGCCGAACGGTGCTTGCCGGCGCAGCATCACGATGCGGCGGCATGCCAGTACGTGGCCGCCATCCGTCTGCGCTTGCCGCCGGGCATCGGCGGCGGAGGGCGCGAATATCCGGAGGTCGTGGATCTGGCCGCTTCGGGCCACGGTAAGACGGTACTGCATCGGACACCCTCACCACGCTATGTCGCTGGCGTAGCCGGTGCCGCCGGGCTTGCCATCGGCACCATGGGAAAACAGGTCGTAATCCTTGCCGTCGCTGCCGGGCTGCCGGTACTGGTAGGGCTGTCCCCACGGATCGGCAGGGATGTCGCGCGTCAGGTAAGGCCCGTGCCAACGGTTGCCGGCTTCCGCCGGCGGTTCGACAAGCGCGGTCAGGCCGGCTTCCGTCGAGGGGAAATGTCCGGTGTCGAGCCGGTAACGGTCCAGCGCGTCGCCCAGCGCCTTCAGTTGTCCGGACGCGGTCTTGACCTTGGCCTTGTCGAGTTCGCGGAACAGCCTGGGGCCGACGAAGCCCGCCAGCATGGCGATGATCAGCAGGACCACCAGCAGTTCCAGGAGCGTGAAGCCACCCTGTGGGCGGCGGCGGGATGCGATATGCGAAAGCGAGGACATGGACAACTCGGAAGAATCGGGGCGCCGCCGAGGCCATGTGTTGGGACGGCCACGACGGCGGGTGAGGCGAACCGCTTGTGGCGATTCGCCTCGGGCAATACGCCGGATCAGCGTTTGATGGGTTCCATGACGTTGAACAGCTCGGCCTTGTCGTCCGCGCCAAGGTCGCTGGCATACATGCCGGCAGCCCTGGTCTTGCGCACGGCTTCGACCTTGGCCTTGACGATGGCCGGGGTGTCGTAGGACCAGAAGGTCCAGCCGTCATAGCGCCAGGCGGCCTGGGACGCGGCATCGGAGAACAGCTTGCCGTTCGGCATGCGCTTGATGTCGCGATAGTCGCGCTGGCCCTGTCCGTTGCGGACCGGGGCACCGGCCATCCACAGGCCGTTGCGGCGCCCTGGCTTGACCGACGTCCAGCCGTGGCCATGGAATGGCACGCCGAAGACCTGTTTTTCCTGCGGGATGTTGAGCTCGTACGCGTTCCAGACGGTGCCCATCAGGCTGCGCTGCTTCATGCCCTGTACCCGGTTCCAGGGCGAGTCGCGGCCGACCTGCAGCGCGGCGGCGTGGCCGGTGCTGGCATCCCATCCGCCCGTGAAGTCGTAGGCCTGGATGTTGACCCAGTTCAGCTCGGCAGCGATGGCGACGGCCGTCTTGGCGTCCGGTGCGCTTTCTGCGAGGTTCATGGTCGATGTCAGCAGATGGCGGCTGTCCTCGCGTTCGAGCGCGTCGCGGAACGCCCTGACCAACGCCAGGTAGTTGCCCCAGTCCATGGCGCTGGCCTGGCCGTCACGCACTTGCGCCGCGCGCGGGGCCAGCCATTCCAGGTTGATGCCGTCGAAGACGCCCTTGGCCAGCCCCTTGCCGCCCGCGCTGGACCGGCTGGCCGCGAGGTTGCCCTTGATATAGACGTCCACGCAGCTCTCGGCCAGCGCGTTGCGGCCTGCCTCGGTCCGGGCAGCCTGGGCGAACCTGTCACCCAGGCCTGGGCCACCAATCGAGATCAGCGTCTTGACCGGATAGGTCTGCTTCAGCTTGAGGATCTGGTTGAAGTTGCCGCGCAACACGTGCTTGCCTGCCGGGTCGGCCTTGCCGTCCACCGATTCCGTGGCGCTGAATCGCTTGCCATAGTCGGCAAACGGGTCGCTCGGGCCGCGTGTGTTGCCGCTCTGGCAGCGGTAGAGGCCATCCTCGCCGCGATGCAGGTTGGCGCTGCCGTAGTTCAGGTACGTCAGCTTGCGGGCCGCGCCGGACCGCGCCACATCGCGGATCAGGTAGTTGCGCTGGTAGATGCTGGCTTGCGTGTAGGTGCCGCCAAGCTGGCCGGCCTTGGGCGCCGGCACTGCCGGGCGCGGCGTAACGTCGGGTCCGTCCGCGGGATCGGCCGGATCGGCAGGCTTGGCGGGATCGCCCGGCTTGCCCGGACCGGCGGGATCTGCGGGATCGGCCGGATCAGGGTCGGTGGGGCCTGCGGGATCGGTCGGGTCCTTCGGGTCCACCGGGGTCTTCGGTTCGACCGGGTCCTTTGGTGCCTTCGGTTCCTTCGGTTCCTTCGGTTCCTTCGGATCGACAGTAGGCGGTACGGCCTCCACCTTTTCGACTGTCATGTCGAGCTTGATGTCGAGCGTCTGGTAGGACTGGTCGGCGTCCTGTCCCGCGGCGTTGCGCACGGCAATCCGGTACGGGAACGCGTTGCGGATCCTGTTGCCCACCGACGTCGAGAAGAGCGTCGGATTGTCCTCGGGGCGAAGCTCGAACACCAGCGATTCGGTGCCCGTGGTGCTGGGCAGGCGGCAGGCCACCGTCGTGCCCGTGCCGGTGCCGTCTGCGCTGGCGGCCTTGTGGGCGCGCAACAGCACCGGAAACGGCACGTTGTTCTCGTCAACCGCCGCCACGCGGAAGATGTCGCTGGCGTTCTCGGGACAATGGCCTGTGCCGTGCTCGCGCCCCGTGGTCTGCTCGTGCGTCGTGGCATACCAGGCGCTGCGGCCCTGGTCAGTCCGCAGCGGCAGGACAAAACGTGCCTGCTTGCCGTCGAACTGCACGGTGGTTGCCTGCGGCGCGCGATGGACGATATCGATGCCCAGGCTGAAGGTCTTCAGCACCGGCCGGTTCGGCAGGTCGTTGCCCACGGCCTGGATGTTCACACGGTGCATCGCCGGCGTGCGGTAGCGCGTGCCCGGCGTCAGGCGCGGATTGTCGGCGGGCTCGTACCAGACCACCAGCGTGCCGGGGCCGGCAGGGCCGCCGTTGCCGTCGATCTGCACGCGCGTTCCGTCATAGCCTGTGCCGGTCATATTGCGCTGGGCGCGCAGCCGGACGGGCGCCAGCCGGCCCGGCGCCGACACGTCTTCGGCCATGACGTCGATGATAGAAAACTCGCCTTCGAGGGCCGGCCTGTTGCTGTGGCGCGTATTGCCGTGCAGCGGCGTGACGAAATGCACGCTGGTCTTTTCCTTGTTCGGCACGACGTAGACCGCGGGCTTGCCTGGCTCGGCGCCCTGGATCGACACGAGCAGGTCCGGCGTGGCGGACGGCGGCACGTAGTGGCCGATATCGAACCACAGGGGTGCGGTGGGACTGCTGGGCGCGCCGAAGTAGATCGCATGGTCCACGCCGGGGCGTTGGCCGGGATGCGCGAAGCGGTCGTTCGACCAGACGCGTTTTTCGTACGTCACGCAGCTTTCGGGCGGATAGCGATCGGCGCCGGTCCATTCCGAAATCACGCGGCAGGCATCCGGAGTCGTCGGCCGGGCGGCGTTTGCGCCGCTTGTGGCAGTCAGCAGCAAGGCGAAGGCGGCAGTCGGAATGGCTGCACGCCGCAGTGATGGGCTTTTCATGTCCATGGTCCTTGAAAAGTTGTTTTCAGGTCGCCGGAACCGGCTCGGCGACCTGACTGTGGGCCATGGGGAAAAGCGGCGAAATCGTCGTTTGCTGAAATTGAGTGCTGTTTGCGCGCAGTTGCCTGAACTAAGACGTTTCTGGGAACAATGCAAAAAGAGGTGGACAGTTCGCCGTTGCCTTATGCGGCTGACAAGGCACGTGGCGCGAACTAATTCGCAAAGAAATCATTTGCATCCTAATTAATTCACGTCTATCATTCGGCCCATGCCACATATCGATGCGCTCCGATTCGCCTTCACCGGCCAGGTCATGCTGTCCGGTCGTCAATGGCGACAGATCAGCCAGGCCGCTGTTACCGCCCACGGCATTTCCGCCGCGGCCGCCGCGCCTTTGCTGTTTATCCGTCGCCTTGGCGGCGGCGTACGCCAGGTCACGCTGGCCGACTACGTCGGCGTGGAAGGTGCCACGCTGGTGCGGCTGGTGGATCAGCTTTGCGCGGCCGATCTGGTACGCCGCGAGGTGGACCCGAGCGACCGCCGCGCCAATGTGCTGTCGCTGACCGATGCCGGCGAGCGCATGGCCGAGCGCATCGAGGCGGAACTCAAGCAACTGCGCGCCAAAGTGTTCGCGGACGTCAGCGAAGCCGACATGGCCGCCGCGCTGCGGGTGCTGGACGCGCTGTCGCGCGCCGCGGCCGCCGCTTCGGCATCGGGCAAGCAGGAGTCCTGAGCGCCATGATGAGTTGGCCGTCCGCCAGGGACTGGGTGTTCTCCTTCAAGGCGTTCATCGCCGCGATGCTGGCGCTTTACATTGCGATGTACCTGGGGCTGCCCCGGCCGTACTGGGCGATGGGCTCCGTCTATATCGTGGCGCACCCGCTCACGGGCGCCACACGCTCCAAGGCGCTGTACCGCGTGCTTGGCACGCTGCTTGGCGCCGCTGCCGCCATCGCCATGGTGCCGCCGCTCGTGAATTCGCCCCCGTTGCTGATGGGCGCAGTGGCCATCTGGGTGGCCTGCCTGCTCTACGTGGCGTTGATGCACCGCACGCCGCGCAGCTACGTTTTCATGCTGGCCGCCTACACGCTGCCGCTGGTGGCACTGCCGTCGGTCGACAATCCGACCGGGATCTTCGACCTGGCCGTGGCCCGTTCCGAGGAAATCTGCCTGGGCATCCTGTGCGCGGCCGTGGTGGGCGCCGTCATCATGCCGGCCAGCGTGGCCAACGTGCTGCGCGACAAATCCCGCCAGTGGATGGCCGACGCCACGCTGTGGGCCACGGACATGTTGTCGCCGGCGCCCGGTGCATCGGTGTCGCGTCATCACAGCCGCCATCGCCTGGCCGCCGACATCCTGGCGCTGGACCAGCTGATCAGCCAACTGCGCTACGACGCCGAGAGCGCCGTCCGGGTGCGTGCCGCGCGCGAACTGCGTGGCCGCATGACCATGCTGCTGCCGGTGATGGCGTCGTTCGCGACCATCGTGGAATCGCTGCAGGCCGCTGGTGGCCTGCCCGCGCCGCTGGCCGCGCAAATGCAGGCCGTGAAGGACTGGATCCGGGCCGGCGCCGCCGCCGACGCGCGGCCGGTGCTTTCGGCATCGCCCGTGCAGGCGGGCTGGGACGCCGCGCTGGTGACGGCGGCGGAAGACCGGCTCCAGCAAATGCTGGCGCTGTGGCACGACTGCGTGACGCTGTGCCGGCGCCTGGGCGAAAAGCACATCGAAGGGCAATGGGTGCTCGAATTCCTGCGCTGGGAAGTGGGCCGTGCGCGCCACTACGACCACGGCATGCTGCTGTTTTCGGTCGTAACCGTGGCCATGGCGATCTACGCGATGGGCATGGTGTGGATCCACACCGGCTGGGCCGATGGGGCGGGCGCGGTGGCATTGGGTGCGATTTCCTGCTGCTTCTTCGCCGCGCTGGACGAACCTGCGCCGATGATCCGGTCGTTCTTCAACTGGAACGTGGTCTGCCTGCTGATCTCGCTGGTGATGCTGTTTGCGGTGCTGCCCGTCGCGCATGACTTCGAGATGCTGGTGCTGATGTTCGCCGTGCCATACCTGATCATCGGCCTGCTGGTGGCGCAGCCGCGCCTGGCGATGATCGGCATGCCGCTGGCGGTGGTCACGGCCAACGACATCGGCATCCAGGGCGCGTACAGCGCCAATTTCCAGTCGTTCTTCAACAGCAACGTGGCCGGCATCGCGGGCATCGCATTCGCGCTGGTGTGGACGCTGGTGATGCGTCCGTTCGGCACCCGGGCCGCCACGCGCCGTCTGGTGCGGGCCGGCTGGAGCGATATCGCCGACAACGCGCTGGGCAAGCACCCCGATTCGCACACCGTGCTGCGCGCCCGCATGCTGGACCGCCTGGCACAGCTGGTGCCGCGGCTGGCCGCCAGCGACAGCGAAGTCTCGACCGACGGCTTCAGCGAAGTGCGCGTGGAGCTGACCGCGCTGGCCCTGCAGCGCGAGATGGCCGATATGCCGGCCGACGAACAGCATGCCGTGCGCCGCGTGCTGCGCAGCATTTCCACGTACTACAAGGCACGGCTCGATGGCTCGGCCGATGCGCCGCCCGCCGCGCTGCGCAGGCGCCTGGCCAACGCGCAGGACAAGGTGCGTTCGCGTGTGGCGCTGGCGGCGCTGGTCGACATGCAGGTGGCCCTGTTTCCGCCGGCGCTGCCGGCAACCGTTTCCGGAAAAGCATGATGCCCGGTGAAATCAGTATCTATGGCGTGTTCATCCCCAGCCTGCTGGTGTGGATGCTCGCGGCCTTTCTCATCACGAGTGCCGCGCGCGCGGTGTTGTCGCGCGTGGGCTTCTACCGGCTCGTGTGGCACCGATCCCTCTTCAATCTGGCGCTGTACGCGATCATCCTCGGTGGGGTGGTTGCCATGGTGCCGTGGCTGCAATCATGAAACTCAGACTCTCTTCGCTCGGGCCGGTCGTGTTGACGCTGGCCGTCACTGCCGCTGGCGCGGTCGTTGTCAAACACCTGTGGGACTACTACACGGTGGCCCCGTGGACCCGCGACGGGCACATCCGTGCCGACGTGGTGCAGGTGGCGCCTGACGTTTCGGGGCTGGTCACGCGCATCGCCGTCAAGGACAACCAGCACGTGAAGGCCGGCGACGTCCTGTTCGAAATCGACCACGAACGCTATGCGCTGGCGCTGCGCCAGGCCGAAGCCACCGCCGCGGCGGTGCGCGCCAGCCTGTCCCAGGCGCGCCGCGAGGCGTCGCGCAGCCAGAAGCTGTCGGACGTGGTGTCGAAGGAAATCATCGAAGAGGGCCTGGCCAAGGTGCAGCAGGGCGAAGCCCAGCTGGCCCAGGCTGACGCGGCCATCGGCGTGGCCAGGCTGAACCTGGCGCGCACGAAGGTCCTGAGCCCGGTGGAGGGCTACGTCAACGACCGCCTGCCGCGTCTGGGCGATTACGTGGTGACCGGCAAGCCGGTGCTGTCGATGGTGGACGCGAACTCGTTCCACGTGGAAGGCTATTTCGAGGAAACCAAGCTGCAGGGTATCCATATCGGCAGCACGGTCGACATCCGCATCATGGGCGAGCAGCGCGTGCTGCAGGGTCATGTGCAAAGCATCGCGGCCGGTATCGAGGATCGCGACCGTACTAACGGATCGAACCTGCTGCCGAACGTGAACCCGACGTTCAACTGGGTGCGCCTGGCCCAGCGCGTGCCGGTGCGCATCCAGTTCGACCAGATGCCCGCGGACGTGCGCCTGGTGGCGGGCCGTACCGCCACGGTGTCCGTGAAGGCGGATGGCCAGTCGAACGACAAGCCTGCCACGCCGGCGGCGGCTGACAAGGGTGCCTCGCATGACAAGGTCGCGCTGGCCGGCAAGGGCGCGTCCACAACCGGAGTGCTGCAGTGAAACGCTTTGCCCGTGCCACGCTGGCGGCGATGTTGCCGCTGGCGCTGGCCGCCTGCATGACGGTCGGCCCCGACCACAAGGTGCCCGACGACGCGGCCGTGAAGTCTGCGGCGGCCAACGGCCCATTCGCCCATAGCGACAGCGACGCGGTGTCCATTGCCGACGTGCCGAACGACTGGTGGCGCCTGTACGACGATCCGCATATCGACGACCTCGTGCAGCAGGCGCTGGTCGCCAACACCGATCTGCGCGTGGCGGCGGCCAATCTCAAGCGGTCGATCGCGGTCTACCACGAGGTGGAAGCCGAGAACCTGCCCGAAGCCAAGTTCAAGGCCAGCGCCGAGCGCGGCCAGATCGCCGGCGAGCCGCTGCTGCACGAAGAAAAGATCCCGGCGATGAACTTTGGCGACATCGGTTTCCAGGTGTCGTACCTGATTGATTTCTGGGGCAAGCTCAAGCGCGCCGACGAGGCCGCGCTGGCCGCCGCCCAGGCCAGCCACGCCGCACTGGACCAGGCCCGCGTGGGTGTGGTGGCCGAGACCGTGCGCGCCTATGTGCAAGGCTGCACGGCCACGCACGAATTGCATGTGGCCCAGCATCAGCTTGAGCTCCAGGAGCGCGGGGCGCAGCTGGCGCAGAAGCTGGTCGATGCCGGCCGTGGCCAGCCCACCGACGTGTTGCGCGCCCAGGCCCAGGCCGACACGCTGCGGGCCGTGCTGCCGAAGTATCGTGCCGAGCAGGAAGGCGCGGCATACCGACTGGCCGTGATGCTGGGCAAGCCGCCGATGGCACTCGATGTAAAGAGCGTGGCCTGCGAACACGTGCCCGCGCTGAAGCAGCCGCTGCCCGTGGGTGACGGCACGGCGCTGCTCAAGCGTCGCCCGGACGTGCGGCAGGCCGAGCGCGAACTGGCGTCCGCCACGGCCAAGATCGGCGTGGCCACGGCCGACCTGTTTCCGCAGATCCGCATTGGCGCATCGGCCGGCTTCACCGGTATTCTCGACCACCTGGGCCAGGCGCCGACCGCGCACTGGGGGTGGGGGCCGGCGCTGTCGTGGACGATTCCGACCAGCGGCACGCGGGCGCGTATCCACAACACCGAGTACGGTGCCGAAGGCGCGCTGGCGCATTTCGATGGCGTGGTGCTGAAGGCGCTGCGCGAGACGCAGACGGCGTTGTCGGCCTATACGCATGAACTGGAGCGCAACCAGTCGCTGCGCGCGGCCCGTGACAAGGCCGACGAGGCCGCGCGCCAGAACCGCTTGCTGTGGCAGGCCGGCCGGTCGCCCTATCTGCAAAGCCTGGATGCCGACCGCACGCTGGCCAACACCGACGCCGCACTGGCCGCGTCGGACGCCCAGGTGGCCATGGACCAGGTGAACCTGTTCCTGGCGCTCGGCGGCGGCTGGCAGAACGCGCCGGCCATCGCCAGCCATCCGGTGGCCAAGGAAGCGGGCGCGGCGGCCGGGCATCAAGCGGAAGCGCATTGAGGTAAGCTTGCGCCTCGGCCGCGCCTACCCGGTGCGGCCGCTCCTCGATTCCCAGGATAACCATACCTATGAAGATGCTCTCGATCACGAAGACCCTGGCTGCCGCTACCGTGGCACTGGGCATGGCAGCTGCCGGCAGCGCGGCGGCGCAGGAACAGACGGTCCGCGTGGGCACCGTCAGCGGCCCGGACGCCGAAGTCTGGCAAGTCGTGCAGAAGGTAGCCAAGAAGAATGGTCTGAACGTGAAGGTCGTGGAATTCAACGACTACGTGCAGCCGAACGCCGCACTCGATGCCGGCGACCTGGACGCCAACAGCTTCCAGCACCAGCCGTATCTGGACAGCCAGATCAAGCAGCGCGGCTACAAGATGGTCAGCGTCGGCTACACGTACATTTCGCCGCTGGGCATCTATTCGAAGAACCTGAAGTCGCCGAAGGACCTGCCGCAAGGCGCCAAGGTGGCCGTACCCAACGATCCGTCGAACGAGAACCGCGCGCTGCTGCTGCTGGCCGCCCAGGGTGCCATCAAGCTGAAGCCGGGCGTCGGCACGAATGGCGTGAACGCCACGCCGCTGGACATCGCCGAGAACCCGAAGAAGCTCAAGATCGTGGAACTGGACGCCGCCCAGCTGGCCCGCGCGCTGCCTGACGTGGCGGCCGCCGTGATCAACACCAACTACGCGCTGGCCGCCGGCCTGCAGCCGACCACGAACGCCATCGCGCTGGAAGACATCCACAGCCCGTATGCGAACATCATCGTGGTGCGTACGCAGGACAAGGACAAGCCGTGGGTGAAGAAGCTGGTCGCCGCCTATCAGTCCGATGAAGTGCGCCAGTTCATGAAGGCCCAGTTCAAGGGCGCCATGGTGCCGTCGTTCTAAGCCGGTTCGTGCCGTTTGCGCAACAGCGAACGGCATTGCTGCACCAAGTGAAACGGCAGCCGGGCTTCACGCCCGGGCTGCCGTTTTCGCATCTATGCATATTTGAATTGGTTCGTTCGCATCGTCGGACGACGGCGCTAAGGTACGAGGAATGCCTTTTCGCCCCCGGAGATAGATTGTGTCCACGCCGCTGAAAGTTGTCGCCGTCAATGGCAGCGCCCATCAACCGTCACGCACGCTGGTGCTGATCCAGGCGCTGCTGGCCGAACTGGAGCAGCGGCTCGTGCTCGATTCCCGGATCGTTGATCTGAGCGAGATCGCCCGCCCGCTGGGTGCCGCGCTGACGCGCCAGGAGTTGCCGGCGGACATCGAGGCGCAAGTCGCGGCCATCGAATCGGCCGATCTGCTGATTGCCGCGGCGCCCGTGTATCGCGGCTCGTTCCCGGGCCATTTCAAGCATCTGTTCGACCTGGTGGGCATGGATGCCCTGGTCGACAAGCCAGTACTGCTGGCGGCCACCGGCGGCAGTGACCGCCACGCGCTGGTGCTGGAGCATCAGCTACGGCCGCTGTTCAGCTTCCTGCAGGCGCTGACGCTGCCGATCGGCGTGTACGCGTCGACAGGCGATTTCGACGGCTACCAGGTGGGCAGCGGCGCGCTGGCCGATCGCATCAAACTGGCCGCCGATCGTGCCGCGCCACTGTTCGGCGCATCGGCACGGCAACTGCGGCGCGTGGCCTGACGCGTTCCCGTCTTAACCGTCGATGGCCGGCGGCAGCCGGTCATTGACCCAGTCGCGCGTGCGCTCGTAGGCCGCTGCCAGGCGCAGCACACTCAGGTCGTCGCGCGGACGGCCGATCAGCTGCATGCCCATCGGCAGGCCTTCCGCATTGAACCCCACCGGCACGCTGATCACGGGGCAGCCCGACAGCGTCCACGCCACCACCACTTCCATCCAGCGGTGATAGGTGTCCATCTGCCGCCCGGCGATGGCCTTCGGCCAATGCTGGTCGACATCGAACGGAAACACCTGCGCGGTCGGTACGGCGATGTAGTCGAACGTCTCGAACGTGCGCAGCAGCGCCTGATACCAGGCACTGCGCTGCGTGCTGGCGGTGTAGAGGTCGCTGGCCTTGAGGTCGAGCGAACCCTCGATTTCCCAGATCGCCTCGGGCTTCAGCTGCGCGCGCGTTGACGGGTTGTTGTAGAGCGCCAGCCGCGCATTGCCCGTCAGGAAGTGACGATGCACGAGCCAGGTCTGCCAGATTTTCTCGGGCGGGTAGGGCGGTTGGATCGCGTCTACCGTCACGCCGAAATCGGGGAAGAAGCGCAGCGCCTGTTCGCACAGCGACAGGATGCCGTCATCCATCGGCAGGTATCCGCCCCAATCGCCCAGCCACGCCACGCGTTTGCCCGCCATGTCTGCATCAAGCACGTTGGCCACGTTTTGCGGCGTCAGCGTGGCCAGCGTGGGGTCTTGGGGCAGCGCCTGCGGCGTGCGGGCGTCCGGGCCGGACTGAGTGGCCAGCAGCAGCGACAGGTCTGCCACATTGCGGGCCATCGGGCCCTCGCAGCCCAGTTGCGGCAGGAACAGCTCCGGTGCCGGGCCATAGGGCACGCGGCCCGCCGATGGCCGGAATCCGAAGACGTTGCAGTACGCGGCCGGATTGCGCAGCGAGCCACCAAAGTCGCTGCCATCGGCAACGGGCAGCATGCGCAGCGCCAGCGCGGCCGCCGCGCCGCCACTGCTGCCGCCCGCGGACCGCGCGGGATCGTACGGATTGCGCGTGGCACCGTAGACCGGATTGAACGTGTGCGACCCGAGCCCGAACTCCGGCGTGTTGGTCTTGCCGATCAGTATCGCCCCGGCCTGGCGCATGCGTTCGACGATGACCGAATCGCTGGCCGGCACGTTGTCCTTGAAGATCGGCGAACCGTACGTCGTGCGGATGCCGCGCGTCATCGCCAGATCCTTCGGCGCCTGCGGCATGCCATGCATCCAGCCCTTTGATTCCCCACGTGCCAGCGCATCGTCGGCGGCCTGCGCGGCCTGCATCAGCGCGGCCTCGTCCTGCTGCGCCACGATGGCGTTGCATGCCGGATTCACGGTGGCGATATGCGCCAGATAGGCCGCCATGACTTCACGGCTCGATACCTGCTTCGCGTGGATCGCCTCGGAAAGCTGCCGGGCGGTCAGCATGACGATGGGGTGGGGGCGGTAGGCGGTCATGGCGGTATTGTGCAAAGGTTCTGGCGTTACTGGAGCCGGTCCGTCGGCCTCGCGGAAAGGTTGGCCGCATGCCGTATCATGGCGCGCAAAAGCAAAAAAGAACAACTCAGGGAGAATCCATGCGCAAGCTGATGCTGGTCGCCGTGCTGTGCATTGCCGGGTATTACTACTATCAACATCACCGGCCGGCCCCGCTGGAAGCGGCTTCCGAGGCGGTGGCGGAGCAGTCAACCTCGCCAGTCGTCGTGCCGCGTTCGCAGCCAGTCAGTTCGCCGGCGTTCCGCTGCGAAGGCAAAACCCGGTGCCAGCAGATGACCTCATGCGAGGAAGCGAAGTTTTACCTGCGCAACTGCCCGGGCGTGAAGATCGACGGCGACAACGATGGCGTGCCTTGCGAACGCGAACACTGCAGCGCCAGCTGAATCGGCTCAGCCGGCGCTGCAGCCGTCAAAGCCGTTCCGCGTGATGCCGGATATGGTCGGCGATGAAGGTGGAGATGAAGTAGTAGCCGTGGTCATAGCCCGCGTGCCGGCGTAGCGTCAGCGGCTGGCCGGCTTTCTCGCAGGCCGCCTCGAATGCTTCGGGGTGGAGCTGTTCCGCCAGGAATTTGTCGGCCAGGCCCTGGTCCACGAGGATGCCGGCCGGGAACGGCGCCGATGCCTGTCCGGCCATCAGTGCGCTGGCGTCATGCTGGGCCCAGCGGCTACGGTCCTCGCCCAGGTAGCCCGTGAATGCCTTGACGCCCCACGGACACTGCGAAGGCGCGGCGATGGGTGCGAACGCCGACACCGAACGGAACCGCTGCGGGTAGCGTTGCGCCAGCACCAGCGCGCCATGCCCGCCCATCGAATGGCCGAAGATGCCGACGCGTGCGGCGTCGGCGGGCAGTTCGCTGGTGACCAGGTGGAACAGTTCGTCGGCCACGTAGCTTTCCATGCGCCAGTGCATGCGCCACGGCGCCTCGATGGCATCGACATAGAAGCCGGCGCCCACCCCGAAGTCCCAGGCATCGGCCTCGCCGGGCACGTGGGCCCCGCGCGGGCTGGTGTCGGGCGCCACCAGGATCAGGCCGTGCTGCGCCGCGTATTGCTGCGCACCGGCCTTGATCATGAATGTTTCCTCGGTGCTGGTCAGGCCAGCGAGGTAGAACAGGGTCGGCAGCGGCTTCGCGTTGGCGGCAAGCGCCTGCGGCGGCAGGAAGACCGAGAACCGCATCGGCAGCCCGATGGCCGCCGACTGGTGCTGGTAGAAACGCTGGACGCCGCCGTGGCAGCCGTGTTCAGACAGCAGTTCCATGGGCCATTGCCTCAGTAAAGGACGACCGAGCGGATCGACTCGCCGCGCTTCATCAGGTCGAAGCCCTCGTTGATGCGGTCGAGCGGCAGCGTGTGCGTGATCAGGTCGTCGATGTTGAGCTTGCCTTCCATGTACCAGTCGACGATCTTCGGCACGTCGGTGCGGCCGCGCGCGCCGCCGAAGGCCGAACCCTTCCACTCGCGGCCCGTCACCAGCTGGAACGGGCGCGTCGAGATCTCCGCGCCGGCCTCGGCCACGCCGATGATGATCGACTTGCCCCAGCCCTTGTGGCAGCACTCCAGCGCCTGGCGCATGACCTGCGTATTGCCGATGCACTCGAACGAGTAGTCGGCGCCGCCATCGGTCAGTTGCACGATGTGGTCCACCACGTTTTCAACGTCCTTCGGATTGATGAAGTGGGTCATGCCGAACTTGCGGGCCATGGCTTCGCGGCCCGGGTTCAGGTCGACGCCGATGATCTTGTCGGCGCCCACCATCCTGGCCGCCTGGATCACGTTGAGGCCGATGCCGCCGAGCCCGAACACCACCACGTTGGCGCCGGCTTCGACCTTGGCCGTGAACAGCACCGCGCCCACACCCGTGGTCACGCCGCAGCCGATATAGCAGACCTTGTCGAACGGTGCATCCGGACGGATCCGGGCCAGCGCGATTTCCGGCACCACGATGTGGTTGGCGAACGTCGACGTGCCCATGTAGTGGAAGATCGGCTTGCCGTCGATCGAGAAGCGCGAGGTGCCGTCCGGCATCAGGCCCTTGCCCTGGGTCGAGCGGATGGCCTGGCACAGGTTGGTCTTGCGCGACAGGCAGAACTTGCACTGGCGGCATTCCGGCGTGTACAGGGGGATCACATGGTCGCCGGGCTTCAGCGACGTCACGCCCGGGCCCACGTCGGTGACGATGCCCGCGCCTTCGTGGCCCAGGATGGCCGGGAAGATGCCTTCGGGGTCGGCGCCGGACAGCGTGTAGTAGTCGGTATGGCAGATGCCCGTGGCCTTGATTTCGACAAGGACCTCACCGGCGCGCGGGCCGTCGAGATCCACCTCTTCGACGGTGAGCGGGGCGCCGGCTTTCCAGGCGATGGCGGCTTTGGTCTTCATGAGGCAACTCCTGTACGAATGGGGTAGGGCGGCATGTGCCGCCAGCACGGCAAGCACTATACGGGCATCGGTGCAATGCGGCCAGACCGGCGCGCGATTATCGGCTGGCCTTGTGGGGTGGCTGTCATTGACCTTCCTTTGCCGGCCGGGCGAGGACCGGAGGCGCGGTGCCGGCTTGCGCCGCGGTCAGCTGGCCTTCATGCCGCCGCCCCAGCCACAGACCGAGCCATGCCCAGCCGATGGCCAATGCGGCGCCGGCCAGCGCCACGGTGGCCGGATGGCCGGACAAGGCATCGATGGCGGTGCGCACCCACGCGCTGACCGCGTCGCCGGCGCGGTAGATCGCGGTGTCGATCACGTTCTTGGCCTTGTACTTGGTCTCGGGGTCGACCACCGTAAACAGCATTTCGCGGCCCGGCCGCAGCATCGCGTATTCGCCCACGCGCCGCACGATCATCGCCGCGGCCAGCACGCCGAATGTGGGCCACAACGCCAGCAGCAGAAAGCCGCCGGTCACGGCCAGCGGCACGGCCGTCAGCAGCGCCGTCACGCCGTAGCGCCGCGCCAGACGGCCCGAGAAGAAGATCTGCACGACGATGGTCAGCGCCTGCACCGTGGCATCGAGCGCGCTGAACACCTGTGTCTGCTGCGCCCGGGTGGGAAAGGCCGCCGCCACCAGGCGGGCCTGCTCGAAATACAGGAACGTGCTCGACGTGGCCAGCAGGATCACGAACAGGCTGATGCCAAGCAGATAGCGCGAGCGCAGGACCATCGACAACCCGGCCCATAGCCCGCCGCCGACCGGCTGTGCAGGGTCCTGGGCGGCCAGGCCGCCGTGCGCCATGCCGTCGGCCACACCGGCCCCAAGCCTGCGCCGCCATGCGAACAGATAGCCCACCATGGGCAGCGTCGCGGCCAGCAGCGCCGCCGACAGCAGCATCAGGCCGGTCAGGCCGATGCGGCCCACCAGCCAGCCGCCCATGACCGGCCCGGCCAGTCCGCCGGCACTGGCGCCTGCCGCGATCAACGCGAACAGCCGCCGCGCCTGCTCGGGACGGAACACGTCGGCCATCAGGCTCCAGGCCACCGACACCACGAACAGGTTGAACACCGACAGCCACACATAGAACACGCGCGCCAGCCAGACGCTGTCCGGCAGCGCGCGCGTGACCCCGGCAAACGCCAGCAGGTTGGCGATGAAGAACGCGTAGACCCACGGCACAAAGCGCCGGCGTGGCAGCCACTTGCAGCAGGCGCCGTAGAACGGGATGGCGACCAGCATCACCACGAAGGTGGCCGTGAACAGCCATTGCAGGTTTTGGACGCCGCCTGCGATGCCCATCGTCTCGCGCACGGGCCGCAGCATGAAGTAGCTGGCGAACAGGCAGAAGAAGAACACGAAGCCGGCCACCACGGCGGCACGCTCGCCGGCGCGCAGGCCCAGCACGGTGCCCTGCGGCGGTTCGTCGGGTCCGGTGTCGGGGGACGGGGCCGGTGTAGGCATGCGCCGATCGGGGCCGGGCGTCCGCGGTCAGGCCAGCGCCGCGGCAATGCGCGCGCGTTCGCGGGTGTCGGGCATGCGCCCGAACGCCGCGCCCAGGTTGTCGGCCATGTTCTTTGGCTTGGACGTGGCCGGAATGGCGGCCGTCACGGCGGGATGGCTGACGATGAACTTCAGGAACAGCTGGGCCCACGACGCGCAGTCCACCTCGCCGGCCCAGTCGGGCACCGGCTTGCCGCGCACCGCCGCAAACAGCCGGCCGTCCTGGAACGGGCGATTGACCAGCACGGCCACCCCGCGTTCCTCGCACAGCGGCAGCAGCGTCTTTTCGGCGTTGCGCTCGCCCAGCGAATAGTTCACCTGCAGGAAGTCGAGCTTTTCGCTGCGCAGGATCTGCGCCAGTTCGGCGTGCGCATCGTCGCGGTAGTGGGTGATGCCGATATAGCGCGTCTTGCCCTGTTCCTTCCACTGCCGCAGCAGCTTCAGGTTGTCGCGCCAGTCGATCAGGTTGTGCACCTGCAGCAGATCGACGCTGTCCGAATGCAGTTCCGCGCGGGATCGCGTGAACTGCGCCATGGCGTTGGCGGCACTGGTGGATATCTTGGTGGCCACGAACACCTTGCCGCGCGCGCCGGCGTCCTGCAGCAGGTCGCCGGTCACGGCCTCGGCGCTGCCGTAGCTTGGCGCGGTGTCGATCACGGGCTTGGGAATGCGCTGCAGCAGCTCGGCCAGGACTTCGGTCAGCGCCGCGCGGTCGTCGCTGTCCCGGCCTACGTTGAACGTGTCGGCCGTGCCCATGCCGATCACCGGCAGCGCCTCGCCCGACGCCGGCACCTTGCGGCGCATCGGTGCTTCCACGGTGGCGGCGCGCGCGGCGGCCAGCGCGGGCCCGGCCGGCAGCGCGGCCAGCCCGGCGGACATCCCCAGAAAGGTGCGGCGGTCGATTGGCATGACGGTTCGTCCCTTGGCGGCGGTCCGAATGACCTTAGCGCGTGCGGCAGTCGATGTAAACCCGACAACGCTCCGGGCACCGGGGGCAACCGCCGGCCCAACGCTTGTTGCGCCCGGTGCGGGGGCTGGCGCCGCCCGGGTCCGGCCCGATTGCAAAAAAGCGGCGCCCACTGAACAATCGGCGCGGTATTTCCCCAGCCGCAGCAGCGACCATCCACCCTATCCACCCCCATCCACCCCTACCGAGGACCGGATCGTGATTTCGAGCTTGCCCGGCGTGCTGTTCGACGGCGTGACATATGGCAGCCTGCTGTTCCTGATCAGCATCGGCCTGTCCGTGACGATGGGACTGATGAACTTCGTCAACCTGGCGCACGGCGCGTTTGCCATGCTGGGCGGCTACGTGGCAGTCGTGCTGATGAACCGGCTCGGCGTGCCGTTCCTGGCGGCGCTGCCCGCAGCGTTCCTGGGCGCCGCGATGGCCGGTTGGGTGCTGGAGCGCACGCTCTATCGGCGGCTGTATCGGGCCAGTCATCTCGACCAGGTGCTGTTCTCGATCGGCCTGACCTTCATGGCGATGGCTGGCGCCACCTGGGGATTCGGCCCCGGACAGCAGCCGGTGGTGCTGCCGGCCTTCCTGATCGGGCAGGTCAGGGTGGCCGGCCTGGACCTGGGCGCCTACCGGCTGTTCCTGCTGGCGGTGGTGATCGCGATCACGCTGGCGCTGGGCTGGCTGGTGGCCCACACCCGTTTTGGCGCGCAGGTGCGCGCGGCGGTGGATAACCAGCAGGCCGCCAGCGGCCTGGGCATCGACGTGGGGCGCGTGTTCAGCCTGACATTTGCGTTGGGTTCCGGTCTGGCGGGCCTGGGCGGCGGCCTGGGCATCGACGTGCTGGGGCTCGACCCGTCGTTCCCGCTCAAGTACATGGTCTACTTCCTGCTGGTGGTGGCCGTCGGCGGCGCGGGCAGCATTCGCGGGTCGCTGGTGGCGGCGATGGTGCTGGGCGTGGCCGACGTGGCCGGCAAGTACTACGTGCCCGCGGTGGGCGGCTTCGTGATCTACGCGATGATGGTGCTGCTGCTGGTGGCGTTTCCGGCCGGCCTGTACGGGAGGCGCGCCGCATGATCCGTCATCGCCTGGCCGACGGCCGCTGGCACCCGGCCGAAATCGTCTTCTGGCTGATGCCGGTGGCCGCGTTCGTCCTGCTGCCCGACTATCTGATTCTGGGCAGTCAGATTCTGATTACCGGGCTTTTCGCGCTTTCCTTGGACCTGATCCTGGGCTATGCGGGCATCGTGTCGCTGGGCCATGCCGCGTTCTTCGGGCTGGGCGCCTACACGGCCGGGCTGCTGGGCGCACATGGCTGGGGCGAGCCGGTTTCCGGCCTGCTGGCTGCCGCGGCGGTGGCGGCGGTCGCCGGCTGGCTCTGCAGCTTCCTGGTGGTGCGCGGCGGGGATCTGACGCGGCTGATGGTCACGCTGGGCATCGGCCTGATGCTGTTCGAGGCGGCCAACAAGGCGGCCTTCCTGACCGACGGTGTCGATGGGCTGTCTGGCGTCACCATGCGTCCGCTGCTGGGGATGTTCGCGTTCGATCTGTACGGCAAGACGGCCTACGTCTATAGCCTGGTGGTGCTGTTCGGGGTATTCGTGCTGGTGCGGCGCATCGTGGCGTCGCCGTTCGGCTTGTCGCTGCGCGGCGTGCGCGAAGGCGCGCGGCGCATGCCCGCGCTGGGCACCGATGTGCCCCGGCGCCTCCGTGCCGCCTTCACCGTGTCGGCGGCCATTGCCGGCGTGGCCGGCGGCCTGCTGGCCCAGACCACGCAGTTCGTGGGCATGGACGTGCTGGGCTTTCCGCGCTCGGCGGAATTGCTGGTCATGCTGGTGCTGGGCGGCACGGGGCGTCTCTACGGTGCGCTGATCGGCGCGGCGCTGTTCATGATTGCGCAGGACGTGCTGGCCGGGATCAACCCCGTGTACTGGCAGTTCTGGATCGGCCTGCTGCTGGTGCTGATGGTGCTGTATGCGCGGGGCGGAGTGATGGGGGCCCTAGGCGCCTGGACGGCGCGTCGCCGGGCCACTGCCGCGCACGAACGGGGAGCCGGCGCATGACCGCCACGCTGCGTACGGACGCACTCTGCAAGTCCTGGGGCGCATTTGCCGCCAATACCGATATCTCGCTGACCTTCGCGCCCGGCGCGCGACATGCCTTGATCGGGCCCAATGGCGCGGGCAAGACCACGTTCATCAACCTGCTGACAGGGGCCTTGCCGCCGTCGGCGGGACGCATCTGGCTGGGCGAGCGCGATATCACATCGCTGCCGCAGCACGCGCGCGTGAAGCTGGGCATGACGCGCACGTTCCAGATCAATACGCTGTTTCCGGGGCTGACGGTGCTGGAGTCGGTGGTGCTGGCGGTGGCGGAGCGCACCGGCGCATCGCGGATGTGGGCCCGCACGGTGGCGTCGCAGGCGGCGCTGGCGGACGAGGCCATGTCGGTGCTGGCGCTGCTGCGGCTGGAGCGCGACGCCGATACGGAGACGCGCCAGCTGCCCTACGGCAAGCAGCGGCTGCTGGAAATGGCACTGGCGCTGGCCACGCGGCCGTCGATCCTGTTGCTGGACGAACCAGCGGCGGGCATCCCCGCAGGCGAGAGCACCGAACTGTTTGCCGTGATCGCGGGCCTGCCGCGCGACATCACGATTGTCTTTATCGAGCACGACATGGATCTGGTGTTCCGCTTTGCCGAACGCATTTCGGTGCTGGTGGGCGGGCGGGTGCTGACGGAGGGCACGCCGGCCGAGATTGCCGCCGATGCGCGCGTGAAGGAGGTGTATCTGGGGGAGGCCGCCCATGCGTGAACTGCTGCGGGTGGCGGGACTGAGCGCCGGTTACGGCGATGCCATCGTGCTCGAACAGATCGACCTGACGCTGGCCGCCGGCGACAGCCTGGCGCTGCTGGGCCGCAACGGCGTGGGCAAGACCACGCTGCTGGCCACACTGATGGGCATGACGCGCGTGCGCGGCGGCCAACTGAGCTGGCGGGGCGGCGATCTGGCGAAAATGCCATCGCATCGACGCGCGCAGGCGGGCATCGGCTGGGTGCCGCAAGAACGCTGGATTTTTCCGTCGCTGACCGTGGAAGAGCACCTGACCGCGGTGGCGCGGCCCGGGCCCTGGGATATCGCCGGCATCTATCGGGAATTTCCGAGGCTGGAAGAACGGCGCCGCAACCTGGGCAACCAGTTGTCGGGCGGCGAGCAGCAGATGCTCGCGATGGCCCGCGCGCTGATGGTGAATCCGGCCCTGCTGTTGCTGGACGAGCCGATGGAAGGCCTGGCGCCCATCATCGTGCAGGAGTTGCAGCGCGTGATCGCGCGGCTGATTGCCGATAGCGGGATGGCCGTGATCGTGGTGGAGCAGCACGCCAGGATGGCGCTGGCGATGACCGGCCAGGCGATGGTGCTCGATCGCGGCAGGGTCGTGCATCGATCGGACAGTGCCAGCCTGCTGGCCGACGGGGCGCTGCTCGACCGCCTGGTGACGGTGCGCCAGGGCGATGGATCGCGCTAGAAATCGCCCAATTTCTTTCAGATTCGTCTTATTTCGATGGAAGGTGGTGCCACGCACAATGTCTGCCCCGGCGCGATATCCGAACTTCCCCCCGAACCATCAACCGATCACTGACATGGAAATACGCCCGATCGAGCCCGACGACCTGGAACTGATTTGCCGCCATCGCGAGGCCATGTTCCTGGAGGCGGGCTTTGCCCCTGACACCCTGCGGACGATGACGCGGCATTTTCGCGACTGGCTGCGTCCCCGGCTGGCCGATGACACGTATTTTGGTCTGCTGGCGCTGGACGGCGGCAGGCCGGTGGCCGGTGTCGGGCTGATGCTGATCGACTGGCCGCCCCATCCCGCGCATCCGGATCAGGACAAGCGCGGCTATGTCTTGAATGTCTATGTGGAGCCGACCCACCGCAAGCGCGGACTGGCCCGGCAACTGATGTCGCTGGGCGAGGACGAACTGGCGCGGCGCGGTGCCACCTTCACGATCCTGCATGCCACGGAGGCGGGCCGGCCGCTGTACCAGCAGGAAGGCTGGCGCCAGACGTCCGAAATGTCGAAGGTCATCGCCGGCACCGTGCCGCCGCCAGCGGGCGGGCGCACGCCTTCGGGCATCTGATCGTGCCCGAAGGCTGCCGGAATACGACAGGGCGCGGGCCGCTACGGCTTGAGACCGCTGTAGAAGGCTGCCAGGTTGGCGATGTCGGCGTCGCTGAGCGGCTTGGCCATCATTGTCATCATCTCGTCCTTGCGGGCGCCGGTCTTGTAGTCCTTGAGCGCCTTGACCAGGTACTGTTCGACCTGGCCGGCCAGGTGGGGCGCCTCGGGCAGTTTCGACTTGCCGTCGAGCCCGTGGCAGGTCTGGCACTGCATGGCCTTGGTCCGGCCGGCCTGGGCGTCGGCGGCCAGCGCCGGGACGCTGGCCGAGACCAGAACCCAGCCCGACAGCAGCACCGGCGCGCCAATACGGAGTCGGCCGGTCATTTCGCGCCCGAGTACGAGATCCGGTAGATCGCGCCGGCGAAGTCGTCCGAGACCAGCAGCGAGCCGTCCTGCAGTTGCTGGACGTCTACCGGGCGGCCCATGTACTCGCCATTCGGCGTGAGCCAGCCTTCGGCGAAGATTTCGGTCTCGCCAACGGTGCCGTCCGACTTCACCGGGGTGTAGACGATCCGCGCGCCGATGGGCTTGGTGCGATTCCAGGAGCCATGCTCGGCCGCGAAGACACCGCCGTGGTATTTGGCCGGGAACATCTTGCCGGTGTAGAACGACATGCCCAGGTCGGCCGCATGGGGTGCGTATTCCACCACCGGGAAGACGACGTCCTTGGGTGGCTGCTGGTCCTTGTACTCCACGGTGCGCACCTTGCCGCCGCCATACCACGGAAAGCCAAAATTCTGGCCCGCCTTGGTCGCGCGGTTCAGCTCGCCGGGCGGCTGGTCGTCGCCCATGCCGTCCACCTGGTTGTCGGTGAACCAGAGCGTCTTGTCGGCCGGATTGAAGTCGAGCCCGACCGAGTTGCGCACGCCGTGGGCATAGACCTCACGGTTCTTGCCGTCCTGGCCGATGCGGATGATGCCGGCCAGGCCGTTCTTGTCCATCGCGGCCAGCTTGTCCTTGGGCGGCACGTTCCACGGCTGGCCCAGCGCGATATAGACCTTGCCGTCCGGGCCCACCCGGCACGCACGGGCGCCGTGGTTGAAGCTCTCGAATTCGGTCGGGATCAGCTTGCCCTGGGGCACCACCACGGCAGCGGCCACGTCGGGCCCGCCTTCGCCAAAGAACTGGGCGGCCGGGAAGGCCAGCACGCGGTTCTGCTCGGCCACGTAGAGCACGCCATCCGGCGAGAAGCACACGCCATTGGGCACCTTGAAGCTGATGGCGCTGGCGAACTGGACCACGTCGTCGGCCACGCGCCGCTTGGTGCGGTCGGTCACCTGCCAGACGCGGTTCTTGCGCGTGCCGACGAACACCACGCCCGTGGACGGCTCAATGGCCATGTGGCGCGCCTCGGGTACGACGGCATATAACTCGATCTTGAAGCCCGGCGGCAGCTTGATCGCCTTCAAGTTCTCGCGCAGCGCGTCGGCATGCTTGCCGTCCTGGGCGATTTTCTCGGCGGGCGCGGCCCCGGTCTGCTTGAAATCCTGAAGCTTCTGCAGGTTGTCGGCGGGTGCTGCGAGCAAGGGTGAAGCGGCCACGACCAGCGACGCGGCCAGGGCAACGGCTGAGCTCTTCATCGGGATGTCTCCGGAGTGCTTGTCATGTGACGGCTGGGCAGACGCCGCCAGACAAGGTTAGGTCAGCTTTTCCCGCAAGGGAATTGCACAATCCTGTCTTCGCGATGAAAGATTTCGACAGGGGGCGGGCGCCCCCCGGCCTGTGCTGCCGGTTTATTTGCCGGAGTCCTTGACGCCCTCGAACTTGTCGAATTCGACGTTGTAAAGCTCGCCGCCGACCTTTTCCACCTTGCGGATATAGACGGTCTGGATCACATCGCGCGTGGCCGGGTCGATCGTGATCGCGCCGCGCGGGCTCTGGATCTTCATGCCCTTCAGGGCCGCCAGGAACTTGTCGCCGTCGGTGGCGCCGCCGGTCTTCCTGAGCGCGTCGTAGATGGCGGCCATGCCGTCGTACGCGGCCACGGCCATGAAGTTTGGACGGCCGGCGCCCGGGTTGGCATCGGCGAAGGCCTTCAGGAAGGCCTTGTTTTCCTTCGAATCGTGCGCCGCCGAGTAATGGAACGACGTGATCACGCCCAGCGTGGCGTCGCCCATGGCCGGCAGCACGTGGTCGTCGGTCAGGTCGCCGGTGGCGATCACGCGGATGCCGGCATCGGCCAGCCCCCGCTCGCGGAAACCCTTCATGAACGCCACGCCCTGCTCGCCGGCCGGCAGAAACAGAAACACCGCTTCTGGACGGGCGTCTTTGATGCGCTGGATGAATGGCGCGAACTCGGGGTTGCGCAGCGGCACGCGGATCGATTCGACGATCTGGCCGCCGCCGCCCAGGAAATTGGTCTTGAACGCGGTCTCGGCATCGATGCCCGGCGCGTAGTCGGCCACCAGCGTCACCACCTTCCTGACGTGGTTGCGCACCGCCCAGGTGGCCATGGGGGCCGAAATCTGCGGCAGCGTCATCGACACGCGCGCGATGTAGTTCGACTTGGTGGTGATGACCGACGAGGCCGCGTTGAAGATCACCATGGGCTTTTTGGCCTGCTCGGCGATCGGCGCCACGGCCAGCGCCTCCGGCGTCAGGCCGAAGCCGGCCAGGATGTCCACCTTGTCGCGTACCACCAGCTCCTGGGCCAGCCGCTTGGCCACCTCGGGCACCGGGCCGGTGGTGTCCTTGACGAGGATCTGGACCTTGCGGCCCGCCACGGTGTCGCCGTTCAGCTTCTGCCAGGCCTTGATGCCGCCTTCCATCTGCTTGCCATAGTCGGCAAAGCTGCCCGAGAACGGCGCAATCAGCCCGATCTTTACCGGCTCGGCGGCGTGGGACAGCGGGAAATGCGTGAGGACGGCAACGGCGCCGCACGCCATCATGGCGCGACGCAGCAGACTGAACGTCATGGGGGTCTCCCGAAAGTGCAGCATCGGACGGCTGCATCGATCAGGGAGTGTAGGAGGGGCGCGGGGATTGTGCTACCCGGGTTTTTTCTCCCCCTCGCTCCGCTTCCGCGCATTCAACGTCATCCCCTCTTCCGATTTGTCCGAGAGCCGTGGCTAGCAGCCTTGTCCGGGGTCGATCGCCTCAGTTTCATCAATCGTATTTCGACGAAAAACGTCGGGCATTGCGTCGAGTTAATTCCTGGCTTTGTCAGCAACTTCCCGAGGCGTAGTCGGTGTAGGGTGCCTCGCGTCCCAGCCTCTCACCGACAAGGAGCCGCCAGCATGAGTCGGAATCCCATCACGACGCCGATTGCGCTGTCGTGCACGCGCACTGCCACGATCGCCATGAAGTGGTTTGTGGAACGTTCGGAATATGACCCGGCGCAATGCACGTTCAGGCCGCTTGTGAACGGCGAAGAGGCGTTCGGCGAGGTATACGACGCCATCCTGGCCGCACGGCGCTCGGTGGACATCATCTGCTGGGGCTTCCAGCCCTCGATGTACTTCAAGCGCGGCCATGCGGATGTCATGACCATCGGCGAGCTGCTGGTGCACAAGGGCGCGCAAGGCGTGAAGGTTCGTCTGCTTTGCTGGCAGGACGATCTTGCCGCGGCCGCCTGGAGCGAAAACAACGCACCGGGCAACAACCTGGCAACGCACGTCAAGCCGCACTTGCCTGACTGGATGTTGTCGGGCTTTGCGCAACGCGACTACCAGAGCAAATTCCAGCGCGAGTTCGACGTTGCGTGGTATGGGCGCGCCAATGGAACCAACGTGACGCGAGGGGGCAGTCTGGACGAGGAAGCGGCGCGCCGGGTGCTGCGCCAGATGGCCCGCGCAGCGGGCACGACGTTCCCCGGCATCGAATTCGCGACCCGCGGCTTCTCGCTTTGGGACCGTGCGGAGATTGCCTACCGGACCTTGCTGCAGGGCGATCACAAGGAGAGCGACGGGCGTACCAAAGCGAAAAACGCGGCCGTCATGACCGCCATTCCCACGCATCACCAGAAGATGGTGGTGATCGATTATGAGGAGCCCGAGCATGCCGTGGGCTTCGTCATGGGCCACAACATGCTCGATACCTACTGGGACCGGGACGACCACAGCTTCCATCGACAGCACCCGAGACTGGGCCGGAACGGTCTGCACCCCCGGCAGGACATTTCTGCCCGCGTCGCAGGCCCGGTGCTGAAATACCTCAACAAGAACTTTTGCGAAGCGTGGGATGGCGCGACGGGCCAGCGGCTGACGGAGGCGAGGCAGCCCCTTGCCAGGCGCCTCACGTTGCGGCGCGACGGCAACACGCCGGTGGTGGGGCAGCTGTTGCGGACCAATCCCCAGGGAAACCGGTTCGATATCGAGTCCCTGTACCTGCAGGCGGTGAACAACGTCACGCGATTCATCTATATCGAGAACCAGTATTTCCGGCTGCCGATGCTTGCCGAGATGATCAAGCAGGCGGTGGCGGCCCAACTGCGCGGCGGCCGCGACCTGAAGAAGCATGGCCCCATCTACCTGTTCGTGGTGACCAATTCGAGCGACGAAGGGATGGGTCCGGGGGCACTGAAGACATACCGGATGCTGGAGGCGCTGGGCAAGGCCGACGCGATGCCGGCCGTGGCGAAGCTGGAACGCGAGGACGCGCGCCAGGCCGATCTGCGCCGCCAGCACAAGGAGGCAGGCGCGCAAGCCAGGGCCGCTAAACAGGATATGGACGAGGCGAATGACCTGGCGCATATCGACAAGGCATTCGCCATCAAGAGGCTGCACGAGGCGCGGGAACGCTTTGGCAAGGCGCGCCAGAAACAGGCCGATCTGGAAGCGGAAATGGCCAAGCCCGCCGAGGAAGTTGGACCGCCACCCGAAATCGAAGGACTCAAGGTGCATGTCTGCACGCTCGTGGCACCCGATTCTCCGCCCGGTAAATGGGATTACGTCTACGTGCATTCCAAACTGATGATCGTCGACGACGTATTCATGACGCTGGGCTCCGCCAATATCAATACCCGCAGCATGATCGGCGATAGCGAATTGAATATCTGCCACGAACATTCTGGGGTGACCACGCCATTACGCAGACGGTTATGGGAGATTCATACGAAAGGGATGGGGGCGCAGGAGGATGTGGGGAAGGCGTTTGAGGAGTGGGGAAATATCATCGGGAGAAATTCCTCGCGGCAGGAAATTGGGAAAGAAAGACCGTATGCCCCTCTCATTGCATTCTTTCGAGATTCGCCGAAGCGCACAAACCTGGATTGATCGATGAAAGTCGCACGTGCTATTTCGCTTCTTATTTTCTTGTCCGCATGTTCCAGCAGGGATCCCGCCATGTCGTCATTGCCAAACTTGGAGTCCGTTCGCGTCAATCTGTCGTTCACCTGTTCGCAAGAGGAAACGATGTTGCCTGCACTGGACGCCAATGCTGACGCGCTCTTTCTTTACGCCCGCCATCTGCAGAAGCTGGAAGGCCCAAAGGATTACGATCAGATGGCACGGTATTACCGCATTGCTGCCGCTCATGGACACTACAAGGCCAACCGGAATCTACAGAACCTTTTGGTTTATGGGCAGGCATCGTCGCCAGGCAGATCGAAGGAAGTCATCGAACTAGCTGGACGTTTGATAGACGAGGGAGTGCCAGGCGGCTATTACGACATTGGCCATTATTTGCAAATCGGTTATGGCCTGAAACAAGATGCCGAGATGTCGTTGAAGTTCTTTAGAAAAGCTGCCGATCTAGGGAATCCGGATGCTCAGCACTACGTTGCTCGGTTGCTTGCACCCTGGAATATGGCCCCAGATGTCGCTCGTCAGCTACTGCAGTGTGCTACGGACCAAGGTTTCGGAAAAGCCGCGACAAAGCTAGGGTTCGACTTTCAGGAGACTGGCAGCTACGAGAACGCAGTGCGCAGTTTTCAAAGAGGGGTTAAGGCAGGTAATGGTCAGGCGTCTCTTGCACTTGAGCATGGGTTCGAAGGGCCACCGCCTTATGACAAATTCAACTACCTCGCTCTTCCAAGAGACCTCGAACGTGCGCGGCGATACGACGCCATCGGGAAATTCCTACGAAACTTCGAACACCTCAACCCAAAAATCCCCGACATCGACCTGATCGTCCCGTTGCCGCCGGCCAAGCTGCCGCCGTGGGACGGCACATTCCAGTGGGTACGGGAGCATGACGCTGCAGTACCGCCCGAGAAGCCGTCCGAGGAACTGGTCAATCGTCTGAGCCAGGCAAAGAATCTCGATCCGGCCACTGGTTTGCCGCTGCCGCCGCCACCGAAACTGCCGTTGGGGACCCGCGCCAAAACCGGTCAGCCTTGTCCGGAAAGCGGTATCTGGTGCGTCCCGGAGGCTGCAACGGTATTCGCCGGGGCAACTCGGCATTTCCGCAAGGGTGACGTCCTGCCGGAATTCGAGATGCCCAAGCCTCGCCGGCTGTCATGGCTGGACGACCTGCTGGGAGAGCGGGTCTCGTACTGGAACGTGTCGTGGAAGCTGATGTCGTACGACGAGAAGGGTTGAATCATGTTGATATCGAATCGCGGTCTGCGACCCGTTGTCAGTCTGGTTCTTCTCGCGGGCTTGCTGGGCGCCTGCTCGAGCCAGACCACCGAATATCCGCCGTTGCCAGATGTCAGTGCCGTCCGGACGGATCTCGCCTTCACATGCGCACACGAGGCCAATGTCCTGCCGCCACTGGACGGCGGTGCTGATGCGCTATTTCGCTACGCGCGATACTTGCAAAAGAAGCAGGGGCCGAAAGATTATGAGCAGATGGCGGTCTACTATCGTATCGCGGCAGCGCATGGCCACTACAAGGCAAACCGGAATCTGCAGAATTTGCTGGCTTACGGTCAGGCATATTCACCGTTTCGGTCCAAGGAGGTGATCGATCTTGCTAATCAATTAATTGAACTCGGAGTACCTGGCGGATACTACGATATTGGTCACTATCTGGAAATCGGTTATGGGTTGAAGCAGGACAGGGAGATGGCGCTACGCTTCTTTCGAAAAGCGGCGGATTTAGGCAGCCCTGACGCCCAGTTGTATGTTGGAGAGCTGCTCGCGCCTTGGGACAAAGCCCCTGAAGTTGCCACGCAGATGTGGCAGTGCGCCTCAGACCAGGGCTTCGCCAAAGCTTCGATGAGGCTTGGGGTGCGCCTGCAAACCAAGCGGGCATACCACTCGGCGGTAGGGGCGTTCCAGCAAGGTGTCATGGCTGGGGACTCGCAGTCTGCGCTTTGGTTGCAGCATGGATTCGAAGGGCCTCCTGAAACAGACCGCCTGAACTACCTTGCATTAGAGGTGGATCCGGACCGTTCCCTTCGATACAAGCAGATCGGAAAATTCCTACGAAACTACGAACACCTCAACCCCAAAATCCCCGACATCGACCTGATCGTCCCGTTGCCGCCGGCCAAGCTGCCGCCGTGGGACGGCACATTCCAGTGGGTAAGGGAGCATGACGCTGCAGTGCCGCCCGAGAAGCCGTCCGAGGAACTGGTCAATCGTCTGAGCCGGGCAAAGAATCTCGATCCAGCCACTGGTTTGCCGCTGCCGCCGCCACCAAAACTGCCGTTGGGGAGCCGCGCCAAAACCGGTCAGCCTTGTCCGGAAAGCGGTATCTGGTGCGTGCCGGAGGCTGCAACTGTATTTGCCGGGGCAACTCGGCATTTCCGCAAGGGTGACGTCCTGCCGGAATTCGAGATGCCCAAGCCTCGCCGGCTGTCATGGCTGGACGACCTGCTGGGGGAGCGGGTCACGTACTGGAACGTGTCGTGGAAGCTGATTTCGTACGACGAGAAGGGTTGAATCATGTCGATATCGAATCGCTGTCTGCAACCCGTCGTCAGTCTGGTTCTTCTCGCGGGCTTGCTGGGTGCCTGCTCGAGCCAGACCACCGAATATCCGCCGTTGCCAGATGTCAGTGCCGTCCGGACGGATCTCGCCTTCACATGCGCACATGAGGCCAATGTCCTGCCGCCACTGGACGGCGGTGCTGATGCGCTATTTCACTACGCTCGATACTTGCAAAAGAAGCAGGGGCCGAAAGATTATGAGCAGATGGCGGTCTACTATCGTATCGCGGCAGCGCATGGCCACTACAAGGCAAACCGGAATCTGCAGAATTTGCTGGCTTACGGTCAGGCATATTCACCGTTTCGGTCCAAGGAGGTGATCTATCTTGCCAATCAATTAATTGAACTCGGAGTACCTGGCGGATACTACGATATTGGTCACTATCTGGAAATCGGTTATGGGTTGAAGCAGGACAGGGAGATGGCGCTGCGCTTCTTTCGAAAAGCGGCGGATTTAGGCAGCCCTGACGCCCAGTTCTATGTCGGAGAGTTGCTTGCACCCTGGGACAAGGCCCCGGAAGTTTCCGAGCAGATGTGGCAGTGCGCCTCGGACCAGGGATTCGCCAAAGCTTCGCGGATGCTTGGGGTGCGCCTGCAAACCAAAGGGGCATACAACCCGGCGGTCGCGGCCTTTCAGCAAGGCACCATGGCCGGGGACTCGCTGTCTGCGCTCGCATTGGAGCACGGATTTGAAGGGCCTCCACAGACTGACAGACTCTATTACCTTTCATTGAAAGCAGATCCGGAGCGTTCCCTTCGATACAAGCAGATCGGAAAATTCCTAGATCGTTACGAACACCTCAACCCCAAAGTCCCCGACATCGACCTGATCGTCCCGTTGCCGCCGGCCAAGCTGCCGCCGTGGGACGGCACATTCCAGTGGGTACGGGAGCATGACGCTGCAGTGCCGCCCGAGAAGCCGTCCGAGGAACTGGTCAATCGTCTGAGCCAGGCAAGGAATCTCGATCCGGCCACTGGTTTGCCGCTGCCGCCGCCACCGAAACTGCCGTTGGGGACCCGCGCCAAAACCGGTCAGCCTTGTCCGGAAAGCGGTATCTGGTGCGTGCCGGAGGCTGCAACGGTATTTGCCGGGGCAACTCGGCATTTCCGCAAGGGTGACGTCCTGCCGGAATTCGAGATGCCCAAGCCTCGCCGGCTGTCATGGCTGGACGACCTGCTGGGAGAGCGGGTTGTGTACTGGAACGTGTCGTGGAAGCTGATGTCGTACGACGAGAAGGGTTGAAACTTTCGCAGTCTGACTGTCTTGGGTGATATGGCCCGCCGGCCACGACAGGCGTGGGGAAGGCCACACCTGTTCGATGGCCGGCAACCACCTTACACCACCGTTGCCAGCGCCAGCGTGAACAGCAGGGCCACCACCGAGATGATTGTTTCGGCCACCGACCAGGTCTTGAAGGTCTGGGCCACGGTCATGTTGAAGTATTCCTTGACCAGCCAGAAGCCGCCGTCGTTCACGTGCGACAGGATCAGCGAGCCGGCGCCCGTGGTCAGCACCAGCAGTTCGGGGCGGGTGCCCGGCACGCTGGCCGCGATCGGGGCCACGATGCCGGCTGCCGTGGTCATGGCCACCGTGGCCGAGCCCGTGGCGATACGGATCATCACGGCGACGAGCCAGCCCAGCACCAGCACCGACACATTGGCGTGCGTGGCCACGTCGACGATGGCCGTCGAGATGCCGGAATCGCGGAGCACGCGGCCAAAGCCGCCGCCGGCGCCCACCACCAGCGTGATGATGGCCGTGGGGGCCACGCACTCGTTGGTGAACTTCAGGATCATTTCACGCGTGAAGCCGCGCGCCTTGCCGAACGTATAGAAGCTGAACAGCGTGGCGATCAGCAGGGCCATCACCGAGTTGCCGATCAGTTTCAGGACGTCGTTGGCAAACGTCTTCGGCGTGGCGATCAGGTCGGCCCAGCTGCCGATCAGCATCAGGAACACCGGCAGCAGGATGGTCAGCACCGTGATGCCGAAGCCGGGCAGGTTGCCCTTGGCCGTGGACGCTTCCTCGGTCAGCTGCTCGGCCAGCGGGTTCACTTCGGGCAGCTTCACGTGCTTGTCGATTAGCTTGGCGAACAGCGGGCCGGCGATGATGGCGGTAGGCACGCCGACGATCAGCGCGTACAGGATGGTGTGGCCCATGTCGGCGCCGTAGGCCTGCACGGCCAGCAGCGCGGCCGGGTGCGGCGGGATCAGGCCATGCACCACGGACAGGCCGCAGACCATCGGAATGCCGACCAGGATCATCGACGTGTTCGTGCGCTTGGCCACGTTGAACGCGATCGGAATCAGCAGCACGAAGCCCACTTCGAAGAACACCGGCAGGCCGACGATGAACGCGATGACCACCATGGCCCAGTGCACGTTCTTCTCGCCGAAGAAGTTGATGAGCGTCAGGGCGATGCGCTCGGCGCCGCCCGATTCGGCCATCATCTTGCCCAGCATGGTGCCAAGCCCGATCACCAGCGCGATATGGCCGAGCGTGCCGCCCACGCCGGCTTCGAACGACTTGACGATGTCACCCATCGGCATGCCCACGGCAAAGCCCAGGGCCACCGACACCACCACCAGCGTGATGAACGGGTTCAGTTTGAACTTGGCGATCAGAATCACCAGCGCGATCACGGCGATCAGCGCGTAAATCAAGAGCGTGGTTCCGGTAACGGCACCCATGTCTCGTCTCCTTGTGGCGGTTGCCGCCCGGCCGGACGGTCCGCTTCCGCTATGAAAATGCCGCGCGTGCCCGGGGTGTCCGGTATCTGGCGGCGGGTTGATGAAGCCGGCCGGCCATCGGTTGGCTCACCGATGCCGGCCGGCGGGGGTGCGGCTCACGCCGCGGGTTTCTTGTAGGCGATGCAGTCCACTTCGACCTTGCAGTCCACCACCATGCTCGACTGCACGCAGGCACGCGCGGGCGGATTGGCGCCGAAGTATTCCTTGAAGATCTTGTTGAACGACGGGAAGTCGCGCGCATCGTCCAGCCAGACGCCGCAGCGCACCACGTGCTCTGGGCCATAGCCGGCCTCGGCCAGGATGGCCAGCACGTTCTTGATGGCCTGGTGGGTCTGCGTGACGATATTGCCTTCGACCACCTCGCCATCGACCATCGGCACCTGGCCGGACACGTACAGCCAGCCGTCGGCCTGTACCGCGCGCGCGAACGGCATGTGCGAGCCGCCCTGGCCCGTGCCGCCTTCGACGCCGAATCGTTTGATATCCATGGGAACTCCTGTTGTGCCTGATATGGGGTTGATGCGGTTGATGCGGTAGATGCGGTTGTTCTGAGGGATTCAGGGCTGCGGCCGCGCGTGGCGCGGCAGGAAGCGGCCGGCGCGCACGCCGGTGGCCGCACGGTGCTGCCAGGTCAGCTCGCCGTTGACCCAGACCGCCGCAATGCCTTCGGCCGGCTGCATCGGGTCGGTGAAGCTGGCGGCGTCGCGAATGGTGGCCGCATCGAACAGCACCAGGTCGGCCCAGTAGCCTTCGCGCACGAAGCCGCGGTCCTGCAGGCCGAAGCGTTCGGCGGACAGGCCGGTCATCTTGTTGACGGCCACGGCCAGCGGAAACAGTTCGCGGTCGCGCGCGTAATGGCCCAGCACGCGCGGGAACGCGCCCCACAGGCGCGGATGCGGCAGCGGATCGTTGGGCAGGCCGTCGGACCCAACCACCGTGGCCGGATGGCTGAGGATGCGGTCCACATCGGCGTCTTCCATGCAGTGGTAGACGGCGCCGGCCGGCTGCAGGCGGCGCGCGGCCTCCATCATGTCCACCTGCCATTCGGTGGCGATATCGGCCAGCAGGCGGCCGCCCATGTCGGGGTGCGATTCGGACCACGTCACCTGGATGTCGAAATCGCTGGTCACCTGCTTGAGGTCCAGCGTCGACGAACTGGCCGTGTACGGATAGCAGTCGCAGCCCACCGGCTGCCAACGCTGCGCGGCTTCCAGCGACTGCAGCACCTCGCCGCTGCGGCCCCAGTTCGGCACCCCTGCGCATTTCAGGTGCGAGATCACCACCGGCACGCGCGCATGGCGGCCAATGCGGTACGCCTCGTCCATGGCATCGAGGATTTCGGCGAATTCGCTGCGCAGGTGCGTGGCGTATAGCGCGCCGGCATCGGCCAGCGGTTCGGCCAGCGACAGGACTTCGTCCGTCGGGGCACTGAATGCGTTGGCGTAGGCCAGCCCCGTGGACAGACCCAGCGCGCCGTGTGCCAGGGCGTCTTCGAGTTGCGCGCGCATGGCCGCGATCTCGTCGGCCGTGGCGGCGCGGTCGAAGCGGTCCATATGGTTGCTGCGCAGCGCCGTGTGGCCCACCAGCGCGGCCACGTTGACCGATGGCCGCGCCGCGTTGACGGCATCGACGTAGGTCTTGAAATCGGGATAGCGGAACGCGTCGGCGCGGCCCAGCAGGTTCATCGGGTCGGGCGGGTCGCCGGCCAGCGTCACCGGCGCCGCGCTGATGCCGCAGTTGCCGACGATGACCGTGGTCACGCCCTGCGAGATCTTCGGCGTCATCGCCGGATCGCGCACGACATTGGTGTCGTCGTGCGTATGCACGTCGATAAAGCCCGGTGCCAGGGCCAGGCCGTGGCCTTCCACGACACGCGAGGCGGTGTCGGGATCGATGCTGCCGGCTTCATCGATGCGGGCGATGCGCCCGTCGCGGATGCCGATGTCGGCCATGCGCGCCGCGCTGCCCGAGCCGTCCAGCAGCATGACGCAGCGAATCAGGGTATCGAACAGGTGTGGCATGGTCAGTCTCCCAGCGGCTGGCGGCTGTCCGGGCCGTCGCTGTCATGGCTGACGCCGCGATGGGCGTCGAGCACGTATTTCAGGCGGCGCAGCTTTTCCTTGCTCTGGTCCTGCTGGAGCATCGCGCACTGGGTGGCCAGCACATCCACCACCATCAGCATCGCGTAGCGCGACGCCGACGGCTTGAAGATGAAGTCCGTCTCCAGCGTCCGCACGGGCAGCAGCACGTCGGCGCGCGCCGCCAGCGGCGACCCCAGCGCCGTCACGGCGATCAGCCGGGCACCGTACTCGCGCGCGATATCGCAGCTGGCCAGCATCTCGGGCACGTTGCCGCTGGCGGAAAACGCCAGTACCACGTCGTCCCGCGACAGCGTGGCGGCCACCATCTTCTGCAGCAGCGCGTCTTGATACGTCGCCACGGGCTGGCCCAGCCGCGCCAGCCGATAGCGTGCCTCGTCGGCCATGAACGTGGAGCCGCCACCCATGCCGAAAGCGTAGACCATGCGTGCACCGAGCAACAGCCGCGCGGCTTCGGTCATCCGTTCGGGATCGATCAGCTTGCGGTTGACTTCCAGCGTCGTCAGCACGTCGGTGTGGATGCGCTCGGCCATGGTGGCCGGCGAGGCGTCGTCGGCCAGCGCGGGGGCAGGCTGCAGGAACCGTGTGCCTACCGCGGTGGCCTGGGCCAGGCGCAGCTTCAGGTCGCGCACGTCGCGGCAGCCGATGGCCTTGGCAAAGCGCGTCACGCTGGCCTCGCTGACGGCGGCCTTGCGCGCCAGTTCGTTGATGCTGGTGGCCGCCGCGCCGGCAAGGTCCTCCAGGATCACTTGCGCCACCTTTTGCTCGGCCAGCCGCAGTGACGGGCCGCGCTCGGCAATGCGGGTCAGGATGTCGAACGGTGCGGTCATGGCGGATGGCGAGGGCTGGCAGGCCGCTGGGCCGACACAGCATGTTACTTTATAACAAGGATGAAATATCGTAGTTTCAAGGCTATGATTACGTCAATTGAATTTTTACAGGGTGATGTCAGCCATGCGTGAAACAAAGTACCAGACCGGCATGATCGATCCGCTGAACAAGGCCCTGGGCCGTCTGGACGCACCGCTGACACCGGCCGAAGCCGGTCAGCCGGGCTGGCATCTGCTGCGCGAGGAACTGAGCCTGCCGGCCGCCGTGCTCTACGAGGACAAGCTCGTTCACAACCTTCAGTGGATGAGGAAGTTCATGGGTGCCTATGGTGTGCAGTTGGCGCCGCATGGCAAGACGACGATGGCGCCGAAGCTGTTTGCACGCCAGCTTGCCGAAGGCGCGTGGGGCATCACGCTGGCCACGGCGCAACAGACTGCGGCCGCCGCCGCGCACGGCGTGAAGCGCGTGCTGATGGCCAACCAGCTGGTGGGTCGGCGCAATATGGAAATCGTGGCCGATCTGCTACGCGATCCTGGCTTCGAGTTCTTCACGCTGGTGGATTCGGCGGCCCTGGTCGACCAGCTTGGCGCGTACTTCCAGGCCCGGGGGCAGACGCTGCAGGTGCTGCTGGAACTGGGCGTGGAAGGCGGCCGCACCGGCGTACGCGACGCCGCGCAGCAGGCCGAGGTGCTGCAGGCACTGTCGCGCTGGCCTGACGCGCTGTCGCTGGCCGGCGTCGAGATCTATGAGGGTGTGCTGCAGCAGGAGGCCGAAATCCGGCGGTTCCTGCAGCGCACCGTGGCCGTCACGCGCGAACTGGCCGCCGCCGGCCGCTTCGGCCGCAGTCCCGTGGTGATGTCGGGCGCGGGCTCGGCATGGTACGACGTGGTGGCCGAAGAATTCGCCCGGACCGATATTGGCGCGCCCATCGACATCGTGCTGCGCCCCGGCTGCTACCTGACCCACGACGTGGGCGTCTACCGGGCGGCACAGGAGCGTATCCTGGCCAGCAACCCGGTGGCGCAAAAGATGCGTGAGGGCCTGCTGCCGGCGCTGCAGCTGTGGGCCTATGTGCAGTCGATTCCCGAGCCCCGGCGCGCCATCATCGGCATGGGCAAGCGCGACGCCGCGTTCGATGCCGGCATGCCGATTCCGGCGCAGATCTATCGCCCCGGCGCCCCCGCGCCCGTGGCGGCGCCGGCCGAATGGAAGGTGACCGGCATGATGGACCAGCACGCCTACCTGGAAATCGCCGCTGGCGACGACATTCGTGTCGGCGATATGATTGCCTTTGATATCTCGCATCCCTGCCTGACGTTCGACAAGTGGCGCCACATCCCCGTGCTGGATGGCCAGTTGCGCGTTATCGACATCGTGCAGACGTTCTTCTGAAAGAGAGGCGCGCGTTCATGAGTATCGACATCCTTGCCTACGGCGAACCGCTGGTCGAGTTCAACCAGCAGCCCGATGATCCGGCCCGCTACCTGCAGGGTTTTGGCGGCGACACCTCCAACTTTGCGATTGCCGCCGCGCGCCAGGGCGCGAGCACCGGCTACATCAGCGCCGTGGGCGCCGACAGCTTTGGCGAGCGGCTGCTGGCATTGTGGACGCACGAGCGGGTGGACACGCGGCACGTCAGCATCAATGCCGCGGCCCCCACCGGCGTCTATTTCGTTTCCCACGACAATCACGGCCATCGCTTCGACTACCTGCGCGAAGGGTCGGCGGCCAGCCGGTATCACCACGAACAGCTGCCGTTGGCGGCCATTGCGCAGGCGCGCTATCTGCACCTGTCGGGCATCAGCCTGGCCATCAGCACGTCGGCCTGCGACGCCGGCCTGGCGGCGATGGAGCATGCGCGCAAGGCGGGCGTGCAGGTGTCGCTGGACACCAACCTGCGGCTGCGCCTGTGGTCGCTGGCGCGGGCGCGCGGCATCATGCGCGAGGCGTTCTCGATGACGGATATCTGCCTGCCGAGCTGGGACGACATCACCGTGCTGACCGGCCTGGATGACCGCGATGCGATCGTCGACCACCTGCTGGCCTGCGGCGTGAAGGTGGTGGCGCTGAAACTGGGCGAGGAGGGCAGCTACGTGGCCACGCCCGAGTCGCGCACGCTGGTGGCGCCGTATCCGGTCCGGCCGCTCGATGCCACGGGCGCGGGCGACTGCTTTGGCGGCAGCTTCGTGGCGCGTCTGGCCGCGGGCGCCGATCCGTTCGAGGCCGCGCGCTATGCCAACGTGGCGGCGGCGCTGTCGACCACCGGCTACGGCGCGGTGGCGCCGATCCCCACCGCCGAAACGGTGCTGGCCCGCCTGGAGCGGGGCGTTTCGGTCATCGCCTGAACCGGCCCGGGCATCCCGGGTCTGACGGCTCAGGACAATGAACATTGTGAATACTGTCATGCAAATCCAACCTTCTCCGCTGATCGAACGCCTGACCAACGTGCCGGTGATTCCGGTGCTCGAATACCACTCGGTGGACGATGCGCTGCGCATCAGCGAAGCCCTGGTCGAGGGCGGCCTGCCGATGCTGGAAATCACGCTGCGCACGCCGGTGGCGCTGCAGGCCATGGAGGCCGTGGCCAAGGCGTTGCCGCAGGCTGTGGTCGGTGCCGGCACGGTGCTCACGATCGAACAATTGCGCGCGGTGCGTGACGTCGGCGCGCAGTTCGCCGTGTCGCCGGGGCTTACGCAGAAGCTGGCCGATGGCGCCCAGGGCGCCGGCATGGCGCTGCTGCCGGGCGTGGCGACGGCCAGCGAGGCGATGTTTGCGTTGGAGTGCGGGTTTTCGTTCCTGAAGTTCTTCCCGGCGGAGGCTGCCGGTGGCGTGCCGATGCTGAAATCGCTGCACGGCCCGTTGTCGCAACTGAAGTTTTGCCCGACGGGTGGCATCGACCTGGCCAAGGCATCCACCTACCTGGCGCTGCCCAATGTGGTATGCGTAGGTGGCTCGTGGGTGGTGCCGAAGGACGCCGTGGCAGCCAGGGACTGGGCGCGCATTCGCAGGCTGGCCGAAGAGGCGGCGCAACTGCGCAAACCCTGAGTCAAGGCGGTGAGACGGCGCTGGCGGTAAGAATTACAAAGCCGGCGCGATGGCGGGCGAGAACACTGCAAAGCAACAAGGGCGCCACTGGCGCCCTTGCATGCATCGCGGGGTGGTGGCGATGACGAAATGGGAAATTACTTCGATTTCTCGGCCGAATTCTCAAGCTTCTGTCCACCCTTCTGGACATCCTGCCCCAGACCGGACATCGTGTTGCAGCCTGCGAGCAGCGTGGCAACCAGCACGCACCAGATCCATCCTTTTTTCATCAGAGGCTCCTTTCGGGGGATAGTAAGAAGTGGGCACAGTGTATCGTCGCCCCGATCCCCGCCGATGCAGGATGTGTGCCTATTTGGCGCTACGAAGATGTCTGACAGACAAAGCCCGACAGCGGCACCTGGGGCTTCGCGGCTCAGGGCTTGAGCAGCAGGCGGGCACGTTCGGTGACGGCGGCGTGCGTCTGCATGAGCCACGGTGCCGGAAACGGTTGCGCCAGCAGGAAGCCCTGCATGGTGTCGCAACCCCAGCTGCGGATCACATCGAGCTGCGCCTGGGTTTCCACGCCCTTGGCACAGACCGCCACCCCGCGCGCCTTGGCCCACTCGCAGGCCCGGCGCAGGCTTGCCGCCATGTCGGGCTTCTGGCTGGCATGGCCGAGATGGCGCGCGTCGAGCGTCACGATATCGGGCTGCACCAGTGAAAGCGCCCGCAGGCTGGCCGCCGAATCGGTAAAGTCCGCCAGCGCGATACCCACGCCGCCATCGCGCAGGCGCCGGGCCTTGTCGGTTGCCTCGGCGGGGGGCACGATATCGACCGGCACCTCGACGCAGATCTGTCCAGGCCTGACGTGATGGGCGTCGATGGCCCGACGCAGCATGCAGATCGTGTCATCGGCCTGAAGCTGGGAGCTGGTGGCCAGCAGCGTGAACTGCAGGGGCCCCAGCTTTGCCGTATCGCGCAACAGCTGCAGCAACTGCTGGAGCGTCCAGCCGCCAATCACATTCATCAGACCCAGGGCTTCGGCGGCCGGCAGGAAGTCTTGCGGCGCCACGCGACCCAGAACCGGGTGCTGCCAACGCAGACGCACCGTATAGGCGGTGATCGCGGCGGTGGCCAGCGACGCACGCGGCTGCAGTTGCAGGCTCAGTTCGCCACGTTCGATGGCGCTGGGTAATGCCGCCAGCAGTGTTGCCATGCGCGGCGTGGCAGGGCGGCTGGCCGTGCCGATGCCGGCGCCACCCCGACGGTTGACCTGCAGCATGGCGTCGAAAGCCTGCTGCAGCAGCCGTTCGGTGCCGGTGTCGGGCTCGTCGACGGCACTGCCGATGCTGCACGACAGGTACGCTTCGAAGCCGCCCACCTGGAAGGGCCGGCCGAGCTGGCCGGCCACGACCTCGCTTAGCGAATGGGCGCTTTCGGCGCCGTCGGGCAACACGCAGGCCACGCCAAGATCGGCCGGCCCCAGCCATTGCATGGCCACCGGCATGCTGGTCACCGAAGTGACGCGGGACTTCACCTGGGCGCGGAGGTCGTGCGCGCGCTGCGGCCCGATGCTTTCACAGGCGTGGGCGAAGCGGTCGAGCCGGATCACCATCACCGCCAGCAGGTGGGCCGGACCGAAGTGCGCGCGGTGTTCTTCCAGCGCGGCCAGAAAGGACACCGGCTGGATGGCCTTGGAGGGTGGGTCGGCAGGTGACCCGCTACCACCGACGCCGGGCGTCGGCGTGTCTTTGGTGTCAGGATCCATCTATTACCCGTGCTGGCAGCGAGTTCATTTGTGCATTGGCCGCCCGCGATACATCGGACTGCATTCCCGTTCATGCGTGAAGGCGCGCGTTCCACATCCGACAAGCGCGCTCGTTTTCATTATTTTTATGATGACGCGGCCCGTCATCTAAGTGGTACTACTTAGTTGTCGCGCCGCATAGCTGAGATCATACGGCAGTGACGAACAATTTCGGAGAACGCCGATGTTGGCGTGGCGCGTGCGGCGCACACGTTTTGATTTCAAACAACGCTCTCAATTGTCGCTACCTTTGTTATCTTGACCATCGAGGGCGATTGGCGATAAAAGGCGGCCGCGCAATGGCGCCCGAAGTCGGCCGTGATGGCCGTCCCGCCAAGGAAAAAGGGCAAAGAAAAAGGGCAAACAACAACAGCAAACAACAACGGGCGCATGGTGCGCCCGTTGTTGTTTCATTTTGTCGGCCGGTCTCAGCCGGTGGTCTCGGACTCCGGGCCGTCTTCCGGCGGCACTCTGGAGGCCAGCACCTTGTCGATGCGTTTGCCGTCCATGTCGATGATCTCGAACTTCCAGTCGTGCCACTGGACCGTATCGGCCGTTTGCGGCAAGCGGCCCAGCAACAGCAGCAGCATGCCAGACAGCGTGTGATAGCGTTCCTTGTCTTCTTCAGGGACGGCGCGCAGGCCCGTGCGGTCCTTGAGTTCCGGGATCGGGATCAGGCCGTCCAGCAGCCATGAGCCATCGTCACGCTGGATGGCCCATTCCTCGCCAGCCGTTTCCGTCTTGAACTCGCCGGTGATGGCCTCGATCAGGTCCTGCAGCGTGACCAGGCCCAGGACCTCGCCGTATTCGTCGATCACGAACGCGATCTGGCCGCCCGACGACCGGAAGTTCTCCAGCAGTTCCATGCCGGTCACGCTTTCCGGCACGAACACGGCGGCCTGCAGTACGGCGGTCAGGTCGGCCTTTTCCCCGCGCAGGCGGCGGGCCAGCAGCTGGCGCGCGCTGACCACCCCAAGGATGTCATGCATGCCGCCGCGCACCACGGGAAAGCGCGAATGATCCGATTCCTCGATGCGGCGCAGGTTTTCGTCCTCGGAGGACTCGACGTCGAGGTAGACCACGTCGCCCCGGGGCACCATCAGCGAGGCCAGCTGACGGTCGTCCAGCCGGAACACGTTACGCACCATCGTGTGCTCGTGGCGTTCGATCACGCCGGCTTCGGAGCCCTCCACCAGCAGCGCGTGGATCTCCTCCTCGGTCACGGCCGGGCCGCGATCGGACTTCACGCCCAGCATGCGCAGCACCAGTTGCGTGGAGCCGGACAGCAGCTTGACGAACGGCGTGGACGCCACGGCCAGGATCGAAATCGGGCGCGCGGCCAGGCGGGCGATGGTTTCCGGTGCCATCTGGCCCAGGCGCTTCGGCACCAGTTCGCCCAGCACGATGGAGAAATAGGTCAGGCCCGCGACGACGATGGCGGTGGCCATGTAGCCCGCCGTGGTGGACGAGATACCGAAGCCTTGCAGCCATACGGCGAGCGGGGCGGCCAGCGTCGATTCACCGACCACGCCGTTGAGCACGCCGATCGACGTGATGCCGATCTGCACCGTGGACAGGAAGCGGGTCGGGTCCTCGCCCAGTTTGACCGCCTCGATGGCACCGCGGTCGCCCGCTTCGATCTGGCGCTGCAAACGGGCCTTGCGGGCTGTCACCAGCGCGATTTCGGACATGGCGAATAGGCCGTTCAGCAAGATCAGCGCCAGCAGTATGGCTATTTCCATCAGGATGCGCGCCCTGTGCGCGCGGGAATTGAAAAGTCAGAGCATACCATCCGCATGTGACGCCGCATCGCCGCAGTGGCGCAGACATCACCCGAATGGGTGTGCAGGAATCATGCCGTGATCGGCTGGACGTCCCGTTCGATCGCCGCGCCGGCATAGGCCTGGGCCATGCGTAGCGCATGGTTCGCTTCCAGCCGCACCCAGAACTCGGCCGAGGTACCGAAAAAGCGGGCCAGCCTTAACGCGGTTTCAGGCGAAATGGCGCGTTCGCGCCAGAGAATGCCCTCGATCCTTGTCACCGGCACGCGCAGCGCCACGGCCAGCGCGCCCGCCGACAACGCGTTGGGCACCATGAACTCATGCAACAGGATATCGCCGGGCGGGGTAGGCGCCACGGGGTCGCCGGTGACGTAGCTGCTGAAGTCGCTGCGCGACAGGTCGTCTCGCTTGAGGCTCATGCGTCCTCCTCGTCGGCCGGGCACTGCGCCACTTCGACATCCCAGGCTTCGCCGTTCAGGAAGCGGAAACAGAGATGCCAGTCGCCCTCGATGCGGACGCGCCACAGGCCGCGGCGCCGGCCGCGCATCGGCTCCAGTTCGTTGGCCGGCGCGGCGGCCAGGTCAGGCGGGCACACGGCGGCGTCCAGCATGGCCAGCTTGCGCATGGCGCCGGGCTGGATGGCGAGCGGCAGGGTGTGAACGGCATGGCCGCAGAACAGCGCGGCCGTGGTCTTGTTGGCAAGGGAACGGATCATGGTCGGCCCGCATCGGGGTAGCGGGAGGCAAAGGGAAAGTGGTCATGCTAGGCGGGACGGGGCGGAATCGAAATGCGACGAATCTGAAAGAGGTTCGATCGACGTCTGAATGGCGTGCGCGCGGTTGAATGGCGGCGATTACCTGGCAGGTAGTCGTGCAACGTCCGGCCATGTGCTGTAATGCGGCACATGGAAACGCTCACGCCTGGCTCCGAAGCCGCCATCGACTTTCCCGGACTCCTGCGCTACTGGCGCAGCAAGCGCGGCTACAGCCAGCTGGCGCTGTCGCTGGCGGCCGGGGTATCCCAGCGCCATATCAGTTTTCTCGAATCGGGCCGTGCCCGGCCCAGCCGCGAGATGGTGCTGGCGCTGGCAGACCGGCTCGGCGTGCCGCTGCGCCAGCGCAACCGGCTGCTATTGGCCAGCGGCTATGCGCCGGCCTACAGCGAAAACGCGCTGGGCGCGCCCGCGATGCAGATGGTGCGTCACGCCATCTCGCTGATCCTTGCCAAGCAGGAACCGTATCCGGCCGTGGTGCTGGACCGCTTCTGGCATCTGGTCGATGCCAACCAGGCGTACCGGCGCATGCTCGAACAGCTGCTGGGCAGTCGCCAGCCGGCCACGCTGGACGGTGAAGGCGGACGCGTCAACCTGATGCTGGCGGTGTTCGACCCGAACGGGCTGTGGCCGGTGCTGGAAAATGCGCGCCAGGTGGGCCGCTACCTGCTGCGCCGCGTCTGGCAGGAGCTGCAGGTGCAGGCGCATGACCAGACCGCGCGGGAGATCTTTCGTCGCATTGCCGAATGGCATCCGGATCTGGTAGGGCCGGGCGGCGTGCTGCTGGTGGAGGACGACCCGGCGGACGGGCCGCTGCCGCCCGTGCTGCCGGTGGTGGTGCATGCGGGGCGCTTCCGCGCGTCGCTGTTTTCCACGCTGACCACGCTGGGCAATCCGCAGGACGTCACGCTGCAGGAGCTGAGAATCGAGTGCTTCTATCCGGCCGACGATGCGACCCGTGACCTGTTCGAGGCGTTGGCGGCGGCGCCAGGCCGTCCGTAGCCGGCAGGATCGCCGCCGAGAGATCCTTCCACATCGCAGTTCAGCCAGAAAAGCACAGTCGTGCTAACATCGCCCGGCCGTCGTGGCTTGCAGGCTGCGGCGGCATCGTTACGTCTTCAGGGCGGGGTGCAAGTCCCCACCGGCGGTATGTGGCCACTGTCGAAAGACAGGCGCGCCACGAGCCCGCGAGCGCCCGCATTCCCGTGCGGGGTCAGCAGACCTGGTGAGAAGCCAGGGCCGACGGTCATAGTCCGGATGAAAGAAGATGGGCGGAATCCGCATGGCCTGCCCACGCGCGAACGGCGCTGTCCGTCCGCGCGGGCGGAGCGTTGTGCGGACGGCCGCTGATCGTTCCCCTGAAACGCCCATGAACTGTATTGCACGGAGCGTTTCACCCATGCTGACTCTCAATCAAGACCATCTTTCCGACCTGCCCTCTGGCGATATTGCCATGGCCGAAGCCGACCCGCGTCCGCTTGCCGAGCGCATCGCACAGGCGCTGGACGCCATGCGCGAGGGGCGTCCCGTCGTGCTGCTCGACGATGACGACCGCGAGAACGAGGCCGATCTGATCCTGGCCGCCGAGCGCCTGACCCACGCCAACATGGCGATGATGATCCGCGAATGCAGTGGCATCGTCTGCCTGTGCCTGACCGCCGACAAGGTGCGCAAGCTGGGTCTGCGTCCGATGGTCGAGAACAACCGCAGCCAGTACGGCACCGCGTTTACGGTGTCGATCGAGGCGCGCGAAGGCGTGACCACCGGCGTCAGCGCGGCCGATCGCATCACGACGATCCGCGCCGCCATTGCCGACGATGCCGGCACCGATGCGGTGGTCAGCCCGGGGCACGTGTTTCCGCTGGTCGCCGTGGACGGCGGCGTGCTCAAGCGCCGAGGCCATACCGAAGGCTCGGTGGAACTGGCGCGCATGGCCGGCCTGTCGCCCGCGGCGGTGCTGTGCGAGCTGATGAATCCCGATGGCACGATGGCGCGCCGCCCCGAGGCGCTGGCCTTCGCGCACAGGTACCAGCTGCCGGTGCTGACCATCGCCGACCTGGTGGCGTGGCGCGAGCAGCAGGGCTGACGCCGCAACGCTGAAGGACGGCGGGACTGATCCAGCGCAAGCCAGGCGCGAATATCGCGCGAAACCGCCAGTTGCCAATGGCGGTTTGGCGCGGTTTCAGGCGCTTTCCTGCGCGGCGGGGTGTCTTCCGGGGCGCGTGCTGTGCGAAAATCGTGGGCTTCTTCCCGTCCTTACGAGGGTACCTCCCGATGTTTTTCCGCATGTTCGCACGCACGGCCCTGCTCGCCGGTGCGTGTTTCAGCATGGCGGCGCAGGCCGAGTCCAATGGCGCGCCGTCCCTCGCCAATCCGCCTGTGCGCGCGGCCGCGGCCAGCGGCCTGTACCAGTGCCAGGGGCCCAATGGCGGCACCATCTTCCGTGGCGCGCCGCGTGAAGGATGCACACAGGTGGTGTCTCCCGATCCGGGGGCGCCCGACCCGCAACGCTGGCTGCCGCTGATGGGCGCCAATGGCGTGATTTCCTATCTGGACCAGACGTCGATTCGCCGGCGCGGATCGGAGGTGGGCGTCGCGCTGGTGCACAACGCGCCGCCGGGCGTGATCAAGACCGCCAGCGGCGACACCATCCGCTCGTCGCTCAAGCGCATGGTGCTCAACTGCGCCACATCCATGTATGCCGTGATCGAGCAGACGCTATATGCCAAACGCTATGCCCGAGGCGACTCGCTGTATACGATCCGCGGGCCTCAGGCTGGCATGCCGCAGCAAGCGGTGTCCGGCACGCTGGCGGGCGACCTGATGACGCGCCTCTGCCACTGAGCAGGCCGCTTCAGGCACTGATGCCTGACCGCGGCCGACACCGGCGGTTTGTCGCGGCTTCAGTCTTCGACGTGCCGCGCTTTCCAGGTGCCGTTCGACTGCTGGCAGAACCAGCCCGACCAGGCCTCGGTGGCGCTGCCACGCTTGAGGTCGGACTTGAGCCGGCGGCACTTCTGGCCCTGGTCGGTCTTGGTGGCGATCGGGCTGATCGTGCCATCGACGGCCTGGCGGCGGTTCTCGGCCGGGTAGTGCCATTCCACCACCTGGTTGTCCTCGGTGCTATTGAGCGCCTTTCCGACGGATTGCTGCAGCGAGGCCGCTTCCTTCTTGGTCAGCGTGCCAATGATGCTGCCGGACAGATACGTCTGGAAATAGGCGAAAGCGGGTTGCGCGGTGCCCAGGAGCAGGGCGCAGCCCAGGCTGGCGGCCAGGGCCGGACGGGTTAGGCGCCGAACGTGCATGACGATTCCTTTTGGCTGAAACAGCGGATGGATAACGTTGGCGATTGTAAGCGCAGTGCATCGGAATGCACAGCCGGGCGATCCTACGGCACCCGGCAGTCGCCTGCCCGGCGTCGGGTGGACTCCCATTTCACCCTCACGGCACCATCGTGGCGCCGTCCGATGGATGACCTATGCTTGACATCAGCCTCGCAGCCCGCGCGCGAGGCGCCTTCGAGCCGACAGGTGAGACATTTTGTTGCAAACGTTGCCGTGACGAAACGTGACTTTTAAGTCTCGAATTGTTAAGGTTTCGCCTCGCATTGCAACAATTTCGACATGCGTACGTTGCGTTGGGCGCGACTGCACCGATGTTTGATATCGGCGCCGCGCCTGGTGCGCCGCACGCTGGTCCGTCTTTTGCTGTAGCCAATCGTTGAAGTTTCCTGACGTATTCCGGGGCGGCCGCTTCGTCCGGCTGCCTGCTTCCCCGCCAAACCTGTCCACGGCCTTCATGTCCGCATATCCGACGTCGTTCCTGCCGATCCAACGCCCGACCGCCGCGCCAGCGCGCCGCTTATCCGGCCGGATGTCAGGGATGGGGCGCTGGATTGGCGGCGGCATGCTGGCCTTGCTGGCGCTGACCGCCCACGCCTTCGATTTCGAAACCGTGGCCGCGCGTGCGCGCCAGCTCTCGGCATCGCCGTACAAGCCGCCCAAGGCGCAGGAACTGCCGCGCGAGCTGAAGGAACTGACCTACGAGCGCTATCGCGAGATCGAATACAAGCCCGAGCGATTTGCCTGGCGCGGAGCGCGCCTGCCGTTCGAGATATCGTTCTTCCACGAGGGTATGGTGTTCGACCAGCCCGTGCGGATCAACGAGGTGGTCAGCAACAGCGTGCGCGAATTCCGCTTCGATCCCGCGGCGTTCAACTATGGCTCGCACAAGGTGGACCCCGCCAAGCTCAAGGGCCTTGGGTTTGCCGGCTTTCGGCTGATGTACCCGCTGAACCAGCAGGGCAAGCGCAAGGACGAACTGGCGTCGTTCCTGGGGGCCAGCTACTTCCGCGCGTTGGGCAAGGACCAGTGGTACGGTCTGTCGGCGCGCGGCCTGGCCGTGGATACGGCGCTGAACTCCGGCGAGGAGTTTCCGCGCTTCACCGAATTCTGGATCGAACGGCCGTCGGCCAACGACAAGCAGCTGACCATCTATGCGCTGATGGATTCGCGCCGCATGAGCGGTGCGTACCGCTTCGTCATCAAGCCGGGCAACGAGACGGTGATGGAGGTCAAGTCGCGGCTGTTCCTGCGCGAGCACGTGACCAAGCTTGGCCTGGCACCGCTGACGAGCATGTATCTGTTCGGCGAGAACCAGCCGTCGGCCACCACCGACTTCCGCCCCGAGGTGCATGACTCCGACGGACTGTCGGTGCAGCTCGGCACCGGCGAGTGGATCTGGCGTCCGCTGGTCAATCCCAAGCGCCTGCTCGTGACGTCGTTCGCCGCGAACAATCCGCAGGGCTACGGCCTGATGCAGCGCGACCGCAGCTTCGACAACTACCAGGAAATCGGTTCCTGGTACGAGCGCCGCCCGAGCGGCTGGGTCGAGCCCCGGGGCAACTGGGGGTCGGGTCGCGTGGAGCTGGTGCAGATTCCGACGCCGGACGAGACCAACGACAACATCGTGGCGTTCTGGGTGCCGGACAACCCGCCCAAGCCGAAACAGGCTTTCGACTACGAGTACCGGCTCAAGTGGCAGAAAGACGGCGAGAACCTGCCGCCGATGTCGTGGGTCACGCAGACGCGTCGCGGCCAGGGCCTGACGCGCAAGGCGGACGACACCAGTTTCTCGCTGGTGGTGGATTTCGAGGGACCGGCGTTCAAGAGGCTGCCCGAAGAGGCGCGCCTGGACCCCGTGGTATCGGCGGACGCCAATGGCGAACTGCTCAAGACAACAGTCCAGCGCAACGAGGCCACTGGTGGCTGGCGCATGACGATGTTCATGCGGCGCAAGGACGAGAACAAGCCGGTTGAGTTGCGCGGCTACCTTCGCAACGGCAATACAACCCAATCCGAAACATGGAGCTACATCTTACCCCCCGGCTAAAGCAGCGCCCGGCCCAGGCGGCGGCAGCATGCGAGCGCTATGTCGACCGCCTGCCGGCTTCGCCCGAACTGCGTAGCGAGCTGCTGGCCGATACCCCCAAGTCGCTGATGTCCAGCGTGCCGGCCGAGGGTATCGAAGTGCCGTCGGCCATGATTGAACTGCAAACGCGCCTGGCCGGCCGCGACCCGAAGGACAAGGAAGCTCCCGATTTGAATCACGGCAACGCCCCGGGCGGGCCCACCTACGCATCGGTGGGCCGTCGCTTTGCGATGGCCTATGGCAACCCGCAGGTGGACGGCCAGCCGCTGCTGCAGCGCAACGACGATGGCACCGTGCGCGTGCATACGGGGCCGGAGCCCGAGCGCGCGTCGATGGTGCCGCGCCAGTGGCCGCCACATATCGTCTGGGGCGGCATCCGCAATGCCTGGCGCAAGATGCTGGGCCGCCCGCCCGTGCCCGAGACCTGGGACACGCTGCACGACGGCCCCGACGCTGAAGGCAAGTGGCACCCGGCCGGTTCGCACCGTCGCTGGTTCCTGCTGGCGCTGGTGGTGGGCCAGACCGTCATGGCCACGTATTTCATGTCGCGTGTGCTGCCGTACCACGGCGCCGATCCGCTCGAAGTGGCCATCCTGACGCTGTTCGCGATCCTGTTCTCGTGGGTCTCGGCCGGTTTCTGGACGGCGATGATGGGCTTCCTGGTCCTGTTCAAGGGCGGTGACAAGCATCTGATTTCGCGCAGCGCCGCCAGCGATGCGCCGATCGACCCGTCCGCGCGGACGGCGATCATCATGCCGATCTGCAATGAAGACGTGACGCGCGTCTTCGCGGGCTTGCGCGCGACCTACGAGTCGCTGGAACGCACGGGCGAGCTGCAGCATTTCGATTTCTTCGTGCTGTCCGACAGCGGCAATCCTGACCTGCGCACCGCCGAGCACGACGCCTGGATCGAACTGTGCCGTGCCGTGGGCGGCTTCGGCCGCATCTTTTATCGCTGGCGCCGTCACCGCGTAAAGCGCAAGACCGGCAATGTGGCCGACTTCTGCCGCCGTTGGGGCAGCAAGTACCGCTACATGATCGTGCTGGACGCCGACAGCGTGATGAGCGGCGACTGCCTGGCCACGCTGGCCCGGCTGATGGAAGCCAACCCGGGCGCCGGCATTATCCAGACCGCGCCGCTGGCCGTGGGCCGCGACACGCTCTATGCCCGCGTGCAGCAGTTCTCCACGCGCGTCTATGGTCCGCTGTTCACGGCCGGGCTGCACTACTGGCAGCTTGGCGAGTCGCACTACTGGGGCCACAACGCCATCATCCGGATCAAGCCGTTCATGGAGCACTGCGGCCTGGCGCCGCTGCCCGGCAAGGGGCCGTTGTCCGGCGAAATCCTGTCGCACGACTTTGTCGAGGCCGCCATGATGCGGCGCGCGGGGTGGGGCGTGTGGATTGCCTATGACCTGCCCGGTTCGTTCGAGGAATTGCCGCCGAACCTGCTGGACGAGGTCAAGCGCGACCGCCGCTGGTGCCAGGGCAACCTGATGAACTTCCGGCTGTGGATGAAGCAGGGCTTTCACGCCGTGCACCGCGCCGTGTTCCTGACCGGCATCATGGCCTATGTGTCGGCACCGCTGTGGCTGCTGTTCCTGCTGCTGTCCACCGCCGCGCTGGCCAAGCATGCGCTGGTGCCGCCCGAGTATTTCACCAAGCCATACCAGCTGTTCCCGACCTGGCCCGAATGGCATCCGGAAAAGGCGCTGATGCTGTTTTCGGCCACGGCGACGCTGCTGTTCCTGCCGAAGCTGGCCAGCGTGATCCTGCTGCTCAAGGATGCGAAGCAGTACGGCGGCGTGGTGCGCCTGTTCCTGAGCATGCTGATCGAGATGACGCTCTCGGCGCTGCTGGCCCCGACGCGCATGCTGTTCCATACCAAGTTCGTGATCGCCGCGTACAGCGGCTGGGGCATTTCGTGGAAGTCGCCCCCGCGCGAGGATGCCGAAACCACCTGGGGCGAAGCGTTCCGCCGCCACGGCTGGCACACGGTGCTGGGCCTGGTGTGGGGCGCCGGCGTGTACTGGCTGAGCCCGGGCTTCATCTGGTGGCTGCTGCCGATCGTGGGCTCGCTGGCGATGTCGATTCCGCTGTCGGTGATGCTGTCGCGCGTATCGCTGGGCCGTGCCGCGCGACGCGCGGGCCTGTTCATGATCCCCGAGGAAACCTATGTGCCGCGCGAGATCGTTGAAACGCAGCAGCATGTGGAAAACGCCCAGGAAACGCCGCGCTTCGTCGATGCCGTGGTCGATCCGGTGACCAACGCGCTGATGTGCGCCACGGCCACGCCGCGTACGGTACAGCCGGAGCCGGCCAGGCTGCAGCATGCGTCGCTGGTGCAGCACGCGCTGACCCATGGCCCCGGTTCGCTGTCGGCGGCACAGAAACACGTGCTGCTGGGCGATCCGTTCGCCCTGTCGAAGCTGCACGAACTGGTCTGGGGGTCGCCGCTGGCCGATGCCGCCTGGAAGGAAACGCGGGTGTTGCTGCGCCGCGCCCCCAACGTGCTGCCATTGCGGCCAAGGGTGGCGTGACCGTCGGTCCGCACCATCAAGAACGGCAGGCCCCAGGGCCTGCCGTTTTTTTTGCCCGTTTCAAACGGGAGCGTTTCAGGGGGGCGTTTCAGCGCAGCGCCGACACGCAGATCGGCGCGTTGATATAGACGTCGCCCACGCGGCGTTCGCCGCGGTCGTTACGCGTCATGTAGCGGAACATCATGCTGACGCCGAGCTTGGTCAGGATTTCCACGTCGCGGTTGGCGCAGATGTTGCGCTGGAGCGGCGCGGCGTAATTCACCTCGAAGCTGGCCAGGTCGAGCATCGGGCCGCGGAAGTTGGTCAGTTCCAGCTGGAAGAGCACGTGCTTGCCCGGGATCGACTGGCAGCGGCGCAGGCGCGTCTCGCCGTCGATCTCGATGGGCAGGATGTCGTTGAGCTGGCGGCAGGCGCGTGCCAGCACGCTGTCCGGGCGATTGGTATTGCGCAGCAGTTCGGGAACGCCGGCCGCACCGGTGTTCTGTCCGGTGGCCGCGCCCTTGAGCATGCGTGACAGGGCCTCGGCTTCGTCGATCGCCACGGGCGCGGGCGACGAAGCCGGTGCCATGGCGGGCGGCTTGCCAGGCGCGGCCCATGCGGGCAACGACGGCAAGGCTGCGAGTGCAACCAGGCTCAGCGAAGCAATAAACGGCGTATGTCGTATGGTCATGCAGGATAACGTTGCCGGGGACGGGTCCCGTGATCCGTCTCCCGCGATGCGTCTGACTGCGTGGTCTGGGGACATCCGTCCCGACAGGCACGCATTGTACCCTCCACGCCGCCACACGTGAAAGCAGCGCCACCCGTGATGCCGCACGGGCAGCCGGTTTGCGGCGGATTTTCCACGGTACGTCTGGTGACTTGACGCGCGCGCCGCCAGGGGCTTGCCCGCTATGCAACAATTGCGGCTTGTCTTACCGGATCCCTTTCATGACGTCCTCCGCAAGCGCGCGCACCGACGCGCGCTTTCCGCTCTGGCTGCTGATCTGCGCGTCGCTCACCGCCATCGCACCGCTTTCCATTGACATGTACCTGCCCAGCTTCCCCGCGCTGGCAGCCGACCTTCATACCGATATCGGCAAGGTGCAACTGACGCTGGGCACCTTCCTGGTGGGACTGGCCATCGGCCAGGCGTTCTACGGCCCGGTCAGCGACCGTTTCGGGCGCAAGGCGCCGCTCTATGCGGGCCTGACGATCTATGGCGTGGCCGCCGCGGGCTGTGCGCTGGCGTCGAGCGTGGAGTCGCTGATGGTCTGGCGCTTCCTGCAGGCGCTGGGCGGCTGCACCGGGCTGGTGGTCTCGCGGGCGGTGATCCGCGACCGCCTCGAGGCACGCGAATCCGCGCGGGCCTTTTCGTCGCTGATGCTGGTGATGGGGCTGGCGCCGATCCTGGCGCCGCTGATCGGTGGGGCCGTCCTGGCGGCCACGGGGTGGCGGGCGATCTTCTGGATTCACTGCGGCGCGGCCGTGCTGCTGCTGTGGCTGATCCATGCGCGCATGGAAGAATCGCTGGATCCGCAGCGCCGCCGCACGCTGCATCCCGGCACGGTGCTGCGCGGCTACTGGGAGCTGTTGCGCGACCGTGAATCCCTGGGGTACTCGCTGTCCGCCGGCTGCGTGCAGGGCGGGATGTTCGCCTATATCGCGGGCTCGCCGTTCGTGCTGATCGAACTGCATGGCATCGATCCCTCCCACTACGGCTTTGTTTTCGGGGCCAACGCATTTGGCCTGATCGCGATGTCGCAGGTCAACGCCAGGCTGGTGCGCGCCCGCGCGCTGGACGATGTGCTGCGCGTCGCGCTGATCGCGCCATGCGTGGCGGGCCTGACGCTGGCGGCGGCCACGCTGCTGGGCGTGGCGTCGCTGCCGGTGCTGCTGTGCTGCTTCTTCGTGTTCCTGGCCGGGCTGGGATGCATCACGCCCAACGCTTCGGCGCTGGCCCTGGCGCATCAAAGCCATCGGGCCGGCACGGCGTCTGCCCTGATGGGCACGCTTCAGTTCGGTTTCGGCACGCTGGCCGGTGCGGCGGTCAGCGTCTGGCACGACGGCACGGCGCTGCCGCTGGCCGTGGTGATGGCGGTCTGCGGCAGCGGCGCCGTGCTGCTGCGTCTGTACGGGCGGGCCGGCATGCGCCAGCCCGGGTGATCGGCCAGGCCGATGGTCCCGGGCGCGCCGGGCTCGCGGCTCAGGCGGCCTGGTTGGCCGGCTGGGTCAACGGCACGGCCGGGGCGTTCTGCATGACCACCATCTGCGCCGGCATCGGGGCGGCAAAGCCGGCCGCGCCGAAGCTGTCGCGGATGGTCCGATTGGTGTCGAAGTACACCTGCCAGTAGTGGTCGTTGTGGCAGTACGGGCGTACCGCCAGCACCGGCCCCACCAGCGTGAATTCCAGGATCTCGACATCGACCGCCGGTTCGGCCAGCACGTTCGGGATGGCGGCCAGTTTTTCCTTGAGCAGCGCGATGGCTGCCACGGCGTCGGTGGTGCCGGCCAGTTGGGCCTTCAGTTCCACGCGCCGGTACGGATTGGCCGTGAAATTCTGGATCGTGTCGCTGAAGATCTTGTTGTTGCCGACCACGGTCAGGACGTTGTCCGGGGTATCGAGCGACGTGGCGAACAGGCCAATTTCGCGCACCGTGCCGGTCACGCCGCCCACGGTCACGAAGTCGCCCACCTTGAACGGACGCAGGACCACCAGGAACGCGCCAGCAGCGAAATTCGACATCAGTCCGGACCACGCCATGCCGATGGCTACGCCGGCCGCCGCGATCAGCGCCGCGAACGTGGTGGTCTGGATGCCGAAGTAGCCCAGGATGCCGATCACCAGCACGACATTCAGCGTGACGGTGACGATCGAGCCGACATAGCGCAGCAGGGTGGGGTCGACGCTTTGCCTGGCAAGCGAATTCTGTACGAGCCGTACCACGAAATGAATCAGCCAGCGGCCCACCACCCAGAACGCCAGCGCGGCCAGGATTTTCACGCCGAATATGGTGGCGTAGCTGTAAATGACTTCGCGGATGCTTTGCAGCGAGGTGGTATCCATGAACATACTCCTGTGATTTACGGGCAGGAAAAACAGGGACAGCGAAAACGAAAGCATGCTGTCGATAATGTCAGGATCACAAGGCACGCCTGTGTCGGCGTTTGAGGAAACGGCAAGGGCATTATTGGGCGCTCGCGCGCGAAAGTTCAAGTCAATCTTTTTTGCGCGCCAAGTAAAAACGGCCGGGTTAATGCCCGGCCGCTTTTTCCACAATGCCCTGCAAATCCGTGGTTTACCAGTTGGTTTCACGCTCCGGCGTGGCCGAGATGCGGTGCAGCGTCAGGTCGGCGCCGTTGAACTCCTCTTCCGGGTCCAGGCGGATGCCCACCAGCTTCTTCAGCGTGCCATAGACCACCGTGCCGCCAACCAGCGCGACCACGATCCCCATCAGCGTGCCGGCCACTTGCGACACCAGCGACACGCCGCCCATCCCACCCAGCAGGCGGCTGCCGAAAATGCCCGCGGCAATGCCGCCCCAGGCGCCGCAGAGGCCGTGCAGCGGCCAGACACCCAGCACATCGTCGATATGCCATTTGTTCTGGGCCAGCGTAAACAGATAGACGAACAGCACGCCCGCCACGGCGCCAGTCACCAGCGCGCCCAGCGGATGCATGATGTCGGAGCCTGCGCAGACCGCCACCAGTCCGGCCAAAGGGCCGTTGTACGAGAAGCCCGGGTCGTTGCGGCCAGCCGCCCAGGCCGCCAGCGTGCCGCCGACCATCGCCATCAGCGAATTGATGGCCACCAGGCCGCTAATCTTGTCGATGGTCTGCGCGCTCATCACGTTGAAGCCGAACCAGCCCACGGCCAGCACCCAGGCGCCCAGCGCCAGGAAGGGGATGTTCGATGGCGGATGCGCGCTGATGCGGCCATCCTTCTGATAACGGCCGCGGCGGGCGCCCAGCAGCAACACGGCGGGCAGGGCGATCCAGCCGCCCACCGCGTGCACGACCACCGAACCGGCAAAGTCGTGGAACGGTGCGCCCGTTACCGAAGCCAGCCAGTCCTGCACGCCCAGGCGGTTGTTCCAGACGATGCCTTCGAAGAACGGATAGACAAAGCCCACCAGGACGAAGGTCGCCATCAGTTGCGGATTGAAGCGCGAGCGTTCCGCGATGCCGCCCGAGATAATCGCCGGAATGGCGGCGGCAAACGTAGCCAGGAAGAAGAACTTCACCAGTTCGTGGCCATTTTTCTCGGCCAGCGTCTCCGCGCCTGCAAAGAACTGGACCCCATAGGCGATGGTGTATCCGATGAAGAAGTAGGCCAGTGTCGACACCGCGAAATCGACCAGAATCTTTACCAGTGCATTGACCTGGTTCTTCTTGCGAACCGTGCCAAGTTCCAGAAATGCGAACCCCGCGTGCATTGCCAGCACCATGATCGCGCCCAGCAGGATGAACAAGGCATCCGTGCCTGTCTTCAGGTTCTCCATCGTTACCTCATGCTCAAAATGGGAGCACGGATAAGCAATTAGCGTTCCAGTTTTGGGCGCAAAACGGGGAATGCCGCGCCAAATCTGGGCGCCCCGCACCCGTCACGCTGTCGGCGCACCCCGGCAGACGGCACGGAGCAGGCGAGGGTGGGGCGATCGTGGGGCATGCGTGCGCCAAAAAGACGCATGTCAGTGCGCGAGTGGACCCTGATTGGTGCATGGCGCCGCGATGCCCCGAAAATGCGCGTAGCGGGCTGGCCATCCAGCCTCGGCAAATCGGAAGGCGGAAATTGCGCAGTCGGGTCAATAATCGGCAATAATCTGCCGGTTTCATAAAGTGCGCCGTCCGATACGTCCTGATCCTCAAATGTGATGTGCCGATTCGAAAAACAGAGGGGTAAAAACCCCGCTAAGTCTTGTCGGAGAACGATTTCCGGCAGTTTTCGTTGCATCGGTGCCACTGGGGATTGCTCAAGCCGTAAAGGGCAGATTAGACTGCGCCGATCGGACTTTTGCCACTTGGCAAAAGTCCGGTGACGACGACCAAACAAGGGAAATCAGCCATGAATAAAGGTGAACTGGTATCGGCCATCGCCGCGGAAGCAGAACTCAGCAACGCCGCCGCCGAGCGCGCGCTGAACGCTGCGCTGGACAGTATCAAGAAGGCAGTTGCGAAGGGTGACTCGGTTACGCTGGTGGGTTTTGGCAGCTTCAGCTCGGGCAAGCGTGCTGCACGTACCGGTCGCAATCCGCGCACCGGCGAAACGATCAAGATCCCGGCCGCCAAGACGGTGAAGTTCTCGGCCGGCCAGGGTTTCAAGGACGCCGTGAACAAGAAGAAGTAAGCGCATCGCGTCCGGAGCGTTACAGAAGTACAGAAGTACGGAAGTACAGAAAGCGGCCTGCGGGGCCGCTTTTTTTATTTGTCCCGCAGGGTATTCAGACTGTTTTGCTGCTTCGCAGCGGAAATCGCGCGCTTCCGATATGCCATGACCCGGCCCAGCGGGTTACACTGCCCGCGCCTCATGCTCGATTTCTGGATTTTCTGCGATGAATGATCTGTCCCACCAGCTGTCCATGACCGTGCTGATGACGCCGGACATGGCCAATTTTTCAGGCAACGTCCACGGCGGCACCATCCTCAAGTACCTGGATATGGTGGCCTACGCGTGCGCGAGCCGCTACGCCGGACGGTATGTCGTGACGCTGTCGGTTGACCAGGTGGTGTTTCGCCAGCCGATTCACGTCGGCGAACTGGTGACGTTCCTGGCGGCGGTGAACTTCACGGGCCGCAGCTCGATGGAAATCGGCATCAAGGTGGTGACCGAGAACATCCGCAGCAAGGTGGTTCGCCACACCAACAGCTGCTATTTCACGATGGTGGCCGTGGACGACAACGGCACGCCGGCCGAAGTGCCGCCGCTGCAGCCGCGCGACGAGGTGGAGCGCCAGCGTTTCGAAGCCGCCCGGCAACGCCGTGCGCTGCGCCAGGAAATGGAGCGCCGCCACGACGAGATCAAGGGGGCGACCACCGAATGACGCCGAGGCCGTTGCGTATTGTGCTGGCGGCTGGGCTGGCATGTGGCCTGGCCACGCTGCTGGTTGCCGCCCATGCCGAGGAAATCGGTAGCGTTTCGACCAATTTCCGGGTGACGGGGTCGGACAAGGTCGTGATCGAGGCCTACGACGATCCGCAGGTGGATGGCGTGACATGCTACGTGTCGCGGGCCCGTACCGGCGGCATCAAAGGCACGTTCGGCATGGCCGAGGACCCGCCCGAGGCGTCGATTGCCTGCCGGCAGGTGGGGACGATCGCGTTCAAGGGCCCGCTCAAGGCGCAGGAAGATGTGTTTTCCGAACGCATGTCGATCCTGTTCAAGACGCTGCACGTGGTGCGCGCGGTGGATCGCAAGCGCAATACGCTGGTCTACCTGACCTATTCGGACCGCATCGTCAGCGGCAGCCCGCAGAACGCGGTGACGGCCGTCCCGGTGCCTGCCGGGACGCCGATTCCTGTGAAGTGACAGCCTCGCGGCGTCGCCGAGCGGTGCGACGCCGGCCTTCCTATTCGAACAGCTTGCGCAGGTTCGATTTCAGGATTTTGCCATTCGGATTGCGGGGCAGCATGTCGTCGCGGACGATGATCCGCACCGGCACCTTGAACGCGGCCAGCTGCTGGCGCACGAAATCCTGCAGCTCCGCTTCGGTGGCCCGGGCGCCCGGCTTCAGGCTGACCACGGCGCCCGGCTCCTCGCCCAGCGTCCGGTGCGCAATGCCGACCACGGCCGCATCCATGACGGCCGGATGCGCATACAACGCGCTTTCCACCTCGATGCAGTAGATGTTCTCGCCGCCACGGATCAGCATGTCCTTCATGCGGTCGACGATGTAGAGAAAGCCTTCCTCGTCCAGCCGCGCCACGTCGCCGGTGTGCAGCCACCCGTCGACAAAGGTCTTTGCCGTGGCCTCGGGCTTGTTCCAGTAGCCACGCACGACGTTGGCGCCGCGCACCATCAGTTCGCCGATCTCGCCCGGCGGCAGCGCATTGCCGAAGCCATCGTCGATCTTCATCTCGCCGATCGGCAGCGCGGGGCCGCTGGCGTCCGGCCGGTGAATGTACTCGTCGGCGCTGTGGCTGGTGAACGTGGCGGAGGTTTCCGTCATGCCCCAGCCGATGCCGGGCGCGGCGTTCGGAAAGGCCGCCTGGATCCGGCGCACCAGCTCGGGCGATGCCGGCGCGCCGCCGTAGTGGACGTTTTCGAGCGACGACAGGTCGAATTCGTCGCGCCGCGGATGTTCGATGATCTGCCAGGCGATCGTCGGTACGCCGCCGGCCGACGTGCATCGCTCGCGTTCGATCAGTTCCATTGCGCGCAGCGTGTCCCAGCGATACATCAGCACGATCTTGCCGCCGCTGGCCAGCGCCCCGTTCAGCACCGACATGCAGCCGGTGACATGGAAGAACGGCACGGCCAGCAGCGCGGCCTTCTGCGGTGCATCGGGATTCGGCTCCGGCACCGGCTCGCCGCGCCGCAGCAGGTTGCGCAGCGGGCTGAACTGCGCGCAGACGGCCACGGAGCAGGCGTTGCGATGCGTGCCGACGGCGCCCTTGGGTTTGCCCGTGGTGCCCGACGTATAGAAGATCGTGGCGTCGTCTTCGGGGTCGAGCGGCACCAGCGGCAGCGATTGCGACGGCAGCGACGGCCAGGCGCCGGACTCGCCGATCACCGACGCCAGCGGCACGATGCGCGGGTCGTCGAACGTGGCGTCAGCCGGCGCCCGGGACACATAGATGCGTTCCAGCGCGGGGCAGTTCGGCAGGTGCTCCAGGATGCGGTCAAGCCGCTCGTGATCGACGATGGCGATGCGGCTGCCCGAATCCGACAGGCCGTATTCGAGTTCGGGGCCGGTCCACCAGGCATTGAGCGGCGTGACGATGGCGCCCGTCAGCAGCCCGGCATAGAACGCCACGGGCCACTCGGGCAGGTTGCGCATGGCCACGGCCACGCGGTCGCCCTTGCGCACGCCGTCGCGCACCAGCTGGTGGGCAAGCGCGGTGGCGGCCAGCGCAAATGCGCGATAGCTGACCCGTTCGTCCTCGTAGACCACGAACGTCTTTTCGCCCCAGCCCGCGGCCACCAGGAACAGGTCGCGCAGCGTGGGCGGGGCATTCTTCCAGACCGTGGTAGGAATGCCCCGGATCACACGCGTCTCGGTTTCGAACGGCGCCCCGGAGGCGGTCAGCCGGGCGTGCGCCTCGGCCATCGACATGACCGGCCACTGCGGGCCGGCCGGCGAGGGTTGCTGCGGATGTTGCGGATGTTGCGACATGCGTTGCCTCCCGCGCAAGACAGATCAGATCGTGACGCCCCCGTCCACCACCAGGGCCTGGCCCGTCATGAACGTGCTGGCCGCCGAAGCCAGGAAGCAAGCCGCGCCGGCGATTTCCACCGGCTCGCCGATGCGGCGCAGCGGCGCGTTCTCGGTGGACTGCTTGTAGCGCACGGGATCGTCCCACAGCGCCTTGGCGAAATCGGTCTTGATCAGACCCGGGGCAATGCAGTTCACGCGCACGTTGTGCGGCCCGAATTCCACGGCCAGGTTGCGCGCCAGCTGGAAGTCGGCCGCCTTCGAGACGTTGTAGACGCCAATCGTGGGCGATCCGCGCAGGCCGCCGATCGACGACACGATGATGATCGAGCCTTCCTTGCGTTCGATCATCTGCGGCGCCACCATCTGGATCAGCCAGTGGTTCGAGATCACGTTGTTGTCCAGCACCTTGCGGAACTGGTCGTCCGACACACCGCTCATCGGCCCGTAGTAGGGATTCGACGCGGCGTTGCAGACCAGGATGTCGACCTTGCCGAAAGCGCGGTGGGTTTCGTCGACCAGGTTTTGCAGGGCTTCCTTGGACGAAATATTGGCGGCCACGGCCAGCGCGGTGCCGGCGCCGTGTTGCGCATTGATGGCATCGGCCACTTCCTGGCAGGCCTCGGCCTTGCGCGACGAGATGACGACCTTGGCGCCCTGGATGGCCATTTGCTCGGCAATGGCCCGGCCGATACCGCGCGAGGACCCGGTGATGATGGCAACCTTGCCCGACAGATCGAACAATGACATGGTGTCTCCTGATAGGGATGGGCAGCGGTCCTGGCCGCCGCCTGAATCGTGAATGGGCCGGGACATTATGGGCAGGCGTCGTTTCCCAGTCCACAGCCCGACTCGCGCGGCAGGGCCGATATCAGCAAACTTTCTGCGGGCAATTCACGCGATGCATGAACCGTGCCGCAGCGCGGAATGTCAGGGCGCTGCCAGGACGGCCGGCAGCCGTGCCGCCAGCGCGGCGCGCAGGTCGTCGTCGATACGGATGCCGAAGCGGTCGGCCAGGACGTCGATGACGCTGCCGGCCGTCGCCAGGTCGGTCTTTTGCACGCTGCCGTCCGGCATGCGCGCGGTCAGGCTGCCGTTGCCGAGCGACAGCCGCGTGCCGTCGGCCTCCGTGCGGGCGGCGATCAGCTTCTGCGTAAAGTGGCTGTCGGGATGCGTCGAGACGTACCAGTTGCGCGCCACGTAGTCGATTTGCGGTTGCGGGGTCAGGTCGAAGCGATACAGCAGGCGCCAGGCCTGTGCATCGTCCGCGTTCGCCTCAGGATCACGCACGGCCAGATCATGCGAATGGAAGCCCGTGCCGGCCACGGCGGGCGGTGTGGGCAGCAGCCGGTACGGTGAGGCGGCAGCCGCCGGCAGTGACAGCGCCAGCGCGCGGTCCGGCGTGGGTCCGCCAAAGCCGACATCGGCGACATGGCTTTCGTGCGCCACTTCCACGCGCAGCAGCATGTGCGACAACCCCGTGGGGCGCTCGTCGGGCACGTTCCAGCGCACGCGGGCGGCCAGTGGCGTCACCGCGAATCCCAGCGCCTTGAGGCCCGCGCAAAACAGCGTATTGAGCTCGAAACAGTAGCCGCCGCGGCGCTGCGCGACGAGCTTGTCGAATACCGTCGGCAGATCGATATTCACGCGCCAGCCCACCAGCGGGGTCAGGTTTTCGAACGGGATATGCCGCAGGTGGGCGCCGATCAGGATATTCAGCGTGTCCAGGGTGGGCGACAGATCGGCCTCGGTGCCGATGCCGATCCGTTCGAGCCAGGCATCGCGCTGGCCGATGGTGAGGGCGGGGATCTCGTCTTCGTGGCGCATATCGAGGGGACTGGAAGTATTAGTAGGGCGGCTCGAACGGCGGGTAGACCCTCTTCCGGAGCACGCGGTGCGTCACTAATATAAATCCACAGCAAAACCCGGCGCGCAACGTGGTCTGGCCGTGCCGGTGACCGGCTGGTGCGAACGCGCACGAGAGAGAGACCAGAAAGCGCCTGAAAACAGCCAGAAAACAGCCAGAAAACAGCCAGAAAACAGCCAGAAGAGAGGAGACGCCCCGTGAAAACCCTGATCGATCATCTGTCCGGCTACGCAGCCTACCACCGTGACAGCCGTAACGTCGTCACGCATTTCGTCGGCATTCCGATGATCGTGCTGGCCGTTACCGCGCTGCTGGGCCGCCCCGCCATGCCGCTGGGGGACGGCGTGCTGTTCCTGACGCCGGCCATCGTCGTCTATGTGCTGGCCTGCCTGTTCTACCTGCGCCTGTCGTTCGGCTTTGGCGTGGCGATGGCCGCGATCCTGGCGCTATTCGTGTGGGCGGGGGCATGGATTGCCGCGCTTTCCACCGTGGCATGGCTGACCACGGGGATCGGCCTGTTCGTGGCAGGGTGGGTCATCCAGTTCGTCGGTCACTACTTCGAGGGTCGCAAGCCGGCCTTTGTCGACGACCTCGTCGGCTTGCTGGTGGGGCCGCTGTTTCTGGTGGCCGAAGCCGCCTTTGCCATGGGGCTGGCGCGCGAAACGCGCGATGCGATGGCCGCGCACGCCCACTGATTTGCGGAAACTTTTGCGCGTTCGCGGCGTCTGTCACGTGCGAAAGTGGGGGGACGTACCGCTCCGCAGCGCATCTGCTGACGCAAACCAGCGACAAAACCCGGGGTTTTCACTTGGTTTGACCTGTCGCATGTGAGAAAACCCCTTTACTTCTGGCTGTTTCCGCTATGATTCAGTGCGTGCCGGCCAGCACGATTCGCGAGCGATGACAGGTGCTACGCTGCGATGGATGGCAAATGGCCGGGACATCAATCTTCAACTCTCGTATATCGATATGGCGACCAAAGCGAAACCGACCGCGAAGACTGCAACCAAGCCTGCTGCCAAGAAGGCCGCAGCAACCAAGGCACCCGTGAAGGCTGCCGCAAAGAAGGCCGCACCGGCCAAGAAGGCTGCTCCCGCCGCTGCGCCGACCGTGAAGCCGCTGAAGGACACCTTCAACAAGTCGAGCCTGGTCGCTCACCTGGTGGCACAAACCCAGCTCGAAGCCAAGGCTGTGAAGACGGTGCTGGCTCACCTCGAAAACACCATCGTCAGCGCGCTGAACAAGAAGGGCGCTGGCGAATTCACGCTGCCGGGCCTGCTGAAGGTGACCGCGCAGCAAGTGCCGGCCAAGAAGAAGCGTTTCGGCAAGGACCCGTTCACGGGTGAAGAGCGTTGGTTCCCGGCCAAGCCGGCCAGCGTCAAGGTCAAGGTCCGTCCGCTGAAGAAGCTGAAGGACGCTGCGGCCTGATCGCCGACCCACTTTGGTAGTCGCCTGCCCGATGCCTGCCCCGTGCAGGCGCCGGACGGCTTAAGACCCCGTGTCTCGCAAGAGCACGGGGTCTTTTGGTTTGTGGGCGCCCGGCCGGCGCCCGGGCGTCAGTACGCCTTGAAGTTCGCCGCCACGCGCTGGCGCAGGAAATCGCCGGCGGTGATCGCCGGATACTGCTTCGCCGGCCCCTCGATCACGGCATTGCGGTTGGCCTGGCAAAAGAACGCCAGGCTGTAGCGCGGGCCCATGTATTCGCCCGGCAGCGGATTGCGTACGCGGTGAAAGTTCGACGGCAGGCGGTCGTCGCTCCAGCGCATCAGCATGTCGCCGATGTTGCAGGTGATCACGTCCTCGTCCGGCGGAATCGGCGTCCATGCCTGGGCTTCCATCTCCTTGCCGGGGCAAACCTGCAAACCGCCTTGTCCCTGGCGCTGGAACAGCAGCGTCAGGCAGTCGAAATCGGTGTGCGCGCCGGCGCGCCAGAGGTCGAGTTTGTCCTGCGCCTCAGGCGGAATCGCGTAGTAGTGGAGCAGGCGCAGCGTGCTCTGATAGTCGGGCGCTACGGGGTCGTGCGCGCGCCTGAAGAAATCGGCGTCAAAGCCGAGCCTGTCGGCAAAGCAGGACAGTACCTTCATGCCGACGTCCCAGCATTGCCGCTCGAACGCAAGCATGGTGGCCTGGAAACCGGGCAGCTCGGCGTCGGTGGGCCACAGCGCGGCCATATGCGGGCGCGTGATCTGGTACGACTCCTTCTGATCGGGCGTGCCGGTGGACGGGCGCACCTGGGCGCGGGTTTCCCAGCCGGCGTTGTTGGCCTTCTGCAGCGGGTACTGGCCCTTGATTGCCTCAGGCAGCGCGAAGAACTGTTCGGTCATGGCAAACGCTTCGCGCACGGCTGTCAGGTCGATGCCGTGGTTTTCCAGCTGGAAGAAGCCAATTTCGACGGCAGCCTGCCAGAGCTGGTCGGCAATCTCGGCTTTGCGTTGGTCAAAATCCGACAGGTCGATGCGGCGGATGTCCCGCGCATCGGTCTCGGTGCCGTGGGCGCCCATGCGCGACTCGCGCGCCAGTTCATGCAGGGGGAGGGTGGTTGTCCTGGTCATGTCGTTCCGGGTTCAGGAAAAGTTGAACGGGTCCGGCCGACCGGGAAAGCGGGATACCTGGAATACCTGGGATGCAGGCAGTCTCTGGCTCTCGAGTTCCGCAGCGGCGCGGACATCAAGAGCAATTTCCTGCCGCCCGCCTGCGCCAATGGGGGCGTCAGGAAACGGGCGGTTGAACGCTTCTACTCTTCAATCATCACCATCGCAGGTTTTGGGCCAGCGCAAATCGAACGAAATCTGGGTATTTTTCACCTTACTGGCGCACGGCAGGGCGGTTGTGGTGCGTGCGAAGGCGGGCCCCGGGGCGGCGATGGTGCAAGACGGCTGCGCCGGGTTCCGTTGATCCGGGAAGGCGATGTCGGCGAACGCCAGGCGTGGAGGGGGCTTGGCGATGGCTATCGCTGGGTCCAGCGCGGATCGCGCTTCTGCAGGAACGCGTCGATCCCTTCGCCGGCATCCTCTTCCATCATGTTGCGCGCCATCACGTCGCCAGCGAAGGCGTAGGCGTCGGCCAGGGGCATCGGCTGCTGCCTGTAGAACATGGCCTTGCCATAGCGGATGGCCGTCGGGCTTTTCGCGCAGATCTGGGCGACCTTGCGTGCGACGGCGGCATCGAGGTCATCGTCGGCCACGGCTTCGTTGATCAGGCCCCAATCGGCCGCTGTCTGGGCGTCGATGAAGCGCCCGGTCACCAGCAGGTCGAAGGCCCGTTTCGTTGCCACGTTGCGCGACAGCGCCACCGACGGCGTGGAGCAAAAGAGCCCGACGTTGATGCCGGACACGGCAAACTGCGCCTGCATGGATGCAATCGCCAGATCGCAACTGGCGACCAGCTGGCAGCCGGCGGCGGTGGCAATGCCATGGACGCGCGCAATGACAGGCACCGGCAGCGCCTGGATGGCCTGCATCACGACGCTGCACCGGGCGAACAGGCCCTGGTAGTACGAAAGCGCGGGCTGGCCGCGCATTTCCCGTAGATCGTGGCCCGCGCAGAACGCCTTGCCCTGGGCCGCCAGGATCACGCAACGCACGCTGTCATCGATGGCGATGCCCTGGAGGGCGCCGTGCAGCGCGGCCAGCATGGCTTCCGAGAGCGCGTTGAACTGCAGCGGCCGGTTCAGCCGCAGCGTCACCACGCCATCGCGGCTGTCATGCAGCACCAGCGGCTCGGTTGCCGTGTCGTCTGACTGCGCTGCCATATCGGGCTCCGTCATCGGTCAATGGCGCAATGATCGCGCGATTTGTTCGCAATGGGGGCGGAATCAGGGTGAATACGGATGCCGGGATCGCGGACGATTGGCGTACCGGTGGGTTGCCAGGGGGCTGCCCGAGCTCACCGCTGGCGCCGGCGGCGGCTCCAAAAAAAAGAGCCGACTTGTGTCGGCTCTCAATGCTTCAACTCGATACGGTATGGCTTATTGCGGACCCAGCTTCTTGATCAGGGCGTCCAGCTTGGCCACTTCTTCCTCGGTCAGGTCGGTCAGCGGCGCGCGCACCGGGCCGGCGTCGTGGCCAACCAGCTTGGCGCCGGCCTTCACGATCGACACGGCGTAGCCATGCTTGCGGTTGCGGATGTCCAGATACGGCAGGAAGAAGTCGTCGATCAGGCGGCCGATCGTGGCGTGGTCGTCGGCGGCCACGGCACGGTAGAAGTCCATCGCGGTCTTCGGGATGAAGTTGAACACGGCCGACGAGTACACCGGCACGCCCAGCGCCTTGTAGGCAGCGGCATAGACTTCGGCGGTGGGCAGGCCACCCAGGTAGGCCAGGCGGTCGCCCAGCTTGCGGCGCACGCGCACCATGGCTTCGATGTCACCCACGCCGTCCTTGAAACCGATCAGGTTCGGGCACTTGTCCACGACCTTGGCCAGCAGGTCGGCGCCGATGCGCGAATTGGCGCGGTTATAGACGATCACGCCGCACCGGGTCGCCTTGCAAACCTCTTCGATATGGTTGGCGATGCCGTCTTCGCTGGCTTCGGTCAGGTAGTGCGGCATCAGCAGGATGCCGTGGGCGCCCAGGCGCTCGGCTTCCCTGGCGTACTCGATGGCCACGCGGGTCGGGCCGCCAGCGCCGGCCAGGATGGGCACCTTGCCACGGCAGGTTTCCACGGCGGTGCGGATCACATTCGAGTAGTCCTGCTGCGTCAGCGAGAAGAACTCACCGGTGCCGCCCGCGGCGAACAGGGCCGAGGCACCGTACGGCGCCAGCCATTCCAGGCGCTCGGTATAGGTGTCGGCGCGGAAGTTGCCCTGTGCGTCGAAATCGGTAACGGGGAACGAGAGCAGGCCTTCGGAAATAATCTGCTTCAGTTCTTGCGGTGTAGTCATGTCGCTCTTCCTGATCGCCACATGGCGAATGGTGGGTGAAGTGTGGATCAAGGCTGGTGGGTGCCCCGGTCCATCGTTGTTAAGTTTCGAGATAAGTCATCGTACAACTAACAACTTGACCGTGCAAGTGGGATGGCGCAAACCAAGGGAAAACCCCGGGGGAAAGGGTGGCGAAGACGGGTGTCCACGCGCCGTTGTGGCCGGGCAGGCTGGGTTGGCCAACCGGGCGGAATCCCCCGCCAAGCCGCAAGCCAATTGAAAGGCAGCGGTATCGGGCCACGCACCGAAATACAGCTCATTGCACCAAGGCAGGGTAAACGCGCACTGTGGCGGACGGAACCCCGTCTCTATAATTCTGGTCGTACGACGACATATCACAAGCCGGTCCAGACGCATTCCCGCATCGAGGTCCACCGGCTGTGAGGAGACCCCGATGAACGCAACACCCGCTTCCAGCGCGGCCGCCGCATCCGGCGCCCGCCGCACCAACGTCCGCTACTGGATTCTTGCCCTGATCTTTATCGTGACCACGATCAATTACGCCGATCGTGCCACGCTGTCCATCACCGGTCCCGCCATGCGCGAGGCGTTCGGCTTCTCGGCGGTGCAGATGGGCTATATCTTCTCGGCCTTCAGCTGGGCCTACGTGATGGCGCAGATCCCGGGCGGCTGGCTGCTCGACCGTTTCGGTGCGCGCCGCATTTATGCATTCAGCATTTTCCTGTGGTCGTTCTTCACGCTGCTGCAAGGCTGGATTGGCGTTTTCGCTACGATCGGCCAGGCCATCAGCGTGCTGTTCGCGCTGCGCTTTGCCGTGGGGCTGGCGGAATCGCCGGCTTTCCCGGCCAACGCCAAGGTGGTGGCCAGTTGGTTCCCGACCGCCGAGCGCGGTACCGCATCGGCCATCTTCAACGCCGCGCAGTATTTTGCGGCCGTGGTGTTCACGCCGCTGATGGCGTGGATCGTCCATCGCTGGGGCTGGCACCATGTGTACCTGTGGATGGGCATCATGGGCATGCTGCTGGCGCTGGTCTGGCTCAAGGTCATGCGCAGCCCGGCCACGCATACCGGCGTCAACCAGGCCGAGCTCGACCATATCGCGCAGGGCGGCGGCCTGATCCACATGGGCGAAGGCGAAGATGCCAGACAGGGCAGCCGCGCGGCCCATCCGGCCGGCTGGTTCTACGCCAGGCAGTTGCTGACCAACCGCATGCTGGCCGGCGTCTATCTGGGCCAGTACTGCATCAACGTGCTGACGTACTTCTTCCTGACGTGGTTCCCGGTGTACCTGGTGCAGGCGCGCGGCATGTCGATCCTGAAGGCCGGTTTCGTGGCCTCGCTGCCGGCCATCTGCGGTTTCCTGGGCGGCGTGCTGGGCGGCGTGATCTCCGACACGCTGCTGCGCCGCGGCCATTCGCTGACGGTGGCCCGCAAGGTGCCCATCGTGGCCGGCATGCTGCTGTCGGTGTCGATGATCGCGTGCAACTACGTCGATGCGGAATGGCTGGTCGTGGGCATCATGGCGCTGGCGTTCTTCGGCAAGGGCATTGGCGCGCTGGGCTGGGCCGTGGTGGCCGATACGGCGCCCAAGGAAGTGATCGGCCTGGCCGGCAGCATTTTCAACACGTTTGGCAATATCGCGGGCATCGTGACGCCGATTGTGATCGGCTATATCCTGAGCGCCACGGGCTCGTTCAACGGCGCGCTGGTCTTCGTGGGCATCAACGCCCTGGTGACCGTGCTGAGCTACCTGGTGATCGTCAAGGACATTCGCCGCGTCGAACTGAAGCACCCCCAATAAAGAAGGAATCCCCACCATGTCGGACCTGTCGGTACAGAACGCCCAGGCCGCGGAGCAACGTCCGCCGCTGTACATCCGCATCCACGCCAATGACAACGTGGCCATCGTCGCCAATGACGGCGGCCTGCCTGCCGGCACGGTGTTCCCGTGCGGCCTGACCCTGGTGGAACGCGTGCCGCAGGGCCACAAGGTGGCGCTGGCGGACCTGAAAAAGGGCGACGCGGTCACGCGCTACAACGTGACCATCGGCTACGCGCTGCAGGACCTGCCGCGCGGCAGCTGGGTCAACGAACGCGTGATCGAGATGCCCGTGGCACCGGGGCTGACCGATCTGCCGATCGGCACGCGCCTGCCCGAGCCGCTGCCGCCGCTGGAAGGCTACACGTTCGAAGGCTTCCGCAATCCGGACGGCTCGGTGGGCACCCGTAACATCCTGGCCATCACCCAGACCGTGCAGTGCGTGGCTGGCGTGGTCGATCACGCGGTCAAGCGCATCAAGGCCGAACTGCTGCCGAAGTATCCGAACGTTGACGACGTGATCGGGCTGGAGCACACCTACGGCTGCGGCGTGGCCATCGATGCGCCCGATGCCGTGGTGCCGATCCGCACGCTGCGCAATATCGCGCTGAACCCGAATTTTGGCGGAACAGCCATGATGGTGAGCCTGGGCTGCGAGAAGCTGCAACCCGAGCGCCTGATGCCGCCGGGCACGATCCCGATCCAGACCGGCGCCGGCGAAGTGCAGGTGGGGGTGGTCTGCCTGCAGGACGACAAGCATGTGGGCTTCGGCTCGATGATCGATTCGATCGTGCAGATGGCCATTCCGCACCTCGAGGCGCTCAATGCGCGCCAGCGCGAGACGGTGCCGGTTTCCGAGCTGGTGGTAGGCGTGCAGTGCGGCGGCAGCGATGCGTTTTCGGGCGTCACCGCCAACCCGGCCGTCGGCTTTGCCACCGACCTGCTGGTGCGTGCCGGCGCCACGGTGATGTTCTCGGAAGTGACCGAAGTGCGCGACGGCATCGACCAGCTGACCTCGCGCGCCGCCACGCCCGAAGTGGCCGAGGCGATGATTCGCGAGATGGACTGGTACGACAGATACCTGGACCGTGGCCGCGTGGACCGCAGCGCCAACACCACGCCGGGCAACAAGAAGGGCGGCCTGTCGAACATCGTCGAAAAGGCCATGGGGTCGATCGTGAAATCAGGCAGCGCGCCGATCTCGGGCGTGGTGTCGCCCGGCGACAAGGTCCGCACCAAGGGCCTGATCTACGCCGCCACGCCGGCCAGCGACTTTATCTGCGGCACGCTGCAACTGGCTGCCGGCATGAACCTGCACGTGTTCACCACGGGCCGGGGCACGCCTTACGGCCTGGCCGAGGTGCCGGTCATCAAGGTGGCCACCCGCAGCGACCTGGCGCGCCGCTGGCACGACCTGATGGACGTCAACGCCGGCCGCATCGCCACGGGCGAAGCCACCATCGAGGATGTGGGCTGGGAACTGTTCCACCTGATGATCGACGTGGCCAGCGGCCGCAAGAAGACCTGGGCCGAACACCATGGCCTGCACAATTCGCTGGCACTGTTCAACCCGGCGCCGGTGACCTGAGCGGTCTCGCTTCGCGATATCGGGCGGAAGTGCGGATGACGGCGCTTTTTGCCGTCATCCCCGTTATCCTTTCCGCTATCCGATCACGGCACGGCCGCTTACCCGGCAGTCGCGAACCGATGGTCCGCTACTGCATGCATTTTTCCTGATAGACCTTCTGCAGCTGCCGCCGGGTGCGGTCGCGCTCGACGGTCGAGATCTCGTTGCCCTGGCTGTTTTCGACCGGCGCGTTCGATGGCCGGTAGCTGCGGCGCGGCGTTTCGCCGATCTGCAAGGCCAGCTGGTCGCATTGTTCTTCGAGCGTGGGCGCATGCGACGGCGTGGGCTGGAAGCGGATCGAGCCCTGGCGGACCGCATCGGAAATGGCGTCGTTGATGGCGGCGTCGCCCGGGGACGGCTGCGGTGTCTGGGCATGCCCATGGAAAACGGGCGTCACACCGGCGAACAGGATGGCGAACGACGCGGCGAACAATGCGAGTCGGTTTGCATGACGGCGCAGCAGCATGGATATCTCCGTGGCGGACTGGCACGCCCGCCGCAGGGCGGCGGGTGGCGGGTCGCAACCACCCTGGAGGGTGGATCCGCCGATGGTAGCGCCGATCCCGCGCCCGCGTCCATCGGCCCAAGGTGCTACGCGCCAGCAGCGACGCGCGGCGCCGCGCGGATCAGGCGGGCGCGCGCAGGGCCAGGTTCAGCTGATCGACGGCCTCGGCCCAGTCGGCATCCTCGATGATCTCGTCGCGCAGCAGCGTGGCCTGCGCCGGTGTCCAGAAAGGGGCGTCCCAGAGATCGACGTCCTGCGGAACCGGCGAATGCCTGGCGATAAAGGCGCGGATGCTGGCCTCGTCCGACGGCAGGCCAAGCTGTGCGAAGAGGTCGGAGAACGGGTGGAAGGGGGTGTCCATGGCGATGTCTCCCGGTAACTGGCGGCCGGCGTGGCCAGCCGGAGGTTCCAGCTTAGGTCAGGATCGGCGCTGCCGAGATCGCGCCGTCCCGATCCAGCCGGCCATTCAGCCGGCAATGATCTGCTTGGAAAACGTGGCGCGCTCCATTTCCACGACGTTCACCGTGACTTGCACGGTCTGTCCTGGCGCGCCGGGCCGCACCATTTCCGAAATCGCATTCACCACCAGTTCGCCAAGCTGCTTGCGCACGCCCTGGTCGCGGCCGTCCAGGATCTGCAGCGTGGCATGGACGAAGGCGCGGTCGGCCGGCTCCGTGCCCTGGCGGAACGTGGACAGCGTGACGCAACGCGACTTGATATCGGGTTCCTGGAACTGGCCGCTCGACAGCAGCGCGGCATTCGCTTCGTCCAGCAGTTCCTCGAAGGAGCAGGTCAGGCGCGTGTTTTCGGTGATTTCGACAATCAGATGGGGCATGGAATCGGTTCCGTGGGACGAAGGCAGGGAATCCGCATCGTACGGCAATCCCGGCTGTCATGTCGACGCTTCACGCGCTAAGCTTGCCGACATGGACCAATTCTCTCTGGAACTCTTCTGGCGGCTGCTGGGCGGGCTTGCCGCGGGCGCCATCATCGGCCTGGACCGCAACCTGCACGGCAAGGCGGCCGGCATGCGCACGCTGGGGCTGGTGGCGCTGGGGGCGGCCACGGCCGTGTGCGTGGTGACGCTCAACGGACACCCTGCCGATGCCATGTCGCGCGTGCTGCAGGGCTTGCTGACCGGGGTGGGCTTCCTGGGAGTGGGCGTGATTGCGCGGCACGGCGTGCATGACCGGCCGCAGGGGCTGACCACGGCGGCCGGTATCTGGCTGGCGGCCATCCTGGGCGCGGCGTCGGGCGCCGGCTATTACGCGATCGTGGTGATGGCGCTCGCGCTGGGCCTGCTGCTGCTGCGGCTGGGCGGCAAGTTCGAGAACAGCCTGCATGCCCGCTTCGACGGCAGGCTGACCAGGAAGCTGCCCCCGGAATACCGCGACGGCGACGACGATGGGGCCGACACGCCGCCGCGCTGAGCGCGAGGCGGCGTGTCCGGCAGGCGCCCGGGTCAGGCGCTCACGCCCAGTGCCGCCTCGATGCCCCGGATGTGCTGCTGCAGCAGCGGCCGGACCTTTTCCAGCAGATGGGCGGGCGGCACCAGCGCGTTGGGGCCGCTGCAGCTCAGCGTCATCGGCGGCAGCGACGACCCCGGCCGGAACGCCAGCGCAATCGAGTTGATGTCGGGCAGCCATTCGCCAAACGACGTCGTGCAGCCCAGCCGGCGCTGTTCGTCGCGGCAGTTCGACAGGATGCCTTCGGCCTGCGCGGCGCTGACCTTGTCGTCGGCGCGGAATGCGCTCAGCGCCTGGCGCTGCTCGGCGGGCGGCAGGGCCAGCAGGTACGCGCGTCCCGCGGCCGTGGTCAGCCCCGAAACGCGGCTGCCGACCGGCACCCGCAGCGTCAGGTAGCTTTCGGACTGGCAGTTTTCGTAGATCAGCATGCGGCCGCGGTCGCGCACGATCAGCGACGCCACGCCTTGCGACAGTTCGGCCAGCTCGCGCATGAAGGGCTTGGCCACCGACAGCACGTCGGCGCCTTGCTGACCGGCCGGCGCCAGCGCCAGCGCGGAACTGCCCAGGCGGTAACGCACGGGGTCGGACAGCGCCTGCAGGTAGCCGAGTTCGGTCAGCGTGTGGGTCAGCCGCGAGATCGTCGATTTCGGCAGGCCGCAGCGTTGTGCCAGTTCGGCATTGCCGAGTTCCGCGTCGAACCCGCGAAAGCACGCCAGCACGTCGAGCCCGCGCGCCAGGGCCGTCACGAAGTGGCGGTCTTCCTTGCGGTTGTCCTTGCGTGCCGGGGTGGTGTCGGACGGCATGTCGATGGCGTCGTCGCGGTCGCCAGGGTCGGCGGCGTCCGGCCGTTCGGTCAGGGTGTCTTCCATGAGGCTGCTCACACGTTGCCGGCCGCCAGCTGCTCGCGCAGGCGGGCCTTGAGGATCTTGCCCGACGGTGCGGCAGGCAGTTGCTGCACCGTGCGGATTTCGGCGGGAATCTTGTAGGGCGACAGGCGCTCGCGCAGGAAGGCCCGCAAGGCGGCTTCGTCCAGCGCCATGCCACTGCGTACCTCGACAAACGCAATCACTTCCTCGTTGCCTTCGACGGCGCGGCCCACCACGGCCGACTGCAGCACGGCCGGGAAGGCATTGAGCGACTGCTCCACTTCCTCCGGGTACACGTTGAAGCCCGAATGGATGATGATCTCCTTCGAGCGGCCGACGATCGACACGGCGCCGTCGGCATCGATGCGCGCGAGGTCGCCGGTATGCAGCCAGCCATCGCTATCGATGGTCTGCGCGGTCAGGTCGGGCCGGCGATAGTAGCCTTTCATCACATTTGGCCCGCGCACCAGGAGTTCGCCACTGCCGTCGGGCAGCGGGTTGCCCAGGCGGATTTCCACGTCGGGCACGGCCGGGCCCACAGAGCAGTCGCTGCGTGGCTGTTCCACCCGGGTCTGGCAGACCGTGGGAGACGTCTCGGTCATGCCGTAGCCATTGTTCAGCACGATGCCGAACGCGTCTTCAAAGGCGGCCTTCAGCGTTGCCGTGAGCGGTGCGCCGCCCGACTGGGCGATGCGCAGCGACGGCGTGCGCAGCGACTGGTGGTTGGCGCGGCCCCATTCGATGATCTTGGCGTACATGGCCGGCACGCCGTGCAGCACCGTCAGTTGATCGTCGATCAGCGTACGCACCAGCTTGTCGGGCCGGAAACGCGGTTCGTAGAACACCGTCGCACCGTTCGATACCGGGCCCACCAGCAGCACCGACAGGCCGTACACATGCGAGATCGGCAGCACGCCGTAGATGCGGTCGCCGGGCTTCACGCGCGACTGCATGCGGTTGGAATGGCCGATGAACATCAGGTTGGCGTGCGTCAGCATCACGGCCTTCGACGCGCCGGTGGTGCCTGTCGTGTAGATCATCGCCGCCACCTGCTGGCGCGGGTCGGCTTCGACGGGTTCGGGCTCGACGCCGTCGTCGACGGCGCTGACCAGCAGCTTGCCCACGTGCGGCCAGTCGGCCCACTGCGCGCCACGCGCCAGGCCGTGCTCGCGCGCCTCGGGGAATTCGTTGTCGAGATACAGCGTCACGCGCGCGCCGGCGTGCTCGACGATATTGGCGATCTCGCGCTGCGACAGCCGTGCATTGACCGGCACCGACCAGGCGTCGATGGCGCTCAGCGCCAGCAGCAGCACCGCGCAGCCCACGCTGTTTTCGGTCACCAGCACCACGCGGTCGCCGCCGCGCACACCGAGTTCGGACAGCGTCGTAGCCGTTTCACGAACCGCCACGTCGAGTTCGGCGTAGCGCAAGGCCCGGTGCGCATCCATGATCGCGATCCGCTCGGGCGCGCTGGCCACCCACGGCGCCATGGTCTGGTGCAGGCGGGCGAACGCGGGTTCGAACGGGGATGGCGAGTCGGGGGTGGTTGCGGCGGATGGCGCCTGAGCGGGTGCGGACCCGGAATGGGTCGCGGGTGCAGCGGTACTGCGCATGATGTCTCCGGGTAAGGCTCCGGCGTTGACCTCTGGGATCGCCGGTATTCGATGTGGGCCATCGTCCCATCGTTTTTCCACGAGTGCAACCGCACGGTGGAATGATGGTTCTGCACAGCAGAACTGAGCGCCAATCTCTGTGCGAATATCGGCGGGGGGCTGGGCCGTCATAGCTGGGATTTGTCGTGTTTGCGACATGTCTGCTCATGTCTGGTGCCAGCAACAGCACGGATCGTACGTCTTTAAAGACAGTGCAGATGAGAACGCTTATCATGTGCGTTCCATTTTTCCGGGCTAGTACAAACATGAAGCAGGGCGTTCCGATGAGCTATCGCATGGCGATTGCCTCGCGCGCGGTGGCCGCCATCCTCGGCGGCTACGCCGTTGCCGCCTTGGCGACGGGATGCCTGGCGCTGGTGCTTGCCAACTGGGCGGGCATGGCGCGCGTCGAGGCGGTCATCACGTCCACGCTGCTGTCGTTCCTGTGGTTTGCGCTGGCGGTGACCTGGGTGTTTGCCGCCGATACGGCCCGGCGTGCCTGGATCGGCCTGGCCGTGCCTGCCGCCGTGCTGGCGGCGGGCTGGCTCGCCTTGCGGAGCGCGTGATGGCCGAACTCAAGAAAGGCCAGGGCCTGCGGCAGTCGATGGCGTGGCTGCATACCTGGTCGGGCCTGCTGGTGTGCTGGGTGCTGTTCCTGGTGTTCTGCGGCGGCACCGCCAGTTATTTCAAGGACGAGATCACGATCTGGATGAAGCCGGAGTTCCACGCTTCGCTGAACCGGAACGTGCCGGCCGCCGAAGCCGTCGGGCGCGCCGTTGCTTTCCTGCAGCGCGAGGCACCCGGCGCGGAACGCTGGTTCATCACACTGCCGGACGACCGCAATCCCGCCATTTCGATGTTCTGGCTGCGTCCGGCCAAGCCCGAGGACGCCGGCAAGCCCAATCGCGCGCGGCTGGAATCGCGCACGCTCGACGCCGTATCCGGCGAACCGGTCCCCGGCGCCCGCCAGACGCGCGGCGGCGAATTCCTGTACCGGCTGCATTTCGACCTGCACTACATGCCCGCGATCTGGGCCCGCTGGATCATCGGTTTCTGCACCATGTTCATGCTGGTGGCCATCCTCAGCGGCGTGATCACGCACCGGCGCATCTTCGCGGATTTCTTCACGTTCCGGCCCCGCAAGGGACAGCGTTCCTGGCTTGACGCCCACAACGCGGTGGCCGTGCTGGCGCTGCCGTTCCATCTGATGATCACCTACACGGGCCTGGTGACGCTGTTGTTCATGTACATGCCCTGGGGCATCCAGGCCGTGTACAAGGGCGACGAGCAGGCCTTCAACGCCGAGCTGGCCGCCCGCGCGCCCCGTGTGAAGCCAACCACAGAAACCGCGCCGCTGGCGCCGATCGGGCCGATGCTCGCGCAGGCGACGGCGCACTGGCAGGGTGCCGCGCCGCGCCGCATCACCGTGGAGGCGCCCAACAAGGCCAACGCCACGGTAGCCGTGGCACGCGAGCAAGGCCGGCAGTTCGGCACGACGACGCCCACCGTGGTCTTCACGGGCGCCACCGGTGAACGGAAGGCAACGCTGGGCGACGAGATGGCGCCGGCGGCCACCACGCGTTCGGCCATGATCGGTCTGCACGTGGCGCACTTCGCGCCGCCGCTGCTGCGCGCGCTGTGCTTCGCGTCCGGCCTCGCCGGCTGCCTGATGGTGGCCACCGGCGCGTTGCTATGGGCCGTCAAGACGCGGCAGAGCCATGCCAAACGGATTGCCGCCACGGGCCGCACGCCGTTCGGCCTGCGGCTGGTCGAGGCACTGAACCTCGGCGTGATTGCCGGCCTGCCCATCGCGATCGGTGCGTACTTCTGGGCCAATCGTTTGCTCCCTGTCGATCTGGCGCAGCGCCAGGCCACCGAAATCCAGACCTTCTTCGGCGCCTGGGCCGTGGCGGCGCTGCTGGCGCAATGGCGCCCCACGCGCGCCATGTGGCGCGTGCAGCTGTGGGTGGCCGCGACGCTGTTTGCCGGCGTGCCCGCGCTAAACGCGCTGACCACATCGACCCATCTCGGCGTGACGCTGTTCCAGGGGCCCGGCGTGGTCGCCGGCTTCGATCTGACTGCGATGGCGCTGGGCATCGGCCTGGGTGCGGCGGCCTGGGGGCTTGGCAAGCGAGGCGCCGCCCCGCGCAGGGCGGCTGCCCCACGCGCGGTAGCTGGCGTGGGCGAGATGTCGCGGGAGGTGTCGCAATGAGCGTGGCATGGATGCCGGTCGGGCCGGCCTGCGTCGCGGGCCTGGGCTTCGCGATCGGCGGCTTCATGTGGCTGGCGCAGGCCATGGATCGCCATCACGCGGACATGTTCGGGCGCGGCAGCACGCCGGCACCGGCCCTGGCCATGCGGCTGCGCTGGCAGGGCTCGCTCGCGCTGGGGCTGGCCCTGGCCGCGTGCGTGCTGGCCGAAGGCTGGGCCTTCGGTGTCGTCTACTGGGCCGGACTGCTGACGCTTGGCGCGCTGGCCGTGGTCGGCGCGTTTGCGTGGGCGCCGCATGCCACGCCGCGGCTGGCGCGCGCGTCCATCGCGGTGGGCATGGCGGCGACCATGGCGTCGCCGTGGCTCATGCCGTCATAAGGCGCCGACGCATCACAACGAATTCCAACGAGCATCGCCGACAGAGCGGTGCCGCCATTCACGGACACGGGTCATGCCTGTCCGCCGCGTCGGGAATGCGGTGCAGGCGTCATCGTTTTATTTTTGGGAGTGTCATCTTGTCTTTTGCCGTACCTCGCGCCGTTGCACATGCCGCACGCGCCGCCCGCTCTTATCGTTCATCCCGTCGTGCCCGCCTCAGTATCCTGGCCGCCTCGCTGGCTGCGGCGGGTGCGCTGCCGTCCCTGGCCTTCGCGCAGGACGCCGCGCCGCCGGCCGCGCAGCAGACGCTGCCGACCGTGACGGTCAAGGCCGAGTCGTCGCCAGACCAGTTGCCCGCGCCGTACGCCGGCGGCCAGGTGGCACGCGGCGGCCGCATCGGCATCCTGGGCAACCAGGACTTCATGGACGTGCCGTTCAGCGTCACGTCGTACACGGCCGGGCAGATCCAGAACCAGCAGGCGCACACGGTGGGCCAGGTGCTGGCCGACGATCCGGCCGTCCGCGTCAGTTCGGGCTTCGGCAACTTTTCCGAAACCTTCGTCGTGCGCGGCTTCACGCTGGGTTCGGACGACCTCGGCTACAACGGGCTGTACGGCATTGCGCCGCGCCAGCTCGCATCGACCGAGGGGCTGGAGCGTGTGGAAGTGTTCCGTGGCGCCAACGCCTTTCTGACCGGCGTGTCGGCCGCAGGCACCGCCGTGGGCGGCGCGATCAACCTGGTGCCGAAGTACGCCACGGCCGCGCCGATCACGCAGGGCACGCTGGACTACACCAGCGACGGCCAGGCCGGCGGCCACATCGACGTGGGCCGCCGGTTCGGCGAAAAGAAGGAATTCGGGGTACGCGTGAACGCCATGGCGCGCGGCGGCGACACGGCCATCGACAACGAAAGCCGCCAGCAGCGCCTGTTCACGCTGGGCCTGGACTACCAGGGCGACAACCTGCGCGTGAACGCCGATTTCGGCTATCAGAAGCAGCGCATCTACCAGGGCCGCAGCACGGTCAACCTGACTGGCACGGCGCTGCCGCCGGTGCCGTCGGCCAGCACGAACTTCGCGCAGCCGTGGACCAATTCTTCGCTCGAAGATATCTACGGCACGATCCGCGCCGAGTACGACATCACGAAGGACTGGACGGCCTATGCCGCCTTCGGCGGGCACCATACCAACGAATTCGGCAGCTATAGCGGCGCGAGCGTCGGCAATAACGGCGTGGGCACGGCCACCCGCCTGACCGTGCCGTTCGAGCAGGACACGTTCTCCGGCGAAGTCGGCGTGCGCGGCCGCTTCGTGACCGGGCCGGTCAAGCATACGGTCAACCTGAGCTGGTCGGGGCTGGAGCAGAAGCGGGCCACGGCGTTCGAATTCTCGGGCGCGTTTGCGACCAACCTCTATCACGCGCCGGTCGTTCCCTATCCGGCCGCCCCGGCCACGGGCAATATGTCCGATCCGTACGTGACGCAGCGGACCAACCTCAATGGCGTGTCGGTGTCCGATACGCTCGGCTTTCTGAACGACCGCGTGCTGCTGACCGCCGGCGTGCGCCAGCAGGTGATCAACGTGCGCGGCTACGCCACGGCGACCGGTGCGCAGACGTCGAGCTATAGCGATTCGGCCACGTCGCCGATGTTCGGCCTGGTGGTCAAGCCGCTCCAGAACGTATCGGTCTATTACAACTACATCGAAGGCCTGGCGCAGGGTCCGACGGCGGGCAATACCGCCGTCAACCGCGGCGAGGTCTTCGCGCCGGTCAAGTCGAAGCAGCACGAGGCGGGCGTGAAGTACGACGCGGGCGCGTTCGGCACGACACTGGCGTTCTTCCAGATCGAACAGCCGCAGGGCACCACCATGCAGGGCAACGTGTTCGGCCTGCAGGACTTGCGCAATCGCGGCGTGGAACTGAGCGTGTTTGGCGAACCCGTGCGCGGCGTGCGCCTGCTGGGCGGCGTGTCGTATATCGATTCGCAGTACCGGGACACCGGCAACCCGCTGACGGAAGGCAAGAAGGGCGTGGGCGTCCCGAACTACACGATGACGCTGAGCGGCGAGTACGACCTGCCGTTCCTGGCGGGAGCCACCGTGTCGGGCCGCTATATCCAGACCGGCCGCCAGTACGCGAACAACACGAACACGATCGCGCTGCCGTCCTGGAACCGCTTCGACCTGGGCGCGCGTTACACCTTCAAGGCCTCGCAAATGCGCTACACGCTGCGCGCTGCCGTCGAGAACGTGGCGAACAAGGATTACTGGGCTGGCGTGTCGACGTCGGCCAGCACGCTGTATATCGGCAATCCGCGTACGTTCAAGGTTTCGATGACAGTCGACTACTGAGTCGCGGCCTCCGCCATGCCGTGACTCTCCGCGCGCAGCCAGTCGCGCGGAGACTGGCCGACCCTGGCCAGGAAGACGCGTGACAGGGCCGACGGATTGGCATAGCCCAGTTCGTCGGCCAGCAGCTTGAGTGGCGCGCCGTCGCGCAGCCGTGTCTGGGCCAGGCTGATGCGCCAGTCCGTTAGATAGTCGGCCGGGGTCTGGCCGACAATGTCGCGGAAGGCTGCCGCGAAGGCGCTGCGCGACATGCCCGCGCAGGCCGCCATCTTTTCCAGATGCCAGCTGGCGCCCGGCGCCTCGTGCATGGCCACCAGCACCCGCGCCAGGCGCGGATCGGACAGCCCGGTGATCAGCCCGGGCTGGACCCCGACCTGCCGGGGATGATCGAGCATCCAGCGCAAGAGCTGGATCACCACCACTTCGAATAGCCGATCCGCCAATAATCGCTGGCCGCATCGCACGCGTTCGGTTTCCGCGAACAGCAGCGAAAGTGCCGGGGCCAGCCCTGGCACGTCTGCCAGCGGCAGCACGATCAGCGGCGGCAGGGCGCGTGCCAGCGGATTGCGGGCACCGCCGGCAAATTCCAGCGTGGCACACGAGAACTGTGACCCTTCGGCCGGTGGATTGTGAAAGGTGTGGATCGCGGGACGCGGATAAAACAGCAGCGATGGCTCGTGAACCTCGAGCCGCCGGGGCAGACCCCGGCTCTGATGCGTCACCGTCATGCTGCCTTCGCGCATGACGTGCAGAAAGCCGCGATGGGACGCGTCGAAATGCGACACACCGCATAGCGGGCCGGTATGGAACAGGTGCGCCTGGATGCGGAACCGCTCAAGCAGGGCGGACAGGCGATCGACGGTAAGCGGCGCAGCAGTGGCGGTCACGGCGGGATGAATTGATACGTTTCTGGGACGGTTGGTATCCCATCGTACGCCTTGCGCCACCATAGTGGAACCCATGGACGGCGACGTCCTGATTTCGATCACTTTCCAGATCACTTCGACAGGAGATTCCATCATGACCGCACGTATTTCCGTACCCGAACCGAAGGCCGCGCCGGCCGGCAGCCAGGCCGCGCTGGCCCAGATCCAGGCCGCGTTTGGTGGTGTGCCCCAGATGTTCCGCGCCGTGTCCAATTCGCCGGCCGCGCTGCAGTCGATGTGGGCCGCCTTTGGCGCGCTCGGCGCGGGCGTGATTCCGGCCAAGCTGGGCGAGCAGATTGCCGTGGCCGTGGCCGACCGCAATCGCTGCGACTATTGCCTGGCCGCGCATACGGCGCTGGGCCGCAAGGCTGGCGCGTCGGCCGAAGAGATGGTGGCCGCCCAGTCCGGCCAATCGAATGACCCGAAGACGGCGGCGGCACTGGCGTTTGCGCTGAAACTGGTCGAGGCGCGTGGTCAGGTATCCGGTGCGGACGTGGCCGGGTTGCGCGAAGTGGGCTTCAACGACGGGGAAATCGTCGAGATCGTCGCCCATGTCGCGCTGAATCTGTTCACCAACTACATCAACGTGGCATTTGCCGTGCCCGTGGATTTCCCGGCGGTCAAGCTGACTGCCCGCTGATCTGCGCGTTGCCCGAGCATGAAAAAGGCCGCCAACGCTGGCGGCCTTCTTGTTGTTGCATCACGGCGTGATGCTTGCGGCGGTTCCTGAGACCCGGCGCGGATCAGGCATGAATGACGGCAGGTTCCAGATGCTTGCCCGTCAGGCTGGCCACAGCCACGGCCATCGCCTGCTCGCGGGCTTCGGCCGCGGCCGGTGCCGGCATGAAACGCTCGGGTTCGTCGCGTGCCAGGCGTTGCAGGTGACGCAGCTTGGCTTTCAGACCGGGCTCCACGCGCGAATCGGGCGTCACGGTGGACGGGCAGGCCACACCGAGGATGTCCAGCGCCTGACGGAAGTTGTCCACCGTCAGACCTTCGGCCGGATTCACCTGTACCAGGCGGGCGCGTTGAGCCTCGGTGAACGACGATGCCGGCGCGGTCGACAGGATGACCCAGGCGCCCGGGGCCGGGCGTTGGGTGAACCAGGCGTCGATTTCGGCGCCATGGCCGCCTGCCACGCGGGGCGTCATGCCTTCCACCTGCAGATCAAGCTGCTGGAAGATGGCCGCCGGGGTGCCACGGCGCCATGCGTCGGACACCACCACACGCGCGCCGGCGATACCGAAAAGGCGGCGCAGGAAGCCCAGCGCGATGGGATCGAAAAACCTGACGTCACGCAGGGTCCCCGTGTTTGGCGTGCCGCCCAGGCGGGCTGCGGAGCGGTCCGAATACAGGACGCCGGGTACGTCCAGCATGATCAGGCGTTCAGTCATGATTTCTCGCGGTCAATCAGTGATGGGATGAATCAAGCGTATCCGGCTTTCGCGTGGGAAAGGCGACACAAAGTGTGCGTAAGTGCAACAGTTGTGTAACTTTTACGCGTGACTCGTTAATGCCGGTTACTGCGTAGGGCTAAGTGTTTCTCGCGGACACACCTGCCGCGCCAGGCCTCGTTTTCCGGCCTGCTCCGCGCTGCGGATATCGCCGTAATGCACGCCTCAACGGGTGGTAGGCGACGGTGGTTGACAGGAATTTGAAAGGAAATGTTCGTCGGTTTGACACACAGCACGCGGCAACCGGAATGTCGTCCGGTGTGGGCGGAAACTTGTGGGGGCGGGCGTGGTGCCGGTTGCGCTTCTGCTATTCCTTGCGCAATAAACGCATTTCGAAATGCTCGAAGGCGTACTGGCAGGTGATGCTGCAGAACAGCTCGGCCTGGCCGACCGGCTTCTCGCAGGCATGGCAGGTGCCGCACGGCCTGAGCCTGGGGGCCCAGTCGCGTCCCGCCGCCTCGAAATCCTCCTGGAACGCTGCATCGTCATCCACTGCCTTGCGTAGCATGTGTGTTCTCCGCTCTTGGTCCGCCTCGGCGATGATCCCTGTTTCGACCGGCCGCCGGAGGGCGACGGGGCTATCGCCATGCTAGCGGCGCAATGCTTGCCGTCGAATCGGATCTTCTTTAATTACGGCGGGGCGGAACGAAGCTGAAGCGGGGGCCAGTGCGTCGGGCGCCCCGCTTCCGGTTGCGGGGTTGAACGTGCGGCGGTGCGGTAGCGGGTTAGAACTGGAAGCGCGCGACGTCGGTTTCCAGTGCGGCCGCCTGATGGTCAAGCCGCGACGCCTGGTCGCTGACCTCGTCGACAAGCTTGGCGTTGTCGGCGCTGGTCTGCGCCAGCCGGGACAATGCATCGCCTACGGTGCGAATGCCGCTGGCCTGTTCATCGGCCAGCATGCGCAGTTCGGCGGCCAGGGTGTGGCTGTGCTGCACTGCGGCGTCGATGCCTGACATGGCAGATTCCACGCGGCCGCTCAGGCTGGCGCCCCGGGCAATCTCGTTGGCGGCGTCGCCAATAATGCCGCCAATCTCGCGCGCGGCCGTGGCGCTGCGCTGGGCCAGGGCCCGCACTTCCTGCGCCACCACGGCAAAGCCCCGGCCCGCCTCGCCGGCCCGGGCGGCCTCCACGGCGGCGTTGAGCGCGAGGATATTGGTCTGGAAGGCGATGCTCTCGATGACGGAGACGATCTCGGAGATATTGCGCGACTGTGCGTGCACGTTGGCCATCGCGCCACTCATGTCGCGCACGGCGGCCATGCCCGTGCCCGTGGCTTCGCGCGCCCGGCTGGCCATTTCGCTCGATTCCTGCGCCTGCGCGTGGGCCTGCTGAACCAGCGCGGTAAGCCGGGCGACATTCGCCGTGGCTTCGCCCAGCGCGGCGGTCTGCAGCCCGGTGCGGGTGGCCAACGCCTGGTTGCCGCGCGCAATGCCGTCGCTTGCGGCCGAAATCTCGTGCGCGCATTGCTGGATGCGCGCCAGCACGCCTGCCAGCTGGTCGCGCATGCCCGCCAGGTTGAACAGGAGGCTGCCGCCATCACCCTCGCGCAAGGCAATGCGTGCGGTGAGATCGCCGCCGGCAATGCGCGTGGCGATGGCCGCCGCGTCGCGCGGCTCGCCGCCGAGTTCACGCGTCAGGCTGCGCGCGGCGATCCATGCCAGCAGTCCGGCCGCGCCCAGGCTGGCCACCAGCAGCACGCTCATCCACGTTTGCGCGGTCAGCTGGGCCGATGCCACGCCGGCGACGGTATCGGCGGCCTGCTGAGCCAGCGTCGTACGCGTGGATTCCATCAGGGTGCCAAGTTTTCGTAGCTGTTCTCCTAGAAAGTGGCCGTCAATCGAAACCGATGCGTCGAATTGCAGCGCATCGAGCGGCTGCTTGCGGATCAGTTCGACGTATTTCGTCAGCAGTTCGCCGGCGGCGGCACGCTCGGCGAGCAAGGCGCGGGCCTGCGCCGGTGCGGCCACGCGAACGTCATCGACCGCCGCGTCGAGCTGTTTCGATGCCTGGGCGATGTCATTCGCGGCGGTGTCGCGTTCGGCGGAACTGGTGGCCAGTGTCAGCGCAAGCTGTGCGCGGCCCAGCATGGCCAGCGAGGCCTGCGCGCGTTCGGCGGCGATGGCGCCGCGCATGTCGCGCTGGTACAGCCTGTCGGTATCGCGCTTGAGGTCGATCAGGTTGACGATGCCGGTGAGCCCGACAATCGCGCCGAACGCGTAGATCAGGACAAACGCCGCGGACAGACGCACGACCAGCGGCAACCCCGCCAGTCCCTGCCATGCGGATTGGCCGCGCCGTCCCTGCAATCCCAGCTTGATGGCTTGCAACACTACGAACTCCTTCGGGGCGACGCCCCGCCATACCATGACCCTTGCGCTGCAGCAGTCCGGTCTCTCGGCGAGGCATGTCGTCAGCGACGTGTCGCGGGGCCGGGTCTTGCTGCGGTGCGGCGTGATCGTCGTGCAAGCATGTGACGACTGCGTGACAAACGACATGCGGCGCGTTTGTCATACGGGTGACATATGACTGTCATGCAATGGCGCGCGCTGCATACGTGCCTGTATTGCAACGCCGTGCTCAAGCTTCTCTCGTGACCGGCCGTCAACAACCAGGTGGCCTGCCATCCGTCTGAACTCGTTTCATGTTTCCCGTTGCCTCCGATCTGGCTGCGGCCCGCGAGGCCGTGCGACCGCCACCCCTCCATGCGGTGTTTCAGCCTATCGTGACGCTGGCCAGCGGCGACATCCTTGGCTACGAAGCACTGATTCGCGGCCCCGCCGGTTCGATGCATGCCGCTCCCGATGCGCTGTTCCGCATGGCCCAGGAAACCGGCACCACGATCGCGCTCGAGATGACGGCGGCGCGTACCGCGCTGGCGTCGTGGGCGGCGCTGGACCTGTCCGGCAAGCTGTTCCTGAACTTCAGCCCGCTGACGCTGCGGCATCTGCTCGGCCATCGCGGCCGTGCCATGGCGGCGCTGCTGGGCCTGGACGGTGCGCAAGGCAACGGGGCGCGGATTGCACCGTCGCGCGTGGTCATCGAGGTCACGGAGCAGACCGCGGTGGGCGATGCCGCCAGCTTTGCCAACGCCGTGGCCGTGCTGGCGGAGCTGGGCGTACAGTACGCGCTCGACGACTTTGGCACGGGCCATGCCAACCTGGACCGGCTGGCGGAACTGACGCCGCAGTTCATCAAGATCGACAAATCGCTGGTCCGAGGCATCCACGCCAGTTCCCGCCGGCTGGAGGTCCTGCGTGCGGTCCTGAGCCTGATGCATGCGCTCGGCGGCCGGGTCATCGCCGAAGGTATCGAGACGGCCGAGGAACTGGCGCTGGTCAGGGATCTGGGCGTGTCTGCGGGGCAGGGCTATTTCCTGGGGCGTCCCGCCGCGCAGCCACCAGCCGAGATCACGTCAGAGGCCCGTGCATTGCTGTCGTCGCGGCAGATCGCGGTGTTTCCGCAAACGTTGCGCACGGGCTGGTCGGGCATGACCGCAGGCAATCTGGTACGCCCGCTGCCGGCCGTCAACGCCGAGACATCGAACAACGATGTGCTGACGCGCTTTCATGAGCAAGCCGGCCTGCATGCGATGGCCGTGGTCGACGATGACCTGCGGCCGATTGGGCTGATCAGCCGCCAGACGCTGATCGATCGCTACGCCACGCCGTTCCATCGCGAGTTGTACGGCCGCAAGGCCTGCGTCACGCTGGCCAATCCGCAGCCGGTCTGCTTCGACCGGCGCACCACGCTCGAGGAAATGGCCCAGCATGTGGCCGGCGAGCCGTCACGGGCGCTGGCCGATGGTTTCGTTATCACGGACGAAGGCCGCTACGTGGGCCTGGGCACCGGTGCCGACCTGCTGCGCGCGATTTCCGATGTCCGGATGGAAGCCGCACGCTATGCCAACCCGCTGACCTTTCTGCCCGGCAACATCCTGCTGAACCAGCATATCGATCGCCTGATCGAGGCGCGCAGTCCGTTTCACGCCTGCTATGCCGACCTGAACCATTTCAAGTCCTTCAACGACCACTACGGCTACTGGAAGGGCGACGAACTGCTCAAGGGGGCGGCCGCCATCCTGGCGCAGGCCTGCGATCCGGCCCGCGATTTCCTGGGCCATATCGGCGGCGACGACTATCTGGTGCTGTTCCAGGGCGACGACTGGAAGCCGCGCATCCACGGCGCGATGGCCCGCTTCAACGATGGCGCGCTGGCCATGTATGCCGCGTCTGACCGCGCGGCCGGCGGCATTCAGTCGGAAGATCGCCACGGCCGGCCCATGTTCTTTCCCCCGGTGACGATGGCTGTCGGCGCTGTGCGGGTGGGCGCCGATGCGATGGCCGCGTGGCGGCTTGGCAGCCAGCACGTGGGTGCGGCAGCGGCCGTGGCCAAGCGCAGGGCTAAAGCGGTGGCGCAGGGCGTGGCGTGTATCGACATTGCCGACCTGGCCGCCCGCGGAGAACTGGACCGCTAGTGCGCTAGTAGTCGGCGAGTGCGCCATTGCCAACCAGTCCGAGCCGGCGGTGTGCCGTCAGTTCGGCCCGCGCGGCGCTGTCCAGGATGTCGAGGCGATAGCCCTGTGCGTATACCACCGTGATCGTCACGCCGTTCTCGGCGCGAAGGTCGAGCGTGCGGCGCATGCGCGAGACCAGGCCCGCAAGCGCGCGCGACGAATGCGGCAGCGTGTGTCCCCAGATGGTGTTTTCGATGCGCTGCGTGGCCAGGATGCGGCCGGCATTGGCGAACATCAGCATGGCCAGGTCGAATTCCTTTGGGGTCATGGGAATCCGTTGTCCATGGAGCGTGGCGAAGCGCCCGGGGTTGTTGAGCTCGTAGGGACCGGCACGCAGCGGCATGCTGGCATTGAGCCGGGTGCCGGCCATGCGCCGCCGCAACGCGGCGATGCGGGCCAGCAGCACGCGGGCATTGAGCGGGCGCACGATGTAATCGTCGGCGCCCGCGTCCAGGGCTTCCACCATGTCGTCGTCGTCGCTGTCGCCCGAGAACATCACGATGGGCACGTCGCGATTGCGCACCGCGCGCACGGCACGGATGACGTCGATGGCGGAGATGTCGGGCAGGTCGCGGTCGATCAGCAGCATGTCGTAGCTGTCATGACCCAGGCCGTGGATCAGGTCGCGGCCTGCCTGGAAGACGTTGCATTGGAATCCCGCGATGGAGAGCAGCTCCTGCATGGGATGGAGAGGCGAGTTGCGGCTGGCCAGCAGCGCAATATTGGATTGGGCATTCATACGACACTATCGGACACTATCGGACGGGCGAAACGCATTGAATCGGGCAAACACGATGCAGCGTATCGGCCCGGCAGAGGTCCAACAATCGGCGTTTCTTTAAATGGAGCAGATCCGCTTGCATGCCGACGGCTTGTTGCAAACAGCCATCGTTATCCACAGATTTTGTGGATAACCGGGGCGGGGACGGGCGGCGTGGTGCGGCGGAGCGGGTGACGGATCGGTGTGATTAAAAATTGAGCAAACGGGGCGCAGGCATCCGGCTGGCGGGGGGCTGACACGGGCCGCCCGATTCGGCGCCGGCGATATCGGCTGCGCCAAAGTGATCCGCTATGCCAGAATACGGCTCATCGAATCCGGGCCGTTCGTGGTGCCAGTGCCTATGCTCAGTCCCAGCGTCATTGCCGCCGTTGTCCTCGCGTTCCATATCGTCGGAGTCCTCGCGGCGCTGCATGCCGTGATGACCGTGCGCACGGCGCCGGGCGCCATCGCGTGGGCGGGCTCGCTGGTGATGATGCCGTACTTCACGATCATCCCGTACCTGATCTTCGGGCGCAGCCGTTTCGCCGGTTATGTCAATGCGCGCCGGTTCAACAACGACCGCCTGCGCGAGATCCGGCACGGCATGACGGCCAAGGATCGCGAGGCGCTGGCCGCCAGCGTGGTGCTGCAGCCCGAGCAGGCCTGCATGCGGGCGCTGCCCAGCCTGACCGGTGTGCCCTGCCTGATGAATAACGATGTGCGGCTGCTCATCAACGGCGACGCTACCTTCGACGCCATCTTTGCCGCCATCGACGCGGCCACCGAGCAGGTGCTGGTGCAGTTCTTCATCGTGCATGACGACGAACTCGGACGCGCGCTGCAAAAGCGCCTCTGCGACCGGGCGCGTGCCGGCGTCCGGGTCTATTTCCTGTACGACAGCATCGGTTGCCATGCGTTGGGGCGCGGCTACGTGCGCGTGCTGCAGGAGGCCGGCGTGGAGGCGCGACCGTTTTCCACACATCCCGGCTTTGTCAATCGCTTCCAGCTCAATTTTCGCAATCATCGCAAGCTTGTGGTCGTCGATGGCGCGCAGGCGTTCGTGGGCGGGCACAACGTCGGCAACGAGTACCTGGGCCGCCGGCCGCCGCTGGCGCCGTGGCGCGATACGCATATCGCCATCCGGGGCGCGGCGGTGCTGGACCTGCAGATGGCCTTTGCCGAGGACTGGTACTGGGCTGCGCGGGAGGTGCCGTACCTGATGACGCCGCCGTCCGGTCACGTGGGCGACATGGTGTGTCAGGTCGTGCCGTCGGGGCCGGCCGATGCGCAGGAAACCTGTTCGCTGTTCTTTGTGGAGGCCATCCAGTCGGCCACGCGCCGGCTGTGGATGACATCGCCATACTTCGTGCCCGACGAAGCCGTGTTTGCGATGCTGCGGCTGGCCGTGCTGCGTGGCGTGGATGTGCGCATCCTGATCCCGTCGCGGCCCGATCACAAGGTGGTCTACGGGGCGTCCACCATCTACGCGTACCAGGCGATTCGCGCCGGCGTGAAGATCTATCGCTACCAGCCCGGCTTCCTGCACCAGAAGGTGATCCTGATCGACGACGAGGCGGCCGCCGTGGGCACCGCCAACCTGGACAACCGGTCTTTCCGCCTGAATTTCGAATTGATGGTGATGACGGCCCACCCCGATTTCGCCGCGGACGTGGCGCGCATGCTCGAAGCCGATTTTGCCCAGGCGCGCCAGATCGGCCCGAGCGATTTCCTGGGCTCGCCCGCCATCCTGCGCGTGGCCATGCACGTGGCCAAGCTGTTCGCGCCGATCCTCTGACGATTTCCGCCGTGCCGTGCCGTCCACATTCGCCCGGGCTGACGTGTCAGGCACTGGCAGGATTTGTGTACACTGTCTACTATGAAACGAAATGGGGTGGACACCGTCCACATGGGGGATGACATGAACCGTGCCGTTGCTGCAACGCCGCCTACGCGCACGACCTATCGGCATGGCGACCTGCGCCGCGCGCTGCTGGAGGCCGGTATCGACCTGGCCCGGGATGGCGGGCCGGACGCCATCGTGCTGCGCGAAGCCACGCGGCGCGCGGGCGTGGTGCCCAACGCCGCGTATCGCCATTTCGCCAGCCGGCAGGATTTGCTGCAGGCCGTGCGCGCGTGGGCCCTGTCCAACCTGGCGATGGCCATGGAAGCCGAGATGGCGGCGATTCCTGCCGATGCGTCGCCGGCCGAGCGCGCACGCGGCAGTCTGCGGGCGGTCGGCATGGGATATCTGCAGTTCGCACTGACGGAGACCGGCCTGTTCCGCACCGCGTTTTCGGTGCCGGACGATGTGGAAGACGATACCGACCCGGCCAAGGCCGGCAACAGCGGACTGAACCCGTTCGAGCTGCTGGGCGCCGCGCTGGATCGCTGGGTGGAAGCGGGCCTGCTGGCACCGGACCGCCGGCCCGGCGCCGAATACATCGCGTGGTCGGCCGTCCATGGCCTGGCCGTCCTGCTGATCGACGGCCCGCTGCGCAGCCGGGCCCGGGAGCAGGCGGCGGTGATCGGGCAGCGGTTACTGGAAATGGTGGATCGAGGGCTGCAGGCCGGGGGGTGAGACGGCTTACCGGCCCTGGCGGGAGCGCGGTGCGCCGATGTCCGTCAGGTGCTGCCGCCACGCGGAAAACACGGCATCCAGGCAACTGGCCGTGTCGCAGGCGTCGCGCTGACGCCGGAAGGCGTCGATGTCCGCCTGCGAGATCACGCCGGCCTTGAGTAGCCGCTGCTGGTCGGCATAGATGCGCTGGTAGCCCATCGAGAACAGTGCGGTCTCGCAGATGATCTGGCTGGCGCGCGTGGCCGGCGCCTCGCAGGCGATATCGCTGGCATGGGCCGCGCAGGCCACGCCGGCGGCGATGGCCGCCGCCCCGCCGCGAAGGTAATGGATGACACTCGACATGGGGCCGGATTCTACCCGGCCTCGAGCCGGCGCCATTCCGCAACGCCGCCGGTCAGCTTGCCGCTGGCGGCTTGGCCACCGCGCGGCGCGCCTGGACTGCCTGGCTCAGCGTTTCCAGCACCGCGACCGAATCGTCCCAGCCGATGCACGCATCCGTGATGCTCTGGCCGTAGGTCAGGTTGCACGGCTGGTGTTCGCCCGGCGTGAATTTCTGCGCGCCCGGCAGCAGGTGGCTTTCCACCATGACGCCGAAGATCGAGCCGCTGCCGCCGCTGATCTGCCGCGCCAGGTCGGCCGCCACGTCGATCTGCTTCTGGTGCTGCTTGCTGCTGTTGGCGTGGCTGCAATCGACCATCAACGTATTGCGCAGGCCGGCCGCTTCCAGTTCGCGGCACGCGGTGGCTACCGCATCGGCATCGTAGTTGGGCACCTTGCCGCCGCGCAGGATGACGTGGCAGTCCGGGTTGCCCTTGGTATGGACCGTGGCGACCTGGCCGTTCTTGTGCACGCCCAGGAAGTGATGCGGACGCGATGCGGCCTGGATGGCGTCGATGGCGATCTTGATATTGCCGTCGGTGCCGTTCTTGAAGCCGATTGGCGCGGAAATGCCCGAGGCCAGTTCCCGGTGCACCTGGCTCTCGGTGGTGCGGGCGCCAATCGCGCCCCAGCAGATCAGGTCGCCGATATATTGGGGCGAGATCACGTCCAGGAATTCGCCGGCGGCCGGCAGGCCCAGCCGGTTGATGTCCAGCAGCAGGCTGCGCGCCATGCGTAGCCCTTCGTCGATGCGATAGCTCTCGTCCAGGTACGGGTCGTTGATCAGGCCCTTCCAGCCCACCGTGGTGCGGGGTTTCTCGAAATACACCCGCATCACGATTTCCAGCGCGTCGGCATAGTGCTCGCGCTGGGCCATCAGCCGCCGCGCGTACTCCAGGGCCGCCTGCGGGTCATGGATCGAGCAGGGGCCCATGATGACCAGCAGCCGGTCGTCCTGGCCGTGCAGGATGCGCGAGATGCGCTGGCGCGTCTGGGTGACGAGCGATTCCACCGGCGTGCCGCGGATCGGGAAAAAGCGGATCAGGTGCTCGGGCGGGGGCAGGGGGATGATGTCGTCCACATGCGCGTCATCGGTCACGCTCGTACGGTCCGGCGGCGGCGCCTGCCAGCCCTCGGCAACGGTCGGCGGCGATTTATGTGGGTCTTGCATGGCGAACTCCTGCGAATCTGGGGAAAAGGACACCTGCGGAAAGCCTGCCGCAAACATGGGGCCACCCGGCGCGGATGTCGATGGAAAGCGATTCTAAGGCAGGCCGGCGGCCACGTCGCCGGGCATGGGCTGGAAACCGCTGCCGGCAGCGGCGCCGTCAACGGGGCGCCGGGCATGCCCTGCATCGCTACGCTTATAATTCGCCGGCTTTCCGCCTTCGCCACCTCGTCGATTCCATGTCCGCTGTCACTTCCGCCGAACCCGTCCGCCTTGCCGGTGCCCTTGTCGTGGGCGGTGGCCCGGCCGGCCTGATGGCAGCCGAGATGCTCGCCGCGCAGGGTTTGCCGGTGGACGTCTACGACGCCATGCCGTCGGTCGGGCGCAAGTTCCTGATGGCGGGCAAGGGCGGCATGAACCTCACGCATGCGGAGCCGGCCGATGCCTTCCTGGGCCGCTACGGCGTGCGCGCCGACCGCATCGGGCCGTTGCTCGACACGTTCGATGCCACCCAGCTGCGCGCCTGGGTGCATGCGCTGGGCATCGACACCTTCGTGGGCAGTTCCGGCCGGGTGTTTCCCACCGACATGAAGGCCGCCCCGCTGCTGCGCGCGTGGCTCCATCGCCTGCGCGAAGCCGGAATGCGGCTGCATGTGCGGCATCGCTGGGTCGGTTTCGGGCAGCCCGTCGATGGCTGGCACGTGCTGCGTTTCGCTACCCGCCAGGGCGACGAGCAGGTCGAGGTGGAAGTGGCGGCCCGCGCCGTGGTGCTGGCGCTGGGCGGCGGCAGCTGGGCGCGGCTTGGGTCCGATGGCGCGTGGCTGCCGATGCTGGCAGCCCGGGGGGTCGATGTGGCGCCGCTGCGGCCCGCCAACTGCGGCTTCGACGTCGAATGGAGCGAGGTGTTTCGCACCCAGCACGCCGGCGAGCCCGTCAAGTCGGTGGCCATCGGCGTGACCGCGCGCGACGGCACGGTATGGTATCGGCAAGGCGAGTTCGTGATCAGCGAAACCGGCATCGAGGGCAGCCTGGTCTACGCGCTGTCCGCGCCGATCCGCGACTTGATCGACGCCCAGGGAAGCGCCACCATCACGCTGGACCTGGCGCCGGGGCGGTCTGCCGACGACGTTGCCGCCGAAGTCGCACGGCCGCGCGGATCGCGCTCGGTGTCCAGTCATCTGCAGAGCCGGCTGGGCATTACCGGCGTCAAGGCGCGGCTGCTGCGCGAGGCGCTGACCCGGGAAGCGATGCACGACCCTGTGGCGCTGGCCGCAGCCATCAAGGCGCTACCGTTGCGGCTGGTGCGCGCACGGCCCATCGACGAAGTCATCAGCACGGCGGGCGGTGTCCGGTTCGAGGCGATGGACGCCCGCCTGATGCTCAACGCCATGCCGGGCGTATTCTGTGCGGGCGAGATGCTCGACTGGGAAGCGCCGACCGGCGGCTACCTGCTGACGGCCTGCTTTGCCAGCGGGCGGGTGGCCGGGGCGGGCGCCGCGGCGTATCTGGCCGGCTGACGGCGTCAGCCCATCGACCCGCCCACCGACCTGCCGATCCGCCTGGCCAGCCACGGCCCGATCAGCACGACCGAGAACAGCCGCAGCGTCTGGGTGGCCACCACGAAGTTCATGTCCGCGTGGGTGCCGAGCGCGATGGCGACGATCGATTCCACGCCGCCCGGCGACGTGGCCAGGTAGGCCGTCAGAAAGCTGACCTTGTGGCTGGCCGAGATCAGCCAGGCCGAGGCGGCGCACAGAGCAATCATGGCCACGATGGCAGCCAGCATGGTCGGCAGCGACGCCACCAGCGGCCGCAGCAGGTCGCGCCGGAACTGCAGGCCGATGGTCCAGCCCAGCACCGCGAAGCCGCAGCCGAGCAGCGGGGTGGGCACCACCACCGGAGCCGGCACCACCGTCACCCACACGGCGCCCAGCGCCAGCGGCACCAGGAACGCCCCGGCCAGGATGCGATAGCGCACGCCGATCCAGCAGCCCACGATCGCAATCCCGATGGCGACCGGCGTGCCGACCGGCGAGACATGGCGGAATGCCTGCACGGCAGTCGCCGATGCCGAGGCCGTCGCCATCTGTGCATCGACGATGGCATGGGCCACCAGCGGCCCGGTGACGACCACCAGCACCACGCGCAGGTACTGCATCAGCGACACCAGGATGCCGTCGCCGCCGTTCTCGGTGGCCAGTGCGCCCATGATCGACGCCGCGCCGGGCAGGCTGCCCCAGGCGCCCGTGGTGCCAGGCAACGGCGAATAGCGGACCAGCAGCCAGCCCACGGCCGCGGCGCTGCCGATGGTCAGGGCCACGCCCAGCACCACCAGCCCGTCGGAGGCCGCTTCGAGCAGTTCCGCCAGATGCAGCGTGCTGGCAATGGCCGTTCCCGTCAGGGCCTGCGCGAACGCCGTCAACGCGGGGCGGATGCGCAGCCGGACATCCATGAACCCGGCGACCATGGCGCACGCCATCGCGGCAACCAGCACGCTGGCAGTCGATATCACGGGTTGCAGCAGATAGCTCAATACGAGCGTACCGGCCATGAGCGCGGACCAGTGCAGCGCGCGGCTTGTGTGTGCCATGTCCTGTGCGGTGTTGCGCGAAGGGTGACCTAGCCGCGAATTCTATCTTCCCTGTCTGCGATGCTCCGGCATTCGGTACGCGGGTCGGCGGCGCTCAGTCCAGCTTGATGCCGACGCTCTTCACGACCTTGTCCCATTTCTGCGTGTCGCGGTTCACCAGCTGCGTGAATTCCACCGGACCCAGCGCGCTGGGCTCCATGCCCTGCTTGGCGATCGATTCGCGGATCGACGGCTGCGCCACCACGGCGGCAATTTCCTGCGCCAGGCGGTTGACGGTCGGCATCGGCGTGCCGCCCGTCGTAAAAACGCCATACCACGACACCACCTCATAGCCGGGCACGCCCGATTCGGCGATGGTCGGCACGTTCGGCATCGTTTCCACGCGCCTGGCGCTGGTCACGGCCAGGATGCGGACCTTGCCGGAATCGGCGCCGGCCTTGGCCGACGGCAGGCTGGCAAACGTCATCTGGGCCTGGCCGGCCATCACGTCCTGCATGGCGGGGGCATCGCCGCGATACGGAATATGCGTGATGGACACGCCCGCCATGCTCTTGAACAGCTCCGCCGACAGGTGCGAGATCGTGCCATTGCCGGGCGACGTCACGTTGAGCTTGCCGGGGTGGGCCTTGGCGTAGGCCAGCAGTTCCTGCACGTTCTTGACCGGCAGGTCGTTGTTGACCACCAGCGCGTTGGCGGACTTGGCCACCAGCGACACCGGCTGTACGCCCTTGACCGGGTCGTAGGGCAGCTTGCTGTAGATCGACGGCGCGATGGCCTGGCCGCCGACCGAGCCCAGCAGCAGCACCGAGCCATCGGGCTTGGCGCGCGCCATCTCGGCGGTGGCCAGCGTGCTGCCGCCGCCGGGCTTGTTCTCCACCACGATCGTCGTCCTGGTGTTCAGCTGGAATTGCGTGGCGACGGTGCGGGCGATGACGTCGTTGCCGCCGCCGGGCGCGAATCCGACCAGCATGCGGAGCGGGCCCGGGGGCAGTTCCTGGGCCACGGCAGGGATGGCGGCCGAGGCAGCGGCCACTGCGAGCGCGAGAGCGGGGACGATCTTGGAAAACAACATGGTTGATTCTCTAAAAGATGGGTGGATAAGTGCTCTCAGGATGAACTCGCTGTGCTGGTCCAACTGGCGGGGCGCGGTGTATCCCGGCTCCCGCTCTTTTTGTGCAGGCGTGTGCTGCTCGCGTGGCCGGCCGGCCTGGCAATCCGGCCACGCGTTGCGCCATGTCGCGGCTTACTTCTTGAATCGCACCACGGCTTCGCGCGATGCCTGGGTCTGCGGCAACGTCGCAATTTCGCCAAGCGTCACCGGCTTGGTGGGAAACCGCAGACGGTAGTAGCCCACATCGCGCGGATGCCGCTGCTGCTCGTCGGCGATCAGTTCGGTCACGGTCAGCCCGCAGAAGCGGCCCTGGCACGGCCCCATGCCGCAGCGCAGGAACGCCTTCAACTGGTTTGGCCCCTGGCAACCGATGCGCGCGGCATGGCGTACCTGTTCGGCCGTGGCTTCCTCGCAGCGGCAGACGATGGTGTCGCCCACCGGGCGGCGGAACTGCGGCAGCGGGCGGTACAGCACTTCGAAGAACTCGCGGCCGCGCGTGGCGCGTGCCAGTTCGGCGCGCGGCTGGGCCGCCGTGCGGTCGCGCGTGTCGGTGCTGATGCGGCCCAGCGCAGCGGCCGCATGCGCGGCGGCGATACGGCCCCGATGCTCGGCGGCGACGGCACCCGCAATGCCTGCGCCGTCGCCGGCAATGCTGACGTGCGGCACCGACGTGGCGCCCCAGTCATCGACTTGCGGCTCCCAGCAGTCCTGGCGGTCGTTCCACACATGCTCGGCGCCCACGGCGCGCGACAGGTTGGTGTTCGGCACCACGCCCTGGTGCAGCAGCAACTGGTCGATGGCGATGGTGCGGCGCTGGCCGCCGGCCTCGTAGCGCAGTTCGGCGACCTGGCCGCCGGGCCCCGCCACGGCCTCCAGCGCGGTCACGCCGCTGACGATGGGCACCGCCTTGCGCACGGCGCGCAGCAGCTTCAGGCCCTTGCCCAGGTAGGGCGAGCGCAGGAAGCCCCAGGCATGCGGCAGCGCCTCGCGCCATTGGCCGCTGGCCCTGGTTTCCAGAATGGCTGCGAGCTTCACGCCGGCATTCAGGTACTGCCATGCCAGCAGATAGAGCAGCGGGCCGCCGCCCGCCAGCACCGTGCGGCCCTCGGGCACCACGCCCGATGTCTTCAGCAGGATCTGCGCGGCGCCGGCCGTGATCACGCCAGGCAGGGTCCAGCCGGGAATCGGGAACGGCCGCTCCTGCGCGCCGGTGGCCAGGATGAGATGGCGGCAGTGCAGCAGCGCGGCCTGCGGGTCCCGGCCGGCATGGGCTACCGAGTAGGCCACCTCGTAGCCGGCGGCCTCGCCTGTTTCCGCGGCGTCCGGCTGGCCTTCGCGTGCATGGATCGACCACACGGTGGCGGCCGGAATATGGCGCGCGCCGCTGCGGGCAAACGGCTCCAGCAGGCGCAGGCCGTGCCAGTAGTCCTGGCCAAGGATGGCGCGGTTCTGCACCGGCGTATTGCTGATGGCGCGATAGATCTGGCCGCCCGGTGCGGGTTGCTCGTCGATCAGCACCGTCGACAGGCCCAGCGCGGAGGCCTGGGTGGCGGCGGCCAGCCCGGCCGGGCCGGCGCCGATCACCAGCAGGTCGCACGTCGTGATATCGGCCGTCATGCTGCCACCTCGCGTGCGCCAAGCTGGCGCTCCACCTTCATGCCGTCCTGCACGCGCGTCATGCAGGCCTGCTGGTTGGGCCGGCCGTCGATGCGTACCAGGCAGTCGTAGCACACGCCCATCATGCAGTACGGCCCGCGCGCGGCGCCCGATACGGCGGTGTCGCGGCAGGCCAGCACGCCGGCCGCAAACAGGGCGGCGGCGACGCTGTCGCCTTCGCGGCATTCGAGCGCGGTGCCGTCCACGGTGACCCGCACGCTGCGCGCCGTCCCTTGCAGCACGGCCGCGTCAATTCGTTTGAACATGGAATCTCCGGGTCGAAAAGGTGTCCAGCTCCGGCGCCAGCGCCCCGGCGGCGATCATCGGGGCCAGGTGCATGGCGTGCGTGGCGGCCAGCGTCACGCCGCTATGGCAGGTGACAATGAACGCGCCGGGATGCGTGGCCGATTGCTCGTAGACCGGAAAGCCGTCCCTGGCGCGCACGCGCAGGGCTGACCAGGCGCGTACGGCGCGCACGTCGCGCAGCGCCGGCAGCGTCCGCACGGCGCGGTCGGCCAGCGTAGCCAGCACGGGCAGCGTGGTCACATGGTCGGCATAGCCGGCGTCTTCCTGCGAATCGCCGACCAGCCAGCTGCCTTCGTCGTTCTGGCGCAGCGTGACCAGCGGGGTGTCCAGCAGGCGGCGCGTGCGCTCCAGCACCAGGATCTGGCCGCGCTGGGGCGCCATCGGCAGGTCGATGCCCACCATGGCGCCCAGGTCGCCGTTGCGCAGGCCGCCGGCCAGCACGATCTTGCGCGCCCGCACCGCGCCGTTCGGCGTGGTCAGCACGAAGTCGCCGCCGGGCTGCTGCACGATATCGGTGACGCCATGGTGCGGCAGGTATTGGACCCCACTGGTGCTGAACGCGGTATGGAACGCGCGCAGCAGCTTGAGCGGATTGACGATGCCGTCGTGCGGGGTCCAGATCGCGCCGGTCACGTCCGGGCCCAGACCGGGCACCAGCGACGCCGCCTGGTGGTGATCGAGCAGCTTCCACGCATAGGGCTCGACGCCGGGCTGGGACATCAGCGTATTGACCCAGGCCAGGCGGGCTTCCACCTCGTAGTCGCCCATCAGCGGCGTGAGACCGCCTTTCTGTTCCAGCGCGACGTCGATGCCGGTTTCCTTGAGCAGGTCGGCCGCCAGTTGCGGCCACAGGCGCGTGGAATGCAGCGTCCAGCGGCTGTAGGCACCCATGCCGTAGCCCTTGCTCTGCAGCCAGACCAGGCCGAAATTGCCGCGCGAGGCGCGCAGGGCGATATCGCCTTCGTCCAGCACGGCGATGGTACCGACGCGGTTGCGCAAGCCGTAGGCCACGGCGGAGCCGACCAGGCCGCCGCCCACCACGGCGACGTCGAATACGGGATATCGGGGGCTGGAGGCCACCATCAGCGGCGCCTCCCGTGGGGAATGTGCGGGCCTTGGGCCCTGCTGGAATGCATGTCGGCTACTCGCAAGAATCGTGACACACCGCCCATCTGGGGCGATCTGGCCGGTGTGTCTGTCCGGACGAGTATTGCGGAGCCAGCACCCCGGACGCAAATACGAGTCTGTCAGGCGGTCATACCAAAACCTGATAGGGTGGCCGGCAGGGATGCCGTTTCGGTGGCGATCACCGCGATCATCCGTTCGGTGAACCGGTCCACCAGCACATTGGCCGGCCGGTTGCGGGCCAGCAGCAGGTAGCTGACAAACGGGATCTGCGGCCGGAATGGCCGGATGACGACTTCCGCGGCGTGCATGCGGGCCACCAGCGGATTGACGATGCCGACCCCCAGACCCAGGCCGACCATCTTGCAGATGGTGGCGCCGTAGGGGGTTTCGAAGTGCATCACGCGCCGGTCGTCGCTGGCGAACGCGGCATCCACGGCGGCGCGCAGGCCGTCGCCATGGCTCATCGAGATGAACGATTCGCCGGCCAGGTCGGCGGGCGTGATGGCATCGAGCGCGGCAAGCCGGTGTCCGGGCGGCAGCACGCAACAGCCCGACAGTTCGGCCACGGGCCGGGCTTCGGTCACGGCGGCGGGCGGCAGGAACGAGACCAGCCCCAGATCGCAGTAGCGGCTGCCGACCTGGTCGGCCACCAGCTGGGTGCTGCCCGTTTCCATGGCCACGTTGACGTCGGGGTACTCGGCGTGAAACCGCTGCAGCACGAGCGGCAGCACGGTCATGGCCAGCGACGGCACCGTGGCAATGCGCAGGCGGCCCTTGCCGAACTGGCGGATATTGCGCGCGGCGTCCTTGAGCGCGTCAAGGCCGACGAAGGCGCGTTCGACCTCGCGCACGAAGGCCAGCCCTTCTTCGGTCGGGTGCAGGCGGCCCGCTGTGCGCGTGAACAGCGTCAGGCCAGTGGAGTATTCGAGCTGGGCGATGAGCCGGCTCACGTTCGGCTGCGACGTATAGAGCTCGGCGGCCGCCGCGGTCATCGAGCCGGACCGCATGACTGCCTGGAACGCGTGGATTTCCTTGAACTTCATGCCGGGGTCTTTGGAACAATGCTGCGGCGATGGTATAGCAAATCCGTATGGGAAGCCCTGGCAGAACGATTCGCCGGTATGGATGGTCTAGGACGGAGGCGGGCCAGGTGGCGCCGGAGGCTCCCACAGGATGTCCTGCAGCGGGGCGCGCTTGCGCCAGCCTTCCTGTTCGAGCATCGGCGCCGCGTAGAACGCCGGCACCGGCCCGATGCAGAGCAGCCCGAACGGCTTTGCGCCCGGGGGCAGACCCAGCTCGCGCGCCAGGGCAGCGGGGTCGAACATCGATACCCAGCCCAGGCCAAGATTCTCGGCCCGTGCGGCCAGCCAGAGGTTCTGCACCGCACAGGCGGCGGACGCCCAGGCCATTTCGGCGGGCATGCTGCGGCGGCCGAATACCGTGCCGTCGTCGGGTGCCAGGATCACCGCCAGCAATTCTGCGCAGTCACGCATGCCCTCGACCTTGAGCCGCAGGAATTCGGCACCGCGTTCGCCCATTGCCTGGGCCGTGGCCTGCCGTTCGGCCTCCACCAGCGGCGCCAGGCGCGCGCGCCAGGCCGGCGTGCTCAGGCGCATGAAGCGCCACGGCTGCATCATGCCCACCGAAGGCGCCTGATGGGCGGCGCGCAGCAGGCGTTCCAGCTGGTCGTCGGGCAGACGGGGCCCGGGCGTGAAGTGCCGGCAGTCGCGCCGCAGCGCGAGGATGCGGTACAGCGCGGCGCGCTCGGTATCGTCGACGTGAGGGCTGGGCCCGGTGTCTGCCATGTGTCGTGGGTAGGTTATGGGGTGTCGACGGGACAGGCGCCCGATGCGCAGTCGTCGGCAGCCGTGCTGGCTGGATGGCCGGCGGGCAGGGCGGAAGGCTGCCCCTTGTTGGCACGGGAATCCGCGCGCGCTTCGAGAATCAGTTCGGCAATATCGGCGCCCAGCGTGAGATCGTTGACCGAGCCGAAATACTGCCGGCGCAGCTGGCCGTCCGCGTCGATCAGGATCAGCGTGGGCGTGCCGCGCATGCCGTAGGCCTGCATCGTCAGCGGCACGCCGCCGTGGCCGTCGGGCATGTCCACCCCCACCGGGAACGGAATCCGGTACTCGTGCAGGAACGCGCGCAGCGCCGTGGGCGTCATGGCGTCGTGGTGCTCGAAGACGGTGTGCAGGCCGACCACGGCCACTTCGGACGACTGAAACGTCTGATGGACCCGCAGCGCCTGGGGCAAGCCGTGTGACACGCAGCCCGGGCACAGCATCTGGAACGCTTCCAGAACGATGACCTTGCCGCGCAGGGCTTCGATGGACAGGGGACGGTCAGTGTTGAACCACTGCTGGACGGCCCACGCGGGTGCGGGCTGTGGACGAAATTCGCTCATGGTAGGGATCTCCGGCGGCATGACTGCGGCAGTATGCGGCGGCGAAAACTCCGTGGGAGGGCGATTCGTCCAGGAAAACAGCCCGTTCGTACGCGGGGGCGTGCGACGGGCTGCCGGGGTATCCCTTGGCGCGTTATTCCGGCTGGGAAGGTGTTTCGGGTGCTGCGGGTGCGGCGGGCGTGACGTCAGGCGTAACGGCGGGCGACCCGGCAGGCGTGTCCGCCGCGGCGGCTTCCCGCTGCGGGGCGGCCTGCGCTTCGGCCTGGGAGGCAGCCGGCTGGGCAGCTTGCTGCGTCGCCGGCTTGGCCGGCTTCTGCTTCGGGCGTGCGGAGCGCAACTGGCGGCCGCGTGCCGCATCGGCTTCGGTCACTTCGCCGGCCGGCTGGCCAGCCAGATCCAGACGCGGCGCGCCCTGCGTCAGGCAAGTCCAGTAGCGGGCGCCACGGCACCAGGTGCGGATCGCCTCGCGCAGTTCGGCTTCGGACAGGCCCAGCTCGGTGGCGTGCGTCAGCAGATCGTCGAAGACACCGATCTTGAGCGGCACCTTGGGCGCGGGGTTCTTCGGGAACGCCAGCGGGAATTTCTTTTGCAGCTTGCCGATATTGCGCACCACCGGATCGACAGGCGTCGCCGGCCTGGCCTGCTGTGCCGCCTGGCCAGACGGCTTTGCGGCCGGTTTTGCACCCGGTTTGGCGCCCGGCTTGTTCGGCCGCGACGGCTTGTTCGGCTTGGCGGCAGGCGCAGGCTGGCGCGGAGCCTTCTCGCGCGCCTCTTTCTTTGCCTGCTCGGCCAGTTTTGCCCTCAGTCCTGCCAGTTGTTCGAAACCCATTGCTCTAGCTCAGTCAAACGACGCGGGATTATAGCGTGGATACCGGCCGGGGCCGGTTGTCGTCGGAAAATGCCGCCCCGGCGTCACCGGGAAGGCACGGAAGGGGTCAGCGGATCTTGCCGAACCCGTCGGCTGCCCAGCGCCCGGCGCTCTCGCGCGTCAGGCGGAAATCGGGCCGTACATGGGTGGTGGCGAGTACGTCACCGAACGCGCTGGTGGCCGTCAGCGTGCCGAATGGCTCGAACTCGTCCGGGGTGATGGCCAGCCTGACGCTGATGACCTGATCGTCGACTTCAATCGTCATTTGCTTGTTAAGTTGCGCGTGCAACTGCTGCTCATGGCGGCGGATCACCTCGGAGGCGGTCTTCACCAGGGTCTGGTGCGCGGTGGCATCGAGCGGCTTGGGATCGACCTTGTTTCGGCCCATGGTCCACGGGCCGACCAGGGCGGGTTCGGCGCTGCCGTCGCGGATCATCTCGACGGCCCAGCCGTCGCCGTCCTCGTTCTTGATGACGCGTGCGGTCCAGCCCTTGTCGCGCCAGAGCCGGGGCTCGTGAATCTGGTCGGGTTCGAGGTCGGCATCGGAAACCGTGGTGTCGGTATGGGGCTGAGGCATGACGCGGAAAAGCTGGGCAGGGGAGCGGCTGGGCCGAAAGGCTGGCATTCTAGCCCAGTCGCCAGCCGACACCGTGCCGTCCGGGCACGCCTTGCGCCGCATCAGGCGCCTGGCGCACAGTCTGGAACAGCTGGAAGTGGGGCAGGTGATCCGCGCGAGGGGCCGCGATGTCGGTGCGATGCCTGACAATGCCTAATTGGCGGGGTCAGAACAATCCTGATTGTCGCGAACGCCCGGGGTGTGATACAAGATAACTGCGCGCCCGCCATACTGGCGGCGTCGTCTTTATCTCGTTTTTGTTGGAATATTCAGAAAATGGCAACTGGTACCGTGAAGTGGTTTAACGATGCGAAGGGTTTTGGTTTCATCTCGCCGGATGACGGCGGTGAAGACCTGTTCGCGCACTTCTCCGAAATTCAGGGCAACGGCTTCAAGTCGCTGCAAGAAGGCCAGAAGGTCAGCTTCGAAGTGAAGCAGGGCCCCAAGGGCAAGCAGGCAGGCGCGATCAAGCCGCTGTAAATCCTCACGCATTGACTGCGTGATCTGCGGCGCCCCGCCTTGAAACGGGGCGCCGTATCACTTTTGCTGCCGGGTTCCTGCTTAACGCTCCAGGAACAGCTTCAGCTTGTCGGCACGGCTGGGATGCTGCAGCTTGCGCATCGCCTTGGTCTCGATCTGGCGGATCCGCTCGCGGGTCACGTCGAACTGCTTGCCGACCTCTTCCAGCGTGTGATCGGACACCATGTCCAGGCCGAACCGCATGCGCAGGACCTTTGCCTCGCGCGGCGTCAGCGCGTCGAGCGCCTCGTCGATCGCCGCCCGCAGGTTGGCCTGAATCGCCGCTTCGGCCGGCGAGCTTGCCGACACGTCCTCGATCATGTCGCCGAGCGTGGCGTCGGCGTCGTCGCCCACCGGGGTTTCCAGCGAGACGGGTTGCCGCGCAATCCGCAGGATGCCGCGTACCTTTTCCTCGGTCATTTCCATGCGTTCCGCCAGCACCGCGGGATGGGCCTCCTGGCCGGTCTGCTGCAGGATTTCGCGTGAAATGCGGTTCAGCTTGTTGATCGTCTCGATCATGTGAACCGGCACCCGGATGGTGCGTGCCTGATCGGCCAGTGCGCGCGTGACGGCCTGCCGCACCCACCACGTGGCATACGTCGAAAACTTCCAGCCGCGCCGGTATTCGAACTTGTCCACCGCCTTCATCAGGCCGATGTTGCCTTCCTGGATCAGGTCCAGGAACTGCATGCCGCGGTTCACGTACTTCTTGGCGATGGAAATCACCAGGCGCAGGTTGGCCTCGGTCAGTTCGCGCTTGGCCTGCCGCATCTTCTGCTCGGCGGCGCTCATCTGGCGGTAGATCTGCTTGAGCTGCTGCAGCGGCACCGAGACAGCGGTCTCGATATCGACCAGCTTGCGCTGGCAGGCCTGGATGGCCGGCAGGTGACGCTCCAGCGCCGGGCCGAACTGCGGCGACGTGGCCGCCATCTGGCTGGTCCAGCCGAGGTCGGTCTCGCGGCCCGGGAACGACGCCACGAAGGCCTCGCGCGGCATGCTGCAACGCTCGACGGCGATCTCCAGGATGCTGCGCTCGATCGCGCGCACGGCGTCAACCTGTTCGCGCATGCTGGCGCACAGGCGGTCGATCATCTTGGCGCCGAAGCGGATCGGCGCCAGTTCGCGCTGGATCTCGGCAAGCACCTGAGCGACGGCCGCCGAGCGGGCCTTGCCCGTTACCGGGGTGCCGGGCAGTTGCGCGTACAGGGTCCGCACGCGCGCGAAAATCGCCAGGCTGTCGGTGGTCAGCTGCTCCAGGCGGGCGGCGTTTGCCTTTTCCGGGTTCGGGGTGTCCGAATCGTCCTCGTCATCGTCCGATTCGTCGTCGGACGCGCTGTCGTCGTCGGCATCGGCGTCGTCGGAGGCGTCGTCGGCCGCACTGGCCATGTCGACGTCTTCGGCGCCGTCGTTGATGCCGTCAACCAGTTCGTCGATGCGCAGTTCGCCGGCGACGATGCGGTCCACGTCGGCCAGCAGCGCGGCCACGATGGACGGGCATGCCGCAACGGCCTGGATCATGTCCTGCAGGCCGCTTTCGATGCGCTTGGCGATCTCGATCTCGCCGGCGCGGGTCAGCAGCTCGCTGGCGCCCATTTCACGCATGTACAGGCGCACGGGGTCGGTGGTGCGGCCGAATTCGGAGTCCACGGTGGACAGGGCGGCTTCGGCTTCCTCGTACGCCTGGTCGTCCGATGTCGCTGCCGGGGCGGCATCGCTCAGCAGCAGCGTCTCGGCGTCCGGCGCCTGCTCGTAGACGGACACCCCCATGTCGTTGAACGTGCTGACGATGGTTTCCATCGCAGCCGTCTGCGTCACGTTGTCGGGAAGGTGATCGTTGATGTCCGCGTGGGTGAGGTAGCCCCGCTCCCGGCCAAGCGCGATCAGCGCGCGCATCTGGCGCTGGCGCTCCTCGTCCAGGCGCGCGGCCTGGGCGTGGTCCAGCGGCGCGGCGGTGGCCTGGGCCTTGCCGGCCGGCTTGCGGCGGGCGGTCTTCGAAATAGCCGTCGTCATGCGGGATGCGGAATCGTCACGAACCGGATTTGCCAATACATTCTCCTGGACTGGTGGCCGACGATCGTCGCGGACATGACCGTCGGTCAAGCCTGCGGGCGCGAACGAAATCGTGGAGTGGCGCACGGAACGTCGAGGCCGAATGCCTCCCGCAGAATCCAGTGTGCGCAAAATGGGGAACCGCGCATCATACTTGACGATGTTGTGCGGTGCAATAACCGGCGGCCCGCTTTTTGTCGCGAAAAGGGCCGATTAGGGCGCATTACAACAAAAAAACACGGTTGATGCGGTTCGCCGGTGACATGTTCTGGTGTGGGGGCAGGCCAGGACATTTCAAGCCAAAGGATCGGCGATGACTCTGGGGGCAGGTCTGGCGGATGCCCAGCCGGTTTGCCGCGATCGTCATCGGCACCGGGCAGACCGTTCCCGCCCTGGCGCAGCTCCTGTCATCGGCCCGGCACAAAAAAATGCCACGCGGCGGGGAACCGCGTGGCATCTGAAGTGAAGAGAGCAGGGGAGGGGTCAACCCTGAACTCCATTGGGTCACCCGCATTGCACGGGCGACTGCAGTGTAAGAAGACAATTCTCATTCGAACATCGGAATCTTCTGAAATTGGGGTGCGACTTGTCTCAGTCGTCTCTGTCGCTGCTGGCGTTCAGGGGCGCTGCGCCGCCCGCCATGAACGCATCGATTTCGCGGTCCTTGGCTTGCCACTGATCGGCAAGCCAATGGTGAAACGCTGACCGGAAAGCCTTGTCGCTCGCGTAGTCGGCGCCGCAAAAGGCGTCGGGAATCGGAATTTGCCGAATGCGGACGACGATCCGGCCGGCACGGCCCGAAGCAAGGTGCCAGAAGCTGGGCACGCCGTCCGGGTAGATGATCGTCGCGTCGATCATCGAGCGGAACTGGGTGCCCATGGCATTCAGCGTGGTGGCCAGCGCGCCGGCGCGGGGCTTGAGCAGGTGGCGATACGGCGACGATTGCGCCTGCCGCCGCGCTGGCGAAAACCGCGTGCCCTCGGCAAACACCATCACGCTGGTCGGCACCAGCCTGAATTTCTCGCAGGCACGCCGCGCGGTGTCCTGGTCCTTGCGGCCCAGCGACGGATTGCGACGCAACTGTGCCTTGCTGTACCGCTTCATGAACGGGAAGTCCAGCGCCCACCAGGCCAGGCCAATCACCGGCACGTAGAGCAACTGCTGCTTCAGGAAGAACTTCAGCAGCGGAATGCGCTTGTTCAGCACCCGCTGGAGCACGAAGATGTCCACCCACGACTGATGGTTGCAGTTGACCAGATACCAGTCGTCCAGGCGCAGATCCGTATTGCCCTGGACGTCCCAGATCTGCGGCTGCAGACGCGCGATCCTGCGGGTGTTCCGGGATACCCAGCCCGTTGCGATGCCGTTCAGCCAGGGGTCCACGCGGCGGCGCACCGCCGGCGTCGGCACGGCCAGCTTGAGCAGTGCCAGCGGGACGATCGGCACAAAGCAGGCCAGCGTATTGAGCACCAGCAGCGTGGCGCTGAGCAGGCCGGTCAGCCATGCCAGGCGTTGCGGCCGGGCGCTGGACGGCTGCCGGCCAGCGGTATCGTCAGATTCGGGTGGTTCGGGTGGTTCGGGTGGTTGGGGCGGCAGCGTTCCGGTGCGGGAAGCGCGTGGCGAGGATGGGGACGAAGGGGAGGTCGAATTCATGTGCGCAAGTTTGCAAGAGCCAGAACGCCGTCGATTTGTCCTCAATCAATTTGAAGACGTTGAAACTAAAGAATCGACGATGTGATGGGGTGTTTCCGTGGCATGGCTGGATCGGATGCGTCCGATGAGGCGAACGCCCGGGCGAATCAACGCTGGCCAGCGTCGGGTGATGCTGGAGCCGATGCCGGGACGGCCGGCTTTGGCGGCCCCGCATCCAGCAGCGCGGCGATCTCGGGGTCGCGCTGGCCGATGTCCCATTCGCCGGCGTTGACCTTGGCGAATTGCTCCATGCACAGTTGCTCGACCGTTCCGGGCTGCTCATGCTCGAGGGCCACGCGCATCACGTCGAGCTGCTGGTTGGTAAAGCTGCCGATCAGCGTGGCATGCTGGTCCAGCAGGGTCTGATTGGCCTGCCGCTCGCTTTCGCTGGGGCCATTGGCGGCCGCGTCTTCGAGGCGCTGGCGATAGATGCGGGCCACGGCCAGCCGCGCCGCGTTGCGGTCCAGCCAGAGGGTCCACGCCGCTTCGACAGCCTTGCGCGCCCGGGGCGCATGCTCGACACAGAAGTCGACCGTATTGCGCAGCACGGCTTCGTCCATCTGGGGCACCAGCCCGGCGGACACGGCAAGCTCGCTGCGGGTGTCGGGCTGGGAAGGCGCGACCGGCGGCGTCTGCGCTTCGCGCGAGCATGCTGTCGTCACAAGGGCGGCCAGGGCGGTGACCAGCATCATCTGGATGGATTCGAGGCGGTACATCCGGGGCAGGTTGTCTGTCGATGGCCGGCATTCTACCGGCCGGGCGCCACGCGCCGGGGTTTCAGGGGCGCAGCGGGTAGAATGCCGCTCCTTCCGCATCCATCCCAGTGCACACGCAAATGGCAGTCACGCGCAGTAAGAGGCAGGCAACGCTGATCGGGCTCCTCGCGGTCCTTTTGTGGAGTTCGATCGTCGGCCTGATCCGGGGTGTCAGTGAAAGTTTCGGGGCCACGGGCGGCGCCGCGCTGATCTATACGGTTGCTGCCGCACTGCTCTGGCTCACCGTGGGCCCGCCCCGCATGCGGGTGCTGCCGCGCGCCTACCTGATCTGGGGCAGCCTGCTGTTCGTGGCCTATGAACTCTGCCTGTCGCTGTCCATCGGATACGCCAACACCGGCAGGCAGGCCATCGAGGTAGGCATGGTCAACTACCTGTGGCCGAGCTTCACGATGCTGGCCGCCATCGCCTTCAACGGCCAGCGGGCCAACTGGCTGGTGGTGCCGGGATTCCTGGTGGCCGTCCTGGGGATTGCGTCGGTGCTGGGCGGCGACCAGGGGCTGGACCTCGCCGGCATGGCCGGCAACGTGCGGGACAACCCGCTCAGCTATGGCCTGGCGTTCGCCGGCGCCCTGATCTGGGCCGCGTATTGCACCGTGACGAGCCGTATCGCGCAGGGCAAGAACGCCGTGACGCTGTTCTTCATGCTGACGGCCCTGGCGCTATGGGGCAAATACCTGGTCATCGATGGCGAAACCATGGTGTTCGGGCTCCGGGGCGTTACGTACCTGGTGCTCGCGGCCTGTGCGATGGGGTTCGGCTATGCCGCCTGGAATGTCGGCATCCTGCACGGCAATGTCACCGTGCTGGCGGGCGCGTCGTACTTTATCCCGGTGATCTCGGCCGCGCTGGCGGCCGTGCTGCTGCACGCGCCGCTTTCCTTGTCGTTCTGGAAAGGCGCGGCAATGGTCTGCGCGGGGTCCATCCTGTGCTGGCTCGCGACGCGCGGCCGCAGCGCACCGGCACCGGCTGCAAGGCGATCCGGGGCATGAGCATCGCCCGACAGGCACGCGCGGCGCGCCGGTCGGGCGCGCCTTGCGTACTCCAGCCGTCAGGCCATCAGGCGCCTCGCGCCAATCGCATCGGTCGCGCCGTTACTGGCACTGGCTGAGCGCGCCCGCAGCGTTGCTGTCGTCGCCGCGGAAGCCCAGCCACGAGCCTGGCCCGTTGGTGGATTTGCGCACGACGGCTGCGGACCCGGCTGGCGGTTGCTGACCGGGCACGTAGACATCGAATGCCTGGTCATTGGCCAGCATGTATTGCATCCACACCTGCTGGTTGGTGGCATCCGCCCATTTCTGCCCGATGCATTGCGCGGCAGCCTTCGGCGCCAGCTTGCTTTCGCCAACGGCTCGCGTGGTGGGCGTTGGCGGCGGGGTGTAGGGGGCGGGCATGTTGGCGCAGCCTGCAAGCGTGGCCACGGCCAGTACGACGATGACGGGATACTTCATATTATTGACTCCATATCCGATCGTGGAATGCACCGATGGCCTGCCCATCGGTTGGGGTGCCGGCCGGTGCGTCTGGGTGTGCGGTACGTAAGCGATACTCCACGTCGTACCAGATACGAGTCTAGGCGCCAGATCCCCGATACGCCTATGCCCGGTGCGCCATCTCGCCGTGTCGGTCTTTGTCTGATCCTGAAAACCGCCTTTGGGGAAACTTTCGGGCGCCGCAGGCGTCGCTATCTGCATATCCGTGATGCAACAGCGCAGGGGGCGTGACAGATGAACATGGCAATCGTGGCGAGTCATCCGTGGTTTGGCACGGCGATGGGTGCCGTGGCCGCCATTCTGCTCGGGCTGCTCGCCCATCGGCTGGGCGGCCTGTTGCTGTTGCGGATGACCCGCCATACCCCGGTGCTGCATGCGATGGTGGTGAAGGCCCGCGTGCCCGCCAAGGTGGTGGTGCCGCTGTTTCTGCTGCAGACCACCTGGCAGGCCGCACCCGACGACCTGGCCTGGATCAACAGCGTCCGGCATCTGAACGGCCTGCTGATGATCGTGTCGATGACCTGGCTGCTGGTGCGCATCATCGCCGGGTTCGCACAGGGTGTGCTGGACCAGCACCCGGTCAACGTGGCCGACAACATGGGCGCGCGCCGCATCCACACCCAGACGCGCGTGATCTCGCGGATCGCCATGACGCTGGTCATCGTGATGGGCGCGGCCATGCTGCTGATGACGTTTCCGGGCGCCCGGCAGGTGGGCGCGAGCCTGCTGGCATCGGCCGGCGTGGTCGGCCTGATTGCCGGTTTTGCGGCCAAGCCCGTGTTCAGCAACATGATCGCCGGGCTGCAGCTGGCCCTGACGCAGCCGCTGCGGCTTGACGACGTGCTGATCGTCGAGGGCGAATGGGGGCGCGTGGAAGAAATCACCAGCACCTATGTGGTGCTGCAGATCTGGGACGAACGCCGCCTGATCATTCCGCTGCAGTATTTCATCGAAAAGCCATTCCAGAACTGGACCCGCAATAGCGCCCAGATCATGGGGTCGGTCTTTTTTCACGTGGACTACGGCATGCCGCTGGCGCCGTTGCGCGAAGCGCTGACGCGCATCGTCCATGCGCGTCCCGAGTGGGATGGCCGATTCTTTAATCTCGTGGTCAGCGACACCACCGACAAGACGATGCAGTTGCGCGTGCTGTGTACCGCGGCGTCTTCTGGTCTCGCCTGGGATCTGCGCTGCGCCGTGCGTGAGGCGCTGATCGACTTCATGCAGCGCGAGTATCCGCAATTCCTGCCCAGGTTGCGGATCGAGGGCGACGGGGACCGGCCCGCGGTGCAGCCCGTGCCGTCGGGGCCCGCCTGATCGTCGCCAAAAAAACAGGCTGCTTCCTAAAGGGGAAAGGAAGCAGCCTAATGTGCCGGAACGGAAAGTCATTGGCCGAATGACGCTACTGGCCAAACATTAACCATGCATTAATCCGCGCGCACAGGGGCCCGCTGGACCGGGTAATTTTCGTCCGTTTGCAAATCGGCAACGCTGTACCTGATCGATACTCGGAAAGCGTTGACTCATTTGGAGCGCTCCCTCTACACTCGCCGGCAAAGGTTCCTCGCGGCTAAGGGTCAGCCGGAAAGAAAGGGAGCAAAAAAAAATGGGCAAGCATAGCCCCACAAGGCAGCCGGGTCGCGGACGCATCTTTGCGCCTGCGCCAAACGGGATTATCGGGATCGTCGGGATCGTCGGGATCGTCGGGTTTATCGGGATGATCGGGTCGGGCAGGGGCGCCACTTCGCGCGCCCGGGCGCCGTCGTCCGGCTTCACGCTGGTCGAACTGATGATCACGGTGGCCATCATCGGCATCATCGCCGCATTCGCATTTCCCTCGTATACCAATTATGTCGTCCGCGGCAACCGCGCGGCCGCCGAGTCCTACATGCTGGCACTGGCGAGCCTGCAGGAGCGGTTCATGGTCGACAACCGCGCCTATGCCGCCAGCCTGGCGACGCTGAACGCCCCGGCCACACCGGCCAGCGTGTCGGCGTACTACCAGATCACCGTGACCGCCACCGCGACGCCGCCGGCCTATACGATCACGGCCACGCCCATCGGCAGCCAGGCGTCGCGCGATACCAGCTGCGGCACGCTGGCCCTGACGCAGGCCGGCGACAAGAGCGCCACCGGCGCTGCCGGACAGGCCGGCTGCTGGAAATAAGCATGCCGGTCAATCTGGGATCCGCAAGCCGCCCGCGCCGTGTGGCCGCGAGGAATGGGCAGGCCAGGGGCTTTACCCTGGTCGAACTGATCGTGACGCTACTGGTGCTGACCATCCTGTCCACCATGGCGGCGCCTTCGTTCCAGCAATTCATTGCCGGCCAGCGCTTGCGCAATGCCGCCAGCGACCTGGCGTCGGCGGTCACGCTGATGCGCAGCGAGGCCGTCAAGCGCAATGGCATCACGACGCTGTCGGCCAATGGCACGTGGTCGGCCGGCTGGGTCGTCACGGCCGGCACCGAGCGCCTGCGTGCCTATGGCCCCTATACGGATATCACCGTCAGCACGGCGGGCGGGAACTCGCTGTGGGTCGGCAACGATGGTCGGCCCGGCAACGGCAGCCAGACGTTTCAGGTCTCGATGGCGGGCACCGGCACGTCGAACGTCGTCTGTATCCAGATCAACGGCACCGGCCGTGTGGCCACTGTCAGCGGAGCCTGCTCATGAACACGTCTGTCCGTAGTCGCCGGTGGCGGCGTTCCGGCAGCGGCCAGCGTGGCTCGCAGCGCGGGACGACGCTGATCGAGGTGCTGGTCTCGGTGGTGATCGTGCTGGTGGCGTTGCTCGGCACAGCCGGGATGATCGCGCGCTCGGGCCAGACGGAAATGGAGTCGTACCAGCGTGGGCAGGCGTTGACGCTGCTCCAGGACATGGTGGCGCGGCTCAACGCCAACCGGCAGGTCATCGGCTGCTACGCAAGCGGGCCAAACGCCACCGTGGCGGGCAGCACGACGGTGCCGCCAGCCGCGTGCACGGTGGGAACCAACGCGCAACGCGCGGTGGCCGCCGCCGACCTGGTGACATGGGGCGCGGCCCTGCAGGGCAGTGCGGAGAGCGATGGGGGCAACAAGGTGGGCGCGATGATCGGGGCGCTGGGCTGTATCGAGGCGATCGATCCCGCCACGCAGACGTACCGCGTCACGGTAGCCTGGCAAGGCCTGGCCAAAACGGGGGCGCCGGCGTTGCCGTGCGGGCAGAACCAGTTCGGCAATGACGCGAACCGGCGTGCGGTCAGCGTGCAGGTGCGGATCGGGGTGCTGTCATGACGCGGCACATTCCCGTGCGACACATCGCGCCGATGCGCCGCCAGCGAGGCCTGTCGCTGGTGGAACTGATGGTGTCGATGACGCTTGGCCTGCTGCTCATCACGGCGCTGGCGACGCTGTACTTCAATACCAGCCGTGCGCGCAATGCGTTTTCAAACAGCGCCGAGCAGATCGAGAACGGCCGATACGCGCTGGACATCATGAGCCGCGAGGTGGAACTGGCCGGCTTCTTCGGGCCTGCCAACGTGGCGGCCGGCGCGCTGGTGTCGGCCCCCGACCTGTGCGCGACGGACCCGGCGTTGCTCGGCTTTTCGGCGTCGCCCGCCACCGTGCCACTTGCCGTGCAGGGCTTCGCGCCGGGCGCCGTGGCGCCATGCCTGCCCAACCTGCTGGCCGGATCGGAGATCCTGGCCGTGCGGCGCGTGAGCACCACGCCGGTGTCGGCCGCGGTGGTCGGGACGCCATACCTGCAGGCTTCCTACTGTGCCGACGACACGGCATCGCTGGTATTCGATGCCAGCGCACCGGCGTTCAAGCTGCGCACCAAGGCCTGCGACAGCGCGGTGCCGTCCGAACTGCGTGCGGCGGTGGTCCGCATCTTCTACCTGGCCGGATGCGACCTGTGCACCGGCGCCGGCGACGGCAAGCCAACGCTGAAGATGGCGGAACTGTTCAATGGCGGCTTCCGCGTGCAGGCCGTGGCCAACGGCATCGAGGACATGCACCTGTCGTACGGGGTCGACCTCGATGGCAACGGCGCGCCGGACTGCTACGTCGCCGACCCCGGTGCCGACCACTCGGCCGATTGCACCGGTGCGCCCGCCTACGACTGGTCCGTGCCGCTGACGAACTGGCGCAACGTGACCGCCGTGCGGGTCCAGTTGCTGGCCCGCACCGCCGTGGCGACCCCTGGCTGGACCGACCAGCGCACCTACGATCTGGGTCGGGCGCAGGCGAGCGGCCCGTTCCGGGATGGATACAAGCGCCACGTCTATGCGGAACTGGCCCGCGTTGCCAACGTTGCCGGTTCCCGGGAGTCCCAATGAGTCCGATCCGACATCGCCAGAAAGGCGTCACGCTGCTGATCACGCTGGTGTTCCTGGTCGTGTTCCTGATGCTGACCATCTCGCTGGTGGGCTCCAGCGTGGTCAACACCAAGGTGGCGGCGAACCAGCAGTACGGCGTGGAGGCGCGCCACGCCGCGCAACAAGGCATCGAACAGGTCATCAGCCAGGACTTCACGGCGGCGCCGGTGGCCAGGACCGTGCCGGTCGACGTGACGGGCGACGGCAAGGCCGACTACACCGTGCAGGTTGCCGCACCGGTCTGCGAGACCAGCAAGCCGGTCAAGAATATCGAACTCGACGAGAACAATGCCGACGACGTGTCCTGTTTCGTGGGCAACGGCAACAACAACACCGGCATCGTTACCGGCAGCGGCGGCGGGGGCGGTAATTCGCTCTGCAACGGGACCCAGTGGGACGTGGCCGCGACGGTCAGCGATACCGCCGTGACCGCCAGCCGCACCACCCTGCATCAGGGGATTGCCGTGCGGGTGCCGTATGGCACCGCATGTCCGTCCTGACCCAGGCCTGGCCCCCGGTCTCCTCACGGGGCGCCAATCCGCGTTCCAGCGCCGTTTTCTCCGACATCCGCACTCATGCGCATTCCTTCTCTTTGTCTGGCCCTTGCCCTGAGCCTGGCCACGGCGGCGTCTCCGAGCCTGGCGGAGGATATCGACCTCTACACCGGGCTGCAGCCCCAGGCGGGCAAGCCGAACGTGCTGATCATTCTCGACAATGCGTCGACGTGGGATGCCTCCGCCAGCTTCACCTGTTCCACGGACGGTGTGGTCACCAGCAACAACGCCGGCAAGGACGTGGGCGCGCTGCAGTGCGCGCTCTATAACGCGATCAACTCGATCACGGCGTCGCCCACGCTCTACGGCAACATCAACATCGGGTTGATGATGTTCGGCACCGGCAACAACGCAGGCGGCAAGATGCGCTATCCGGGCGCGGCGCCGTACAAGTTGCCGCTGATGGACGACAAGGGGATCTCCGCATTCCTTACCTACCTGAAGTCGATCGACCGGCAGGCCGACAACTCGAACAATTCGCAGGTAGGCGGCGCGATGCAGGAGGCCTGGGCCTTCTTCTCGGGCAACACGGGGCTGTCCGGCACCAAGTACGCGTCGCCGATCGACAACCCGTGCCAGCGCAACTTCATCATCTACATCGGCAACGCCGTGAACAACGGCAAGCCGCAGGACACCGGACAGAACGCCTTCGATTCACTGGTCAGCGCCGGCGCCACCAAGGCGCAGCAGCAGGAAATCGTGCTGGCGACCAACGCCAAGTACCAGAGCAACTGGGGCGACGAGTGGGCGCGGTTCCTGAACCAGACCGATGTGCTGGGCAACATGGACAACCGCCAGAACGTGACGACGTACACGATCGCGGTGACCGACAACAACAACCCCGACTACGTGCAGCTGGCCCAGAGCATGGGCACCAACGGCGGGGGCAAGTCGTATACGGTGCAGCTTGGCGATGCCAACGGCCTGGCGGCCGACCTGCTTTCGATCTTCAATGAGGTGCAGGCCGTGAACAGCGTGTTCGCGTCGGTCAGCCTGCCGGCATCGGTCAACGCGCAGGGGCAGTTCCTGAACCAGGTGTACATCGGCATGTTCCGGCCGGACGCCACGGCGGCGCCGCGCTGGATGGGCAACCTCAAGCAGTACAAGGTGGGCTACGACAAGACCGGCAAGCTCGTGATGCAGGATGCGACGGGTGCATCGGCCATCAGCAACGCCCAGACGGGGTTCGTGTCGGCGAACGCCGTGAGCTACTGGACGGCCGACGCGCCGCTGTCCTTTTCAGGTGGCAAGTATGGCGGCACGGTCAAGAACTGGCCAAGCACGGGTTACTGGCAGAACAGCCCGTCAGGCACGGGGTGGAAGCTCGACGCGCCCGACGGGGAAATCGTCGAAAAGGGCGGCGTCGGCGAGATGATGCGGGTGCAGTGGCTGACCAGCCAGGACTCGCGCACGCTGCTGACCTGCAATGGCGTGGGCAATTGCCCGGTGTCGGCCGCGTTCCCGAGTTTCGATGCGTCGAATAGCTGGCTGACGGGCTCGACCGGGCTGGCGGCGTTCAATGGCGGCACCAATGGCGGGGCCACGATCACCGCGACCGAATTGCCCAAGCTCATTGCCTGGATGCGCGGCCAGGACGAGGCGGCCGTCGACAACAAGAGCATCGCCGGCATCGAAAGCGAAACGGGTCCGGGCTCGCCCGTCACGGTGCGGTCGTCGATCCACGCCGATGTGCTGCATTCACGCCCGGCCGTGGTCAACTATGGCGGCACCACGGGCGTGGTGGTGTTCTACGGCACCAACGACGGCGTATTCCACGCCGTCAACGGCAACCAGACACAGGGCATCGGCACGGTGCGGCCAGGCGGCGAGCTGTGGGGCTTCGTGGCACCGGAATTCCTGGACAGGCTGAGCCGGCTCTACACCAACTCGCCCGAAGTCAAGCTGTCGACCACGCCGGCCGGCATCTCGCCGGAGCCCAAGCCGCGCGACTACTTCTTCGATGGCAGCACCACGGTGATGCAGGACCAGCGGGACCCGGCCAATCCTCGGGTGATGCTGTACCTGACCGCGCGGCGCGGTGGCCGGCTGGTCTATGCGCTCGATGTCACCAACCCCGCGAGCCCGCGTTTTGTGTGGAAGCGGTCCAGCGCCGATATCCCGGAAATGGGTCAGACCTGGTCGCAGCCGAAGGTGGCCCGCGTGCGCGGCAATGCGAATCCGGTGATCATCATGGGCGCCGGCTACGATCCGGCCGAGGACAGCGATCCGTCGCCCGGCGTGGATACCATGGGCCGTGGCGTGCTGGTGCTGGACGCCTACACGGGCAACATGGTGTGGTCGGCGCAGCCATCCTGCATGGGCGCCACGGGCGCCTGCACGGCGGTGCCCGCACTGACCCGCTCGATTCCGTCGGACGTCACCACGCTGGATCGCAACGGCGATGGCTACGTGGAGCGGATCTACGTCGGCGATGTGGGCGGCAACGTCTGGCGGGCCGATTTCGAAACCGCTGGCGGCACCGCGCCGGCCAACTGGACGATGAACAAGCTCGCCGCGCTGGGCGGCGCGGCCAATACCAACAGTGCGCGCAAGTTCTTCTATGCGCCCGACGTGATTTCCACGCGCGGCTACGACGCGGTGTCCCTGGGGTCCGGCGACCGCGAGCATCCGCTCTATTCGGCCTCCGCCACGCCGGGCACGGCCTACAACGTGGTCAACCGGCTCTACATGATCCGCGATACCAACACGTCGCGCATGCCGTCCACCTGGACGCCGTTGACAGAGGCGAACCTCGTCGATGCCACGACGGCCGGCTACGACGGTTCGCGCTCGGGCTTCTACATCACGCTGGTGAATCGCGGCGAAAAGGCCGTGAACGCGCCGCTTACCGTCGCCGGCTATACCAGCGTCGGAACGAACACGCCCTCGGTGCCCAAGGCCGGCGTCTGCTATCCGAACCTGGGCACGGCGCGCAGCTATTCGTACAGCTTCCTGACCAGCGCTGGATTGAATCCCGACCGCTCCATCATCCTGGATGGCGGCGGGTTCCCGCCGTCGCCGGTATTCGGCGTGGTGAGCGTCGACAAGGACGGGCAGCCCGTGGTCGTGCCGGTGCTGTTCGGGGTGGGCAACCAGAACAGCAGCGCCGGCGGCGACGACAAATCGGCGCTGGGTGTGCAGAAGGTGGCGCTGACCGGCGTGGGGAAGCGCAAGCGCATCTACTGGTATCCCGAGACCGACCAGAAGTAAGCCGACGGCCTGACGTACCCGGGCCGCAACAAGAACGGGCAGCCCACGCTGCCCGTTCTTCCGTTGCGACTCCCGCCGTTACTGCGCGACTGCCACCTTCCCATCCATTTCCGGATCGATCTGCTGCCCCCGTTGCAGCGTCTGCTGCTGGCGCAGTTCCTCGGTCGTGGTGCCCTGGCCGTTCGGTGCCCAGCCCGGAGGCATCGTCAGGTAGCCGATGGCGTTCGCCAGGCTGCCCGATGCCAGCATGTCCTTGCCCAGGCTGATCCAGTGTTCGAACTGGTTGACCAGCGGGTTGTGCGTGGTGGTCGGGTGCACCAGGCCGAAGCGGCACGGTTCGTCGTCGCGCTCCGCCACGTAGGTGCCGAACAGGCGGTCGAACAGGATCAGCACGCCGCCGTAGTTGGCATCGAGGTAGTCCACGTTGGAAGCATGGTGCACGCGGTGGGCCGACGGGGTGTTGAACACGTATTCGAGCCAGCCGAGCCTGGGAATCCAGGTGGTGTGCAGCCAGAACTGGTACAGCAGGTTCAGGCTCAGCGTGGCCAGTACCACCTCGGGGCGCACGCCCAGGAACACCAGCGGCGCGAAGAAGATGGCGGTGCCGGTGATCTTGCCGGTCCAGCCCAGGCGATACGCGGTGCCCAGTGTCAGTTCATTGGGCGAGTGGTGCACGGCGTGCGTGGCCCAGAAGAAGCGGATGCGGTGCGAGGCGCGGTGATACCAGTAGTAGCAGAATTCCTGGCCGACGAAGAGCAGCAGCACGGCCAGCGCGCTGTTGATCTCCACCGTGAAGATGCGGTGCTGCCAGGCCAGTGCAAAGATCGGCGTGGCCAGCGACAGCGGCAGGAAGGCCATCAGCTTGCGGCCGATCATGTCGACCAGCGACAGGCCCATTTCGTGCCACGGGTAGGTCTTGCCTTGCTGGCGGGCCTTGCGGGCCAGGAACGCGGCTTCGACCATCGACGCGGCGACGATGACGCCGGTGGCCAGCAGGGTGACTTGATGAAGTTGCATGATCGTCCTTTCGGTTTGGCGGTGACGCCTGGCGTAGCGGTCGCGGCGTCGGTGAGCCAAATGTAGGAGGCGATCGGGTGGGGCGCCATGCGCGAAGTATGTCGCCCTGTGTCACCACGCGGAAAGCCGCGCCGGGTAACGGTTTGCGGGCGATGGAGAGGGGCGCCCGGCGGCGCCGGTGACACAGGAGGATGCGGCGGAGCCGGCGCATCCTCCTGTCAGGCAGGGGGCAGGGGGCAGGGCGCCAGGGCCCGGCCATCGGCCGGATGGCCCTTACATGCGATACCGCACCGTCGCCATCACGCTGCGCGGGGCGCCGGGCAGGTTCAGGTTCGGGCTCGAACCGTGCCCCGAAACGATGTAGCCCTGGTTGAACAGGTTGTACACGTTGAGCTGGGCCTCGAACTTGCCGCGCCGATACCACGCCACCATGTCGGCGGTGACATAGCCCGGCAGCGTCACGGTGTTGGCCGGATCGGCCTGCCGCGCGCCCACCAGGTTCAGCCCGCCGCCCAGGCCGAAGCCGTGGCCCAGGTCCTTGGTGATCCAGACATTGCCGGAATGGCGCGGCGTCAGCGTGGCCCGCTTGCCTTGCAGCGCGGGCGTGGACTGCGTGACCACGGCATCCAGATAGGCATAGCCGGCCAGCATGCGCCAGCCGCCGCCCAGTTGCGCGGCACCGCTCAGTTCCAGGCCATCGGTGCGCTGCTCGCCGATCGGGATCAGCGCGGTACCGGTGGCGTTGGTCACCTTGATGTTGGTGCGCTCGATGCGGAACAGCGATACCGTGGTGCTGGCCTTGCCATCGAGGAAGTCATACTTGGCGCCCACCTCGGTATTGCGTGTGGTTTCCGGCGCCAGCTGGGCGTTGTTGGCGGCCAGCGAGAAGGCTTCGCCGGACGGCTGGAACGACCGGCTCCACGACAGGTAGTACGACTGCTGCTTCGATGGTTGCCAGACCAGGCCCGCGCGCGGGCTCCAAGCATTGTCCGTGCGCGACAGGTCGGCCTGTCCCGGCACGCGCTGGAAGGTCTCCTGCTCGAAGCGGTCGTAGCGCACGCCCACCAGCGCCTTCCACTGCTCCGAGAACTGGATCATGTCCTGCGTGTAGAGCCCCAGCGTCTTGAAGACGCCCAGGTTGCTCGTGCCGGGGTTGCCGCCGACCAGGCGCGGCAACGTGGGCAGTATCGGGTTGAACAGCGCAAAGTTCGCCACCGCGCCGGCCGAATTTCGCACCGGCGCCGTGTAGTTCATCACGTCCTTGTTCTGCTGGCCCACTTCCACGCCGTACAGCAGTTCGTGCTGCATGCCCAGGAATTGCGCCTTCTGGGTCAGGTCGGTCTGGTTGAACCAACCGTGCTCTTCACGATAGACATTGCCGTGGTTCATCGTGAAGGTCTGGGCCGCTTCGTTGACCGTGTTGGTCAGCGTGTTGTTCCGTTCCAGCGAGTAATGGTAGTAGCGCGTGGCATTGCGGATCGACCAGTTCTCGTTGAAGCGATGGTTGACCGTTGCCGTGCCCGAGTACACGCGGCTCTGGCTGTAGTCCGAATCGCGGGCATTGGCGGCGCCGTAGTACGTGGACGGGTCCACCGCCACCGGCCGGCCCTTGTACGCCGGAATGCCGAAGTCGGTGACGCGGCGGTCTTCCAGGTAGTCGGCCTGCAGCAATACCGTCGTCTGCGGCGCCAGGCGCAGTTCCAGCGACGGCGCCACGGCCGTGCGGTTCAGGAACTGCTGCGAGCGGTAGCTGTTGGCTTCCTCGTGGGCGGCCGTGATGCGGAAGGCCGCGGCACCATCCGCGAACACACGGCCCACATCGCCTTCGACGCGGCGATCGGCCCACATGCCATAGCTCAACGCGAAGTCCGTCACGTCCAGCCCCGGCTTCTTGGTCACGCGGTTGATCAGGCCACCCGACGAACCCCGGCCATACAGCACCGCGGCCGGCCCCTTGATGACCTCGACCCGATCGACGTTGGACAGATCGCGAAAGTACAGCGCGTCGTCGCGAATGCCGTCGACGAACTGGTCGGCAATGGCCGAAAAGCCACGAATCGATACCTGGTCGCGCTGTCCGTCGCCCGTCGAAAAACTCACGCCCGGCACGTTCTTGAGCACGTCCTGCATCGACGTGGCGTGCTGGTCCTGCATGACCTCGGCGGTCACCACGTTGACCGTCTGGGGAATGTCGCGCAGCGGGGCGTCGGTCTTGGTCGCGCTGACGGTGCTGGACGGGTTATACCCGGAGCCCAGTTCCTTGCTGGCGTCGGCCTTGACGGTGACCGCCGGCAGGTTTTGTGGTGCCGGCGTGGCGCTTTGCGCGTGAACCAGCCCGACGAGCAGGGCCGGGCAAGCGGCCAGCGACCGGGTAATACGGTGGGTGTGCGGATAACGGCTCATTTCCCTGGTGTAATGTCTTGTAATAATAAGAAATGGGAGCGATTATCATTTGCAAGTATCCCTGCGGTCAATGTGATTATTTCGGTGCAATGTCATGCAGCGTCCTAGGGGCGGGCACTAGCTTGTGTGCCCATCCATAAGCAATAGAATCAAGAGGCTGGGCGCACGCGCTCCGAAGGCAGGCGGGAGACGGGAAATGGTTGCTATACGCGGGATGCTCGCGGGAGTCGTGGCCGGGACGGCCCTGATGCTGGGCGGCTGCGTGGCCTATCCGGGCTATGACGCCTATGGCACGACCTACGGCAGCTATGCCGGCAGCTACAGCAGTTACACCGGCACGGGTGACGCCAGCTATCCGATCAACGCCTACGGCACGTTCTACAGCGGTTATCCGTACTACTACGGCAACTACTACGGCGGCTACTACGCCGGCTATCCCTACGGATATCCGTATGGCTACGCGGGCTGGCCGGTCTACAGCAGCATCTGGTTCGGCTACGGGTGCTGCGGGTATCGGGGGTACTACGGGGGGTACTACGGACATCGCGGCTACTACGGCTACCGTGGCGGGTATGGCTATCACGGTGGATATCACGGCGGCTATCACGGCGGCTATCACGGCTACGGCGGGGGCTACCGGGGGTACGGCGGCTACGGCGGCGCGTATGGCAGGGGATATGGCGGCGGGTATGGCGGTGGATATGGTGGCGCGTATGGCGGCGGCTACCGTGGCGGCGGCCGGGGGGGTGGCAGGGGCCGCTAGGCGGCCGCCCTTGGCTTGATCGTGGCGGCTACGGCAGCTGGCGCAGCTGGCCGATGACGGACATCAGCCTGCCGTGTGCCACCGTGACCGAGGCTTCGTCCTGCAGGGCTTCCTGATAGCGCCGGCGGAATGCCTGGTCGCCGTGTTCGCTGAACAGTTTCTGCGTGGCGCCGGCCACGGCGCGGCAGGTTTCATCGTGATGCTCGTCGCCGTCGAGTTCCTCGTCGATCTCGATGATCAGGCGCGACAACGGATCGAGCCAGCGGAAGAACGATTCTTCCGTCACCAGTTGCACAAACTGTCCTGCGGGAATCGGCCCATGCAGTCTTTCATACTGGCCGCGGTCATAGCCGATGACCTCCTTGTGGACCTGGAGCAACGCCGCCCGCAAGGCACGCAGCCCTGAGCGGCGGGTTTCCTGGGTAGCAAGGAACTGTTCGCTGGGCATGCCCATCTCCACTTTTCCTGTTCATGGGGCAGGCCGTATCGACATGACCTTCGGTGGCGTCCTCCCGGGGCCACCATTCACCCGCCCGTTGTTATCGGAAACACACGTCCACGCCCGATGGCATGCACGGTGTGCAAGTCAGTATAGGCAGCGTCATGGCCCCAATCTAGCGCGCCCGCCTAGCGAAATACCCGTATTGCGGCCCTGCGGCAACGGGTGCCCGCCATGCCGGACGCGCCCTGTGGCGCATGCCGGCGTTGCAGTGCAACGTTGCGCCTGCGCGTTGCGGCCGGCTTCGCCGCGGGTCATCGCTGCCCGGGTCGGGCGCGGGGCGGTATGCAACGGTTGCTATGCCGAAGTGAGCCGCATCCTGGCCAGCAGCGGCAGATGGTCGGACGCCAGCCGGGCCAGTGGCGTGCGATGGCTCGATACCGCCACCAGGTGGGCGCGCGGCGACGTCCAGATGCGGTCCAGCGCCAGGAACGGCAGCCGCGACGGGAATGTCGAGACATGCGGCGTGCGCTGGAAGTAGGCATGCAGCCAGCGCAGCGGGCGGCCCCACAGGAACCACTCGTTGACGTCGCCAAGCAGGATGGTCGGCTGCGCCGGCGCCTCGGCCAGCGCGGTCAGCAGGCGCCGCACCTGCCAGCGGCGTTCGCCCGGGCGCAGGCCCAGGTGCGTGGCGATCACGCGCAGCGCGAACGTGCCCGATTCGATGGCATTGCATTCCAGCAGTGCGTCGATGGCGCCGCGCGGCTCGCACCCCTTCACGCTCAGGTCGATCTGCCGCACCTTGAGCGGCGGGTAGCGCGTGAGCAGCGCGTTGCCGTAGTCGCCATCGTCGCGCACCAGCGTCGGGCCGGGAATCGCGTGCAGGCCGGTGTGCTGGGACAGGAAGCGCAGCATGTCGAACCCCGTGCCGCGCGTCTCTACCTCCTGCAGGGCAATCATGTCGGCACGCAGTTCGTTGATGACCTCGCAAATGCGCTTGGGCACGAAATGCCCATCGGTGCCGACGCCGCCGTGGATGTTGTAGCTGGCCACCGCGATATCGGCATGCAGCGCGGTTGGCGCCGCGTGGCGCGGCTCGCGGGCGGTCATCGGGCACCTTCGCCGGACGGCGGGCGGCAGCAGTGCGGCGGCTGCGGCGCGGTGCCGGCCCGCGCATGACCATGGGCCGCCCGGCTGCGCCGCTGGCGGCGGCGCCGCAACCCCCACCACAGCGCGGCGGGGATCAGCAGTACCAGCGCCAGCAGCGCGAACGTCTTCGGCTCGGGATGCTGGGCGACGGCCGCGATGCGGTCCACCAGCGACGCCGACACGATGATGCCCGGCGACATCCCGATGGCCGTGCCCAGCAGGCAGTCGCGCAACCGGATGCGCGACGCCCCGACCACCAGGTTGACCAGCGTGAACGGTGCCACCGGCACCAGCCGCAGCGCCACCATGGCCAGCAGGCCGTGCTGGCTCACCTTCTGGCTCAGGCGGTTCAGCCGCCGCCCACCAAAGCGCTGCACGGCGTTGCGCCCCAGCAGGCGTCCCACGGTGTAGCCGGCCGCCGTGCTGAGCACGGTCCCGGCCAGCGCAATCGCGCCACCGTACAGAGGCCCGAAAACCACCACGGTCACCACGATCAGTACCGTCACCGGGAATAGCGCCAGCCCGCCGGCGACAAAGGCGCCCATCATCGCCAGCGGGGCCATTGGCATGTCGTCCAGGCGTTGCACCAAGGCCAGCACGTGGCGGAAATCGGCCCATTCGCGCAACGGCGTGTAGTGCCAGGCAAAGACCACGCCGGCCAGCAGCAGCACGAATGCCACCAGCAGCGCCACACGGCTGGCCACATGCGGGCGGGCATCGGGACCGACGAACTCGGCCATGACCTGTTCGGCGTCGATGGGCTCCATCGGATCGAGCAGCGTGGCATCGGGCAGCGCGGCGTCCACGTTGTCGGGCACGGCGGGCGCAAAGGGTTGCAGCGTGCGCCCTTCGGGCCGATGCAGCGCGGCCAGCGCGGCGTTCAGGCGCGGGTGCGCGGCCATGGCCTGGTGCAGCGCGTCGGGCGTGACGGCCAGGTGCTCGCACAGCAGGCGGTCGCGCATGGCGCGGATGGCGGCGGCAACGCGCGGGTCGCCCCGGGATTCGATCGCCAGGTTGCACTCGGTATCGAGCCCGAACGAACGGTTGCTCAGGTTGGCGGAGCCGATGGTCAGCAGGCGGTCGTCCACGGCCATGATCTTGCTGTGCACGTTGACGCAGGCATCGCCCAGGCCGGGCACGTGCGGACAGTACAACTGGAAGCGCCCATCCGGATCGGCCGCGCGCAGGCCGCGATACAGGCGCGCCCGCAGCACGCCCATGCTGGCCTCTTCTAGCCAGCCGCTTTCGGTGCGGCGCGATACCAGGGCGATGTCCGGCGCGTCGGGCTCGCGCAGCCGCGCCGCAAACGCGTCGGCGATCAGCCCCGAGCTGAAGTACTGGTTTTCCAGGTAGATGCTGTCGCGGGCGGCGCCGATGGCATCGGTGTAGAGCGTGCGGATCTCGCTGATACCGGGTTCGTCGTCGCGCATGGGGAATGTGCGGCTGATACCGACCGGCACGTTGGTGATGTCGGGCGCCACCTGTTCGGGCCACAGGTCGGTGGCCGATGCCGCCAGAGGGGGTGGCACGCGCGGATGTCGTCCGGTCGCGCGCAGCCAGCGGTCGGCCGCGAGTTCGCCCAGCGCGTGCGCGGCCTCGCCATCGACCATGCACTGCACGTCGTGGAACGGCGCGTAGGGTTTGCCGTCGGGGTCCACGCGGCGCGGATCGTCCGGCAGGTGGTGGTGGGTGTCCCAGCGACGGATGGTCAGGTCCAGCCCGCCAACAAACGCCAGCCGATGGTCGATGACCACCACCTTCTGATGATGCGAGGCGCCCACGGGATGATTGCCGTCGAGGCAGAACGACAGCCGCCGGTGGGCTTGCCAGTGCGCCTTGGCGGCCGGCAGGAATTCGCGCTCCAGCGCGAACACCATCGCGTAATCCCAGCTCAGCACGTAGACGCGCAGGCCCCGGCGCCGGCGGCACAGGGCGTTGAGGAAGTCGCGCAGTTCGGCCGGCAGACCGTCGGTGGGCGATTCCGGCTGCAGCCGCGTACGGCTGTCGATATCCCAGCCAAGAATGAAGATGCTGTGCTCTGCGCGGGTCAGCGCCTGACGCAGCACCGGAAAATACGCATCGGCATCGACGAGCATCGCGAAGCGCGTGCACGGGGCCACGCGCCAGCAGTTGTGGCCCGGGCGCAGCAGGGAGGGTTCGGCAACGTTCGTCATGGCGAAGGGCTAGCTTCGCAAGTTCCGTACCGGTCGCGCAGCCGCGTGCTGCCGCGCGCCTGGGGCGGGGATCTCCCGCTATGCCAGTGCGCGGCGCGTGTGCGCGTCGTGGGCGCCTTGTGCGTCCCTTACCCGGCTTTGTAAAAGTTGCGCGTCAGGCCGCGGCGGCCATGCGCCACGCGGCCGGCGGCATGCCAAAACGCCGCGCGAAGGCGCGGGTGAAGGTGGTCTGGTCGGGATAGCCGACGCCCGACGCGATATCGGCCAGCGGCATCGTGCCGGCCATCAGCCACTGCACGGCCTGGTCCAGCCGCAGGCGCGTCTGATAGCCGTGGGGCGTGTCGCCGAATGCCTCGCAGAACAGCGTATGAAAGCGCCGGGCCCCCCAGCCGATGCGTGCGGCGAGCTGGTCCACCCGCAACGGCGTGGAAAGATGGGTGCGCAGGTAATGGTCGATGGCGCCCACCGGAAAGCGTGCCGCATCGGCCTGGCGGTCATCGAGACCGAGCATGGCGGACAGGCCGCCCGCCAGCGCCGCGGCCTGTTGCCAGGCATGCTGGGCCGGCGCGGTGCCGGACGCCTGATGGGCGGTGGCCAGCCGCCGGACACGCGTGGCAAAGGCGGCATCCATCGGGAACATGCGGGGCGTTGCCATCAGCCGCGCCGGCAGTGCCACGGAGCTTGAGGGAAAGTCGGCCACCAGTTGCAGGTTGTCGGTCAGGCCGCTGCACAGGTGGTGCATGCCGGCCGGGATGACCAGGCCGTGCGTGCCGTCCACCCGGTACGCGTGGCCGTCGATTTCCAGCTCGGTCTGGCCGTCCACGCCAAACAACAACTGGTGATAGTCGTGCGCGTGGCCGAACGGCCGGTGCGGGTAGCGGCGCGGTTCGACCAGGGGCGAGGCGTGCTCAACGAGCTTCGGCATGACGCGGCTTGCCCTGGGTCTGGCAGAGCCAGACGCCCACCCCGGCGATGGCCATGCCCAGCCACTGCACGGGCCCAAGGCGGTCGCCGAACAGCAGTGCGGCCTGCACGGCCGCCAGCGGCGGCGCCAGGAACATCAGCGCGGCGACATTGGCCGCCTGGCCGCGCCGCACCAGGCCCAGCAACAGCCACGTGCCCAGGCCGGACAGCACCACCGCGGCCCACGCCAGCGACATCCACAACGTGGGGCCGCCTTGCCAGCGCAACGCGCCGATGCCGCCCGAAGCACTCACGACCACGCCGGCCACCAGCAGCGCCCCGGCGTTTTGCCAGGCCGAACTGGCGCGGATATCCGCGCGGCGGATCGAGGTTTTCTGGAGCAGGGTTCCCATCGTGATCGAGACAATCGCCAGCACGCCGACCAGCACGATCCACGGGGACACCGCGTGCGGCGCGCCGGCCTGCATGGCTGGCAAGACTACCAGACCCACGCCCAGCGCGCCCAGCCCCAGCCCGCGCCAGGTGCGAGCGGTCGGCTGCTCGCCCAGCAGCGGGATGGCCAGCAGGGCGGTCAGCAACGGCTGCAGCGCGCCCAGCAGTGCCATGATCGATGGGGACAGGCCATGCGCCACCGCGCCATAGCCGGCGCACAGGTAGATGCCCTGCATCAGCGCGCCGGCCAGCAGATGGCGCGGCACCTGCGACAGCGGCGGCCATGCGGCGCGCCCGGCGGCGGCCACGGCGGCGGCCACGGCGGCGAACATCAGCGTGGCCAGCGCAAAGCGGGCCAGCAGGAACAGGCTGGTATCGGCCACCGGCACGACGGCCTTGCCGACGATGAAACCGGTGGACCAGATCAGGACAAAGGCCATGGCGGGCAGCCAGGCGGGAACGGGGCGCGACATCTTGGATCTTGGCAGGGGGCGGATTGCAGGCCCGGATCGTCATCGGCGGCGAAACGCGGGCGGATTTCCGGACATGGCCGGCAGACTAGCGCAGCGCGGCAGGGCTGTCTTGGCAAATCCTGCACTGTTCGCCCGGGGCACCATGGTATGGTGGCGGCCCGCCGTGCCACTGCCGCGCTTCACCATGACCGATACCCCGCAGCAACGCCTGATCGACGATCTTGGCCTGATTCCGCACCCGGAAGGCGGCTATTACCGCGAAACGTTCCGCGACGCGGCCCGTGTGCGGCGCCTGCCCGATGACGCCGAGCGTTCGGCTTCCACCGCGATCTACTACCTGCTGTGCGATACCGCCTTTTCGGCCTGGCATCGCATCCGCGCCGACGAGGCGTGGCACTTCTACGCCGGAGACCCGATCCACGTGCACTGGCTGACGCCCGACGGCGCGCTCGTCACGCACCGGCTTGGCAATCCGCTGGCGCGGCCCGGCACCGTGTTCCAGGCCGTCGTGCCGGCCGGCTGCTGGTTTGCCGCCGAACGCGTGCCCGCCCCGGAAGGCGCCGCCGGCTATGCGCTGGCCGGCTGTACGGTGGCCCCTGGCTTCGAGTTCAGCGAATTCGAACTGGCCGATCCCCTGCGGCTGGCGGCCTCGCACCCGGCGCATGCCGACGTGATCGCCCGGCTGGGCAGCCGGCCCCGCCAACGCTGAGGCACGTCGTTCCCCGCCACTACGCGGCAGTGTTCACCTGCGTGCGCAGGTAGTCCACCACGCGCGCCACGCGGGGCGCCAGGGCCCATTCCGAGCGGTGGATCAGCCAGAGTTTGTCGATCACCGGCGCGTGGCAGTCCAGCACCCGGATCTGGTCCTTCTGCACGAAGGCCTCGCGCGCATAGCGCGGAATCACGGTAAAGCCAAAGCCGCGCGCCACCGGTTCCAGCATCAGGCTCACCTGGTTGCTGAACCCCCGGCAGGGCAAGGTATGCACGCCCGGATTGCCCGGATAGTGCCGGCTCAGCAGGCGGTTGGCCATGGTCTTGCCGTCGGGATGGTCGACAAAGCCGATGCGCTGCAGATCGTCCCAGCCCTGCACCTGTTCGCCCGCCGGATAGACCAGTTCCAGGGGTTCCTCGCTAAAGGGCGTCGCGGTCAGCCGGGGATCGTCGGGCTTGAGCGACACCAGCCCCACGTCGAAGCGGTTTTGCAGCACGCCTTCCAGCACCTCGGCGTCGGGCGCGAAACGGTGGCGGATGATCAGTCCCGGCGTCTTGCCTTGCAGGTCCAGCAGGCGCGGATACAGGAACAGGCCAATGCTGCCGGGCGTGATCAGCCCGACCACGCCGGACTCGCCATCGTCGACCAGCCGGGCGCGCAGGCGGTCGTTGGCCAGTTCCATGTCGGCGCAGTATTCCAGCAGCGCGCGGCCGGCCGGCGTCAGTTCCAGCGCACGCGGGCGGCGGATCAGCAGCGGACCGAGCGCATCCTCCAGATGCCGGATGTGCTGGCTGACGGCGGCCTGGGTCAGGCCCAGCTCGTCGGCTGCGCTGGTAAAGCTGCCGGTTTGCGCCAGCATGGCAAACGAGCGCAGCCATTGGGGGTTGAGCATAATGAACTCTTATCGAAGTGATAACGCGTAGACGGTTTTCATTATAGCGGCGCGTGGCTAATATCGCTGCATTGCAACATGCAGAGACCATACATGACTACGCCTGCACTTTTCACCCCGTTCACCCTGAAAGACGTGACGCTGCGCAACCGCATCGCGGTGCCCCCGATGTGCCAGTACAGCGCCATCGACGGTGTTACCAACGACTGGCACCTGTCCCACTACGCCGGCCTGGCCCGTGGCGGCGCCGGCCTGGTGATTGTCGAGGCCACGGCGGTGTCGCCGGAAGGCCGCATCACGCCGGGATGCACGGGGCTGTGGAATGACGAACAGGCCGTCGGCATGGCACGCATTGCCGAGGCCATCAAGGCGGGTGGTGCCGTTCCCGGCATCCAGATCGCCCATGCCGGCCGCAAGGCCAGCGCCAACCGTCCTTGGGAAGGCGACGACCATATTCCCGAGGGCGACGACCGTGGCTGGAAGACCATCTCGCCGTCGGCCAAGCCGTTCGGCGGCAACCTGTCGAAGATGCCCGAAGCGATGACGCACGACGATATCGCCCGCATCCAGGCCGATTTCGTGGCCGCCGCCCGGCGCGCCCGCGACGCCGGCTTCCAGTGGCTGGAACTGCACTTCGCACACGGCTATCTGGCGCAGAGCTTCTTTTCGGTCCACGGCAACGCGCGTACCGACGAATACGGCAAGGACGCCATCGGCCGAGGCCGCTTCCTGCTCGAAACGCTGGCCGCCGTGCGCGAGGTGTGGCCGCGGAACCTGCCGCTGACCGCCCGTTTCGGCGTGATCGAGTATGACGGCAACGACGAGCAGACGCTCAAGGATTCGATCGAACTGGTGCGCGCCATGCGCGAGGGCGGCCTGGACATGCTGAACGTCAGCGTCGGCTTTTCCACGCCCGATGCCAACATCCCCTGGGGCCCGGCATTCCTGGCGCCGATCGCCGAGCGCGTGCATCGCGAGGCCGGCCTGCCGGTGGCGTCGTCGTGGGGCATCGACGACCCCGTGGTGGCCAACCGCGTGGTCGAGCAGGGCCAGATGGATCTGGTGATGGTGGGCCGCGCCATGCTGTCGAACCCGCACTGGCCGTACCAGGCCGCGATGAAGCTGGGCGTGGAGCGTCCGTCGTGGGTGCTGCCCGCGCCGTACGCCCACTGGCTGGAACGCTACCGCGTACAGTCGGCCTGATCGGGCTGATGGGCCGGAGCGTCCGGAGCGGCCCGGAAGCTGTGCCGGGGCACTGGCCGGGTCAGAACGATCCGACCAGTGTGCCGAGCACGATGACGGCCACCAGCGCCAGCAGCGGCCCGACGATGCCGACCATCACGATGCCGCCGTAGCTTTGCTTGTGCGTGGTGCCGCAGACGGCCAGCAGCGTGACCACTGCGCCGTTGTGCGGCAGTGTGTCGAGCGTGCCGGCACTCATCACGGCCACGCGGTGCAGCACGGCGGGATCGAGCCCGATTTCCAGCGCCCGCGCCAGGTAGGTGCCGCCCAGCGCATCGAGCGCGATGGTCAGGCCACCCGACGCGGAGCCGGTCAGCGCCGACAGCACGTTGGTGGCCACGGCCAGCGATACCAGCGGGCCACCTTCGATCGACAATACCCAGTCCCGTACCACGGCAAAGCCCGGCAGGCCCGCCACCACGGCGCCAAAGCCGACCAGGCTGGCCACGCTCAGCACCGGCAGGGCTGCGGCGTGCGCACCGGCGCCCATGGTTTCGCGCAGCGCGGTCAGGCGCCGCCAGTTCAGCAGCACCAGGCAAACGATGGCCGCCGCCAGCGCGACGATCACCGACCACACCCCGCCCACGGCCTGCAACGACGTGGCGCCCCATTCCGGCAGCGCCAGATAGTCCGCATCCAGCCGCGGCAGGACGACCAGGCTCATGGTCAGGTTCACCGCAATCACCACGGCCAGCGGCAGCAGCGCCACCAGCGCGCCGGGCGGCTCGGCGCTGCGCCGGCCATGCCGCGCTTCGGCCGGATCGAACTCATGTGCGGTGCTGGCGCGCTCGCGGATCAGCGGGCGTTCGGCCACCTCGGCCACCTGAACCACCTGGGCCACCTCGCCCACCTCCCCGACGCCATCGGGCAATCCCCCGCCATAGCCTTCCCCCTTGCGGCGCGCGGCAGCTTCGCAGCGCGCCAGCCACCACATGCCGAATGCCAGCATGATCAGGCTGGCGATGATGCCCAGCCCTGGCGCCGCGAACGGCGTGGTGCTGAAGAACGGCATCGGAATCGCGTTCTGGATCGCCGGCGTGCCGGGCAGCGCCGACATCGTGAAGGTCGAGGTGCCCAGCACGATGGCGGCCGGCATCAGCCGGTGCGGGATGTCGGCCGCGCGAAACAGCGCATGGGCCATCGGCGCCAGCACGAAGAACGCCACAAACAGGCTGACACCCCCATAGGTGAGGAGGGCGCCGGCCAGCACCACGGCCAGTATCGCGCGGCGGGGGCCGAGCGTGCGCGTCATCCAGTCGGCAATCGCGGTGACCGATCCGCTGTCATCCATCAGCTTGCCGAACAGCGCGCCCAGCAGGAACAGCGGAAAGAACTGGGCGACGAAGCCCGCCGCCGTGCCCATGAAGGTCTGCGTCCAGTTGGCCAGCAACGGGTCGCCCGCCGTGGCGGCCGCCAGCAGCGCGGCGGCCGGGGCGATCAGCAGGATGCTCCAGCCCCGGAACGCCATCCAGACCATCGCCGCCAGGGCGATGACGATGCCTGGCAAGTCCATGGTTCAGACCTCCCGCAGCAGTTCGTCCAGATCGAACGAGGACTGGTTGCCCAGCGCGTCGCCATGCATGGCCAGGAACTGCCCGGCCGCCGCGCGGCCTTCGTCGCGCAGCATGCACAGGAACGGCCATTCGGCATTCATCTTCGACGACGACCCGAATTCGGCCATGCGCTCGCTGGCAATGCGGTGGATGCGCATGTCGGCCCACTGGGCGCCCTCGGCAGCGCCAGGGTCGGCCACGCGCTGCAGCACGGCGATCATGCGCAGTTCCTTGAGCAGGGCGGCGTTGAAGGAGATCTCGTTGACCCGGCTCAGGATGTCGCGCGCCGAGCGGGGCACGCCGGCGCGCGCCACCGGGTTGATCTGCACGAGGATGGTGTCGCGCGACTGGCATTCGTGCACCAGCGGCGTGATGGTGGGATTGCCCGCATAGCCGCCATCCCAGTACGGCACGCCGTCGATCTCCACGGCCTGGAACACCGTGGGCAGGCAGGCCGATGCCAGCAGCACGCTGGCCGTGACTTCCGTGTTCTTGAATACGCGGCCACGGCCCGTTTCCACATTGGTGGCCGTGACAAACAGATGAATCGGCGCCTGGGCCAGCACATCGAAATCGATGGTGGCCTGCAGCACCTCGGCCAGCGGATTGCTGCCGGCCTTGTTGAGGTCATAGGGCGACCAGATGCGCGCGGCCAGGTCGGCGGCGACGAACAGCGGGGAATTGTCGAGCGTCCAGCGGCCCAGGATCACGTCGAGCGGGGTGCGGCGGAACGGGCTGAAGCGGGCGGCATCGGACACCCGCTGCCAGAACGCTTCCAGCGCCCGGCGGGCGCCTGCCCGGCCATCGAGCGCATGGCCGTAGACCAGCACGGCGGCATTCATCGCCCCGGCCGACGTGCCCGATATCCCGTCGATATCGAGCCATGGCTCTTCCAGCAGGCGATCGAGCACGCCCCAGGTAAAGGCGCCGTGGGCGCCACCGCCCTGCAGCGCCAGGTCGATCAGCAGCGGCTCGCGCGCCGCGGCGGTCTTGCCTTCCTCGTTCATCCGACGCTCCCGAAGGTGACTCACGTGAGGTACAAGCCGCTCTATTATTTGTTGTGCAGTGCAACTTGAGCAAGGTTGACTGTTGGACCGGGGCCAATGCCGCTATACTTGTACAGCTAATTGGACATGTATTGGGAGTGATGAAATGCGCACAGTTCATTTTTCAGACGCCCGCAACAATCTCAAGGCAGTCATCGATCAGGCGATTGAAGACCACGACGCCGTGCTGATCACGCGCCGGGATGCGCCGAACGCAGTGATCATGTCGCAGGAGCAATACGATAGTTGGGCGGAAACGATCTACCTGCTGAACTCTCCGGCGAACGCCGCTCACCTTGCCCGTTCCATGGAACAGTTGCGCGCAGGCGAGATGCAGCAGCGGAAACTCGTCGACCCGGACGATGCGGCCGAATGACGCGCAACATCCTGTTCACGGCCGATGCGTGGGAGCAGTACCTGTTCTGGCAGGGCCAGGACCGCAAGACGTTGAAACGGATCAATCAACTGGTCGAAGACGCGCGGCGGTCTCCATTTGAAGGCATCGGCAAGCCCGAACCCCTGAAAGGAAACCTGACAGGCTTTTGGTCACGGCGCATCGATGACACAAATCGCCTTGTCTACCAGGCCGACGACGCGGCGGTGTCCATCGTCAGCTGCCGCTATCACTATGGCGACAGGTGACGATGGTGTGGGCCTTCCCGGCAATCACCCGATAATCTCGAACTGGTCGAAATACGCCTCGTTGAGCGACAGGCCCAGTCCAGGCAGGTGGTCGTCCAGCTGCAGGTAGCCGTTGTCCGGCGCGGGTTCGCCCTGGAAGATGTAGTAGAACAGCTCGTTGCCCACCTCCACGTCGTGGACCGGGAAGAACTCCGACATGGGCGATGCCGTGGACGCCATGGTCAGGTGGTAGTTATGCATCTGGCCGGCGTGGGGGATCACGGGCACCGACCAGGCCTCGGCCATCGCGTTGATCTTCTGTGCCGCGGTGATGCCGCCCACGCGGTTGGTGTCGTACTGGATCACGTCCACCGCGCGCCGTTCCAGCAGGTCCTTGAAGCCGTACGACGTGAATTCGTGCTCGCCGCCCGAGATCGGGAACGGGCTCATCTTCTTCAGTTCGGCGTAGCCCTCGATGTCGTCGGCGATGACCGGCTCCTCCAGCCAGCGCGGATTGAATTCGGCCAGGCGCGGGATCATGCGGCGGGCGTATTCGAGCGTCCAGCCCATATAGCACTCGAGCATGATGTCCACGCCATCGCCCACCAGCTCGCGCAGCAGGCGCACCTGTTCCAGGTTCTTCCGCATGCCGGCCGGGCCGTCCTTGGGGCCATAGCCGAAGCGCATCTTCATCGCCGTGAAGCCCTGATCCAGGTAACGCTGGGCTTCGCCCAGGAAGGCGTCGCGGTCATCGTTGTTGTAGAGCTTCGACGCGTAGCACCAGATCTTCTCCTTGGTGCGGCCGCCCAGCAGCTTGAACACGGGCCGGCCGGTGGCCTTGCCCATCAGGTCCCACAGCGCGATATCGACGGCCGAGATCGCCGCCATGCCGATGCCCTTGCGGCCCCAGGCATGGGTGCGGCGGTACATCTTCTGCCACAGGTATTCGTTGTCGAACGGGTCCTGTCCGATCACGATCGGCGTCAGGTACTGGTCGACGATCTGTTTGGCCACGCGCGGGGCCAGCGCGCAGTTGCCGATGCCCACATGGCCGTCGTCGGTTTCCACCTCGACCACGAGCCAGTCGTGGAAGCGGAACGACCCCATGGCGTCGCCGCGGTCGTACAGGATGTCGGTGGCATTGGTGCAGAAGTGCGCCTGCGGCGGCACCGTCTTGCCTTTCCATTGAAAGACGCGGGCGCGGACGTTGGTGATTTTCATGGTGGAGTCCTGGTGGCGATGGGGTCAGGCGGCGCGGGCATCCGCCAGCCGGCGGGCGCCCATCTGGCAGGCCAGGTGGAACGCTTGCAGCGTGGCGCCCGGATTGGCCCGGCCCTGTTGCGTGATGTCGAAGGCGGTGCCGTGGGCCGGCGTGGTGATCGGCACGGGCAGCCCGCCCTGCACCGTCACGCCGCGCGAGAAGCCCATCAGCTTGATGCCGATCTGGCCCTGGTCGTGGTACATCGTGACGATGGCATCGAACTGGCGCTGGTCCGGGCCGCCCTGGACCTTCAGGAAGATGGTGTCCGCCGGGAACGGGCCTTGTGCCGCCACGCCGCGCGACTGCGCCTCGGCCACGGCCGGGCCGATCACGTCGATTTCCTCGCGGCCGAATGCGCCGTTGTCGCCGTTGTGCGGGTTCAGGCCGCATACGGCGATGCGCGGGGTCGCCACGCCGGACCGGCGCAGCGCGTGGTCGATCAGGTCGATGGCGTCGCGCACGCGGGCCGGGGTGATCAGCGCGGGCACCTCCTTGATGGCGACGTGCGAGGTCACGCGCGACGTCCACAGGCCGTCCAGCACATTGAATTCGCAGAACGGGCCGCCATAGCCCAGCTTCTCGGCAAACCAGTGCAATTCGTCGCTGTGGCCCATGCCGGCCGCATGCATCGAACTCTTGTTGAGCGGGCCGAACAGGATGGCATCGGCCTGGCCCGCCTGGGCCAGCGTGATCGCCACCGGCAGCGTACCGAGGCAGTAGCGCCCGCCTGCGGCGCTGGCCTCGCCGCGCGGGTAGGCCGGCTTGTCGTCGAGGTTCCAGTGATACAGGCGCGGGCCCTGCTCGGTGCCCTGGAAGTCGGGCCGCTCCACTTCGGGCAGCGACAGGCTCACGCCCGCCACGTCCATGCCGCGCCGCCATTCCTCGCGGTCGGCAATCAGCAGGATGCGCGCCTGCGCGGCAACGGGGTCGGCCAGCAGCCGGGCGATCAGTTCGGGGCCGATGCCGGCGGGGTCGCCGAGCACCATGGCAATACGGGGGCGTTGGGGCATGTTTCGGTCCATCAGAGGATTGCGTCCATTCAGTCCATTCAGTCCAGTTTCACGCCGAGTTCGGCGATCAGCTTGCCGTAGCGCGCATATTCGCTGCGCGAGAAGGCGTCGAACTGGGCGGGGTCCATCGCGCCGGGCACGGCCCCCACGTCGGCCAGGCGGCGGACGGTGTCGGGGTCCTTCATGACCTGGGCCATGGCGGCGCTGATTTTCTGCAGCGTGGCCGGGGGCGTGCCGGCGGTGGCGTAGACGCCGTACCAGGTATTGGCCTGGATGTCGGGCACGCCCGCTTCCTTCAGCGTGGGTACGTTGGGCAGCAGCGCCGAGCGTTTGTCGGACGTCACGGCCAGCGCGCGCAGCTTGCCGGCCTTGATATGGTTGATGACCGACGGCATGGTCTCGAAGCTCATGTCCACCTGGCCGCCCATCAGGTCCACCAGCCCGCTGGCGCTGCTCTTGTAGGGAACATGAAGCATCTTGCCGTGGATCTGGTGCACGAAGGCCGCCGCCGCCAGATGCTGCGTGCTGCCGACGCCCGACGAGCTGTAGCGGTACTTGTCCGGGTTGGCCTGGATCTGGGCCACCAGCGTCCTGGCGTCATGGACCGGCAGCTGGTTGTTCACCACCAGCACGTTGGGCACCTGGGCCACCAGGGCCACGGGCACCAGGTCCTTCAGCGGGTTGAACTGCAGCTTGAGCAAGTGCGGCGCGATGGCCTGCGACGTCGACACGCCCATCAGCAGCGTGTTGCCGTCGGGCGGGGCCTTGGCGGTGATGTCGGCGGCGATGGTGTTCGATGCGCCGGGGCGGTTGTCGACCACCACGGGCTGCTTCAGGATGGCGGACAGCTTGTCCGAGACGATGCGCGCCATGATGTCGGTGCCGCCGCCGGGCGCGGCGCCCACCATCATGCGGATCGGGCGCGCGTCGTCGGCCCGGGCGCATGGCGCCGCCATGCCAAACACCGCGATACCGGCCAGGGTGCCGGCCATCCATGTCTTCATGATTGTCTCCGTCGATGGGCAGTCTGCGCTGCGTGACGTCCACTATACGGAGATGAGTACCCCCCGAAAACTGAGCATTTCTGAAGCGGCGATAAGCGGCGGTGATATCGGGGTTAACGCGGCGTCGGCGCACTGGCCCGCCGCCGAGCGATCACCGCAGGCGATCGGGGTATCCGCAGGATTCAATAGGCAGGCCAGCGGGCGGCCCGTATATTTGGCGGCACAAGACAACCAGGAGACCCGCATGACCCAGATTCCGGCCCGCAGTCCTACCCCAACCCCGACCCAGTATCGCGGCGTGTTCCCGGTGGCGCCCACGATCTTCGACGCCCAGGGCGGGCTGGACCTGGACGGCCAGCGCCGCTGCATCGACTTCATGATCGATGCCGGGTCGCACGGCATCTGCATCCTGGCCAACTTCTCCGAGCAGTTCGTGCTGACCGACGACGAGCGCCAGCGGCTGATGACCACCGTGCTCGATCACGTGGCCGGCCGCGTGCCGGTGATCGTCACCACCACGCATTTCAGTTCGCGCATCTGCGCCGAGCGCAGCCGCGCCGCGCAGGACGCCGGTGCCGCCATGGTGATGGTCATGCCGCCGTACCACGGCGCCACGATCCGGGTGCCGGAGCGCAGCATCTACGAGTTCTTTGCCACGGTATCGGCGGCCATCGACATCCCGATCATGATCCAGGATGCGCCGGTCAGCGGCACCACGCTGTCGGCGCCGTTCCTGGCCCGCATGGCCCGCGAACTGGCCCATGTGTCGTACTTCAAGATCGAGGTGCCGCAGGCGGCCGCCAAGCTGCGCGAACTGATCGCGCTGGGCGGCGACGCTATCGTGGGGCCTTGGGACGGCGAGGAAGCCATCACGCTGATGGCCGACCTGGAAGCCGGCGCCACCGGCGCCATGACCGGGGCCGGCTACCCGGACGGCATCCGCCAGATCCTCGATGCCTGGCAGGCCGGCGATGCCGACGCGGCGGCCGACCGCTACCAGCAATGGCTGCCGCTGATCAACTACGAAAACCGACAGGGCTGGCTGGCCACGGCCAAGGTGCTGATGCAGGAAGGCGGCGTGATCCGCTCGGATGCCGTGCGGCATCCGCTGCAGCCGATGCATCCGGCCACGCGCGAGGGTTTGCTGAAGGTGGCGCGCCGGCTCGATCCGCTGGTGCTGCGCTGGGGACGCTGAGCCGGCCGGGCGGTGGTCAGGCGGCGTGGGCGCGCAGGGTATCGATCAGCAGGCTCATCGACGCCGACACCGGGCGCCCGCGCCGGGTGACGATGCCGTACGGCCCGAGCTTGATCGGCAGGGGCAGCGGCAGCACGGCCAGCGCGCCCAGCTGCGCGTAGTAGGCGGCCACCGATGCGGGCAGCACGGCAATCAGTTCACTGTCGATCAGCAGCGAGGTGGTCATCAGCACGGCTGCCGTCTCGATGGTCGATGGCGGTGCCGGCACGCCGGCGTCCTCGAACGAGCGGTCCAGCAGCGCCCGCATCGGGCTGGGGCGGGGCTGCATGATCCACGGATACCGGGTCAGCTCGCCAAACGCCAGTTCGCTGCGTGTTGCCAGCGGGTGCTGCGGCCCGACCACGATGGCCAGGCCCTCGTCGCCAAGCTGCTCGAAATCCAGCGCGCTGCTGTCCCAGCCCTCGGGCACGCGGCCCAGCACGATGTCGAGCTGGTCGCGCTCCAGTTGCGGCATCAGCACGTCGCTGGTGTCCACCTGCACGGCGATCTCAAGCTGCGGGTGGTCGCGGTTGAGCTGGCGGATGGCGCTGGCGAGCAGCCCCGGCGTGGGCGCCATCACCGCGCCCACGCGCACCCGGCCGATCTTGCCCGCTTCCAGCGCCACCAGTTCATCGCGCAACCCGGCCATGTCGGCAAACACGAGCTTGGCGTAGCGCGTGGCCGCGCCGCCAAAGCGCGTGGGCCGCAGGCCGCGCGCGTGCCGCTCGAACAGCGCCACGCCGAGCAGGTCTTCCATGTCCTGCAGCATCTTGCTGACCGCCGGTTGGGACAGCGTCAGGGCCTCGGCCGCCTGGCGCAGCGAGCCGCGTTCCTCGATGGCGACCAGCAGGCGCAGGTGCTGCATCTTCAGGCGGTTGTGCAGGGCGGAGACGGACGGAATCATGGGGCGGTGATGGCGACGTGGAGCAGGGCTGGCGCGTCATTCTAATGCGTCGGCCCCACCGCCCGGCCCGGGCTCCACATCCGCCCGGCCCGGGCTTCACGTCCGGCCCGCCCAGACCGCCGGAAGCCGGCCGGCCCATGGGTGTGCCTGCTCGATCTGGCCGGCCAGGCGCAACAGCGTCGCTTCCTGCCCGAAGCCGGCGCCGAACTGGATGCCGATGGGCAACCCGGCATGCGGCCCCGTGGGCGCCGTGGCCATCGGGACGGACATCGCGGGCAGGCCCGCCACGTTGAAGGCCGGTGTGAACGGCGAGTGCCGGAACACGCGCGCGGTCCATGCCAGGCCGTCCATCTGTTCGGCGCCGGCCGCATAGGTGCCCACGGGCTCGGGCAGGTCTGGCATGGTGGGCGTCATCAGAATGTCGGTCTCGGCAAACCAGCCGGCCGTGGCGCGCGTGACGGCGTTGCGGATATCCAGGGCCGCCGCGAAGGCGGTGCCGGTGACACGCTGGCCGTAGCGATAGGCCGCCAGCGTGGCAGGTTCCAGCGTATCGGCATCCACGCGCCGGCCGGTCTGCGCGGCGATGGCGTCGATCCAGTTCACCAGCGTGGCACACCAGATTTGCGCGTTGGCATGGACGAAGGCGTCCCAGGACACCCCAAGCGCCGGGCGCACCAGTTCGACGTGATGGCCCAGACCGGCCAGCTTGCGGGCGGCATCGGCGGTGGCATCGGTCACAACTTGTGACACCGCGCCATCGTTCCAGGGCGCCAGCATCAGCCCGATGCGCAGGCGTCCCGGGTCGCGGCCGACCTCGGCGAGGAAGGGCCGCGCGGGGGCCGCCGTGTGGTACGGCTCGCCGGCTGCGGTGCCGTGGATGGCATCGAGCAGCGCGGCGCTGTCGCGCACGGTGCGGCTCAGGCCGCCTTGCACGCCAAGCCCGACAAAGACCTCATCGAGTGCCGGACCGTTCGAGACCCGCCCGCGCGTGGATTTGAGGCCGAACAGGCCTGTGAACGATGCCGGCACGCGGATCGATCCCGCCGCATCGGTGGCGTGGGCCAGCGGCACGATCCCGGCCGCCACGGCTGCGGCGGCCCCACCGCTGGAACCGCCCGCGCTGCGCTGCGTATCCCACGGATTGCGGGTCTGGCCCTGTTGCACCGATTCGGTGGCCGTGCTGAACGCCATTTCAGGCGTTGCCGTGCGGCCCAGCGTGACCAGCCCGGCGGCGCGCAGCCGCTGCATCAGGTTCGAATCGTTCGGCGCCACCAGCCCGGCCGCCAGCCGCGACCCCAGTTCCAGCCGCTTGCCGGCCATGGCGATGGCCAGGTCCTTGATCAGGAAGGGCACGCCGGCCAGCGGCCCATCGACCGAAGCCTGTCCGGCGTCGGCCAGCGGCCAATGCTCGACCACCGCGCCGATGGCGGGGTTGACCGCTTCGATTGCCGCGCGTGCCAGTTCGGCCAGCTCCTGGGCTGTGACTTCCTTGCGGGCGACAAGGGCGGCCAGGCCCAGCGCGTCGTGGGTAACGTATTCGCTCAGTTTCATGTTGGCTCCAGCTTGCAGGGGAATGTGCGCATCGTAGGGACGGCCGCGCATGCTGATTAGTCCTCGGAAATGGGCGTGATTGAGCCATTGATGGGACAATCTCCGCCTCTTTGCTTTCGGGAGTGGACCGCATGGCCGCGGATCTCAACGACACGCTGATCTTTGTGCGCGTGGTGCAGGCGGGCAGCTTCACGGCCGGGGCGCGGCTGCTGAAGATGCCCAAGACCACCGTCAGCCGCCGGGTGATGGCGCTGGAAACGCAACTGGGTGCCCAGTTGCTGCATCGGACCACGCGCCGGCTTGGGCTGACCGAGGCAGGCGGGCTGTACTACGCCCATGCGCGCGACATGGTGCGCCAGATCGACGACGCCGAGGCGGCGGTCCACCAGTTGCAGGCGGGCCCGCGCGGCTGGTTGCGCGTGACGCTACCATATTCGTTCGGGGCGGCGTGGATCGCGCCGTTGCTGGCGGATTTCCGAACGGCCTGTCCCGAGGTCAGGCTCGAAATCCTGGCTACGCATGTGCCGCTCGACCTGGTGGCCGATGACATCGACGTGGCGCTGCGCCTGGGCGTGCTGCCCGATTCCGATCTGGTGGCGCGCCGGCTCGGCAGCTTTGCCACGGGCGTCTATGCCAGCCCCGGCTATCTGAAGCGCGCCGGCATGCCGGTGCACCCGTCCGACCTCGTGCGCCATGCCACGCTGGCCCTGCACCAGGCGCGGCGCGAGCGCGGCTATGCGTGGCCGCTGCGCAGGGACGGCGGGCGCACCCAGTCTTTCGCCGTGGACCCGGTCATCGTCGCCAGCGATCCCGCGCTGCTGCACGATGCGCTTTGCGCGGGGCAGGGCCTGTCGCTGGCCATGCACCGGAGCATGGCCGCCGACGTCACGGCGGGACGGCTGCGGCGCGTGCTGCCCGAATGGACCGGACCTGCGCAGGATTTCAACGCGGTGTTTCCGCGCGGTGCGGTGGCATCGCCCAAAGTGCGCGCCTTTGTGGATTTCCTGCGTGCGCGGCTGGGGGCTGACTGACACACCCGGGTGCGGTAAATCTTCCACACCCGCGCGCAGGTCTACATGGCCCGCGCGCGATTCCCGCCGAAAGTTGGGGGATTGTGGCCGGGCAGGCAGCGGAACAGAACTTGCAGGGTGCCAGGGATCGCGGCAGACGCGCTAAGGAGACCCAGATGACACAGAAGCTGAAAAACCCCTGGTTCCGCCCCGGTGTGCTCAATGAAGGCAGCGACTGGGCCGTACACGACCAGACCGAGGACTTTGGCGGCCCGGATTCGTATCCGCGCCCCTGGGCGCGCGGCCCCAGGCCCGACGCCAGCGTGTATGCGTCATCGCATGTCGATCCGGCCGCCTATGGCATTGCGGACGACGACGGCCTGCGCACCGCACCCGGCCGCGCCCGCTGGCATCGCGCGGCGGACGTGAACTGGCAGGACCGGCACGAGGACGGCGCCCTGCGCTATCGGCCCGGCGCCGGGGGCCGTGTGGCCGGCGTGCCCGGCGAGGCCGAGCGCGGCTACGGGGGTGGCTATGGCGGCGGCTACGGCGGGCCGGTGCATCGATCCGAGCCCGTCTGGCCAAAGGGCTATGTCCGATCCGACGAGCGCATTCGCGACGATGTCTGCTCGCGCCTGGCGCACGACGGCCATGTCGACTTGCAGGAGGTGGAGGTCGATGTCGATGGCGGCGTGGTCACGCTGCGCGGCGCGGCCCATGACCGGAGCGAGAAGCATCGCATCGAGGACATCGCCGAGCATGTCATGGGCGTGAAGGACGTGCGCAACGAACTGCGCATTCGCTGAAGCGCGATATGCCTCCGAAGGCCCGGCCATGTGCCGGGCCTTTTCACTGGCCTCGCCGTCGTTGACGGCCCCGCGTTCTGTGCGGATACCGGACATCCACCTTTCTGACCTGAAAGGTGGATGCTGCATCGCAAAACCCCTGTTTCCTCCCGATCCACACCGGACCCCGCGCTATCGGCAAGGGGTCATGTTGCGCTGCGCCGCAACATCGAATTGTTGCGCGTCAGGGAATGAATGGACCGATTCGTTGCCTTGACATTGCTCGATACAAAGTCTTACGCTCCCGGGCACGACTAAAAGACGTTCGCATGTAGAACGCTGGTTCGACATGCGGTCATTTCGACTCTCAGGAGACAAGCCTTGAACAAGGTTGCCGGGTTCTTTACGGAACTGATGCGCCGGTATCTGCCGGACCCCTTCGTGTTTGCCATCGGCCTGACGCTGCTCAGTATGGTCATGGCGATGCTGGTGGAGGGGCAGGGCGCCAGCGCCATCATCACCAACTGGGGCAAGGGTTTCTGGAACCTGCTCTCGTTCACCACGCAGATGGCCGTGATCCTGGCCATGGGCTACGTGCTGGCCACCGCGCCGCTGGTGGACCGCTTCCTGAACGGCATCGTGGCCCGGGTGGCCACGCCGCGTGGCGCGATCATCGTGGCGACGCTGGTGGGCGGCATCGGCAGCTACCTGAACTGGGGCTTCGGCCTGGTGATCGGCGGCATCATCGCGCGCAAGCTGGCCGTGAAGGTCAAGGGCGTGCATTACCCGCTGATCATTGCCTCGGCCTATAGCGGCTTCACGATGTACGGGCTGGGCCTGTCGGCCAGTATCCCGGTGCTGATCTCCACGCCGGGACACCCGATGGAAAAGCTGATGGGCGTCATCGCGCTCAAGGACACCATTTTCTCGGTGCCGATGCTGCTGACCAGCCTGGCCGTGATCGTCACGCTGCCGCTGCTCAACGCCATGCTGCATCCGCGCGATGCCAGGGACGTGGTCGAGATCAAGGAAGAACCGGAGGCACGGGAATCGGCAGCCGGCGGCCATAGCATGGGCATCGAGAACACGCTGGCCGCGCGCATGAACAACAGCCGCCTGCTGAGCCTGCTGATCGGGCTGTGCGGCATGGCCTATGCGGTGCTGTACTTCGTGCAGGGCGGGACGCTGGACCTGAACCTGATCAACTTCCTGATCCTGTTCATCGGCGTGCTGCTGCTGGGCACGCCGGCCAACTACGTGGCCAAGCTCAACGAGGGCATCAAGACGATTTCGGGCATCATCCTGCAATATCCGTTCTACGCGGGCATCATGGCGGTGATGGCGGGCTCGGGGCTGGTGGATACCATCTCGCGCGTGTTCGTCGATATCGCCACGCCGCAGACCCTGCCGTTCTGGGGCCTGGTCAGCAGCTTCGTGATCAACTTCTTTGCCCCGTCCGGCGGCGGACACTGGGTGATCCAGGGCCCGTTCATGGTCGATGCGGCCAAGGCCATCGGCAGTTCGGTGGCGCAGACGTCGATGTCGGTGATGCTGGGCAACGCATGGAACGACCTGGTGCAACCGTTCTGGATCCTGCCGGCGCTGGCGCTCTCGAAGCTCAAGCTCAAGGACGTGATGGGCTACACCGTGATCATGATGTTCTGGGTCGGTGCCATCTACATCGTGGCGATGCTGGCCTGGGGCATGGCCACCCACTGAAGTCTTTGCGCAGTACAACCTGGAGACCTCGCATGCCGTACCTGATCGAAACCTTCGACAAGCCCAATCACCAGCACGTGCGCCAGGCCAACCGGCCCACGCACCTGGATTACCTTGAAGCCAACAAGCGGCTGCTGCTGGCTTGCGGCGCGAAGCTGAACGACGACGGCAGCGATGGCGGCGGCGGGATCTACATCCTCGACGTCGATACGCGCGAGGCGGCCCAGGCCTTTATCGAGGCCGATCCGTTCCACCAGGCCGACCTGTTTGCCGAGGTCAAGATCGTGCGCTGGCGCAAGGCGTACCTGGACGGCGTGCGCCATCTCTGAGCCGATACCTGAGCCGATACCTGAGCCGTCCTCATGAAACGATGGAAGCAACGACCCGAAGGCGCCAACTGGGGCGACTTCGGCGATGACGATCAGCTTGGCCGCCTGAACCTGATCACGGCGGACTGCGTGCGGGCCGCCGCCCAGGAAATCCGCAGCGGCCGTACCTTCTGCCTGTCGCTGCCGCTGGACCTGCCCGGCGGCAACGTGCTGAACCCGCGCCGGCATCCGCCGGTGCTGCGGCCCACGTTCCGCGACGACGTCGCGTACGTCAACTTCCCGCTGGCCAAGGTGGACCCGCGCGCGCTGGACGTGCTCAGCGACGACCAGGTGCTGCTGTCGATGCAGTACTCCACGCAATGGGATTCGCTGGCGCACGTGGGCGCGCTGTTCGATGCCGACGGCGACGGCGTGGCCGAGCGCGTGTACTACAACGGGTTCCGGCCCAATACCGATATCGTCGGCCCGGTGGACTACGCCGAAGCCGACCAATTCGCGGCGCACGCCTGCGGCCACGATCATAGCCACGCCGAGGCGCTGGGCATCGAGACCTTCGCCACGCACGGCATCCAGGCGCGCGGCGTGCTGGTCGACCTGTCGCACCACTACGGCCGCGAATGCCGCACGGTGGGCTACGGCGACCTGATGCGCGTGATCGACGCCGACCGCGTGGAGGTAGGCCGCGGCGACATCCTGGTGCTGCGCACCGGGTTTGCCGAGATGCTCGTGGAGATGGCGGGCCAGCCCGACGCCGCGCTGCTGCACAACAGCTGTTGCGCGCTGGACGGGCGCGACGAGCGCCTGCTGCAGTGGATCACGGACACCGGCATCGCCGCGATTGCCGCGGACAACTACGCGGTGGAACGCTATCCGGCGCGGCCGGTGCCCGACAGCGCCGGCCCGGTGCCGATGCTGCCGCTGCATCACCACTGCCTGTTCAAGCTGGGTTTGCCGCTGGGCGAACTCTGGCACCTGCGCGACCTGGCGGCATATCTGCGTGCCGAAGGCCGCCACCGCTTTTTCCTGTCGGCGCCACCATTGCGGCTGCCCGGCGCGATGGGCTCGCCTGTGACGCCGGTCGCCACCGTCTGATGCCGCCACGCGCCTGTCCCCCCATTAACCAAGAAGGAGCCGCCATGCTGTTCATGGTCGAAATGACTGTCCGTATCCCCCATTCGCTCGATCCGCAGGTGGCGGACAAGATCAAGGCCGACGAAAAGGCCTACTCGCAGCAACTGCAGCGCGACGGCAAGTGGCGTCACCTGTGGCGCGTGGCTGGCCAGTACGCCAACGTGAGCATCTTCGACGTCAAGGACGCCGACGAGCTGCACACGATCCTGACGGCGCTGCCGCTGTATCCGTACATGGAAATGAAGGTCACCGCGCTGGCGCAGCACGGTTCGGCCATCGCCCAGAACTGAGCCGGAGCCCGATCATGCCCTTCGCCGAACTGTCCGCCCCGTCCAGCGTCAAGCTCCACTACCAGCTCGAGGGCGATGCCAGCCTGCCGGTGCTGGTGCTGTCCAACTCGCTGGGCACCAGCTTCGAGATGTGGCAGCCGCAGATGGCTGCACTGACCAGGCATTTCCGGGTGTTGCGCTACGACACGCGCGGCCATGGCCAGTCGGCCGTGACCGAGGGCCCGTACCGCATCGCCCAGCTTGGCGGCGATGTGATCGCGCTGCTCGATCACCTGGGCCTGCAGCGGGTGCATTTCTGCGGCCTGTCGATGGGCGGCATCACGGGCATGTGGCTGGCGCTGCATCACGCCGACCGCCTGCAGAAGCTGGTGCTCTGCAATACGGCCGCGTATATCGGCCCGCCCGAGAACTGGACCAACCGCGCTGCCGCCGTGGAGCGCGATGGCGTGGCGTCGATCGCCGCCGCCGTGGTCGACAAATGGCTGACCCGCGATTTCGCCGCGCAGCAGCCGGAACTGGTCCAGCATCTGCGCGCCATGCTCGGCGCCACCGATGCGCGTGGCTACGCCGCCAATTGCCTGGCCGTGCGCGATGCCGACCTGCGTGCCGACATCGGCCGCATCACCACGCCCACGCTGGTCATTGCCGGCTCGGGCGATATCCCGACGCCGCCCGCCGATGGCCGCTATCTGGCCGACACCATCCCCGGCGCCCAGTACGTCGAACTGTACGCCGCGCACCTATCCAACCTGCAGCAGGTGGACGGGTTCAACCAGGCGGTGGTGAAGTTTCTTGCCAGCTGACAATCGCCAGGCCGCCATTCGGTTGTAGCATCGCCGCCTGACACGGCTTGTGGACGCGGGAATGGCGAATAGATCGAAAGGGTGGCGTACAGCGATGGCGTTGCTGGGCGGCGTGCTGCTTGGCGATGCCCTGATGCTGGCGCTGCGGGGCGTGATGAATTTTGGCGTGGTCGTGCCGGGCGTGCTCGGACTGGCCGCGCTTGCCCTGGCGATGCGCTGGCACGCGGTGGCGCGCTGGCGCCGTACGTATCCGGGCGCGGCGTGGCTGTGGCGCGCCGGCTGGGCGATCCTGATCGTCTGGCTGCTCAGCGTCGCCGTCTTCTTCCGCTTCCTGAGCCATGGCGCCCATGCGCCGACCACGCTCACCGCGCCTGACGCGGCCATGCAGCCGCCGGCGGCCATCCTCGTACTGGGGTCCGGATCGCCCAACTGCGAGGTATCCCCCACGCTGAAGTCTCGCCTCGACACGGGGCTGGCGCTGGCGCGCCAGTGGCCGGCGGTGCCGCTCGTGGTGACCGGCGGCCGCGATTTCAGGGGGGCTCGACTGCACGGAAGCCGGCTTGATGGCCGACTATCTGGTGCGTCATGGCCTGCCGCCGCAACGCGTGCTGCGCGAGGACCGCAGCACCAGCACCGAGGAGAACATGCGTTTCTCGCGCCAGGTGCTGGCACAGCATGGCATCGGCGCCGACGCGCCACTGGCGATGGTGACCAGCGACTTCCACCTGCTGCGCGCCGAGCGCATTGCGCGCAAGGCCGGCTTCGGCGCGGTGTCGGGCGTGGGCGCGCCGACGCCGCTGTACGTGCGCTACAACGCCTGGCTGCGCGAATATTTCGCCTATATCAGCGGCTGGGCGCTGGGCGAGTACTGATCAGACCGGGATGCCGAAATGGTCCGCGCGGGCCATCGGCCAGTACTTTTCCCACAGGCTGAAACGCAGGTTGCCGTTGATCAGGTCGCCCGGCTGCAGGAAATCGAACAGCTCGGACATCGGCTTGACCTCGCTGGGCGACAGACGCCGCACGATATGGTGCGGGGTCAGTTCGCGGGGCGAATGCAGCCCGGCCGCCTGGAGCAGTTCCTGCAGCGCATGCACGGTATGACGATGGAAATTGGCCACGCGCTCGGCCTTGTCCGGCACCACGATGGCGCGCTGGCGGACCGGGTCCTGCGTGGCCACGCCCACGGGGCAGCGGTCGGTGTGGCACTTCTGCGCCTGCACGCAACCCAGCGCGAACATGAAGCCACGGGCCGCATTGCACCAGTCGGCCCCCATCGCCAGCGTGCGGGCAATATCGAACGCGCTGATCAGCTTGCCGCTGGCGCCCACGCGAATCTTGTCGCGCAGGTTGGCGCCGACCAGCGTGTTGTGGACCAGCAGCAGCCCTTCCTGCAGCGGCACGCCGATATGGTCGACAAACTCCAGCGGGGCCGCACCGGTGCCGCCTTCGGCGCCATCGACCACGATGAAGTCCGGCAGGATTCCCGATGCCAGCATCGCCTTGACCACACCAAAGAAATCCCACGGATGGCCGATGCACAGTTTGAAGCCGGTGGGCTTGCCCCCCGACAGGTTACGTAGCCGATCGACGAATTGCAGCAGTTCCAGCGGCGTCGAGAATTCGCTATGGGCGGCGGGCGACACGCAATCGACACCCATCGGCACGCCGCGCGTGGCCGCGATTTCCGGCGTGATCTTGGCGGCTGGCAGCACCCCGCCATGGCCCGGCTTGGCGCCTTGCGACAGCTTGACCTCGATCATCTTGACCTGCGGGTCGGCTGCCTGCCTGGCGAACAGCTCGGGGTCGAAACTGCCATCGGCGCGGCGGCAGCCGAAGTAGCCCGAGCCCAGTTCCCAGATCAAGTCGCCGCCCTCGGCGCGGTGATATGGCGAAATCGAGCCCTCGCCAGTGTCGTGGGCGAACCCGCCGATCTTGGCGCCGCGATTGAGCGAGCGGATGGCGTTGGCCGACAGCGCGCCGAAGCTCATCGCAGAAACATTAAAGACCGAGATGTCGTAAGGCTGGGCGCGATCAGCCCCCACCGTGACGCGGAAATCGGCCGACGCGATTTTCGTCGGGGCCAGCGAGTGGCTGATCCATTCATAGCCCGGGCGCTTGACGTCCGATTCGGTGCCGAACGGACGGCTATCCACCTCGTTCTTGGCGCGCTGGTACACCAGGCTGCGCTGGGCGCGCGAGAAGGGCGCCTCGGACGTATCGTCCTCGATAAAGTACTGGCGGATTTCCGGCCGGATGAGTTCCAGGAAAAAACGCGCGTGACCCCAGATGGGGTAGTTGCGCAGGATGGCGTGGCGGCGCTGGAGCAGGTCGTGGGTGCCCACCAGGCATAGCGCCAGCGGCAGCGCCACCCACCACCACGACACGGCACGCGTGGCCGCCAGAGCGGTCAGGACGATCAGGCCGCAGGCTGACAGGGCCACGGCCCCATAACGACGCTCGAACATGTGAGGGACTCTTTCGGTTTTTGGCAACCCTGGATGATCCCGCGTATAGGGCGGCAAGTGAAGTGCCGGCACGGGAAACGCTGTTTTGAGAATCGGACAACAAAATGCGATTAACCGCCCAGGGATCGCGCTGCACCGGTGGTTGGAAGGGCGGCAAACGGGGGGACAGACAGCGCGGAAATAATGCCATTAACCGCCATAAAGTGATCGCGCGGGCATCTCGCGGCGCGATGCTGCAGCGCCGCGTTTGCGCCGGCAGGGCGGTGGGATACAGTACCCCGCAGACCGATAAGGAGACAGCGATGGACCTGCGGCAACGCGAGCACATCGAAACCGTGGTGCATGCCACCACCTGGCTGCCCCTGCCTGCCGAATCCGCCGCGCCGATCGGGCACGACGCGATGATTCAGAATTCGTGGCGGCGCTGCGTCCATCAGTACGGCCTGGACCCGTCACGCATGCAAGAGGCGCGGATCGTGGAGTCGTCGTGCCTGCGCGAGCACCAGCAGCGCATCGACGACTTCGCACGCATCGCCCGGCACGGGCTGGAATCGCTATATGGCCATGTCGCCGGCCTCGGCTACGTGGTGCTCCTGACCGATGCCCAGGGGGTGACCGTCGACTATATCGGCGATGCCAATACCGACGCCGCGCTGCGTCACGCGGGCCTCTACCTGGGGTCGGAATGGAGCGAAGCCGGCGCGGGCACCTGTGCCGTCGGAACGGCATTGGTCACGGGCGAGGCGCTGACCGTCCATCAGGCCGATCACTTCGATGCCACGCATATCCCGCTGACCTGTACCGCCGCGCCGCTGTTCGACACGCAGGGCCGGCTCAACGCGATTCTTGACATCTCGGCGCTGACGTCGCCCGCGGCCAAGGCCAGCCAGGGCCTGGCGCTGCAGATGGTACGCATCTACGCCGCCCATATCGAAAACGCCAACTTCCTGCGCGTCCATCACCGGGACTGGATTTTGAAGCTCAATGTCGCGCCGGAGTTCGTCGATGTCAGCCCCGAATACCTGCTGGCGCTGGACGCCGCAGGCCGTATTGTCGGCTGCAACAACCGCGCCAGACGCATGCTGGAGGGCGAAAGCCCCGGCACGCCCGTGCTGGGGCAGTCGTTCGAGGCGCTGTTCGATGCCCGGATCGACGATCTGGGGCGCTTCGTCTATTCCCGGCCCAGCGAACAGCGGCTGGTGGCATTGCACCGTAGCGGCGGCCTGCTGTACCTGAGCGTGATGCCGCCCGCGCTGCGCTGGCAGTCGCGACCCGATGCGCAACCCGTGGCGGCACTGCCAGCGGCGCTGGCGGCCTTGAGCGGCGGCGATACGGCCATGCAACAGCAACTGCAACGCGCGGCACGGCTGGTCGATGCGCGCATCCACCTGCTGATTCATGGGGAGACCGGCAGCGGCAAGGAATACTTCGCCAAGGCGCTGCACCAGGCCAGCGCGCGTCGGGCCCAGCCATTCGTGGCGTTCAACTGCGCGGCGATTCCCGAAACGCTGATCGAAAGCGAACTGTTCGGCCACCTGCCCAACAGCTTTTCCGGGGCCGGGGCGCGCGGCAAGCGCGGCCTGATCCAGGAGGCCGATGGCGGCACGCTGTTCCTCGACGAGATTGGCGACATGCCGCGCGACCTGCAATCGCGGCTGCTGCGCGTGCTGGCTGAAGGCGAGGTACTGCCCATCGGCGCCACGCGGCCGGTGCCCGTCAATGTGCGCGTGATCTCGGCCACGCACCACCGGCTGGACCAACTGGTGGAAGCCGGCCAGTTCCGCGAGGATCTCTATTACCGCCTGAACGGCGCGCGCTTCGAGCTGCCCCCGCTGCGCGAGCGGCAGGACATGGACTGGCTGATCGACAAGATGCTGGCCGGTGGCGATGGCGGTCAGGCGGCCGCGCCAGGGCCGCGCAGTCCGCGAACCGTGACACTGGCCGACACCGCGCGCCAGCGGCTGCATGCCCACCGCTGGCCCGGCAATCTGCGCGAGCTGCGCAATGTCATCGAATACGCCTGCGCGATCTGCCACGGTGGCGTGGTCACGCCCGATGACCTGCCCGACGGATTCGGCGCCCCGGCAGGCGCCGCGTTGCCTTCGGCCGAGGCGGAAGCCAAGGCCCGGGCAGTGCCGTCCGAAGCCGCACCCAAAGCCACACCCGAAGCCATGCTGCTGATGCAGTACCTGCGCGCGTCGGGCTGGAACCTGAGCGCGGTGGCGCGGCAGATCGGCATCAGCCGCATGACGCTATACCGGCGCATGGAACGGTACGGCATCGCGTCGCCCAACCGGCGCGATGGCGGCCAGCCGTGACGACTGTCCAGCCCAGGACACCTGTACTGTGACACCTGTCACACCCTGACCCGGCGGAATGGCGTGCGGCCTCCGGGTTATCCCGTGGGGCCGCACGCCATTTCCCGGGGTTTCGGGCCCTGGCATCGCCGCCACGCCCCTGGCACACCCATTGCAAAGTCCCTGTCACGACAAGAGCGACAGGAGACAGGACATGGGCGTACCGCTGGTCGGCATCATCGCCAATCCCGTATCGGCGCGCGATATCCGCCGCGTGATCGCCAACGCCAACAGCCTGCAGCTGGCTGACCGCGTCAATATCGTGCTGCGCCTGCTGGCCGCGCTGGCGGCCTGCGGCATCGACCGCGTGATGATGATGCCGGACCGCGAGGGCCTGCGCGTCATGCTGAACCGGCACCTGACGCGCCACCAGGGGCCCGATGCCCGCCTGCCGGCGGTGGACTTCATCGACATGCCGGTGACCGCGCGCGTCGACGATACGCTGCACGCCGCCCGTCATATGGCCGACGCCGGCGTGTCCGTCATCATCGTGCTGGGCGGCGACGGTACGCACCGCGCCGTGGTGCGCGAATGCGGCGCAGTGCCGATTGCCGGGCTTTCCACCGGCACCAACAACGCCTTCCCAGAAATGCGCGAGCCGACCATCACCGGGCTGGCCGCGGGGCTGTACGCCACCGGGCAGATCCCCGCGGGCCGCGCGCTGGTGTCGAACAAGCGGCTCGATATCGTGATTCGCGATGCCGATGGCGGCTTCCGGCGCGATATTGCCCTGGTCGATGCCGTCATCGCGCACGAGCAGTTCGTCGGCGCCCGTGCGCTATGGCGGGCCGACACGCTGGCCGCTGTCTACGTGGCCTATGCCGATCCGCAGGCAATTGGCCTGTCCGCCATCGCCGGGCTGCTGGAACCGATTGGCCGGCGCGATCCGGGCGGCCTGGCCATCGAGCTGGCACCGGCCGGCGAGGGCGTCTTCGACCTGCTGGCGCCGATTGCGCCGGGCCTGCTCTGCACCGTGCCGATTGCCGGCTGGCACCGCATCGCGCACGCGCGGCCGCACCGTGTGCGCCAGCGCGCCGGCATCGTCGCGCTGGACGGCGAACGCGAGCTGGCGTTCGGGCCGCACGACGAGGTAACCGTCACGCTGCACGACCACGCGTTCCGCAGCATCGACGTGGCGGCCTGCATGCGCTACGCCGCGTGCGAGCAGCTGATGCGCAGCGTGCCGGCGCTGACCTGAGCCGGCCCCCCTTCATCCCACCATCACAAGGCAGTACCACCACCAAAGGAGACGACCATGAGCGCCAGCACTTCGCAGTCAGCGCAGCTGCCCCTCGACAAGGAGACATTGCTGACCGTGTACCGCAAGATGCGGACGATCCGCGATTTCGAGGAACGCCTGCATGTGGATTTCGGCCGGGGGGATATTCCCGGCTTCGTGCACCTCTACGCCGGCGAGGAGGCGGCGGGCGTGGGCATTCTTCACCATCTGCACGATGGCGACCGCATCGCCAGCACGCACCGGGGCCACGGCCACTGCATCGCCAAGGGGGTCGATCCGGTGGCGATGATGAAGGAGATCTACGGCAAGAAGGGCGGTTCGTGCAACGGCAAGGGCGGGTCGATGCATATCGCCGACCTGTCCAAGGGGATGATGGGCGCCAACGGCATCCTGGGCGCGGGCGCGCCGCTGGTCTGCGGCGCGGCGCTGGCGGCCAAGTTTCGCGGCAAGGGCGAGGTCGGCATCACGTTCTGCGGCGACGGGGCGTCGAACCAGGGCACTTTCCTGGAAAGCCTGAACCTGGCGGCGGTGTGGAACCTGCCGGTGATCTTCGTCATCGAGAACAACGGCTACGCGGAATCGACGTCGCGCGACTATGGCACGGCCGTCGACAGCTATGTCGATCGCGCGGCCGGCTTCGGCATCCCGGGCGTGACCGTGGACGGCACCGACTTCTTTGCCGTGCACGAGGCGGCCGGCGAGGTCATCCGGCGTGCGCGCGAAGGGGGCGGCCCGTCGCTGCTGGAATGCAAGATGGTCCGCTTCTACGGTCACTTCGAGGGCGATGCCCAGACCTATCGCGGCGCGGGCGAGCTGGACGATATCCGGGCCAACAAGGACTGCCTGAAGCTGTTCACGCGGGCCGTGACCCAGGCCGGCGTGGTGACGCGCGACGAATTCGATGCCATCGACCGCGAGGTGGCCGCGCTGATCGACCACGCCGTGCAGGAGGCCAAGGCCGCGCCGCTGCCGGGGCCCGAAGACCTGATGACCGATGTCTACGTGAGCTACTAAGCCATTCCAAAACAAAGGAGACAGCATCATGGCCCGCAAACTCAGTATGAAGCTGGCGATCAACGAGGCGATCGACCAGGAAATGACCCGCGATCCGAGCGTGATCATGCTCGGCGAGGATATTGTCGGCGGCGCAGGCGCCGACGGCGAGAAAGACGCCTGGGGCGGTGTGCTCGGCGTGACCAAGGGGCTCTATGCCAGGCACGGCGACCGCCTGCTCGACACGCCGCTGTCCGAATCGGCCTACGTGGGCGCCGCCATCGGCGCCGCCGCCTGTGGCATGCGCCCGATCGCCGAACTGATGTTCATCGACTTCATGGGCGTCTGCTTCGACCAGATCTTCAACCAGGCCGCCAAGTTCCGCTACATGTTCGGCGGCAAGGCCGAAACGCCGGTGGTGATCCGTGCCATGGTCGGCGCCGGCTTCCGCGCGGCCGCGCAGCACAGCCAGATGCTGACGCCGATCTTCACGCATATTCCGGGGCTGAAGGTGGTGTGCCCGTCCACGCCGTACGACACCAAGGGCCTGCTGATCCAGGCCATCCGCGACAACGACCCCGTGATCTTCTGCGAGCACAAGAACCTGTACGGGCTGGAGGGCGATGTGCCCGAGGGCGCCTACGCGATTCCGTTCGGCGAGGCCAATATCGCGCGCGACGGCAAGGACGTGACCATCGTCAGCTATGGCCTGATGGTGCATCGCGCGCTGGAGGCGGCGGCCACGCTGGCCAGGGACGGCATCGAGGCCGAAGTGATCGACCTGCGCACGCTGTCGCCGCTGGACATGGACACCGTGCTCGAATCGGTGGAAAACACCGGCCGCCTGGTGGTGGTGGACGAAGCCAGCCCGCGCTGCAATATCGCCACCGACATCGCCGCCCAGACCGTGCAGCAGGCGTTTGGCGCGCTCAAGGCCGGCATCGAGATGGTCTGCCCGCCGCATACGCCGGTGCCGTTCTCGCCGACGCTCGAAGACCTGTATATCCCCAGCGCAGCCCGCATCGTGGAAGCCGCGCGCAAGACCATGAAGGGAGGCAAGCACTGATGGCCGCAGCAATCACCCCGATCGTGATGCCCAAATGGGGCCTGTCGATGAAGGAAGGCACCATCAATGCCTGGCTGGTCGACACCGGCGCCGAGATTACCGTGGGCATGCCGATCCTCGATGTGGAAACCGACAAGATCGCCAACGCCGTGGAAGCCCCCGACGCCGGCACGCTGCGGCGCAAGGTGGCCGAGGCGGGCGACGTGCTGCCTGTGAAGGCGCTGCTTGGCGTACTCGCACCCGATGAGGTCAGCGATGCGGAAATCGACGCGTATGTCGCCAGCTATGAGACGCCGGCCGACGACGAAGACGAAGACGAGACCGGCCCCGCCTATCAGTTCGTGGAGGTCGACGGCCTGCGCGTCCGCTACGCCCGCAGGGGCCACGGCGCCGAGGCGGTGCTGTTCCTCCACGGCTTTGGCGGAGATATGGACAACTGGCTGTTCAACCTTGATCCGCTGGCGGACACGTACACCGTGGTGGCGCTGGATCTTCCGGGGCACGGACAGACCACGCCCCGCCTGGCTGGCACGACGCTGGCGGAGATGGCCGGCTTCGTGACCCGCTTTCTTGATGCGGTGGACATCGGCCAGGCGCACCTGGTGGGCCATTCGATGGGCGGCGGCATTGCCGCGCAACTGGCCGTGGACGCCCCGCATCGCGTGCTGTCCGTCGCGCTGGTGTCCCCGGTGGGCTTTGGCGACGAGATCAACAACGGCTACACGGAAGGCTTTGTCAACGCGCAGTCGCGCCGGGACCTGAAGCCGGTCATCGAGCTGCTGTTTGCCAACCCCGATCTGGTCAGCCGGCAGATGCTGGACGACCTGCTGCGGTACAAGCGGCTTGACGGCGTGCCCGAGGCACTGGCGGCACTGGGCGCCAGCCTGTTCGCCGATGGCCGCCAGCGCGAGCAGCCGGGCCGGCGCCTGGCCGAGGCGGGCAAACGCACGCTGGTGATCTGGGGCGCCAGGGACCAGGTCGTCCCGCCCGCCCACGCGGAAAACGCCCCGGCTGGCGCCACCGTGACGGTGTTCGACGATGCCGGCCACATGAGCCAGATGGAAAAGGCCGGCGAGGTGAACGGGCTGCTGAGAGGGCACCTGGCGGGGTAGGGTGGGGGCGTTGCTCCCCTCTCCCGCCATGCGGGAGAGGGGCCGGGGGAGAGGGCCAGCGGCCCGGAATGCGACAGGTCGAAGATGGCGCCGCCATGCCCTCTCCCCCACCCCTCTCCCATTACATGGGCGAGGGGAGCGCATAGCGACGGGCGGTGCCAAACCCTGCGCGCTTCACCCACGACAAACTCATCAAATCACCCCTCCATTGACCCGCAGCGTCTGCCCGTTGACCCACGCCCCGTCTGCGCCGGCGAAGAACGCCACGGCGTTAGCGATATCCTCCGGAGTGCCCAGCCGTTCGAGCGGGGCCATCTTTGCCATGCGGTCGATCAGTTCCGGCGACTTGCCGTCTAGGAACAGCTCGGTGGCGGTCGGCCCCGGGGCCACCGAATTGACGGTGATATTGCGGCCGCGCATCTCCTTCATCAGCACGGCGGTCAGGGCTTCCACGGCCGCTTTCGAGGCTGCGTAGACGCCATAGGTCGGCATCAGCAGGCCCACCAGGCTGGACGACAGATTGATGACACGGCCGCCATCGCGCAGGCGGCGTGCCGCCTCGCGCAACGTGTTGAACGTGCCCTTTACGTTGATATGGATGACGCTGTCGAACAGCGCGTCATCGGTCTCGGCCAGCGTGGCGAGCTTCATGATGCCGGCGTTGTTGACCAGCACATCGACGCCACCAAACGCCGCCTCGGCTGCGGTGAACATGCGGGCCACGGCGGCCGGGTCACTGACGTCGGCCTGATGGGTCAGGGCGCGGCCGCCGGCGGCCTCGATGTCCGCGGCCACGGCTTCGGCTTCGCGGGCGCTGCCGGCGTAGTTGACGACGATCGTCAGGCCGTCGGCCGCCAGGCGTCGGGCGATGGCGGCGCCGATGCCGCGCGAGGCGCCGGTCACGATCGCGACGCGGGTCGGTTGGGAGGGGGTTGAGAGGGTGGCGGTCATGACTGGGCTCCGGTCGGTCACGGGTGGTGGGCAACCGCGTCTGGCTGCGGTGTGACTGCACTATGCGCGATAGTCTGGTTTGGATAATCGGTCTAGAATTGCCCGCACTTGTTCTGCTGGGGAAACAATGGTTTCCAAAAGCGTATAAAAAGGCACAGGAAAGGGCGCGGATGGACCGATTCGACGCGATGCGGCTTTACACACGGGTGGTGGAGCGCCGCAGTTTCACGCTGGCGGCCAGCGACATGGAGGTGCCCCGTTCCACGGTGACCAAGGTGATCGCCGACCTGGAAAAGCGCCTGGGCGTGCGGCTGCTACAGCGCACCACGCGCGTGGTGCGGCCCACGCTGGACGGCGAGGCGTATTACCGCCGATGCCTGCGCATCCTGGACGACATCGAGGACGCCGAGGGCGGCTTCAGCGGCGCCGAGCCGCGCGGCATGCTGCGGATCGAGGTCCAGGGCACCCTGGCGCGCCATTTCCTGATGCCAGGCTTTCCCGATTTCCTGAGCCGCTACCCCGAACTGCAGATCACGATGAGCGAAGGCGACCGCTGGGTCGACCTGGTGCAGGAGGGCGTGGACTGCGTGCTGCGCTACGGCAAGCTGCCCGACAGCGAACTGGTGGCCCGTCAGGTGGCCATGCTGGATCGATTGACCTGCGCCACGCCCGCCTACCTGGAACGTTTCGGCACGCCGTCTGACCTAGCATCGCTGGCGGGCCACCGGATGGTGGGCATCCGCCAGATGAGCACGGGCAATGTCACGCCGCTGGAGTTCGAGGTCGGCGACGACCTGAAGCGCCTGTCGCTGCCGTGCCCGCTGGCCGTCACCGGCACCGAAAGCTATCTGGCCGGTATCGAACTGGGCCTTGGCATCGCCCAGGTGCCGCGCTTCCATATCGTCGAACAGCTCCGGCGCGGCTCGCTGGTGGAGATCCTGCGCGACACGCCGCCGCCGTCGCAGCCCGTGTCGCTGCTCTATCCGCGCTCGCGCCAGCTATCGCCACGTGTGCGGGCGTTCCTGGACTGGGCGGCGGGGGAGTTTGCGCGGAGCCGGTTGCTGGCCTGAACGTTCCGCGCCGCACGCATGCTCAGCCCAACACCGCCCGCACGCCGCTCAACTGATCCAATGTCTCGCGCAGCTCGCGCTCCAGCACGGCGACCAGCTCGGCCGAGGGCATCGAGCGCGCCAGCGGCACGGCCTGGCCGGCCCATTGGGCGGCAAACTCGCTGACGCCCTTGGCCTTGGCCGCCGCGTGCAGCGCCTTGCCGGCGTCGTACGTCACGGGATAGTCGGGAATTGCCGGGACGCCGGCGGCGGTGCCCAGCCGTGTGAAGCGGCTGGTGAAACCACGGGCCGCGCGGCCCGAGATGGCGCGGGTCAGCGTGGTCGGGCGCGTTTCGTCGGCGGTCACCGCGGCGCGGTAGGCGGCGTCGGCGGCCGATTCACTGGTGGCGACAAATGCCGTGCCAAGCTGCGCCGCGGCGGCGCCCAGCGCCAGCACGGCGGCGATGCCGGCGCCGTCCATGATGCCGCCAGCCGCGATGACAGGCAGGTTCGTGCGGGCCACCAGCACGCGGGTCAGCGCGAACGTGCCAAGCCCTTCGTCCTCGGCCTCGGTATCGAAGGCGCCGCGATGGCCGCCGGCCTCGAAGCCCTGCGCGACAATGGCGTCGATACCGGCCGCCTCGATCTGCCGCGCTTCCTGCAGCGACGTGGCGCTGGCCAAAAGCACGATGCCGGCCGCCTTCAGCGCATCGATCCATGCCTGCGCCGGCAGGCCGAAATGGAAGCTCACCACGGCCGGCTTCTCTTCCAGCAGCATCTGGTACATCGCGTCATCGACCACAAAGCTCTTGTAGATCTCGCGCAGCGCGCCGGGCGGCGTGGCGCCGAATTCGGCGAAGGCCGAGCCCAGGTATTTCAGCCAGGCCGATTCGCGCTCGGCGTCGGGCTTGGCCGGCACATGGCAGAACACGTTGATGTTGAAGGGCTTCGACGTCAGCGCGCGGGTTTCGCGAATCACCTTGCGTGCGCCCTCGGCGTCCATGGCGCCCACGCCAAGCGAGCCGAGGCCGCCGGCTTCGGATACGGCCGCTGCCATGGCCGGGGTACTGACGCCCGCCATCGGCGCCTGGATGATGGGCAGGCGGATGCCCAGGCGCGACAACAGGTTGCGGGACGGGTTCTGACGATTGGCTTCCATGGCGGAGTTCCTTGTCATGCGGGCTGGCTACGGCGCAGTTCCTGCTCGAATGCGGCGTAGGCGGAGGTGGTGAAAGCGGCGCGGCGAATCAGGTACGTATGCACCTTGCGGACCGGCGCGGTCTGCAGGGCCCCCGTATTGGCCTGCATGGCCAGCAGCGAGCGCGGCACGATGGCCACGGCGGAGCCTGCCGTGACCTGCGCCAGGATGGCGTGGTACGAGGGGAGTTCGATAACGGTGAGATGGCGGCGCACATCGTCGCCCGCCTGTTCGAGCCAGTCCTCGGCGCACCGGCGATAGGTGCAACCGCGCGAGAACGCGGCCAGCTGGCGCAGCGTCACGTCTTCGGGGCGCCGCACCTTCGGATGGGTCGCCGGTAGCACCAGCACGAGGTCCTCGGTGGTCAGGAAAACCCCTTCCAGGCCCGCGCCCATTTCCGATAGGTCGATGTCCGCCGGGTTGCCCGTGCCAGGGTGGGCCACGATCGCGCAGTCCAGCCGGCGTTCCAGCACGCCGTCCGCCAGCGCCTGCGAGGTGCCCGTGCTCAGATTCAGTTCGACGTCGGGCCACGCGGCGTGGAAGCGGCCCAGCGGCCGGGGCAGCAGCGTGGCCGCGGTGCTTTCCATTGACCCCACGCGCAGGCGGCCGCTCGGCGCATCGGCGCGCATGGACTGCCGTGCCTCTTCGGCCAGCGCCAGCAGCTGCTCCGCATAGCCCAGCAGGCGCTGTCCGGCCGGGGTCAGGATCATCTGCTTGTTCGCGCGCTGGAACAGGTCCACGCCGAGGCTTTCCTCAAGCTGCTTCACGCGCGTTGTCACGTTCGACTGCACGCGGTCCAGCAATTTGGCGGCCCGGGTGACGCTCTGTTCGCGCGCTACCGCCCGGAAGATCTCGAGTTCTGCCAGTTCCACACTGTGCGACGACACAACCGTGTCGTTCTCCGTTAGAGAATGAAAGTCTAGCTAGTATTGTGATTGGAGAATGCGTTGTCAAGCGGACGGCGCTGTCCGATTCCGTCATGGTGTGATTTATAGTGATGCCTCGCCGGGGCACCGGGAGCCTTGATGCGGTGCCCGGGCTGGTCGGGGTGCCTCGAACCCATCATTCATCGGGAGACAGCAGCATGAAGAAGTCAGAACCGCAGGCCGGCGTACCGGCCGCCGAGCTGATCGATGCCAGGATTGCGGAGCTTGGCGACTGGCGCGGCGAGATGCTGGCGCAATTGCGGGCCATCGTCCGGGAAGCCGATCCCGACGGGATCGAGGAGTGGAAATGGAGCGTGCCGGTGTGGTCGCACGACGGCATCCTCTGCACGGGCGAGGTCTACAAGGCCACCGTGAAAATGACGTTCGCCAAGGGCGCGTCGCTGGATGATCCCAAGGGACTGTTCAATTCGAGCCTGGACGGCAACGTGCGCCGTGCGATCGACTTCCACCAGGGCGACACCATCAACAAAACCGCCCTGAAGGCCCTGATCCGCGCGGCGGTGGCGCTGAACCAGGCCGCGGCCAAGCCGAAAGCCAGGTCCAGGGCCTGAACCGGCGAGGCCAGGGGCGGCCCTTGGTCGCCCGGCCGATGTCGGCGCGACACCGACAGCCATTTCGGTTGGCGCGGGGTAGCATAAGTCGCTTTGGCTTGTCGTAGCGCGCCATGCGGTCGTTGGCGCGCGCGCAGCCGCGATTTTCCTTCTATCCCGCCGGTATGCAACCGTCTTCCCTGCAACGCTTCCTGTTCGGCGCGATCCTTGTTCCGGTCTCGATGGCCGTGGTGTTCGGCATGGATGCGCTCACCCCGCTCGGGGTGGCGGCGTGGCTGTTCTACCTGGTGCCGGTCTGCCTGACCCTGTACGGCAATGACCCGAGGCTGCCGCTGATCGTCGCCGCCGCGGGCACGGTGCTGATCGGCATCGGCTACGCGGTGTCGCCTGCCAGCAGCATCCGGCCGATCTATGCCATCGCGAACCGGGGCGCGGGCGTGGTCGTGCTGTGGTTTCTGGCGGGGGTGGTGTATCGCTACATCCTGTCCCAGGCGGCCATGCAGCGCGTGGCGTGGCTGCAGCAGACGCAGGTGCGGGTGCACCAGGCCGTGCGCAATCCACAGTCGGCGGGCAATGTGGCCGATGCGCTGGTGCGCGTGCTGGCGCAGGCCTTCCAGGCGCACGTGGGCGTGGTGTACCAGGTGGATGGCGACCAGATGCGCCGCGTGGCCACCTGGGCGCTGGCCAACGCCGACGAACTGCCCCAGACGCTGACGGCGGGGCAGACGCTGGCCGGCCAGGCGGCGGCGGAAAACCGCGTGATCGCGGTGGGCGGCCTGCCGGCCGACTATCTGCAGGTGTCCTCGGCCCTGGGCCGGACGACGCCAAACGAGATCGTGGCGGCGCCGCTGACGGCCGAAGGCGACGTGGTGGGCGTGGTGGAACTGGGCTTTGTCGCCATGCAGCGCGATACCGCCGACATCGTGGAACTGCTGGAACGCATTGGCGACCCGATCGGCATGACCCTGCGGGCCGCCGCCTACCGGGGCCGCCTGGAAAAGCTGCTCGGCGAAACCCAGCGCCAGAGCGAGGAACTGCAGGTCCAGCAGGAAGAACTGCGCGTATCGAACGAGGAACTGGAAGAGCGCGGCCGCGCGCTGATGGATTCGCAGGCGCGGCTCGAAGCCCAGCAGGCGGAGCTGGAACAGACCAACGTCCAGCTGGAAGAACACGCGCAACGGCTGGAAGGCCAGAAGCGGGAGATGCTGGCCTTCCAGGCCGAACTGGCCGCCAACGCCCGGGCGCTGGAGCGGTCCAACCAGTACAAGAGCGAATTCCTGGCCAATATGTCGCACGAACTGCGCACGCCGCTCAACAGTGCGCTGATCCTGGCCAAGCTGCTGCAGGAGAACAAGGAAGGCACGCTGACCCCCGAGCAGGTGCGCTATGCATCCACCATCCACGCGGCCAACACCGATCTGCTGAACCTGATCAACGATATCCTCGACCTGTCCAAGATCGAGGCCGGCCATCTGGTGATCGAGCATGAAACGGTCGAACTGAAGGCGCTGACCGAGGCGCTGCAGGGCATGTTCGGGCCGATCGCCGAGCAGAAGGGCGTGCCGTTCCGCGTCGAATTCCTGCCCGGCGTGCCCGATGCCATTGTGTCCGACAACCAGCGTCTGCAGCAGGTGCTGAAGAACCTGCTGTCGAACGCGTTCAAGTTCACGGAATCGGGCGCGGTCACGCTGGCGCTGGCCGCGCAGGGTGACGACGCGGTGCGCTTCGAGGTGCGCGACACCGGCATCGGCATTCCGAAAGACAAGCAGCAGGTCATTTTCGAGGCGTTCCAGCAGGCCGACGGCACCACCAGCCGCCGCTATGGCGGCACGGGCCTGGGCCTGTCGATCTCGCGCGAGCTGGGCCGCCTTCTGGGCGGCGTGATCTCGGTGGCCAGCGAACCGGGCCAGGGCAGCGTGTTTGCATTGACCGTGCCGCGCCTGCTCGGCGCGGACTCCGCCACGCAGGCTGGCCTGATGACGCAGCCGGCCAGCGCCCCGGCGCCGCTGGTGATGGCCCCGCCATCGCGCGCGGTGCCGCCAGCGCCGGCGCCGGCGCAAGAGCCCATGGAGCGCGTGCAGCCGGGCTATCCGGCACCGATTCCCGACGACCGCGACCATCGCACGCGCGGCAACCGGCTGATCCTGGTGGTCGAGGACGATATCGACTTCGCCGGCATTCTCTACGACCTGGCCCACGAGCTCGATTTCGACTGCATCCACGCCACCACGTCGGCGCAGGGCCTGGAACTGGCGCGCCAGCATCAGCCATGCGGCATCCTGCTGGACGTGGCGCTGCCCGACCAGTCGGGCCTGACGCTGCTCGACTGGCTCAAGCGCGACCCCGCCACGCGGCATATCCCGACGCATCTGGTATCGGTCAGCGATCATGCCGAAGCGGCGCTGCACCTGGGCGCGGTGGGCTACACGTTCAAGCCCAGCGAGCGCGACAAGCTGGCGGCGGCGATCCGGGGCCTGGAGGCACGCATGGCGGCCGGTCAGCGCCGGGTGCTGGTGATCGAGGACGACCCGGCGCTGCGCGAGAGCATTCGCGCACTGCTGAAATCGCTGGAGGCCGAGATCGTGACCACCGACAGCGTGGCAGCGGCCACGACGGCGCTGGCGGGCACGCCGTTCGACTGCGTGGTGATGGACATGGTATTGCCCGACGGCACCGGCCACGACCTGCTGGCCCATATGGCGCAGCGGGCGCAGGCCAATGCCGGCGCCATGCCGCCCGTGATCATCTATACGGGGCGGCAGCTGTCGGCCGAGGACGAACAGAAGCTGCGCCGGTATTCGAAGTCGATCATCATCAAGGGGGCCCGTTCGCCCGACCGGCTGCTCGACGAAGTGACGCTGTTCCTGCACAGCGTGGAGTCGTCGCTGCCGCCGGAACACCAGCGCATGCTGCGGGCGGCCCGCAACCGCGACGACACGTTCGACGGCCGCAAACTGCTGCTGGTGGAAGACGACGCGCGCAATATCTTCGCGCTGTCGAAGGTCATCGAACCGCTGGGCGCCACCGTGGAGATCGCCCGCAGCGGGCGCGAGGCGCTTGATCTGCTGAACCGGATGGACGGCATCGACCTGGTGCTGATGGACATCATGATGCCCGAGATGGATGGCATCACGGCCATGCGGCACATCCGCCAGATGCCGCAGTACGCGCGCCTGCCGATCATCGCGCTCACCGCCAAGGCCATGCAGTCCGACCGCGAGGCCTGCCTGCAGGCCGGCGCCAACGACTACATCGCCAAGCCGATCGATGTGGACAAACTGCTTTCGCTGTGTCGCGTATGGCTACACGCAAACTGAAACCAAAGGACGCGGAACCGCTGGCCGACGCCGCGTGGGAAGACGGCACGGTGCTGCTCGACGCCAACTTCGACATCGAGCTGGAGCTGCTGCTGGAGGCCATCTTCCGCAAATACCAGCATGACTTCCGGCGCTATGCGCGGGCGTCGCTGCGGCGCCGGCTGGAGCAGGCGTTGCGGGACCTGAACCTGAGCACGCTGTCGCAACTGCAGGACCGCATGCTGCGCGATGCCGTGCTGTTCGGCCGGCTGCTGCAGTACCTGACGGTGCAGGTCAGCGAGATGTTCCGCGATCCGTCCTACTTCCGCGCGATTCGCGAGCACGTGGTGCCGGTGCTGCAGACCTATCCGTCGGTCAACGTCTGGGTGGCCGGCTGCAGCAGCGGGGAGGAACTGTGGTCGCTGGCCATCCTGTTCGAGGAAGAGGGCCTGGCGGAGCGCACCGTCTTCTATGCCACCGATATCAACCCCGAGGCCCTGGCCATCGCGCGCGCGGGGGTGTACGACGCCGGCCGGCTGCGCAGCTTCGGCGCCAATTATCTGGCGGCCGGCGGGCGGGCGTCGCTGTCGGACTACTATCACGCGGCCTATGGCAAGGCCAAGTTCAACGCGCAGCTGATCCGCCAGTCGGTGTTTGCGGATCACAGCCTGGCGACCGACAGCGTGTTCCAGGAAGCCCAGCTGATCTCGTGCCGCAATGTGCTGATCTATTTCGACCGGCCGCTGCAGGACCGCGCCATCGGCCTGTTTCGCGATGCGCTGGCGCGGCGCGGGTTCCTGGGGCTGGGCAGCAAGGAAAGCCTGCTGTTCAGCGCCCATGTGCAGGATTTCGAGGCGGTGTCGTCGCGCGAGCGGCTGTACCGCAAGCTCTGAGGCGCCATCATGCAAACCGCGACGCAACCGTGCAGGGGAGTGGTGATCGGTGGCTCGGCCGGCGCGCTGGAGGCACTGAACGCCGTGTTGCCGATGCTGCCCGCGCGCTTCATGCCGCCGGTCGTGGTCGTCATGCACCAGCTGGCGTCGAGCCCGAGCCTGCTGCCGGGACTGTTCGCCGTGCGTTGCGCGATGCCCGTGCACGAGGCCGAAGACAAGCTGACGGTCGAGCCAGGCCATCTCTACCTGGCGCCACCGGACTATCACCTGCTGCTGGAACGGGACCCCGACACGCCGGACAGCGTGCGGCTGGCCCTGTCGGTGGCGCCGCCCGTGCGGTTTTCGCGGCCCTCGATCGACGTGCTGTTCGAGTCGGCCGCCGTCGCGTGGCGGGAGGGCGCGCTGGGCGTGCTGCTGTCGGGCGCCAACGACGATGGTGCGCGCGGCCTGGCCGTGATTCGCGCGGCGGGCGGCCGCACCTGGGTGCAGTCGCCGGAATCCGCCATGGTGGAGACCATGCCGCAAGAGGCGATCGCGCGCGGCGCGGCCGACCACATACTGACCCTGGAAGCGATCGGCCACGGGTTGGCCCGCCTGACTGAATGACGCCTACCATGCAAGCTCCCGTGAAGATCCTCGCCGTCGACGACATTGCGGCCAACCTGACCGCGCTGGACGCCGTACTGGCCAAGCCGGGCATAGAGATCGTCCATGCCAATTCCGGCGCGCAGGCGCTGGAACTGCTGCTCGACCACGAATTCGGGCTGGCCATCCTGGACGTGCACATGCCCGAGATGGACGGCTTCGAACTGGCCGAACTGATGCGTGGCAGCAAGCGCACGAGCCAGATCCCGATCCTGTTCCTGACGGCTGCCGGGCATGACAGCCAGCGCGCGTTTCGCGGCTATGCGTCGGGTGCGGTGGATTTCCTGTTCAAGCCCGTGGATGCGCGTGTGCTGTCGGCCAAGGTCGATGTGTTCGTGCAACTGGCCCAGCAAAAGCAGCTACTGGCCGAGCAGCTGGAAACCGCCCAGCAGCTGCTGAAGACCAATGAAATGCTGATGGCCGTGCTGGCGCACGATCTGCGCACGCCGCTATCGGCCATCATCGCCTCGGCGTCGTTCCTGGGCCGCTTCGGGGGCGAGGAAAAGCTGAAGCCGGCCACGGACCGGATTGCCCGCAGCAGCCAGCGCATGGCGCGCATGGTGGACCAGCTGCTGCATGTGGCGCGGCTGCATGGCGGACGGGTCAGCCTGATGCCGCAGGCGGCGGATCTGGGCGCGATCTGCGCGGCCATCGTCGATGAATGCCAGGTGTCGCGCGGCGAGCTGCAGCTGGTGCTGGAGCAACTGGGCGATACCCGGGCCACGATCGATCCCGACCTGATTGCCCAGGTGGTGCAGAACCTGGTGGGCAATGCGCTGCAGCACGGCGATGCCGGCGCGCCGGTGACCGTGCGCGTGGACGGTACGGCCCCGGACCGCGTGACGGTGGCGGTGTCCAACGGCGGCACCATCGATGCCCGCGTGCTGCCCCATATCTTCGACGCCTTCCATTCGGGGATGGGCGCGACGGCCGCCGCCACTGGCGGCAGCCATTCCGAAGGGCTGGGCCTCGGGCTCTATATCGCCCGGGAACTGGCCATGCTGCACGGCGGCACCGTGGTGGCCGAATCGTCGCCCGCGCTTCGCACCACGGTATTTACGGTGACGCTGCCACGGGAATGCTGCCAGGCGCAGCGCGCCATCCAGCCCTGACGCCGCCGGATTGGAACCCGGGCCGGCACCCCCCGTCGCCTGCCGGTCAGCGGCGCCAGGGCGCCGCCCCGGCCGCCAGCCCGTAACGCGCCAGCGCCTGCGCGTGCAGCGCGGCGTCGACGGCATGCAGCGCGCTGGCGACGATATGGTGCCGGTCGATCTCGAAGAAGCGCCGCAGCGCGCCGCGCGTGTCGCTGCGGCCGAAGCCGTCGGTGCCCAGGGCGATATAGCGGGCCGGCACGTACGGCGCAATCAGCTGGGCGTAGGCGCGCACGTAATCGGTGGCGGCAATGACCGGGACCGTGCCGGCCAGGCAGCGCGCGACGTGGCTGGTGGTGTCGGCAGGGTCCGCGCCGGTGCCGAACATCTGCTGGCGTTCGCATTCGCGCGCATCGCGGGCCAGTTCCGGAAAGCTCGTGACGCTCCAGATTTCGCTGGCGATGTTCCAGTCCTGCGCCAGCAGGTCGGCGGCGGCGATGACCTCGCGCAGGATCGGGCCCGATCCCAGCAGCCGCACGCGGGCGGCGCCGTCGCCGCGCGTGCCGAAGCGGTACATGCCGCGCACCACGTCGGCGTGTGCCGAGGCAGGCAGGGGCGGGTGCGCGTAGTTCTCGTTGTTGACCGTGATGTAGTAGAACTCGTCGCGCTGCTGCTCCAGCATCGCGCGTGCGCCGTGGTCGATGATGATTGCGGCCTCGCCGATGAATGCCGGGTCATAGGCGCGGCAGTTCGGCACCGTTGCGGCCACCAGCTGGCTGCTGCCGTCCTGGTGCTGCAGGCCCTCGCCGGAAAGCGTGGTGCGGCCGGCCGTGGCACCGATCAGGAAACCGCGGGCGCGTTGATCGGCGGCGGCCCAGATCATGTCGCCGACGCGCTGAAAGCCGAACATCGAGTAGTAGATATAGAACGGCAGCATCGGCTCGCCGCTGACGCTGTACGACGTGGCCGCCGCCGTCCACGACGCCATCGCACCGGCCTCGGTGATGCCTTCCTCCAGTAGCTGGCCGTCGCGGCTTTCCTTGTAATAGAGCATCGAGCCGGCGTCCTCCGGCTCGTAGAGCTGGCCCTGCGGCGCGTAGATGCCGATCTGCCGGAACAGGTTGGCCATGCCGAAGGTGCGCGCTTCATCGGCCACGATCGGCACGATGCGCGGGCCGAGCGTGCGGTCTTTTATCAGGTTGGTGAACAGACGCACCACACCCGTGGTGGTCGATACCTCGCGTCCGTCGGGCGCCAGGGCGAAGCCGGCGTAGCTGTCGAGCGGCGGCACCGGCAAGGCCGGCGCGGTGGCGGTGCGCCGGGGCAGGTGCCCGCCCAGCGCGGCCCGACGCTCGCGCAGGTAGGCCATTTCGGGGCTGTTGTCGGCTGGCTTGTAGAACTGCATCGATTCGAGCGCGGCGTCGTCGATGGGCAGCGCAAAGCGGTGGCGGAACGCGCGCAGGGCTTCGATGTCGAGCTTCTTCTGCTGGTGGGCGGTCATGCGCGATTCGCCGGCATTGCCCATGCCGTAGCCCTTCTTGGTCTTGGCCAGGATCACGGTGGGCTGGCCGGGATGATGGGCGGCGGCATGATAGGCCGCATGGAGCTTGCGCAGGTCGTGGCCGCCACGACGCAGGCCGTCGATATCGGCCGCGCTCATGCCCGCCACCAGCGCCTTCAGTTCCGGGTCCTGGTGGAAGAAGTGCGACAGGTTGTAGTCGCCGTCCTTGGCGCCCAGGTTCTGGTACTCGCCATCGACCATGGCCGCAAAACGCTTGAGCAGCGCGTGGCGGGTATCGCGAGCAAACAGGGCGTCCCATTCCGAGCCCCAGATCACCTTGATGACGTTCCAGCCGGCGCCGCTGAACAGTGCTTCGAGCTCGTTGATGACCTGGCCGTTGCCGCGCACCGGGCCATCGAGCCGTTGCAGGTTGCAGTTGATCACGAACGTCAGGTTGTCCAGGCCTTCGCGGGCGGCCAGCGACAAGGCGGCCAGCGATTCGGGCTCGTCCATCTCGCCATCGCCAAACACCCCCCAGACGCGCCGGCCAGCCGTGGCGGCAATGCCGCGATGCGCGAGGTAGCGCAGGAATCGCGCCTGGTAGATGGCGCTGATCGGGCCGATGCCCATCGAGCCGGTGGGAAACTGCCAGAAATCGGGCATCAGCCACGGATGCGGGTACGAGCACAGGCCGCCGCCATCGACTTCCTGCCGGTAGCGGCTCAGCTGCGCCTCGGAAAGGCGGCCCTCCAGGAACGCGCGCGCATAGACGCCGGGGGCCGAATGCGGCTGGAAGAAGACCAGATCGCCCTTGCGCTCCGGCGTATCGGCGCGAAAGAAATGCTGGAAGCCCACTTCGAAGATCTCGGCGGCCGACGCGTAGCTGGCCAGATGGCCGCCCAGTTCGCCGTACGCCTTGTTGGCGCGGACCACCATCGCCAGCGCATTCCAGCGCAGGATGGCCGTCAGCCGCTGTTCGATGGCCAGGTTGCCAGGGTAGGGCGGCTGCGCCTGCGGCGCAATGGTGTTCTGGTAGGCGGAGTACGGGTGCGGGCGGGTGTCCAGGCCCAGATGGGCGGCATGCTGGCCAAGCCGTTCCAGCACGAAGCCCGCGCGCCGCGGCCCCGCCGCCGACACGATGCCGCTCAGGGCGTCCATCCATTCCTGTGTTTCCAGCGGATCGATATCGCCATCGATCTGCAGTGGCTGAAGTGGTTCGGCGCGGCCCATGATCGGTCTCCGGATGCGAATGCCCTTGTGGTGACATCGATTTTAGGGGCCGGGCCGGAACAGAACGTCCCGGAATGCGCGGTGGAAACGGAGCATGACGGCATGATGTGCTGCTATCCCTTCCATCTCCAACATAATCATCTGGAGAATGGAAAAGTGGCAGGCGAGGCGGCCAAGGATGGGTATCCGTGGCAGATTGCGATTGCGTTCGTCATGACGGCGACCTATAGTTATCCGTCCGGCTAACTATTTAGGAGACGCAACAATGAAGCTCACCGTACAAACCACCGTCGCCGCCCCGATCGACAACGTGTGGCGCGCCTACACCACGCCCGAGGACATCAAGCAGTGGAATGCTGCGTCCGATGACTGGCACACCACGGCCGCGTCGGTCGACCTGCGCGTTGGCGGCGCGTTTTCGTCGCGGATGGAGGCCAAGGACGGCAGCATGGGCTTCGATTTCGCGGGTACCTACACCGAGATCGTGCCGAACCGGCGCATCGTGTACGCCTTTGGCGATCGGAACGCCGAGGTCGATTTTGCCGATAGCCCGCAAGGCGTGACGGTGCGCGTGAGCTTCGACCCGGAGTCGGAATACCCGGTGGAACAACAGCAGCAGGGCTGGCAGAGCATTCTCGACAATTTCAAACGGTACGTCGAAGCCAGGTAGCCGGCGGCATCCGGTCCGGTCCGATGCGCGTCGAAGCATGGTGTGCGCCCCCGTGTTGCCGGACCGGCTGCGCGATCTGTATCCGCTTGTATCGCCGTGGCCAGGCGATACATGACGATCCAAAAAGGTGCATCGATCGACATTTAACGCCTGCATTCCGTTTCTAGACTGCGATGGTTCATTCACGCCCGCTACGGTTTCCGTCAGGAAACAGGCGGCGCCAACCAGGAGAACCATTGATGTCGCACGCATTGACCCAAGATTTCCCGACGGCTCGCCGGACCGTTGCCGCTGCGGCCGCACTGGCGGCCCTCGCTTTCGCCGGATACCTGCAGCCCGCCAGGGGCGCGGACGTTGCCCCCAAGGCGAAGGCCGCCGCCACACAGGCCAACGCCGACGAGAGCATCCGTCCCTTCCATGTGCATGTGCCGCAGGCCCAGCTGGACGACCTGCGCCGCCGCATCGCAGCCACGCGCTGGCCCGACAAGGAAACCGTCAGCGACGATTCCCAGGGCATCCAGACCGCCCGTGTGCAGGAACTGGTCAAGTATTGGGGCACCCAGTACGACTGGCGCAAGGCCGAGGCGCAGCTCAATGCGCTGCCGCAGTTCGTGACGAAGATCGATGGGCTGGACATCCATTTCATCCACGTGAAGTCGCGCCATCCGAACGCGCTGCCGCTGATCCTGACCCACGGCTGGCCGGGCTCGGTGTTCGAGTTCACCAAGACCATCGGGCCGCTGACCGACCCCACCGCGTATGGTGGCCGCGCCGAAGACGCGTTCGACGTGATCATTCCGTCGATTCCCGGCTACGGGTTCTCCGGGCGGCCGGCCGAACTGGGCTGGGGTCCGGATCGCACGGCGCGTGCCTGGGACACCCTGATGAAGCGGCTGGGCTATACGCACTACGTGTCGCAGGGCGGTGACCACGGATCGGTCATTTCCGACGCGCTCGCCCGCCAGGCGCCGCCGGGACTCCAGGCCATCCACCTGAACATGCCGGCCACGGTGCCGGGCCCGCTGATGAAGTCGATCCTGGCCGGCGATGCGGCGCCCTCCGAGCTGACCGATCCGGAACGCAAGGCCTACCAGTCGCTGAGCCGCTTCTTCGGCCGCAATGCCGCCTATGGCGCGATGATGGTGACGCGTCCGCAAACCATCGGCTATTCGCTGTCGGACTCGCCGGCGGGCCTGGCGTCGTTCACGTACGAGAAGATCGCCGAATGGAGCGACAGTGGCGGCGTGCCCGAGCGCGTGCTGTCGCGCGATGCCATCCTGAACGACATCACGCTCTACTGGTTGACCAATACCGGCGCATCGTCGTCGCGCTTCTACTGGGAGAACAACAACAACAACTTCAGCGCCGAGACGCAGAAGACGCGCGATATCAAGGTGCCGGTGGCCATCAGCGTGTTCCCGCACGAGATCTACCAGGCGCCGGAAAGCTGGAGCAAGCAGGCATACCCGTCGCTGTACTACTACCACGCGGTGGCCAAGGGGGGGCATTTCGCGGCGTGGGAACAGCCGCAGCTGTTTGCGGAAGAACTGCGGGCGGCGTTCAGATCGGTGCGGTAAAGCGATCTGGCGCCGGTTTGACCCGCTTTTGGCCCGGCCTTCTGGCTGGGCTTTCTTGTGGGCGTGGCCTAGCGGCGCTGGGCCAGCCAGATGCCGGCGCCAATGCAGACCAGGCCGGCGGCGTGATACCAATGCGGGGAATCGCCCAGCAGCACAGTTGACAGCACGGCGGCAAACAGCGGTGTCAGCGTGATGAAAAACACCGGCAGCTGGGCGCCGGCGCGCGCAATGGCGCGATCCCACGCAAAGTACGCCAGCAACGACGGCACGGTGCCCACATAGAGCAGGATCCAGCCGACCTTGCTGCTCCATTGCAAAGGCTGGCTCAGGGTGCCGATCTCCCACGCCGCCAACGGGACGCTCGCGATCACGCCGGCTACGATCTGCGCGAACAGCAACACCTGCAGCGGCAGGTCCGGCCGATGCTTGCGGAGCAGCCAGGTATAGACGCTCCAGGCTATCGTTGCGGCCAGCATGAACAGATCGCCCGCGACGAACGCCATCTGGGCCAGCCGGGCCGGCTCGCCACGCATCAATACGAACGACACGCCCACCAGGCACAGCAGGGCGCCTGCCACGTGCCACGTCCGCAGTCGTTCCCGGAAGAAGCAGGCTCCGATAATCAGCAGGAAGAGCGGCGTCGAGGCGCCGATCAGCGTGACGTTGATTGGCGTGGAGGTGGTCAGCGCCAGGTACTGGAACGCGTTGTAGCTGGCGATCGACAGTACGCCCATGGTGACCAGCATGCCCGTGTGCCGCCACAGCGCCGCCCGATGGGCAACCACGCCTGGCCACGCGTAGGGCGCCAGCAGCAGGCCCGCGATGAGCCAGCGCACGAGATTCAGCGTGATCGGCGGTACGCTGCCCGCTGCCAGGCGCCCGACAATCGCATTCCCGGCCCAGGCCAGTGGCGGAAACGTCAGCAGGAACAGCGTGGTGGAATCGATGCGGGTTGTTTTCATGGGAATACTGGCGCGGCGGCACGATGCGGGCCGCGTTGCCAGCCGGGCAGGCGATATATCTTGTTGGGTGGGGTGCGTGTGCTGCGATGGCCGCTGGGCGATTGTACCGGCTGGCGGTACATCGGCGCATCGACACGTTGGCGCGAAGGAGGGCGGGGACGTCGCTGGCGGGTCCGGCCGAACCTACACCGGGCTTCGGCTCAGATCGTCGCAGGTGGGTATGGCGTCAAGGACGATGCCCTGCGCGGATGTGGGGCGCGCCGTCCGGAATCGGGCGCGCCGCCATGGATGCGCTGTGGCTACGACTTCTTCTGATTCGCCGTGGCGCGCGCGGCGGCAATCGCCGTATCCCGTTCCTTGGCTGCCGCCGCCTTGGCCTCGTTGTAGACCTTCTTCGCCTCGGCGACCTTGGTGTCGTATGTCTTGCGTGCGGCCGCGATTTCCTGCCGCATATGGACAATCTCGTCGCTGGGTGGCTGGGCTTTGGCCCCGCTTGCCGATTGCGCCATGGCGGGCAAGGCGGACAGGGCAAGGATGGCGCTGGTCAGAATGACGATGGGCTTCATGCTTGGGCTCCAGGGTAAGGTCTGCTCACGGTAGTCCGATCAAGCCGCGTGTTCCATTGGACCAAGGTCCTATGATCACCGGGCCGGGTTGCCCGCTCGTCGAGACAATCAGGGCGCGCCTTGCCTGCATCGCTGGCGTTTCCCGTGGACATCTGCCAAGATTGCGCCCCCCCCTGACCACCGCCGCCGACGACGCATCGCTTCACCATGGCTTCCAACAAGGCACATCACGCCACCGGATGGGCGGCGGCTGTTATCGCCGTTGCCGTCATCGCCAGGCACGGCGGAGACGGGTGGTATTGGGCGGGCGTGCTCGGCTTCGTGGCCGCGTTGTGCGGCAGCACCGCGCCCGACTGGCTGGAAGTGGCCTGGTGGTCCAGGTCGCGGCGCCTTTGGATTACCCACCGGTCCTGGACGCATTGGGGCGTCGCATGGGTCGGTCTTCTGGTGGGGTCCTGGCACGCGCTGGGCACGCATGCGCTGGCTGCGCCGGCATTCGGCTTCGCCTGCGGCGGTGTCATGCACCTGCTGGCCGACTGGCCCAATCCGTTGGGCGTGCCGTGGATCGCCGGGCGCCATTCGCTGAACTGGTGGAAAAGCGGGCGCTGCGACCTGTTTGTCGTTGCGGCCTCCTGGCTGATCGCCTTTCTAGTTTCCGACGATCTGTGGTTTTACGGGCAGCATAGCGTGGCGCTGCTCCACCATTTGCGCACGGCCACGATGCGCTTTTGACGGCGTTTGGGTTCCGGACAAGGTGCATGGCATGATCATGGCTTTCTTGGAGGCACTACGATAATGCTGGTCGACGTCTCCAGCTTCACCCCGTGGGCTTCGCTTGCGGGCGGCGTGCTGATTGGTATCGCCGCCACGGTCCTGCTGCTTTTTAACCGCCGTATCGCCGAGCTTGTGGAGCGGGCCCGCGCGCGAAGCTAGCCGTGCGGGAAATATCCGCGCATCACGAAACCGAATATTCTGAATAATCAGAATCTGTTTGATATTCCCGTATCGCCGACGGATCGCGAAGATATCTGCAGGTGGGAATGGCTGCGCGTAAGTGACAAGAAGATGTTTATCTGACGTTTAAAAACGATTCACTTCACCTGGTGATCTGCCAATCTTATTCTCCACGAAGCCCCAATATCCGTGCGGCGAGTGATGGAAGTCTGGACAGAAACCAAAATGAAAATCCTGCGTGATTCCCGTCGCCGCGCAATGCGGCGGAGCCTCCTTTTCGCAGCGATGGCCGGCGATGCGATATCGCTGGGGTTACCGGGAACCGCGGCGGCGGCTCAGCTCATCGTCAATACGCCGGTCACGGCGAACAACACCACATACGCCAGCGCCACCAGTTCGGGCCGTGGCAGTTCCGCGATCTATGTCAGGGGGCCGGGGCAATTGACGGGCTCGAATCTGACCGCGACCACCAATACATCGAGCGCCTCCGCGATTGCCGCAGAAGCTGGCGGAATTGCTACGCTGTCTGGTGGCTTGCTGGGATCCACCTTTCCAGGCCCGCTTTCCTACACGGTGTTGGCACGCGATACCGGTTCATCGATCACGCTCAACGACGTCGCGGTGATCAGCACGACATCGTCCGCCCTGGTCGGCGCCAATGCCGGCCGCATCGCACTGAATGGGGGCAGCGTGACACTGAACCGCGCCAGCGGCTCCGATCCCGCAATGGCCGTGCTGGCGCAGGGCAACGCAACGGTCACGACGCAGGATACGAACATCACTGTCACCGGCGACCAGCTGCGCGGTGCTTCCTCGCTGAGTTCGACGGTGAACCTGACCGGCGGCACGGTGGCGGTGAATGGCGCCAACTCGTTCGGGCTGTATGCAGACAGATTGAGTGCCGGTGGCCCCACCGGCGACGTGCTGACCGCCAGCGGCGTCCGAATCACCACGGCCGGCGCAGGCTCGACGGCCGTCCAGTTGCTGACCGGCGCGGGCGCCACGCTGCGCGACATGGATATCGCCACGACGGGCGCCGATGCCATTGGCATCCACGCCGGGCTGGGCGCGGCCGTCAATGTCAATGGCACGCTGAAGATATTGACCCAGGGTGACCGCGCGTACGGCGCCGACGCGGGCGGGTTGTTGAACGGCAAGCCGTCGACTCTGAGCCTGGGCATCACAGGCACGATCGATACCGCCGGCGTCCAGGCGCACGGCCTGCTGGCTCGTGAGGGCGGGGTGGTGTCCCTGAACGGCGGCAGTGTCACCACACGCGGCGCCGATGCCGCTGCCATCGCCGCGCGGGCTTCGACTGTCAGCGTCACGGGGGCCAGCCTGACGAGCAATGCGGGCATCGGGGCGCTGGTCGTGGGCAACAGCACGGTCGGGCTCACAAATACCGCGCTCACGGCGGCGCAGCACGGTGTCAGCATCGTGGCGCAATCGGGACTGATTGCCGCGCTGCCGCCGGAAGTGCCCGACGGTGCGACGGCGGCGGTGACGGCCGAGCCGCCCGCGGCGCCGGCTTCCAACGTCGTGACCGTCCAGGGCGGCAGCATTCGCGCAGGCGGCGACCTGTTTCGTGTCGAGGGGACGTCGGCCAGTATCACGCTGTCCGGAGGCGTGCTGGGCAGCGCCGGCAGCGGCCTGTTGCTGAACGCGCTGAGATCCGGCACGAGCGGCAGCCGGGTCAGCTTCGTCATGGACGGCACCAGCCTGACCGGTGACATCACCGCCGACGCCGCGAGCGTCGTCACGGCCAATCTGCAGAACAGCGCGGTGCTGACCGGCAAGATCGATCCAGTCAGCTTGACCATTGACGGCACCAGCCGCTGGAACATGACCGCAAATTCCCAGCTCACAAACCTTGGCATGGCAAGCGGCGCGCTGGTGCAGTTCCAGCCGCCCGCTGCCGGCGCGTTCAAGACGCTGAGCATCCAGGGGGCGCTCAGCGGCAACGGCACGATTGGACTGAATACGGTGCTGGCTGGCGATGGCGCCGCCAGCGACAGGATTGTGATCAACGGCGGCACCGCGGCAGGCACCACTGGCCTGCGGATTGCCAACGCGGGTGGCGCCGGCGCCGTGACCACCGCCAATGGCATACAGGTGGTGGACGCCGTGAACGGGGGCACCACCGCCGCGACCGCCTTCGCGCTGGACGGCCGTGCCGTGGCTGGCGCCTACGAATACCGCCTGTTCCGTGGCGCGGCCGACGGGTCGAGTGCCGATGCGTGGTATCTGCGTTCGGAGCAGACATCGCCCAATCCGCCCACGCCACCGGACCCGCCCGCGCCGCCGGGCCCGCCGACGCCGCTTTACCGGCCGGAAGTCTCGGCCTATCTGGCCAATCAGCACCTTGCAGGCCAGATGTTCGTCCATAGCCTGCACGATCGGCTCGGTGAGCCGCAGTATGTGGAAGGGCAGGGCTTCGATCCCGGTCAGGACAAGCCGCGTGCTGGATGGCTGCGGGTGGTGGGTAACTGGCAGGGCAGCAAAAGCGCCAATGGCATCTTCAAGGCCAGCACCAATTCCTTCCTGATGCACGGGGGCGCCGAGCTTGCCAAATGGCAGGTCTTCAGTGGCGCCGACCGCGCTCACGTCGGGCTGATGGGCAGCTACGGCTATGCCAACACCAACGCCACGGCCCAGGGCAATCCGTTCAGCGCCAAGGGAACCGTCGAAGGGTGGGGCGTGGGCGGCTACGGCACCTGGTATCAGAACGACGAACACAAGCTTGGCGCCTATGTCGACACGTGGTTCCAGTACGGCTGGTTCACCAACCACGTCGATGGCCAGCAATTGCCATCGGTGCGGTACAACGCCCAGGGCTGGGCGGTCTCCGGCGAAACGGGCTACGCCATGCCGCTGCGCAACGACTGGGTGATCGAGCCGCAAGGCCAGGTTGTCTATGTCGGCTATAGCGAATCGGACATCACCGAGCCCGGGGGCACGCGCGTGACGGGCGCCAACTCCCACGGCTGGATCACACGCCTTGGCGCCCGCCTGCATCGCACGTTCCTGCGCCCGGACGACCGCAAGCTTCAGCCGTATCTGACGCTGAACTGGTGGCATACCAGTGTGACCAGCAGCATATCGTTCAACGACTTGCCATTGGGCAGCATGTACCCGTCGAATCGCTACGAGGTCAAGCTCGGCCTCAATGCCGATCTGGGCAAGCGCTGGACGGGCTGGACCAACGTGTCAGGTGCCTGGGGTGCACAGAGCTTTTACCAGTATGCGGTGCGGGTCGGGGTCAAGTATGCGTGGTAAGGCGGGTTGTCGAGCACGGCCGGTCATCAACCGCGCTGACCTCCGATGTCGGCCAACCATCAGTTTGTGGTGGTGACGACCACATTTCCGCGCCGGCCCAGCACACTGACCATGACGCTTCGGGCGGCACGCTTGAGCAGAACATCTGCCGATTCGCTGCCAAGCGTCAGTCCATACAGCGCCACCTCGTCCATGAAATCAGGAAGACGCGGATGACGAAACTTGATCTCGCCGGCGGCTAGATCGAAATCGAGTCCCAGGCAGGACTGCAACAATGACAGTGGCGTCGCAGCAGCCCAGGCCTGGGGACTGCATGCCACCGGATATAGCGTCGGCCCGCGATTGCGCCGACGCGCGAACCCACAAAAGAGCTCGGGCAATCGGCGCAGGTCAATATGCGTCGCCGCCGAAAATAGGCCGTCGAAGATGCCCAAGGCCGCGTCATGTATGCCGTAGCGCGCGAACCCGGCGGCGACGATGGCGTTGTCGTGGGGCCATACCGATCCGTTGTGGTAGCTCATGGGGTTGTAGCGGGCCTCTGTCGCGGCGACGGTGCGCACACCCCAGCCGGAGAACGACGCGCTTCCCATCAGTGCGGCCGCAACGGACTCGGCGCGTTCCGGCAAGGCGATGCCGGTGTATAGCGCGTGGCCCGCGTTGGAGCTCTGCACGCGGCAAGGCTGCTTGTCACCATCGAGCGCCAATGCGTAGGTGCCCAGTTCGGGATCGAAGAACGCCCGGTCGAATCGCGCGCGCAGATCGTGCGCCTTCGCCTCCAGCGCCGCGGCGCGCTCGCCATGCCCCAGGCGGCGCGCGATGCCGGCGGCGGCCTTCCACGCCCCATAGACATACGCCTGGACTTCCACAAGGGCAATGGGCCCTTGTGCGAGCGTGCCGTCCTTGTGAAAGATCGAATCGCGGCTGTCCTTCCACCCTTGATTCAGCAGCCCATCGGACGAATACCGGCCGTACTCCACAAAGCCGTCGCCGTCCCGGTCGCCGTAGTCGTCGATCCACTGAAGCGCCGCTTCAATATGCGGCCACAGCTCCCTTATCGTTGCTTCGTCGTGGGTGCGGTCCATATAGGCACCGGCCAGCATGACGAACAGCGGCGTGGAATCGATACTGCCGTAGTAGCGCCGGAACGGCACTTCACCAAGATTGGCCATTTCGCCCTGGCGGCTTTCATGCAGGATTTTCCCGGGCTCCGCATCGGCCTCTGGGTCCAGGGTTGTGGCTTGATTCGCGGCCAGATAACGCAGCACACCGCGAGAAATGGCGGGGTCCAGCCAGAGTGTTTCCAGTGCCGTGATCAGTGCGTCGCGGCCGAAGAAGGTGCTGAACCAGGGAATGCCGGCATACGGATACGGGCCGTAGGACGTGCGGGTGCTCAGCATATAGAGATCCGAAATGCTGCGGCCCGTCGCCTCGTTGAATATGTCGTTCGATGTGACGATGCGTGCCGCACGGCTGGACAGCGTCTGCAGGGAACGACGCGCGGCGCGCAATGCCGTCGGAAACGCCCGACGCGGCGAACTGTCGTTCTGCCGGGTGCTGTCGCAGCAGATTTCGATATACAGCAACTGGGTTTTCAGCGGGGGCAACTCCAGATCGAACACGGCCTCGTTCTCGCTCAGGCGCGTGGGAGGCGGGTCGAAGCGAAGATGTGTGGTGCGCTCGTATCCGTCCAGGCCGGTGTAGGCGAGCGTCGCCCCGTTCGTGCACATTTCCGTTGCCTGCATCTTGCCTCGCCTGACGCGGCGGGCGCCTCGCACCTCGAACAGGTCGGCGAAGTCCGCGGCAAAGGCCAGTTCGATCGCGATCCGCCGGGGTCGCTCGTCATAGTTTCTCAGGGCCAGACGTTCATAACATGTGCCGTCCCACAGGAATCTGGATCGACGCAGATGGATCAGATCGTGCGCCATCGCGAGCCGTCCATCGGCATCGAAGAGATCAGGATTCGTCAGATCGCAAGTGAGTGCGGCATTGTCGTCGCGCAGCACGGAACTGAGCAGTATCGGACACCAGCCGCCAAAGGTAAGGTGGAAGTGCGAGAGGTGACGGGTGTCCCGGTAGTACAGGCCGTCCGATCCACCTCCGCCCGATACGGCATCGCCGCGCTGATCGAATACCGCAAAGACGTCGCCATGTTTGAGCGTACGCGTGTGGCCTTCCCGCAGAGAGCGTGAGGCCGCGACGATGATGGGTGCGGCAGGGGCGGCGTCAGGGGTCTGATTGCCGCCGTCTTCCGGAGTATCTAGCATCGTTCGCCCTCCAAGATCAGGCCGCCAGGCCAGCGATTGCAGGTGGGGCCGGGAACGCCACCTGCCTGGCAGGTTCCGAGGCGTGTCTGGTGCCGTTATAGAGCGCAATGTAATCGTGCGCCATGCGCGTCGCGCTGAATCGCCGGACGAACCTGCGACGGACACCAGCGCGATCGATATCGCCGATGTGGCGGACAGCATCCACCGCGGCGTCCATGGAATCGACGATGAAGCCCGTCACGCCATCTTCCACCACTTCCGGCACCGAACCGCAACGGAAGGCGATGACCGGCGTGCCGCATGCCATGGATTCGATCATGGCCAGGCCGAAAGGCTCCGGCCAATCGATCGGGAACAGCAACGCGCGGGCTTCACCCAGAAACTTTGCTTTCTCGCGTTCCCCAATCTCGCCCAGGTATTCGACATTCCGGTGGCGCCTGATCAACGGGGCGATCGTGGTGTCCCAATAAGCGCGGTCGACCGCGTCCACCTTTGCGGCGATCTTGAGCGCCATGCCCGAGCGTACTGCAATCTCGATGGCGCTGTCGGGGCGTTTTTCCGGGGAGATCCGGCCAAGGAAAGCAAGGTAGCCGCCCCGTGCTACGGAATGAAACGCCAGCAAGCCTTCCGGTAACCCATGATAGACATTCCCGGCCCAAGCGACCGGCGGCATGGGCAGGCGCTGGGCCAGCGAGATGGACACCAGCGGCACATCGGAGAACGTCTCGTAGAACGGCTTGAGGTCAGGCAGATCGAGCCGGCCGTGGAGCGTGGTGACGGTGCGCTGGGATAAGCGCCGAACGAGCGGGAAATGCAGCATCTCGGTGTGAAAGTGCAGCACGTCGAATTCATCTGCCCGCCGGCACACCTCGTCGAGCATCATGATGTGATACGGCAACGGGTCACTGACGGCGGGGTTGGATCGAAGGGCATGGTCAACGCAACTCACGAGGCGGGCGGGTGTCGAGGAATCGCCACAGGCGAACAGCGTGACGTCGTGGCCCTGACGGACGAGTTCATCGGTAAGGTAGGCGACGACTCGCTCGGTGCCGCCGTACTGCTTGGGAGGGCAACATTCGTGCAGTGGGGCGATTTGTGCAATTCTCATTTCCGATGCGTCTCCCCATGCCTGCCGTCCAACTCACTGGGGTAAGGTCAGCAAACGGCATGCCGGCCCTGACGGCGACACCCCCGGCCACACGCACCACCAAAAAAGCAATCCCGACCAAGACAGAACTTCCTGTTTTGTAAAGCTGCCGAGACTCGCCATGCGCGGAGCCACCTGCCTTACGAAGAACGTCCGGGCGTCGGGAGTGGATCGCCAGTCATGCAGGAGGCCTGCGCGTGGCTACCGGGTGAACCGGTAATCGTGCGTGGGGTAAAGCTGCCAGTCGCCATTGCCGCACAACTCCAGCACCTCGTTGTGATACGGCAGCAGGGTGGGGCGGTGACTGACGCTGACGATCGTGGTCGGGCCGGTGACCAGCTGACTGTAGAGGCGGGTCTCATTGCCGATGTCCAGTGCGCTGGTCGCTTCGTCAAGCAAGGCGTAGCGCGGACGCACCAGCAGCAGCCGGGCGAATGCCAGGCGTTGCTGCTCGCCGAGCGACAGGACCTTGCCCCAATCCAGTTCCGCATCGAGCCCGCCGAACCGTTGCACCATGTCGGGCAGGTTGACCATATCGAGCAGCTTCAGAAGCTCGACGTCCGGTATCTGCCGCCCCGCGCAGGCGGGATAGAGCAACTGACAGCGAAGGTTGCCGACCGCCATGTAGGGACGCTGCGGCACGATCACCATCTGGTCCGCCTCAGGACGCACGATTCGGCCGCTGCCGCAATTCCACAGGCCGCTAATGGCACGCAATATCGAACTCTTGCCACCGCCACTGGGCCCCACGATCAGCAGGTTCCTGCCTGGCGCCACCGTTACGGTGAGGTCATTGAGCAAGGTGCGCTGGTAGTCGGGCGTATGCAGCGTCAGGTGCTCCAGCGACAGCGTGTTGCCCCGACGATGCTCGATGTGGCTGCCTGGTTTGCGGCGAACGATGCGCGTGGAGGCCAGCGAAGAGGCGAAAGTGGTCAGCCGGTCCACCCCCGCGAGGAAGCGGCTAAGGCTCTCGAAGTTATCAACGATGACCGTCAGTGCCGCCAGCACGGCGGCAAAGGCGCCGGCGGCCTGGATCGCACTGCCAACTTCGAGTTCGCCGTCCAGTACGCGATGGGCGACGATAACGCTGGGCAGCATCAGGGTCAGGAACGCATAGGCATACTGGAACAGGTAGAGATTCAGCTCCCAGCGGATCAGCTTGTTGAAGTTGGCGAACACATGCTGAAATCGGCTGCGCACATGATCGGATTCGTGCTGCTCGCCGCGATGGAAAGTAATCGATTCGGCATGCTCGCGCACACGGATCAGGCTGAAGCGGAAGTCGGCTTCGCACTTGAGCTGGTAGAAGTTCAGCCCGATCAGTACCTTGCCGAAGCACAGCACCGAGACCACCGTGCCACAGATGGCATAGAGTACAAGGAACGCCACCAATTCCCGCGATATCGACCACAGTACCTTGCTGAACCCGATCAGCTGCAGCACCGCGCCCAGCATCAAGAGCAGAAAGTACAGCGACTGTTGCGTGAAGGTGCTGATGTCTTCTGAAATACGCTGATCCGGGTTATCGATGGCCGTATTTGCATTCAGCGTATAGAAGGCGCAGCCGCCGAAATACTTGTCCAGATAGTGGTGCGTCATCCACGCTCGCCACTGGATGAACAGCTTGTGCCGCGTGTAGTAGTAAAAGGCATAGACAGGCACGGCGGCAATCAGGACGTAGACGAAGACCTTGATGGCGTCCCAGAACCGGTCGGCGTCCCTGGCAGCCAGTGCCGAGGCAAACTCGCCCGTTTGCCGGTTGAAGAGCACATTGGTCCACGTCTGGCCAAACAACAGGCACACCAGCATCGCCAGCAGCCCCCAAGCCTTCCACTTTTCCCGTGACAGCCAGTATGGCTTGGCGATGCTAAAGAAACGCTTCCACAGATTGCCATCGCGTGTAGACATAGCCATTTCGTCCCACAACGCCTATGGGAAGGGCTTGCGCGCCTCTACATAGGCCGTTAGCAATCGGGGGGACGCATTTCGCGTGCCATGGGAGAGGGTGCGGTGCAGCGGGCCGTCGGCAAGCAAGGTAGCGCGAATTCCGAGAATCCGCCATAGCGTATTGGGGGGGCGCAGGAAGGAGGCGAGGGCGCTGACATTCGCCCTCGCGGCGCTAACATTTTGGAGAAGTCACGGTTACGACTTGGCAACTCCCTCCGCAATGCCGCTTACAGCGGCTTCCAGTGTAATGCGTGACTTTTCGCGCCGGCTGCGCGCCAGTCGCTCTTCTCCGGTGCTTCGGTCGGACTCTCCGGCCAGGAATGCATGAATATCCGGCAGCCTAAAGATTGCTCCGCGGCTACCCCAGGTACCGTCGGCAATCTCTGTCGGAAAGACCCATACCCGCGATGCCACCTCGTCGAATGGTCGTCGCTCGGCCCGGGCCACCGCTTCCGTGACGGCCTTGACCAGAGCATGGCGTGACGCATCGGTGTATTGCCCTTCGGGCACCGAGGGAATAATCCGATAGCGGACGGCCTTCGAGCGTTCGCCGCCGACGTAAACCGCCGCCGGTCGGTGGAGATGCAGCACCGTCGCGGCCTGTGCAACCGGACTGTCCGGGTCATACCCTTCCGCTTTGATCAGGATGTCAGTCAGTTCTTTAATCAGGCGATCCTCTGCTTCCGGCGTCAAGGCATCTTGCGGCCACAGTGCGTCAATCATTGGCATGGTGCTAACCCCTCTTCAAGTGTGTCGATGCGCCAATCATGGGCCTTCTCCTCAAGGGGTGGAAGTGGCATTATTGCCATCATTCGAGGAATATCAGACACGCGAAAATGACCATGATCCGGATCTGGGTCTATGACGGAATTTTGGCATCCGGCGTCGCAGGACCCATTGACATCTTCAGCGCCGCCAATCACTTGAGCGCACGCGAAGGCCTCGATAGTCGCCAATCGGCGCCAAAGTTCACGTGGCGGGTGGAATCGTTGGATGGAGGGCCTGTGAAAGCTGCATCCGGGCAGAGCATTTCGGTGGACGGGAAAATCGATCCACGCAAGCCTGCAGACGCGATCCTGGTGACAGCCCCTTTCTTCGCCAACATGGAAAAGCTCATCGGCGGTTGGAAGGAGATAGATGCGCTGACATCCGCGCTTCGTCGCCAACACGAAGCAGGCGCGGTGCTGGCGGCATACTGCACCGGCAATTACCTGCTTGCGGAAGCTGGTTTGCTGGACGGCCGGGGTGCCACAACACACTGGGCCACTGTGGCGGATTTCGCGCGACGCTATCCTCGTGTTGCGCTTCGCGCCTCTGAAGTTGTGACTGCGCAAGATCGCATCGTCTCTGGCGGCTCTGTCACGTCTTACCTCAATCTCGGGGTGCGCCTGGTCGAAATGTTCGGCGGCGAGAGGCTTGCGGGGATGACCGCCAAAGCGCTACTGATTGATATGAACCGGACCTCTCAAGCTCCGTACACGAAGCTTGTCGAGGAACATGGGCATGCCGATCCGCTCGTCGCACGCGCTCAACGGCGCATGGAAGCGACCCTCCAAAATGGGTTTCGGCTCGGCGAGCTCGCCCAGTGGCTCGCTGTCAGCGAACGTACGCTTAACCGGCGCTTCAAACTTGCGACGGGCCTCGCGCCGTTGGAATATCTGCAGAATCTGCGCATCGAAGTCGCCAAACGGTTGCTGGAATCAAGGCCCATTCGCCTAGAGACGGTCAGTCAACGCGTCGGCTATGCTGACCTCAGCACCTTCCGACAGTTGTTCAAGCGCAAGACGGGTCTGTCGCCAAGCGAGTATCAAATGCGCTTTGCCGGCGGATCGATCACGGACATACAGAGCAACTAGTACGCCGTCCGGTGCGCGCGCGTCGCCGTTGAGGAAAGATCCGTGGTTGATATCAAAGGCGGGAAAGGATGTTTGCGGCGCCCTCCTGCGCTAGGCGCCGCTGGATCTTACTTGGCTGCGGTCTTAATCGGCGTGCCTGTGTAGCTAAGGGAAGGCAGTTCTTCTTTCGCTTTGTCCGGGGTCTCGAGTTCAAGCACGACACGGCCCGCCAGCAGACCAAGCGAAGGCGAGCTACGCACGTACTTCGTTTCACCGGCATCGAGCACGAAGCTGAGCGTCTTCTCGGTTTCCGTAGCTGCCGACGCAACGTACTTGCCAGCCGGACGATCCACGAAGAAGAAGCCACCGGGCTTCGATTCGCCCACTACTTCATTGTTCAGACGGATATCGGGCTGAATAGCTGCACCGAACATCGATGCGGACCGCAGAAAGTAGATTCGCCCTTCGCCCGCCTTCACGGTGGGAATGGATGCGGCCATCTCGCTATGCTTGACCCCGGAAGCGCAACCTGCCAACAGCGACGTAACGGCCATTGTGGCAATCAGCATGCGTGCAATCTGTTTCATTGAATTTCTCCTGTTGTAATTGGAACTGCCGTGGAAAGAGGGGAGTAGTTCTGCTCACCCGGAAGGTAGAAGCCGACAAGCCGTTTGTCATGAATAACGAGATACGCTTCATGTACCTGGCGGCCTTCGATCGTGAAGACCGTGCCTGCTGGCCGATACACCGCCCCCTGCGGCAACCGTCCTACAAGCCTCCAGATCGAGTTGCGGACCAGCGTTCGTGTGTAACCGGTATCGAGATGGAGTTCAGTGTTGGTCTCGAAACGGATGGCCGGCGCCGCTGCGCTATTCGTGAAAGGCAGTAGATCCGCTGGCGCGGATTGGATCATTGGGGCACAGCCGGTGAATGCCAGCAAAACAATCAACGAGAGTCGCTTTTTCATAGATTTGTTTTCGTTGGTGCGCCGGTGCGGGCGATCGCTTTGGACCGTGTCAGATAGTCAGCGTGCCGAGAAGATAACAAATAATCCCCCCGCGTAAAAGTCGCTGTGCTGCTTATTGCTAATGTGGTGTAGAGCACTGGTCTACTACCGACGCCCTTGCAAATCCTACTGCAGTAGGCTGAGGCTCCCCCAACCGAGGGGAGGAGGCCAGCACCGACAATCTTGGGGTGAATGCCGCTGCATCAGATTAACGGCGTTCCCGAGCATTCCTTGAGACTTGCCGACTGCTCTCAAGCGCTCACATCAAAAGGGATCGACCCTTCTACGTTCCCGATCTATGCCCTTTCGCGGCTGGGTAGGTTCCACGGGCCCGGATCCGGGTAGGCCGATGAGCGCAATGTCCAGGCGTTGCGTCCCGCCTACATCCAGGATCGTTACGCCTGCAAGAGGTATTTGCCAGTAAGTACAAATTTGATAATTTCGCGCCCTATGAAGAAGTAAGGCGCGGCGCTGCAAGCGACCACGCTCCCTACGCATCAGAAAATAGAAGGGAGCGGTTCGATACGTCGGGTGGAGATGCCGGCATCTCATGGATTCCGATGTGGCAACTGGTCGATGCCAACAGTCCGTACCCGGCCAATGCCGTGGGCACGGCGATCGCGTTGCCGACCGTAGACCGCACCATCATCAAGCAGGCGGACGGCGCTGCTGGCCAAATCATCGCTGGAGGCAATCTCGACATCGTCGCGTCGACCTTGTCTAACAAGGGCGGCATCATTTCAGCCGCACGCAATGTCGCGCTCAACGTCGGGAACTTCGACAATGGCCGATCGGCGACGCTGGTGGACAGCGTGACAGACGTCGTCAACCAGGCCGATTTCAATGCGCTCCTAGCCACGCTTAACCGGTTGGCACAGACAGTTCCATTTTCTGAGCTCAAGGGAGACAACCAGCAACTGCTGTTCGGTGTCATCATGCCGCCATGCATGGGCGACAGTTGTGGCATGCCACCCATCACCGGCGCACCGGTCAACATTGGTCGCGACGTCAACAACGCTGCTGTGGCGGCGCCGACGCAGTCGTCGACAACTTACCAGCTCGGCAAGGCAGGGCAGATCACCTCGGGCGGCAACCTTACCTTGACCGGATCGGGCGACCTGACCAACGCAGGCGATATCGCCGCTGCTGGCAACGTCAAGATCACGACCCCGGGTACCTTCACCAACAAGGGGGTGTACGACGTCAGTGTTTCGACGAAGGTCGGCTGTGTGCCAGGTGGCGACTGTCCGGACGATAGCAATCCCACCGTGCAGTCGGTGGCTTGGCAACAGACGCCTGCCACCATTGCCGCCGGCAATTCGCTGACCATCAACGCAGGCGGCGTGCAGAACCTGAATGCCACGCTGGCCGCGCAGGGCAATGTGGACCTCACGACCGGCGGCACGGTCACCAACCGGGCCGGTGCGATCCAGTCGATTTCTGGCGATGTCTCGATCACGGCGGCGGCGCTTATCAACCAGTCCGTCGATCCCGTCAAGCTGAACAAGAGCTATGGCGGCCAGAATCCTGCGTATGCCGGTGGCTGCAATCCGGGCGGCACCTATGGCAACAGCCAGTGCCGCGCCACCGAGGACGCTGTTGCCGGTCCGGCAGCGGTAATCTCTGGCGCCCGGGACGTCACGATCCAGACTGGATCGCTCAATAACAATGGCGCGCTGATCAGCGGTGGCCGCAATGTCAACGTGCAGGCCAGCGGCGGGGTGGACAACACCGCCATCGCGCTTAATGCCGACTGGATCGGTCGCTGGCAGGAAGACCGCAGCGGCGGCGACCGCTGGCACGATACCGGCGGCCGTTCGGTGCTGGGCAGCATCGCGTCCGGCATCCAGGCGGGCAATGCGCTGACCGTCAATTCTGGTGGCCAGATCGTCAACACCGGTAATCTGCTGGGCCAGGCTGTCGACCTGACCGGTGCGTCCATGGTCAACGGCATTACCAGCCCGAACCAGCCCACGCCGCCCATCGCCCCGCCGCAGCAGGTCATCCCGCTCGGTCCGTCGCCGGTGCCGGCCGGATCGCTGCCGCCTACGGCGACAGTCGCGCCGGACCCTACCGAGCCGTGGCAGTTCACGCCAGTGGTGGTAGCCACGCCGACCGCGCCAACGGCAACGACACCGCCTGCCGTCGACTGGCACTTCAATGCCAAGCCGGACGGCACGCCGGTGACCGCCCCCACCACGTCGAACGACCGTGCGCAGTACGTCAACCCGAACCCGGCTACCGGGGTGCTGGCTGGCGTGACGCCGAACAGCCTGCTGGCGCAATTGCCGCCGGAACTGCGCCCGGGCAACGTGACGTTCTACTACGACCCGTATACCGAAGGGCAGAAACTACAGCAGGCCGCGCTGGCGCAGACGGGGCAGGAAAGCTTCATCAGCGGCCTGTCGTGGGACAGCCAGAACAACCTGTCGGTGACCGATCAGGAAAAACTGGCGCTCTACAAAAACGCCGCCGATTACGCGAAGGAACACAACCTGGCGCTGGGCCAGGCACTGAGCGCGGACCAGGTGAAGGCGCTGGACGCGCCGATGCTGTGGTACGTCGAACAGGCGGTACCTGACCCCCGATGCACGCTGGCAAGCACGATCTGCCCGAGCGTCAACGCGCTCGTGCCGCAGGTCTACCTGCCTGAAGGCTATGCACAGGCGCTGGCGGTACCCACGGGTGGCACCATCAGCGGCGAGAACATCAAGCTGACCGTCGACGGCCAGCTTCGCAATACCGGTCAGGTCATCGCGCGCGACACGCTGACGGTCAAGGCCGAGAGCATCGACCTGAGCCCTAACGTGGTGTCCATCGGCACCAACGCGTACAAGGCGCAGGGCGGCTGGAACGTGGTGACCGGCACCGTGGTGCAGCCCGGCGGCTTCCTGTCGGCGATGCACATGGACATCGAAGCCGACAGCATTCGGGCCATCAACGACGCCTTCCGCGTGACACGCGCCGACGGCTCGGTCGACCCGGACGCCAGCGCAGCACTGGTCGCTCAGCTCAAGGAAAGCCTGGGGCTGAACTACACGGAAGGCACGGTCGCCGACGACATCCACACGCGGTTTATCAAGGAAAAAAAGGGCTTCGGCATCATCGGCCAGATTGTGGCGATGGTGGCGGCGGTGGCGATTTCGATTGTCACGGCGGGGGCGGGGGCGGCCATTGTGGGCGCTGTCGCAGGCGCTGCGTTTGCAGGAACAACCGTAGGCATTGCGATCGGAGTAGGGATTTCCGGTCTGATCGCAGGCACGCTTTCAAGTATGGTCAGCCAGCTCATTACGACGGGCTCGTTGAACATGGGTGCGGCACTAAAGTCCGGTGCGATTTCCGGCCTGACAGCCGGTCTGACACAGGGCGCGCTCGGTGCGATGAACTTGAGCAACGCCGGTATCAGCAGCATTGGCGACAATATCGCCAAGGGCAACTGGACACAGGTGGCTGGCCAACTTGGGAGCTATGCCCAGGCAACCGTCATTCGCTCAGCTATCAGCGCCGGCATCAACACGGCGGTGTATGGCGGCAGTTTCGGGCAGGCGTTTGCCGGAGGACTGGTGCGCGATGCGGCGGCGCTGGCCGCGAATGCTGCTGGGGTCAAACTGCCGGGGATTGGCTCTGATGGCGCCAATACTGAGACCATCATTGCCAATGCAGCGGCGCACGCCTTGATCGGCTGCGCGGCGCAAGGGTTGACGGGTGGGGATTGTGCTGGGGGTGCCATTGGCGGGGCGGCATCGGCCATAGCAGCGCCGTTGATTCGCGATACGGTGTATGCCGACAGCCCAGTGCTGAACTACAGCGATGACCCGGTGCGTCAGGCGCTCACGGTGGGTCTGGCGACGCTGATCGGTGGAGCAACCGGGGCCCTGCTGGGCAAGGACGCCACGTCAGCCGCGCTGGCCGCGCAGAACGAGGCGCTGAACAATCGACATCGACAGGCCCTGCACGCGGCATTGCGAATCGTGAGAATGCGCGGCTGACAAAGTTGTGCGAGCCAAATTGCACGCTGGAGGACTTCAACCGCATCGATACCCAGGTCCGGCAGGTGGAGGCGGCAGCGGCGCTTGCCAAGATGAACAACCTGACGCCAGAGCAGACACTGAAGCTGGCCGATACGCTGTCGAATCTCTTGCCGTACTATGGTTCGGCAGCGATGCTTTACCAGGCGGTGACGGGGCAGACCCTGAGTGGTCAGGAACTGGGGGACTGCAGACCGCTGGTTGTCGGGGATTCTGGGTGCCATCCCGGTGGGCGCGGCGGCTTACGGCAAGATCAGTGAGTTTGTTGCAGCAAAGGGCATTGTTGGAGGTGCAACCGGGACGGTCTGGGACTCAATAAAGGCGACCCAGCCAACCTATCCGGGATCCGTCATCCCCAAATCTTTTGAGATGTCATTGCCAAATGGGCAAAGTGTTTGGGTGCATGGCAATGCGACCGAGCATTTGGCTGAATATGCTCAGATGGTGGCTACAAACAATCCTCCAAATGTTGTTCGACTCACGACACAACAACAACTGGCAAGCTTGCAGGGAGCCGTGAATACGGCAACACAAGGTAGCGTGCCATACAACCAGCTCGTGAATGTAGCGGGATGGGAGTTGAAGTTTGCCCCGCCGCGACAGCCTGGGCAAATGCCAGCCCTTATCCATGCACTTCCTACAGGAAAGTAATACAAGTCATGGTTATCAATATTGAAAAGCCCTTGCGACTGTCCCTTGACGTTGTCGAGACGGACGAACATGTTCCGTCAATGAGAATGCAGATCGCTGTTGACGTGCAGCAGTTCGGACATGAGCTGGCCTATAGGGGTAATGCATGGTTCGACTGCGCAACGTGGGATACGTTTGTTCAGGGGCTAGCCGCGCCTGATACAACGAAGGTCTCTCTTGTTGATATGGGTGATCACTTCGCGCTAACGCTCGGCGTGGTGAGTGGGCGCTTGGAGCTAGCTTGGGAAATGAAGAAGCGTGATACCTCTGGAGCCGTTACTACTGCCACGTTCCGTTCTCCCATTGATGCCGATACGTTTGCCCATGTAACGCTGCAGTTCAAAGAGTTCGAACGCTGGTGGTAGTTGTTACTAGTGGCGCGGATATGAGGAATCCGGCTCTGGCCGGGTTCCTCATTTCTGCAGGTGTTGCTCTACAGTTCCTGTGACGGCGTTTCCACGTTGTCGACGACGACGTGCTCGCCGTCCAGGTCGAAGCGCACAAACTGTCGCCTGCCGTCGGGGAAGCGCTTCTCGACGAGCCCCTTGGGGGTGTCCGGGGTCGATACGTAGACATTTCTATTTGGCCCCAGTACGACAAGTCTAATTGGCCCCGACATACCTTCCAGAAATAATACATATTATGTTAAACAAAACATAACCCCCCACAGTGCCGGGAAACCCGCCAACATCGCCACATCGCCCCCCATCACCCACCCGAATCCTCATACCCCTCGATCACGACGATATCCGCTTGCGAGTACGGTGCGCGCAGCGCGATCAGTGCCTGGTATTCCGGCGATCGGTAGCATTCCAGCGCGCGCGCATAGCTTTCGAATTCGATGACGACGATGCGGGAGCGTGGCGCGCCCTCGACCACCGTTTTTTCGCCATTCCTGACCAGGAATCGGGCCCCGTATTTGTCGAAGACGGCCTTGTTGCCGGTGATGTAGCCCTGATAGCCGGTGGCATCGGCGATGTCGACGGCGGCCACCCAGAAACCCTTTTTCATGTCGGCTCCCTCGTTTCAGTAAATTTGAATGACTCTGACTGCACAGGCGCCTTCGTGCGGGCCGGCAAATCACTATAGTTCGGCACATGGGACGCGCAAGGCGTGATGGGGGCCGTCCGGATGGTTTGAACAAGGAGTTGGCATGGCCACAAATGGTAGCGCGGGGAGCGCGGGCAACGCAGCCAGCGCGGGCAAGCTGGATATTGGGGCGTTCGCCTTCGTGGCCGGTTATACGGATGTGATCGGGTTTATCGCGCTGGCCGGGCTGTTCACCGCGCATGTGACCGGCAACCTGATCATGATTGGGGTGGAATCCGTGGGTAGCACCGAGGGATTGTTCCTGAAGGTGCTGGCGCTACCGGTCTTCGTTGGCGCGGTTGCCCTGGCGCGGTTGACCGAGAAGCGTTTGATCCAGCGCGGTCGCGGCCCAGTGGTGCCGCTCATTGCCGCCGAGATCGTGCTGCTGGCGGCGTTTGCCGGGGTTGGCCTGCGGATGCACGCCCTGGGTGCCGGCACGGACTCGCCTCTGGCAATGCTTGCCGGCTTGCTGGCCGTGGCGGCCATGGCGATCCAGAACGCATTGTCGCGCACGTCGCTGGCGGATCTGGGTCCGACCACCATCATGACCGGCAACAGCACGCAGGTGATTATCGATCTGGTGGACCTCCCTTCTGCGTCGCCGGAGGCACGCGGCCCGATTCGCGCCAGGCTGGGAAAGATGGTGCCCAGCGTACTGTCCTTCGCCGTGGGCGCAATCCTGGGCGCGCTGGCCTACACGCGGTTCGGCTATGCGGCGGTGGCGCTGCCGATCGTCGTGCTTTTCGTGACCTGCATCCGGCGCGCCCAATCGCAGACGGCGGTGCCGGCCCGGTGATCCGCCCAACGCGGGGGCGATCGCCGCCTGGCAGGCTTACCTTTGTGCAGAAGGCCGTGTATAAGTCGGTTTCATTTGATCTGGAATCAAGAATGAGAACGACCATCGACGAATTGCTGGCCTTCGCGGCTGTCGTGGACACCGGCTCGATCACCGCCGCTGCGGAACACCTGGGGTTGACCGTCTCGGCCACCAGCCGGACGCTGAGCCGGCTGGAAGAGAAGCTTCAGACCACCCTGCTGCGCCGCACGACGCGCCGGCTCGAACTGACCGAGGAAGGCGCCGCCTTCCTGCAGCATGCGCGCGCCATCCTATCGATGATGGACGAGGCCGAAGACCAGATGGCGGCCCGGCGCATGCGTCCGTTTGGCCGGCTGCGCGTGGACGCGGCCACGCCTTTCATGCTGCATGTGATCGTGCCTCTGGTGGAAGGCTTTCGCTTGCGCTATCCCGAGGTGGAACTGGAGCTGAACTCCAACGAGGGCATCACCGACCTGATCGAAAAGCGGACCGATGTGGCCTTCCGCATCGGCGCGCTGAAAGACTCCACTCTGCATGCGCGCCCCATCGGCACAAGCCGCATCCGGGTGCTTGCCAGCCCGGATTATCTGCAGCGCCACGGGACGCCGACCAAGGTGGAGCAGCTGGCCGGCCATGTGCTGCTGGGCTTTAGCCAGCCCGATTCGCTCAACGACTGGCCGCTGCGCGATGACGACGGCGATACCGTCCATATCAAGCCGACCATCGCCTCATCGAGCGGCGAGACGCTGCGCAGCCTTGCGCTGGCGGGCCAGGGCATCGTCTGTCTGTCCGATTTCATGACGCGCGCCGACCGTCAGGCCGGGCGCCTGGTGCCGCTGTTCGCCCGGCAGACGCTCGACGTGCGTCAGTCCATCAACGCGGTCTACTACCGCAACACCGCTTTCGCCTCGCGCATTACCTGCTTTGTCGATCATGTGGTGGGCGTGCTGGGCAGCAAGCCGTTCGACGAACAGGCCTGAGGGCCGACATCGCGCGGCACCTGACGGCTACCCCTCGCCGCCTTTGCCGCCCGGCGGCATGGTTGCGCTCTGCAGCAACTGTTCGTGTAAACGCGTACAGCAGCAGCGCCTCGCGTTCGCCGTATGTGTCGAAGGCCACGCCCACATGGTGGAACGGCTCGGTGGCATCGGCGTCAGGGTCTTTGTAACGCCAGCGTGCGTTCCTCGGCCGTGTGGAAAATGGTCCCCTCGTCGGCCACGGGAAAACCAGGTTCGTCGACCAGGGCCGATTTGAGCGGACTCCCCAGCTCGATGTCGTCGGCCTGTACTTCCCTGCGCATGGGTCGCCCTTTCTGATTTGGCATTTTTCAGCCGCCACTTTAAATTTTCTTTGTCCCTTGGACAATCCCGATTCAGCGCTGCTATATTGGCGTGACCATTTTCCGGCCCGTCCATGCCATCCTGCCCATGGTACGTTTGCCAAGCCTGCTACGCCTGCCTTCGCTCGCTGTATTGGCCGTCCCGCTGCAGGGTTGCGCGGGTGCGCCTGCCGTGCCCCTCTTCGGGGCCTATTTCCCGCTCTGGCTATTGAGTGCGCTGGTCGGTATCGCGGGCGCCCTGGTGGCCTGGCGGATATTCGTGACGACCGGCTGGGCGGAAACCGTCCGCTGGCAGCTGCCGGTCAATACGGCAATCGGACTCATGATTGCCGAAATCGTATGGTTAATCGGCACGGGGCATTTTCCATGAAAATGGCAGGTATCAGGCGGGCGCCGATGCGTGGCAAATGGATTGCCCTGGCAATTGTCGTGCTGGCGGTGCTGCTTTCCATTTATGCGTGGCAGCGCGCGGTCCGCTACCCTTCCACCGACGATGCCGCGCTCGATGCCGACTTCGTGCATGTGGCCTCCCCGGTCGGCGGGCGCATTGCCCGCATCGTGGTCAGCGAAAACCAGCACGTCGCCAAAGACCAGATCCTGTTCGAGATAGATCCCGTGCCGTATCGCCTGGCCCTGGCGCAGGCGCAGGCAGACCTGGCGCTCGCCAACGCCATGCTGGGGACGCGCCGCCGAGCCATCGGCACCGAGCGCGGTACGGCGTCGGTGGCATCGGAACAGATCGCGCGTGCCGAGCAGAACTACGCGCTGACGGCGCGAACCGTGGAGCGGCTTCGCCCGCTGGCTGCCGAGGGCTATGTCCCGAAGCAGCAGCTTGACCAGGCGGAGGTGGCCTGGCGCGATGCGGCCGTGACCCTGAAGCAGGCGCAGCTGCAGCGCGCCACGACGGCGCAGGCCGTAGGCAGCGAGGACGATGCCGTGGCGACCGTGCAGGCACGCGAGGCCGCTGTAGCCATCGCCCAGCGCGCGCTGGACGACACCGTGGTCCGCGCCCCGCACGCCGGCCGCGTCAGCAGCCTGCGGTCGTTGTCGGGCGAGGTCGTGATCCCGAACCAGTCGCTGTTCCTGCTGGTCGATACCAGCGAATGGTTCGCGGTGGCCAATTTCCGTGAAACCGAGCTGGCCGGCATCCATGTTGGCGACTGTGCCACCGTCTATTCGATGATCGACCGGCGCCACGCGCTGCGCGGCACGGTGCAGGGCATCGGCGTGGGCATTACCGATACGGACCGGCTCAACCTGCCGCGCGCCCTGCCCTATGTGCAGCCATCGGTGAACTGGGTGCGCGTGGCGCGCCGCTTCCCGGTGCGGATCAAGCTCGAAGAACCGCCGGAAACGCTGGCCCGGGTGGGTGCCAGCGCAACGGTCGAGGTGCGCCATGGCGCGGCCTGCCGCTGAGGCATCGCGCCTGGGGCTGGCCGATATCGGCGCCCTGCTCGCCCCGTTTCCAGGGCGCGCCGCCGCCACCACGCGCATTGCGGCGGCCAGCACGCTCACCTGCCTGATCGCGGCGATCTATGGCACGCCCGAAGCGGCCATTTCGGCCTACGTGGTCTTCTTTATCAACCGTGCCGACCGTACCAGCAGCATCGTGATGAGCGTGGGCATGCTGGTGCTGGTCAGCCTGATCGTGGGGCTGGTGATCGTGCTGGCGGGTCTCACGCTGGACAGTGCGCTGCTGCGCGTGGCCTGCATGGCCGTCGCGTCCGCCGCGCTGCTGTTCCTGACCTCGGCCAGCAAACTGCGGCCGGTGGGCGCCATCGTGGCCATGATCGTTGGCTTCGGACTCGACGAACTGGGCCTTGTCCCGGGCGGCGAGGTGGCCACCCGGGCGCTGCTTTACGCATGGCTGCTGGTGGCGATCCCGATCGGCGCGAATGTCGTGGTGAACCTGCTGATGGGCCCATCCCCGCGGCGCCTGGCCGGCGCAGGCCTGGCGCATTGCGTGCGGGTGGCCGCGCAGGGTCTGCGACACCCGGAGGCGGGCGGCCCAGCCATCGCCCAGGCCCTGCGCGACGGCGTGCAGCCCGTGGCCGGCTGGCTAAAGCTGGCGAAGTTCGAAGGCAGCGCGAATGCGGCCGACGTCTCGGCATTGCGCCAGGCGATGACGTCGACCATGGCGATCCTGATGGCCGCCGACGTGGCCTGCCGGCAGCCCGGCGCGAGTCTTCCCGCGCCGCTTGCCGATGCGCTGGCCGACATGCTCGATGCCATGGCGCGGATGCTCGATGCGGGCGGCTATCCGGTGGAAATTACCGTGCCGCTGCCTGATATGGCCGCCGCCTTGTCGCCGCTGCAGCATTCGGTCGTGGGCGAAATGGTCCAGGCCATCGCGCACTATGCCGAGCCCGAACCCGAAGCCGCCGCTGCCGTCGGCCCGGCCGCACCCGCCGATGCCGCACAGGAAGCCGCCGACAAGAAGCGTGGCGACTTTCTCGATGCCGATGCCTTTACCAACCGCTCGCATATCCACTACGCCCTGAAGACCACCGGCGCGGCCATGTTCTGCTATCTGCTCTATCAGCAGCTCGACTGGCCGGGCATCCATACCTGCTTTATCACCGTCTATCTGGTGTCGCTGGGCACGGCGGCCGAATCGGTGGAAAAGCTCGTGTTGCGGCTGGCTGGCTGCCTGGTCGGCGCGGCGCTGGGCGCGGCCGCCATCGTCTTTGTCGTGCCGGCGCTCGATTCCGTGGGCGGCCTGCTGGCGCTGGTGTTCGCGGGCACCTGGCTGTCGGCGTGGGTGGCCATGGGCTCGCCGCGCATTGCCTACGCCGGTTTTCAGATTGCGTTCGCGTTCTATCTCTGCGTGATCCAGGGGGCGGCGCCGGGGTTCGACCTGACGATTGCCCGCGATCGCGTCATCGGCATCCTGATCGGTAACCTGGTCGTCTATCTGGTGTTCACCCGTATCTGGCCGGTCAGCATTGCCGGCCGTATCGAAGGTGCCCTGGCCACCCTGGTGAGCCAGTGGCAGGAACTGGTGGCGGCCCGCCATCCCGACCAGCGGCGGCAGCATGCCGCCACGGCGCTTGGGCTGCAGGGCGCCATCGCGCAAGACCTGGCGCTGGCCCGCTACGAGCCCGCCACGGTCGGCCCCGGGCCGGCGTGGATCGACGATCACCGGCGGCGGCTCGGTGTGCTCGATGCCGTGGCGGGCCCGCTGTTCCTGCTGGCGGAGCGATTTCCGGGCGATCCCGACGTCGCTGCGCGGCTCCAAGCCGTGAAGACGGCGGCGCCGCTGGCGCCGGCCTCGCCCGCACCGCTGGAGACCCATGCCGATGCCCGTACACGCGATGCGCTGCTAGCCATCGTCGACAAACAGCTGGCCGACTCGCCGTCCGGGCCTGCCAACCCCCCTGCTCCGCATGCACACACCTGATCCGCCGGCCCGCTCGCCGATAGGCCGCGCGCTGGTCACCGCCGCGCTGGCGCTTTCCGGTTGCGCCACGTCGGCGCTGGACCTGGCCCCGCCGCAGGCCGACCGCCCGTGGCAGCCGCAAACCGCGGCCAACGGCGAGATCATGGCCGGCGTCGCCAGCCGCCCCGCGCCACAGGATCGGCCGTCCGATTACACGCTGCCGGCCAATTCGGCGCTGGCGACCATCGCCCCGCCCGCACAGATCGACGCTGCGCACCCTTATACGCTTGCCGAACTGATCGATCTGGCGGAATCGTCGAACCCGTTGACACGGGTGGCCTGGAACGATGCGCGCAACGCGGCGCTGGCCACCGGCATCGCCCGCAGTACCTATCTGCCGCAGATTTCCGTGGCGGCGATGGGCGGCTGGACAAAGGGCCGGCTATCCAGCAACACGGCATTGGGCTCGGCCGGCGTGGATACGTCGCGCCATGGCGCGATCTCGGTGGTGTCGCTGCAATGGCTGCTGTTCGACTTCGGTGAGCGCGCGGGCCTGGTGGAAGCGGCCGAACAGGCCACGGTGGCCGCGAACATCGCCTTTACGGCCCAGCACCAGCGCATCATTCACGACGTCAGCGTGGCCTACTACCGCTACCAGGCCGCGCGCTCGCGCCGCGCCACGGTCGATCAGGCCATGGCCAATGCCGATGCCGTGCTGGCGGCGGCCAAGGCGCGCTATGCGCGTGGCGTGGGGACGGTGGTGGAGGTGGCGCAGGCCAACCAGAACCGCGCGCAGACCCATCTGGCGATGGTGCAGGCACAAGGTGCGGAGACCGATGCGTACCTGGGGCTGGTCACGGCCATCGGCATCTCGCCGCTGTCGAAGCCGGTCATTGCCGAGATGCCGCTGCGGCCACTGTCGCCGGCACTGCGCAGTTCGGTCGAGCAGATCGTGGAGCGGGCGATTGCCCAGCGGCCTGATGTGCTGGGCGCCTACGCACTGGAACGCGCCAACCAGGCCCGTGTGAAGGCGGCCGAAGCGGCCTTCCTGCCCAAGGTCTTCATGTCGGCGTTTGCCTCGTATGCGTCTGGGGGCTCGGCCATTACCGCGATTCCGCCGGTCGGCCAGCAGCCGCCCACGGTCAACCTCAACGGCTACCGGTACGGCAACAGCGTGTTCCTGGGGGTGACGCTGCCGATCTATGACGGCGGCATGCGTTCCGCCGTGCTGGCGCAGGCCCGCAACGACGTGGACAGTGCGCAGGCCAGGCTGACACGGGCCAAGGAGGAATCGGTGCGCCAGGTGGTGGTCAGCCAGAGCGCGCTGGAATCAAGCCTGGCCGCCTACGACGCCGCAAGGGCACTGGCCGATGCCGCGCAGATTACCTACGACGCGGCGTTCGCAGCCTATCGCAAGGGCGTGGGGACCGTGACCGAAGCAAACCTGGCGCAGAACCAGTTGCTGCTAGCGCGCAATGCGTCGGCCGATGCCTACAGCGCGGCACTGGCGGCGGCCGCCACGTTGGCGTTGGCGGCGGGCGACATCGGCAAGACGCCGTAGCCGGCCGCGCCCGCCCACCGTCACCCGCCGAACGCATCCTCCATCTGGCGCGCGCGCTTGACGCTGTCGCCGTGCAGGTACAGCGATGTCGTCGAGACCGACGCATGGCGCAGGTTGTCGCGCACCGTGGTCAGTTCCGCGCCCCGGGCAAGCGCGTGGGTGGCGTGGGTGTGGCGCAGCCAGTGCGGGCTGGCGCGGCGCAGCTTTTCGGCGGTGGCCGGGCGCTCGGCGTCGAGCTGGTCCGCTGCGGTGGCGAAGAACCGCTTGATGATCATCCACAGCCGGGCGCCGGTGATGCCGCCGCTTTCGTCCGGCCCCAGGTTGCCGACGATCAGCGTGGACGGGTCCCACTGCGCGCGGGTGACCGGCAGGCCGCGCTCCACCAGGTAGCGATCCAGCGCGTTGCGCGCCAACGGCGGCAGGGCGACCCGGCCGGCCTTGGCGCCCTTGCCCACCAGGTGCAGCCAGTGGTCGCCGTGGATATCGGTCTCGATATTGCGCAGCGTGGCGCCTACCAGTTCGCTGGCGCGCAGGCCGGTGGCATAGGTGAAATCCAGGATGAAGCGCAGCCGCTGGGCGGCCGGGGCTTCCCAGCCATATGACCATTCCAGCCCGTCGGCGATGCTGCGGGTCAGCATCCATTCGCCCTCGGAAAAAGCGTGCGACACGTCGAGCGCGGCCGTCTTGGCGCCGCCCCGCACCTTGAGGCCCGCAAACGGGTTCGCCAGCACGTACCGTTGCTGCACGAGCCATCGGAACAGCGCGCCCAGCACCTGCAGCGTGTAGGCGGCCGAGCGCGGCGACAGGGCGTCGGTGAACGGTTTCCAGTCTGGCGCGCTGCGTGGCCGCGCCGGCCCGACCCATCGCTCGCGCGGCGAGGGCTGGCGCAGGAAATTGCGGTAGGCGGTGGCGTCTTCGGTGGTCAGCGACGACAAAGGCCGGCCCTTCTCGATGATGGCCCAGAGGATCAGCCGCTCGGCCTCCTTGCGATAGGCGCGCAGCGTGGCCGGCGATTCGTGCAGCCCCAGCCAGGCCTGCACGGCGGCGTAGTCGTTGTCGGCGTTGAGCGAACAGGTCTCGCGCGGTGCCCGGAACTGGCCCAGCGATCCATCCACCTCATGCGGCAGGCGCCCCATCTGTTCCCACGGCACGATGACGCCGCGCGGTTCCGTGGCGATCAGCGCGCGGGCGCGGGCCGTCAGTTCGGGCCATTCCGCAAAAAATGCCTCGATCCGCCTGGCGCCGTTGACGCCCAGACCCGGGATCGTGGCCCACCATTGGCGGCGGCGCGGAATGCGGACAGTCAGGTCGGCCAGCGTGTGGATGTCCTGCGCGCGCAGCGCGGCCACGGCCGCTGGGGCCAGCCACATGCCGATGTCGTCGGCGATGGCCGGCGCGGGCGGCGGCATGGTGCGCAGCGTCTCGATGGCCTGGTCCGCCGCCCTGCCCTGCTGCGCCCGCTCAGCCGCCGTGAATTCGAACAGGACCGCCAGGTCCTCGCGGCGCCGGTAGCGCGCGTAGGCGGCCAGCTGCCGGCGTATGCCGCCAAGGATGCCCCGCGACGACTGACCGTGCGCGCGGTCGGCATCCAGATACTGCGTGACGGCTGCCCGCGTGGACATGCCGGCGTGCCACGCACGCAGCGCGGCAAGCGAATCGGCATCGGGAAAGGCATATGGCTGGGACGGGCGGCTTTTCATGCGGCGAAGTTTAGCATTCGCATGGATATATTGCGATAAGAAAAGTTATCGCAATGAAATCGATAAGGAGCGGAAACCGGGTGCCGGCGCAAAGGGGATGGCGGACCCGAAGAATCCGTTCAAGATGGGCAAAAGAAGCTTTCACTTGATCCACCGGCCCGGCTTGGGCAGCATGGGCCTACCACTGATCTGAGATCTGCCATGCGACCGCTCATCAGCCATCCGGGCCTGCTGTTTGTCGTGCTGCTGGTATTGATGGGCATTGCCACGGCCATCGGCGCGCTGGTGCTGCGCCGCATGCGTCCGCTGGGCAGCGACGGCCGCGACGACTTCAACATCATCCAGGGGGCCACGCTGACGCTGCTGGCCCTGCTGATCGGGTTCACGCTGTCGATGGCCGTGGGCCGGTACGACCAGCGCAAGAATCTGGAGGAAGAGGAAGCCAACGCGATCGGCACCGAGTATCTGCGCGTGGAATTGCTGGAACGGGACACCGACGCGCTCAAGTCGTTGCTGGTGCGCTATCTGGATCAGCGTATCCACTACTACCTGACCCGCGATGCGGCGCAAGTCGACGACATCGAGGCCGCGACGGCGCAGATCGAAGACGAGATGTGGAAGGGGGTGCGCGACGGCGCCCGTACGGCGCCGAATCCGATCACGGCGCTGGTGGTGGCCGGCATGAACGACGTGATCAATTCGCAGGGCTATACGGAAGCGGCCTGGCGCAATCACATACCGCTGGCGGCCTGGGGGCTGATGATCATCATCGCCTTCTGCAGCAGCCTGATGCAGGGCTACGGCGCGCGCACCGAGAGCACCAAGATCGTCCTGCTGCTGGTGGTGCCGCTGACCGTGTCGTTGTCGCTGGCACTGATCGCCGACATTGACAGCCCCCGGGGCGGGCTGATCCGGGTCATGCCGCAGAACCTGCTCAGCGTGCAGGCATCGTTGAAACGCTAGCCCGGATCGTCCTCAATCGGCGAGCCGGGCCGGCGGGTGGACACATCAATGCACGGTCTCGCCGCGAATCAGCAGGACTGGCTTGCTGGACTTCGAAATCACGCCTTCCGACACGCTCCCCATGATCACGCGCCGCATGCCGCGCCGGCCGTGGGTGCCCATGATGATCAGATCGGCCGGCCAATGATCGGCGCATTTGACGATGGTTCCGGAGATATTGCCGGGCGACACTGGCTTTTCGGCCAGTTCGGTGAGGCAGCGGACATTGGCATTCTCGAAGCGCCGTGCGGCGGTCGCCAGGGCCTTCTGGCCCACCTCGATCATGCCGCCCACGATCTGGCTGGGGTCAATATGGGCGTATTCGAAGAACAGTTCGCTGTCGTCAACCACGAACAGCACCTTGACTTCGGCCGACAGCTGCTTGGCCAGCCCCACTGCCTGCGAAATGGCTAGTTCCGACGATGGGCCGCCGTCCACTGCCACGAGAATTCGTTCGTACATCGATCCACCTCCGCATTGACGTTGTCGCTGTAGACAGCATAGTTCGCGGCATGGCTTGTTAATTGACCTGCATCAAACGCTGGTCAATAGCAGAAACTTTGTTTTCAGATGTACCAAGGGAGGGATACGTCACGATGTTCGGATACGATACGCAAAGGACAAACGCTATCGACCTTCATACGATGACTGTTGCCCCTGCAGCCATGCCAGCCTCGACGGCGACCGCCACGGCCGTTCGTTTGCGGCGTCTTTCACACATTGCCGCGCGGTTTTCCGCGCCTGTCCCCGCCCGCATTGCATGCCTTGCCAGTGCTGGCGCGGCCTGGCTGCTGTGCAGTGCTTCGCCGGCGTGGGCCCAGCCGCCGCAGGGTCTGCTCTGGTTTGCCGATGGGCGCCCCTCTCAGGCCGCACAAGCCGCGGTCAAGGCGTTGAATGGCGCCAGCACCGATGGGCTGGACCCGCGCGACTACGACGCCGATGGCCTGCAGCGCGCGTTGGCGCAGCTGGTCGATGCCCCGACGCCAGCGTCGGACGCGGCGCAACGCTTTGACGGTGCCCTCACGGATGCCATGAAGCGATATCTGGCCGATCTGCATCGGGGTCGCGTCGATCCGCGCAAGGTCCATGCGAATTTCTCGGTCGGCAATCTGCCCCCGTTCGATCCGGAAAGCTACTTGCGCAACGCCATGGCGGCCAACCGGCTCGCTGACGCGATGCGCGAGGCGGCCCCGTCGTTCCCGCTGTACGGCACGCTGCGCGACGCGCTGGCGAAGTATCGCAAGCTCGCCGCCGAGCCGTTCTGGAAGACTCCCCTGCCCGCGGTGGCCGGCGGCAAGCTGACGCCCGGACAGTCCTACGCCGGCCTGCCGCAACTGGCACAACGGCTGCAAGCGCTGGGCGACCTGTCACCCGGCACGCCGGTGCCACAGCGTTACGAAGGCACGCTGGTCGATGCCGTCAAGGCGTTCCAGACGCGCCACGCGCTCGATGCCGATGGCGTGATCGGCGCGGGCACGCTGGCCCAGCTCAACGTCACGCCCGCCGCGCGCGTCGACCAGATCGTGCTGACGATGGAGCGCCTGCGCTGGACGCCGCTGGCAGAAGGCCCGCGCATGATCGTGGTCAACGTGCCCGAATTCGTGCTGCGCGCCTACGACTACGACGAAGGCAAGCTGGACATCAGGCTGGAGATGAAGGTCATCGTGGGCAAGGCGCTCGATACCCGCACGCCGCTGTTCAAGGAGGACATGCGCTATATCGAGTTCAGCCCTTACTGGAACGTGCCGTCGTCGATCGCGCGCAAGGAAGTCATCCCGAAATCCCAGCGCGATCCCGGCTATTTCACGCGGCAGGGCTTCGAGTTCGTCTACGGCACCCAGGCGAATGCCACGTTCAGCCAGGCCAATGTCGATGCGGTGCTGAACGGGCAGGCGCGCATCCGCCAACGGCCCGGCCCGCTCAATGCGCTGGGGGACATCAAGTTCATCTTCCCGAACAACCAGGCCATCTATCTGCACCACACGCCCACGCCGGAACTGTTCAAGCGTGGCCGGCGCGATTTCAGTCACGGCTGCATCCGCGTGGAAGATCCTGTCGCGCTGGCGCAATTCACGCTTCAGGGCATGCCCGAGTGGACCCCGGCGCGTATCCGTGAGGCCATGACGGCGGGCAAGTCGAAGACCATTGCGCTACAGCAACCGGTGCCCGTGGTGCTGGCCTATGGCACTGCCATTGCGCGCGCCGACGGACGGGTATACTTCGTGCCTGACATTTACGGACAGGACAAACTGCTGGACCAGGCGCTGCGGCAGCGCACGGGTGCCAAGCCTGCCGTACGGCCTTCATGAATGCCGCGCCGTTGTAAAAGTTTCCATGTCCGAATCCAGTTCCAGCCATCGTCGCCGTTTTTTTCATCGTGCAGGTGCCATCGCGCTAGGCGCGGGCCTGTCGACGCTGGCGCCTCGCGCCGCCCTGGCGGCGTTGGGCCCCGATGCCCGCTCGCTGTCCTTCGAACACACCCATACCGGCGAACACCTTTCGCTGGTCTATGCCATGGGCGATCAGGTTCTGCCGCAGGCGCAGACCTCGCTCAACCACTTTCTGCGCGATCACTACTCGGGCACGGTGGGTGAAATTGACCCGAAGCTGTTCGGTCTGCTGTTCGCGCTGCGGCGCGAATTGGGTAGCGACGCGCCGTTCCAGGTGATTTCGGGCTACCGCTGCCCCGTGACCAACGAGCGCCTGCGCAAGACACGCGGCGGTGGTGTCGCCCGGCGCAGCCTGCACATGGATGGCATGGCCATCGACATCCGCCTGCCCGGCGTGGCGCTGGCCGACCTGCGCGATGCGGCGCAGACGCTGCAGGCCGGTGGTGTCGGCTTCTACAAGTCCGAGAACTTCGTTCATGTGGACACGGGGCGCGTACGAAGCTGGGGCTAGCTGCGAAGCCGCGCGGGCCGGTCGCCCACACGGATATGTCACCACCATGTCCGTCAACCGAATCCTCCATCGAGAACGGGCGGCGATTGTTTCACATGTATGACATGAGACGTCCCTAGACTGCGTCCTCTTTCGACGGCCTGCCCGCCGTCTCTATCTAGAGGACCCTGTCATGTCTCTTTCCCAGCCCGGGATTCCATCGGCCATTGCGGTCGCCTGCCTTGCCTTCCTGCTCAGCGCCTGCGGCGGCGGCGACGACAACAACAGCCAAAGCGCCTCTACCGCCACGCCGCTGGCCGTGCCGGCGCCGCCGGCCGATCCCGGGTTTGTCGACAGCGCCCCCGTACAGGCGTCGGTGCTGCCGTTTGTCGACAATATCGCCACCAACCAGCGCGGTGACGCACGCTATGCGACCGTCGACACCAATGCCGGCGTCCGCGTGGTCAAGGGTTTCCTCGATGTCTGGGAACCGCTGACGCGGCTGGTTGACGCCGGGGCGCCGGCAGCGGCCAACGGCAGCTTCCCGGCCGTCGCGGCGTCCGCGTGGACCGGCCTGCCGAACGACGGCACGGCCGGTGGTTCGGTGACCAACGCCGCCGTGCACAAGGCGAACATCCAGTACGTCATCAACGCCACCACGCAGCGTACGGCCGCGCAGGCCGAGGCCGCCTACTTCGACGACCGCCGCGGCAAGAACTACAGCGTGACCGATGGCATGGGCCCGCTCACGGCAGCATGGCGATCCGCTGCCCAGCAGACCACGACCATCACCAGCGTTCCGGCCGACGCCACCACCGTCAAATATGACGATGGTGGCAACAACGCCGGGGTGGCCGGTGCCGGCAACGCGGCCTTCGGCGACGTGATCGCGATGGTCAACAAGGTGGGCGACAACGCCTCGACCGAGCCGTCCAAGCGCTTCTACAAGTACGCCCGTCCGTACCGCTGGAGTTCCAGCGTGGTCCTGGCGCCGACGCTGGTGCCGGCCATCAGCACCGATCCCACGACCGACGGCGGCTTCATCAGCGGCCACACGGCCGAGGCGCTGCGCAATGCCGTGGTGATGGCCTACCTGGTTCCCGAGCGGTTCCAGGAAATGCTGAGCCGCGGCATGGAGCTGGGCGAAAACCGCATCCTCGCCGGCATGCATTCGCCGCTCGACGTGATCGGCGGCCGCATGCTCGGCATTGCCTCGGCGGCGGCCAACCTCTATGCACCGGCCAACGCCACGCTGAAGGCCTCGGCCTATGCCCAGGCCCATACCACGCTGATGGCGGCCACCGGCACCACGCCGGCCACCTTCCGCACCTTCGCGCAGCCGGGTACCGTCAGCAACGACCGCTTTGCCGACTACGCCGCCAACAAGGCCAACTTCCTGCGCCGCATGACGTTCGGCTTCGCGCAGATCGGCTCGGCCACTGCCGACCCCGTGGTGCCCAAGGGCGCCGAGGTGATGCTGGAAACGCGCTTCCCGTACCTGAGCGCCGACCAGCGTCGCGTGGTGCTGAAGACCACCGAGATCGCGTCGGGCTATCCGGTCATGGACGATGCGGAAGGCTGGGGCCGCCTCAACCTGTTCGCCGCCGGCGACGGCTATGGCGCGTTCAACGGCAACGTCGTGGTATCGATGGATGCCAGCAAGGGGGGATTCAATGCCGGTGACATCTGGCGCAACGATATCGCGGGCGCGGGCAAGTTCACGCTCGCCGGCACCGGCAACCTGAAGCTCGGCGGTGCCAACACCTACGCCGGCGGCACGCAGGTGGCAGGCGGCGCGCTCGAGGCGGTGTCGGCCAAGGCGTTTGGTACGGGCGATGTCTACCTGGGCGCGGGGTCGGTCATCATCAACGCACCGCAAAGCGTGGCGATTGCCGGCAAGTACACGCAACTGGCCGACACCACGCTCGATCTGCGCGTCGGCCCCAATGGCCAGGGCCGCATGACGGTAGCGGGCGTCACGACCATCGCCGGCGGCACGCTGCACGTCGCATTTGTCGATGGCTATGCGCCGAAGGCGGGCGACACGATCGCCGTCATCACCGGCAGCAGCATCAAGGGCCAGTTCGCCACCGTCGCCGTGGACGGCTACAAGGCCACGCCGGTCTACTCCGCGAACGGCGTGCAGATCCGCATCGACGGCTGATCTGCCCTGCGGTGACGTCCCCTGTCGCCGCGCCTGCGCGTGCGGCAGGGCCCTCCCCGTTGATGGCCTAGTTGCCGATCACGACGGGCTTCGTCCAGTCTTCGATCTGGATTCCGGGATAAGCCTCGAAGTCGCGCACATTGCTGGTCACAACGATGGCGCCAATCGAACGCGCATGCGATGCAATCAGTTTGTCGAGCGCGTCTGCTTTGCGTTGGCGCGTGGCGGCGCGAATCGGGCCGTAGGCATGCGCGGCAGCGGCCGTAAATGGCATGACGGGAAGGCGACCGACGAGCGCATCCAGAGCCTGACGCGCCCGGCCAGGTTCGCTGGATACCGACACGCCGTATTCCAGCTCCGCGAGCGTAATGGCCGACAGCACGACTTCTCCCTCGAAACAGTTGGCCATCCGCTCGGCTACCTGAGGGGGCTGTTGCTTCATCAGGTAGATGCAAATGTTCGTGTCCAGCATATAGGTGGGCATCAGAACGGCTCCCGCTCCGCCTGGGATTGTTCGCCGCGGCCATCGGCCATGAAGTCGTCGGGGAATGCCGCAAAGAGATCGAGCACCCCGGTCAATCGCCGACGCGCCGGGCGGATTCGTAGCTCGTCCCCAACACGCTCGATCTCGAAAGGCGTGTCGGTGTCGGGATAGGCGAGGTCTGCCGGGATTCTCACTGCCTGGGAGTTTCCGTTACGGAACAGCTTGGTTCGGTGCATGGTGGCTTTCATGTTGGTTCATGCTTGCGAACGAGTATATACCGCCAGCACCGTATGTACATCCAGTGTGTACATATTGTTCACGTTGTGCCACTCTTGGCACATTTGGGGTCTATCGTCATGCCTTGCGGCTGTCCCTGCTCTACCCCCTCGCCTCGCGCCGCACCGCCTGCGGCGGCATGCCGAAGCCGCGGAGAAATGCCTCGCGCAGGTGACGGCGGTCGCGGAATCCGGTCTCTTTTGCCACCACGTCCAGGGGATGGCGGCTCTGTTCGATCATCAGCCGGGCGGCCTCCAGGCGCAGGCTTTCCACGGCCTTGGCCGGTGACTGCCCGGTTTCGGCCGTGAACACGCGGCTGAACTGACGGGGGCTCAGATGCACGGCGCTGGCCAGCTCTTCCACGGTCAGCGGCTGGTGCAGATGCTTGCGAGCGTAGTCGAGCGCACTCTGGATGCGGTCGGACTTGGGCGCCAAGTCGAGCAATTCGGAGTGCTGCGACTGGCCGCCGGAGCGGCGCTGGTACATCACGAGCTTGTGCGCCACGGACCGCGCGACATCGGCGCCGAGGTCGGTTTCCACCATCGCCAGCGCCAGGTCCAGCCCGGCCGTCATGCCGGCGGACGTCCAGATGGGCCCATCGACGATATGGATGCGGTCGTCTTCCACCCGGATCTGCGGGTGCGCGCGCTGCATGTCCCGCGCGTAGAACCAGTGCGTGGTGGCGCGCCGGCCGTCGAGCAGCCCGGCCTCGGCCAGGATGAAGGCCCCGGTGCAGATCGACGCCACCCGGCGTGCCCGCGGCGCGGCCTTGCGCACCAGGTCTAGCATCGGCTGCGGCGTGGGCGTGGCCACCGGGTCCGCCGCGCCGGCCAGCACCCAGGTGTCCACGGTGATCCGCGCGCCGGCAGGGCGCGTTTCGACGGCCATGCCCAGTGACGACCGCACCTGGCCGCCCGCCACCGAGTAGCTGTCGATCCGGTAGAACGGCTCGCCCGCTACCAGGTTGGCGTACTCGAACACGCTTTGTGCCGCCAGCGCCATCACCTGGAAGCCATCCATCAGCAGAAATCCCACCCTGTGCATGTCATCCCCCAGTTGTGTCCGATGTCCTGAAACATGACTATATACGTCATTTCGGCCAACCGTGAACCGGTCTACGATGCTTCACATGGATGCAGCGCATCCGAATTGAACCCTGAATGGAGAAGCATCATGACGCAGCAACATCACCTGGGCACGGCACTTGTCACCGGCGCATCGTCGGGCATCGGCGCCATCTATGCGGACCGGCTGGCACGGCGCGGTTACGACCTCGTGCTCGTGGCGCGCAATCGCGACAAGCTCGACACGCTGGCGCGCCGCATCACCGACGAAACGGGCCGGGCCGTCGAAGTGTTCGCGGCCGATCTCAACGACCGCGCATCGCTGGCCCGTGTGGAAGAGAAACTCCGCACCGATGCGAGCATCACGCTCCTGGTGAACAACGCCGGCATCGGCACGCACACGCCGCTGCTGGACAGCGACGTAGACGCGATGACCAAGATGATCGACCTGAACGTCACCGCGCTGACGCGCCTGACCTACGCCGCCGTGCCGGGCTTCGTGGCGCGCGGCAAGGGGGCGATCATCAATATCTCGTCGATTGTCGGCATCGCGCCGGAGGTGCTCAACGGGGTCTATGGCGGCAGCAAGGCATTCGTAACCGCGTTCAGCCAGTCTCTGCACCATGAGGTCGGCGCCCGGGGCGTGCGCGTGCAGGCGGTGCTGCCCGGTGCCACGGCCACCGATTTCTGGGAAACCGGCGGCCTGCCCGTGGAGAATCTGGACCCGGCCATCGTGATGCAGGCCACCGATATGGTCGATGCCGCGCTGGTTGGCTTCGACAATGGCGAACTGATCACGATCCCGTCGCTGCACGCGATCGAGCACTGGAACGCCTATGAAGCCGCACGCGGTGCAATGGCCGGCGTGCTGTCGAACCGCACGCCCGCCCCGCGCTATGTGAAGGGCTGACGTGTCACCCCGCCGGCTGGCTCAGGAATGGCAGACCAGGCCGTCCTGCAGCTGGCTGGCCTCGTAGGCGACGTCGCCGGCGCGCTGTTCGCGGGCGCGCTGCAAGGCCCCATTGTTGCGCCAGTCGCGCGTGGCCTGGTCGAACCACGCGGCGGACTGCGGATCGGCGGCATGCAGGCCGATGCGCGCGGCGCCGGCGTCTGCCTGCAGTATGCCGTCCAGCTTGCGGTAGAAGCGCCATTCCTGGAGCGTCAGCAGGCGCGCCACGACCGGCGCATCGTCGGCAAGCGCCTGGCATTCGCCAGCCAGAAAGCCTGTGGCGGCGCGAATCGATGAGGCGTAGACCTTTGGCACGCCCTGGAAGTCCTGCGCGATACGGGTGGCATAGGCGCTGCCCTGCCCCACGCAAACCGGCTGCCCGCGCAAGTCGCCGGTGCGCTGGTAGCGGCTGCCGCGCAGCACCAGCAGCGACCCTTCGCCGATGGCGTAGGCCGCCCCGACAGGCGCCACGGATTCGCCGGGCAGCGACGGGCGGGCGCCGGCCACGACCACGTCCACCTCACGCTGCGCGGCCTGCCACGCCGGCGACCCCGGTTCGCCAGGCAGCCCGATGACCTGCAGCTTCACGCCAAGGCGGTCCGCCACAAAGCGCGCCATGGCCACGTCGAACTGGTCCGGCGCGGGCGGCGTGGGCGCCTTGGGCGGCGCCGGGCGCGCGTATTGGCGCACGCCCACGACCAGCGTGCCGCGCTGCTGTACCGATTGCAGCCACGGACCCGGCGCGACGGGCCGCGTCACGGCATAGGCCGCGGCAATGCCGGCCAGCGCCAGCAGCGCGGCCAGCCAGCGGTATCGGCGCAACCTAGCCATTGAGCGTCAGCCCCTTGCGCCAACGCGTGAGGCGCCGTTCCACCACCGCCAGCACATAGTTGAGCGTCAGGCCCAGCAACGCCAGCAGCAGGATGCCCGCGTACATCGTCGGAATCTGGAACACTTCCTGCGAGTTCAGCGTCAGGAAGCCCAGCCCCGAGTGGGCGCCGATCATCTCGGCTGCCACCAGTGCCGTGATGCAATAGGTGCCCGCCAGCCGTACGCCAGTAAAGATCGACGGCGAAGCCGCCGGCAGCACCACCTTGCGGAACACGAACAGGCGGTTGGCGCCCATCGAGCGGGCCGAATCGATCAGCAGCCGGTCCACCTGCTTGACCCCGCTGATCGTGCTCAGCAGCACCGGCCAGAACGACGCCCAGAAGATGATGGCCACCTTGGACGTCTCGCCAATGCCCAGGAACAGGATGAACACCGGGAACAACGCAAAGGCCGAGGTCTGGCGGAACAATTGCAGAATGGGATCGACAATGGCCTCGAAGCGGCTGAACCACCCCATCAGCAGGCCCAGCACCACGCCCAGTCCGATGGCGGACAGCAGCCCGTACAACGACCGCTGCAGGCTGGCGAACAGGTGCTTGAACAGCGCGCCGCTGCTGACCAGATCCCAGATCGTGACGATGATCTGCGATGGCGGGCTCAGATAGGCGTCGCTGACGATATGCAGGCGCGGCACCAGTTCCCAGATCAGCAGGAAGGCAACGATGCCCAGAAGGCCAAGCGCCCGGTCGCCCAGCCGGGAAAGCGAAGCGGCGCGGCTCATGATGCCGCCTTTGCCACGGGCGGCGCCACGGTCCCGACGGCCTTATGCCCGGTCTGCCCGGTCTCAGCGGCCTGCCCGACAGGCGCGCGCTCGCCCTGCAGGCGTTCGCCCGGGTTGGCCGTGGCGCCCAGCGGGCGCGGCACGGCGGCCGGGTTGGCCATCTGCACTTCGTCCTTGAGGATGTCCCACGCCTGCTGGCGCAGCCGGATGAACGCCTCGGAATTGCGCACCTCGGCGGCGCGCGGGCGTGGCAATGGCACGTCGATGATCTGCTTGATGGTGCCCGGGCGCCGGGTCATCACGGCAATCCGGTCGGACAGGAAGATGGCCTCGTCCAGGCTGTGCGTGATGAACACGATGGTCTTGCGCCGCTGCTCCCAGATGCGCAGCAGTTCGCCCTGCAGGATTTCGCGGGTCTGCGCGTCCAGCGCGGCGAACGGTTCGTCCATCAGCAGCACTTCGGGCTGATAGGCCAGCGACCGGGCAATGGCCACGCGCTGCTTCATGCCCCCCGAGATCTCGTGCGGATAACGCTGGCCAAAGCCGGTCAGCCCCACCAGTTCCAGATATTCCTCGGCAATCACGCGGCGCTTCGCCTTCGGCACGCCGCGAATCTCCAGGCCGACCTCGATGTTCTGCAGCACGGTGCGCCACGGGAACAGCGCATAGCCCTGAAACACCACGCCTTGCGCGGGATGGATGCCGCGCAGCGGCTGGCCGTCGATGGCGATGTCGCCGCCCGTGCGTTCGGTCAGCCCGGCCAGGATGCTCAGAAAGGTGGACTTGCCGCAGCCTGACGGCCCCAGGATGGAAATAAACTCGCCCTCGCGGATATCGAGGTCGAAGTCGCGCAGCACGGCCACGTTGTCGGCGCGGCCTGCTTCATTGCGCACGGCATAGTCCATCTTGACACCGCGCGCCACGATCTTGTGGCTCATGGGGTCGGTCCTATGCCTTGGCGAACGGGTTGAAATCGTTCGTGTAGATGTCGCGGGCGGCCACCTTGCCCCGGCTCAGCTTGCCCTCGGCCTCCAGCACGTCGATGTAGTACTGGATCGGCGGCTCGGTGACCACCAGGTTGTCCACGTAGGCGTAACGGTCAACGAATTCCAGCTGCAGGTTGATGCGCCTGGACACCAGCTTGCGCGCCTCTTCCGGGTTGGCGTTGACCCAGTTGGCGGCCTTGGCCAGCGCGGTCACCACGTCGCGCACGTTTTCCGGGTGCTCGCGCAGGAACTTGCCATGCACGCTGTACGGCTGCATGCCGCCCAGGCCGCCATCGAGGTCGAAATCGCTCCACAGCCGCGTGAGCTTGTCGGCATGGTCGGCGCGGCCCGAGAACGGCGCGTGGATGATGGCCAGGTCGGTATTGCCGGTGACCAGCGTCTGCTCGGCCTGGTCGTCGGGGATCACCACGAAGTTGATCTTGTTGACGTCCACCCCCTTCTGGCGCAGGAAGGTCTTGGTCACGAACTCGGCGCAGGCGCCGAAGCTGTTGATGCCGATGGTCTTGCCTTCCAGGTCCTTCGGCGCGCGGATGCCCGAGTCCTTGCGCACAAAGTACTTCATGTGCGGGGCATCCTGCAGCGTCTTGTTGCCCGCCGCCACGATCTTGAGGTCGGCCCCGGCCGCCACGGCCGAGATCACCAGCGGCACCATGCGCGAGCCGAAATCGATCTCGCCGGTGCCGGTCAGCGGAATGATCTGCGGCGCGGCCACCTTGCCGATGTAGTTGGGCCGCGTATTGGTGCCCTCGAAGTAGCCCAGCTGGTCGGCCAGGTAGACCAGGTCGAAGGTGGGATTGTCCGGATACTTGAAGCTGACCTTGTCGCCGGCCTTGCCGATGACGGCCGGTGCGGCCGGCGCGGCGGTGCTGGCCGCGGAATCGCCCTTCGAGCACGCGGCCAGCAGCGGACCCATGCTGCCGGCCAGTGCCAGTGATGCCAGTTGCTTGAGCGCGCCACGGCGGCCGGGCGCGCGAGAGGAAAGTTCGGAGGCCATATTGTTGTGTGATGAGTGCAGTTCCCTTCGCAGTATTGCGAAGCGGCGCGCTCACACACAACGAAGACTTTTGTCTATCGATATCGGTTAAATCGGCGAGCCGATTGCTGGGTCGAAGCGTCGGTGATATGGCGCCGGCTATCGGCTGGCGAGCTGTTCGACCGCGCGCTTCATCGTGGCGCGATTCGTCCCCACGGTGTGGCGCAGCGTGTCGATGGCATGGCGGTCCTGGGCCAGCGAGGCAAGCTGGGCGTCGACCTGATCACGTACAAGGCTTGGTGCGGGGCCACCGGCGGCCACGCGCGCGGCCACGCCTTGCACCGGGTCCAGGCAGCGCGCCACGGACGCGGCATCCAGTGCCAGCGCGCGGCCGGTGTGATGCGCGGCCGCCCGGTTCACCATGTCGCTGTCGATGTCGCAGGCCGGGATGTGCCGGTCCAGTGCCTCGCGCACCACCGCGCCCACCACGTGATGGGCTTCGCGGAACGACATGCCGGCGTCGCGCACCAGCATGTCGGCCAGATCGGTCGCCGAAGAGAAGTCGCGCCGGGCGCGGGCCAGCATGCTGGCCCGCTGTGGCGTGGCGTTTTCGAGCACCAGCCGGAGCAGGCTGGCGCAGCGCAGCGCCTCGTCCGTGGCTTCCCAGAAGCCGCGCATGCTCTCGCGGTTGCCGTCGCCGCTGTGCGTGAAGTGGCTGCCCTTCAGCGCGGCCAGCGACGCGGTCAGCAGGCCGATCATGTGCCCGCCCTTGCCTTTCAGGTATTCCAGCACGACCGGGTTCTTCTTCTGCGGCATGATGCTGGAGGTGCCGGCCACGCTGTCCGGGAAGTCGATCAGGCCGAATTCCGGGGTCGCCCAGATGTACAGGTCCTGCGCCACGCGGCCCCAGGTGACGGTGGCAATCGTGATGGCGGAAAGGATCTCCCAGGCAAAGTCGCGCGAGGCCACCGCGTCGAGCGAATTCGGGGCGTAGGTGGAAAAGCCCAGCCAACGCGCCGTGGCGGCCCGATCGATCGGGAATGCCGTGCCGGCCAGCGCGCCCGCGCCCAGCGGGCAGGCGTCCAGGCCTTCCAGCGCATGGCGCAGCCGGGCGATGTCGCGGCCCATCGCCTGCGCCACGCCGCACAGGTAGTAGCCATAGGTGATCGGCTGCGCGGCCTGCAGATGGGTATAGCCCGGCATCACCGCATCGGCGTGGGTGGCGGCGTGCCGCAGCACCACGTCGCGCGTATCGGCCAGCGTGGTCAGAAGCGCCAGCACGGTATCGCGGGCGCGCAGCCTGTCGTGCGTGGCGAGGATGTCATTGCGGCTGCGCGCCACATGCAGACGGCCGCCGGCATCGGCGCCAGCCACGGCCATCAGGCGAGTTTCGTAGTTGAAATAGGCGTCTTCGCGCTCGGGGTCCAGCGGCACGGCGGCCGGGCCTTCCGCCTCGATCTGGCGCAGCGCCCGCGCCAGCGTGCCGGCCACGTCGGCCGGGATCAGGCCGGCGTCATGCAGCATCAGCAGGTGCGCCTGGTTGATGTCGGTGAGATAGCGGAAGCCAGGGCCGAATTCACGATGCAGCCGCGGCAGGTAGATGTGCTCGCAGACTTCGGGGGCGGTGGCTTGCGTCAGGCGGCGGCTGACCTTCGATTCCATGCAACTTTCTCCTCGTTGTTGGCGGCCAGTATGGGAATCGGCTCGTCATATCGTCAAATCAGCAGTTTCATCGTCGCCATGCGGATTTGATATACCATCGACCCACCTTCGCAGCCTGTCGCACCCACGCCTGTCACATGAATTTCAAGCAGATCGAAGCCTTTCGTGCCGTGATGTTGTCCGGCTCGATGACCGCTGCAGCCACGCAGTTGCATACGTCGCAGCCCAATATCAGCCGGGTGATCGCCCAACTGGAAAAGGCGTGTGGCTTCCGGCTCTTCACGCGGATTGCCGGGCGCCTGACGCCCACCGTGGAGGCCGATGCGATGTTCCGCGACGTCGAGCGCGCCTTTGTCGGCCTGGACAGCCTGCAGGCGTCCGCGCGCTCGATCCGCGAGGCGGGCGTCGGCACGCTGCGCGTGGGCGCCGTGCCGTCGATCGCCATGACGGTGATGCCCCCGGCGATCGCCCGCTTCCGCGGCCGGTATCCCGACGTGCCGATCGCCGTGCACACGAGCGATTCGCCGACCGTCGCCAAATGGACGGCGTCGCGCTTCTGCGACGTGGGCCTGGTGTCTTATCTGGTGGAAATGGCGGGTATCCAAAGCGATCCGCTGCACCGCGAGGCCGGCGTCTGCATCGTGCCGACGGCGCACAGTCTGGCGAAAAAACGACGTGTGCGAGCCGACGATCTGGCCGGCGAGCCGTTCATCTCGCTGACGCGCGGCGACGGCACCCGCGCCATCGTCGATGCCGCGTTTATCCCGGATCGGCGCGTGCTCACGCTGGAAACACCCTACGCCGCCACGATCTGCACGATGGTGGAAATGGGCCTCGGCGTCAGCGTGGTCAATTCGCTGGTGGTGCGCACGCTGCGGTTCCCGGGCCTGAAGGCGCTGCCATTCGAACCGGCCATCGAGTTCGAGAGCTTCGTGCTGACCAACCCCCAGCACCCCGTGCCCGCGCTGGCACAGGCGTTCCTGGGGTGTGTGCGGGAGGTGATGCGGGGATAAGGCTCAGGGCCCGGGGGGCGACGCACCTCAACCGCGCTCCTTCTCCACCGCCCGGTCCAGCATCGCCTGCCCGATCACGGTACTGCCCTGGGTCATCAGCGCCTCGCCGGGGCCGCGGATATCGCGGGCGTCCTTGTGCTGACCCAGCTTCAGCTTGCCCTGCAGGCGGGTGATCTCGATTTCGATGCCGACGATGGACTTGAGCAGCGTGTCGATGAAATCGGCGGGCGCGTCGGACATCTTCCAGGGCCGCGGCTGGCTGGCCTCGTGGTGGCGCGTGAGCCGGGCCACCACGCCGCGCACGTACCGTTCGTCGTCATGCACCGTGATGCGCCCATGGGCGTGCACCACCTGGTAGTTCCAGGTCGGCACCTGCTTGTGGGCCTCGTGCTTGCTGGGGTACCAGTTCGGCGAGATATAGGCGTCGCCGGCGCGGAACACCACCAGCACTTCGTCGCCGTTGGCGACGTCCTGCCAGACCGGATTGGCGCGGGCCACGTGCGCCTTGAGCATGCCCGATTCGCCCTGGTCCGGGTCGATTTCGAACGGGATATGGTTGGCATCCATGCCGCTGCGCCCGTGCGTGAACAGCGTACCGAACGGGTTGGCGCCGATCAGCGCATGCGTGGCCTGCGGGTCGGCCAGTTCGAAATGGGCGGGGACGTACATGACTGCTCCGGCGTGGTGTCTGGGGGATGTTGAAGTCGTATTCTGGCTACAAACTGGAGTAGAGTGTAGGGCCAGTTTGTGCCGATTTCATCGGACCACTTTCCGGCCCCCTCCCCTTCTATCCTCCTGCCCGTCATGCCCAGAACCGCACAGGTGCCCGAGATTCCATTCATTGGCGTGCTGGACCGCGCTGCGGGGCCGCTTGGCCGTCAGCTAGTACAGGCGCTGCGAGACGCCGTCGCGCATGGCGACCTGAAGCCTGGCGAATCGCTGCCGTCCACGCGCGCGCTGGCCGAGGCGCTGAAGGTGTCGCGTGGCACCGTGGTCGAGGCGTTCGAGCAACTGGTGGCCGAGGGTGTGTTCACCGCACAGCACGGCGCCGGCACGCGAGTGGCCGCGCTGGCGCCTGCGCCGCTGACGCGTCGGCGGCCGCGCGAGGGCACCGTGCTGCCCCCTGCCGCACAGAAGTTTGCTGCCATCGCCCGGGAATTCACCGCGCTGCCGCAGGTGCCGTTCGCGGTGTCGGTGCCGGCCGGCGCCGCCGCGCCGAATGAAGACTGGCGCCGGCTTGGCAACCGATTGCGCGCCGGCGGCAGCGCCGCGCCGGCCGGCTATGGCGAACCCCAGGGCGCGCTGCCATTGCGCGAGGCGATTGCCGATTACCTGCGCCGCTCGCGCTCGGTGCATTGCGACGCCAGCCAGGTCGTGATCACCACCGGCACGCAGCAGGGGCTGTTCCTGTCTTGCCAGGTACTGCTCGACCCCGCCGATACCGTATGGGTCGAGAATCCGGCTTATCGTGGCATCACGGCCATTCTGGAAAGCATCGGGCCGCGCGAGCGCATCGTGCGCGTGCCGGTGGATGCCGAAGGCATCGACGTCGAAGCCGGCATCGCACTGGCTCCGCAGGCGCGCGCCGCCTTTGTCACGCCGTCGCACCAGTATCCGCTGGGCATGCCGCTCGGCATGGCGCGCCGCAAGGCCCTGCTGGCCTGGGCCGACCGGCAGCAGGCGTGGGTCGTGGAGGACGATTACGACAGCGAACTGCGCTACGCCGGCCACCCGTTTCCGTCGCTGCAGGGGCTGGCGCCGGAGCGCGTGGTCTATCTGGGCACGTTCAGCAAGATCCTCTATCCGTCGCTGCGGCTCGGGTATGCGGTGGTACCCGAGCCGCTGGTCGATGCCTATATCGGCGCACGGGTGCTGATGGACCGCCATCCGCCCACGGCAGACCAGCATGTGCTGGCCGCCTTTATCGCCGAAGGCCATCTGGACCGCCATATCCGGCGCGTACGCGGCGTGCATGCCGAGCGGCGAGCATTCGTGATCCGGACCCTCGAACGGGAAATTCCCGCCGATCTGGCATGGCTTCAGCCGTCTGACCAGGGCATGCACCTTGTGCTGTGGCTGGCGCCCGGCATCGATGACCGGGAGGTGGTCCGGCGCGCCGCCGAGGCCGGCGTGGCGGTACGCGCGGTGTCGCCCACCTACACCGCCAACAAGCCGCCTGCGGGGCTGATACTGGGCTTTGGTGGATTCGGCGACCGGGAAATCGAGCAAGCGGCGCGGCGGCTGGCGGGGGTGATTGCTGCTACGGCCGCGACTAGAGGAGCTTGATTGGGCCGGGATATTTGGCGATCAGCGCGTCTGGCGGCGTATGAAGCAGGTTGGGGTCGAGCACCATTTCATTCGCCGCCTTCGAAAAGAGACTCGATTTTTGCCAGCCCCATGCGATCGAAGTCGTCTGGTATCCCGACGTGCCCAGCAAGAAAACCCGTCCGCCTCGTTTGCACTACCATCGGCGCGTGTAAAGGCACGACCTTGACCAGCGGCTTTCCGGCCTTGGCAATCACAAAAGATTCGCCATTTCCCGCTTGGTCAATCAAGCGGGATAGATGTAGTTGCGCATCGTGAAAATCGATGATCCTCATGGTACCTGCCCCCATCAAGTCGTTCCCCGCTCCACAATCCTGAACCCCAGATCGACCACCGGCTCTGCCACCGTTTCGCCCCGGCAGCGTGCCAGCAGCAGGCCGGCGGCCAGCGTGCCGATGCCGGCGCCATCGACCTGAACCGTGGTCAGCGGCGGGGCCATGTCCGCCGCGAAGTCGGCGTCGCCGAAGCCGCAGACCGCCAGATCCTCGGGGATGCGCAGGCCACGCGCCCGGGCCTCTTCGACGACGCCCTGGGCGAGCTGGTCAGAGCTGCAGAAGATGGCCTCGATGGCCGGGTCCTGCGCCAGCAGGCTGCGCAGGGCCTCGCGTCCCAGGCCCAGGCTGCTGGGCGCCGGCACGCGCGCGGTCGGCACATCGTGTCCCAACGTCGAAATAAAACCCTCGCGGCGCACGGCTGCGCGCTGGTCGTCGCCGGTGGCGATGCCGAACCGTCGCCAACCCTTGGCCAGAAAATAGCCGGCCACGGCGCTGCCGACCTTCAGGTGCGAGAACCCCACAGCCATGTCCACCGGCCGGTCGCTCAGATCCCAGGTTTCCACCACCGGAATGCCCGAGCGGCGCAGGCGGTCGCGCGAGGCCTGCGCATGGACCCGCCCCGTCACCACGATGCCATCGGGCCGGCGACTGATCATGGTGCCCAGCAGCGCCTCCTCGCGCGCATGGTCATAGCCGGTCTGGCCCAGGATCAACTGATAGCCGGCCGCATCCAGCGCGTCGGTCAGCGCCTTGACGGTGGGAAGGAACTGCGCCACCGCGATATTCGGCACCAGCGCCGCCACGGTCAGACTGCGGCGCGACTTCAGGCCGCCAGCCAGCAGGTTCGGGATATAGCCGGTGTGCTCCACGGCCTGCTGCACGCGGGCAATCGTCTTGGCGGAGACCAGCCCCGGATTGCTGAGCGCCCGCGATGCCGTGATCAGGGAAACCCCCGCTTCGCGCGCCACATCGTGCAGCGTGACGGACTTGCCGGCGGATAAATCGGACATGCCTGCTCGGATCAAGAGTTGGAAGTGCGGGTAAACGACGACGCCAGGTGCCGTCTCAATGGTTGACCGCCGCAAATGACAACGTTAGCATTCTACTCACCCCGCTGTCCTGCGCAGTATCCAGAATGCGTGAAGACGAAATTTCGTCGCATGTTGCAGTGCGTTATTGCGTTGATCGGCGTGACGCCATCGCGGGGGCCAGCATTATAGCAACGCACATGGGCCGTATCCGGCCATTTTTTGACAACGATGTCATACGATGTCCGAAGACTCGGACGCTCGATCAGGAAGCACCGCCTTATGACCGCCTCGCCCGCCTCTGACGTGATTACCGCCATCCGCCTGTCGTCCTGCTACCTGCCCCTGGCCACGCCGATCAGCGACGCCAAGGTGCTGACCGGCCGGCAGAAGCCGATGACGGAAGTCGCCATCCTGTTTGCCGAAATCCGCACCGCCAGCGGCCATGAAGGCCTGGGCTTCAGCTATGCCAAGCGCGCCGGCGGCCCCGGCCAGTTTGCGCACGCCAGAGAGATCGCCCCCACCCTGATTGGCGAGGATCCTAGCGACATCGCCAAGCTGTGGGACAAGCTCTGCTGGGCCGGCGCGTCGGTCGGCCGCAGTGGCCTGTCCACACAGGCCATCGGCGCGTTCGACGTGGCGCTGTGGGATCTCAAGGCCAAGCGTGCCGGCCTGTCGCTGGCCAAGCTGCTGGGCGCGCATCGCGATTCCGTCCGCTGCTACAACACGTCGGGCGGCTTCCTGCATACGCCGCTGGACCAGCTGCTGGTCAACGCGGCCGCCTCGGTGGAGCGCGGCATCGGCGGCATCAAGCTCAAGGTCGGCCAGCCGGACGGCAAGATCGACATCCAGCGCGTGTCGGCCGTGCGCGAAAAGCTGGGCGATGCCGTCCCCATCATGGTGGACGCCAACCAGCAGTGGGACCGCCCCACCGCGCAGCGGATGTGCCGCACCTTCGAATCGTTCAACCTGGTGTGGATCGAGGAACCGCTCGACGCCTACGACCACGAAGGCCATGCCGCGCTGGCGCAGCAGTTCGACACGCCCATCGCCACCGGCGAGATGCTGACCAGCGCCGCCGAGCACTGGGACCTGATCCGTCACCGTGCCGCCGACTACCTGATGCCCGATGCCCCGCGCGTGGGCGGCATCACGCCGTTCCTGAAGGTCTGCGCGCTGGCCGAGCATGCCGGGCTGATGATCGCGCCCCACTTCGCGATGGAACTGCACGTGCATCTGGCCGCCGCGTATCCGCGCGAGCCGTGGGTCGAGCATTTCGACTGGCTCGAACCGCTGTTCAACGAGCGGCTCGACATCGCGAACGGCCGCATCGTCGTCCCGACCCGCCCGGGCCTGGGGCTCACCGTCAGCGAACAGGCGCGCGCCTGGACGCGCGAGCAGGCCGAATTCGGCGCCAGCTGATCCACGGTCCGCTGCCGCGGTCGTCAGACACCATCACCGCAAACATCAGTAAAACGGAAACACAAGGAGACAACGATGATGAAGAAGGCACTGGTAACGCTGCTGCTTGGGGTCACCATGGCGGCGGCCAACGCCGCCTGGCCAGAAAAGCCGGTAACGATGATCGTGCCGTTCCCGCCGGGCGGATCGACCGACAATATCGCCCGCATTCTGGGCGCCAAGTTCCAGCAGACGTTTGGCGGCAGCTTCGTGGTGGACAACCGCCCCGGCGCGGCGGGCATGATCGGCGCGGCGGCCGCCAGGCGCGCACCGGCCGACGGCTACACGCTGTTCGTGTCGTCGCTGGGCCCGTTCGTGATCGGCCCGCACCTGACGAAGAACCCCGGCTATGACCCGACCAGGGACTTCGACTACATCAGCGTGGCCGTGCAGGCGCCCAACGTGCTGGCGGTGCCCGCCAGTTCGCCGTACAAGTCGCTGCAGGACGTCATCCAGTACGAAAAGGCCAACCCGAACAAGATGACGTTCGCGTCGGCGGGCAATGGCACCAGCGACCACCTGACCGCCGAACTGTTCTGGCAGCAGACCAACACCACGGGTCTGCACGTGCCGTACAAGGGCGGCGCGCCGGCGCTGAACGACCTGCTCGGCAGCCAGGTGGATGCCACGTTCATGAACATCAACACCGCCGTGCCGCACCTGAAGGCCGGCAAGCTGCGCGCGCTGGCCATCACCAGCAGCAAGCGGTCGCCGATCCTGCCCGACGTGCCGACCATGGAAGAGCTCGGCTACAAGGGTGTGACCGTGTATTCGTGGCAGGCGATTGCCGCGCCCAAGGGGCTGCCGGCCGATATCAAGGCCAAGCTGCACAGCGCGGTGGTGGCGGCGATGAACGATCCGGTCAACAAGCCCAAGCTGCTGGAACTGGGCTTCGAAGTCGTGGCCAATACGCCCGAGCAGTTCACGGCGTTCCAGGCGTCGGAATTCGCGCGCTGGAAGAAGGTGATCCAGGCCGGCAACATCACGGCCGATTAAGCCGCTCGCAGTGCCGCCCGCAGCGCCGCCGGAGCCGTTCGCGGGCGCCGTGGGCGCGCGGTAAATGGCATCGCCAAGGGGCGCCATCGTGGCGCTCTTTTTTCATTTCCCGTGACAAGACGTCCCCTTACGGCGCGCCGGACGCTGCCCGCCCCAGCAGCCTGCGCAGCTGGGCGGCGGTGTCCTCGGCGGCCGACAACGGCAGCAGCGGCACGCCGATGGCCTTGTGCCAGTCCATCAGCGCGGCGCTGTGGCCATCGGCGAAACTGCGCACGTTGCGCCGCAGCGCCTCATGGCCGAAACCCAGTTCCACCTGCAACTCGCCGTCGCTGACCACCAGTTGTCCCGACGCGGGCAGCTCCAGCAGGAACGGGTCGTAGACCAGCACGGACAGCACGTCGTTGCGCCCGCGCAGCGCCAGCATCAGGTGCCGCGTCTGGTCGTCGCCGCCATCGAAATCGCTGATCACGATGACCAGGTGGTCGTGGTGCGCCAGCCGCAGTGCCCGCTCCAGCGCGCCATTCAGCTGGGTGGCACCGCGCTGCGCCCGGGCATCGGCGCGCAGCCGCTGGTTGTGCCGGGCCAGGTCGCCCAGCAGATGCAGCACGCCGTGGCGGCTGCGCTGCGGCGCCATGCTGGTCTGGTCGGCGTCCCCGAATATCACGCCGCCCACGCGGTCGCCATCGGCCAGCACCCGCCACGCCGCCCGGGCCGCCGCTTCGGCCGCCGTCACCGATTTCATGGCGCGCCGGCTGCCGAAGAACATGTTCATGCGCTGATCCACCACCAGCAGCACCGGCCGCTCCTTTTCCTCGGCATACAGGCGCACGTGCGGCTTGCCCGTGCGCGCCGTGACGCGCCAGTCCATCGTCCGCACATCGTCGCCGGGCAGGTAGAGGCGCAGTTCCTCGAAGGCCAGGCCCCGGCCATGCACGCGCGACCCGTGCCGCCCCGACAGCAGGCTGTGCACGGGCTGCCGCGTGCGGAAATGGAAGTCCCGTACGCTGGCTTCCAGGGCGGCCAGCGCGGCAAGGTCCACGCTGACGCCGGGCACGGCCTGCGAGGCCGGCGGCGTGGCGCTGGTACCGGCCTGGGCGCGGGCGCGCGCGGCGATGTCGCGGATCATGGCACGTGGCGCGGCGTGTGATGGTGCTGCGGCGCGGTCAAGCCACCGCCACGCGTTCGAGCAGCCGGTCGATCACGGCGTCGGCGCCCACGGCCGCGGCGTGGGCTTCGTACGACAGGACCAGCCGATGGCGGAACACGTCGTGCACCACAGCCTGCACGTCGTCGGGCGTCACGTGGTCGCGGCCACGCAGCCAGGCGATGGCGCGGGCCACCTTGTCGAGCCCGATCGATCCTCGCGGGCTCACGCCGACCTGGATCCACCGTTTCAGGTCGTCGTCGAATCGCCCCGCATCCCGCGTGGCCTGTACCAGCGTCACGATGTAGCGTTCCACCGGCTCGCTGACCGTCACGCCGTGAATGGCCTGGCGGGCGGCAAAGATGGCCTCGGGCGACAGGCGCTGTTCGCCTGCCCGTTGCCCCGGCGGATTTGCCGTGCTGCCGTCGTCCTCTTCGGCGCGGGCCAGCCGGATGATCTCGGCCTCGGCATCGGCCTGCGGGTAGCCGACGCTCACGTGCATCAGAAAGCGGTCCATCTGCGCTTCGGGCAACGGATACGTGCCTTCCTGCTCGATCGGGTTCTGCGTGGCCATGACGAGGAACAGCGGTTCGAGCCGGTGCGTCTTGCCGCCGACGGTCACCTGCCGTTCCTCCATGGCCTCCAGCAGGGCCGCCTGCACCTTGGCGGGCGAGCGGTTCACTTCATCGGCCAGCACCAGGTTGGCAAACAGCGGCCCGGGCTGAAAGCGGAATTCGCCCTTGCCGCCGTCGGTGACGTAGATATCCGAGCCGGTGATATCGGCGGGCAGCAGGTCGGGGGTGAACTGCACGCGCGACAGCCGGGCGTCCAGATGCCGGGCCAGGCTCTTGATCGCCCGCGTCTTGGCCAGCCCCGGCAGCCCTTCCACAAGCAGGTGGCCGTTGGCCAGCAGGCCCAGCAGCAGCCGCTCGATCATCCGGGCCTGGCCAACGATCGACTCGCCCATGCGTGCCTGAAGCTGCAGGATGTCGTCGCGCGCACTCATCGTGTCTCCTGGTGATCCGGGCGTCCGCCGGTGAACCAGTTGTAGTAGGGGTTGTCGGGGTCCGCGCGCATCACCGTGCCGATATCGCGCATCCACTGCGCGCGGTCGCCGCGATAGGCGTCGAGCCCGGCCGCGTAGAACGTATGCAGCGTGGCGCGCTCGCGGCGGATGTCCTGGTGCAGCGCGTCGCTGGCGCCCTGGAGCGGCGGCTCGGCGCTCAGGTCGAGCAGTTCGCGCAGCACCGGCGGAAAGTCCTGCCGCCGCACCCACCCGGCGTACTCGATGCGCGGCCGGTCGTCGGTCACGGCTGGCGCGTCGCCCGCAAACCAGTCCAGCCCGGCCCGATCGGTGACATAGGTGGCCAGCAGCGCGGCCGGCGATGCTATCCCCACCGCACGCAGCGCCGCCGACACCTGGGGCTGGCCAAAGCGCGATGCGATGGTGACCGCATCCAGCGTCATCGGCTGCAGCGATCCCACCAGCAGCATTTCGTGCAGTTCGGTGGTCCACAGCGTGGCATGCGGGAAGACGTCGAGGAAGCTGCGCACCAGCGACCGGGTGTCGTCGCGATTCTGCGTCGGCAGCGGCAGCCACTGGGCCACGATGCCGCCCGTCTGCAGCCGCGCGGCGGCCAACTGGTAGAACTCGCGCGAATACAGGTTGACCACGCCGCTGGCCGACGGGGGCGGCGGCTCCAGCGTGATCAGGTCGTAGCGTTGCGTGCTCTGCAGCAGTTCGCGGCGGCCGTCGCGCAGGCGGATATCGACCTGCGGGCTGCGGCTGACGTCGAAGTTGCCCTGGAACTGGGGCACCGCGCGCACCACGGCGGGCAGCAGTTCCGCCACCACGCGCCGCTCAAGCCCTGGGTACTGCAGCGTGGCGCCGGCCGTGATGCCGGTGCCCAGGCCAATCACCAGCGATGCCCGCGGCGTGCCGTTGTGGACGATCAGCGGCAGCAATGCCTGCAGGCGCATGTAGCGCAGCGACGTCATCGTGTCGCCCGAATTCGAGACGCCCTGGATATAAAGCCGATGAAATCGCTGCGCGGCGCGGCCCTGCTCCACCACGGCCACGGTGGCGCCCCGGCTTTCTTCGTAAAACACCAGATCGCCGCCGCGCGTCCGGGCCAGCAGTGCGGCGAGCCGGTCGGCGGGCGTGGCCACGGCAACGATCAATGTGACGACGGCCAGCAGCGGGATGGCAAAGCGCGCGCGGCGTCCCGTGCCGTCGCCGAACGCCACCGCCAGAACGGCCACCAGCCCGCTGGCGCAGGCGAGCACGCCGAGCGTATGCATCACGCCGAGCGTCGGCACCAGCCAGACGCCCGCCAGCACCGACCCCGCGATGCCGCCGAGTGTATTCAGCGCCAGTACGGCACCCACGCCCGAGCCGGTGCGCGAAGGATCGACCGACAGGCGGACCACGTACGGGAAGGCGGCCCCCAGCAGCAGTGTCGGCACGAACACGATGCACAGCGCCGCCACGGCAAAGCTGGCGCACGTGGCCACCAGCAGATTGCCCGTGGCACCCAGCACGCGTTGCGACACCACCTGCTGTGCGGCGGGCAGCCATTCGCCCAGCCACGCGAATTCAACCAGCGCCACCAGCCCGGCGCCCACCACCAGCAGCGCGAACATGCCCCACGGGTCTTTCGCGCGGTCCACGCGGCGCGCCACGACAAGGCTGCCGATCATCAGGCCGGCCAGGTACGTTGCCAGCATCACGGCAAAGGCAAAGGCTCGCGTGCTCAGGAACTGGACGATGGCCTGCGACCAGACCACTTCGTAGCCCAGCGCAATCGCGCCGGCCAGCGCGTACAGCGTCAACGCCAGCACGCGCTGGCCCGATGCGCGTGGGGCGTTCGCCGGCGCGGCCGGTACATCGACAGGATTGGTCAAGGAACGGCCGAACCACCAGGCGCCCAGCGCGGCCAGCCCGTTGAGCGCGGCCGCCGCCAAGGCGCTGCCGGTGATGCCCAGCAGCGGAATCAGGACAAAGGCAGCCAGCAGCGTGCCGGCGATGGCGCCCGCGGTATTGGCCGCATAGAGCCGCCCGCCATTGGCACCCAGTGCCACGCCGTCGCCGCGCAACGCGCGCATCAGCGCGGGCAATGTGCCCCCCATGGCGATGGCGGGCAGCCCGACCAGTGCCAGCGGCAGCGCCCATGCGGCGGCCCCGGCCCGCACTTCGAGCCACGCGAACGGCGCCGCGGAACGGGCCAGCGCCAGCGTCGCCGCGATGCCAAGCACGGCGATGGCCAGTTCCAGCCACAGGTAGAGACGCCAGGCCGATGCCGTACGGTCCGCCAGCCGGCCCACGGTCCAGCCGCCCAGCGCCAGCCCGCCAAAGAATGCGCTGACGCCGATGGTGACCGCATGCACGTCCACGCCCACCACCAGCGACAGCTGCTTGATCCACAGCACCTGATAGACAAGACCGGCCACGCCGGACAGACACAGCAACGCCGCGGCCTGCCGGAGTCCGGCACTGCTGCGGCGCGCCTGTGCCTCTGCCTCCCCGACTGCGGAGGCGGAGGCCGACGGCCGGCGTGAGACGCGTTGACGCTTCACGCCGGGCTCCAGCTTGCGTTGGGCTGCCGTCACTTCTTTTGCTGCGGTTGCTGGACCTTGGCCATCTGATCGGCCACCTGGCGCTTGATCTTCTCGCTGGCCTGGTCGATCGTGAAGCTGGCCGGCAACTGGCTTGGCGGGTAATCGACGAAGGTCTGCAGGAAGTTGATGGCCCGGCGGTTGCCCTCGATGAACAGGTACGGGTTCTGCGTTTCCAGGTCGAAGTACCGGTTGGTCTGCCCCGTGTCGGCGCGTTCGTACGGGTCCATGCGCAGGTTGAAGTACTTGGGCGCGCGCAGGCACGTGAACGGCTCCTTCCACACCATGAGCGACCCGTTCTGACGCTGCTCGCAGAACACCACCTTCCACGCGGTGGGCTGCGTCGCGCCCTGGGTCAGCACGTCATAGCGCATGGCCACCAGTTCGGCATCGTCATTGAAGTAGTAGAACTCGTTACGCGCGCTCTTGTCGGTCTCACCCGTGAGCATCGGCAGCTGGTTGTAGCCGTCCAGGTGGACCTTGGCGCTCTTGCCGCCCAGGCTGGTGCCCTTCAGCAGGCGGTCCTTGACGTCGCCGTCGCCCGCCGCGGCCAGCAGCGTCGGGAACCAGTCGAGGCCGGACATCAGGCCGTTGGTCACGGAACCGGGCTGAATCCTGCCCGGCCATCGCACCATCGCCGGCACACGGAACGCGCCTTCCCAGTTCGAGTCCTTCTCGCTGCGGAACGGCGTATTGGCTGCATCGGGCCACGTGAAGAAGTTGGGGCCGTTGTCGGTGGTGAAGACGACGAGCGTGTCGTTGGTGATGCCCGTGTCATCCAGCACCTTGAGCAGCTTGCCAACGTTCTGGTCCATCTCCCACATGCCGTCCGCGTACTCATGGCCGGCGCCGAGTCCGGCCTTGCCCTGGTACTCGGGGCGCACGTGCGTGTACAGGTGCATGCGCGTGAAGTTCATCCAGACGAAGAACGGCTGCTTGGCCTGCGCCTGCTTCTGGATGTAGTTGACAGCGGCCCCGGTGGTTTCGTCGTCGATCGTTTCCATGCGCTTGCGGTTCAGCGGGCCGGTGTCCTCGATCTTGCCGTCAGCCGTGCTGTGCAGCACGCCGCGCGGGTTGTAGAACTTGAGGAAGTCGGGATTTTCCTTCGGCCAGTACGGGCGCTCGGGTTCTTCCTCGGCGTTCAGGTGGTACAGGTTGCCGAAGAATTCGTCGAAGCCGTGCTTGGTGGGCAGGAAGCGGTCCTGGTCGCCCAGGTGGTTCTTGCCGAACTGCGCCGTGGCATAGCCCAGCGGCTTGAGCGCCTGCGCGATCGTGATGTCGCGGTCCTGCAGGCCCACCGGCGCGCCGGGCAGGCCCACTTTCGACAGGCCGGTGCGGAATACCGACTGGCCCGTGATGAACGTGGAGCGTCCCGCCGTGCAGCTGTTTTCGGCGTAGTAGTCGGTCATCATCATGCCCTCGCGGGCAATGCGGTCGATGTTCGGCGTCTTGTAGCCCACCACCCCATGGCTGAACGCACTGATGTTGCCCAGCCCGACGTCATCGCCAAAGATCACCAGGATGTTTGGCTTGCCGCCGCGGCTACCCTGCGCCACCGTGCCGCTGGCCGGCGCCGCCGCCACGGCAGACGCGCCGGTGGCGACCGGGGCCGAAGCCACCGGCGCGGTTGGCGTGGTGGCCACGGGCGGCGGCGCGGCCGGTACCTGGGCGGCCGGGGCCGACGCCGCGCCAGGCGCCGCCTTGTTCTCGTCGGCCTTCTTGCAGCCGGCCACGGCCAGGATGGCGACAATCGCCGCGCTGGTGGCCAGCCTTGTCAGACGCGTACCCGCTTCTGGTCTCATCGAAAGCTCCCTCTGGTTTGGTTCAGGGCGTTAGGAGGTTCTGGAAATCGCCAGGATCAAGGCTGGGACGCCGGATAAATGCGTGCCCAGTCCTGCTTCATGCTGATCACCGTCCAGCCGCGCGTGACGGCTTCGTCCAGTGCCTTGTCGAGCTTGCCGATCCCCGACTTGCGGTCGTAGGCGAACTCGCGCTCGGCGTCGTCGTGGTGCACCAGCACGGCCAGACGCTGGCCGGTGCCGGCCATCGTGTACTGCAGCATCTGCAGATCGCCGTCGGAATTGCCCACGGCCAGGATGGGCCGGCGGCCAATCTGCCGATAGATGCCCACGGGCTTGCCGGCGCCGTCATTGATGAATTCGAGCTTGGGGCCGCGCACCAGCGTGGGCTGGCCATTGCGCAGTTCGTACGTCACCGCCTGCGTGGACCCCACCACCTGCTCGGGCGGAATGCCGTACACGCGTTCGGACCACGGCCGCATGAACTCGATGGTCCCGCCCGACACGATGAACGTCTTGAAGCCATTGGCCCGCAGGTAGTTCAGCAGCTCGATCTGTGGCTGGAACACCAGGTCCGTATAGGGCCGGTTGAATTTCGGGTGGCGCGCGGTGTCGAGCCAGGCGCGGATCGTGCGGTCGTACTCGTCCACCGTCATGCCGCTGTTGGCCTGGGCGATCAGCGGCAGCAGGCGCTTTTCCTCGCGCATCAGCGCGGCCATGTCGTTGGCCATCAGCGCCTTGAAGGCCGGGTTGCCATTCCATTCGGGATGCTGGGGTGCGGCGGCGCGAATCTGGTCGAGCAGGAAGAAGAACTGGAAGTACAGCGGCTGCTCGCTCCACAGCGTGCCATCGTTATCGAAGACGGCAATGCGTTCGGCAGGCGGCACGTACTGCGGCGTACCCGGCCGGGTCACCGTCTCCACGAAGCGGACGATGGTCTGGCGCGCCGCGCCATCCCGCCACGACGGCAATGCCGCCACGCCCGCCACATTGGCCGCACTCGCCGGCTGCGCGCCAGCGGCGGTGTCGGCGGCGGGTGCCGACGCGCACCCGCCAAGGGCGGCCACCAGCACGGCCAGGGCCGCGAGCGTCGTCACGCCGGACACCGCGCGGCGAGCAAGCCGGTAGCTTCCTGCCAAGGCGAATGGCATCGTTGCGTTCCTCCTCGATTGTGCGGACGGGTGGGGCCTACGGCCGCGCCGCCAGTGCGGGCTGTCGGCGGGCTTCGGCCCAGGTGCGGTCATCCATCACCAGCCGGAAGCCCAGGTGCGACATGCTCGTGTACGGATCCGTGCCGCGCCGTGCGCTGGGCCGATAGCTCAGGCAGAAGTCCTCGTTGCACAGGAACGACCCACCACGCGTGACGCGCTTGGGCGCGGACACCGGCACACCGGGTTCGGTCGGGTCCCACGAATCGGACGGCCCCGCCGGGTTCTGCAGCACGGCCGTCGTCAAGCGGGCTTCGCGCCGGAACTGGTCGGCCCGATACCAGTCGGCCACCCATTGCCACGCGTTGCCGGTCATGTCGTAGAGGCCGTAGCCATTGGCCGGAAAGGTGCCCACCGGGCTGGTGCCTGCGGCGCCGCCCGCCTTGGCGCTGACCACCGGAAATGGCTGCACCTGCTGGCCTTGCCAGACGTTGGCCATCTGGCGGCCATCGGGCGCGAACTGGTCGCCCCAGGCATACGTGGACTGTTCCAGGCCGCCGCGCGCCGCGAACTCCCATTCGGCTTCGGTCGGCAGGCGCTTGCCCACCCAGCGCGCGTAGGCCTGCACGTCCTCGTACGAGACTTGCACCACAGGGTGGTTGTCCTTGCCCTCGATATGGCTGCCGGGGCCGTTCGGGTGCTTCCAGTCGGCGCCGGGCACGAAACGCCACCAGCGCCAGTATTCGCGCAGCGGCACCGGGCTGTTGGTGCCGACGAAGACCATGGCGCCGGGCACCATCGCGCTGTCGGGCGGGCGCGGCGTGCCGGGCGGCAGCTGCACCTTCATCGTTTCCCAGTCCGGCGCGCGTTCGGCGGTGGTCAGGTAGCCCGTCGCCTCGACGAACTTGCGGAACTCGGCATTGGTGACGTGGTGCTGGTCCATCCAGAAGCCGTTGACGTGGACCTTGTGCGCCGGCCGTTCATTGGCCTGCGCCATCTTGTGATCGCTGCCCATCTGGAAGTCGCCGCCGGGCACATGGACCATGCCGCGCGGACCGTTCACCCCATCGCCCGCGCGGATGGCCGGCGCATTGGCGCGCGCATCCTTCGCGTGATACCACCACGTGCCGCCCGCACCGGCCACGACCATGCCCAGTGCAAGCGCCGCCAGCCACATGCGTTGGCGCCACACCGGCGTGGCGGTGGCAATGACCATGGCCTGCTGCTTCCGTCCCATCGACACTCCTTGCACGATACGACTCGATCACCTGATCCAGCCATCCCAGTATGGGTGGGGTCCCTGCCAGAGCGGAATGCAAACTTTTGGAATTTTGATGTGAATGATTTCTTGACTACGGGTTGAGCGGAGGCAGCGGCGGCGCCTTGCTGCGGTGCGTCTTGCCCGTGTGCGCGGCCCGTCCGCGTGGACGCCAGCCCCCGCGCCAACGCCACGCCGCGTAGCCGGCCGCCAGCGCCACGCCGGCCAGCAGGGCGGCCATCCGCCAGTCGAGCCAGCCGGGCAGGCGCATCGGCGCGCCACCCGTGGGCGCCAGGCCCTGCCCCGGCGCTGCACGGGCGACGTCGATGATCACGGCCGGGGCGGACGATTGCGCGCGCTTGCCGGTGGCCGGGTCGTACCACGCCACGGAGACGGCCGGCAGCGTGTAATGGCCGCTGCCTTCGAACACATAGGTCACCGTTTCCACGCGCCGGCCGCCCGTGGCGCCTGCCGGCTCGTCCCCGGCGGCCGGCACGCCGTCCTGCAATTGCGGATCGGCGCGGAACTGCCGCACGCCGCGTGGCGCGGCCAGTTGCGGCGGTTCGATCATCATTGCGGGCGTGCCGGGCGCGAAGATCGTGATGGTGCGGACCAAGGCATCGCCAGCCCGCAAATGGGCGTCCTTGCCGCTGATGGCCTGGTCGAAGGTCTGGCGGATATGGATGGGCGATGCCGGCAGCAGCGGCGCGGGGCCTGACGCCTGCGCGGCGCCGGCCTGGCTTGCGTTCCGCTGCCCGCCGGCATGGATGGTGGTGGGCGGCAGCGTCACGGTGGCGTCTTGCGGCTTGCCATCGTCGCCGGACCATCTGAATTGAATCTGGGGCGTCGGCAGCGTGAAATCGCCGGCGGTCTGGGGCGTGAACACGTAGGTCTTGCGGATGCCCGCGTAGCTGACGCCATCGATGGTTTCGGTGGCGTTCACGCCGCGCTCGTCGGGCATCGTGACCACCGCACCGGGCACCTGTAGCGCCGGAAATTCCGGCGCCGACAGGAAGAAGTTCGGCGCCAGGATCGTGACCTCGATCCGGACCGACTGCCCGGCCACCACGGGCTGCTGGCCCAGCACCCGCACACGCACCGTGGGCGCGGCGGCATGGGCCAGGCCGGACAGTATCAGGAGCATGACGGCGAGCCAGCGCATCGTCATGGCCGCGCCTCTGGCGCCTGCGACTGCAGCGCGAACTTGCGCGCCAGGAGCATCGTGGGCGATGTCTGGATCGCGCGCATCCACATATCGGCGTTCTGCTGCACCAGCCCCTGCTGCACCTTGTCGCCACCCGGTGGCGGCGGCGGCTTGCTGGCGTCCAGTTCGATCTTGTCGGGCTTCAGGTCGGGCGGCTCCTCGTCGCCCTTGTCGTTCTTGTCGGCCTGCTTCTGGCGCTCGATGGCCTGCTGCATCAGCGCCAGGTTGCGCTGCGCGGGCGCCCAGCCGGGACGCTGCCGCAGTACCAGCCGGTAACGGGCGGCCGCCTCGGGGTACTTGTTCTGTCGCGCCAGCGCGTTGCCAAGGTTGTACTGGGCGTCCGTGGTGCCGATCTGCTCGAAGGCCCGTGCCGCTTCATCGAACTTCCCCGCGCGGTAGTACGCCACGCCGCGCCACATCGCGTCATCGAACAGCGTGGCCGCCGCCACGTAATCGCCACGTGCGAAGGCGCGCCGGCCTTGCTGGTCGTGCGTGAGCCAGAGATCGACAACATGCCAGCCGCGTGCCGGCGCGCTGGGCTGGGCCCGCACATCAGCCTGAGGCGCGGCCACCAGCGCGGCCAGCGCCAGCGAGGCCATCCAGCGGATGGTCCAGCCCTTGCGGAACCAGAGCAGCGCCAGCACGGCAATCGGTATCGTCAGCGGCCAGCCGGCATCGTGCCAGCGCAGCGTGTCCTGCGCACTGCCCTGCTCCACATGCGACTGGACGTGGCGCTGCACCCACGCCACGTCATCGTCACTGTCGGTGGTCAGCGTGGCCACCGGCACGCCGGTGTCGCGCAGCCGGTGCAGCGCGGCCGCATCGATCCCCGGCGCGGCGCCGTTGCCGGCCTTCAAAGGTCCGCCCGCCGCCGTGCCGATGGCCAGCACCACGATCTGCGTGCGCTTGTCGCGCCGCTGCAGGGCAGCCGTTGCCGCAGGCTCCACGCCATCGGTCAGCAGCAGGATCGTGCCGGGTACCGGCTCCTTCGACAACGCCGTGCCGATGGTCTGGACCGCCCGCGCCGTATCCTTGCCCGGCACCGGCATGATGGCCGTCTGCAGCGCGTCGACAAAGGTCTGCAACAGCGCCGCGTCGTCGGTCAGCGGCAGCACCAGATGGGTGGAGCCGGCGTAGGCATAGAGCGCCGTGCGCCCGCCCTCGCGATGGGCCAGCAGCGCCTTGATCTTGAGCTTGGCGCGTTCCAGCCGCGTCGGCGTGATGTCGATCGCGTCCATGTCGGGCGTCAGGTCCACGGCGATGGCCAGCGGCGCCTTGTCCGACAGGAACGGCGGCCGCTCGCGTTCCCAGGTGGGGCCGGCCAGCGCCATCGCGCCCAGCGCCAGGGCCAGGGCGGTCATATGCACCGGGCGCACCGGTCGATGGCGGCCCTCGCGCACCACCAGCGCATCGAGCAGATGCGGCGCGATGGTACCGCGCCAGCGGCGGCGCACATCGCCCTGCCGGCGCACGGCCCAGGGCAGCCACACCGCCGCCATCAGCACCAGCAGCCATGCGGGCCGCAGGAAATGGAACTGCGCCAGCGCGTGGAACCCGTCGGTCATGCCGAGGGCTCCTTGCGTGCGGCGGACAATGGCGCGCGTGCCAGGCCGTACGCGTAGACCGCCATGAAGACCTGGTACGCCAGTACCAGCAGTACGGCGGCGCCCAGCGGCCACATGAACAGTTCGCGGCGCGGACGCCAGCTCAGCGTCTTTTCCTTGTGCGGCGTCACGCGGTCCAGCGTGGCATAGATCGACGCCAGCGCGGTCTGGTCCGCGCCGAAGAAATAGCGCCCGCCCGTGGTGCTGGCAATGCGCTGCAGCGTTTGCAGATCCACCTTCTGCTCGCCCGTGGCGGCAGGGTCGCCAATGCCGACCGTATGCACCACGACGCCGCGCGTGCGGGCGATATCGGCGGCTTGTGCCGGCGGCATGCGGCTGGCGGTGTCATTGCCGTCGGTCAGCAGGATCAGCACCTTTTCGGCGGCGTGGCTGTTGTCGAACATCTTGATGCCCAGCCCGATGGCATCGCCCAGCGACGTACTGGCGCCGGCCATGCCGGGCACCATGTCGTCGATCAGCGTGCGCACCAGCGCATGGTCGAGCGTGAACGGCGCCAGCGGATACGGGGCATCGCCAAACACGATCAGCCCGATGCGGTCCCCGGGCCTGTGGGCCACGAAATGGCTGACCACCTGCCGCACGGCCTGCACGCGCGCTTCGACCACGCCGGCCGGGTCCTTGAAATCGCGCGTGTCCATCGACTGGGACAGGTCCAGCGCCAGCAGCAGGTCGCGCACGGGCTCGCTCTTGTAGACCGGTGGCTCCAGGAACTGCGGCCGCGCAAGGGCCGTCACCACCAGGGCCCAGGCCAGCGGCGCCAGCAGATGCTGCACCAGGTTGCGTCGTGGCACGTGGGCGCCGGCGGCGGGCTGCAAGCCGGCCGCGCTGGCCACCTCGCCAAAGAACGGTAGCCGCACCGAGGCGCTGGTCTCGCGGTACGGCGGCACTCGCCACCACACCAGCAGCGGCAGCGGCAGCAGCGCGAACAGCCAGGGATAGGCAAACGCGATCATACGGGCGGCGCCCGGTGTTCCGCGATCCAGCGGCGGCAGGCGGCAGCGGTGTCGCGGGTCTGTTGCGCCGGCCAGCGTCCGAGTGCGGCGCGGTCCAGGTATTCGGTCTCGATCAGCATGGCAAGAGGCGGTACGGCATCCGTGGCCTTGCCGGCGTGGGCCAGCAGGAAATCGCGCCAGGATGTGCCGGAAATCGCCGCCACGGTCTCGCGCGGCCACGCGGCCAGCGCGGTACGCTTGAGCAGTTCGGCCAGCGACAGCAGCGCCTGCGCGCGGTCCGGGCCATTGGCGTCGAGCCCGGCTTGCAGGCGCCCCAGTTCCTTGAGCGCGGCGCGCCGATAGCGGTTGGCGCGCCAGTGCCGCCACATCCGCCAGCCCAGCCACAGCAACGCGCACAGCACGCAGATGCCGACCACGAGCCAGCCCGCCGTCTGGGGCCACCAGGCTGGCGGGGGCGGCGTGACGATATCGGCCAGATCGTTCACCGTGTGAGTCCTCCCGTGACAGGTCGGATCATCCCGGGCCGGGCCGGGCCGACTGCATGCGGGCAGGTTACGCCGTGACCGGCGGAAACCGAATTTAGAGTTTTTGGCGCCGATATTTAGCGATTTCGGTAACCGGCCCCCGCCACGCGCGCGCTACAGCCCCGGGGCTACAACCCATCTGGCAGCAGGTCCCGCACCGCATCGCGCATCACGCGCGCCAGCAGTTGCTGGCGTTCGCGCGGCATGCGGGCCAGCGTGGTGGCGACGCTGATGCCGGCCACCGGTTCGCCATCGCGATCCGCCACGGCCAGGCCCACCGCCAGCGCGCCCCGCGTGGCGTGGTTGCCGATCACGGAATAGCCGCGCTCGCGGGTGGCCCGGATCAGGATGCGCATGCGGTCCGGCGTCATGCCGCCGTACTGCACCAGGGCGGGGGCATTGGTTGCGATCACGTCGTCCACGGCGCCGTCGGGCAACGCCGACAGCAGCGCCAGACCGGCAGCCCCCACGCCCAGCGGCTGTCGCGTGCCCACCTGGATCACCAGCACCTGCACCGGGTGCGTCCCGACATGGCGCGCGATACAGCGCGACCGGGCCCCGTCGCGAACGATGGCGAATGCTGCGTCGCCGCAGGCCTGGCTGACGCGGGCCAGCACCGGATGGAGGCGCTCGGCCAGGTCGGCCGACTCGCCGCGCTGCGGCAACGCCTCCAGCCTGGGGCCCTTGACATACCGGAAGCGCCCGCGCTGCACCACATAGCCGCATTCGATCAGCGTGGCCAGCAGGCGATAGACCGTGGGCCGTTCCAGCCCGGCGGCGCGGCATAGATCCACCACGCGCACCCCGTCCTTGCCGCCGGCAAGGATGGCATCGAGCAGGGTCAGGCCGCGCCGCAACGCCCGTGCGCCCTCTTCGGCAGCCGGGGCAGAAACGTCCGCCTGGCGGACGTTTTGATTCGCAGTACGAGCACACATGGGAAAGAATTCGCTGGCCGGGAAGCAGTCCGCAGTATGCCGCAGAAGCATCGGGACAGCGGGTGCCGGCCACGATATCCAATAACAGGAGACAGCCATCATGACCATCCGCAGTTGGGCGCGCAGGCGCCTTCTTCGCCGCATCGCGCTTGTTCCCGCCGTAGTTCCCGCCGCAGTTCCCGCTGTAATGCCCGCCCTGCTTGCCGCGGTCCTGGCGTGCGGTGCCACGCCGGCTCTGGCCACCGAGGCCGCCTTTCCTAGCCGTCCCGTCCGGCTGGTGGTGGGCTACGCCGCCGGCGGCGCCACCGACGTGCTGGCCCGGCTGGTGGCGCAGAAGATGGGCGAGGCGCTGGGCCAGCCGATGGTGGTGGAAAACCGCGCCGGCGCCAACAGCAACGTGGGCGCCGAGGTGGTGGCCAAGGCCGTGCCGGACGGCTACACGCTGTACGTCTACACCATCGCCAACACCATCAATGCCACGCTCTACGACAAGCTCAACTACGACCCGGCCAAGGATTTCGAGCTGGTCGGCATGATCGCCCGCATTCCCAACGTACTGGTGGTCAATCCGGGCGTGCCCGTCAAGACCGTGGCCGACTACGTGAAGCTGGCCAAGACATCGCCCAACGGGGTGACGTTTGCGTCATCGGGCAGCGGATCGTCGATCCACCTGTCCGGCGAGATCTTCCGCACGCGCAGCGGCGCCAACATGCTGCACGTGCCTTACAAGGGCAGCGCGCCGGCCGTGACCGACCTCATGGGTGGCCAGGTGCAGTCGATGTTCGACAACACCCCTTCGGCCCTGCCGCACGTGAAGTCCGGCAAGCTGCGCGCCATCGCGGTGACCAGCGCGCAACGCATGCCGCTGCTGCCCGACGTGCCGACGGTGGCCGAATCCGGCTACCCGGGCTTCGACGTGCAGTCGTGGTTCGCCATCTCCGCCCCGGCCGGCACGCCGCGCCCCGTGGTGGACCGCCTCAACGTCGCGCTGAACAAGGCACTTGGTAATGCCGACGTGCGCGAGCGCATGCGCGACCTGGCGGCCACGCCCGAACCCGGCACGCCCGAACAATGCCGCACCTTCGCGCTGTCCGAGATCAAACGCTGGCACGACGTGGTGCGGCAATCGGGCGTGCGCGTCAACTAAGGAGTCCGACAGCACCATGTTTCCGATCGACCTGTTCTGGCGCGCCGCCGACCGCTGGCCCGACAATATCGCCATCGATGCCCCCGACGGCCCGCTGCGCTACCGCGAGCTGGCTGGGCAAGTAGCCGCGCTGGCCGCCCACTTCATCAAGCTCGACCCCGCGCCGCAGACTTGCGTAGGCATCTGCGCCGGCAACTCGGCCCAGCACATCGTGGCACTGCTGGCCGTGCTGGCCAGCGGCAAGATCTGGGTGCCGCTGAATCCCAAGAGCACGCAGCCGGAACTGCGGCGCATCATCGATGCCACCGAGCCCGGCATCATCGTGCTCGATGCCGCCTGCGAAGCCTTGCTCGACGGCGCGCCGGGCGTGCGCATCTATACCGACCACGCGCCGGACCGGGGCCGGACGCTGGCTTCGGCCATCGTGCAACACGCCGACGCCACGCGCCCGGTGCTGGATCTGGACCGTGATGCCACCCAGGCCATCAAGTTCACCGGCGGCACCACCGGCGCGCCCAAGGGGGTCATGCAGCCGTATCGCGCGTGGCTGGCCAATATCGTCAACCAGATCCACGCGTGGGGATTCACCGAGTCGGACCGCTACGTGATGGCGGCGCCGATCACCCATGGCACGTCCACCTACGTGATGCCGATCCTGGCCCAGGGCGGCTGCCAGGTGATCATGGAAGGCAACGGCGCCGAAGCGGTACGCGCCACCTTCCGCGACCGGCGCGGCACGGTCTGCTTCATGCCGCCCACCCTGATCTACATGCTGATGGCGCTGCCCGGCACCACCCGCGCCGACTATCCCGCGCTGCGCCGGCTGATCTACGGCGGCGCGCCGATGCCCCCGGAAAAGATCCGCCAGGCGCGCGACTTCTTCGGCCCCGTGGTGGCCACCACCTACGGCCAGACCGAGGCACCGCAGTTGCTGACCGTGATCGGCCCCGACGATTTCAACGACGCACGCAACCTGGCCTCCGTGGGCCGCGCCACCTGGTTCAGCGACGTGGCGATCATGTCGCCCGACGGCCGCCTGCTGCCCGCCGGCGAAGTGGGCGAAGTGGTGGCGCGTGGCGACCTGGTCATGACCGGCTACTGGAAGCGTCCGGACCTGACCGCCGCCACCATCATCGACGGCTGGCTGCACACCGGCGACCGCGGCCTGATCGACGCGCGCGGCTTCCTGTACCTGAAGGACCGCCTGCGCGACGTGGTGATCACCGGCGGCTTCAACGTCTATCCGATCGACGTGGAGAACGCCCTGGGCCAGCATCCCGCCGTGCATGAATGCGCCGTGTTCGGCGTGCCTGACGACAAATGGGGCGAGGCCGTCCACGCCGCCGTGCAACTGCGGGAGGGCTGCCAGGCCGCCGCCGCCGACCTGATCGCGTTCGTGCGCGAGCGGCTCGGCCCCGTGCAGACGCCCAAGCAGATTCATTTCCACGCCAGCCTGCCGCGCTCGACGGTGGGCAAGGTACTGAAGAACACCGTGCGCGACCACGCCGTGGCCGCGCTGCCATCCGGAGATCACGCATGAGCCAACAAGACAAGCCGGTGACCCGCCTCTGCAGCCATACGCTGACCAGCCTTCACTATGGCGACGCCAATCTCGTGGAAGACCTGCTCGGCAAGACCACGTTCACAGAGGTGATGCTGATGCAGATCCTGGGCCGCACGCCCCGGCCGGTGGACATCCGCATCGCCGACATGGTGCTGGTCGTGCTGATGGAGCATGGCCTGACGCCCAGCGCCATTGCCACGCGCCTGATCTACATGAGCGCCCCCGAGAACCTGCAGGGCGCGGTGTCGGCCGGGCTGCTGGCGGTGGGCAGTTCGTTCGTCGGCACCATGGAAAACTGCTCGGTGTTGCTGGACCGCATCCTGGCCGCGCCGGACCCGGACGCCGAGGCGCTGGCCATTGCCCGCGACTGCAAGGCGCGCAAGGCGCCCGTGCCCGGCTTTGGCCACCATCTGCACAAGCCGGTAGACCCGCGTGCCTACAAGCTGCTGGATCTCGGTGAAGCCGAAGCCGATCTGGCCGGGACGCATATCCGGGCGCTGAAGCGGCTGTCCGCCGCCGTGGACGAGGTCCATGGCCGCGCGATCACGATCAATGCCACGGGCGCCGTGGCCGCCCTGCTAGGCGAAATTGGCGTGCCAACGGCCGTGATGCGTGGCTTTGCGGTGATTTCGCGCGCGGCCGGTCTGGTGGCCCACATCGTCGAGGAACAGCAGAGCCCATCGGGCCGCTATATCTGGGATGTCGTCGAGGAGGCGATTCCCTACGTGGGCAACGTGCCGCACCGGGATCACGCATAAGCCCGCCACGCCTGCGCCTTCCTGGCATCGGATACGGCCGCCCACGCGATGGGCGCCGAACGGGTGCCCGGTGGGGGCGTGACCGGCAAGTACGCGTCGCGGTCAGTGCAGGTCCGGGTCGGCATAGGCGGCGCTTGTGCTGACCGACGCGTGACCGAGCTGGTGCTGCACGGCCTTGCGGCCAATGCCTCGCGCCAGCGCGTGGGCGCCGGCCGTGTGCCGCAGCCAGTGGGCGCTGGCCTTGGCAAGGTGGGTGGCGGCCGTTGGGTCATCGTCCGCCAGCGCCTGGCCCGCACGCGTGAAACACCGCTTCCAGATCGCCGCTACCTGCGCGACGGATAGCGGGGTGTCATCGCCTTCGCGCAGTACGCGGCCGATCAGCGGCGTGTCGGCCGGCAACCGCTCGACGTCGCGCCCCAGCCCGCGTGCTTCCATGTGATCGCGCAAGGCATCGACCACCGTCTGGGGCAGGTCGTTCGTGCGAGGCCGATTACCCGGCACGTGCAGCCGCCAGCCGTCGGATTGCGACAGATGCGCCACCGTCAACTGCGCCTGCTCCGATACGCGCAGACCCGTGGCATGGACCAGCCGCAGCATGAACTGCAGGCGTACCGTGCGTGGATCGTCGGCGGGCAGCCCGCCCACGTACCGCTTCAGGTGCTGCCATTGGGTGCGGCTGAGGCTGCGCCCGGCCTGGATGCGCGGCGCAGCGGCCTCGGCCGGCTGTGCCGCCGATGCAAACGGGTTGTCGCGCAGGTGCCCTTGCCGGGTCAGCCACGCGCAGAGCGTCTTCAGAATCCGGGTCGCATGGCGGATGCTCGACGGCGACAGCGGGCCTTCGAACGGCCGCCAGTCGGGACCATTGCGCGGCGCGCCCCGCCGGCCCACCCATTGCGCGGCGGGTTGGGGATCGGCCAGGAATGCCAAGTAGGCCTGGCAGTCGTCGGCGTCCAGTCTGGCCAGAGGCTTGCCCCGCACGAAAATTGCCCAGAGCAGCAGGCGCTCGGCCTGCGCGCGGTAAGCGCGCCAGGTGTGGCTGCCTTCGGGGCCGTAGTCTTCCAGCCAGGTCTGGATGGCCTGCACATCGGCTTGCGCCGATACGTGGCACAGCGATTCGAGCGGGACCAGCGCCGGGGCTTCGGCATGTCGCGCGTCGGCCATACCCGCGTGGTGCGGCGCCATCGCGTGCATCCGCAGCCATGCCTCGATCTCGCGCGCGGTGGCTTCGCCAATGCCGCGGACGTGCCGATACCAGCCGCGCGGATCGGCGGCGATGGCAGCCGCCAGCGTCGCCAGCGTGGTCCAGCCCGCCTGCGCGAGCCGGCTGGCAATGGCCGGCGTGAACCACCCGGCCACGGCATCGCCCGCCAATGGGCGCACCAGCAGCAGTGGCTGCAGCGCATCCAGCGCCCGCAGCAGCTTGCGCTGGCGCGTTTGCCGTGCCGTGGCGCTCTCGGCTGCCGGCGGCACGATCATCGCCAGCCAGGTCTTCTCGGTCAGGATGGTTGCCTCGCCGTCGGCGCGCGGACGCGTGGCCAGCCGCTTCACGCCGCGTGCCAGTTCCGTCTCGATCCAGCCCAGCGTGGTGCGGGCCAGGCGCAGGTCCAGGCCCGGCGTCAGATAGCGCGTGGCCAGCCGGGCCAGGTCGAGACCCTGCAGGTAGCCACGGTAGTAGGCAAAGTGTTGCGGGCCGAGCAGACGCGCCGGGGCAACCGGCGGGCGCTGGCGCCGGCGAATGGCCTGCCCGGCGCTGGGTACGGCGGAAGACAAGGGATGACAGCGGGGACACCGCAAACGGCAAAGGGCGCGATGATACCCGATGGGCGGACCGGCGCCCCCGCACTACCTGCGGGAGCGGGGCGCAATCCATCAGTCGGGCTTGACCGCCGCCGGCAGCCGCACGCGCACGCCAAGCCCGCCCAGTGGCGACCTGGCCAGTTCGAAGCGGCCGCCGTACAGCGCGCAGACATCGCGCACGATGGCCAGCCCCAGCCCGCTGCCTTCGGCCGACTCGTCGAGCCGCGCGTACGGTTGCACGGCGCGCGTCATGGCCGAGGCCGGCATGCCGGGGCCATCGTCGTCGATGCGGATTTCCAGCTCGGCCGCCTGCGTCGCCAGATCGACGCGGATTCTGGCTTGCGCCCACTGCCAGGCGTTGTCCAGCAGGTTGCCGAGCATTTCGACCAGATCCTGGCGGTCGCCAGCAAAGCTGGCCTGCCCTTCGATATCGACGGTGATGAGCTTGTCGGCGTGCAGGCGGCTCAGCGCGCGCACCAGTTCGTCGACGGCGGGCCGCACCGCCACCGCCCCGCCGGCCGCCCCACCCGCCCCGGCCGCGCGGGCACGTGCCAGATGGCGGTCCACCTGCTGGCGCATGGCGTCCACCTGGTGCATCACGCGCTGCGACGCGGGCGCGGGCAACGTTGCCGCATCGTTGGCCAGAATGGCCAGCGGGGTCTTGACCGCATGCGCCAGGTCTGCTGCCTGCCGGCGCGACCGTTCCACGGCTTCGTGATTGCGCCGCAGCAGCAGGTGGATCTCGTCGACCAGCGGCTGTACCTCGGCCGGCCAGGCGCCTTGCAGCGTCGGTTCCTGGCCCGCGTGCAGGCGCGCCACCGCGGCACGCAGCCGCGACAACGGCGCCAGGCCGAAACGGATCTGCGCCCACACCGCACCCAGGATACCCAGGCCCAGCACGCCCAGCGACAGCCACAGCAGATGGCGGAACGACCGCTTGGCCTGCCGCAGCTCGGTGCGGTCCAGTGCCACGGTGATGTCTACCGGGGCATCGGCGCCGGTCAGCTGCAGGCGGCGCGATTTCACCAGCAGCGACTGGCCGCGCGGGCCGCCGCGGATATCGGCATCCCCCTCGCCCACGCGGCGTTCCACGGCAACGGGAATATCGACATCCCAGAGCGAACGCGAGCGCAGCGTCTGGCTGCCCGACGACGCCTGCCAGTAGGCACCGGCATACGGCAGTTCGAAGCGCGGATCGGCGGGCTGGCGCGTCAGTTCCAGCTTGCCGTCGGCGCGCCATTCCAGCGCGGCGGCCAGGCTGGTCAGGTCGCGGTCAAGTTCGGCGATATAGGTGCGGTCGACGTGCCGGCCAAACAGCGTATCGAGCAGCCAGCCGGTGGTGCAGAGCGTGCCGGCAATCCACAGCGTGGCGATGCCCAGCAGGCGCCGGGCGATCGAGGCGCGCTTCATGCGGCATCGGCCGGCGGCCGCATGCGGTAGCCCAGGCCCCGCACGGTCTCGATGACGTCGACACCCAGCTTGCGGCGCAGGCGTCCCACGAAGACCTCGATGGTATTGCTGTCGCGGTCGAAATCCTGGGCATAGATGTGCTCGGTCAGCGTGGTCTTGCTGACGATGGCGCCCTGGTGGTGCATCAGGTAGTCGAGCACCCTGAATTCGTGGGAGGTCAACGTGACGGGATTGCCGTTGACGCTGACCTGACCGCTGCCCGGCGCCAGCAGCACGGGGCCGCAGGCCAGCGTGGACGATGTGCGGCCGGCCGAGCGCCGAATCAGCGCGCGGATGCGGGCCAGCAGTTCTTCGGTGCGGAACGGCTTGGTCAGGTAGTCGTCGGCGCCGGCGTCGATGCCCTCCACCTTCTCTACCCAGCTGTCGCGCGCGGTCAGGATCAGCACCGGCACGTCATTGCCGGCCTGGCGCCAGCGCTTGAGGACGGTCAGGCCGTCTAGCCGGGGCAGGCCCAGGTCGAGCACGACGGTGTCATAGGGATGTTCGGTGCCCAGGTGCTCGGCGTCGATGCCGTCGGCAGCGTGGTCCACGGCATAGCCGGCCTGGGTCAGCGCCTGCGCAAGCTGGGCGGCAAGTGTGCTTTCGTCTTCGACTAGCAAGATGCGCATGGCGGTCAGGGCTTGCGGGCGCGGTCGAGATCGTGGCCCTTGGCCTTGAGCAGCCTGGCGTCGCGGGCGTCGTACTCGAGCTTGGCCACGGAGCCGGTGGGCAGCAACAGCTTCACTTCGTATTGCCAGATGCCGTCGTCGCGGTCCAGCTTCACGTCGATCACGTCACCGGCGTACTGGCGCGAGACCGTGTCGAGAATGCGCGCAAGCGGCAGGATCTCGCCGGAGCGCAGGGCCGCGCGGGCCCGGTCGGCGTCGGTATCGGCCAGCGCGAGGCTGGCACCGCCCGTCGCTGCGAGCACGGCCAGCACGGCCAGCAGGATCAGCAGGCGGCAGGCACCACGCAGGCGCGCTGCGGTACGGTCGGGCAAGCCCGTGACGGCGGTTGGGGGCGGGGGCGAGGCAGTCATTTGCGGCATTCTCGGCCGGGCAAGCTGAACGCTGCCTGAACGGCATGCTCAGGTGCCATTCAGGTGCCACGGCGCATGATGCCCGCCAGATTCCCACAACCCCGGCACCATGTCACGTTCCCGCACCCTCCTGTCCCCGCGTTACCCCACCCTGCGCAGCCTTGGCGCAGGCCTGGCCCAGCTGGCCCCGCTGGCGGTGGCCATGGCGGGCGCCGGCCTGCCCTTCTGGCTCCAGACGCTGGGGCACTAGGTCATCTTCGGGCGTGAAGATGACAACGTCACCGAAGGAAGAATGTGATGTTTTGGAGACTTTGCGGGTCGGGCGCCCGGGCTCAGAACACCAGCGTGGCCGTGCCCATGACGGTGGCCGTGCTGTCGAGCCGGTTCTTGCTGGTCACCGTGGGCACCCAGCGCAGGCTGAATGACAGCGGCGCCTTGCCGCCCAGCTTGGTGTCGTACGTGACGATCGGCCCGATCGTGAAATCATGGCCACGGAAGCCATTGAGGCGGTCGGCCGTGGGGCCGGTATCGCTGCCGAGCTGCTGGACCGTGCCCATGACCAGCCCCGCTCCCCAATTGCCGAATTTCTTTACCCCCATGACGTCCAGCGTGAACAGCGGCGCGTTCTGGTAGTCGGTGGCCGTATTGCGCGTGTAGAACTGGAAGGCCGCCACGGCGTTGAATTCGAGCCCGTATTGCGGCATCAGGTGCGTGAAGGCCACCTGGGGCACGAAGGTCCAGTTGTTCAGGCTGGGATTGGCCAGCGCGTTCTTGTCGTACTGGCCCGTGGGCGCCCAGACGTTGAAGCTCAACGCCATGTGGGTGGTCTTGGAAAAGTGGTAGCCGGCGATCAGCGGGCTGAAATACATGTCATAGAGGTTCGACGCGCGATCGGAGGCGCCGCGCGAGAACGTGCCGCCGCCGGGCCCGGTGAACACGGCGCTCGTATGCACGGTCGTCCAGACATACGGCAGCGTAAAGCTCGACGCGAAATTCCATGCCCCAGGCCCCGTGTCCCAGACCTTCATGATCGTCGCCAGCGTGAACGCGATCTTGGCGTCGATGCCCGCCGTGGTCCGCCCGCCAATCGGCACCTCGCGGCCGCCGCCGATCGAGCCATCCATATAGAGCTGCTGCAGGTTGGCGATCCACACCGGCTGGTCGGGAATCACCGCCACGTTCGCCGACACGCTGGTGCCCGCCACCGGCCGGCCGAGCGCGCCTTCGGTGGCATGTCCGGCCACTGGCGCCAGCAGACTCCCCACGGACAAGACACCGACGACGGCCGAACGTGCGCGATTCATGGGGCCTCCTAGCGGGCGATGGGTGCTGCGGTAGCGGAAAAGGTACTGAATCGTCTCAGATTCCCGCCCATCTGGAATTCACTTTTCTAAATGAGTGAATTCAATGTTTTTTGAAACGTGGCATCGCCTTGAAATCCGGTACGCCATGGTTTCCATGTTGACCGCAGACAACGGACCAACCGGCAGGTGCTGATGGAATCTGGCGCGGGATTTTCTTCCCGCGCTTCTTTTTGCCTTGGTTCCTTCCATCATTATCGAACTGGAGTTCACCATGCTGCGAATCCATGGAGGTTTTCTCGCACGCCGACGCTGGCGCCGCTGGTTTGCGACGGTCGTCCTGTTACTGATATCGAACGCATGGCTGCCGGCCGCGAATGCGCAATATGCATCCCGGCAGCTCAAGCCGTCGGATGTATTCGATACCGCGAAAAAAGTCATCTTCCGGGACGATTTTCGCGGCGATTTCCGGAAATGGACGCTTTCGATCGATGCCCTGTATGACCCGGCCGTCCGGGCATTGACGTCCGACCGTGTCACCAGGGAGCCGTTGGCGGGCTTGCCTGGCCGCCTGCCCGCCACGTTCACGCTGCCCGGCACGCCGGGAGCATTCCGCTCGGAACTGGCGCTTCCCGCCGAGGAAGGGCTGCAGGAACGCTGGTACGGCGCGCGCATCGCGGTTGACCAGATTGCCGATCAGGCCGGATATATCGTCCTGCAATGGCATGCGGTCATGGGCAAGGACAAGGTGGATAGGAATTTTCCGAACCTGGCCATTCATCAGAAAGGCGACAAATGGGTGGTGGCCCGCGCATGGGGCAGCCCCGCCAATATCCAGCGTTCCAGCACCGAGCTGCCGGGCAGCGTGGTGCCCGGTACATTGACCAACTGGGTCATTCACGCGAAATGGGCAACCGACACCAGCGGCATCGTCGAAATCTGGAAGGATGGCACGCTGGTGTACCGGCAAAAGGGGCAGAACGCGTACCACCTTTCCATCGCCCGCACGCCCTATCTGAAGACCGGTATCTACCGGCCGGCACGCAAGGATTCGACCACCAGCGAGCCGCCGATCGTGGTGCGCGTCAGCGATATGCGCATCGGGCGGCATGACGCGGGCTATGGCGAGGTGTCGCCAGTTGTCAGCGGGACGCTGGACAAATGGCATGGCAACCGGCGTACCGGCAGTCTGCTGTTCCCGATCGATTTCGGCCGGGACGTCGAAAAAGGCACGGTCGGATTTGTCGTTCCCCAACAGGCCGGCGTCACAGGCGGCCCGGCATCGCTGGTATGGTCGGCGGGCGCTGCGGATCGAGCGATGTTCTCGGTCGTATTGACAAACCGGCTCGATGGCAGCCGCCGGACCGTCAATATCCGTGGCTACCGGCATAACGGATGCACCTATGCGGCAATGCATGTCGCCATTGACTGCCAGAATCGCAAGAACAGCCGGCTCGAACTGTTTTTCGATCGCGAAGATAATCGCGGCCTGCCCGAAGGCCTTTATGAGGGAAATCTGACGGTAGAAGCAATCGGCTGGAAAGACACCGCGTACCGGCGTTCCATCCATGCCAATATCCGGATATTCGTGCCTGGCGTATGGCGCGAACTCCGGCCGGGATCGCCGGTGGCGGTGCGAGGCATGGATCGCCATATCAAGCTTGGCACGATTGGTTTTCTGGTGCCGGCCCAGTCTGACACGGCAGGACCCCGAACGCCAATACTCGATTCGGCACCGCAGGACACAAAATTGAAGCTGACCGTTGCCGATCCGGCTACCGGGGCACGTTATCCCGTTGTGGTGCGCGCGCGACGTTTGACCGGCGAATGCGGCAAGGTCCGAATGAACAGTACCTTTCCTTGCGGAGGATATGGCAAGCAAAGCGATCTCGAACTCGAATATCGTCCGGCAGATAATCCCGACCTGCCTGCCGGACGTTACACGGGCAGCGTTTTCGTATTGGCGCAGGGCAGTTACGAAAGCTGGTTCCAGCGGCCCATCGCGATCGGGCTAAATGTGCGGAAGTAAATCCGTGGCGGCCCCGGGCCGGTTGTATCAACGGGCCCGGGCGATTGGCGGATGGCTGCCGACTATCGTTCAGACCGCGCCGCGTGTCTCCACATACAGCGCGTAGACCGAATGGCTGCTGGCCATATACAGGCGATTGCGCTTCGGGCCACCGAAGCACAGGTTCGGGCAACGCTCCGGCAGGTGAATATGGCCGATGGCCTTGCCCTGCGCGTTGAACACGCGTACGCCGTCGAGCTTCGACGGATCGGCGCCCGGTGCGCCGCTGCTGCCCCAGCCGGCCCAGATATTGCCATCCACGTCTACCTTGAAACCATCGAGCGCGCCGGGGCCATTGGCGTCGATCAGCTTGGTCTTGTTGCCAAGCTGGCCGTCGGCACCCACGTCGTAGGCCCACATCACGCGATACGGCTGGGCGCGCGATTCGATCACGTAGAGCGTCTTCTCGTCTGGCGAAAATGCGAGACCATTCGGGCCGTTCAGGTCGGCAATAACTTGCGTCACGCTGTTGTCCTTCGGATCGATCCGATAGACGGCGTGCGGCAGTTCCGGGACTGCCTTGTCGCCCTCCCAGTCGCCCGCAATGCCAAACGGCGGGTCGGTGAACCACAGCGAGCCGTCGGACTTGCACACGATGTCGTTCGGCGAGTTGAAACGCTTGCCCTGGTAACGGTCGGCCAGCACCGTGATCGCGCCATCGTATTCGGTACGGGTAACGCGCCGCGTCACGTGTTCGCAGCTGACGAGGCGACCCTGCTTGTCGCGGCAATGGCCATTGGTGAAGTTGGCCGGCGAGCGGAACACGCTCCACTGGTTCGAGGTTTCGTCGAACCGGATGATGCGGTTGTTCGGGATATCGGAGAACAGCAGATAGCGGCCGTCGGCAAAGTAGACCGGACCTTCCACCCAGCGGAATCCGGTGGCTACCTGCTCCACGGTGGAGCTGAACAGCCGGTACTTGCCGAAACTGGGGTCAAGGATTTCGACGGCCGGGTCGGGGTAGCGTTGCGCGGCCTTGAAGTCGAAGGCCTGGGCCAGCGCCTGACCGCTGGCGGCGGCAGCGCCAAGCGCGGCGCCCGCCTTGAGCCAGTGACGACGCCGGGCGTCCACGCCTGCCTTTTTCGTATCCATGCTGTCTCCTCATCGGATTGGGAATGGTCCGGACGGACCTTTATAGTTGTCCGACATCCTATGAGAAAAATCACCCAACAGCAAGCACTTGTACGATGACACCCCTGCCCGATGTGCCTTGCCCACATCGCCATCACGGGAAAGGTTCGGTGCTATGGTCTGGGTGTGCGCGTCCGGGACAGGACGCCTGGCATGCCTTCTCAACTCTCCTGAAGCACGCCCGAATCATGGCAAGCGCAATCCTCCTCGAAAACATCCACGCCAGCGGGCAGCAACTACTGGGCCGCCACCATATCGACGTCGCCACCCAGAGCAAGGCGCTGGCGGGCGACCCTCTGCTGGCCGCCGTACGTGACCACGACCTGCTTGGCATCCGATCGGCCACGCACCTGACCGCCGAGCACTTTGGCACCAGCGGACGCCTGCTGAGCGTGGGCTGCTTCTGCATCGGTACGTCGCAGGTCGACCTGAACGCGGCTGCCCATGCCGGCATTCCGGTGTTCAACGCACCGTTCTCGAATACGCGTTCGGTGGCGGAACTGGTGATCGGCCAGACCATCATGCTGATGCGCCGCGTGCCCGAGAAAAGCCGCGCCGCGCACCAGGGCGAATGGCAGAAGTCGGCAAAGGGATCGTTCGAAATCCGCGGCAAGACCATGGCGGTGATCGGCTACGGCAATATCGGCGCGCAGGTGGGCATCCTGGCCGAAGCGATGGGCATGCGCGTGGTGTTCTACGATATCCGCCCTCGCCTGTCGATTGGCGGTGCGGTACCGATGCATTCGCTGGAAGACGCGCTGGGCGCCGCCGACGTGGTAACGCTGCACGTGCCGGCCACACCCCAGACGCGCAACCTGCTCAATGCCAAGGCGCTGGCTGCGATGCGGCCCGGCAGCATTTTGCTCAATGCTTCGCGCGGTACCGTCGTCGATATCGAGGCACTGGCGAAACTGCTAGATGATGGCCATATCGCCGGGGCCGCCATCGACGTGTTCCCGGAAGAGCCGCGCAGCAATGCCGACCGGTTCGTGACGCCGCTGCAGGGCAAGCCGAACGTGATTCTGACGCCGCACGTGGGCGGCAGCACGGAGGAAGCGCAGGAGAATATCGGCGTGGAAGTGGCCACCAAGCTGGCCAACTTCCTGGAAACGGGCGCGACGATCGGCGCGGTGAATCTGCCGCAGATCCAGCCTAATCCGCTCGATTCGCCGGCGCGGGTCCTGAACATTCACTACAACCGTCCCGGCACGCTGTCGCATCTGAACCAGGCGCTGGCCGAAATCGGCGCCAACATCGAGGCCCAGCAGTTGCAGACCGAAGGCGACATCGGCTACGTAATTACCGATATCAGCCTGGTCCCGCCGGCCGGCTGGGCCGAAACGCTGATGGCGCACGACGCGTTTATCCGCTCGCGTGTGATCGAAAACCGCTAGGGCATCCGCTTCCCACAGGAACCCGCATGCAGCCCCCGCATGCGGCCGATGAAATCGGTGGATAAGCCCGGCACCCCCGCCGTTTCCCGATAGCCGCCGCCCGGCGGCATTGTCATACTGCGCGGACAACCTCGCAGACCGGACATGCCCGATCCGGCAGACAATCAGGAGACAACCTCATGCAACGACGTCGTTTCTTCCGCGTCGCGCTGGCCGCTTCCGGCCTGACGCTGGCGGCATCGCTCGGCACCCAGGCGCTGGCTGCCGATGACTTCCCCACCCGTCCGATCCGGCTCATCGTGCCGTACGGCGCCGGCGGCGTAACCGACCAGGTGACACGCGCGCTGGCCGACGCCGCCGGCCGCGAGCTGGGACAGTCCATCGTCGTGGAAAACAAGCCCGGTGTCAGCGGCACGCTGGGCGCCACCCAGATGGTGACCACCGAGCCCGACGGCTACACGCTGAGCATGGCACCCGTGGTGATCTTCCGCCTGCCGCACGTGCAGAAGATGCGCTACGACCCGCTCAAGGACCTGACCTACGTATCGATGATCGCGGACTACAACTTTGCCGTGGCCGTGAAGAAGGATGCGAAGTGGCAGACCATGCAGGAGCTGATTGCCGACGCCAAGGCGAACAAGAAAGGCATCAGCTACGGCACCACCGGCATCTACGGCAGCCAGCACCTGACGATCTCCGAACTGGCGCGCGTGTCGCAATCGAACTGGACGCACGTGCCGTACAAAGGCGACGCAGAGGCCATCACCGCCTTGCTGAGCGGCTCGTCCGATGTGGCCGTGCTGTCGAACACGCTGCTGCCGTACGTGCAGAACGGGCAGATGCGCGTGCTCGCCACGCTCTCCGAAAAGCGCGCGGCCGACTTTCCGAACGCCCCGACGCTGAAGGAAATCGGCTACCCGGTGTGGTCGAACTCACCGTTCGGCATCATCGGCCCGGCCAACATGAAACCGGCCGTGGTCAAGCGCCTCGACGAAGCCTTCCGCAACGCGCTCAAGGACCCCAAGTTCCTGAACGTGACCCGCCAGTACGGCATGGTCACGAACTACATGGGCCCGGAGCAATACGCGGCCTACGCCCAGAAGGCCTTCAAGAGCGAAGGCGAAATCATCACCCGCCTGGCCGAGGCGATGAAGAATCAATAGGCGTTTTCCGAAGTCGGCTCCGGCGCGTCGCCAGTGACCTGACGACGCACCGGCGCCGTGGAATCGCGTTCGCTGTTTCTTGTCTATCGCAACACCACGAATTCCTGCTTTACCCCCTCCTCTCTTGCGCTGAATTAGACAACAGCCATTCAGCGGTCTCAGAAGTTGGCAATCCATGTAGCGTGCGACGCACCAATGTGTCACGTGAGTTCATGGACCATGATTCTCAGCCCACCCTTCCTGCCAACCCTCGACGCCGACTTCCTCAAGAACGCCGGTCCCGACCCGCTGATGGATGCGGTCGATCAGTACGAGTTGGGCCACAGCGGCATCTATCCGATCGCGTTCGATGGCCGCTGGCATTGCGGCACGCATTTGAATCCCCGCAAATATGTACCCGTGCATGCCATCGCCGACGGCGAGGTGGTGGCCTATTCCGTTCGCCAGAAGGCCATCTCGTGTCATCGCAAGAACCACGAGGGCACGGAGCATCTGGATTCGAATACCGGATTCGTATTACTGAGGCATACCACCGAGACTGGTGAAGGCCGGGTCATGACGTTCTACTCGCTGTACATGCATTTGCTGGACCTGGATAACACGCGAAACCGGGTCAAGCCGATGCTGAAAGCGCCACCGGAAGTCGGATCAGCCACGGTATTGCCCAAGTGGCTGTCATACCCGACCGACGGTGTGCAGGTTCCCGCCAACCTGAAGGTCAAGCGGAAGGACATTCTGGGATATCCGGGCATGTGTCAGGGCCAGTCGCATATCCATTTCGAGATATTCATGACCGAGCCCGATTTTGCAGCCTGGTTTGCACCTTCGGCGCATCCGATACAGCTTGGGATACAGAGCCCGACGACACCCGTCTCGAAAGACTACTGGGGGCACAGCTATTTCGTGATTCCCGGCGGGCAGACGTTCATGAGCCGGCCACCGGTTCAGAAGGCGCATGCCAATCTCTTTCCGGAACTGCAGGCGGGCGCGCTCTGCGAAAACTCGCGGCTGTATGTCGAGGCGTATTTCCACAAAGGCCAACGCTACACGCGCTCCTGGCTGGAAAAGGACGGGAAGATGACCTGTCTGACGGGCCCCAAGCCGGTGGCAGATCCCTACCAGGATTACGAATACGAACTGTATAGCCGCGCCACCGCTCTCTATCCCGACTGTCCGAGCGATGGCTACGAACTGCTGCGGTTCGGACGCATCCTGAGCGACGCGCCGAAGTTGCCAAACGACGCCAGGAAAACCTGGGTATCGATGACGTTCGAGGAAGGCAAGCAGGGATATATCGACATCAACCAGCGTGCCATCCAGAAATTGTCTGACGCGGATTTCCCGCGCTTCATGGGCTGGCAGAAGATTGCCGAAGGCAATACGCCGTTCAGCGACGACGTGCTGTGCGACCTGGACAGGCTAAAACAGATCGTCCGCTATGTGGATGAAAGGGACGATCCGGTGGCACGACTGCGACCGGGCTTCGAGCGCGAAGACAGGCTGGCGATTTACATCCGTGAGAACCCGGAAGTGCTCGCCGAACTGCGCGGCTTTGTCTGCCATGCCCCGAGCGAATGGGACGCCAGCGTAAATGATGTCCGCTACAGGCGACTCAATGACCCAGATGGGTTTTACGGCCGGCGCAAGGAGACGGATCCCGATGGCTACGACCGATTCATCCGGTTTCTGACGCAATTGCAGTTTCTGGACAAGACGCCGCTTGGGACGGGCAAGAAGTTCTGGTTCTTCCATCCGTTGGCGTTTATCCGGCATTTCAGGCGGTGTGGTTGGCTGAGCGCCGAAGAGATGGCTCAGTGCTTTCCGAGAAAGTTACTGCATTTAGATAAAACTAAGTTCCGACCGTCCATCACTACATGGTCGATTGCATTTGCCAGAGCGGGTCAGTGGGCTTTAGCCTTCAATAATTCGGCCAGAAAATATGGGATTTCCATTAGCAAGGAAAGGCTGGTGCACCTATATGCGCAGATCATTCCGGAAACCAGGAATCTCGAACTCGTGCGCGAGATAAGAGGTGAGGCTCAAAGGTATAGTCCTTACTATGGACGTGGTCTTATACAGATTACATGGTTGGAAAACTATAGCGATTACGGAGATTTTCGCATATTTAAATCGAAGGAGGTCCCGAAAAAATTTGAGGATTTGGGATGGGATCCTGATGAGCTTATCGCGCGAGATAACCGAGGAAATCACCATCTGATGAACTGTGCAGATAGTGCTGGTTTCTATGTCGCACGCAAGCCAAACATGCTTTCACATATGGACTCAGGGCTGCGGCTGGAGCAAGTTCTGAGGGTCAGTCGGGACGTCAACGGCTACTTTTCTGAGGAAAATATTAATGGGCTCGATGGTCGTTTGCAAACGGCGATGTTCTTAAGATTTATTTTGCTGGACGAAATATTCGAGAACAATCGAATTTCGCTAACATTCAAATGGAGGCGGAATAGTCAAATCGAGCCAGTCTTTGATGTCGACGGCCAACCCGTGTTGACCGGTAAGCCGCCGCGCCAAAAACTCAAGTTTTATCCGGTAACGCACGCGATCAGTGTCTCACTCGAACGGCAGAGCCCATGAAACCTTCGATAGTTCTTTTTGCCGCATATCTTCTTATGACTTCAAGAGCTTACGGGGAAGTGAGCTGGGAGGGATACTGTTTCCGCGCTTGGGAGGAAGGAGTCAGCAGTTTCGAGATGCGTACATACTATGATAATACGGTCAAATGGAGCGGGGGATTTGTCAAATATGAAAACTCATCGGCCTTGCGCACCGTGGTGCTCGCCTCATCCGCCGAAGCGCTGCAAGACAAAGATCGCCCGATCCAACTTGTTACGACATGGCTAGAAATAAGTGGAGATCGCGTTTCTGGAACATATGAAATGCTTAGCCAGGGCGCCATGGTGTATTCGATGGTGTACGTTGAAAAGAGGTCCGGCGCAAAGAAGACCTTTTTATTTGATCCGAGTGCCAGGTCCACGCCAGGGGCGGGTTGCAATTGGAAGTAAACCTGCGGTCTTTTGATCGCTCACAAACCTATTTACGAGAATGAGCCTTAAAAAGATTATAATTGGACTTGCGTTGATTTATGGAACCCAATCTGCCGCCGCCCTCGCCGATAATTCTCAGCCAGATAATTCCGCGCAGGCCAAACGAAGGGATATAGAAGAATGGTGTGGAATCAGAATAAAAGTGCCGCGCGGTCTTCGGATTTTGGTTGTGGAGCAGCGCAACACATACCCTGATGAACGGTGTATTCTTGGCGTAATAGAGAGGGGGCGAAAAATAGATTTGACTGGAAGCCCCTCGAGCGTTAGCGAATATTATAATTTCGTTCATTTTGTTCTGACGGTGAAGAACATCCCGGTGACCCAGCGATTGAGGGAATATCGCTTTTCTACCACAGGCGAATCTGACGGAGCCGTGAAGTATATTGGACCACCAAAATCTGAAATCGCAGCGCAGATGGGATACCTCGGTGAAACGACTGATTCCTGGAGCGTAACAAGCCAGGGCGGCGGTACATTGTACGCAGCGGAAATTTCATCGTTTCGGAGTATTTCCAACCGATCACCGGTCCGTTATCATCGCATGCATATTCTTTGGGGAAATGAAAAAGTCTCTGTAGGCGCTATAGTTGTCTGCACCCCGTCAAAGCCGCGCGACTGCAAGTTCCAAGAAAAAATCCGGGAAATGTTCGGCGCCATTTCGGATGTGGATGCTCAATAGGCGTTTTCCGAAGTCGGCTCCGGCGCGTCGCCGATGATCTGACGACGCACCGGCGCCGTGGAATCGCGTTCGATGTTTCTTGTCTATCGCAACACCACGAATTCCTGCGTTACCCCCTCCTCTCTTGCGCTGAATTAGACAACAGCCATTCAGCGGTCTCAGAAGTTGGCAATCCATGTAGCGTGCGACGCACTACACCAGTGCATCGATACGCAAACCATGGTTGTCGAAGATCGATTGGTATCCGGCGCCGTTCTCGCCGGGCTCGCAACCGGGCGGGCCGCCTACCGCCTCGAAGTCCCCGCCGCGCCCACCGCCATCGCGCTGTCGGTGGTCTCGTTCAAGGCCGTCGAGGCACTCGGCAAGCCTTACGAGGTCACCGTCCAGCTGACCCATCCGCTGGAACTGGACCGTGCCGACTACCTGAATCGTCCCGCCACCTTCGTCATCGACCCCGGCGATGGCAGCGAGCCGCGCCGCTTTGCAGGATGGATTCCGGCGTTCTCGAAGACCCGCCAGACGCGCGACTTCCATGGCTACGAGATGGTCGTGGAGCCGCTGGTGACGCGCCTGCGGCTGACGCCGCGCAGCCGTGTCTATCAGCACAAGACCGCACTGCAGATCATCGAGGCCATCCTGCGCAGCCACGATCTGGAAGGCCATCAGTTCGCTTTCCGGCTACGGCGCGAGTATCCCGAGCACAAGTTCCGCCTGCAGTACCAGATGTCCGATTGGGACTACGTGCGCCTGCTGATGGAGCAGGAAGGCATGTATTGCTACTTCGCCCCCGGGAAATTTGGCGAAATTGTGGTGTTCGGGGACGACATCGACCACTACATCTATCAGCCGGAACTGCGGGTGCCCTATCGGGAGACGGCCGGACTGGAGTCGGGCACCGAAGCGGTCTTTGCCATTCGTACCAATACGAGAACCGTCGCCAGATCGGTCCTGGCATCGGACTACAACCCCGCGCACGCCTACGAGCGGCTCAAGGCCGATGCCAACATTGCATACAAGGATCGGACGACTTATGGCGAGCCATACATCCATGGCACCCATCATCGGGATATGGCTGGCGCGAAGTGGGAGGCGCTGCTGCGCCACGAGGCGGCCATCGCCGGGCAGGTCGTCTATCAGGGTGAAAGCAATGTGCTGGCGTTGCGCCCGGCGCGCATCCTGCGCATGGATACGACGCTGCCCGATGCGCCCAACGGCCAGGTCATTACCGAAGTCATCCACACGGGCGCCCGCGATCAGGCTTATCGGAATACCTATCAGGCGATTCCGTCGGACCGGCGCTTCCGTCTGCCGGTCGACGACACCAAATGGCCGCGCATCGCCGGCACGCTGAGCGGTCGCGTCACCTCGCCGGGCCAATACAAATATGCCTACCTGACGCAGGACGGCCATTACACCGTCCGCTTCGATCTCGACTTCGACGAATGGCCGAATGGCCAGGAAAGCGTACCGCTGCGGCTGGCCAAACCGTTCGCCGGCCCGGTGCAGACCGGCTTCCACTTCCCGCTGCTCGAAGGCACCGAGGTCGCCATCGCCTTCCACGACGGCAACCCGAACCGTCCCTATATCGCCCACGCGCTGCACAACAGCCACAAGCCCGACCTGATCATCGGCCGGGACGGCTGGCAATCACGCAACGTGATTCGGACGCAGCGCAACAACAAGCTGCGCTTCGAGGACTGGGTGGGGCATGAGGGGATCAAGCTGTCGACCGAGTACGGCGGCAAGTCGCAACTGAACCTCGGATATCTGGTGGACCGCCAGATGAAGGAGCGGGGGCAGGGGTTCGAGTTGCGGACCGACCTCAAGGGTTGCGTCCGCGCGGGTGCGGGGCTTTGGCTGACGGCCGATGTTCAAAAGGCAGCCAACGGGCCTCAGGCCGATCTCCTGCCGGCCTCTAGCCAGCTGGAGTTGGCCATTGCCCAGGCGGAAGGCCTGGCCGAGGCCGCGCGTCTGGCCGTCGCCGAAGTCGCCGATCTGAAAGCCGAAAACCGCTGGCTCAAGGACAGCGTTGTCGAGTTGCAGCAAGCCGTCGCGGTGTTATCGGCCCCAGCCGGTATTGCCGCCACCACGCCCGACCGGATTTCCATGGCCGCCGGCAAGGATATCGGCATCAAGACCGCTGCCCTCTTCCATCTTCACGCGCTGCGTAACGTCGTGATCGCGGCGGGCGAAACGATATCGCTGTTTGCTCACAGGCTCGGTCTCAAGCTGATTGCGGCGCGAGGAAAGGTCCTGATCCAGGCTCAGGCCGATGCCATGGAACTGGTGGCCCAAAAGGACATTCAGCTCGCGAGCGCCAGCGGCACGCTGACAGCCAACGCGCGCAACGGCGTGGTGCTGAACGGCGGCGGCAGCGCCTACGTCAAGGTGCACGGCGACAACGTCGAGATCGGCGGCAGCGGGCGGCTCATTCTCAAACTTATTGAAATCGACAAGTCCGGACCGGGGTCGCTGGAGCTTCCGTTGCCAGGCTTCGCCCGCACGGACGCGGCGCAGACAGAGCGGTTCGTGCTGACGGATGAATCCGACGGCGCACCGATCATCGACAGCCTCTATCGCATTCGCCTGGCCAACGGCGACATCGTCGAAGGCCGTACGAACGCCGCTGGCGAGACCGACATCCTGACGCGCGATATCGCCCAGGGCATGCAGCTACTCCATGTCAGTCGAGAACTTTGAAATGACCGAACCATCTTCCGACCCTCGTAAATCCGCCAATACGAAGCCCGACGTTGAAGAGCAACCCGAGGTGCGGCCCGCCACTTCCACACGCGTTGTGCCAATGCAACGCGACGCGTTCGGCAGGCCATACTGGGAGTCCTTTCTGACCCCTGCCAGCTACCAGGTGAGGGCCGAGGCCCGTGTGCCGCCGCACTTGCCGGGGATCATCATTTTTGTGCACGGGGTGAATTCGGAGGGGGAGTGGTATGACAAGGCCGAGCAGGCGTTGTGTGAGGGGTTGAATGAGAGGTTGGGGCTGGAAGAATCGGCGTACAAGTTTTTGCCGAACAAATACCGCGACGGTGAAACGTTTCCTACCCCGCAGGGGCATATGCGTAGGGTGGACCCCGACAACCCCGGCTACTCCCCCGTCATCCGCTTCTATTGGGGCTACCGAGAGCCCGACGAGAGCCCGGGCCGCTTCAAGATTCCACTACGCAATATCGCTGGCGCTGACTTCTGGAAACGAAAGGAAGCCGATCGCGGACCATGGTTCTGGGGCGGCGGTGCGTTTCAGAACGGTACGAACAGTCTCCAGCAAATGTGGAACGGTTTGGGTTTCAAACGCAACGTCATGGGCTTCGTCGATCTGGAGGGGATGAATTCGGAGCCCGAGCGGCAGTTGCAGGACGCACCGCCGCGCGACTATTACCCCCATGCCGCGCAGCGGCTGGCCAACCTGATCGACAAGATCCGTACAAAGCATCCGCACGACACGATTTCGGTGATGTCGCACAGCCAGGGCACGATGATTGCCCTGGCAGCCTCGGCGCTTTGCAAGACACGGGCGCCCGACGCGCTATTTCTGATGAACTCGCCCTACGCGCTCGACGACAAGCTCGCGGATGGCGCGACATGGAGCGATGCCCGCCCTTCCGAGGCAGCGCGCGTTCAGACGTTTCGTAATATCGCCAATCGGATCAAGGCGGAGCGGCGCCTGCTGGACGAGCGGCTGCTGGTACAGCAGCGGGTTGGCAGGGGCCGGAACGGCAAGCGTTGGCGCCCCTTCAGCGAGATCACGCCGGCGGTGAGCGAGCGCGACAACCACGGTCGGGTCTATGTCTACTTCAGCCCGCATGACCGCGTCATGGGCCTGACGACGCTGGAAAGCATCGGATGGCAGGGACTGCCCGACGACCTGCTTGCCGAACTGGGCGATACGGTCAAGCAGCGCATGCTGGCTCGCCTGACGCCATGCGGCGACGCGCCCGGCATAAAGCGGTTCGGCACCCTGCCGGACATGAAATACGGCAGCCACTGGGACCCCAAGAATACGAAGCCGTTCTGGGATGGAAATCGCGGGCCGCTCTTCAACGCCATGAAACTGTGGACGGTGCCCCATCCCGATCAAATGGTCACCGTCAATGCCGAGGCCGTGGCAAATCCGCTGAAGCCTGAAGAAACCGCCGGGTTCGACGAATCGGTCACGGACGATAACGTGCGGGCCATGGGGGAAATCGATCCCGACACGGGCCGGTATTTCAAGCCCGAGTTTCCGTATTTCGAGTCGATTTACGAGCCCAAGCAGTACGTTGATCGTGGACCGGACATCTATAACGGGGACCGACGCGTCTTGACGAAGGAAACGGAAGACGAGGCAAAACGCCGTTTCAAACAAACTAAGCCCGAACCACCCGACCACAGCACGCTGCCCGAACACATGGAGTTCATGCGGCGGATCGTGGCTTACGACCTGCCCATTGGATTTTGCGAAGCCTTCGAAGACCGCGAGTTCTGGATCGGGCTCATGCATGACGCCGACTGGACGCACTTCACTGACCATTATTTCAATTCGGGCGTGTTGCTGAAACCGGAAATGCCAGCGGCCATCGACAGGGATACGGTCAAGGACGCGACGGCGCGTGCTGCGGCCGAGAATCAAACCAGAAAGCCGCATTGGAATTCGGGAAGCTGAAATCAGGAATCACCATGAAACAGGAAAATCGAGGATCGGTGTATTTGAGCATCTGTTTTGCTACAGCGGCGGTGCTCATGACGGGGTGCGTCAACAGGATCTCTCCCCCGGAGGCCTACCTGCCCGCGCCCATACCGCAATACGACGTCCCCCCACAAGCCATCTACTGGTTCGACGACCACCGCTATATCTCGCTGGAAAACTACAAGGACTGCCACCACGGCACGACGTACTACAACGATCCACGGCAGGGCATTCGCACCCGGCTTGGACGCTACGGCATTGAAAACTACCAAGGGCGCCTGATCAATGCGGACCCTACGGGACAGATTATCGTCATTCCTTCGTCGTACACGCCGGATGGTGTGTGTCCGGACAAGGGCTGCAATATCTCGTTTGTTTACTCTACGGATGGTGGTCGTTCATTCCGCGGCTGGTACTACATGCGTAATACCCAGACGCCTTATAAGGATTCCGCAGACTATATCGTCGCATCGACTTCCGATCGCATCTATGTCGCCGAAAAATGGGGAGATCGGGATCACTATGTCATCCAGTATCCCTTGCGGGCCAACAGCGATTCAACAGACGTACAGGCCACTAGCGTTCGTGAGGAAACTTTTGCTGCCTCGAAGCGCCCCGACTATCTAAAAGGCCTCCGCACGCCTTCAGGCCAGGAATACATCTCCTGCGACGACTCGATCCGCCCCACCAATCTTCCGAAAGGCAAATCAAAATGAGCCATCCGGTATTACTCGGTGATCCCACCTCGCACGGCGGCTGCGTGAAAACAGCGACCTCGACCTTCAATATTGACGGTCGCCGCGCTGCGTTGGTTGGAGATCTCGTTTCCTGTCCAAAGCACGGCGACAATCCCATCGTCGAGGGCGGGACAGGGTATCGGGAAAACGGCAGAAAGCTGGCGGTACATGGCTGCCGTACGGCATGCGGCAGCGTGATGATGGCAGCGTCGTCCGGAGCAACGATCGAATGAATTTGCAATGGAACACCCGCAAAGTGGCTGAACGGCCCGAGCCAGACTTTCCACCCATCTGGCTGTTTGTCGTGTTCTTCTTTGCCGTTCAGGGTGTTGGCATCCTGATCGCCATTGCGCAATGGCCCGACGGCAAGGCCATCTCGTGGACCCCGTTCCTGTTCCAGGCAACGTTCCTGCCTTTTCTGTTTTTTGTAGCCGTCTGCGGGGCAGTGGTGTACGCCGGCTATGAAATGCCGTGGAAGGGCGCCGTGCTATGGAACTTGATGTGCCAGTGGCGAAATTACCATTGGCTCTGCTGGACGCGCGATCACGTCGTTCTGGTGGATAGCGTCGTGATGACGCCCGAAGACGAAATCGCAGAGCGGATGCTCGGTCTGGAAGGCCGTGCCCCAGACAACGCCGGCAAGGCCGTCACGTTCGAATTCGACCTGGCATCGGGGGAAGCGCGCATCGATCATCTTTTAAAGAATCTGCTGCTCCCCCTATTGCCGGCGTTGCAGCGCATCGGGCGTACGGAGTCGATACCGATTGTGTTGCAGTCGGAGGACCAGGATGACCTGACGGTATTGCAGCGTGTGGTGGGAGCGTGGAAGCTGCCCGGTCACCCTGCACTCGTGTGGCAACCGCCGGGGCAGCCCGACGCCATGGACTCGCTTTGGATAGAACGAGAGCCGATGTCGGGCGTCCGGCTATTCATTGCGTGTCAGCTCGGACGCACTGGTGCCGAGCCGCCGTGTTCCGAAATGGCAGTCGCAATGCTATTTGCCGACGCGAGCGCGTTGGCCCGCAACCAGCCCGGGCTCAAGCCCCAGGCTTGCCTGTATCGGCCGGTCGTGGCGGAGTCCGATGAGGTCGATAGAGGTATCGCCATGCTGCTCGGGTCTGAACCGGTCGCCGCGAACCGTATCCGGCAATTCTGGCTTACCGGCCTGAACAAGCCGTTGCGGCATGCCGTCACGGCGGCGGTCAAGGACGCGGCGCCACGTGCCGCCACGCAGGATATCGACCAGGCGCTCGGCAAGCCAGGACATGCAAACGGGTGGGTGGCGCAATCGCTTGCCGCGAAAATGGTAAGGCATGGACAAGGTGCGCAGCTTGTTGCAATACCGTGCAAATCAGGCGTTGCAGTGAACATCGTGGCAAACCGGCCGGCGAGCCCGGACCGTCCTGCAGAGGACGGCGTTGTACCCTTTTCTCTGATGTGGGCAACCGCCATGATTGCGATGGCAGTATTTGTCGGGAATCCGGGTGTGGCTGACGGCGACGCCGACCGCACCGGGCTTTTGCCGTGGTGGGCAGCCGCGCTGTTTGCGTTCGCCGGCATGGCGTTGCAAGTGGCGAGCGAGTTGCTTTACTACCGCATGTTGTCAAGGGAGTTTGACGAAGCTTGCTATCCGGCGGATGGGCTGAGGGGCTGATCGGCTGATGCCCGCGTGCTGCGACGACGGGCCACGCAAGGCTGGCCCCGGCATCCTGGACACCGGGGCCGCATCAGGCAAGCGGCATAGCCCCCCACCCCTCAAGCCCCATCATAAAAAGCACTGCGCGGACGATCGATCCGGGGCACGGTGTTGGCGGCGTGCATGGATGCCTGGACGGTCGGCGTTACCGCCGGGGCGGGCTGGATGCCCTGCTCGGCTGCGACCTTGGCCTCGGCGGCCTGGATGTCGACGGGGTAGTTGTCGTCGTTGCGGCCGGGGTGGTAGCCCGCCTTTTCCACGGCGATCAGGTCGGCCAGGACCGAAGCCCGGGTGACCGGGGCCTGGGCGGCCGGGACGCTCTGGGCGAAAGACATGGCGGGAGCCGCGACGATGGCGGCGGCGATCAGCAGTTTCTTCATCGTGTTCATGATTTGCTCCTTGTCAGCAGGGGTTGCGAACAGGATTCATCATGGACGCCAGCGCCCAGTTGGCTTTTTCAGATCGCACGAAGTTGTCCGGTTGTCACGATCGGGCGCGCGCGGTGACATTCAACGCCGCATCGTTTTTTGCCGATGCTGGCAACTGCCCTCTTCGATGTGGGCGCCTGGCCCCTGTTGCGCCATCATGTCCTGCGGGTTGCGCAACGGACACGCCTTGAGCGACAGGCAGCCGCAGCCGATGCAGCCGTCGATCTGGTCGCGCAGCATGGTCAGTGTGCGGATGCGTGCATCGAGGTCTGCGCGCCATGCGGCGGACAACCGGCGCCAGTCGGCTACCGTCGGCGCCTTGTTGGCGGGCAGATGTGCGAAGGCGTCGGCGATCGTCGCCAGCGGCAGGCCCATGCGCTGGGCCACGCGGATGACGGCCAGCCGGCGCAGGATGCCGCGCGGATAGCGGCGCTGGTTGCCGGCGCTGCGCGTACTGGCGATCAATCCCTTCGCCTCGTAGAAATGCAGCGCCGATACCGCGATGCCGCTGCGCTCGGCCACTTCGCCGACGGTGAGCGGATCGCGTGCCCGCAGCCGACGTTCCGCACGAAGGGGGGCCGCGTCGGCGACGCGGTCGGGGGCGACGGTCTTTGGCATGTGGTCCCTATTTTTTGAAGAATATTCGAAAGCCCTTGCAGGACGAGATGGTATCGCAACGGCGCTTGACCTCAAGTGCGCTTGAGGTTCGATACTGGCGCGACTCTGACTCAGGACCCTGCCATGCTGCTTGAATCGCCCCGCGCGCCGTACCTGCAATTCGTCAATCCGCCAGACCTCTACGATCCCCGGCTGAACGGCTATTCCCATGTGGCGATCGCCAACCGCCCCGCCCGGATCATCTTTGCGGCGGGCCAGGGCGGCGAGGACATGTGTGGCGGATTGCGCGCCGATTTCTCCGCGCAGGTCAATCAGGCCCTGGCCAACCTGCGCGTGGCCCTGCAGGCTGGCGGCGCCGATATCCCCGACGTGGCCAAGATCACCGTGCTGATCGTCGACCATTCGATGGAGCGGCTGGCCATCTTCAGCCGCGCCTGGCAGGCGCTACTGGGCGACTGGCCGGCACCCGCATGCACATTGATTCCTGTGCCGAGGCTGGCGCTGGACGGCATGCTGTTCGAGATCGAAGCGGTGGCGGTGCTGCCGGACTGAGGCGCGGGACGGCGGTCGGCGGTTGTCATACCGGCGTATGGCCGACCGGCATGCCCCTTGCAATGCCACGGGTAACCCCGGCCCATGGCCGGGCCGTATTCATTACCGCCCGGTCGGCATTGCAAAATCATGGAAATTCCACATCCGCTGACGATAATTTCCCCTCACCTTGACGATGCCGTCTTCAGTTGCGGCAGCCTGCTCGCTGCCAGTCGGCAGGCGCTGGTGATTACGGTGTTTGCCGGTCTGCCCGGGCCGGATCTGGCGGCGCCGGCCCGTGACAGTGCGGCCGGTTTTGCGTCGGCCCGGCACGCCATGGAAGCCCGGCGCCATGAAGATGCCCGCGCCTTGTCCGCCCTGGGGGCAGACCCGGTCTGGCTAGACTTTCTGGAACAGCAATACGGCCAACGCTACGACGCCGTCAGTATCGCGCTGCGGCTCGGCCGCCTGCTGGCATTGCAACCCGGCGGCACGGTGGTGGCGCCGATGGGACTACGGCATGCCGATCATATGCTGGTCAACGCCGCATGCATGCTGGTGCGCGAAGCGGCCTTTGTCGATTTGCCGGAAACCGTCCCGCATGCCGAAAACGAGCCGCATGTGCCTGCATTCCGATGGATTTTCTACGAGGAAGCCATTTACCGCCGCATGCCGGGCGCCGTGCAAAGCCGGATGGCCGGTTGGTGGCAGGAGGGCCTGCTCGCCTCCCCCGTCCACATGCCGATCAGCGTCTTCACGGCGCAGAAGGCGCGGGCCGTGCAGGCCTACGCCAGCCAGCTGGGCTTGTTCTCCCCCGCCGAACTGGCCGATGTCTGCGCGCCGGAACGCTACTGGTCTCTGGATGCGGCCGACGTGCACCAGTAGTGCGCGCCGGTCCGCTTGCGGCATCTCGCTAGGGCCGCTTGGCCGGCGCCGTCTTTGGCGCGGAAGCGGGATAGTCATAGGTCTGCGCCGAGGACGCCCCCTGATTGAGGGCTGGCCCACTGCCGGGCTTGCGATGTCCCTCCTTGGTCAATCCCCACTCGCGTGCGCCGGGCGCCACATCGGATGCGGCGGTGCCGGGTGCGCGGTTGTCGACCTTCGGCGTCTGGGACGGGGTCTGGGCCCACGCCACACCGCCCAGTGACAGGCAGGCGGCCACGCACAAGGCGCAGCGGGCACGGGTCAGCATCAGGTGGATATGTCGCATGGTGGCGGCTCCTGTCATCCGTTGACGAGACTACGAGCGGTTATCGACCGGCGGCGCATCCGGCTCGCGGCTGCCGGGGTCCAGCAGATCCTGGCTGCCGATGCCGGCCGGCTGGTCTTCCTGCCGGGTGGTGGCCCGCTGTCCTTCGCGCGCGCCGGGGCTTTCCTCGCTCGATGCACGACGGGTGGCCAGCGGGTCGCGCTCTTCCCTGGCATCCGGCGCATTCCGGGAATCCCGGGCATCGGGTGCGCCCTCGCGGTCGCGGGTTGCGGCGTTGTTCTCCGGCGATTCGTGCGTGCGACGTCTGTCGCGATTCCGGCGGCGGCGGGTTCCTGCATAGGCGAAAGGCATGGGGCATCTCCTTGTTCGAATGCTTGGTGTATGGATGCTTGCAGGTCAAGCCGCCAGCGCGCGGGGCCATCCCCACACGCTGGCGCTATGCGTCGGCGGTCAGCTTCCCGACCTGCCCGACGTGGAGCCCGATGTGGAGCCCGACGTCGAACCCGCTGTGCTGCCCGATGAGCCGCCTGATGAGCTGCCCGACGTCGTGCCGGAGCCGGAGCCGGATGACGACGCTGAGCCGATGCCGGTGCCGAGGCTGCCCGAACTGCCCGCCGCACTGGAGGGCGCGGTGCTGCCCTGGCTGCTGGGGCTGCTCATGCCTTGCGACATGCGCGACCCGCCGGACTGGCCTTCTCTGCCCCCGCTGCCTTCCCTGCCCATCGCGGAATCGCGCGTGACACGAATCTGGTTGTGCACGTCCTTCACGCCGAACACTTCGTCGGCCATGTCCTCGATCCGGTATTTCTGCTGACGGTCCTGTACCGTGCCGCTCAGCGTGACCACGCCGCCGCTGACGGAGACCTCGACCTCGCGGACATCCACGCGGCTGCTCATCGCCAGGCGTTCGCAAAGATCTTCGCGGATACGCTCGTCGGAACGCTGGTAGCCCTTCGGACCGGCGCGTTGCGCCCGCCGTGCCGCCGCGGACCCACCGGCGCCGCCATAGCCACGGTTCAGATCGCTGCGTTCGTCGGCGCCGGTGAAATGTTCGTAGGCCCGTTCGTTCGGATCGTAGCCGCCGGCGCCGGTGCTGCCGCCAAAGCCACGTCCGCCACGGTCGCGCATGGACCCCTGGCCCGACCCCTGCCGTTCGCGCTGCCAGTCGCCGCCAGCGCGGCGTTGCCAGGACTGGAAGCCCTGGCCAGCAGACGGGTCCTGGTCGCCATAGTCGGATACGCCGTAGCCGCCGCGATAGTGCGTGCGCATGTCGGGTTCCGAGCCGGTGGGGCCTTCCCAGCTGCTGCCCCAGGCGCCTCCGGCGTCACGGCTCGCCGACTGGCGACCCGGCTGACGGCCTTCCCGCCCTTGTTCCCATCCGCCCTGGCGCTGCGCCGACCCGCCCCGTGCCGGCTGATCCCAGCGGCCGCGGCCCTGCCCCCACTCGTCGCCCTGGCTGCCCTGCTGGCTCGACCATTCGCTGCCGTGCCCCGCGCCGCCCTCCTGGTGCCAGTCGCCCCAGCGTTCCCGTTCATACCGCTGCGGGGCATTGCGCTCGCCGCCTTCCCGGCCGAAGTCCCGGCCTGAATGCGACTGCGGGCCTGGCTGCTGGCCGAACTGCTGGCGCCCGCTCTGCCGGCCTTCGCCGTACTCGCCATAGCGCCCTTCGCCATAGCCTTCCTCGAAGCGCCGGTTCTGCCCTTCATAGCCGCCGTAGCCGCTAGACGACACCGACGACGAGCCTTGCGACGACGTCCCGCCGCTCCAGCGGCTACCGCCGGGCTGCTGGCCGCTGCCCTGCCAGTCGCTGCCCGCGCCTTGCTGGCCCGGTTGCGACTGACCGCGTCCCTGGCCTTGCCAGTCGCTGCCGCCCTGCTGGCGATGCGTGAGCCAGTCTCCGCCGCTGTAGGCTTCCTGCTGGCGCTGCGTGCCGCCCTGCCGGCGGCGGTCGTCGCGTTCGTCCTGATCACTGCGTTCGTCACGGTCAGCGCCATAGGCACTGTAGCGGTCGTCCGAACCACTACCCCTGTTGTTTCCCTGGTTCATGAGCGTCTCCGGTGGGGTCAATACGGCCAATACGGTCAATACCGACCCTTCGACGCAAATTCCATACCGCTGGCCCCGGCACGCCCGGGTAGCCGGCCAGCCATGGCGCGGCAGGCGCCTGCCCGATGCCGGGCGCCGGTTCGATTTACATGGCCATATAAATCCTGCAAACGGGCTTCACATGCTGTAGTCAACGGCCTACACCCGATTCAGTGGCCTCCCCCTGAGCGCACCGCAGGCGGAGTCATATCGTGAAGTCACCGCCACCAATTTTCGGGAGACGATCGATGAAACGCCTGCTCACGACCACTGCACTGGCCATCAGCGCCATGCTCTGCATGCCGGCCATGGCCCAGCCCAAGAATGACCCGCCGCTCTCGCCCAATGCACCGAACCCCAGCGCCCCGCCGGCACCGGAAGGCCCGTCGACCCAACGCGGCAGTTCGGGCAGCGGCGCGATGATGAGCGGCGACTCGACCATGCAGCAGGACAAGACCGCGCAGACCAAGTCCGCCCACAAGACCAAGAAGAACACGGGCCAGCACGCCAAGAAGCCGCGCGAACAGGACGCTTCGCCGGTAGCCACGCCGACCGCACCTTCGGGGCCGAAGGGCGACTCGCCCGATCCGGTCCAGAAGCCTTAACGCCAAGGTCACGCCAGCGGGCCTGTCTTTCCACGGGCCTCCCCCGTAGACCCGCTTGCGGCGCGCCGCACGTTGTTCCCCAAACCGGAGCAATGTGCGGCGCGTTTTTTGCGTGTGTCTTGCGGGTTCGATCGGACAAACACGCCCGTATCGAATTCGGTGAATTCCGATCTGTAAAAGATTAACCACACCGGCCATGCAATTCGGCCGTCCGCCAGCGCGCTTCACCTACAGTTAAAGCATCAACCGGAGACGTACATGGATGCACTGAACACCACGCTGGCGCGGCTTAGTCGTCACGCCATGCAGTGTGCAGAGGCGTTGTCCGCCGTGGCGGCCGCGGCATCGGACCCGCAGATTCGGGCCGTGTTTGCCCATCGTGCCAATATGCAACGCTGTGCGTCGGCCGAACTCGGCGCGCGTGCCGCGGCGGCCGGCGATGGCAAGGACGGCAGTGCCGAAGGCCGCGCGCGCGATCCGCAACCTGTCGCGCCGCCCGCCGAATCTGGCGAATTGCCGCTGCTCCGGCATGCCGCCCAGCAGGCTGGCCGTGCCGCCGCAGCCTATGGCGAACTGCTGCGCGAGCCGCTTCCCGATCCGGAATTGCGCCTGCTGCTGGCGCATTACTATCGCGGTGCCACCGAACTGCAGCGGCTGCTGGAACAACGGGCGATGGAGTTCGCCCCGGCGCGCTCACCGGGCGCGGGCGCGCGCCGCATGGTCCGGCCGGTGCCGTAGCAGCCGGTCCGTTCGATGCCGGTGCGGTGGCCGCCAGGGGCGTTCCCGGCCCATCCCGGTTCAAGTGGAGCGCGGCGGCACCTTGAGCGCCGCCTGCCGGTGTGCGGTCAGTTCCTGTTGCGGCTGATAGGGCCGGATCACCAGCGCCACATAGTCCTCGTCATCGGGATTTACCACCAGATAGACCAGTCCGGACATCACCAGGGCCACTTCCCCCAGATGCCCCGCGATGCGTGCCGCCACGAAGTACTGCAGCAGATTGGGCTCCACGGTGGCGTCGATGGCCCGCGCGGCCGTGCAGATCGTCATCATGCACTGCTCGGCGGCCCGGCACACCACCACCACTTCGTCGATGGCATAGCCGGTATGCGCGGCGCGCACCATGACCGATACGCCTTCGCTGGTGTTGGCGCGGTGCCAACCGGGTTTGGCCCGGAAATCGGGCAGCGTCAGCTTGGCGCCCGCGTCGTGGGCGACCAGGTTGAACTGTTGGGCAAAGTCGTGCGGGCTGATGGCCAGCAGCTGTTTCTCGACGGGCGTCGAAGACACGGCCACGGAGGACGCCACGCTGAGCGTGGCCAGGACGCCGGTCAGGTTCATCGTTATCTCCCTCGCACGATGCTTGCCTTGTTTCAGCAATTGCCGTTCCAGCCTCTTCACAGGCAGTGCGGCCAACTGGTTCTGCGGCGGTCCCCTGACTCAATATAGGCGCCGGGCCCGCCGCACGCGAATCCATTCCCGCCGCAGCCTGCGACAGCGCCATTGGCATGCAACTTGCCGCAGGTTCTGCATACCCGACCATGCAATACGACAACAGGAGTGACGATGAGCAAGACCACCCGACACGGCCGCGCGGACGCCGACAGCAAGAGCCGCAACCTGGAGGCCGCAGACCCGGAAGGCATCCCCAGCACGCTTGACCCCCGCCTGGACAGCGAAGCCACCGAAGACATCGAAAGGGAGCTCGGAGACGTATCGCGCGAGCGGCATGAGCCGGACGAAGACGAGCTGCCCGAGGACGAAATTTTCGACGAAGTACGACGCGCCGCCGAGGAACTGCCGGCCGACACGCCGGTGGATCGCGCCGACCAGACCGACAAGCGGATGGAGAATCCGCCCAGCGGCAGCGACCTGTAGCCACGCACGCCGACCGCCGCGCCATGCAAAAAGCCCCGGCAGTGCCGGGGCTCGCAGGCGGGTGGTCCGGATAAGCGCCGCGAATGTTCTGAATCTGTCGAGGACTATTCCGATGCCAGCGCGCCAAATGGGCGCACGTGGATCTGGTTGACCACATCCGACACGCCATACGTATCGTCGACCAGATCTTCGATCTCATACTTCATGCGCCGGTTGTCCACGGTGCCGGTCAGGGTGACCACACTGCCCGCCACCGCAACGGTCACGTCGCTCACGTCCAGCGTGGGCGCGTGCGTCAGGCGCTCGCAGACTTCTTCGCGGATGCGCTCGTCGGAGCGTGTGTAGTTCTTGGGGCCGGCCGGGCGGCGGCCATAGACTTCGGGACCACGTCCATGGACCGCCTGGCCCATGCGCGGACGCTGCCGGAAATTGCGGCCCGATTCGACGCCGTAGTCCTCGTAGCCCGAGCCCCGCTGGCTGTCGCGGCCCCGTTCGTAGCCGCCTTCATAGCCGCTGCGCGTGCCGCGCCACCGCTCGTCGCGGCCCGGCATCTGTGCGTTCGACGTCCGCGTGCCGGCGTCGTAGCCGTCCTTGTAGCCGCTGCTGTAGGCGCTGACGTAGCCTGGGCTATGGGGCGAGCTTTCGTCGCGCGAATCGTCGTACGTGGGCCGGGCGGGATAGTAGACGGTGGCGCCGCGTGAACGCCATCCGCCGCTCAGTTGTGCGGTGCGACCCTGGCGCCAGGCGTCGCGGTTGCGCGGATCTTCGTCCCGCAGGCGGGCGTCGCGATCTTCATAGGCGTCATACGGATTGCGTTCACCGGCGTTGCCATAGCGGCCGGCCGACAGATCGCGGCGTCGCCAGTGGCGATCGTCGCCAGGCACGTTGCCATAGCCCTCTTCATAGCCTCCGTACTGCTGATCGGGCCTGCGGCGACGGCCGTAGTCGTCTGATCGGTTCATTGCCATGCCTCCGTGAAGCCGGGGCGACCAACGCCCCCGATGCTTGGAGACCGGCAAGTTTCGTACCGGAGCGGGCAGCCATGAAAAATGGCGCCGGAAGCACCGGCGCCATGCAGTTTCTACAAGCCCTGCGCGCAGGTCTTGCTGCCTAGGACGATTTGCGGGCGCTCTGCATGGCCGCGCTATCGGCACTCTGTGGCGTCACGAGCCGCAGCCCGCTGGCGACCGCTGCCGCTGCCGCGAAAGCGGCACCCAGGCTTAGCGCCAGGGTGGGCCCGTGTTCGCCGGCGATGCCGAATGACAAGGCCACCAACGCCGCGCCGGTGGCCTGGCCCAGCAGTCGCGCGGTGGCTACCACGCCGCTGGCGCCGCCTGCACGCTCGCGCGGCGCGCTGGCCATCAGCGCCTTCAGGTTGGGCGACTGGAAAAAGCCGAATCCGGCACCGCAGATCGCCATGCGGATGCCGATATTGAGCACGCTGGCATCGGCCGGCATCATCGCCAGCGACGCCATGCCCACCGCCATGATGGCCAGGCCGATGCCGCCGAGCAGGCCCGGCGGATAGCGGTCGGACAAGCGGCCCGCAATGGGCGCCATCACGGCCACCACGGCGGACCAGGGCGTCAGCAGGAAGCCGGTCTCCACCGGATTGCGCCCCAGCACATGCTCGAAGTAGAACGGCAGCGACACGAAGGCCAGGCCCTGCGCGGCAAAAGAGCAGACGGCGGTGGCCGTCGACAACGCGAACATCGGCCGCTTGAGCAGATCCACCGGCAGCATGGGCGCCGGATGCCCGCGCTCGCGGCGCAGCAGCAGCACAAAGGCCACCACGAAGATGGCTGCGGCAGCCAGCACGTATTCCAGCGGCTCGCGCTGCACCCCCTCGCCCAGGGCGAAGATCAGCGCGGCGAACGTGATGGCGTTCAGCACGGCTGCCACCGGATCGAAACCATGCTGGCTGCGCCTGGTCTGCGGCAGCGACGGCCAGGCGATGACCAGCGCCAGCAGCCCGATCGGCAGGTTGACGGCAAACAGCCATGGCCACGGGCCAATCGACAGGATCACCGAGGCCACCGTCGGTCCCACGGCAAACGACACCCCCACGACCAGCGCGTTGAGGCCCACCCCCCGCCCAAGCCGGTGAATCGGAAAGATCGCACTGATCAGCGCCGTGTTGACGCTCATGATGGCCGCGGCGCCCACCCCCTGCAGCAGCCGGGCCGCCGCCAGGGACGGCAGCGACCAGGCCATCGCACAGACCACCGACGACAGGATGAACACCACCACGCCGCCCAGGTAGATGCGTCGGTGCCCCACCACGCCGCCGAGCGCGGCGAACGGCAGCAGCGTGGCCACCATCGCCAGCTGGTAGGCGTTGATGATCCACACCGACGCGGCCGGCGTGCTGTTCAGGTCGGCTGCGATGTTGGGCAAGGCCGTATTGGCGATGGCCGTGTCCAGCGTGGCCAGCGACACGGCAATCATGATGGCCGCCATCCCGCGCTTTTCGCGGGCGGTCATCGGGCTGTCTGCAGGAGGAACGGCAGCGGCGACGGCCGGGCTTGCGGGGGCTGCTGCGTCGCTTTCGGCGGGCGGGGTGGCGGGGTTCTGCACGATATCGGTCCGGGGGGCGAGCGGGAACGGATGGGAAGCCGCGGCACAAATGACGTGGCAATCATTGCACCGTCAAGTATCGCAAGACGAGACGATACGACAAAACGCGCGCGCGTGCTGGCGGCGATTTCAACCCTGGGTGGGCCGCTGACGCCGTTTTCGGGGCGAACCCAGCAGATTGGCCCGGGTTCGTCGCCGAACACGGGCCAACATCATGCAAATCGTCGGGAATGCACCGAGGTAACGGGAGGACGGATCAGTGCGGCCCGTACTTCATCTGGACATCGTCCACGCGCAGGGTGCGCATGTTGTAGAGGCAGGTGTAGCGGAAGGCCATGGCCTCTTCGCTGGCGTCGGGTTCGAACGTGCCTTCGCCGCTGATCGACGTCTGGTTGGTCGTTTGCTGCGCGATGCGTTCGCGATCCGGCATCATCATCACGCTGCCCGGCTGCGGGTAGCGCGTCTTGACCGCATCGGCCACCCGTTTTTCGCAGGCATTGCCGGCGGCATCGAGCTGGGCGCGGCTGACACCGGTCTGCGGCGTGGTGATGGTGGTCGTCGGCTGTTGCGACGTGCGCGGCAGCGTGGGCGGCGGCATTGGCGCACTGGCGCAGCCCGCCAGGATCATGGCCAGGACGGCTGTCGAGAACGGGTACAAAGTCGTGAAACGTGGCATCGGGTCTGTCCGGAGTCGGCGAAAAAACCGTCGGAAAACGGGGTGCTGATCCCTTGGACTCTATGCCAGAAATGCTTTCGGAGCAACCTGACGCGGCAAGGTCAGGCGGCGGGCGCCTTGACTTTGGCCGGTGCCGGCGCGGTCATGTACGACGCCGCCGAAGACAGGCGCTCACGTGTGCGGTCGTCCGCTGCCGGCCCGGCCCGCACCACGTGGCGCTTGCCCATCTGCAGCGGCTCGCCGTTGGCGGCATCCACCAGCAGGGGCTCGACGACCTTGCCCGTGTCGCGGTCGACAATCTGCACGCTGGCCCCTTCCGGCGCGAAATTGCGGTTGCCCCAGGCCAGCAGCGCCAGCAACACGGGCCGGAAATCGCGCCCGCAGTCGGTCAGCACGTATTCGTAGCGGGGCGGCCGTTCCGAATACTGGCGTTTTTCGAGCAGGCCCTCTTCGACCAGGCCATTGAGCCGGCGCGTGAGCATGTTTGGCGCGATATCGAGGTTGCGCTGGAATTCGTCGAAGCGTTTCGTGCCATAGAACGCATCGCGCAGAATCAGAATGCTCCACCACTCGCCCACGCGTTCGAGGCTGCGGGCGATCGGGCATTGCATGTTGCGGAAAGTCTTGCGTTGCATGTCGTTCCCGTTTGTCGGTGTATCGGCCCGATGATACCCACCTTTCGGCACGCATCGGCCAAAGCCCCGTCGGCACGGCCGACATCCAGGGCGGCCCCAGCGAAAAAAGGCGCCCCGGCCATTGGCCGTGGCGCCGCAATGCCTGCGCGTCGTGGAGTCCGCGCGGGCCCCTCGCTTGCCTTGTATGAGCCGGGAACGGCTCCGGATCAGAAAATGTGCCGAACGCCCAGCGACACGCCCAGCTGGCCGCTGGCATCGGGCGTCTTGTAATAGACCTGCGACGTCGAGGGCAGGTAGCCCACCGACTGGCCGTTCGGCAGGTACGAAATGTTGTCCCAGTTCAGCGACGCGTTGCGCGCGTAGTTCACCGCGAAGAACACATCGGTCCGCTTGGACAGGCTGTAGTCGGCCAGCGCCAGGTACTGCTGCGGGTTCTTGGGATTGGTCGTCACGCCGCCGATGCGTGCGGACTTGATGTCGTCGTAGTAATAGGCCAGCGACAGGCGCAGCGCAGCGGTGGCGTCCCAGTTCACGCCCACCCAGTACATGTCGTCGCGGTGCGGCAGCAGGGTTGGCGTGCCGGTGGCCGGAGCCACCGAGTTGCCCCAGCGGTAGCCCGCCACCATCTTGACCTGGCCCAGCCGGTAGCTGGCGCCCAGCATCGCGCGCATGTCGCGGCCATAGTCGTTCGATCCCGAAGTGCCGGCGGCCTGTGCGGTGTTGAGCGTCTTGACCTCGTCATAGGCCGCCGCGATACCGAACGGGCCATTCGCATAAGACAGGCCCACGCCATAGGCCGAGCCCGCGGCGAACGTGCCGCTGCGTTCACCGAACGACCAGTGCGCCATGGCTGTGAGCGGGCCGAACGTGCCCTGGTACTGCACCACGTTGTTTTCGCGGAAGTTCGGGCCGGCGATGCCCACCACCGGTTCGAATTCCGGGGCATACGCCAGCGGCGTGAAGCTGCCCATCGTCAGGAACGCCGAGGTGTACTGGCGGCCGAAGGTCACCTTGCCCCACTGGTTCTGCAGGCCCACGAAGGCCTGGCGGCCGAACAGCAGCCCGCCATTGCCCATCTTGCCGTCATCGGTGTTGAACTGGTTTTCCAGCACGAACAGGCTCTTCAGCCCACCGCCAAGCTCTTCGACGCCCCGCAGGCCGAAACGCGACTGCGCGATGCCCGACGAATTCATGAACACGGCCGAACCGCTGCCCGGTGCCAGTACCCCATTGCTGGTGTTCTGCACGTGGTTGACGTACTGGATGCTGGACGTGACAACGCCATAGAGCGTCACGGACGATTGGGCCCAGGCGGCGGGCGCAAGCAGCGCGCCGGCAAGGGCAGCGAACAGCGTCTTCTTCATTGTTTTACGGTTCCGAGTGTGGTGGCTGGTGGCGCCAGTGGTCTCCTCCGTCCAGCGCCCGGGTGCGATCGTTGTCAATCGCGTCACGTCAAATTAATCTCGCGTATTAAATTGACATGGACCGCAGGCTAACGGCATACGCACGTTCAGTTAGTTAGGACTTTCCCGGAGAGGTACGAAAATGGAGAAAATGCGACGCCAAATGGATGTCGGACATCGGATTTTTCCGTATCCTTGCGAGGCTTTCATTTTGATAACGACAAGCCAGCCAGCGACGCCACCACGCCATGAAGCTCAAGCAAGCGCGCGCCATGATCGCGGATGAGCACCGCCCGCCCGCGCACGACCCCCGCCGTACGCCAGGTCGCAAGGCCGCCGATGCCGATCGCCCGGCAGGCGTTCCGGACGCCCCAAGCGCCCAAAGCGCGCAGGGGACGGACGCTGCCGCCGCTACCGCCTCTGGCGCCCCGGACGGGCTGACCGATACCGCGCGGCGCATTCTTGAAATTGCCGAGCGCCTGTTTGCCGAACAGGGCGTGGAACAGGTGCCGCTACGCCAGATCGTGGTGGAAAGCGGCCAGCGCAACCGTTCCGCCCTGCACTACCACTTCGGATCGCGCGAAGCCCTGGTCAGCCACCTGCTGAACCGGCGCCTGCACCAGGTCAACGAAATCCGCCACCGGCATCTGGACGAACTGGAAGGCCGCGGCCAGCCCATCGACATCCACGGCGTGGTGCAAGCCACCATCCGTCCGCTGGTCGAGGTGGTGCTGGACACCGACTGGGGCACCAACTACCTGCAGGTGCTGGCCCAGACCACGTTCAGCCCGGCCCTGCTCAACAAGGGGCTGGTCGACAAGACCGCCATGAGCGCGCTGTACCGGGTGCGCGAACACCTCTATGCGCTGCTGCCCGACGTGCCGCGCGACGTCATGAAGCTTCGCCTGATCTGGTTCATGGATACGGTGGTGTATTCGCTGGCCCACTGGGTGCGGGAACGCAGCAAGCGGGCCCGTAGCGGGCCGCCTGTGGAGGAATTGATCGATTTCTGCGCGGCGGCCCTGGCGGGTCCAAGGCCGCCGCCGGCCGGCGCATCCGCGGCATCCGGGGCAGCCCCGGGGCCGGCGGCCTCCCCGAAGCCGCCGAGAACGCCCCGGGCGCGCTGATCAGCCCGTGGCGCGGGCCGCGTCCGGCGCCGTACGGGCCAGCACCGGCACCAGTGCCGCACCCGTGTGGCTGGCCTTGATGCGCGACAGCGTTTCGGGGTCTGCGGCCCCGACGATGGTGCCGCCATGGGCGCCGCCTTCCGGCCCCAGGTCGATAATCCAGTCGGCCTCGGCAATCACGTCCAGGTCGTGCTCGATCACCACCACGCTGTGGCCGCCGTCCGTGAGCCGGTGCAGCACGCGGATCAGCCGCGCCACATCGGCCATGTGCAGGCCCACGGTCGGCTCGTCGAGCACGTAGAGCGTGTGCGGGGCCTTCTGGCCGCGCCGCGTGATGTCATCGCGCACCTTCGACAGCTCCGTCACCAGCTTGATCCGCTGCGCCTCGCCGCCAGACAGCGTCGGCGACGGCTGGCCCAGCGTCAGATAGCCCAGGCCGACGTCCTTCATCAACTGCAGCGGATGGCCGATCTGCGTGATGGCCGCGAAGAACTCCACGGCCTCGTCGATCTCCATCGTCAGCACGTCACCGATGTTCTTGCCGCGCCACGTCACCGCCAGGGTTTCCGGGTTGAAGCGTTGCCCGTGGCACACGTCGCACGGCACCTTCACATCGGGCAGGAAGCTCATGCCGATGGTGCGCACGCCCTGTCCCTCGCAGGCGGGGCAGCGCCCGTCGCTGGTGTTGAACGAGAAACGCGATGCGCTGTAGCCGCGTGCCTTGGCCTCCAGCGTCTCGGCAAACAGCTTGCGAATCGCGTCCCAGACGCCGATATAGGTCGCCGGACAGGATCGCGGCGTCTTGCCGATCGGCGTCTGGTCCACTTCCAGCACGCGGTCGATCGATTCCCAGCCGCTGATGCCCGCGCAGCCGTGCCAGGCGTGCTCGACACTGAGCGCCTTCGTGGCCGTGGGCTTGCCGGCTTGTTCGGCTGCGGCACGCGCCCGGCGCGTGGCCGGCGACGACATCACCGAGCGCCCCACCGCATCCAGCAGATTGGTCATCAGCACGTCCCGCGCCAGCGTGGACTTGCCCGAGCCCGACACGCCCGTGATGGCCACCAGCCGCCCCAGCGGAATCCGCGCGGTCACGTCACGCAGGTTGTGCAGGTGCGCGCCCTCGACGGTCAGCCACTGGGCCGGCTCGGCTTCCTTGCCGGCACGCGCCGGCTTGACCGGCCTGCGCGGTTGCAGCGGGTGGATCATCGGATGCGCCAGGAACCGGCCCGTGGTGGAATCGGCAGCAGCCGACAGCGCCGCCACGCCGCCCTGCGCCACCAGATTGCCGCCGCGCTTGCCGGCCCCCGGGCCGATGTCGATGATGTGGTCGGCCCGGCGGATGGTGTCCTCGTCGTGCTCCACCACGACCAGCGTGTTGCCCTTGTCGCCGAGCTTGCGCAAGGCATCGAGCAGGATCTGGTTGTCGCGCGGATGCAGGCCGATGGTCGGCTCGTCCAGCACGTAGCAGACGCCCTGCAGGTTGCTGCCAAGCTGGGCGGCCAGCCGGATACGCTGCGCCTCGCCGCCCGACAGGCTCGGCGCGGCACGGTCCAGGCTCAGGTAGCCAAGCCCCACCTCTTCCAGGAACTGCAGGCGGCTGGCGATCTCGGTCACCACATCGCGGGCGATCTCGGCATCGCGCCCTTTCAGGCGCAGGCCATCGACCCAGCGGCGGGTGTCGGACACCGTCCATTGCGCCACGTCGGTAATGGCATTCGCGTCGAAGGTGACCGCCCGGGCCACCGGGTTCAGGCGCGTGCCGCCGCAGTCGGGGCATGGCGTATCGGCCACGCCTTCGGGTTCCTGCTCCTCGGACGGCAGACTCTGCTCGCGGCCACGGTCGTCGCCGCCCAGCACGGTGTCATCGAACGCCGCGCGCTGTTCGCCCGTCAGCGCCAGACCCGTGCCGACACAGGTGCCGCACCAGCCGTGCTTGCTGTTGTACGAGAACATGCGCGGGTCCAGCTCCGGATAGCTGGTGCCGCAGACCGGACAGGCGCGCTTGGTCGAAAACACCCTGGTTTCGCCGACCTTGCCCGACCCCTTGCCGTCGTGCATGGCGTCGTGCAGTCCGTCCAGCGGTGCCAGCAAGTGCATCACGCCCTTGCCCAGTTCCAGCGTCTGATCCAGCAAGGCGCGCAGTGCGGCCTCGTTGTCTGGAGAAACGACGATGTCACCGACAGGCAGTTCGATCGTGTGCTCGCGAAAACGGTCCAGACGCGGCCAGGGATCGACCGGCAGGAATTCGCCATCCACGCGCAGATGCGTATTGCCGCGCGCCTTGGCCCACTTGGCCAGGTCGGTATAGACGCCCTTGCGGTTCACCACCAGCGGGGCCAGCAGGCCCACGTGCTGGCCGCGATAGTCGCGCAGCAGCTGGGCTGCGATCGACGCCGGGCTTTGCGAGGTCACCGGCGCCCCGTCATGCACGCAATGCTGGATGCCCAGCTTGACGTAGAGCAGCCGCAGGAAGTGCCAGACTTCGGACGTCGTCGCCACGGTACTCTTGCGGCCGCCACGCGACAGCCGCTGCTCGATGGCCACCGTCGGCGGGATGCCATAGACCGCATCCACTTCGGGCCGCCCCGCCGGCTGCACGATAGACCGCGCATAGGCGTTCAGCGATTCCAGATAGCGGCGCTGCCCTTCGTGGAACAGGATGTCGAATGCCAGCGTGGACTTGCCCGAGCCCGACACGCCGGTAATCACGTTGAACTTGCCGTGCGGAATGTCGACGTTGAGCGCCTTCAGGTTGTGCTCGTGAGCATTGACGATGCGCACCACGCCCTCGCCTTCCACGGCGCGGCGCGCCCGGGCGGCCTGCACCGCGGCCTGCAGCGGCAGACCGTGCCTGGCCTGTTCCTCGCGCTCGGCGGCCAGCGTGCCCGATTCGCCCAGGGCCTTGTCATAGGCCAGCAGCGCATGGCCGGTATGCGAGTCGGCACAGCCTTTGACCATGTCGGGCGTGCCCACGCACAGCACCTCGCCACCGGCGTCCCCGCCTTCGGGGCCCAGATCGACAATCCAGTCGGACGCACGGATCACGTCGAGGTTGTGCTCGATCACGATCAGCGAGTGCCCGCCATCCAGCAGCTTGCCGAACGCGCGCATGAGCTTGGCGATATCGTCGAAGTGCAGCCCGGTGGTCGGTTCGTCGAACATGAACAGGCGCTTGGGCAGCACCACGGCCTTGCGGTTCTTCACCGGCTGCGCGGCCGCCGTTTCGGCCAGGAAGCCGGCCAGCTTCAGGCGCTGCGCCTCGCCGCCCGACAGCGTCGGCACCGGCTGGCCCAGCTTCACATATTCCAGGCCCACGTCGGCAATCGGCGCCAGCACGCGCAGTACGGCCGCATCGCCCTCGAACAGCGCCGTCGCCTCGCTGACGGTCAGTTCCAGCACGTCGGCCACGCTCAGCGTGCGCGGTGCCTGGCCGCGCGCGGCACGCTCGATCTTCACTTCGAGCACTTCGGCGCGATAGCGCGTGCCATCGCAATCCGGGCAGCGCAGGTACACATCGGAGAGGAACTGCATCTCCACGTGCTCGAAGCCCGAGCCGCCGCAGGTGGGGCACCGGCCGTCGCCCGAGTTGAAGCTGAACGTGCCGGCCGTATAGCCGCGCTGCAGCGCCAGCGGCGCCTTGGCAAACAGCTTGCGGATCTCGTCGAACGCACCCACGTAGCTGGCCGGGTTGGAACGCGCCGTCTTGCCGATGGGCGACTGGTCGACAAAGACCACGTCATCGACCAGGTCGGCACCCACCAGGTCGCGGAATGCCCCGGGCGATTCGGTGGCCTTGCCGAAGTGGCGCGCCATGGCCGGATACAGCACATCCTGCAGCAGCGTGGATTTGCCCGAACCGGACACGCCGGTCACGCAGACCAGCCGGTTCAGCGGAATCTCGACCGTCACGTCCTTGAGGTTGTGCTCCGTGGCCCCTTCCAGCTTCAGGCGCGGCGTGGTGTCGTCCACGGGCCGCAGACGCCAGTCCGTGGCATCGGTCACGCGCCGGCGGCCGCCCAGATAATCGCCCGTCAGCGTCGGTTCCTTGCGGATGGTGTCGGGCGTGCCGTCGAAGATGATCGAGCCGCCGCGCTCGCCCGGGCCCGGGCCCATATCGATCAGGCGGTCGGCCGCCAGCATTACCGACGGATCGTGTTCCACCACCACCAGGGTGTTGCCGGCATCGCGCAGGCGGTGCATGGCCTCGACGATGCGGTTCAGGTCGCGCGGATGCAGGCCGATGCTGGGCTCGTCCAGCACGAACAGCGTATTCACCAGCGACGTGCCCAGCGCGGTGGTCAGGTTGATCCGCTGCACCTCGCCGCCGGACAGCGTGCGGCTCTGGCGATCCAGCGTCAGATAGCCCAGCCCCACGTCGCACAGGTACTTCAGGCGCGTGCGGACTTCGGCCAGCAGCAGCTTGAGCGCATCGTCCAGCAAGGCGCTCGACAACGTCAGGTCGTCGAAAAAGCGGCGGATGCGCGCAATCGGCATCAGCATCAGATCGTGGACGGTCAAACCCGGCAGGCTTTCCAGCTGGGCACGGTTCCAGTCCACGCCCTTCGGCAGGAAGCGGCTGGCCGGCGCCAGCACGGCGTCGGCGTTGTCCTTGCTGCCCAGGCGCCACAGCAGGGCTTCGGTTTTCAGGCGCGCGCCGCAGCAGGTTTCGCACGGCGTGTAGCTGCGGTACTTCGACAGCAGCACGCGGATGTGCATCTTGTAGGCCTTCGACTCCAGGTAGTTGAAGAACCGCATCACGCCGTACCACTGCTTGTTCCACTGGCCATTCCAGTCAGGCGACCCGTGGATCACCCAGTGCTGCTCGGCCTCGCTGAGCTGGTTCCACGCCAGGTCGCGCGGAATCCCGGCCTTGGCCGCATACCGCATCAGGTCGTCCTGGCATTCCTTCCAGGCCGGCGTCTGCATCGGCTTGATCGCCCCGTCGCGCAGCGACTTGCGCCCGTCCGGAATCACCAGGCCCAGGTCCACGCCGATCACCCGCCCAAACCCACGGCAGGTCTCGCAAGCGCCGTAGGCGGAATTGAACGAGAACAGCGCCGGCTGCGGGTCCGCATAGCGGATATCGCTCTCCGGGCTGTGCAGCCCCGTGGAGAACTTCCACACCGGGCCCTCGCCCTCGTCGGTCACCACATTGACGCTGACCCGGCCGCCGCCGCGCTTCAGCGATGCCTCGATGGCCTCGATGGCGCGCGCCTTTTCCACATTGCCAAGGCGGAAGCGGTCCGCCACCACATCGAGCACCTTGCGGTTGCCAGTTGGCGATTCGACGATGCGCTGCCCATGCACCCGCGTATAGCCGCTGACCGACAGCCACTGCGTCACTTCGTCCTCGGTGGCCGATTCCGGCAGTTCGACCGGAAACGTCACCACCAGCCGGGCGTCGGCAAACGGCTGGCCGGCGGCCGTGCGGGCCTGCAGTTCCGCGTAGATCGTCTCGGGCGAGTCGTGGCGTACCGGCAGCGCGGTCTGCTTGTCGAACAACTCGGCCGCACGGGCGTACAGCAGCTTCAGATGGTCGTTGAGCTCGGTCATCGTGCCCACGGTCGACCGCGAGCTGCGCACCGGGTTGGTCTGGTCGATGGCAATGGCGGGCGGCACGCCGTCCACCTTGTCCACCTGCGGCCGGTCCATGCGGTCCAGAAACTGGCGCGCATAGGCGCTGAAGGTCTCCACGTAGCGGCGCTGGCCTTCGGCGTACAGCGTGTCGAACACCAGGCTCGACTTGCCCGACCCCGACGGCCCCGTCACCACGGTCATTTGCCCGGTGTGCAGGTCGAGATCAACGTTCTTGAGATTGTGCTGACGGGCGCCGCGAATGCGGATCGTACCGGAATCTGACAATTTCTTGCCTCGAATCAGTGAGTTGGATGCGGAACTTAACGTTCTTTGGAAGCTTTTCACCACGCCACGCGGGCGCGGAAGTGCCCTAACTATACTGTATAAACGTACAGGCTTCCTGACAGCCAGCAGACAATTCTGATTTCGGAAGCCATGCGTCCCGGCAGGCGAATCTTGCGCCAGAATGCCTACCCACGTTCAAGTCGCCCCCGAATTGAGCAAACATGGTTTGCATAATATTAGCAATGCGCTAACATCGGGATGCAGCACGAGATCGAGTTCACCAGGGAGGCGACACAGCAGCTGCTGTCGATGCCCCGAAACGTCGCCCGCAACATCCGGGCCAAGGTAGGTCTGCTGGCAGCGGACCCTTATGCGCCAAACCAGAACGTACGCAAGCTGATGGGCCGGGACGCCTTTCGGCTACGCGTTGGCGACTGGCGGGTCTTGTACCGGATCGAAGCCGGGCAGCTGGTGGTCGTCGTGCTGACCGTCAAATCACGTGGGAGTGCATATCAATGACCGCGATACAGTTCATCCAGCGCGAAGGCAACCGCGAATATGCGATCGTTCCGATCGACCTCTGGGAGCGCGTCCAGCACCTGTTTGAAGCCATGGAAGATGTCCGGATGCACGACGCCGCCGTGGCCGCCGACGACGGCTTCCGGATTCCGGCTGCCGTGCTCGACGCCCTGCTGGCCGGCGACCATCCGATCAAGGCGTGGCGCGACCATCGCCGGCTGACCCAGGACGCGCTGGCCAGCACGGCCGGCGTCAGCAAGCCCTATCTGAGCCAGATCGAAAACCGCAAGCGCGACGGCAGCGTCGAAGTGCTGCGCGCCCTGGCCACCGCGCTGGCAGTGCCGCTGGACTTGCTGGTGGAAGACCCGCCCGCCTGAGCCCGCCCGGCCCGATTACCCGCGCTGCGGCAGCTTCCAGCCCGGACGGATGAAGTGACAGGTGTAGCCGTTGGGAATCCGCTCCAGGTAGTCCTGGTGCTCGGGCTCGGCCTCCCAGAACGGGCCGGCCGGGGCGATTTCCGTCACGACCTTGCCCGGCCACAAGCCAGACGCGTCAACGTCGGCCGCGGTCTGTTCGGCCACCTTCTTCTGTTCGTCGTCGAGGTAGAAGATCGCCGAACGGTAGCTGGTGCCGATATCGTTACCCTGGCGGTTCTTCGTCGTCGGGTCGTGGATCTGGAAGAAGAACTCAAGAATCTGGCGATAACTGATCTGCTTCGGGTCGAACACGATCTCGATGCCTTCGGCGTGCGTGCCGTGATGGCGGTAGGTGGCGTTGGGCACATCGCCCCCGGTGTAGCCAACGCGCGTGGTCAGCACGCCCGGGTAGCGGCGCAGCAGGTCCTGCATGCCCCAGAAGCAGCCGCCGGCCAGGATCGCGGTTTCGGTTTGTGTGGTCATCGTGATATTCCATCGCAATACATCGAGCCTCGTAATATACGCAACCCCCACGAAACGCGCTGACCCGCCATGACGTCTCCACCACACGCACACGGTGTCATCCAGACGCTGCGGCGCGAGATCGCCGCCTGCACCCATTGCGCCGCCGCGCTGCCCGCCGGGCCGCGCCCCGTGGTGCAGTTCAGCGGCACGTCGCGCATCGTGGTGATCGGCCAGGCGCCGGGTTCGCGGGTGCATGCCAGCGGCGTGCCGTTCGATGACCCGAGCGGCGACCGGCTGCGGGCGTGGATGGGCGTGACAAAGGACGAGTTCTATGACGCCGCGCGCGTCGCCATCATGCCGATGGGGTTTTGCTACCCCGGCAAGGGCAAGAGCGGCGACCTGCCGCCCCGGCGCGAATGCGCGCCGCTGTGGCATCAGCGCGTGCTGGCCTGCCTGCCCGACGACCGCCTGACCCTGCTGGTCGGCACCTATGCCCAGGCCGCCTATCTGCCGAAGCGGCCGGCGATGTCCAAGCGGTCGATGACTGAACTGGTAGCCGATTTCCTAAATTTCGGCCCGAATGTGTTTCCGCTGCCCCATCCATCGTGGCGCGTGGTGGCCTGGATGCGCCAGCACCCGTGGTTCGAGTCGTCGCTATTGCCCGCGCTGCAGGCCGCCGTGCGGGCACGGTTGTCGGGCTGAGGCCTCAGTCGTCGCGCATCCGCAGGGCGGCGAGCGTAAACGGCTTGGCCAGTACCGTGGTGGCCAGTGCCATCAGCAGCAGGCCGGAGAACGCCGGCGTGCTGATCAGCCGGTTTTCCAGCAGGATGGCCAGCACCACCACTTCCATCAGTCCCTTGGTCTGCGCCAGCGCGCCGGCGGCCCAGGCATCGCGCCGGCCCAGACCGGCCCATCGTGCCGGCAGCGCAGTGCCGGCCATCTTGCCGGCCACGGCCACCACCGTCGTCACGGCAAAGACGATCAGCGCATCGGTCCCGGCCGTATTGAGGTCGGTCCGCAGTCCGGTCATCAGGAAGAAGAACGGCATCAGCACCACCACGGTGGTGGGCTCCAGCTGCTTGCCGATATCGGCGGCCAGTTGGCGCGGCAGCACCACGCCGGCCAGGAACCCGCCCAGGATGTAATGCAGGCCGATCTGTTCCGATATACAGGCCGATGCAAAGATCAGCACCACTACCGCCGCCAGCCGCGCATCGTGCCCGCGCATGGCGGGCAGCCATCGCGCCAGCAACGGCCGCACCAGCACGAACATCACGGCCAGATAGACGGCGCCGCCGATCGCCAGCTTCAGCGGCTGGGCGGCGGCCTGGCCGGTGCTGGCCAGGATGCAGGACAGCACGATCCAGATCGCCGCATCGCTGAATGCCGAACAGGCCAGCGCGAGGCGTCCGGCCGTGGAATCGGTCAGCTTCATCTCGCGCAGGATGGCGCCGAGCACCGGCAACGCCGTAACCGCCATGGACACCCCCACGGCAATGGCGAATTGCCAGGGGGTGGCCGCCTCGCCCGCCAGCGTCGGGCGCCAGGCGCCGAGTACATAACCGGCACCCACCCCCAGGACAAATGGCAGCGCGACGCAGCCCGGCGCGGCCCACAGGGCGATCCGGCGCAGGCCCCGGGCCTCCGGGCCGCCAACGTGCAGCCCGGACAGGAACGCAAACAGCACCACCGCCAGCCATTGCAGCCCCGACAGCGCAGTGAGCTTCTGCGCGCCGAACAGCGCGTGCCAGTTGTCCGGCCAGAGCGCACCCAGTACCGACGGCCCGAGCACGATGCCTCCGGCGATCTGCATCACGACCAGGGGCACGATGCCGCCCATGCGCAGGCCGCGCCACAACACCAGCGGCACGCCGACGACCAGGCAAGCCTGGACGAAGAAAATGGAAGCGGGGTTCAGCGCGGACGGATTCATGGGGCGTCTTGGGTATGGCTTGATGCGTGGGGGGCGGCTGCCCGCTGGCGAAGCCGCGATGATACGGCAGTGCCGATATCAGCCCTCAACCGAGTGGCAGCGCGGTGCTGTAGAGCACCTGTTTCAGGGCAAAGCTCGACCGGATGCTGGCCACGCCCGGAATGCGCGTGATCTGGTCGATGATCAGCCGCTCCAGCGCCTCCACGTCGGGCACCACCACGCGCAACAGGTAATCGGCATCGCCCGACATCAGGTAGCACTCCATCACCTGCGGCAGCGCGCCGATCTTGCGCTCGAACGTATCGAGTGTCTCGCGTCGCTGTTTGTCCAGCGACACGGAGATAAACACCACCACCTTCAGGCCCAGCCGCCGGGCGTCGAGCAGCGTCACGCGGCGCGAGATCACGCCGATCTTTTCCAGGCGCTTCACGCGCGCCAGGCATGGCGATGGCGACAGATTGATGCGGCTGGCCAGTTCCACATTGGTCAGGCTGCCGTCGCGCTGCAATTCCCCGAGGATACGGATGTCAGTGGCGTCCAGATCGATGTCCAGCATGTTCGGCTTCCATAGTCGTGTTTGCCGGCATTCTATGCTGTATCTGGCCACCATGACAAAGTGATCCGGCCGATGCTGCGGCGCAATGAATCGTAGACTTCTGGACATTCGGCGAGTCATTCCGGTGGCTCCCTGGCCTGCTCCGACCCCACACGATTTCATGTCCGTCATTGCTCCCGCCGGCAGCGCCCGCTCTGCCGCCTTCAAGTCATTCCTGCCGTTGATCGGCGCCGTCATCATCTGGGGCGGCAACTGGCCCGTGATGAAATTCGGGCTGTCGCACGTCAGCCCGTTGTGGTTTGCCGCGCTGCGTTTCGGCTCGGCCGCGCTGATCAGCTTCGTCGTACTGGGCGCGCTCAAGCGGCTGCGCCTGCCGTCGCGCGAGGAATGGCCGCTGGTGTTCAGTGTCGGCTTGCTGCAGATGGCCGCCTTTACGGCGCTGGCGCTGTGGGCGCTGCAATATGTGGCGCCGGGACGCGCCTCGGTCGTGGCCTACGCCACGGCCATCTGGGTGATTCCGCTGTCGTCGCTGGTGCTGGGCGAACGGCCATCGCGCTGGCAATGGCTGGCCACCGGCTTCAGCTACGCCGGCATCGCCGTGATCGTCGCCCCGGCGCTGGGCGGCTGGGAACTGCACACGGTCATGGGTCTGACGATGCTGCTCGGGGCGTCGCTGGCGTGGTCGGTCAGCATCATCCATCTGCGGGCCCACCGCCATGTGCGGCTCGGTGCCGACATGATTCCGTGGGAATGCGCGGTGGCGACGGTGCCGCTGGTGCTGCTGGCCGTGTTGCGGGACGGGGCGCCCGACCTGGCCGCCATCGGTGAAATCTGGCCCGCCGTGCTGTACACCGGCCCGCTGGCGACTGCCCTGACGTTTATCGTGGTGCTTAACGTCACCCAGTCGCTGCCGCCGGCAGCCACGTCCATCGCCATGCTGGGCGTGCCGCTGCTGGGGCTGGTGCTGTCCGCCGTGGCCTGGCACGAACGGATTTCGGCAGATCTGTCGATTGGCCTTGGGTTGATCGCGCTGGGCGTGGTGACCACGGCGCTGGCGCCCCGGCTGGGCCGCCTGGCGTCGCGCGGATCGCTCTGACCGCGCCGCTCAGGGTTCGACCGAAAGCTCGCGCTTCAGCGTACGCAGCACGAACGTGGAATGGCTGTGCCGCAGGCCTGGCAGCTTGTAGAGCTTGTGGCGCAGGAATTCCTCATACCCCTCGGTTCCCGCCACGGCCACCTTGATCAGGTAGTCGTACTCGCCCGTCAGCAGATGGGCCTCCAGCACTTCTGGCAATTCGGCCAGCGCCTCGCCAAAGCGGTGCAGCATATCGTCGTCGTGCCGGTCCAGTGTGACCTCGATCAGCACGGTATCGGGCAGCCCCAGCGCCTTCTGGTTCAGCAGCGCCGCGTAGCCGCCAATCACCCCGGCGTCCTCCAGCGCCTTGACCCGGTTCCAGCAGGGCGTGGCGGACAACCCCACCCGCTCGGCCAGCTTGGCGTTGGAGATCCGCCCATCGCGGCGCAGTTCGCGCAGGATGCGGCGGTCGATGTCGTCGAGTTTGGGAACGTTTGTCACGGCAATCCGATGATGGAGGATGAATTCACCGCAATTTTACTTCAAGGCGGAGGATTCTTCTTCATACTGAAGCGGATCTAGGAAATTTCAGAAGCCAATTTTGCGGCATGGCTGGTAAATTTACCGGACTCCTTGCGAATCACATCGCATCCTGCAATGCCCCACCCGGAACCCGCCATGCCTGCCCTTGATCTTGCCCTGCGACTCGACCGCTCCGCGCTGAGCGACACCTTCGGCAGTCTGGAATGGGTGCTGGCCAATGCCCGTCGCACCGGGCTGTCGCTCCAGCAGATGTCGTTCGATGCCGGCCGCGCCAACGTCGCGCGCCTGGTCTGCCGGGCCGATACGGTGGAGTTGCTGGAGCTATTCGTGCGGCGCGTGGCCCATGGCGTGGACCTGGAAATCGTTGACGTCGCGTTCACGGGCGAACAGGAAACCCTGGACGAACCCGAGGCGCTGGCGGCCTGATTACGCTGGGCGGGGGATATCGTCCAGCACTTCGATGCCATCCAGTTCCGCCGCACAGGTCTCGCGCACGATCGATACAAAGTCGTCCACATATGGCCGATCGGCCATGGCCGACGGCAGCACCGCATAGAGTTCGCTCCACAGCCCCCTGGGCCCGATGCGCTTGGCCAGCACGTAGTCGTGGTCGACGTAGTTCTTGACGCCCCAGTTGGGCAGCGCCGCCACGCCGCGCCGGCTGGCCACCAGCTGCAGCACCGCCACGGTCAATTCGGCCGTGCGCCGTTCAAGCTGGATGCCGGCTGGCTCCAGCACTTCGCGGATCAGGTCGATCCGCTGTTCCGGCACCGGATAGGTAATCAGCGTTTCGCCAGCCAGGTCTGCCGCCTCGATGCGCCGCTTGTTGCGCAGGCGGTGTTCGTTGGCAATCACCGCCAGGATCTCGAAGCGGAACAGCGGGGCAACGGTCAGCCCGCGCCGGGCCGGCGGCTTCGAGCCGATCACCATATCGGCCTTGCCTTGCGCCAGCAGCCCCAGCGGATCGGCGTGGAAACCGGCCACCAGATCGATTTCCACTTCCGGCCAACGGCGCCGGAATTCGTCCATGACCGGCATCAGCCAGTCAAAGCAGGTATGGCATTCCAGCACCACGCGCAATTCCCCGCGGGTATCGCTCTTCAGGCGTAGCAGGTCGCGCTCGGCGGCGCTGATGGCCGCCAGCGTTTCGCGCGCCAGCGTCAGCAGCCGCTCCCCGGCCGGCGTAAAACGCAAGCCCTGGCGCGTGCGATCGAACAGCGCCATGCCGTAGTGCGCCTCGATGGCCTTGATCTGATGGGACAGCGCCGACTGGCTCACGTGCACCCGCTCGGCCGCCGTTGCCAGCTTGCCCGAGTCCGCAATCGCCACCAGCGACCGGAAATGACGGACTTCAATCATCGCGGGCCATCCCCGTCGTCGAACCAGTTAGTTGAATGAAATTCATACTTTGTTTAAAACATCTCGCTTGATTCATTCTAGCCGGGAACTGACACTGTGCGCCAGATCAGACATCACTGGAGCACCGCATGGCACGTACACACATTTTGGGATTTCCGCGCATTGGCGCCCGACGGGAACTGAAGTTTGCGCAAGAGGCGTTCTGGCGCGGCGAAACATCGGAAGCGGCGCTGCGCGAGGTGGGTGCCACGCTGCGCGGCCGTCACTGGCAGTTGCAGGCCGATGCCGGGCTGGCCACGGTGGCGGCCGGCGACTTTGCCTGGTACGACCAGATGCTGGGCCTGACCACGCTGCTGGGCGCCCTGCCCAAACGCTTCGGGTTCGATCCGGCCGCGCTGACGCTGGCGCAGTACTACGAACTGGCGCGCGGCAATGCGGCCCAGCCGGCCATGGAAATGACCAAGTGGTTCGATACCAACTACCACTACATCGTGCCGGAGCTCGACGCCGACAGTACTTTCGACGGCGGTGCCAACTGGTATTTCGACGAGATTGATGAGGCGCTGACGCTGGGCCTGTCCACGCGGCCGGTGCTGATCGGCCCGGTCACGTATCTGTGGCTGTCCAAGTCGCACGCGGCCGGCTTCGACCGGCTGAGTCTGCTACCCAAGGTGGTGCAAGCCTACCGGCGCATCCTGTCCCAGTTGCAGGCGCGTGGCATCGAGTGGGTACAGATCGACGAACCCGCGCTGTGCCTGGACCTGCCGCCGCAATGGCTCGATGCCTATGACCAGGCCTACCCGGCGCTGGCCGATACCGGCGTGAAGCTGCTGCTGGCCACCTATTTCGACACCGCCGCCGATCATGCCGCCCGCGTCGCCGCGCTGCCGGTGCACGGTTTTCATATCGATCTGGTGCGGGCACCCCAGCAATTGGCAGCCTGGCAGGCCGTGCTGCCAAGCAGCGCCGTGCTGTCGGTGGGCGTGATCGACGGCCGCAATATCTGGCGCACCGACCTGCGCAAGGCGCTCGATGCCGTCGCGCCGCTGCATGCCCAACTGGGCGATCGCCTCTGGCTGGCGCCTTCGTGCTCACTGCTGCATGTGCCGGTATCGCTCGATGCCGAAACCCGCCTCGACCCGGAACTGAAAGCGTGGCTGGCGTTTGCCACCGAAAAGCTGGACGAACTGCGTACCCTGGCCCTGGCGCTGAACCTTGGCGAATCGGCGGTGGCCGGGCAGCTTGCCGCATCCGATGCCGCGCAGGCCGCGCGCCGCACGTCGCGCCGCGTGGTCAACCAGCAGGTGCAGAAGCGGCTGGCAGCCGTGACCGCCGACATGGCCGAACGCGACAGCCCGTTCGATGTGCGCATCGTCCGCCAGCGCGACGCGCTGAAGCTGCCCGCGCTGCCCACCACGACGATCGGCTCGTTCCCGCAGACACCCGCCATTCGCCAGACCCGGGCCGCCTTCAAGCGCGGCGACATCGGCGCGCTGGACTACCTGGACCGCATGCGCGCCGAAATCGAACTCGCGGTGCGCAAGCAGGAGGCGCTGGGCCTGGACGTGCTGGTCCATGGCGAAGCCGAGCGCAACGATATGGTCGAGTATTTCGGCGAACAGCTATGCGGCTACGCATTCACCGAGAACGGCTGGGTGCAGAGCTACGGCTCGCGCTGCGTGAAGCCGCCGGTGATCTTTGGCGATGTGTACCGTCCCGAGCCGATGACCGTGGATACGGCCCGCTTTGCGCAGTCGCTGACCGACAAGCCGATGAAGGGCATGCTGACCGGCCCCGTGACGATGCTGCAATGGTCGTTCGTGCGCGACGACCAGCCGCGCGCCGTGACCACGCGCCAGCTGGCGCTGGCCATCCGCGACGAGGTGTGCGACCTGGAGGCCGCCGGCATCCGCGTGATCCAGATCGACGAACCCGCGCTGCGCGAAGGGCTGCCGCTGCGCCGGGGCGACTGGGCCGCCTACCTGGACTGGGCTGTCAGCGCCTTCCGCCTGTCGGCCTCCGGCGTGGGCGACGAAACGCAGATCCACACCCACATGTGCTATGCCGAGTTCAACGACATCCTGCCGGCCATCGCCGCCATGGATGCCGATGTGATCACAATCGAGACCTCGCGCTCGGCCATGGAACTGCTGGAAGGGTTTGGCGATTTCGACTATCCGAACGAGATCGGCCCCGGTGTCTACGACATCCACTCGCCGCGCGTGCCTTCCGTCGAGGCCATGACGCGCCTGCTGGAGCGGGCCTGCGAGGTGATCCCCCCGGAACGCCTGTGGGTCAACCCGGACTGCGGCCTGAAGACCCGTGGCTGGACCGAGACCGAGGCGGCCCTGGCGAATATGGTCAGCGCCACCCGGGCGCTGCGCCAGAAGCTGGCCGGCCACGCGCCGGCAAGCTGGAAGCGCGTGGTGCGGCCCGCCGCCACGGCCAAGCCCGCCCCGCATGGGCATGGCGAGGCATGCGGACCGTCGTGCGTGGGGCAGGCCAGTGCGTAAGGTCATGAGTTGAACGGTCATGCGCTGAACGCCTGAGCTTATGCGCTGGAGCGCACGTTGCGTCGCTGTGTCGCATGGCGGCGCCGCGTGCGGCTCCGTATCCTTTCGGTCGAGCCAAACAAGAAAATTGCGATGTCGCGTCGGCATCCGGCGTGATCTTCGACCCAGAGGAATGAAACGAGCCACACCCTGGCGCCGCGTTGCGGTGCTTCCTGCCGCCGCGCTCTCGAGCGCGGCCTTCGCCCAATCGGCAACCGTCACCAGCCCGGATGCCGCCGCTGTCCCTACTCTGCCCACCGTTACCGCCACGGCTGCCGCCGTCGGGTCGCTGACCGCGCCCGGCCTGGCCCAGCAGCGGCAGTCGCTGTTCCAGTCGGCGGGATCGGTCGGCTTTGTCGACGCGCAATCGTTCACCAATACCTATGCCTACGACCTGCGCGATGTCCTGAAGGATTCGCCCGGCGTGTACGTGCAGGAACGCTACGGCCAGGAACTGCGCCTGTCGATTCGCGGCTCGGGCGTGGCGCGTGGCTACCACACACGAGGCATCGAGATCCTGCAGGACGGCGTACCGACGAACTTTGCCGACGGCAGCGGTGATTTCTACCAGATCGATCCGCTGGCACTGACGGCCGCCGAGGTCTACAAGGGCGGCAACGGCCTGGCGTATGGCAGCACCACGCTGGGCGGCGCGGTCAATTTCACCACGCCGACGGCGCTGACCGCCGAATCCCGGAACATGGTGCGCGTGGACGGCGGCAGCTTCGGCACGATACGCGGCAGCGGCCAGGTATCGCGCCAGATCGGCCAGTGGGACTTCCTGGCCAATGCCACGGTCAGCCATGCCGAAGGCTGGCGCAATCACGAGCGCGGCCAGTACGAGCAGATCAACGCCAACGTCGGCTATCGCTTCAGCCCGGCGGTGGAAACGCGGTTCTACTTCGGCGCCTATATCGTCGACCAGCTGCTGCCCGGCGCGCTGACGCTGAACCAGGCGCTGACCACGCCGCGCATGGCATCGGCCAGTGCGCTGGCGGGCGACCAGGCGCGCAATACCCGCACCGAGCGCGTGGCCAACGTCACGAGCATCAAGCTCGATAACGGCCAGATCGACCTGACCACCTGGGGCATCCACAAGAGCCTGTACCACCCGATCTTCCAGGTCGTGGATCAGGACAGCTGGACCTACGGCTTTGCGCCGCGCTACACGGGCAACTTCACGCTGGGCGGCCTGCGCAACCAGCTTATCGCCGGGGCGCGCTTCTTCGGCGGCAACAACGACGCGCGGCAGTACGTCAATGTCAACGGCAATCGCGGCGCCCAGACGCTGAACGCGAAGCAGGACGCGTACAACTACGAGGCCTACCTGGAAGACCGCCTGTACGTGCTGCCCACCGTGGCGCTGATGGCGGGCGCCAAGGCCTACCGCAACCGGCGCGAATACACCGACTACGGCGGCCTGCCGGCCAACCCGACAGCCAAGTCCGATGGCGCGACGTTCAGTGGCGTCAATCCGAAATTCGGCGTGCTGTGGGAGCCGAAGCCCGACATCCAGGCGTTTATCGACATCACGCGCAGCGCCGACGTCCCGGACTTTACCGACCTGAGCCAGACCATCGGCGCCACGCAGCAATTCGTGCCGCTGGCGGCCCAGCACGGCTGGACGCTGGAACTGGGCACGCGCGGCAAATGGGACCGCTTTGCGTGGGATGTCACGGCGTACCGTTCGCTCCTGCGCGACCAGCTGCTGCAATACACGGTGAGTGCCGATATTCCGGCATCGACCTTCAACGCCAACAAGACGGTGCTGCAGGGCGTGGAACTGGGCGCCAGCGCCGACGTGTTGCGCGATATCGTCGGCAAGGGCGACAAGTTCACCGTATCGCAGATCTGGAACTACAGCGATTTCCGCTTCGACAACGATCCCGTGTACGGCAACAACCGCATCGCCGGGGTGCCGAAGCACGTGCTGCGCACCACGCTGGCCTATCGCCGCAACAGCCGCCTGCGCGTGGCGGGCACGATCGACTGGGTGCCGACCGGCGCCTACGTGGACTACGCCAATACGCTCAAGGTGCCGTCGTATGTGCTGTTCGGCATCGAGGCCAGCTACGAGTTCGAGCGCGGCGTGACGCTGTTCCTCGACGCCCGCAACCTGGCCGACAAGCGTTACATCAGTGATTTCAGTACCGTCACCGATGCACGCACGGCCAACACCGCCGTGTTCTATCCGGGCGTCGGCCGCGCGTTCTACGCCGGGGTGAAATACCGGTTCTAGGCGCACGCCTGCGGCCGGTGCCTCCAAAACGAAAAACCCTTCCAGACCGGAAGGGTTTATTGCAGGCTCGCGCCGCAGGCAGCGCTCAGTTCACGCGTTGCACGGGCGGCGGCATCCACTTGCCGTCGAGCAGGGCTTGCTCCGGCCAGTACGCCCGCAGCATCAGGCTGAAGGCATCGGGCGGTGCGGGCAGCCAGTTCGTCACCTGGCTGGCAGGGGGGCGTTCGTACTGGATATAGATATCGAGCGAGCCATCGCGGTTGTAGCGCAGGCGGTCGCGGCTGCCAATGCTGTAACGCTGCAGCGCATTGTCGGCAAAGGCCTGCTTGTCGTTGTAGGCGCTCAGCGACCAGAAGGCCTTGGCCGGCGGGAGCTGGCCCTTGTCGAAATGCAGCACATAGCGGCTGCCGCCATCGAACGGACGACCCGACGCGTCAGCGCGGGCAACCGGGTAGACCGCATCCTCCGCCAGGTTGGCGCCCAGCCCGTACATCGCCACCGCGGCGCGGCGGTCGAAATCGGCACCGTACACGCCGGTGTCGCGCTGCAGTCGCCAGCCCGTGTTGCCCGCCGCGCTCTTGCGGCCGTTGGCGGCGATGGTGGCCAGCGCGGCGGTGGCGCCCTCCTGCACGGCGCGCGCCGTGGACGGTTCCAGCACCGTTGTCTTGAACGGTTCGCCGGCCTTGACGCCCATGCGCTGCATCTTCTCGAGCATCGACACGTCATCGGGCCCGGGCGGGTTTTGCGGCAACAGCGCGGCCATGCGGCTGAAGAACGCCTGGGCGTCCATCGCCGCCACTTGTTCGGCCGGCGGCGTTTCGGTATCGATCATTCCTGCGCGCGGCGTGGCCGGCGGCGTCGTGCGGATGCCCTTGCGCCAGGCCGACAGCGGCACCAGGCGGAACTGGTCCTGCAGGCGGTGGACATTGGCGTAGTCCGCCTTGCCGTTGGTCTGGATGCGGCCGATCAGCCAGACCATGCTGGTCGGGGCACGGATTTCCGTCACGCCCTTGGGCAGCGTGCCTTCCCAGTCGGGGCCTACGATCGCAAACGCGCCGCGCCGCGTGCCCGTGGTGCGCTTGCCCGGCGACGCGAACACATTGGTCCAGGCATCGAGCATCTGCATGACGTAATAGCGGCCCGCCGTATCGGGCACGGCCAGCACCACCGGTTCCCTGGACACGTCCACCCAGGCGGTGGAGTACAGCGTATCCGCGTTCGGGCTCACCACGGTGGTGTAGGTGGCATCGGGGAACGCGCGGCTATGGTTGAACGTGTTGACCGGGGTCTTGGCCGTCATCACCTCGCGCGTGACATCCATCAGCACGAGCGGATAGCCATACGTAAACACTTCGGCGGACAGCGCCTTCATCGCCCGATCCGACGGCGGCTGTTCCGCGGCCGGTATGACCGGCGCGGGTGGCGGCGCGGATGCGCAGGCAGAAAGGAAGGCGGCAAGCGCGACCACGCTTGCCAGTTGGCGTATCGTTCGGTTCATGACCCCGTTTCCCAGTATGGTGGCGGCCTTCCGGGGAATGTGCACGACGGGTCCGGGGGGGACGCGTGTAGCTCCGGAGGCGCATCTGTTCCGGACGAATGATGTGCCCGCGACTCGGCCACTGTCAATGATTCCGGGGCGCGGCTCCGGGCGATACCGAACACTGACCCGAATGGGTATGGGGGTGGGATGAGCTTTGTGAGCGAGACGTCACGCCTGCTCGGGTGGGGCCTGCTCGGGTGGGGCCTATGTACCGGCCCCAAATGACGAAGGGCCTCCATTGCTGGAGGCCCTTCCAATAGGTGGCGCGGCTGGCAGGATTCGAACCCACGACCCCTTGGTTCGTAGCCAAGTACTCTATCCAACTGAGCTACAGCCGCACGCGAGGGACGCATTGTATCGCAATTCACCTTCCGCGCAAGCCCTTTGTGAAAATTATTTCGCAGACTGCGCACGACGCTGCCATCTCTGTTTACCAGCGATATCTGGCACCCACTGTGCCGCCCGCATTGCGTCCGGCGCGCGCCTTCATCCAGAGCCGCAGGCCCGTGGTGGAACTGCTATGCGCGCCGATATTGAACGAGAACAGGCCGCGCAGCAGATCGGTATCGATACGTGTGCCATTGATGTTGATGGTTTTCGCCCGGTTGTCCTGCCACCAGTCGGCCTCGACGAACGGATAGACACCGCTCAGCCGCGTCGGCTTGGAGCCGTAGAGCCGCACGGCCAGCCCCGTGGCACTGACCTCGCCGGGCGGCGCATCCCAGTTACTGGGCACGGGCGCCATGCCTGGCCGATAGGCCATTTCCACCCGCGATTGCAGCGTCAGGCCCATGCCGCTGCGCGACAACGGCGCGTCGAGCGCCACGGCCATGCTGCGCGCACGGCTGTCGACAAGGCCTGTGGCGGTCGTCGCATCTTCAACGTGGACGAGCGGCGTCCGGGGCGTACTGTTGAATCGCTCCACGACGCGATCGATGCTGGCCAGATTGATGGCGATAGGCTCGGCCTCGGGCACGGATTCCGGCGACGTCCGCGATGCATGGACGGGGATCGGCAGGTCGGGGTCGTCGTTGCCGATCACCATGCGCGGCGGCACGACCGACAGCGCGGTGTCTTCCGGCATGGCTGGTGGTGCGGCCTGGTCGGGCGGCGGTGTATCCGGGGCGCGCGCGTCCTGCACGAACTGCAGTGCATCACGCCCTGACATGCCGTCGAGGGACTCCTCGGCATGAACCACGGCGCAGGCCAGCAGCGCAAGTACGAAACACAGGGGGAGACCGGGGTGCCCCGCATGCAGGCGGGCGACATGCGCCCTGCCAGACAACCGTCCGGCACGCTCCTCTCTCCCGCACATCAACTGTACGGACATGGCAACCACCTCGTCGGGCGTTGTATGGACCATGCCCGATCAGCTTGAGCATAGGTCAAAGGCCGCGCGATGGTTAGAGGCGAATGTGGGGTGTGCCGCCCGCTAAAAGGCGGAGAGCGCGGCTGAGAGAGATGATGTCGGACGAGCCGGGCAACTCGCCAAATTCACGAGAGGCTGCGGAAATGAAAAAGCCCTGCTCGTTGAGCAGGGCTTTCAAATATTGGTGCCCAGAAGAGGACTCGGTCACCCGTGCGCGACCCCGGCTCGCGCCTGCAGGCGCAAGCTTTTCGAGTCCCCGCGGGCAGTCCGCAGGGACTGCCCTTTCTGGGCCGGAAATGAAAAAGCCCTGCTCGTTGAGCAGGGCTTTCGAATTGGTGCCCAGAAGAGGACTCGAACCTCCACAGTGTTGCCACCGCTAGGACCTGAACCTAGTGCGTCTACCAATTCCGCCATCTGGGCTTCGTTTCACTGCATTGCTGCGGCGATGCGAAGAACGTGATTATGCTGAGTGACACGCATCCTGTCAACACCCCTCTCGCAGAAACTTCAAAAAACCTGGCCGCGATGTAGCCCGAAGTCGACTTCGGCGGGCCGGCCGGGCAGCGACAGCGTGGCGGTGGCCGGCGCGGTGCGCGCGACGACCTTGCCCGCCCGCATCACCAGCAGCCGCGTGGCCCGCAGCCGGATGGCCTCGACCGGATCGTGCGCCTGCAGCAGCACCAGGTCTGCGCGGCAGCCGGGGGCCACGCCGTAGCCGTCCAGCCCCAGGATGGTCGCTGGCGTTTCGGTCACGGCCCGGAAGCAGGCGCGCATCGCGTCCTGCCCCGTCATCTGGGCCACGTGCAGCCCCATGTGCGCCACCTCGAGCATGTCGCCGGAGCCCAGGCCGTACCAGGGGTCCATCACGCAATCGTGGCCGAACGCCACGGGGATACCGGCGGCCAGCAGCTCGGGCACCCGGGTCATGCCGCGACGTTTCGGATAGGTGTCGTGCCGGCCCTGCAGCGTGATGTTGATCAGCGGATTGGCGATGGCGGCCACGCCCGCCTCGCGCATCAGCGGCAGCAGCTTCGACACGTAGTAGTTGTCCATCGAGTGCATCGACGTCAGGTGCGACCCCGTAACCCGACCCTGCAGCCCCAGCCGCACCGATTCGCTGGCCAGCGTCTCGATATGGCGCGACATCGGGTCGTCGCTTTCGTCGCAGTGCATGTCCACACGCAGGCCCCGCTCGGCAGCCTCTTCGCACAGCAGCTTCACCGACGCGGCGCCGTCGGCCATGGTCCGCTCGAAATGCGGAATGCCGCCGACCACGTCCACGCCCATGTCCAGCGCGCGCCGCAGGTTGTCGAGCGCGCCGGGCGCGCGCAGTACGCCGTCCTGCGGAAACGCCACCAGTTGAAGGTCGAGGTACGGCTTCACGCGGTCGCGCACGTGCAGCAGCGCCTCGGTCGCCAGCAGGCGCGGATCGCAGACGTCCACGTGCGACCGGATCGCCAGCAGCCCCTTGGCCACGGCCCAGTCGCAATAGGCCAGCGCGCGTTCGACAATGGCGTCCTGCGTCAGCAGCGGCTTGAGCTCCCCCCACAGCGCGATGCCCTCCAGCAGCGTGCCGGACTGGTTCACGCGCGGCAGGCCATACGACAGCGTGGAATCCATATGGAAATGGGCATCGACGAACGGTGGCGACACCAGCTGGCCCGCCGCATCGATTTCGTCGCCTGCCGTGGCGGCCAGCCGGGGCTCGACAGCCGCGATCCGGCCGGCGGAAATGCCGATGTCGACGTCGGTACGGCCATCGGGCAGGTTGCAGTGACGCAGGATGGTATCGAACATGGGATTCTCTTTCCGGAAAGTTCAGCGTTCGCCCTTGCGGTACGGCTTCATCAGCGCCTGCGGATAGGCCGCGCGGCGCGCCACCAGCACCAGCGCAAGGATCGACAGAATATAAGGCAGCATCAGGTAGACCTGGTACGGCAGCGCCGGCAGGCCAGGCAGGCTGGCCCCACCCTGTTGCAGCCGCAGTTGCAGCGCATCGAAAGCCGCGAACAGCAGCGCGCCCAGGAGTGCCCGCCCCGGCCGCCAGGACGCGAACACCACCAGCGCCACGCAGATCCAGCCCCGGCCATTGATCATGTTGAAGAAGAAGGCATTGAAGGCCGACAGCGTCAGAAACGCGCCTCCCACAGCCATCAACGCCGACCCGGCCATGATCGCTCCGATCCGCACCGCCCCCACGCGGATGCCCTGCCCCTCGGCGGCGGCGGGGTTCTCGCCGACCATGCGCAGCGCCAGCCCCAGCGGTGTGCGATAGAGCAGCCAGGCCAGCAGCGGCGCCATCAGCAGCGCCAGCAGCGTCAGCGCCGTTTCGGCCGCCATCACCGTGCCGACCACCGGCACGTCGGCCCACCATGTCATCGGCGCGAACGGCGTGATCGTCGGCGGGGTCGAGACCTGGGCAAAGCCCAGCCGGTAGGCGTAGTACGACACGCTGGTGGCCAGCATGGTCACGCCCAGACCCGCCACGTGCTGCGACAGCGCCAGCGAGACCGTCAGCCAGCCATGCAGCAGCCCGAACGCCAGCCCCACCCCGGCCGCCGCCGCCACGCCGCCCCACAGCGGCACCCCGTGGTACACGGCCAGCCAGCCGGAAAAAGCCCCGGCCACCATGATGCCTTCGATGCCCAGGTTCAGCACCCCGGCGCGTTCGCACAGCAGCACGCCCAGCGTGCCGAAGATCAGCGGCGTGGCCACGCGCAGCACGGCAATCCAGAACGGGGCGCCGGCAACGATATCGAACAGTTCCATCAGGCCACCTTCCCGATCCGGTCGAAACGCACGCGATAGCGCGCAAGCATGGTCGCCACGAGCATGGACAGCAGCGCCACCGCCACGATGACATCGGCAATCGTGTTGGGCACGCCAACGGCCCGGCTCATGCCGTCCGCGCCCACCAGGATGCCCGCCACGAAGATGGCCGATGCCACCACGCCCACCGGATGCAGGCCCGCCAGCATGGCGATCACCACGCCCGTATAGCCGTACCCCGGCGACATGTCGAGCGTGAGATAGCCTGTGCGCCCGGCCACCTCCACCACGCCGGCCAGCCCCGCCAGCGCGCCGGACAGGGCCGCCGCCAGCAGTGTCACGCGCGTCACCGACATGCCGGCGAATGCCGCCGCGCGGGCATTGGCGCCCACGGCGCGCATCTGCAGCCCAAAGACCGTGAACCGGTTGATCGCCCACACCAGCAGCGCCAGGCCCACGGCGGCCAGCAGGCCGCTATGCGCGCGCGAGCGTTCCATCAGCCGGCCCAGTTCCAGTTCCGGCACCAGCGCGACGGACTGCGGCCAGCCCATCGCCAGCGGGTCCTTCATCGGCCCGTCGAGCATCAGCGAGACGCCCAGCAGCACGATGAAATTGAGCAGCAGCGTGGTGACCACTTCATCCACGCCCAGCCTGAGCTTGAGCAGCGCCGGCAGCAGCAGCAACAAGGCGCCGGCCAGCATGCCGGCCGCGACCATCAGGCCAAACAGCACGCCATGGGGCAACGACGCAGCCCATGGCGCTGCCGCGCCATCCACCTGTCCGCCCACGGCCACGGCGGCCAAAGCCCCCAGGTAAAGCTGGCCCTCGGCACCGATATTGAACAACCGCGTGCGGAACGCCACGGCCACGGCGAGGCCTGTCAGGATCAGCGGCGTGGCGCGGGTGAGCGTTTCGGACCACGCAAAGCGCGAACCAAAGCCGCCTTGCAGTAGCAGCAGGTAGGCCTTGCCGACAGGCGCGCCGGCCAGCGACACCAGCAGCGCACAGATCAGCAGCGTGACCACAATCGCGCCCACGGGCGCCATCACCAGGGCGGTACGCGACACCGCGGTCCGGGCTTCAAGCCGCATGGGCCACCTCCGCGTGCGTGTGGGCATCGTCGGCCCCGGCCATGGCCAGGCCCAGCGTGCCGAGCGTCCATGCCGGCGTGGCGCGGGCCGCGCTCAGCCGGCCGGCGTGGATGACGGCGATGCGGTCCGACAGCGCCATCAGTTCATCGAGATCTTCCGAAATCAGCAGCACGGCCGCGCCCCGCGCCGCGGCATCGAGCAACTGGCCGCGCACGTACGCCACCGCGCCGATGTCGAGGCCCCAGGTTGGCTGGCTGGCCACCACCAGCGCCGGCGCCTGCGCGCCGCGCACCGAGAACGCCCGGCCGAGAATCAGTTTCTGCATGTTGCCGCCAGACAACGTGCGCGTCGGCACGTCGATGCCGCCGCCGCGCACATCGAACCGGCTCGCCAGTTCGCCGGCAAAGCGCCGCGACGCCGCGCCACGGATCACGCCGCCCCGCACGAATGCCCGATTGCCAAGCTGCTCGATGATGACGTTCTCCCATACGGCCAGATCGCCCACCGCGCCTTCGGCATGCCGGTCTTCCGGAATGCGCGCCACGCCGGCCCCGATCCACCGCCGGGGCGATGCCGGCAACGCCGCGCCACAGACGCGGATGCGGCCCGCCGATGCCGCCACCACGCCGCTCATCAACTCGGCCAGCGCCACCTGTCCATTGCCGGAGACCCCGGCGATGCCGACGATCTCCCCGGCATGCAGGTCGAGCGTCACGTCCCGCAGGCCCTGCCGGCCGGCCACGGGCGCCACGCTGACCCGATCGAGCGCAGCGACAATCTCGCCGCCAGCCAGGCCGGCCTTGCGCGTGGGCATCTCCACGCGGCGCCCGACCATCAGTTCGGCCAGTTCCGCCTTGCCGGTGGTGTCCGCGCGGCGCTCCGCCACCAGCCGGCCGCCGCGCAGCACCGCCACCCGGTGCGAGACGCGCAGCACTTCGTCGAGCTTGTGGCTGATGAAGATCACCGACAGCCCTTCGGCGATCAGCTGCCCCAGCGTGGCAAACAGGCTGTCGGCCTCCTGCGGCGTCAGCACGGCCGTCGGCTCATCGAGAATCAGCACCCGCGCGCCGCGATAGAGCGCCTTGATGATCTCCACGCGCTGACGCTCGCCGACCGACAGCGACCCGACCCGTGCCTGCGGCTGCACCACCAGCCCGAAGCGCCGCGCCAGATCGTCGATACGCGCCCGCGCGGCGCCACGCTGCTGGCGCCAGCGCCAGAGCGGCTCGGTGCCAATCAGGATGTTGTCGAGCACCGACAGGTTGTCGGCCAGCGTGAAATGCTGATGGACCATGCCCACGCCGGCCGCCAGCGCCGCGCGCGGATTGCCGGGCGGCAGCGCCACGCCGTCCACCTCCACGCTGCCCGCGTCGGCGACGTAGTGCCCGAACAGGATATTGACCAGCGTGCTCTTGCCGGCGCCGTTTTCGCCGAGCAGGGCCAGCACTTCGCCACGATGCAGGTCCAGCGAGATATCGTCATTGGCCAGCAGCGGGCCAAACCGTTTGGTGATGTGCGAGAGCCGGAGCACCGGCGGTTCCTGGGGCATCGCGTTTCGGAAATCGGACAGAAGGAAATGAAGCGGCCCCGTCCAGCCGGACGGGGCCCTGTGCGCCCTGCGCCAGCGGCGTTACGGCGTCGATTTCGGCTCGGTCTCCACGACCTTCACCGTGAACTTGCCGTCGAGGATCGCCTTCTCCTTCGCCTTGACCCTGGCCATCACATCGGCCGGCACCTTGCCCTCGAAAGTGCCCAGCGGCGCCAGTTCCGCGCCCTTGAACTTCATCAGCGAATACTGGCCGTAGTCCTCGTTCTTGAACTGGCCGGCCTTGACCTTGGCCAGCGCGGCCGCGATGGTGGGCTCCATGTTCCAGAGCGCCGATGCGACCACCGTGGCCGGGTACTGCGGCTGGGTGTTGATCACGTTGCCGATGGCCAGCTTGCCGCGCTCCTTGGCGGCGTCCGACACACCAAAACGCTCGGCATAGAGCACGTCCGCGCCTTTGTCGATCATCGCGAACGCGGCTTCCTTGGCCTTGGGCGGGTCGAACCACGAGCCAATGAAGCTGACCGTGAACTTCACCTTCGGGTTCACCTCGCGGGCGCCCTCCATGAAGGCGTGCATCAGCCGGTTGACTTCGGGGATCGCGTAGCCGCCCACCATGCCGATGTGATTGGTCTTGGTCATGCCGCCCGCAATCATGCCGGTCAGGTACGACGGTTCCTGGATGTAGTTGTCGAACACCGAGAAGTTCGGGGCCTGCGGCTTGCCCGACGAGCCCATCAGGAAGGCCGTCTTCGGATAATCCTTGGCCACCTTGCGGGCCGCGCCTTCCACGGCGAACGACTCGCCGACGATCAGGCCGCTACCCTGCTCGGCGTACTGGCGCATCACGCGCTCGTAGTCGGCGTTCGACACGCTCTCCGAGAACACGTAGTCGATCTCGCCACGCGACTTGGCCTCGTTGAGCGCCTTGTGGATGCGCGACACCCACTGCTGCTCCACGGGCACCGTGTACACCGCGGCCACCTTGATCTTCGACTGCGCCTGCGCGCCAGCCGGCAGACCCATGGCCGCCAGCGCAGTGGCCACCGCTGCGGCTTTCAGCCAGGTGCGACGATCGCTTCCCTTGTGCATGACTTCACTCCCCTTTTTCTGCGTTGTGTGCGCCCATGGCGCGTGGTTGATGGTGGTGATGGCACGGAAGGCGCCCGGCTCAGGCGCGCTCCGGGTCGGAGTCGGGTGCCTGCAGCCCGCAGCCCCGCAGCAGCAAGGCCACCAGATGCTCGGTGGCGTGCTCGAAGTCGTCGGCGTCAAGCTGGCTCACGCCCAGCACGGCGCATACCTGCGCCTCGAAGTCGGCATAGGTCTGGGTGGCGGCCCAGATCGTGAAGAACAGGTGGTAAGGGTCCACCGGCGCCATCTGGCCGCCCTCGATCCACGCCCGGATCACCATGGCCTTGCGCGCCACCAGCTCGCGCAAGGCCTGGCGCAGGACGTTGCCGATCTCCGGCGCGCCGTGCAGCAGTTCGTTGGCGAACACGCGCGACGCGTCGGGATGGCTGGCCGACAGGCGCATCTTGGCGCGGATGTACTGCTCCAGCGCCAGCCGTGGCGAGTGCTCGGCGCTGATGATGTCGGTCTCGGACAGCCACAGCGTCAGCGTGTGCGCCAGCACCGCGCGATACAGCGCCTGCTTGGTCCGGAAGTAGTAGTGCAGGTTCGACTTGGGCACGCCCGCGCGGGCGGCAATATCGGCCATGGTGGCCCCGGCAAAGCCGGCCCGCGCGAAGACGTACTCGGCCGCGCGCACGATCAGCGCCTCGTTTTCCTGCCGGATGCGGCCGCCGGGCGGGCCGGGCCGGGGTTCGATGCCGCGCGCCGGCGACGGCGCGCGCGCCAGGGCATCCATCACTTTGTGCCGTAGAGCCGGTCGCCGGCATCGCCCAGGCCCGGCACGATGTAGCCGTGCTCGTTCAGCTCGCTGTCGATGGCGGCGGTGACGATGGCCACGTCGGGGTGGGCGGATTGCAGCGCGCGCAGCCCCGGACGCGAGGCGATCAGGCAGACGTACTTCATGGTGGTCACCCCGGCCTCCTTGAGCCGGTTGATCGCCGCGATGGCCGAGTTGCCGGTTGCCAGCATCGGGTCCACCACGATCACGAAACGCTCCTGGATATCCTCGGGCATCTTGAAGTAGTACTCGATCGGCTCCAGCGTCTCGGGGTCGCGATACAGGCCGATATGCCCCACGCGCGCCGCCGGCAGCAGGTCCAGCATGCCGTCCAGGAAGCCGTTGCCGGCCCGCAGGATCGACACCAGGCAGAGCTTCTTGCCCGACAGCACCGGCGACTGCATCGGCGCGATGGGCGTCTTGATGGCGATGGTCTCCATGGCCAGGTCGCGCGTGGCTTCGTAGGTCAGCAGCTGGCTGATCTCGCGCACCAGGCGGCGGAAGTTGTCGGTGGTGGTCTCCTCGCTGCGCACCAGCGTGACCTTGTGCTGGACCAGTGGATGGTTGACCACCATCACGGCGGGCGCCGCGCTGGCTTCCGTTTCGGCAAAGGCCTGGACGGCCGTGGGTACGTCCGACATGTCGTTCATGGTGCGCTCCTTGGTCATCCGAAATTCGCCTGGCCGGGCGCGACGGGCCCCGGGCCCGCCACGCTCTGGCTGCCTGTCAGTCAGGACTGCCGTGCAATGCCGTGTTGCCGCTAGAACACCGTGCCGTCGCTCTGGATCGCGAAGGGCGGCGGCCCGCCCGGCGGCCGGCGCTGTGCCGCGATGCGGCGGCCCGCCGCCCACGTGCCGCCTTCCAGCACGCGCGCCAGCGGAAAGTCCGCTTCCTTGAGACCCAGCGCCTGGCGCACCGCATCCGCCACGAGGTCAAGCCCGGTCACGGTCAGTGCGCGCCACTCGACGATCTCGGGTTCGTCCACGGTATGGGTCCGGCTGGCGAACTCGCCGTCCCGTGGCACGGTCAGCTCGAAGTCATAGAGCAGCCCGCCGTTCCGGTATTCGGGCAGCCCGGTCAGCGCGTCGAGCCCCACCACCACCAGACCGCCATCCTCCAGCGGCTCCAGCAGCGAATAGGTCAGCCACTGCGTGAGCTTGTGGAATGGCACCAGCCCCCCCGGCGCGGCCGGATGGCGCCAGCAGTCACCGAGCGACACGCCATCGATCTGCACGCGTCCCGGCCAGACCGGGCCCAGCGCCACCAGCAGCGTGCGCAGCACAAAGCCGGCCTCGATGCGGTTGTCCTTCGCATGCGCGGCCAGGTAGTCGAACAGGTTGCCCAGCCGCGCCGGCGTGCCGAAGACTGCCGGGGTGGCCTGCATGACCTCGCCCAGCCGCCGCAGCAGGCCGGCACGCCCTTCCAGGCCCACCAGCGGGTTGTGCTGCGCCACCTGGAAGGCCGTGGCGATGGTCGAGGCGTCGATACGGGCCAGCCGCTCGGCATCGGCACGCAGCGGGTCGCCCGATTCGGCCGAGAAGCCGCCCCGGGCGAACAGGTCGAAGCTGGCCACGCCGAGCCCTTCGGAGCGCGTCAGCATCATGTCGCTGGCCGGGTCGCGATAGCGCCAGTCGGGGCCCGCGCCGGCATCGAGCAGCACGCTCGGGATCACCAGGTCGATGCCGATGCGCGCCCGCTCGGCACAATGGTCGGCGCCCGACATGCCGGCGCGCTCGCACAGGATCTGCCAGCGGTTGATCGATTCCTGCCCCGGCCCGCCACTCTCGAAATGGCGCCAGCGGCTGTGGTAGGGCACCTGCAGATCCGGGTAGCGCCGGCGGATGGTGGCGGCCACGTAGTCCGCAATCGCGTGGATGCGGTCCGGGTGCCAGGTAAACAGTTCAGACTCGCCGGATGCGACGAATTCGGTCACGACCGCGCAATGCGTGCGCACCGCTTCGCCGCTCAGCAGTGCGGAAGCGGGATGATCGGGCGGCACCGGGCTGTGCCAGCCGCTGCCCGTGCCGGGTTCGTGTCCGGTCGTACCTCCTGCGGAATACTCGTTCATTCGTTCAACCCCCTGCCCTTTGCCAGGGCGAGTTCGTTGGCATCCGGCGGCGTGTAGCTGGTGAAGTAACCCGCCGCCACCTTCGCATCGATTTCCACGCGCGCATCGGCCGGGATCAGCGCCTCGGGGATGGGCACCTGCTCCACCACCTCGATCCCCTGCGCCGTCAGCGCGCCATGCTTCATGTTGCTCATCGAGGCCCAGCGGTCGATCCGCCGGATCCCGAGCCAGTGAAAGACATCCGGCATCAGTTCCTGGAAGCGCATGTCCTGCACGCCGGCCACGCACTCGGTGCGCGCGAAATAGGTTTCGGCGCGGTCGCCGCCTACCTGGCGCTTGCGGGCGTTGTAGACCAGGAACTTGGTCACCTCGCCCAGCGCGCGGCCTTCCTTCCGGTTATAGACCACCAGCCCGACCCCGCCCTGCTGGGCCATCTCGATACACACCTCGATGCCATGCGCCAGGTAGGGCCGGCACGTGCAGATGTCCGATCCGAATACGTCCGAGCCATTGCATTCGTCGTGGACGCGGCAGGCCACCTTGGTATCGGCCTGGCCCAGCTTGCTGATATCGCCAAAGAAATAGAGCGTCATGCCGCCGATAGGCGGCAGGAAGACCTTCAGGTCCGGCCGCGTGACCAGTTCCGGGAACATGCCGCCGGTCTGCTCGAACAGGCTGCGGCGCAGGATGCTTTCCTTGATATCGAACCGGCGCGCGATGCCGGGCAGGTACCAGACCGGATCGATGGCGGCCTTGGTGACGCGCACATCGCCGTTGGGATACAGGATGTCGCCATCCGGGGCCAGGCGGCCCGCCGTGATGGCGGCCAGCAATTCCGGCATGTTGATATGGGCGCGCGTGATGGCGATGGTGGGCCGGATATCGAACCCGGCGGCGATGCGGTCGGCGAAGACCGTCGATACCAGATGGCCCCACGGATCGAGCGATACGATCTTGTCGGGGTCGCCCCACTGCGCATGGGGGCCGATCGGCTCGGCCGGCGCGGTGTCCGTCAGGTCGGGGCGATGCGCGCGCTGCAGGCTGCCCGAGGCCACGGCCAGCGCCCGGTAGATCGCATAGGCCCCGGCGTGCGTGCCGATCACGTTGCGCTGGGCCGGATCGGTCAGGCTGGCGATCACCGGCCCCCGCCCGGCCGCCGTGGGCGCGCCCCAGTGGATCGGCTCGGCCGGCTTGTCGCGCCGCGCATGCGAGGTCAGGACGATATGGTCGGACATGGTCGCCTCCCCGGTATGAAACCGGAACACGAATCCTGACCAGATGGTCAGGTTTATGTGTTCATAGTAGGCAACGTTCGTGCCAACACCCAACTGGGGTTGTTACCGTCGGTGGCATCCCGTACGCACCGGCGGCGTGCCCGGGTGCGACGCCCCGGGGGGCGCGAGCGGTACATCCCGGTGCAGCGCGCACCGGATTCCGGCGCGACCTCGAATCGGGCGTCGGCACCAACAAAAACGGCACGTTCGGTCGAACGTGCCGTTCTGGCGTTGGCATGGCGGGAGGATCAGCCTTCCGCCCGATGACCCAGGCGCCCGCGTCCCCACTGGGGCAGATCGGCCGTCAGCCAGTTCACCAGCGCACGCACCGGGCTGGCGGCCTCCACATAACGGTGGAACAGCGCGCCGGCGACGTTACTGGCGACCCACGCCAGCCCCATGCCCAGCGCGTTGAGCACGGGCCGGCCCGGCACCAGGTGGGTGACCACCGCATTGACCACCAGGCAGACCGGAAAGTGCACCAGGAATACCGAATACGAAATGCGGCCGAAATACGCGGTCAGGCGCCCGGCCGGCCAGCTTTCCAGCCAGCCGCCGCGACGCGAGACGGCCAGCAGCAGCGCCGTGGCCAGCGCCACCGCGATCCGCAGGCGGAAGTCCACCGCCAGCGCGGCCATTCCCATCGCGGCCAGCGCCAGCAGCGGCATGACCGAGCGGCCGGGGTTCGACGCCCAGTAGGCCAGCGATCCCATGCCGTAAGCGCCAAAGAAATAGAGGGCCCAGATGTCCCACGCGGCATCACGGTTGAACCAGAACAGCGAGGCCATCGCCAGCACGCCCACCATCGGCACGCCCAGCGGCAGTCCATTGCGGGCCACGGCGCGTGCCAGCCACAGCGCCAGCACCATCAGCGCGAACAGTTGCAGGTCGATGGCGATATACCAGACCCCGGCGGACAACGCGTCCACATCGAGGATGTTGTGCAGCAGCAGCACATGCGCCACGAATTGCGCCAGGTGCGGCGCGGCCGGAATGGAATCGTGCTGCAACCAGGTGCGCGCGATGGCGGCACCGGCAATCGCCACCAGGATGGCCGCGGCAAACGGCACCACCAGCTTCTGGTAGCGGCGCCAGATGGTCTGCAGAGGGCTCGCCACGGTCAGACGGCCGCCTGGGGCCAGGCTGCGCGCGGCCAGGAAGCCGCTGATGACAAGGAAAACCTGCACGGCAATGCGCGCGTAGTCGGCCAGCCAGCCGATCAGGCCGGGCGCCAGGGCCTGGGCAGCATCGGACATCGGTCCGTAGAACGCCAGGTGGTGCAATACGATCAGCTGCGAGCTGACCGCCTTCAGAGCGTCTACACACGCCAGACGGGAAGGACGGGGGCTCATTTGTTATTTGCGGGGGTACAAAGTGGGCCGAATTGTACCCGCATCGGTGCATTCGTCCGTCGATGGGCAGGTAACCGGCCCCGTAACGCTTGTAAATCGGGTTACGACGTGGCGAAAAGGCAACTTTCATTGCACTACTCTCGGGCATTAGCTAATAAGAAACAAATTCTTCGTGCCCGATCCCTGGGGGTATACCCTTGCGTCTTTCCGTGCCCCCTGCCTTACCCCCGAACATGTTCCAGTCCGTCGCTTTCCCCGCCCTCCGCCGCCTGATCGCTGGTGTTGCCCTGGCCGCCGCCGTCGTGCCGGCCGTCCACGCACAGAGCCCGAGCCCCGTGCTCGACAAGATCCGAGATACCGGCACGATCACGCTCGGCTACCGCGAATCGGCCCTGCCGTTCTCGTTCGCCGACGACAAGGGCCAGCCCGCCGGCTATGCGGTGGACCTGTGCCTGCGCGTGGCCGAGGCGGCCAAACAGAAGCTGGGATTGAAAGACCTGAAGGTGCGCTGGCTGCCGCTGACGCCCCAGAATCGTGTTCCCGCCATGGTCAACGGCCTGGCCGACCTGGATTGCGCACCGAACACCAACACGCTGGAGCGCCAGAAGCAGGTAGCCTTCAGTGTGTCGCACTATGTGTCCACCGTGCGCATGCTGGTGCGCGCCGATTCCGGCATCAAGTCGTTCAATGACCTGCGCGGCAAGACGGTGGTGACCAGTGCCGGGTCCACCGGCGACCGCCACGTGCGCCGCCTGAAGAGCGAGTACGGCTTCCGCGACGTCTATGCCAAGGATCACGGGGAATCGTTCCTGCTGCTGGAAACGGGACGCGCCCAGGCGTTCGTGATGGACGACGTATTGCTGGCCGGCCTGCGCGCCAAGTCGAAGGACCCGTCCCAGTACGTGATCGTGGGCCCGGCCCTGTCGGTGGAACAGAACGCGCTGATGATGTCGAAGGCCGATCCCGAGTGGAAGCAGCTGGTAGACCAGACGCTGACCAGGACGTTCGCCAGCCCCGACGCCGCCGCCCTGCAGAAACGCTGGTTCCAGCAACCGATCGGCACGCGCGGCACCAACCTGGCGCTGGCGCCTTCGACCGAAGTGCTGCAAGCCTGGAAACACCCTTCCGACGTTGTGACGGAATAAGCATTTCCCGGGCATCTCCCCGGAAAAGCCCTGAGTTGACGCCCTTTGCGGCCTTGTCCACACTGGCCTGAGCCTGGTTCTACCGTCCGGTAGGACCAGCAACAACGCGACCGCCATCGAGAAATACTGCCCCGGCGGCAACTCAGAGGAGATTTCCATGAAGCAATTGATCGCCATCGCCGTCGCGCTCGGACTGGCCACTGCATCCGTGGCTGCCATCGCACAGGACAAGAAGTCGTTCGACCCGTATTCCCAGGGCGCCAAGTCGGGCGAGAAGTTCGACACCTACAGCCAGGGCGCCAAGTCCGGCGACAAGTTCGACCCGTATTCCCAGGGCGCGAACAAGAGCACCCGTGCGGACCTGACCGACCAGTCCACCGCCGCCCCGAAACAGTCGAAGTCGAAAAAGGCCCCGGCGAAGAAGCCAGCGCAAGGGAATTGAGCGTCAATCCCCAGCCTGCCACAGCAAGAAAAGGAGCCCATACGGCTCCTTTTTTTGATCTGGACAAAGGGACCGAGGCTACTGCCCCGCCTCCGGCAACATTTCCAACGCCGTCACGTCCACCCGCTGCACCTCGTTGTTCTGCCGAATTTCCGTGCGCAACACGAATGCTTCCATGGGGCAGTACCAGTCGGTCACGTGCAGCACGCTCGGTTCGAGCTGCAGCAGTTCCTCGCCCACCATCAGGGGGCCCAGCGAGGTGCGCTTCTCGTAAGTGATGGGCATGCATTCCTTGCGGCCCATGACCGTGTTGATCATCTGCTTGCGGCCCACATGGCGCGAGCCGACGATGATCGATGCGTGCAGGGCCTGCATCGTGCCCACGACTTCATCCTTGCCCAGCGGATAGATCTTGAGCGACACGCTGGACTGGAAGGATTCTCCCTCCAGCGTGGCGCCTTCCTTGATCTCCATGCCCGCGTAGTTGAACACACCGCTGCCATTGAACGACGCCTCGCCGAACATGCGCGCATAGCGGGCACGGGCATTGATCACGGCGTTGCGGCTGTCGATGCGCGTACGTGCCGTGGCGGCGTTTCGGTCGATATTGATCTCGTGGACCTGGTCCATGACAACGGGCGGGCCCATCAAGGCCGACAGGGCCGACTTCGAGCGCACCTCCAGCTGGGCGCTGCAGCCGCGGGCGGTGCGCATGACGTCGCGCAAGGTCATCGTGATGGACATCGGCATGGAGCCGTCGCCCTCCAGCTGCACGCGGGAGCCCGAGCGGAACCAGGGCGCGTCGCAAAGCACCGCGCCGCCGGGCATCGGCGGCGACATGCCCGACACCGGCGCAGCATCGGGGGCCGACGCCTGCCCAAATGCCGCATTCATCACACCAGTCAGCAACCACACCAGCAACGCCGGTCTCATGGCGATCGTCCGTATCGAGGGCCGGCGGCGGCAGGGTCGGTTTCTGCCAGGCAAGTGCCGGAATGGCGCAAGTATTACGCGAAATCGGCGCGGCGGAAACGGCCCCAAGTTCAAGCCCGGCGCCCTTTGCGAGCCAAAACGGCGAGGCGGGAAATGCGCTCGTGCTACCATTGCGCGCCCGTAGCGGTCGCCTTGCCCGAAAACTGACCTCCGGACCACGCCTTTGCAGGCCTTGGCGCGAGGCACAGCCCGCCTCGACCTTCGTGTCCACCGGGACGGGGCGTCCCGCGTTGTGGGGTGTTCGCCACAAGGCGAATCAGGTACAGCCTCCGGGACCCCGGCCATTTCAGGAGAAATATGCGTAGTTCTTCGCCCACGCGCCAAGCCGGGCTGCCTGTCGGCATGGTTGTGTTCGTCGTGCTCGCCGTGCTGCTGGTCTGGTTTGGCACGCTCGATTACCGCCATTTGCTGCGCCCGGACGAAGGCCGATACGCCGAGATCTCGCGCGAAATGTTCGTCACTGGGGACTGGGTGACGATCCGCTACAACGCCCTGAAATACTTCGAAAAACCCCCATTCCATATGTGGGTGACGACCATCGCCTACGAACTGTTCGGCGTGGGCGACTGGCAGGCCCGGCTGTGCGTGGCGTTGTCGGGCATCGTGGGGCTGGGTGTGACGATGCTGGCCACCGCGCGCTGGTTCGGCTGCCGCGCCGGGCTGCTGGCGGGCCTGGTCATGCTGGCCATGCCGATGTGGAGTGTGGCCGGCCATTTCAATTCGCTGGACATGACGCTGTCCGGCGCCCTGGCCTGCGTGCTGGGCTGCATGCTGCTGGCCCAGCACCCCGACACGCCGCCCGGCGCCCGCCGCGCCTGGATGCTGGCGTGCTGGGTCGCCATGGGGGTCGCCATCCTGACCAAGGGCCTGGTCGGCATCGCCCTGCCCGGCCTGGTGCTGGTGGTCTATACGCTGCTGACACGCGATCTCGGCCTGTGGCGACGCCTGCATCTGCCGACCGGCATCCTGGCCATGCTGGTGGTCACGGTGCCCTGGTTCTGGCTGATTTCGACGAAGAACCCCGAATTTCCTCACTTTTTCTTTATCCACGAGCACTGGGACCGCTATACATCCACGGTCCACGCTCGCAAGGGTTCGGTCTGGTATTTCGTGCCGCTGCTGCTGGCCGGCATGCTGCCCTGGCTCGGGCTTGTGCCGCGCATGTGGGAAGTGGTGCGCGACCGGGCCGGCGCCCAGCGCGGCGCGGGCGGCAAGCCGTTCCAGCCGGCCCTGATGAGCCTGGTCTGGTTCGCGGCCATCTTTGTCTTCTTCAGCATGTCGGGGTCCAAGCTGCCCGGCTATATCGTGCCGGTGTTCCCGGCGTTGGCCATACTGGCGGCCGTGGCGCTCGACCAGATCAGCGACCGCTCGTGGAACCGCCAGATCAATGCCCTGCTGCTGCTGGCCGTGGTGGGCCTGCTGGCCGCCCCGGTCGTGGCCACGCTGGATCGCGAAACCAATCCGAATGAAGTGTTCCGCGCCTTCGCCGTCTATATTGGTGTGGCGTTTGCCGTACTGCTGGCCGGCATGCTGCTGGCGCGCCGGCTGCTGCGTACGCGCGGCGTGTTTCCGAGCGTGGCCGCGTTTGCGCTGTCGATGTTCCTGACCTGCACGATCGGGCTGCTCGGCCATGAGGTCATGGGCCGCCGCGCGTCGGGCGTGGACATGCTGCCAGCCATCCAGGCCGTGCTGAAGGACAACATGCCGATCTACGGCGTGGGCATGCTGGATCACACGCTCCCGTTCTACCTGGGCCGCACGCTGACGATGGTCGCCGCGCCCGATGAACTCGAGTTCGGCACCCAGCAGGAGCCGGAGAAATGGATTCCGACCATGGACGCATTTGTCGCCAAATGGAAGGACGGCCAGCCGGCGCTCGGTATCATGTCGCCGGACACCTATGACAGCCTGGTGGCACAGCATGTGCCGCTTTACGTCGTGGCACGCGATGTGCGACGTGTCGTCGCCAGCAATTTCCCGCTGCCGGCCCAGGAAGCCGGAAATACCCGATGAATCTTTCCACTTTTGCCTTTATCTTCACCGGGGTGCTGCTCAACGCCTGTGCCCAACTGCTGCTCAAGGCCGGCACCAATGCCGTGGGCGCCATCACGATCGAGCGCGCCACCATCCTGACCACGGCCTTCCGGGTGCTGACGCAATGGCCGGTCATCGCCGGACTGACCTGCTATGTCATCAGCGTCGGCGTCTGGATCATCGGCCTGTCGCGCGTGGATGTGTCGATTGCCTATCCCATGCTGTCGCTGGGGTACGTGGTCAACGCGCTGGCTGCCTGGTGGCTGTTCGGCGAAATGATTGGCCCGCTGCGCGTGGCCGGCATCATGCTGATCCTTGCCGGTGTGTTTTTGATTGCCCGTTCCTGACCGACCATGACCGCTTCCGCTCCGCAGGATTTCCTCCCGTTCGTACGCCCCCAGATCGATGACGCCACCATTGCCGACGTCGGCAAGGTGCTGGCGTCGGGCTGGATCACGTCCGGCCCCAAGGTGCAGGCGTTTGAATCTGCGCTGTCCGAGCTGTTTGGCGGCCGTCCGGTGCGCACGTTTTCCAATGGCTCGGCCACGATGGAAATCGCGCTGCGCATCGCCGATATCGGCCCCGGGGACGAAGTCATCACGACGCCGATCACCTGGGTCGCCACCGCCAACGTGGTGCTGACGGTCGGCGCACGGCCGGTGTTCGTCGACATCGACCCGGTGACGCGCAATATCGACCTCGACGCGGTCGAGGCGGCAATCACGCCGCGCACGCGCGCGGTCATACCGGTCTACCTGTCCGGGCTGCCCGTGGACATGGATCGCCTCTATGCCATCGCCAAGCGCCATAACCTGCGCGTGATCGAAGACGCCGCGCAGGCCATCAACTCGCGCTGGCGCGGCCAGCGCATTGGCGCGTTCGGCGATCTCGTCAGCTTCAGCTTCCAGGCCAACAAGAACATCACCACCATCGAAGGTGGCTGCCTGGTCATGAACACCCCCGAGGAAGCCCGGCGCGCCGAGCGGCTGCGTCTGCAGGGCGTGATCCGTACCGGCATGGACGGCATGGATGTCGAGGAACCGGGCGGCAAGTTCAACTTGACCGACGTCAACGCGGCCATCGGCCTGGCGCAGTTGAAGACGCTGGACGCCATCACCGCACGCCGCGCCGAGCTGGCCGAGACCTATTTCCGGTGCGCGGCCGAGGCCGGCCTGGCGGACCTGGGTATCGAACTGCCGCTGCCGCTGGACCCCGCCGTGGCCACCACGAACTGGCACATGTTCCAGGTGGTGCTGCCCACGGACCGCCTGCGCGGCGGCCCGGCCGACGCGCGCAAGCTCGTGATGGAAGCGATGCGCGAGCAAGGCGTGGGGACCGGCGTCCACTACCCGCCCGTTCATCTGTTTACCTATTTCCGCTCGCTCGGCTGGCGCGAAGGCATGCTGCCGCATGCCGAACGCATCGGCCGTGGCATCGTCACGCTGCCGCTGTTCCCCGCGATGCAGGCCGCCGACGTGGAGCGGGTCTGTGCAACTCTTAGCGAAACATGCAAACGTCTCTCTCACTAAGTCCTGTCGAGGTCTCGGTCGTCATCCCCGTCTACAACGAGGAAGACGGGCTGCAGGCGCTGTTCGACCGTGTGTACCCGGCACTGGACGGCATGGGCGAATCGTACGAGGTGATCTTCGTCAACGATGGCAGCGTGGACCGCTCGCCCGCAATGCTGGCCGCCGAGTACCACAAGCGCCCGGACGTCACGCGCGTCATCCTGTTCAACGGCAACTTTGGCCAGCACATGGCCATCCTGGCCGGCTTCGAGCACACGCGTGGCCGTATCGTGATCACGCTGGACGCCGACCTGCAGAACCCGCCCGAGGAAATCCCGCGCCTGGTGGCCGAGATGCGCAAGGGCCATGACTACGTGGGCACCATCCGCCGCCAGCGCAACGACACCGCCTGGCGCCGCTACGCGTCGCGCGCCATGAACCGCCTGCGCGAGCGGATCACCAAGATCAAGATGACGGACCAGGGCTGCATGCTGCGCGCCTACGACCGCAACATCATCGATACGATCAACGCGTGCCGCGAAGTCAACACGTTCATTCCGGCGCTGGCCTATACGTTTGCCTCCAACCCGGTCGAAATCGAGGTGGGACACGAACAGCGCCACGCGGGGGAATCGAAATACTCGCTGTACCAGCTGATCCGGCTGAATTTCGACCTGGTGACCGGCTTCTCGATCGTGCCGCTGCAGTGGTTCTCGGCCATCGGCACCATGCTGTCGATCTCGTCGGCGGGCCTGTTCGTGATACTGCTCGTCCGCCGCTTCATCTTCGGGTCGGAAGTCCAGGGTGTGTTCACGCTGTTCGCCTTCACGTTCTTCCTGATCGGCATCATGCTGTTCGGCATCGGCCTGCTGGGCGAGTACATCGGCCGGATCTACCAGGAAGTGCGCGACCGGCCCCGCTACCGCATCCAGGCGGTGCTGGAACGCGACCCCAAGCAAGGCAGCAAGCCGGAGGTACCGTGCGCGCCGTAGTCTTTGCCTATCACAATGTCGGCGACCGTTGCCTGCGCGTGCTGCACGCGCAGGGCGTGGACGTGGCCCTGGTGGTCACGCACCGCGACCGGCCCGACGAGAATATCTGGTTCCAGCGCGTGGCGGACACCGCGGCCGAACTGAACCTGTCGTTCCTGTATGCCGAAGACCCCACCGATCCGGCCCTGGCCGATGCGGTGCGCGCGGCCAGGCCCGATGTGATCTTCTCGTTCTACTACCGCGCCATGATTCCGGCCGACGTGCTGGCCATGGCGCCGCACGGTGCCTTCAACATGCATGGTTCGCTGCTGCCCAAGTACCGCGGCCGCGTGCCGGTGAACTGGGCGGTGCTGCACGGCGAAACCGAGACCGGCGCCACGCTGCACGCAATGGAGGCCAAGCCCGACGCCGGGTATATCGTCGACCAGACGTCCGTGCCGATCCTGCCCGACGACACGGCCGGCCAGGTCTTCGAAAAGGTTACCGTCGCCGCCGAGCAGACGCTGTGGCGCGCGCTGCCCGCCATGAAGGCCGGCCAGACGCCCAAGCGGCCCAATCGCCTGGCCGACGGCAGCTATTTTTCGGGCCGCAAGCCCGAGGACGGCCGCATCGACTTCAACCAGCCCGCTGCCGCCGTCTACAATCTGATCCGCGCCGTGGCGCCGCCCTACCCCGGCGCGTTCACGGACATCGCCGGACGCCGCTTTATCGTGGCCCAGGCCCGTCGCCTTGAAGGCGGCACGGCACCGGCGGGGCTGCGGCCCGGCCTGCACGTACTGGATGGCCGTATCGTCGCCATCTGTGGCGACGGAGGCGCGCTGCGCGTGGGGCAACTGCTGGAAGGCAGCAGTGCCGACCACGCCAGCCCGGTCTCCGCAGCCGAATTCCAGAACATCATCCCTGCACAGTCTTGAAAGGAAACCGATGAAAAAGGTCCTGATTCTTGGCGTCAACGGCTTCATCGGCCACCACCTGACGCGCCGCATCCTGGAAACCACGCAGTGGGAGGTCTACGGCATGGACATGTCGTCGGACCGCCTGGGCGACCTGGTGAACCATCCGCGCATGCACTTCTCCGAGGGTGACATCACCATCAACAAGGAGTGGGTGGAGTACAACATCCGCAAGTGCGACGTGATCCTGCCGCTGGTGGCCATCGCCACGCCGGCCACGTACGTGCGCAACCCGCTGCGCGTGTTCGAGCTGGACTTCGAGGCCAACCTGCCGATCGTGCGCAGCGCCGTGAAGTACGGCAAGCACCTGGTGTTCCCGTCGACCTCCGAGGTCTACGGCATGTGCGCCGACGAGGAGTTCGACCCCGAGGCCTCGCCGCTGATCTACGGCCCGATCAACAAGCCGCGCTGGATCTACGCCTGCTCCAAGCAGCTGATGGACCGCGTGATCCACGCCTACGGCATGGAGCAGGGCCTGAACTACACGCTGTTCCGCCCGTTCAACTGGATCGGCGCGGGGCTGGACTCGATCTTCGAATCGAAGGAAGGGTCGTCGCGCGTGGTGACGCAGTTCCTGGGCCATATCGTGCGCGGCGAGCCGATCAAGCTGGTCGATGGCGGCGCGCAGAAGCGTGCGTTTGCCGATATCTCGGACGGCATCTCGGCGCTGATGCAGATCATCGAGAACAAGGATGGCGTGGCCAGCGGCAAGATCTTCAACATCGGCAACCCGAAGAACATCCACTCGGTGCGCGAGCTGGCCGAGATGATGCTGAAGATGGCGGCCGATTATCCGGAGTACGCCGAGGAAGCGCGCAAGACGAAGATCGTGGAGACGTCGTCGGGCGAGTTCTACGGCAAGGGCTACCAGGACGTGCAGCATCGGGTGCCGAAGATCGACAACACGATCGACGAACTGGGCTGGAAGCCCGAGGTGACGATGGAGCAGGCGCTGCGCCGCATCTTCGAGGCCTACCGCGACAAGGTGGTGGACGCCCGTACGCTGGTCGACAGCAACAACTGACCTCCACATGGCCCGCATTGCCCTGAAAGTCGACGTCGATACGCTGCGCGGCACCCGTGAAGGGGTTCCCGCGCTGCTGTCGATGCTGTCTCCGCATCAGGCGGAAGCGACGTTCCTGTTCAGCCTTGGCCCGGACCACACGGGCTGGGCGCTGCGCCGCGTTTTTCGGCCCGGCTTCCTGAAGAAGGTGTCGCGCACATCGGTGGTGTCGAACTACGGCCTGCGTACGCTGATGTACGGCGTGCTGCTGCCGGGGCCCGACATCGGCCGCAAGGGCGCCGCCGAGATGCGTGCGGCTGCGGCGGCGGGCCATGAATGCGGCATCCACACATGGGACCACGTCTACTGGCAGGACAACGTGCGCGATCGCGATGCGGCCTGGACGCGCCGCCAGATGCAGCAGTCGTTCGAGCGATTCGTGGAAATCTTCGGCACACCGCCCACCACGCACGGCGCGGCGGGCTGGCAGATGAATGAAGAGGCGTTTCGCCAGATCGACGATTGGGGCATGACCTACGCGTCGGATGGCCGGGGCACGGCGCCCTACATCCCGACCGTGGCGGGCAAACCATGCCGCCACGTGCAGATGCCGACCACGCTGCCGACGCTCGACGAGCTGATCGGCGTGGGCGACCTGACCGAGGACAACGTTCACCACGCCGTGCTGAAGCTGACCGAAGGCGACGCCGACCACATCTTCACGCTCCATACCGAACTGGAAGGCGGCAAGCTGGCACCGGTATTCCAGCGGCTGCTGGCTGGCTGGCGCGCCCAGGGGCACGACCTGGTATCGATGGCCACCTACTACCAGCACATCGACCGCACCGACCTGCCGCAATTGCCCGTCACCTGGGGCGAAATTCCCGGCCGCAGCGGCGAGCTGATCATCCAGCCGTAACCCGCCCGGCCGCGGGTTCGTCCGAATCGGGGGTCAGGCCGCGCCCTTGCGCGTCAGGCGCAGCCCGTTGAACACCACCAGCAGGCTCGCGCCCATATCGGCAAATACCGCCATCCACATAGTGCCCATGCCCATCACGGTCAGGGCCAGGAACACCACCTTGATGCCCAGCGCCAGCGTGATGTTCTGCTTGAGGATGGCCGACGTACGGCGCGACAGCTGCACGAAGGCGGGGATCTTGCGCAGGTCATCGTCCATCAACGCCACGTCGGCGGTTTCGATGGCCGTGTCCGTGCCCGCCGCCCCCATCGCAAAACCGATATCGGCCCGCGCCAGCGCGGGCGCATCGTTGATGCCGTCGCCCACCATGCCGACCTTGTTCGCATGCCTATGCGCCTGCCCCGCCAGCGCGGCGATGGCATCGGCCTTGTCCTGCGGCAACTGATTGCCACGTACCTCGTCGATGCCCACGGCCTGGCCAATGGCCTGTGCCGTATGCGGGTTGTCGCCCGACAGCATCAGCGTCTTCACGCCCAGCGCGTGCAGCTGTTCGATGGCCTGCCGGCTGGTCTCCCGTACGGTGTCGGCCACGCCGAACAGGGCCAGCGCGCGGGCAGGCTGCCCGTCGCCCGGCGTCGCCGCGAGCATCACGATGGTCTTGCCCTGCCGCTCGATGGCCTCCAGCCGTGCTTCCAGGGCCGGCGAACAAGCCCCCAGATCGTGGATCAGCCGGTGATTGCCGAAGCTGTACGCCACGCCATCCACCGTGCCCCGTACGCCCTGCCCGGGCAAGGCCGCGAAATCCGTCGCTTCCCGCCGCGCCACGCCATCGGCGTCCGCGGCCGCGGCCACCGCGCGCGACACCGGGTGGTCCGATCGTGCCGCCAGGCTTGCGGCGATGGCGCGCGCCTGCGGCACGTCATCCACCAAAAGCGCCATATCGGTCTGGGCGGGCTTGCCGTGCGTCAGCGTGCCGGTCTTGTCCAGTGCCAGCCATGACAGATGCCGGCCCTGTTCCAGATAGACGCCGCCCTTGATCAGGATGCCGCGCCGGGCCGCCGCAGCCAGCCCGCTGACGATCGTCACCGGGGTGGAGATCACCAGCGCGCACGGACACGCGATCACCAGCAGCACCAGCGCCTTGTAAACCCAGTCCAGCCAGGCGCCGCCCAGGACCAGCGGCGGCATCACGGCCACGCCCAGCGCGATGGCGAAGACCACCGGCGTATAGATGCGCGCGAACTGGTCCACGAAACGCTGGGTCGGTGCGCGGCTGCCTTGCGCGGCTTCCACGGCATGGATGATGCGTGCCAGCGTGGAGTCGTTGGCGGGCGCCGTCACGGCGTATTCGAGCTCGCCCGACTGATTGATCGAACCGGCATAGAGCGGATCGCCCTGCGACTTGTCCACCGGCACGCTCTCGCCCGTAATTGGCGCCTGGTCAAGCGCCGACTGGCCGCGCAGCACGCGCCCGTCCAGGGCTACCCGCTCGCCGGGGCGCAGCCGCACCGTCGCACCCACGGCCACCGCGCGCGCCTCCACGGCCTGCCAGGTGCCATCGGGCTGCAGCACGGTGGCCTGCTCCGGCGCCATCGCCATCAGCCCCCGGACGGCATTGCGCGCGCGGTCCAGCGAGGCCGCCTCGATCCGCTCGGCCAGCGCGAACAGCACCATCACCATCGCCGCTTCGGGCCACTGGCCAATCACCATGGCACCCGTGACAGCAATGCTCATCAGCGCGTTGATATTCAGGTTGCCGTTGCGCACCGCGATCCAGCCCTTGCGATAGACGCCCAGGCCCGACATCAGCACCGTTGCCAACGCCAGTGCCGCCGGCAGATAAGGCGCGCCGATGTGGAACCACTCGGCCACTTCGGCGCCGATGGCGGCCGCACCGGCCAGCGCCAGCGGCCACCAGGGCTTGCCCGGTTCCGCCACGGCCGCCTTGGCGCTGTCGTCCGACAGCGGCTCGGCCTTCATGCCCAGCGACGCAATCGCCTTGACCACGGCATCGAGCGAATCCAGCGTGTGATGCACAGTCAACACGCGCTGCATCAGGTTGAAGTCGAGCGCCGCCACGCCGGCCATATTGCCGATCTTGTTCCGGATCAGCGTTTCCTCGGTCGGGCAGTCCATCGCCTCGATCCGGTACGCGGCCGACCGCGTGCCAGCGGGTGCGGCCACCGCCGGTCCCTGCGTCAGCGGGGCGCCGCAGGGGGTGCCACAGCCGCAACTGGCAGGCGCCGGGCTGCGGGCATGGTCATGGTCCTGGTCATGGTCCTGGTCATGGTCCTGGTCATGGTCGTGGTCGTCGTCGTGGTCGTGTGAATGGTCGTGCCCATGATCGCGGGCTGCCGAACCCGGCGTCAGCAGGTTTTCAGGGATGGTACGAGCCATGGCGGTTATCCATTTATGCGTTGTTGCGTGCTATTGAAGACCCTGTAGCCACTTCAAGGTCAAGCACCGGTCGGAAAGACCCCGACGATGACATCAACGTAATGTCCACTGCGGGTGCGGCAGCCTATAATCGCTGCCCATGCGCCGCCTGCTGCTCGTCTTCCTGTCGATCCTGCTCCCGCTCCAGTTTGCCTGGGCCGGCGCTGCGGCCTATTGCGCACATGAATCGGCTGCCCTGCCGGCCGCGATGACCAACCATTTCGGCCATCACACGCACGAGCACGGCAGCGACGCGCACAAGGCCGGCAAAACGGCCGGCAAGACCACCGCAAAGGCCGCCAGCCTGCCCGACGGCGACTGTACCGCCTGCCACTTCCCCGGTTCGCACGGCGTCTTCGCCGAACTTCGCATGCCCGGTGACTATCGCTACGTCACCTTGCGCTACGCGCCGCGCCAGTACGCGTTCGGTTCCATTCCCGCCCCCGTCCCAGATCGGCCCCAGTGGCTGCGTCTCGCCTAGCCGGCGGGACGCACGACTGACCCTGTCATCCCGATACCGCTGAGCGGTATCGCTGCGCGTCTCGCCGATTTTCTCCTGCTGATCTGGTGAATTCGATGAGAAGCCTTTTATTGCCGCTGGGGCTGGCGGCCGCGTTGTGCAGCCCGTTCTTCACGCCCGGGGCGCTCGCCCAGGACGCTTCATCCGGTGTCCAGGAGCCGCCCGGCGCCCTGACGCTCGACGCCGCGCTGGCGCTGGCGGCGTCGCAAAACCCCACGCTGTCGGCCGCCCGGATCGAAGTGGACGCGTCCGAAGGCGGCATTACCCAGGCCCGTGTGATCCCGAATCCCGAAGTGTCGGTCCAGATGGAAGACACGCGGCAGGCCACGCGTGCCACCACCGCCCAGATGAACCTGCCGGTAGAGCTCGGCGGCAAGCGCGGCGCGCGTATCGGTGCCGCACAGCGCGCACGCGATGTGGCGCAGGCCCAGCTCGGGGTCTTGCAAGCGGACCTGCGCGCCACCGTGATCGGCGCCTTTTTCAACGTGCTGATCGCCCAGGAACGCATCAGGCTGGCCGCCGGGTCCGTCGATATCGCCCGGCGCGGCGCCGAAGCCGCCGCGCGCCGTGTGGCGGCGGGCAAGATCTCGCCGGTCGAGGAAACCAAGGCCCAGGTCGAACTGGCCAACGCCGAACTGGAGCGCGCCGAGGCCGATGCCGGTCTGGTAGCGGCCCGCCAGACCCTCGCCACGCTGTGGGGCAATCCGTCTCCGCGATTTTCGGAAGCCGACGGCAAGCTGGACAACCTGCCGGCCCGACCGGCGTCCGCCCTGCTTCGCCAATCGCTCGACAACGCGCCCGCGCTGCTGACCAGCGAACGCGAACTGGATCGGCGCCAGGCCGAAATCAACGTGCAGCGCAGCCGCCAGTACCCGGACGTGACGCTCAGCGTGGGCGCCAAGCGCGACAACGGCGCCCCCGAGCGCGGCACATTCCCCGTGGTGGGCATCGCCATTCCGCTGCCGTTGTTCGATCGCAACCAGGGCAACCTGTACACCGCCATCCGCCAGGCCGACAAGGCCGCCGACGAACTGCGCGCCACGCGGCTGCGCCTGGAGCACGACCTGCAGCAGGCATCCAGCCAGTTGAACGTGTCACGCACCTCGGCGCTGACCTTGCGGGAGACCGTCCTGCCCGCCGCGGAGCGCGCCTTGCAGGCGGCGACCCAAGGTTTCGAGGCCGGCAAATTCAACTATCTCGATGTGCTGGATGCGCAGCGCACGCTGTTCCAGGCCCGCATCCGCTATCTCGGTGTCGTCGCCAGCAGTTGGCAGGCCGCCACCACCATCGATCGCATTCTTGGCCGCTGACGCGCCAACGCAAGGAACACCGTGATGACTTTGACCCGCAAACAAGGCGTGGCGATTGCCGCCATCGTGATCGCCGGCCTGATGGCCGCGCTGGCGCTGCTGCTGGCTGGCCGCGGCGACGGCCACAGCCATGAAGGCGAAGGCGAGGCCGCCCATGCCGCGCCGGCCTCGGCCCCGGAAGCAAGCCACGCCGCACATGGCGACCACGCCGGCCACGCAGACGAAGACGCCGGCCGCATCGCCATGACGCCGGAGCAGATCCGCAACGCCAGTCTGTCGATATCCAGCGCCGGGCCCGGCAGAATCCGCAGCGCCGTGGAGTTTCCCGGCGAAATCAAGTTCAACGAGGACCGCACCGCGCACGTCGTGCCGCGCGTGGCGGGCGTTGCCGAATCGGTGGTGGCCAACCTGGGCCAGCGCGTAAAGAAAGGCGACCTGCTTGCGATATTCGCCAGCACCCAGCTGTCCGACCAGCGCAGCGAACTGCTGGCCGCCCAGCGCCGGCTCGAACTGGCCCGCACCACCTACGCGCGGGAAAAGACACTCTGGGAAGACAAGGTGTCGGCGGAACAAGACTTCCTGGCCGCGCGCACCACACTGCAGGAAGCCGAAATCGCCGCGCAGAATGTGCGGCAGAAGCTGACCGCGATCGGTGCCACGACTTCAGCCCGCGCCATCAACCAGTTCGAGCTGCGCGCGCCGTTCGACGGCATCGTGGTGGAAAAGCATCTCGCACTGGGCGAGGCCGTGGCGGCCGAAACCGCGGTCTTCACGATTTCCGATCTCAACACGGTATGGGCCGAGTTCGTGATCGCGGCCAAGGACCTGGGCCACGTCAGGCTCGGTGAGGCGGTCCGGGTGACATCGGCCGCCTTCGACGGCACCGCCGAAGGCAGGATCTCGTACGTGGGTGCCCTGCTGGGCCAGCAGACCCGCACGGCCACCGCGCGGGTCACGCTGGCTAACCCGCAGATGGCATGGCGGCCGGGGTTGTTCGTCACCGTCAGCGTCGCCACCGGCGAAACCGACGCCGCCGTGGTCATCGACAGCGACGCGCTGCAGACCGACGGCGACCGCCAGCAGGTGTATGTCGAGGTGCCGGGCGGCTTTGCGGCGCGCACGGTCAGGACCGGGCGCACCGACGGCAAGCGCATTGAAATCGTCGATGGCCTGGCAGCCGGCACGCGCTATGTCTCCGCGAACAGCTTCGTGCTGAAGGCGGAACAGGGCAAGGCCAGCGCCGAGCACGCGCACTGACCGGAGACCGCCATGTTCGAACGTATTCTCCGGTTTGCCATCGCACAGCGATGGCTGGTCATGCTGGGCGTGCTGGCCATGGCTGGCCTGGGCGTATACAACTACAGCCGCCTGCCGATCGATGCCGTGCCCGACATCACCAACGTGCAGGTGCAGATCAACACCGAGGCGCCCGGTTATTCGCCGCTGGAAGCCGAGCAGCGCGTCACCTATCCGCTGGAGACCGCGATGTCCGGCCTGCCGGGGCTGGAGCAGACGCGGTCCTTGTCCCGCTACGGCCTGTCCCAGATCACCGTGATCTTCCGGGACGGCACGGACATCTACTTCGCGCGGCAACTGGTCAACCAGCGCATTCAGGAAGCCCGCGAGCACCTGCCCTCCGGCATTTCGCCACAGATGGGGCCGATTTCCACCGGCCTGGGCGAAATCTACCTGTGGACCGTGGAAGCCGACCCCGGCGCGCGCAAGCCCGACGGCACCGCGTACACGCCCACGGACCTGCGCGAAATCCAGGACTGGATCATCAAGCCGCAGCTCCGTACGGTGCCGGGCGTGACCGAGATCAATTCGATTGGCGGTTTCGCCAAGGACTACCTGGTGGCGCCGAGCCCGGAGAAGATGGCGTCCTACGGGCTGTCTCTGCAAGACGTGGTGCAGGCACTGGAGCGCAACAACGGCAACGTCGGCGCCGGCTATATCGAGCGGCGCGGCCAGCAGTACCTGGTGCGCGCGCCCGGGCAGGTAAGGTCGATCGACAATATCCGCGAGGTGATCGTCGGCACGGCGCAGGGCCAGCCGATCCGCGTGCGCGACCTGGCCGACGTGGGGCTGGGCCGCGAACTGCGCACCGGGGCCGCGACGGACAATGGCCGCGAAGTGGTGCTGGGCACGGTGTTCATGCTGATCGGCGAGAACAGCCGGGCCGTGTCGCGCGCGGTGGACACGCGCATGGCCGCGATCAACAAGTCGCTGCCGGCCGGCGTGAAGGCCGTCACGGTCTATGACCGCACGACGCTGGTCGACAAGGCCATCGGCACGGTCAAGAAGAACCTGCTCGAAGGCGCCGTGCTGGTGATCGCGGTGCTGTTCCTGTTCCTGGGCAACCTGCGCGCGGCGCTGATCACGGCGATGGTGATTCCGTTGTCGATGCTGTTCACGTTCACGGGCATGGTCACGTACCGGATCAGCGCGAACCTGATGAGCCTGGGGGCGCTGGATTTTGGCATCATCGTCGACGGCGCGGTGGTGATCGTCGAGAACTGCGTGCGGCGCCTGGCCCATGCCCGGGAACGGCTGGGCCGCCCGCTGACGCGCGCGGAACGCTTCGAGGAAGTGTTTGCCGCGGCCCGCGAAGCCCGGCGCCCGCTGGTATTCGGCCAGCTGATCATCATGATCGTCTACGTGCCGATCTTTGCGCTGACCGGCGTGGAAGGCAAGATGTTCCATCCGATGGCGATGACGGTCGTGGTGGCCCTGCTGGGCGCGCTGATCCTGTCCGTGACCTTCGTGCCGGCGGCGGTCGCGCTGTTCATCGGTGACCGTGTCGCCGAAAAGGAGAACCGCATCATGGGCTGGGCCAGGCGCTGGTACGAGCCCGCCCTGAGGCATGCGCTGGCCAATACGCCGGTGGTGCTGACGGCAGCCGTGGTGGCCATCCTGCTCAGCGGCCTGCTGGCCACGCGCCTTGGCAGCGAATTCATCCCGAACCTGAACGAGGGCGACTTCTCGGTGCAGGCGCTGCGCATTCCGGGCACCAGCCTGACGCAGTCCGTGGCGATGCAGCAGCAGATCGAGGCCCGTCTCAAGGCGAAATTTCCGGAAATCGAACGCGTGTTCTCGCGCACCGGCACGGCCGAGATTGCCTCCGACCCGATGCCGCCCAATGCGTCGGATGCCTACATCATGCTGAAGCCGCACGACCAGTGGCCGGACCCGGGCCGCTCGCGCGACGCGCTGCGCGCGGCGATGGAGGCCGAACTGGAGACCATTCCGGGCAATCGCTACGAGTTTTCGCAGCCGATCCAGCTCCGCTTCAACGAGCTGATTTCCGGCGTGCGCAGCGATGTGGCGGTCAAGCTGTTTGGCGACGACAACGCGGTGCTGGACGCCACGGCGCAGAAGATCGCCCAGGTGCTCCAGACTGTGCCCGGCGCCACGGAAGTCAAGGTCGAGCAGACCACCGGCCTGCCGGTGCTGACCGTCGATGTGGACCGCGCCCGCGCCGCGCGCTACGGGCTGAACATGATCGACGTGCAGGACACCGTGGCCATCGCCATCGGCGGGCGCGACGCGGGGGTGTTCTACCAGGGCGACCGCCGCTTCAATATCGGCGTGCGGCTGCCCGAAGGCATCCGCGCCGACGTGGACGCCCTGCGGCGGCTGCCGATTCCGCTGCCCCGAAGCGCCAATGGCGGCACCAGCTATATCCCGCTTGGCGAAATTGCTACGCTCGACGTATCGCCCGGGCCCAACCAGGTATCGCGCGAAAACGGCAAGCGCCGCATCGTGATCAGCGCCAACGTGCGCGGCCGCGATGTGGGCGGCTTCGTGCCCGAGGCCATGTCGGCCATCGAATCGCGCGTGCAGATTCCGGCGGGCTACTGGATTGCCTGGGGCGGCACGTTCGAGCAACTGCAGTCCGCCACCGAGCGGTTGCGGATCGTGGTGCCGCTGGCGCTGCTGCTAGTCTTCGTGCTGCTGTTCGTGATGTTCGGCAATGCGCGCGACGGCCTGCTGGTGTTCACCGGCATTCCGTTTGCCCTGACCGGCGGCGTGCTGGCACTGTGGCTGCGCGGGATTCCGCTGTCGATTTCGGCGGCGGTGGGCTTTATCGCGCTGTCCGGGGTGGCCGTGCTCAACGGGCTGGTGATGCTGTCGTTTATCCGCGGCCTGCGCGAGCAGGGCGAGTCGCTCGATGACGCGGTGTTCCACGGGGCGCTGACGCGCCTGCGGCCGGTGCTGATGACGGCGCTGGTGGCTTCGCTGGGATTCGTGCCGATGGCCATTGCCACCGGTACCGGCGCCGAAGTGCAACGGCCGCTGGCGACCGTGGTTATTGGCGGGATATTGTCATCGACGGCGCTGACGCTGCTGGTACTGCCGGTGCTGTACAGGTGGGCGCATGGGCGCCGGACGGAAACGGCGGTCGAACCGGCCGGCTCCGTCCTGGACTGACGCGGGTCGGCCTCTCCTGCTTGCGGGAGAGGCCGGGCAAAGAGACTGGCCTAAGCTCAATGCTCGCAGTTCACCATCCAGGTCATCTGGAACTTGTCGACCACCATGCCGAAGCCTTCGGCCCAGAAGGTCTTCTGGTACGGCATGATGACCTGTCCGCCTTCGGACAGCGCGTCGAAAATGCGCTTGCCTTCGGCGTTCGGGACGTAGCCTACCGATAGCATGAAGCCCGAAAACGCCGGGGTCTGTCCCTCCCGGCCGTCCGACGCCATGATCTGGCTATCGCCGATCTGGACGTTGGCGTGCATGACCTTCTCGGCCCAAGCCGCGGATGGCGGCTCGCCGCCGCCCGGGGGAGTGTCCTTGTAGCGCATCAGGAATGTCACCTTTGCGCCCATTACCTGGCCATAGAAGGCCATGGCCTCGTCAAAGCGTCCGCCAAAGTCTAGATACGGTTGCACCTGCATGTCGGTCTCCTGTAGGGTCCGCGGACGGATAGTCCGCGCGGCGCCATTATGCGCCTGCCCTGCTGACAGAATTGTCAGGAAACTCGAGTTCGAAGCGGGTCTGTTCCTCGACACTGGTCACTGACACGCTGCCGCCGTGCAGCCGCATGATCGTGTCGACAATCGCCAGACCGAGCCCCGTGGACCCCGACGAATTCCGGCGCGACGGATCGGCGCGGTAGAAGCGCCCGAAAAGGTGCGGCAAGGCATCGGCCTGGATCGCCGGGCCGCCGTTGGTGACAGTGATCGCCGTCACATCCGTGCCATTGCGGGCCACCGCCATGCGCACCGCACTGCCCACCGGCGCATGGCGCAGCGCGTTGTCCAGCAGATTGATGATGGCGCGGCGCAGCAAGGTCTGGTCCGCCACGACCGTGGCGTGGCCCGAGACCATCACCGTCAGGTTCCGGTCGGCCGCCACGGCCTCGAAATACTCCGCCACCTTGTCGAGTTCGGCCCGTGCATCGAGCGGGCGGGCGCCCAGCGCCACCTGTGCGTTGTCCGCGCGCGCCAGAAACAGCATGTTCTCGATCATGCGCGACAGGCGCTCGTACTCTTCCAGGTTCGATTCGAGCACCGCCTCATACTCGGCCGGCGTACGGCGCTGGGCCAGCGTCACCTGCGTCTGCCCCACCAGATTGCTGATGGGCGTCCGGAAATCGTGCGCCAGATCGGCCGAGAACTGCGACAGGCGCGTGAAGCTGTCCTGCAGCCGGGCCAGCATGCCGTTCAGCGCGCCGGCCAGCTCACGCAGTTCTTCGGGCGCGCCGCCGACATCGAGCCGCGTCGCCAGGCGGCTGGTGGTCACCGCCGCCGCATCGCTGGCCATGCGCCGCAGCATGCGCAGCCCGCGCCGCGCCAGCACGAAGCCCAGCGCCGCCGCCACGATCGCCCCGCACAGCACCGCGCCCAGCAGTTCGCCCCGATACTCGCGCATCAGCGCCACGCGGTAGCCAGCGTCGCTGAGCACGATGATTTCGACGGTCCGGCCCGTGTCGCCAATCTGGCCCAAGGCGGCCATGCCGCGCGACGGCACACCATTGCGCGGATGCCAGGTCTGCAGCTGCGACTTGTCCGGGGCCGTGGACAGCGGCAGCACACGCAGCGGCGGCAGGGTTTCGTTATGGGGATTCAGCGAGATCAGCGGATCGCCCGACGCGTTGCGCACGACCAGGATCAGCCCCTCGTGCCCCATCGCAATATCTGCAAAACGATGCGTATCGGTGCGGATTTCGGTTTCGTCGGCCACTTCGCGCAACAGATGGCGTACCAGCAGCACTTCGCCGACGAGTTCGGATTCGTCGCGCGACTGCAACTGGCTGCCGAGGGCGCTGGACAGATAGGTGGCCACCCCGACCAGGATCGCGGCCGTGGTCAGGCCATAGGCCAGCGCGAGCCGGGTGGTCAGCGACGCCGGCATCCACGCCTTCAGCGCGCGCCGCATGCGCACGAGGCGCCTCATGCTGCGGCGCTCACGCTTCTTCCGACTCATCGAGCACGTAGCCCATGCCACGGCGCGTATGGATCAGCTTCTTCGGGAAAGGGTCGTCCACCTTGGCGCGCAGCCGCCGAATCGACACATCCACCACATTGGTGTTGCTGTCGAAATTCATGTCCCACACCTGCGAGGCGATCAGCGAGCGCGACAGCACCTCGCCACGACGCCGCGCCAGCAGTTGCAGCAGCGCGAATTCCTTCGACGTCAGATCGATCTTCTGGCCGGCACGCGTGACGCGGCGCCGGATCGTGTCGATCTGCAGGTCTGCCACTTCCATGAATTCGCTCTCGCGCAGCGGCCCCCGGCGCAGGATGGTGCGGATGCGCGCCACCAGTTCGGCGAACGCGAAGGGCTTGACCATATAGTCGTCGGCGCCCAGTTCCAGACCCTTGAGCCGATCCGAGAGTTCGTCGCGCGCGGTCAGGCACAGCACCGGCGTGTCCTTGTCGCGCCGCAGTTCGCGCAGAACCTGCCAGCCGTCGATGCCGGGCAGCATCACGTCCAGGACGATCAAATCGTAGTGCTGCTCGCGGGCATGGGACAGGCCGTCCACGCCGTCGCGCGCCAGGTCGGCCACGAAGCCGGACTCCGTCAGGCCCTTGAGCAGGTAATCGCCGGCCTTCGGTTCGTCTTCGACAATCAGGATACGCATGGGGATTCACTTCCGGGCGCCGGCTCGTCGCCGGTGCCGCCTGTTCGGTTTATTGCAGAACCTAGACACTATCCGAGGTTAGACGCATTTTGTGGAACATTGCAGGAATGTCATCGTCAATCGGCGAAATCGTGCCTTCAAACACAGTACAATGCCCGCTGCCCCGATGGTGGCAGCCTGCCGCGCCCTTGACGGGCAGGTCTAGTCAAATTCTGATGAAACGTCTGATCGCCAGCTTCCTGTTGTGTCTTGCCATGTTCGCGTTGCCCATCCAGGGCGCTGCGGCAGCAGTCATGATGATCTGCAGCGTCACGCAAGCCGCGGGCCTGTCGATGCCGGAACGCCATGCCGCCATCAAGGCGGAGGCGGAAGCCGAGGCGGTGCTGGTGATGGACCAGTCGGGCCAGATGGTCCAGACGGATCACGCGCACTGCCACCAGGCCGGCACGAGCGACAACGCCGATATGCCAGTGTGGCACGACGTGCAGCCTGCCGGCGCCACGCCTGACCAGCCGACCGAACATGCGCACCATGCCGCAGGACACTGCAGCGCGTGCGGTGCCTGCGCAGCCAGCGCCATGCTGCTGCCGGAAATTCCCCTCGTGGCGTTGCAACACCGCCGCCATGCCCTGCCGCTGGCCACCCCGGCCAGCTTTGCCAGCCAGCTTCCCCTGCCTGCCGACCGGCCGCCTGCCCGTCGCTGCTGACACCCGAGGTGCGTCCTTCGCACGCTCGTCCCCGCGCCTGAACCGGCGCCGAGGGCGCGGCCGACTGAATCGTCCGCGCCGATCCACCCCTGTATTTGTCTGCCGCACGGCCTGAACCGCCGCGTGCGGCGGCTCAAGATTCAAGAGGATGTCATGCCCGCCGTGCGTACCGTCGCCGTGGCCTGGCTGCTGACGCTTGCCCCGGCCCTTGCCGTGGCCCAGGCGTCGGCGCCTGCCGTCCATCCGGCCCACCCGCCCGATCTGCCCGATCCCCTGAATGCTGCCGCACCCGTGCCGGCGTTGCCCGACATCGCGCCGATGGCAGGTTACGTCCCCTACCAGAGCCCGAAGGTCTCGCCCTGGCGCCAGTCGAATGCCGATGTCACTCCGGGCGCCACGCCGGCGGCCGACCCACATGCCGGCCACCCCATGCCGCAGGGCACCACTGCCGCGCCGGCATCCGCACCGGCGGCAGGCCAGGCCGACCGTAGTGGCCATGCCGGCCATCACGCGCACTGATGGAGCCCAGCCATGATGAATGCCATGTTTCGTCGCGCTGCAGTGCCGCTGGCCGCCGCGATCCTGCTGACCGGGTGTGCGGGCTTTGCGCCCGACGGCGGCTTCGGCCCGGTTGCCGACACCGCACGCGACAGGCTGGCCAAGGACGCCGTCTGGGCGCGCAGCGATGCCGAGCGCAGTGCATTGCGCGACCGCACGCGCGAGCTTCTGGCGAAACCACTAGATGCCGATGCCGCGATCCAGGTCGCACTGCTCAACAATGCCGGGTTGCAGGCCCAGTACGCCGACCTGGGCATCGCCGAGGCCGATTACGTGCAGGCCACGCGGCTGCCGAACCCCGGTTTCTCGTTCAGCCGCAAGACGTCGGGCGACGAACTCAAGATCGACCGGGCTGTCACCATCGGGCTGATGAACCTGCTGGCGCTGCCCTTTGCCGCCCGCATCGAGGAAGGCCGCTTTGCGCAGACGCGCCTGGCCGTGGCCGATGCCACACTGCGCCGCGCCGAAGCCACCCGTCGCGCCTGGGTGCAGGCCGTTGCCGCCGAGCAGGCCGCCCGCTATGCCGATCAGGTACGCCGGGCCGCCGAAACCGGCGCGCTGTTCGCGCGCGATCTGGCCCGCGCCGGCAACGTCAGCGCCCTCGACCATGCCCGCGAGCAAGCCTTCTACGCCGATGCGGCAGCGCAGCTGGCGCGCGCCCGCGAACGGGCGCTGTCGGCACGCGAACAGCTGACGCGCGAACTGGGGCTGTGGGGGGCCGACATCGCCTACACGCTGCCGGACCGCCTGCCCGACCTGCCCAGGGCGCGTCCGGCCATGCAGGACCTGGAAGGCTATGCGATTTCGCAGCGTCTTGACCTGCAGGCCGGCCGCCTGCAACTGGACAGCCTGTCGCGCTCGCTCGGCCTGACCCGCGCCACGCGCTTCATCAGCGTGCTGGACGTCAGCTATCTCCATAACTCCGAGACCAGCCGGCCGCGCGAAACGGGCTACGGCATCGACATCGAGGTGCCGCTGTTCGACTGGGGCGGGGCCCGGGTGGCCCGCGCCGAAGCCGTCTACATGCAGGCGGCGGCGCGGCTGGCCGAACAGGCGATCAACGCCCGGTCGATGGTGCGCGAGACCTACGCCGGCTACCAGGCGCGCTACGACATCGCCCTGCACTATCGCGACGAAGTGGTGCCGCTGCGCAAGCGCATCGTCGATGAAAGCCTGCTGCGCTACAACGGCATGCTGGTCAGCGTGTTCGAACTGCTGACCGACGCGCGCGAGCAGGTCAACGCCGTGAACGGCTACCTCGACGCGCAGCGCGACTTCTGGCTGGCCGATGCCGACCTGCGCGGCGCGCTGGGCGGCCGCCTGCCCGACGCCGCGGCCGCGCCCACCCCGGCCACCCCTGCCGCCACGACCCCACAAGGACAATGACAATGGTTTCCCGACGCAACTTCCTGGGACAATCGGCGGCGGCCATGCTCGGCACGGCAATGGTGTCGCGCGCAGGCGCAGCCGCCCTGCCCGAGGCGCCGCTGCAGCACAGCGCCACCACCCAGCCGCCGCTTGCGCCCGCCAGCGGCCGGCCCTATCAGCCCGTGGTCACACTCAACGGCTGGACACTGCCCTGGCGCATGCGCAACGGCTGGAAGGAATTCCATCTGGTGGCCGAACCGGTCGAGCGCGAGATGGCGCCCGGCATGACCGCCCACCTGTGGGGCTACAACGGCCAGAGTCCGGGACCGACGATCGAGTGCGTGGAAGGCGACCGTGTGCGCATCTTCGTCACCAACAAGCTGCCGGAACACACCACCGTGCACTGGCACGGCGTGCTGCTGCCGGCGGGCATGGACGGCGTGGGCGGGCTGTCGCAGCCGCATATCCCGCCCGGCAAGACGTTCGTCTACGAGTTCGAGATGCGCCATGCGGGCACCTTCATGTACCACCCGCATTCCGACGAGATGGTGCAGATGGCCATGGGCATGATGGGCTTTATCGTCGTGCACCCGCGTGACGCCGCCGCCCAGCGCGTGGACCGCGATTTCGTGTTCCTGATCGCCGCGTACGACATCGACCCCGGCTCGTACACGCCGCGCGTGGCCGAGATGACCGATTTCAACATGTGGACGTGGAACAGCCGGGTGTTTCCCGGCATCGACGTGCTGCCCGTGCGTCTGGGCGACCGCGTGCGCATCCGCATGGGCAACCTGACCATGACCAACCACCCGATCCACCTGCACGGCCACCGCTTCGAGGTAACGGGCACCGACGGGGGATGGGTGCCGCCGTCGGCGCGCTGGCCGGAAGTGACCACCGATGTCGCGGTGGGCCAGATGCGGGCCATCGAGTTCGTGGCCGACAACCCGGGGGATTGGGCGTTCCACTGCCACAAGTCGCACCACACGATGAACGCGATGGGCCACAACCTGCCCACCATGATCGGCGTGAAGCAGAAGGACCTGGCCGGCCGCATGAACGCGCTGGTGCCCGACTACATGCCGATGGGCCAGGCGGGCATGGCCGACATGGGCAGCATGGAGATGCCGCTGCCGGAGAACACGCTGCCGATGATGAGCGGCCAGGGCCCGTTCGGCCCCATCGAGATGGGTGGCATGTTCACCACGCTCAAGGTGCGGGCGGGCATGGCAGCCAATGACTACCGCGATCCAGGCTGGTATCGGCATCCCAGGGGCACCGTGGCATTCGAATACACCGAACCCGTGGCGCAGGCGCCGCGCCGTACGCGATAGGCGCTCCACCGCATCAACCGAAGGACAGCAATGAAACACACGATGGCAACCGCAACGCTGCTGGCCCTGCTGGCCGGGGCATCCCCCGCTGCGATGGCGTTGACGGCCGGTGCGCCCGACGCCCCGATGGCAGCCGCCACGGCGCAGGCGCCGTTACCCGAAGTGGACGGCGAAATCCGCAAGGTCGATGCCGAGGCCGGCAAGCTGACGATACGTCACGGGCCGATCGGCAACCTCGACATGGGCGCGATGACGATGATTTTTCGGGTGAAGGACCCGGCGATGCTGACGCGGGTGCAGGCGGGCGACAAGGTGCGGTTCACCGTCGACCGTGTCGACGGGCTGCTGACGGTGACCTCGCTGGCCGTCGTGCAGTAACCGGCAGCCAATCTCGGACGGGCGCGCCTTAGTCGACGCGGTAGAAGTCGATCGATTGTCCGGCGTTGACCGCGCGCTGCAGCCAGTCCGGATACTCGCCGACGCCGTCCCAGGTCTGACCCATCGCATTGCGATACATCGCGCGCGGCGCGGCGGCGCCCGCCACCGGCGGCTGGGCGTCGGGGGCGGATGACGCCACATCGGCGCCATCATCGGTGTCGGCATCGGTAAAGCAGCCTGCTTCGACGAGATGGTCGAACGTCAGGCCATGGTGATCCATCTGCTCGCGGATCCATGCCACCGCGGCTTGTTTGGCTGCATCAGACTCGGACATGACTTATGGTGCGCGCCCGCCACCTTGCGGGCGGGCTGGAGAATTCGAAGGGGGGAGCGGTCCGGGCAGGAAATCCGGCGGACCAGCACGGATTCTACAGCTTGTTGGCGCGGCTCCCGCGGAATCCGCCGATTACCGCCGGAATGTTGCATTCGCCGCGCAGTGTTCGGCGGTGCCCATGGCGCCGCGCGGCGCGCGAACGAATGACGAATCTGTCATGCGTTGGTCATGTTGGCGTGGTTACCCGGCTTATAGACTGCAAGCCAAGGTCGCATGACGACCGGTACAAACCACCGACACACCGAACTGCCTCCATCCTCGAATCCAAGGAGTCCACATGATCAAGAAAGCCCTGCTCTATACCGCCCTCGCCACTACGCTGGCCGGTGCCGCCACGATGGCCAACGCCGCCCCGCGCAGCGCCGACCCTTACACTGACGGCGCACGTGTCACCAACCGTGATGGCATCGTCGAACGCCTGGGAGCCCGCGACGTGTACACCGATGGCGCCCGCGACGTGCGCGATGCGCGCAACCCGTTCGTCGATGGCGCGCATGATGTGCGCGACGCACGCAGCCCGTACACGGACGGTGCCTGATCCACGCCATGGCCCGCTCGGGCCAGATCCGGGCTGATACGGCCCGAACCGCCAGGCGGCGGCGCTTACCGCGTCGCCGCCTGGCTCATGAATTGCGCGGCGGGCACCGGCCGGCCCAGCAGGTAACCCTGCAGCGCATCGCACCCCAGCCCCGCCAGGAACGACTGCTGCGCGGCGGTCTCCACCCCTTCCGCCACCACCTGCAGGTTCAGCGTACGGCCCAGCGCAACGATGGCCGACACGATGGCCGCATCCTCCGAATCCTCCGCCAGGTCGCGCACAAAGCCGCGGTCGATCTTCAGCTCGCTGGCCGGAATGCGCTTCAGGTGCAGCAGGCTCGAATAGCCGGTACCGAAGTCGTCGATGGCAATGCGCACGCCCATGTCGTCGAGCTGCGTCATGATCGCGAGCGTTTCTTCCACATCGCGCATGGCCGTGCTTTCGGTGATTTCCAGCGTCAGGCTTGCGGCCGGGATGCCGTGGTGCTTCAGCGCATCGGACACAGTCTCGATCATCCCCGCGTGACAGAACTGCAGCGCCGACAGGTTCACCGCCATCGACCAGTCCAGATGGCCGCTGGCACGCCAGGCGGCCAGCTGGCGGCAGGCTTCGTCGAGCACCCATTTGCCGATCGGCACGATGGCGCCGGTTTTTTCGGCCAGGCCGATGAATTGGTCGGGCATCAGCAGGCCGTGCAACGGATGGTGCCAGCGCAATAGCGCCTCGGCCCCCACCAGGCGGCTGTCCGTTGCCGCGAACTTGGGCTGGTAGTGCAGTTCGAGCTGGCCCGTGCGGACCACGCCGCGCAGGTCCTGGATCAGCGACTGCTGGACGCGCGCCTGGTGGTTCATCGACCGTTCGAAGAAGCAGTACGCGTTGCGGCCCGACGCCTTGGCGTGGTACATCGCGGCATCGGCGTTGGTCATCAGCGTGTCCTGGTCGGCGCCGTCGGCCGGATAGAGCGCGATGCCGATGCTGCCCGACACATGCAGCGCATGGCCGGCCACGTGCGCCGGCTCGCGCAGCGCCTCGATCAGCTGCTCGGCCATCACACCGGCGTCGGCCGGTTCGTCCACCCTGGCCAGCACGACGAATTCGTCGCCGCCCACGCGCGAGATGGTGTCCTCGGAACGGGCGGACGCGCGCAGGCGGCCGGCAATCTCCACCAGCAGGCTGTCGCCCATCTGGTGGCCGTAGGTGTCGTTGACGCCCTTGAATCCGTCCAGATCCACGAACAGCACCGCAAATGTGCCGGGCTGCCGCGTGGCTGCCTGGATGGCCTGCTGGAAACGGTCTTCCAGCAGCACCCGGTTGGGCAGGTGCGTCAGCTTGTCGTGCAGGGCCAGGAATTCGAGCTCCTTGTTGGCCACGCCCAGCGCGTCGGCCAGCACGGCCGTCCGCATTTCCAGGCGCATGTCGAGCACCGAAGTAATCAGCGCCACGGCCAGCACGCATACGGTGACGACCAGGATCGGCAGGGCCAGCGCGCCGCTGTCCACGCCCGAGCCCGCCGCGCCGCAGATGCTGCCCAGCGGAAACCGCGCCGCCGCCATGCCCGTGTAATGCATGGCGGCGATCGCCCCGCCCATGACCAGCGCGGCGCCGAACCGCAATTGATGCACGCGCGGCATGCTGCGCCGCAGGCGGAAGGCAATCCACAGGGCCGCGCCCGAAGCCGCCATGGCAATCACGATCGACAACAGGAACAGCCAGGGGTCGTAATCGATACCGGGCTGCATGCGCAGGGCCGCCATGCCCGTGTAATGCATGCTGGAGACAGCCGCGCCCAGCGCCAGCGCCCCCAGCGCCAGGCGCCTGCGCGGCAGGTACTCCTGGCTGACCAGGCGCAGCGCGAATGCCGACGCCAGCACGGCAATCAGCAATGACGCCCCGGTGATGGCCACGTCGTACCCCAGCGGAATCAGCAGGCTGAAGGCCAGCATGCCGATGAAATGCATCGACCAGATGCCCAGCCCCATGGCCACGGCACCGCCGGCCAGCCACATGCGCGCGTAGTGGCCACGGGCGGCGGTGGAAATGCGGCCCGCCATGTCGAGCGCCGTATACGACGCCAGCACGGCAACCAGCACGGAAATCAGGACGAGGGAGGCGTCGAAACGGGGCGACATCATGGCAGCGGGGTGACGGGGCAGTGGCTTGCGGCAGGCCGCCATTCTGAAGGGTCAGGCGTGCCCGGCGTGAAATTCCCGGCACCGCCAACGGTTATCGGTCGTTTCAGCCCAGACTGAAGCGGGGGATTGTGCATCAGCCCGCTTGCGGCCGCTACACGCACCCCACGGTTTCGTACGTTTGCACGGTTGACACGCCTTGCAGGCCCCCTGTTGCGACCGTCCGACAAATTCCTACAGTGCAATCAGCGCCCGCCGGAAAGGCCCGACGGCGGCCCGGACCTATCCTTGAGGCGTGATGAACGACAGACGCCGCCGCGCCACAACAGCAGGAACCGCGCGGCGCCAACGTAGGGGAACATCATGTGGAAGCGAATCACAGGCGTTATCGCCATCGGCGCGTGCTGCTGGGCCCTGTCGGGCTGCACGGCAACCGGCGCGGTGGCAGGCGGTGTGGTGGGCCATGAGGCCACCCACGGCAGCACGGCCGGAACGGTCGGTGGCGCCGTGGTGGGTGGCGTGATTGGCCACGAGCTTGGCAAGTGATTGACGATTTCCGCGGTCTGGATGGCGGGCAGGGTCATCCAGATTTGCGCGGCATGGGCTCTTAGATGGGAAGAACATGCCGCCGCGCGCCGCGCCATGAGCATCGGCCCAGGTGTTTTTCAACGATGATTGGACGTTTTCATCGCTGAAAGGCAGCGTGGCATTCAACGGTGTCAGATCCTCACGGATCGTCATGGCGCGGCAGCGGGAAACCTGCACTGAAAATGGCCCCGGATCTTCACAGGTCCGGGGCCATTTCCTTTTTCCTTTTCCTTTTTTGGCTTCAGTACGACTTCGGCAGCCCCAGCACGCGCTCCGCGATATGGCACATGATCAGCTGGGCGCTGACCGGCGCGATGCGCGGGATATAGGACTCCCGCAGATAGCGTTCCACGTGGTACTCCCGCGCATAGCCCATCCCGCCCAGCGTCAGCACGGCCGTCTGGCACGCCTGGTGCGCGGCTTCCGCCGCCAGATACTTGGCCGCGTTGGCCTCTGCACCGCAGGGCTTGCCCTGATCGTAGAGCCAGGCCGCCTTCCACACCATCATGTCGGCCGCCTCCAGCGCCATCCAGGCTTGCGCCAGCGGATGCTGGATGCCCTGGTTCTGGCCGATCGTCCGGCCGAACACGGTGCGCTCCCGGGCGTAACGCGTGGCGGCTTCCAGCGCGGCACGCCCGAGCCCCACGGCCTCGGCCGCGATCAGGATGCGTTCCGGGTTCAGCCCGTGCAGGATGTACTCGAAGCCCCTGCCCTCCTCGCCGATGCGGTCTTCGGCCGGCACCATCAGGCCGTCGATGAACAGCATGTTCGAATCGACCGCGCCGCGCCCCATCTTGTCGATCTCGCGCACTTCGATGTGGTTGCGGTCCAGCGTCGTATAGAACAGGCTCAGGCCCTGCGTGGGCTTGCTCACGGCGTCCAGCGGCGTGGTGCGCGCCAGCAGCAGCATGCGCGTGGCCACCTGCGCCGTGGAAATCCAGATCTTGCGGCCGTCCACGCGGTAGGCGCTGCCGTCGGCGGTACGCACGGCCTGCGTCTTCAGGTGCGTGGTGTCCAGCCCCGCATCGGGCTCGGTCACCGCAAAGCACGCCTTGTCGCGACCTTCGATCAGCGGCGGCAGTGCGGCGGCCTGCTGGGCCTCGTTGCCGAATACCACCACCGGGTTCAGGCCGAACACATTCATGTGGATGGCCGACGCGCCGGAGAATCCCGCCCCCGACGCCGACACCGTCTGCATGATCAGCGCCGCCTCGGTGATGCCCAGCCCCGCCCCGCCGAATCGCTCGGGCATGGCGATGCCCAGCCAGCCCGCCCCAGCCATGGCCTGGTGGAATGCTTCGGGGAACCGGTGTTCGCGGTCCAGTTCCGCCCAGTACTCCGGGCCGAAGTCGCTGCACAACTGCGTCACGGCATCGACGATGGCGTTCTGCTCGGGTGTCCTTTCGAAATTCATCCGGTGCTCCTTATTCCGGCTGGATGCCCGCGTCCTTGACGAGCTTGTTCCACTTCACCAGTTCGCTGCCGACAAAGGCCGTGAACTGCTGCGGGGTCTGGCCGAACGCCTCGAAGCCCAGCGCTTCGAACTTCGGTGCCACCTCCTTGCTGGAAGCAATCTTCGACAATTCGCGGTTCAACCGCTCGACAACCGGCTGCGGCGTCCTTGCCGGCGCGAATACGCCGTTCCAGGACGTGATGTCGAAACCCTTCAGCTCCGGCGTGTCGGCAATCGGCGGCAGGTCGGGCAGCAGCCGGCTGCGCTGCGCGGTGGTCACGGCCAGCGCGCGCATCTTGCCGGCCTTGACGTTGGCGATGCCGGCCGCCACATCGACGAACATCATCGGCACCTGGCCGGCAATGACGTCGGTCATGGCCGGCGGCGTGCTCTTGTAGGGCACGTGCAACAGGTCGATGTTGGCCATGCGGCCCAGCGTGGCCCCGGACACGATGCCGGTGCTGTTGCCGCTGGCGTAGGACATGCCCGGATGGGCCTTGGCGTAGGCAATCAGTTCGCCCACCGTCTTGACCGGCAGCTTTGGATTGATGACCAGCATGAACGGCAGGTTGCCCATGCGCGCCACCGGCGTGAAATCCTTGATCGGGTCGTAGGGCAGCTTCTTCATCAACGACGGATTGGCCGAATGCGTGGTGTTCGTCGTCATGAACAGCGTGTAGCCGTCGGGCGCGGCCTGCGCCACCAGTTCGGCCGCAATCGCGCCGTTGGCGCCGGGCCGGTTGTCGACCACCACGTTCTGGCCCAGCGCGTCGCCCAGCTCCTTGGCCGTGATGCGCGCCACGGCGTCGGTGCCGCTGCCCGCGGCAAATGGCACGACCAGCCGGATCGGCCGGCTTGGATAGGTGTCGGCTGCCTGCGCGGCCAGCGGCAGCGCCGTCACAGGTAGCGCCAGCATGGCGGCGACAAGCGTGCGCCGCACGCGGAAATTCGGCATGGTGATCTCCTCCAGGGTGTTGGGCGGCTGCAAGGCCTTGATGGTCCAGCTGACTGCGGTGTTCAGGCCGGTCGAATCACGCGATCCGGTGATTCCTCGTAAGGTGGCGCATAAATCACCAGCAGCTTCACGGGCTCGTCGCTGATCACCGTGAACACATGCATGGCATCGGCCGGAAAGAAGCAGCAGTCGCCCGGGCCCAGTTCGCGCGCCTGGCCATTGACCTCGGCCCGCGCACGCCCTTCCAGCACGTAGCAGACCTGCTCGATGCCAGGGTGCGCGTGCGGCAGCGCGCCCTTGCCGCGCTCGATGGTGCCGTGGATGACTTCGAGTTGCGTGGCACCCACATTTTCGCGGCCAATGATGCGGCGGTTCAGGGTGCCGACATGGTTGGCCGGGTGATAGCCGGCAACCTCTTCGGTACGAACGAAATAGGTGGGACCCGCCGGCTTGGCGGCGGCGGACGATGCGGTCATGGGTGGGCTGTCTCCAAATGATGGCGCCATGGCGGCGCCGGACCGGATGGCCGGCGCTCTGTTTTCATGTTTGTGAAACCGATTTTATGCCCATGAAAAATGGCGTCAACTAGGGATTGGTACCGATGGCCCGCGACAGCGTCACATCGATATGTGGCCGGAATGCCACCCAGCCACGCCGTCCAGCACCCCTCCGTCGGTCAATCCAGCGTGATGTTCTCCTTCTGGATCACCGCATCCCAGCTCACTTCTTCTTTCTCGATCCGCCTGGCGAAGTTCTCCGGGTCCACCATCACCACATCGCCCTGCTGGCTCAGCGCCGCCTTGGCCTTTTCGTCTTCCAGCACGCCGCGCGTGGCCGCGTGCAGTTTCTGGACGATCGGCTGCGGGGTGCCGGCCGGTGCCAGCAGGCCGATCCAGAACGTGGAGTTGAACGGCTTGAGGCCAGCCTCCTCGACGGTCGGCACGTCAGGCAGCTGCGTCATGCGCCGCGTGGAACTGACGGCGATAGGCTTGAGCTTGCCGGCCTTGATCTGCGGCAGCGCGGTCCAGGTATCGAACGCCGTATCGAGCTCGCCGCTGATCACCGCCATTTCCGCCTGGGCCGCGGATTTGTACGGCACATGGGTGGTGTTGATCCGGGCCCGGTTGTTCAGCATCGCAAAGCTCAGGTGGGCGATGTTGCCGGGGCCCGCCGAGCCGTAGCTGATCTTTCCCGGATGTTGCGACGCGTAGCGGACCAGGTCGGGCACCGTGGCCACGGCGTGCTTCTGCGACCATTCGGGGTTGGTCACCAGGATGAACGGCGCCTCCAGTACCAGCGTGACCGGCGCCAGGTCGCGGGCCTTGTAGCTGGCCTTCTTGTAGATATGTGGATTGATGGTGACGCTGCTGGAATTGGTCACCACCAGCGTGTAGCCGTCGGGCGCCGCGCGCGCCGCCTCGCCCACGCCGATCAGGCCGTTCGCGCCGGCCTTGTTCTCCACCACCACCGGCTGCCCCAGTGACCGGGTCAGCCGTTCCGACAGCACGCGTGCCACGGTGTCGGTGAACGATCCGGCCGGGAACGGCACGATCATGCGGATCGGCTTGTTCGGCCAGTTGCCGGCCTGGCTGCTCTGTGCGGCAGCGGTGCCGGGCAGCCCCACGGCCAGCAGGCATCCCATTGCCATGGCGGCGGTCAGTGCGCGTCGGTTCATGTTGTCTCCTTGTCGTATTGGTCTTGGAATCTGGCGTTTTCTGTCCTGGACATCGCGCTAGGCCGATGTCCCGGCGCCCTTGGGCCGGGCGGTCTGTCCGGTGATGCCCCGACGCGCCAGCGCCTCGCGCTGTTCGGCGCCGAGCCCCAGCACGCTGGCCAGCACCTGGTCGGTGTGCTGCCCCAGCGTGGGCGACACCTGGCGAATCGGCGCGGGCCCGTCGATGCCACGGAACCAGCTGGTGCTGGCGGCATAGCGCCCGACGTAGGGCCGCTCCACCTCGCACCAAAAGCCGCGCGCGTGCAGATGGCGGTCCTGCAGCACCTGCCACATGGGCTTGACCGCGCCGGCGGCCACGCCGGCCTGCTGAAGCTGCTGCATGGCGTCGTCGGGCTCGCGCGTCGCACACCAGGCGGCAATGGCCGCGTCGATGCGGTCATGCTGCGCGCGCCGGCCGGCCGCATCGGCCAGCGCCGTGCCTTCGGCCAGGTCCGCGCGGCCGATCACCTGGCATAGCGCAGGCCACTGGGCATCGGTCACGCTCACGACGATCCAGCCGTCGTCGCCCGCGCAGCGGTAGCAGCCGTGCGGCGCGGCCATCGGATGGCGATTGCCCTGGCGCGGTGCCACCTGGCCCGATACCGACTGCTCGATCATGTACGGCGCGGTCAGCGCCAGCATGGCCTCCACCTGGGACAGGTTCAGATGCCGCCCCTTGCCCGTGGCCCGCTGGGCGAACAGCGCCACCAGCAGCGCGGCGCCGGCGTTCAGCCCGCCAATCGGATCGCCGTAGGCGTACGACGTCATGGCCGGCGGACCCTCGGGGTGGCCCGTGTAGCACGGCAGGCCGCTGGCCTGTTCCAGCGTGCCGCCATAGGCGCGCGTGTTGCTCCACGCGTTGCCCAGGCCGAAGGCCGGCATCGACACCATCACCAGCCGGTCATTGCGGGCGCGCAGGGTGTCGTAGGTCAGGCCGAGCTTGGGCAGCACCTCGGCCGAGTAGTTCTCGATCACCGCGTCGGCGTGCGCCACCAGATCCAGCAACAGCGCCTTGCCTTCCGGCCGCGTCAGGTCCAGCGTGATGCCGAGCTTGTTGCGGTTCATCATGTTGAAGTTCGAGTTCTTCTCGTACAGCCTGTCCCGATAGAACTCGTCGGTGAAATTCGCGCCGCGCCACCAGTCCGGATAGCCGGTGCTTTCCACCTTGATGACCTCCGCGCCCAGATCGGCCAGCGTCCGCGTGGCCAGCGGCCCCGCCCAGCCCATGGTCAGGTCGATGACGCGGATGCCCTCCAGCGGCAGGCGCCCGGCGGGCGCCGCGGCCAGAGCGTGCCGCGGATGACGATCGAGACCCGCATGCCGATAGTGCGCGGTGTCCGCGCCCAGCACCGGTGCCTTGCCGCCGGGCAGCGGCCCGGCATCGTCGAGCCGCAGCGGCACCACGGGGCCCTCGAACGTCACGCCGTCCAGTTCCACCGGGACGAACGCGCCACGCTCGCGATGCACGGCCTGCCCCAGCAGCGTCGCCATGCTGGGCACCACCACGGCCGGGTGTTTCTTGTCGCCCAGCAGCGCGAACCACTCTTCGGCCGTCCGCCTGCGCAGCGCCGGCTTCAGGAAGGCGTCGATCTCGTCGGCCACCAGCATCCGTTCTGGCCCGCTGGCAAAGCGCGGATCGCTGCCAAGTTCGGGACGCCCGATCGCCTCGCACAGCGCCTTCCACTGCGGCAAGGTATGCGTGAAGATGCCGATCCACCCATCGGCGGTCTCGTAGATGCCACCCGGATGCGTGCCGCAGAAGCGGTTCACGCCCATGCGGCGCAGCGGGTGGCGCTTGTCCTGCACCATCCCCGCTTCCATCTCCACCACACTGAAGATGCACTCGTGCAGGCTCAGCACGTAGCGCCGGCTGCCCTGGCCGGTGCCGAGCAGCGCCCCGACTGCCGCCGAAAATGCGCTCAGGCCCACCACGATGCCGGTCTGCACGTCGTGCGGCATATGCGGTGGGCCTTCCACCGGCCCGCTGCCATGCACGGCCCCCGCCAGCCCCCGGCAGACCGCCTCGGTCCCCGCGAACCCGCTGTAGGGGCCGCTTTCGCCGAACCACGTCAGCGCGACGTCGATGGGCACATGGCCGTGGGACTCGCCCGGCGCCCGCCACACCGGCCGCTCGAGCACGGCGATGCCCGCGTCAAGCGCCCGCGCATCGAGCACGACATCGCACGTGCGGGCCGGTTGCGCCAGCCAGGCGTCGTCCTCGGCGCCGCCCGTGAAGACGACACTGCGCTTGTTCGTATTGAGCCACGCGAACAGTGCGCTCTCCGGCTGCCCGCCGCCAGGCGGGTCGATCAACGGCGGCATGCGCCGCCAGGCATCGCCGGCCGCCTCTTCCACCTTGATGACCTCGGCGCCAAAATCGGCAAACAGCTTGCCCGCGTAGGCCAGCGCCGGCCCGGTACCGATTTCCAGCACGCGCAATCCCCCCAGCGCCAGTTGCGCCGGATCTGGACCATTCCTGGTCATGAATGCCTCCTGATTCTTGGGTTTCGAACGTCCACGGGGGCGCTCACCAGGCGTCCACAAAGCCGCGGCGCGCGCGGCCGCCGCGCAGTGCCGCCGACGCAATGCCCTGGGCGATCCATCTGCGCGTGTCGGCCGGATCGACCACCGCGTCGATTTCCACCGCCGCCGCCGTGTTTATCGCGTGGCCGCGCTCGTACGATTGCGCCACCAGCCGGTCGAACAGCGCCTTGCGCTCCGGGCCATCGGGCACCGCTTCCAGCTCCTTCTTGAAGCCCAGCCGTACCGCGCCCTCCAGCCCCATCGGCCCGAACTCGCCGGTCGGCCACGAGATCGTGAAGTTCGCCGAGCGGAAGCCGCCGCCCGCCATGGCCATCGCGCCCAGGCCATAGCCCTTGCGCAGCGTCACGGCCAGCAGCGCCACGCGCAGCTTGGCCGCCGTCAGGAACATGCGCGACACGTGGCGTACCTGCGCACGGGCCTCGACATCGGGGCCCACCATGAACCCCGGGGTGTCGATCAGCGAGACGATCGGCAGGCCATGCGCGTCGCACAGCTGCATGAAGCGCGACGCCTTGTCGGCCGCATCGGCGTCGATGGCCCCGCCCAGGTGGTATGGGTTGTTGGCCATGATGCCCACCGGCTGGCCTTCCACGCGCGCCAGCGCCGTATGGATGCCCGCGCCGAAGCCGCCGCGCAGCATCAGCACGCTGCCCACATCGGCAATACCCTCGATGGCCTTGCGCGTGTCGTAGACCCGCAGGCGGTTCTCCGGCACCACGTGGCGCAGCGCCACCGGATCGGGCGCGCTCCAGTGCGCGACGCGGCCCTGGAACATCGACAGGTAGTGCTTGGCCGCCTGCGTGGCTTCGGCCTCGTTTTCCACCAGGATGTCGATCACGCCATTGGCAAACTGCACCGGCGCCGGCCCCACATCCTCGGGCCGGAAGACGCCCAGGCCACCGCCTTCGATCATGGCCGGCCCCGCCATGCCGATGTTGGCCGACTTGTCGGCAATGATCACATCGCAGCAGCCCAGGAACGCCGCGTTGCCCGCGAAGCAGCGGCCCGACACGATGCCCACCACCGGCACCTGGCCGCTCAGTTCGGCAAAGGCGGCGAACGATGGCTGGTACAGGCCCGATACCGACGGAAAATCCACATCGCCGGGCCGCCCGCCGCCCCCTTCGCCAAACAGCACCAGCGGCAGTTCGTCGCGCAGCGCCACCTCCACGATGCGGTCTGTCTTGATATGGTTGCGCTTGCCCTGCGTACCCGCCATCACCGTGGCGTCGTAGGCCATTACCGCGCTGCGGGCGCGCTCCTTGCCGACCAGGTCGGCATTGACGTTGCCGATGCCGGTAATCAGGCCATCGGCCGGCGTGTTGGCGATCAGATCTTCGCGGGTGCGGCGGCTTGCCTGGGCGGCCAGCGCCAGCGCGCCATATTCGACAAAGCTGTCGGCGTCGCACAGGTCGGCGATGTTCTCGCGGGCGGTGCGCTGGCCACGCGAGCGGCGCCGCGCCACGGCATCGGGACGCGCCGCGTCATGCAGAATGGCGTGCCGGTCCAGCACGCGCTGCAGATCGGCGCGGATGGCGTTGGCATCGTGCGCCTGCGCGGTGTCGGCCGCCACGCCCTCGGCATCGGCGGCTTCCAGCACGATCAGGATCTGGTTCTCGGCCGCCAGCGCCTGCTTCTCCAGGCGCAGGTCCACCACTCGGCCGGCGCACTCGGCCACGATCGCGTGCTCCATCTTCATGGCGTCGAGCACGGCCACGGTCTGGCCGGGCTTGACCAACGCATTCAGTTCGACGGCGATATCCACCACGCGGCCTGTCAGCGGCGCGCGGATTGCAACCAGCCCTTCGTCGACCTGTTCCTCGGGCCCCGCCGCATGCGCCAGGCCGTGGACCGGCGGACGTGCCGTGCCGCCCAGGAGCGCGTCCTGCGCGCGGCCCGCGTCGGCAATCGCTTCCGCGGCGGCGGCCAGTTCGGGCAGGATGGCCTCGAAATGGCGCGTGTGGACGGCCTGGGTCCGGAATTCGTCCCGCTGCACCAGCGCGCGCAGCAGGTTCAGGTTGGTCGGCACGCCGCCGATACGGAATTCGGCCAGCGCGCGCTGCAGGCGGCGCAGCACCGCGCCGAAATCCGGCGTGCCACTGCTGACGATCAGCTTGGCCAGCAGCGTGTCGAAATTCGGCGACGGCTCGTAGCCGGTGTAGGCATGGGTATCGACGCGGACATCGGGCCCGGTCGGCGGGTCGAATCGCTCCAGGCGGCCGTGCGCCGGGCGCGCCAGGCCGTTGGCATCGGTCATCTCGGCGTTGACGCGCACCTGGATCGCAAAGCCGCGCGGTTGCGGCGGCGCGGCCGGGTCCAGCCCCAGGTCGCCCAGCGTGCGCCCGGCCGCCAGCCCGATCTGCAGCGCCACCAGATCCACGCCGGTGACCTGCTCGGTGATCGTATGCTCCACCTGCAGGCGCGGATTGGCCTCGATAAAGACGAAGTCCTTCTGATCGCCCGCGTCGTTTTCCTCGACCAGGAACTCGAACGTCCCCAGGCTGGCATAGCGCACCCGGCGTGCCAAACGCAGCGCGGCCTTGATGATGGCCTCGCGCAGCTGAGGCTTGAGCACCGGGCTTGGCGCAATCTCCACCAGCTTCTGGAAGCGGCGCTGCAGCGTGCAGTCGCGCTCGCCCAGCGCCACCACGTCGACGCCATCGCCGGCAATCTGCACTTCGATATGGCGCGCCCGCGCCACCAGCCGCTCCGCGTACAGCGCGTCGATGCCGAACGCCGACGCCGCCTCGGAACGGCAGCGCGCATAGGCTTCGGCCACGTCTTCGCGCCGGCGCACCACCCGCATGCCGCGCCCGCCGCCGCCGCCCACCGCCTTGATGACCACGCCGGCCGCGCCCTGCGCATCGAAGAAGGCCGTGATCTCTTCCAGCGTTGCACCGCCATGCGTGGCCGGCATCACCGGCACATCGCTCTGCACGGCCAGTTCCAGCGCCCGGCCCTTGTCGCCGAAGATCGCCAGATGCTCGACGTCGGGGCCGATAAACCGGATGCCGGCCGCCGCGCACGCCTGCGCAAAGTCTGCGCGCTCGCTCAGGAAGCCATAGCCCGGGTGGACCGCATCGCAGCCGGTGGCCTTGGCCGCGGCGACGATGCCCGCGATGTCGATGTAGGCGGCCGGACCCGCGCCATCGAGCGCCACGGCCTCGTCGGCCAGCACGCGATGCAGCGCGCTGACGTCGTCCTGCGAATAGACCGCCACGGTGCCGATATCCAGATCCCGCGCGGCCCGCAAAATACGCAGGGCAATCTCGCCCCGGTTTGCAATCAGCAGCTTCTTCAAGTCTCTCTCCTGTGTCGTTCTGATGTTCTGATGTGGTGTGTCGGCGGCGCCGGCTCAGGGCCGCACGCCAAAACGGCTGACACCGGGCTCGCGCAGCGGCGCGGCAAGGGTGGCGAATTCGCACAGCAGCGCGCGGGTATCGCGCGGATCGATGATGTCTTCGATGACGAACGCCTCGGCGCTACGGAACGGTGAAGTCAGGCTGCGCACGCGCTGTTCGATCTCGGCGCGCTTCTGCACGGGGTCGTCCGCGCCCTCGATCTCGGCCTTGTAAGCCACTTCGAGGCCGCCCTCTATCGGCAAGGCCCCCCAGTTGGCCGACGGCCACGCGTAGCGGAAATTGAACCGCCCCATGTGCTGATGCCCGGCCGCCGCCACGCCATAGGCGCGCCGCACGATGACCGAACACCAGGGCACCGTGGCCTGGTAGACGGCGGCCAGCGCCCGCACGCCGTAGCGCATGATCCCGGCCTGCTCGGCCTCCGGCCCGACCTGGAAGCCCGCCGTATCCACCAGATGCACCACCGGCAGATGGAAGGTCTGCGCCAGATCGACAAAGCGCGTGAATTTCTCGGCGGTGTCGCTATCCCAGTTGCCGCCGTGCCAGCCCGGGTCGCTGGCGATCACGGCCACCGGCCAGCCATCGAGCCGGGCCAGCCCCGTGACGATGGCCCGTCCCCACTGCGTGCCGGTCTCGAAAAACGATCCGGCATCGACCAGTGTCTCCAGGATCGGCCGGATCTGGTACGGGGCACGCGTGTCGCGCGGAATGGCCGCCAGCAGCCAGTCGTCGCGCCGCGACGGGCTATCGCCGGTTTCCGTCCGGGGCGGCAGGTCATACACCGAGGCCGGCAGGTAGGACAGGAACTGCCGGGCACGCGCAAAGGCCTGCTGCTCGGTGGCCACCTCGTCGTCCACCACGCCATTGCGGGTGTGGATCTGGCTGCCGCCCAGCTCGTTCTTGCCGATGTCCTGGCCGGCCTGCGCCACCAGCGGCGGCCCTTCGCTGAACAGCTGCGAGGTCTCCTTGACCATCACCGAATAGTGGCTGGCCGCCACGCGCGCCGCGCCCATGCCGGCCACGGAGCCCAGCGCCAGCGACACCACGGGCACAGTGGCCATGTTTTCCACCACGTACTGCCAGACCTTCATGGTGGGAATCAGCGTGTGGCCCTTGATCTCGATATTGCGCACCGAGCCGCCGCCGCCCGTGCCGTCCACCAGCCGGATCATCGGCAGCCGCAGGTCGTGGGCCATTTTTTCGGCATGGATCAGCTTGTCGCCGGGCGCGCCATCGTTGGCTCCGCCGCGCACCGTGAAATCGTCGCCCACCAGTACCACGGGGCGGCCGTCCACCTGCGCGCGGCCCATGACCAGGTTCGACGGAATCAGGTCGATCAGCCGGCCGTTGCTGTCATAGCGGCCGCTGCCGCTCAGGCCGCCCACCTCGCGAAACGACCCGGGATCGGCAATCGCATCGACCCGCTCGCGCACCGTCAGCTTGCCCGCCGCCTTGTGGCGCTCCACCTTGCTGTCACCGCCCATGCGGGCGGCCAGCCGCCGCCGCCAGGCCAGTTCGTCCACTTCAGGCTGCCAACTCACGTGTCTGTCTCCGACTGTCTTTCTGGTGTTGATGCGAAGACACTCCGCACAAGTCGTGCCAGATTTCAGGTACTTGTCCCCGCCTTGATTACATTGAGAATTCCGTATGACATCGTTAAGATGTCCGTGACAAATACATCAAAGTGTCCGCAACGAGGACACGACAGGAGACACGTGTCCACGGAGACAACACAGGCGACGGTCCCCAAGCGCGATCCGCGTCCGGATGCCGCGTGCATTGGCGCGCTGGTATGCCAGGGCGATGGCGATCCCGTGACAGCCTTCGGCGTCTGTGCCGATCCCGCCGTGGCACACGCGGCGCGGGTTGCCCGGGCAAACGCCGATCCGGCAAGCGGCCGGCGACTGTTTCCGGTGGAAGTCGGCCAGGCGCGCTACATCGGCTTGTCGCTCGAAGACGCCAATCGCCACCTGATCCTGCTGCATCGCGCCGACGCCCAGGCCACGCTGTTCGATTTCCTGGGCACCGTGCCGTTTGCCGATGCCATCCTCGACCACTTCCTGAACGATCCCTACCAGGCCATCACCGTGGTCGACCACGCGGGGCTGGTGCGCTTTATCAGCCCGGTCCACGAGAAATTTCTGAGCCTGGCCCCAGGGGCAGGCATCGGGCGCGCGGCGGCCGAGGTGATTCCGAACTCGCGGCTGCCGCAGGTGGTCAGCAGCGGCAAGGCCGAGATCGGCCAACTGCAGCAGCTGAATCACACCACCCGGGTGGTCAACCGCATTCCGATCCGCCAGCACGGCAACGTGGTGGGCGCCATCGGCCAGGTGATGTTCAAGGGGCCGGAGGAACTGCTGCGGATGCACAAGGAACTGGTGACGCTGCGTTCGGAGGTGGCCCGCTACCAGCGCGAAGTGGAGGGCCTGCGCGAACGCCAGTCGAATATGGGCCTGATCGGCGAAAGCGCGCCGATGCAGCGTCTGCGCCGCGAAATCCAGACCGTGGCCCGGCTGGACGTGCCCGTGCTGATCCTGGGCGAAAGCGGCACCGGCAAGGAACTGGTGGCACGCGCCATCCACGGCACCGGCCACGACGACCCGGCCGCCGAGCGCCCGCTGGTCAGCCTGAACCTGGCCGCCCTGCCCGCCACGCTGATCGAATCCGAACTGTTCGGCCACGCCCCCGGCGCCTTCACCGGCAGCAAGCGTCAGGGCCAGGCCGGCAAGCTCGAACTGGCTTCCGGCGGTACGGTATTCCTCGATGAAGTGGCCGATATTCCGATGGAAATGCAGGTGAAACTGCTGCGCGTGCTGGAAGACCACATGGTCGAACGGCTAGGCAGCGGACGCGCCCGCAAGGTGGATTTCCGCCTGGTATCGGCCACCAATCGCGATATCCCCGAACTGATCGACGCCGGCAGATTCCGTCTGGACCTGTATTACCGGCTTAGCGGCGTGGTGCTGCGCATTCCCGCACTCCGGCAACGGCGCGAGGATATTCCGGCCCTGCTGCAGCATTTCGTCGAAGCCTTCTGCACGCGCAACGGCATGCCCGCGCCCCGGATCGAGCATGATGTGGCACGGTGTCTGGCCGGGCAGCCATGGCCGGGCAATGTCCGACAGCTACGGCAACGCGTGGAAGAGGCGCTGGTGTTTTGCGATGGCCGCGCGCTGAAGGTGGCGGACTTTGCGCGGGGGGATGCGGCGCGTGGAACGGTTGTGGCGCTGGATATCCCCGAGGCGGCCCCCTTCGGCTCAGCGTTGTCCGGCGCACCCGGCAACGATGGCGCGGCCCTGGCCTCGCCGCCGGCGGACACCGGGGGCGGCATGAGCGGGCTGGCCTATGCGGCGGTGCTCGATGCCATCGCCCGCCACGGCGGCAACAAGAAACGCGCGGCAGCGCAATTGCGGATATCGCGGTCGCATCTGTACAAGATTCTTGAGCGCGGCGGGCGGTAGAACCAGCGATGCCACGCACGCCAGACGCGCCACAGGTCAACGTCTGCATCCTCCGACTCTGATCAACACTGGCGCAAATCTGTGGCAATAGACTGAAAGCGGCGCGCCGTTCGCCCCCACGGCCGCCCTTCCGCCGAAGTCTTCAGGAGCCAAACCATGCCCACCATGCGTGCTGCCGTCTTTCAAGGTCCCGGCAGGATCACCCTTCAGGAAAAGCCCATCCCCAGCGTCGGTCCCGGCGATGCCTTGATCCGGATCACCACCACCACGATCTGCGGTACCGACGTTCACATCCTCAAAGGCGAATACCCGGTGCAGCCGGGCCTGACCATTGGACACGAGCCGGTCGGCGTGATCGAGAAGCTGGGCAGCAACGTCACCGGCTATCAGGAAGGCCAGCGCGTGATTGCGGGGGCGATTTGTCCGAGCTTTTACTCGTACGCCTGCCAGGACGGCTGCGCGTCGCAGGACGGCCAGTCGCACGGCCATGGCTACAAGCCGATGGGTGGCTGGCGCTTTGGCAACACCATCGACGGCACGCAGGCCGAATACGTGCTGGTGCCCGATGCCCAGGCCAACCTGGCACCGATTCCCGACGGGCTGACCGACGAGCAGGTGCTGATGTGTCCGGACATCATGTCCACCGGCTTTGCAGGGGCCGAACAGGCCAATATCAAGATTGGCGATATCGTGGCGGTCTTCGCGCAGGGGCCGATTGGCCTGTGCGCCACGGCCGGCGCACGGCTGCGTGGGGCCTCGAAAATCATCGTCGTCGATGGCATTGACGAGCGCCTGGCGATCGCCCGCCATATGGGCGCCGACGAAGTCGTCAATTTCCGCAATACCGATGTCGTCGATGAAATCCTGCGGCTGACTGGCGGCCGGGGCGTCGATGCCGCCATCGAGGCCCTGGGCACGCAGGCCACCTTCGAGGCCGCGCTGCGCGTGCTGAAGCCAGGCGGCACGCTGTCCAGCCTGGGCGTCTATTCCACCGACCTGCGCATCCCGCTGGGCCCGTTCGCCGCCGGCCTGGGCGACCACAAGATCATCACGTCGCTGTGCCCCGGTGGCAAGGAACGCATGCGCCGCCTGATGAACGTGATCGAGACGCAGCGGGTGAACCTGTCGCCGCTGGTCACGCACCACTACAAGCTGGCCGATATCGAATCGGCCTATGACCTCTTTGCCAACCAGCGCGACGGGGTGCTGAAGGTGGCCATCACGCCGTGATGCCGTCCGAGGCGCCGCGGAGAAGCGTCGGCCCTGCCCGGAGTAGAATGCCGGCCCCGCCTGGGCCAGCACCGGGCCAGGCCGACCCAACCGGAATTCCTCATGCAAGACACGGACATCGACGCCATCCGCCAGGCTTTTGCGCTGGTGGGTGAATTCGGCGAAGGCAAGACGCCGCGCTACCAGGTCACCAGCGAGGCCGACGCGCTGAAGCTGGCCACGCACCGGCACTACAAGGGCGGCCTGTACCGGCGCATCTTCGAAGCCAGGCATTCGGAGAACGACGAAATCCTGACCGTCTACGTGCATATCTGGCCGCACAACACGTCGCCGTGGGTGCGGCCGGCGGAGATGTTCCACGGGCGACTGGACGATGAGCGCGTGCGTTTTGCCCCGCTGACCGAGGCCTGAGCGGGGCACGGAGGCCCCGCGACTTACACCGCCGCCGGCACCTGGAACGACGACACCGACGCCTTCAGCACATCGGCCTGCTCTTCCAGCGCCTTGGCTGCCGCGGCGGCCTCTTCCACCAGCGCGGCGTTCTGCTGCGTCATCTGGTCCATCTGCGTGACGGCCTTGCCCACCTGGTCGATGCCGGCGCTCTGCTCGCGCGACGCCGTGCTGATCTCGCCCATGATCGACGTCACGCGGCCCACCGCCTGCACCAGGTCACGCATCGTGGTGCCGGCCTTGTCCACCTGCTGCGTGCCGGCTTCCACCTGGCTCACGGTGTCGTTGATCAGCTGGACGATTTCCTTGGCGGCCGTTGCCGACCGTTGCGCCAGTTCGCGCACCTCGCCGGCCACCACGGCAAAGCCACGACCCTGCTCGCCCGCGCGGGCCGCTTCCACGGCGGCATTCAGGGCCAGGATGTTGGTCTGGAACGCGATGCCTTCGATCACCGCCGTAATTTCGCCAATCTTGCGCGACGCATGCTGGATGCCGCTCATCGTGGCCACCACGTTGCGCATGTCTTCGCCGCCGCGCGACGCGGTTTCCGAAGCGGCCGCGGCCAGCTGGTTGGCCTGCTGGGCGTTCTCGGCGTTCTGCCGCACGATGGCGGTCAGCTGTTCCATGCTTGCGGCAGTTTCTTCCAGCGCGCTGGCCTGCTGCTCGGTGCGTTGCGACAGATCCAGGTTGCCCGCCGCGATCTGGCGCGTGGCCGTGGCAATCGCATCGCTGCCGCCACGCATGGTCTGGATGGCATCGATCAGGCCCGACTGCATCTGACGCAGGCCCTGGGTCAGGTCGCCCATCTCGTCCTGACTGGTCACGCGAATGCGTTCGGTCAGGTCGCCCTGGGAAATCCGGCCAAAACTCTCCAGCATGCGTACCAGCGGCTCCGAAATGGCACGGCGCAGGCCAATGGCGCAAAGCAGCGCCCCGACGATGCCGACCGCGATCGCGCCGGCCACCATCCACAGGAACCGCTGCGAGCGCGCCGTGGCCTTGTCGTACAGCGCCTGCGCCTGGTCGCTCTGACTGCGTTCGAGCGCATTTACGGCGGCGGTCAGCTCCACGAACATCGGCGGGATCTTCGCCATGACCTGTTGGTCGATGGCGGCAGCGTCGTGGGCGCGCAGTGCGGCGATCAGCGGCGCCACGCCTTCGTTGAAGAATTTGCTACGCAGGGCTTCGACCTTGTCGGACAGCGCCTTCTCGTCGGCGGACTTGGCCAGCGCCTGGTAGGCGCTCCACGCCTTCTCGGACTTCTCGCGGTAGGCCACCGCCTTGTCGATGGTGGTCGGCACATCGGCGGAGTCGGGATGGAACACCGCGCGATCGAGCGTGGTGCGCACCACGGCGGCATTGAGCTGTGATGTCGCGACAAAGCGCGTAGATGCCAGCTGGTTGGTGTAGATCTCGTGGATATCGGCGATGGACGCGCGCATCCCGAGGACGCCGATGGTGCCGATCAAGGTCAGCAGCGCAGCCAGCACGGCCAGCGCCGCGTTCAGGCGGAATCGAATCGAAAGTTGACTTGGCATGGCGATACAGAAGCGGAAGTCGATGCTGCAGCGCACTAACGGCGTCGAATCCCGCGACTGAAGGCACGCCCTCTCATGTAGACAAATGTAGACATGGCGACACCAAAAAAGCGGCCTAGGCGCCGCATCGGTTTGCAAACAATCCGGCCGGATGGTATCTTCCGGCGCCATGAGTGAAGCCCACCGCCGCCCCAAGCAGCCCCAGCTGATTCGCGATCGACTGATCGCCGCCACCATCGACCTGCTGGTCGAGGAAGGCATCGGCGCGGTGACGCTCAGCGCCGTGGCGGCCCGCGCCGGTGTATCGAAGGGCGGGCTGCAGCATCACTTCTCCAGCAAGCAGGAACTGCTGCAGGCGCTGTCCAGCGAGGTGCTTGACCATTTCAAGCGCCAGGTGACCACGGTGGCAGAATCCGACGCCGAGCCGCACGGCCGCAACACGCGCGCCTACCTGCGGGCATCGGCCGATGGCTTTGTCGAAGCGGGCGAACGCGAACTCTGGAAGGCCGCCATGATGCTCGTCATGGCCCGCCCGGAATTCCGCATGCCCTACCAGGAATGGGAAGCCGCGTCGCTGCAGCGTGACGCGGCCCAGTGCGAAGACGCCACGCGCCTGCTGCTGTGCCGGCTGGCCGCCGACGGCCTCTGGCTGGCCGACCTGCTCGGCCATCGCACCATCGATCCCGCCCAACGCGCGGCGCTGGTTGGCCATCTTGAACAGCTGACCCAGCCCTGCACGGAACCAGAACAAGCATGACTCCACAAGATATTCCGGCATCCGATATCGATGCCGTCCTGGCGCGTGCGCGCGACGCGCTGCTGGACAAGCAGCATCCCGACGGCCACTGGTGTTTCGAACTCGAATCCGACGCCACGATCACGGCCGAATACATCCTGATGATGCATTTTGTCGACGAGATCGACACGGCGTTGCAAGCCCGCATGGCGAAGTACCTGCGCGCCCTGCAGCGGCTGGACCGGCACGGCGCCTGGGACCTGTACTACGGCGGCGATCTCGATGTGTCGTGCAGCGTCAAGGCGTACTTCGCGCTGAAGGCCGCCGGCGATTCGCCCGACGCCCCGCACATGGTGCGTGCCCGCGATGCCATCCTGGCGCGCGGTGGCGCGGCCAGGTCGAACGTGTTCACGCGCATCCTGCTGGCCACGTTTGGCGAAGTGCCCTGGCGCGCCACGCCGTTCATGCCGGTGGAGTTCGTGCTGTTCCCGCGCTGGGCCCCGATCCATATGGACAAGGTGGCCTACTGGGCCCGCACGACCATGGTGCCGCTGCTGGTGCTGTGCTCGATGCGCGCGCAGGCGAAGAACCCGCTCGGCATCCGCGTGCAGGAACTGTTCGTGACGCCGCCCGAGCAGGAGACCGAGTACTTCCCGCGCAAGCCCGGCCTGCAGGGCCTGTTCCTGAAGCTCGACCGGGTGGTACGCCACGTGGAGCCGCTGATCCCGCGCGCGCTGCGCCGCAAGGCCATCCAGCGCGCCGTGCAGTGGAGCGAGGAGCGGATGAACGGCGAGGACGGCTTCGGCGGCATCTTCCCGCCGATGGTCTACGCCTATGAAATGATGGTGCTGATGGGCTACGCCAAGGACCATCCGATGCGCCGCGACTGCATGGACGCGCTGAAGAAGCTGATCGTCCACCGCGACGACGGCATCTCGTACTGCCAGCCCTGCCTGTCGCCGGTGTGGGATACCGCCTGGAGCCTGATGGCGCTGGAGCAGGCACCGGCCACCGATCAATCGAAGGCCGCCATCGCGCGCGGCTACGACTGGCTGACCGAACGGCAGGTGCTGGATCTGGTGGGCGACTGGCAGCACAACGCCGCGCCGGCCACGCCGCCGGGCGGCTGGGCGTTCCAGTACGAAAACCCTTACTACCCGGACATCGACGATACCGCCGTGGTGCTGGCCATGCTGCACGCCCACGGCAAGCGCACCGGCCAGGCCGAACGCTTCCGGCCGCACGTGGAGCGCGCACTGGACTGGTCGATCGGGCTGCAGTCGAAGAACGGCGGCTTTGGCGCGTTCGACGCCAACTGCGACCGCGATTACCTGAACGCGATTCCGTTCGCCGATCACGGCGCCCTGCTCGACCCGCCCACCGAAGACGTGTCCGGCCGCATGCTGCTGGCCATGGGCGTGACCAACCGCCCGCAGGACGCCAGCGCGCGTGAACGCTGCATCGGATATCTGCGCCAGACGCAGCAGGCCGACGGCAGCTGGTGGGGCCGCTGGGGCACCAACTATATCTATGGCACGTGGAGCGTGCTGGCCGGCCTGGCGCTGGCGGGCGTGGACCGCAAGCTGCCGATGATGCGCCGTGCGGTGGACTGGCTGCGCGGCAAGCAGAACGCCGACGGCGGCTGGGGCGAGACCAACGACAGCTACCTGCACCCCGAACTGGCAGGCACGCACGACGCGGGCAGCACCGCCGAGCATACGGCGTGGGCGCTGCTGGGCCAGCTGGCGCTGGGCGAGCACGAATCGGATTCGGTCAGGCGCGGCGTGGCGTGGCTGGTGGACGCGCAGGGCCCGGACGGCTTCTGGACCCATCCTTATCACAATGCCCCCGGTTTCCCGCGCATCTTCCACCTGAAGTACCACGGCTATACCGCGTACTTTCCGCTGTGGGCGCTGGGGCGCTACCGGCGGCTGACCGCGAGCCGGCAGCCCGCGGCCAGACAGATGGCGGCGGTGCCGGAGCAGGAACTGGCTTGAGGTTCATGAAGAAGGGGCGCCGAGGCGCCCCTTCTTCGTCTGGCCGGCCGGTCCCGGCCGGGACCGGCATGGCAATGGCTTAACGCTGGCCGGTGGTCAGCATCCTGACCTTCACCTTGCGGCCCTTGACCTTGCCCTCGTTGAGCCGCTTCACCGCCTCGCGGCCGATGGCGCGGCCCACGGCGATGTAGGTGGACATCTCCATCACGCTGATCTTGCCGACCTGCTCCTTCGTGAAGCCGGCCTCGCCGGTCAGCGCGCCCAGGATGTCGCCGGCCCGGATCTTCTCCTTGCGGCCGCCCAGCATCTGCAGCGTCACCATGGGCGGCAGCAGCCGCCCGCCACCTGCGGGCGTCAGTTCGGCCAGCGGGTGCCACTCGAACTCGCCGCCCTGATGCTGTTCGATATTGCCCACGCGGCCCATTTCGTCCAGGCTGACCAGGCTGAACGCCATGCCTGCCTCGCCGGCACGGCCGGTACGGCCCACGCGGTGCACGTGCACCTCGGGGTCTGGCGTGACGTCCACGTTGATCACGGCTTCCAGTTGCGCGATGTCGAGCCCGCGCGCGGCCACGTCAGTCGCCACCAGCACCGAGCAGCTCCGGTTGGCAAACTGCACCAGCACCTGATCGCGCTCGCGCTGGTCCAGATCGCCATGCAGCTCGAGCGCGGCGTAACCCTGCGCGTGTAGCAAATCGGCCAGATCGCGGCAACGCGCCTTCGTATTGCAGAACGCAAGCGTGGTCGCCGGGCGGAAATGGTCGAGCAACAGGCCAACCGCGTTGAGCCGCTCGCTGTTTTCCACTTCGTAGAACCGCTGCGTGATGGTGCCGGCGTCGTGCGACTCCGCTACCTTCACCGTCTTCGGCTGGCGCAGAAAACGATGGGCGAGCTTGTCGATGGCGTCCGGATACGTGGCCGAGAACAGCAGCGTCTGCCGGTTCTTCGGCGCGTGGCTGGCGATGAACGCGATGTCGTCATGAAAGCCCATGTCTAGCATGCGGTCGGCTTCATCGAGCACCAGCGTGTTGATCGTGTCGAGATTCAGGCTGCCGCGATCCAGGTGGTCGATGATCCGGCCCGGCGTGCCGACAATCACGTGGGCGCCGTGCACCAGGCTTTCCACCTGCGGCCGGATCGGCGATCCGCCGCAGAGTGTCAGCACCTTGACGTTGTCCTCGGCGCGGGCCAGGCGTCGGATTTCCTGGGTGACCTGGTCGGCCAGTTCGCGCGTGGGGCAAAGCACCAGCGCCTGTACGTCGAAGGAACGCGGGTCCAGCCGGTGCAGCAGGGCAAGCCCGAAAGCGGCGGTCTTGCCGCTTCCGGTACGCGCCTGGGCGATCAGGTCGTGGCCAGCCAGCGCGAGCGGCAGGCTGGCGGCCTGGATCGGCGTCATGGCGTCGTAGCCAAGCTGGGCAAGCGTAGCCTGCATGGCCGCGGACAGCTGCAGCGTGGCAAATGGGGTAGGGGCTGAAGAAGTCATGCCGGATTATAGATGCATGGCGGGGCAATGCCGCCCTGTCCCGCCCTGTCCCGCCCTGCCCTCGGGCCCCGCCGTGCCATCGGGAAGACGCCAGCCGCGGCACCTTCCGGCCTGAGCGGTACGTCAGGCTGGCACTTGCGTCCCGCCCCGCTCGCCGGCAAAGGCCCGTTTCGATGCCGCCACATGGTTCGCGAACACCGGCCTCAGCACCGTGAACGCCAGGAACGCGGCCAGCAGATCCATGGTGGCCACGGTATAGAGCACCGTCGACCACGTGCCGGTGGCCTCCATCATCAGGTTGCCGATCGGCACGAACAGCGCGCCAATGCCCTTGGCCGTGTAGAGCACGCCGTAGATCTTGCCGATGTGCTTGGTGCCGAACGCGTCGCCGGCCAGGGCCGAGAACAGCGAGTAGACTTCGCCCCACGCCAGGAACACCACGCCCGACAGGATCAGGAACGCGTACGGATTGCTGCCGAAGTAGCCCAGCGCGATGATCCCGATTCCTTCCAGCGAAAACGCGATCACCATCGTCTTCTCTCGGCCGATGTTGTCCGAGATCCAGCCGAAGAGCGGCCGCGAAATGCCGTTCATCACGCGGTCGAGCATCAGCGCCAGCGGCAGCGCGGCCATCGTGAAGAAGTACAGGTCAACCTTGAACTCCTTGACGCCCAGATCCTTGGCGATCACGCCCAGTTGCGCCACGGCCATCATGCCGCCGGTGACCACCAGCACGAACATCACCAGCATCAGCCAGAACAGCTTGGTGGCCAGCGCCTCGCGCAGCGTGTAGTCGCGCGTGGACTGGTAGATCTTGCTCGATGCCTTCACCTCGCTGGCCTGCGGCGCGCGCAGGAACCATGCGGCCATGAACGCCAGCGCGCCCTGCAGGATGCCGAAGAACAGGAACGTGTGCTGGAAGCCCTGCGATTCGATCATTGCGGCGATGGGCAGGATGGTGGCCGCCGAACCGGCGCCGTAGCCGCCGGCCGTCAGGCCCACGGCCAGCCCGCGACGGTCCGGGAACCACTTGATCGCGTTGTTGATGCAGGTGGCGTAGATCGAACCCACACCCAGCCCGCCCACGGCGGCGCCCACGTAGAAGCCCATCAGCGTGGTGGCCTGCGAATTGATCACCCAGGCAAACCCGATGAATAGTGCGCCAAACGCCACCATCAGGCGCGGGCCGAATTTATCAATGAAATACCCCTCGATCGGTGCCAGCCAGGTCTGTACCAGCACGAAAATCGTAAAGGCAATCTGGATATTGGCGCGAGACCAGCCAAAGGTGTCCTGGATTTCCGGCACGAATAGCGTCCAGGCGTACTGGATATTCGCCGTCGCGATCATGCAGACAACGCCTACCAGCAACTGGAACCAGCGTTTGCTGTCGGAAACCTGTGGATTGGGGCGCAGGGCCCCGGTCGGTGCGTGAGTCATTGCGCGCTCCCTGTTGTCGTGGTGTGGTCTGCAATGTTTGGGGATGCGGTTCGATACACGGGCATCGTGCGCCCGAACCGTAAAATGGTCGCCTGCATTTGCGTGTCTCCTGTGTCATCGTTCTTGTTGTTTTGGTCTTCCGGTTTCGCGTGTGAAACCCATTTGCGCAGGACCGCCATTGCTCAAACCACGAGTTGGTACCGAATGCGCGCCAGAACCCTTGTCCAGCCTTGGTTTCCAGGTAATTCATCGACCTGCTATTCGTTTTGCATCTGAAATCTCCTCGATATCAAAAATCCCCGAATGAATGACAGGTTTGTAATGTTCGGTGGCTATCTCGCATTACAAATATGTAATGTTCGGCGTAATGTTCGCGTAATGCGCAACGCGACAGATACAAGGTATGTGATATACCAACATAGTCAAGCGAAAGCGGGGAGAGGGTTTTCACCACCCCGGAATACGTATTCATTCCCGGGACCCATGAAAATCCCACCATTAATCATTACGATGCATTCATGGCCGGAAAATGGACAAAAAAAAAGCCCGCAGGCTAGCACAGGCGGGCGGAGGCGTGATGCGTGACACCAGTTCGCAACACGTAGGCTCTATTTATAGGTGATCTTTTAACGTCTATTCGTCATTCGAGGGTTTTCTCTTAATCGCGGCGCATTACAATTTTGTCAGAATAATGGCGCACCTTGAAAATGCTCAGAGGCGCCGCGCCTGCGTCCGTAGCCCCTCGAACACGCGCTCGGCCACGTCGGGCGGAAACGTCGCCGGCAATTCGGCCGCCGTGGCGTCGATGGCGGGCTCGACGGCCGCCTTGAGCTCCATCAGGATAGCCTCGACCACCTCGGCAGGCATGCCCACCCGCCGCCCCTGCTCCAGCCAGTGCCGGCGCATGATCTGCGCAATGCGATAGTGGTTCTGCGTGCCGCGCACGGCCATGGCCAGGCGGGCCTTTTGCGGCGCCAGCTGGTTTGCGCCGCCGCCCAGGATCGGGAACGCCGACAGCACGTCGTACAGCGGCGTCGACCAGTAGCGGCCGCCCGGCCCGATCGACAGGCTGAAGTTCTTGGCATGCCCGTCCGTCGCCGCCAGCAGCCAGAACAGGATCTGCGTCTTGAAGAAATTACGGCGATCATGGGCCGGGGTTTCGGACGCCGCCAGCACGCTCATGATGTCCGCGATGCCTGGGCCGCCGTCGGCCTGATACTTCGCCAGCGGCGACAGGCCCAGCGCCTGGCAAAAGTCCTCCTGGGGCAGGCGGATGATCCAGCTGCCGTCGGGCGCCAGCCGCCGGTCGAAGCGCTCCACCACCAGCACCTTCTGGTCCTCGAACGTTTCGATGGCGCAATCGGCGATGGGCAGGCCAAAGTGGCTCACCATCCGGGCGCACAGCCATTCGTTTTCCACCGAGGTGCGCATGTCCGCGCGCATGTTGCCCACCAGTCCCAGCGGCAGCTTGAGGATATGGGTGGTGGGGGTGCTGCCGTGCGGCAGCAGCCATTGCCCGCCGTGATGCAGCAGCGCGGTCTTTTCCTGCGCGCCGGCAATCGACAGCCGCAAGTCGCCTTCGTCGTCGTGCTGGCCGAGCGGCGCACTGCGCGTGGCATCGCGCAGCAGCCGCGCGATGCCCGACGCATCCAGCGGCGTGCCTTCGATGGTGCGCAGCCCTTCGGGCTCGGCGCCCTCCGGCAGCAGTTGCAGCGCGCCGACGCAGTCGCGCCCCAACGCGGCCAGCAGGTCGAACGGCCCGGTGCCCTGGGTGCGATGGCGCTGCGCCAGGCGGCGGCGGATGGCATCGCTGTCGGGCAACAGGTTGTCGAAGTAGTCGGTGACCACGCCACCGCGATACGGGGCGGCATCGGAGCGGAATGGCAGCGAGAGAGAAAGGGGACGTCCCTGGGGACTCTCCACCCAGTCGGCATCGTAGGCAAACGACTCACCATCGGTGCCCCGTTCCCACGTACCCGTCAGCCAGCCATTCATCCAGACGCCAAGCCGGCGCCGGAGCGCACGCCTGCCCATTACCAGTCCTCTCCCGGGCCCTGATCGGGCTTGGCCGAGCGGCGCGCGACCGTGCCGGCCGGCCGCGACGTTGCCTGGGCGGTGCCGGGCTTTCGAGGCTTGGCGGCCTTGTCAGCCTTGCCGCGCTTGGCCTTTCCGGCGCCGGCCGCATCCGTGGCATCCGTGGCATCCGCGGCCACCGCCGCGCCGCGCGGCGCCAGTACCAGATCGACCTCCAGCGCCTGCAGCACCGCCAGGACGCGCGCCATGCTGGCGCGCCCGGGATTGGCCTCCAGCCGGGCATAGCTTTGCTGGCTGACACCGAGGCGCGCCGCCACTTCGGCCTGGGTCAGGCCGCGCGACCGGCGAAACCCCTGCAATACCGGATTCAGCTGGGTCAGGATTCGGATGGGATATTGGTGGGCCATGGGGGCTGCGCGAACGCGTCGGGATTCAGGCTGACAACATAACGGTTGTAAAGCCGTTTTACTACGTAGAGGTTGTATTTTCAAGTTACAACGGAGAGGTTGTAAAGTCGATTTACAACGTAAAGGTTGTATCCGGTGCGTATCAGGGCGCGTCGGGTGCGTCGGGTACGTCCTCAGGTGCGTCTTGGGGTGCGCCTGCGGTCGCCTCGTGCGGGGCGCCGTGCTACAGTCCGCCCCGAAGGCCCCTGCCCGGGCCGCAACACGATCCGCGCACGTCCGATCCTGCCCAGCCCCCATGCCAGAGCGCCCAGAGTCCGCAAAACCCCCGGCAATGAACGTCAAGACCGCCCTGCGGGTCATCGAGATCATCGAGACCTTTGCGCGGGAACGGCGGGCGCTGTCGCTGTCGGAACTGGCGCGCCTGCTGGCGGTGCCGGCATCCAGTTGCCTGGCGCTGATCCGCACCCTGACGTCGCTCGGCTATCTCTACGAAACCGCCCGCCGGCAGGGCTACTACCCCACGGGGCGGCTGCTGGCGATGGCGCAGCAGATTGCCCGGCACGATCCGGTGCTGGACCGCGTCCACGGCACGATGAGCGAATTGCGCGACGCCACCGGCGAAACCATCGTCATCGGCAAGCTGCATGAAGGCACGGCCGTGGTCTATCTGGACGTGCTCGAATCCCCGCACGCGATTCGCTATATCGCCACGGCTGGCGAACGGCGGGACCTGCACGCCAACTCCATCGGCAAGGCCCTGCTGGCCGCGATGGACGACGGCGAACGCGCCGCGCTGCTGCCCCGGCTGGCGTTCCAGGGCTTTACGCCCCGCACGCTGACCACGCCCGCTACGCTGGAGGCCGACCTGCGCCAGTCGCGCGAGCGCGGCGCCTACGTCAATCTCAGTGAATCGATGCCCGATGTGGGCGCGCTGGCCTGGCCGGTGCGGCTGTCGGGGGAATGCTATGCGATTTCGATTGCGGGGCCGGTGTACCGGATCGAGCCGCACCTGGAGCACTACGCGGCGATCCTGCGCGCGGCGTGCGCCTCGCTCGAAAAGACCTGAGCGTCCGGAGCCAGCCTAATCGACGGTTTCCTGCGCGTGCAGCCGCCAGCCGGTGGCCTGCGGCAGGCCGAGGTCATCCTCCAGCCCCGAAGCCGCGGCCAGCGCCAGCACGGCATTCTTGCGGCGCCAGGTCAGCCCGTTGGCCTGCGCCAGCGGCGACGGCCTGGCCTCCACCACCTGCCCCATCATGGTCTGGAACAGGTTGCCGCCGTGGCACTTGATCCACGCCTCCTTGAGCGTCCAGAGCTGGAAGAACGCCAGCATGCGGGCATCCTCGTCGCCGGCGGCCAGCAGGTCGGGCAGCGCCGCGCGTTCGGCTTCCGTGGTGGTGGCCTCGATCAGCGTATCCAGGTGGCGGCGCGGCTGCAGTTCCTCGATATCCACGCCGACCGGCATGTCCGAGACCGCACAGGCAAGGTGATCGCCCGAGTGGGCAATCGAGACGAAGACCGGCGTACCCACCGCGCCGGCCACATGGGTCGCCAGGGGCGGCGCGTCCTCGGCCGCCGACAACGCCCATTCCGATGCATCGCCGCCGAAGGTCACGGCCAGCAGCCGCCGCGCCAGCCAGCGGCCCGCCGCAAACTGCTCGGCGCGTTGCTGCGCCCGCATGGCCGCCAGCCGCGCCAGTTCCTCGGCGGACATCCAGCGGCTGACAGGTGGCGCCATGGCGGCAAAGGCCATGACCGATCCGGTACGCAGGGCAATCGGCATGGGGACAGGTTCCTTCGGCAGCTTCCAGCGCGGCGTGTCAGGGTAATGGATCAGTTCGCCACGTTGGCGTACGTGCCCTTGAGTGTCACGCCCGCCACCACGGCGCCGGCGTGGCATTCGTATTCCGACGCGCTGGCGTTGGTATCCTTTCTGTAATAGCTCACCATATCGACCACGGCGTTGGCGCCCACCGACTTGGCCTTCTCCTGGAAGGCGATCAGCGCGGACAGCGCGGCCCAGCGGCAGGCTTCCTCGTCGCTCTTTCCCACACCGTTGGTCTTCTTGTTCGAGACGTCGCTGTCCTTCCTTTCCAGCACCTTGGGCGTCCTGGCACCCGACAGGTAGAACTTCACCGAGCCATCGAGCTTTTCCTGGGCTTCGGGCATGTTCAGCACGTCGGCGAACGGCAGCATGTACCTGGTATCGCGCGCGGCGGCGGGCGCGGACAGCAGCGTGGCGGCACAGGCAACGGCAGCCAGCGGGAGGGCGGCGAGTTTCATTGACCTTCCTTTCTTTTTCGTTTTGGAACAGGTTAGACGAATTACCGCACGGGCGCGGCAGGACATCGGCTTCATGTGGGCCAGCGGCGGAATATCAGCGCGGTATTGATGCCCCCGAACGCGAAATTGTTGCTCATCACATAGTCGGTGTCGATGCGGCGACCCTCGCCCATGATGTGGTCCAGGGGCGCGCAGCGCGGGTCCGGCCGGGTCAGGTTCGCGGTGGGCGCGAACCAGCGGTCGCGCATCATCTCGATCGTCATCCACGCCTCCAGCGCGCCGCATGCGCCCAGCGTATGACCCATGAAGCTCTTGAGCGAACTGATGGGAATATCGGGACCGAACACCGCATGCGTGGCATGCGATTCGGCGATATCGCCGTGGTCGGTGGCCGTGCCGTGCGCGTTGACGTAGCCGACCGCCCCGGGGGCAATACCGGCTTCCTCCAGCGCCAGGCGCATCGCCACGGCCATGGTGTCGGCCTGTGGCTGCGTCACGTGCGCGCCGTCGCTGTTGGTGCCGTAGCCGACGATCTCGGCGAGGATACGCGCGCCGCGCGCCTGCGCGTGTTCGAGTTCCTCCAGCACCAGCGTCCCCGCCCCCTCCCCCAGCACCAGGCCGTCGCGGTCGGCATCGAACGGGCGCGGCGTGGTGTGCGGGGCATCGTTGCGCGTGCTGGTGGCGAACAGCGTGTCGAACACCGCCGCCTCGGTGGCGTCCAGCTCTTCCCCGCCGCCCGCCAGCATGGCCACCTGCTTGCCCATACGGATGGTCTCGTACGCATACCCAATGCCCTGGCTGCCCGACGTACAGGCGCTGGAGGTGGTCAGGATGCGCCCCGTGATGCCGAAGAACACGCCGATATTGACCGCCGCGGTGTGCGGCATCATGCGGATGTACGTGGTGGCGCTGATGTCCTCGGTCGACCGCTCGGTCATCATGCGGCCGAAATCCTGCACGGCCGAGGGCGTACCCGTGGAGGACCCGTAGGCAATGCCCATGCGTCCGCTGGTGACCAGCGGATCGCCTGCCAGGCCGGCGTCGGCCAGCGCGGCCTCGCTGGCCAGCACCGCCATCAGCGACACCCGGCCCATCGACCTGGTCAGCTTGCGCGTGTAGTGCGACGGCAGCGTGAACGGCGGCACGGGCGCCCCCAGCCGGGTGTTAAGCCCCCGGATATCGTCCCACTCGGGCATTTGCACCACGGCGTTGCGCCCGCTGGCCAGGCGCTCGCGCACCGTCGGCCAGTGGTTGCCCAGGGCGCTCACGGCGCCCGCGCCGGTAACTACGACCCGCTTCATCCAAACATCCCCCCGTTCACCGAAATCACCTGGCGTGTAATGTAACCGGCATCTGGCGAAAGCAGGAAGGCCACCGTGGCGGCCACTTCGTCCGGCGTGCCCATGCGTCGCGCCGGGATCATCTTCAGTGCCTCTTCGCGCACGTGTTCGTCAATCATCTCGGTATCGATCAGTCCCGGCGCCACGCAGTTGACCGTGATCTGCCGCTTGGCCAGTTCGATGGCCAGCGCCTTGGTGGCGCCTATGATGCCGGCCTTGGCCGCGCTGTAGTTGGTCTGCCCCCGGTTGCCCACCAGCCCCGACACCGACGACAGCGTGACGATGCGGCCCGCCCGGCGGCGCTGCACCATCGGCATGACCAGCGGGTTCAGCACGTTGTAGAACGCATCCAGGTTGGTATGCACGACTTCGTCCCATTCGTCGCCCGACATGGCGGGAAACGCCGCGTCGCGCGCCAGGCCAGCGTTGCAGACCACCCCGTAGTAGCAGCCGTGTGCCTCGATGTCGGCCAGCAGCGTGCTGGCCGTGGCTTCGCGGTGGGCGATGTCGAAGGCCAGCACGCGCGCATTGCGGCCGAAAGCGCGCACGGCGTCGGCCACGGCCTCGGCTTCGTCGCGCCGCGCGCGGCAATGCACCACCACGTCGTAGCCGTCGTGCGCCAGGCGCAACGCGATGGCGCGGCCAATGCCGCGCGAGGAACCCGTGACGAGCACGGTCTTGTTGGTCATGCTTGCTGCCCCTGGAGAAACGCCTGCGCATCGGCAGGCCGGAATACCGAAACATTGGCGCGCGCCACCTCGCGGCCATCCAGCGACAGCGTGCAGGCGAACATTCCCAGGCCATTGTCGCCGGCCAGTTCCACGCGCGCGGCCACCGTCAGCACGCTGCCCACCGGGAATGCCGGCACGTCGCAGGCGTAGCGCCGGGAGCCCAGCAGGAAGCCGATGCCGGGCGGCCGCCCGGCCATGCGGTCCTGCGCGCCAGCCCATGCGGCAATGGTCTGGGCCATGTATTCGATGCCCACCCAGGCCGGCATGCCGTCGTCGTCCACGAACAGCTGCGTGGCGCGTACCGTGGCGCGCGCCACGCACCCGTCGGCATCCGCATGCACCAGTTCGTCGATCAGGCGCATCGCGCCTGCGTGAGGCACCACCTCGGCCACCGGAGGCAGTTGCAGTTGATTCGATATCGGTTCGGTTGTGTTCATCTTTAGCCCGGTCCCATCACCAGCACGCTGTTGCTGCCGCCAAACGCGAACGAATTGCTCATCACATGGCGCACCGGCCGGCCCAGCGACTCGTCAGGCCCCACCACATGCAGCTCCGGCAAGGCGGCGTCGGCCACGCCGTCCCACCAGTGCGCGGGCAGCCTGCCGTGCGGATTGCCGTGCAGCGTCAGGTACATCAGGGCTGCCTCCACCGCCCCGGCGGCGGCCAGGGTATGGCCGGTCTGCGGTTTGGTGGAGCTGACCGGCACATCGGGGCCCAGCAGATCCGACACCGCGCGCGACTCCATCGCGTCGTTCTGTTCCGTGGCGGTGCCGTGCAGGTTCAGGTAGTCGATATCCGCCGGGCCCAGGCCGGCGCGCGCCAGCGCCTGCTGCATCGCGGCACGCGCCCCGGCGCCGGCCGGGTCCGGCGCCGACATGTGGTGCGCGTCCGACGTCTCGCCCCAGCCGGCCAGCCGCACGGGGCCTGCTTCGCGCGACATCAGGAACAGCGCCGCACCTTCGCCCAGATTGATGCCCTGGCGGTTCGCGGACAGCGGATTGCAGCGTGCGACGCTGACACTGTCCAGCGAGCGGAATCCCGCGATCGTGAACGCGCACAGCGTATCCACCCCACCCGCGATGACTACGTCGGCAATACCCTGTTCCAGCAGGCGCGCCGCGGCGACCAGGGACTTGGCGCTCGACGAGCAAGCGGTGGAAATCGTGTACGACGGCCCAGCCACGCCCAGCGCCAGCGCCAGGTATTGCGCGGGCGAGCCAAGCTCCTGCTGCCCGTAATGGAATCCGGCTGGCCACGCGCCCGTGCGGGCACGTTCGCTCACGGCGACCTCCCCGCCGCTGATGCCCGACGTACTGGTGCCGAGCACAATCGCCACGCGCTGCGGTCCCACGCGTGCCAGGGCGGCCTCCACTTCAGGACGGATCGCCGCCAGCGTGCGGTCCAGCAGCGCATTGTTGCGGCTGAACAGCTCCGGCGCGATGCCGGCGGGCAGATCGGTGGCGGCCACTGGCTCGCGCACGGTGCCCAGGTGCAATGGCATGCCGGGCGTATAGCGATCCGTCAGCTCGCCGCCGCTCGGACCATCGGTCCGGAACAGTGCCGCGCGGACGGCATCGGCGCCGCTGCCGAGCGCGCAGATCACGTTCATCGCATTCATGTAGACCGTCATTGCGCCCTCCCCTGCCCTGTGTCCTGCCGCCCGCCGAGATCCTGCAGCGTACGGATCGTCAGCCGATAGCCGTCGCGCCGCTGCACGAACAGCGTGGTTCGGGCGTCGGGATAGCGGATTTCCGCCACGACTTCGTCGCCCGCCCGCAACTGGCGAAGGCCGGGCGCCACTTCGACGCGCCAGCCCGCCGGCAGTGCCGCCTGGATGGCCGCCACGGGCCAGAGCGACAACTGCAGATCACTGAGGATACGCTCGGGCAGCAGCTCCGGGGGCGCCCACGGTGCCTTGCTCACGCGCAGGTCATGACCGTCCCAGTCCAGGCGCGCCAGCACCTGGCCGCCCGCCACGGCGGCCAGCCGGGTATGGGCGGCATCGGCTTCCAGCAGCGCCAGCATGTCGCGCGTCTGCTCGCCCTGCGGCGACGGGTATTGCACCGTGATCTGCTGCTGCAGGTTCAGGGTGCGGCCCAGTGACCCCGGCGGCAGGCGCAGCAGCGGCACCGCGCCCTCGGCGCGCGTGCCGGCCGCCACGCCCGCGGACATGCCGTCCCGTGGCGGCTGCGTCGTGCAACCGGCCAGGGCCAGCACGCCAGCGCATGCGGCAGCGGCGGCGCTACGTCTCAAGCCGAGCAAAGCTGCTCCAGCACGCCAAGCCGCCGCCGCGACTCGGCCACGTAAGGATTGTTGGTGTCCCACGCATATCCGGCCAGGATCGACGAAATCATCCGGCGGATCTCGGGCGTGCCCTTGGGATGGAAGATCACCTTCTGGAAGCTGCCTTCGTACCATGCCTCGACGTATGTGCGGAAGCAGTCCACACCGGCCTTCAGCGGCCTGGCGTAATCGGCGTCCCAGTCCACCGTTTCGCCTGCAATCTGCCGCGCCACGCAGGCTGCAGCCAGGCTGGCCGACTTGAAAGCGATCGTCACCCCCGACGAGAACACCGGGTCGAGAAACTCGCCGGCATTGCCCAGCAGCGCGTAGCCGTTGCCCCACAGCGAACTGACGTTGGCCGAATAGCCGACGATCTGGCGTGCCGGCGTATCCCAGTTGGCGTCCTTGAGCAGTGCGGCCAGGCCGGGCTCTTCCCCGACCAGCGTCTTGAGCTTCGCCATGTCGTCGCCCGCATAGCGGTCGAGGAACGATTTTTCCGCCACCACGCCCTGCGAGCACCGGCCGTTCGAGAACGGGATGGTCCAGTACCAGACGTCCACGTGCTCGGGATGTACGCAGATCAGAATCTTGTTGCGGTCGAATGCGCCCACGGGCACGCGGTCTTCCACGTGCGTGAAGATGGCCGCGCGCACGGGGAAGTTCGACGGCGACTCCAGCTTCAGCAGACGCGGCAGGATGCGCCCAAAGCCGGAGGCATCGAGCAGGAATTTCGGCGCCACCGTGTAGACGTCGCCGTCCGGATCGCGCACCGTCACCAGAGGCCGGGCGCCGCTCACGTCCACCGCTTCCACCACGTGCCGGAAGCGCACCTCGGCGCCTTGCTTCGCGGCCTCGCGGATCAGCACGTTGTCGAAGTCGGCACGCTGTACCTGGTACGTGGTGCCCCAGCCCGGCGAGAACTTGTCGCGGAAGTCGAACGCGGTGTGCTGCCCCTTATGCGAGAACGCGGCGCCGTTCTTGTACTGGAAGCCGGCTTCCACCACGGCCTGCAGCATACCGGCCTCCTCGATGTACGCCATGCTCTGCGGCAGCAGGCTCTCGCCAATGGAGAAACGCGGGAAGGTCTCCTTCTCGATCACCAGCACCTCGATGCCGCGCCGGCGCAACAGGCCGGCCGCCACCGAACCCGCGGGGCCGGCGCCGACGATCAGAACTTCTACCTGTTCCTTCTTCATGTGAATCAACCCTGTTCAATGTTGTTGGATGGGCGGAGCGGCCGGACGAAACCATGGCGACAGCACCCAGACCGCGCCCACGCCCGAAAGCATGGTCATGCCAAACGCAAGCAGCGCCGGCGTGGAAGACAAGGCCAGCAGGCCAAACGCCAGCAGCGTGCCGGCCGCGCCCAGAACGATGGCCGTCCATGACACCCCATCGCCGGGATGTTCGAGCAGGAAGATGCCGTAATCCACGCCCACTCCCAGCAGCAGCGCCAGTGCCAGCACCGAGAACAGCTGCAGCGGCACCTGCAGCCAGCCCAGCACAGCCACGCTGAACGCCGCCGCCAGCAGCGTGGGCACCAGCGCGCGCCAGCCGGCGGCGCCATAGCGCCAGCCCAGCAGCAGCGCCACACCGGCGGCGCCCGCCAGCAGCAGCCAGCTCATCAGTACGCGATAGTGATGCAACAGGCCCGACAGATCGGCGATGCGGTCCACCCACTCGGCCCCGCTCACCGCATTCACTTCGCGCGCGATGCCCGCCATGGCGGCCGGCCGTTCCAGCCCGCGCAACAGCATCACGCTGGCATAGCCGCTGCCTTCCCGCCCCAGCCACAGATGGCGCAGCGTGCCCGATACCGGATGGGCCAGCCAGGCAGTCAGCTTCAGCACCTCATCCCCCTCGGCTGCCGGCGGCGGCGCAATCGTGCCACCGAGCGCATGCGCTACACGTTGACGCACCGCAAGCTCCTGGCGATTGGCCAGCGCCGCATCGGCACGCTGGCGCGCCGCAGAGGGGACCCAGTCCGAAATCGACACGAAGCCGGCGAAGTCGCCCCGGCCGATGGTATCGGCCAGCCGGGCCTTGACGGCTTCCTCGCGGGACAACACTTCGTCTGGCGTGGCGCCGCGCACCAGCACGAACTGCGCCGGGCTGGGCGTGCCGAGCAGCCGGCCCGCCGTACGCTGGGCCTCCACCAGGGCCGGTGGCGAACTCTGCAACTGCCGCACGTCATCCACGACGCGTACCTGCCAGACGCCTGGCACGATAAACAGGGCCAGTCCGGCCAGCGCCAGCCACGTGCGGGCATCGTTGCGCACGCGCGGCCAGCGCGCCAGGCTATCGGCCAGCCACGTGGACAGCCGCGTCTGCCGCAAGCTGCCACGGTCCAGCAGCGGAAACCAGACCACCACGGTAAGGAAGGCCGCCACCAGCCCCACTGCCGAAAACAGCGCCATCTGGCGCAGTCCCGGGAACGGCGCGATGCCCAGCGCCAGGTAGGCCACCACGCTGGTCAACAGCGCCAGCGCCATGCCAGGCAGCAGGAACCGCATGACCTTGGGCGGCGATGCGCCGGGCATGGCCTGGCGGGTAACGAAATAGTGGATGCCGAAATCCTCCGCCACGCCCACGAGGCTGGCGCCGAACACCAGCGTCACCAGATGCACGCGATCGAACACGATGGCCGTGGCCGAGATCGCCGCCGCCGTGCCGATCAGCAGGGACAGCCCCACCAGCACGATCGGGCGCAAGGACCGGAACGCGAGCCAGACCAGCAGCAGCACCGCCGCCAGCGAACCCCAGCCGATGACGTTCATCTCCAGATTGGCCTGCGCGGCGGCAGCTTCGGCGTGCAGCGGAATGCCGGCCGCTATCACACGCACGCCGTCATCGCCCTGGCGCGCCGCGGCTTCAGCGGCCTGGATCAGGTCGCCGTACTCCGTATTGCCGCTGACGGAAAACGCCGGCTTGGTGATCTGGTATGACAGCAGCGCCCATTCCCGGCCGTCCCCCGATAGCGCCGCCATCCCGTCGCGCTCATGCACGCGCGTGACAGCCGCCCGCGACAGCCACCAGTCCTGCCACAGCCCCAGCGGATCGGCGGCCCAGTCGGTCAGGCGCGGGCCCGTGGAAAGCTGGTAGAGCCGCGTGAGCGCCTGCCGGGCCAGCGCGTCGGGATCGGCCGCCTGCAACTGCTGGCGCTGCGCATCGGTCAGCAGCCGGTCGCGCCAGGGCCGGTAGAACGTCAGGGCCGCATCGAAATCGAAGGCCGCGATCGTGTCAACCGGCTTGAGCAGATCCGCCTGCCGCCCGGTGGCCGCACGGAATCGCTGCGCGGCGGCGCGGGTGCGCGCCCAGTCCGGGCTGCCTACCAGGACGACCACTTCCTGCGCCACACCGTCAGCCAGCCGCCGCAGCACGCGGTCGGCCGTGGCCGTGCGCTCGCTGGTCGGCAACAGCGCCATGACGTCGGTATCCAGCCGCGACGCCCGCCAGAACTGGAACTGGTGCGCGGCCAGCGCCACCACCAGCAACAGCCAGCCGATGGCCAGCCAGCGCCCCGTGCGGGTCAGTCCGCCACGCATCGCCACGCCGCCTGCCATGTCACTCAAAACGCTGCTCCTCGGCGCGGGTCAGCCCGGTTGCCGCCGAGGGGTCGATCATGCGGACCACGGTACTGTCGCCGCTGCCCTCTTCCAGCCGCACATTGCGCACGAAGCGGTCACCGGCCAGTTCTATCCGCGTAAACACGCGCCGCATGCCGGCATCGGCCGGAGTCAGCGTCAGCGCCCAGCCCGACTTGCCCACGAGCTTGCCGGTCACCTCGAAGCGCGTCTGCAGGCTGCGCAGGTCGCCGCGCAGCACGGCAATCATCGATTCGCCCACCACCCGCATGGCCGGCTGGCTATCGGCCTGCATCTGCTGCTGTACCTTGCCGTCGGCGCCGCGCATCACCAGCCGGTCCGGCGTGACCAGCAGGCTTGACGGAAACGGCTCGCGCGTACTCCAGACCACGCCCCGGCCGCGCGCCAGCACGAAATCGCCGCGCGACACCAGCGGATTGCTGAAACCGGCCAGCCGGCGCGTCTGCTCGAACTGGCCGCGGATGACCGGCGCATCGGCCAGCCGCGCGGCCACGTCGCCGAGAAGGTCCCCGGCATGGGTGGGCACGGCGCTGGCCAATACTCCCGCGGCCAGCCCGCCGGCCAGCAGGTGCAAGACGTGCCGGCGCTTCATGAGGCCACCCCCAGCTTCTGGAACAGCACGGGCGGGCACACGTAGAGCATCTCCTGTGTCTGCATGTCCACGGCCACCTGGATCGAGTAACCCTTGGTCAGGCGCTGGCCCGACGCAGCGTCGCGAAGCTCGTACTCGATCTTGAGCCGGTTCTCCCATTCGACGATCGTCGCGTGCACCTCCACGGCCTGACCATAGACCAGCGGACGGATGTACTTGACGCGCAGGTCCACCACGGGCCAGGCATACCCCGAATCGCGCATCTGCGGATAGTCGTAGTCGATCTCGCGCAGCAGCGCGCAACGCGCCAGCTCGAAATAGCGGATGTAGTTACCGTGCCAGACCACGTTCATCGGATCGAGGTCGTGGAACGCGGGCGTCAGCGTAATGGAATGATGGATAACCTTGGACATGGCGATGCCAGTTGGCCGGAACGCACGGGCCTCAGGCCCGCGGCATACCTTGACGCCCCGTCTGCACGGGATCGTCGGCCCAGAAATCGTAGAAATTGAACCAGTCGTACGGCGACTGTGCCACCAGCGCCTGAAGCCACGCCGCATATGACGTGGCCAGCGCGGTCAGTGCCGCGTCGCGGTTGGCCCGGGGCAGCACCACGGCGTGCGACAGTTCGGTGAAGCGCAACAGGTGGCCGTCTCCGTGCCGCACGCAGCCCATCGCGTACAACGGACAGCGCATCAGCGCCGCCAGCACGTAGGGGCCCACCGGAAACCGCGCGGGCGCCCCCATGAACGGCACACGCACGGCCCGGCCACCGTGCGCGGGCGCGCGGTCGCCGGCAATGGCCACAAACTCGCCGGCCTGCACCTTGGCGGTCAGATCGAGCGCCGTGGCCGGCGAGATATCGTCCACCTGATACAACTGCACGCCGGATTTCGGGTCGATGCGCGACAGGATGCGGTTGAAGCGTTCGGCGTGGCGGGTATGCACCAGCACGGTCAGGCGCATGCCGTCGCGCTGGTTGGCCAGCACGCGGCACAGCTCCAGGCAGCCCATATGGGCGGTCATGATGATGCCGCCCTGTCCGCGTGCGATCTGCTCCAGCAGCACCTCGTTGCCTTCCCGTGTGACGTTGCCAAAGCGATAGCGGCCGCCGATGGCCAGCAGCTTGTCGAGCAGCGTATCCGCGAACGAGAACAGGTGCCGCAGCGTGTGACGCCAGCCGGGTACGGTTCCGACGGTGCCGGCCGTCTGCTGCACGCGCGTCAGGAAATCGCGCGACGAACGCCGGGCCAGCGGATGCGTGGCCCAGTAGTAGGTCACCACCGGGTAGGCAGCAAGGCGGAACAGCGTCCGGCCGAAGATCCGGTACAGGAAGTACAGGCACCAGACGCCCCACATGCATGTGACTTCGCCGATGGTGCTCCAGTGCCTGGAGCGGCCCGCCTGCAGCGCGGCGCCGGAGTTCGGGGCCGAGGGCGTCATGCCGCCACCTTGCGCCACAGAAGGCGCGGCATGCGACATACCATGCCGAAGAACAGGCGCGTATGCATGCGCGAGATCAGGACGTTGTCGCGCCACGCCTGGAAGTGCGAAACGCCGTCGGACGGATAGGTCACGCGCGTGGGGACGTTCAATATCCGCACGCCCCGCCACACCAGGTGCACCAGCACCTCGGTGTCGAATTCCATCCGCCGGCCCAGCCGCACGTCGCGCATCAGATCGATGACCGGCGCCAGCGGATAGACCCGCAGCCCGCACATCGAATCGCGGATGTCGAACGACAGGGTGTTGATCCAGACCCAGATGTGGGTCAGATAGCGCGCATACAGCCGGTGCCGTGGCACAGACTCGTCGTACACGGGATGCCCGCAGACCATCGCCTCCGGGTTCGCCCTGGCCAGCGCCACGAACTGCGGAATGCAGTCGGCATCGTGCTGGCCGTCGGCGTCGATCTGCAGCGCATGCGTATAGCCAAGCTCGGCCGCGACCGAGAATCCGGCCATGATCGCCCCGCCCTTGCCCTGGTTCTGCGGCAACCGCACCAGACGGACGCGCTCGGGGTGGGCCGCAGCCAGTGCGCGCAACGCCTGCTCGCACGGCGGACTGCTGCCATCGTCAACCAGCAGGCACGGCAGCGGATGCTTCAGGATGGCATCCACCATGGCGCCTATCGCACCTTCATGGTCGTAGACGGGCACCAGCACGACGGGGCGGAATTCGGCGGTCATCAGGCTTCGGGGTGAAAGACGATCTTGCCGCTGGCGTGCGGGCCGGCAGCGGAGCTGAAACGGAAGCCAAGCGCATGGGCGTCGGGCTGCCAGGTCAGCGCAAGCTGCACCACGCTATTGGGCCGGATCACGGACTGGAACTTCAGCGTATCCAGCCGCGCAAAACGCTGGCGGGACGGCACGGCCAGCTTGAGCGGTGCCAGCGCCATCACCCAGTCCACCTGTGCGACGCCGGGCACGATGGGGGCGCCCGGAAAATGTCCGTCAAACACCGCCAGATCCTCCGCCACGTCGAGTTCGGCCGTAGCCGACGCCTCGTCCCCCGTCAGCCAGCGGACCGCCGGCAAGGTACGGCGGAACAGGTCACGCAGCATCACCTCGGTGGTCTTGCCTTGCGCATTGCAGGGCAGTGCCGGCGGGAACGCCCAGCGGCGCGGCAGCGCAACGGGGTCGACGGCCTCGGCCAGGTGGCGGCGCAACGCCGCGCCCATGGCACCTCGCCCTGTCGCCGTCAGCCGCGCCGCGCCTTCGTCGTTCAGCACCACGGCGGCAGCCACGCGCATGCCGACATCGAGTTCGATCGGCACCACGCGCGCCTCGCGCACCCACGGCGACGCGGCCAGGCATTGCTCGATCTGCGTGAGCGAGATACGCTTTTCCTCGATCTTGACGATACGGTCGGCCCGGCCAGCTAGAACGAAGCTGTCGTCCCCCGCGGCAAGCGCGCGGTCGGCGCAGACATGCCAGCCATCGTCGGCAAGGTGGGGCGAGCGCACGGCCAGATAACCGTCCTGCAACTGCCAGGTGATGCCCGGCAGCGCAGTCCAGCGGTCGGCATGTACGGCGCGCTGGCGCCAGGCGATGCCACCAGTCTCGGAACTGCCGAAGACCTCCACCGGCGACTGCCCCATATGGCGCAGTGCGTCCACAGCGGCTTCTGGCGGCAAGGGCCCGCCCGACGAGAACACAGCGCGCAGTGCAGCGCGCACAGCCGGCCAGTCAAGGCCCGCCGGCATGCGCTTGAGGTGCGCCGGGCTGCTGACCAGGATGGCCGCGCTGGCATCAGCCCGACAGGCCGCAACCAGTTCCTCGTGAAATTGCAGACGGCCCGCAGGCATCGGACGGGCCGCGGCCAGCGGCCACAGCACCGTAAACAACAACCCGTAAATGTGTTGATGCGATACCGTGCAGAGGACGCGCACATCGGCGCCGAAGCGGCCGGCGAAGGCTTGCTGCAGCGTGTGGACCTCGGCGTCGAGTTGCGCCAGCCGCTTATGAATGGCACTGGGCACGCCGGTGGAACCGGACGTGAACAACGTCACGAACGTGTCGTACGTGGCCAGCACCGGCCAGCCAGCGCCATCCACCCCGTCCCCATCGTTGGCAGGCGCCGTGCCGGTATCCGGCAGGATGGCGCCGGGCAGCTGCCCCGCCCAGCCGTCGGTCTGCCCGCGCAGTGCCGCCAGGGTTTCGGGCCGGGCGTCTCCCGGCAGCACCACATGCTTGCCCGCATGCCAGGCGCCGAACAATGCCGCCGCGAATTCCGCCGTGTCGTGCTCGAAGTAGATGCCCCAGCGCCGGCCCGGGGCATTGGCCAGGGTGCGGCGCCAGATGGCGGCGCGCGCCACGAAATGCCGCGCATCCACGCACGTGCCGTCGCCGCACGCCACCACCGGCGGGCTGCTCCGCGACGCCTTCGCCGCCAGCGCCGCCATGACCCCGCCCACGCCGGTCCATGCCGGCAATGCTTCACCCATGACGATTCTCCGCGCTGCGCGCCATGACGCGCTGGCGCAACAGCCATTCCCCGGCGAACATCGCACCGATCAGGCCGTAGGCGATGGCGCCGTTGTAGAGCGCCCAGATGCGGTCGCTGGCCGCGAAGGCCGTGATCGCCGCGATCGTGCCGTTGCACACAAAGAACAGGCACCAGGCCTGCGTGACGCGGCGCGTATAGGCCACGCCGCTCGGGGGCAGTTCGGGCTCACGCAGACGGGCCAGGCGCTCCACCAGTGACGGCGGATGCCGGAGCGTCCAGCCGAACACGCCAAGCATGGCCGCGTTGACCAGCACCGGATAGAGCTTCAGCGGCAACGCATGCCCGGACACCATGACGACAAGCGCCAGTCCGGCCGCCAGCAGCGCCATGGCACGCCATCCGGCACGCCGGCTCGTGCCGGCACGCAGCAGCGCGAGCGCCACCAGCGCCAGCGCCATCAGGCGCGGCGAGAAATGCTGCAGCCCCAGGTAGATCACCACCGGGTAGGACAGCGTGAGAAGCCCCAGCCCCCACTTTCGCCAGGCCATGGGCGGATCAGGCGGTGGCCGGTGAATCGATCAGCAATGCCAGCGCCTGAACCACGTCCTGCACGGTGCGCACGGACTTGAACTGCTCGGGCTTGAGGGGCTTGTTCAGCATCGGCTTGAGCTTCACCAGCAGGTCCACGGCGTCGATGCTGTCGATGTCCAGATCGTCGTACAGCCGCGCCTCGGGCGTGATGCGGGCCGGATCGATCTCGAAGGTTTCCTCGAGAACCGCGGCCACGCGCGCAAAGATTTCGTCGTGAGTCATGTCGGGTTCCGTGTGATGCAATCTCTTGCCATATCGGTAACGGCGCGGGTCAGGCCGGGGCCCGGTTGCCCTGCGACGCCACGTACGCGGCCAGCGCCGAGACACTGGCGAAGCGCGAGCGGATCTCTTCCTTGTCGCCGTTCATGGTGATGCCATAGCGCTTCTGCAGCGCCAGCCCCAATTCCAGCGCGTCGATCGAGTCGAGGCCCAGGCCGTCGACGAACAACGGTGCGGTGGTGTCGATATCATCCGCGGCCACGTCCTCGAGGGACAGCGACGAGATGATCAGTTCCTTGATTTCTTGCTCAAGCGCCGTCACGGCGGATCTCCCTGGAGAAAAAGTTGCAAAGTGCCTGCGTCAGATGCCGTACGGCCAAGGCGTCCTCGGTGCCCTCGGGCACCCATTCGGACACCGGCACGTCCGGACGTACATCGATGACGAAGCGCGGGCGGCGCACCGGCACGTGATACCACTTCTCGCCCTTGGTCAGCGTGGGCGGCACGCAATGAATGACCACGGGGGTCAGCGCGAAACCACCACGCACCGCCACATTGGCCGCGCCGCGCTGCAACTGCAGGGGTTGGCCTGGGCGCGTGCGGGTGCCTTCGGGAAAGATGATGAGGTTGTTGCCGGCCCGCAGCGAATCGATACAGTCGTCCACCATGGCGGCGCCACCGTCGTTGCGCACCCAGCCGGTGGCCAGCACCGGGCCGCGCGTGAACGGGTTGCGCGTCAGTGCGGACTTGACCACGCAGTCGGCCCGGCGGGTCAGCGCCATCAGGAACACCACGTCGATCAGCGACGGGTGGTTGGCCACGATCAGCAGGCCGCCGCGCTGCAGGCGCTCGGCGTGGCGGACTTCGTAGCGGATCACGCCCACGACGTGCATGATCCAGACGAAGAGCCGGAACGCATGATGAATGACGGCGCGGCAAACACGCTGGCGCCTGGCATCCGTCCAGGGCAGCAGCATCAGCAGCGGAAACACCAGCACGCGCAGCAGCAGCCCGCCGATGCCGAAGCTCGAAAAGCAGAAACCGGTGGCACACACCCGCCACGCGCGATCGAGCCGCTCAACCATGGCGACGCCATCTCCAGATCGCGCGCTCGCCACGATGCACCAGTTCGGTATCGCCGGCCAGCATGAAGCGCAGCACGTCGAGCGCATGCGGCAACAGCGGATGCGCGGTGGCCGGATCGGTCCCGGTACGTGGGGCCACGATCTCCAGCGCCAGGGCCGGTTCCCCGGCACGGGGGCGCCCGATGCGCCAGGCCCAGCCGAAGAGGCAGCCCGGTTCGTCGGCGAATTCGACGTACGCTTCGGGCAGCGGCGCGTCATAGCACACCAGCAGCACTTCGTCCGCACCATCGCCGAGCAACGCACAGGCCTCGACCACTGCCGTCTCGACGGTATCGCGCCCGGCGGCCACAGCCTGCAGGTTCGACGCATCGCCGCGGTCGATCGTGAACATCGCGCCAATGGCATTGTGGACGGACAGGCCGAAAGCCGTGGGCGACAGCGGCTGCGCCGCCGCCAGTTCGCTGAGCATGTCGAACGCACGCGGGGTGTCGCCGTGGCGCGATGCGAACACGGCGGGACCATGGAAAGCGGAACCCGGCGCTGCGTCGCCAGCCGTCACACCGTACGCTGGATGCAGGGCCGCCTTGCCGAGCGCATTGACGCGCCGGCGCAACATGGGAGCCATGGCCGCAAGCGCGGGGAGGTCGCCGCCTTCGGGCAACCACGGGGCCCGGCTCCATGCCCGCCAGGCATCTGCCGTCTGCAATGCCGGCGCCGAGGCCGCCCATGCGCGAATTCCGAATTCCATTGCCATGCCGTGCGCATTGGGTGGATGGTGAGCCCGGAGCCTGCATCGAAGCATTGGCCATGGCGCTCGCAAAGCGCGCGCCACCCGCCCGACCCCGGGGACATTTCCTTTTTTCCCTGAAATTAGCGTCGAAATCCGCAGATTTCGGCGTCTTTGTGTTAATTGCAGTGCTTCTGCCGTCACCTTTTAGAAGGTTGGGCGCCGGCCGTGGGACCGTTCTCGCGCCAGGCGGGACAGGCCGGTAGCCGTGCAACTGCCTTGATAGGTGTCGGATAGTTCCAGGCCGCGAAGTACCCCTCCGAAGATGGGCATCGTGCCAGCACAGCGAACTTCGACCCTGCATTTTTATCAGGGGCGAATTCTCGCACAAAGGCGCCCGCTATGGCGCAAACTGTAACGGTCTCGGACAAATGTTACAGGGCGGGAGCAACCTGCCGGCCACCCCCGCCCTGTTGGACGCCGTTACCCCGTCGGGTGGATATCAGCGCGCCGGCAAGATGGTGCCCGTGACTTCACCAAAACCGACGCGATAGCCGTCGCCCTGGCACCAGCCGGTCATGGTCACCGTATCGCCGTCTTCCAGGAAGCCGCGCGTCACGCCATCGGCCAGCGTCACGCGCTCGGCGCCATTGCGCGTGGTCTCCAGCAGGCTGCCGTACGAATCGGGCGTGGTGCCGCTGATCGTGCCCGAACCCATCAGGTCGCCTACGCGCACGTTGCAGCCCGACACCGTGTGGTGCGCCAGCTGTTGCGCCATGGTCCAGTACATCGCCTTGAAGTTGGTGCGGCAGACCGTGGTCGCCGCGGCCGCGCCCTGCGGCTGCAGTGCGACTTCGAGGGCGATATCGTAGGCGTTGCGCGCCGTCTGCTGCAGGTACGCCAGCGGCTCGGGCGATTGGACCGGGTTCTCGCTGCGGAACGGGTCGAGCGCATCCATCGTGACGACCCACGGCGAGATCGACGTGCCGAACCCCTTGCTGTTGAACGGCCCCAGCGGCACGTATTCCCATTGCTGGATGTCCCGCGCGCTCCAGTCGTTCAGGATCACCATGCCGAACATGTGCGCCGGCGCATCGGCGGTGCTGACCGGCTCGCCCAGGTTCGACGGCTTGCCGACGATAAACGCCATTTCCAGCTCGTAGTCGAGCTTGCGGCACGGGCTGAACACCGGGCGCGCCTTGTCGGGCAGCTTGATCTGGCCATTGGGACGATGCAGCGGCGTGCCGCTCACCACCACGGAACTGGCCCGGCCGTTGTAGCCGATCGGGATTTCCAGCCAGTTCGGCAGCAAGGCATTGGCCGGATCGCGGAACATGCGGCCAACGTTGGTGGCGTGCTCGCGCGACGAATAGAAATCCGTGTAGCCCGGGATGTCGACCGGCAGATGCAGCTTCGCCGCCGACATCGGCACCAGGGCCTTGTCGCGCAGCGCGCCGTTGCCGGCAAGCGTCTGGTTGTCGGCGGACAGCAAGGCCGTCAGCGCGGCGCGCGTATCGGTCCACACGGGCTTGCCCAGTGCGATAAAGCGGTTCAGGTTCGGCGCGGCAAAGGCGCCCTTCGCGGCGGCGGGCAGCAGGCCGGCATCGTCGAGCACGGACAGGTCCAGCACGTGGTCGCCGATGGCCACGCCCACGCGCGGTGCGCCGTTGCCCATCGAAAAGATGCCATACGGCAGGTTCTGCAGCGGAAAATGGGTCTGGCCGTCGTTGGCCGAGGCAACCCAGCTGGTCTTGGGGGCAGTCATTGTTCTGGAACTCCGGAAATCAGCGCACGTTCGGGTTGAAATGCTTCTTCAGGCCCTGCCAGCACGTGTAGTAGTCATGCTGCAGCAGCGCCGATTCGGCGGCATGGCGGGTGGGGCGAATCACGCCCGGCGTTTCGAACATGAACGCCATCGTGTCGGTGATGTGGTGCGGCGTGCTGGTGTCCGATACCGACGCCCGTTCGAACGTTTCGGCATCGGGGCCATGGCCGCTCATGCAGTTGTGCAGGCTGGCGCCGCCAGGGGCAAAGCCCTCGGCCTTGGCATCGTAGACGCCGGCGATCAGACCCATGAACTCGCTGGCGATATTGCGATGGAACCAGGGCGGGCGGAACGTATCCTGTGCGGCCAGCCAGCGCGGACCGAAGATCACGAAGTCGATGGTGTCCACGCCCGGCGTGTCCGACGGCGACTGCAGCACCAGGAAGATCGACGGGTCGGGATGATCGAAGCTGATCGAGCCAATCGTGTTGAAGTGCCGCAAATCGTATTTGTACGGCGCGTAGTTGCCGTGCCAGGCCACCACGTCCAGCGGCGAGTGGTCGATCTCGGCACGCCACAGGTTGCCCTGGAAGCGTGCGACCAGTTCGAACGTGCCCTCGCGGTCTTCATAGCTGGCCACCGGCGTCAGGAAATCGCGCGGATTGGCCAGGCCGTTGGAGCCGATCACGCCCAGGTCGGGCAGCTTGAACAGCGCACCGTAGTTCTCGCAGATATAGCCGCGCGCTTCGCCATCGGGCAGCGCCACCCGGAAGCGCACGCCGCGCGGAATCACCACGATCTCCTGCGGCTCGACGGCCAGGCGCCCCATCTCGGTGGCGATTAGCAGGCGGCCCTGCTGCGGCACGATCAGCATCTCGCCGTCGGCGTTGTAGAAATAGCGGTCCTCCATCGACCGGTTGGCCAGATACAGATGGATGCCGCAGCCAGTCTGGGCCTCGGGGCCGCCATTGCCGGCCATCGTGACAATGCCGTCGACAAAGTCCGTCGGCACCGACGGCATTGCCGGCGGGCTCCAGCGCATCTGGTTCGGCGACGGCGGCATCTCGTCGAAGCGGCTCAGCCAGCGGTCCTGTTCGATCCGCGTGAACGGCTTGTGCATGGCCGCCGGACGAATCCGGTACAGCCAGGCGCGTCGGTTGTGGGCGCGCGGCGCGGTGAAGGCCGTGCCCGAAATCTGCTCGGCATACAGGCCGTACGGGGCGCGTTGCGGCGAATTGCGGCCCACGGGCAAGGCGCCTGGCAGCGCCTCGGTGGCGAATTCATTGGCGAAGCCGGACATGTACCCGGCGATTTGCGTCTCGGCCACGTGCAGTTGTGTTTGCGTCATGGAGTCTTCCTCTCACACTCCGCCGGCTTGAACGCCAGCGTTTGTCATCGGTATGGCGTCGGCGCCATATCCATCAAATTACGGATAATAAAATTGATTTACCAAATCGTAATCATGCGCGCGAGCGATGTCAAACCACAAATACGATAGGTCAGCGGCGGACGAGCGAAGACATCCGGCGTGACGCGTGGCGCAAAGCGCGGAGCGGCCCACTCGGCACAGGAAAGGGAGGAACGCGAGAGAAACGGGGAAGGCGAAGACAGCGGCGCGCGGCGGCGCGCTGCAAGAGGCAGCGGATCAGCCCACCATCGGACATGGCGGCCGCATAGAAGGACTGCGCCGGGGCAAACGAATTGGCGCGCAAACGGAAATCGAAATTCGTGACAGGACGGGGGTGTCGCCTGTCCTGTCACGAATCTGAGGGGTCAGACGGGCTTGTGGCCCTCCCCCGATGTGGGGCCCGAACCGAAACCACCGGACGACGGCGTCGATGTCGCCGGTGCTGCCGCCGTGGCAGGCTGGCCAGCCATCGAAGCAGCGGTCACGCCGCCATTGCGGCTGGCAATGAACGCGTTGACATCGGCGGCAAGATGCTGCGGCGCCAGCACCACTTCAAGCCCCAGCGCCTCGCAGGCCGCCAGGAACGTGGACATACGCGGATCGGCCTGACCCGATTCGGCACGAAGATATGCCTCGCGGGAAATCCCGGCCTTACGGGCGACGTCCTCCTGCTTGAGCTTGCGCGCTCGACGCAACGCCCGCAGTTGCCGGAACGGTTCGCTAGCGCCTCTTGGCACGGCTGTACTGTTCATGTCGGTCTCCAGTCACCAGTGAAAAAAAAGTGCGCGGACGTGCATTCGAGTATAGAGCACGCAAAGCGTTCCGTAAGGTCTGTTGTGGAACACTTTTACAGATTTCTTATGATGGCTTGATCTCTGCCGCCAGACTCTCATCCAAACGGCGGATAAAGCACAGCTTCCTCCTCCCGCCCCCACATAACGGTAGTGCGCGCTTTGCGTTGACGTCACATCAGTATCGTCCACGTGTGGCATAAGGCAAGTTGACAAACCGTCCGGTCGTGCTATTCTCGAACGCATGCAAAAGGGACAGCTCACGCGCACCGCGATCATCGAACAGGCTCTGCAGTCGGCCACGCAGGTCGGCTTCGAGCAGTTGTCGCTCGCCACGCTGGCCGCCGACACCAATATGTCGAAGAGCGGCCTGTACGCCCACTTCAAGTCGAAAGAGGCGCTGCAGGAAGCCGTGCTGGCCCGCGCCATGGAGCGATTTTCCGAGATCGTGGTGCAGCCCGCGATGCGCCAGGACCGTGGCGTGGCCCGACTCGAGACGCTGTTCGATGGCTATCTGGCTTGGATTGCGGGCGCGGTGATCGAGGGCGGCTGCGTGTTCATGGCGCTGTCTCAGGAATACCGCAATCGGCCCGGCGTGATCCGCGACAGGCTCGTGCAGGCGTTCAAGGACTGGCACAGCACCATCGTTCGCGTGGTGACCGATGCCGTGGACGAAGGCGACCTGCGCACCGACACCGACGCGCGGCAGTTTGCCTTCGAGATGGCAGGCATCGGCATGTCGTTCCAGTCGTCGTCCAGGCTGATGGCCCGGGCCGACGCGGAAGTGATGGCGCGCCGCGCGTTCGGGCGCCTGGTCAATGACTTCAGAGAGAATCGCAGCACGGAGACCGCCGGCACACACTGATCCCACAGGGATACCGTGCAGGCGACGGTAATTCAGGATTTTCACCCGCCACAGCGCAAGCGGCGTGGCGATGCAGAGGGTGGTTCAGGCGGCATTTTTGCCGCATTTTCTTGCCCTGAAAATAGCACGACTGGTCGGTCGCAAAGTATAAAAAAGATAAGGCAAATAACGTCTTGTCACTGACCAAGTCGGTAAATGATCAGTCGGAGGTGTTCGTCGTGCCGCAAGTGCTGTCAACCGCATCCCAACGCCCCGCCGTCCAGGACACTGGCGGCGCCCTCTCCTATCCGCCCCGTACCGTAGCCGGCGCACTGGAAGCCAGTGCGATGGCGTGGCGCCGTCTGCGCTGGCAGGCGGGCAGTCTGCTCTTCCCCACCGCAACGGCGACGGCGCTCGAGCGGCTGTGGTTCAGTCCGCCCCGGGGCAAACAGAGCGCGGAGGGGCGCCGGATGCTGGATGCGGCGCGCGCGGAGTGGGCACTGGTCACCGGCCAGGGCGCCAGCCGGCGCGTGCGCGTGTATCGCTGGGGTAACAAGGGGCCCGTTGTGCTGCTGGCGCACGGCTGGGGCGGCAATGCGGGCCAGTGGCACGCCGTGGTAGCCGGCCTGTTGTCGGCGGGCATGCGCGTGGTGGCCTTCGACGCCCTGTCGCACGGGGCGTCCGATGCGGGCGCACGGGGACAGCAGCAAACATCGATCCTGGAAATGGCGCGATCGCTATTGGCCGTGGCCTGGCATGTCGGACCCGTGCACGCCGTGGTGGCGCATTCGCTGGGCGGCGCGGCGGCCGCGCAGGCGATTCGCGAGGGCCTGCCCGCGCGCGGGGTGGCAATGATCGGGGCGCCAGCCGACATGTACGACGCATGCGCCGCCATGGCCTGGCAGCTTGGCATCGCGCCGCATGTGCTGGACCGCATGCAACGCCGCAGCGAACAGTGGCTCGGCGCGAGCTGGTCCACGTTCAATGTGCCCGATATCGGCCGTACCCGGCCGGTACCGCCATTGCTGGTGATTCATGACCGCGACGACAAGGAAGTCCGCTGGGAAGATGGCGCCGCCATTGCCGGCGCGTGGCCGGACTCGCGCCTGATTACCACCGAGGGCCTGGGCCATCGGCGCATCCTGCGCGACGCCGATGTCGTCGCGCATCTCGCGCGCTTCGTATGCGGCCTGGCAGCCGCACCGGCCCTGCCCCCGATGTCGTACAGGGCTTCCGCGTCGCAGTGATCAGAACCCTTGCAGCACCAGCTTGCCGATGGTCTGTCCGCCTTCCAGCAAGGCATGGGCACGCCGCAGATTGTCGGCCCGGATGGCGCCGAGGTTGTCCCCCACGGTCGTCTGCAGCTTGCCGGCATCCACCAGGCGCGCCACTTCATTGAGCAGGCGATGCTGCGCGATCATGTCGGGCGTCTCGAACATCGCGCGCGTGAACATGAATTCCCAGACGAACGTGGCGCTCTTGCTCTTGAGTTCGCCCACGCTCAGCGGGCCGGCGTTCTCGACGATCGAGCAGATCTTGCCCTGCGGGGCAATGGCCGCGGCCATCGCATGGAAATGGCGATCCGTATCGTTGAAGCAAAGGATGTAGTCGACGTGCGCAAACCCTAGCGCGCGCAGTTGCTTCGGGATGTCCTGACGATGGTCGATCGTATGATCGGCGCCCAGGCGGCGACACCATGCCTCGGACTCCGGACGGGAGGCCGTGGCCACCACGGTCAGGCCCGCCAGCACCTTGGCCAGCTGGATGCCGATCGATCCCACGCCGCCCGCCCCACCAATGATCAGTACCGACTTGCCCGCATCGTCGCCTTTTGGCGAAACGCCCAGGCGGTCGAACAGGGCTTCCCAGGCCGTGATCGCCGTGAGCGGCAACGCGGCCGCCTGCGCGAAGTCCAGGGATGCGGGCTTGTGGCCGGCAATGCGTTCATCCACCAGATGGAATTCGCTGTTCGCGCCCGGCCGCGTGATGCTGCCCGCGTAGAACACCGGATCTCCGACCTTGAACAGCGTCACCTCGGCCCCCACCGCCACCACGGTGCCGGCAGCGTCCCAGCCCAGCACGCGCGGGGCCTCCTCGACCTTGTCCTTGGGCGCCCGCACCTTTGTATCCACCGGATTCACGGCGATGGCTTCCACCTTGACCAGCAAATCGCGGCCGGTGGCTTCGGGCTTGGGAATTTCCACATCGACCAGCGATTGCGGATCGGAAATGGGCAGGTAACGGGTCAGGCCAATGGCTTTCATGTCAGGGTCCTTTCGAAGAATGACGGGATGCCTGCATCGTAGCCAATCCTCGCACGATTGATTAGCCGGATCGTGCCGCAATCACTTTCCCTTTTTTCAGGAAAATGCGACCAGACAAAAAGCCCGCGCGAGGCGGGCTTCTCAACAATGCCGTGGCGCCGAGGCGCAGGGATCAGGTCAGGTCATCCGGCACCGGACGATAGCCCATCGGGGTCGTCGAGGTGTCCTGAACGTACTTTTTTGCGTGGGCCTCGCGCATCGGCTTGAGTACGAAGATGGCCATCAGCGCCGAGAGCGCTGCCATGCCCGATGCCAGCATGAAGACCGCATGCCAGTCGCCAGTGGCCGCCGTGATCACGCTGGAGAACGGCACCAGCAGCGCGGCCGTACCCTTGGCCGTGTAGAGCATGCCCGCGTTGGTCGCCGCGAATTTCGGCCCGAACGTATCGCCACAGGTGGCCGGGAACAGGCTGTAGATTTCACCCCAGGCGAAGAACACGATACCGGTCAGGACCACGAATGCCACAGGATTGTGGCCGTAACTGGCCAGCAGCAGAATGCCCACCGCTTCCACCGCGAACGCCAGGAACATCGTATTTTCCCGACCGATGTTGTCCGACACCCAGCCGAAGAACGGGCGTGTCAGGCCATTCAGCACGCGGTCGATGGTCAGGGCGAAGGTAAGCGCCGGCAAGGTAAGCCCCCAGATCGACACGGGCGAATCGTGCAGGCCGAAGTCCTTGGCGATGGGGCCCAGCTGCGCGGTCGCCATCAGCCCGCCTGCGGCCATCATCACGAACATCGCGTACATGACCCAGAAGATCGGCGACGACATCACCTGGCGCGGCGACGCGTTGTAGGTGGTCGCGGCCTTGAGCGTCGACTTGACGTCCGCCAGGATCTTGGCCGATGGCGGCAGCAGCAACATGCCCAGGACCATCACGATGAGGCCCTGCCCCAGACCGAAGTACAGGAACGTGGCCTCATAGCCGCTGCTCTTGATCATGTTGGCGATCGGCACCACGGTGGCCGCCGACCCGGCGCCGAAGCCCGCGGCCGTCAAGCCCGCTGCCAGCCCCCGGCGATTCGGGAACCACTTCAGCGCGTTACCGACGCAGGTGCCATACACCGCGCCCGCGCCCACGCCGCCAATGGCGGCCGCCACGTAGAGCATCGGCAGCGACGACGCCATCGAGTTCAGCACCCAGGCCACCGCGCACAGCAGGCCACCGCCAACCACCACCGGGCGCGGACCGTACTTGTCCACCAGGTAGCCTTCGATCGGCACCAGCCAGGTTTCGGTTACCACAAAGATGGTGAATGCCACCTGGATCGCCGTGCGGCCCCAGTGGTACTTGTCGTCGATCGGGTTGACGAACAGCGTCCAGCCGTACTGCATGTTGGCGATCATCGCCATACAGATCACGCCGAATACAAGCTGCGTCCACGGCGATGAATACCAGGACGCTTGCGCGCTTGCGCTTTGCTGACTTTCCATGGTGTCTCCTTCTGGCGGGTGGGCCCGCTGTTGTGGATTGGCATCTGCATTGGATGCCTTGGGGTGTGTACTGCTGGTGCTTTGTGTTTTTTGTGTCGAACGGCTGGCCGCTCTAGTGCTATACAGTATGTGGTATATCACGCAAGTCAAGGCGATTCGGCGGGCTACCTGACTTATCAGGCAGACATTCGAAAGCACGCAGTCGCGTGGCCCCGCCGACTGGTGCATCGGGTGCATGAAAGCCCGCCGACCAAGCGAGCCGATCTTCTTGCCGATCAGATACTTAGGCATGCATCCGGCATCAATGAACATTGCTGCGGCGCATGTGGCGGATAACCCGATCTAGGGAAAGTCCCGACCCTACCGGCGACGCCGAATCATCAGCAGGCAAGCTGAATTCGGCACGGTTCAGGACCGCGGCACATGGGTCGAAAAGGAAAGAACCGGGGAAATCCGGCGCGGGATCTGGGGAGAGGGAAAGCCGGATATGCCGTGCTGCGTCGCGACCTGAGATCACGGGCGCAGGGGCATGACGATACGGCTTGCGAAATGCTGAAAAGACGGCCGCTGAGGACTGCGGGGACTACGCACTGCGGGAGTTGCCGGCCGCTACAACTTCCCCTGTTACTACACACTGCACACTACAGGTACTGCAAAAATCGTCGAACTACGAACAGGCGATCAGGCGTGCAGGAAACGCGGCTGGAGCACCATATCCGAGGCCGAGCTGCCGATGCCGGTGGACGACTCTTCCGACGAACCCAGACCCGCAAAGCGGCCATGTTCCTGGGCGGTGGTCAGCAGGCCCATCGGCAGGACGGTGGCGAGCACGTAGGTCACGGTGACACCCAGCGAAACAACACCGAGGGCGAGAAGGGTAAGCAGCGTGGTGTTCATGAAAACTCCTAAGTCGTAAGGATCAAGGTGAATTCATTATATGCTGCACTGCGAGGTCTGTAAATATTTGGTATGTGATATATCTGTAGTGGAGTCGCTCTAAAAACAACAACGCACCCCGTGGGGTGCGTTGTTGGTCTCATCTATAAGCCCGGAAGGCGGCTGGCGATCCGATCAGGAACAAGAAGTGGCAGAAACGTCCCAAAAATCTTTGCCGCAGTGCGGCAGGTGAATCCCGCTCATCGCCCTACCCTACTTTCTTCAATAACTCCTGGTCGTACTCCTGCGCACGCAGGTTGTCCCAGACCGCCGCCGCGTTGGGCTTCAGCGAGCGCGCCTTGCGCCGTACCAGCATGACGTTGGAAGTCACCTGGGGCCGCAACGGTCGCAGGACAGCGGCGGGCGCCAAGCCACTGGCCTGCGCCCGTGACGGCACCACGCCGATGCCCAGCCCCATCGCCACCATGCCGAAGATGGCCGCGAAATGTCCGAGCAACTGCAGCGAACCGGGCCTGACGTGATACGTGGACAATGCGCGCTCGACGGCAGGCTGGACCCCCGAATGCTGGTCCAGCGACAGCACCGACGCATCGGCCAGTTCGCCCCACCCCAACGAATCGCGCGATGCCAGCGGATGGTCCGCCGGCAGCACCGCTTGCAGCGGGTCCACGCACAGCGGTTCGCAATACAGGTCGTCGCAGGGTGCCGGATTGCTGGCGATACCGAAATCCACCTCGCCACTGCGCACACTCTCCAGCACCGATTCATGCGAGCGGTCGCGCAGCGTGATGCCGATGCCGGGCCACGCCTTGCGGCAGCCCGCCAGCCACATCGGCACCGACATCGACGACAGCACGGGGTCGGTGGCGATCTGCACGGTGCCCTGGCTCGGCTTGCCGGTGCCGTGGCTGTCGCGCAGCGTCTGCTCGACTTCCTCGATCAAATGGCAGATGCGTTGCGACAGCATTTCGCCGGCGTCGGTCAGCTCTACCTGGCGCGTGGTGCGGTCGAACAGCCGCTGGTCGATTTCTTCTTCCAGTTCGCGCACGCTACGGCTGATCGCCGATTGCGTAAGACCCAGTTCTGCCGCGGCACGCGTAAAGCTTTTCTGGCGCGCCACCGCGGCAAAGGCCTTCAACTGAGGAAGCGAAACATTCATGGTGCCGCTCCTTCCTTGCTGGGTACTGCCGGGGTTGTGGCGCGGGCTATTCACCCTTGCCCGTGGAGAAACCTGCCATATAGGTGCCGTTGTCGCTGACCGGGACAGGCTGTGCCTCGGCATGGCCCGTGATAAAGCGCCGGCGCATCGGCTGCAGCACGAACTTGGCCGCCAGCCCCGCCGCCACCGTCATCACGGCCGCCACGGCAAACACGAGGTTCCAGCCGCCCGTATGCGACAGCACCGATGCCACCGGCACCAGCAGCGCGGCCGTGCCCTTGGCCGTATAGAGCGTGCCGGCGTTGGCCGCGGCGAACTTGCTGCCGAACGTATCGGCACACAGCGCCGGGAAGATCGAGAAGATCTCGCCCCAGAACAGGAACGTCAGCGCCGCGAACAGCATGAACATGTACGGGTCGTGGCCGAATTCCAGCAGGCCGATCAGCGACAGGCCTTCGCCGATGAAGATCAGGAACATCGTATTTTCCCGACCGATGCGGTCCGAGACGAAGCCGCACAGCGGGCGCGTCAGGCCATTGCAGAGGTTGTCGATCGACAGCGTCATCGTCAGCAGCGGCAGCGTCATGCCCAGCATCGTCACCGGCATCGACGCAAAGCCGAAGTCCTTGGCGATGGGGCCCAGTTGCGCGGTGGCCATGATGCCGCCGGCCGCCACGGCCACGAACGAGATGTAGATCACCCAGAACACTGGCGTGCGCACGATCTGGCCAGGCGTGAACTCCACCGGGTTGGTCAGGATCTTCTTGTTGGCCACCAGCCCCTTGGGCGGCTGCGGCTTCACCAGCAGCAAGGCCATGGCGAAGATCAGCACGCCCTGGATGATGCCGAACGTGAAGAACGCATGTTCATAGCCCGACTTCTGGATCATGTTGGCGATGGGGATCACCGTCAGCGCCGACCCCGCGCCAAAGCCGGCGGCGGTCAGGCCGGCGGCCAGGCCGCGCTTGTCCGGGAACCACTTCAGCGCGTTACCGACGCAGGTGCCATAAACGCCGCCTGCGCCGATACCGGCGATGACCGCTGCCGTATAGAGCATCGGCAGCGACGTGGCATACGAATTCATCACCCATGCCAGGCCGGCGCAGAGGGCGCCGCCGGCCACCACCGGACGCGGGCCGAACTTGTCCACGAGCCAGCCTTCCAGCGGCACGAGCCAGGTTTCCGTCACGATAAAAATGGAAAAGGCGACCTGGATTGCAGAGTCGCCCCAATGGTGCTTGGCGTTCATCGGCGTAACGAACAGCGTCCAGCCATACTGGAGGTTCGCCACCAAACCCATACAAAGTACACCGATGAATAGCTGGAACCAGCGATTGCGGAGGAAGCCTCCATTTGCATTGCCCATGGCGGGGCCAGCCGCATTGATGTGCGCCATGTCGTGTCTCCTTGCATTAGTGTCATGCGCGCTCTGCGGCGCGCGTGGTGGGCTTGGCCTTGGGGGGACGCCCGCTTTCACTACTGAATGAGCGCGCCTGACATTGCGGCACGTAATTCGTGGATTGATGCTACTTCAAACTTAGATCAGCACAGCATAAAGTTTTTTATTATGATCATTGACGATCCTTTATAGATTGCGGGAAATCGTGCAATGAAGAATGCGACGCTGCGCCAGCTGAAAGTCTTCGAAACGGTGGCCCGCCACCTGAGCTTTTCCCGCGCGGCAGAAGAGCTCCATCTCACGCAACCTGCTGTTTCTACACAGGTTCGGCAGCTGGAACTGCACGTTGGCCTGCCCTTGTTCGAGCAGCTTGGCAAGCGCATTTACCTGACGCCGGCCGGTACTGAGATGCTTCACTACAGCCGCAGCATCATTCAGCAATTCCGGGAAGCGGAAGACGCGATGGCGCAGCTTAAGGGTATATCCGGGGGCCGTCTGAACGTCGCCGTGATCAGTGCGGGCGACTATTTCTTCCCTCGCCTGCTTGCGGAATTCATGAACCGGCATGAATCGGTGACCTTGAATCTTGCAGTGCACAACCGCGAGGAACTGCTGCACCAGCTGAGCGGCAACCTGACCGACCTGGCGGTCATGGTACGCCCGCCCGAAGGCATGGACACCATCGCGGAACCGTTCGCCCCGCACCCCTATGTCATCGTGGCCGCGCCCAACCATCCGCTGGTGGGCCAGCGACGTATCCCGCTGGCGGGCCTGGCGGAAGAGGCCTTCGTGTCGCGCGAAAAAGGCTCGGACACGTGGAATTCGATGCAGGAAGGTTTTGCCGGCCGGCTCTCGAACCTGCGCATCGCGATGGAGATCAAGAGCACCGAGACCATCAAGCAGGCCGTGATCGCCAACATGGGCATCGCCTTCCTGTCGGCCCATACCGTCGGCCTGGAACTGCAGACCGGCAAGCTGGCCGTGCTCGATATCGAAGGCTTTCCGGTGATGCTGAACTGGTATGTGGTCCATCGCAAGAACAAGCGCCTGCCCCCGGTGGCGCTGGCGTTCAAACAGTTCCTGATGGAGGAAGGCCACACGCTGATTCAGCAGATCACCGGCGTCGAAGGCCTGATCCGGCCCCACCACGGCTAGTCATCTCTTGTATAAGCGATGACTTATGGTTTTTGGATGAAACTTTAATTATCGTAAATCGTTCCTGCTGTCTAAGCTTCGGACATCACACGCTGCAGCACAGACGTGTGCAACCACAGGAGACGATCATGAACCACCTCCAATCCGACGCGCCCGCCACCGTTGCAATGCCGACGGCCGTCAGCGAGATGCGCCACCTTGATCGTGAGATCCAGCTGGCCGCCTACAACGCCGCGTTCACCGAACTGGGCCTGCGCTTCCGCTGGGACGCTCCGATGTTCGAATGGCTGTGCGGCATCGACTGCGAAAAGACGCGCGTCACGCGCTATATCGAGCAGTACCATGCCCACCTGCTGAATGCGTACGACGCGCCGTTCCTGAGCCAGCTGATCTTCGACAAGAAGAACGAATACCTGCGCGCCATGGCCGGCGCCGGCGCGAACTAAGTTCCGCGGCACCGCCAGCGCAGCAAGGGGCCCCGTCACGGGGCCCTTGGCTTTTCTACGACGTCCTTCGCAGGACAACGGGGCTGGCGCTAGACCGCCCCGGCCGCCTTGAGCGCGGCAATCTGCGCCGGCGTGCGGCCCAGCCATTCCAGTACCTCGTCGGTGTGCTCGCCCAGCAGCGGCGAGCGTTCGACTTCCACCGGCGAATCGGACAGCGTGATCGGGCAGCCCAGTTGCACGTACTTGCCGCGCTGCGGGTGATCCAGTTCCACCAGGTAGCCACGGTCGTACAGCGAGCCGTCCTCGATCAGGTCCTTCATCGACAGGATCGGGCCGCATGGCACGTCCACTTCGTTCAGGGCCGCCATGACTTCAAATTTGGTCCGGGTCTTGGTCCATTTCTCGATGACGCCGAAGCATTCGCCCAGGATCTTCAGTCGCGCCTCGGGGGTGGCGAAGTTCGGATGCGTGATCAGGTCCTCCCGGCCGCACAGGCGCATCAGCGGCTCCCAGCCCTGCGGCTGGATGATCACGTACACGTAGTCGTTGGCCCCGCCCGGCGAACAGCGCAGCGCGGCACCGGGCTGGCCGCCGCCCGACGCATTGCCGGCGCGTGGCACGAAATCGCCGAATGCCTGGTTCGGATATTCCTTGAGCGGGCCGGCCGCCAGGCGCTGCTGGTCGCGCAGCTTCACGCGGCACAGGTTCAACACCGCATCCTGCATGGCCACTTCCACGCGCTGGCCGCGGCCCGACTTCTCGCGATGCAGCAGCGCGGCCAGGATGCCCACCACGCAATGCACGCCGGTGCCGGAATCGCCGATCTGGGCGCCGGTCACGGTGGGAACGCCGTCCTCCTCGCCGGTGGTGCTGGCCGCCCCGCCCATGCACTGGGCCACGTTCTCATACGCCTTGCAGTCGACGTACGGGCCGGGACCGAAGCCCTTGATCGACGCGTAGATCAGGCGCGGATTCAGCGTCCGCAGGCGGTCCCAGTCGAAGCCGGCGCGATCCAGCACGCCCGGCCCGAAATTCTCGACGAGCACATCGCAGCGTTGCACCAGGTCTTCCAGCAAGGCCTTGCCCTCGGGCGTCTTCATATTGAGGGTCAGGCTGCGCTTGTTCGAGTTCAGCATCGTGAAGTAGAGGCTGTCCGCGTTCGGCACATCGCGCAGTTGGCCGCGCGTGATGTCGCCACGGCCCGGCAGCTCCACCTTGATCACATCGGCACCCAGCCAGGCCATCAGCTGGGTGGCCGACGGGCCGGCCTGCACATGGGTCATGTCGAGGATGCGGACCCCTTCCAGAGCCTTGTTGTTCATGGCGTTGTCTCCTTGAGGATTCTCGTGAAGGCAATGTCTCCGCGAGCGGCCGGGCTCGTTTGATGGGTATCGGCAGCGCGCCGTGCGGCGTTGATCTTGCTAAACACGGTATGTGATATATCAGAACGCAACAAGAGGAAAAGGCGGAATCCGGCCAACTTTCGGTTCTGCGTCGCAACAAATTCGCATGGGATGCGATGCGTCATCCCTACATCGAGAAGGTTTCGCCATCAATACGCGGGATTGATGCGCTGCGCTTGTCATTGCGGCGCCTGTCCTTCCGCAGCGCGGGTTTCATCCGGCATCTCATGCACTTTCGGCCAGATTATGTTGATATATTACATACCATATTTTAGGCTGCCAAAAGAAGAGCGGACACTGCCCTGCGCCATCGCGCGCGGCCCAAATGAGGAGACACGTTGAACATTCACGAACATCAGGCCAAGGAGCTGCTCCGGCGCTATGACGTGCCCGTGCCGCAGGGCTGTGTAGCCTTTACGCCAGACGAGGCCACCCATGCCGCCCGCAAGCTGGGCGGCCCGGTGTGGGTGGTGAAATCGCAGCTCCACGCGGGCGGCCGGGGTGCCGGGCATTTCCTCGAACCATGCGCCGCCGATGGCTCCGGCAAGGGCGGCGTGCGCGTCGTCACGTCGATCGACGCCGTGCACGCGAGCGCGTTGCAGATGCTGGGAAAGACGCTGGTCACCAGCCAGACCGGCCCGGCTGGCCGGGCGGTGCGGCGCCTCTACATCGAAAAAGGCTGCGACACCGCGCGCGAGCTATACCTGGGCATGGTGATCGACCGCGCCACGTCGCGCATCACCATCGTGGCGTCCCCCGAGGGTGGCATGGACATCGAGGCGGTCGCCGCCCGGACGCGCGAGAACATCCTGAAGGTAGCGATCGATCCGGCCAGCGGCATCCAGCCGTTCCACGCACGCCGGGTGGCCAGCGGCCTGGGACTATCGGGCAAGCAGGCGGATGCGGCCGCGCGGCTCATCCTCGCTGTCTACCGCGCATTCACCGAACTCGACGCGTCGATGGTCGAGATCCATCCGCTGGCGATCACCGCTAGCGGCGACGTACTGGCGCTCGATGCCAAGTTCGCGTTCGACGACAACGCCCTCTTCCGCCATCCCGAGATCGAGGCCATGCGTGACGAAAGCGAGGAAGATCCGGCCGCAGCCGAGGCCGCCCGCCACGGGCTGCACTACGTGCGGATGGGCGGCAATATCGGCTGCATGGTGAATGGCGCCGGCCTGGCCATGGCCACCATGGAACTCATCAAGCGCCATGGCGCCGAGCCAGCCAACTTCCTGGACGTAGGCGGCGCCGCCACGGCCGAACGGGTGACCACCGCCTTCCGGCTGATCCTGGCCGATCCCAGGGTGGAAGGCCTCCTGGTGAACATCTTCGGCGGCATCGTGCGTTGCGACGTGATCGCAGAAGGCGTGGTCGCCGCCGCGCGCGAGTTGGACCTGACCGTGCCGCTGGTGGTGCGGCTGGAAGGCACCCATGTCGAACTGGGCAGGCAGATCCTGCGCGACTCGAACCTGCCGATCATCGCTACCAGCCAGCTTGCCGACGCGGCCGGGAAAGTGGTGGCCGCCGTGCGCGCCACCCGGACACACGGAGAACAGTGACATGGCGGTCCTGATCGACCACAACACGCGCGTGATCTGCCAGGGCTTTACCGGCGCGCAGGGCACGTTTCATTCGGAACAGGCGCTGGCGTACGGCACGAAGGTAGTCGGAGGCGTCACGCCCGGCAAGGGCGGTGGGTCGCACCTGGGGCTGCCGGTCTTCGACACCGTGGCTGCGGCGGCCGATGCCACCGGCGCCGATGCGTCGGTCATCTACGTGCCGCCGCCCTGTGCCGCCGATGCCATCCTGGAGGCCGTCGATGCCGGCATTGCGCTGATCGTCTGCATTACCGAAGGCATTCCCGTGATCGATATGGTGCGCGTCAAGCGGGCCTTGTCGGGCTCGGGCAGCCGCCTGATCGGGCCGAACAGCCCGGGCGTGATCACGCCCGGGCAGTGCAAGATCGGCATCATGCCGGGGCACATCCATACGCCGGGCAGGATCGGCGTGGTGTCACGCTCGGGCACGCTGCTCTACGAGGCCGTGGCGCAGACCACGGCGGCCGGGCTCGGGCAATCGACCTGCATCGGCATTGGCGGTGATCCGGTGAACGGTACCGGCTTCATCGACTGCCTGGAGATGTTTCTGGCCGATCCGCAGACCGAAGGCATCATCATGATCGGCGAGATGGGCGAGATGGGCGAGATGGGCGGATCGGCGGAAGAAGACGCCGCCCGATTCCTGCGCGATGCGCGGACGCGCAAGCCCGTGGTGGGCTGGATCGCCGGCGGCACGGCGCCGCCGGCACCCCGCATGGGGCATGTCGGCGCCATCATCTCTGGCGGCACGGGCACGGCGGCCGCAAAGATCGACGCCATGCGCGAGGCCGGCATCCACATGGCCGCATCGCCCGCGGAGCTGGGCGCGACCATGGCGGCGGCCATGCGTTAAGGAACCGGGCGCCCCCCCGGGATAAAGGCTGGCGCCTCTGGAGCGGCCTGTCAGCCGGCTGCGGCCGCCGCGCCCGCCTTGGCTTCCAGTTCCGCGATGCGCTTGCGCAGCGCCCGCTCTTCCTGAAAGCGCACGGTCTCGTCGCGGATGATCGCCACGATGCCGGTGACTTCACCGCCGTCGCCACGCAGCAGCGCCACGGTAAAGGCGATCGACATCGCATCGCCGTTCTTGTTGATCGCCGGCACCTTGAGCAGGTCATGGCCGTAGCGGGTCTGGCCCGTTGCCATGGTCTTGTCGTAGCCTTCCCAGTGCCGCGCACGGAGCCGCTCGGGAATGATCAGGTCCAGCGACTTGCCCAGGGCTTCCTCCTGGGTGTAGCCGAACATGTACTCCGCGGCCGGGTTCCACAAGGTGATGGCGCCGTCGGCGCCGGAAATGATGACGGCGTCGCCGATGGCCGACACCAGCTGTTCGTAGTCGATTGCAGTCTGCATGGTCATTCCTGAGGAATGGTGGGTGGCCCTTCGCCTTGCCAGGCCGTACCGGCCCGGGCACGCATTGTGGCACTGCTGGCGCGCGTCCAGACAAAAAACGCGCCGGGGTACGGGGTCGTCCGACCCACGCACCCCGGCGCGCCTGTTCCGGCCCGCTGTCAACATCGGGGCGCTGGCAATGCTGGCGTCCTGCTCAGATCACCTGCGCTTCGCGCAGACGGGCGATCTCCTCGGTGCTGTAGCCCAGGCCGGACAACACTTCCTCGCTGTGCTCGCCCAGCAGCGGCGAACCCGTGATTTCCGGCTTCAGGTCCGAGAACTTGATCGGGCTGCCCACGGTCAGGTACGTGCCACGCTGCTTGTGCGGCACTTCCACGATCGACCCGCTCTTGCGCAGCGACTCGTCGGCCGCGATTTCCTTCATCGACAGCACCGGCGAGCACGGAATGTCGAACTTGCGCAGGATGTCCACCGCCTCGTACTTGGTCTTGTCGGCAAGCCATTCCTCGATGGTGTTGAAGATCTCGAAGATGTGCGGCTGGCGGGCCTTGGCCGTGTTGTAGTTCGGATCGTCGATCCACTCTTCCCGGCCCAGTGCCTTGCAGATCGGCTCCCAGGCGTGGCCCTGGACGGTAAAGTAGATATAGGCGTTGGGATCGGTTTCCCAGCCCTTGCACTTCAGCACCCAGCCCGGCTGGCCGCCACCGCCGGCGTTGCCGCCACGCGGCACCACGTCGCTGAACGTGCCATGCGGGTACTGGGGATACTCTTCCAGGTAGCCCAGGGCGTCCAGGCGCTGCTGGTCGCGCAGCTTCACGCGGCACAGGTTCAGCACGGCGTCCTGCATCGACACGGCTACCTTCTGGCCCTTGCCGGTCTGCTGGCGGCCGATGATCGCGGTCAGGATGCCGATGGCCAGGTGCATGCCGGTGTTCGAATCGCCCAGGGCGGCGGCCGACACGGTCGGCGGGCCATCCCAGAAGCCGGTCGTCGACGCGGCACCGCCGGCGCACTGCGCCACGTTCTCGTAAACCTTCAGGTCTTCATAGTGGTGGCCGTCGCTGAAGCCCTTCACCGATGCCACGATCATCATCGGGTTCAGTTCCCTGATGCGGTCCCACGAGAAGCCCATGCGGTCCAGCGCGCCCGGGCCGAAGTTCTCGACCAGCACGTCCGATTCGCGGATCAGCTGCTCCAGGATCTTCTTGCCTTCCGGCTTCTTGGTGTCCAGCGTCAGCGAACGCTTGTTGCTGTTGAGCATCGTGAAGTACAGCGCGTCGGCGTCGGGCTGGTCGCGCAGCTGCGTGCGGGTCACGTCGCCCGAGCCCGGGCGCTCCACCTTGATGACGTCCGCGCCGAACCATGCGAGAAGTTGGGTGCAGGCGGGGCCGGCCTGGACATGCGTGAAGTCGATGATCTTGATGCCGTTCAGTGGAAGATTCACGTTCGCTCTCCTATTGGAATAGAGGGTGAAATTCGGGGGTCGGGTGGGTTACTTGCTGGCCGAGCTCTGGGGATTCAGGTTGGTCAGGCGGCCGCTCTCGGTGCCGGCTGCCGGATCGATGACGGCGTTGATCAGCGTGGGCTTGCCCGATCGCAGCGCCTCGTTCACCGCGGCTTCGAGCGCCGCCGGTGTGGTGACGTTGTGGCCGACGCCGCCGAACGCTTCCATCATCTTGTCGTAGCGCGCGCCCGGCACGAACATCGTGACGGCCGGGTCCGCGCCGCCGGTCGGGTTCTTGTCGATGCCCTTGTAGACGCCGTTGTTGTTGAACACCACGACGCAGATCGGCAGGTTGTAGCGGCAGATCGTCTCGACTTCCATGCCCGAGAAGCCAAAGGCGCTATCGCCGCACACCGCCAGGACCGGCTTGCCGGTTTCCACCGCCGCCGCCACCGCGTAGCCCATGCCCACGCCCATCACGCCCCAGGTGCCCACGTCCAGGCGCTTGCGCGGCTCGTACATGTCGATCACGGCGCGGGCGTAGTCCAGCGTGTTGGCGCCTTCGTTGACGAAAGAGATGCCCGGGTTGGCCTTGACGACGTCCTTCAGCACGCGCAGCGCGCCGTGGAAGTTCATCGGCGTGGTCTCCCTGGCCAGCGTCTCGGCCATCTTCGCCAGGTTCTTTTCCTTGCGTTCGTCCACCGCGCCAATCCACTCCGCGCCCGGCTTGGCAAAGTCGTTGCCGATCTTGCCCAGCAGTGCCGACACGCAGGAGCCAATGTCGCCCACGACCGGCGCGGCGATGGCCACGTTGCTGTCCATTTCGGTCGGCGAGATATCGATCTGGATGAACTGCTTCGGCTTGCCCCAGGTCTTGCCCTTGCCGTGCGACAGCAGCCAGTTCAGGCGGGCGCCGACCAGCAGCACCACATCGGCTTCCGCCAGCACATACGAACGCGCGGCCGACGCCGACTGCGGGTGCGTATCGGGGATCAGCCCCTTGGCCATCGACATGGGCAGGTACGGAATGCCGGTCTTCTCGACCAGCGCGCGGATGTCGGCATCGGCGCGGGCGTAGGCGGCGCCCTTGCCCAGCAGGATCAGCGGACGCTTGGCGCCCTTGAGCAGTTCGACGGCGCGGTCGATCGCATCCGGCGCCGGCAGCTGGCGCGGGGCCGGGTCCACGACCTTGATCAGCGACTTGCGGCCCTTCTCGGCTTCCATCGACTGGGCCAGCAGCTTGGCCGGCAGGTCCAGGTACACACCGCCCGGGCGGCCCGACACGGCGGCGCGGATGGCGCGGGCCACACCGACGCCGATGTCTTCGGCGTGCAGCACGCGGAAGGCAGCCTTGGCGTGCGGGCGGGCGATCGCCAACTGGTCCATTTCTTCGTAGTCACCCTGCTGCAGGTCGACGATCTCGCGCTCGCTCGACCCGCTGATCAGGATCATCGGGAAGCAGTTGGTGGTGGCGTTCGCCAGCGCGGTGAGCCCGTTCAGGAAGCCCGGCGCCGACACGGTCAGGCAAACGCCCGGCTTTTGCGTCAGGAAACCGGCAATCGCCGCGGCGTTGCCGGCGTTCTGCTCATGGCGGAAGCTGATGACGCGCATGCCGTTGGCCTGCGCCAGGCGGGCCAGATCGGTGACCGGAATGCCAGGCAGGCCGTAGATGTTCTCGATGCCGTTCAGCTTCAGCGCGTCGATGACCAGATGGAAACCATCGGTCTGTGCCTGCTGTTCTTCTGCAGCGTGACGCTGCAGTTCGTTTCCGACTTCTGCCATGGTTGCTTCCTTCTATGCAAATTGACGGGATTGGACTTTCTTCTTCAGGGTGTCTTCAGCGCGCGCCCGCGTTTCGCCTGCTGCTTCGGACAAGACGGAGCGGTGTCTCCTTTCTCGCGCTTCCCTGTACTCGATGACGCTGAAATACGGTATGTGATATATCAAAGATCGGCAAGTAAATTCCCGCTGTTTCGACGAACTTTCGTCGGTGCACCGCAGCATTTCGTGAAAATTAGATGCAAGTAAAGGGAAATTACCGATCCCTGCGGACCTGCCCGACGTCCTGCGCGGGCATGCCCGCCTTACTCTGTCCGACTGACTTCGAGCCGGGTCAGCCGCGCATATGGTTGACGAGCGAGCCGATCCCGCGGATCGACACCTCCACCACCGAACCGTCCTTCATCGACCCGACCCCGATCGACGTGCCGACGGCGATCACATCGCCCGGCATCAGCGTCATGTCCTGCGACAGCCGGCTGACCTGTTCCTCTGGCGAAAAAACGATGTCGGACAGCGGGTAGTTCTGACGTTCGGCACCGTCCAGCCGCGTCACCACGCTGGCGCTACGCCAGTCAAAGCCGGTGACGATGGCCGGACCGATGCAGCCGAAGGTGTCGGACCCCTTGGCGCGTGTCCACTGCGGGAAGTTCGGATCGGCATTGAGCAGCTCGCCGGCCGTGACGTCATTGACGATGGTGTAGCCAAAGATGTGCGCGGCGGCTTCGCCCAGCGGCACATTGCGGCATTCGCGGCCGATAACGATGCCAAGCTCGCCTTCGTAGGCGATCTTGCCGGTGTATCCGGCCGGGCGACGGATGGCATCGCCGGGGCCTGCCAGCGAACTGGCCGGTTTCAGCAGGAACAGCGGATGCACCGGCACCGACTTCTCCAGCCGGGCGGCCAGCGCGTGAAAGTTGTTCCACAGCGCCACGATCTTGCCGGGCTCGCATGGGGCCAGCAGATCCAGCGAGGCGTAGCTGTAGGTGTTGCCAGTGGGACGGGGTTCGGTATAGCCAGGCCCATCGCATTCGATGACGCGGTCGGCATCGCCATCGTCGAGACGGCCGTAAGCGGTGTCGCCGTCGGGACGGCGGAAGCGAATCCAGGTTTGCACGGCAGCGTTCCTCCGGCAGGCGGGTCAATGCCGCGCCTGCGCTTTGTTCGGACTTCGGAGCCCCTCCGGGGGGCCGTCGAGACAGACGCCCGTCGTGGCGGGCGCCTCGGGTCAGACCGCTCCGGCCACGCGCAACGCCGCAATCTGTGCCGGCGAACGCCCCAGCCATTCCAGGATCTCGTCGGTGTGCTCGCCCAGCAGCGGCGAACGCTCGACGCGCACCGGCGAATCGGACAGCGTGATCGGCGAGCCAAGCTGCACGTACTTGCCGCGCGTCGGATGTTCCAGTTCCACCAGGTAGCCGCGCTCGTACAGCGACTTGTCCTCGATCAGGTCCTTCATCGACAGGATCGGGCCGCACGGCACGTCCACCTCGTTGAGCGCGTTCATCACCTCGAACTTGGTGCGGCCCATGGTCCATTGCTCGATGATGCCGAAGCAGGCGGTGAGCTTTTTCAGGCGCACTTCCGGCGTGGCGAATTCCGGATCGGTGATCAGGTCTTCGCGGCGGCACAGGCGCATCAGCGGTTCCCAGCCCTGCGGCTGGATGATGACGTAGACATAGTCGTTCGGACCGCCCGGGGCGCAGCGCAGCGCAGCACCGGGCTGGCCGCCGCCCGACGCGTTGCCGGCACGCGGCACGTGGTCGTCGAACTGTTCGTTGGGATACTCGCGCAGCGGACCGGCATCCAGGCGCTGCTGGTCGCGCAGCTTCACGCGGCACAGGTTCAGCACGGCGTCCTGCATGGCAACCTCCACCCGCTGGCCGCGTCCCGAATGCTCGCGCTGCAGCAGCGCGGCCAGGATGCCGACCACGCAGTGCACGCCCGTGCCGGAGTCGCCAATCTGCGCGCCAGTCACCGTTGGCATGCCGGCGGCCTCGCCGGTCGTCGATGCGGAACCGCCCATGCACTGGGCCACGTTCTCATACGCCTTGCAATCCTGGTACGGGCCGGGACCGAAGCCCTTGATCGACGCGTAGATCATGCGCGGATTCAGGTCCTGGATATGGTCCCAGTCGAATCCGGCGCGCGCCAGCACACCCGGACCGAAATTTTCGATCAGCACGTCGCTCTGCTGGATCAGGTCTTCGAGCAGCGCCTTGCCTTCGGGCGTCTTCATATTGAGCGTCAGGCTGCGCTTGTTGCTGTTCAGCATGGTGAAGTACAGGCTGTCGGCGTTCGGCACGTCGCGCAGCTGGCTGCGCGTGATGTCGCCGCGGCCCGGCATTTCGACCTTGATCACGTCGGCACCCATCCAGGCCATCAACTGCGTGGCCGAGGGACCGGCCTGCACGTGTGTCATGTCCAGAATGCGAATACCGTCGAGGGCTTTGCGTTCGTTGTGGGTGTCGGCCATGGTGCGTCTCCTGATTTGTGTTTTGCTCTGTTGACATACAGTATGTGGTATATCACGAAGACGCAAGGGGGTTTAAACCCGAATTCAGGAGGTTTCGATGCTGCATCGCAGCAGGCGCAATCTCGCCGCCGATTTGCGCCGGGCCGGCATAACAAAAAACCCCAACACGCCGTGAGGCGGTTGGGGTTCGGGATGATGCGGTCAGGTCACGCGACCACGGCGTGTATGGCCTTTCCGACAATGGGCGGGCCGAGGTGCCCGGCCCAGCCGACGGAAGATCAGGTCACGTCAACGTCAGGTCAGTCGAGGAAATCGCAGTGTTTTTCCACGTAGTCGGCCAGGTCGAGCGAATGCTGGCGCACGAGCCGTTCGGCCAGTTCCGTGTCCCGCTTTTCCAGCGCCTCGATAATCCGCAGGTGATCGACGATGGAACGCGCCGCGCGGTCGCTCTGCGAGATCGTCATTTTCCGAATCGCGCGCACATGGACAAAGATGTTCTTGATCTGGTCCATGATGATCTGCGACTTCGACAACTGCACGATCGCCTGGTGGAACACGATATTGGCGTCGGAATATTCCTCGATATGCTCGGCCGGCGTGGAGTCGCGGAAGCTGTCGAACATATGGCGCAGCTTGCCGATCTCCTCGTCGGTGGCGTTCTTGGTTGCCAGGCGGGCGGCCATGCTCTCCAGCGCGGCCCAGACCTGGATCATCTCGACGATTTCCCGCTTGGTCTTGCGGGTGATATAGATGCCCCGGCGCGGCACCGTGCGCAGGAAGCCTTCCTGCTCCAGGAGTGTCATGGCCTCGCGGATCGGCGTTCGGCTGACGCCCAGGGCTTCGGACAGCACGCGCTCGTCGAGCCGGACTTCCTCGCGTGACTGGTAGATATCGGCGTCGGCAATGGCCTGGCGCAGCATCGCATACGCTTGGTCGCGCAGGCTGGCGCCGGCATTGATGGGTTGCAGCGACAGGGACAGCCCTTGCGGCTGGATTTCGGGTTGGCTTTGGGCAGACATGAATGCACTCGTCAGTGGCCGGTGCCCCGGACGCCAGTCTGGCGTCCGGTGGCACCCGTACCGTGAACGTCATGGCGCCAGTTTGGCATGGCGCCATGCGTTTTGCTCATCAATCTGGCGCACTTCACACCACATTGTGACGCAAGGGACGGTCCGGCCTTTCGTATATGGTATATCACATCGACGGCACTGCCGAAGGTCATTGCCCTCGCTCCACCGCCCGGCTTCAGGCCGCCTTGGCGACCCGGACCGGCTCGGCGCTGCCTGCCACCGCCGCCCGGGCCATCCGGTCGCGCTGCTTGATCAGGCCCAGCACCGCGTCGATCATCGGCGTGGGCTGGCCGATCATCCGGCCCATCTCCTGCACGACGGTCAGCAGCGGGTCGATCTCCATGGCCCTGCCCGCCTCCAGATCCTGCAGCATCGACGTCTTGTGCGCGCCCACCGCGCCCGCGCCGTCGATCCGTCGCTCCACGTCCACCCGGAAGTGAACGCCGAACCGCTCGGCGATGTCCTTGGCTTCGAGCATCATCTGTTTGGACAAGGCGCGCGTGGCGGGGTCGGACGTGATGATATCCAGCGTGCCATGCGTCAGCGCGCTGATCGGGTTGAAGCACAGGTTGCCCCAGAGCTTCAGCCAGATCTCGTCACGGATGTTGTCGCGCACCGGGGCATCGAGATCCGCCTTGGCCATCATCTCTGACAGTCGCGTGACGCGGTCCGAGCGGGTGCCGTCGGGCTCGCCAATCGGAAACTTCTTGCCATAGACGTGCTTGATGACGCCCGGCGCCACGATTTCGGCCGCCGGGTACAGCACGCAGCCGATAGCGCGCTCGGGCCCCAGGCCTTGCCACTGCTTGCCGCCCGGGTCCACGCTTTCCAGCGTGCGCCCGGCGAATTCGCCGCCGTGCTTGTGGAAATACCAGTAGGGAATGCCGTTGACGCCCGTCACCACCGCTGTCTCCGGCCCCAGCAGCGGCTGCATCAAATCCACCACGCCCGGCACCTGGTGCGCCTTCAAAGTGATGAAAACGTAATCTTGCGGGCCCAGCTCGCGCGGGTCGCTGGTGCAGCGGACCTTGGCCACCCGCTCCTCGCCTTCGATCTGCAAGCGCACACCATGGGCCTGCATGGCCGCCAGATGCGGCCCGCGGGCAATAAAGCTGACGTCGGCGCCCGCCAGCGCCAGCTGGGCGCCCATGTAGCCACCAATGGCGCCTGCCCCATAGATACAAATCTTCATCGGTTGTCTCCTGATTGTGGTGATTGTGATGGGATGATGCGGGATGATGCGGATCGGTTGGTATATCACATACTATATTTCACAATCGCCGTTCGACAACCTCGTTCTTTCACTCAGTTGGGCCACGCACGCTGTACCGGTATCGCCGCGTGCGGGGTGTGTACTACCATGTCCCTCGTTGTCCGCTTGCGGGCCGCCATTCCGCTTCCCGGCCCTCTTCCACTGTCACGGAGAACTGGAGTCCGCATGGAAACACTGCTCGAACTGGCACGCGACCCGTCCGCCTGGGCCGCCCTGGCCACACTGGTTGCCATGGAAATCGTGCTGGGCATCGACAACCTGATCTTTATTTCCATCCTCACCAACAAGCTCCCCGAGCAGAACCGGGAAAAGGCGCGCCGCATCGGTATCGGCCTGGCGCTGATCCTGCGCCTGGGGCTGCTGGCCACCATTGCCGTGATCGTGGCGCTGACCGAACCGGTGTTCACCGTCCTGGGCAAGGGTATTTCCTGGCGGGACATCATCCTGATTGCCGGGGGCGCCTTTCTGGTCTGGAAAGCCACGCGCGAGATCCACGAGCATGTGGCGCCCGAGGCCGAACACGCGGACGAATCGGCCGTGGCCCGCGCCGCGCCGGGCTTTGCGGCCGCCATCGGACAGATCCTGGTGCTGGACCTCGTTTTCTCGATCGACAGCATCATCACCGCAGTAGGCATGACAGATCACATTCCGATCATGTTCGTGGCCGTAATTGCCGCCGTGACCGTGATGCTGTTCGCCGCCACGCCGCTGGCAAACTTCATCCATCGCAATCCCACCATCGTGATGCTGGCGCTGGCCTTCCTGATCATGATCGGCATGACGCTGATTGCAGACGGGCTGGGCCATCATGTGCCCAAGGGCTATATCTATACGGCGATGGCGTTCTCGACCGCCGTGGAAGGGCTCAACATGCTGGCGCGGCGCCGGCGGGCGAAGGCCAGCGGCAAGGTGGCCGCGCATGACTGAGGGCTGCCGGGCCTGGAGTCGGCCATTGCGCTGCGGGTGCTGGGGCCGCGCGGCCTCCGCCAGCCGGCATGGATGCCGGCCCCCGGGCGGCATCGCCATCGGCACGACCGCGCCAAGTTAGAATGCCGCCAGCGTGGCAGCCGGACCGGGCCTCCCGGACCGCCGGCCGGCCTGCCACCCCGCCCCATTCCCTTGTCGCACGGACCCTTGCCAGCATGTCGACCTTGCAGATCAGCTTTGAAGACGCCATCCGGACCGCTGGTGTCGGTAAATTCCAGTACCGGCTCTTCGTGATATTCGGGCTGGTGTGGATGGCCGATGCAATGCAGGTGCTGTCCATCGGCTTCAGCGCCCCGTCCATCGCCACCACCTTCGGCGTGCCGGTGCCGCAGGCACTGCAGACCGGCACCACGTTCTTCATCGGCATGCTGATCGGGGCGTTCTGCTTTGGCCGCATCGCCGACCGCGTCGGCCGGCGCCCGGCGCTGATGCTGGCCGTGGTCATCGACGCGGCCTGCGGCGTCGCTTCCGCGTTTGCCCCGAGCCTGGGCTGGCTGATGGTGCTGCGCCTGCTGACCGGCATCGGCGTGGGCGGCACGCTGCCGGTGGACTACACGATGCTGGCCGAATTCCTGCCCCGCGACCGTCGCGGCCGCTGGCTGGTGCTGCTGGAATCGTTCTGGGCGCTGGGCACGATCTGCCTGGCCCTGCTGGCGCTGGCCGCCGCGGCCTATGGCGATGACGCCTGGCGCATCATCTTTTTCGTGACCGGCATCCCCGCGCTGGTGGGCCTGATCCCGCGCATGTATGTGCCGGAATCGCCGCTGTTCCTGAACCGCAACGGCAAGTCCGAGCAGGCCCGGCAGGTGCTGGAACGCGTGGCCCAGACCAACGGCCGCAAGGTGACCATCCCCACGCTGCAATCCGAACGCACCGAGCGCCAGTCGGTGTTCACGCTGTTCACGGCCGCCTTCCGGCGCCGCACCGTGGCGCTGTTCGCCGCCTGGCTGCTGATCTCGGTGGCCTACTACGCGGTGTTCGTCTACCTGCCGATTCGTCTCAGCGGTGCCGGCTTTGCCTTCATGCGCGGCCAGGCCTTCCTGGTGATCCTGGCGCTGGTGCAGTTGCCGGGCTACGCACTGGCGGCCTATGGCGTGGAGCGATGGGGCCGCAAGCCGACGCTGATCGGCTTCCTGCTGCTCAGCGCCGTGGGTTGCATGTTCTATAGCCTGGGCACGGCGCCCGTGGTGGTGGTCGGGTCCACACTGCTGATGAGCTTCGCGCTGCTGGGCACCTGGGGCGCGCTGTACGCGTTCACGCCCGAGGTCTACCCCACCAACCTGCGCGCCACGGGCATGGGCACGGCGGGCGCCGTGGCACGTTTCGGCGGCCTGTTCGCTCCGGCGGTCATCGCGCCGGTCATGTCCACACATTTCACGCTGGCCCTGGCGATGATCTCGGCCATGCTCGCCACGGCCGCGCTGGCGGTCGGCGCCGTCAACGTCGAATCGCGCAATCGCGCGCTCGACTAGGCGGGCGGCGGCCATCCGCCGGGGCCGCTATTCCTTGTAGATGTGGGTGGCGAAGTAGTCGATCAGCAGCCGCACGTTCGGCATCAACCCCCGGCGCGACGGAAATACCGCGTGGATGATGCCGCCTCTCGGCGCCCAGCCGGGCAGCACATCGATCAGCGTGCCGTTGCGCAGGTCATCCTCCACCACCATGCAAGGCAACTGCACGATGCCGACGCCGGTCTGCGCCGCCTTGCGCAGCGCGCTCATGTCGTCGGTGACATAACGGGGCTGGTGCCGGACTTCGGCCGATTGCCCTTCGGGGCCGATCAGCTGCCAGACGTGGCTGCGCGGCGGGCCCCAGTCGAGGCTGGGCAGGCCTGCCAGCTCGGCGGGATTGCGTAGCGGTGCGCGGCCTTCCATCAGGGCGGGGCACGCCACCAGCCGCTGGTGGCTCTCCGACAGCACGCGCATGACCAGGTCGCTATTTTCCAACGGCGGAAAGCGCACGCGCAGCGCCAGGTCCAGCCGTTCGCCGATCACGTCCACGCGGCGGTTGGTGGCCTCCAGATGCACCTGCACCTTCGGATAGGCCAGCATGAACTGCGCCACCAGTCCGGCCACGCGGTATTCGAGCAACGTCGTCGGGCAGGTCATGCGCACGATGCCCTGCGGCTCGGAACGCTCGCGCTCCATGACCTCGCGCGCCGCTTCGGCCTCGACCAGCACGCCGATACAGCGTTCGTAGAATTCGCGCCCGGTTTCCGTGACCGAGAAGTGCCGCGTCGATCGCTGCAGCAGCCTGACGCCATACCGGGCCTCCAGCGCCGCGATGCGCCGGCTGAGCTTTGACTTCGGCGCCCCCAGCGCCAGGCCCGCCTGGGTGAACCCGCCATGGTCGACCACCTTGACGAAGTAGTAGAGGTCGTTGAGGTCGTCCACGACTGTTCCTCCCATAGAACACAGACGGCATCTTACGGCACTACTGCGCCGGTTTCCGCGAACCTATGATGGCTCCACGCTCCGGTGCCGTCATCGCGATGACGCCGGAGCGGCCGACGCTTCCAACAACGCGTCTGCGAGACGCGTGACCCCATCCGTGCAAGGAGATAGCCATGACAACGTCCTACAAGCGCCTGGACAAGAATGACGCAGCCGTACTGCTGGTGGACCACCAGGCCGGTCTGCTTTCGCTGGTGCGCGACATCGACCCGGACAAGTTCAAGAATAATGTCCTGGCGCTGGCCGACCTGGCCAAGTACTTCAAGCTGCCGACCATCCTGACCACCAGCTTCGAAACCGGCCCCAACGGCCCGCTGGTGCCCGAGCTGAAGGCCCAGTTTCCGGAAGCACCGTATATTCCGCGTCCCGGTCAGATCAACGCCTGGGACAACGAAGACTTCGTGAAGGCGGTCAAGGCGACCGGCAAGAAGCAACTGATCATCGCCGGCGTGGTCACCGAGGTCTGCGTCGCCTTTCCGGCGCTGTCGGCCCTGGCCGAAGGCTTCGACGTGTTCGTCGTGGGCGATGCATCGGGCACGTTCGATCCGATCACGCGCGACGCGGCGTGGCATCGCATGGCCCATGCGGGCGCCCAGATGATGACGTGGTTCGGCGTGGCCTGCGAGTTGCACCGCGACTGGCGCAACGACATCGAAGGGCTTGGCACGCTGTTCGCCAACCACATTCCCGACTACCGCAACCTGATGACCAGCTTCAAGGTCATGTCGGCGAAGTAAGCGGGCCGCAACATCCCGCACAAGACGCCCCGCCGCACCGTTCGCCGGTGCGGCGTTAGCGCGCTGCGTGGAGAAACGACGATGGCGGCGCGCCCAGTGCCTTGCGGAACATCGTCGAGAATGCACTGGGGCTGTCATATCCGAGATCGAGGGCCACCTCGGTGACGGGCGTGCCGGCGGACAGCCGGGACAGCGCGGCCATCAGGCATGCCTGCTGGCGCCACGCGCCAAATGGCATGCCCGTTTGCTGCTGGAAAAAGCGCGCGAACGTGCGCGGGCTGCGGTGGAGCTGGCGGGCCCAGTCATCGGCCGACGCCCGGATGTCGGGCCGGGCCAGGAGTCCGGTGCAGAGCCGCGCCAGATCCGGGTCGCGCGGGATCGGCGCGAACAGCGGCAAGGTGGGCGCCTGCGCCAGTTCGAACAGGATCAACTGCATCAGCGCGCCATCGCGGCTGTCGGCCGCGTAGCGGGCCGGCACATCGGCCGAGGCCAGCAGCAGCGCATGCAGCAGCGGGCTGACCACCAGCACCTCGCAAGCGGGGCCGCGGCGCGGCGCGGCGTCGGGCAGGACGTAGACGCTGCGCGTGCTGACGCCGTTCATGCGGACCCGATGCGGCTTCCGCGCGGGAATCCACACGCCCGTGTAGGGCGGCACGACCCACGCGCCCTCCTCCGTCCCGACCTCCATCAGGCCCGTCATGCCGTACAGGAATTGCGCGCGGCGGTGGCTGTGCGTGTCCAGCAGCGTGCCAAAGGCGTAGTCGGTGCCGATGGCCAGCGCGGCACATGGGCTGGCATCGACGCTATCGAGCGAAATATTGCGCATCGGACACATGTGTCCAACAAGAACAAAGTTCTGCAAACCTGCCCGACGCCGAGGTTCCGTTTCCTTAAAAGTCAATGTCCATGCGACTTTCCGGGTTTTCAGAGTTTTGCAAAAACCCCGAAAAAAGGTCGAGCTGGGCCCAAACTTTCGACCTTTCTTCGGAAGCTTCTCCAAAAAAACAAAGTTCTGCAAAAGGCGCTGGCATGGATCATCCATCCGGCACCAGCGTGCGGGTACTGCAAAGAAACGACGTGCGGAGCGCCCTTGACTCTTCGCATGCAAAACACCACTTTCCAGAGCAAGTAGGCATACGTAGGCGTAATGGAAAGCCCAACTAATGAAGGCGTTGATTGGGCCAAAGCGCCAGCGCCGGGGATCGCCAGGTGAGAGGTTTCCGGTGGTACGCGAGAGTTGCGAACCGGGCAAGACAGTGTCGATAACGGCGCGCCGGGATGGCGCCCGAATCATTGCTTTCTGTAGCGCAAGCTGTACCCGAATCGCAGTCTATTGGAAGTGAGTCTCGTAGAAGAAGTCCTACGGGCGTCGCAACCAACCTACGCACACCAGCGATTTCCTCGGCTACTACGTCAGGAAGACCACGGAGAGTCGATTCAGCGCGCGTCTCACAAATGATGCACTCCCAAAATTAGATTGCCCGCCCATCTCATTGACGTGGGACGCCTTGTGAAGCGAGTCTGCGAAGTCTCGGTGCGGTGTGCTAAAGCGTCACGAAGAAGCAAGCGGGACCTACTGACTGACAGAATGGACGCGTTGCCATGCAACTAAGTCGCCATATGCCCAAGCCTGATGCCGAGACGGCCCTTTGCAATCTGACGGATGCCGTGAAGAACCAAAACCAGACGTATCCACAGGTAGGAGAGTGTGGGACTAAATGACCGAGCTTCCGAACCGACTACCATCGGACTCTGCTTGCGCAGCAAACATTCCCAATGGGCGACTGTCGCGGAAACACCAGGGCGCAAGTTAGGGGGCATCATTGCCAGGATCGGCGCTAGACTTACGCCTGAGTATTCGGTCTAGAATGCGCTGCGTGGCAACTCTGTCTGCGGCCGTCCCTATCGGTAGCTTTGCAGTCACGGGCGCTCTGTCAGTGGCGCCGTTAGGGCCAGGCAGACCTGCATCTCTCGCTGCATCTGCATAACGATCCTTAGCCTCTTCCTTAGCCTGATATTTCGTTGCTCGCGCCTTCGCATCGGGTGGCGCCTCCCAAGACTTCGCCTCGCGAGCCGCATGATTGTCTTGCCGGGCTGCATCCGTAGCTTCCGCGGAAGTAAGCACAGGATCCCTACGTTTATTTTCCGCCGAGGTTCGATTGAAGACCTTTCGAATCATTGCTGCTTCCGCTGCATCCGTCCCACTTCCAAACGTGTTCTGCGCATTGAGAGTTTCCGGGAGCTCCACCCATTTCCTTTCCGGCCCCGGTCGCAACCACATAAGACCTGAATCATATGGTGGAAGTGTTACTAAGATTTGCGGATGGCCTTTCTTAGAGATCTCTTCCGGCGCCAGTTGGCCAAGGATCTTCCGCTTTGGCCAATCTTTCATGTATTCCACGAGCTCAATTGCCTCAGAAGATCTGTCGCCCGCGAAAGCGCCGAATGTCCTTCGTTTATAGGTCGCCTTAAGACTTTTAACAGCTACGGGTTTTACTTCCAACATCATTAATTGCATGTCCCGCGCGCCCTTTCGTTTAGGGCCGTCCATCTCGATCTGCTTATCGAACTTTTTCTTGTATAGCTCAGCCCGCGTTCCTTCGACTTGCGTCAAAATGTCACTGCGGCTGTGGCTAAGAATCGACTTCTCCCGCTTCAAATTAAGCTTATTGATGCACTCAACAAGGAGTATTTCGAAAGTTCTCAATTCCATTCTGATGTATCCGGCCCCGTCTTTCTTTTCTCGCCTTTTCTGACGTGCCTTATTCAGTTTTTCTATTGTATAAAATCCACTCGAAAGGCCACTGCACTCTTCTTCCACGGCTTCCTTGACTTCCTCATTAATATCAAGCGCCCTGTACAATTCCTTCTGGATTCGACCATTCGTTCCTTCAATTCCACCCTTGTGCTGAGGCGTATATGGGAACGTTAGCGCAGTGGCGAGAGCGATCGCGCGAGGAAGCAACAATGCAACTTTCTTTCCCCTTGCCGGACCTCTGTCAAATATGGCCTCGTGGGCGAATCCAGGCAATATACCGGGATACGACTCCGGGTTCATTCCAAGCTGCAGAAGGCGTCTGCGTTTGTCAGAAAAAAGATTATAAAGACAGTACCGATATGCGGTTCCATTTTCTTCAAAAGCGGTCACATACCACCCAAGTATGAAATCTGGATCCTGCCCGCACGCCAAAATTGCCCTTGCAAAGTTTATGTCAACATAACTTCCCGTCTCTGGATCACGTGCAACGATCATAATTTTGCTGAATACCTTCCCATCCAGCTGCGCTACCTCAAACACACTCCCACTCATATCACCCGGAGACTCCGTAGGCACATACAACTTCTTTGGATTTTTATCGGGACTCAGCCCCTTTTCCCGTCGAACCTCCCTTTGAATATCAACGATTAAGGCATTTAGTCCATTCCTCGCCAGATCTCTTAGATAATACTTGAGCATCTCCGGACTTTCGCGATTATTCTTTTCCTCCTTTGTCTGATCAGGACGAAAATATTTCTCCGCAAATTTCTCGCAAAACCTCGCGGGATTTTCCACAAGGATATCGAATACTTTCGCAAGGTCAATCTCCTTTCTTTCATCATCCCAGGACGACCTTATGATATCCTCTACGAGCTTGCGAAAATTTACTCGCCTTCCCTCACTCATGCCCTCCCTTATCGCAGGGTTACGTCTGTATAAGACGTTATCGGGCTGTGGTGCGCCTGCTCGTCCTGCACCGGGTTTTGCAGGCCGGCCTTTCCCCTTCGCCCCTGAAAATTCAGCACGTCGTGAAAGAAGCGCAGCCTTATCCCCACCATTTGTTACACAAAGAAAGTAGGCAAATTTTACATCTCGTGTCTTGACCCGATGCGTCTCTGCAATCAACTTAAATACACTCTGCTGCCAATCCTTATCGAAGAAGAAATCCGCCGCAGGACGACCATGTATCGTGGAACGCCCTTCAAAAAGATGGGCAATCCATATCCATTTCGCGTCCATTGAGGCCGATTCCTTTGCTGTAAGCGGCTCAGACCAGCGCGCCTCTTCCGGTGAGATTTCCTCCCCCAATACGCGTCGCGCCTTGATCTCGTCTTCCCATTGTCGATACGAGTTCATCCGCGGTGTTCGCACCGTGTCTTCAATTGAATCAGCTTCGTTGGCCTCCGATGACGACCGTGTAAAGTGCTGGTTGAGATCGGCATTCTGGCCCATTTTGAACAACGCGTACTCGCCTCCCTCCCTGCTGATCGGCACCCTACGGTATATCCACTCTTTCCCTCTCTGATCTACAATTTTTACCATAGAAAAAGGAGTAGAATTCATAGGACTCATTTTTCTCTCCGAACACGATTTTCACAGAAGAAATGCAACTTGTAGCGCAGTTTCGTACTAGTTTAGATGGAGCTCCGCATCAATATCCAGCTTGAAATTATGATCAACAAACACATACCCAAAAACTACGGCAGCAGCGAAGATCCTGTATTTATCTTCCTCGAAATTCCGGATACTTACCCTAGACCTTGCCAACCATAGCCGGCGTCTCAATGTTCCATGCGCCGTACTGCGGTTGAGATAGTCCGCTAGACAGCGAGCCGGGAAATCAATGTTTTCTATCTGATGGCCACACAGCCTGGCATAGCACCACATGGAGTTCAACCGCATCTGTCGGGGAAAGCCAGTCACCATCTCCGTCGTCACTCCAAGGCTCTGAAGTCGAAGGAGTTTTCTCTCGCAAATCGGTTTAGTGTGAATAACATGCAAATGAGCAAGTCCCGGCCTGCTCTTCAATTCTACAGTTAGCACAAACTCCAAAATCAAACTCGGTATTCCCGCTCGACGTGAAGCTTCTGTAAAGTAGACTGGAACTTGGGTTCGCCAATCGATGCCATACGGACAGGCAAGCAGAACAAAGATCATCCTCCAGGCGTCTGCACCGCGAATCGCTGCCACCTCGCCACCGCGAATGTTCGGAAGCCAAGCCATTAGCCTCAAAGCGTGGCTATGCACATGATCGTCGTGTCTGTACGACGGTCCCGTTTTTGCGCCAAAAATATCAACCTCGGCTTGCACTATGCGGGGCCGAATCACGCAATTTTCGGCGAAGTTCTGAAAGCTAAGGGCGTTAGTCATATGGATCTCACGTGTCCATTGATAATTTTCACGCCGATATCTGTGAGCAACTCACGCACTTTATCTTGGCTAAGGTGGCTAATATACTTTCCAGAACGAGGCATCCCAGGCAGGAGAATCTCTGGAACATTCGCAACGACCCCTAAATAAATTCTATGATAAAATTCGACAGGCTCCTCGCACTGGGAATTCAAGGTCTGCGAGAAAATAGGTAGATCTTTCGCATGATCTCTAAACGTGTTGCTGGACATAATACCCCGCAAAAGAAACGACCGCGTGCGGCGCGGATGAAATGGGTCTTTCTTCAGCTCCGCCACACGGACCTTCAGTTCATCAGCTTTTCCTTGGTCAGATATGTCCATTGCACCGAAACCCTTTCCATTCGACTCCCACCCTTCGCGAACTTGCTGTAGAAGCCATGGCTCGCGATGGAGAATGAAGTAAGCGAGTTCGTGAGTCCATTGGGTGGACAAGTCTGCCTGGCGAACGAATTTTCTATGATGGACGACGTACTCCAGCACGCGCTGAATGGCGTCAAGTCGCTCGTTGTCTGGAGCGTCTATTTCCACATAATAGGGAAGATCGGAAGATGACCGTTTCATGTTTACTCCATAGACTCGAGGGCATCGACAAGGCCTGATAGTGAGCCGAACAGAGCGCGAATACATACGAGGTTGGCGCCAGGATTCGGGTGCAAGGTGCGCCCTTGGATGACATGTCCGATCGGCTCTGGAGAAAAGAACGCTCCTAGCCGATTGAATTGCTCAGAGACGTGATGGTCATCAAGGAATTCGGCAACCTTTTTTGCATCGTGGTTGCCATACAACCCGAGTTTCGTTGCACGATGTTGGATCTGTTTGAGAAGTAGCTCTTCAGGGTACCTGTCCAGACAACCGCCGAGCAGAGCCTCTATGTCTGCGGAGATTCCGAGAGCGATTTCTTTGGAGTAGCGCAACTTCCGCACGACACGCCGACCGCCGCACTTGCATTTGACCTGCGGGACATGCTCAAAGTGATGTGGCCCCGGCACCTTTGCGCATCCTGGACAACAATCGGACATGATCTCTTCGTGCTCAACGCACACGTCGTATCCGGGAATGGCGTCCTTCACGCGATAGTACGTACGTCCTGATTTTCTTTGCTGCTCAAGGCACTCTAGGCAGGATGCAGGTGAAAGATATCGAGATGCGTCCGTATGGGCGCCACCAACGCGCCAGCCGGCGCGAGTGTTGTCCCCCTCAATGACATCTTTCGACAAGAGGGACGCCTGGGTCTCCGACAACGAAAGAACCCGAAATCTCAACTCCGTATGTTTCAGAGCCATCTCAACCGGCCCGGGAAGCTCCCTAGCGAACGGCGCCAATGCCGGTCGCAGGCCATGTGGCAATAACGGCGACCGAGCAAGCTTTTCCCACGCGATAAGTACGCCCTCGATCTTCCCCGGATACCTCAACAGCATTTGGCGAATGAAAAATCCAGCGTTTTCCTCGTCGTGGAGCGGCAGCAAAGAAAATAGAGGCGGGACGTACGTAGTCATGGAAATCGACGATGAGCGTGCATTCGCAGCTGTTGCGGAAGCAAGAATGGCAGCAGGCACTGCACGCAGGTCCCAAAATTGCCTCAGCGTAGCGGCAGCAGTTTTGGGGGCGCGAGACCCGCGTAACTATCAAGAGGCTGCGCGTGAATCCCGTGTTTTCGCCCCCGTCATGGGGAAGACCAAATAGTCACGCCACTCCTGCAACACCTCCAGTGAAAACTTCTCGCCTGCCATGCTGCGCGCAAGATGATCGCGCGGTTCCTGAACGTCGGCCAGCACTTCAAGCTGGACAGCAGTGACAGCCGACTCAGGATCTTCACCGTGACCGACAACACGCTCGATCAGCTTATCCATTGCCAGGTCAATCCAGTCACGCTGACCGAGAAGTTCTTCCACCAGCCTGGGAAGGTTCGAAGGCATCGGCTTTCCCGTTTTGAGACGGTCCCAGTAGTGGACCGCAGTTTTCTCCGACAAGGCTATGTCGAGGGAGTCCACCTGCCACGGCCGCTCGATAAACAGCTGGCGGAACGCGCTATCTCTTGGCAAGTCCTCTATAGCGGAGGTCGAGCAAACGACGATGTAGAAACCCAAGCTTTGGAGGTATAGAAGACGGTCCCACAAGACGCCAACGGGACAAAAACGGTGGACTCGGCACAACCCGTGAACTGCGATTACAGCTGCATTGGCATTTAGGAAATGCTGGCCAAGGACCTGCCACCTGTAACGATGAGCCTTGTCATCCTGAGCGAGCGTTGAGCCTGCCGCATCATCCAGCCCTTTAAGAAAGGCTACATACATGTCCTTTTCATCGAATTCGACTTCCAACGACACGAGGATGACGGGGACCTTCCAAATCTTCACTGGCAACTCACGCACCAGCGCATTGTTCAAGGTGTCGAAGTCCTTGACTGTGGTGTGAAGATGCACACGACCGACATACTGCGCAACGGCCAATAGCATTGTTCCGATGCGCATTGTTGTGGGCGCGGTGATCAACATAGCCCTGCCGACTTGCGAACGTGGCAATGCAACGCTAGCCGTCCCGTCGACGGCATGGACTAGCGCCAATCGCCTGGAGTATTCGCGGAGATACTCTGCGAGAGTGCGCCCCATAGCCGCGTACGTCAGCCAGACTTCACGGACCAGCATTAGAGCAATACATACCTCTATCGCCGTGGGGCAGAAGGTAAAGCGTCGCGTCAAAAGCGCTTGCTCCAATGGGGCTAGTTGTCGGCTTGCCTTCCTTGGCTTGTTGCTACCGTCGCTTTCGGACTCATCCTCCAGATCAAATTTTCTTTGCAAGGCCATCTCAAAGCCCTCGGGGCCGTCCGGTATGTCCCCGAGCCCGGAGAGAAGGAAGGCCAAGTCCTGATGGAGTATCCGAAGATCTCCGGCCGAGATCGCCTCCTTAATACTCCTGGCATGCCGTATTGCAAGCGCGCTTGACATATCAACGTTCCTTTCCGATAAGATCACCGCAACAGCGACGGGCGGGTTGCGGGGGGTTATGCCTATAGCGCCCACCTCGCGTGGCTCCCGAAATGGCCATCGAAGGTTTTGCACAGGAAGGCGAAGAGATCGGCCTGAAGGTGCCCCGGAGGTGCGTCGAAGATCACCCACGCCGCAGCATCCTTCGGATTCGGCTGCCGATACGCAGACGGGTCCGCTGCCCGGCCGCGTAATCGCCGCCGACCCGAACAAATGGTTAGCACCACATATTCTTTGCCGGGCGTTGGAACGATGGAAAGTCGTGCACCAAGGCGGCGGTGCATGGCAGACGCGACACGACCGTTCCTAGCAAGACACGGCTGATTTGGGACCCTGACTCGCCCCTCCGAAACGGAATTGCCGGTGCGGGCGTGCCGTGTGCTTGGAAGCTCGAAAGCTTTTCCTAAACGGCTAATATCGCCCGGAATTTCGCTGCGCTGCACACAGTGTCGGGCGCATTGCGGTTTATCGCCCTCCGGTTCGGATTGTGTATTGACGACGTCAGATACTCGAACAAATGGGGGCGGAAAATGAAGCGTACGAATTTTGTGACCGATAGTCGGCATTGAGCTACTCCGCTAAAAATGCGAATACGCGCAAAAGGAGTGCTTGACCTACCGACGATCCTGCCCAATACTTTGGGCATGGGAAGTCCAGCAACGCTTCCCAGAGGGAAGCGAAGTGGTAGGCGGCTATGCGCAGTACCTTGAGTTGGTGGACCCGAGGCATGCAGAACTAGTTGGCGATCATTTTCGGCTCCTGTTTGAATTTTCATACAGCCTAGAACACCGAGCGGCACTGTGAAAGCAGTGCCGCTTTTAATTTGTCTCTTCGGAATGGATTATCGTCCACCAACGTTGCGATGCAGAAAATTTAAATCGTGGACGAATCCTCAAGATATTCGAAGCAATTTTCAGACCGCATGTTGGTGAAGATCTTCGATTTTCGAACGGGCGTGCTCGACATGCTCCGCATTTAATATGAAACCGTATCAAATTAAAATGCTACCCTGTCAATCTACAGCAGCATCTTAAATAACTTTGCCGGAGCGCTTATTCTTCCCCAGAACGGAACTGTGCGCTTCCAATTTATCGCTTCGATGCTCATTGCGGCGTCCGAAATCGCCTCACTGCCCCCACATTTCCCGCAGTGCAACATGCATCACCGCGTCCTCCGTTCTGACGTAGCGCGTAGTCGTGTCGAGTGACGCATGGCCGACACATTGCTGAACAATCTGCACTGGTACCCCCGCATCCAGGGCATGGCTCACGTGGGTGTGGCGCATCCAGTGACAGCTCGCCCGGCATAGCGATGCCGCCGCGACCGGATCGTTCAGGGACAGCAAGGCGGCACTATGCCGAAAGAAGCGCTTAAGTTGTCGATGTAGGCTGCTTGCCGAGACGCCATCCTCAATCTCTCCAGACGCAGCGCCGGTTAGCGTCCCAACAATCGCCGCGCTTCCCGCCTGGCGCGGGTCGGGTGACAGGCCTCGGCCCATGAGGTAAACGGACAGCCTGGCAACCCACTGCGTCGACACTGGCACCCGCCGGAGTTTGCCGCCCTTCCCCATGACGGACAGCCACCAGCCTTCTACCGGGGCTGCCCTTGGCCTGACCAGACTCTCCCATGTGAGGTCATCGCATCTCGCCCCGGTCAGTTCCGCAATCCGCAAACCCGTGTCATGCAGGAGATGCAGGGCAACTTGCAAACGCGTGGAAGCTATGCCCCGCGGTAGCGCTTCGAGTTGCTCGCTCAAAAACTGCCACTGCGCGTGGGTGAAGCCTCGTCGAACGTCAGGCCCCCGTTCCACTTCACACGGTGGGGAGACGCCACGCCACGGATTGCCGATGAGGTAGCCCTGGTTGACCAGGAAGGCGAATAGGTTGGCCACGATGCTTAGAGCTTGGACGCAGGAGCGCGGCGACAAAGCTCCCGTGAGGGGGCGCCAAGTCCCTTTCCAGCGCGGTTGCGCTGGTCTGCCACACCATGTCGGCGGCGGCGCGAGCAGGAAATCCCGATAGGCGACGGCGTCTTCCAGGGTGAGAGACGACAGCGGCTTACGGCGCTCGAGGACGGCCCACAACAAAAGGCGCTCGCCTTCCCGACGGTAGGCCAGCTGTGTGCAGGTGAGCGCACGGACGCCTTCGCGCTGCCCCTTTGCTCGGCGCGGCACGGACTTTCCCTTGGCCGCGACCCAGGCTGCCACAGCTTCCGCATCCGTATTGGCACCAATCAGGCACTGCGCGCGCGATCCGCGGAATTGTCCCTGACTGCCGTCCAGGTCTGAAGGGAGCATGAGTCGACCACCAGGCATCCAGGGCGACACTGCTTGCGCGTCACTGACCTCCGACTCTGGGGCGCCCTCCGCTTCGCCCTCATATATAGAAGGCAGTGGCCCTAGTGTCGCGGCGTGCTCCCTGAGGAACTGCTCCAGAGCCGCTGACTTGGTCGCTCCGATACCGCGCAGGCCGCTCCACCAGATGCCGCCCATGGCAACTCGGCTATGCAGCGCACCGAGCGTAGGCAAACCCAGGTCAATGAGCCGTTGCGCCAGGGAGTCCACCAGCCACGCCTCGACCCCGTCTTCCCGACGGGCTGGCCATGCCATCTGCGCTTCCAGTTCCGAAATCGCATCCAGTTGCCTGGCGAGCATCCGAGAGCGACGGCGTTGGCGCGTCAGCACGGAGCCGAATGCCGCTTCGTAGGCCTGAAGCTGTTCCGACTCACTGAATTCGCTGAGTCCTTTGTCTGTGGAGAAGTCCTCGAGATCCGGCAGCAAGCCTTCGTCCGGCGGCGCCAGGTCAAGGCGGAGTAACCGGGCCCGCGCGAAGTCGCCACCGCGGGCAGCAGCTGCCACCAACGCCTTGCGAATCCAGCCACCCATGCGGTGGACTTGCTGGGTATCTTCGGCACTGGCAGCGTCTGGGAGGTAGCGCTCCCACAGCGCTCGAGGAGCGAGGCCCTGGACGATCCCTCGGAAGTAAGCGAAATGGCCCCGATGCAACCGCTGCCGTGTGATGGTGCGCGCGCTCGGCTTCACGCCCTGGTTGCCCATGCTCCTTGAGCCAGCCTCCAAACGACCGCTTTGAGCATCCGACGACATAGCGCCCTCCTTGCTGTGATGGCTCTGGCACGGCGGGACAAGTCGAGGGCTACGGGGAAAGAGCGCTGCAGCAGTCGGCCTTTGGCGTCGGCCTTTTTAGAGTACAAAATAAGGCCGCTTATCTTGCACTCATTTTTGAAAAATTCGGTGCGACTTTCGGCCACGGGATATTCGCGCTGCCCTCTGGCAGCCGCGTGGAGTCGGTAAGCGGCAGAATTGCACCGCTTCCGGCAACTCATGTCCTCAAATCTCTGGCGTGCCTGTGGCTCTACGAAGCAATGATCGACTGCACCTGCACGGACTTTGGTACCTCCGTGAGCGCCCGTAGACGCATATGACGAAGGTGAGAGAATTTTTTTAGCGCTATCACCTTTCTTGACAATGCGGCGGTCTGCGCCTTTGCTCGATGAAACATAGGGAGAGTCGACATGCCATCGAGGGCTAGGCGTCAGACACGCAGGGGTGACCTGTTCCGCTCCACTACCTATGAAGAGTTACCAGACCTCGAACGAAGCGGATCGTACCTGCTGTTCTCCAAGCCGCTTAGCGAATGGAGCCCCGACGGCGTGACTGTCTTGGTGCTCGACACGCACAGAGGCATCTGCGTGCGTGTCGAGGATTTGGACACACCGCTCGGCGACGATATCGGAGTTTGGTTGGACGCTACCTCTTGGAATTCGTCCCCAACATCGCAGCTCTATTTCGATGGCGACCGCTCTGTCAGTCCGGGTGCACTGGTAGCCTGGGGCGCGGCACGAGGCGTCTCCATCATCATTAGTCGTTGCTGCCTACTAGCCGACGCTTTCTCGGCGTTGGCTCCTTCGCTTGCAGAAATTCTCCGAGCAAACGTAGATGTACCACCCGAGATGCGAAGGAACAATTTTGAAGACTGGCGCGTTGAGTACAATGCCCGTCTTGCGCTCCCGAAATTTGGCGCCTAGGTCCGAGAGGCTCAGCCCACCGGGGAAACACGGGTCGACGGCTCGGGTCTACTCTGGGAAGGCATTTCACGACAGAGTTTCTGCTCTATGGAAACAAGACTTTTTCAGGAAGGCGACAAGAGCGCAGCCATCTGTCCGTATTGCGCTAAGCTCGTCAGCACAACGTTTGTCCGCCGGGACCTTACGTTCAGCGACGGAAAAGGTCCAGCGAAAGACATCCTGGTCGCTGCCTGCGACGTGTGCGATGCGGTAGTCGCGACACCCGCACAATCCACTCCGGCTATCCTTGCGGCTCGCCGTTGAGAAGCCCGCGCGGCGCCTGGTGCATCTCCCCTCGGCGGACAATAAAAAGCGCCACAGAGGGCGCCCGCTAGAAGAAGCTGAGCCGCTATCGCATCAGATAAGCTGCTCACCCTCCTGGTCGAGGCCGAACACCGGCTCGCCATAGGGAGGAAGGTCATCCAACCAGAAGTTCCACCTGAATGGAAAGACCACCATGCCGCTCTCGCCTGCATGGGCAAAGCACCGGCGAAGCTCCGTGTGATATTCATAGAACTTGTCTTCACCCACCGACTTGACAGCCTCCTCCCACGCGTCGAAGTCAGCGACCAGCTTCGCGCAGACCACCGGACCGAACGTAACGCCGGTCATGCCGTAACGGAACAACTCCCAGAACGGGCCGCGTCCGCCGGTCTCCGGATACTTGTCTTCGTCTTCGACCAAAGCGGCCACTGCTTTGAACCATTCTGCAGGAGTCCTGCGACCTTCCAGTGGCTTCCCTGGAGAAATCAGGACCGTGAGCTTTCGGCAGTAGTTATAGAACCACGGATTATTGCCGTCGTCGTAGCAAAACATCTCCCTGCTGCTCGGCTCGAATTCGTAGGCAGCCTCAGGGAGCAAACCCTCTGCGAGCTGCGGATACGAACTCGGCGCGACCACTGCGACAGTGGAGCACTGCTCTGCCAACAGCGATTTGTTGAAGCGAAGAGGGTCGGGGGTTCTAGCCAGGTTTGAAATGGCAATGAAACAGCAATAGCGCACACCCATAGAAAAACTCCAGCGAAGCTAGCATTGGAAGCTGGCGTGTCGAACTTGAAGCCAGCTTCCGCAGCGAGGTTATTGAGCAGGTCTTTGACCTCGGTTGTTGCCTGCCGACAGAGCGGCTTGCGGTGAGGTATATCGTGGAATTGCTCAATGACGACTTGCTGGAGGAAGGGTCCCACGGAAATCACCGTTGATTCGCAGGCGGATATTTATTTTGTAACAGAGGAAAGGAAGGGCCGCAGGCAGCGGTCCCGCTGCGGCGCGATTGAAGAGATCGGGCTCGGCGAAGGTGGAAAGTCGAGAAATGTAGCGGGCGCATTGAGCGTTGCCCAGAGCTACCTGGAGCGGAGCTACGCCGGCATTGTGCCGTGGCACTTTGCGCTTACGGACCAGCACCCGCATTGTCTATGGCGTACCAGCGCGGGACGCGCAGCCAACAGCGAATATCGCATGTCCGCAGCACCTGCTCATCCGTGTCAGTCCTCCTGGGTAAGAGAACGCAAGGATCGTCCGCTTGTTTCCTCTATTCTGACTTCGCCCTTCCACCAGAGGGCGATGGTCTTCTCGCTATGAGCGATTGGGAATCCTCTAGCTACCTCTTCGCCCTTGTCCAGCAGGACGTAGCAGTAGTCGTGCTTCTCGGCTGCGGCCTTGCAGCCCCTTTCGTAGTTCTTCAGCCTTGCTTCGGCGGCTCTGGTGCCTGCATAGTTGCCTAGGGACGGCGCCAATATGAGAACAATCAGCAAGACCAAGGGAACGTAGAACGAGACGCCGATAGCGAAGGCGTTCGCAGCGAACCAGTGCGTCACGCTAGCGGCCCGCTTGTTGTCGCGCAATTTCTGTGGGTCAAAGCGAAATTCGTCAGCGAACTTACGCAAAATCGTCGGTGCAAACCAGATTAGGCTGGTCACCCCACAAAGTATCAGTAGAGGGAAAACGCTGCTAGTCGCATACTCGACCCACCCCGACAAGCCAAACACAGCGGCTGAATACGCCCCTACGTAAAGATCTCTGTCGCCGATTGCAAACAGAAACGCTTTCAGTTTGAAGACATTGCTGTAGGCCTCGTTGTAGGCCAAGCCATTCAGATAGGCGACCTTCAGGCCCACGCCCCCTGAGATGATCGCCTTGAGAATCCACTGCGCTCGCTGAAACCACAGCTGATTGCCGTTCTCTTGGGGAACGAGATTCTTGTACTCCACGAGGTCCATATTTCCTCTTGCGATTGCGGAATGCCGAGACGAGAAGTCACCGACTATACAGGCTGCCTGCTCATAGCTTTGTAGTCACTACACATGCTGTTGCAGTTCGCAAACATTTGCAGCCTTCTTCCCAAAACACCTCTTCTGCAATCGCAGTGTCAGCTTTTCCGAAGACTGCGCCTGTAGCCGGACTTTCCGAATACGATTCCTCGGTCGTTGGCCAATGCCGTCTCGATGCGCGGTTACAGCATGACGTCCTGGCTGCCCTCCTCATCCATGGATTCCAAACCCGCTCACTGCTGAAATCTCCCTACTCCGAGGAGACTTTATGGAACTCACCAGAATCGTTGTGTGCGAGTGTGGGGCGCCGGCTCGAGTCCGCGAGATTCCGTACGACTTAGGCGGCACGACCCTACGCGACTGGGCGCCCTGCCCTTGGTGCTACCGGAAGTTGTACCAGATGGCCGACGAAGGAGTCGTGCTGGTGGAACTCGTCACAGCCGATGAATGGGACTAGTACAACTCGACACCGATCTGTTCGGTGAAACCAGGACCGCTCGCACTTCCCCCCACAGAGGGATATATATGCCTTATAAATCACAATAAAATGATGCTGTCGTGATTGACCCCATGACACCCATCCCAGCCCGCGCGCCTCCCGCCGCGGGCTTCTTTTTTTACCCGCATGACAACCGCGATGCCCAATGCAAAACGGATGCGTGACCGCGAGCGCGATTGGGGCCAAGACATACCAGATGCCGGCCTCGCGCCCCTCAACTGATTTTCGTTTCCCAGGACTGTAAGCGACCAACATGGGCTCCAGCCCGGCAAGGCAATATCGCCGTGCCCTTGAGCAGACGACGTGCCTTGAGACACTAGCAACCAAGCGGCATCATCGTGTACGGAGTTTTACCAAGGGAGCGCAGCCATGATGACGCACGAAGACTGGCAGAAACGCGTGATCGCAACGGGTATCACTCTGTGTCCTTCTTGCGAGTCGACAGAAATTACGCTTGGCGCTTGCGCGATAGGAGCTACCACCATCCATCAGGAATACATGTGTGAGCGGTGCCAACACTCATTCACCGGCCTGTTCACGCTGGTTGGCTACTACGACGAAAGTTCGACTTGAGCTTGTCCAGCTTGGAAGAGCAGTTCGCTGTGTGCCTTCCTCGCAACACCCGTCTTAGCAGCATGAAACCATCTTGTGTATGCTTGCCGCGAGTCCAACGTAGGACTCCCGCAAACATAGGGCTTCGTCGCTGGATTCGACCCTCGCTCAAATCTCCGCTATCACGATAGTCATCCTGGCGGCCGCCGCCGTTTCTCGCGAAATCTACATTCAGCTTGCCCAACCACGAGCGGCAGAACTCGAAGACGTAAGCGATACCGACCTGCCTCAGCTTGGCTGCCCGGCACCGCATTGGGAGCAACAGGCCGCACGAGACCGAAACGCGGAGCTTCGAAGTCCGAAACGTGCTGGCTGCCTCGAGTCCTAGCACCCGGAGAGATACTGCAACTGGTTGCAATTGAGCAGCCGCGCTAGTCCAAATGCGCGCATTTCGGACATCGCCTCCCGAGTAAAGGCTGCCTCCGGATAGCCGTTACTCTAGTTCTGGCTGCGAACCCGCTCCAGTACTTCTATGGGCGGGCGGTACAGTCGTACTGCTCGCCTCTTTTCAGAAGGCGCCAGTTTGAAAGTTGCTGAGTCGGCAAAAAAGAAGCCCATCACATTCGGAGATGGGCCCGTCCATAAATACCTGCTCAACTTGAGCAACATGTGCCAACTCTAGGCTCTATTGGGTAGACCATCCCGCTTCCAGAGTTGGCGACCCAGTTAGAATACACTGGAGCTGCGGCGACGGGGATGCCTCTCGAGACTCGAGTTCCGTTGACCTCGCCTTGGGCATTCCTTAGTGCCCTGCCAGCCTTGCGCCTGGCGATATTTCTCAAGATCGCGCCGAACTCGCTCCGTAGATGCCTCTCCTCCACAACCCAGCCCAGTTCTCACTCTTTCATGATTCCGAAGCGCAAACGCTTCGCGAGCGAGCTGCGGCCATTCTTTGGGTGAAATCGCAAATGGCCAGGCATGGCATCACCGCAGACGACCTGGTTTCAGCGGGTTGTTTCGGAGAGCAAGTCGCGGAACCGAAGGCAGCAGTGCGTGCCCAGTACAAAGATGCCGTTGGCCACTCCTGGAATGGCGAAGGCGCACTTCCCGAATGGCTCCAGCGTGCGGTCAACGCAGGGCAGTCCGTCGATCATTTCAAAGTCGCGTAGCTTCAGTCAAAGAAGAAACCCCTCACATGGCGAGGATGGGATTTGCTGAAATACCTCGGAGGTGATGTAAGGCACAACCTGGAAAAGTGTGCCGACTCCAATGTAAGGTTTCATCACTAAGCCCGGATACAGGCGCTTCGCTGATTCGGCATCGCAGCGTTCCTGGCTGCCGTCTGCTGCCATCTGCTGCCGAAACGCGACGCCAGGGCGCCCGTCATCAGTACCGCGGCGCACCTATACTGAGGATGCAAAAACATCCTCAACTCCAGGCCGCAGACGCCGGCACCCTCCCTTGCTCCAATATCCCAGCTTCGGCTGGGCCGATTTTGAAGTGGCCAGGTGGCAAGACCCAGCTGCTACCCATGCTCAGAGAACTGCTGCCTGCGGGAAATCGCCTCGTCGAACCGTTTTTAGGCGGTGCCAGTGTGTTCTTGGGAACAGATTTCCCGAGCTACCTACTACTCGATGCGCATACTGACCTCATCGGCATGTACAAACAGACGGTCCAGCGCCCCGAGCGCATTATCGAGCTGGCACGCCCGCTGTTTTCCGAGTACGCCGCCAACCAAGATATCTACTCGGAAGTCCGAGAGGCCTTCAATCGAGCGGCGCCACCTGACGTGCGAGCTGCATACTTTCTGTACCTCAACAAGTTCTGCTTCAACGGACTATCGCGGTACTCAGCAAAGGGCAACTTCAACGTGCCGTGGAATCGGGCTGCCCAAGCCCCGGCGCTGCCAGAAGAGAGCATTCGAGCGTTCAGCGCGCGGGCACGAGACAAAGCAGTCATCGTGCAAGGCGACTTCACCGACGCTTTCAAGCTCGCCGTGCCTGGCGACGTCATCTATTGCGACCCGCCCTACGTTGACCTTGACGGCGCACCGTCTTTCACGAAGTACACAGCAGAGGGCTTCCCGAAAATACGCCAACAAGAGCTGGCAGATTTAGCTCGCATCACTGCAGCAAGGGGAATCCCTGTCGTTATCTCGAATCACCTGACTAGCGAAACCCGAGAGCTGTATCGCGGCGCCGAATGCCATGAAGTCGCAGTGCGGCGGAGCGTTGCGGCACAGGCACAGAGCAGGAAGTCGGTTGCGGAGGGGATTTTCGTGTTTAGGGCGTGAGTCAAACGACTTCCGTTTGTGGGTGGGTAGCGGCTGTCTTCACCCGCTTCGGCCTACACGGAATAGTGGCCGTGTTTCCTCAAGAACTGTTCCCCGGCCGACTCCATCAGCATAGAGCCGTTGTCGCCATAGCGAGTACCCCTGCGCTCAAGCACTTTGCACAGGTAACCTGGAGTACCCTCGAAGGTGATTCGCGCGCTTGACGCCATAGCTTTCTCAAAGCTTTAGTTCTCAAGCTCGAGGCTGTGCGCGCGTTGCCACTCGATAGCAGCATGCTTGCGCACCTGTTCCTTGCGTCTCCTATCGCATTCCGACTGCAGGAGGCGGCGAAGTTCCTGTTCCTTCGCCGAGTAAGGGTTCCGCAAAAACATCAATTGCGAGGTACCGGCAACTGCAAGCTAGCGCTCGAAGAAGTAATTCTTAGCGACTTCGTTCCACGCGAAATTGCGACATAGAAAAGCTTAGCCTGTGCATACTGTTCGCCTGCGAAGTGCTTGGCATCCGGAACCACCACATGGTCGAATTCAAGCCCCTTTAACAGCAAGGGTGTCGATACCGTGCGGCGTGGCAAGCGACGTCCGGTCATTGTCGTACGATGACGTGCCCGTTCTGCGGCCTCAGTTGCACTCGAGCTACGCCCCGCTGCGACGTCCGTCAGAATGCGTTCGGTATCCCGCCAAAGCTCGCCCCGATAGAGGCGATAGCGAGATCGACGTCTAATGAGAGCAAACACGGACGCCGCAGCTTCGGCCGCATGCTCGCCAAAGGTCTCGACCCTTAACCTCCCTATCTCCAAATTTATTGCCTTGTCAGCTTGAGACTCCTCCTCGCCCTCCGCCAAGGGCCGCACATTGAAGCAGTCCTTCACCATAGCTTTGATGATAAGTGTACGGTCACGCAGAGATTCGCAGGCGTCCCAGTCACTGCAGAATTCCACGAGACGACGCGCAGCCATTTCTTCGATGGCCTGATACCCGCCTGCCGTCGCCCATGCCAATCGGTAGCAAATCCCCTTGTTGCAATGAATTGCTGCAATCGATCCATCCGCCTCGTCAATCCCTTCGAAGAGGTGTGCCATATCGAAGGCAGAATCAGACAACTGGAACGAGACCGGGCCTGCAGAGAGATCAATACTCTCGCCGCGCCTAAGTCGGTCTCTCGCAAATGACACCCATTGCCCGAGGTCTGGATTACTATCCTTCCACCGATAGGGAACGTCTAGCGTTCCAACGAATGGGAAGTGCGGAAGGACATCGGCATCCCAAGCGAGCGTCGCGCCTGCGAACTCAAAGATGCCCTGCATAGGGTCGCCGAAGACCAAAGTTGGCACAATCTCCGCGAGGCCCTTTGCGAGTTCATGTTGCAGTCGATGACAGTCTTGGTACTCATCGATAAGGATTCGATCATAGGACGCCTCTATGACCTGCCGTACGGCAGGAACCTGTAGCGCACGGATGGTCCCTTCGTAGAGCCGGTCCCATTCACGACCTTGCGGCATACCGTCACAAGGTTGTGCGACACCGGGGAATGCGTGCGCGTAACGCATGCACCATCCTGCGATGGTGTCCACGGCTGCCGCATTGTGTGGCACTTTCAGGCGCCGAAGTCTTGCCCTTAAGGCGTGTACACCGGCATGAGTGTGAGTAAGGATGAGAGCTCGCTTGCCGAGTCCCGCCATCTTCGCGATTAGCTCGGTTTTACCATGACCTGCAGGAGCAACAACTGCTCCGTTGCCAGCGCGCATGAGATCTTCGGCACTAGGCATAGAGCCAAGCCTCCGCGGCCGCGAGCGCTACAGCTAATGGCGATTCGGGGTTAGTAGCAGCAATATCCCACGCAATCGGCCCCAGCCCTCGCCCGATTCGTTGATCCTTGAACCATTTTTTTACAACGAAAACATCCGCAATTTTGTCTCGCAACACCGTCCCATTGTGCTGTGATAGCAGTTCCCATACGTTGAAATCTGCGATGATTGTCTCGCGGTCCAGGTCGAGAGCGGCGAGCAAATTGTCATTGACTTTGTGGGTTCCTCGCTCTTCCCTAGCGTACTCAAGAAGGCGTTGGACCTGCTCATCATCTGCCGCAGCGAAGAGCGCGTGCTCTACGTCCAAGTTGTGTCCATACTCAAATACCGGAATGGCAGCGCGCGCGAGCGATGCGACGCTCTCAGGCGAGAGCGGAACATCCGAGTCGCGATAAACGGCGACAGAATACCCCAGCATCGCCAAGTCCAATGCCATGGAGACCGTTTGCCCTCCGTTGCCATCGGCGATGGCGGCACCGTTATATTCAAACGGTATACCTTTGTGACGAGGCGGCCAGAACTCTCGCACACCATTGAGCATCCCGACCTCGGTCATGCCCTCGGACACTAGGATCTTCCGCGCGAAGAGCGCACGTGGATTGAAGCGCATCAACGCGTGAAGCTTGTCGGCGACTGGTGGCTTGAGAACCTTGGCAGCGCGCTCGGGCCGGGTTGTCCGGCACACAAACAAGGCGCTGGCTCCCGCCTCTCCGATTGCAATATCAGAATGGGTAGTGAGGATGATTTGACCCAATGGGCGAGCAGCTTGACGTGCTACGGTCTGGTCGCGCTTAAGCTGGGAGATAGCGCCCATGATTCTATGCGGCTCTAGTCCGTGCTCAATTTCGTCCACAAGGACAATCGCTCCTTCTGTTACGGCGGACTTCTGGATCGCTAGCGTCGCAAGGCGCTTAGTCCCCAAACCGGCCAGTCTTAGAGGAATTCCGGAGTCGTGCAGTGCAATGGATCCTGATGACAGACCGCTCCTACCGAGTTCAAGACCTGGACCGTAGACGCCCTCGACATACGCTCCCATCGATTTTGCGTATCCTTGGGCGGCGGCTGCGGCCTTTACGAGCGATTCAATTTCACCTAGATTTGCACTTTCCCTGGCCGCCTTGTATGCCACCGCGAGTCGAGCAGAGGCCTCCTCATTGTCACCTGTCAGCTTTGACAGAACGGAACCCTGCCCCCAAGCCAAGTGTCGAGCGTCCTCGCCTGCAAGTCGAACAACTCCGAAGAGAGCTCGGTCTCGATTCGAAAGTGTTCGTGAATCCTCGATCCTGTCGCAGCATACTTCCCAGACCGGCTCCAAGGTGGCGTCTACGGTAAGCCGTACCGTAAGAACTGGCTCATCATCACCCTCCGCTTCATCGCGGATAGTACCCTCCGTAGTCCAACCGCGGATGTACAAGCCAAAGCGTTCATCCGATTTTAGCGCCTTTGACAGTTCGCCAACCGTCACCTCAATCACTATGGCTTTACCAGTGTTCCCGCCAATAAAATCGGCTTCGGAAAAGCTTAGCCAGCGTGATGACAATGCTGCCTCAATAGCATCCAGAATAGTGGACTTTCCTGAGTCACCCGGGCCAATAAGGCAACAGAAAGGAAGGCGCGGGGACCAGTCCAGGGACGCGATTCCCCTAAAATTATGTACCGTTAGATGACGAATCTGCATAGGTCTCCCGTAGTCATTCCGCTAGACTGCTTCCATGCACCTCAGACCCGACTTCCCGGAACGGCGGAGCACAGTGTGGTGCGATTTGCTTCTGAATTTCTCGGCCGGAACATACCGCCATGGCCAAACTTCGCGATTGCACTGGCCGATTCCAAGGTTGCCGGCATCCTCGAGTAGTAGTCGTGCTGTGTCATCGCTTTCGACGATGGTAGTCCCGCGGAACACGGGGAACTTACTCTACAGTGATGTCAGCTGAGACTCGAGCCCTCACCGCGGCAAAGACTCCGTTGTCGCCCGTAGCGGGGACGAACGAGTACCCAGAGGCTCCCTCCGGGTTGTCGGGGTCAGGAGCTGCCACGAACCGCATACCCTCCCGATAGCGATCGTCGCGTTGCAGTTCCTCATTCAACAGGCGCAGGAACTCTCTTTTTGAGACTACTGGCATGGCGTTCTCCTATTGCCTGCGGCTAGTATCGCGCGGCAGTGTCCTGTTGTTACAGCATCGGCAAACTGCTCTGCGAAGTAGCACCGGTTTGGATGCCGTCAAGGCTACACCGCCCATCACTCGGCATCAAATTCTTGTCTGCAGGAACTGCGCAGACGTTAAAGTCGACGCCGTAGTCGAAGCTTACGCGACGCATTTGGCCGTACGGAATTCGGACAACCTTCGAAAATTCCCGATGCCCCGAAAGTGCGGGAACATCTGCAGAAATTTCCGACGTCACAGTGTGGCCAAGAGCGGCCATCGTTTGCTTGCGCCCTAGGTCGTAAGAAAGGCCAATGGCCATCGTCACACCGTCTGGACCGACCTCTTTCAGTTCCGTAGTCCCAACCAGTTTGACAACGCCCCAGGAGCAAGACGTCTGGTCCTGGTTGCACTTTCGGACCGCCATCAGTGGATATTCAGTCGTTTCAACCTGGCCGAAGGCTCTCACCTTGGTTTCGCCCGCGCCCTCCGCTCTGCGTTTCGGAAAGAACGGATCCTGGGAGCTGGCGAACGTCGTGATGCTCACATTCTTTGCGCTTTGCTCTGTCGCCATGTTGGCACATCCGCCCACCATCAGCGCGCTGCCGCCAGCGAGAACCAGCACCGAGAGAAACCTTGCCTTCATACCTTCCTTTCCATTTTTTTGTTAGCTGCCAGTCTCGCGGCGAGTTGACGCCGAGGCGTCCCGCAGCCGAATAAATGCGCCTTGCGCGTAGGGCAGGCGCAAGACCCCTTACTGAAGCCGCTCAATAAAGAGCTTCCACAACGCCTCTGCCGCCCCCTCGAAGGTCAGCTTGTCCTTGTTTTCGTCCCAATGCGACATTTGCAACTTAAAGAACATGACCTGGTCATCATTGCTTACGCTGACCAGCTCGTTGAAGCTGTTGTCGGCTCCGTCGTCGGAGTTTGAATAGCTGATTTTCCGGTTCCTTCCGCCATACATACTGCTAAGGCGGATGTAGCAAGCAGCTACCTTTGTGCCTGAACGATAGATGGTGCCGGTGAATGCGTCATTGGACCGCAGCCGGAATCGCCCCTCAAATCCCTGATTTCTCTGCGCCAACTCCTCAATGGAGTTCTCAAAGTAGTCCCGTATGAAGGCGAAACCGTCATCCAGGAAGCGATCGCGATCCATGTCGCTGAATTCTTTGCGCAACGCGAGATTGCTTGAGCGCGGGCGTGGAGCAGCCACCTGCGGTGTGTTCTGAGACGGCGTCACACGTGGGGCCACCGAGCCCGAAGCCTGGCTGCCCTTCGGGGCTATAAGAGACCGAAGAGACTTCACTACGTCCAGGAAGGCGTCATCCAGCGTGGCCCATTTGATGACAGGCTTTGCATCTTTCGGCAGCGCCTTCAGCTTGCCAAAAGGAGCGCTTTCCCAATCCGTGGGCCGGACGATGATAGGGACCACAATCGCGCTCCCTTCTTCGTGACGCTCCATAGCACGGCGCATCTCGACGCCGTAGCAATATTCGGACGCCATGAAATCCGTGCTGACCAAGAGAAGAATCAGGCCTGCCGCTTCGAGCTCCGCACTGATGCGCGTATCGAGTTCCCCGCCAGCAGGAATACGGTGGTCGCTCCAGACATCGATATGTCCCTGCCGCTGCAGCAACGTCAGATGCTTCTGCAGCTCGGCACGATACAACTCGTCAACGTGACAATAGGAAACAAACGCCCGCGTCATGCAAATCTCCGCTTCAATACCGTACGAACGCGTCAACGCGGAGTTCGCACGTAGCAAACTGTTGAGTTGTGATTTGTTTGTTGAGACTGTGAGAGACCGGCGGCAAGAACCTGCGCCTAGGCTAGCGCGCAGGCGGTCAACTTAGAACAGCGAAAGTTGACCCGGGTGCGAACGCCAGTGCTGGCAGACCGATTCCCACTTACCCAAGCGGAAGCGACCGTAGGCACGGACGAACACCGTCTTGACGCGCAGATGATGTCTCATCAGCAGCTCCAAGAAATTAGAGGCCGGTTGTTGCCCCCAACGTTCCGGAGATGTAGACTCCAGTCGTCTCGCCAAAGACACGTTGGGTTGGACGAGGTTAGCCTCCGTCCTCATCCACACAAGGCGCCAGGGTCCCTCAACCTTGGCGCTTTTTCACTTTTCAGGTCCGTGATCTCCCTTATTTGGGGCCAGAATTTGCGCGTAAGGCGTCAAACTCCAACCCAAAGACCTGTTCGCATCAAAGCGAGGATCCTCGCTCAGCATGCTGCTCAACCGAGCAATCTGGTGCGATTCGGTTTCCCCTACAAGCAACTGGGCGAACCCGCTGTCCTTCAACGACGCAAAGATTTCCGGCGTCCGCATCGGATGTCCGACTCTGAGCAACAGTTCATACGCCTGGTCTTTGACCATCTGGACCTTCGGAAGGCGATTCAGGCGCTCAACAACCCGCGGCGGTACCAACGGCACAAAACGTCTGGCAGGCACCGTCTTGCTTGAAATCTCGCGCTCAGCAACTCGCAGAAATGCCTCAATGTCGGCAACTTCCGCACGCGCGGCCTCCACTTGCGGCTCGAGCTCATTGAGCACATTGAGCAGAGAAGCGCGCTTCGCCCTCATGCGTTCGATGAGTTCCTTTGTGACGATGTCTGGGTCCATCGCCGCAATGTAGCGTAGAGAACGCCACCCTGCAAATCCCGAACGGAAAAATTAGTTTTACTAATAAGGTGCTGCTTACGCATCTTGATACGCGAAAAACCGGGGATATCCTGTGGATAACCCCAGAAATCAAACCAAGACGCCCGATATCGGGCACCCAGGGGCGATATCGGGCAGCCGAGAGGCAGCCGTCATATGAAAGTGGCCAGAGAACGGCGATTTGTTATAGCAAAAAAGTCTAAGCCATCACCTGCCCGCGAACGTATACAAGTAAGTCACACGTGGGCCGAGCGCAAAGCCGCCCGACGGGAGGGCCGACCTTACAAGCGAGAAGGCTTCGGTGGTGACCGCCTCGTTGGTCGGCTTGATACGGCAGCGACGAGGGGAGACTGGTCTCTGCGGGGGAAGAGTTGAGACGACCAGCGTGCGGGCGAAGATAGCGCACGGCTCGAAAAGACTGTCGGAACTCGGCGATCCGCCGGATGGAAGGCGATACCCAAGCTTGCGCATAATCCGCCGAGCGCCGAAATGCTCATACGACAGAGCAACCCGCGTCTCAAGACGATGGTGGGTTGCGAGCCTTCTGGGACTCTTCTCACTAGCCCTACTTAAGTTGCCACTTGGCGCGCTCATCCTCTGACAACATAGCTACGACATCGCGGCCAGCTTCAATAAGTTCTCCGGGAGTGCTTCCGAAAGATCTAAAATTCGTCAAGATATACCTGGCCACAGTTTTGGGCCACAACCCTTCTTTGTGCGCGGCGGAGATGGCCATTTTTGCGTCTTGATAGTTAGTGTGTCTTCCGCCCACTTGTACAATGAAGGACCTATCGAAATCTGCAAACGACCACTCATCCGTTCTGTTTTCAAATTGATTCAATACAGCTTGCTTAGTTTTGGATAGTTTTGCCATCGAATTATTTCTTCAAACAATGTGCGCTCCCCTGTCCTTTGTTAGTAGGGTGCACATATAAACAAGTTTTTCGCCAACCGGCCGGACATTGCCGAGCCAACCGAATAAACAATAAGGGAGCCGAAGCTCCCTTGAACGTATTTACCCGGCGTTGTCTTACAGTGCTGCGTCCTTCAGCTTCTTCAGCGGACGAACCTTGACCTTGACGGAAGCAGGCTTGGCGGCAAACCACTGGTCCTGACCCGTGAACGGGTTCTTGCCGAAGCGCTTCTTCGTAGCAGGAACCTGGATGGCGGACACCTTGAACAGGCCCGGCAGGGTGAATTCGCCAGCGCCCTTCTTGTGGATCGAGCTCACGATGGTGTTTTCGAGATGCGACAGCACCGATTGCACCGTCTTCTTGTCCAGCTCAGTCTGGGCAACCAGGTGGGCCAGCAAGCTCGACTTGTTGAACGTGTCCTTCAGCGGCTTCGCTACCGGTGCTGCCGCGGCTACCTTCTTGACTGTCGGTGCTGCCTTCTTCGCCACCGGAGCAGCCTTCTTTGCCGGTGCTGCCACTTTCTTTGCCGCAGTCTTCGGGGCGGCCGTCTTCTTCGTTGCCATATGGCTCCTGTTACAGGATACCGGCACCATTGCCGGGATCTGCGGAGCATAGCTAATAACAGCGCAGGCGTGCAATGGGGAAGCGCGCCGTTTAAGGTCCAGTGCTTCGGCTAGCAACCCTCAGAAGTCGCATGAACCCAAGACAATGGCGGTGCTGCTCGGCACGCGACGATCTCTCGCCGCTACATTCCTAATGCGCTCCCATCCCTGCCCGAACGATTTCAGCAGTGCATTGTCTCTCTCCGCGACCGGAACTCCCGCAAAGTCGAGCTGGAAACAGTCCTCCAAAGCCTTGCGACTAACGACGAAAGCCTGGTTCGTACCTCCAATGAGATACTCGAATCCAACTCCGACGTCGCCCCCGAAGTACACCACCTTGGGCGCATTGGGATAAACCATTGGCTCCTCCGCGTCTATCCGACAGCGTTAGAATACACGCGTGGCTCCCGCGACTACGGTAAGTATGTCTATGTGTAGGTATCAACAATGCGGCAGCCTTCGACACATAGCATCCACGACTCTCGGTCGCCCGCTTTTGCTGCAAAATCGGAAGTTCAGATTCTTCGGGATCGTGCGTCGGCCATCCTTTGGGTCAAATCACAGATGGCGAAGCACGGTATCACTTACGACGATCTCATGGCTGTAGGCTGCTTTAAATGCAACGAATCGAGCCATACCGGGCAAGCGGCAGGCTTTGTCCGCTACCGAGATGCCGGTGGTCATGCCTGGGACGGCAAAGGTGTCATACCCGACTGGCTGCAGCACGCTGTAAATGCGGGGCAGTCCATCGAGCATTTTGAAATCGCACCAACGGGGCACCCAGTTAGTTAGCAGCCGCCGTAGTTCTTGCGGCCGCTAGCGGTGATGGTATAGGTTCCGCCGCGCGGCCCCGTGTAGCAGGTCTGTCCGGACGGAGCGCCTCGGGTTGACACAAAAGAGTTCGCTGACCTAGCGCCTGCAGGGCTTAGCCCGGGAATCGTGCCCGAAGCGGTCCGACCACCGCCACGGTGGCAGTGGTATTCCCCAGTCTTGCGGTTCGTGTGGCATCCATCTGCATCCAGGCCACCACCGTGGCCGCGTGCCGCACCAGCGAACATCATCAAACCGGCCGCGCAGACAATAAATGCGCACCTGCTTGCCTCCAGCCGGACGCGGAAATACTGCGCCGATCGATTACTCATGGGACCCCTCCCCTCTAGTTCGTTTTCTTCTTGCGCGACGATAATCCGCCGCCTACCCCAAATTCTCCAGCCAATAGTCGAGTGCTGACAATCCCGCAAGAGAGGGAGACGCCTGCCGCACGCGGACCACCGGTGCAAGGCGAGGGCAGCCAATCATGCACGTCCCTGGCTCCCCCGCTCTACCCCTACACGGCCTTTGCAACTCGGCTCAACTCCTCCAGAACAACGCCCTTGTACTGTTCGAACACCACCCAGTTGTTGTACTGGGGACTCCAGAATCCCCTCCCTCGGCAGATCGGCTCAACCAGGCCTCTGACTGGTTCGCAGATTGGCTGGAAGATTACGATGTTGTTAATTGGCAATTCCCGAACTTGCACCCTCACGCCCATGGCTGAGAACAGCCAAACTCTGTTTTTTGAAACATACGACCTCCTTGTTGAAAGCGAGGTCAGCCTAGTAGGCACCGAGGCCACAAAACAGTTACCAACGGTGGAACATAGTGTGTCGCACGGAAATATTTCTATAAAAATCAATGATATAGAAGAGACGATGGCATCGCCATCGACGGGCACGGTCAAGAAAAAGACGGCAGATCTGCAAGCGTTCTTGGCCTTCTTTCAACAGGAAGGCCGGGAGACAAAGGGGACCAGGGTTGCTCGGTCACTTGCCCAAGACACACTTGGCAGGCTCGAATCCGGAAAGGAAAGCTCCGCCCTAATCACGCCACCTCGCCGTCGTCCTTAGCATTGAAGCGAACGACGTCGGCGAGCGGATGCCAGCGCCGCAGGAGCAGAGCATTGCTGATGACGCTAACGCTGGAGAACGCCATTGCGGCGCCCGCAACCACAGGGTTAAGCATCCCCAGCACCGCCAGCGGTATACCAATCACGTTGTAGATAAACGCCCAGAACAGATTCTGCCGAATCTTGCGTACGGTGCGGTGCGATAAGACGAGTGCATCCGCCACCAGTGCGGGATCGCCGCGCATCAGGGTAATACCCGCAGCATGCATGGCCACGTCAGTTCCCGTAGCCATAGCTATCCCAACGTCGGCCGCCGCCAATGCTGGGGCGTCGTTGATGCCGTCCCCCACCATTGCAACAACTGCATCGCCATTGCGTCGGAGAGCCAACACGCGCGCTGCCTTTTCCTCGGGCAGCACCTCTGATTGCACCTCATCCAAACCCAGTTGATTACCAACACGTACAGCGGCGCCTGCATTGTCGCCGGTAAGCATCACAGTCCGAACCCCAGCTTTCCGCAACCGTGCGATCGCTTCAGCAGCCCCTGGCTTCAGCGCATCTCCAAAGGCCACCAGCCCGAGGACACTGCGCTGCTCAGAATCCACCAACCAAGATACGGTACGACCTTCGCTGCGCAGACGTTCCGCTTCAAATTGAAGACTGCCAGCTTCAGCCTGGAGGGACGCTCGAAGCGCCTCGCTACCGAGCTGCAATGCCTGCCCCTGCACCACACCAGCAATTCCGCGGCCCGGCAAGGCACGTACATCGCTTGCCGCGCTTGTCGAAATACCACCCTGGGTAGCAAACTCCACAACCGCACGCCCTAGTGGATGCTCGCTGCCGGCTTGGAGTGCTGCCAATTTTGTCAACAGCGCATCGCTGTCGCCGTCTGCCGCATACAATGCCACGACCTTCGGCTTACCGACAGTAAGCGTCCCGGTTTTGTCGAACGCTACCACGGACACGCGATGGGCCACTTCTAGCGTCTCAGCGTCCTTGATGAGAATGCCGGCACGAGCACCAGCCCCGGTGCCTGCCATAATGGCTGCGGGAGTTGCCAGGCCCAATGCGCATGGGCAAGCAATCACGAGTACGGCGACAGCGTTGATAAGCGCCGTGCTCCAATCTTGCGCAACAAGCCCCCAACCAAGCAGCGTCGCCAGTGCAATTACGAGCACGATGGGTACAAATACTGCGCTTACCTTGTCCACGAGCCGTTGAATCGGTGCCTTCGCTGCTTGTGCATGCTCGACCATCCGAATGATCTTCGCCAGAACCGTCTCGGAGCCAACAGCCAACGTGCGAGCAATAATGAGTCCTTCGTAGTTGATTGATCCACCTGTCAGACGATCCCCGAGCTGCTTAGAAACCGGCACTGATTCTCCAGTCAACATCGCCTCATCTGTATGAGTGCTACCTTCGACCACTTCGCCATCGACGGGGATTCGCTCACCAGGACGAACAACAACTTCGTCCCCTACCCTAACATTTGCCAGAGGAACAGTCTGCTCAACGCCGTTTTGTCGAACCCGCGCTGTATCGGGCCGCAATGCGGCAAGCGCGCGGATTGCATCTGCAGTCTGGCGCTTGGCACGCGTCTCCAGCCACTTCCCCAAGCGAACAAGTGTAATAACTACCGCGGCACTCTCGAAATAGAGATGCGGCATGCGGTCTCCGCTGCTAAACAGCCACCAGAGCGACAAAAAGTAGGCCGCCGAGGTCCCGAGAGCAACAAGCAGGTCCATATTGCCTGCCCCGGCTTTCACCGCCTTCCAACCAGCTTTGTAGAATCGCCAGCCGAACACAAACTGCACAGGCGTCGCCAGCAGCAATTCGAGCCATCCAGGCAGCATAAAATGAACACCGAACCATCCGCCCACCATAGGTGCGATTAGTGGCAACGACAATGCGGCGGAGATCAGAACTGGCCAGGGACCAGCCCAAAACTCTGTCCTCCCCTCCATCACCACTGGAACACCCGACGTGGCTTCCATTGACGGAGTGGCAGCGTACCCAGCACGAGTCACGGCTTCGGCTAGCGCAGCGACATCAACTGCCCCACGTAACACTGTGACACTGGCCCGCTCTGTGGCCAAGTTAACTTGTGCGTCCGTCACACTGGGAACCGCGCGCAGTGCCCTTTCGACGCGGGCCACGCACGAAGCGCAGGTCATTTCTGCAATATCCAGGTCTATGGTGTCACGAGGTACACCATAGCCGGCGTTGGCAATGGCCTCTGCGGCCGCAGAGAGGGATGAGCCGTGTTCGGCTTTCAGCGTGGCTTGTTCTGTCGCGAGGTTAACGGCGACATCGCGAATACCGGGCACCTTTGCTAAGGCATTCTCAACCCGTCGCACGCATGATGCGCAGGTCATGCCTTCTACTGGAAGGCGGAATTCGAGAAGGGACTGAGTGGAGGAGCTAGACATGATGGCGAAGATCCAGGAGAGCGCGAAGCGCGGTAACTACAGCATCGTCCTTCCAATGATTGGAAGGTCAAGACCCTCATCGCCAGAATTTGCCTTGATATCGGCCAGCAACGCATTGCTTTTAGGCAAACTCAATCGATGAACGAAAGGCTTCGGTGCGCGCGAGATGGCCCGGAAATCCGTTTCACCTCCCAATGGATCGCAGGGGAAGGCAAGTTTGAACGGCGGTCTACTTCGCTGGGCTAATCAGCTAGCGCTGGTCCAACGGAAGCAATACCGCCAGACAAGTCGGAGTGTTACTCCTCCCACCTTTGCTGAGCGACGACATCACTGTCCCTCGCATCGACCCACCATTCCGCACCACCGCCCCTCTCCTTCTTCCAAAAAGGCGCTGAGGTCTTTAAGTAGTCCATAATGAAATCGCATGCTTCGAAGGCGTCTCTCCGATGGACACATGCCACTGCGACAAAGACAATTCGATCCCCAGGTCGCATATCCCCAACCCGATGAATGATCGTGACGCCGCTCAGCGTCCATCTGCGTTTGGCAGCTTGGACAATGTCCTGGAGCGCCCTCTCAGTCATACCTGGATAGTGCTCTAGCGACAGCGAAGCGATCTGCCCTATTTGCCCAGCTTTCCTGACTGTGCCCAGAAAGCTGACCACTGCGCCTGCGTCGGGCGAAAAAAGATCTGAAAGCTCCTCGCCAATGTCAATGTCCTGCGTCTGCACTCGAACAGTCACGGTCAACGTCCTCTGGTTCCAACACCGAAGAACCCAGATTACCCCGCGACATTGATCTGCCACCTAAACAGTATGCAAGCTTTGCTCAAGTAACAGTCAGTGCGTCAGATCGAGCCATCTTCCGAGCCATGACCGACACAGAACGCGTTGGTTACTTACGCCCCTACGGCTTTCAACTAGCATCGCGAAACGTCGGTTCTCAATTCGCTTGAAGAACCGCCTCCCGCCCGCTTAGATACAGAGACGGTTACGGTTACTGGCCGTCCAGCAACGAGCTCTTCTCCTGCTGGCAAAGCTTGCAACTTGATGCGCACGGGGAAGCGTGAGGCTGGCTCCGGCGCGAGAGTAAACCCTTCTGTCCGCAACTCAGCGTCCGTCCAGCGTGCTTGGCCAGAAACGAGACACTGCACCCTTCCCTGCAGGGACGTGTTCTCGCCCGTCAACCTTATGTCAACCGGATCACCGGCGTGCAGAAGCGATAGCTTTCCTTCCTCAAAGTATCCCTCCACGTACAGCGCGCCGGCGTCTACCATCGACATAGCAGTCCGACCGGCCGTCACATAATCTCCAACGCGTGGCGGTCGCTCGTTCAAGCGACCGTCTGCCGGAGCCACGACATGGGCTCGCGCGAAATTCAAGCGCGCGACATCGACCGATGTTTGTGCAGCCCTTACACGGGACTCATCCTGAGCCGCAAGCGAATCAACGCCGGACTGTGAAGTAGCAATCCACTCTGGCGTCAGGGGAGAATCGGCCTTTCTCGCCGCTAGCGCTGCTTCTGCTCGCCCAAGTGCTCGCGCGAACCGATCCTGATCAATCACGAAAAGAACGTCGCCTCGTTGGACCTGCTCGTTATCCTTAACAAGAACGTCCGTAACTACTCCCGATACGTCCGGAATCACGGCGACTACATCCGCACGGACTTGGCCTTCGCGTGTCACTGGCGCCGCAACGTACGAGGTCCAGATGTCCGCTGCAGCAGGTAGTGCGCAGACTATTGCCAGCATCGCAGTCACCAGGAGTGCGACGAATTTCTCGGTATTGACCATCGTTAAGGAACCAGACCTGCTAAGCGCATGGCCATCCGCATCGCAGTCGCAGCGAGAAACACAGTTCCCACGCCGGCCGACCATAGGATGAGCATCCACTTTAGGCGGGACCCCATATTTTTTGCCTTTGTAATCATCGAGATTCTCCGAGGATATCGGTCTCCACGTAGGTCTGAGACCAACCTAGACAACAACTTATGTCGCCCCACGCAGCGTAGGCGGTCACCGGCGCCCAAGTAGGTACAGTTGCCCCTAAAGACATCCGGTTCAGTTGATTTGCGACGCATGCACCGCTCGAGGGGGAGGACGTCCCGCCGAATGAAGAGGAGACGTTTGCGACTGCCCTTCAGCAGCAGCTGAGGAGCAAGTACCACCTCTTGCGACGGAAGTCCCTGCCCGCGCGGCGCGGCTCCCTGTTTCGCCGCCATCTGGAGCTTGTATCGCAGTACGAGCCCTTACGGGACAGATGGTCCAAATTGAAACTCGATAGCCAAACTGTTCTGGGTGAAATGCGCTGTCTTTGTATGCGGGACGAACGAGATGGGTCCCCTACCATGAATTCCACAGATCGCCGCACCATCCCGACGCCCCTCCAGATATCAGCGTCGAAAAAGGTCGATGTCTGTCTTCCTCAATATCGTTGAAAGGACTCAATATCATGAAAACCAATCTCAGCACCCTCGTATCGGCATTCATTCTTGGCGCCAGCGTCATGGCCTTCGCTCCGGCGCACGCCCAAGGCCCGAAAGATAGCTCCTTCTCCGGTGACAAGTACGGATACACGTTCCACCAAATCAAGGCCGATGTATTCACCGACGGAGCCAACGGAACCAAGCGCCCGGATCCGTACCTCGACGGCGCAAACATCCAGAGCCCGCGCAATCCGTTCACGGATGGGGCCCATGGCGTCAAGCAAGCGGACCCCTACACGGATGGCGCAAAAGGCAACATTCCGAGCGCAGCCCATGCGGCCGGCTCGCTCGTCGCAGGAATGGACCACACAGGTGTATCAACCCCTCCCGCGCATGCTGACAACGCCTCGCAAGCACAATTTGCCGCTTGAACCGATGAGGCCGCAACACCACGATTCATCTCTGAAACTCACCTCCAGCCTCAGCCTGGTAGCCCGGGACGCGCCAACGCGGCGCCCCGACCGGCCTGCGGCCCCTCGACGCACCGACCGCATTGCAAGAAGGAGTTCACTCATGAAAACCGCATTGTTCCTACTGTTCACCGCCCTGACCCTCACCACCAGCTTTGAGGCAAATGCAGGGCCCGACTGGCAAGTCATCGAGAAGGCGCGTGCAGCAGCGCACAACCGGCATACCGCTGGCTGCGCGCCTGCCAGTGCCGCGTCGGCTTCGTCGGTAAATGCGGCAAGTTAAGCGAGCATGGTCGACGGGCTCCATACGGGGAGAGCCAGCTCCCCGCCTACCGTTCAGCATCGTGCCAAGGGTGCTGCTGCAGACGTCGGGGCATCCGCGTTACTCGACACGCTGGACCGTCCCCTCCGCGACTTGAGGTTGTCAGTCATAGACCAGTGCAATTTCCGGTGTACGTACTGCATGCCGAAGGAAATTTACGGTCCAGGATTTCCCTTCCTAACTAAGGCCGCAAAACTGTCGCGCTCCGAGCTGTTCCGGGTTGCGAAGGCGTTCGTTTCCCTAGGCGTCGAGAAGATCCGTCTCACCGGCGGCGAGCCTCTTCTTCGGAAAGATCTCGAGTTTCTCATCGAAGATATCGCATCCCTGCGAACCACTACAGGAAAGCCACTCGAAATCGCGTTAACCACCAACGGGAGCCTGTTGGCCGCCCGTGCGACATCGCTCAAGAATGCTGGGCTCCAGCGAGTGACCGTCAGCTTGGACAGCCTTGAGGATGACCTTTTCCGAAAAATGAGCGATGTCAACCAGCCGGTCCAAAGCGTATTGGACGGTATTGAGGCAGCCAAGGCAGCCGGACTGTTGCCGCTCAAGATCAACTGCGTCGTTGAAAAGGGCGTGAACGAGAGTCAGGTCCAGCCGCTGATAGAGTTCTTCCGGAACACCGGCGTTCGACTTCGCTTCATTGAGTACATGGACGTGGAGGGTCCGCAGGGGTGGTCGCGCTCACGCGTCGTTGACTCTCGCACGCTTCGCGCAAAGATCGCGGAGTCGTTCCGACTCGTCCCAGCCGTGCGCCAAAGTGCTGAGACAGCAGAGAACTTCACGCTTTCCGATGGCAGCCTGGACATAGGTTTCATCTCCAGTATCTCGCACCCATTCTGTGGCGATTGCGTACGAGCACGAGTTTCCGCCGATGGCCGCCTACACCTTTGCCTATTTGCAACCTCCAGCACTGATCTACGGCCCTTCCTCCGCGACGACGACCAAATGGCATCGCTTCGGGAGATGATTGCGACTACCTGGAGCGCTCGCACAGACCGCTACTCCGAACTCCGTAGTTCTGCCTCAGCTCAAGACAGCAAAAAGACTCGCTATCCAACAGTCAGAATGTCCCTCGTCGGCGGATAAACCTAGTCTTTTTATATCGAGGACGCCTCACACATTCGTCGTTAGTCGGGAGCGAAGATCTCTCGGCAAAACGCTTGACCCGATGCAGTTAACCTCGCCTTCCCATGCCCCGCATCGTCGACTTCGAATGATGCAAGTTCTACAGAGGCAAGCTGCGTCAGGATGCGCCTGAGGATGCTCATACGAAGCCCCGCTTGCTTTGCGATTTTGGTCAACGACCAGTCACCGCGCACCTGATTCCCATCTGCGCGCCACAAAACCTCAAGGACAGCCACAATAGTCGGATCGAATCCGTCAGGTGGGCACTCTGGTGCCTCTGTTGCCATGTCATCGCCTTCTTATGAGCCTGTCGGCCAGATTCCCAAGCATCATTACGGCCGCTTCGATCTCCGGCGACCAAGTCGCGCTGTAGTTGAGCCGAATGCAATGCCTGAACGCCGGGCCTGGTGAGAAGATATGCCCTGGCGCGACGGTAATACCTCGCTCCAAGGCGGCGTGGTATAGATCCATCGCGTCTACCTTGTCCGGAAGAGCGACCCACAGAACATATCCGCCGGTAGGCGTTGACGTGCGCGTCCCGGCAGGAAAGAACCGATGGACAGCAGCCGCCATGATCATCGCCTGCTGTGCATATGCACGCCGCACGCGGCGTAGGTGCATATCGTAGCCATCGTTTTTCAGGAACTCCGCGATAGCCAGTTGCGGTATGGCCGGTGTAGTTAGCGTATTGAGGAACTTTAGCCTCTCGACAGCGGCGTTATAGCGACCCGGGAGGGCCCAACCGATACGCCAGGCGTTCGTAAGCGTCTTTGAGAACGACGAACAGTGCAGGACAATTCCCGCCGTATCGTAAGTCTTCAAAGAAGTTGGATGGGCATCGCCAAAGTACAACTCTCCATAGACATTATTCTCAATAACCGGAACGTCCCTTTCAGTGAGCAGTTGGACCAGCTCCCGCTTCTTTTCCTCGCTCATCTGGAAGCCAAGCGGATTCTGAAAGTTCGGCATGACCATGCAGGCCGCGATTTTCCGCTCATCCAGCAACTTCGCAAGAGCGGTTAAGTCCATACCTTCAACCGGGTCTGTCGGGACCTCGATTGCACGCATGCCCAGTCGCTCGATGGCGTGCAGCATGGCGTAGTAAGTGGGCGACTCCACTGCGATGGTATCCCCGTGCTTTGCGACCGCCTGGAGACAAAGATTGATCGCCTCCGTCGCACCAATCGTCACTATGACTTCATTCGGGTCAATCGTGTAGCCGTTCTCCAGGTAGCGTCTTGATATCTGGCGAATCAGCTGAGGGCAGCCAGGAGGCAAGTCATCTAGCATATTCCATCTCCCATGCCGACGGGCGATGTTGTTCGCATACTGGTTAATGCGCTGCCATGGAAAGTGGTCAGCATCCGGGTAGGGAGAGCCCAGCGGGATCGTGTCGTCGGTCCGAATCGACCGCAAGGTAGAAAGCACAAGCGAGCTTACGTCAACCGCTGACGGCTTTCCAGCGGGACGTGAAGGCTTCAACGCAATCGGTGCTTGGCCTGGTCGAGGACGCACAAAGTAGCCAGACTGCGGTCGGCTCTCGATCAGCCCTCGGCTCTCAAGTAGCACGTAGGCTCGGATCACCGTTGTGACACTTAGGCGATGATGCTGACTCGTTTGGCGAACGGATGGTATCTTTTCTCCTGGCAATAGAACGCCTTGTGTCACCAACGCCTCAACCTCCGCGGCAAGCTTTTCATAGAGCTTCAATGCAGCACCTCCACCGACCTCTTGTGTCACCCCGACCATATCTTTCCCTCAATAAAGCCAACGATTCAGGTCGTAGTACGGCAAGAATTCGGGGCGCGGAGCGTCCGTGAGTGGCGCAAACCGAATGAATCCTGCGGCGTCGCCAAGCGAAGACACGGAACCAGAGCCTTGTTGCGAATGAATACGTGCTCGCTCTAACCCGGTGACAGCGGTATCGGGTGTGGCCCTGACAAACTCATCACGATGAAAATTCGCCCTTCGGACGCTATCCACCCTCACCCTTCTCACGGGAGGAAAGACCTGCGCCCGCCCCTGCAATCTGCGCAGCATGGGCGAAACCAGCAAAGTAAACGTTGTGTAGGCCGCTGCCGGATTGCCAGGTAAGCAGACCACCGCTTTGCCTCGTAGCTCGCCTAGAGAAACCGGCTTGCCGGGCTTCATATTGACCTTTCGCAGTACTAGTTTGCCACCAGCGGACACAATTGCGGCCGCTGCCAGGTCCTTCTCACCGCCAGATGCGCCTCCGGTCAACAGCACGACGTCGGCTTCCCCACTCAGGTCCAAGATAGATTCGTGCAACAATGCTTCGTCATCGCGCACGTATTTTCGGCTCCGGACAATGGCTCCCAGGGACTCCACAAGGGCTTCCAGCATTGGCCCATTAACATCTCGGACTTGATGCGGCGCCGGGCATTCCTCGTCGACCGCCAGCTCATCTCCCGTGATGATGAGTGCGACCTCAACGAGTCGACGCACGCGAACACGCTCCACGCCTTGAGAAGCCAGCGTTGCGATATGTCCTGGCATCAACGGCGTACCGGCCATCATGAGGACATCACCAATCTTTGCGTCTTCACCTTGCCTTCGAATGTTGGCGTTGGTAGTCGGTCGAGCATTAAAGCGGACCCCTTCCACGCTGGCTACAGCTTGCTCCTCTGGCACAACCGTATCAGAGCCTTCAGGTAGGACTGAGCCTGTAAACACCCGGATAGCAAATCCTGGCAGTAGCCCTTGCGGTTCCATTCCGGCGAAACAGGTTTGCTGCACTGGGAACGTCCGATCTTCTGCATAGTCGACAGCCGCAATGGCGTAGCCATCCATCGCACACTTGTCCACTGATGGCGTATCGATACGCGCAATCACATCTTCCGCCAGGACCCTCGCCTTCGCTACGCTCAGCCAGATTAGCTCTGTCTCCTCGACTGCCCGAACCGCGTCTGCGAACAACGTCTGCGCTGTGTCGAAGCTCAGCATAATGGACTCGCGTTGCCGGCGCTCAGGGTCCTGGCGGGATCGTCGCGCGGCGCGGTGTTCACAGACATTGTGTAGTCCACGAATCCATCTTTGCGACAGAAGCTGAGCAAACGAAGACCGGCCTTCCGCGCGATGGATATCGCGAGGGACGTAGGCGCGGATATGGTCGCTACAGCCTGAATATTCATGCGGGCCGCCTTACGGACAAGCTCGTAGCTCGCACGGCTGGAGAGAAAGACAAATCCATCATCCAGGTGAGCGCAATCGATTACCAACTGCCCGATCAGCTTGTCGAGAGCATTGTGGCGGCCGACGTCTTCGAAAACGAACTGGATAGCCCCATCTGTCGAACACCAGGCAGCAGCATGGACGCCTCCGGTTTTACGCATCAGATGCTGGTGCGCCGGAAGCTCGGCCACCGCTCGCTGCACCGCTTGTGGTGATATATCAATAACTCGATTGGTGACGCGAAGCGGCTCTGGTACGAGATCGAGCAGCTCAATGCTCTCAATTCCGCAGACGCCGCAACCAGTACGTCCGGCGAGTGCTCGCCGGCGCTCTTTCATTTTCACGAACGAGCCTTGAGTGATCTGAAGCTGGACTTCCGCGCTTTCGGGTCCGGAGTTGACTTCGACATCTAGAATGTCCCGGATGTCGTGCACAATGCCTTCCGAAAGAAGGAAGCCCACTCCAAAGGCTTCTAAGTCCATTGGAGTGGCCATCATCACCGCGTGCGAGATGCCATTGCAAACAATCGCAATCGGCACTTCCTCGGCAACATCGTCAACCGCCACCGTGACCCGGCTGTCACGGTGGCGAAGGACCTCTATGCTTTGATGACCAGGGTGTGGGGTATCTTGACCACACAACATAGGAAACTCGCTGAAACTCATAGCTGCACCCGATACTAGAGAGGGCCCACGGAGGCTGTGGAGCACAGATACCGGGGCGATTTCTCAATACAGTTTTTTTGCTTGTCAACCGCATGTTCACAAACGTGCGGAACCTCTTTGTCCGTGACGCTTGGCAGCTAACCTGGAAGGACACGAAATCACTCCGCAGCGGTCGGGTGGCGAGCAGGAGACAACAACACGGGAACCGACTTGGACGTCGGCGTGCCGGAGCGGTCCCCTACACTTTCCAGCGGAACGAGCGGATTAGTCTCTGGGTAGTAGGAGCCGAGGCAGCCCTGAGGAATGTCATATTCCACCAGCATGAAATCCTCGGCACAACGCTCCACACCGTCGTCCCAGACACTGGTGATATCGACGCGATCGCCGTCCTTGAACCCCAGGCGCGACATGTCTTCCGCGTTGATAAAGAGCACTCGACGCAGTCCAAAGACGCCGCGATAACGATCGTTGAGGCCGTAGATCGTTGTGTTGTACTGGTCGTGCGAACGCGTAGACATCAGCACGAGCAACTTGTCACCATGGCGCTCTCGGGCGCGGCGGATGGGTGTGTCCGCTTCGATTGCGTTGACGAGGAACTCCGCCTTACCTGACTCGGTCTTCCACACTCGATTTCGCGATGCCGGCGTCAAATGGAAGCCACCGGGGATCGCCACTCGCGCGTTGTATTCGCCAAAACCGTCGATGACCTGCTCGATGCCGTCCCGGATGCGGGCATAGTCCCGAGCGTACCAGTTCCAATCGATTCGCTCAGAACCCAACGTGGCGTGCGCCATACGCGCGACAATTGCAGTTTCCGACAGCAAATAGGGAGAGGCCGGCTCATTCATCCCGTAGGAGATGTGCACCATGCAGACCGAATCCTCGACCGTCACACCTTGGGCGACGCCCTCTTGCAGGTCAATCTCTGTGCGACCCAGCGTTGGAAGAATAAGGGAATCTTTGCCATGCACAAGATGGCTCCGATTCAGCTTCGTCGCGATGTTGACGGTCAGATCGCACTGACGCAGAGCGTCCCAAGTCCGCGGTGTGTCGGGGGTGGCGATGGAGAAATTGCCGCCGAGGCCAATGAAGACCTTAACGCGGCCGTCCAGCATGGCGCTGATGGTGTTCACGACGTCATAGCCGTGTTCACGCGGGGGTTCGAAATTGAAAGCCTTCCCCAAACGGTCGAGAAATATCTCATCTGGCTGCTCTTCAATGCCGACCGTGCGGTCGCCCTGCACGTTCGAGTGGCCACGAACCGGCAACAGACCCGCTCCCTCTCGCCCAATATTGCCTCGCATCATCATCACGTTGCTAAGCATTTGGATTGTCGGCACTGAATTCTTGTGCTGCGTCAGACCCATGCCCCAGCACGCGATAACTCGCTTTCCGCGGGCGTATACGTCCGTGAGTGCGTCGATATCGTCGCGGGTAACACCCGACTCTGCGACGATATCTGCCCAAGATTCCGCACGCAGATCGTTGGCAAATGCCTCGAAGCCATTGGTGTGGGCCGCGATGAACTCGGAATCCAGAACACGCTCCCCGCCTTCCATAAGTGCGTCATCGTCGAGTTCTATAAGGCGCTTTGCCACGCCCTTGAGTAGCGCAAAGTCACCAGCCAGCTTGGGCTGCACGAACATGGAGGCGATCTTCGTGCTAGACCCAGTCGCCATCTCTAAAGGATGCTGAGGACTTGTGAAGCGCTCAAGGCCACGTTCCTTCAACGGGTTAATCGACACAATCGTCGCGCCCCGCTTGGCACATTCCCGGAGCTCACCCAGCATCCGGGGGTGATTCGTCGCTGGGTTATGACCCATGATGAGAATAGTGTCAGTGTGCTCAAAGTCGTCTAGCAACACCGTGGCCTTCCCAACCCCAACGGTCAGGGGAAGCCCTCGGCTGGTTGCCTCGTGACACATGTTCGAGCAGTCAGGGAAATTGTTCGTGCCGAACACGCGAACGAAGAGTTGATACAGGAAGGCCGCTTCATTGCTCGCCCTCCCAGATGTGTAAAAGGCTGCCTGATTCGGATCGTCTAGCGCTCGCAGATGACGACCAATCATTGCAAAGGCCTCTTCCCAAGAGATCGCATGGTATTTGTCCGTTCTTGCATCGAATACCAACGGATGTGTCAGGCGGCCATGCTGCTCGAGCTCGAAATCTGTCTGCGCCATCAGCTCAGCAACGGTATGCTTGGCGAAAAACTCTGGAGTGACCCGCTTGCTGGTGGCTTCCGCAGCAACAGCTTTCACCCCGTTCTCGCAAAACTCGAAGGTGGATGCATGCTGGCGATCTGGCCACGCACATCCCGGGCAGTCAAACCCATCTGGCTGGTTCTGGCGGAACAGGGTTTTGTACTTGCCGCCTGCAACCTTTTCCTTAATGAGGTTGATGGCGACATACTTCAGGGCACCCCAGCCTCCGGCGGCGTGGGTGTAGTCGGCGATATGGCCTTTCTCGGGGGTAGGCAAACTCATGGTTGATCCTTAAGAGTGACCGCATCGGCCGCCTCAGCGGGCAGCGCTTCATGCAATGTGGTCAGAATAGAATCCGTCTCGCAACCCGATGGCACACACTCGCCGCAAACAGTTTGGAGCACAGTCCCACTTCGAATGCAAGGTATTGAGCTTGAGGCTAATCAACTCTGCATCGACGTCCACGCTGTGCTCAAAATTGCAGTGGAGAACTGTGTCTAACGCGTCAATTTGCTCCGGCCTATAGTTGCTCTGTCGCGGCGCACACGCCCAGCAGGCCACCTCCTCCGCTTGCCGTCCTTTCCCCCGGGGACGCCTCCTCCACTAGGGGCTGTCCCGCGACACCCGACTACCCACGGCACACGGTTGCGCAAGGCTCCCTTTCCTGTGCACCGCGCGCGCAAGGTACAAGGCCCCTACGCGCACATGCCTGGGCAACTTCAGCGCTGGCCCGACCATCTCGACATGCGACTACATGACGCACTTCTAGGTCTTTGCTTGATTTCAGCGATGGGGCTGGTCCTATGGCCCTTTTTCCATGCGGCATCCTTTGACGACTGGGGCCCAATAGCCCTCATCCTGGAAATTGGGATGTGTAGTGCGTTGAACGTACTGGGAGCGAATGGTCGTTAGCCTATCGCTGACGTACGTACGGGGAACCCCCACATCATTGATATTTTCAACCGGAGATTGAGTTGCTACGAGGCAACAAGGACGAAGTGTTCGTTCGCCAAGCCCTTGAGCAGGCAGATTACGCGTGTGGTCGATGGATCGCTAACCAGCGACTCTTCGACAAGCCGCCAGATTCAGAACTAGCACCACAGGCAAAAGCAGCAATCGTTACTGCCGTAGCGATCTACGTCGAGACGGCGCGGATTGACCAAAAGGAGATCCAAAGCGCTCTCGACATCAAGACGGTCAATGACGCCAAATCGTTAATTGACCGTCTTCATCCCTTGGCGTTCGGCGGCTGGAGTGGCGTAAGGTAATGCCAGCCAAAGGGGGCACGCACGAGTGGCAGCCGACTTTCCACATTAATTCAGGAATGTACGCGCTGCCACGGCGACCGCCTAACCGTGGCTCTCAGTCGCGTCATGCCCCACTGGAGCCGGGGCATTCTTCCATCCTCCCCCCAACGCTTCAAAGAGATTAACCTGCAATCTCGCGACTTGCGACTGGGATGCAGCCAAAGCCATCTCGTTCTGAATCACGTCGCGGTCGGCATACAGACTGGAAAGGTAAGGAAGTCGTCCTCCTTGATACAGTTGACGGTGCTCGCTTGCAACCGCAGCAGCCTGGTCGCGAGCTCTTCGCAGTCGTACGTTGCGGTCAAGTTCATTGACGTAGGCATCCATGGCAGACTGTGTTTCTTCTAGCGCCCGCAGCACCGTCCCGTCGAAATGAGCCAGGGCGGCATCTGCCCCCGCCTCCATCGCATGGATTCGCGGCCGCACGCCATTAGTAGGAAAAGTCCAAGTTACGAGGGAACCGAAGCCCCAATGCACAGTAGGGCCGGTACCGAGGTCGGACAGAAGGCCGGTCACCCCAGCCGAAGCCCCAATACGGATGGACGGGTAGAGATCCGCCGTTGCGACCCCAATGCGCGCCGTAGCTGAGGCCAGTTCCCGTTCCGCTTGGCGCAAATCTGGCCGTCGGCGCAGTAATGATGCACCGTCACCCACAGGGATTGCCTGGCGCAGTACCGGCAACTCGTGACACTGTCCCAGGTGATGCGAGCTGGCCCCGGGAGTTTCGCCTAGTATCACCGATAGCCGGTACTCCGCCGCCGCCTGCCTCGTCTTGAACATTGGCAAGCTGGCGCTTATTTTCTCTACCTCCGATTGAGATTGGAAGGCATCGCTTGGCTGGCTTCGCCCCGCCGCAACCAGGCGCTTTGCAACCGCTACGGCCTTTTCCTGTAACGCAAGCTGGCGCTGTGCAACATCAAGTTCCTGAGCCGCGGCGCAGCCCTCCACGTATGCCCGTACAGTCTGCGCGACGACACCGACTCGGGCCGCATCGAGTGCTGCCTGACTTGCTTCAGCACTCGCCAACGCAGCCTCGTCGGCTCGAGCCAGCTTCCCGAAGAAGTCCACAAGATAGGAGACCTTGATGCCATAGTCTCCGAGATTAAAGACAGGCACCTTCTCTTTCAGCAGGACACTTTCGCCTGCGAGCTGGGCTCGCTCGGTGTTTGCCGAGATACCGCCTTGCACGAGGTTCTCCGATTCCACCTCGTGGTAGTTGGCGATCGCTCGACGTAAGTTGGCCGCCGCCACCCGAAGGTCGGTGTTGGCAGTGAGCGCTTGTTGCACAAGAGCGTTGAGCTTCTCGTCGTCATACAGCCGCCACCAATCGTCCGGGACTCTCGCGGCCGAAACGGCGGGGTTATCGCTGCCGACCAGTGCCGCGCTCGCGTGAGGATCCTTCACAATCGCGCTAGCAGGAACAGAATAATCGGGGCCAACTGTCATGCAGCCAGATAGCGCCAACAGCGCTGCAACAGAAAGTACTGACCGGAAAGTCGAGTTCTTCATTGCGCCTTCTCCGTACTAGCGGTAGCCGGGCCCACCGACACGGGAGCCTGGAGGCTTCGTATGGTTACGGTGGCCGTACGACCAGAAACCAGCCGGACGTCGCCCGGCACGTCCCGCAACACAACCCGAACCGGGATTCGTTGTGCCAGCCGAACCCAGTTAAAGGTGGGATTTACGTTGGGTAGAAGATTCGACCCCGTAACCCGGTCACGGTCTTCAATGCCGGCGGACACACTTTGCACCGTTCCCCTTAAGGTCCCGCTCTCGCCCATCAGGTGAACATCAGCAGGATCCCCCACATGAATTCGGGGAAGCTTTGTTTCTTCGAAGTAGCCCTCGACATAGAGCGATCCGCTATCGACCATTGAAAGCGCCGGCTTTCCGGTGCTGACGTAGTCTCCCAGTCGTGGCATCCTGTCATTGAGATATCCGTCAACCGGCGCGATAACGTGGGAGCGGGTCAGATTTAGGCGCGCCAGGTCCAGTGCAGATTTTGCGAGAGCGACAGCTGCTTCGCCCTCCTCTACCCGTGCTTGCGTGCTCTCGGTTGCCTCGGTAGCAACCACGTCAGACAACAGGCGATTTCGCGCGTGTTCGCGCTTCGCCTGTGCGAGTGTCGCCTGCCGTGCAGCCAGCGTCGCTTCCGCTTGCTTCAATGCCAACGTAAAGCGGTCCGGATCGATGACAAATAGGACATCGCCGCGCCGGACCTGGGCATTATCCTTTACCAGGACTTGTGTAACGAGACCAGACACATCAGGGGAAACTTGAACAACATCGGCCCGTACATGACCATCGCGGGTCCATGGCGCCGCTGTGTAGTAATCCCACAAATGCTGGCCGACGACCGCTGCTCCGGCAACGGCAATCAATGTCAAAGTCGCCGAGCCGACTTTACGAAACTTTGTCTTCATGTTGAAGGCTAACGTGTGAGGGCAACCATGCCGCCCAGGACCACTAGATAGATCGAGAAATTGAACAAAGACCGGTGCCAGACGACACGGTAGAAGCCGACGCGATGAAGTACGCCACGCAGACACGCCGTGAGAGCGAGCGCAAGTAACATCGATATCAGCAGGCTGGGCACAAACACTCCGTAGACGTCAATCTCACTGTTCAGCATGAGGTCCCTCTCTGTTGCGACGTAGTCATTGCTGTCGTAATTTCCGAACCAATCCTTCTCATCTCGGCACGCCGCGTATCCGGAAGCAATGCCAATCGCAGGCTTACGACCGACGTCATTGCTTTGCGGGACGCCACATCTGACTGGGCAGCCAGGGCTTGAAACGCGGCATCGACACGCATTTCAAAGTCTTCGCGTACTGGCAATGCATGCCCGCTTTCGATTCGAGCGCTGAAGTTTCGGCTCATCGAGTGCAATAGGCGGACAACTGGTCGCCGCACCGACTTCGGAAGCTCATTAAGTTGATCCTGCAGCGCCAACAAACTGAAGCCCGCCTGGAGGTCCCTAAATCCGGCTGACTCCTGACCGCGACCGGCCAGGCGGGGAGCCAAGCGGAAGAATCGATCGAGCATCAAACCGGGCAACTTTGGATGCGTCGACAGCATTCTTCGATCGGCTGCTGCCGCCAGGTCCCGCCAACTAGCGCGGATCCAGCGCTGCGTCACAACATGAGACCCGAATGGGCGCATCACTAACACGGAGATTGGAGCGAACAGCATGGCAGCGAACGTTGCCAGACTGGCATTGAATATGTCGATGAACTGCGCCTCGTAAATGCTCTGCACGCTTGAAAACGATGCAGAGTTGACTGAAAGAAGCACTGAAAAAACGTTGAATCCTGGACGGGGAATCAGAGCTCCGATGCCAAGAAAAGGGATTGCCAGCATGCCTACTAGGCTGCCAAAATCGTGCGCATACGGCAGAACCGCAAATTGATAGAACCACGAGACGAGCAGGCACACGCCGCTGCATTTCACGAAGCCCCATGCGAGTTTGTGGGGGTCATCTGCCGTTGCGAAGAAGCTGCAAGTAAGCGCTGCCAATCCGACCGCACCCGCGCCGTCGATCCAGCCCGAGAAGATCCAGATGAGTCCAGCGGCCAGAACAGCGAGACTGGCAGAGCCGGAATAGAAGGCCGCCAGGCCGTGATCGTGTGCAAAGTCACGTTCCGCGGCCGATTCTGCCGTCTTCAGTTCTGGCATATCCGTAGATGCCGAGTGCGCCCCGACTCGTTCTTGTAAGGCCCGACAGTCCTCCCACAGGTCTCCAAGCGTCTTTAGCTGTTGACCCGCTGTTTCGACCAGGCCACAACGCCATGCACAATCACCAGAGTGCGGCTGCATACCAACGCTCGGCCGGTGCTCCGCCGAGGATGACTTACACTGAATCCAGTCATTCGTAGACACAACATGTTGAGCAAGCCATTCGGGAACACCTTCAGGATGAACTCTTAGAGCATTCAAAACTTCTTCCAGTGACGCCAGTACTGGAAGAAGCATGCTCATCCGCGCTTGCAAAGATCGAGCATTCCCCACGGCACCAGGATGCTCCGTGTCGTACCCAAGCTGCACAATCAGATGATCAAACGCAAGGATGTCCGCCGCAAGCTGAGACCGACCAGATGGCTTGCTGTGCTTAGCAGCCTCGACCGGTGACAGCGTTTCACCAGCCCATCGCGATGCATCGTCCAGCCACCCGTCAACCTTCGCAAGCAGGACGCTTGACACCTTCTCCGGAAAGAACAAGGATCCGACGACGCTTGCACAGACAATGCCGATGACAATCTCTTCGACGCGCGCCAACGCCACGTCGAATACCTCTGTGGGTTGAGTGACGGTAGGCAAGGCGACGATCGGCAGCGTGTACGCGGCAAGCAGGAATACATAGGCACGCGGTGTGCGCTCTATCAACGAAACGTAGAGCAACACGCCGGTCCATAGCGAGATCGCGGCCATCAGTATGACCGGCTCGTTAACCAACATCGGCACCAAGAAAACAGCAGCCGCCGCACCAAGGACCGTACCTGCGACTCGGTACAATCCTTTGGACCGCGTTGCGCCAGTTAGCGGATTTGAGACCAAGTAGACCGTGGCCATCGCCCAATATGGGCGAGGCAGGCCCAGTGCAAGCGCAATGTAAAGCGCCAGCATTGCAGCCCCAAACACTTTGGCGGAGAAAAGCCACTGCTTAGCAGTGGGCCATAGAGACATTTCAGTTACCTGCCTTGCTTCGGTTACGCGATAACTCAAGCCAGAGCTGCGTTGCATGCTTCTGCACGAACTGCTCCACGCCGGAATCGATATGCAAACCCGACGTTCCGGTACGAACAAACGCGCGCAATTTCGCTATGCGCGCCTTACTGCGAGTTGCACACCGCATCTCCGTTACCAATGCAACGTCGATGCGGTGCGCACCACCTAGTGATATCAGTGGTAACCGTCTCCGTGCCTGACCTTGCCACGGAAGACGTAGTACGACCAGAAGGTGTAGGTCAAAATTACCGGTACGATGAACAGGGTTCCGACCAGAGCGAACCCTTGGCTTTGAGGTGGCGAAGACGCCTGCCAGAACGAAACCGTCGGCGGGATGATGTTCGGCCATACACTAATTGCGAGTCCGGTGTATCCGAGGAACACAAGCAGCAGCGCGTACAGGAACGGGGAGATATTCGGCTCGCCACCAAGGGACTTCATAAGCTTCCATACAGCGAAGCAAACTAACAGCGGAACCGGCAGGAAGTAGTAGAGATTCGGCAGTGCGAACCAGCGCGCCGCGATCTCACTGTGAGTCAATGGCGTCCAAATGCTGACTGCGACGACCGTGGCAAGCATGAGTCCGGTCAGCACCCTGGCGAGCCCAACCACCCGGCGCTGCAGCGAACCTTCTGTCTTCATGACCAGCCATGCACTTCCTAGAAATGCATAGGCGACGACCACGCCGAAGCCGGTGAAGATGGAGAACGGCGAAATCCAATCAAGTGCACCGCCCAAGTACGAATGGCCGTCCGTCGGAATACCATCAATGTAGGCACCGAGGGTTACACCCTGGAAAAACGTGGCAATCAGAGAGCCCCAGATGAATGCCTTGTCCCAGATATGCCGACTTCGGTCGCTCGCCTTGAACCTAAATTCGAAGGCCACGCCTCGGAAGATCAGTCCGAGAAGCATAAGCACCAGCGGAATGTAGAGAGCACTCAAAACCACCGCGTACGCGACCGGAAACGCACCGAGCAGCGCAGCGCCGCCCAAGACCAGCCAGGTTTCATTGCCATCCCACACAGGGGCGACCGTATTCATCATGACATCGCGGTCACGACGGTCACCGATGAACGGGAAAAGTATGCCGATACCCAGGTCAAATCCGTCCATGATGATGTACATCATCACGCCAAAGAAAATCACGAGGGCCCAGATGAGAGGTAGGTCAATACCCATGTCGATTCACCTTTCTGTGTTCTGAAACGCTGTGGCAGTCGAAGGAGCTGTGGCCGCAGAGACGGGGCGCATCGGTTGATGCGCACTGCCTGCTCCGCCTTGAGGAGCACCACCATGTCCTCCCGCGTCCGGCCCCTTCTTGACGAGCTTCAGCATGTAGCCAATACCGATACCGAATACCAGGAAGTACACGACCACAAATGCTCCGAGCGATGCCGCCAGCGGTGCAATCTCATGTCGGGATACGGCGTCCGTCGTACGCATCAGCCCATACACCACCCACGGCTGCCGGCCAATTTCGGTCGTAAACCAGCCCGCTAGCAGAGCGATCAGTCCCGTAGGGCCCATCAATACGGCGAACTTCAGAAACGCACGCGAATTGAAGACGACATCCTTACGTCGCAGAACCATGCCGAGCAAGCCGAACAAGATCATCAGCACACCCAGGCCCACCATGACCCGGAACGAGAAGAACAGAATGGTCGAATTGGGTCGGTCGGCCTTCGGGAAATCCTTCAAGCCCTTAATTTGACCGTCAAGCGTATGGGTCAGAATCAAGCTACCCAAACGAGGAATCTCAATGGCATACCGTGTTTCCTCTCGCTCCATGTCTGGAATACCAAACACGATGAGAGGAAAACCATTCTTGTCGTCCTTGGAAGCGGTCGTCCAATGCCCTTCGACGGCCGCAATCTTCGCCGGCTGATGCTCGAGCGTGTTGAGTCCGTGCGCGTCACCGACCACTGCTTGCAGCGGTGCGACAATCAGCACCATCCACAACGACATCGAGAGCATCTTGCGGACCGCCGGTGAGCGGTTTCCCTTTAGCAGTTGCCATGCTCCAGATGCTGCTACGAACAGCGCAGTGGACAGAAACGCTGCAATTCCCATATGCGCAAGGCGGTACGGGAACGACGGATTGAAGATCACTGCCAGCCAATCAGTCGGGACTACGCGGCCATTCAGAATCTCGTAGCCGGCAGGCGTTTGCATCCAGCTATTCGATGCAAGGATCCAGGTGGCGGAGATGAGCGTTCCAACGGCCACCATGACTGTCGCAAGGAAGTGCAAGCCGGGTCCGACGCGATTCCAGCCAAACAGCATGACGCCGAGAAAGCCTGCTTCCAGGAAGAACGCCGTAAGGACTTCATACGTCAGCAGCGGTCCTGTAATGCCGCCCGCGAACTCTGAGAAGAAGCTCCAGTTAGTGCCGAACTGATACGCCATCACGAGGCCCGAGACGACACCCATACCGAAGTTCAGCGCGAAAATCTTGATCCAGAAATGGAACAGGTTCTGGTAGACGGGATTTTTGGTGCGCAACCAACAAGCTTCGAGGATCGCGAGGAAGCTTGCCAAGCCTATCGTGATCGCTGGGAAGATGATGTGAAATGAAACTGTAAATGCGAACTGGATGCGCGCAAGATCCAGCGCTGTAAGTCCGTGCATCGTAATGCTCTCCGTAGTGTTGGCTTCGGGCTATTGCCGCGAAGTGCCAGGTTGCGAAGGACTTCGCCCTGTCACCCTGCGCAGAGTAGGGAATTCGCAGCACTTCAGAGAGATACAGTTTTGGAAGAATCCTCTCAGTTCAGTCGTAACGGTGCTCCAAACGCTCCGTTGTCTCACTAGAATGCGTTGCAACAGGTTCGAGGCGTTTGTTGCCAAGCGAGCCAGGTTCGAGACTTTGGAGCAACGAGATGAACAACGACCGCCCGATTTACATGGACTACAGTGCGACGACACCGATGGATCCACGTGTCGTACAAGCCATGCTGCCTTTCATGCTTGAGCACTTCGGGAACCCTGCGTCAAGAAGTCACGTGTACGGGTGGACTGCCGAGCAAGCCGTTGAATCTGCCCGGGCGCAGGTCGCCGAGCTACTGAATGCCGATCCGCGGGAGATTGTCTGGACCTCCGGAGCCACGGAAGGAAACAATCTCGCTATCAAGGGTGCAGCGCACTTTCTCAAAACACGGGGGCGCCATGTTGTCACCGTGAAGACTGAACACAAGTCGGTGCTCGACACCTGTCGCGAACTGGAGCGTGAAGGCTTCGAGGTGACCTACCTCGACGTCCAGGCCGATGGACTAGTCGATTTGCAGCAACTGCGCAATGCGTTGCGACCAGACACAGTGTTGGTGTCCGTCATGATGGTCAACAACGAAACAGGCGTGATTCAACCTGTTGAAGAGATTGGGGAGCTATGTCGGTCCGCAGGAGTCCTGTACCACTGCGATGCGGTTCAGGCCGCCGGCAAAATCCCCATTGATCTGACGACTCTTAAGGCCGACCTTTTGACCGTGACGGCGCACAAGGCGTACGGTCCGAAGGGAATTGGTGCACTGTATGTTCGCCGCAAACCTCGAGTCCGCCTAGAAGCGCAGATGCACGGCGGTGGCCACGAGAGAGGTATGCGCTCGGGCACCTTGCCTACGCATCAGATCGTCGGAATGGGCGAGGCATTCCGGCTTGCTCGACTCGAACTTGCAGAGGAAGCCGCCCGCGTCGGCGCGCTTCGCGACAAGCTGATGAAAGGTCTGTTTGCAATCAATGAGACCTACCTCAATGGCAGCATGGAGCAGCGCGTGCCAAACAACCTCAATGTGAGTTTCAACTTTGTCGAAGGCGAATCACTCATCATGGGTATCAAGGGTGTCGCAGTGTCTTCAGGCTCTGCCTGTACTTCCGCATCGTTGGAGCCGTCATACGTCCTGCGTGCGCTCGGCCGTAGCGACGAACTCGCACACAGCTCCATTCGATTCACGCTTGGGCGGTTCACAACTGAGGAAGAGGTAGATGCAGTTGTTGAGATGCTGCGGACGACGGTCGACAAGCTACGCGCGTTGAGCCCGCTCTGGGAAATGCACCAGGACGGCGTGGACGTCGCAGCAGTTCAGTGGGCTAGCCACTGAAGACGGCGGCCGCCTTCGAGCGCGCCGTTCCCTCGCTCAACTGAGTCAGGAAACGGCGCCCTGCTGCAACCACTTCCGGGTTACCAGTCATCTGGTAGCGGACAATCATCCCTTCGATGCACAGCATCGCTTCCTCGGCCAACGCGCTTGGCCGGCTATGCCCCAGCCTCGTCGCGACCTGCTCGACATACGCCCGTAGCGCTTCCTTGTGGGCCATCGCCTTTCGCACAAGTCCGTCGTCGTCCTGAGCACCAGTTTCGGCCACGACATTGATGAACGTGCACCCTCGGTAGCTCTCCGTCTCGAACCAATTTTCCAAGACATCGGCGAACACTGCCATCACAGGGTTGGCTGTTAACGACGCCTCCACCTCTTCGACGAACCACCGCATCCAAGCATCGTGTCGTTCATCCAGCACTGCGAGAATCAACGCATGCTTGGATTCAAAGTGCCTATAGAGCGACATTTTAGCCACTCCGGATTCAGCGATGATGCGATCGATACCGGTCGCGCGAAAGCCGTCTCGGGCGAAGAGCCTTGCGGCAACGTCGAGGATACGGGCTCTCGGGGAGAGCTTTGCGGCTTCAGACATACCCTGCTTCCAAATTAAAGTCCGCTCGAGTATAGCCAATACAGACCTGTCTTGCTCATTTCTTTTTGTGGACAAATATCGACTTTCGGGAAACGTCATCGATGTTCCTTGACAGACAGACCTGTATCTATTAAAAAGAGACAGGTCTGTATCTTTCAGCTACCGAGGGGAGCCCAGCAATGAACACGACGACGACATCCATTGTGGAAGTGGAAACCGAAAGCTCTGCCAGCCAATCAGCGGCGCCTTTGTATCAGCGGTTGGCGAACATCATTGAACAGTCCGTCGACCAGGGCATTTTGCGGGCGGGCGACAAGATTCCCTCGGTTCGCCAGGCAAGTCAGCAGCACCGATTGAGCATTTCGACAGTCTTGCGCGCCTACCTTCTGCTTGAAAGTCGCGGGATCATCGAGAGTCGTCCCCAATCTGGCTACTTTGTTCGCGCGCGCATATCCGGTCCGGCAGTGATGGTCGAGCAGACACAACAGCCAGTCCCGGAGGACGTCGATGTCGCTCAGCTTATGCTGTCGACGCTGCGGGCTATCCAGTCAGATGACGCTTTGCCGCTCGGCTCGCCGTATCCCAGCCCTGCACTGTTACCGTGTCAGCGCATTGCACAGTACGCAAGCATCCGCGCTCGGCGCCATTCCAACGGGACGCTCCTCGACGACCTCCCCCCTGGAAACCCTTCTTTCATCCGTCAATTGGCTCGGCGGTATCTTGAAAACGGTCAGCAAGTTGACCAAAGCGAAATCATCGTCACCCTTGGCGCGACCGAGGCGCTGCGACTGTGCCTCCAGGCCGTGGCCAGGCCGGGCGATGCGGTCATCGTGGAGTCACCGTGCTACTACGGCATGCTCGAAACGATCAAGCAGCACGGCATGCGCGCTATTGAAGTGCCTTGCGATACCACAGGCAGCATCGATATGGCGGCACTTGCAGCGGTTGTCGCAACTGAGCGCGTCGCTGCGTGCATGCTGACCGCGAACTTCCAGAACCCACTCGGCCGTCAGATGCCCGAGGAGAAGAAGCGCGAATTGGTGGAATATCTCACGCAACGAGACATTCCCATCATAGAGAACGACGAATACGGTGAGCTCTACTTCGGGGCTCGGCATCCCACCTCACTGAAGTCCTATGACACTCGTGGTCTAGTTTTGCATTGCAGCTCGTTTTCGCGATGCTTGACCCACCGCCATCGTATCGGATGGGCGATGCCTGGGCGGTTTCGGGAAAAAGTCGAAAAACTCAAGTTCCTGAGCACCGTGACCACGCCTGCCAACGTTCAGCTCGCCCTCACTGAGTATCTACGCAACGATGGCTACGATCACCATCTCCGTCGCATGCGTAAGTCGCTCGCGCAGAACGCCAACATCATGCGGGCGGCGGTCCAGCGCTTCTTTCCCCAAGGGACGACGGTTTCTGCCCCGGGGGGAGGTTACGTGCTCTGGATTGAATTGCCGCCTGGAGCAAACTCACTCGCACTTTACCGAGATGCCCTTGCCTGCGGCATCACCATCGCACCAGGACGTCTCTTCGGCTCGGACCATCAATTCAATCGCCACATCCGCCTGAATTTCAGCAACGAATGGACGCCCGAGTATGAGGCCGCGATCCGAACGCTTGGTCAACTCGCTTCGGCTGGAATTCGCACACCCATCGCTGCTTGAACGTAAAACTTCGCTTCGCCTAGGTCTACGACACGCCATGACGTTAGCTCAATCCCACGCAAAAAAGGCGCTTGTGCCATTCCCACCCTTCACAGCTGCGATGCCACCATCCCACAGCTTCTGTACGGAAACGGGAAGCCTTCCCCCAGAAGACGTTGACCAACTCTTTGAGTCGAACGCCACGGATTTCATCGTTTCACGATGGCAGGCCACGGGCGGTGACTGTCAATTGCATGACGCGACAACGGATCGCGGACACCTGACGATCACCCTCTATCTAAAACGGACGAGCATGGATTACTGGCGCGGCCAGCATCTTATTCACTCCGGCCGGGTGGCAGCGGGCTCAATCCTGGTGTCACGCCTCGGACAATCGACTCGGATTCGGCTACACGACTCCTGCGACGTACTTCATCTTCACGTCAACAGAAGCGCAATGGAGCGATATGGGCTACAAGAAACCCCAAAAATGCCATGTCAAAGCCTTCTAGTTGACTCTGCGATCGAAAGGCTTGGCCAAGCACTGCTTCAGTCCGACGAGCCAATCGATACCGGAACAGTCTACGTACACAGTCTGTGCGCAGCTATCGCCACTCGCGTGTTCGGACTTCTGACCGCGGGATATCAACGCGCCAATCGATCTGCGGCGGCGCCCCTTCCCGCGTGGCGACTACGTAAGGCAACGGAATACATTGATGCCAACCTGGCCGAGACCATCAAGCTCGAACACGTTGCCGATGCAGCTGGCCTGACAAGGATGCACTTCGCAGCACAGTTCCGCGCCGCAACTGGACAAAGGCCTCACGACTACCTGTTGCGTCGCCGTATCGAGAAGGCTCAGGAACTGCTTGAGAACAGCACCACGCCCATCGCACAAGTTGCTCTTGAGGTCGGCTTCCAGACGCAGGCGCACTTCGCCAGCGTTTTCAAGCGGTTCGCCGGCGAAACACCGTCGCGATGGCGATGCCAGGCTCAAAACACGGGCAGCGTTAGTCCAACTTTGGCCGCGACTGTTCTGTAAGGAATGCTGGATCTTTGTATGCGAAGGGGTATCGCTCTCTCCCCTACCATTTCACTCACAGTACGACGCCAAGGGATCGCAGCACAGGTTGATGAAAGTGACTGCGACCCTCGGCAAGGCTGTTCCCCTATGCACCACTTGTAAGGATAAGCATTATGAAAACCGCCACCCTCTCCGTCCTGCTCTCATCGCTCATTGTGAGCGCAGCGGCACTCGTGATTTCGCCAGCCCATGCACAAGGCGCTGATTCCATGCTGCACCACACGAAGTACGACACGTTCACCGACGGCGCACACGGTATCGGCCGTCCCGATCCCTACACGGATGGTGCTCGTGATGTGCGCAGTCCCCGTGACCCGTACTCCGAGGGTGCTCGCGACATCAAGAGCCCGCGCGATCCGTACACGGACGGCGCTCGCGACATCAAGGGCGCGCGTGATCCCTTTACGGATGGCGCGCGTGCTGGCAGCGGCCAGATTGCAGGAATGGACCGCACGGGTGTCTCTGCGCCTCCGGGATATAGCCTGGAGCAAGCCGACTTCGCGGCCTAAAGAAATTCCGTAGTGGTCTCGGCGCGAATGGTTGCCGTGAAATAGCGGCTCTCGATAACCGAGGCGCTTACGGCCGGATAGTGGCCGAAATGAGGTTCGAGAGCGTGGAGAATGTCGCTGGTCAAGTGCACCCTGCTTCGAACCAGGACTTGAGCAGATGGTCCGACTAAGCAGTCCAATGCAATGGCTACTGGACCAATTCAGGTCTAGGTCCAACGTGTCCTCGAAGGTCGAGCAAACGCGACTGGACCCCACGAAGCGCAATGGAAGAATCCTTGCTTCTGAGAACGGCAATGATGCCGTTCTCAGCGTAGTAGTTTTACTCCTGGATCAGGAACCGCTCCGGACGCTTACCCAACCATGCCGGCGCGCGACCACGGCCAGACCATGTCTTTCCCGTCTTCGGGTCCATATACTTGGCGGGTAGCGGCTGCCGAGTAGCAGTCACGTTCTTGCCATCTGCCGGCGGACGGCCACGTCGGGGACGGGGCGCCACATCTTCGACCGACAATCCATATTCGGTCATCAGATTGCGAATGGTCTCGATTACACCCGCTACTTCGCTTGCACGAGCCTCCGCTAGCTTAGTCTCCAGCGCTTCTTTTTGTGCAATGAGTTCCTTGTACGTTGCCATCCCCATCTCCTCGCTTGAAACAGAAATTACGTAGAGAGCCACCCCTCTTTAGAGGCATTCTACAACTGTATTACCAGATTTTCCGAAAATGAGTATCGGCATTCGATGCTGCGATCCGTTTGTCAGCTTGATAACCGACGGCGAAGAATCCTTGGTGTGGGAGGCGGTTAGGCGTTTTCCGTGCTGGCAAAGAAGATTCGGCAGCTTCCGCCGTATCGGTGCAAAAACCTAGAAAGATGTCTAGACAATACAAACGTGCGGCCACCAGTACCATCGACGTTGTCGAGGGGTGCGAATTCCCTTTGGACCCAATGGTCTTTGCACTGATATCAACACTTCAAGAATACCGCGCTGCGGGAGTTCCTGTCGTCGCAATCGACACGCTAGCCTACCGAGCGCATCTTTCAACGAACAAGGCCGACGCCTTCCTGTCATCGTTGCAGGACGTTGGTGCGGTAGTACTTCTACGGCCTCGCGGCCGACGACCAACTGCCGCCGTGACAACGTATGGGCTGGAGCTATTACAGCCTTGACGCCAATGAGGTTGGAGGGCTACGCCCCCCAACCTCCCACTACCAAAATTCAGAATAGCCAACGAGAGAAGTCGTAATACGGAAAAACTTCGTGGTCACATCCCTTGTGTTGCGATGACACACGTACAAGCCCCGTCGACTCGCCCAAGCTAGATAGCGATTTCTCACCTTGTAGCAATTGCACCTCGATCCGATTCTTCGAGGGACCTAGAGTCGATTGTCGAACTCGTAGGAACTCATCTTGCTGGCTCTTTCCGCCCCGCCTCTCCGCTAAGCTAACGTAGGTAATGGGTGGAAAAACTTCCGTTCTTCCCTGCTGCTTTCGAAGCATTGGCGTCACTAGCAATGCAAACGTTGCGTACGCGTCCACGGGATTGCCAGGTAGGCAGACAACCGGTTTCCCTAGCAGCTTACCGACAGCGACGGGTTTTCCGGGCGTCATATCCACCTTCTGGAATAAGAGAGCGCCGCCCGCCGAAAGTAGAGACGAACAAGCGAGATCCTTTGTGCCTCCTGACATGCCGCCGGTGACCAAGACTACGTCGACCTCATCTGCTAGCTCCGTCATGGCCGTCCGTAGCGCTAGCTCGCAGTCGGGAACGTGACGCCGACTCTTCACAACAGCACCCATCGCCTCGACAAGAGACTCGAACATCGGACCGTTAACATCGTGCACCTGGTGCCGCGCTGGCATCTCCTCATGCACAGCCACCTCATTGCCCGTCGTTACCAGGCCGACTTCCAGCAGACGGACGACTTGAAGCTCTTCGACACCTTGCGAAGAAAGCGCCGCAATATGTCCTGGGGAAAGGATAGTGCCTGCCTTCGCCAGGAGCGTTCCGGCGACGACATCCTCTCCTTGTCGACAAATATTGGCCCCCTCCTCGGGTACATCCAACACACGGATATCCTGAGGCGCTATCACCACGCATTCGTCCGACACTACGGTATCTGCGCCTAATGGCACCAGCGAACCGGTGAAAACACGGATGGCATGACCAGGACGAAGCGCTTCGGGTTCCGTACCCGCAAAGCACACCTGTTGCAGCGTCAGGCATGCGTTATCGCAGCAGTCCGCAGCGCGGATGGCGTACCCGTCCCGCGAACATTTGTCAGCCGAAGGCAAGTCGGCGCGCGCCACGACATCTGTAGCCAGAACTCGCCCTGTGGCTACCCCGATCCAGATACGGTCGGCTTCCTGGATAACGTCAACACTGTTCGCAAATAGGATTTGCGCGGAATCGAATTTCAGCATACGAGTCGCCCCTTCTCCAATGCAGTAGCAAAGTTGCAAGGGCGCGTCGTGCCGTCGAGTTGCGGGCCGATGATATGCCGCCACGCCGTCTCGCACGAGTCTTCTGAGCCTGGCAGATTGAAGATGACTCGCCCGTTCGCAACGCCAGCCACAGCACGCGACTGGATAGCAGACGTCCCCACCAGCTGAAACGAAATTGAGCGGAATAGCTCGCCGAATCCGCTGATTTCGCGGTCGAATAATGGCAAGACGGCTTCAGGCACGCAATTCTTCGAGGAGAACCCCGTGCCCCCGTTGGTCAGAATGACTTGTACGGTTGGGTCCACGATCCAGTCACTTAGAACACGCCGAATGACATACTTGTTCGCACCAGACATCTCGCGTCGCGTGCAACGATGCCCTTCATCTTCGAGCAATCTCACTAAGAGATCACCGGAAGTATCCGATGCCGGCGTTCGACTATCGCTCACCGTCAAAACGGCACAAGCCAAGGATTGCTTCTGAGTTGTCACCATGCTTCTGATGCGTGAAAGGTCTGAAAAAAGAAGAGCTGCTCGAGAGGCTTGTCGGCCCACGGACTCATCGGGGATAGCGTGGTAGCTCGCGCGTCGCCATCACTCTGGCTGACCGCCAGTTCCCGATGACGCCATGCTGCGTCATCCGAACCATTTGTCCGGCCGGAGGTTCACCAGTCCTTATCGTAGAAGGCCATCGAACTCGCAATGAGCACAGTTCCACAAACGGCTTACAGCAACAGTCCCTCCAACCTAAGAACGCGGCTGTGTTGCCAGTACAACTTAGGAACTGTGTCCGATTAGCACGTTGGGGACGCTCTAGTCTTTCGGACGTCGAAGACGACTCCCGCCACGGCGACGCCACGTGGTTTCACGCTGGTATTGCTCATCCTTCCTAGGGGGCTCGTCCAATTCTGCAGACGTTGGCGCTTCGCACGCATTCTCTGCGGGCCTTAGTGCAAGATCGCCCCTAGTAATGAAAATTTCCGCAAAACCTCTCCACAATCGACGCCACCGAATCAGAATCGTCGCTATGCTGACCGCCTCCAGTGTTTCCGCTGTCGGTCCGTTCGCCGCTCAAGCTCAGGAATCCACAACCCTCCCGGAGGTCGTTGTAGAGGGAGGCCCCCCGCAGCCCAGTTTCTCGTCGGAAGCTGCGTATCTAGGCGCGCTTGGAGAGCGTCCCCTCCTGGACGCCCCCTACTCAGTCCAAGTGGTCGGGCAAGAACTCATCGAAAATCAACAGTTGCACAGCGTCAGGGAAGCGCTTCGCTACATTCCCTCGGTACAAGGTGAAAATGTTCGGCCCCAGACTCGCGGAATGCAGGGCTCCGTCGTTCAGAACACACGAATTGACGGCCTCAATGTTGCCGGCACCACCGACTACCCCATTGAGCAGTTTGATCATATTGAGGTGTTGAATGGATTGTCAGGCGCACTGTATGGACCGGCAAACCCTGCTGGTACGTTCAACTATGTGCAGAAGCGCCCGACGGAAGAGACGCTACGCGAGTTGACGGTCGAATATGCTAGTTCGACATCTCAGCGCACGCACGTCGATTTGGGCGGACGCTTTGGAGTTGATAAGCAGTTCGGTTACCGCCTCAATCTAATGGAACAAGCCGGAGCGAGTTATGTTGCCGATAGTTCGCTCAACAGACGCCTTGGTAGCCTCGCACTCGAAGCGAAGATTACCCCTAGCACTACTGCCGAATTCACCGCCAGCACGTACCACTACACCACTACTGGCTTACCGGGTACGTTCGCAGTAAAAAAGGGAATTGCACTACCCACGGCACCTGACCCTACCCGAGCGGGATACGGTCAGCCTTATGCTGGGGACAACAACATCATTAATACCGTCGGCGGGCGACTGACACATGATCTTGGTAGCGGCTGGCATGTCAAAGCGGCCGTGCAATGGCAATCTAGCGACCGTAACTCAACGGTTCCAACCAACACCATAACGAGCCTCAAAGGGAACTACACAACTACGGCGGCAACCACTACCTACAGTTTGGACAAGGTTCTAAGTAACGCCGTTTCGTTGGACGGATCCTTTCGTACGGGGCAGGTGCGCCATGACGTGACTTTAGCCACCAATGGCTTCGCGTGGGACCGTTACACGCCTTACAAGACGGGGGCTATCAACTTGGGAAGCGCCACGCTGAGCGACCCGAAGATATTCCCCGAGCCGTCCTGGCCTGATTTTGCGAGCCGATTCCACTCGGTACACTCGACTCAGCAGTCGATCACCTTTGCGGACACAGCCACCTTCAGTTCGCAATGGTCGGCTATTGTGGCACTGAGCCAGAGCTGGATTGCCAGCAAAAGCTTCAACAAGCAAGGGATGCAGACAAGTCAGTACTCAGCCACGGGCACCAGCCCGGCATTCAGCCTGATGTACAAGCCCAAAAACAACGTTACGACCTATCTGTCGTATGCGAATAGCATCCAGCAAGGCGACATTGCGCCGGCGGGTACAGCCAATTCCGGCGAGAATCTCGCCCCCTACCGAAGCAAACAATGGGAATTGGGGGTCAAGGCGAAGCTAGCCGCCGTCAACGCTTCTGCTGCGATCTTCCAGATCCGTCGTCCTCTCGCGTACATCGGCTCGAACAATCGATATGCGGTGCAGGGGGATCAAATCAATCGCGGGCTGGAACTATCCGCCGACGCCGTGCTGTTTAGGGACCTTTCCGTCCTGGCATCCGTTGCGTTGCTAGACCCAGTCCTTTCGCGGGGCAATGGCGCAGTTGGGCGGCCAGTGCTGGGCATCGCCCATGCAGTTGCCAACTTACTCGCGGAATACCGATTTGCTGCCGTCCCAGGACTGGCTGCAAATGTTGATGTCAATTATATGAGCCGCCGGCCTACCGACAATGTAGGAGCAAACTCCTCCGGTTCGTTCGCGATCGTGAACCTCGGTCTTCGGTACCGAGCGCGATTGCTCAGAGCACACGCGACTTGGCGATTGACAGTCAACAACGTGGGGAATCGCCACTACTGGGCGAACATCGCACCAACGGGACAGAATGGTTATAACGGAACGGACGGGACAACAGCACAGCTTGGCGAGCCTCGAACCGTTCGGGCTTCTTTAATGTTCAGCTTCTGAGATGCTGACAGTGCTCAGAGCCATCCGCCCGATTGTGGCGCTTGTTGTGTACACAATGCTTGCCAGCACTTCGTCGGAAGCCCAAACGCTTACGGTGTACGCCGCGGGAAGCCTAAGAGGCGCCTTATCTGCTATCCAGTCGGCGTACACCGCTCAAACAGGTGTGAAGTTTTCCGATGTGTATGGCCCCGCTGGCTTGCTAGGAGACCGAATCTTGAGCGGCGACAGGGTGGATCTGTTCGTCTCGGCCAATCTTGCCCATCCGCAGCGCTTGGCGACGGCGGGAATTGCCGGTCCAGCGACGGTTTTTGCGCGAAACCGAATGTGTGCGTACACCTTATGGCGTCAGGATATCGCTGAAGACAATCTGCTGGAGAAGCTTCTGGATCAGGAGATTTCAGTCGGGACATCCACTCCCGGGAGCGATCCAGGCGGCGACTATGCTTGGGAAGTCTTCCGGAATGCCGGTGACGTGATACCTGGCTCCGAAGAGATCCTGATAAACAAGGCCAAACAGCTTGTGGGCGGAAAGACGTCCTTGACGGCCTCACAGGGTGCTGGCCCAGTCAGCACTCTTCTGCGCACCGGCGTCGTGGACGTATTTCTTGGCTACTGTAGTCGTCGCACCAGGCCCGAGGATCCCTCTACGAGAGCCCTTGCTCTCCCGCCGGAACTTGCAGTCACGGCGCAGTACGCAGTCACAGTGCTGAAGGGTTCGTCTCCTCCAGCAGAGCGATTCGCGGCGTATCTTTCTACCCCGGAAGCGCAGCAGATTCTATCGGAGTTTGGCTTCTTGAGAATCAAACCCTGATTCCACAGTTCGGCGAGGAGCTTACCTTCCCTAAGAACGGCACAGTTCCTAACGAGCTTTTCGAACAAACTGTATTCATTGCCTCCCTGAAACATGAACTACTTTGGAGGGGTCTTCGATTTCCCTTGTTCGGGCTACGCCTAGCGCAATAGCGCACCGAGGGTTCGGAGCAGCCTGCGGCGTCCTACCCGCGGGTTCCACAGAGTGCAATTGCAACCGAACTTGATATGTCCGTTTCCCAAAATCGCATCTTGCTCCACACGGCTGAATCCGCTCCGGAAGGCAGCCGGCCGTTCGTCTCCAAAGTCATTGAAAACAATGGCTTTCTGCCAAATCTCATCGCTGCCTTGGCAAACGCTCCGGCAGCTTTGGAAACTTACCTAACCGTTTCCGAGATCAACAGTCGTGCGTCGCTGACACTGGCCGAACGCGAGACTGTCCAAATCACCGCGGCAGCCACCCATGGTTGCGGATTCTGCGTGGCAGGTCATACAGCAGTTGCCAATAAGAAGGCGAAGATGAACGCCGCAGATGTCGACGCTCTTCGCAAGCAAGTCGACCTTGCCGACACGAAACTGCAGGCCGTTGCCGTCTTCACTCGAGCGGTGATCCGTCACCGCGGTGCCGTTCTGGACGAGGAATTGGCTGCTTTTCTTAATGCAGGCTTTACGCAATCTCAGGCCCTGGAAGTCGTTTTGGGCGTAAGCCTTGCCACCCTCTGCAACTTCGGCAACAACTTGGCACAAGTACCACTGAACCCGGAGCTTGACGCCTACCGTTGGAATCCTTCTGCCTAATCAATCATGAACCTCCTTAGCGTCGAACTAACGGCATGGCTGGCAGCCAACGCCGAAGAACTTGATTCCCATGCTGGCAAGGCGCAGGAGGTTCTGCCACGGCTTGCCGAAGCGAATTTGTTCAGGATAGGGGTGCCTGCGAATCTTGGGGGGGACGGTCGAGAGCTCGATGCTGCTGTCGAGTGCATCGCTCAAGTCGCCGAGTACTCGCAAACCGCCGCCTTTGTTCTCTGGGCGCAACGCTCATTCGTCGAATATGTGTTGCAGAGTGGAAACAAGACGTTGGGAGGCAGGTGCCTGTCCCAATTGCTGGAGGGCAGCGTCGCGGGCGCAACTGGACTGTCCAATGCGATGAAGTTCATTGGCGGCACCGAAAGCTTACAGATCACGGTGCAAGGGCGGCTCGATGGCTGGACAGCGAACGGGAACGTGCCGTGGGCAACCAATCTCCATCCTGCCGGTTTTCTGCTGGCAGTGGCCGCTATCAACAACGAGTCCGGCATCCCAGGGGTGTATGTGGTCCCTTTTCCGTCAGAAGGGCTTCAACGTAGTGCAGATCTGGATCTTGTAGGACTAAGAGGGAGCAATACCGCCTCTGCCAAACTGGACAATGTCCCGATCGCAAGGGAGTGGCTCATCGCGGAGGATGCGCGCACCTTCCTGCCTCGCGTCAGACCGGCCTTCCTGGCGCTGCAGTGTGGCCTCGCCATTGGCTTGGCTAGGCGAAGCCTTGATGAAGCCCGACGGAAAACGAAGGCAGGCACTGTTTTGGCAAGCGACATTGCGAAGGTTGAATTACAACTGCTCAGCGCCCGAGCAAACATGCTGGAAGGCCTTGCCCGTGGGCATTTTTCCAAGGATGCTCGCAACCTGTTTGGCATTCGCATTGAACTCCCTGAACTAGCCATTGCTGCTGTTCAGGCGGAACTTCGCGCTCGGGGTGGCTCCGCATATATGGTCGGCCGCAACGAGGGCTTCTCTCGCCGTTTGCGCGAAGCCGCGTTTCTGCCAATCGTTACGCCCAGCCTGGCCCAGATCAAGGAAGAACTCGCGAAGAAGGAATTGCGGCAAGACGCTCTCGAAAGCGTTGCAGGAAATTAGACCCTGACCAGCCTCCCCCGGGGGGGGGGCGATCGGATCGCCAGTACATAGCAGTTATATCCTGCAAATTGACCATCACTCGACGCCGTTAGAAGCTCTCCCCCTACCGCCACAAAATATTGACATTGGAGCGCTTTCCTCAATAAAACGAATACAATCGCAGGCGAGTAGTGTTTAGAGATGACTGTCGATGAGCATTCGCCCCGGCGTGACGCAGGACTTTTACAAGAGGGGACTTACGTCCGACCAGAAGCTTCAGTGGAAATTGGTTACATGGTGCGTATCCCTTCTGGCTTCGTGGCTAATAATGAAGACAGGATATCGCGTGCTGGACTTCGCCATCTCAGCGACATGCGCGCTAGTTGCCATGTTGGTCATCGAGAGTCAGCGCTCATACTCTGACTATTCCCGCAGAACCAGGAAGCTGGCCGTGACAGTCGCGATTGTTATCGCAAGATGGGGCATCTGCGTACTTGGAGTTGCCTACTTTGCGATCGCCGCCGTCATAGCGATAGGTAAGACCTTGATTGGCGCTCCATCGCTGGACAAGCTGCCACCTGTTATGCAGGTTGTATTCCTCGTGGCATTTATCAGCATGTCGATTTCCCACAGTATCGGGATCTCTCGCCGTCTTGGATTCGAGCAGTTGGTGTCGAATCTCCCCACAGCAAAGCTCAAAGCGTTGCTCGTCAGACGGAGATTTGTCGCATATGACCTCCGTACCTTTGTTGTCTTTGAGTTTGGCGTTGTGGCGGCCACCTATCTCTATGCATCGATAGCTGCGGGCTTGGCGATGGACATTATCGACTTGATTAAGGCTTAGCGAAGTAGTGGTGAGGAAGGCAAGACGGAAGTCGTCCGTCTTCTCCTTCCCGCCAAAGCTTGCACACCCCTTTCAATCAGCGCGTCACGGCAAGAGCGTCGCCGCTTTGGAACTGCTTGCCTTCACCTGGGCGCACCTGCAGCATCGCAAACACACCGACGGCGGCCGCGATGGCAGTCGCGACAAACATCGACGAATAGCCATAGCGGGCCGACAAGACGCCTGCCAAGGTCGGCGCCACGACAGCACCGATGTTTGCGATGAAGTGCATGATTCCGCTAAAGGTACCCACCTTGGATGGGGCAGTGTCGATGACCACGGCCCAATAGACGGAATTGGGCAGCGCGTTCAGTGCGTTGCCGAGGGTCATCAAGCCGATCACCGCCCACGCACTTTGTGCTTGCGACACAAACACAAAGCACACCGCGGTCAGAAGCAGGGACGTCGCAGCAAACCAGCTCCTTGCGACCACCAGCCTGCCCGTGCGCTTCATCAGCCAATCCGAGATCTTGCCACCCAGCACCACCGTCACGCACGCACCGACCCAAGGGATCATGCCAACGTACCAGAGCGATGACAGGGTAAAGTTGAACTGGTCATGCAGGTATTTCGGCGTCCAGGTCAACAGCATGAAGTTGACATAGATGAACGAAAAGTATCCGATCGAGTTGCAGACCAGCGTACGGCTTCGGAAGAACGTCCACCACGGCAGATTTGCTCCCGCAGCATTGCTGCTCGCTTGTTGCCGCCCCGCCTTGATCAGTGCAAGTTCCGCCGCACCAACCTTGGGATGTTCATCTGGCTGGTTGGTATAGACGCGTGAGAACAAGACAATAAGCACAAGGCCGACAACGCCGAGCACGACATACATGACTCGCCAGCTGTCAGTGAGCAGGAGTAGACCCACCGCGACGGGGGCCGTCAGCAGTGCCCCCAACGGCGTGCTCAGCAGGCCAATCGACACCGCAAAGCCGCGTTCGCTCGGCGCCGCCCAGGCCGCCATCGTCTTGTTGATAATCGAGTAGGCAGGCCCCTCTGCAAAGCCAAACAGCACGCGCACTGTCGCGAAGCCTGTCAGCGCCGAGCCGCCAAACATCGCGATCCCGATGTCTCCCGCCCAAACCATGGCGATGGCAAACAGTGACCAGGCGGTGCCAGCGATTACCCACACGCGCTTTGCCCCCAGTTTGTCGGCCAGGGCCCCGCCCATGAGAGCACCGAACATGTAGCCGTATCCGAAGTAGCCAAGCACTGCGCCCCAGCCTGCGCGATCGAAGCCGTACTCGCCAATGATCTGGCCAGCCGAATACGCGATGGCACCACGATCGATGTAGTTAATGAGAGCGATGACGACGATCAAGCTGAAGATCGCGAATCGGTAGCGCCCGGGCTGTACTCCCTGGTGTTCCATGTGAGTCTCCGTTGGTTGTTGTTGGCTGTTGTGGCCTGCAGCGATGTTCTAGCGGTCCGAACCGCTGCTACTGTACATTATATATAATGCATAGTGTTTACTTTCAATGTTCCGGAGCATCCTATGACTCTTGCACTACCCTATGTGGCGGTTGGATCCCTTGGCGGCACCATCAGCATGACGCCCTCGGCGACTTCGGGCGGCGTTGTCCCCACGCTTGACGCAGCGCAACTGACGGCCTCCATCCCTGGACTCAATGCCGTTGCCGAGATTGGCGCCGCTTCCATTTTGCGACTCCCAAGTGCCTCCTTATCCACCTCCGATGTACTGCAGAGTCTTGCGTGGGCAGAGGAACAGGTTCGCGACGGCGCAACGGGCGTGGTGTTGACGCAAGGCACCGATACGATTGAAGAAACCGCCTTCCTGCTGGACCTGTACTGGAGTCACGCACAGCCATTGATCGTGACGGGTGCGATGCGCACACCGCTCTCCGCGGGGGCCGACGGTCCGGCAAACTTGCTGGCGGCCGTCCAGGTCGCCGTCTCTCCAGATAGCCGGGGTCGCGGGGTGCTGGTCGTCATGAACGACACCATCCACGCTGCAAGATTCGTCGCCAAAGGGGATGCCCTGTCTGTTCAGGCATTTGTGTCGCCGGACTTCGGTCCCCTCGGCCGCGTCATCGAGGGTTCGCCGACCTACTGTGGTGCCCCGCTACACCGCACCGTCCTTGCGAGGCCGAGTACCCCATTGCCCAGGATCGCCCTGGTCACTGCCCTCCTCGGTGATGATGGTGAGCTCGCCAGCGCCGCCATCCACGCGGGATACCAGGGCGTCGTCGTCGCGGGATTTGGCGCGGGCCACGTGTCTGCGGCGTTCGCAAGACGCATTGAAAGTCTCACGCGGCAAGTCCCCGTCGTGGTTGCCAGTCGCACGGGAGGGGGCTGTACGGCCACAGCAACCTATGGATTCGAAGGCTCCGAGATTGACCTGGCCAAACGGGGCGCCCTGCTTGCCGGATGGCTGTCACCACTCAAGGCACGACTGGCTCTGGCGGCCCTGCTAGGCGCGAATACAGCCGCATCCGACCTGGCAGCCGGGTTGGCCGAGTGGGGTAAACTCCGCGGCAATGCCGAACACTGACACCTCCACTTGAAAACCCTCACTGAGCCCAAGCCCAAAGCCCCAACGCGGCGCCCGCTGACTGCGTTCCAGTACGCAGTTCAGGCGCTGCGTACCGAAATCTTGCAGGGGCGCCTAAAGGCAGGCGAGCGCCTCCGCCAGGAGGAACTCGCACAGCGGTTGGAGATGAGCACCACTCCCGTGCGGGAAGCGCTACGCATTCTTGTGTCGGAGGGGCTTGTTTTTTTCGATGCGCACCGCGGAGCGGTCGTGCGAGGCCTGACGCTGGAGGACGTCCAGGAGATCTATCGGCTTCGGAAGGTGCTCGAGCCGTTGATGGTAGAGCAGGCCATCAAGAGCAATTCCGCCGAGGACCTTGCGGTAGCCGAGCAGATTCATCAGCAGATGCTTGTGACTGAAGACATCACCCGCTGGACCGAACTCAATCTCGAGTTCCATGCTGCGCTCTGGGCGTCTCAGGAATCTACGCGGCTTGCTCAGCTCGTCAAAACGCTGCGAGACGCTTCTGCCCCGTATGTTTCGCTCTCGCTCTACTTCCGGCCCTCGCACATCGCGCCGTCCAATACGGAACACAGTGACATGCTTGAGCTCTACCGGCAGCGTGATATCAAGCGAGCGACGACGCAGACGATTGAACATCTGGACGGGACGCTCAGGATCATTGTTGATGCGATCGCTGATGCGCAGAAGGATGCCATTTCGGAGTAATGGAGGCGCTTGAAGGCCTCCTGCCTGACGACGCCACGCGACGCACCTTGGATTATCCCAGTGGCGCCCAATTTCCTCGTCGGGCCAGGGACCAGATTTCACCCCCTCTTCGATGCGACTCAGGTCCTTTCGACAGATTGACGTATAGGGGACGTTCTCTGAGTCCACATATGTTGCGCCCAGCCCCGTGGTGTTGACGTGATTTAGCCATGTCAGCACCATTCTTCCATCTTTTCCCAAGGGAGGAATTCTGACGGGGTTGAGCCATTCACCGGTAAGTAATCGCTGGGCGACGATGACGTTCAGCGCGGGGCCATTGCCTACCTTCCGGAGTATCCAACCCACGCCACCGTCATATTCGAATACCAGGACGGGCTTTCGACCCAACGTAACGTTGCGGCTGCTGTTGCGATAGTTGAGCCAAAACGAGAACGCAGAAAAGACTAACGCAGCAATGGACAAAACCAACGATGCAATGTCTTTGGCTTGAAACATAGCAATCGTCGGTCACGTGGGTGGCTTGGTACGCTTTATCAAAGCCATCGAGGCGAGAATCGCTTCAGCAAAGTCATAACCTCCGATACGACCATGCACGGCGTGCGTGCTGCCCTACTTTGAGGTCGAACCAGACCACAGCCCTCCCCCCACGCTCTAAGGAATAGCGCCTCTACGCGGTAGGTCGGCGAGCAATTCTCCCCTGATTTGAAACCCTTATCTCGATAACCAAAGGGATCTGCAATTCGAGTGCGTTCAGGGAAAGCACCAGTATGTCTGCATACACATATAGATAGTATACCAACCGTTTGTACACATTCTATATAGACAAGTAATGCAGGGAGGCACCAATGGCTTTGAGACGGATTTTTCTATCTGCTGCAGGAGCGTGCACCTGCGCAGGTCCAGCTGCAGCGCAGTCAGTCAGCATTGCCGGCTTGATGGATGTCGGCGTGCGCTACACGTCGGGGCCGAGCAAATCCTGGGCGATGAACCGCGGCAACAACAATCGGCTGATCTTCTCGGGTATCGAAGATTTGGGTAACGGCCTGGCTGCTACCTTCGCGCTAGAAATGCGCTTCGAGCCCGATACCGGAACGCTGGAGAGCAACAACAATGCGCCGCTCTTCGGCGGTGAATCGCGGGTAGGCCTACGCGGAGAATTCGGACATTTCCGCCTCGGCCGCGGACTGACCGCCGTACAGCAACCGAACGTGACCTATGACCCGTGGCTCAACACCACTGTGGCAGCGCTACAGCCGTTACTGACCGCCTTCTACAACTCAGAAGACGCCTCGGTCAATACGACGGGCGTGGGAACAGCCGTACCAGGACAGGTATCCCGCTGGCGAAACGCGGTTTTCTATGACACCCCCAGTTTTGGAGGCCTGATCGGGCGGGTCAGTGTACAGGCGAAAGAGGATAACCCCGGCTCTCGAAGCTATCCCATCAGTATCTCGCTTAACTACAGCGAGGGCCCCCTTTCGCTCATGGGTGGCTATGAAGTCAATAACCTCAACACGAAATACAGCCAAGTCGCCGCAGCCTACGTCCTAGAAGGCATCACATTGCTCGGCTCTTTCGCCATCAATGATCCTGAGGGTCCGGCACGCCTGACTGGCTACGGTGGCGGCGCGCGCATTCCGGTGTGGAGCGCAACAACCATCCGGCTTGGCTATGCCGCCACTCGCAGCAACCTGCCTGGCGTGACGACGGCCACGCGCTACGGCGTAGGCCTGCAGTACGGACTCAGCAAACGCACCTACCTCTACACCGACGCGGCACGTAACAAGACGCTCCAGAACGTCGCCTCGACGATGGTGGATGTAGGTATCTCGCATCGCTTCTGACCTTCGCACAGGAGGCTACATCCATGATCGACCATCACGTGAAAACCGCCACCCGCCGCGCGTTTTCCATATTCGTCTACGCTCTACTCTGGCTCGGCAACGCGAGCGCCCAGGACGAGACACAACTTCAGCGTGGCCGCTATTTAATGAACGCTGTCATTGCCTGCGGTAATTGTCACACCACGCTGGACAAGAACAATAATCCGCTGCCTGGCATGGAACTGGCGGGACGCAACCGAAAGCTTCCGGAGGGCACCTATTGGACCAACCCCAACCTGACTCCACACGCCGAAACGGGCATCGGAAAATGGACCGACAAACAGATTGCCGACCTGGTGCGATATGGAAAGCGTCCGGACGGAACGCTAGTGACCTCGCGGATGCCCATCGACGTGTTCCGGAAGATATCGGACAACGACCTCAACGCGCTGATCATCTACATGCGCTCGATTCCGGCGGTCAACAATCCCGTCCCACGCACCAACTCTCGCCTTGATCCGCCCCCACCTAAGGGCGGCTATGGCCCCAGGATCTCCGTACCCGATGTACCCCGGACGAACAAGATTCTTTATGGCCGCTACCTTGCGACAGTAGCTCACTGCATGGAGTGCCATACACCGGGCGAAGGTGCCAAGAAGGACTATGCCAATCGGCTCGGGGCAGGTGGCGCGGAGTTCGTACGCTGGCAAACCGGCGAAGTCTACAACGTGTCGCGCAACATTACCCCCGACCCTATCAGCGGTATCGGCAACTGGAGCGATCAGGAAATCAAGGATGCTATTACCAAGGGAATTCGCAAGGGTGGTGGACAGCTCAGGTTCCCGATGGCGTTCTCCTACTACCAGAACATGAAACCGGAGGACGTTGACGCTATTGTCGCGTACTTGCGTTCGCTGCCTCCCAAAAAGGGTTTCGGCGCACGCGAGTAACACAGCGCCCTGTGCGGCACGCTTGAAACTGGCGACTCACAGCATGCCCGCCACCCCTGAGTCCGCCCCCTTTTTTCTTCAATGCCACTGCTCCACGTCGCTTCGCCGACGGGCGGGTCTCTTTTGAAACGCAAATCTTCTTACCGATCGCGATAACCAAACGCAATCTTCCCTTTAGTCCGGTTCGGCATCAATATTACGTGTACTAACGGTTGGTACGCCACCATATTTCAACCACACTGTTAGCAAGAAGCCCGAGACAGTCGGGTCTACAAATAGGAGGAGACGTGAACAAAGCAAACTTGGCCTTGCTGCTGGCGGGAGGAGCACTTGGCATATGTGACGCGGCGCAGGCCCAATCGTCGTCGGTAACACTATATGGACTGCTATCCGTTGGCATCGGATACGCGAGTAACGAGGGAGGGCACTCCTCTGTCAAGATGCTGCCAGGCACTATGCAGAACAATCGATGGGGCATTCGAGGCGTTGAGGACCTGGGAAGCGGGAACAAGGCGCTATTTGTACTCGAAAGCGGCTTCGCCGTTGACGACGGCAGGTCCCAGCAAGGTGGAAGGCTGTTCGGCAGGCAAGCGTATGTAGGACTGGGAAACGATCAGTACGGTTCTGTGACGCTTGGCCGCCAGTATGACGCCATCTACGACACGCTTGACATCATGTCGGCGCCGGTCGCCGCCTCTGGGCTTGCTACGCACATCGGCGACAACGACAATGTATTTGGTAGCTACCGTCACAACAATACTGTCAAATACGTGACGCCAAACTGGGGCGGCTTCCGCGGTGAAGCCACCTATTCACTGTCCGACATCGCAGGGGCGGCAAACAACCGCTCGTTCAGCATCGGCGGAATCTACGAAAGTGGGTCGTTGCGTGTGGCATCGGCGTACCTGCAACTCGACAACCCGGGATTGGCTGGGAGCAACAACCCCAATGGCGCAGTGACTGACGACTATGCGGGTGCGCCGTTCGTGCTGTTCCACTCCAGCCCGCTCAATCCGGCGGTCGGTGTTGGCAAGCAGCGCGTTGCGGGACTTGGAGCCGGCTACAGCATTGGCGCCACTCGCATTAACGGCATGTACACCTATGTCAAGTACGACTACAAAGACAACACTGGGCTTCGCCTCAACAACTTCGATCTGAACGCTACCTACAATCTGACCCCCTCACTAGTACTCGGCGCGGGTTATGTGTTCACAAACGGGTCGTACAGCGGATTCTCGAGCAGTCCAAAGTGGCACATGGGACAGCTGAGCATTGATTATTTCTTCTCGAAGCGCACTGACATCTATCTCTTCGGCGTGTACCAGAAAGCTCAGGGCGCCAAGGCAGATATCTACCTTTTGGCACCTTCCAGCAACCAACATCAAACGCTTGTCGTAACAGGTATTCGACACAAGTTCTGATCCGGGTTCCACCTGGCCGGAACGTCCGCGACTCCGGCCAGAGACGCATTCAACCGAGCGTATGATGTCAACATCGCGCGCAGCAACTTTGCCGGCTCCGTCAGAGGACGATCCATCGTATAGACGAGGGAAATCTGATGCTCAGGCAACGAAACGTCCAGATCGAGGGCTCGGAGAATCTCCCCCCCCACCCAATGCGAAACCACTGCGCGCGGCAGCATCGTCAGTCGATCCGATTCGCGCACCGCCGCCACTGCATCTAGCAGCGAGTTGACGACCATAAGCGAGCGGGGTGCTGGCAGGGAAGGCAGGTCAAACCATTGCTTCCATTGGGAAGCCCCTCCTTCGAATCCATTTTCTCCGGCCAGACGTACCCAATCGCACTCTGTGAGCGACGCAGCCGAACTGACCTCGGCCATGGGATGCTGTTGCCGGCAAACTACCGCTGAGGCACTCTTGTAGAGAGATAGAGTGGTAAGGCCAGCCACGGCAGCCCCCTCCGGTACGCCGGTCACAGCAAGCTCAACCCGGCCGTTTCGCAAGGCGCGCAGAATTTCAACCGAAGGGCCACTAACTACCACCAACTCCGTCTTCGGGTATCTTTGCTGAAAATCTCGAAGTACCTTACCTGCCATGGTGAGAGATGGGTCGAGGGAGACCCCGACGTGGACCTCATCATGCCCTTCCGCCGTCATTTGGCGTAGTGCTCGGTCTGCGCGTTCGAATTCCCGTAGCACCGCGTGTGCGTGCTGTAACGCGCGCTCTCCGTGTGTCGTGAGTGCGATCCCGTGCGGACGTCGCTCAAACAGACTCACGCCGTACTCACGCTCCAGGCGCTGAAGGCTTAGCGTTAGCCCGGCCTGGGACGCGTTACGCGCCCGCGCCGCAGCGCGTATGCTGCCGCACTGCGCAATGGAGACGAAGTCCTGTAACTGTTGTAGTTTCATTTCCGTACTCCCGAGCATGGCGCTATCCAAGTCGCACTTGAACAGCGCCAGTCACGATTTTCTAGATAACAAATCGCTCCATCGTTTCGGGGGCGAACAACATCTCAGGGGTCAGCCCAGCTGGAGACAATCCTTGCTCGTGGTGATACCGCAGAAACGTCTCCAGCACGTGGCGGTTCGCAGCGAAGCCGTAAGGCCACCAGTCACGGCCTAGTTCCCTTTCCGTCTCTTCGACGTGAGCGGTCAGCCATGGGAGCATCGTTTTCAGCGCGGCTGTCTGATGGAGATCCTCGTATGCCTTCCGCTGAGCTTGGGAAAATGCCTTGTATAGCGATTGCGCAACCCAGCGATTTGCCTCGTATACTTCGCGGCGAATCACTAACGTGTGCATGATCGGAAAGATGCGAGTCCTACGGAAGTAGTCGACCTCCACCTCTTGATATCGCTCGAATAGACGACGCACGTCCTGCGGTCGGGTATGAAACGTCGATGGCGTTCGAGCCGTATACAGCGCATCGATCTCCCCGTCGGCAAGCATCTGGGAGAGTGTTTGCTCGGGACCGATAGCGGTGACCCTGAAGCGCTCGGGGAGCGCGAGCTTGAGTTTTTCCTCCCGGCCCGGTTGCTCTTCCCCACCCGTCCAATGCTCGACACTGTCCGGCGCCACACCGTACTCGTCCGCAAGAATTCCCCGAATCCAGACCGGCGCCGTCATCTGATACTCCGGTACGCCAATGCGCTTGCCGATCAAGTCGGACGGCTCCCGAATCCCACTGACGGCCGACACGAAAATGCAAGAATGCCGAAAGAATCTCGACGGGAATACCGGTATCGCCACAAACGGCGGATTCTTCCGTGTGAGCGAGACCACGTAGGAAGACAACGACATTTCCGCAACATCGAACTCGCGATGCCTCAGCATACGGAAGAACGTCTCCTCCACTGGCTGGGCCAGGAAATTCAGGTCGACACCATCGACGGCAATGTCATTGGACATAAGGGCCGAAACCCGATCGTAATCCCAGCAGCCCAACGTAATGGGAAGTTTGCTCATGATTCTTGTGTACCTTCTTGTTTAAGTAGCCTACAAATCGTTGGTTGACTTCAAATATCCGTACCAATAGTCAGTACAATGTGGCTATTCGATGTCAGCCCAGCTCGAAACAGGAACTACTGCCATGTCTCTTGAAGTCTTCTACTCCCGCGCGGGTCATTTGATTCGGCGCCTCAATCAGATCTCGGTTGCCCTCTTCCTGGAGGAGACAGCAGGCAATGACCTGACTCCACGTCAGTACGCCGCGCTGAAGATGATTGAAGAAGTGCCGAACATCGATCAGATGACGCTGTCGAGCATGATCGCGATGGACAAGACCACAATGGTCAAAGTCATCGACAGACTGATGGAGAAAGGCCTCGTCACGCGCACGCGCTCGCCAGAGGACCGCCGCATCAACTTGCTCAACGTGACGCCCGAGAGCCAAGAGATCCTTGCAGAAATTGAACGCCAGCTTGACCGAAGCGAGGCGCGCATACTTGCGCCTCTGAGCAAGAGCGAACAGCGTGCGTTCATGGAGATGTTGTCCAGGCTGGTCAGCGTCAACAACGCCTACTCTCGTGCTCCGCTCGACCCTTCGCGCATGGACGATTTGGCTGTGCAGGGACGAATCGGACGCAAGTCGCCGGTATCGGACTCGCCGGCCCAACCCCGCAAAGGAAAGTCGGCCAGCGATGCAGTCGCGGAGCCGAAGCCCCGCAGACGGACACAGCGTCGCGTGGTGAAGGAGGAGCAGGATTAAGGTTTTCACGCGCGACAGAACGACAGTTCAGCAATCAAAAAACACTGTTTCCTTGTCGCCCTGCAAAACCACGTCCCACGCTAGATTTCCATCATCCACACGGGTTGCAATGAGAGTCCTCCTGCGAGCCTCCGGCACCCTGGCCAGAATCGGGTCGAGGGCATTACCGGGTTCGCCAGGAAAGTACATGCGGGTAACCAGTTGACGCAGGATTCCGCGCATGAAAATGGCAACCGCAAGATGAGGCGCTTGCCACTGACCGTCGGGCCCTTGGACTCTGCCAGGCTTGATGGTCCGGAAGCGAAATTGCCCGTTTGTGTCAGTCGCTACCCGCCCCCATCCTCGAAAACCAGCCAGAGGCTCAAGACCGCCCTCTGCATGGGCATAGCGCCCCTTGGCGTTGGCCTGCCAGATTTCCAGCATGGCATCGTTGACTGGCAGTCCATCGCCGTCTAGCAGGCGGCCTGCGATAACCACGCGCTCGCCATCAGCCCCCGGTGCAAAATCGTCACTAGCGAGCCACGTCAAGCCAATATGCAGGTACGGACCCGCAGTCTGTGACGTCGTTGTATGAAGACTCATATTCATTCTCCAGAAAGGAACTGCGGCGCAGCTATCGGTTTTCCCATGGGGTCTGCTCTCGCCCACGGAGGACGATGTCAAATCGATATCCCAACGCGAACTCCGGCACGGTGGTTTCCCAGTCCAATTGGCTGACCAAGCGGCGACGAGCCTTCTCGTCGGGCACACAGAGATACATTGGGTCGTACTCAAGCAACGGATCCCCGGGGAAGTACATCTGCGTGACAAGCCGCGTGGCGAACGCGGGCCCAAACACCGAGAAGTGAATGTGCGCGGGCCGCCAGCCGTTGTAGTGGTTGCGCCACGGGTACTCGCCAGGACGGATCGTCAGGAACCGATAGTGCCCGTTGGCGTCGGTCAACGTGCGGCCGCACCCGGTGAAGTTCGGATCGAGCGGGGCATCGTGCTGATCTACCCGATGCGGGTAGCGCCCTGCGGCATTCGCTTGCCAGATTTCCACAAGGGTATGGGGAACCGCTTTCCCGTTCTCATCCAATACCCGTCCGCTCACGATGATGCGCTCGCCAATGGGTGCGCCACTATGCTGAGCGGTAAGATCGTTGTCGTTCTCGCCAATATCCTGGTGGCCGAATACTGGACCGGTAATTTCGGAAAGCGTATGCGGCAGCCAGACCAGCGGTTGCTTTGGAGAACGCTTCTGAGTAGCCACGTAACGCGGAAACAGATAGTCAGGCTGGGTACCCGTTGTGGGCCGGCGGTAGCCAGGTAACTCAATCATGTCGATGTATCCTTGAATTTGATGAAGAGTGCCGACTGGTGAATTAGGTGTTCTCAGCGGACGAGCGAAGCGTGTCTGCATCAAATCCGGCGACTCGCTTGTAGCGCTCTTGCCATTCGCGCAACTCGTCCTGTGAGATGATGTCCTCGATGCGCTCGAATGGCTTGCCCCCCGAACGTTCATCCACCACTAGCAGAATCGCGTCGGGAGCGATTTCCCGATTGGCAAGAACTACGTCACCGGTCGCCTTGAGTCGCTTTTGTTCGTATTGCTGGAGAGCGCTTCGCGGATCGTCCTCAGAAGCCAGCAGCGCCGCAAGAACGGTGGCATCGATAATTGCCTGTGCTGCACCATTTGACCCCCGCGGCATCATTGGATGCGCCGCGTCGCCTAGAAGCGTGACAAGCCCAACCGTCCAATACTCCAAGGGATCTTGGTCGACCATTGGATACTCATAGACGGCGTCGGCCGCGCGAAGCATTTCTGGAACATCGAGCCAGTCGAAATGGCAGTCTTCGAATAGATGGATAAAATCTTCTACCCGTCCCTTTCGATTCCAGTCCCGCTCATCCTCCTCCGGCTTCGCATACTCGATGACCCAATTGATGAGCTGAGTCCCCTGTCCATCGATGTTGTCGCGAATGGGGTACGTGATGAGTTTCCCGGTGCGATAGGTTCCGACATACGCCATGCTCGCTCCAGACATGAACGGTTTTGCACGCGTCACTCCGCGCCACTGGGTCGAGCCTTGGTAGCGCGGCTTTGCCTCGGCCGGATGAAACTGCTTCCGAATAGCAGAATGAACACCGTCGCAGGCCACAACAGTCTGGGCGCGAGTAGGCGGCAACAACTGACCGGTGGCCGAGTCGGTCAGATGTACCGTCACACCGCTTTCGTCCTGCTCAACTCCCGTGCAACGCTGCCCCAAGTGGATAGCATTTTTTCCCAAGCGTTCGTGGACCGCATCAAGTAGCGTCATTTGCAAATCGCCACGATGAATCGAGACCTGCGGCCACGCATAGCCAGCGAACTTGCCGCGCGGCTCGCGGTGGACGAGCTGGCCATGACTTGTGAAGAAGCTGTACTCCCGTGTCTCACGACCTTTGGCAAGAAGCTCTTCCTCGAGACCGAGTCCCGCCAGCTCTTTCATGGCGTGCGGCAAGAGATTCAGGCCCACGCCAAGCGGCCTGATTTCGGACACACTTTCGTAGATCCGGCATGGAATGCCGACCCGGTGCAATGCCAGCGCGAATGTCAGGCCGCCAATGCCGGCGCCAATAATGACAACTTCCTTATTTGGTTGCGTGGAATTACCCGTCTGATGGACCATGAATTTCTCCTCTGAGGTTGAATTAGGGCGAGCGCCGGCCTGCCAGCCGGGCATCGCGTCAATTGAAACTGCTTGAAAGGGGCAGGCCGCGCAATCGCCGCCTGCAGGTCAGCGCTACGTCATGGGTCCGTCAGATGCGGTTGACGGTGGGAGCGATCCCGATGCATGACGTGTCTTAGTCGATGTGGGCGCCTGACTGTTGCACGACTTTCCCAAGCCGGGTCGTCTCGTCTCTCATCATCGATGCGAACTCGTCAGGTGTGCTGTTCATCATCTTCGCCCCAAGCTCTCCCATTTTTGCGGCTACTTCCGGATTACGTGTGACCTTGCTGAGTTCCGCGTTAAGCCTCGCAATCACGGCTTTCGGAGTACCAGTCGGTGCGACGATTCCAAACCAGGCGTTCAGAACAAAGTTGGGATACCCAAGCTCAATCATCGTAGGAACATTGGGTAACAGCGGGGACCTCTGAGTATCTGCAATAGCAAGGGCACGGACGCGCCCTTCTCGTACGAGCGGCAGGGAATCAACGATTCCGTTAAAGAAGAAGTCGAAGCGACCGGCAACGGTGTCAGCGACGGCCTGTGAGGAGCCCTTATAGGGAACATGGGTGGCCTCTACCTTCGTGCGTGAGCGGAACATCTCGGACAGAAGATGTCCGCCGGTGCCAACACCCATTGATGCATAGACGAGTCCACCGGGCTTTGCATGTCCCAAGCTCACCAGTTCAGCCGGCGTCTTCGCCGGGCTGCTGTTTGGCACGATCAATACGTGCGTGAACGAGAACAACGGTGCGACCGGGACAAAATCCTTAACCGGGTCATAGCTTAGCCTCGTATAAAGCGAGCTATTGATGGCGTGAGAACCTACGCTCGCGAGGTACAGCGTGTATCCATCGGGGCGCGCATTCTTTACTGCACTGGCGCCGATCTGACCAGCGCCTCCGGGACGGTTGTCCACCAGCACTGGCTGCCCCAGACCTTCGGCCAGTTTCTCCGCAATTCGTCTGGCACCGACATCCGCCGCGCCGCCGGCAGTAAATGGAACAATGATTGTGATGGGCTTGGACGGGAAGTCTTCCGCATGGGCTCCAGCTGACAGAATGCCGTACGCGCATGCGACCCATGCGAAGCAGAGCGCTCGGCGCCAGTTTATGTGGGGCATAACTATTGTCTCCAGATATTTTGTTTTGATGTTTGCTACTGGACGGGACTATCCGTCCCGTCTTGCTTAGTTCGATGCCGTCGACAAGTCTGAGCGGCTTTGCTCCCGAAGGTAACCGAGCTTTCGCATCAACTCACGATCGCTGACCAGCATTAAGGTGGCTTCCTTCGAATGCGCCATGTGCTGCATCCATTGCCAGCGCGGCAGGGTGAACACGTCATGCTGCTTCCATTCGAAAACGTGTTCACCAATAGAACTGAGTCCCTCCCCGTCGATCACCACCACCATGGCGTTCGAAGTGGTGCGCTGCAGCAGCGTCGGCTTACCTGCAGAAAGACGCAGCGCCTCCACGTCGATGGTCGGCATAACGCTGCCGCCATCAGTAGGGTTGATATACCGAAGACGTCGAGAACCGTCCGCTCCCGGAGACATCGCTGCCAGTACTCGATTCGCGCGCTCCCAGGCGTACCGATACAGCGGTGAGTACGGAACCACGGAGGAATCGCCTTCCGGCAGCATCCCACCTTCCGCGAGGCTTGGATCTGGCTCTGCCGCCAGGCCACGAGGAGGCACGGGGCCCGGACCCATCTCAAAAAACACCGCACCGAGATGCCTCGCGAGGGGATAATCCAGACCGTCGAACCAGACCATGCGTTCTGTGCCCTCATGGCTGTGCTCGTGCCAGCTCCACGCGGGTGTCAGCACCATATCTCCTGGCGACATCTCGCAGCGTTTGCCATCCACCGTCGTTACCGCGCCTTTTCCCGTCATCACGATCCGCAGCGCGGCGAGTGTATGACGATGGGCGCCGGCGGACTCTCCGGGGTTGAGTACCTGCAGGCCGCCAGACAGTGTCGGAGTAGTAAAGACCGTACCTGGAAAGTCGGGGTGCGTGAGTAACAGCACTCTGCGCTCCGCCTCCTCCATGTTGATCTCCGTGGCTGCCCGGTCGATCAACGGCGCCATCGAAGTCCACGGCCAGTGCATCGGGGGATGGTATTGTGGCTCGCGCGTGTTAAGCCGCATGTAGCGGTCCCATAGTGGCTGCGAGTTGACGTCCTCAAGAGCCTCGATAAGCGGCTTCGGCGTCGGCTTGGCGATGTCATTCACGATTTCCCCTCCTCCTTCACCGCGAATTCGACGAGTACGCACGAACGACGACACTCATGGAATCCAGGCGCTCGCACGCTGCATGAAGGTTGTCGCCTGGCTTAATGGGACCCACCCCTTGCGGCGTACCGGTGAATAGAATGTCGCCTGGCTTAAGTGTGTAGAAGGAGGATGCAAAGGCGATGAGCTTTGCGACACCCAGCACCATGTCTGCTGTCGAGGTGTTCTGCCGAACACTTCCGTTCTGGGTTAGCGTGAGCTGCAACGCATTGGGATCTGCAATTTCGTCAGCGGTTGTTAGCCACGGCCCCACGACGGTGTAGGTATCGATCGACTTCCGGAAGCTCCGGTCCTCAGTCCCACGCACGGTGATATCGAGACCGACTGCGTACCCAGCCACATAGTCCAGCGCCGACTCCACCGATACCTCAGAAGCCTCCCGCCCGATTACCGCCACCAATTCGACTTCGAAATCGGTGCGCCGCTCAAGGAAGCGTACTGCGATCCCTTCCGAGGGTCCGACGAGCGACGATGTCGCTTTCATGAACAGGCCAGCCTTCTCGATATCGGCCAGGTTATGACCTGGGGAAATGTTGCTGGCCAACATTTCCGCAATATGCGCATGGTAATTCACTGGGGCGGCCACAATCTTTCCGGGCAAACGCACTGGCGACAAAAGCCTTACCTCATCCACCGGCACACGAGGCAATGTGGAAAGATCCTTTGGCAGCGACCTACGAATACGGTCGAGGTTGGCCACGAGCGGATCGCCCCCCTGCTCGTCCGCCCATTCATCCAACACACGTTCGACATGCGCAGTCACGTCAACAATGTGATGACCAAGCACCACGCCAATCTGATTGGCGTTAAATCTACAGAACTTCAAGAGCGTCTCCTGTTAGTTGAAACCGTCTGAGGCAGCGCGTTCGCGCACTCGGGAAATCACGCGACATGATTGGTGAGTATACAAACGATTGGTTAGCTGTCAATAACTTTGATTCGTACACCAACTTTTTGTACACTTCCGATGACTAGGCGCGGTGAATGGCGCCAGCATGGAACACCACAACCCAACAGGAACCTTCATGCCCATCCGTATTGCAGCCATTGATGTCAGCCACTGGCATTCTGTGTATGACGCCGCCTATCTGAAGCAATTAGTGCAGATGGAGGATGTCGAACTCGTCGCTGTCCAGGACCGAAACCTAGCAGTGGCAGCGCGTCGGGCCGAAGCCATTGGAGGCTGCGCCGTCTACGAGGACTATCGGACGATGTTGCGCGAGCGCCAGCCAGACTTTGTCATCGCCCTTGGTCGACACGACCAGATGGCCGAAACCGCTCACTACCTACTGGATCATGGATTCGCCTTTTTGATGGAGAAGCCAATGGGCCGCAATGCCATTGAAGTAGCTGGCATCGCGGCAAAGGCATCGTCGGTGAACGGGTTCGCCGCAGTCCCCCTCCCACAGCGGCGCGCCCCGTTCATGCGCAAGGCGCAAGAGATGCTGGCTTCAGGCCAATTCGGGCGACTGTCGCACTGCTATATCCGTATGAATCGGTTCAGCTCGTCCCGCTATCCGGCATGGGATTCCGGCTGGATGCTCGACCCGGACGCATCGGGCGGCGGTTGCCTTCGTAACCTGGGAACGCACGGACTGGATGCCCTCATGGTCCTGGTTGACGAGCCATGGGAAGTAACAGGAGCACAGATTAGCAATCGAGCCTTGGGGCAACCAGTGGAGGATTACGCAAGCGTGTTGCTGCGAAGCGCGAGCGGCGTACTGGCCACGCTTGAAATTGGCAACGCCTATCCTAGGCGCACGGCGGAAGGCGCCCAGAAGTTGCCAACTCGGGACCGGCTACTCGATGGCGCGGATGGGGAATGGAAGATCTGCGGCGAACAGGCGCTGCTCATGGCCAAGGATGGCATGCTTCGCGTTGTCAGTGCGGATGGCGAAGAAAACCTTCCCGGGGAGCCAGATGGGAATCCCTCCTTCCAGATGTTGCGAGAGACGTTGGACGCATGGCATCGAGGCGATTCTCCGCCAGCAGGCGTCGAGGATTGCCTTCGCGCAGTACATCTTATTGACGAGGCGTACAAGCTTTCCGGACCATTGCTGCCCCGATTGCTAGGCGTTTCTTAATGCCGCTTTATGACTCTCCATTTCATGACGCGACAGGCCGGAGCCCCTTGAGTGCCTTCCAGCAAGTAGCCAGTATGGGGCAGCGCGACCTGCGTGGCTTTTGTGACTCTCTGACGCACGAGGTCAATGCGAAGAGACGGTTGGCAAAGGCCGCTTTCCCAAGAACTACGGCCGTTCGCGTTGGGGACATCAACAGGCAGAGAAGGGTCGCGAACCGCCGATTGAGCTGGGCCTGGCCCGTGAATGTGGGTTGACGACCGGGTCCGGCCATTTGCTGTCAGTCGGACAACTAACGGCGACAGACCGATGACAGTCCGGTAGCCGCCGACTCTACCGCCGCTCCGCCCTCGCCCCTATGGAGTTGGGCCGACATACCCCACTTCATGACTCCCCGTTGATTTCAGACATTTGTTAGATTTAGCGTCTGTTCGGATTCAGGATGGAGCAGCCCCAGATGCTGAATGACTTCGATGGCCTTGTCGAAGCGACGATGGCCGAATGGCGGTTGCCAGGCCTGGCGCTGGTCGTAATCAAGGATCAGGAAGCGGTCCTGATGAAGGGCTATGGCGTTCGTGACATCGATTCGCGATTGCCGGTGACCGCCAACACGCAATTCCTGTTGTGCTCCATTACGAAATCATTCACGGCGGCAGGGCTGGGACTCCTGGTGGACGATGGCAAGCTCGACTGGACGCGGCCCGTGCGCGAGTACCTTCCGGAGTTCCGGCTCCACGATGCGGTGGCAACCGAACGGGTGACCGTACGCGACTTGCTTTGCCACCATAGCGGACTGCCTCGACACGACTGGATCCACTCGCCGGGCGACCTGTCCACCGCACAGATTGTGGCTGCCCTTCGGCATCTGGAACCGAGCCGCGATCTCCGTGATACCTATCAGTACCAGAACCTTGGCTATCTTGTTGCCGGGCACGTCGCAGAGCGCATCACAGGCATGCGCTGGGACACCTACATCACGGAACGCCTGTTGCGTCCATTGGGCTTCGAGAACTTCAGTATGTCCATTGAATCGCTCGCGGATGCGCAGGACCACGCTCATCCGCACATCGAGACGCAAGATCAGGTTGTACGCGCCAGTCTGACGCCAATACGAGCCCTGCCTGCCGGCGGCTTGAACGCTTCGGCCACGGATCTGGCGAAGTGGATGCGCTTTCTGATGAACGAAGGGGCGGTCGACGGCAAACAACTACTGGCACCGGATATTGTCCGGCAGATGTCCACCCCACGCGTGCATACGAGCCGGTCGGTCCTTGCCGAAGTTGGAGATGTTCACTATGGACTGGGCTTGTCGATCGAACACTATCGCGGTGAGCGAAAGGTCTCGCATTCAGGCTCGTGGGTAGGCTGGGGGACGTTGATGTCCATGCTTCCCGAACGCCGCATTGGCGTTGCCGTCCTGACGAACCATGCGGCAAGCGAGGTTGCCGAGTTGCTGACCTTTGCCGCGTTTGACAGGCTATGTGGCCATGAACCGATCGACTGGCTCGGCCGTTTCGGCGATATGCGCCGGAAAATCGTCGCGCAGCGGAAAATCGACAGCGCCGCTAGTGGAGAAAGCCACCGCACGGGAACGAAGCCCAGCCATACGCTGCACGAGTACGCCGGCGCGTATGGACACCCTGCCTACGGATGCATGACCATCGCCAATGACGGAGACACGCTGACATGGAGCTGGCGAGGCATGTCGGGCCAGCTTCAGCATCGTCACTACGATGTGTTTGCGACCTCGCGCAAGCCATCGGAGATTCACCCCGACGAGTTGCCCCTGACCTTTGGCTACAACCGCGAAGGCGTCATTGACAAAGTCTCCGCCCCGCTGGAGCCGATGGTTGCCGATATTGTCTTTCGCCGCGTCGCCACCGGCGATGTCATGGACCCACGGTTTCGTGCACTTTGTGCCGGGACGTTTTCACACGGTTCACAAGAGGTCGAGGTCGACCTGGACGCGGCAGGCAGCTTGACGCTGCGAATCGCGAATTACCAGGCCCATCGGCTGAAACCTCTCGACGGAAGAACCTTCGAGCTAGGCAAGCTCGAAGGTTACCGCGTGGAGTTTCGACGGCCTTCCGAAGAGGTGGTGGACGGGATCATCTTCCACCAGCCTAATGGGACATTCCTGGCACTGCGTCGCGCTTAGCGGAACCCCTTGAAGGGACCCGCAACTGGTGATCTCTAAGACCGAATTTGGCCGCTCTTCCGTCATTGGCTCCGATGGTGTCGACGGCCCGCTCAGGGTCGCGAGCCGCCGATTGAGCCGGGCCTGGCCTGTGACAGAGGGTCGATGACCGAGCGCCGTTCGTCTGGCGAGAGCGCATGGAAGGCGGCAGAGCCACCGATGTCCTGGAGACGACGAAACCCGTTCGCTCCGAAGCGGTCCGCGAACGGTTCGCCGCTCGCGCAGCATGCCTGCGGCCACCATAAACATGCGCATCGGCCTGAGCGCGGCTTTGAGCTGCCTCCGGAACGCACCGCGCAGCGGAATCTCGGTCCAGTCGTCCATCTCGACCTGGATGCCCCTGTACAGCTTCGCGAACTTCGTCTCGCCAAATACAACGTGCCCCGGAGCATTCTCGACCGCGTCTTCCACCAGAGCTTTGTACTGGCGGTTGGTGCCGCCGGTCAGGCCATGGAGCACGCCATAGACATGGCAAGTGACGCCGCGATATGGAATCGTTGCCGCATCGATGCGTTGAAGGCCCGCCACGGTGCTGGCGAGCAGTACGGCGACTGGCGCGTATTGCCGCGAGGCCGCGCCGGGCATGTCACTGGGTGTCCTTATGATCGGGTACCGTCTGTGCATCCGAGGACGCGCAGGCATAATTGCACCATGACATCGATCCACACACGGTCGGCTGGCGGGGAATCGGGCAGCAGGAGCCGGTACCGTCGTGCGCCCCACACTGCCGTGACGAGCGTTTGAACAGTTTCCATGTTGACCGGCGCAGGAAGGTCCGGGCACGCGGCCAGCGCCGCCTGCCAGGTCCGACAGAATTCGTCGAATACGCGGCGGTGATGTTTGGGCGCGGCAATGAGATCTTCGCTCTCGAGCATAGCGAGATCAAAGTAAGGTAGCTTCAGGCTTGGGTCGCAGCAGGTAAGACGGACGAGGTGCGCCACCCGAGTCTGCCATGACTGCGCGGTTGCTTCTGTCACCTCGGAGTGCATGCGGGCCAGCATCGTCTCAACGATGTGCCGAACGTATCCGGACAACAAGGCCTCGCGGCTCGGGAAGTACTCGTAAAGGGTACCGACTGAATAGCCAGCCTCAAGCGCCACAGTGCGCGTGGTGGCGGCCGCTGGGCCCTCGTCGCGCCAAATCCGAACAAAAGCTTCATAGATGGCCTGCACAGTAAACCTTGCGCGCGCCTGTGATGGCCGCTTCAGCGGTTTGGCGCGGCCTGCCGGTAGCTCACCAGGACCGGTGGTGTTTCCGAACCCGGCGCGGGTCTTGCGCCGATAAAGTGAAGCCATAAATGGTTTCGCACAGGAGACAAAAATGACTCAGCTTAACCGAGGCGCCAGCCACCGCCTTCTCACCCGCAAGAACGCACTCGGCGAGAGCCGCATGGAGAGCGTGACGCAATTGCATGACACCGGCCTGGCCAACGGTGAAATCGTATTGTGCCTGGACCGCTTCGCTCTGACCACCAACAATATAACCTACGCTGCCTTTGGCGACGCCATGCAGTACTGGGAATTCTTTCCCACAGGCAAGCCTGAATGGGGACATATGCCGGTGTGGGGCTTCGCCGACGTCGTGGCTTCAACGGTAGAGGGTGTGGAACCCGGGGAACGCTTCTATGGCTACTTCCCGATTGCCAGTCACGTGCGCATGGAGCCCGAGCGCGTGACCGAACGCGGATTCTACGATGGCGCTGCGCACCGCAAGCCGCTGGTGTCAGCTTACAACCAGTACACCCGCGTGAGCCATGATGCCGCCTATGATCCCGTGCTCGAGAATTACCAGATGCTGTACCGGCCACTATTCATCACGTCATTCATGCTGGCCGATTTTCTTCAAGACAACGCATTCTTCGGCGCACGCCGGATCGTATTCTCGAGTGCATCGAGCAAGACAGCCTACGGGACGGCGTTCTGCCTAGACGAGATAACCGGTCTCACCCTGACGGCTTTGACCTCGGCCAGCAATCGCGAATTCGTCGACGGCCTGAACGCCTACCACGAAAGTGTGGTGTATGACGAGCTCGATAGCCTGGCGAGAGATATCCCCACCTTGTATGTCGACTTCTCCGGCGACGCTGCACTGCGGCGCCGCGTCCACTCTCACTTCGGCGCGGCGCTGGTCTACGATTGCTATGCAGGCTCGGCACAGAACACAGCCTTTCTGAAGGATGAGGACTTGCCCGGTCCGACGCCAAAGTTCTACTTCGCTCCGGTGCAGATCAGGAAGCGCAACGCCGATTGGGGTCCGGCGGTGGTCAATGAAAAATTCAATGCCGCGCAACGCAAGTTTATCGATCACGTCCGCGAGCCCTCGCGGGGCTGGCTCACGGTGGTGGAGGAATCCGGCATGGCGGCCGCACAGCAGCGCATCGCAGAGCTGCATGCCGGGACGACTCACCCACGAGATGGGTACGTCATTCGCCTCGGGTAATCCATACCACTTCGCGAGTATGGAAGGCGGGGCTAGCACACGATTTATTGTGTAACCATACCCCTGCAAGCTTCCGTGCCTCCTCGAGAGCGAGGAGGCACGGCTAGGTGCTTGCGTCCTCCCCATATTACCGAAGATGCACCTTCAATTCGTTCCCTGCGTGGCGCATCGCCAACTGGTTCGCAGCGATGCTTAGACGTCCCTAGTCGTGAAGCGTGCAGTCGCAACGCGTAAAGGTAACCGGAACGCTCGGTTCATCTAGCTTCAGACCGCACGCCTCCCCTTCGTCCCGCAACACATCCTTCTCGGCGACCTATGAACGACATAACCGCGTCAACGCACGTGGGGGTCTTCGGCGCGCCAAAGCCGCGGCCAGCCGCTGTCATCGAACAAATCGTCCAGACGCACCAGTCTGAATGCGACGTTGTAACCCCATCCCGTCCTGTATCCGCCTCGATCCACACGCTGGACGCCCTAAATGGTTTTCCCTTACTTTACAAAACGTACAATGTTGACCAAACTGTACAGCATGAAAAAGCGAACTCCCGAACAGCAGCTCTTGCTAGCGCAGATCAAACAAGTGGCAGAAGGCCTGGCCCAGACCTTCGCGCCGTTTACCGAGGTTGTAGTCCATGACCTTTTGGACCCCGCTCACGCTGTACTGGCGATTCACAACAACCTATCCGGGCGCGAGGTCGGTCATCCCGCGACAGAACTCGGCTTGGCCCGAATTATGGACCCTGCCTACCAGCAGATCATTGCCAACTATCCGAACCAGTTTTCGGACGGTCGCCAAGTCAAAAGCACTTCCATCGGGATCAAGGATTCTAATGGCGACTACATCGCCGCGTTGTGCATGAACGTCGACCTCACGCTATTTCAGGGATTCCAGAGCGCGTTGAGCCGGTTTACGGCTGTCGAAGGCTCTACCCCAGTAACGGAATCGTTGGATCCCTCCGGCGCCGACTTGATTCGCGCTCGCATTGATGAATTTGCTGCGCGCATGGCATCGACCCCGCGGTCTCTTAAGCCGGAGGATCGGCGAACGCTTGTCAGGGAACTCAAGGCGGCCGGCTTGCTCGAAGTCCGTCGCGCCATGGACACCATCGCCGCCCACCTGGGGGTCTCGCGTACAACAGTGTATAGCGATGCCAAGTGACGCCACGCCTCTCCGCGTCGACAAAAACGTCGTCGAGCAGTCGCCCGTACCAAGCGAAGGCGTCGCATCGATAAATAAGGCGTTCGAACTTCATGGTCTACACGCCGAGTGCTTGTCTCCGGCGGTTCGCAAGGCGTTGAGCTCAGTTGGCATCGTTGGCACTACGTCCGACGATGTTGGCAGCCAGGGCTTGCTGGGTTTCAAGTCCGTAGATTATTGGCCATCGAACAGCTCAATCGAAGGCGAAGCGCATCGGGCCAAAGGCTCGCTTTTCGATCCCGCTACCGGCCGGCCCACGTTTTGCCGCGCGAGCGGCGACGGTCTAGAGGTCACCGCGGCGCGGCGCCTGTAATCGATAGCTCCATCAGAACGCCGCCCCGAGGACTTTCGATGACTACCAGCACCGTACACCCTCCTCGCCCTCATCGCTGGACGCCACGCGGCCATCCCGCGTGCAGCCGATGGCGGCCGCCTAAGGTCAGCTCCCAAGTTAGGCGCGCCCGGCTTTAGGGCCCCTTAGGGGCATTTTTCCATCCACCAAAGACGCCCTTCGCTACTCCTTCGGAGAGAGCGATGTGGGCAAACTCGTCCCAAAAAAACTCATGCCATTACTCGACGCCCACAGTATCTCTCTAATGAACAGCGAAGCCATTTCGCCGCCCGCTGGTCATTACTCACATGTCAGTACCGCTGCCGGCCTTGCCTTTATCTCCGGGATGCTCCCTATCACACCTGGGGGCGAGCCTCTGAAGGAAGCCTCTTTTGAGCAGCAGACCCTCCGGGTTCTCGCAAACATCGAGGCGTGCCTGGAGCGGACTGGGCTGACCAAAAGCGACCTTGTGCAGGTTCGAGTCTATGTCACGGACATCTCTAGGTGGCCGGACTTCAACCGCCTCTATGGCGAATGGATCGGATCCCATCGGCCTGCGCGCGCCGTAGCCGGCGTATCCGAATTGCACTTCGGACTTTCTGTCGAGGTGGAGGCTGTCGCACGCATCCCCGACGACGCCTGAAACAAAAGCTATCGAATGGAGACAAACATGAAATCGACATCAAACAGACTGACACGTTGGACCTTGATAGCTATGGTGGCTGGCATCTTGGTGGGTTACGTCTGCCACAACACCATGTCGCCCTCGGGTGCCAAGGAACTCGCCGGCTACCTGGCGTTGATTACCGACTCTTTCCTGCGGCTCATCAAAATGATCGTCGCGCCCTTGGTATTCGCGACCCTTGTCTCGGGCATTGCCAGCATGGATGACACCAAGGCCATCGGTCGCATCGGTGCAAAAGCGCTGGGGTGGTTCGTTGTCGCATCGATTGTTTCGATGGCCATCGGCCTTTTCTTCGTCAATGTGAGCCATCCCGGCGTCGGGCTAAATCTTCAACTTCCGGCCTCCGATGTCACGACCGGCTTGAAGACCAGCGGCCTGAATCTGAAGGACTTCGTGGCCAGCGTCTTTCCGAAAAGCGTCGTGGAGGCCATGGCAAATAACGCGATTCTTCAGATCGTCGTGTTCTCGATGTTCTTTGGTATTGCCGTCGGCAAACTGAAGTCGCCCACCGGGAGCATCCTCAAACGTGGCGCAGACGAGTTGATGCAGGTCATGTTGCACGTCACGAATGCCGTGATGTTGGTTGCGCCGTTGGGTATTTTCGCTGCGCTGGCATCCACCGTCACCCTGCAAGGCCTGTACGTGCTCGCTACGTACGGAAAGTTGATCGGTTACTTCTACGTGGCACTGGCTTTCTTGTGGATAGTGCTTTTCTTCGTAGCGAAGGCTCTCTTGAAAGAGCGCACGTTGCCTCTGGTACGTGCGATGCGCGAGCCGATGATGATTGCGTTCGCGACCGCGAGCAGCGAAGCCGCCTACCCTCGTCTGATCGAAAGGCTGAGGCAATTTGGCGTCAGCCAGCGCCTGGTTGGATTTGTGCTGCCAATCGGATACTCATTCAACCTTGATGGCTCCATGGTGTTCCAGGCATTTGCGGCGGTCTTCATCGCGCAGGCATACGGCGTGGAGATGTCCCTCGGCCATCAGATCACCATGATGTTTGTACTGATGATTAGCAGCAAGGGCATGGCGGCGGTGCCGCGCGGCTCGCTTGTCGTTGTTGCTGCGATCGTGCCGATGTTCGGGCTCCCCGAGTCGGGCATGTTGCTCCTTATGGCTATTGACCAGTTCCTCGACATGGGGCGTACAGCGACCAATGTGCTGGGCAACAGCATCGCCACCGCGGTCGTGGCCAAGTGGGAGAACGAACTTGGGGATGAGGTCTCAGAAACTGAACTTCTGGAATCGGTCGAATTGTCCCCCCACACGGCCACGGCTCAACCCGCTCAGGGTCAGCCCGGTTGACTTCTGTCGCTGTGGAAGCGACCCCGTGTTGGTCGCGCCATGGCGTGGTAGTTCCCTTCCTGTAACCAAAGGCGGCTAAGCCGCCGAGGAGAAATTCATGGATCTCTTGAGCGTTTTTAAGAGTGCCGTAGTGGCTACTACTCTAATGGCTGCCGCTCCCGCCGCCTGGTCTCAGACAGAGGCAGCCGAGCAAACAAAGCCCAATATTGTCATCATTGCCACGGGGGGCACCATCGCCGGCGCCGGAGCATCCAGCGCAAATGTCAACGCCTACCAGTCGGCCGTTGTCGGTGTTGACAGGCTCATCGCCGCAGTACCCGAACTGCACAACGTAGCGAATGTCCGCGGAGAGCAATTGCTCCAGATTGGCTCGGAGAGTTTCAACAATGAGCGCTGGTTCAAGTTGGCCAATCGTGTGTCGGAACTGCTCAAATCCAAGGACGTCGATGGGGTAGTTATCACCCACGGAACCGATACGCTGGAAGAGACGGCTTACCTTCTCAACCTGACTCTCAAGAGTACGAAGCCCGTGGTGTTAACCGGCTCTATGCGTCCGAGCACCGCCCTCAGCGCGGATGGTCCGCTCAATGTGTATAACTCGGTAATTGTGGCGGGCAGCAAGCAGGCAGCAGGCCTGGGAACGCTCGTCGTGATGAACGATGAAATCCACAGCGCCCGCGATGTCATTAAGACGCAAAGCCTAAAAGTTGAGACCTTCCACTCGCAGTACGGCCCACTCGGGATGGTGATTGAAGGTCAGCCACGCTTCTACCACACGCCGAGCCGTCCGCACACGACGAAATCCGAGTTCGACATCGATGAGATCAAGTCGATGCCTCAGACCGACGTAGTCTACACCCACGGCAACATGAATCGCATCGCAACGGACGCGTTCATCGCGGCAGGTGCAAAGGGGCTGGTCTGGGCAGGATTTGGCGCTGGCAGCGTCCCCGATTACATGGACCGGCCGTTGAAAGAAGCTCGCGCAAAAGACGTGGTCATCGTTCGATCCACGCGGCTCGCCTACGGTTACGTCGTCCGCAACGGCGAGACCAACGATGACAAGAACGACTATGTGGTGGCAGAGGACCAGAACCCAGCCAAGTCTCGCATTCTCCTGGCGCTGGCTATGACCAAGACCCGAGATACAAAGGAATTGCAACGCATTTTCTGGAAGTACTGATCCGTCTTTCATAAGGCGCAGCGGAAGACACCGGTTTCAGTGCCGGTGACCTTCTTGCCCAAACCCGTTGGAACACCACGGCCATCCCTCTCTCAAAAGTGAGAGCCCTGGTATGCGCCACGCAGGAGTCTGAATCTTGAAATCGCACTACGTTGAGCCACTAAGCGGCACTACCTATCCTTTAGATACACCGCGGTGGTGGTCGGATGACCGTAAGCCGCTCATGATTTCGCCACAGCCTGGATTCTCGCGAGATGACATCGATGGAAGTCTTCGCTCGCAATGGCGTTATCGCGCATCGCTTCCGGTCGAGATCGCTGATCCAATATCCATGGGTGAAGGTTGCACGCCCTTGATTCAGAAGCCTTGGGGCGACCACAGGCCGTATTTCAAGCTGGAGTGGTTCAGCCCTACGAGCAGCTTCAAGGATCGAGGCACCACTGTGATGCTCTCAATACTCCGCCAACAAGGCATCACGGCCGTCCTGGAGGACAGCTCCGGCAATGGTGGGGCCTCGGTGGCCGCATATGGCGCCGCCGGAGATATGCGCGTGAAGATTCTCGCGCCCGCATACTCGTCGCCGCCAAAGATCGCACAGATGCGCGCCTACGGCGCTGAGGTCCAGTTGGTCGACGGTCCTCGACAGGCCTGTGAGGACGAGGCAGTTCTGCAATCGTCGCGCATCTTCTACGCTAGCCACAACTGGCAGCCATTCTTTCTCGAGGGGACAAAATCGGTCGGCTTCGAGATCTGGGAGGATCTGAACTTCAGGGCACCCGACAACATCGTCATGCCCGCAGGCGCTGGAAGTAATGTACTCGGCTGCTTTCTAGCGTTCTCTGAGCTGATGCGAGCGGGACAGATATCGAAAATGCCCAAGCTGTTTGTTTGTCAGCCGTTGAACTGCTCGCCCATCGACGCCAGCTTCCAAGCTGGTGTGACAAGTCCAGTTCCACGCGAGGTCCGAAAGACTGTTTCTGAGGGGACTGCTATTGCGCACCCCTTGCGCCTGACGCAAGTTATCAATGCTGTGAGGGAAAGCGGCGGTGCGACCGTGGCCGTGGAAGAAGATGCAATCGTTGAATCTCTCAGGCGAATCGCGCGTTTAGGCCTACTGCCCGAGCTCACCTCGGCGACTGCAGTCGCAGGATTTGATCGCCTTACACAACGCGGTGCGATTCAGTCGCACGAAGAGACAGTCGTCCTCTTAACGGGGACGGGCATCAAGAACTCCGGAGCTATCGCGGAAATGTACTCTATCAGCGAGGGAACTTCCGCTGTGTCAGCCAACTAATCGCCAGACCTGCGAGAAGCCATTATCGGGTTCCCGGGCCACTTTTTTGAGTGCAAGTCCGGCGAGGCACTCTTCTTGCCCCGCCGGCGCCTCTTTTACTTCAGATGCACTTTCAGTTCGTTGCCTGCTTGGCGCATCGCCGACTGTACTGCCGGCACAGTGCTCACGACGTTGAGAAGGCCGTAGTCGTGAATCATGCCGTCGTAACGCGTAACAGTAACCGGCACGCCTGCTTCATCTAGCTTACGGCCGTACGCTTCACCTTCGTCCCGCAACACATCCTTCTCGGCGACCTGAATCAGCGCGGGAGGCAGGCCCTGCAGCTCGGTGATGCTGGCGCGGAGCGGCGAAGCATAGTACTGGGCGCGTTGTTGAGGATCCGTCGTGTAGTTGTCCCAGAACCATTTCATCATGTTCTTGGTCAGGAAATGGCCTTGCGCAAATTCTTTGTATGACGCGGTCTCAAAATTGGCGTCGGTTACGGGCCAGAGCAGCAGTTGATAGCGCAGCTTCGGTCCGCCCTTGTCTTTGGCCATCAGGCTCACCGCGGCAGCCATATTTCCACCAACACTATTGCCGGCGATAGCCAAATGGGATCCGTCTACGCCAATCTCCTTACCATGCTCCGCCACCCACTTGGTCGCGGCGTAGATTTGATTGATCGCGACGGGATATCGAGCTTCCGGCGACGGCGTGTAGTTGACGAACACTGCCACTGCGCCGGAGTAGTTGACCAGGTCGCGGACAAGACGTTCGTGAGTTGGGAAGTCTCCCAGCACCCATCCGCCACCGTGGATAAACATGAACCCTGGCAACGTACCCTTAACGCCCGCAGGACGAACGATGGTCAGCGAGATGTCCTGACCGTCCGCGCGAATGGTCTTCTGTTGGACGTCAGCCTTCGGCAGTTGAAGCTTCACACCAGCTTGAGCTCCAGTGAGCACTGCACGTGCGTCTTTCGGGCTGAGTTGCTCAATCGGCTTACCTCCGCCGGCCTCTAGCGCTTCCAGGAAAGCCTGCGTGTTGTGTTCAACCCCGGGGCTGCCTGCAGCATGAGCGACGGAACCAGCTACGGCCATCAGACCAAGTACTGCTGCTGCAGCGGCACTACGAACGGACTTCATATTCAACTCCTTGATTGAGGGTAAGATACCCATCCATATATATATAGCTAACGATTAAATAGCGCGCTATATATTTACCAGTAAGCACCCGACGCGTTGCCGTCGGGATGCCTGAAAAATCGAGATCTAACCGGAGAACCTACGGACTGCCATCCGCAAAGCGAGCTCTGAGCGCATCAAGCTCAGCCCCAAGATCAGCCAGCTTCTTATCACTGCACGCCGACGCGCAAAGTACCGACTCGGGTATAGACTTTGCGCGTGCCTGGAGGGCCCGCCCTGCTTCCGTCAATTGAATATTGACCTGGCGCTCGTCCCGGCTGTCGCGCTCCCGCGTGACCAGCCCTTGCGCTTCCATACGCTTTAGCAGCGGCGTCAGGGTCGCAGAATCAAGAAACAGGCGCGATCCGATGTCCGAGACGGTAAGGTCATCGGACTCCCACAGCACCAGCAGCACCAGATACTGGGGATAGGTCAACTCCAGCGGTGCCAAGAGCTTTCGGTAGAGCTTGTTCAGGGCGAGCGATGTCGCGTAGACAGAGAAGCAGAATTGGTGCTCCAGCAATTGGGAGATCCCTTTGTCTTCGTCACGGGATGCGCGCTTCGTTTCCATGCGCCCAATATAAATCGTGCGCTATCTAATAGCAAGCTATTTTTATGTGCAGAACAAGCCTCTCCTGAAACCTACTGATTCCGTGTTGACGGAATCTTGAGATCGTTACGTTGGTGCAGGCGCGCGCGGACCCCTCGTAGCACATGATTCGCCCAACACGAGATCGAGCGGCACAGTGACATTTCTGGGGGGAGTATCTGCAATGCCTTCGAGCCTCTCCAACATCAGTCGCGCCGCGGCCTCGGCCGCCGCCTCGATATTGAAGCGAAGCGTGGTCAGAGGTGGGTACATCAACTCGAGCGTCTCGGACGTACCGATCCCGATAACAGAGAGATCACGAGGGATTTCCATACCCGCCTTGCGCGCGGCATATACAGCCCCCGAGAGCAGCCGAGTGCCAAGTGCAATGATGGCGGTGGGTGGGCGCCCTAAGGCCAGCATGGCACTCATCTGCGCCCTGGAGGAATCTACTGCGGACCTCGACATGAATACGAGGAGCGGGTCGTAGGCAATGCCGGCAGTTGCCAGTCCATCCTGGTAGCCCAAGAGCTTCTCGCGGCCCGGGCGGATGTGCTCGCCTGGTCCGAATAGTGCGATGCGTCGGTGCCCTAACGAAACCAAGTACTCAACCGACTGCCTTACGCCGGCCCGATGGTCGAGCATGACCACGTCCATCGGTATCGGTGTTTCGCGGTCAAGGATCACGACTGGCAGCTCGCATGAACCGAACAAGAATTCCGCCGGGGACTCACTTTCCACGCTCGGCGCGGCAATGATTCCCTCCAACCGACGCGTCTCAAACAGCGATACCAGTTCTCGATCCCGATGCGGTTGATCTAGCGTATTTCCCACGACCAGCGAATATCCGGCCGCTTGCATATGGCGCTCGACCTCGCTGAAGTGTGCTGCCAAAAGCGGGTTTCTGATGTTTGAAACTAGGTATCCCACCGTTCGGCTTCGCCCCGTGCGCAGATGCCGCGCAGCAAAGCTCGGCGCGTATCCGAGTGACTCCACCGCGGATAGCACGCGAGCCTTCAATTTTTCGCTCGCATAGCCTGTCCCGTTCAAAACACGTGACACGCTGCCGATCGAAACGCCCGCAGCCTCGGCAACATCTCTCACAGATACCCGTTGCGTCATGGTCTTCCCTAATGAAAACGTTCCACAGTTGGACGCCATTTTTTCCGACTGTTAATTTACCACTACTGCGTTTTTTGTCCGCAGTGGATATGAAAACGTTTTCCGAAATTTCTTCATGGATGCGCACGAAGAGGCGCCCCGCAACGGAGACTCTGCATGCTTCACCGCCTTCTCTCAGGATTGCTCGCCATCGCAGCCGTCTGGACTATTGCCACACCTGCCTCAGCGCAAACCTACCCATCCCGACCGGTTCGACTTGTCGTCCCCTTCCCTCCCGGTGGTACCGCAGATGTGTTCGGCCGTCTCCTGGCGCAGCAACTGACACAAATACTTGGCCAGCCATTTGTGGTGGACAACCGCGGAGGTGCTGGGGGCAACATCGCGGCAGGAGCTGTCGCAAATGCCTCCGCTGACGGCTACACCGTATTGCTCGGGACCATCGGTACCCACGGCATCAATCCCAGCCTCTACGGCAACTTGTCGTACTCACCCCGCAAAGACTTCATACCAGTTGCGTTGGTCTCTTCTGGCGTCAATGTTCTAGTTGTCAATCCAGGTGTGCAGGCCCGCACCGTCAGTGAGTTGGTTGCGTTGGCGAAAAGCCATCCCGGTCAACTCATGATGGGTTCGTCGGGAAATGGCAGCAGCATTCATATGTCTGGCGAGCTATTCCAGACACTAACCGGAACCCGGTTCACTCACGTGCCGTACCGCGGCGCGTCTGCGGCCCTCACGGACCTAATGGGCGGTCGCGTTCAGTTGATGTTCGACAACGTTCCATCTTCGCTTCCTCTGATCGCCAAGGGGCTGGTCCGCCCTCTTGCGGTTACATCGGCGCGCCGTCTACCAGCACTACCCAACGTGCCCACATTCGCGGAAGCCGGCGTTCCAGGCTACGTCGTAAGCAATTGGAGCGGACTCTTTGTGCCGGCAAATACATCGCCTGAGGTCGTAAATCGTCTGAATGACGCCGTAGGGAAAGCGGTGAGTGGTGACATGTTGCGGAAACGCTTTATGGAAATGGGCGCCGACACGCAGGTCATGAGCCCCACAGAGTTTGCTCATTTTGTAGACGACGAAATGGCCAGATGGGCGCGCATCGTCAAGTTGTCGGGAGCAAAGCCCGAGTGACCACTTCGATATCGTCCATGACGGCGATCTCATCGCCCGACTCTTCAAAACGGAGAAATTGTGCAACCCGTTGATTTTCTTATGAGAACTGCAAGCGCGTTCCCTGAGCGTATTGCTCTTGAGACGGAAGATGTTTCAGTGACTTATAGCGAACTGGCCACTCAAGTATCTGCGCTTGCAGCGGCTTTCCAGGATATCGATCCGGCCATAGGTTCACGGGTGGCTATCTGTGCCGGAAATAGCGTCCTCCACGTGGTCGCACTAATGGCGACTCTTGCGGCAGGCAAAACGTGGATACCACTAAATCCACGCAGTGCCGGCCCGGAGCTCGCCAGGATCACTGAATTCACTTCGCCATCGGTTCTCGTGTTCGACGACGCCTACCGCGAGCAAGCTTGTTATGCCGTACCGGGTGTCACGCATCAGCTTGCTTTCGGCACTCAATCCCGCGAGACGGAGCGCTTGGAGGACCTGCTCGAAGCATGGCACGGATGCACTCCAAGACGTCACTCACGGGACTTGTCCGAAACTCAGGCTATCAAGTTCACCGGCGGCACAACGGGCGCACCAAAAGGTGTCATGCAATCCTTGCGCGCCTGGAACGCGACAGTCGTTTCCATCCTCACGGCAATGCAGTTGAGGCAAGACGAACGATATCTCGCGGTGGCATCCATCACGCACGGCACGTCGACTTTCCTGCTTCCTGTGTTTTCCTGCGGAGGCACCATCGTGCTCGCGACTTCGACCAAGCCGAAGTCCGTACTAGACCAACTCGAGAAGGGTCGCATTACGGCAACGTTCATGCCTCCCACGCTCATCTACGACTTACTCGACGAACCAGGCGTGAACGAACGAGACTGGTCGAACTTACGGCATTTTGTCTACGCCGCCGCTCCGATGCGAGCGGACCGCATTGCCCAAGCCATCGAGATGTTCGGCACCCTTGAAACGTCTTTCGGACAAACCGAAGCGCCCGCGATCATCGCACACATGCCGGCAACCGAAATGCGAAATCCTGCGCGCTACGGATCTGTTGGCCGTGCCACGCCGCTAACGGAAATCGGGATTATGGCTCCGGATGGCCGTTTGCTCCCGCCGGGCCAGACCGGTGAAATCGTCGTTCGAGGCGATTTGCTTATGGGCGGCTACTGGAAACAAGCAGACAAGACTGCCGAAACACTTATCGACGGCTGGCTGCACACCGGGGACGGTGGCTATCTGGACTCGGAAGGATTCCTGTACTTAAAGGACAGGCTGCGCGACGTAGTCATAAGTGGTGGCTTTAACGTCTACCCAACCGACGTCGAGAACGCCCTGGGGGAACACCCGGCTGTCTGCCGGTGCGCAGTCTTTGGTGTCGACGACCCTCGCTGGGGTGAAGCCGTTCATGCAGCTGTCCAGCTTCAGCCGGGCAAACACGTTGCGCCCGAAACGCTCATGGGCGTCGTCAGAGCACGGCTCGGCCCCGTTCAAACCCCGAAAAAAATCCACTTCCTCGACAGCCTACCTCTGACCACAAACGGCAAGGTTTCGAAACAAGCTCTTCGGCATCGATTCTCAGAAATTGACAACAGGGCAACCAAGGAGACGCTCGCATCATGAGCCCTGAATTCGTACTCGTCACCGGAGGATCCGGCGGCATTGGCTGGGCGCTATGTCAGACATTGGCCAGGCGTGGCTGCCATGTTGTTAGCGTCGACCGCATTTCGCCACCAGAGCCAAATGTCGTCGAGTTCTATGAGGCCGACATGGCTAACGAAGCCGACCTCGCCGCAGTCCTGCGCGATGCATGCGGCAAGCACGCGTTTGGCGGACTCGTCAACAATGTCGCTACTTTGCGGGCCGCCAGCATCGACGACACCACTTTGGACGATTTCGACTATCAGATGCAGGTAAACACCCGCGCCGCCCTTCAATGCTTGCAAGCAGTTCTGCCCGCCATGCGAGCAACCCGAGCGGGCCGGATTGTGAATATCTCTAGCCGAGCGGCGCTTGGCAAGGAGCTCCGGACGGCCTACGCCGCGACAAAGGGCGCCCTCAATGCAATGACTCGGACCTGGGCGCTCGAATTGGGCTCCGATGGCATTACCGTCAATGCTGTTGCCCCAGGCCCAATCGCCACCGCGGCCTTCGGCACTGCAAATCCGGCACAGGAAGCTTTGACGCAACGTATCGTCAGCGGCGTTCCCGTGAGACGGATGGGAACGGCGGACGACATTGTCCATGCCGTCGAATTCTTCCTGGACGCACGGGCCTCCTTTATGACAGGACAGATCTTGCATGTCTGCGGAGGCATTACGGTGGGGTTGACCACATGAACACCTCCCGCAAGAGCGTAACAACCGAGATTGGCACCACCACTCCCGAGCGTATTGTGGTTCGGGGGCGCGATCTCACGCACGAGGTGATAGGGAAACTAGATTTCGTACAGATGCTGTGCCTGGTTGCTCTGGGAAGGCTCCCAGAGAGAGCTGAAGCGCGCATGGTCGACACGCTACTTGTCACGGCCGTGGACCACGGGCTGACCCCGAGCGCGATAAGCACGCGAATGACGTGGCTTGGGGCACCCGAGTCGCTACAAGGCGCCGTGGCCGCGGGCCTTCTTGGCGCGGGAGAGCGCTTTCTAGGCACGGTTCAAAACACAGCAGAACTACTCTTACGAGAAGCCGCCGCGTTGGAACAGGACGCACCTGAGTCGGCAATTATTGAGACAGCGCACCGCGTGGTGGCAAACGCACGACAGACGGGACTCACCCTCCCCGGCCTGGGCCACCCAATTCACACTGAAGGCGATCCTCGGGTGCCGGCATTGTTCGATACCGCCAAGGCCAACGGATTCTTTGGGCGACATTGCCGACTGGCAATTGCACTCGTAGATGCTTCGGGCGACCCAGCTGTCAGGGGCAGCAAACGCAAGTTGCCTCTTAACGCGGCAGGAGCAATCGGCGCCATTCTGGCCGACATGGGGTTAGATCCGTTGTTCGGGCGCGGCCTCGCACTAATCGGGCGTTGCGCCGGCTTGGTCGCCCATGTACTCGAAGAGCGGGAGCACCCGACAGCAGCGCTGATATGGGACCTAGTGCTGCGCCAGGACGAGCGCAACGTACTGCCCTGATCTCCACAACGCCAACGCTATATCCAACACAAAACGCCGCGTCAAAGCGGCTAAAGGAGACCTCATGGCTCGCATGCCATATTTTGACGTCAACGAAGTGGCTGGTCAGCTCGGTGAGCTCGTACGTGGCCGACCGCCACTGAACTTGTACCGCATTCTTCCCCATGCTCCTGAGACAGCTATCGGATTCCTGACGCTGGGACGCGCGATTCTCACCAAATCGGAATTGCCCGCAACGCTGCGCGAGCTAGCCATCCTTCGTGTTGGCGCGCTGTGCAAGGCGTCTTACGAAATTCACCAACATCGTCGAGTTGCTCGTGCCGCCGGTGTGCCTCAGGAAAAGATCGAAGCGGTACTCATGCACGGAGGAATCGAAGGTCTGGATCCGCTTGAGGCACTCGTGGTCGCATTTACTGACGCTGTTGTACGAGACGTCAAGGCACCGCAAGACCTGTATGAAAGCGTGGTGAAGGCAATCGGAAATCAGCAGACGATGGAACTGCTGTTGACCGTCGGCTACTACATGCTGGTGTCACGCCTACTGGAAAACCTCGAAGTCGATATTGAGAACCCACCGATTGAACATTTGGAGATGCGCCGTGCTTGACACTCTACAACCTAGCCCAGAACACCAGATTTTCTCGCCAGCGCTTGGCACCGCCCGGAAAGAGGGGCGCCTAGCCGGACGGCGAATCCTAGTGGTGGGAGCGGGCCAACGCCAGACCGTCGATCTCGTCCCTTCTGTTGGCAACGGGCGCGCTATGTCCGTACTCTTTGCGCGTGAGGGAGCGACAGTAGTTTGTGCGGATATCGACCCGCAAGCGGCACAAGACACGGCTGACTGGATCGCGAACGAAGGAGGCCGGGGCTTCGTCGTTCAAGCGGATGTTTCAGACCCTGCTCAGATTTCGCAGATGGTTCGCGAAGCAGCAAACGCCATGGGCGGCTTGGACGGGCTAGTTGTCAATGTTGGCATTGGCAACCAAAACCGGTTTGGCGGCGAAAATCCCGCCGACTGGGATCGTGTACAGGACCTGAACCTGCGAGCGCCCATGTTTTGCGCACAGGAAGCGGCGGCTGTAATGCAGCCAGGCAGCTCAGTCGTGTTCGTCGCCTCGACCGCGGCCATCTCTCCCCTAAGCGGTCTACCAGCTTATGAAGCGTCGAAGGCTGGGCTGATGGCGCTTGGCCGCGCCGTCGCCTATGCGGGTCAAGGGTCAGGACTGAGGGCCAATGTGCTTGCGCCAGGCTTGATCGACACGCCAATGGGACGAGATGCCTCCCGAGCCCGCCCGTCACGGGCGGCGCGCCCTCTGCCCTTTGGACGCCAAGGCACCGGTTGGGAAGTCGCCAACGCCGCTCTGTTCCTCATCAGCACCGAATCGTCCTACGTCAACGGCCAGATGCTAGTAGTGGACGGCGGACTCTCCATCGGTGCCGTGCGTACGGCAGCCTGACCCAAACCAGAGCCGATCGGGCATACCAAAGAGGATACTCACATGAAATTCAGGACGCTATGTGGCAAGGCTGCTTCCACCGCTTCAAGCCGCATCACTTTGTCGGCGTGTCTCCTCTTGGCATGCCTGCCGGGCGCGGTGCTGGCGGAGACCTGGCCCGCGCGCCCCGTGAGATTGATCCTGCCAAGTGCAGGGGGCAGCGGGCCTGACACTATCGCGCGTATCTTCGCAGAACGTCTAGGCCGAACGCTGAAGCAGCCTGTCGTCGTGGACAATCGGCCCGGCGCCAACGGAGTAATTGGTGTCGATGCCGTAGCTAAGGCATCCCCCGATGGCTACACGCTCCTGTTTGCGAGCTCGTCATCGACCGTCATTAGCCAGGCATTGCTTACTAAGTTGCCGTTTGATGTAACGCGTGACCTTGTGCCGGTGGCGCAGATCTTCTCCGGCGGCATTCATCTGGTGGTTTCCAACGACTTCCCGGCGCGCGACCTTCGGGCGTTCGTAACGTTAGTGAAAGCGAATCCGGGAAAGTACGACTACGCAACCTGGGGGCCAGGATCAACTGGTCAACTCGTCATGGAGTCCTTGAAAAATCGAAATGGCCTCGATATTCGACATGTTCCATATAAGACCATCGGACAGATCTACCAGGACATGCAAGGCGGTCGGATACAGGTTGCTTTCGTCGATGCCACAAGTTCGGTCCCCCTCATCAAGAATGGAAAGCTGAGGGGTATTGCCATCACAGGGTCACATCGAGGGCCGGCGCTGCCTACGCTGCAGACAATGACCGAGCAGGGCTATCCTTTCGACACCGACGCGTGGTACGGAGTTTTCGCACCCAAAGGAACTCCAAAGTCCATCATCACAGCAGTACATCGGGAAATCCTAGGCACGCTCTCTGCGCCCGAACTCCGTGAGCGGTTCCTACAACTTAACCTTGTAGATCCGCCTTTGAAGACCCCAGAACAATTCGGGCAGACAGTCCAAGCGGACCTATTCGTATGGCAAAACATTGCAAGGATCAACCACATCCACCTTGACTAATCCCCACGTTGCGCATACCGCCCGGATGCGCAACGCTAGCCGCTACCGAAGCAAGCACGAACTGTATTCCCCCGTGGACGTGGCTGCACAGTTCCCCTTTCGGTGCGGAGTCAACATCGCGGGCAGCTCTCGCCCAAGGATGCCTTGTAGGTTGCTCTGTGCATACCACCCTCGCCTATTGCTTCAATCAGCGGCAGAGTCCATTGCTACTACCGAACTGGCCTTGGATGGTAGCAATGGACTGTACTGCAAGTCGATGTAGCAAACTGTTCCGAACGGTCCTGCAGCATCCTGCTTATATTTCACCTGTCGCGGCGCCAAAGTCTCGCAGGCCTCCTCAGCTTGCCTCCCGACAGGGACACCCCTCTCACAGGCTTTCCCGCGACATTCAATTCCCCATATGGGGCCGTGGCAGGGTATTTCGGCCCGTGTATTGCAACAACGTTGGCACCAGGATCGTCTCCCCTGGTAGCGGGCGTTGCATGGCGTGCGCGGACTTGAAGCCACGGCTCCGGGCTTTTTGCGTAAATTTCCACAATGCATTCAGGAGCAACCATGACTGCTACACCCTGCGCCATCCCGGAAGTGTCAGTGCGGACCATTGAGGCAGACGGAGTCCAGATTTTCTATCGTGAAGCAGGGCCGGTCGACGCTCCGGTGATGCTCCTCCTCCATGGCTTCCCGTCCTCGTCGCACATGTTTCGCAACCTTATTCCGCTATTGGCGCAGCGCTATCGCGTCATCGCGCCTGACTTTCCAGCGTTTGGGTTCACCGTAGTCCCTGAGGAACGAAAGTACATCTACACGTTTGACAATCTCGCGACGACAATGATGGCGTTCGTCGAAGCGATTGGTCTGACTCGCTATGCGCTGTACATCTTTGACTATGGCGCACCCGTCGGACTGCGGCTCGCCCTTGCCAAGCCCGAAAGAGTGACGGCTATCGTGTCCCAAAATGGCAATGCGTATCTTGAGGGCCTCGGCGATGCGTGGGATCCGATTCGTCGGTACTGGAATGCACCAAACAACAGTGCAAACCGAGATGCCCTGCGCGACGCCCTGACGCTGGAAGGCACACGTTGGCAGTATGTTCACGCCGTCAAAAACCCCGAAGCAATCGAACCAGAAGCCTACTACCTCGATGCAGCGCTAATGGAGCGCCCTGGGAATGCAGACATCCAGCTGGATCTGTTTCTTGACTACGCAAACAACCTAGACCTTTACCCTGCCTTCCAGGCGTTCTTCCGCGAGCATCAACCGCCAATGCTTGCTATCTGGGGCAGTCACGACCCGTTCTTCACCCCTCCTGGTGCGGAAGCCTTCCGGCGCGACAACCCAAACGCTCGGGTACAGATGCTCGATACCGGCCACTTTGCGCTAGAGACCCATCTGCGTGAAATTTCCACGTCGATTCTGGCTCTCCTGGATTCAGCTGCCTAATCGCCTTACCCAACTTCCGCACGGATAACGCGCCAAGTGTGGCAGTCTCCCTTTTCGTAGTACGCGAGAAGGGAGACTGCCATTTTCTTCTGCGATATCTCCGCGGCTTTTGCCTCCCGGCAAAAGCTATGCTGCCCCCACCTTGCTTCCCACACTGCTGTGCCTGGGTGACCAGCCCCTTCCGTGCGTCTCGGAAGCGGTCCGGACGCGACTCAATTCTCGGCTAACGTCCGCGAAAGCTCCGGCCATCTGTACTGCTCGATATCGCTTCGGGCTGTAGCAATTGTGAAGACAATCGCCTCCTACCATCGACCTGTGATCCCTCAAAGAACCGATGCAGGAGACGTAGCCATGCAAGGCTCAATTGCACATACTCAGCCGAGGACGCAGTTCCCAGTGCCTGCTTGTCGTCCGGCGACGTCGCCCTTTCCGTTGCAATCCGCGTTGCTCGGGAGCCTCGTTTTGTGGGCAAAGAGAACGGAAATGACACGAGTTCATTTCCCAACTCGCACTACCTCGCTCGACGTGCCGGCCAGCGCCAGCACGCCCCGCCGCCGAGCGCTGCGTAGGGAACACCGCTACTCATGGCGGACTTCGCTTCGCCGAAACCAAGGCTGCTTTCGCCACCAGGCGCTCTTCGGACTGTAGGGGCTATCACTTCCAACGCGGAAAGCTCGGCCCGCTCAGGCTTGCAAATTACTGGCAATTTCGATGAACGCCCGTGATGCGGCGCTACGGTATGCGTCCTTACGCTGCAGTAGTGCCGCGACTCGATTCGATGGCGCCGGCTCAAGTCTGACCTGATACAGGCCTTCCTGCGTGTCTGCAACCGCAGAAGGAAGCAGTGTCGCCATGTTTGTTCGTCGCACGATCTCTATCACCGCACTAACCGAATTGGACTCCATCGCGATATGTGGAACGACCTCGTGTTGCCGACAGTAGCGGTTGATGTACAGCCGCGTTGCGAACTGCTCGTTGAGCAGAACGAACTTCTCTCGCTCGAATTGCTTCAGCGAAAGCGCCGTGCGCTTGCTGGCGAAAGGATGCAGGGGACCCACGACCATTGCGAGTGTCTCGACCAGCAACGGTCTCGATTCGACGTCTGGGTGCGATATTTCTTCGAATGCAATGCCGATGTCGAGTGCATCATCCGCAAGCATTGCTTCGATGCGCTCCTGTGGCATCTCCAGTATTCCGAGCGAAATCTCTGGGTACCGCTCGTTAAAGGCGGCTACCAGAGGACCAATCAGGTATGGCGTAAAGGTAGGCGTGATGGCGAGACGGAGCTCGCCACGAGTCAAATCCTGTACGTCGTGCAACGCACGCTTGCCTGCCTCCAGATCCTGAAGCGCCTTTTGCGCGTAGGCCCGGTACGCAGCGCCCGCATCCGTCAAGCGCACGGTCCTCCCAGTGCGATCCAACAATTGTGCTCGCAAGCTCTCCTCAAGCTGCCGTATTTGGAGCGAAAGCGTCGGTTGCGAGACATGCAGCGCCTCAGCTGCTCGCGTGAAATTCCCGTGTTCGGCCACGGCCAAGAAGTAACGGATGTGTCGGAGCAGCATGGCAACTATTTAGATTACAAATAGGTTCGATATTAAACCAGTCTTGGACGCTATAGATGCGATCGTCCATTCTTTGCACATCGAGTCCCCCGCAACCCACCGGAGCGCCACCATGCAAGATCTTATCGAAGGCTTTCTGAAGTTCCAGCGCGAAGAGTTTCCGAAGCGCACCGCCTTGTTCAAGCACCTCGCTACTACCCAGAATCCTCGCACTCTCTTCGTTGCCTGCTCTGACAGCCGTGTCGTGCCGGAACTGCTGACGATGCAAGAGCCCGGCGAGCTGTTCGTCATCCGTAATGCGGGAAACATTGTCCCGTCCTATGGCGTACAGCCTGGCGGTGTGTCGGCGAGCGTCGAGTACGCAGTTGCCGGTCTTAATGTGACGGACGTCGTTATCTGCGGTCACTCGGATTGCGGTGCGATGACTGCTGTCGCTACGTGCAAGTGCCTGGACCATATGCCCGCTGTTGCTGGCTGGCTGCATCATGCGGACGCCGCAAAGGCGGTGAACGAAGCGCGAGAGCACGCTTCCGAACGCGCAAGGATTGATTCGATGGTGCGTGAGAACGTCATTGCCCAACTGGCCAATCTGCGGACGCATCCGTCGGTGGCGCTCGCGATCGAACAAGGTCGCCTGAACCTGCACGGCTGGGTCTATGACATCGAGACCGGTTCCATCAACGCACTGGATGGTACTACCAACCGCTTCATTTCCCTTGCGGAAAACCCCCGGGTAACCGCGAACCCGCCCCGACTCAGCGCAACCGTCTGAGCCTTCCCTCCCATCCTCAGGAGATTTGAAAATGCCTCAATCGCAATACAGCCAATCGAATCGTCAAGCTCTTACCGACGCCATCATCGACTCGAAGATTCGCAAGAATCTGACCTTCGAAGAGATCAACGAGGGCTCGGGCCTAACGCTGGCCTTCGTGACGGCCGCCCTGCTTGGCCAACACCCCCTGCCGGCTGAAGTGGCAAAGAAGGTCGCCGACAAGCTTGAACTCGGTGACGACGCGGCGCTGCAACTGCAAACGATTCCCGTGCGCGGCAGCATTCCCGGCGGCGTTCCGACCGACCCCACGATTTACCGATTCTATGAAATCGTCCAGATCTATGGCTCGACGCTGAAGGCCCTGGTACACGAAAAGTTCGGCGACGGCATCATCAGCGCCATCAACTTCCGTCTGGACATCCAGAAGGTTCCGGACCCGGATGGTGGCCACCGTGCTGTGATCACCCTCGACGGCAAGTACCTGCCGACCAAGCCCTTCTGACCGGGAGCCAGTCTGCACAGGCGAGGGCCATTGATTCGTAGGCCCTTGCCTTGCCCGCTGGCGTCCCTCACAAAGAAGCCAGCTCGACCATGAAGACGATACTTCTGCTCAAACTTAGCGCCGTAGTCCTCGCGGGATACTTGATCTCCTCCGGTGCGGAGATCTCGGCACCGTTCCAAGTGGCGCACCGAGGCGTCGAATCGACGGCGACTACTCTTTCTCGCCTAGACGGTCGCCGAGACCCATGGATCGATAGCAATCGATTCCTGACGCTCTCTACCCAGGCAATCACGGCTTACGTGGCCTAAGGTTATCTCGGCTATCCCGCGATCATAGCGGACACGAGCAAACAGGTTGTGCCGCTGTAGCACAGCACAGATTCCTGGCTTTCTTACACTGAGTTCACGACTGTTATCGAGAGCTCTAGGAGAAGCCAAATGTCTGCCGTCACAAAGCAATCCCACGCTATTGATTTGCCTGACGCGGACAAGCGCCAGCGCTTGCGCCCTCGATACGAAGAGCTCGCCAGTTCATTCATCGGAAAGATCCAGTCCGGCGTCTACAAGCCAGGCGACAGGATGCCGTCGGTTCGGCAAGCTAGTCAAAATCACTTCGTCAGCATCGCAACAGTAGTTCGGGCTTATCTACTGCTTGAGAGCGGTGGATATATCCAAAGCCGGCCCCAGTCCGGATTCTTTGTACGCAAGCCAACGACGCCTAGGCCGCGATCTGCCTTGGCTCTGGTTGCTCATGCACGTCCTGTTCCTGAGCAGGAAAGCAAGGGGCTCCGTGTGGCGTTGACCTGCCCGGATTTCAATCCAGACCCTCTACTGCTCCCTTGGCAGGCGATGAACCGATATGCGCTCTCACTCTGCCGTCGTCAGCCTCAACTAACGCTGCAGCACATCCTCTCCCCTGGATCGGACCAGTTAAGGCGGGCAGTAGCAAGACGGTACATGGACTCAGGAATGGAAGTCGACCCGGCGGAGATCGTCATTGTGGACGACAATCAGGAAGCGCTTGTGCTATCCCTCCAAGCGGTCGCAAAGCCCGGAGACACGGTCGCCATCGAATCGCCCGTCGACCCTACTATCAGATTTGCCCTTAAGCGCCTCGGCATGGTGCCTTTGGAAGTGTCTAGCCACCCGCTTCTCGGAATGAATGTCAGCGAACTAACGAACCTGCCTGTTGATTCTCGTCCCACTGCTTGCGTTGTCACAGCAAACTTCCATGCCACCAACGGGTCAAGATTTTCCATCGACCGCCTTCATCAACTTGCGTGTCTTTCTGTCGAATGGGGTATGCCGGTCATAGAGTTCGACCCCTATCGAGAGCTTCACTTCGAGGCCGAGGGCGCCCATTCGCTTAGACTATTGCCCGGCGGCGACAGGTTCATCCACTGCTCCACGCTCTCCGCCTGCCTCGGCACTACGCACTCAGTATCCTGGGTCTTGGGAGGGCGACATACGGATTCGATTATCCAAATCCAGCAAAACACCCCCCCGAAAGCAAATGCGTGGCGCCAGCTCACAGTTTGTGCCTTTCTGGAGCGTGAAAGCCTCGACTACCTTCTGAGACGCCTGCGTAAGACGCTATGGCAGCGCGCAAGGATCATGGCGGCGGCCATCGGTCGCTTCTTCCCGAAGGACACCCGTGTCTGGTTACCCGCCGGCGGTACGGCAGTTTGGGTGGAGCTTGCAGAAGCTGTCGACGCAACGACAGTGGTCAATTGCGCAGTTCAGCTCGGCCTACCGCTTATACCCGGTAGTGGCTTGACATCGGGCGCGGGGTACCGCAACTGCTTCTCGGTCAACTTCACCTATCCATTCGACGCGCGAAGGCAAAATGCAGTCATGGCGGCTGGTCGAGTGGCATCTGGAAAAAAATCAACCCCATCGCAGGCGCTAGCGATCTGAACTAACATGGAAGACGAAAACGAGTTTGCCATTGACTCGCAAGGCCCCATCGCAGTTAGGACGAGGTACGGACCTCCCACGTGTTCTCGATGGCGCCCAGCCGAGCGCGAGGTTAGGCGCAAAGCGCCCTCCGCCCTCCCATCCTGGCGACTAAAACTCGCCATTGCCTACATCGACGATCATCTTTCCGATCGTGTCCTACTCGCGGAGATGGCCGCTTCGACTGGCTTGACCAGCATGCATTTTGCAGCCGGTTTTAGAGCCGCTACGGGTAAGAGTCCACATCATTATCTTCTTCATCGACGGGTTGAGGTCGCCAAGACCTACCTGGTAGATGGACGGATGCCGTTAGTCGACGTCGCCTACTCCGTGGGCTTCCAGTCCCAATCCCACTTCAGCTCAGTGTTCAAGCGGGCTACAGGAAGAACTCCACGCGAGTGGCGATGCTGGGCGGGGAATTGCATCGTAGACAAGCGCTAGCGTTAGTGCATTCAGGTTGTTCATTCCGAACGCCGTGGCACCGAGCCCATAAGGGCAGCCGCCTCCTCACTACGCCCTATTGAGGTGAGCATGGTCGCGAGATCCTCTGCACATCGCTTCCACCAATACCACGCACCCTGCAACTCGGCGCATGACACCGCCTCCCTCAGGTTAGCTTCCGCCCCCCGAGGATCTCCGAGCATAGTACGAGCGAGTATGCGTAATAGCTCAGACTTGCACCACGCAGCACCATACTCGGACACTTGTTTGTAAGCCTGCAAAGCAACCCCTTTCCCTTCCTCGTATGCTCCCTCCATTGCCAGCGCCAATCCCAGGCATGCCTGGAAATATGGAAAATGCGCCGTAAAACCTGTTTGCTGCAGATCCGATAGCGCCGGGCGCATCGCGAGGGCAGCTTTTCGGGACTGCCCTTGTACCAAGGCCATTTCAGCCTCGAAACATCGACCCCAAGCGTCCCAAACTCTCAGGCCATGACGACGTGTTTCGGCAAACAATCTTTCCAGATGGGCATCAACCGAATCGAAATCCTGCCGCGCCAGTGCAATGGGAATAGCAGCTTCAACTAACACATAGCAGAGCGACATTACGTGTCTTCCGGCTATGGCATCACTCAGCGCTTGCTCGCTTCGGACGGATGCGCTGGAAATTTCACCCTGCATCCACTCAATTCGAGATAGCACGGCGTTAGCGACCACGGCCTGGTCCACTTGGTATCCGGCTGTCTGAGACCGGTGGAGGCTGTGTACATAAGTTCTCAGCACATACTGCAGACGTTCCGCGGCCTCAATATGCATCCCGGCGTAATGCATCGATACACCGACGATCCGTGAGCCCATGAGTACGTTCGGCAGGTCGTTACGGGCACCGGCGACCGACAGAAACTCATTTGCCAGAGCGACAGCCGCATCGGCGTTCCCGGCGTACAGCTTCGAAGTCCACATGCCCCAGAGAGCGCGAGCTTCGAAGTCTGCCTTGCCGAATGCGCGAGCGAGTTCAAGCACGATCTTCCACGCCTCGCCGGTCAAATTCGACGGCCCATCGATAAACGTCATTGTGGCCGCCCACGCTGCGCGAAGCCTCATTTCCGCCTCATCGGGGCAGTCATTCGACAACTCCTTGAGTTCAATAGCTTTGTCGACCCGCCTCCTGCACTCTTCGATGAGCGAGAGCTCGAACATGAAGAGGATACCTGCATCCGCTAATGCGATTCCGACCCGAAAGTGCGAATCAGAGCCGAAAGACCAGTCTAGCGACAAGCGAAAATCATCGACGAATCGCACGTATTTCTCAACCCACTTGTTCTGCGGTATCTGACCATACTCCTTGCGTGCGTCAGAAAGAATGTCCAGTAGATAGCGAGAGTGAGATTGTCTGGCCCTCACGAACTCTTCGGTTTGCCCCAACAATTCCGCGACATACGCACGCGTGGTCTCTAGCAAATGGTAGCGATGGGTACCTTCATCCGGCACCCGGACCACGAGAGACTTGTCTACCAGGCGCGAGACGAGCTCCGCCGCAGACGATTGACTTGCAACCAGGTCTCCCATTACGCACGCCGCGCCATCCAGCGTGAAGGCACCAGCAAACACTCCCAAGCGTCGCAACGCGGATTGTTCGTCTTCGTGAAGCAACTCATAGCTCCAATCCAACGTTGCGCGTAACGTCTGGTGTCGAGGCATAGGAGAGCGTTTGCTGCCATCCTGCCAGCCAAGCCGTTCGTGGAGTGCATCTACGACTGTAGTAGGTCCTAGCGCCGCCGCACGGCTGGCCGCGAGCTCAATCGCCAAGGGCATACCATCAAGAGCCCTGCAAGCACGCACAATTGCCGAGACTTCGACGTCGCTATCCCCTGCTCGATATCCCAATGCTTCCATGCGCGTGACAAAGAGTCTTGTCGCCGCAAACGCCCAGGCGTCTTTCTTCGCGACGTCTGGCGGAGGCGTCTGGAGCGGAGGGATGTTGACTACATACTCTCCTTCGATACGCACAGGCTCCCGGGTAGTGAGCAGGAATCGAACCCCAGGTGCCGTCCTGAGAATTTTCTCAACAAGGCCGGCAACTGCATGGATGACATGCTCGCAATTGTCGAGCACGATCAGGGACTCAGAATGCAGAAGACCTTCGGCGACTCGCTCGGCCATATCGATAGGCCCGGCCGAACTGAGCCCTAGGACTCGCGCGAGCGTCCCAGCGATAAGACATGGGCCACTCACCGGTGCTAGCTCACATAGCCACGCACCATTTGAGAAGCGAGGTGAAAGTTCCCGCGCGCACTCGATGGCCAACTTTGTTTTGCCCATGCCACCAGGGCCGCACAGCGTGACCAATCGCTGGCCGCCCAGCAATGAGCAAAGCAACTCAAGTTCTGCCTCACGGCCAATAAGTGGGGATAGCTTTTGTGGAAGATTCCCGATGGTCGTCGTTGTCGCTGGCTGGGCCGCCGCCGATGCCACGCTGCACGAACCTTGCACGAGGCGATAGCCGCTGCCAGGCAAGGTCTGAATCAGGTCGCGATAGCTCCCCAGCGCGCGTCTCAGCGTAGAAATGTGAACGTGAAGGTTACCCTCTTCTACCACGGTGTTCGGCCAGACGCGTCGTAACAACTCGTCCTTTGAGACGGCCTTCCCCTCGGCGCTCGCCAAGACGACGAAGACATCGAACGCCCGACTCCCTATTGCGACCGCCTCACCATCGATTACAAGCTTTCGTTCATTGAGATGCAGGAATATCTCTACTGGCTTCATGCTTAGTGCTAGCACCCTGAGGGTGCCCCATCACTCACACTGACCCACTATACGTATTTAATGTTACCTACATCTGACCTGCAGTGTATCTAACGCAGCATGGAATGAGAAGACTGTCTGCCAGGACCATGCTTGCGAAGGCCCTTAAGAAATCTTAAGGATCGGCTAAAGGACATTTTTGAGGCTCTCCGCCTAGCCTCTGATGGCGGTCAAGTGAGACTACAGGTCCCGGGGGCGACCCCGACGCAATGTTTGCCGCTTCGCCGCAATCACTGGGGAAGATCATGCATGCGATAGCCGAAACAGCATTCGAACAACATGCCCAACCAGGTCTGGCTGCGACCGGGTATTCAGCGAACGCTGAATACGAAACGCATCAGTTGACGACTCTACGAAACAGCGACATGGATTGCACGATCGTCGCGCAGCATGACCGGGGGTGGCCAGGGTTCACTGGCATGCGTCTACCGTGGTTCGCGGCTCTATTTGTGCGGGAAGGCTGGATTTCAGTCCAACAAGACGGGCGAATATGCCATACAGAAGCCGGAAGCTTTTGCTGCATAGACGGTTCCCGTACCTATGCCTTGGAGGGGTCAGCAAATTGCCAGCTCGCCGTTTTCCGCATTCCCGGTGGAATGCTTCGTCAGCGAGTAGGACATACCGAGCCGTACACCGCCATCGCCGTCGATCGCAATCGCGCCGACGGCTTGCTCATGAATGCCTACTTCGCCAACGTAGCTGACGTTGCGGCCAACGATGGACTGGAGGAGCTTCATAGGTTCAGCGTTCATACGGTGGACCTTCTGGTCGCCACGATTTTGACCCGGGGCACGCAGCAGGGGGAGAGAAGTCTTCATCGAGAAGCATTGCTTTGCCGGACCAAACAAGCCGTCCTTGACAACCTCTCCGCCCCCGATGTCGACGCTGCGAGCATCGCCAAGGAGGTTGGGATTACTCAGCGGTACATGAGCAGCCTCTTCTCCGACGAGAGAACTACCTTTAGCAAGTTCCTCCTGGCTGCAAGACTTGAACGTGGAATCTACTTGCTTTCCCAGCCGCTTCGAAGCGGTCGCATGATCAGCGAAGTTGCGTTCGCCTGCGGATTTAGCAACTTTTCTCACTTCTGCAAGGCATTTAAGGCTCGGACCGGGGTAACACCGAGCCAATACCGAGAGAGATTTAATTCAATGCTTACCGAACAAGGGCCATCACCTTCTTGACTTGTCAAGCTGACCCGCGTGATGCTGAAGGTGGTCAGCGATGAAGGAAGCGATGAAATAGTAGCCGTGGTCATAGCCTTCGTGCCTGCGTAGCGTGAGTGGCTGCCTCGCCTTTTGGCAGGCGGCCTCGAACGCCTCGGGGTGAAGTTGCTCCGCGAGGAATTTGTCGGCCAGGCCTTGGTCAACGAGGATGCCGGCCGGGAACGGCGCCGAGACCTGCGCGGCCATCAGCGCCGTACCGTCGTGTTGCGCCCAGCGGCTGCGGTCTTCGCCCAGGTACCCCGAGAAGGCTTTCACACCCCAGGGACATTGTGATGGCGCGGCAATGGGTGCAAACGCAGATACCGAACGGAATCGTTGGGGATAGCGCTGAGCCAAGACCAGCGCACCATGACCACCCATCGAATGACCAAAGATCCCGACACGCTGCGGGTCGACGCGCAGTTCGCTGGTGACGAGACGAAACAACTCGTCGGCCACGTAGCTTTCCATGCGCCAGCGCTGACCCCAAGGCGCCTCCGTCGCGTCAACGTAGAAGCCCGCGCCGACCCCGAAATCCCAAGCGTCGGCCTCGCCCGCAACCCCAGCTTGGCGCGGGCTTGTGTCGGGGGCGACCAGAATGAGGCCGTGCTGAGCGGCGTACTGCTGGGCACCTGCCTTCACCATGAACGTTTCTTCGGTACAAGTCAGGCCGGCTAAGAAGAACAATGCTGGCTGGAGTTCGGCCGCTGGTGCCATTGCTTGGGGAGGCAGATATACCGAGAACCGCATCGGCAGCCCGATGGCCGCCGACTGGTGCCTGTAGTACCGCTGGAGGCCACCGTGGCAGCCGTGTTCTGACAATAGCTCCATATGCGATTTCTTAATACAGAACAACCGAACGGATCGACTCGCCCCGCTTCATCAGGTCGAAGCCTTCATTGATGCGGTCGAGCGGCAGCGTGTGCGTGATCAGGTCGTCGATATTGAGCTTGCCTTCCATGTACCAGTCGACGATCTTCGGCACGTCGGTGCGGCCACGTGCGCCGCCGAAGGCCGAACCCTTCCACTCGCGACCCGTCACCAGCTGGAACGGGCGCGTCGAGATCTCGGCGCCGGCCTCGGCCACGCCGATGATGATCGACTTGCCCCAGCCCTTGTGGCAGCACTCCAGCGCCTGGCGCATGACCTGCGCGTTGCCAATGCACTCGAACGAGTAGTCGGCGCCGCCATCGGTCAGTTGCACGATGGCGTCGACCACGTTCTCGACGTTCTTCGGGTTGATGAAGTGGGTCATGCCGAACTTGCGGGCCATGGCTTCTCGGCCCGGGTTCAGGTCGACGCCGATGATCTTGTCGGCGCCCACCATCTTCGCCGCCTGGATCACGTTCAGGCCGATGCCGCCCAGGCCGAAGACCACCACGTTGGCGCCGGCTTCCACCTTGGCCGTGAACAGCACGGCGCCTACGCCCGTGGTCACGCCGCAGCCGATGTAGCAGACCTTGTCGAACGGCGCGTCCGGGCGGATCTTGGCCAGCGCGATTTCCGGCACCACGATGTGGTTGGCGAACGTCGACGTACCCATGTAGTGGAAGATCGGCTTGCCGTCGATCGAGAAGCGCGACGTGCCGTCCGGCATCAGGCCCTTGCCCTGCGTCGAGCGGATGGCCTGGCACAGGTTGGTCTTGCGCGACAGGCAGAACTTGCACTGGCGGCATTCCGGCGTGTACAGGGGAATCACGTGGTCGCCCGGCTTCAGCGAGGTCACGCCCGGGCCGACATCGGTAACGATGCCCGCGCCCTCGTGGCCCAGGATGGCCGGGAAGATGCCTTCGGGATCGGCGCCCGACAGCGTGTAGTAGTCGGTATGGCAGATGCCGGTGGCCTTGATTTCAACCAGGACTTCGCCGGCACGCGGGCCGTCGAGGTCCACTTCTTCGACGGTGAGCGGGGTGCCGGCTTTCCATGCGATGGCGGCTTTGGTCTTCATTCGTAATTTCTCAGCAGTTTGTTGAAATGGAGCGTTGTGACCTAACCACCAGTCACCGGCGGGAATATTGCGACTTCATCGCCTGCTCTCAGGCGACTTTGCGAAGTACACACGGCTTGATTGAGTGCAAAACGCACTGGGCGGTCGTCTCGCAACGCATCAGCGATGGAGCCTCCTCTGCCGACCAGATGAACGCGCAAGTCCATGAGCGTCATCACGCTTGACGGTGTGTCAATCGTCTCCTCACTCAGACCGGCAGCTTCGCGAATGCTGGCGAAGTACTTGAGATACAGTTTCATTGGCCACTCCAAGTCAATATGGAAGGAACGCTGCATGACATATAGGGGGGCGCCGTAGGCAGCCAGGCCGAACGGCTCACCCCAATTAATCATCTTGCGTGGAGAACTGCACCTACCATCCCGACTCGAGCTCGCCCGGACAGCCCATGCGGATCACCTGCCGCAATCGTAGGCTCTGATGAACAGGCGAGATGGGTACAAATACCCCCCCGATTTGGAGGAACAGTTCGTCCGCCCTGGTCGCAAGTCGAAACTTCGTGCCATTTTGGTCGCGACCGTGCGATCTCGATATAGCTCGAGCGATTTCGCAATCAAACTAGCTTCACGACACGGACTCGCACTACTGAGTTCGCGTCATACAGTGAAGCGTTGCGCAACCGTAAGCACGACGCATCATTCCGAATGAGCGTGAGACCTTACCCCACACGCTCGCAAGCAGGCCTTTTCGACCGTTCAGGAGAAATCCATGTCCAACATTGAGTCCCGTCCGCCCTTCCCTCCGTTCAACCTGGAAAGCGCTACCGAGAAGGTTCGCCTGGCCGAAGATGGCTGGAACAGCCGCAACCCCGAGAAGGTCGCTCTCGCCTACACACCGGACAGCGAGTGGCGCAATCGTGCTGACTTTGTCAACGGTCGCAAGGAAATCATCGAGTTTCTTACCCGCAAGTGGAACAAGGAACTGGAGTATCGCCTGATCAAGGAACTGTGGGCATACGAAGGCAATCGCATCGCCGTTCGCTTTGCTTACGAGTGGCGTGACGATTCGAACAACTGGTATCGTGCTTTCGGCAACGAGAACTGGGAGTTCAACGAGCAAGGCGTCATGCAACGTCGCTTCGCCTGCATCAACGACATGCCCATCAAGGAATCCGATCGCAAGTTCTTCTGGCCGCTGGGCCGTCGTCCTGACGACCATCCCGGCCTGTCGTCGTTCGGCTTCTAAGGCGAACGCGCACACGAAAAAGCCGGCGCAATGCCGGCTTTTTTGCTTACTTGTCGTCCGGATCTGCGCTCTCTGGCTCCTCAGCGATAGCATCGTAATTTCGCCACGCTGCAAACATCCGCCACTCGGCAGTAGCGTTCAGGACTTCCAGCCAAAACGCCGGGTTCTTCATAGCCACCAATGCCCCGTTCTTCGTGGCTGTTTTCTGTGAAGGATAGCCATGCGAAGCCAACCCCTGCGGTAAACCACCGTCCGCAGCAAGGTCTACATCGATAGACTCGCCAAATGTCAGTGGCGCCGGCAGCTTTAGGTCGACGCCGACCACGATACTGCAATCGTATTCGTGTTCAGTATTTTCAACATCGGCGGATAAAGCCCAGCGTCCGCCGCGGTAACGGCATTCCAGTTTCGCGGAGTGTACGATAGCTTTCCCATCCAGACTCGTTGACAATTGCTCTTTGGGGGCTGGGAGGACAAAAACCTTGGTGCCCTGCCATACGTCATATCGGGGTCCCTCGCGGGTAGCCTCCTTGCAGATTTCCTGCACTGCCCAAATTATGTCGTCCGTCCGCAGAGGTCGCTTAAGACCGACCGTCGGGCTGGCTTTTGACACGTCATGCTGTCCGAGAATCTCTTTGTTGCCACCGTTGGCATCTGACCTCCACACAGTTACGTGCCCACCAGGAATGGCATTTCGCGGCAGCACAGTGTTCGCACCTTCAATGAGAGGATCGAACAATTCAACCGGGTCCAAGCGTGGATAGTCTTTCACATCGAGGGGTGGCCCCTTAACCCATTCGCCTCCGCAGGTCAACTGAAGCACCCAGACGGTTTGCGGGAGAGTTAGAAATGGGAACACGGAGATACTGCAAAGCGAGCTTTCCGCAAAGACACGAAGAGAAAGTTGCATCGGGCCGCTACCGGAATCCCCCCAGACCTCTAGTTGCGCACCAGGAGTGGTGTTGACTGAAACTACTCTGGCGCACCGATAGAGATCAGGAATCAGCGTCGGTTCGGTCGGGTCCGCCTTGTCCTTGATTGCTACAGTGGTCGACGTGGTGAACGAGCAGAGCGCCAAGGCTACCGTGACCGTCTGATTCTCGGGAAGCGGGTCTACAGGTACGTCCCATACCGTTTTATCGGGTGGAACCATGTTTTCATAAACAGGGCGCCCTGGAACGGAGATGGAGAGCCTTGCACCAGGCCGAAGGTTATCTACGTGGACGAACGGCGACCCTGCGCATGGCTCCGTTACCTTAAGGGGTTCTGGCGCTTCTGCGGCGCCGACAACGGCCTCAAGCAGATCTGAAGGGTGTTCGTGACAGCGCGGCATCGCCTGGGATACGACTATTTTGTCGCCAGAGGAGGGGAATGGCTTAGACAAATTGAACCAAAGAACATCGCTGTCGAAAGTGGCGGTTTCTCTCAGGCCATCCGAGGATCGCTCAATCGTGACCTCAGCCCCGTCCACAATGCCCCAGACGTGAACCGCGCTATCACAACCGAGCGGTGTCGGATCTCCAACGATTGGGGTGGGTAGTTTTCCGAGGGGCGAACCTAGAGTTGATTCATTGACTGTTGTCGGGACGCCTGAGAGTGGAGCGCGACCTATTGGGGCGGCTTGGGTAGCTTCAACCACCGTGCCTGGACCAGTGAGCGGTGCGCTCAGACCTAGACGCGCATTGCCATCGTAGCCAGCACGGACCTTTTGGGCCTGGCTACCGCCTACTACTACGGATACTTCGGCGCCCGGAGATGCCCCCCTTAGCCAAATAGCGCGGCCACAGCGATATAGGGTTGTAACGAACGCCATCGCAGGTAACTGCTTGTGATCTTTCGGCTCTGCGCCCACAGTAACCGCTGATGCACTGGGAGTATGAGGACTCGTGTCACCCGGCACGCTTTGAAAGGCTACTAACCGTTGCCCTTCCCTCAATATTCCTATGATTGGTACGAAATCACAACCGCCAGCCGCGACGCCTTTGGCCACAACTTTCGGCACGGCCTCGTCGGTTTGCACGATAACCGTGACGCCCGGTAAGCAGCCTTCGACAACGATTGCGTCAAGCCACTCGCTGATGGGACCTACAACCGATGGAATTCCTAGCGCCATGTTTGCCTCCCGTCATCTTGTTCTCATCTCTCTTAGCCAGGCTGGCTACCCATGAAACCGAAGCGGATCCATGGTGCGTAACGCCCAACTAAGGAAGACTGGCCGCTCAAGGGATGCAAAACAAGGAAAACGGATTTACTGCTGTGTTCGGGCCGGCTTAATTCGCTACGTTCTGAAGCAAAATCAAAGCGTCAGCACCCTCTTGCCATCGCGCCGCAGGGGTGAAGGACCGGCCGCGTCGCTTTCTTGTTCCCTTGAACAGCCTTGAGGCAACCGCCAAACACGGATGAAATACTTCCATATTTAGACACAAGACTGGCAAAAAATGTACTTTGAACCGATAACAGAGGCGTTAATCACTCTCAGTTCCGAGGATCTTTTTCGACGCTAGTCTGGCAGACTTCCGCCGCACCGGACCAACCTGACGCACTCATCTGCTATCGGCTGCCCGGATGACTTCTCGCACATTAAGGATGACGAGATCTAATAGACTTAACCGAAACATGACAACGCCACACGAACCGGACCGTCCTGCAAGTGATATTCAGATTCAACGGGGCTACGCTCTGTGCGCTGGCTCACCTCGGCTCCGGCTAAGTCTTGAGGCATTCGTTCAAACGGAACCCAACTACACTCAGATGAACGCGTATCTGAAGCAACTCAAGACGACCATTGCGACGGATCTACTGACGGCGCTGTTGGGCAACGAAGTATTTCCTTCTGCACGATGACGACGACATAATGTTTTGGTCAGTGCAGAACAGAAGCATTACCTATCGCGCGGCATATCGCCTTTCGAGAATTTCCCTATTACACCCTCGTTAGGGTCAGCCACATCGAACGTGACCGGGGCCGCGACTCAGCTCCATCCATTTTCGTTAGACGATAGCCAATTCGGTATCTCTTCAAATATCTTACTATAGTGATCGCTATATTTTTTGTTTTCCAGGACATCCATCCAATGAAAATCCGGAAATGCATCGAACATAAAGGAAGCTACTGCAGGACCGAGTAACATCGTCTTCCGAAGCAATTCAGGCATTCGAGACTTGTCAATACCCAGCAGTCCATGTTCAAGCAAAGAACCGAATATCGTCCGCAAACGGAACGGAGCGGGGGGATGCGTCCATCTTTCCGGGTCTTGCTCGAACCACGTAGGTGATTCCATCAGGTAAAAATAGATGTACACCATCTGTGCGGAGAAGATGACGAGGTCCTCATCGCTTTTCATGAATTTCGCAGAAAGAAGTCTACCGATATCTGTGTGCTGCTGAGATATAAGATGTGCCTTCTGGTATTCCACGAACTTTTGAAATGCAAATGTATCAGCAATGGTTTCTCTAGCTTGAGATTCGATGCTCCCCCTTACATCTCTCGCGCCCACCGCATCGACCTCAATAAATCCACTATTACGTGACCTCTTTCCATGATCGTGATGCAAATGCCCAAGCTCGTGAAAGACAATAAAACGAAATAGCGTGTTCGAAAGAAACATAAAGAGCGCCTGACGCTCGACCAAGCTTATCCACGGATGCAATTTGGCATCGTACTTGAAAGTCGACAGCGACTCCAACAATTGACGCTTAGTTAGAATTGAGTTTTTGACACTCATATCCAGCTTCGAAGGATTTGCAGTGCCAATCTCCGGATACATCCCCTTGTCGACCATTCGCGCAGAGATTTTGAAAATCACCTCCATCATCCCGCGGAATACGGCGACAGTATTTATATCATATACGGCAACAGCATTAATTGCTGAACAATCGACGAGATTGAAATATGCATTATTACGTGCGACTACCGAGCATATGCCTCTACCATCGTACTCGAATAGAGCATAGAATCCATTACCGCGCACCTTTCGTCCGTCTAGAATCTCCCCCATATTCTCCGACGTCAGAAGTTCGTTCAGTTTTTCTTCTCGATTCATATACCAAAGTCTCTACGTCCCTACGAAAGGATAAGCGGCGATTTAGGATCGGTTTTGGACGGGCGGGCGTTAAACACATGGCCGCCGAACCACGGTCTATCAGGCGCTAGCAACATCGCTTGTAAACGAACATATCGGGACGTGCAGAACAAATCTGAACCCCCGCCGGAAGACGGGTACGAAACGAATTCAACAATGCGGGCTTTTCGTCTGTTGAGACGCTGTTCCGCAGCGCACTTCGGCGGGAGGCTCAGTCGACGGTCGAATCCCTACAGACTGGCGGTAATTTTGATGTTCAGCCGCTTTTCGATGGCGCTGGCACCTTCCCGCATCGCCCACTCGTTTGTTGCGCCCATCCAGGGCGGTGAACCGGCGGGTAGATCTCGCTGCGGGATTGCGGAGAGGTCGGTCGGTGTAAAGGCACTTCCGTAAGACGCGGGGGGGTGTTGGTTGTCGGCAGGTGCAACAGCGGGTGCCAGCGCAGCAAGGCCCGCGTTATAAGCCTGTAGCAACGCCTTGGTCGCCGCAGCGACGTCACCTCTGCTCGCCTCAGGAGATGTCGGATGGGGAAGCTTCTGATAGGTAAGACTTGGACGGCCTGCGCCAGTCGGAGACATCAACCATTTCTTCCATGCCTTGTCAGCAAGGGAGCCGAATGCAACTACAGCCTTGATTTGACTACCATCAAGGAGCGCCTTGATCCACTCATTCCGATAGTCAGTTATAGCAGCATCGTCTATGTGTTGAGCCCCCTTGTCGCCGTATACGCAATAGAGGAACGTGTTGACCATAACATAGCTCCTGTCCATACCGAGCTTGTCAAGGAAGCCCTGCACTCGACGCCCCGCAGTGCCCATCAGGATTCGCCTGGCGACGGTCTCATGCTGAGCAGGATCTTGGCCGATGATGAGGATGCGGGCCGTCCCGTCCAATCTCCCGCGATGAAAGACTGGACCCCATTCGACTCGGAATGCATCCGAGGGGTAGACCGTCGTGCCTGGATAAGACTGTACGAGCGTACGGAATGGCTCTTCCCAGTACCCCGGGCAGAATGGAATTGGCATGCGTCCTCCTTGGGCTACGCTAGTGCAAGTCTCCGCCGTTGCATCACTTGCCCGCCCTTCCTACATACGAGCTCGAAAGTTTGCCCGGTCGCTGGTCGCGGAACCGTCAATACCCCATCGCTGATGGCATGTGATGCAGCAATCGGCCTGCCATCGACGTATAGCTCAAGCTCCTCTAGGCCGCTCGTCGTAATGGTTACATCGGTCTTTCCCAACATCACCGCGAGACTTGTCCGCGGCGCACCTGTTAGTAATTGGGCACAGTAGGCAATAAGATCTGCGTTGCCGTTCAGGACATCGTCTCTGGTCATCGCGTAAGGAATCCCGCTCACACCCAAGTCCTCGATAGGGATTCCCGCGGCGTCTCCACTGCGCACCGCCCGCCTGAATGCCATCGTAAAGCTCACGCCTTTTGCTAGACGAGGAAGCGCGAACTCCGTGCCATCCAATGCGTCGGCCAGATCTTGGCTTGTCCATACGTTCGCACCGCCCGCGCCCGTCGCCTCACCCACACACACCAAAGGTCCGATTTCGTTATCGACAAATCCTGCACAAAAGAGGTCACCAGACGAATAGGTATTGGCGTCTGCCACGCAGACAACCGGACCGCCATACCGCTGACCAATATCGTCACACCAGGCAGGGTCCGTAATAGGTAGCGCTTGCGAGTAAGCTTCGCCCGTCGAGATTGCCGATTCAAGCGACGCAATCCACGGTTCCAGTTCCATCCGATTAAAGGCGCTTCCCGCCATGGCACGCGTCAGCGGCGTCGCAACGAGGCTAAACCGTGTCGGCGAGACTTTGCTCGGAGTAAAGAGTTGAAGCAAGCGCTCTGCCGCCCAGATGAGCCCGCCTGGATTGCCACGAACATCGATAATGAGCCCCCTATCAGGCATCTTTTCGACCAAGTGAACGACCTCTTCGACAAAGGCCTCGTGATCCTCCACATCAAATGTCCAGATACGGATGTACCCGATGTCGCCTAACGGCTTCGTCCGAATCGTCCGCGCTGACAGTGCATCTGAAAAATTCGTCTCGATCCAGCCGGGTTCCCTGGCCATTTTCCGGCGTTCATTTTCGGCTTTCCACTGCTTGCCCGAGAACATTAGCTTCTTGGCCCGCCGTACCTGCTCCGCAGCGGGGCTCACTGCCAAGCGAAGCGCGGCGTGAGCGCCAGGACGAACGCCTGCCTTTGGCCGGCGCGGCCTTACAATGCGCCAATGTATGCGTACTTCACGCAATGGTTTGCCTGCGCCCTCGCGGTAGCCAATATCCACCCACATCTCGTCAGGAGGTGGGCCGTACTGCAACGACCTAAATGTTAGGGATTCAAGGGCACGAGCCAGCCTGGCATCGGGCCGACCACCCGTTTCCCTGTCCGCATGAATAGCGACAGCGCGCCCGAACGGCATGCCGTTCCAAGTCTCAAGGATAACTCCAGCTTTAAACTTGGTGTCTTTGATCAGTCTGGCGTCTCCAACCTTCGTCACGAGAAACGACGGCGCGTCAGTAGGACCATATTGTTCAACAAGAAAAGGAAGTTGGGCGACAGCATCCGTGAGAGACTTTGGTCCAGCGTAGATGGTGTGTGCATCGCGCAAGTCCAAGACAATGCCCGTCACGACGATGTGAAACTCCGCCTCACTCATGTCGGCAGCGCGTGTGCGCAGCAACTGAAGCGCTTGCACGGGGTCGTTCGCATATCCCGCGCGCTTCTGCAGCAGATGGCAGTACGCGCCCCCGAATGCAGTCAGCAGGGCATCGACCACTGCCAACCGATCCGCCGCACTTAGGTGGTCAGCTGACGGCTCTGGCTGCACCGCGTGACTGACCTCCAGCAATCTCGAGCGTTTGCTAAGTAAAACTCCGGCCTGCGACTTCAGCAACGACGAAGAGTTAGTGGGCAAGATTGTCTCCCCTCATGCATAGAAAGCGGCTAGTCCGTCAAGCAGTCCTCCGTGAAACCCCCGTCCTTTGATGGAAGCAAAGAACGCCGCATCGTGCTCCAGCGGTTGAATTGGGGGAACTACAACTTCGCCGAGGTCCTTGGGCAAGCCGCCAACCGGCACCCTTCCCAATGGCATGTCCAGCGCCAGGCGCAGCCGCGGAATGACGTCCGTAAGTCGGCTAGCGGCAAAGGCGTCTTTAGCGGCATTGATTTCTTGCTTCGGATTCGCTCTTACCTGCTCCATCCGGGAAAGGACCTGCGAAAACGTCCATGACTGCGAATTGCTTTCCGCTTTGACCATGGATAGGGTTCGCTTCATTCCCGCTATGGTTAGTGCCGAAGGATGCGTTGCACCTGCAGCCTTCATGAAGGCCGGGGCGCCATATAGTGGCCGGCCGCCTACTACTACCAACTCGATATCCTTCTCTGTAGCGGCAAGCACTGTTCCGAAAGGCTCTGCGGATTTTGGAGCCTTGATGACCACTACGTCCCCCAAAGCTCCAGGCTGGAGTCGGCCCGCCTGTACCCCCCAAGGCCCAAGAAGCGCATCTCCTGGGACGGCGGTAATCATGCGTACCAGGTCAAATGGCGTCAACTTCCAACCCTTGCTTTTGCTAACCAAAGCAGCGACTTTAACTTCGCCCAGGACATTCCTGGTCCCGGAGGGCCCCCAATCAGAGCCAATACACACGGGGATATTTCTTGCCCGGGCCGCAGGAACGTCTGTTGTGCTGCCATACAACCACAAGTTGGAGAATGGCGACCATACGATCGCGCCAGGTTCCGTCCACGCATCGTAGTCGCCGGGATTTACAGCATTCGTGTGAATAGCGATGAATCCACGCTGAAGGCAACCGCATCTTCGCGCGCTCTGATATTCGCGCTCGACTATGGAATTGACCTGCCCTTCCGCGCAGTGATAGATGAAGGCAGCACCGGCTTTCATCTGCCCGGACCTTTTGGCAAGTACCGTGGGATCGACCGTCAACGTCGAGACCAATACCTGATTCGCCGAAACGCTTCCACCGAAGGTCTCATCCTCCACATTCCGGACCATCCAAGCATCAGTGGGGCGACTTTTTGGCGGCGAACCTTGAATGCTCGTCGTGCCTCCGACCAACGCGCGAACTTCGGAATAGGCCAACAGCTCATGCGGAGCAGCTTCGACGAACGCGTAGGCTGGCCAGGTAATGTCACTGGCATACGTGCTCGCCGACGGCCAAGAATCATGATGAAGATACGGCTGTGTCCGACCCGGCTCGACCCATAGTGGTAACGTCGCGTACGCGAGATGGCTATGGAGATCGATGAAGCCTGGCAAGACAAGATTGCTTCCTACGTCTACCTCGGCGGCTTTACTTAAACCCGTTTTTGGACCAGCGGTATTGCCGCGAGTAATGCGCTCGACTCGCCCATCGTCACCAATCCATACTTTGCCCTGAAACGCATCCTGTTCGGACGACGAGACGTCTCCGTCTAGGGAAAGCGGGACGATGCGACCTCTGATGACAAGACTCACATCTCCCCCCTGGCGCGATGGGCTCTGCGCGGATGATGTTTCGCGAGAGCTCGCTTTTTGGTTTTTCGTCCACACCGGCTGTCGCCATGATTCCGACTCCTACTAGCTGCGGACGTAGCGGTGCTTAGTCGTTGTAGTGGATTCCGAATCAGATATCAATTCGACCCACACCACCTTCTTGAGGGGTGCGAAAAGACGCCAATTTTCACTCATATCAGAGTTAAGAAAAGTGCAGCACAACTGCTACCTCTGGATGAGAGCGTCCTGCACCGGCCGTTACTATCCTATTCGCACTACCAATCTTTCACGATCAACCCGCACCAGCGGGCGAGACGGCAATCGGAAAACTTGGCAATGTTCTGGGGGAAAGCTGGTGTCACTCAGTCACTATGGCGTCCTCATAGGAGCCAAGGCCGGCTACTATCGGGACCAGCCCAACAACTTCGGTCGCTTCTTTCACGGTCACATCGATATTCTCGCTGGAGGCCAGCTTTACAACACGGCTATCGATGTCGACTCCGAACGACCGAACGTTCAGGTTAAGTGGCGAGTAATGCCTCTGCGCGCCAGCGAGTGGACCAACATCTTCCAGTTGCCAGACGGATATCACCCGCTCGTCTCGAATGCGACATCTGGTGCAGTGGATTACGCTAGGGATCCTCGCCTACAAAACCTAGTCTTCATCCCGGACTATGTCGACGGTCCCGTGCCCTGGTGGAAACGCCTACGACACCTCTGGCAGCTAATTGGGCACCCCACCCCCGAGATTCAAAGCAAACCGACAATGCGCTTTCTATCGCAACGTGTGCGGGTGGTCGACCTTACGCCCCCGTGGAAAACGGGAACCGACATCCAGGCCTTGACGGACCTGGAGTCCATGATTGCCGATGCCCCACGCGTAGTGATCTTTGGCGAGTTCTATCAGGCAAACGGCGGCCGCCCTCCTGGGTTGCATGACATCCATCTGAACCAGGGTGACCCGGTTGGTACGCAGTGGTGGGCGCTCGATGGCATCTGGCAAGACGGCCTGACTATCGCAATCCATTCGGACGGAACGGCGGCAGCGTTCGAAAATATGTTTAGTACGCAAACACTGAAGACAGATAACGACGGCCATCCCGTTTAGCCAGGCTGAAGACTTCAACGACCCACTTCCAGTCCCCACTGACCAGGAAACCAAGGGGAATTAAGGGTATTTTTCGCACGCCCTACACTCCTCTACCAACGGTCGTCAAATCATTGAAGGAGCGTCCGTTCATCCTTCAAGTTTCTTTATGCACTATCCATCAGTATTTCTCCATTCTCTATAACAATAAAGTATCAATCATGCCCTCCAAAAAACCGTATACGTCTATGTCACACGTCGGCCGACCACAACGGCGCCCGGCGGGAGGGCCGCCCTTTCCAGATGAAAGGCTTCGGTGGTGACCGCCTCATTGGTCGGCTTGATACGGCAGCGATGAGGGGAGACTGGTCTCTGTGGGGGTAGAGCTGAGACGACCAGCACGCGGGCGAAGATAGCGCGTGGCTCGGAAAGACTGTCGGAGCCGTCCAGACTTGGGTGGTGGAAGGCAACACCCACGCGTACGCACAGGGGGCCTTCGGCTGTCCCTTTCATACCTCAAAAAGGATATCCTCCCTAAAACAGTGTGGGGGATGTCTTACGTGAGGATATGTTTTGGGTTATTCCGTGAACGTATCCTCGCTCGGATATCACCTCAGGAATAACCGATTGGGTGTATCCTCCCCAGCGAATAACCGCTTCGCGGTTGGGCAGCCAGGGCGGAAGTTCGGTTGCGAGGCGCCGCTCGGTGCTCTCCAGTGTCACGGACGGTCGTCGCTTGGGTTCAAGATTGCTGGACCCCCTACACGTGCCCCCTTGCCGTCAGCGGCTCCTCGCGCCTAGCGTTCATCGTTGGTGGCGAGCAGGTCCAAGGTGCTCCGCTACTTCTTGGATTTCGCCTCGATGACCTTTCCCAAGGCGGTTGCCAGTGCCTTGTTGCTGTTTTGGAGCTCGGTCCTCGCCGCCCCGAAATTTGGCGCACCGGTTCCCTTCTCGGTAATCGACACCGTCACGGTTCCCGGAACGCAGGATACGCAGGGGACGTCGCCTGAATGCGGTATGGTGAACCATGACGGGGCGTTATGAATCCCCACCAGGGAGTCGCCCTGATTACTCTTCCCGTCCCAGTAACCCTCGGTCCGCTTCTGACACCCTGGAGCTTTACCATCCGGCAGACAAATTTCCTTGAAGGCAATCGTCGACTCCGATATCTCTTCGGCTCCCTTTTCGCCGATCCCAGACAAAGTTATGCCGACCGAGACATCGACAACACCTGACGAGTCCGTCCGCGCGCTGGACCGGTTGAGCTTGAAGTACGTTGGCACCCAGTGATAGCCCGTGGGCTCGCCTCCGCTACTGGCCTGCAGCACCGCAGCAAAGGTGAAATCTGGAGTCGGTGGCCCCCCTCTTCCATCCGCATCACTCACTGCCGCCTTACGGGTCAACGTCGCAATGATGCAATTCGTTGCCGGCTGGCCCAATACGATCAGCTCGTTGACGTTTGTCGCTTGAGAAACGGTGTACGTGTAGGACTTCTCCACAGTATCCGCATACCTGTTATAGGCCGTCTCAGCCGCGGTCGTGATATAGGAGAACGCGGCTACTATCGCTATCCCTACGAACGGCGCTAGCAATGGAACCTCGCCGGGGCGGGTACTAGTACGCCCCCTGTTTGCCGCAGCCGCGCAAAGTGTCTCGACCCTCTTCTTCGTCGCATCATCGAACTTATCTCCACCGCCGGGCGGGTTGATCTTATACAGCTCGACGTGAAGTTCGGCCGGTCCAACGAGACTCAGGTCATGCTTCGGCTGGAAAAAAGTCCTTCCGAATTGCGAGCACCCAGTCAGTGAGGCAATGAGTAGCGCAAGTACAGCCCGCTTCGCTAACAGATTTCGTTGCGTCATGGCCCGTCTCCGCTAGTTTTCCGATCTCTCGGATTTTTGACAGCAGAGCTCGTATCGTATGTTGGCTAACGAACATAACGATTTACTTGTTTGAATTGCGGTGGTGCTCCGTCTAGATAGACAGCGCACCACTCGCATCCGACTGCAGTCAATATCTGACGACAACAAATACTCGATCTACAAACAATATGCGATAAGCTTATGGAGTTGGAAACGCAAACGGCGAAATACCCGTGCGCATGAACCCCATCTTCTCTGCCTCATAGTCGAGATACATAGAGGCCAAATCGTCCGCCACGATTTCCGTAGCCATATCATGCTCTCGGTAGCAAATCTTGAGATACCCGTTGCAATCTCCGCAAGTCTCAATCTTGACGGGTGCCTTGAGGTCATCAAGCGACCAGTAATCGACTTTGTCCGATTCGCCGCAGTTGCTGCACTTTGCCCGAACCATGTGCCAACGCGTCTCGCAGAGTGCGCAATGCAGATACCGCAACCCTCCTCGCTCTCCGGTCATGACTACACTTCCCACCGGTACAGACCCGCAAATAGGGCAATTGTGACTTTCGCCTCCTGACACCGGCGCGCTTGAATCCGCCAACATGTGCGCAGCCATCTGAGCCCACTGAAGCGATAACGCAGCCCACAAGAAAGGGGCCTCGCCGGGGTTGACCTGGTCGAACCGCCCAGACAACAGTCCCAATCCCTTTGAAGCCAACACTTCTGGTCGTTGCGCCATAATGGAGTTCATTACGGAAATCGTATCCGGCCGCGTACCGTCACCAATTTTGGAGATGATATGAGCGAGTGCCGCATGCCAATAGCTCGATCGGATGCATTGATCGAGCGTACAAGCACCAGCCTTGACTGCTACATCCGCCCCACCAGGCGCCCATGGCATAGACGTCACGATGGTTCCCTGCGCATCGGCAACCTTGGCTGCGAACAGAAGGTGCTCCGCCGCTTCATGGCCATGAGCCAATTGACGGAGGCGCGCTGCGCGCCTCGCGTATGTGTCCTGCGGAATTCCAGGAACCAAGTAATCGATGTTCTGCAAGCCCGGAGTTCGTTTCTCGACAGGGACGAGGTCGATTGTTTTCATTTTCCATCTCCTGCAGCGGCGCCTCGCGCCTTTTTGTCCCGCGACACCTCGTCATACCAGCGGTCGTGATGCTGCTTAGCCCAAGCGCGCGAAACATAACCCGTCAGCATGGCACCAACAGACCCCTTTACCCAAATCGCGAGGTAAATGTGGCCGATGATCAGCAACATCAAACCCACGCCGGCTAGCGCGTGAAACAACAGAGCAAGGCGAACGACCGGAATCGGGAAATAGCCCGCGAAATAGGCCCGCCATGCCACCAGGCCTGTGACGAGCAGTGCGCAGATCAAAGCCATGATTGACCAAAAAAGGATCTTCTGGCCGGCGTTGTACTTACCGATTCTCAGCTTCGTCCCATGCTCGTTCATCAGTACGCCCTTGACGTTCTTGAACCACAGCATGTCCGTCTTCTCGAACAAGTTGTGATGAAAAAAGCGAACGAACAGGTAAGCGAGCAACAGGAAGACTGCAATCCCAAAGAATGGGTGTAATTCTCGCGCTAGCTGCGGAGTTCCAAAGACCGAACTAAGCCAGCTAAGGCTCGGGAAGAACCAGGACAAACCGGACATCGCCACCATGAAGAAGCAAACGACGAGGATCCAGTGGCAAGCCCGCTCCGAGAAGCGGTTTCGAAGGATTTTGTTTTCATTCCTCATTGGAATCTCCTTGTTCCTCAGGCGTCGTCTTCATCTGTGGTATTCGGCCCCACACCAACGTAGTGGAGGAACGATCCTGCAAGCGTTGCGACAAAGGCGGCCGCCGCGATTGGCTTGAGCAGGCCCTTCCAGCCGCGGACGGTCGGACTGATTTGAGGGTTCTTGGGCAGCTTGTGGTAGAGCTCCGGCTTATCAGCATGCTGGAGCACATACATCACGTGCGTGCCGCCAACTCCCGCAGGGTCGTACAGTCCCGCGCCATCGAAACCGCGGCTCTTTAGCTCAGTCACTCGTTCTTCAGCGAGGACCTTCATGTCTTCCTTTGTTCCAAACGTGATTGCGCCGGTTGGGCAAGACTTCACACATGCCGGCTCCTGGCCGACAGATACCCGGTCAGAACACAGCGTGCATTTGTAAGCGCGGTTGTCCGCTTTGCTGATACGGGGAACGTCAAAAGGACATCCGGCGATGCAGTATCCGCAGCCGATGCAGTGTTCGGACTGAAAATCAACAATCCCGTTGGCGTACTGGATGATCGCGCCTGGGGCGGGGCATGCTTTCAGGCAGCCTGGGTCCTCGCAGTGCATACACCCATCCTTGCGAATCAGCCACTCCAGCTTGCCGCTCTCCTGCTCGTACTCATCAAAGCGCATGAGTGTCCAGGTCTTGGCGGTCAAATCGGACGGGTTGTCATACACACCAACATTGGTGCCGACCTCGTCGCGAATGTCATTCCATTCGGAACAGGCCACCTGGCAAGCCTTGCAGCCAATACAGACGGAAACGTCGATAAGCTTGGCTACCTGTTGCTGATGGTCGCGAACCTGCGGCGCAGGCGTCGCCATGTTGGTAGCAGATCGCCGAATGATATCTTGGGGTTGAATCGACATTGGGCGATTGCTCCTATACCTTCTCAATATTCACAAGAAACGCTTTGTATTCAGGCGTTTGGGAGTTGGCGTCACCCACGCCCGGACTGAGCGTATTCGCCAGGTAGCCCTTCTTCGTCATGCCTTCAAAACCCCAGACACAAGGAATACCAATAGTTTCGAGGTCCTCACCCATCACCTGCAGGGTACGCACACGTTTCGTGACCACGGCCTTTGCCTTGATGTAGCCCCGGTTGGACGAGACTTTCACCACATCGCCGGCCTTGATGTTTTTGCGGGCGGCGAGCTTCTCGCCAATCTCCACAAATTGTTCCGGCTGCATGATCGCGTTCAGGCGCGAATGCTTGGTCCAGTGGCGGAAAAGCTCCGTAATGCCATACGTTGTCGCGACATACGGGAACTGTTCGCGACTCCCCATACGCGCCTTGTCGTTGGCCAAGAGACGCGCCGTCGGGTTGTAGCGGATTGCCGGGTGCAGAGGATTGCTCGCGATCGGACTTTCCACAGGCTCGTAGTGCTCGGGGAAAGGACCATCAACCAAACTCTTGCTCGAGAAGAGACGGCCGACACCCTCCGCGAGCATCACGAAGGGGCCAACGCTGCTGCCAGGCGGCTCGGTCAGGGGGTAGTCGGGAACGTCAAACCCTACCCAACGCTCGCCGTTCCACTCGATGACTTTGCGAGCCGGATCCCACGGGCGGCCCGCTACGTCCAGAGAGGCGCGGTTGTAGAGGATCCGCCTATTTCCTGGCCACGACCACGCCCAGCCTGGCGTACAGCCGATACCAGACAGATCGGTGTTGTCACGACGTGCCATCTGGTTGCCGGCTTGCGTCCATGAACCGACGAAGATCCAGTTCAAGCTCGACGTCGTACCATCGGCACGCAAGTGGGCGAAGTCAGACAACAGCTCGCCTTTCCTCGCGACAACTCGTCCGTGTTCGTCGTAGATGTCAGCAAGTGCATACCCATTGGTCTCACGCGCTACTTCCTCCGGAGTCGGATCTTCCGGGTTCATGTAGTTCCAAGCCAAGTTAAGAATCGGCTCAGGGTTAGCACCGCCTTCCTTGCGATACAGCTCACGCAGACGATAGAAAAGTCCGCCTAGAATTGCGCCGTCCAACTTTGCTTCATGCGGTGGGTTGGTGCCCGCGAAGTGCCACTGCAGCCAACGTCCCGAATTGACAATGGAGCCGTTCTCTTCGGCAAAACACGACGACGGCAAGCGAAACACCTCCGTGTGGATGGTGCTCGGGTCTACGTCGTGCTGCTCCCCATGGTTCTTCCAGAAGGTCGAAGTTTCAGTACCGAGCGGATCGATAATCACGAGGAATTTCAGCTTCGACAGGGCCTTCTGCGTCTTGTTCTTGTCCGGCATTGCAGCCAGGGGGTTGAAACCCTGGATGACGTAGCCGTTGACCTTGCCCTCGTACATCATGTTGAAGTACTCGAGCACGTCGTAGCTTTTGTCCCACTTGGGCAGCCAGTCAAAACCCCAATCGTTGGCGCGGGTAGCCTTATCGCCCCAGAACGCTTTCATCATGCTGATGAAGTACTCTGGCGTCCTTGAATAGCCATTAACCTGACCTGGGATTAGTTCCGCCGGCGTGGTTTCCTTCAGATACTCCGTCAAAGTTGGCTGTCTCTCGGACGGCAGGTTGATGTAGCCCGGCAGTCGGAGAGATAGCAGACCCATGTCTGTGTATCCCTGGATATTCGAGTGGCCGCGCAGAGCGTTCACTCCCCCGCCAGGCATGCCAACATTCCCTAGCAGTAGCTGAATGATTGCTGCGCCGCGGATTGTTTGCGCCCCATTCGAGTGTTGAGTCCAGCCGAGGGCATAGAGAAAGGTAGTCGTCTTGTTCGGAGCGCTGGTTTCGGCAACTAGTTTGCAGATCTGCAAAAAGTCCTCGAGCTTCACACCGGTCAAGCGCGAGGCCATTTCCGGGGTGTACCGGGCAACGTGCTTCTTCAGTAAATTGAGCACGCAACGCGGGTGCTGGAGGCTCAGGTCTCGCTTCGCGTGACCTTTCTCATCCAGCTCGTACGCCCAACTCGAAGTGTCGTACTTCCTTTGCGAGTTGTCGTAGCCACTGAAGATGCCGTCATTGAATGCGAAATCCTCGCGCACAATCAGGCTTGCACTCGTGTAGGCCTTGACATATTCGTGCTGGATTTTGTCGTGTTGCAGCAGGTAGTTGACCATGCCCATCAGGAAGGCAGTGTCAGAGCCCGCGCGAATCGGGGAAAATATGTCCGCCACTGCCGCGCTGCGGTTGAAGCGTGGGTCCACCACGATGACAGTGGCTTTGTTCTTGATCTTCGCTTCGACCACCCACTTGAAGCCCACGGGATGTGCTTCTGCCGGGTTGCCACCCATAATCAGGATGACGTTGGCGTTCTTGATGTCGACCCAATTATTGGTCATAGCACCACGACCAAAAGTCGGGGCAAGAGCCGCGGGCGTGGGAGCGTGACAGACGCGTGCCTGACTATCCATACCGAGCATGCCCAGGGCACGGGTGAACTTCTGGTCCAATGCACCCGTCTCGTTGCTCGCTGCAGAAGAACAGAGCATGCCAGTCGTGAGCCAGCGGTTGACCAGCTTCCCGTCGTTCGTGCGTTCGACGAAATTCGCGTCGCGGTCGTTTTTCATCAGTCGCGCGATGCGGGAGAACGCCTCGTCCCAGCTGATGCGCTTGTATTCATTTGACCCCGGCGCTCGATATTCTGGGTATTTGAGTCGGTTCTCGCTGTGGATGAAGTCAATCAGGCCGGCACCCTTTGGACAAAGAGAACCCCGGCTGACCGGATGGTCAGGATCGCCTTCGATGTGGAAGATGTTGCCTTTGGCATTCTTGGCGCCGTCGCCAAGGCTGTACATCAAGATGCCACAGCCCACGGAACAGTAAGTACAGTTGTTACGGGTTTCCTTCGCCCGAAGCAATTTGTACTGCCGAGATTGCGATGCTTGCGCCACGCTGGGCGCAAATCCCAGAGCAACTGCGGTAGCGCCGACAGCGCTGGCTCCGCAGAGCTTCATGAATTGCCTTCTGCCGACTATCAAAACGGCTCCTTCAAAGCATTGTCTACCGGCGCGTGGGGCGGCGCCTTGTCGTTGCAAGTAAGACGTGCTCCTGTGAGTCCGGGACAAAGCTCGGCAAAAGACGCGGGGGGCGCCCTTGCTACCCTCAGTAGCACGCCCTGCGCTGAAGATTCGGTCTCGAACCTTCATTGGATATCCTGCGCGATGGCAATTTGGCCACCTGGCGGCTGACCCCGATGCTACGTACGGTGGCAGATGACACTCAGATACAGCATTCGGCTTTTGTAATAGGCACAGTTGCCATCGTGCTGGGAATATGGCGTCGCTGTCCGAGCCAGTGCTGGTGCGCCACGGGCGGCGCTAGGCGGAGTCGACTGCAAGGGTCGTCATCGCTGAAGGATGATTAAGGGGGAAGAAACCGTCCTGCTTGGTGGCGCCTTCTGCACGGCCTCTCTTAAACTCGCGTCTTAAGGCCTATAGACTCGTCTCTGCACCCTGCTAGGGCGGGTCAATTTTTCTGGAGTACGGGCTCCACAGAGGGAGCATGTGGAGCGTGTGCGGATTGATTGTGTTCCACCGTCGTGGTGACGGCGACGCAGTCCCTCAGCTTCGGGTCCTCAGCTTAATTTTCGCTGCCCAGTGCAGCGGCCGTGACCACAACAGACTGTGAACGCGTCGCAGCCGGTCAACCCATCCTTTGCGAGCTTTCTTCTTTCGCGCACTGTCCATGGCTTTACGGAAGGTCTCATGAAGCTCTTCGGTTGACATTGCTGGCGGCGGAGGCTCCTCAGGAAAACGCTCGTTGAAGCCTTCCAGAAGAGTCTTTTGGCCGAGCTTTGAAAGCCCAATTCTGAAACGCCGGTTCGCTATTACATTCCGCTTAATATGATCCTTGTCGAAGCGGTCTTTCAGATCCTTCGCGTTGCGCGCTGCCAAGGCATCGTATTGTTCGCAGAACACATCGGGATATCCAATCTCCAGCACAGCCTCAAGGCCGGCCCACTCCTCATCTGAAATAGATGACAGATCCTGCTGCCCGCTAACAATTGCCTTCAGCCGGTCAAACACGTCAACCGACAGGGCAGGAAGCGGCAATTCGAGCCCTATCAACGGAGCAAAGGCCCGATGTTCCTTGATGATGTTGAGAGCGCGGCCAAAGGCGTTGCTAGTCAGGTTCAGTTCGGCCATCAGAGCTTTCTTGACCGGTTCAAGGGTGTCCTTTCCCCAAGTCTGGTAGTCGGGAAGACGTTTGGCCACTTGTCGGATCTGCTCGCGTGAGAGACCGTCGGTCATCGTCTTCTGAGCATATTCCAGCGCAGCTGCTTCGACAGCGTCGTCGAAAGACTCCATGGCATCAATCATCTTGCGAAGCCTTTCGGCAAGTACATAGAGATTGATGTGCTTTGTGTTCTTGAGGTGCAAGCCCCCGCTCTTGTCCGCCGAGTATCGGAAGGTTTCGCCGGTGATGTCTATTGCTGCGATGTCTAGCACAACCTCCTCAATGGGGTCAGCGAGTTCTTGCAAGCGTACGTCGACCGCTACGTGCGTCTTGAACTCATCCCAAAGTGGCTGCAGGTCGTGGATAGTGTCGACTTTCGCGGCCACGCCGCTCTTCAATGCAGAAACCGCTCGGATCTGACGTTTGAGAAAGAGCTCGACATGGTGTCTGGCGCAGAAGCAAATGGGATACACCAGCGCATCAACATACACCGCCTTCAACTCACCGCTCTCAGGATCGCTGTACGACTGGTTGCAAGCAGCAGCAAGGAGAACCTCGACTGCCTGGCCAAAGCCGGTAAGGTATGCGTGGTCGTTGTCTCCACCCCAGCTTCGACCAACGATTGCATTCAAATGAGGTGTATTGGAATCAAACTTGAACGATTTATTCTGCATGAGCGAACAGTTGGCGATGGATTCTTGAGGTATTTGTACATCGCTTATGGCGACGCCCAGCGAGTGCAATAGCCCGCCTCGTCTATCGGCAAAGTACGCAGAAGCTTTATGACGCCTAGCTGTGAATCACCATTTCGGAAATGGCGTGAGCACTAGCGTATGGTCCGTAAGGACGTCAAGGACCGAGATGATTCGAATGGGTTGGTGCTTTCCCTGCGCCAACCCATCGCGCGAGACAACTTAGACAGTCTCTAGCTCACGTACCGTCGCGGTAGCAGCCTTCTCCATAATCGCAAAGACGCGCTTGCCTGAATTTACAATCGCCGTGTCATGCGTCATCTGGAATCGCACGATCATCCCCTCCACAACTAGCATGGCGTCTGCTGCCACGGTGGCGGGGCTTGTGAGGCCGATGCGACCTGCAAGCTCTGCGATATAGCGTTCCAGGTCGTGCTTGTGAGAAGCAGCCTGTTCCAGATGATGCGGATTACCGGTCGATCCCGCCTCCGCCACGACGTTAATGAACGCGCAGCCGCGGAAATCCTCTTGAGCGAACCACACTCCGAGCGCGTCAGCTAGGACTGACAGTTCCTGTCGTACGGCGAACCGCGATTCCACCTCTTCGACAAACCAGCGCATCCAAAAGTCGTGGCGCCAATCCAGGAACGCTGCGATGAGCTCGTCCTTCGATGCAAAGTGTCGATAGAGTGACATTTTCGCCACCCCCGACTCCGCGATGATCTTATCGATCCCCGTGGCTCGAAAGCCATCCTGATAGAACAATCGCGCCGCCGTTTCCATGATCCGGTCGCGTGCAGATGCTTGGGTCATTTCCGCCACCTCACATTCCAGTGTCTTCAGTATTACAGACAGACCTGTCTCTGTAAAGTTCAAAACCCCTTGACAGACAGACCTGTCTCATCGATACTTCAGATACAGACCTGTCTACATCAACGGAGGTTGGCATGAAACCCGAGCACCCCCAAGTCGCCCTGCTCCACCATGCGCTGCGGTCAGACAAGGCCAATCCGGCTACATGGCGCTGGTACAGCAACCTCGTGGAGCATCAGCGTCTTTCGCTCCGCCGAGAATCCGACCAGTGGATTGTGGCCTTGGACGGAAGCGACTTCTCGTGTTCCGAGTGCCTGCATGCAGCAGTTCGGTGGGCGCACATCATGACGCACTCCGGCGGTTACATCACTTTCGCGGCATAGGGGATTGTGATGTCGACGCTGCTTGCCAAGTTTGCCCCCCACGCGGACCTCCCACGGGGCACACATCTAGTCGTTCATCACTTTGGCTACCAGCATCACGGCATCTACGTCGGAGAAGGTCGAGTGGTGCACTACTCCGGTTTCTCCACCTTCCTGAGCCATGGCCCCGTTAGGGAGTGCTCTCTTAAGAGCTTTACGACTGGCCACAAAGTTTCGCTCAAACCTGCCAACGAAGACGCCTTCGCTGCCGACCAGGTTGTCGCTCGCGCTTGCTCCCGCCTTGGGGAAGACAAGTACAGCCTCCTCACCAACAACTGCGAACACTTCTGCGAATGGTGCATCCATGGCGTCAGCCGTAGCCAACAGATTGAAGTGATTACCTCGCCGTTGAGAACTTTCCTCAGGCCCGTCAAGGCCTGTTTCGACGCAGTGTGGCCTCGCCTGTCGATGCTCTGCACATATGGCTTGGCCAATCCTCACCATCAATAAGGACCCGCATCATGATCAAAAAGAACCTCGCTCTCCTCGTACTCTGCACCGCATTCTTCGGTGTGGCCCAAGCAGCCACGATCGGCTCGTCGGCAAAGCTCTTCGGCACCCAGGCACCTGACAGCTACGCCTCCCGGACCGTTACGCTGGGCGCCAAGACCAACCAGATCATTGTCGCTTCCGGCGAAACCGTGACTTTCCGCGCAGGCAGCCAGAGTGTGAACTGGACGTTCCTGGAATCCATCGAGCCGCAAGCGGTAAATTTGTCCGTCCTGTTCCCCGACCTTGAAGGCGCCAAGAATGTGTGGGTGTACATCCAGCCGAGCGAGATTTACAAGGCTGGCTAAACCAATAGTGCGCACGCGCTCGTGCACTTGGCACTGCGGGCATGCGCAAGACAGCCATGTCTTACGCATGCCGTGACCCCTCCATACAGTGCCCTCTACCGCATGAAGCCTCTTTCTTGGAAGAGGCTTTCTCCCTGCACTCCCCCCCTCTACTACTATTGCCCGCCTAAAAGGACGACCTTACGCGGCCGCATGGCATAGGCCACGGTAGCCGACAATGCACCGAGAACGGCTGCCGGTGACGCGTTACCGCCAATTACAAAGAGATGCGTAGCGACAGCGCCAATCATCGTGCATACGAGAATCATCGCTCCGATGAATATCGTGCCAGGTATGAGCAAAAGCACCGCTCCGAACAGCTCGACTGTGCCTGTAAACAAACGAAACCACTGCCCCACGCCAATCTCATCGAAGATACGCACCATCTCGCTAGCACCGGCGATTTTCGCTATGGCCGCAGCCGCAAAGACCGCAGCAAGAATGAAGCGAACCGCCAGTACAGTACGTGACCCACTGCGATGTGACATTCGCATTTAAACATCTCCAAAGAAAAGGTTTGGCAAGAGTATCTCCACTTAGCACCCATTGCCCCGCCATTTATGGAGGAAATTCATCCATCTTTGCGAGAAAAAAACTTTAGTTCTTTGCTCCATTGAGAGTGCCTGCGGGAACGCTTGACCACTGTTACGCGCCTGTTCTTACGCAGCTGTACTCACCGAGATCGGCTAATTTCTATAGGCTTTCAGCGAGCCTGACGCTATAGCGGTTGGTTCCATCACGCCATCCTCTGCCGATTGACACGGTCCCTATTCGCAGATAGCGAATCGTTCTTCAATACATACGTGGAATTTGTTCTTCCATTATTGACATCAAACCGTGTAGCCAATCGCCAATAAAATGCTGCCGACCTGACATTTGATACCTAGGACTCCCTGTGCTTGACCACAACGATGTTGCCATGTTCGTCAGGATCGTAAGAGCTGGCAGCTTCACAAAGGCCTCAACTACATGGGGCGTTCCAGCAAACACGCTAAGCCGCCGGATTCGTAACTTAGAGCGCCGGCTTGGTGTTCAGTTGCTGAACCGCTCGACCCGCCGACTGGCACTCACGTCCGCCGGCGAAAAGTACTATTCAGCCTGCATGGCAGCGGTCGAGCAAATTGAACGCGCGGGTGACGCCGCAAAATCGACTGCACAAGCGCCATCAGGCGTCGTGCGCATTGCCGCGCCTGCTGAGCTATTCAACTGGCTGCCAATCGAATGGCTGCTTACGTTTCTGTCCGAGAATCCCCTAGTAGAGCTGGACTTCTCCCTTAGCGATACGCTGGCAAACCTGTCGGATGAAGGCATCGACATTGCGATAAGGGGCGCACCGCTCAGCGATATGCGATATGTCGCCAAGAAGCTCGCGGATCATCCACACTACCTTGTGGCAAGTCCCGCCTATATCAGCAAGCGCGGCCAGGTAGCGAGCCCTTCGGCCTTGGCTACCCACAGCTGTATTGCGAACTATTCGCAACGACAAAGGGCGCTTTGGCGGCTGTCAGGCAAAAATGAAGAAACTGACGTTCGTGTGAACGGGCCATTGTCCGTAAATACCATTCGCGCGCAGTTCAAGGCAGCGCTTGCTGGGCTGGGCATTGCGCTACTGCCCGCCACGCTGGTCAACGACGAAATTGCAGCGGGTCGCCTTCAACGCGTCCTCCCGGGCTATCACCGGGACGGTGGTGGCATCTATCTCATCTACGCGGCATCCCCACTGCGACCGGCTGCAGTAAGCGTGTTCCTTGAGTACCTCACCGGAAAACTCGAAGAGCTGAGCCGCACCACCTGATGTGATCATCGTCCAGCTCTCCTGTGCTTGCATTGCCAAGGCTCTCGCTATCACTGGACTGTAACGTTACTCTAGAATATGTACCACGCCGAGTCCAAACATTCGCCCATCGCCAGTACGGATATCGATTTCGAACTTGGCCACGGCACGTGGCTCTACACGGCAGATGGCGATGCATATCTCGACTTCGCGGCCGGACTGTGCGGCAATACGCTGGGGCACAATCATGCTCGGATGAGGAAAGCTCTTCTTGACCAGGCCGACTCGGATTGGTACGGCACAAGCACACGCACAACTAATTTGGGGAGCGAGCTCGCTCAGCGTCTGTGCGATGCCAGCTTTGCCCACAGGGCCATACTGACGAACACCGGCACCGAGGCGCTGGAGCTCGCCATCCGTGCTGCACGGCACTACCACCAACAATGCGGGCAAGATGAGCGGTATCGTATTGTTGAAGTACGGGGCCCCAATGAAAATAACATGCCCACTGGGCGGCGGTCCTACCTCAAAGCGCTTGAGCGTCGCGTGGCAGGCGTGGACCGTGTCGCTGAGGATATGGCTGCAATCGAGGAGGCCATCAGTGAGAAGACTGCTGCCATACTTGTCGCATCTATCCCGGAAGAAGTCGGTTCGCCATTATCAGCGCCCGGCCGACTAGGTCGAATTCAGGAGATTTGCGATGAGCACGGAATTCTACTGATTCTGGACGAGACGCAGAGCTCCATCGGCCATACTGGCACACTGTTCGCGTATGAGTGCGCAAGCATCGAGCCAGATTTCCTGGTGGCGGCCAAGGGGCTCGGCGCCGGCTTTCCACTGGGCGCATGCCTGGGTTCAGAACGAGTGGGCCAAAGCATGGATCCAAGCGGCCACAGCAACAAACGCATGGGTAACCCGCTTGCTCTGGCAGTCGCAAACGAGGTCTTAGCTACCATCCTATCTGCCGGATTCCTCGACAACGTCAGGGGAACCGCCGCTCACTTGGCGCAGCGCCTCCAAGCTATAGTTGCATGTCATCCCAGCATCTTCCGGTGCGTCGTGGGGGCCGGAGTTTTTCTCGGACTCCGGTGCGAGATCCCAGCATCCGACGTGTTGGAGCGACTCACAAAATTGAAGCTCATCTGCGTCCACGAGAGTGACAGTGTTCTTCACTTGCTACCGCCTCTGACCGTATCAACTGAAGAACTGGAGCTAGCCGCTGCACGGATTACTGCAGCCTGCCTCTCGTTAGAAGCCGAGGCCATCAAGGCGTCCGTAGTGCCCTTAGCACCGATCAGGTAGTGCCTCCCCAGAAGCAGGATGGGAGTGCGTCGTTCATTTCCGGATGAATCGAATCCAAAAATAAGAGATAACGGCGAATTCTTCGAAAATAGCATCCAACGCTAGTGGGATGTCATACCCGCTGCATGCGTGTTAGCTTCGCTCGTCCTCGTACAGACACTCCATTGCGCACTATACGAAACCGAGCAATCATGAAGAATCGTTTCATCGGGATTTCCGGCCGCCAGAATCTCTTGGAGGCGCTTTCACAGCAACGAATCGTTGGGGGCAATATGTCCCTCGCCGAGGCGATGGCGGACGCTGTAGACGTTCGAGATGTCAGCCCTGGCACAAGCATCATCGAGCAGCTAGAACACACGACCGACATCTACTTTGTCCTGGTGGGCGAGTTCGACATCCTTGTGAACAAGCGCAGGGTCGCCGTCTGCCGCGATCGTGAATGCGTCGGCGAAATGGCTGCGATTAGCCCGCAGGCACGCGCAGCCACTGTTACCGCAACGGTTCCGAGTACGATAGCCGTTCTGACGGCAGCACAGCTCACGTCGCTGGGCGCAAAGTTCCCGGAGATCTACCGCCACATAGCCAAAGACCTTGCTCGCCGAGTCTCTGAGCGCAATCATCTGATTCCTCAAGTACGCGAGCGAGCTCGTGTCTTCATTATTTGCTCGACCGAAGCTCTTTCAGTTGGACGAGCCATCGCTACTGCTGTCGAACACGACAAATTCGACGTCAAGCTTTGGACAGACGGCGTGTTTCGGGTGACCAACTACACGCTCGATGACCTCGAGCGTCAGCTCGATGCATCCGACTTTGCCATTGCCATCGCGCATCCTGACGACAAGGTTGCCTGGCGCGAAGAGGACTGGCCAGCCCCCCGCGACAACGTCGTCCTGGAACTCGGCATGTTTATTGGCCGCCTCGGGCGCAATCGCGCGATCCTCATGGAGCCTCGCGATAAGAAGGTGAAGCTGCCAAGCGACATGGCCGGGATTACTACCGTCAGCTACAAGCTCTCTTCATCGGAAGATATCGACTCCGCTCTCACCCCTGCAATTGAAAAGGTGCGTCGACATATCGAGTTGATTGGTGTTATCCGGTGACATCGTTCCCACACCACGTCGCACACCGAGCCAGGTACCAAGAAAAAGACGCCTCCGCACGCCGCACTGACGTGGGAGACCTTCTACTTTTTGTCATAGCAAGCAATGCTCTCCGCCAATCAAGCAAAAGAAGTCGAAGATTCAGTCGTGTCGGGCCTGAACAAGGCCGAACGGACCTGGAAGAAGGTCGGGCACGAACTCATTAAGCGAAGCATGGTTTTCGACCATGCCATAGAGGCGCACGTCGAGCCTTCTCGCATTCCTGGCCATCCTTGGGTGTCTGATGAAAACCCTCTAGTCGCGGAGTTTGTCGCGGTCGTTGTCGACATGCGCGACTCGTCGAAACATTTAAAAACCAGAGAGAACAGCATTCTCCTAGATGGCATTCAACGCATCTACTATGAAACGTCTGCCCTCCTCCCCGCGGTTGCAGTTACGACCGCATTCAAAGAAGGCGTGGTCACCGAGTATCTAGGAGACGGTGCACTCATACTCTTTCCCGTCGAGCCAGAAGATCGCGCAAAATCGGTGAGGGCGGCCTATCAGGCAGCGCGGGACTGCATCGAAGATGCTCGCTCTATCATCAATCGTGAACTTTCTCGCCGATACAAGCTTCCTGCCATCGACCTGGGCGCCGGCCTCTCGATGAGCAAAGCACTCGTGACGCTCGTCGGTACATCGGGCAATCTTCAACCCAAGGCCATTGGGGAATGCGTGTGGGAAGCTTCCAAACTGAGCGGCGAACGAAATGCGGTCCTCGTAGCTGAGGGCGTAAAGAAAGCGTGGCCCACCACGCAAAACGGCACCTTGCGATTCCTCCCTGCTTCGGTAAAGGGGGTGAATGGCTACAAAGTCATCGGTAGCTAGCAGAAATCCAACAAGCTAGTCGCGTCCCGTGGAGTGCGCTGATGAGAACGTGACATGAGGAACACTGTTCCTCTTGGTTCTTAAGCATCCCGTCATTTAGCGATAAGGCCTCTCCGCCTCGGTATCGGCCAAGACCAGCCGTCTCGTCGACAGCCGATCACACCGCGACGTATCGTTGTACAAACCTTAAGTACACGAAGAAGAACAAAGGTGAAAAGAATATCCTTTGCGACCTGGAGACGCTAGGCGCACCGCGAGATCCAACGCGTAGTCCTCGAAAGCTACCAGACAAGCCGCTTTGGACACTGGAACGAAAACGCTATTACCAGTCAACTTCTTGCGTCTCTGGAAACGCTTGGCGCCCACATAGCTTGGGAAGACTCTAATCAACGGATCAGATGGCAAGCGCTCAGGTACCGCGACAAGCCTCAACAGACATATGGGCCACCACTGAATCGTTGACGGCCGCGTCGTTACATGATGCGATCCTTCACTGGTAGGCACCGAGGTTCCTTAGTATGTCTTCCGCATACTGATTCCGCTGTGCTTGGGCAGTCCGGAGGGCGCTGTTTCCGCGCGGGCTCATATGGTTCGGGTCCGCTCCGTGAGCAATCAGAGCGGATAACATCTCATAGCGACCAAAAAGCGTGGCAAAAGTAAGCGCCGTTTCCCCGGAGTTGTTCTCCAAGTTCATATTGCACGGAGCAGTGAGCAACACGTTCGCAACCCCGAGCTCGCCCTTGAACAGCGCACCCATCATCGCCGTGTTCCCGCTGTTGTCACCCGAGCACGCGTTCGCACCGGCATCCAGAAAACGCTGAACCGTTTCAGGATGACCATTGTAGGCCGCAAGAATGAGCCCCGTGAAACCGCGCTTCGTCGCACGGTCAATTGGGTATCCGGCCTGCAGCAGGCTTTCCAAAATATCCCAACGGCCTTGCCGGGCAGCCGCAAACCAATAGTCGTCAACCTCGCTCGCAACCAGTTTCTCACCAGCAGCGACACCAGGCGGTAGAGTAACTGAGCTACCAGCGCAGGCACCAAGTAGAAGCAAAGTCGCAAAAGCCAATGGACGGATAAGAGCTCTCATGGTTTCGAGTCGTCAATGATGTGCGGGCATGCGGACGCAGCCCGCACCAATAGCGTCAATCGTCTGAGAGCCTTTCCGACATGGCCTTCACTCGGGCACCGTCAGCACTCAGCACCTTGATCAGGCGCGCGCCCAATCCGCTGTCGGCCTTGTTGAAGTACGACAGCATGGTGTATCTGTTCGATTCGTTCTTCACTTTCGAAAGATCACCGGCCATCGCGGTCACAAGATCGCTCTTGTCCCGTTCGGATAGCGCGCGGAAGTAGATACCGGCCTGCTTAAACGGTTGCTTCTTGCCGATAGCGCTTTGCTGCGTGGCACCTGTAAGCGGCAGGTTCGAGCTCCGGTATTTGCCGTCTTGCTCAAGCTCCGTAATGCCGGAGGGCTCATAGTTGATGTCACCGCGGCGTCCGCCTCCGTTCATCCTGCCGTCCTGGTTGTGGTTAATCACCGGGGTGACTGGCTTGTTAACGGGAAGCGAATTGTAATTTGCGCCCAGGCGGTACATCTGTGTATCGGCATATGAGAACGAGCGGCCTTGAAGCATGCGATCCTCCGAAAATTCGATGCCAGGTACCAGACGCGAAGGTGCAAACGCGGATTCTTCCGTGCTCTCGAAGTAGTTGTCCGGAACACGGTTCAGAACCATCGTGCCAATCTTGCGCTCTGGCACGCCGAGCCATTCCTTGGTGTCGTCTAGCGCATCGTATTCAAACTTGGCCAAGTCCGACGGTTCCAGCACCTGAATATAGAGATCCCACTTGGGGAAATCCCCCTTCTTGATGGCGTTGTATAGGTCGTTGGTGGTCAGGTTCCAGTCTTTACCAATGGAAGCCTCGATTTCATGCGGTCGCAGGCCTTTGATTCCTTGCTGGCTTTTCCAGTGGAACTTCACGTAATGCACTTCGCCGCGAGTGTTGACGAACTTGAACGCATGGACGGCAAATCCATCCATATGTCGGTACGAACTAGGCATCCCTTCATTGCTGTATAGGTGCGTCAGCATGTTGGTGGCCTCGGGCGAGTGTGCAAAGAAATCGAAGGCGAGGTCGGCGTCCTGCACGCCGGTTACCGCGCTCGGCTTGTTGGCATGCACGAAGTCTGGAAACTTGATCGCATCACGGATAAAGAACATGGGCCAGTTGATTCCCACCATGTCCCAGTTGCCCTCTTGCGTGTAGAACTTGGTCGCAAAGCCGCGCGGGTCGCGTGCCTGTTCTGGCGAACCGCGATATCCCATTACTGTGGAGAAGCGTACGAATACTGGGGTCTTTGCGCCCGCTTCGAACACCTTGGCAACGGTGAGGTCGGACACGTCTGCGGTCGGGACAAACTCACCGAATGCGCCAGTGCCGCGCGCATGCACCACACGCTCAGGGATACGCTCTCGGTCGAATCGCTGAAGCTTCTCGATGAGATGAGAGTCTTGTAGCAGCACGGGACCGTTAGGACCTGCTGTTTGCGAATTTTGGTTGTCGCCCACCGGCGAGCCATTGTCGCGTGTCATTTGCGCGGCATGCGCAAACGGCAGCGCGCCAGCAAGCAGAAGAGGAAGAACGATGCACCTGATTTTTATTGACATGGGGATTGGTACCAAAGTTGATGAGACTCGCGTCACCTTGAGTGGAGCGAGACAATGTAGTCGCGCATGCTTCCCTACATCCAATACCCATTCTCAATGAGAACAATAGGAGTTCATCTCCTGAGGCAGATTCGGACATCGATGTTCATATGAGACATCTTCCGCTCTGCCTCTGAACTCCACGATCCGAATTGACAAGGACGAGCAGCGTGAAAGATGTTTTGGCTACCAGGGTCGACACGCCTTCCGCAGTCTGCCACGTAGTTCTCGGTCGCAAAGCTGCGTACGGAGCGCATCAAGCCCTACTGTTATGGGACTTTTTCACGTCGGCTGCCCCCCCTTCTGCGCGCGCCCCATGCGTACCCTTGGAATCATGGTCCTTCCGCCGTCGACGGTGCTAGATGGCCCCCGGACCGTCAACGACCGACGCGCTATCGGTTCAGCCAACCGACCTCCAACCGCAGAATCCACATCTCCTTGGCAACCATGATTGTTCGCCCATTCAACTTCTCGGCTGGTCCCGCTATGTTGCCAGCAACGGTTCTCGAAACAGCAGCGTCTCAGGTGCTATCGCATCAGGAGTCAGGAATCGGTCCCATGGAGATGAGTCATCGAACTGACCTGTTCCTCGAAATCATGGATGGCGCACGCGAGACTCTCCGCCAACTGCTCGAGATACCGCACACCCACGACATTCTCTTCATGCAAGGGGGCGGAATTGCACAGAATGGCATAGTCCCCTTGAATCTCATGGGCATGCGTGACTCGTCGAGTCCGGCTGCCGATTTTATTATTAGCGGGACATGGTCAAGGAAAACCGAAATAGAAGCCGCAAAGTACGGCAAGGCACATCGTTCGTTCGAGCTTGTTGGAAGAAGCCCACTTGAACATCTGAACATCGTCCCAGAGCAGTTCTCCGAAGACGCTTCCTACGTGCATGTCTGCTCCAACGAGACGATTGAGGGCGTCGAGATTCGCAACCTCACCCAAATCGCCCGGAGTACTCGCCATCCGATTGTCGTCGATGCCTCCAGCAACATCCTTTCCACGCCGGTTGACTTCTCCCAAGTTGGAGTTCTGTACGCGGGAGCCCAAAAAAATGCAGGAATTGCCGGCCTGACAATCGTGGTTGTACGAAAGGATCTACTTGGCCACGCCCATCCTTACTGTCCTTCTGCATTCGATTGGCGATTGGTCTCCGAACATGGGTCAATGTATAACACCCCCCCAACGTACGCCATCTACATCGCCGGCCTAGTATTTCGGTGGATTCTGGACAACGGCGGCGTTGAAGCCATGGAGCACGAGAGCTTTCTCAAGTCCTCGCACCTCTATGACTGCATCGACCGAAGCGACCTGTACGTCAACCACATCGCCTCCTCGTATCGGTCCCGCATTAACGTTCCGTTCCACCTCGTGGACAAGTCACTGGAAGCGCGCTTCCTCGACGAAGCTGGAATCGCCGGACTCGTGCACCTCAAAGGGCATAAATCGGTCGGTGGATTGCGCGCAAGCCTCTATAACGCCATGCCCAGCGAGGGTGTCGCGGCTCTTGTTGATTTCATGAGGGAGTTTGAACGCAAGGCCTGAACCGAATTGTCATTTGCGGGCAACGCTCCCGCGAGTCTGAACCAACGCTATAGAACTACCCCACGACATGCACGCTGCCGCTTCCACCCATCTCTTCCCGACGTACAATCGCTCGCCGTTGACATTTGAACGCGGCCACGGGTCGTGGCTCTACACCACGCAGGGCGAAGCCTATCTGGACTTCGCCACCGGCGTGGCTGTCAACGCGTTAGGTCACAACCACGACCGCCTCAAGCAGGCGCTGGTCGAACAGGCGAGCAAGCTGTGGCATATCTCTAACCTGTACACCATCGAACTGCAGGAACAGGTTGCGAAGCGCCTTTGTGACGCTACTTTTGCCGACAGGGTGTTTTTTACTAACTCCGGCGCGGAGGCCAATGAACTAGCTATTAAGGCAGCTCGCCGCTACCACCACGCCAACGGGGCGCCCGCGCGGTACCGCATCATCACGTTTGAAGGGGCTTTCCATGGACGAACGTTGGGAGCTCTCGCCGCCACTGGTCGGCGTGAATACTTGGAGGGCTTCGGACCGCAAGCCGCTGGTTTCGACCAAGTGCCATTTGGCGATATGGAAGCGCTTGAGCGCGCTATAACTCAAGAAACGGCAGCCGTTCTCGTCGAACCCATACAAGGTGAGAGTGGCGTCCGCCCTCTTCCTCCCGGTAGCCTCGCTCACCTTAGAAGACTGTGCGATGAGCACGGCGTCCTCCTCATCCTCGATGAAGTTCAAACTGGCATCGGCCGGACCGGTACGTTGTTCGCATATGAGTCCGACGGTATCACTCCGGACCTTCTGGCTGCGGCAAAGGGGCTCGGCGCAGGGTTCCCTGTTGGCGCATGTTTGGCTACGGAGAGGATCGCGATGAACATGACCGCAGGTAGCCACGGAAGTACCTTTGGCGGAAATCCACTCGCGATGGCTGTTGCCAACGAAGTACTCTCACTCATTCTTGCTGACGGATTTCTTCCCGATGTCCGAACTACGAGCGCCCTGCTTGCCGAACGGCTCCGCGCAATCGTCGCTTTGCACCCAGGGCTCTTTTGCGAAGTAAGGGGAGCAGGCTTTCTCCTCGGGCTCAAATGCAGCATCCCTGCGACCACGGTTCTGGAGCGGTTCGCCAAGGCAAAGCTCCTTTGTGTTCCTGCTGGTGACAACGTGGTTCGCCTCCTTCCTCCGTTGAATGTATCGGCAGATGAGATTGAACTGGCAGTGGCTCGAATCTCCGCGGCTTGCTTGTCGTTGGAAGCAGATCGCGTGAGAGCATGGCTTTCCCCCAACATCCACAGTTGAGTGCCTGGCGCCAAGACTCATCGGTATTCCCCCATTGTCGTTGCCAAGCGTTTCCACAACGAAGGTCGCGATGCGGGGGCCTGACGCATCCGACGATTGAGGGGATGGCGTCCGATTCTCGCGCTGGAACGAGGCGGGAAGCTCCGCCGATCTGATTAGCCACTACGTCCCTGCCCGTCAGGGGAACAGTCCTACGCCCACTCCGACCGAGATGGAGTCCACCATGAAACAGTATTGGAGCACAGTCGCGGGAGCGCTATCCCCCTACGTACCAGGCGAACAACCTGCTGACCAGAGCATCATCAAGCTCAATACCAATGAGAATCCATTCGGGCCATCACCGCTTGTAACTAAGGCCGTGCGCGCGGCCGCCGACAGCGCTCTGAGACTGTATCCGGACCCCGAGTGCCGACAACTCAGGAGGACGGTTGCCAGCTATCACGGCATCTCGACTGACCGGGTGTTCGTTGGAAACGGCTCTGACGAAGTGCTGGCCCTGTGCTTTCAGGCCTTCTTTGACCCCGGCGCCCCAATACTAATGCCGGACGTGTCCTATAGCTTCTATCGGGTCTACGTGGGATTGTTCGGCCTTTCGCATCGGGAGATTCCGGTGACAGACCGACTCGCCATCAGCATTGATGACTACGCCGGTCCATGCGCTGGCGTAGTGCTTGCGAACCCAAACGCGCCCACAGGCATCGCACTTCCATTGGCGTCTATCAGAAGACTGCTCGATATGCACCCGACCAAGGTAGTCATTGTCGACGAGGCGTACGTTGACTTCGGCGCCGAATCTTCGTTGAATCTCTTGAATGAGTATCCAAACCTGGTCGTTGTCCAGACTATGTCGAAATCAAGGTCGCTGGCGGGCCTCCGGGTAGGTTTCGCGTTCGGTCAGAGCCACCTAGTCAAGGCACTCAATCGCGTAAAGAACAGCTTTAATTCCTATCCGATTGGGCGTCTTGAGCAAGCCGGAGCGGTTGCTTCGTACAAGGACGAGGCCTATTTCCAGAGGACACGCGGAGCTATCATGGAATCGCGCGAATATTTGGCGACAGCGCTCGGAGAGATGGGTTTTGACGTCCTGCCATCGGCGGCGAACTTCCTTTTTGTCCGCCATCCCCGCCTGCCGGCCAAAGCGCTTGCCGATGCGCTTCGGCACAACCGCATCCTCGTTCGTCACTTTGACAGCGAACGCGTCAGGGAGTATTTGCGAATCTCAATCGGCACTGCAGAGCAGTGCGCAGAGGTCTTGGGTTGTCTTCGAGGCTTTGCGTCTATGGGACTTGGCGTGCGGTAGAGGCTCCAGCAAAATGGCCTTCCAAGATGCCATCCAGAAGACGACGCTGCAGGACCTGCAATCGCTTGGCGGCAGCGGCCTATGCGCGTTGTCGATGATCAGCCGGCGGCCACTTTTTGAACAAACGCTTTGACCGCTGCGGCCCCTTCGCGCGCCCGGTAGGCCAGCGCTACTTCCGACACTATCGCCTTACCAGCAATCGGCCGGTACACTACCCCGGGCAACGATACGCATTCCGCCAACGTGCCAGGCACCACTGCCACACTGTTACCGAGTGCCACACGCGCCAGTACTGCAGCCAGCGTCCCGCCACGCGGCCCAATTGAGGGAGAAAAACGTCCACGCCGAGCCACTTCGGCCGTGCCGGAATCCTGCTCGGGTACCACGAATGTCGCGTCGCGCAATTGGGTCGGCAATACCTCCTGCAGTTGAGCCAGCGGCGAGTCCGATGGTAAAGCGAGCAGAAAAGTGTCGCGATGCACAGTCAGCAGTGTCACGCGGTCGGAAAAGCCCATCGGCGGCCGGCAATATGCCACGTCTATCTCGCCATCCTCCAGCATAGGCCCGATGCGATCCATAACCACCTCCTGAATCCGCACCTCCACGCGCGGATGTGAATCGCGGAATGTACGAATATTCTGCTGAAGTACTCCCGCGTAGGCAGCCGACCCTACGTAGGCGATCTCGATGCGCCCGACCTCGCCGCGCTCGGCCAGCGCCGCTACTTCAATGCCACGCGAGAGGTGATCCAACACTGCCTGCGCTTCCGGCAGAAATACCCGCCCGGCCGCCGTGAGCTCGACTGAGCGCCGCGTCCTGTGGAACAGCCGCGCACCAAGCAGGCGCTCAGTCTCCTGAATTCGCCGCGTCAACAATGGTGGCGCGAGGTCGAGCACTTCCGCCGCATGGGCGAAATGCAGTTGGCGCGCCACTTCGATGACGGCGCGCAGATGGACAATCTCGATCTGTTTCACCCTATTAACTTTTCAGTGAACAATATCGATACTGTATAGCAATGACGGACAATAGTGTGGTGGCTACTATTCGGGGCATCGTGCGCAACGACCTGCATCCTGTCCATGCCTTTCCAATCAAATAGTTCCGACCACCTCGCCCATCTGCTTCAACCGCGCCGCCCTGGCACAGAGGCTCCTGGCCGCGGCACCAAGAATTTCATCCTAGCCGTAGCCTCTGCGACCTGCTCGCTGATCGTGCTCGACACCAACGTGGTTGCAGTCTCCCTGCCGGCCATCGCTCGAACCTTCCAAGCAAATTTTGCGGACGTCGAATGGGTCGTCAGTGCCTATATGGTCGCGTTCGCCTCGTGTCTGCTGCCAGCCGGTGGCCTGGCCGACAGATTCGGACGAAAGCGCATGATGCTGCTAGGGTTGGCTGTATTTATTCTCGCTTCGGTCGGTTGTGGACTGGCGCCCACCGCGTCATTCCTCAACATCGCCCGCGCAATTAAGGGTATCGGCGCCGCCATACTCTTGACGGCAGCGCTCGCAATTATTGCCAATACCTTCCATGAGGGAGCAGAACGCACGCGAGCCTGGGCAATCTGGGGAACCTGCATGGGGATTACTACAACCATCGCACCCTTGGTCGGTGGTGTGATTACACAATGGGCCGGATGGCGCTGGATCTTCATCATCAACGTGCCGCTCTGCCTGATTCTCGTGACATGTGCCAGGTACGCGGTTACCGAATCGCGCAATCCCTCTAGCTCTCGCATCGACGTCATTGGCAGCACCCTGTTCGGCTCTGCATTGATGCTAGTCATCTGGTCGCTCATCGACATCCCCGCGCATGGCTGGGACTCAACTGCAACATGGGCGCGCTGTTTCGGCGCAGTGCTGCTGTTGGCCCTCTTTGTCTTGCACGAATGGGCTACCAAGCACGCGATGATCGACCTCGCGCTGTTCCGCCAACCGCGCTTTGTCGGCGCCGTGCTCGGAATGTTCGGCTACGCGGCCTGTGCGCAAGTAATGATGACCTTCCTGCCGCTCTATCTGCAAAATGCCTTCGGCATGTCCGCTGTCGAAGCCGGTGTAAGCATGCTGCCGTTTGCGCTGGCAATGATCGTTGGACCATATGTCGGAGCTCGCCTCTCCGCAAGGTTCCATGGCAGCAGCAGCGTGCTAGTGGCAGGCCTTCTGCTCATCGGCTTCGGCGATTGGATGGTAGCAGCGATGACCAGCTTTGCGAGCTACGGACTTGTCGCTCTCGGCATGATCGTGACGGGATTGGGCGCCGGCATCATGAATGGCGATACCCAGAAGGCAATCATGGCCTGCGTACCTTTGCATCGAACCGGCATGGCGTCAGGCATTAGTACGACAACTCGTTTCTCGGCGATTGTGATGGCGGTTGGCGTGCTCGGCGCGGTGCTGGCCTCCCACACCCAAAGCGCGTTCGAAGCCGCTCTGCCAAGAGGCTACGTGTGGAGCAAGTCTCTAGGTCCGGACTTCCTCACCCGACTGTTGGCGGGCGACATCGTACAAGCACTGTCCAATCTCGACACTGTTACGCGCACAACTATGACGGCACTGGCCAGCCAAGCGTTCGCCAGCGGGTTCGCTGCTGCGCTGACTGTAGCCGGAACAGTATCACTAGTTATTGGTGTGAGTGTGTTGTTGCTGTATCGCTGGCAAGCGGCAATCGACAGTTCTTCACGCTAAGACAGGTCGAATACAGTGGATTCCCTCGCAAAGGCAGCAAATGCGCCAATCGCTACTCGCGCACGGGCCGCGCCCAATCGAGCCTGCCGTCATCCACCAGAACTCCCAATGCTGCCGCGGCGAAGGATTTGTGATGGAGCACAGCAGGAACTGCGGATTGCCTCTCACCGGCAATCGAGATTTGACGTAGCGAACGCCATAGCCTTTCATCAGGATCGTCTCCTGATCCTTGATCACGGCCAATGTGAGGCCTGGCAGTTGCCGTTCGGCCATTGACGCTTCGACAAGGGCATCGAAGTCTTCCAACATATGCATTGCTCCTCTCTGGACCCGAGGCGAGGCGCCAAATGTAGCAAATGTCTGGAATGGGAGGATAGCTCTGAAGTGGGGTGCGGTGGCCGGGTGACAGGCGTGGCTCCGAGGTCAGTCGCCTTGGCCTGCTTAAGGGCGCCGCCCTCGTTGAGAACACAAAAAAACGCATACCGATCTAAGGAGCGAGCACCGAAGGACGGAAGCTGGCCGGACTCCGACCCGCTGCCCACGTCCAGGTCACGGGCTAGCCCTGAACGACCCACGTCGGCCTCTCGCCCCGTTCAGGACCGAACATTGGAAGGGAGCGCAAACGATCGGCCAGGTGCAAGAATTGCGACTCGACTCATACTCAAATGGTCCATGAATACGAGTCGCCGCGCCACTATAAACGTACGACGGCTTTCACCAGCCGAATGGCCGCAAGCCTTCCCAGTTATCGCTCAATTGCGCACGCTTGACGAAGCTGAGTTTCTCAGACGCACCTGCCGACAATCGTATTCCGGGTACGAGTTGGTCGGGGCGTTCAAAGACGGCGAAATTATGGTTCATCGCCGATTTCCGGGGAAGGCTGCTCGGATCTTGAGGAAGAAGTAGTGGTCGTCGCGGAAGCCATATGCCATGCGTGTGATTACCTTGATCCTGTTGTTGATGCCTTCCACGAGATTGGTGCCCAAGGGCCAGCGCGCGTGGGCCAGAATGCCCGGCAGGTAGGTCCGCAACCGACGCGCGAACTGGCACAACGGGCCGATCCTGCTGCTCATTGCCCGCTGGTACCAGTCCTGCCAGAACCTTTTGGCGTACCCCGGATGCCGATAGTCCCACAGCGCCTTTAGGTCGTCTTTGAGAATGTAGACCGTCATCAAACCCTGGTTTGCAGCGAGGATCTCTTCGAGCCGAATCTGGTCGGCTTCTCGCGTAACGTTTTCAAGATTGCGCAGTAGCAACCAGCGCGAGGATTTGATGACCTTGCGCGCCACTGGATCGCCTCGTAGCCGGTTGGCCTCGTCCACCCGAACCCGGTCGATTACCTCCCGCCCGTACTTGGCCACCACATGGAACAAGTCATATACCACCTCGGCCTGTTGACAGTGCATTCGGACCTCCAAATCGTAGGCAGTATTCATATCCATGACCGCCGCGCGCAACCGAGCGCACCCCGTGGGGCCAAGTAGTTCGAAGAACGGGCGTATGTCCTTGCGCGAGCGCCCGCGCCCCACCCAAAGCACCCGCTTGCTTGAGGGCTCGACGATCACCGTGGCATAGCGGTGGCCCTTCTGGATGGCAAACTCGTCCATGGCGATCACGGTGACGCCGTTCAGATCTATAGCTCCCAACTCCCGCTCCAGATTGCTCTGGTCAATTCGCTTCACGGCTGTCCAGGATAGTCGGTAGAACTGGGCCACATGGCGCAAAGACATTACCTTGCACAGCCGCGCTACGCTCGCGGCCATCCGCGTTGTTACCCGCTCGTAAGGCGCAAGCCAGTCCAGGCGCTCCAGTTTGGGGCCGCACACCCGGCAAGACACGCGCAGCCGCGGAACAATCAGTTCGACATAGGGGGCCGAGTTCGGCCAGAAGCGGTCGGGTGGGCGCCCGACCCCAATTGTGTGCAATCTCGGCCAGAAGTACACTTCAGGGAACGTCGTACCAACGAAACTACCTAGTTGAAAAAGTTGAAAATCGTCGGCGGGCGGCTCAATGAGACGTCCGAGTTCGTATCCGCGCTATTCACAACTGGTGACGGACTGCCGTTGCCGCTTAGCTGCGGCCAGTTGAAGACATCGCCCATCGCGGGCTTAGGTAAAGAGCATGTGGAAGCGCATTAAAAGTATGTTTAATCGCTCGTCCAACGAGCCGATTTTTGCGATGACACACAATCAGGATCCAGAGATGCTTGCAGCCTACCAGACGGCTGCAGCGACAGTGGGTCTTTTGACCTCGTTTATCCGCGAACGTAGCGATTGCATACATTGCGTAAAACTTCGCCTCAAGGACCCCGGGCTATCCGAGAAGCTTGGAGAGGACCGCTTCGTATTTCTCTGGCTAGGCGATGTCCAGTTTGAAGAAGATGGTCAGCTTACAGCAAGGTTCTTTGAAACCCCTCCTGAACTCAGAGAATGGTATCGCGTCGGCGAACATGTCCGTTTTCGAAAGGAGGACATATTCGATTGGTTCGTGAATGACCAGGGCCTTCTGTACGGAGGATTCACGATGCGGGTTCAACGAGCTCGACTGCCGGAGAACGAACGCGGATCGTTTGATGACTATACCGGCGTACGAGAATGGATGGATTCAGCTATTAGCTAATGGGCACTGCTATGGAACTCGACGCCGCTACTCATCGCTTGATCAAGATGCATTGTGCGGACGGTGATGCGCTGGCGGACAGTGCTCAGCACCGAGCTGCAGTTGTTGCCTATAACAAGGCATGGGAGCTGGTCCCAGCTCCGAAGACTGATTGGAATGCATCCACGTGGATCCTCGCCGCCATCGGCGACGCTTGTTTTCTGGGCGGGCATGCAACGTCCAGCAAAGAAGCGTTTTCCACCGCGCTCACCTGCCCAGGCGGGCTAGGTAATCCCTTCATTCACTTGCGCCTAGGGCAACTGGCCCACGACGCTGGAGATCTTGATGCCGCGGCCAACGAACTCATGCGCGCGTACATGGGTGCCGGCGAGGAGATCTTCGAGAACGAGGACAGGAAGTACCTTACATTCTTAGGGACACGTGCAATGCTGTAAGGATGCATCGTAAGCCAACAGGAGCGACGCATCAGGAATCGGGCATTGCTCTCGCCGGCAGGAGCCAAGGACGTACGCGCGCCTCCCCGGAAACCACGGTGTCGCCACGTCGCAACACCCCACTTTGCGCAGCGGACGACCGGGGAATGGTTTGCTAATGTCATCGCCTTGCCGCTTTGTTGCACACCACGATGGGCCCCTGGAAGCCAGGCTATCTGGAATGCTGTGGCGGCCGATCACAATGCTTGCGCGGGCACGATGTACGAAGATTCCCCCCTAACATTGCACGTGGAATACCGCGCACTTACGGCAGTTTAGCTGCTGAATTCACCTTTTCTGAATCCAATGTATTTTCTCCTCGAAACTGACTTGGTTGGTAATTTCAGGCGCCTCAATATCACCTTCTGGGCAGGTTTCCTGTTCTTTGTTCTGAGCGCCGGGGTGGTGATGACCTCGGACAGCAAAGAGCAAATTGGTCCGCTTGGGCTCGTGCTCCTGTTCGGCGGCGCTGCTCTTTGCTATTACCTTTTCCTTCTAGACCATATTGCCTTCCACATGAAGAAGAACGGCAGCTTATGGGTTCTCGGCTCACTCGTTTTCGGCCCAGCAGGCTTCCTTATTGGGTATGCCAGAATCTGCATGGCGGTGCGCACATTCCGTGCAAATGGCGGTAACTAACCAGGGCTGAGTACGGCCAGAAGCGGTCACAGATCAAGCAGTGATATTCTGCCACTTACCTTCCTCTACACATTTTGTGTCCGTCAGTGTTACCGGCCCAATCGAGAGACACCACTTCAGGTCAGTCTCGGAGCTAACGACATTCCGTGAGAAAAAAAGATGATGAGGTTCCCTTTCAATGATCTTCACAGCTTCAAGGACTATGTGGTCTTTGTAAGGATGTGTGCCCCGGACCAGTTTCCAGTGCGCGAAGGCGCCTCTTCCGAAGACCAGTGGACGCTAGCGCTGGCTTTTCGTGGCTTGAGGGAGGGACTGTCTGAAGCAGTAGAAGAGATGGGACAGCGGGATGAGTTCGATCAATGCACAGAACTGGTTGACCAGGCATACATGCACTATGAAGCGGGGCGACGTAAGGAAGGCTTCATGGCATTGGATCAGGCGCACAAAATCTTGAGAAAAATTCGTACCCGCTAGCGTCCCTTACTGGCGTCCTGATCGAGAAAATGGATGGCGGCTTATGGCATTGGCGACCGTCGCTTAAGGGTCGGGAACGGAAGTCCACGGTTCCGCCGGCCTTGGCGACCGACGAACTTCCGCGTTCGGCCAGAAGCGGCCCACTGGAATCCGAACCTAGATTGTGTGCAACCCTCGCCGGAAGTACACTTTGACGCGCGTCCACCTATGCTGCAGGCGCGCCGTCGTGGCATAAATCTCATGCCAGAGAAGGATGCGTAGATTTGGCTCTCCACAGGGGATCTCTTTTACCGCTCCTGTTTCTTCCGGTGTTTCACGAATGAAGAAATTGAAGAAAGAATTCGTCCCACTTCGATTGCATCTCTTGATGCCTTATGCGGAGAGGTATGGCGTCGCCGACGACACCGAGCGTCAGCGCGTTCTCCGCGCGTCCTCAGCAGAAGAGCTCGCGGCGCTCAAGAAGCTGGTCCAAGCATGCGACGATGAACTCGATCTTTGGCTCGCGGGCGATGAAGCAACTGGAGGCCACTTCTCTGATGAGTATGTCGCGTTCAGTGCCATGCGAATGGCTGCTGACACTATCTAGTCAAGCCGATTGGGTAGCCGACGCGCGTTTCGTCACCAGTGGTCAAATAGCCATAGGGCCGAGACCGGCCATAAGCGGACCATCGACACGCCCCTGCAGATCGTCGACAATCAACGTCGATGCGGCCGATACGATCAGATCGCGCTCGAAATAACGAAATCTCGACAAACTCTCCCATGGCATGTGAACGGTGTGCGGATGTCTGTGTCCGCTATGCAATCCGATCCCCTAGCGAACTACGCAAGGCCATACAGATCGCAGCGGAGAACCTCACGGATCAAACATTAGTAGAGGTAATTCCTTCTACTCCATGTGTGTCCGTCCCGTTTATTGATCTCTCAAAAGGCGCAGCATGGGATGACTACGTCGAGTACCATTTTCGTTGCCTGCATTGCAACGAGGCTTTTTGGCTTTGTGCAGAGACATACCACGGCAGCGGTGGCTACTGGGAGCCGAAGAACCCTGCGGCGATTCGCGCCCGTATCGACAACTAAGCGCACTGCAAGTGCGACATACCGTGCGCCCGAGACCGGCCAGAAGCGGTTGTATCAGATTCGCACTCGATTGTGCGCAATCGTCGTTGAAAGTACACTTTCTTCCGCGCTTTAGCGAAGAGTCGGCGCAGCTATGGGAACGAAGCACCCGCTACACCATAATTTCTGCTGTGCATCGCGGTCACAGCCATCATTAATTCAACGAACAAACATGCCGAACGAGAACCCTGATTGGCCGTTTGACAGTCCGCCCAATGTAGCTTGCTTCACCGTCCGATCCATTGTGGATGGGGTCAAGCCCATCCTCCTTGTAACCCGCGATGCAGATGATGGAGCGTGGCAATTTCTAACCGGGAATAATGTAGGCACTGCAGAGGCGGTCCTTGTTTCGCTAAGGAGCATGGTTCAACAGGATTCCACTCTGCTGCAGCTTGCCGATGTTCAACCGGGTTGGATGGCCTGGCGCACAGATCGCGATGCAGCGTGGAGTCGTAAGCCTATAGCCAGCCAAGCTCAAGAATGAAGTTCGCCAACGTCGTCAGTGGCGGTCATTGATTTATGCTCGCCTAGGAACTTTGATTTGCCCTACGAGTTCCTCGATGCAATGGGAACCGAGTCACCACCTGCACGAACAAGAATACGCGTGTCCCGTGTAGGCAACAGCCGTGAGATCGTCTAAGGAACTGTAGCGGAATGGCGTTCTATATTTTGATAAGTAAGCTGGATGAAGACGCAGTCACTGCCCGATACAGCTTCTCATCCGGAACAGGCAAGGCTCAGGTTGGTGCGCTCCGTCTCGACAAGCGCAGCGGAGAAGTTTCTCTTGTCAGGCCCATGGAAGGCGACGAATCCAGACATTATTTCAACCGCGCGTCAGTGAAAGTCATTCGCGCCTGGGAAGACGGCGAATTAACCGATATTTTGGAGTGGGCCTCATAGCAGATGGCCGATCTGTCGATGTGGGCCCCGGCGGTCGTCGATTCATCCTATCTGCACTTCGGGAACGACCGCTTCTGAGAAGCGCCAAGGACCGCTAAGGGTCGTTCAGCGACCCTCAACCACCCCGCAGATCGGCGAAGAACCGAAATTATAGGCGTCATGGGAATGCGGCCAGTCCACACGTTAGCTCGCGGGGCATATCTGCACATCGATGATCTGGTGGTGTTATCGGAAGCACGAGGAAGCGGTGCAGGTCACACCCTGATGAACTACGCCGAAGCCGACGCACGTGTACGCGACATGAATGCCATATTTCTCGATGCGAGACCGGAAACCGTTTCGTTCTATGAGAGCCGACACTATGCGCTTCACTCCGCGCCGTCGATGAAAAAGATGATTTAGTCGAGCGACCTGACGCGCGATGATCGCCAATCTCGACGCACAGTCCAATGACCCCTCCTGCCCAAAGCGGTCATTGGCCCAGTAAGAGTTCCAACGCGCCAGGGATGCAAAGTGACGGAGGAAGCGGCCTTCGATACAGGGAAATCCCTGCTGCTACGCCCAGGTCCGAAACCATTTCGATTCGCATCCCCGGTGCCGATAGTTTTGCGCCGTTCAAGGATCGCAGTTGCAGATGCTTGCGGCGCTCCCCGGAGATGCTATTCAGTAGTGTCGGATACGCGGTGGCGCGAGGCACAACGAAAACCGACGGTCGCCAGACCTCGCATTGGGCCACGCCGAGCATTCGAATAGGCTCGTTGCCGCCCAACCAGGTTGGTGAGTAGGACCGCCACAGGCCGCCTGAAAGCTCGTCCTGCCCCTTTTTCGCTCGAAATCCTATTCCGAACGGCACGGCATTGGTCGATCGCCAGTGAACTCTCGCGGTCAGATTGGCACGATGCTGGTACTCCGCCGCGGCAAGCAAGTCGGCGTCCGTTACCCAAACCAACTCGATATAACCGTCTGCGTAGCCGACAGCGAGGGAGGCTGTGCCTTGTCCCTGATGGACCATAGCGGGCCAAATGGCTTGTAGATTGTGCCTGGCACAGAACTGTGCCGCAGACGCTTCGGATTCAACAATTGCATATATGTGATCGAGTTCGAGATTCGCGAATGCATTGTCGAAAAGCGACATGATCTGAGCCTAGAGGGGCGTGATCCAGCAGCGTAACGATAGACCTACGCCAGTATAGCGAAGAAGGACTGAATTACTGGCGCTCCTTCCGTTTATCCAACGCCACGTCCGGTATCTGCGAAATTGAAGGGACCGCCTCGGGTCAGAGCCGTTGAGCCATGATTCCCGTCAGACTGTGTGCAAACCTGACCGGAAGACACTTCACGATTTCGGGTATCGATGTCCAGCGCCGCACCCGAGCCAAGCAGCACCCTGCGTATTGGCGAACGTTACTGCAACTGGAAGCTTATAGGCTGCTGGGCCGTGGCGAACAAGGCTTTGCCATTCTCGATGTAGGGGCGACAGCGCATGGCTCGAACCGCTTCTTCCGCAGCTTCGTCCAGAATTCGATGCCCAGAGGACTGCACTACGAGTGTGAGGTAAATCAAGCCCACATCATTCACCCACAACCGTACATTCACCTTGCCTTCAGTCCTTTCGCGTGCGGCCTTCTTTGGGTAAATCACTCGCGGTAACGTACAGAATCGTTCGGCGGCCTCGTCTATGACAGGTTCCGGTTTCACTTGGGACTTTAGCGCGGCATCGTAACGCCCTTTACACGCGGTGAAATGGTCTACCGACGCCGATAGCAATGCATCCGAGAACTTCGCGATGAGCTTGGGGTCAGTCAGCTTCGTGCCGGCCGGTGAATTGTAAAAGTTTCGGGTTGCAGCGATTTGAGATTCCGGTGCCGGGCCGCGTGGCACCCTGTAGAGCGCCCTCTCTGCGAAAACGCCCCCTGCCGGGCTCTGCAAGAACTCGCTACTCTTGCGAATTTCCTCCTCAGTGAGCTCGTACTTGAGTGCCGACACCAGTCTGGATCCCATTTCCTCGGCGCGCCAACTACTTACACAAGCGATAGCCCAACGTGTGTCGGGCTTGTTCCAGTATGAGTGGACAAGATCCGAGCGCAGACGTTCAGCCAAGAAAACGGCGCCGATGCGTGCAATGCTCGAATCCTGAATCGGCTCAGGTGCGTTGATGGCGCAGGCACCGAGAGTTGTGGCCACAACGAAGGCAGCCGTCAAACGGGATAGAAAAAATATATACATGTTCTCGGGTACGGCGACCCCAGTGGCACACTTCACTGAAAAAAGAGAGTTCGTAATATTAATTCTGAGGTTTGGATGGGCGTGGTTTTCTCACTTCTCCGAAGTCGATTTTCAAGATTCCGCAGCCGGCTGAAAAGCTTGTAGGCCGGCGTTATCAAATGTAGCCGCACCAACATGAACTTCGATTGCTTTTAACAACAGACAATTCTAACTCTGCTATCTTCTCGCCCGGCCGATTGTACCTGAGTTACATTTCATATTGCGTACACGGCTAGGCCTAAAAGATATGCGCGGGCATTCGGGAATATGCCTGCCCAACCAGCAATAGCAGTCTGGATGAGACCCACTATGGTCATTTGGAGAATCGCAACAAGGGGATTTGCGGCGCTCTGCCTCTTGAGCACGCTACAAGCATGGGCACTTGAAGCTGGAGAACTTTTTGAGAAGCGGTCCCCCAGCATCTGGGTGGTATTCGCCTACGACGCTCAGGGCGTCGTCATGCAACTTGGCAGCGCCGTCGTTATAGGACATGAAGAGCTTATTACGAACTGCCATGTATTGACCCGCGCGAAGACCATTGCCGTGAAGCGAGACAACACCCTTCATTCGGCCCGTCTGATACATGCCGATGTCGAGCGCGACCTTTGCATGATCGAAGCTCGTGGATTGATCGCGCCTCCCGTCCCCATCGCACCGATGGCTTCGCTAAAAGTTGGCCAAAAAGTCTATGCCATCGGTACTCCGCGCGGTTTCGAGCTGACGCTGAGCGATGGGCTGCTGTCGTCGCTGCATAGAGACGCGGACAATGTGCTTATCCGCATCCAGACCACTGCACCGATTTCCCCCGGATCCAGCGGTGGTGGTCTCTTTGATACAGAAGGGCGATTGATCGGTGTCCCCTATCGTACTCTAAGAGACGCACAGAACATTAACTTTGCGATCCCGGCCCAGTGGATTGCCGACGTTCCGACGCGTTCTAAGCGAGAGTTGGAGAAGTATCGGGCGGAAAAAGCAGCTCCGCTGCCTCCATTGAATCCCGCTGACGCGCAAGCCCCGGCTCCCCGGGCCGGTGTTGTGAATGGGCGCCGCCTTTCTGGCGATGAGCTCGACCGCCATTTTCGTGCGCTAGGAAAGATTACGGCTACGGCGCCCACTGGTGTCAACCTGTGGCTTGATGTTAAGAGCGACGGTAGCTTCGGTGCAACGAACTCAAATTCGAAGAACTACACAGGGGGTACCTATCGGATTGATATGGAAGCGGGCCAAATCTGCCTGACAGTTGACAACCCCCGATTCAAACTTATGCAGTCCTGCTATGAAATCATCGCTCGGAGCGGTGGCTTTACTCTCAAATCTCTCACGAATCCGTATTTCCTCACCTATTCACTGTGATATGACATTCGCGTTGAATCTCGCGTTTCGTGTGACGCGTATGGCGTCCGTCGTAGCGACTGTATTATTTGTCCAGGCTTGCGCCCCGACAACTGGCGCAGTCACGAACCGCGCCAGGGACTACAGTGGGCGCCCAACGAAACTGTACGTTCTCGTACCCGATGGCATGGGGTGGAATCAAGATTTTTCAGGCGCATTCAGCCGTCGATTACGGCAGATTGCCGCGGAATGTAGGGTTTCTGTCACCGTCGACCAAAACACGGGTCTTGAGCTACAGGAAAACGGCCCCGCTTCCCGAATGCGGGAGTTCGGTGCTGACACGCTGCTGCTTATTGCCATAGACGGCGGCGTTGTTGATAGCTATGGCAACAGGCTGCGAGTGAACTACGCGGCTTCGCTCCGGGACCTACGAGAGGACCGGCTCGTCTGGAAAGGCGGCTTCGCCTTCAGTCGAGGCGCCAAGCTGATATCGCTGAAAGAGCGTGGCGAAACACTCGCGACCGACATCTCCGAGGCATTGAAGAAGGACGGCATGCTGAGTCGATGTACGCCTGGCCCGCTGACCGCGAACCAGAATCAGAAGGAAGGAGGTACGAGTCCTTCCCGAGTTGATCGCGGTAGCCGCCTAAATCCGGATAGTCAACGGCCCGTGTCTGCCGCCAGTGGATCGACGAGCCTAAGCGACCTTGATAGCTTGCTTCCCAGGCAGTGACGCGGTGGCTCGGCTGCGGCTAACAGGAAATTTTCGACTGTCCGTTGCCACCTTCGGCTCTTGTCAGACCTGCTAATCAGAAGAATCATGCGAACTACATCCAATCGTGGCATCCTCGTCATGGCTCTGGCGGTAACCGCTGCTTTGAGCCTCGCGCACGCGCAAACCTACAACAAGCGGAGTCAATTCGGCTTTGCAGCCCAGGCCAAGGAGGAGGATGGTAGGGTGTTTGATGAATGTAGGGACGACGCTCTCGCAGCGTTCGATGTTGGGCGCCTCTATCATCTTTCCAAACGCTCCATGCGCAAGTCGCTGCTCGACACCATCGGGCCTCGCGCGCAGACAGCGGTGGCTGTGATGGACGAAATGGATCGCAATCCGACAGAACACTATGCAACCATCGCTGCGCGGCGTTTCGCATCGTGCGCGAAGACGCGCGGCAGCAGCGACCCAGCGCAGTTTAAGGTTGAGGAAATCTGCATGGCCCGGCTTGATATTCCGACCACGCTGATCGCTTATCGCGAGGAAGGTCTACCTGAGCCGCAGGCAATAGAGAAAACGCAACGTTTCCTGAATTCGCCCAGCGTGTATCCAGCGGGATTGGTGCAGGGTCTTGCGAAACTGGTTTATGAGCGGAGATCATCCGAGGACGACTGGGCGACTCGACGTATTGTCTACCTTAAGTGCATGGAAATGGCGGCACAGTCGGTGCAATAGCGTCATGGCGTCGCAACGCGCCCCCACGCAAGACCCTGAACTTAGATACGCCGGCTGAAAGGTTTCACCAGTACGTTACATCGACCGGTTGAATCCGCAGCCAACAACGGCCGTTTCTGCCAACTAAATGGCGCGACAAAGCTGGACGCAAACGCCTATATCGATCCAAACTGGTAATCCAGCTTAGCCAGTAGCTCTGAAAGTATGCGGTCTTGGGCTATGCCATGCGTAGGGTCGGTCCGGACGACATGGGTGGTCGCCCAGTCTGGCCACGTGTCAGGCGAGTCGTCCACTGCAAGCCACCGTGCCGGCTTTCGTAGATGGACATCGAGAAGGACTTGGTCCGGCCTCGACATGCTTTCGAACCAGGCCCTGCGGGTTTCACGGCGATGGAAAGTCCCTCCAATACAGCGGGCCTGAAGTTCTGAGGAGAGCTTCGACTTCGCAAAATCGTATCCGCCGTCGAGCAGAATCCAAGAGGTAGACAAGACAATCTTGACGCCAGGGTACGGAGCTAGCACCTCACTCAACAACGGCACATGCTCAAACAAGTTGTGTCCGGGGTGATGGAGAAGCTCGATGCCGTTTCTGGTTCGATAGACCGCATCGGGATGGGCCACCCCATCATAGTCAAGGTAGAGCACGTGTAGCGGTTGGACCGACGATGTCTCTGCTTGCGTCACAGCCACAGCGCTGTCTTCTGGTGCGCGCAGGATGCGCCTGTCCGCCGACACTCCACCACATGCATGCTCGCCTCCCTTTCATGACAGAGAGATTATGTAGACCGGCAATGGTCGCGGCAACGCTCGATGCTCTCTTTTGGCTGCCACCATCTGCAACCGGCAAGGTTGTGCCGATTACGTGAATATTTTTGCAACCAACGTTGCGAACGCCATACACTGCGCTTCCGCTGTCACGCAGGAGAGTCGCTGTAGCGACGCCCATCTATGCTCAAAGTCACCGTGGAAGTCGTCCGGCCGGGACGCGACGAATCCGGA